>NZ_CP186950.1:0-2925000 GCF_049570255.1 Streptomyces manipurensis | reverse complement strand
GGTCCGGCGTAGAGGGTAAGACCCCCGTAGCTGAAATCTGTACGGCTTGCTTGCTCATCTCCCAAGTAGCACGGGGCCCGAGAAATCCCGTGTGAATCTGGCGGGACCACCCGCTAAGCCTAAATATTCCCTGGTGACCGATAGCGGATAGTACCGTGAGGGAATGGTGAAAAGTACCGCGGGAGCGGAGTGAAATAGTACCTGAAACCGTGTGCCTACAAGCCGTGGGAGCGTCGGATACAGCTTGCTGTATCTCGTGACTGCGTGCCTTTTGAAGAATGAGCCTGCGAGTTAGCGGTGTGTAGCGAGGTTAACCCGTGTGGGGAAGCCGTAGCGAAAGCGAGTCCGAACAGGGCGATTGAGTTGCACGCTCTAGACCCGAAGCGGAGTGATCTAGCCATGGGCAGGTTGAAGCGGAGGTAAGACTTCGTGGAGGACCGAACCCACCAGGGTTGAAAACCTGGGGGATGACCTGTGGTTAGGGGTGAAAGGCCAATCAAACTCCGTGATAGCTGGTTCTCCCCGAAATGCATTTAGGTGCAGCGTCGTGTGTTTCTTGCCGGAGGTAGAGCACTGGATAGGCGATGGGCCCTACCGGGTTACTGACCTTAGCCAAACTCCGAATGCCGGTAAGTGAGAGCACGGCAGTGAGACTGTGGGGGATAAGCTCCATGGTCGAGAGGGAAACAGCCCAGAGCATCGACTAAGGCCCCTAAGCGTACGCTAAGTGGGAAAGGATGTGGAGTCGCAGAGACAACCAGGAGGTTGGCTTAGAAGCAGCCACCCTTGAAAGAGTGCGTAATAGCTCACTGGTCAAGTGATTCCGCGCCGACAATGTAGCGGGGCTCAAGCGTACCGCCGAAGTCGTGTCATTGCAGCAATACTCCCAACGGAGGCTGTGATGGGTAGGGGAGCGTCGTGTGCCGGGTGAAGCAGCAGCGGAAGCTAGTTGTGGACGGTTCACGAGTGAGAATGCAGGCATGAGTAGCGATACACACGTGAGAAACGTGTGCGCCGATTGACTAAGGGTTCCTGGGTCAAGCTGATCTGCCCAGGGTAAGTCGGGACCTAAGGCGAGGCCGACAGGCGTAGTCGATGGACAACCGGTTGATATTCCGGTACCCGCTTTGAAACGCCCAATATCGAATCAGGCGATGCTAAGTCCGTGAAGCCGTTCCGGACCCTTCGGGGAAAGGAAAGTGGTGGAGCCGACGAACCAGACTTGTAGTAGGTAAGCGATGGGGTGACGCAGGAAGGTAGTCCAGCCCGGGCGGTGGTTGTCCCGGGGTAAGGGTGTAGGCCGAGGGGTAGGCAAATCCGTCCCTCATTAAGGCTGAGACCTGATGCCGAGCCGATTGTGGTGAAGTGGATGATCCTATGCTGTCGAGAAAAGCCTCTAGCGAGTTTCATGGCGGCCCGTACCCTAAACCGACTCAGGTGGTCAGGTAGAGAATACCGAGGCGTTCGGGTGAACTATGGTTAAGGAACTCGGCAAAATGCCCCCGTAACTTCGGGAGAAGGGGGGCCATCACTGGTGATCGGACTTGCTCCGTGAGCTGGGGGTGGCCGCAGAGACCAGCGAGAAGCGACTGTTTACTAAAAACACAGGTCCGTGCGAAGCCGTAAGGCGATGTATACGGACTGACGCCTGCCCGGTGCTGGAACGTTAAGGGGACCGGTTAGTGACCTTTCGGGGTTGCGAAGCTGAGAACTTAAGCGCCAGTAAACGGCGGTGGTAACTATAACCATCCTAAGGTAGCGAAATTCCTTGTCGGGTAAGTTCCGACCTGCACGAATGGCGTAACGACTTCTCGACTGTCTCAACCATAGGCCCGGTGAAATTGCACTACGAGTAAAGATGCTCGTTTCGCGCAGCAGGACGGAAAGACCCCGGGACCTTTACTACAGTTTGATATTGGTGTTCGGTTCGGCTTGTGTAGGATAGGTGGGAGACTTTGAAGCAGCCACGCCAGTGGTTGTGGAGTCGCCGTTGAAATACCACTCTGGTCGTGCTGGATGTCTAACCTCGGTCCGTGATCCGGATCAGGGACAGTGTCTGATGGGTAGTTTAACTGGGGCGGTTGCCTCCCAAAGGGTAACGGAGGCGCCCAAAGGTTCCCTCAGCCTGGTTGGCAATCAGGTGTTGAGTGTAAGTGCACAAGGGAGCTTGACTGTGAGACCGACGGGTCGAGCAGGGACGAAAGTCGGGACTAGTGATCCGGCGGTGGCTTGTGGAAGCGCCGTCGCTCAACGGATAAAAGGTACCCCGGGGATAACAGGCTGATCTTCCCCAAGAGTCCATATCGACGGGATGGTTTGGCACCTCGATGTCGGCTCGTCGCATCCTGGGGCTGGAGTCGGTCCCAAGGGTTGGGCTGTTCGCCCATTAAAGCGGTACGCGAGCTGGGTTTAGAACGTCGTGAGACAGTTCGGTCCCTATCCGCTGTGCGCGTAGGAATATTGAGAAGGGCTGTCCCTAGTACGAGAGGACCGGGACGGACGAACCTCTGGTGTGCCAGTTGTCCTGCCAAGGGCATGGCTGGTTGGCTACGTTCGGGAGGGATAACCGCTGAAAGCATCTAAGCGGGAAGCCTGCTTCAAGATGAGTATTCCCACCTCCTTGAGAGGGTAAGGCTCCCAGTAGACGACTGGGTTGATAGGCCAGATGTGGAAGCCCGGTAACGGGTGAAGCTGACTGGTACTAATAGGCCGAGGGCTTGTCCTCAGTTGCTCGCGTCCACTGTGTTAGTTCTGAAATAACGAACGGCTGTGAAAACACCAGCGTTCAAATTTCATAGTGTTTCGGTGGTCATAGCGTTAGGGAAACGCCCGGTTACATTCCGAACCCGGAAGCTAAGCCTTTCAGCGCCGATGGTACTGCAGGGGGGACCCTGTGGGAGAGTAGGACGCCGCCGAACAATCATTGTGGGAAAGCCCCGCACCAGCCCTTTCGAGGGTTCGGTGCGGGGCTTTTCTGCGTTCCGGGGGCGTTGGGGGATCCGGTTCGGGCGAAACCCGGCGGAAGCGGAAGCGTTGTTCATATGATGTGCCTCCTTCAAGGAGCTCGGGGTGGGGGCACGGATGCGTACAGTCGACGGCAGACGCACGCGAGGCATGGTCAAGAGGCTCTTGGTCGGGCTGCTGGTGGCGGGCGTCACCGTCGCCTGCGGGCCGGCGGAGGGCGACGGGCCGGCGGTGTCGCTGCCACCGGCAGCGACCTCGGTGTCCCCGTCACAGACCTCCGCCGAGCCGTCCCTTTCGGCCTCGCCCTCTCCGTCGGCGACGCCCACGCCTTCGGCGTCCCCCTCGCCGGCCGTTGCCCCGCCGAGCCCGGCGGCCCCTGCGGCGACGCGTACGGCCGACCCGAAGCCGCCCGCCCCACGGACGACCAAGCCGGCCGCGCCGGCCACGACGAAGGCGCCGCCCCCGCCGGCCAAGGCCGAGTGCGAGATCGTCTCCAACGCCGGGAACTGCTACAACGCGGGACAGTTCTGCCGCAAGGCCGACCTGGGCCGGTCCACCCACGCGGGGAACGGCCGCATGATCCACTGCCGCATGGACGGCAGCCAGCCGCGCTGGCAGTACTAGAGCCGGATCCGACACGCAGAAGAGCCCCGCACCCGACGGTGCGGGGCTCTTCTGCACAGTGGCTCACCAGTCGGCGGGGTAGCTCTTGAGGCTGCTGGTGTCGAGCGTCCAGCGCCCGGCGGTGACGGTGTCCCCGAAGGCATAGGGGACGGTCTTCCGGAAGCGGGTGCCGTCGGGACCCGGTGAGGTGTCGCTGTGCACGGTGACAGTCTGCTTGTCCTTGCGGGGATCCACGACCACGTACAAGGGAACCCCCATGCGCGGATAGTCGAGCAGTTTGTCGCGGACGTCGGTGAGCGAATTCGTGCGGGAGACGACCTCGATCACCATCAGGACATCACGGGAGTTGACGACTTTGGCCGTGTCGTCGGCGTCTTCCTCTGCGATGACCATGAGGTCCGGCACTTTGGTCAGACCGGTGAGCGGGTCGCCCATGTTGGTGTCGCTGAGCGCCATGACTTCCGGAGTCTGGGCCTCGATCTGGCGGCGCAGCCGCACCACGTTGAGCCCGTGCGGAGCTGTTGGGCTCATCATGGTGAGGAAGATCTGACCGTCGGTGGTCTGCACCTTCCACTGGTCCTCTTGCTGCTCGGCCAGCTCCGCGAGCTGCTCCGCGAAGTCGTGCATGCGACGCATCTGCTCGGGGGTGAGGTCAGCCATGGGTCCTCCTGAGGGGTGCCGTACCAGGGTATCCAGCCGCTGGGGCGGCCGAGGGTACGCGGGCTACAGGCGGCCGGCGGCTTTCAGGGAGAGGTAGGCGTCCGCCAGGGACGGGGCCAGGGTGTCCGGGGTGGCGTCGACGACGTGGACGCCGTGGCGGGCGAGCTGGTCGGCCGTGCGGCGGCGCTGGGCCCGGGTCTGGGTGGCGGCCGCGGCTTCGTAGACCGCGTCCACCGTGCCGCGGGCCTCGCTCATCGCGGCCACGCGCGGGTCCGCGACCGAGGCCAGCAGAACCGTGTGGCGCTGGGTGAGACGGGGGAGGAGCGGTAGCAGGCCCTCTTCGATCGGGGCCGCGTCCAGGCTCGTCAGGAGGACCACGAGTGACCTGCGCGGGGCGCTGCGCAGGGCGGTGGAGACCAGGGTGCGGGCGTCCGTCTCGACCAGTTCCGGTTCGAGGGTGGCCATGGCGTTCACGAACGACGGGAGGATGTCCGCGGCGGCCCGGCCCTGGACCTGGGCGCGGGTGCGGCGGTCGTGGGCGAGGAGGTCCACGCGGTCGCCGGCGCGGGTGGCGAGCGCCGCCAGCAGCAGGGCCGCGTCCATGGAGGAGTCCAGGCGGGGGGCGTCGCCGACGCGGCCCGCCGAGGTGCGGCCGGTGTCCAGGCAGATCAGGATGTGCCGGTCGCGTTCGGGGCGCCAGGTGCGGACGGCCACCAGGTGCCGGCGGGCCGTGGCGCGCCAGTCGATCGAGCGGGTGTCGTCGCCGGGCACGTAGTCGCGCAGGCTGTCGAACTCGGTGCCCTCGCCGCGGGTCAGGACGCTCGTACGGCCGTCCAGCTCGCGCAGCCGCGCCAGGCGGGACGGGAGGTGCTTGCGGCTGGTGAACGGGGGCAGGACACGGACCGTCCACGGGACGACGTGGGAGGCCTGGCGGGCCCACAGGCCGAGCGGGCCGTACGAGCGGATCGTCACGCGGTCCGCGTGGCGGTCACCGCGGCGGGTGGGGAGCAGGCGGGTGGTCAGCCGGCGGCGTTCGCCGGGCGGGACGACCACCCGGTGGCGGGAGGCCTCGGTCTCGGTGCCGGGGACCCAGCTGCTCGGGGGCCAGGCGTCGCGGACCCGGGCCCGCAGCGGGCGCCGGCCCGGGTTGGTGACGGTCAGGTGGACGTCCGCGGTCTCGCCGAGACGGACGGAGGTGTCGCCGGAGCGGGCCAGGACGAGGCTGCGTACGGGTGCGGCCAGCGTGTGGTCGAGTGCGCAGGCCAGGGCCAGCGAGCCGTTGACCGCCAGCAGACCCGCCCAGCTCGGCTCCAGGACGCCGACCGGGATGCTGCCGAGGGCCGCGAGGAGGGCGGCGCGTCCGGTGAGGGCCATCAGCGGGGCACGGGGACGTGGGACAGGATCGCCGAGATGACGGCGTCGGCGGTGACGCCCTCCATCTCCGCCTCGGGACGCAGCTGGACGCGGTGGCGCAGCGTGGGGAGGGACAGGGCCTTGACGTCGTCGGGGGTGACGTAGTCACGGCCGGTGAGCCAGGCCCACGCGCGGGACGTGGCGAGGAGGGCGGTGGCGCCGCGGGGGGAGACGCCGAGGACGAGCGAGGGCGATTCCCGGGTGGCGCGGCAGATGTCGACGACGTACCCGGCGATCTCGGGGGAGACGGCGACGCGGGCGACGGCCTCGCGGGCCGCTTCGAGCTGGGCGGGACCCGCGACGGGGCGGATGCCGGCGGCCTTGAGGTCGCGGGGGTCGAAGCCGGCGGCGTGCCGGGTCAGGACGCCGATCTCGTCCTCGCGGGAGGGGAGCGGCACGGTGAGCTTGAGGAGGAAGCGGTCCAACTGGGCTTCCGGGAGCGGGTACGTGCCCTCGTACTCGACGGGGTTCATCGTCGCGGCGACGAGGAAGGGGTCCGGGAGGCGACGGGGGGTGCCGTCCACGGTGACCTGGCGTTCCTCCATGGCCTCGAGGAGGGAGGACTGGGTCTTGGGAGGGGTCCGGTTGATCTCGTCGGCGAGGAGGAGGTTGGTGAAGACCGGGCCGTCCTGGAAGGAGAACTCGGCGGTGCGGGCGTCGTAGACGAGTGAGCCGGTGACGTCGCTGGGCATCAGGTCGGGGGTGAACTGGACGCGCTTGGTGTCCAGTTCGAGGGAAGCTGCCAGGGCCCGCACGAGGAGGGTCTTGGCGACGCCGGGAACGCCTTCGAGGAGGACGTGGCCGCGGCACAGCAGGGCGACGACGAGCCCGGTGACGGCGGAGTCCTGCCCGACCACGGCCTTGCCGATCTCGGTGCGGAGCGCTTCGAGGGAAGCGCGGGCGCTGTCCGCGGTCGCGGCCGTGGACTCGGTGGCCGGGTACGTCATGACGTGCGGACCTCTCTTTCGAGGGCGTCGAGGTGGTCGGCGAGCGCGACGAGGGCCGCGTCGTCGGAGGGGGTGGTGCCGAAGAGGAGTGCGGTCAGGTCCCGCTGCCCGCCGGGGAGACGGGCGGAGACGGCCGGGACCAGGGCGGTGGGCTCGTGGGCGCGGGTCTGCGGTACGCCGAGCAGTGCGGCGAGGCGTTCGCGGGAGGCGGCGCGCAGCACGGTCGCGGCGCGGTCGCGGGCGCCGGCCTTGCGGTAGAGGCGGGCGCGGCCCTCGGTGGCCTCGGAGGCGCGGACGGCGACGGGGAGCCGCTCGGTGACGAGCGGGCCCAGCCGGCGGGCGCGCCACAGGGCCGCGAGGACTGCGGCGACGAGCAGTTGGAGCAGGGCCCAGGACCAGCCGGCGGGGACGAGTTCGAGGAGGCTCTTGTCCTCGTCGGAGCCGGTCACGGGGTCGGAGTCGGCGAGCGACGGCATGTACCAGACGAGGTCGGACCGGGTGCCGAGGAGCTGGAGGGCGAGGGAGGCGTTGCCCTCCTCGGCGAGGCTCTCGTTGAGGAGGATCGTCGCGGAGCCGAGGAGGACGGTGTCGCCGCCGGTGGTGGCGGAGGGCAGCACGAGCAGGGTGGGGTGGCCGCCGCTCGGGTAGCAGGCGGTGGCCCCGGGCAGGGTGGTGCCGTAGCGGAGGTCGCCGCCGGTGCCGGCGCGGCCGGCGGAGGTGGCCGCGGGCAGGGAGCAGGCCGGTGCGAGGTCGTCGGTGTCGGCGGAGCCTTCGGTGCGGACGCCGGGGGAGAGGTCGGTGAGGCTGTGGCCGCCCGGGGCGAGGAGCACGGTGCGTCCGCCGGAGAGGTCCATGGCCGAGCGGATGACGCTGCGCTGGCTGCTGCCGAGCCGGTCCGGGTCGGTGACCAGGAGGGTCGTGCCGGGGCCGGTGGCGTCGGCGGCCTCGCGGGCGGTGGTGACGACGCGGGTGGTGACGCCGCGCTCCTTCAGGAGCTCGGCGACGGCGCGGCTGCCGGTGGGGTCGGCGGAGCGGGGGTCGAGGTGGCCGTGGCGGGTGCCGGAGTTGAGGGCGGCCATAAGGAGGGCGCCTGCGGCGAGCACGGCGACGAGGGCGGCGGTGCGGCGGATCCTGCGGACGCCCGTGCCGGGGGCTTGGCCGTGGGGGCGGGGTTCGGCGGGGGCGGTCGTGCCGACGCCCGTGCCGGGGGCTGTGGCGGGGCCAGGGGCGGTGGTCGTGGCTGGGCCGGTGACGGTGCCTGGGGCCGGGTTGGTGGGGCTCGTCGTGGTGGACGGAGCGGGTGCGGTGGGGCCGGGGGCGCGCCGGGGCGTCTCCTCGGACGCCGAGCGGGGCTCGGGGTCGGAAGGCGCGGCGGCGGTGCGTTCGGCGTCCTGCGGGGAGCGCTCCGACACACCCCCGGCCCCTGCGGGCTCCGGGTGGGGGGACCGCGGCTCGGCCCCGGCTGCCGTGAGGTCCGCGTTACCGGCCTCCGCGGGTTCTGGGTGGGCGGTCTGCGGCGCGGTCCCGGGTGCCGTGGGCCGGCCCGCGTTCTCGGTGGGCTCTTGGGTGGGGCCGGTCATGCGGTGGGTCCCGTCAGGAGCGGCTTGGCGTGGTTCACGGCGAGGTCGAGGGCGCGCAGGCGGGCGTAGGTGTCGGCGTCGGCGGTGCGGCCGCCGTAGGTGACGTCGTCGAAGGCGCGGGCGGCGGCGCGGAGGGCCTCGGCGTGGTCGGGCAGGGAGCGGGCGGCTTCGGCGGCGGCCTCGTCGGCGGTGCGGCCCGGGCGGGGGTCGAGGAGGGTGCGCTCCTCCAGGGAGCGGACGAGGGCGCGCATGCGTTCCTGGACGGCTTCGGTCCAGCGGCCCGCGGCGGCGTGGGCGTCGGCGGCGGCCCGGTGGTCGTCCGCGCTGCGGACGCCGTCGGGGAAGAGCCGGCCCGTGGTGGTGGGGGTGCGGCGGGGGGAGCCGAGCCGCCACCACAGGGCGGTGGCGGCCAGTGCGACGAGGAGGACCACGGCCACGAGGCCGACGGCGCCGCCGGGAGTGGCCCCGGCGGCGGCGCCGAACAGGTCGTCGAGCCAGTCGAAGAAGGCGCGCAGGGCGCGGTCGACGAGGCTCGGGTCGTTCTCGTGGTAGATCGGCTTGGACAGTTCGCGTTCGGCCGCCTCGCGGGCGGCTTCGCGCGGTGTCGTGACCGGTGGTGTCTCCGCGCCCGGCAGGAGTGCCGCGGCGCGGGTGACGAGGCCCCCCGTGCTCATCGTCAGCCTCCGGTGGTGCCGTAGTTCTCGATGCCGGCGGCCCGGGCCAGTTCCAGGTCGAGGCCCTCGCGGCGGATGCGCTGGTCGACGTAGAGGAGGACGGTCACGCCGGACTGGATCGGCATGATGATGGTCTGCGCGATGATCAGGCCGATGGCGGAGAAGATCAGCGGTCCCCAGGCGTTCTGGGCGCTGCCGTCCTCCAGGGCGTCGAGGCCGCCGCCGAACGCCAGCATTCCGATCACCTGGAACGGGCCCACGACGATCATCGCGACGATGAAGGCGATGACGCTGGTGAGGAGCGTGATGCCGAAGATGCGCCACCAGGCGCCCTGGACGAGCTTGGAGGAGCGGGCGAAGGCCTTGATGACCGTGCTCCGCTCCAGCATCAGGGCGGGGGAGGCCAGGGTGAACTTGATCCCGAGCCAGATGACGAGCGGCAGCCAGGCGAGGACGCCGAGGACGCCCAGGCCGACGCTGCCGGCCAGGATGCCGGGGGCGACGAGCACGGCTCCGAGGAGCAGGGCGCCGAGGGCCATCAGCAGGGTGAGGCCGATCAGGCGCAGCAGCTGGGGACGGGCGTCCTGCCAGGCCTCGGAGACCGAGGAGTGACGGCCGAGGACGGCCCGGCTGAAGATCATCGTGAGCATGGCGGTGACCACGAGGGTGCCGAGGACCTGGAGGAACTGCGCGATCGCCGATACGGCGAGGGTGCTGCCCAGGGTGTTGCCGAGGCTGTCGAGAGCCTCTTCGGCGGTCATGTCGTCGGAGGGAGCGAAGACGACGTCGTCGAGCATGAACTTCTGCACGAGGACCGTGATCACCTGGACGATCGTGGCGACGACCAGGGTGATGGGCACGACGGAGCGCCAGTGGGTGCGCATGGTGGCGACCGAGCCGTCGAGGATCTCGCCGAGGCCGAGGGGGCGCAGGGGGATCACGCCGGGCTTGGCGGCCGGGGGCAGCTGGCCCCACTGGCCGGGGCCGCCGGGGTAGCCGTACTGGCCGACGTACGGGGTGCCGGGCTGCTGGCCCCAGCCCCGCTGGGACTGGGCCCGTGCGGGGGCCGGCGGGGTGGCGGGCGGCGTCGTGCCGGGGTTCGACCACTGGCCGGGCGGGGGCTGCTCGGCGGACCACTTCGGGCCGTCGGGCTGTGCGGGGGGTGTGGGCTGCTGCGCGCCGCCGTCGGTGCCGGGTCGGTCGGCGGGGGTTCCCGGCCGCTCGCCGTCGGACGGAGATCCGGGCGTAGCCCAGCCCGGAGAGTCGTTCATCGTCGCTCCTTCAGGTGCACCTGCTGCGGCGGGGGCGCTGGTCGCTGCCATCGTGCCATGTGAGGGACCCGAACGGACCAGCCGTCCCCCCGGATCCGCGGCCGCCCGTGCCTTCAATTGTCCCCCGGATCCGAGGCAGACTGGTGGGGCTGATCTCCACGCAGGTCCGAGGGTCGATTTCCAGCCCTTTTGGCTGTGGGACAGCTCACCGCCGGGTAACGATTGGCTAATGGGATGATGTCAAGCATGAAGGGACGCGTCCTTGTCGTCGACGACGACACCGCACTGGCCGAGATGCTCGGCATCGTGTTGCGTGGAGAAGGTTTCGAGCCGTCGTTCGTAGCGGACGGTGACAAGGCACTTGCTGCTTTCCGGGAGGCGAAGCCCGATCTGGTGCTGCTCGACCTCATGCTGCCCGGACGGGACGGCATAGAGGTGTGCAGGCTGATCCGGGCAGAGTCCGGCGTGCCGATCGTCATGCTGACCGCCAAGAGCGACACGGTGGACGTGGTTGTGGGCCTGGAGTCCGGGGCCGACGACTACATCGTCAAGCCGTTCAAGCCGAAGGAGCTGGTGGCCCGCATCCGGGCCCGACTGCGCCGGTCGGAGGAGCCCGCGCCCGAGCAGCTGGCCATCGGTGACCTGGTCATCGACGTGGCGGGGCACTCGGTCAAGCGTGACGGCGCTTCCATCGCCCTGACGCCGCTCGAGTTCGACCTGCTGGTCGCGCTCGCGCGCAAGCCCTGGCAGGTGTTCACCCGCGAGGTGCTGCTGGAGCAGGTCTGGGGCTACCGTCACGCGGCGGACACCCGCCTGGTCAACGTGCACGTCCAGCGTCTGCGCTCCAAGGTCGAGAAGGACCCCGAGCGCCCCGAGATCGTCGTGACGGTGCGTGGTGTCGGCTACAAGGCCGGACCCAGCTGACGTGCAGACCGGTGCGTCCGGTGGGAGCCGGAGCGGTTCCCGCCGGTGGAACCTGCGGGCGGGCCGCCTGCTCCGCGGCGGGGCACCCGCCGGGCGCGTGCTGCGGCTGTTCGTACGGCTCGTACGGCGGCCGCTGCTGCCGGCCGTCCGGCTGTGGCGGCGCAACATCCAGCTGCGGGTCGTGGCCGCGACCCTGCTGATATCGCTGTCGGTGGTCCTCGCGCTGGGCTTCGTCGTCATCGCGCAGGTCAGCAAGGGCCTCCTCGACGCGAAGGAGGAGGCCGCGCAGAGCCAGGCCGCGGGCGGGTTCGCGGTGGCCCAGGAGAAGGCCAACACCCCGGCGACCGCGGACGGCCCCGACGCGGCGGACAGCAAGGTGGGCCGGGACGCCAGTACGTGGATGAACTCCCTGGTCAAGCAGCTCGCCAGTGGTGGCCAGACGGCCTTCGAGGTGGCCGCGCTGGGGGCCGGTACGGGGGAGCAGACCCAGCCGGGCGCCCAGGGCGTCCGCGGTGCCCGCGCGTCGGGCAACGTGGACCCGACGGCCAGCGTGCCGCTGCGGCTGCGGCAGGCCGTCAACCACGCCACCGGCACCTTCAAGACCTTCTCGGAGATCCGCTACACCAGCGGCGCCGAGCAGAAGCAGCCCGAACCGGCCCTGGTGGTGGGCAAGCGGCTCACCGACATCAACGGCGACCCCTACGACCTGTACTACCTCTTCCCGCTGACGCAGGAGGAGGAGTCCCTCAACCTGGTCAAGAGCACCATCGCCACCGCGGGCCTGTTCGTGGTGGTGCTGCTCAGCGGTATCGCGTGGCTGGTGGTGCGGCAGGTCGTCAGCCCGGTCCGGATGGCCGCCGGGATCGCCGAGCGGCTCTCGGCGGGCCGGCTGCAGGAGCGGATGAAGGTCACCGGTGAGGACGACATCGCGCGCCTGGGCGAGGCCTTCAACAAGATGGCGCAGAACCTCCAGAACAAGATCCAGCAGCTGGAGGAGCTGTCGCGGATGCAGCGCCGGTTCGTCTCGGACGTCAGCCACGAGCTGCGGACCCCGCTGACGACGGTGCGGATGGCCGCGGACGTCATCCACGACGCCCGGGTCGACTTCGACCCGGTCACCGCGCGCTCTGCGGAGCTGCTCGCGGGGCAGCTCGACCGCTTCGAGTCGCTCCTCGCCGACCTCCTGGAGATCAGCCGCTTCGACGCCGGGGCCGCGGCCCTGGAGGCGGAGCCCATCGACCTGCGCGACGTCGTGCGGAGGGTCATCGACGGGGCGGAGCCGCTCGCCGAGCACAAGGGGACCCGGATCCGGGTCCTCGGCGACACCCAGCCGGTGATCGCCGAGGCCGACGCGCGGCGCGTCGAGCGGGTGCTGCGCAACCTCGTCGTCAACGCCGTGGAGCACGGCGAGGGCCGGGACGTGGTGGTCCGGCTCGCGTCCGCCGGCGGCGCCGTCGCCATCGCCGTGCGGGACTACGGCGTCGGTCTCAAGCCGGGTGAGGCCACCCGGGTCTTCAACCGCTTCTGGCGGGCCGACCCGGCGCGGGCGCGCACCACGGGAGGGACCGGTCTCGGCCTGTCCATCGCGGTCGAGGACGCGCGGCTGCACGGCGGCTGGCTGCAGGCCTGGGGCGAGCCGGGCGGCGGTTCGCAGTTCCGGCTGACGCTGCCGCGTACGGCGGACGAGCCGCTGCGGGGTTCGCCGATCCCGCTGGAGCCCGAGGATTCCCGGGCGAACCGGGCCAAGGCCGCCGCCGAGGCCGCGGGCCGCTCGGCCGCGCCGGAGCGGTCGTCGGCCGAGGGTGCGGACCGTTCGCCCATACCGCCGAGGTCGCCGGTGGCCGGAGCCGTTCCGGTGCCCGCCGACCCGACGGCACTGCCGGGGTCCGGGGCCAGGGTGGTGGCCCGTCCCGCCGATCAGGCACAACAGGAGGACCGAGCCGATGGACGCTGAGCCCGTGGACGCGCGATCGGGGAGCGCACGGGCCGGGGGGCGGCGCCTGCGGACCGTACGGGCCTGTGCCTGCGGTACGGCCGGCCTGCTGCTGGCCGGCTGTGCCTCCATGCCCTCCAGCGGGGAGATCCGCCCGGTGCAGGCGTCGCAGGGCGTCGACTCGGCGGTACGGGTGTTCGGTGTGCCGCCGGCGGACAAGGCCAGCCCGGCGGAAATCGTCGACGGCTTCCTGGAGGCGATGACCAGCGACGACCCGCAGCTGGAGACGGCCCGCAAGTACCTGACCGAGGCCGCCGCGAAGAACTGGAAGCCCGGCTCGGCCGTCACCGTGCTCTCCTCCGGCCTGGACCGAGTGCCCACGCGGGGCGAGAAGGACCCGGAGGGGCCGCCGCGCTGGAAGGTGAGCGGGAAGAAGCTCGGGACCGTCGACGAGCGCAGCGCCTACCAGCCGGAGACCGGCAACGGGCAGTACGAGGAGATCCTGCAGCTGGTCCAGAACGAGGACAAGCAGTGGCGGATCTCGACGCCGCCGAGCGGTCTGGTGCTCAGCGAGTCGGACTTCCAGCGCATCTACATGCCGGTCAACAAGTACTACTTCGCGGGCGGCACCCTGGTCGCCGACCCGGTGTACGTGCGCCAGCGCACCGATCCCGATTCGCGGATGGACCCCACCACGCAGGCCGTCCAGTCGCTGCTGGCCGGACCGTCGCGGTGGCTCGCGCCCGTGGTGGAGTCGAGCTTCCCCACCGGTACGGAGCTGCGCGCGGGCACCAAGTCCCTTTCGTACGACGGCCAGAACACGCTGCGGGTGCCGCTGAACGACAAGGCCGCCAACGTGGCGCAGCCGCAGTGCAAGAAGATGGCCACCCAGCTGCTCTACACGGTCAAGGAGCTGACGGGCTCGCGGCTCGACCAGGTCGAGCTGCTGCGTTCCGACGCCAAGTCCTCGTCGCTGTGCTCGGTGACGGCGGTGAGTGCGGACGGGATCGCGAACCGGCCGAAGATCCCCGAGTTCCAGTACTTCGTCGACGACGAGAAGCGGCTGGTGCGGATCCGTCTCGACGCGGGCGGTGAGGACCTGCAGCCGAAGGCGGAGCCGGTGCCGGGGCAGCTGGCTTCGCTGCCGCCCTTCAAGGTGAGCTCGGCCGCCGTGTCGTACGACGAGCGCCGTGCGGCGGTGGTGTCGGAGGACGGCCACGGGCTGTACGTGGTGTCGCTGGGCGGTGGCGGGCCGATGCCGCAGCCGGTGGCGCTCGGCAAGGGCGGCAAGGCGGAGACCCTGACCGCGCCGAGCTGGGACGGTGCGGGTGACGTGTGGGTCGCCGACGGCGACGCGCAGACCCCGGGGCTGTGGCGGGTGCCGGGCGGTACCGGGGCGGCCGAGAAGGTGCAGGTGGCGGGCCTGGACGGGCGGATCGTCTCGTTGAAGGTGTCCGCGGACGGGGCGCGGATCGCGCTGCTGGTGGAGCAGCCGGGCAACCGCAAGACCCTCTACGTGGGGCGGGTGGAGCGGCCCGACGGCAAGGCGGACATCTCGGCGGTGTCGGTGCGCGAGCTGCGCAAGGCGGCGCCGCAGATGGTCGACGTGGCGGCGATGAGCTGGGCGCCGCGGGGCCGGCTGCTGGTGGTGGGCCGGGAGAACCGCGGGGTGCAGCAGGCCCGCTACATGCTGGCGGACGGGTCCATGGTCGCGGCGAGCCTGCCGGGGGCGACGGGGCTGTCGGCGGTGACGGTCGCGGCCACGGAGGACGAGGCGAAGCCGAAGCCGGTGGTGGCGTACTCGGACGACGACGGGATCGTGTGGCTGCCGCCGGGTGCGCAGTGGCGGACGGTGGCGGGCGGCAAGGCGCCGGTCTACCCGGGCTGACCCGGGGGTGCCGGGCCCGCCCGCGGCGCGTCGTCCACAGGGGTGGCGGCCGGTGTCCGGGCCCGTCAGGGTGGGCTCATGCGGGGGTGGTGGCAGGAGCTGGCCGGGCTGGTGCTGCCGGTCGACTGCGCGGGGTGCGGGGCGCCGCGCGTGCCGGTCTGCGCCGGGTGCCGGGCCCTGCTGGGAGGGGCCGGGGCGGGGCGGGTGCGGCCTTCTCCGTGCCCCGGGGGGCTGCCGGTGGTGCAGGCGGCCGCCGTCTACGAGGGAGCCGTACGGGCCCTGCTGCTGGCGCACAAGGAGCGCGGGGCGCTGCCGCTGGCCGGGGTGCTCGGCGCCGGGCTGGCGGCGGCGGTCCTGGCGGGCGGTGCGGCGTACGGCCCGGGCGGGGTGGTGCTGGTCCCGGTCCCGTCGGCGCGGCGGCAGGTGCGGGCGCGCGGGCACGATCCGGCGCGCAGGATCGCGCTGGCCGCGGCGGGGCGGTTGCGGCGGGCCGGTGTGGGGGCGCGGGTGGCGCCCGTGCTGGGGCTGCGGCGGGCGGTGGCGGACCAGGCGGGGCTGGGTGCGCGGGAGCGCCGGGAGAACCTCGCGGGGGCGCTGGCGGTGCGCCGTGGCGGGGCCCGGGTGACGGGCGGGGCGCCGGTGGTGCTGGTGGACGACGTGATGACGACCGGGGCGACGCTGGCGGAGGCGGCCAGGGCGGTGCGTGCGGCGGGGTTGGCGGGCCCGGGAGGGGGCAGTGGTGCAGGAGGCCGGGGTGCCGGTGCGGGGGTGCTGCGGGCGGCTGTGGTGGCCGCGCCGGGTGCCTCGTTCGCATGTTCTGCTCCGGGTGGCGCGGCGGCTCGCGGGCCGGCCCGGGAAAAATCTTGTGAATAGATTTGGAACTGGAGGGGAAGGCCCATCGTTGCAGGTAGTACGAGGGAACAGTCACCTGACTGGAAGTACGTGCCGGTAGCGGGTGCCGACAACCGTCATAGAGGGATATGTTCGGTTGTAAGGAACTCAGGAGGCTGTCTCCCGACTCCGAAGTCGGTGGGGTTTCGATCTCGCTGATGGGGGAGGAGGAGGTGAAAGTCGCCAAGTCCGAGGCTCCGGCGTTCACCGGAGTCTGGTGCGAAAGGGAGACGCTTCGCCCCGACGGGCGGAGCTATCCGGGAACGGAGTTCTGCGTGGACATCGTCGTCAAGGGCCGCAAGACCGAGGTGCCCGAGCGGTTCCGCAAGCACGTGGCCGAGAAGCTGAATCCGGAGCGGATCCAGAAGCTCGACGCCAAGGTGATCAGCTTGGACGTCGAGGTGTCCAAGGAGCACAACCCGCGCCAGGCCGACCGTTCCGACCGCGTGGAGATCACCCTGCGTTCGCGGGGCCCGGTGATCCGTGCCGAGGCCGCCGCCGCCGACCCGTACGCGGCGCTCGACCTCGCTCAGGACAAGCTGGAGGCCCGGCTGCGCAAGCAGCACGACAAGCGTTTCACCCGCCGCGGCAGCGGCCGGATCTCGGCGGCCGAGGTCGCCGACGTGGTGCCGGGCGTCGCCTCGCTCAACGGCAGTGGCCAGGTGGTCACCGAGGAGAAGACGGACGGCGTTCCGATCACCCGGATCGGATCCATCGAGGTGCAGGGCGAAGGCCCGCTGATCGTCCGCGAGAAGACGCACTCGGCCGCGCCCATGTCGCTCGACCAGGCTCTGTACGAGATGGAGCTGGTCGGCCACGACTTCTACCTGTTCGTCGACTCCGAGACGAAGTTGCCCAGTGTCGTCTACCGGCGGCACGCGTACGACTACGGCGTCATCCACGTCAACCCCGACGGTGCCTCCAGCTCGGAGGAACCGCGGGGCGGCGCGGGCGGCGCGCTCGGCGGCTGAGCGGGTCGAAACCGCTGCCCCCGCGGGGCGCTTCGGCGCCCCGCGGGGGCATTTGCATGACGGGTATGCGCCAGGAGGGTCGCAGGCTTCCCCCGCGGCGTGCCGTGGGCATGGAATCATGGCGGGCAGTCAACCGGCTGCGGAGCGTGTCCGGTTGGCTCACCAGCTCAGCTCATGCAGGGGGAGGAACGATGGCGGACACCTTCGGTCCGGTGCGCGGGGAAGGCCCCGACCGCCGCGGGGCGGACCCGTCGGCGGGCCCGTCGGCGGAGCCCGCAGGTTCTCCGGCCGGGGAGCCCATCAGGGTGCTCGTGGTCGACGACCACGCGCTGTTCCGGCGCGGTCTGGAGATCGTCCTCGCCCAGGAGGAGGACATCCAGGTCGTCGGCGAGGCCGGCGACGGCGCGGAGGCGGTGGACAAAGCGGCCGACCTGCTGCCGGACATCGTCCTCATGGACGTGCGGATGCCGCGGCGCGGCGGGATCGAGGCGTGCACCTCCATCAAGGAGGTGGCCCCCTCCGCGAAGATCATCATGCTGACGATCAGCGACGAGGAGGCGGACCTCTACGACGCGATCAAGGCGGGCGCGACGGGATACCTGCTCAAGGAGATCTCCACGGACGAGGTGTCCACGGCGATCCGGGCGGTGGCCGACGGCCAGTCGCAGATCAGCCCGTCGATGGCGTCGAAGCTCCTCACCGAGTTCAAGTCGATGATCCAGCGGACCGACGAGCGGCGGCTGGTGCCGGCGCCGAGGCTCACCGACCGGGAGCTGGAGGTCCTGAAGCTGGTGGCGACCGGCATGAACAACCGTGACATCGCCAAGGAGTTGTTCATCTCCGAGAACACGGTGAAGAACCACGTCCGCAACATCCTGGAGAAGCTGCAGCTGCACTCCAGGATGGAGGCGGTGGTCTACGCGATGCGCGAGAAGATCCTGGAGATCCGCTAGGCCCGGCCTCCGGCCTCTGGCCCACCGGGCCGGGCCGGAGCCGGGAGCGGGTCAGCCGCCCAGCGCGGCCAGTTCGGCCGTGACGGCCGCGGCCTCGGCCGCGTCCTGCGCGCGCTCCACGCGGACCGCGTCGCAGCCGACCCACTCCGCGGCCTCCCGCAGGGCCCGCGCCATCGCCGGTGCGGCCTTCGGGGTGGTCAGGGAGAGCTGCCGGGCCACCAGGGTGCGGCCCTCGCGGGCCGGGTCGACCCGGCCCTGGAGCAGGCCGCCCGCCAGCAGCGGCATCGCGAAGTAGCCGTGTATCCGCTTGGGCTTGGGGACGTAGGCCTCCAGGCGGTGCGTGAACCCGAAGATCCGCTCCGTGCGCGGGCGGTCCCAGACCAGGGAGTCGAACGGGGAGAGCAGCGTCGTGCGGTGCCGGCCGCGGGGCGCGTCCGCGAGGGCGGAGGGATCCGCCCAGGCGGGCTTGGACCAGCCCTGCACCTCCACCGGGACCAGGCCGGAGTCGGCGACGACGGCGTCGAACTCCTCGCCCTTGAGCCGGTGGTAGTCGGCGATGTCCGCGCGGGTGCCGACGCCCAGGGAGCGGCCGGCCAGGGCGACCAGGCGGCGCAGGCACTCGCGGTCGTCCAGATCGTCGTGGAGGAGCGCGTCGGGCACGGCCCGCTCGGGCAGGTCGTAGACCCGCTTCCAGCCGCGGCGCTCGCTGCACACCACCTCGCCGGTGTCGAGGAGCCACTCCACCGCGATCTTGGTCTCGGACCATTCGAACCACTCGCCGCCGTTCTTGGCGCCGCCCAGCTCGGTGGAGGTGAGCGGGCCGTCGGCCCGCAGCCGGTCCAGGACGGCCCTCGTCGACTGCTGCTTGTCCTCCAGGATGTGCCAGCGGTGGCCGCGCGCCCGGTTGGCGCGGCGGCGGAACGCGAAGTGCGGCCACTCCTCGATGGGCAGGATGCAGGCGGCGTGCGACCAGTACTCGAAGGCGTGCCGGTCGGTCCAGTAGGCCTGCTCGACTGCGGTGCGGCCCACCGCGCCGAGCCGGGCGTACGGGATCAGCTCGTGGGAGCGGGCCAGGACGGAGATGGTGTCCAGCTGGACGGCGCCCAGGTGGCGCAGGACCCCGCGGACACCCCCGCGCCGGTCGGGGGCGCCGAGGAAGCCCTGCGCGCGCAGGGCGATCCGGCGGGCCTCGTCGGCGGACAGGGACACGGTCGGCGGCGGCAGCACGGCGGTCATGCGCCGAAGCCTAGGCGGTGGCACCGACAGCGCCGCTCCTAGCGGCCGGCCGCCGGGAGGTAGGGGAGGGACGGGGTGAGGTCCAGGTCCTCGGGGAGCAGGGCGCCGATCCAGCAGTCGCGGGCCGTGCCGCGCTGGAGGATGCCCGCCCGCAGCAGGCCCTCGACCCGGAAGCCGGCCTTCTCGGCGACGGCGCGGGAGCCCGCGTTGCCGACCTCGGCGCGCCATTCGAGCCGTACGATGCCGAGCTCGGTGAAGACCCAGCGGGCGACGGCGAGCACGGCCTCGGTCATGTAGCCGTTGCCGCGGTGCTCCTTCACCGCCCAGTAGCCGACCTCGGTGCTCTCCGCGGTGTGGAGGTGCACGCCGATGGCCGCGACCAGCGGTCCCTCGGCGTCCGCGCCGTCCGGGGCCCGGAGGCGGACGGCGAAGGGGTAGGCGGTGTCCTCGCGCCAGCCCGTGGGGACGATCTCGTTCACGAAGGCGTGCGCGTGGGTGCGCTCGTAGGGTGAGGGGACCTGGGTCCAGCGCTGGATGTCGGGGTCCTGCGCGGCCGCGTGCACCTCTTCCTCGTCGGCGGGGCGGAAGGGGCGCAGGACCAGCCGGTCCGTGGTGAGGGTGGTGGGCTCCATGCGCGGATTCTGCTGCCGGGGCCGTGCGCGGGGCGAACCCTTTTCGGGAATCCCCCGCGGGGGTGCGGCACCTTCGGTGTCCCCCGTACGTTCTCAATCCGGGCACCCGTGCCCCCGTGGGACGGCGGACCTCCCGACGCGGCCGCGTCCTCGCTTACGATGGCCGTTGCGGTGGGGCCCACCTGCCGTGCCCGGCTACGTAAAGTGCCCAGGCCCGACCGGCAAGGAGACCAGCCTCAGTGTCCGTCTTCAACAAGCTCATGCGTGCAGGCGAAGGCAAGATCCTGCGCAAACTGCACCGCATCGCGGACCAGGTCAACTCCATCGAAGAGGACTTCGTCAACCTCTCCGACGCCGAGTTGCGTGCCCTCACCGAGGAGTACAAGCAGCGCTTCCAGGACGGCGAGACCCTGGACGACCTGCTGCCCGAGGCCTTCGCGACCGTGCGCGAGGCGGCCAAGCGCGTCCTCGGCCAGCGGCACTACGACGTCCAGATCATGGGTGGCGCGGCGCTGCACCTCGGCTACGTGGCCGAGATGAAGACCGGTGAGGGCAAGACCCTCGTCGGCACGCTCCCCGCCTACCTGAACGCGCTGTCCGGCAAGGGCGTCCACCTGATCACGGTGAACGACTACCTGGCCGAGCGCGACTCCGAGCTGATGGGCCGGGTGCACAAGTTCCTCGGCCTGGAGGTCGGCTGCATCCTGGCGAACATGTCGCCGGCCCAGCGGCGCGAGCAGTACAACTGCGACATCACCTACGGCACGAACAACGAGTTCGGCTTCGACTACCTGCGCGACAACATGGCGTGGTCGAAGGACGAGCTGGTCCAGCGCGGCCACAACTTCGCCGTGGTCGACGAGGTCGACTCGATCCTCGTCGACGAGGCCCGCACCCCGCTGATCATCTCGGGTCCGGCGGACCAGGCCACGAAGTGGTACGCGGACTTCGCCAAGCTCGTCACCCGCCTGACCAAGGGCGAGGCCGGCCAGCCGCTCAAGGGCATCGAGGAGACCGGCGACTACGAGGTCGACGAGAAGAAGCGCACGGTCGGCATCCACGAGGCCGGTGTCGCCAAGGTCGAGGACTGGCTCGGCATCGAGAACCTCTACGAGTCGGTGAACACCCCGCTCGTCGGCTACCTGAACAACGCCATCAAGGCGAAGGAACTGTTCAAGAAGGACAAGGACTACGTCGTCATCGACGGCGAGGTCATGATCGTCGACGAGCACACCGGCCGTATCCTCGCCGGCCGCCGCTA
Source organism: Streptomyces manipurensis (assembly GCF_049570255.1). Lineage (NCBI taxonomy): Bacteria > Bacillati > Actinomycetota > Actinomycetes > Kitasatosporales > Streptomycetaceae > Streptomyces > Streptomyces manipurensis. The sequence goes on along the minus strand of NZ_CP186950.1, from coordinate 2,904,178 downwards.
CAACGAGGGCATGCACCAGGCGATCGAGGCGAAGGAAGGGGTGGACATCAAGGACGAGAACCAGACCCTCGCCACGATCACCCTCCAGAACTTCTTCCGCCTGTACTCGAAGCTGTCGGGCATGACCGGTACGGCCATGACCGAGGCCGCCGAGTTCCACCAGATCTACAAGCTGGGCGTCGTCCCGATCCCGACGAACCGGCCGATGAAGCGCGTGGACCAGGCCGACCTGATCTACCGCACCGAGGTCGCGAAGTTCGCCGCCGTCGTCGACGACATCGCGGAGAAGCACGAGAAGGGCCAGCCGATCCTGGTCGGCACCACCTCGGTCGAGAAGTCCGAGTACCTCTCCCAGCAGCTGTCCAAGCGCGGCATCCCGCACGAGGTGCTCAACGCCAAGCAGCACGAGCGCGAGGCCGCGATCGTCGCCCAGGCCGGCCGCCGCGGCGCCGTCACGGTCGCCACGAACATGGCCGGCCGCGGTACGGACATCAAGCTCGGCGGCAACCCGGACGACCTGGCCGAGGCGGAGCTGCGCCAGCAGGGCCTGGACCCGGAGGAGCACATCGAGGAGTGGGCGCACGCCCTCCCCGCCGCGCTCACCCGGGCCGAGGCCGCGGTGAAGGCCGAGTTCGAGGACGTCAAGGACCTCGGCGGCCTGTACGTGCTGGGCACCGAGCGCCACGAGTCCCGCCGTATCGACAACCAGCTGCGCGGCCGTTCCGGCCGTCAGGGCGACCCGGGCGAGTCCCGCTTCTACCTGTCGCTGGGCGACGACCTGATGCGCCTGTTCAAGGCGCAGATGGTCGAGCGGGTCATGGCGATGGCGAACGTGCCGGACGACGTGCCGATCGAGAACAAGATGGTGACGCGTGCGATCGCGTCGGCCCAGTCGCAGGTCGAGACCCAGAACTTCGAGACGCGCAAGAACGTCCTGAAGTACGACGAGGTGCTCAACAACCAGCGCGAGGTCATCTACCGGGAGCGCCGCCGCGTGCTGGAGGGCGAGGACCTCCAGGAGCAGGTGCACCACATGATGGACGACACCATCGACGCGTACATCGCGGCCGAGACGGTCGAGGGCTTCGCCGAGGAGTGGGACCTGGAGCGCCTGTGGAACGCGTTCCGGCAGCTCTACCCGGTGAAGGTCACCATCGAGGAGCTGGAGGACGCCGCGGGCGACCGTGCGGGCATCACCGCCGAGTTCATCGCGGAGTCCGTCAAGGACGACATCCACGAGCAGTACGCGGCCCGCGAGAAGGCGCTCGGCTCCGAGATCATGCGTGAGCTGGAGCGCCGCGTGGTCCTGTCGGTGCTGGACCGCAAGTGGCGCGAGCACCTGTACGAGATGGACTACCTGCAGGAGGGCATCGGCCTGCGCGCGATGGCCCAGAAGGACCCGCTGGTCGAGTACCAGCGCGAGGGCTTCGACATGTTCAACGCCATGCAGGACGGCATCAAGGAGGAGTCCGTCGGCTACCTGTTCAACCTGGAGGTCCAGGTCGAGCAGCAGGTCGAGGAGCTTCCGGTGCAGGACGTGTCCCCGTCGCTGACGAAGGAGCCGGCGGCCGCCGCCCGTCCGGAGATCCGGGCGAAGGGCCTGGACGCGCCGCAGCGTCCGGACCGGCTGCACTTCTCGGCGCCGACGGTCGACGGCGAGGGCGGTGTGGTCGAGGGTGACTTCGACAGCGACTCCGCCGGGTCCGAGGGCGACGGCCTGACGCGGGCCGAGCGCCGCAAGGCGCAGAAGGCCGCGGGCGGGCGTCGCCGCAAGAAGTGACCCGTGACCCCGTGGGGGTCGTGGGCGTCGGCCGGGGCCGGACACCGAGGGGTGTCCGGCCCCGGCCGTTCCGCTTCCGCGGGGGCGGCGGGTGCGGTGCCGCGGGCGCGGGGTCACGGGAGGGGGCCGCTGATCTCGACGGCCGCGCAGCGCCAGCGCAGGTCGGGGCCCTGTTCCAGGCGGAACGCCATCGCGGTGAGGCGGTCGCCGGTGGAGATCCGGGCGAAGGCCTCGATGACGCCCGGGCCGGGGATGAAGCGTCCGCAGCGGCGGACGACCGGGGTCACCCGCTCGCGCAGGGGGTGCTCGGCGGGGGACAGGCTGACCAGCTGCTGGTAGGCGGGGCCGATGGTGTGCCCGAGGAGCGAGTGGACGGGCCGGCGGCCGCTGAGGACGGCCAGCAGGCGCTCGGCGAACCAGTGGTGCGGTCCGGTGCCGGGGGTGCGCGGGCCGCCGCCGGGGGTCCGCGAGGGCCCGGTGGGGCCCGCGGGGCGGCGGGAGTCGCGGCGGCCCGCGGGGCGGGTGCGGGAGCGCCCCGCGGGCCGGCGGCTGCCGTCGCTGCCGATCGTGCCGCGCGTCGTGGTGTCCATCGCGATCTGCCCCCGAACGTCCGGGCCCGGAGCGGTACCGGGCGGTAACTTGATGGGGGACTTCTACGGGCGGCCGAACACGCTCCGCAACCACCGCGGCGGCCGGGCCGGGGGCGGGCCACGTTCACCTATCCGGGTCGGCCGCCCCGGCGCCCCCGGCCCCCGGGCGACGGCGCCGCGTACCCGGAGGGACCGCCGCCACGGCCTGCCGCGCACCCCGATCGGGGACGGCTCCCGTCACCCTGCCGGCCCCGTCCGAGTCGTATCCTGGGGACGTTTCCGACTACCGAAAGCAGCCGGCCATGCGCGTGTACGTCCCCCTGACCCTCCCCGGGCTCGCCGAGGTGCACGCGGCGGGTGAGCTGGGCCCCGCCCCGCTGCGGGCGTACGCCGTCACCCCCGGGCTCCGCGACTGGTACGCGTCGGACGACATCGAGGAGCTGGAGTACGCGGCCCTCGGCCGGGCCGCCGCCGCCTCCCTGCGGATGCTCGCCGAGGACGCCGGCGCACCCCGCCGGCGGGTCGTCGTCGCCGTGGACGTCGACGACAAGGCCGCCGGAGCCGTCCCCGGGGCCGACGGGGACGGCCCGGGCCAGGTCGCCCTCGCCGCCGCCGTACGGCTGAGCGTGGCCGCCGCCGTGCACGTCGACGCCGACGACGCGGAGGAGGCCGTCGCGGCGGCCGCGGCCGCCCTCGGCAAGGCCGACGCCGGGGACGAGGACGCGCAGTCCGTCGTCGACGCGGCCGAGGACCACGAGCTGCTGTGGTTCGGCGTCCAGGAGATCCCGGGGCTGCTGAAGTGACGACCGCGAACCACATCGTCTGGGACTGGAACGGCACGCTGCTCCACGACATCGACGCCGTGATGGTGGCGACGAACGCCTCCTTCGCGGAGCTCGGCTTCGCGCCGATCACCCTGGAGACCTACCGCGAGCTGTACGTCGTACCGGTGCCGAAGTTCTACGAGCGGCTCATGGGCCGGCTGCCCACCGAGGAGGAATGGCTCCTCATGGACGAGACCTTCCACCGGCACTACTGGGCCGCCGCCGACGGCGCCGGGCTCGCCGAGGGTGCCCGCGACCTGCTCGCCGGATGGCAGCGCGACGGCCTCACCCAGTCCCTGCTGTCCCTCGCGCCCCACGAGAAGCTCATACCGCTGGTCCGCGCGCACGGCATCGACGGGCACTTCCTGCGCGTCGACGGGCGCACCGGCCCCTCGCACACCTCGAAGGCGGGCCACCTCGTACGCCACCTTCGGGCCCTGGACGGGACGGGAGTGACCGCGGACCGTACGGTCCTCATCGGAGACGCCGTCGACGACGCCCTCGCCGCCGCGCACGTGGGGGCCCGCGCCGTCCTCTACACGGGTGGTTCGCACAGCCGACGCAGTCTGGAATCGGCCGGGGTTCCCGTCGTGGACACCCTGGCGGAAGCCGTCCTGACAGCTCGCGAGCTGGCCGAATAACGACTGGACGGCGAGGTGACGGGCCGCTGCACGGACGGCCGGTCACGTCGCTGGCCAGAGTGTCAAAGTTCCACCCCAAGATTTGTACAGATGCAGCGAATGACGACTTGGGGGTAGGTCGGGATAGCCTTGTACCCGTGATCAGCGCGATATCCATCGGGGGCACTGGAGCCTCCGGCCTGCGCCCGGCGCACGACAGTGCCCGGGCAGCCTTCGCTGATCTCCGCCACCGGGACCCCCAGCCGATCTTGGCTCATTCCGTTCCGGCCGGCCTTCTCGACGGCATAGCGTCGATCCCGAACGGACACCCCGCCTCGCGGCGCTATGTCATTCCTTCCTTCACCTACGTCACGCAATGGCGCGCGACAGGAGCCAGAGGACATGCAGACCAAGCTGGACGAAGCAAAGGCCGAGCTGCTCGCACGGGCGGCCCGGGTAGCTGAGCACAGCCCGGCCGGGGGGCTACTTCCGACTGGGTCCGAGCAGGAGGAGCGTCCCGACCGGGACACGGTGCTCTCCTACCTCCAGCGCTACTACCTGCACACGGCGCCCGAGGACCTGACGGACCGGGACCCTGTCGACGTGTTCGGAGCCGCGCTCTCGCACTACCGGCTGGCCGAGAACCGGCCGCAGGGCACCGCGAACGTGCGCGTGCACACGCCCACGGTGGAGGAGAACGGCTGGACCTCCAGCCACTCCGTCGTCGAGGTCGTCACCGACGACATGCCCTTCCTCGTGGACTCCGTCACCAACGAGCTCTCCCGCCAGAGCCGCGGCATCCACGTCGTGATCCACCCGCAGGTCGTCGTCCGCCGTGACATCACCGGCAAGCTGATCGAGATCCTCGGCCCCGACTGCGACGCGCACGGCCCCGCCACCGCGCGCCCCCACGACTCCCTCGTCGAGTCCTGGATCCACGTCGAGATCGACCGCGAGACCGACAAGGCCGACCTCAAGCAGATCACCGTCGACCTCCAGCGCGTGCTGTCCGACGTCCGCGAGTCCGTCGAGGACTGGGAGAAGATGCGCGACGCCGCGCTGCGCATCGCCGAGGGCCTGCCCGACGAGCCCACCGCCCCCGACCTGCGCGAGTACGAGCTCGAAGAGGCCCGTGAGCTGCTGCGCTGGCTCGCCGACGACCACTTCACCTTCCTCGGCTACCGCGAGTACAACCTCGTCGACGGCGACTCCCTGTCCGCCGTGCCCGGCACCGGCCTCGGCATCCTGCGCTCCGACCCGCACCACAGCGGCAAGGACGACGGCCACCCGGTCTCGCCGTCCTTCAACCGGCTGCCGGCCGACGCCCGCGCCAAGGCCCGCGAGCACCGCCTGCTGGTGCTGACCAAGGCCAACAGCCGCTCCACCGTGCACCGCCCCTCGTACCTGGACTACGTGGGCGTGAAGAAGTTCGACGCCGACGGCAACGTCGTCGGCGAGCGCCGCTTCCTCGGCCTGTTCTCCTCCGCCGCGTACACCGAGTCCGTGCGCCGCGTCCCGGTCATCCGCCGCAAGGTCAGCGAGGTCCTCGACGGCGCCGGCTTCGCGCCGAGCAGCCACGACGGCCGCGACCTGCTGCAGATCCTGGAGACCTACCCGCGCGACGAGCTGTTCCAGACCCCGGTCGACCAGCTCCAGGCCATCGTCACCTCCGTGCTGTACCTGCAGGAACGTCGCCGCCTGCGGCTCTACCTGCGCCAGGACGAGTACGGGCGCTACTACTCGGCGCTCGTCTACCTGCCGCGCGACCGCTTCACCACCGGCGTCCGCCTGCGCCTGATGGACATCCTGCGCGAGGAACTCGGCGGCATCAGCGTCGACTTCACCGCCTGGAACACCGAGTCCATCCTCTCCCGCATCCACTTCGTCGTCCGGGTCCCGCAGGGCACCGAACTGCACCGCCTGACGGACGGCGACGTCGAGCGCATCGAGGGCCGCCTGGTCGAGGCCGCGCGTTCCTGGTCCGACGGCTTCCAGGAAGCGCTGATCGCCGAGTGCGGCGAGGAGCGCGCCGCCGAGCTGCTGCGCCGCTACGGCACCTCCTTCACCGAGGGCTACAAGGCCGACCACTCGCCGCGCGCCGCCGTGGCCGACCTGGTCCACCTGGAGCGGCTCGCCGCCAGCGACCGCAAGTTCGCGCTGTCGCTGTACGAGCCCGTGGGCGCCGCCCCCGGCGAGCGCCGCTTCAAGATCTTCCGGACCGGCGAGCAGGTCTCGCTCTCCGCGGTCCTGCCGGTCCTGCAGCGCCTCGGCGTCGAGGTCACCGACGAGCGCCCGTACGAGCTGCGCCGCTCCGACCGGGTCAGCGCGTGGATCTACGACTTCGGCCTGCGGATGCCCGTCTCCGCCGGCAACGGCGACACCTACCTCGGCGACGACGCCCGCGAGCGCTTCCAGGACGCCTTCGCCGCGGTCTGGCAGGGCGACGCCGAGAACGACAACTTCAACGCCCTGGTGCTCGGCGCCGGACTCACCTGGCGGCAGGCCGTCGTCCTGCGCGCGTACGCCAAGTACATGCGCCAGGCCGGCTCCACCTTCAGCCAGGACTACATGGAGGACACCCTCCGCAACAACGTCCACACCACCCGGCTCCTGGTCTCCCTCTTCGAGGCCCGGATGTCGCCGAGCCGCCAGGCCGCCGGCAGCGAGCTGGTGGACGCCATGCTGGAGGAGCTCGACGGAGCCCTGGACCAGGTCGCCTCGCTCGACGAGGACCGCATCCTGCGCTCCTTCCTCACCCTCATCAAGGCCACCCTGCGCACGAACTTCTTCCAGCTCGACTCCGAGGGCCAGCAGCACGCCTACGTGTCGATGAAGTTCGACCCGCAGGCCATCCCGGACCTGCCGGCCCCGCGCCCGGCGTTCGAGATCTGGGTGTACTCCCCGCGCGTCGAGGGCGTCCACCTGCGCTTCGGCAAGGTCGCCCGCGGCGGCCTGCGCTGGTCCGACCGCCGCGAGGACTTCCGTACGGAGATCCTCGGCCTGGTCAAGGCGCAGATGGTCAAGAACACCGTGATCGTCCCGGTGGGTGCCAAGGGCGGCTTCGTCGCCAAGAACCTGCCCGACCCGTCGGTGGACCGCGACGCCTGGATGGCCGAGGGCATCGCCTCGTACAAGATCTTCATCTCGGCGCTGCTCGACATCACCGACAACATGGTCGCCGGCGAGGTCGTGCCGCCGCGCAGCGTGGTCCGCCACGACGAGGACGACACCTACCTCGTCGTCGCCGCGGACAAGGGCACCGCCACCTTCTCCGACATCGCCAACGGCGTGGCGGAGTCCTACGGCTTCTGGCTCGGCGACGCCTTCGCCTCCGGCGGCTCGGCCGGCTACGACCACAAGGGCATGGGCATCACCGCCCGCGGTGCCTGGGAGTCCGTCAAGCGGCACTTCCGCGAGCTCGGCCACGACACCCAGACCGAGGACTTCACCGTCGTCGGCGTCGGCGACATGTCCGGTGACGTCTTCGGCAACGGCATGCTGCTCTCCGAGCACATCCGCCTGGTCGCCGCCTTCGACCACCGGCACATCTTCATCGACCCGACCCCGGACGCGGCCACCTCGTACGCCGAGCGTCGGCGCCTGTTCGAGCTGCCGCGCTCCTCGTGGGCGGACTACGACACCTCGCTGATCTCGGCGGGCGGCGGCATCCACCCGCGGTCGGCGAAGTCCGTCCCGGTCAACGCGCAGATCCGCGAGGCCCTCGGCATCGACGCGGGCGTCACCAAGATGACCCCGGCCGACCTGATGCAGGCCATCCTGAGGGCCCCCGTCGACCTGGTGTGGAACGGCGGCATCGGCACGTACGTCAAGGCCACGGCCGAGACCCACGCCGACGTCGGCGACAAGGCCAACGACGCCATCCGCGTCAACGGCTCCGAGGTCCGCGCCCGTGTCATCGGCGAGGGCGGCAACCTGGGCCTGACCCAGCTCGGCCGGATCGAGTTCGCGCGCAGCGGCGCCGGCGGCGACGGCGGCAAGGTCAACACCGACGCCATCGACAACAGCGCGGGCGTGGACACCTCCGACCACGAGGTGAACATCAAGATCCTGCTCAACGCGGTCGTCGCCGACGGGGACATGACCGTCAAGCAGCGCAACAAGCTGCTCGCGCAGATGACCGACGAGGTCGGCCGTCTGGTGCTGCGCAACAACTACGCGCAGAACACCGCGCTGGCCAACGGCGCGGCCCAGGCTCCCAGCCTGCTCCACGCCCAGCAGCGCTTCATGCGCCGCCTGGAGGGCGCCGGACTGCTCAACCGCGAGCTGGAGTTCCTGCCCACGGACCGGCAGATCCGCGAGCTGCTGAACAACGGCAAGGGCCTGACCCAGCCGGAGCTGGCCGTCCTGTTCGCCTACACGAAGATCACGACGGCGGACGAGCTCATCGCCACCGAGCTGCCGGACGACCCGTACCTGCGCCGCCTGCTGTTCGCGTACTTCCCGGCGGCGCTCGGCGACAAGTTCTCCGAGCAGATCGACGCGCACGCGCTGCGCCGCGAGATCATCACGACCATCCTGGTCAACGACACCGTCAACACCGGCGGTTCGACCTTCCTGCACCGCCTGCGGGAGGAGACCGGGGCCTCCACCGAGGAGATCGTGCGGGCGCAGCTCGCCGCGCGCGAGATCTTCGGTCTGGCCGACGTGTGGGACGCCGTCGAGGCGCTCGACAACAAGGTCGCCGCGGACGTCCAGACCCGGGTGCGGCTGCACTCGCGGCGCCTGGTCGAGCGCGGTACCCGCTGGCTGCTGAACAACCGGCCGCAGCCGCTCCAGATCACCGAGACCATCGGCTTCTTCGGCGACCGGGTCGCCCAGGTGTGGGCCGAGCTGCCCAAGCTGGTGCGCGGCGCGGACCTGGAGTGGTACCAGCTGGTCATGGACGAGCTGACCGGCGAGGGCGTGCCGGAGGAGCTGGCGGCGAAGGTCGCCGGGTTCTCCTCGGCCTTCCCGACGCTGGACATCGTCGCGATCGCGGACCGGACGGGCGTGGACCCGCTGGGTGTCGCCGAGGTGTACTACGACCTCGCCGACCGCCTGGACATCACGCAGCTGATGGACCGGATCATCGAGCTGCCGCGGTCCGACCGCTGGCAGTCGATGGCCCGCGCGTCCATCCGCGAGGACCTGTTCGCGGCGCACGCCGCCCTGACGGCGGACGTGCTGTCGGTGGGCGACGGCGGCTCGACTCCCGAGGAGCGCTTCACGGCGTGGGAGGAGAAGAACGCGGCGATCATCGGGCGGGCGCGGACGACCCTGGAGGAGATCCGGGGCTCGGACGACTTCGACCTGGCGAACCTGTCGGTGGCGATGCGGACGATGCGGTCGTTGCTGCGCACGCACAGCTGATCGTGGCGCCTCGGCGCTGACGTGAACGGGCCGGGCCCGGGACCTTGTGGTCCCGGGCCCGGCCCGTTCGTGCGTTCCGCAGGCGCGGCGCCGCCCGGGGGCGCTGCCCCCGGGCCCCCGCGCCTCACACGCCGGCGGGGCTGGATTTCGGCCCCCAGCGCCTTGCAAGGGCGGGGCTGGATTTCGGCCCCGCGGGCCTCGCAAGGGCGGGGCTGGGGGGCGGAGGGGGCGGAGGGGGGCTCAGCGCGTGGAGGCCTCGTAGGCGGCGCAGACCTCGTCCGCCGGGCCGTCCATGCGCAGGACGCCCGATTCCAGCCAGATCGCGCGGTCGCAGGTTTCGCGGACCGTGTTGATGGCGTGGGAGACGAGGAAGACGGTGCCGGCGCGTTCGCGGAGTTCCTCGATGCGGGCCTGGCTGCGCCGCTGGAAGGCGGCGTCGCCGGTGGCCAGCGCCTCGTCGATCATCAGGACGTCGTGGTCCTTGGCGGCGGCGATGGAGAACCGCAGCCGGGCGCCCATGCCGGAGGAGTACGTCCGCATGGGCAGGGAGATGAAGTCGCCCTTCTCGTTGATGCCGGAGAAGTCGACGATGCCCCGGTAGCGCTCCTGGACCTGCTGCCGGGACATGCCCATCGCGAGGCCGCCGAGGATGACGTTGCGTTCGCCGGTCAGGTCGTTCATCAGGGCGGCGTTCACGCCGAGCAGGGACGGCTGGCCGTGGGAGTAGACCGCGCCGCGGGCCACCGGCTGGAGGCCGGCGATGGCCTTGAGCAGGGTGGACTTGCCGGAGCCGTTGGAGCCGATCAGGCCGATCGCCTCGCCCTTGTAGGCGGTGAAGCTGACGCCCCGGACGGCGTGCACCTCGGTGACGCCGGGCTCCCGTCCGCGGGAGAAGAGGCGGCTGACGGCCGCCGTGGCGCCGCCCTTGCGGGCGCCGCCGTGCACCTTGTAGACGACGTGGACGTCGTCCGCGATCACGGTGGGGATCCGGGTGTCGTGTTCCGTCGCGGTGTCAGCCACGTCCGTACGCCTCCTCGGCCTTCCAGAAGTAGACGAAGCCGCCCACGCCGGCGAGCAGGGCCCAGCCGATGGCCATGGGCCACACGTGGTGGGGCAGCGCGTGTGCGGGGAAGCTGTCGATCAGCGCGAAGCGCATCAGGTCGATGTAGACGGCCGCCGGGTTGGCCTTGAGGGCGAGCATCACCCAGTGCGGCAGGCGGTCGGTGCTGAGGACCTGGTCGATGGACCACATGACGCCCGAGGAGTACATCCAGGTGCGCAGGACGAACGGCATCAGCTGGCTGACGTCCGGGTTCCTGCTGCCGACCCGGGCCATGATCATCGCGCAGCCGGCGGCGAAGACGGCGGCCAGCAGGAGGGCGGGCAGGGCCAGGAGCCAGGAGGGGCCGGGCGTCTGGCCGAAGGCCAGCAGCAGGACGACGAGGGCGGCCATGCTGACGAGAAGCTGCTGGAAGAGCTGGACCACGGTGGAGATGGGCAGGCTCGCGCGCGGGAAGTGCAGGGCGCGGACCAGGCCGAGGTTGCTGTGGACGGCGCGGGTGCCGGCGTTGACCGAGCTGCTGATGAAGTCCCAGACGAAGATGCCGGTGATCAGGAAGGGCACGTAGTCCGGCACGCCGTGGCTGGCCTTCATCACGATGCCGAAGATGAAGTAGTAGACGGCCGCGTTGAGCAGCGGCGTCGCCAGGTGCCAGACCTGGCCGAGCTTCGCCGTGCTGTACGTGGCCTGCATGCGGGCGGTGGCGTACGCGGCCACGAAGTGGCGGCGGGCCCAGAGCTCCGCGATGTAGCGGGGGAGCGTGGGGCGGGCGCCGCTGAGGGTGAGGCCGTGGGCGGCGGCCAGGCGCGCGAGGTCCGCGGAGTGCGCGGGCTCGGTCTTGGATGCGGTCGCGGTGGTCACAGGGTTCGCCTTCGACGGGGTCGGGGCAGGATCGGCGACGGGACGGGACCGTATCGTCGCTACGGCGAGGTTAGGGCTCCGAGCGATGGAACGCAACCGTATCGTCGTGACCGGGCGCGGCTATGCTCTGTGCATGACCACGGACCCTGCCGCCCCCTCCGCCCCCGCCCGCCGCGCCCCCGCCGGGGCCGCCGTCCTGCGCGAGGACGTGACCGAGGCGATCCGCGCCGCGGTGCTGGAGGAACTGGCCGCGGTCGGGTTCGCGCGGATGTCCATCGAGGGCATCGCGCGCCGCGCCGGGGTCGGCAAGACCGCGGTCTACCGGCGGTGGAAGTCGAAGCTGCACCTGGTGCTGGACCTGATCGGCGCCTTCGCCGTGGACGGACTGCCCGTCCCGGCCACGGGCTCGCTGTACGGCGACGTACGCGCCCTCCTGGAGGTCCTCTCGCACGTCCTGCGCCACCCGGTGGCCTCGGCCGTGATCCCCGACCTGCTGGTGGAGGCGGCCCGCAACCCGGAGATCGCGGACGCGGTCCGCGGCGCCCTGCTGGAGGGCCAGCTGCGCATGGCGCAGGGCATCGTCTCCGGCGCCGTGGAACGCGGTGAACTGCCGGCGGACACCGACCCCGGCCGGGCGCTGGACCTGGCGATCGGCCCCCTGTACTGGCGCCAGGTCGTCGTCCGCGACGCGATCCGCCCCGGGGACCTGGACGCACTGGCCCACTCGGTGGTGGCCGGCCTCCAGTCGGCCTGACCCGGTCCCCTCGGCCCGCGCTCCCGGACGCCCTACCGGCTCACGGCCAGAGGCGGGACGGTTCCGGGACGAGGGTGGGGGTGGGTGTGGGGGTCGTGGCCGGGGGTGCGGGGCGGCGGGACCCGAGCGGGACGACCGCCGGGCCCGGGTCGCTCTCGCCCAGGAAGACGCGGCGGACCACGCGTTCCGCCGCGTTGCCGTCGTCGTGGGTGCAGAAGCGCGCCCGGAACGCCGCCCGGAGCTGGGCCGAGCGCGAGCCCCGCCAGTGGCCGGTGGCGAAGATGTCCACCAGCTCGTCCTCGGTGCGGGCGATGGCGCCCGGCGGACACGACCGCAGGTCGAAGTAGGTGCCGCGGGCCGCCTCGTACGCCTCCCAGTCGTCCGCGTGGATCACGATCGGCCGGTCCAGCGCCGCGTAGTCGAACATCAGCGACGAGTAGTCCGTCACCAGCGCGTCGGAGGCCAGGCAGAGTTCCTCCACCGACGGGTGCGCGGAGACGTCGATCAGCCGGGGGTGGCCGTCCGGCCGGGGCGGGGTGTCCGCGTACATGAGGTGCGTGCGGGCCAGCACCGTGAAGCGCGGGCCCAGGTCGCGCAGGACCCGCTCGAAGTCCAGGTGCTCGGGCCGGCTGCGCCGGTAGTCGCGGTGGGTGGGCGCGTAGAGGATCACGGTGGAGCCCGCCGGGACGCCCAGGCGTTCGCGCAGGGCCAGCACGTCGGCGTGGTCGGCCCGGTGGAAGACGTCGTTGCGCGGGTAGCCGTACTCCAGCGTCGTGTAGCCGGCCGGGACGGCGCGCTCCCAGACCAGGGTGGAGTGCCGGTTCGCGGAGAGCAGGTAGTCCCACTGGTCGGCGCCGCGCAGCAGCCCGGCGAAGTCCGCCGTCGGGCTGGCCGCCGGCCGGTCCCGCAGGTCGAGGCCGACGCGCTTGAGCGGGGTGCCGTGCTGCGTCTGGAGCAGCACCTGGCCGGGGCGCTTGACCAGCGCGCGGTCGAAGTTGACGTTCGAGACCAGGTACGAGGCGCGGGCCAGAGCCGTCCAGTACGCGGCCGAGCCGGGGCGCAGCGGGCTCGTCCCGCGGGGCAGGGTGGAGGCGTGCGCGGGGTCGCAGATCCACGCCGTCCGCATCCGCGGGGCCAGCTCGCGCAGCGTGGCCTCGATCGCGGCCGGGTTGCAGGCGTAGCCGCCGTGCCAGTACGCGGAGAAGACCGCGAGCTCGGGGCGCAGCGGCAGCAGCCGCTGGAAGCGGTAGTGCAGGCGCAGCGAGGACTCCCGCAGGCCGCGCCCCAGAACGGAGGCCGACCGGCCGGCGGCCAGGCCGGTCCGGCGCAGCCGCGACAGCAGCCGGTAGGTGCGGCGGGTGCCGAGCCGCATCAGGGTGTGGCGGACGTGGTCGGTCCGGGAGAGGGACAGCGGCGGCGAACTGCGGGTGCCCGGGGCGCGGTGGCGCCGCAGCAGGGCGGAGGCGCGGGCGAAGAACTCGGCGCGGGAGGCGCGCGGCAGGCGGCCCGGGTCGGCGTGGACGGCGCAGAAGTGCTCGGCCATGCGGCGGTGCAGGGCGGGGCGCCAGCGTTCGAGCTCGGGCCGGGCCGCGAGGTGGGCGAAGAGCCGGTCGTACTGGTCGAAGATCTCCAGGTGGCGGGCGGTGGTGGTGGTCAGGATCGAGCCGGTGCGGCGCCGGCGGTAGTGGACGCAGACCCGGTCCAGGACGGCGACGGACTCGGCCGCCATCAGGGCCGGGTAGGTCCAGGGGGTGTCCTCGTACAGCCCCGGCGGGAAGGAGAGGCCCTCGCGCTCGACGTACTCGCGGCGGTAGGCCTTGTTCCACACCACCGTCAGCAGGGAGAGCAGGGCGGGGCGGTCGGCGAGCCGGAAGCTGGCCGGCCCCTCCTCGGACAGCCGGTGCGAGAGCCGGTTGCGGACCAGCTGCCCGGACCAGTCGGCGCGTGCGTAGTCGTAGACCAGCACGTCGGGGGAGCCGGTGGCCTTCAGCCGGTCGGTCACGGCCTGCAGGGCGTCCGGGGCGAGGGTGTCGTCGCCGTCGAGGAAGATCAGGTAGTCGCCGGTTGCCCGGGCCAGGCCCGCGTTCCGCGCCGGACCCAGGCCCAGGTTGTGCGCCAGGTGCACCGCGGTCACCCGGGGGTCGCGGGCCGCGTACTCGTCGATGATCGCACCGCAGGCGTCGGGGGAGGCGTCGTCGACGGCGATCAGTTCCAGGTCCGGGTACGACTGCGTCAGGACGGAGTCCAGACTCTCCTGGAGGTAGGCCTGCACCTTGTACGCGGGCACGATGACGCTGAACCGGGGCACGGCACATCCAGGGGTCGGCGCGGGCATATGGCCCGAGAACCCCCGGTGCGGCGGTCGGGTTACGCGAGGTGTGGCATTCGGGTTGCCCGCCGCCGGCGCCGGGTGCGCGTGCCGCGCAGCGGGTGCCCGGCACCGTACGGCGGTTGCCCCCGGGGCTACTTGACCGCTCCCGCCATCACCCCCGAGGCGAACTGCCGCTGGAAGGCGAAGAAGACGACAAGCGGGACCACCATCGACAGGAAGGCTCCGGGCGCGAGCACGTCGATGTTGTTCCCGAACTGCCGGACCTGCTGCTGGAGGGCGACCGTCACCGGCGGGTGCGCCGAGTCGGCGAAGACCAGCGCCACGAGCATGTCGTTCCACACCCACAGGAACTGGAAGATGCCGAGCGAGGCGATCGCCGGACCGCCCAGCGGCAGCACCACCCGCAGGAACAGGCGCAGTTCGCCCGCGCCGTCGAGCCGCGCCGCCTCCAGCAGCTCGCGCGGGATCTCCGCGAAGAAGTTGCGCAGCAGGAACACGGCGAAGGGCAGTCCGAACGCCGTGTGGAAGAGGACCACCCCGGCCGTCGTCTCGAAGAGGCCGACGGAGCCGAAGAGTTCGGACACCGGGATCAGCGCCACCTGGACGGGGACGACGAGCAGCCCCACGACGAGGAGGAAGAGCCAGTCCCGCCCGGGGAACTCCAGCCACGCGAAGGCGTATCCGGCGAAGGCGCCGAGGAGCAGCACGAGCAGGGTGGCGGGCACGGCGATCGCGACCGTGTTCAGCAGCGAGCCGGTGATGGCGTCGTCGGCCAGCAGGCGCTGGTAGTTGGCGGTGGTGAGCCGCGCGGGCGCGGTCAGCACCTGCCACCAGCCGCCCCGGTTGAGGTCGTCGGGGGCGAGCAGGGAGGAGACGAGCAGCCCGAGGGTGGGCAGCAGCCAGAACAGGCCGGCCAGGACCAGGAAGACGCGCACGGCCCCGGAGGCCAGTGCCCCGGCGACGCGCCGCCCCGCGGTGCGGCCCGCGCCGCGCCCCGCCGCGGTGCCCGCGCCGTCCCGCCGGGCCGTGCGTTCCGCCGTCGTGGCGGTGCCGCTCATCGGGACCCCTCCTTCCGCAGCCGCCGGATGTTCACGAGCATCACCGGGACCACCAGCACCAGCAGCAGAACGGCGATGGCGCTGCCCAGCCCCGGGTCGGCGTCCGTCCCGAAGGAGGTCCGGTACAGCTGGAGGGCGAGGACGTTCGCGTCGTCCTGGACCGCGCCCGGCGCGATCACGAAGACCAGGTCGAAGATCTTCATGACGTTGATGACCAGGGTGACGAACACGACCGCCAGGACGGGCGCCAGCAGCGGGACGGTGATCCGGCGGAACACCTGCCACTCGCTCGCCCCGTCCACCCGCGCCGCCTCCAGCAGCTCCCGCGGTACGGCGGCCAGCCCGGCCGCGATCAGCACCATCGCGAACCCGGCCCACATCCACACGTACGCCCCGATGACCGCCGGGGTCACCAGGGCCGGGCCGAGCCACTCCACCCCTCCGTACGCCTCCCGGAAATTGGCCGCGGGCAGCCGCAGCAGCGCCCCGTCCGCCTTCCCGGACAGCGTGAACGTGCCGTCGGCGCGGGCCGTGGCGGTGTCCACCACCCGGCCGTCCTTCACCGCCTCCACGCGCATCCCCGAGAAGCCCTGCTCGGTCGGGTCGACGGCGTTCGTCGCACCGCCGCCGCCCCGGGTGAAGTCCTGCCACACGGTGCCCGTGACCTTCCCCGGCACCGGCTCGGGCCGGGCCGCGGTGCGGGTTCCCTCGGGCAGTGCCTCCGGGGCCACGCCGACCAGCGGCAGCAGCACCACGCTGCCCGCGCGGACGGGCTCGCGGGTCGCGAAGGCGCCCCCGCCCGCGTCGGCGAGCGGCGAGTCCCGGCCCGGGCGGGCCTTGGGGAAGGCCGAGGACGGCGCGAAGGTGTCGTGCACCCCGACCCAGACCGCGTTGGCGACACCCCGGTCGGGATCGTGGTCGTAGACCAGCCGGAAGATGATGCCCGCCGCCAGCATCGAGATCGCCATCGGCATGAACACCAGCAGCTTGAACGCCGTGCCCCAGCGCACCCGTTCGGTGAGCACGGCGAAGACCAGCCCGAGGGCGGTCGCCGTGACGGGGGCCAGCACCACCCACACCGCCGTGTTCGTCAGCGCGGTGCGGATGCCGTCGTCGGCGAGGATCTCCCGGTAGTTGCCGGCGCCGACGAACACGGAGCCGGAACGGTCGAAGAAGCTGCGGCGCACCGAGTAGACGATCGGATGCACGACGAGCGCGCCGAGCAGCACCAGGGCCGGCAGGAGGAAGGCCGCCGCCACCAGCCGGCGGCGGCGCGCCTCCCCGGAGACGGTCTGCGCGGCACGGCGACGGGGCGGTGCGGTACGGGCGCGGGAGGCCACCGGATCAGTCCTTGTAGGCCTTGGCCGCTTCCGCCTCCAGTTTCGCCTGGGTGCCCGCCACGTCCGACGGGTTCGCCAGGAAGTCCTGCAGCGCCTTCCACTCGCCCGCGCCCGGGGTGCCGCCGAAGGCCGCCGGGGCCTGGTCCGACATGTCGAAGCGGAAGTCGTCACCGGCCGCGATCAGCGCCTTGGCGATGTCCCGCTGGATGTCGTTGGGGTAGGCGGCCGGGTCGACCGCCCTGTTCGGCGACAGGAACCCGCCCGCGCGGGCCTGGATCTCCGCCGCGTCCGCCGACGCCAGGAACGTCAGCAGGGCCTGGGCGCCCTTCGACGGTTTCAGCGCGACGGCCACGTCACCGCCGGAGACCACCGGGGCCTTCCCTCCGACCGCCGGGAAGGGGAAGACGAGCGCGTCCTCGCCCACCTTCGCCTCGGTCTGCGCGATGTTCACCGCGACGAAGTCCCCCTCGAAGACCATCGCGGCCGCCGGACGGTCGCCGCCGGTGAAGGTCTGCGTCACCGACTTCGGGAACTCGGTGGCCAGCGCCCCGCTGTTCCCGCCGGCCAGGAAGTCCTTGCGCCCGAACAGCTCGGCGAGTGTGGTCAGGGCCTGCGTGACGCTGGCGTCGGTCCACTTGATCTCGTGCTTGGCGAGCTGGTCGTACTTCTCCGGGCCGGCCTGGGAGAGGTAGACGTTCTCGAACCAGTCGGTGAGGGTCCAGCCGTCGGCGCCCGCGACCGAGACCGCCGGGGTGCCGGAGGCGGACAGGGTGTCCGCGGCGGCGATCAGTTCCTTCCACGTCGCCGGCGGTTTGACCCCCGCGGCCTCGAAGGCCTTCGCGTTGTACCAGATCAGCGACTTGTTGGCGGCCTTGTAGTAGACGCCGTACTGGGTCCCGCCGACGGCGCCGAGTGCCTTCCAGCCCGGCGAGTAGTTCGCTTCGAGCTGGGCCGCGGCCTCGGGGCCCACCGGCTGCGCCCACTTGTTCTGCACGGCCGAGACCAGTGCGCCGACCTGGGGCAGCAGGGCCACGTCCGGCGGGGCACCGCCCGCGATCTTGCTGCCGAGGAAGGTGACGATCGGGTCCTGGGCCGGGACGAAGGTGACGGAGGCACCCGTCCGCTTCTCGAACTCCTTCAGGACCTTGGTGAAGTTCTCCTGCTCGGGTCCCGTCCAGACGGCCGCGACCTCCAGCTTCTCCCCGGGCAGCTTCGGTAACTGCACCGTCGGCGTGGCCGTTCCGCCCTGGGGGGCCTGCGGATCCTTCGCTCCGCCGCCGCCGCACGCGGTGAGCGCGAGTCCTCCCGCCGCGGCCAGCGCCGCCCACCGAAGTGCTGTACGGCTCGTTCCGTGCTCGCGCATGGTTCTGCCCCCGATGCCCGTGGTGTGTCCCGGACCACAAGGTCTACGCCGACGCGCGCGCCCCCGCAATACCGCGTCACGGGAGCCGCGCGGCCCGTTCAGGGCGCGGGCGGGAACAGCACGGGTATCGCCGAGACCAGGTGGGCGGCCCGGTCCAGGGCGCTGGCCAGCAGTGCGAGGTCGGTCGGACCGTTGCCCAGCTCGCGCACCGGGCGGCGGGCCGGAGGGTCGCCCATCCGCTCCCACTCCACCGGGACCACAGTGGGCCTCAGGGTCGCCGTCCGCGGGATGCGGCCGGTGACCCGCCCGGCCTGGAAGGGCACCGTCCGGCCGTCCGCGAACCGCAGCAGGCCGCGGCCCGGCCCCGGCTGGTCGGGCGCGTCCAGCTCCACCCGCAGGGTGGCCAGCCGGGCTGGCCCGGAGTCGGCCGTGCGGTCCGGGCGGGCGGTGCTCGCCACGAGGTGCACGCCGAGCCGGGCGCCGTCGCGGGCCACGGCCTCCAGCGCCCGCACCACCGAACCGGCCGCGGGCCGGCCGGCGCTGCCCAGGCCGGGCGCGACCAGCGCGTCCAGGTCGTCCACCAGCACCACCAGGCGGGGCAGCGGGCTCGGCCCGGCCGCCTCGGTGCGGGTGGCGGCGGCGCGCAGCCGGAGGGTGCCGGTGCGCACCGGTTCGGTCCGGGCCGAGGGCGCCGAGGTCATGCCGGAGGAGGTGTCGAGGTCGCCGCGGACCTCGCCGGGCGCGGGCCGGCGGGGTGCGACCATCCGGCCGGACACCTCGCGCTGCGCGTGCCATTCCGCGAAGGGCACGCCGTCCAGCAGCTCGGCGCGCCGCTTCAGCTCCGCGCCCAGGGCCTGCGCGAACTCCCGCATCCGCAGCGGGTCGGAGGCGACCAGGTGGGCGGAGACGTGCGGCAGCTCGGTGCAGGGCAGCAGCCCGTCGCCGCGTTCGCCGCCGGCCCCGTCGAGGAGCAGCAGCCCGAGCCGGTCCGGCCGGGCGGCCGCCGACAGCGACGCGGCCACCGACCGCAGCAGCTCGGTCCGTCCGCTCCCCGCGGGCCCCTCCACGATCAGGTGCGGGCCGTCGTGCACCAGTTCCGTGCCGACGGGGCCGCGGCGCCCGCTGCCGAGCACGATCTCGGCCAGGCCGCCCTGGCCCTGCCCCTGGTCGGTGGCGGCGGCCCAACGGGCCATCAGGGAAGCCGGGGTGGCCCGGGCCAGCCCCAGTTCGTCGAGGAGCCGCGCGGTGGCGGGCAGGGTGGCCGTTGAGGTCCGGCCGGGACCGGCGGACCCGCCCTCGGTGGTGCGCAGCGGGGCCAGGGCGCGGGCGAAGCGTTCGGCCCAGGCGGTGGAGACGCCGTCGGCGACGGTGGTCCCGCCGGAGGGGGCCGGTCTGCCGCCCCGGACGGTGAACGTCCGTACGGCCGTGGCCACGTCGCCGCTGAGCAGGGCGACGGCTCCGCAGTCCCGGAAGGCGGGGACGGCGGCGCAGGCGGTCTCGTAGGCCTCGGTGACCGGTGAGGCGGCGGTGGCGGCCGGGGCCTCGGCGAGCGCGAGCACGTGGATCCCGGCCGCCGGGCCGTGCGAGGCGAGCCGCCCGGTCAGGTCGCGCAGCGTGCCGGTGCCGGGGTCGCCGTCGAGGACGAGGAGGGTGTACGGGCCGGCGTGGGCCGCGGCGGCCTCCCGGACCTGCGCCGGGTCGGCGGCGGCCCAGTGCGTGCCGAGCGGGCCGTCGTCCAGCCGCCGGGCCAGTTCGGCGACGCGCGCGGCGGCCTGGTCGCGGTCGTAGGCGAGCAGCAGCCGGCAGTCCTGGCCGTGCGCCGGCCGTACGTGGGGCAGCCAGCCCAGCCAGCCCCAGTCGCGCCGCCGGTCGGCGAGCGGGCGGGCCCGGTCGGCGGACACGAGGACGATCTCCAGCTCGGCGGGGGCGTGCAGGCCGGCCAGCTGCGCGACGGCCCAGCGCGCGACGCCGGCCAGCCGGGCCCGCGGTCCGGCGATGCCGAGCGCGCCGACGGCGGGCAGGGACACCCGGCTCCCGGTCCCGAGACCGATCTCCGGCCCGGCGGCGGCTCCGCCCGGCTCCCGGGGCGTACGGGACCACAGGCGGGCGGTGGGCCCCATCGCGGCGAGCAGCAGTGCGGCCGGGTCGTCGGGGTGCGGCGCCGCGGCGACGGCGGTGGCCTCCGGCGGGGCCTCGGCGATGTCCTCGCCGCGCACCCACTTCAGCGCCCAGGCGCCGAGGCCCTTGCGGCGGCCCGCGCCGGGGCGGGCGGCGTCCGGGCCGGCCGGGGCGGGGCCGGCGGGGCCCGCCGGGCGGGCGGTGCCGGTGCCGGTACGGGTGCCGCCGTACGGGCCGGCGGCGGGCGGGGTCACCGGAGCGGCCGGCGCGGTGGGGCCCGCGGCGGGCCCGGGGGCGCCGGTGTCGGGGGACGGGCCCGGGGTGCGGCCGGGGCCGCCCGGGATCCGTGCCTCCGGGCCGGGGAGAGCGAGGTGGCCCTCCAGGTCCGGGGTCACGGACAGCGGGGCCGGGCTCGGGGGTGCCAGCCGCAGCGTGGACTCGCCGACCCGCAGGAGCGCTCCGGCGGGCAGGGCGACGGGCTGCCCGCCCACCGGGTCGCCGTCCAGGGTGGTGCCGTTGGTGGAGTCCAGGTCGGCCACGGCCACCCGCCCGTCGCGGATGACGGTCACCGCGCAGTGCAGCCGGGAGACGTCGGGGTCGTCGAGCGGGACGTCCGCCTCGGAGGACCGGCCCACCGTGATCTGGCCGCCGTGCAGCAGGTGCACGCCGCCGGCGTCGGGCCCGGCGACCACGTGCAGCTGGGCGGCGCCCATCCCGTCCTCGGGCAGCACGTCCGGCTGCGGCGCGCCCAGGGCGAGCACGGCGCCGTCCACGAGCGGCGGCTCGCCCAGGACCCGCCGCTGGAGGTCGAGGCGTTCGGAGCCCGCGTAGAGCACGATCGTGCCGCCGGTGTCGGGGCCGCCCACGGTCGCGGCGAGCCCCGAGGCGACCGCGGCCAGGACGGTGCCGGCGGGGGCGGTGACGAGCACGTCGCCGCTCACGGGCGCGGTCGTGTTCTGGTGGCCGCTGCGCGGCCCGAGGACGGTCAGCCGGATCTGCATCGCCGTCAGCGGTCCCTTCTGCGCGGTGCGCGGGTGCGTGCGCCCGGCAGGGGATGTCGTGGCATGCCCGCCCGATCGCCCCCTCGCCCGGCACGGACGCGTCGTCCGGTCAGGTCTGCCCGGATGGCGGGCTCCCGTCCCGTGCCGTCCGTACGGGTGCATCCTCGCACCTGTCGCGGACAACACGCCCGGCACCCGCCAATAAATGATCTTGATCTGGGGCGGGCCGGGCAAGCCCCCGGCCGAATACGGACGCCGACCCGGGGAAAGAAGGGGAAAAACGCCTCCGGCATACCCCCCGAACATCACCCTCCGTACATATGTGCGGCAACCAACCCCCGCGGGCCGACGTCTTCCCCAGGGACACCCCCTAGAGTGGGCCGGAAAACCAGTCATTCGGATCGACACAGCAGACGACAGCAGGGGAGCGCGAGACGTGCGGCCAGTCGGCAGCAAATACCTGCTCGAGGAGCCGCTCGGGCGCGGCGCCACGGGCACCGTCTGGCGTGCCCGCCAGAGGGAGACCGCCGGCGCCGAGGCGGCCGTCGCGGGACAGCCCGGCGAGACCCTGGCCATCAAGGTCCTCAAGGAGGAGCTGGCCCAGGACCCCGACATCGTCATGCGCTTCCTGCGGGAGCGCTCGGTCCTGCTGCGGCTGACCCACCCGAACATCGTGCGCACCCGCGACCTCGTCGTCGAGGGCGATCTGCTCGCCCTGGTCATGGACCTGGTCGACGGCCCGGACCTGCACCGCTACCTGCGCGAGAACGGCCCCTTCACGCCCGTCGCGGCGAGCCTGCTGACCGCGCAGATCGCCGACGCGCTCGCCGCCAGCCACGCCGACGGCGTCGTGCACCGCGACCTGAAGCCGGCCAACGTCCTGCTCGACGAGCGCGGCGGGCAGATGAAGCCGATGCTGACCGACTTCGGCATCGCCCGGCTCGCCGACTCGCCCGGCCTGACCCGCACCCACGAGTTCGTCGGCACCCCCGCCTACGTCGCCCCCGAATCCGCCGAGGGCCGGCCGCAGACCTCCGCCGTCGACATCTACGGCGCCGGCATCCTCCTCTACGAGCTGCTCACCGGCCGGCCCCCGTTCGCCGGCGGCACCGCGCTCGAAGTGCTCCACCGCCACCTCAGCGAGGAGCCCCAGCGCCCCTCGACCATGCCCGAGCCGCTCTGGACGGTCGTCGAGCGCTGCCTGCGCAAGGAGCCGAACGAGCGCCCGAGCGCGGTGAGCCTGGCCCGCGCCCTGCGCGTGGTCGCCGCCGGCATCGGCGTGCACTCCACGCCCGTCGAGGTCGAGGCCGCGCTCGGCGTGGGCGCCCTGCTCGCCCCCGACCCCTCGCCGGCCCCGGTCCCCGAGACCCCGGAAGCCGCCGGCGCGACGCAGGTGCTGCCGTCCGGCGCCGGCGCCCCGGCCGGGGCGTACGACGCGAACGCCATGACCAGCGTGCTGCCCCCGGTCGGCGCGGCCGACGCCACCTCCGTGCTGCCGAGCACCGGGGCGCCGGGCGCCGACCCGACCTCGGTGATGCCGCCGGTGCAGCAGCCCGACTCGCCGCACCCGTGGCAGTCGCAGATGCGGGCCGCCCGCGACCGCAACGAGCAGACGCAGATCCAGTACCTCGACCCGGAGGACGACCCGCTGCGCCGCCGGCCGCAGCGGCAGGCGCCCCCGCCGCCGCAGCACCGGCCACAGCAGCCTCCCCAGTACCGGCAGCAGGCCCCGCAGCAGCAGTACCAGCAGCCGCAGTACCGGCCGCAGCCCCAGCAGCAGTACGCGCCGCCGCCCCCGCCGCAGCACTACCAGCCGCAGCAGCAGCGCCAGCCCCAGCCGTACCAACAGCAGGCCGCGCCGCAGCAGCCGCAGTACCACCCGCCGCAGCAACCCCAGCAGGCCCCGCCGCAGCCCCCGGCCCCCCGGCAGCCGCGCGAGCCCCGCGAACCGCGCCGCCGCAGCGCCAACCCGGTGCGGATCCCCGGCCTCGGCTGCCTCAAGGGCTGCCTGGTGATGATCCTGCTGCTCTTCGTCGGAGGCTGGCTGATCTGGGAGCTGACCCCGCTCCAGGAATGGGTCGGCACCGGCAAGGGCTGGTGGGACCAGGTGTGGTCCTGGGGCAGCGGCGTCGTCGACTGGGTGACCTCGGTCGGGGAGTCCGCGGGCTCGGGCTCCGGCTCCACCGCTCCCTGAGGGCCCCGTAGCGCCGACTTCGTGGATTTGTCGACATCCGGGACGTGATTTCGCCCGCAGAAGTGAAGGTCGCCGGGAATCGGGCCCCCTGCCGGCTTCCGGAACCCTCTCGGCCGCGTAGCTTTGGGGCGTACTCCAGCCGCTGAGGGAGCAGTCGTGGCACGGAAGATCGGCAGCCGGTACACCGCGCACCAGATCCTGGGGCGCGGCAGCGCGGGCACGGTGTGGCTGGGCGAGGGGCCGGACGGGCCCGTCGCCGTCAAACTCCTGCGCGAGGACCTCGCGTCCGACCAGGAGCTGGTCGGACGCTTCGTCCAGGAGCGCAGTGCGCTGCTCGGCCTGGAGCATCCGCACGTGGTCTCCGTCCGCGACCTCGTCGTGGACGGCAACGACCTGGCCCTGGTCATGGACCTGGTCCGCGGTACGGACCTGCGCACGCGGCTCGACCGCGAGCGCAGGCTGGCCCCCGAGGCGGCCGTGGCGATCGTCGCGGACGTGGCCGACGCGCTGGCCGCGGCGCACGCGGCGGGCGTCGTCCACCGCGACGTCAAGCCGGAGAACGTCCTGCTGGACATGCAGGGCCCGCTGGGCCCCGGCGGCTCCCACCCCGCGCTGCTGACCGACTTCGGCGTGGCCAAGCTGATCGACTCCCCGCGGCGGGCGGCGGCCGCCGGCGGCCGGACCTCCGCCCCCGCCACCCGCATCATCGGCACCCCGGACTACCTGGCCCCGGAGATCGTGGAGGGCCTGCCCCCGCGGGCGGCCGTCGACATCTACGCCCTCGCCACCGTCCTGTACGAGCTCCTGGCCGGTTTCACCCCCTTCGGCGGCGGCCACCCGGGAGCCGTCCTGCGGCGGCACGTGACCGAGACGGTCGTCCCGCTGCCGGGGATCCCCGAGGAGCTGTGGCAGCTGATCGTGCAGTGCCTGGCCAAGGCGCCGGCCTCCCGGCTGCGGGCCTCGGAGCTGTCGGTCCGGCTGCGCGACCTGCTGCCCCTGCTGGCCGGCATACCGCCGCTCGACGTGGACGAGCCCGACGACGCGGAGCCGGAGCCCGAGCCCTCCGAGGAGCCCGCCGCAGAACCGGTCCGGCGGCGGGGCGTGGTCCCGCTGGTCCCCGGCTCGGCGACCGACTCCAACCGCGACACCCACACCTCGATGCGGGTGCCGGGGCCGGACGAGCTGGCCGGAGGGGCGCTGGGCACGGCCCGTGTCCCGCGCCCGGCCGGCGGCCACCGGCCCGGCTCCGCCCGGCACCGCGCCGAAGCCGCCCGCAAGCGGAGGCTGGCGCTGTCGGCGGGGGCGGTGGTGCTGGTGGCCGCGGTCGGCCTGGGCAGCTGGCTGGCCCTGTCGGACGGCGACGAGCCGAAGCCCCAGGACACCAAGCAGTCCGTGCCACGGGTGCCGTAGCCGGGGTCGGGCCCCGGTCGGGGGCTCTGCCCCCGCGCCTCAAATGCCGGCGAGGCTGGATGTCCGAGCCGCTCCGGCGATCGAGGAGCGAGGTCCGGGGCGCAGCCCCGGGAGCCCGGCCGCTACGCCGCGGCCAGTTCCGGGTGCCAGCGGCGGGCGACGGCCGGGTGGGCGCGGACCCAGCCCTTCAGCTCGTTGCGGCCGTACTCGGCGTGCAGCGGGTTCGACGCGTCGTGGGCGACCCCGGGGGCCGAGCGCAGGTAGTCGCCCGGAACGGTGTCGACCACCGCGTCCAGGCGCGGGTTGTAGAAGAACGGCACCGAGAACCGCTCGACCGCACCCGGCGGGCTGACCACCCGGTGGTCGGTCGCCGTCAGGTACCCCTCCGTGGCGATCTCCAGCAGTTCGCCCAGGTTGACGACGAAGGCGCCCGGCAGCGGCGGCACGTCCACGTAGCCGCCGTCCCGGACCACCTGGAGGCCGCCCACCGAGTCCTGGAGCAGCAGCGTGAGGAACCCGTAGTCCTTGTGCGCGCCCACCCCCTGGTCGGCGCCGGAGGGGGCCGACCCCGGGTAGCGGATCAGCTTCGTGTGCAGGTGGGGCCGGTCGGCGAAGGCCGCGTCGAAGAAGTCGGCGGGGGCCCCGATGGAGACGAGCAGCTCCCGCAGCAGGCGGTGCGCGACGGCAGCCAGGCGGGCCTGCCAGTCGAGGACCACCGGACGGAGCTCCGGGAGCGCGGCGGGCCACTGGTTCGGGCCCTCCAGCCACAGGTACGCCGGATCGCCGGGACCCACGTGCGGGGCCGGGCGCTCGGCGCCCACGTCCAGCTGGTCGCGCCAGTCGGAGGCGCCGCCGGTCAGCTCGTGGCCGATGCGGGTGTAACCGCGGAAGTGCGGGGAGTTCAGGTTGCTCACCGAGAGCCGGTCGGCTTCCGGGAGGGCGAAGAAGGCCCTGGTCAGCTCAAGGATGCGGGCGCTCTCGGCGGCGGTGACACCATGCCCGGTCAGGTGCAGGAAGCCGGTGTCCCGGGCGGCTGCGTGCAGGTTCTTGAGGAAGTCGGCCCGCTGGGCCGGGTCGTCGGCCTGCGAGAGGTCCAGGACGGGGAGAGGGTGCGCGGACGGCATGACGGCTCCGTTTCGGATGTCACGGGGTCCTGTTCCCCAGAGGTGGCGGGGGCCGCGGGTGGGGAGGGGCCGCCGGCAGGGTTGGCGCCGGGACCGCTTGGGCCGCGTGCAGGACCAAGTCGGATCGGGGTGGATCAGGCTTGTGTTCGGTCCGGCGGCTGACAGCTCGTCGTCGTGACACGCATGTGGTCCACATGGCGGCGCTTGACGAGGACAACGGTCATACCGTGAGCGTACGCCCGTGCGAGCCATCATCAGAACGGGTGATCCGGCCTGCCCGGACGGGCTCGCCCGGGGACCGGCTACGCTGGACCCGTGGCAGTCGTCGATGTTTCCGAAGAGCTGAAGTCCCTCTCCTCGACCATGGGGTCGATCGAGGCCGTCCTGGACCTCGACAAGCTGAGGGCAGATATCGCCGTGCTCGAGGAGCAGGCCGCCGCGCCGTCCCTGTGGGACGACCCGGAGGCCGCCCAGAAGATCACGAGCAAGCTTTCGCACCTCCAGGCGGAGGTCCGCAAGGCCGAGACCCTGCGCGGGCGCATCGACGACCTCGGGGTGCTCTTCGAGCTCGCCCAGGAGATGGACGACGCGGACACCCTCGCCGAGGCGGAGGCCGAGCTGGCGTCCGTCCGCAAGGCCCTGGACGAGATGGAGGTCCGGACCCTGCTCTCCGGCGAGTACGCCGAGCGCGAGGCCCTGGTCAACATCCGCGCCGAGGCCGGCGGCGTCGACGCCTCCGACTTCGCCGAGCGCCTCCAGCGCATGTACCTGCGCTGGGCCGAGCGCCACGGCTACTCCACCGAGATCTACGAGACCTCGTACGCGGAAGAGGCCGGCATCAAGTCGACCACCTTCGTCGTCAAGGCCCCGTACGCCTACGGCACCCTCTCCGTCGAGCAGGGCACGCACCGCCTGGTGCGCATCTCGCCCTTCGACAACCAGGGCCGCCGCCAGACCTCCTTCGCCGGCGTCGAGGTGCTCCCGGTCGTCGAGACCAGCGACCACGTCGAGATCGACGAGTCCGAGCTGCGCGTCGACGTCTACCGCGCCTCCGGCCCCGGCGGCCAGGGCGTCAACACCACCGACTCGGCCGTGCGCATCACGCACATCCCGACCGGCATCGTGGTCTCCTGCCAGAACGAGCGCTCGCAGATCCAGAACAAGGCCAGCGCCATGAACGTCCTCCAGGCCAAGCTGCTGGAGCGGCGACGCCAGGAGGAGCAGGCCAGGATGGACGCCCTCAAGGACGGCGGCAGCTCCTGGGGCAACCAGATGCGCTCCTACGTCCTGCACCCGTACCAGATGGTCAAGGACCTGCGGACGGAGTTCGAGGTCGGCAACCCGCAGGCCGTCCTCGACGGCGAGATCGACGGCTTCCTGGAGGCCGGGATCCGCTGGCGCAAGCAGCAGGAGCAGACCGCCTAGAACGCAGGGCGCTCCGCGCACGCACGGAACACGGGAAGGGCCGGGACACCATCGGGTGTCCCGGCCCTTCCGCTTGCGCGTGATCGGTACGCGGCGCGGGCACCGACGAGCCGGCGCCGGGCCCGCCCGGAAAGCAGCGGCCCGCCTAGACGGTCTGCTGTGCCACCAGCACCAGGGCGGCCACGAGGACCACCATGAGCACGACGAGGGCCACGGGGTTCAGGCCGGAGAAGGGACTCTCCTGCTGGAGGCGCTCCCGGTTCGCCCGGCACACCGGGCAGCGGCCCTGGCTGACGGGCGCGGCGCAGTTCGCGCACACGAGCCGGTCATATGTCATGCGCTCCTCCTCTCGTCCCCTCGGTCTTCTCGATGCCTATAACGGCAAGGGGAACCGGAGCGTTCCCCCTACCACTGTGCCAGCTTCGCCGACATTCGGCGCGGCCCGTCCGGGCAATCGCGGTCAGGACCCCCCGGGACCCGGGGATAATCCGGACAACTCCGGTGGCCGGGTCCACACCCCGCGCCCGTTCGCGTATGGTCACGCACACCTACTCCCGGCGACCGTGGTGCACCCGTGATCCGATTCGACAGTGTCTCCAAGTCCTACCCGAAGCAGAGCCGTCCCGCACTCAGGGAAGTCTCCCTCGACATCGCCAAGGGCGAGTTCGTCTTCCTGGTCGGCTCCTCCGGCTCCGGCAAGTCCACCTTCCTGCGGCTGATCCTGCGCGAGGAGCGGGCGAGCCACGGCCAGGTGCACGTCCTGGGCAAGGACCTCGCCAAGCTCTCCAACTGGAAGGTCCCGCAGATGCGGCGCCAGCTGGGGACCGTCTTCCAGGACTTCCGGCTGCTGCCCAACAAGACCGTGGCCGAGAACGTGGCCTTCGCCCAGGAGGTCATCGGCAAGCCCCGGGGCGAGATCCGCAAGGCCGTCCCCCAGGTCCTGGAGCTGGTCGGCCTGGGCGGCAAGGAGGAGCGGATGCCCGGCGAGCTCTCCGGCGGCGAGCAGCAGCGCGTGGCCATCGCCCGTGCGTTCGTCAACCGCCCCGCCCTGCTGATCGCGGACGAGCCCACCGGCAACCTCGACCCCCAGACCTCCGTCGGGATCATGAAGCTGCTGGACCGGATCAACCGGACCGGCACCACCGTGATCATGGCGACGCACGACCAGCAGATCGTGGACCAGATGCGCAAGCGCGTCATCGAACTCGAACAGGGCCGACTCGTACGCGACCAGTCGCGCGGCGTCTACGGCTACCAGCACTGAAAGGCCCTTGAGACGTCATGCGCGCCCAGTTCGTCATGTCGGAGATCGGCGTCGGCCTCCGTCGCAATCTCACCATGACCTTCGCGGTCATCATCTCCGTGGCCCTGTCCCTGGCCCTGTTCGGCGGCTCCCTGCTCATGAGCGAGCAGGTGGGCCGGATGAAGGGCTACTGGTACGACAAGGCCAACGTCTCGATCTACCTCTGCAACAAGCAGGACGCCCAGGAGGCC
Organism: Streptomyces manipurensis; assembly: GCF_049570255.1. NCBI lineage: Bacteria > Bacillati > Actinomycetota > Actinomycetes > Kitasatosporales > Streptomycetaceae > Streptomyces > Streptomyces manipurensis. Next base: position 2,875,460 of record NZ_CP186950.1, on the reverse strand, counting down.
AGTGAGGCCGCCTCGAAGTCCGGCGGCGCGGGGGCGGGCGTCTCCTGCTCCAAGGGCGCGGTGACCGAGGAGCAGAAGAAGCAGATCGAGGCCGACCTCAAGGCGATGTCGCTGGTGAAGTCGGTGGCCTACGAGTCCGCCGACGAGGCGTACAAGCACTACCAGGAGCAGTACGGCCACACGGCGCTGGCCTCCTCCATCACCCCCGACCAGATGCAGGAGTCCTTCCGGGTCAAGCTCAAGAACCCGGAGAAGTACAAGGTGGTCACCTCCGCCTTCACCGGCCGGGACGGCATCCACACCGTCGACGACCAGCGCCAGGCCATCGACGACCTGTTCCGGATCCTGAACTACCTCAACATGGCCGCCATCGGCATCATGGCGATCATGCTGATCGTGGCGCTGCTGCTGATCGTCAACACCGTGCGCGTCTCGGCGTTCAGCCGCAGGCGGGAGACCGGGATCATGCGGCTGGTCGGCGCCTCCAGCTTCTACATCCAGGTCCCGTTCATCATGGAGGCCGCCGTCGCCGGCCTCATCGGCGCGCTCTTCGCCTGCGCCATGCTGGTCTCCGGCCAGTACTTCGTGATCGACCACGGCGTCGGGCTGCGCGACAAGATCCAGCTGATCGACTTCATGGGCTGGGGATCGGTGCTGGCGAAGCTGCCCTACGTCCTCTTCATCGGCCTCCTGATGCCCTCCATGGCCGCCTTCATCGCCCTGCGCAAGTACCTGAAGGTGTGACAAGCGCCCCGTGAGCGCTCCCGGGCAACCCCCCGTACCGCCGCGGGCCTTGTCCTAGACTCGGCGCCATGCTGGGCTTGCCGAGTATTCCCGCCTCCAGTCCCCGGCCCCGCGACCCACGTCGCGGGGCCGCTCTGACGTTAACCTTCGCCGCCGTCGTCGCCGTCGGTGCCGTCACCGGATGCTGGGACCGCGAGGACACCGCCGTGGCAGCCGTCCGTACGGGAACCCCCGCGCCGGCAGCCACCCGTACGGCGGGGACCGCCGACCGCGAGGCGGTCGCCCGCGCCGCCGCCGAGGCCGTCGCCGAGGGCAAGTCCGGCAAGAAGGCCGCCCAGGAGGTCGTCAGCCGCAGCGGCGACCGCTGGGGCACCGTCTACGACCAGGGCGAGTACGCCGCCTTCGCCGAAGGCCTCGACGGCCACTGGACCGGCGTCGGCGTCTGGGCCGTGCGCGCCGGCGACGGCGCCATCCGGGTCGACACGGTGCAGCCCGGCGGCCCCGCGGACCGCGCCGGGCTGCGGGCCGGAGACCGGCTGCTGAGCGTCGACGGCCACGCCGTGACCGGCCTGGCCGTCGGGGACGTGGTCGCGCTGCTGCGAGGGGCCGCGGGCACCCCGGTCGTGCTGAACCTGAACCGTGACGGCGCCGCCGTCACCGAGACCGTCCTGCGCCAGCAGCTGCAGACCGAGGCGGTGACCGTGCGGCAGCTCGCCGGCGACGTCACCGTGATCAAGGTCAGCTCCTTCACCCGGGGCTCCGGCGAACGGGTCAGGGCCGCCGTCCGGGCCGCTCCCGCCGGCGGCGGGGTCATGCTCGACCTGCGCGGCAACCGGGGAGGCCTGGTCGACGAGGCGGTCGCGGCCGCCTCCGCCTTCCTGGACGGCGGGCTCGTGGCGACGTACGACGTCCGCGGGGAGCAGCGGGTCCTGAACGCGGCCCCCGGCGGGGACACCGTCCGGCCGCTGGTCGCCCTCGTCGACGGCGGCACGATGAGCGCGGCCGAGCTGGTCACCGGCGCCCTCCAGGACCGGGGCCGGGCGGTGGCCGTGGGCAGCCGCACCTTCGGCAAGGGCTCGGTGCAGATGCCCACCGCGCTCCCGGACGGCTCGGTGGCCGAGCTGACCGTGGGCACCTACCGCACCCCCGCCGGCCGCAGCCTGGACGGATCGGGCATCACCCCCGACGTTCCCGCGGGAGACCGGGCCGAGGAGCGCGCGGTCACGGTATTGGGTGGCCTCGGGGTGGGTCCGTAGTGCGAAAATGACCGCACTATGGCTAAGGAAAAAGGGCGCAAGCTGATCGCCCAGAACAAGAAGGCGCGTCACGACTACGCGATCCTCGACACCTACGAGTGCGGTCTCGTGCTCACGGGCACCGAGGTCAAGTCGCTGCGCCAGGGCCGGGCCTCGCTGGTCGACGGCTTCGTGTCGGTGGAGGGCGGGGAGGTCTGGCTCTACAACGTGCACGTGCCGGAGTACAGCCAGGGCACCTGGACGAACCACAGCGCGCGGCGCAAGCGCAAGCTCCTCATGCACCGGGAGGAGATCGACAAGCTGGAGCGCAAGGCCGACGAGTCGGGCCACACGGTCGTGCCGCTGTCCCTGTACTTCAAGGACGGCCGTGCGAAGGTCGAGATCGCGCTGGCCAAGGGCAAGAAGGAGTACGACAAGCGGCAGACCCTGCGGGAGAAGCAGGACACCCGCGAGACCAACCGCGCGATCTCGGCGATCCGCAGGAAGCAGCGCGGTACGGTTTAATCGCCTGGCACGCGGTGGTCCACTTCGCGTACCATGGCGTCAGCACCGCCCCCCGGGGCGGAGCAGCTTGTTAAAAAAACATGGGGATGATCGGTTTCGACAGCGGATGTCGATGCAGGGGAAGCGAGCCGAGGAAGCGGCAATGATCTCGCTAACCACATGTCGCAAAAAATAATCGCCAACTCCAAGAGCGATAACTCCCGCTTCACCCTCGCTGCCTAATAACAGTGAGCTGAAGCCTCTGTGAGGAGCGTCAGCCCGGAAGTGGTCCCGGTCCGGATCCTGGCGTCAACAAGGGATCTAAACCTCCAGCCCCGGTCACGGGGGTTGGAGGGAAATCAAACAGTGACTGAGCCCGTCGGAGACTTGTCCGTGTGATCTCCGGGGCCGAGAAAAGCGCAGCGGACTGCGCTCGGAGAAGCCCTGCTTCTGCACCGTTGGACGCGGGTTCGATTCCCGCCATCTCCACTCATCCCATGTGGGCAAGGGCCCCGCGGCCTTCCGGCTGCGGGGCCTTCGTCATGTGCGAGCGCGGCGGAAGCACCGACCTTCGGGGAGCGTGGCGGATGCGGTGGTGCGTCAGGTACCTGGGTGCGGAGGCTGATCGCTGCCGGCGGTGACGAGCTCGATGTGGCAACGCGGTTTCTGAACGCCTCGTTCGATGCGCACGTCCGCCGTCAGCAGGGGGACGCCCAGGGTTTCGGCGAGGGCGACGTACGTGGCGTCGTAGGCGGAGAGGTTGGCGTACAGCTTTCGGATCCGGGGGAGCAGCGGGCCCGTTTCATGCCGTTGTACGCGCAGCCCCTGGTAGGTCTTGAAGTGCTCATCGAGGCTCTCGGGGGCGATTTTGGCGCCGCGTGCCATGCCCAGAAGAGCGGAGGCGATCTCCGTGTCCAGCAGGTAGGGAGCCGCGAGAGTGTCTTCCTTGCCGATGCGGCGGCGGGCAGTGGCGCCCCGGGAGCCCCGGTCCGTGAGGAACAGGACCACGGCGGAGGAGTCCACGACGATCAACGGCCCGCCCTGCCCGTGTCGATGGCGTCGAGGACGTCCTGGACGTCGATGTCCTCCGTGGCGTAGCGCTCGGCGCGCCCGGCCATTTCGGCGAGCGTGGGCTGGGTGGCGTCCCGGGTGACAAGGCTGAGCAGGTAGCTCTGGAGGGACTGTCCGGCTTCGGCGGCGCGGACCTTTATGCGGCGGGCGACGTCCTCGGGTACTTCCCGGATCGTGAACGCAGTCATGACTGCATTTTATCGTCAATGCAGTCACTTCGCAGTCGCCGCTCGCCAGGGGCGTCCGGGCGCTGCCCGTGCTCCCACGGGACAAGGGCCCCGCGGCCTTCCGGCTGCGGGGCCTTCGTCATGCCCGGGGGGTGTCGTGCCCGGGGGTGGTGCGGGTCAGCAGAACGGGACCTTGTTGAGGTTCTGCGCGTAGCGGGCGGCGATCCAGCCGCTGCCGTCGGCGAGCTTGTACCAGATCGTGTTGCCGTCGACCTTCTCGCCGTTGACCTTGCACTGGAGCGCGACGACCGAGCCGCTCGCGGCCTTGCCGGTCTTCGCGTAGCGGGTGCCGGGGCCGGAGCGGATGCCGAGGCCCTTGCCGGGGGAGACGATCTTGGCCTTCGGGGTGTCGTGGTGCTCCTTGCCGCCGCCGCACTTGCAGTCGCCCGGCTTGCCCTTCGGGCCCTGCGGGCCGACCGGGCCGGGCTTGCCGTGCGGGCCCTTGGGCCCGGCCGGGCCGCGGTCGCCCTTGGGGCCCTGCGGACCGCGCGGGCCCTGGTCGCCCTTGTGACCCTTGGGTCCCTGGTCGCCCTTGGGGCCCCTGGGGCCTGCGGGGCCGCGGTCGCCCTTGTCGCCCTTGTCGCCCTTGGGTCCCTGGGGGCCGCCCGCCGGGCCCGCGGGGCCGCGGTCGCCCTTCTCGCCGCGGGGGCCCTGGGGGCCGGCCGGGCCGCGGTCGCCCTTGTCTCCCTTGTCCCCCTTGTCGCCCTTCTCGCCCTTGGGGCCGGGCTTTCCGTGGTGGCCGGGCTTGCCGGAGTCCCCGGGCTTGCCGTCGTCTCCCTTGTCTCCCTTGTCGCCCCGGTCTCCCTTGGGGCCGCTCACCGCGGTGGCCACGGCGAACAGGACGGGCGCGTCGACGTCGGTGGCCCATTCGCCGCCGGTGAGCGTGGTGCCCTGCGGGGCGTCGGCGTCGACCCGTACCGCCACGGCGAGTTGGGTCTGCTCGGCCGCGGCGAAGCGGAAGCCCGAGCGAGTCCCCGCCTCGCAGGTGAGCCGGCGCGCGTCGGCCGACCGCGTGCACGGCGCCGCCGCGCGGGTGCCGTTCCAGTAGAAGCGGGCCTCCGGGAAGGTGGTCCGTTCCGGGGCGGTGATGCGGAAGGAGCCGCTGGCGGCCGGCTCCGCGCCGCCCAGGGCGGCGATGACGACGCGTCCCGTACCGCCGGGGGCGATGGAGGGGACGTAGGGCTGGGAGAAGCGGACGCCCGCTGAGTCGGCGAGGGCGGGAGCCACCGGCACGAGGGCGCCGGCGGTGACGGCCGCGACGATCAGGGCCGCGGACACGGGGCGGGAAGATGACAGCAAGGGGTGTTCCTCCGCGAAGGGAAGGGCGCTGGGGGGAAGGCATCCCCAGTTATTGCGGATCGCGGGCGGCGGGTCCGCGTACCACGCGGGCATGATCACTCGGCCGCCGTACGAATCGTCCCGCTCCGGTCGCCACCAGGGCCACCGTCGCGGCCGCCGCCGACACCCCGTACGCGGCCACCGGGCCCACGGTCTCGACGGCCCAGCCGGCCGTCGCCGCCCCGCCCGCGATGCCGGTGAGGGTCGCGGTGACGGCGAGGGTCATCCCCTCGTTGAGGCGCCCCTCGGGGATGCGGGCGTGCACCTCGGCCATCGCCGTGACCATGGTCGGGGCGGTCGCCATGCCGGCCAGCAGCAGGGCGCAGGCCAGGGCCGCCACGGAGCCGGTGGCGGCCGCCGCCCAGGGAAGGGTCATCAGCACGGCGAGGGCGCACGCGCACGCCGTCAACGAGCGGGCGCGCACCGTTCCGTAGAGGAGGCCGGCCGCGCAGGAGCCGGCCGCCTGGAGGGCCAGGACGGGCCCCGAGGCGGCGCCCAGGCCGAGGGCGTCGAGGTGGGCGATCGAGGCGATCTCCATGGAGCCGAAGAGCACGCCGCAGACGAGGAAGAGCGGCAGCAGGGGGCCCAGGGTCCGCAGCGGGGAGCCGCCGCCGCGGGGAGTCCCGGCGGCCGGCGGCTGCGTGGCGCGGCAGGAGGTGAAGACGAGCATCCCGGTGAGCAGGAGGAACGCGCCGGTGAGGGTGCCCGCCTCGGGGAACACCGCGCTGCACAGGAAGGCGGCCAGGACCGGCCCGAGCATGAAGCACAGCTCGTCCGCGGCCTGCTCGAAGGACATGGCGGTGTGCCGGGAGGCGGGGGAGTCGCGCAGCAGGTGCGTCCACCGGGCCCGGGACATGCCGCCGATGTTGGGGGTGGTGGCGGTCGCGGCGTAGGAGGCGAAGAGGGTCCAGGCGGGGGCGCCGGCGCGGACGCACAGGACCAGCGACAGCGAACCGAGGACGGCGATCAGGGTGGCCGGTACGGCGATCCGGGCCTGGCCGTGGCGGTCGACCAGCCGGGCGGTCCAGGGCGCCACCAGTGCCGTGGCGGCGAGGCCGGTGGCCGTCACGGCCCCGGCGAGGGCGTACGAGCCGCGCTGCCCGGCGATCATCATGACCGCGCTGACGCCGAACATGCCCATGGGGAGGCGGGCGACGAGGTTCCCCGCGGTGAACCGGCGGGTGCCGGGCAGCTCGAACAGCCTGCGGTAGGGGCCCGGCGTGCGGCGGGGCCCCCGGCCGCCGTCCGGGGGCCGCGGAGCGGGTGCGGCGGCGGGTGTCGAGGGGGCGGCGAGGACGAGGGTGGTGCCGGTGACGGCCATGAGGGGCATGGGTCTCAGCCTCCGCCTCGGCGGGCGGCCGGGTCCAACACCTGTTCGAGCCGCATTCACGCACCTGTGTTGTCAGTCCCGTGTTGTTAGTCTCCGGGGGTGAATCCCCGTGACGTCGACCCGCGCCTGCTGCGCGGGTTCGTCGCGGCCGCCGAGGAACTCCACTTCACCCGTGCCGCCGCCCGCCTCTACGTCGCCCAGCAGGCGCTCAGCCGTGACATCCGCAGGCTGGAGCACACCCTGGACACCACCCTGTTCCTGCGCACCACCCGGCAGGTCGAACTGACCCTAGACGGGCAGCGCCTGCTGCCGCTGGCCCGCCGCGTGCTGCGCGCCCACGAGGAACTGGCCGCGGCCTTCACCACCGGGGCCGGCTCCCGCCCGCTCCTCGTCGACGTCAACACCGACGGCCCCGGCACGGCCCGCACCGTCCTCGAACGCGCCCGCGAAATCGCGCCGGACTGCGAGCTGATGGCCCGCTTCGAGAGCGGGCTCACCCACGCCGCCGCCGAGGTCGCCGCCGGGCGGCTCGACGTCGCCTTCGGGTACGCCGACGGGCTGGACCCGGCGCTGCGGGCCCCCCTCGCGCGCACGCTCGTACGCCACGAGCCGCTCGCCGTGCTGCTGCCCGAGGGGCACCCGCTGGCCGCGGGGGACCGCGTACCGCTGGACGCCCTCGCCGGCGAGACCGTGTACGCGGGCGCCGGCAACCCGCGGACCACGGAGTGGACCGGGCTCGCGCGGGAACTCTTCGCCGGGCGGGGGATCCTGATGGCGCCGCCCGCACCGGTCGCCATGGGCATGGACGAGTTCCGCCGGGTCATGGTCAAGACCGGCAACCCGGTGCTGGCGACCGTCGGCTTCCTCCAGATGCCCGGCTGCGTGAAGCTGCCGCTCACCGATCCGGTGCCGCTGTCACCGCTGTCGATGGTGTGGCGCAAGGGTTTCTCCCACCCCGGCCTGGAGGCCCTGCGCACCGCGGCCGCCGGGCTCGCCGCCGAACGCGGCTGGCTGGAACCGCCTCCCGGCAGCTGGCTGCCGGCCCGGCTCACACCCGGCCCGGCCGGCGGGTGAGAGCAAGGTTTCCCGGCGGTCATCCGCCGGGGACCGGGGCCGAAACGCGACCTCCCTACCGTCTCACCACGGACGCGACAGCTGGGGAGGCGTGATGACCGGTACGACCGCACCGCGCAGGCGGGGCCGCTGGATCGAGGAGTGGGACCCGGAGGACGAGGCCTTCTGGCGCAGGACGGGGGAGCGGACCGCCCGCCGCAACCTCGTGTACTCCGTGCTCTCCGAGCACATCGGCTTCTCCATCTGGTCCCTGTGGTCGGTGATGGTCCTCTTCATGGGGCCCGAGTACGGCATCGACCCGGCCGGGAAGTTCTTCCTGATCGCCACGGCGACCTTCGTGGGCGCCCTCGTGCGGGTGCCCTACACCTTCGCCGTCGCCCGCTTCGGCGGCCGCAACTGGACGGTCTTCAGCGCACTGATGCTGCTCGCCCCGACGGTCGCCGCGATCCTGGTCATGGAGCCGGGCACCTCGTACGCCACCTTCCTGCTCGTCGCCGCCCTCACGGGGGTGGGCGGCGGCAACTTCGCCTCCTCCATGACCAACATCAACGCCTTCTTCCCGCTGCGGAAGAAAGGCTGGGCGCTCGGCCTGAACGCCGGCGGCGGCAACATCGGCGTCCCCGTCGTCCAGCTCGCCGGGCTGCTGGTCATCGCCACCGCCGGCGCCGGCCACCCGCGGATCCTGCTCGGCGCCTACCTCCCGCTGATCGTGCTCGCGGCGGTCCTCGCGGCCGTGCGGATGGACAACCTCGCCCCCGTCCGCAACGACACCGGAGCGGTCCGCGAGGCGCTCGGGGACGCGCACACGTGGATCATGTCCTTCCTCTACGTCGGCACCTTCGGGTCGTTCATCGGCTACAGCTTCGCCTTCGGCCTGGTCCTGCAGACCCAGTTCGGGCGGACCCCGCTCCAGGCCGCGTCGCTCACCTTCGCCGGACCGCTGCTCGGCTCGCTGATCCGGCCGGTGGGCGGGGCACTGGCGGACCGCTTCGGCGGGGCCCGGATCACCCTGGGCACCTTCGTGGCGATGGCCGCGGCCACCACCGTGGTGGTGTTCGCCTCCGAGCGGGCCTCGCTGCCGGTCTTCCTCGTCGGCTTCGTCGCCCTGTTCGTCCTGAGCGGCCTCGGCAACGGATCGACGTACAAGATGATCCCGGGCATCTTCCAGGCGAAGGCCCTGGCCCGCGGGATGGGCGGGGAGGCCGCCGCGGCCTACGGGCGGAGGCTCTCCGGCGCCTCGATGGGCCTGATCGGAGCCGTCGGCGCGCTCGGGGGACTCGGCATCAACCTGGTCTTCCGCGAGGCCTTCCGCAGCTCCGGTTCGGGCACGGCGGCCTTCGTCACCTTCCTCGGCTTCTACGCCGTGTGCTGCACGGTCACCTGGGCGGTATACCTTCGCCGGCCCGCCCCGGCCGCCCGGCCGGTGGCCGGAGCCGAGGCGAAACCCCAGCTCACGTCGGTGTAACCGGGGCGAAATACGGGTGAACCGAGCCCGACACGCCGAGTTGGCAGGCTCGGTCCGCCCGCACCCCCATGGTCAGTAGGCAGGTCACGATGGACGTCACGCACACCGGCCCGCTCGCGGGCTTCACCGTAGGGGTCACCGCAGCCCGGCGGGCCGACGAGCTCATCGCGCTGCTGCGGCGGCGCGGGGCGGCGGTCCTGCACGCGCCGGCGCTGCGGATCGTGCCACTCGCCGACGACGGCGAACTGCTCGCCGCCACCGGGGAACTGATCGCCCGTCCGCCGGACGCGGTCGTCGCCACCACGGCCATCGGCTTCCGGGGATGGATCGAGGCGGCCGACGGATGGGGGATCGGCGAGGAACTGCTGGCGCGCCTGCGGGACACCGAACTCCTCGCGCGCGGGCCGAAGGTCAAGGGGGCCGTACGGGCCGCCGGGCTCGTGGAGGACTGGTCCCCGGACTCGGAGTCCCTCGCCGAGGTGCTGGACCGGCTGCTGACGGCCGGGGTCGCCGGCCGCAGGATCGCCCTCCAGCTGCACGGGGAACCGCTGCCCGGCTTCGTCGAGGCGCTGCGGGCCGGCGGCGCCGACGTGGTGGTGGTCCCCGTCTACCGGTGGATGGCCCCGGCCGAGATCGCACCGCTGGACCGGCTGCTGGACGCCATCGCCGCAGGCCAGCTGGACGCGGTCAGCTTCACCTCGGCTCCGGCGGCGGCCTCGCTGCTCTCCCGCGCCGCGGAACGCGGCATGCGGGACGCCGTCCTCGACGCGCTGCGCGGGGGGCTGCTCTCCGCCTGCGTCGGGCCGGTGACCGCACTGCCGCTGCAGGCGCTCGGGGTGGACACCGTGCAGCCGGAGCGCTTCCGGCTCGGCCCGCTGGTGCAACTGCTCTGCCGGGAACTGCCGGGCCGCGCACGGGTGCTGCGGGTGGCCGGGCACCGGCTGGAGATCCGCGGGCACGCCGTCCTGGTCGACGAGGAGCTGCGGCCCGTCCCGCCCGCCGGAATGGCCCTGCTGCGGACCCTGGCCCGGCGCCCCGGCTGGGTGGTGGCCCGCGCCGACCTGCTGCGCGCCCTGCCGGGCGCGGGCCGCGACGAGCACGCCGTGGAGACGGCGATGGCCCGCCTGCGGGCGGCGCTGGGGGCACCGAACCTGATCCAGACGGTGGTCAAGCGCGGCTACCGGCTCTCGCTGGACGCGGGCGGCGAGGGCAAGTACGGCGAACTGCCCGAACGGGCGGCGGCGGCCGGCGGCGCCCCGGCCTGACGCGCACCGCGCCCGCTCGGGACCTCGAGCCCCTGACCGGCACCCCCGCGCCGTCCGGCCCCTGCCGTCCGGCCCGGTCACCGCACTAGCATGCCGGGATGATCATTGACGGGGTGGAGATGAGGGGCGTCGAGCTCGGCGACGCCGCCGGGCTGGCCGAGGTGTTCACGCGGAACCGGGCGCACATGGCCCACGTCGAGCCGGTCCGGCCGGACGCGTTCTACACCGAGCGCGGACAGCGGGCGCGCATCGAGGGGGTGCTCGCCGAACGGGACGCCGGACGGATCGTGCCGTACGTGTTCGTCGAGACGGCCACCGGCGCACCCGTCGGCGCGATGAACCTCGGCTCCATCACCCTCGGGCCCCTGTGCAGCGGCGGCGTCGGCTACTGGGTGGACCGGGCCTGGCAGGGCAAGGGGCTCGCCACCACCGCCCTGGAGGAGGTCTGCCGGATCGCCCGCGACGAACTGGGCCTGCACCGGGTGGAAGCCGGCACCCTCGTCGACAACCTGGCCTCGCAGCGGGTGCTCGCGAAGGCCGGCTTCGAGAGCTACGGACTCGCCCCGCGCTACCTCCACATCAACGGCGCCTGGCGCGACCACCGCCTCTTCCAGCGGATCCTGCACGACCACCCGCCCGCCCTGTGAGCCCCCGCGCCGCCGAGGAGGCGCCGACCGAGCGGCCCCGGCACGAAGGCCCCCGCGGGCATCGGTCCGGGGGCTTCCCCTCCGACCCGCCGGGCGGCAGTCTGGTACGGCACCCCACGACGGGAGGCTGACGGCATGCGCTTCGATTCCGGACGGGTCTGCCTGGACCTGGTGGCCACCTTCACCCCGCACGAGGGGATCCGGGACGGCGACGAGCTGCGGCTGTGGCTCGCCGGGGCCGGACTGGTCCCCGACCGGACCCCCCTCGCCCGCGTCGGGCCCGACTGGGTGGCGGCCTTCCGGGTGCTGCGCGCCGACGTGGAGAGCCTCGTACGGGCGGAGCTGGCCGGCGCCGAGCCGGACGAGGACGCCCTCGCCCGGGTCAACGCCCTGGCCGCCGGACCACCCCCGGGCCTGTGCGCGGTACGGGACCGCGAGGGGCACCTCGTACGGGAGCTGTGCGGCGGCGTCGAATGCGGGGCGCTGCTCGCGGCGGTGGCCCGGGACGCCGTCGAGCTGCTGACCGACCCGGGCGACCGGGCCCTGCTGCGGGCCTGCGCCGGCGACGGCTGCACCCGGGTCTACCTGGACACCTCCCGCGGCCACCGGCGCCGCTGGTGCTCCAGCGAACTCTGCGGGAACCGCGAACGCGTGGCCCGGCACCGGCGCCGGGCCCTCGCGTCCGGATCCCGGTAGCCGGCCGACCACTGGGCGAGACGCGTCGCGGAACGGGCGTGCGCACAGGGTGCCGGTTCGCGTACGGTTGACGGTCGCCCATGCACGTCAGAAGGGGGCCTTGGTGGCCGCGCAGAATGCCGCTGTCGACAGCACGGCGGATTCCGTCCGCGATCGGGAGATCGTGGTCGAGCAGACGCATCTCGACCAGGTGTACCGACGCCTCGAGGAGAAGATCCACGAGGCGGAGTTCCTCATGAACGACGCCGCCCAGCGCGGCCAGGTCGGGACGCCCGGCGCCCTCGCCGAGCGCGACGCCCAGGTCTTCCGGGCGGGCATCCACCTGAACCGGCTGAACAACGAGTTCGAGGACTTCCTCTTCGGCCGCATCGACCTGGTCCTCGGCAAGGACGGGGAGCGCGGCCCCGACGGCGCCTACACCTCCGTCGAGCCGGCCGACGGCGCGATCCGCGACGACCTCACCGCCGACATCGCCGAGACCCTGCACATCGGCCGCATGGGCGTGCTCGACGCCGACTTCTCGCCGCTGGTCATCGACTGGCGGGCGCCCGCCGCCGCACCGTTCTACCGCTCCACCCCCAAGGACCCCGGCCGGGTCGTGCGCCGCCGCGTCATCCGGTCCAAGGGCCGTCGGGTGCTCGGCGTCGAGGACGACCTGATGCGCCCGGAGATCACCGCCCACCTGGACGGCGAGGAGCTGCCCGCCATCGGCGACGGCGCCCTGATGGCCGCGCTGGGCCGGGCCCGCACCCACTCCATGCGCGACATCGTCTCCTCCATCCAGGCCGAGCAGGACCTCGTCATCCGGGCACCCGCCGCCTCCGTCGCCGAGGTCGCCGGCGGCCCCGGCACCGGCAAGACCGCCGTCGCCCTGCACCGCGCCGCCTACCTGCTCTACCAGGACCGCCGCCGCTACGCGGGCGGCATCCTCATCGTCTCCCCGACCCCGCTGCTCGTCGCGTACACCGAAGGCGTGCTGCCCTCGCTCGGCGAGGAGGGCCAGGTCGCCATCCGCGCGCTGGGCTCGCTGGTCGACGGGGCCGAGGCCACCACGTACGACGAGCCGTCCGTGGCCCGGATCAAGGGCTCCTCCCGCATGCTCAAGGTCCTGCGCAAGGCCGTACGGGGCGCCCTGGAGCTCGGCGGCCCCCAGGGGCCCGCCCCCGAACGGCTGCGCGTGGTGGCCTTCGGCCGCCGTCAGGAGCTGGAGGCCGACGAGCTGAACCGGATCCGGCAGAACGTCCTCGGCGGCACCGCCCCCGTCAACCTGCTCCGCCCGCGCGCCCGCAAGCTGCTCCTCGACGCCCTCTACGCCAAGACCGGCGCGGCCGGCCGGCACAGCGACCCGGAGCTGGCCGCCGAACTGCGCTCCGCCTTCGACGAGGACATCTCCACCGAGGACCCCTTCCTCGACTTCCTGAACGCCTGGTGGCCGGAGCTGACGCCGCGCCGGGTGCTCGCCGCGATGGCCGACGAGCGCAAGCTCGGCCGCTGGTCGCGCCGCGACCTCAACCCGCGCGAGGCCCGCCGGCTGGCGCGCTCGCTGCGCCGGGTCGGCGAGGACGGCAAGGGCCCCCTGTCGGTGCACGACGTGGCGCTGCTCGACGAGCTCCAGCAGCTGCTCGGCGCGCCCGCCCGGCCCAAGCGCAGGCGGGAGCTCGACCCGCTCGACCAGCTCACCGGGCTGGAGGAGCTGATGCCGACGCGCGAGGAGACCCAGTGGGAGCGGGCCGAACGGCTCGCGGCGGAGCGCACCGAGTACGCGCACGTCATCGTCGACGAGGCCCAGGACCTGACGCCGATGCAGTGGCGGATGGTGGGCCGCCGGGGCCGGCACGGTACCTGGACGGTGGTCGGCGACCCGGCGCAGTCCTCCTGGACGGATCCGGAGGAGGCCGCCGCGGCACGCGACGAGGCCCTGGGGTCCCGGCCGCGCCGCCGGTTCACGCTGACGGTCAACTACCGCAACCCGGCCGAGGTGGCCGAGGTAGCCTCCCGGGTGCTGCGGCTGGCGATGCCCGGCATGGAGCCGCCCACGGCGGTGCGCTCGACCGGGCTGGAGCCGCGCTTCACGGCGGCCGGGAGCGACCTCGGCGCGACCGTGCGGGAGGAGACCCGGCGGCTGCTGGAGCAGGTGGACGGCACGGTGGGCGTGGTCGTCGCCATGGACCGGCGCGCCGAGGCGGCGGGCTGGCTCGCCGACCTGGGCGAACGGGCGGTGGCCCTGGGCAGCCTGGAGGCCAAGGGCCTGGAGTACGACGCCACGGTGGTCGTCGCCCCGGCGGAGATCGCGCAGGAGTCCCCGGCGGGCCTGCGCGTGCTCTACGTGGCGCTGACCCGCGCGACGCAGCAGCTGACGGTGGTCTCGGCGGAGGGCGACGAGCCCGGCGAGGACGGGGTGCCGGCGCTCCTGCGCGGCTAGTGCCACGGCGGTCCCGGTGGCCACGGCGGTCCCGGCAGCCGCAGGCCGTCCCGGCAGCCGCGGGCCGTTCGGCCGGATGGTCGGCGGCCGGGAGCGTGGTGCGGCGGAACCGACCGCGAGCAGGGGGATCACATCCGGCGATCCTTTGTTAGCCTGGGTACGGCACCGACTCGATCCAAGCCCCCGGGCCCAACCTTCGTCGCTCAGAGCGACCACTTGCCGCGAGGCGAGCATGGCGGGTCGGTGTCACAAACGTACAGATCACCAGGTCCGCGTCCTCCACTCGGTGGGGGGCGCGGACCTTTTTGTATGGACCACCCATTCCGAAGACCCCTCAAATCTCGTATGGTGGAAGAGTCTTTCCGAATTTTGTAGCTGGTTACCTTGTACCGGCTGGTAGGTGGGACGATCGGACAACAGGCCCAGCCGCACCCGCTGTGCAGCGGGGCCCTGTGTGTTAAGCGAACCAGGGACAGAAGAGGAAACACGGCCATGGCAACGGCGCCCAGCGTCTCGTATTCGATGACGGTCCGCCTGGAAGTGCCCGCGAGCGGAACCGCGGTCTCCCAGCTCACCACCGCCGTGGAGTCCTCCGGCGGATCGGTCACCGGCCTCGACGTCACCGCCTCCGGCCACGAGAAGCTCCGGATCGACGTCACCATCGCCGCGACCTCCACGGCGCACGCCGACGAGATCGTCGAGAAGCTCCGCGGCATCGAGGGCGTCAGCCTCGGCAAGGTCTCCGACCGCACCTTCCTGATGCACCTCGGCGGCAAGATCGAGATGGCGTCCAAGCATCCCATCCGCAACCGTGACGACCTCTCGATGATCTACACCCCGGGCGTCGCCCGCGTGTGCATGGCGATCGCCGAGAACCCCGAGGACGCCCGTCGCCTGACCATCAAGCGCAACACCGTCGCAGTCGTGACGGACGGCTCCGCCGTGCTGGGCCTGGGCAACATCGGCCCGATGGCCGCGATGCCGGTCATGGAGGGCAAGGCCGCCCTCTTCAAGCGCTTCGCCGACATCGACGCCTGGCCGATCTGCCTGGACACCCAGGACCCCGACGAGATCG
This sequence comes from Streptomyces manipurensis, assembly GCF_049570255.1. NCBI lineage: Bacteria > Bacillati > Actinomycetota > Actinomycetes > Kitasatosporales > Streptomycetaceae > Streptomyces > Streptomyces manipurensis. The sequence continues at coordinate 2,860,367 of NZ_CP186950.1, read as the reverse complement.
TGGCCGCCGTCAAGGCCATCGCCCCGGGCTTCGCCGGCATCAACCTGGAGGACATCTCCGCGCCGCGCTGCTTCGAGATCGAGGCCCGGCTGCGCGAGGCTCTCGACATCCCCGTCTTCCACGACGACCAGCACGGCACCGCCATCGTCGTGCTCGCCGCCCTCACCAACGCACTGCGCGTGGTGGGCAAGGCAGTTGAGGACGTCAAGGTGGTCATGTCGGGTGCCGGCGCAGCCGGTACCGCCATCCTCAAGCTGCTCCTCGCGGCGGGCGTGAAGAACGCCGTCAGCGCCGACATCCACGGTGTCGTGCACGCGGGCCGCCCCGACCTCGTCGACGCCGCCGCGGACTCCCCGCTGCGCTGGATCGCCGACAACACCAACCCCGAGGGCTACACCGGCACGTTGAAGGAGGCCGTCGTCGGAGCCGACGTGTTCATCGGGGTCTCCGCCCCGAACGTGCTGTCCGGCGAGGACGTCGCCGCCATGGCGGAGGGCGCCATCGTGTTCGCGCTCGCGAACCCGGACCCGGAGGTGGACCCGGCCGTCGCCCGCCAGACCGCCGCCGTCGTCGCGACCGGCCGTTCGGACTTCCCGAACCAGATCAACAACGTGCTGGTCTTCCCGGGTGTCTTCCGCGGTCTGCTGGACGCCCAGTCCCGCACCGTGAACACCGGCATGATGCTCGCCGCCGCGACCGCGCTGGCCGACGTCGTGGGCGAGGACGAGCTCAACGCGAACTACATCATCCCGTCCGTGTTCAACGACAAGGTCGCCGGAGCCGTCGCCGGAGCCGTTCGCAAGGCCGCCACGGCCACCCAGGCGGACGCTGTGACGGGCCTCACGGCTCCCTGATCCCCGGCGCGTCGCGAGATGCGGGCCCGCCGGGCCGCCTCTAGGGTTTGCGGGGATGCCGACGAGCTCCGCTGTTCGCATCCCTCGGGTGCGACGGAGCGTCACCGGGGCGTGACTGTGGCGCTTTTCGTGTGACCCCGGCGGGTGCCGGATTGGCTTTCCCGCCGCTGGTGGGGGCAGGATGCGTAACCGGGCGAGAGGGTCTGACGTTCAGACCCGGGTCCGGGGACTGTCCTAGGGCCCTGGCAGCATCGGCTTCGATCTCACGCCTCTAAGGCAAGTTGAACACGGGAGTACAACATGAACCGCAGTGAGCTGGTGGCCGCTCTGTCCGAGCGCGCCGAGGTGACCCGCAAGGACGCCGACGCCGTTCTGGCCGCGCTCGCCGAGACCGTCGGCGAGATCGTCGCCAAGGGCGACGAGAAGGTCACCATCCCCGGCTTCCTGACCTTCGAGCGCACCCACCGTGCCGCTCGCACCGCGCGCAACCCGCAGACCGGCGACCCCATCCAGATCCCGGCCGGCTACAGCGTGAAGGTCTCCGCGGGCTCCAAGCTCAAGGAAGCCGCCAAGGGCAAGTAAGTCCTGTTCCGGTGCCGGGGGCCGCACAGGCCTCCGGAACGGCAGCGGTGCGCGGCGATACGCAGCACTGTGGAGGGCGGTCACCCCGACGGGGTGACCGCCCTCCGGCGTGTCCGGGGCCGCCCGAAGCGGCTGCGGAGCGGGTCCGGGCCCGTGCGCAGCCAATCCGCGGCGCCCGTGGGGCCGTCACGGCCCCGCGGGCGGCCCCTGCGGCCCCGTGAGGGCCCGTCAGGCTCCGGGGCGCCCTCCCGCCCGCACCGCGCCCCGCGGGCCGTCCGGACCCCGTACGCGAAAGCCCCCGGCCCTGGGGCCGGGGGCTTTCACGCGGTGCGTGGTGCGGGGGTGCGGTCCGCGGGTCAGACGAGGTCGCCGCCCGGGAGCTCGACCTTCGCGCCGAGCTCCACGAGCTTCTCCATGAAGTTCTCGTAGCCACGGTTGATCAGGTCGATGCCGTGGACGCGCGAGGTGCCCTCGGCGGCCAGCGCCGCGATCAGGTACGAGAAGCCGCCGCGCAGGTCGGGGATGACCAGGTCGGCGCCCTGCAGCTTGGTGGGGCCGGAGACGACCGCCGAGTGCAGGAAGTTACGCTGGCCGAAGCGGCAGGCGCTGCCGCCCAGGCACTCGCGGTACAGCTGGATGTGGGCACCCATCTGGTTGAGCGCCGAGGTGAAGCCGAGCCGGGACTCGTAGACCGTCTCGTGGACGATCGACAGGCCGGAGGCCTGCGTCAGGGCGACCACGAGCGGCTGCTGCCAGTCGGTCTGGAAGCCGGGGTGGACGTCCGTCTCCAGCGCGATGGCCTTGAGCGGGCCGCCCGGGTGCCAGAAGCGGATGCCGTCGTCGTCGATCTCGAAGGCGCCGCCGACCTTCCGGTACGTGTTCAGGAAGGTCATCATCGAGCGCTGCTGGGCGCCGCGCACGTAGATGTTGCCGCCGGTGGCCAGGGCCGCGGAAGCCCAGGACGCCGCCTCCAGGCGGTCCGGGAGCGCCTTGTGGTTGTAGCCGCCGAGGCGCTCCACACCGGTGATCCGGATGGTGCGGTCGGTGTCCATGGAGATGATCGCGCCCATCTTCTGCAGCACGCAGATGAGGTCCTCGATCTCCGGCTCCACGGCGGCGTTGCTGAGCTCGGTGACGCCCTCGGCCAGGACGGCCGTCAGCAGCACCTGCTCGGTCGAGCCGACCGAGGGGTAGGGCAGGCGGATCTTGCAGCCGCGCAGCCGCTGCGGGGCCTCCAGGTACTGGCCGCCCTCGCGCTTCTCGATGGTCGCGCCGAACTGGCGCAGCACGTCGAAGTGGAAGTCGATCGGCCGGCCGCCGATGTCGCAGCCGCCGAGGCCGGGGATGAAGGCGTGGCCCAGACGGTGCAGCAGGGGGCCGCAGAACAGGATCGGGATGCGCGACGAGCCCGCGTGGGCGTCGATGTCGGCGACGTTGGCGCTCTCGACGTGGGTGGGGTCGAGCACGAGCTCGCCCGGCTCCTCGCCGGGACGGACCGTCACCCCGTGCAGCTGGAGCAGCCCGCGCACGACACGTACGTCACGGATGTCGGGAACGTTGCGCAGCCGGCTGGGTTCGCTTCCGAGCAGAGCGGCGACCATGGCCTTGGGCACGAGGTTCTTCGCGCCGCGGACCCGGATCTCGCCCTCGAGCGGGGTACCGCCATGGACGAGCAGGACGTCATCACTGTCTGTGCCGGTCATGAATCTCGCGTTCCGGAGAGGGGTGGGCAGGGGATCAGAGAAAAGAGTAAGGGCCAGTACCCCTTTGTTCGTAAGGCCGACGTGGCCGTAGGACTGTCATGAATTCGGTACAACACCCTCCGTACCCACCGCATGGCGGAGCGTTGCATTCCGTCCGGTTCGTCCCGCTGCTCCGTTCGTGCGCGCTCCCGTTGCCGCCGTGCGCGGGTGCGCACGGCGGCATCCGATACCGCTCCTGACCCCCGCGAACGGCGAATGTGCGGGATCATGGCGGCATGACCGAGGTGTCCTCCCTCACAGGGCGGCTGCTCGTGGCCACCCCAGCCCTCGCGGACCCGAACTTCGACCGCGCGGTGGTGCTGCTGCTCGACCACGACGAGCAGGGCTCGCTCGGGGTGGTCCTCAACCGGCCCACCCCCGTCGGCGTCGGTGACGTCCTGCTCCCCTGGGCGCCGCTGGCCGGCGCCCCCGGCGTGGTCTTCCAGGGCGGTCCCGTGGCACTGGACTCGGCCCTGGGGCTGGCGGTGATCCCGGGGGAGGAGGGGCCGCTGGGCTGGCGCCGGGTGCACGGGGCCATCGGCCTGGTCGACCTGGAGGCCCCGCCCGAGCTGCTGGCCGCGGCCCTGGGCGGGCTGCGGATCTTCGCCGGCTATTCGGGCTGGGGGCCGGGCCAGCTGGAACAGGAGCTCGGCGAGGGCGCCTGGTACGTGGTGGAGTCGGAGCCGGGGGACGTCTCCTCTCCCGATCCGGAACGGCTGTGGCGGTCGGTCCTGCGCCGCCAGCGCAGCGAACTGGCGATGGTCGCCACCTATCCGGACGACCCGTCGCTCAACTGACGGGCGCGGGGTCAATTACCCTGGGTCCCATGAGCACTCTTGAGCCCGAGCGCGGGACTGGCACGGGGACCCTCGTAGAGCCGACGCCGCAGGTGTCGCACGGTGACGGCGACCACGAGCGCTTCGCCCACTACGTCCAGAAGGACAAGATCATGGCGAGCGCGCTCGACGGGACCCCCGTCGTCGCGCTCTGCGGCAAGGTCTGGGTACCGGGCCGGGACCCGAAGAAGTACCCGGTCTGCCCCATGTGCAAGGAGATCTACGAGTCCATGGGACCCGGCGGGGACAAGGGCAAGGGCGGCAAGGACAAGTAGTCCGACCCGGTCCGCCCCCTCCGCGGGACGTCCGCAGGACCGAGGCCCCCGGTGCGCCGCAGCGCGCCCGGGGGCCTTTTCCGTGCCTGCGGGGCGCGTTAGGGTCGGCGCGACGAGCACTCTGCGGAACGTGCGTTGCGCAGGGCGCAACCGCTCTCGCGAAGGGCCGCCGCATGGACCTGATCCCCGCACCCCGGACCGCCGTTCCCGACGAGGGCGGACGCCGCTTCGCCCTCGGCCCCGCACCGACCCTGGCCGTCGCCGACGGGGCCGGGTCCGTCGCCCGCTGGCTCCGCCGCGAGATCGGCGCGGCCACCGGCTGGGACCTGCCCGCCCCCGCCCCCGGCACGCCGGGCGACGTACGGCTGCGCGTCGACCCGGACGCCACCGGCGGCCTCGGTCCGGAGTCGTACCGCATCGAGGTCGGGTCGGACGGCGCCGAGCTGGCGGGGCAGACGGCGGCCGGACTGTTCTGGGCCGCCCAGACGCTGCGTCAGCTGCTCGGCCCCGACGCCTACCGCAGGGCGCCGCTGCCGGGACCGGGGCGGACGTGGAGCCTGCCGTACGGCACGGTCGTGGACGGCCCCCGCTTCGGCTGGCGCGGCATGATGCTCGACGTGGCCCGGCACTTCACGCCGAAGGACGGGGTACTGCGCCAGATCGACCTGCTCGCCGCCCACAAGCTCAACGTGCTGCACCTGCATCTGACGGACGACCAGGGCTGGCGGATCGAGATCAGGAGCCGGCCGCGCCTGACCGGGGTAGGCGGGTGGCGGGCGCGCAGCCGGTGGGGGCACCGGGCCTCGCCCCTGTGGAACGAGAGCCCGCACGGCGGCTTCTACACCCAGGACGACATCCGCGAGATCGTCGCCTACGCCGCCGAGCGGCACGTCCGGGTGGTCCCCGAGATCGAGCTGCCGGGCCACTCCCAGGCGGCCGTCGCCGCGTACCCGGAGCTCGGCAACACCGACGTGGTGGACACCGCGGCGCTCGGCGTGTGGGAGGACTGGGGCATCAGCGAGAACGTGCTGGCGCCGACCGAGGCCGTGCTGCGCTTCTACGAGGGCGTCCTGGAGGAGGTGCTGGAGCTGTTCCCGGCGGAGGTCTCGCCGTTCGTGCACATCGGCGGGGACGAGTGCCCCAAGGCGCAGTGGAAGGCCTCCGCCGCCGCCCAGGCACGGATCCGCGAGCTGGGGGTGGACGGGGAGGACGGGCTGCAGTCCTGGTTCGTCCGGCACTTCGACCGCTGGCTCGCCGACCGCGGGCGGCGCCTCATCGGCTGGGACGAGATCCTGGAGGGCGGACTCGCGCCGGGGGCGGCCGTGTCCTCGTGGCGCGGCTACGCGGGCGGGACGGCCGCCGCCGAGGCCGGGCACGACGTGGTCATGTGCCCCGAGCAGCAGGTGTACCTGGACCACCGTCAGGCGGACGGCCCGGACGAGCCGGTGCCCATCGGCTACGTGCGCTCCCTGGAGGACGTCTACCGGTTCGAGCCGGTGCCGCCGAAGCTGTCGCCCGAGGCCGCGGCCCATGTGCTCGGCGCCCAGGCCAACATGTGGACCGAGGTCGTCGAGGACCGGAGCAGGCTCGACTACCAGGTGTTCCCGCGGCTGGCGGCGTTCGCCGAGGTGGTGTGGTCGCGGCTGCCCGGGCCGGCGGAGCGGGACTACGCGGACTTCGAGGCCCGAATGACCTCCCACTACCGGCGGTTGGACGTACTGGGCGTCGACTACCGGCCCCCGGGCGGCCCGTTGGCCCGCCAGCGGCGCCCGGGGGTGCTCGGACGTCCCCTCGAGGGCCCGCCCCCGAACGTGTGACGGGGGCGGCCGGAAGATCGGCCGGGAGCCGGGCCGCGGCCGCCCCGCCGGGCCGGAACTCTGTCTGAATTTCCTCCTATACGGGGAAAACGGGCGTTCGGGGGCGAGATCCGGCCAAGGGGCGCAGCGGGGGTCGTACGGTCCTTAGAGGGTGTTCGGAACGTTCCGCCACGTACGGCGTGGACGGGCCCCGCCCCGGGGGCCGACGGGGGTGCCGGGGGCCGTCACGGGGGTCGCGGGTCTCCGGGAGGACCCTCGCGCCGGGCGGCCCGGAAGATGTGCCAGAGTTGCCACGTCCCGGCGGTGAGCACGTACCGTACGGCGGACAGGCGTGAGCGCCAGGACCGGGACATCGGGAAGGGGCAGCTGGGTTGACCACGCACGCACCGCACGCACCGCACGCACCTGATTCACCTCAGGGGGCTCAGGGGCAGCAGGCGGCGCAGTCCGTGACGCTGCCGGCCTCGCTCGACGAGGCCGTCGCGGCGCTCACCGCCATGCCCGCCGCCGTTCCCGTCGCGGGCGGAACCGACCTCATGGCCGCCGTGAACGCGGGACTGCTGCGGCCCGCCGCCCTGGTCGGCCTGGGACGGATCAACGAGATCCGCGGCTGGCAGTACCAGGACGGCCACGCCCTGCTCGGCGCCGGCCTCACCCACGCGCGGATGGGCCGGCCCGACTTCGCCGCCCTGATCCCCGCGCTCGCCGCCGCCGCGCGCGCCGCCGGACCGCCGCAGATCCGCAACGCGGGCACCCTCGGCGGGAACATCGCCAGCGCCGCGCCCACCGGGGACGCGCTGCCCGTGCTGGCCGCCCTGGAAGCCGTACTGGTCATCGTCGGCCCCGAGGGCCGGCGCGAGATCCCGGTCTCCCACCTGCTGGCCGGCCGCGAGATGCTCCGGCCCGGCGAACTGATCGGCTTCGTGCGGGTCCCGCTGCTGCACGCGCCGCAGGTCTTCCTCAAGGCCACCGGGCGCACCGGGCCGGGCCGCGCCGTGGCCTCCGTGGGCCTCGTGCTGGACCCCGCGCGCCGCGGGGTGCGCTGCGCGATCGGCGCCGTCGCCCCGATGCCGCTGCGCCCGCTGGAGGCCGAGCAGTGGGTGGCCTCGCTGATCGACTGGGACGGCGGGCGGAGCCTGGCCCCCGAGGCGCTGGAGGCCTTCGGCGAGTACGTCGCGGCCGCCTGTGTGCCCGACCAGGGGGAACCGGTGGCTCCCGGTGTACTGCATCTGCGGCGGACGGTGGCCGTGCTGGCACGCAGGGCCCTCGGGAGGGCACTGACCTCATGAGCGAGAACGAGAACGAGAACGTGACCCAGGGGAACGGTGCGGCGGGCTGGGGCTGGGAGCCCGTACCGCAGGGCGGCGAGTACGACTCGGACGCCACGGCCTTCGTGAAACTGCCGCAGGACATGCTCGACGCGCTCGGCACCGGGGAGCCGCTCGCGGCGCCCGGACACGGCTACGTGCCGCCGCCGATGATCGTTCCGCTCGGCACCGCGGGCACCGGCAGCACCGACCCGGCCGCCACCGGGACCTGGACGCTCCCCGCGCAGTGGCCGGAGGCCGGCGGCGAGGCCGCTGTCCCGGGCACGGGCTCCGGACCGGTGACGGGGCCCATCCCCGCCTCCGTCCCGATCCCGGCGGCGGTCGCCGCCGCGTTCGCCGCCACCGGGCCGGAGACGGAGCAGGACCCCGCGCACGACCCCGGCGCGACCGCGGAGTGGCGCTTCCCGGAAGCGGCGCACGAGCCCGGGGCCACCCCGTCGACGACCGGCCAGTGGGCCGTGCCGGAGTACGCCGGCTACCCGGCCGACGCCGACTACCAGGACGGCCCGGACCACCGGGACGGCGCCGACTACCGGGACGGCACCGATTTCCGGGACGGCACCGACTACACGGGCGGCACCGGCCACCCGGGCGCGCAGCAGGGCGACCCCGCCGACCACCCCCGGCCGCAGGGCGACTTCCGCACGGGCGCCCTGGACGCCGACTGGAGCCAGGCCCCGGCCACCCTGCCGGGTGGCGCTCCGGCCCCCTGGGCCTACCTGACGCAGCAGCCGTCTGCCGATCCGGGCGTGCTGCCCGGCACCGACGAGGCAGCCGCGGCCTCGGCCGCCGCTGCCGCCACGGCGCACGCCGCCGGACGGCTCTTCGGCGGACCCGGAGTGGGCGCGGCGGGCCGCGGCCCCCGGGTGCTCGGCGGCCCCGGCGTGGGCACCGCGCTGCAGGAGGCCGAGCCCGCCCACGGGGCACCCCACGACGTCGAGGCCGCGCACGCCCCGTCCGCGAACCCGCCCGCGGGGGAGCGGCCCCGGCCGACGGCCGGCGCCGAGGAGACCTACCCGTCGGCGGACCGCACGGGGCACCCGGTCCACGCGGAACAGGCCGACCACGCCGAGCAGGCGGGCGATGCGGGGCACGCCGACTACGCGGGTCACGCGGGGCACGCGGATCACGGGGCGCAGGCGGGCCACACCGAACAGGCCGGCTACGCGGGTCGCGCCGAGCACGTGGGCGATGCCGGGCACGGCGGCTACGCGGGTCACGCCGAGCAGGCGGGCCACACCGAACAGCCCGACTATGCGGGTCGCGCCGAGCACGTGGGCGATGCCGGGCACGGCGGCTACGCGGGTCACGCCGAGCAGGCGGGCCACACCGAACAGCCCGACTATGCGGGTCGCGCCGAGCACGTGGGCGATGCCGGGCACGGCGGCTACGCGGGTCACGCGGCGCAGACGGGCCATGCCGTGCACGCCGAGCACCCGGGGCACGCCACGCACGCCGCGCATGCCGAGCACGTGGGCGACGCCGGGCAGGCCGCCGGTCACGCCGTGCCGGAGCCCGCCCCCGGCGGCCACGGCCTCTTCGGCGGCGCACCGGCGTCCGCCGCCGCGGCCGACGCACAGCCCGCGGAGCAGCCCGGATCCGACGGGCCCGGACGCACCGCCGGGCTCGCGCACCCCGCCGACACCGACGGGCACGGGTTCTCCGCCTTCGGGCAGGCGCCCGAGCCCGCGCCTGCGGCCGGTCCCGCCGACGGCCAGGGCGAGAGCCACGCCGACGTTCCCGTCGGCGAGGAGGCCCCCGCCCCGGCCGCCGCGGACCACGACGCGGCGCCGGCCGCCCCGGTGCCGGGCGAGGAGACCGCCGACGGCGCGGCCGAGCCGCCGGCGTACCCCGAACACGCCGCGCACCCCGTGCCCGGCGCGCACGAGGCCCCGGTCGCCCACCTCGAACACCCCCACGCGTCCTACGTCCTGCGCGTCAACGGCGCCGACCGCCCCGTCACCGGCGCCTGGATCGGCGAATCCCTCCTCTACGTGCTGCGTGAGCGCCTCGGCCTCGCCGGAGCCAAGGACGGCTGCTCGCAGGGCGAGTGCGGCGCCTGCGCCGTACAGGTCGACGGCCGGCTCGTCGCCTCCTGCCTGGTCCCGGCGGCCACCGCCGCGGGAAGCGAGGTGCGCACCGTCGAGGGCCTCGCGACGAACGGGGAACTCTCCGACGTGCAGCAGGCGTTGTGCAGGTCGGGCGGGGTCCAGTGCGGATTCTGCGTGCCCGGCATGGCCATGACCATCCACGACCTGCTGGAGGGCAATCACGCCCCCAGCGAGCTGGAGACCCGTCAGGCACTCTGCGGCAACCTCTGCCGCTGCTCCGGCTACGCGGGAGTCGTCGACGCGGTGCGCGAGGTCGTCGCCGAACGCGAAGCGGCCTCCGCGGCCTCCGCCGAAGCGCCTCAGAGCCCCTCCGAGGCGCGCATCCCGCACCAGGCAGCGCCCGGCGAGGGCGGCATCCACCACGGAGGCACGGCGTGAGCGGGCAGGACGCGGCGACCGCGACGACGGTGAACACCACGGTGACGGCCATGGCCGCCGCACCGGGTCCCGAGGTGTCCGAGGATCAGGTGCCGCGCGGCATCGGGGCGTCCGTCCCCGCCGCCGACACCCGGGCCAAGACCGAGGGCACCTTCCCCTACGCGGCCGACCTCTGGGCCGAGGGCCTGCTGTGGGCCGCCGTGCTGCGCTCCCCGCACGCCCACGCGCGGATCCTCTCCATCGACACCGCGGCCGCCGCCGCGATGCCCGGCGTCCGCGCCGTCGTCACCCACGCCGACGTTCCCGGCGCCACCACCCACGGCCGCCGGATCGCCGACCGGCCGGTGTTCGCGCACGACGTCGTACGCCACCACGGCGAGCCCATCGCCGCCGTCGCCGCCGACCACCCCGACACCGCACGCCTCGCCGCCGCCGCGATCGCCGTCGAGTACGAGCTCCTCGACCCGGTCACCGACCCCGAGCAGGCCTTCGGCGCCCCCGCCCTGCACCCCGACGGCAACCTGATCCGGCACATCCCGCTGCGCTACGGCGACCCGGAGGTCACCGGCGAGGTCGTCGTCGAGGGCCTGTACCGCATCGGCCGGCAGGACCCCGCCCCCATCGGCGCCGAGGCCGGACTGGCCGTGCCCCGCCCCGACGGCGGCGTGGAGCTGTACACCGCCTCCACCGACCCGCACACCGACCGCGACCTGGCCGCCGCCTGCTTCGGCCTGGAGCCGGACCGCGTACGCGTCGTCGTCACCGGGGTGCCCGGCGCGACCGCCGACCGCGAGGACGCCGCGTTCCAGCTCCCGCTCGGCCTGCTCGCCCTGCGCACCGGCTGCCCGGTGAAACTGGCCGCCACCCGCGAGGAGTCCTTCCTCGGCCACACCCACCGCCACCCGACCCTGCTGCGCTACCGCCACCACGCGGACGCCGAGGGCCGCCTGGTCAAGGTCGAGGCGCAGATCCTGATGGACGGCGGCGCGTACGCGGACGCCTCCTCCGAGTCCCTCGCGGCCGCCGTCGCCTTCGCCTGCGGCCCGTACGTCGTCCCGCACGCCTTCGTCGAAGGCTGGGCCGTCCGCACCAACAACCCGCCGTCCGGCCACGTACGGGGCGAGGGCGCGATGCAGGTGTGCGCCGCGTACGAGGGCCAGATGGACAAGCTCGCCGCCGCCCTCGGCATCGACGGCGCGGAACTGCGCATGCGCAACGTGCTGGCGACGGGGGACCTCCTCCCCACCGGCCAGACCGTGACCTGCCCCGCCCCGGTGGCGGAACTGCTGCGCGCCGTAAGGGACTTCGAGCTGCCCGGCCTGCCCAAGGACACCCCCGAGGACGAATGGCTGCTGCCCGGCGGCCCGGAGGGCGCCGGCGAGCCGGGCGCGGTGCGCCGCGGCGTCGGCTACGGCGTCGGCATGGTGCACATGCTCGGCGCCGAGGGCACCGACGAGGTCTCCACCGCCACCGTGAAGGTGGTGAACGGCGCGGCCACCGTCATCTGCGCGGCCGTCGACACCGGCCAGGGCTTCGCCACCCTCGCCCGCCAGATCGTCCAGGAGGTGCTGGGCGTCGACGAGGTGGCGGTCGCCCCCGTCGACACCGACCAGCCCCCGGCCGGGCCGGCGGCGCACGGCCGCCACACGTGGGTGTCCGGTGGGGCCGTCGAACGCGCCGCCAAGATGGTCCGCACCCAGCTCCTCCAGCCCATGGCCCACAAGCTCGGCATGTCCACCGAGCTCCTCCAGATCGCGGACGGCCGGATCACCTCGTACGACGGCGCGTTCTCGATGCCGGTCACCGAGGCGATGGAGGGCAAGGAACTCTGGGCGACGGCCCAGTGCCGCCCCCACCCGACGGAGCCCCTCGACGGCGACGGCCAGGGTGATGCCTTCGTCGGCCTCGCCTTCTGCGCGATCCGCGCGGTGGTGGACGTGGACATCGAGCTGGGCTCCGTCCGCGTCGTCGAACTCGCCGTCGCCCAGGACGTCGGCCGGATCCTCAACCCCCGCCAGCTCCGGGCCCGCATCGAGGCGGGCGTCACCCAGGGCGTGGGCGCGGCCCTCACCGAGAACCTCCGCACGGTCTCCGGCCTGGTCCGCCACCCCGACCTGACGGGCTACGCCCTGCCGACGACCCTGGACGCCCCGGCGGTCCGCATCGTCAAGCTGGTCGAGGAGCGCGACGTGGTGGCCCCGTTCGGCGCGAAGGCGGCGAGCGCGGTCCCCGTGGTGACCGCACCGGCCGCGGTGGCCTCGGCGGTCCGCGCGGCCACCGGCCGCCCGGTCAACCGGCTCCCGATCAGGCCGTCCGCGGCCGTCGCGGGCGGCTGAGAGAACTCCGCATTGCATACGCAATGCGGAGTTGGGCCTGTCGGCGCCTGTCGCTAGAGTGATCGGCGAGACGGCGCGCGCAGGTGTGAACGGGGACGGGGAACCGGAGAGCCGGGGATCCGGGATTCGGGGGAGACCATCGTGGCGGAGGACAAGGTCGGGTTCCTGTCGGTCGACGTGGCCGGTGGTCTGGAGGCGTCGATCAGAGCCCAGGCCGCCGCCCAGGAGAAGGCCGCGGCGCTGCGCGTCCAGTACGACGACCTGAGCCAGTACAAGAAGCTGGTGGACGGCCTCCTGTCCACCCTCCAGGAGTCCCCGGCCCACCACGGCACCCTGGCCGACGGCACCCTCCCGACGGGAGCCCTGGGCAAGGGCTTCCCGCAGGCGGACAAGCTGTACGAGGCGTACAAGACGGTCCACACGGAGCTGCAGAAGCTCTCGAAGGGGCTGGCGGGGCAGATCGAGGCCCTGGGCCTGGCGGTCGGCTTCGCGGGCAAGAGCTTCGCCGATGTGGACGAGGAGGCGAAGCGGCGCATGCTCGCCCTCTCCAAGCAGGCCGAGGACCACTACGACGCGGAGCGCGACCCGTACCTGAAGAAGGACGCCCCCGGCGCCGCCCAGCCGCCGGGAGCGCAGCCGCCGGGCGGCACGCAGCCGGGGAGCACGCAGCCGGGCGGGACGAGGAAGGGCGGTGTTCTGGGATGACGGACTTCGAGGGCTACACGCACGCGCAGCTCTACGCCATGGTCGCGTCGATCGACCCGGCGAAGGTGGAGTCGCTGGGCACCAAGCTCAAGGAAGCCGCGGACACGATCGAGAAGATCGGCACCAAGCTCAAGGACCACAAGGTCAAGGGCTGGGAGGGCGACGCGGCCACGGCCTTCCAGGAGTGGGTGAACCAGGCGGGCAGCGTCACCCTGGAGCTGGCCAAGTACAGCAGCTCGGGCGGCAAGTACATGACCGAGGCCGCGGTGATCATGCGCGAGGTCAAACCGACGGCGGACGGCGGCGGCAACATGCCGCCGTACGACGCGGCGGCGGAGACGCAGCTGAAGGAGAACCTGGCGACGTCCCGCAAGTACCACAACGACCCGGACGCGGTACAGCTCGGCCAGGAGGCCTGGTCGAAACTGAGCGGCGACCACGCCCGGGCGGTGGACGCGCTGAACAAGCTGGCGGGGGCGTACGAACAGTCGACGACCCAGATGACCAACGCCACCATCCCGATGTTCCCGCCACCGCCTCCGATCTTCGTGCCGGCGGACCACAACGATCAGATCGAAATCGCGCGTCCGGTTGGAGGTCCGAGCGCGGGCGGCTCTTCGTATGGATCGACGGCTGCACAGCCGCCCAGCGGATCAACGAATGAGTCGGGCTGGGCGTCGGTGAACCGCGGGCAGCCCGATGCGTCCCTTCCGCCGCCGCGCGGGCCGGTCATCCCGGACCGTGATGTACACGTCGGCATCGACTCGGTAGGCACCTTGCCGCCCTTGGCCATTCCGCCGGTGGGCACGCCTCCAAGCACGCAGCTTCCGACGACGCCCGGGATTCCCAACCCCAGCCCGCTCGTTCCCTCTGTGCCCCTGCCCCCTGTCGGCAGCCTGAAGAGCCCTGGTCCGATCAGCGCCAGTCCGGGCCTTGGCCCGTACCCGACAATGGGTGGTCCCGGGGTTCCTGGCGGCAAGGTCATCGGTACGCCCGGCCTGCCGCCGCGCGACAGCGGAATCATGGGCGGCCGACCGGTGCCCACCACCGGCCCCAGCACCGGCGTTCCACGCGGGACGGTCATCGGCGAAGGGGCCCAGGCCGGCCGACCCGTGGTCGGTGGCCCCATGGGGCCCGGCACCGGAGGCGGCCACTACGGCGGCCAGAACGGGATCCCCGCAGGGCGGCGACTGGCCTCGGAGCCGGGTGGCGTCATCGGTGGTCGGCCGAGTGGTGTGGTCGGTCAGCCCTTCACCCAGGGCGGCTCGGGCCTCGTGCGCAACGGCGCTGGAGCCGTGGGACCGGTGGGAGCGCATGCCCCGGCTCCGGGATCGCGACGGAACGACCAGCAGGGCGGGCGCCCCGGCTACCTGGCCGAGGACGAAGAGACCTGGCAGGGCAACCGTCGCGTTGTCCCGCCGGTCGTCGACTGAGCAGAACGGACGTAGCGCGGGATGCACATGCGTAGGGCGACCTCGGTCCTGATGGGTCTCCTGTTGGCCGGGGTCGCGGCGACCCCGGCCCATGCGGAGACCATCCGATCGCAGCAGTGGCATCTCGACGCCATGAAGGCCGACGAGATCTGGAAGATCAGCACGGGCAAAGGGATCACTGTTGCGGTCATCGACACGGGCGTGAACCAGATCCCGGAGCTCGAAGGCCAGGTTCTTCCCGGCAAGGCGTTTCCGCTGGGTGACGCTGAGGTGGGCAGGGACAACGACTACTACGGGCACGGCACCGGCATGGCGGCGATGATCGCCGCGACCGGGCAGCACCCAAGTGGTGACGGCGCATACGGCCTCGCACCCGGCGTCAAGATCCTCCCGATCAGAGTGCCTGACATGTTGGAGGAATCGACCACTCCCAGCTGGGTCGAGGCGATCAGGTACGCGGCCGACTCCGAGGCCAAAGTTCTGAGCATCTCCCAGGGCCGCGCCGGCACGCCGGAAGACGATAGAGCGCGCGCGGAAGCGGTGAAGTATGCGATTTCCAAGGGGAAGCTTGTCTTCGCAGCCGCTGGCAACAGTGGTTACTCCACGAATCAGTTGGAGTATCCGGCCGCGACACCCGGAGTGATCGCCGTTGGTGCGGTTGATGCCAACGGCGAGCCGACCAAGGAGTCGCAGCACGGGCCTCAGATCGACCTCGCAGCACCGGGCATTGACATCGTCGCGGCCTGCAAGAGCAACTCCGGGCTCTGCAAGACCCACGGCACCAGCGACGCGACCGCCCTCGCCTCCGCCTCCGCCGCCCTCCTCTGGGCCGCCCATCCCGACTGGACCAACAACCAGGTCCTGCGGGTCCTGCTCAACACCGCCGGCAAGCCCGTCGACGGGTCCGGCCGCAACGACTACGTCGGCTACGGCGTCGTACGCCCCCGCGTGGCGTTGCAGACGCCCGGGGACCCCGGCCCCGCCGACGTCTATCCGCTGCCCGACCTGGCCGCGGCCGCGCCGCCCCCCACCCAGGCCCCCGCCCCCGCCCCCGGAGACAAGGCGGCCACCGCGCCCAAGAGCGACGGCAGCACAACCCCCTGGACCGGCATCGGCCTCGGGCTCGCCGCCTGCGTGCTCATCGGCGGCGCCGTCACCGCAGCCCTCGTACGCCGCAATCGTTGAACCCACCATCAGCCCGCCCCGCCCGCCCACCCCCCCCGGAGGTCCCCGCGATGTCGTTCGACGAAGAGTGGTCGGCGGCGCGCGCCACGGCCGCCTCGCACGCCACCATGCGGCTCAACCAGGCCCCCACCGACCCCGCCCCCGGGCCCGGCGGCGGTGCCGGCGGCGCCGACCTCGCGCTGAACCAGGACCAGATCGGAGCCGTCGGCTCCGAGGCGTACAAGCTGCACACCCGTCTGCAGACCGACGGCAAGCACGCCGCCACCGCCACCTCCGAGGCCGCGGGCGCCCTCACCGGGGAGGGCTTCGCGAGCGGGGCCGCCCTGCTCAAGGCCAACACCCTGTGGGAGACACAGGTGAAGACCCTCGTGGCCGCCTGCGCCACCATCTCCAACGGCCTGAACTACTCGCTCGCCTCCCACGCCAAGGACGAGCAGCAGCTCCACGCAGACTTCACGGCGTCCGCCATCGACACGTACCTGAAGTAGGCCAGGGGGCCCGCATGCTGACGTACGAGAACGTGATGAACGCGCCCCTGGCCAAGCTCCAGGCCGCGGTCACCGACTGGACGGCCATGGCCGGCAAGCTGGACGAGATGGCCGAGGCCGCCCGCACCGGCATGAAGGCGAAGTCCGACAAGGCCGAGTGGAGCGGGGTCACCGCGGGGGTGGCCCGCGGGTTCGTGGACAAGACGGCCAAGGAGTTCGAGGACGCGGCGAAGGCGGCCAAGGGGATGCAGACGGTCCTCGCCGACGCCCACGCCACCTTCAAGGCCGCCCAGGACGAGCTGAAGAAGCTCGCGGACGAGGCCCCCGCGGCCGGGTTCCGGATCGACGCGACCGGCCGGGTCAGCGCCATTCCGCTCGCCACGGAGGCGGACCGGAACGCCGCCCGCCACGACCCCGACCACCAGCAGACCCTCAACGCGAACCGCAGCGCCTGGCAGTCCCGGGTCGACCGGGCCGTCGAGAACGCCCAGGACGCCGACGACTCACTGGTCCGCGTGCTCCGGGCGAACGCCGCGGACGAACACGACTTCAGCGCGCCGAAGTTCACCACTCTCGACGCGGAGCAGGTGGCCCGCGCCGCCGACCTGATGAAGAAGGTCACCGGCCCGGGCGGGACGGCCCGCAACGTCGAGGCGCTGCGCGAGCTGGAGGAACTCCTCGACGACAACCGCGAGGACCCCGAGTTCTCTACGGGCTTCTACCGGACGATCGGCGCCGAAGGCACCCTGGAGATGTACTCCAGGATGTCCCTGGACGCGACGAGCCTGGGCGCCGCCGGGAAGGACCGGGCGTTGATGGTCGCGCACATCCAGGGCGACATGGGCGCGATGCTCGGCCTCGCCACGCACAAGGACGTGCCGGGCCATCTCGACGCGGCCTGGACGACCCAGCTGATGAAGGCGGGCCGCAAGGAGATGGACGTCTTCGGCGGCGTCCGGCAGATCTACGGCTACCAGGCGCTCGGCGCGCTGCTGCGCGAGGGGAAGTACGACACGGAGTTCCTGACCTCGGTCGGCCGCGACATGGTCGCGATGGACCGCAAGGACCCGCGGGCGTGGGAGTTCCACACGCCGATCGGCCTGGAGACCGTCCTCAACCAGGACCCGAACGGCGGCCGCGGCTTCTACCCGCTGACCGGGCTCATGGCGGCGCTGGGCAACAACCCGGACGCGGCGACGGCCTTCTTCAACGAGCCGGTCCGGGAGGACAGCAACAAGGACGGTCTCGTCACGAAGGACGACAAGCCGGTCGGAGGCCGGCACGGCATGGACCGGGGCATGGTCGACTACATGCTCGACAAGCCGCCGTACATGGACGGCTTCGACATCACCCGCAGCGCGGACCTGCACCCGGCCCAGCAGGCCCTCGGTGACGCCCTGATGGCGGCGGTCTCCCACCGCACCCCGGGCGACGAGGACGCGCCGCCGGTCGCGCACACCAGGGAGATGGCGGCCGTCATGGAACGGATCGTCGAGAAGATCGGCGACAAGCCGGAACTGGTGGTGGCCAAGCCGGGTGACGACGCCCGGCCACCGCTGGCCGGGCTGTCGGGACATTTCGGGAACATGGCAGCCGAGTACATGCCGGATCTGCAGGCGTCTGCCGAGAACGGCAGCGGGCGCATCAAGCCCAATGGGGAGATGGCGGAGTTCAACAAGTCGCACATGGCACGGTTCCTCGGTGCCGTCGGCCAGGACCCCGATGCCTACGGTGCCATCACCAACGCCAACCAGGCGTTCACGGCGGTCCTCGTCAACGACGTCATCGTGAACCAGCCCAAGGCCGGGAACCTCGACGGCGCCGTGGAGAACGCCGTCCACCCCGGTGGCCAGATCGCCGGGATGATGACGGAGGCCCGGGCCCAGAACATGCACGCCGAGACCGCCCACAAGAACGAGGAGTACGTCAAGGGCGTCGAGGACAACGCCAAGTGGATCAACCGGGGCATCACGGCGGCCGGCGGCAAGTACCTGGAGCTGGTTCCGCTGGCCGGTGACGTAGTGGAGTGGGTCCAGGAGGACGTGACCGAGCACTTCGTCGAGGAGGCCAAGAAGGAGGGGGAGGGGAAGACCGGCCAGGCGGAGCAGAGCGTCTCCGAGATGTACGCGGCTGCTCAGACACGGTCGAGCAAGTCGGCCGAGGAAGCGGTACGCAACGCGGCGGCCGGTACCGGAATGGCGGCGGCCGATGTCGACGTGCTGGCCGGTGCTGCTTCGAAGGAGACCGCCAACGCGCATTCCGTGGGCCGGGACCAGGTGGCCTCCGCAGCGGCACGGTCGTGAGCCGTGGGCATACGGTGGCGGCTCAGGGTGACCGCAGGGAGAGGTGGGGCATGAGGCGTTCGGCCGGGGGACTGGGGCGTCTTGTCGCCGGGGCGGCGGGGTTGGTGCTGGTCGCCGGGTGCTCGTCTGGGGGGTCCGGGGCCGGGGCCGAGGAGCGGGTGGTCGAGCCGCCCACCGTCGAGGCCGCGGCGGCGTGCCCCGGCCTGCTGAACGCCGAGGCTGCCGAAGCCGTGCAGCGTACGGTGCAGTCGTCCGCGTTCCTGCGGGACGAGGGGCAGGCCGTCGGAGCCGTCGCCGTGGGGGCGGCTCTCGAAGCGGCCTACAAGGCCGGAGCGAAGGTGCGTGAGGCGGTCGTCCCCGAGTGCGTCGTGACCGGCCAGGTGGGCGGCGGGGACCGTAAGGCGGAGCTCCGGCTGAGTGCGGACAGCGGCCGGGCGGGCCCGTCCGCCCCCGGCGGCGAAGGCGTTCGCGTGAGCGTGGGGGAAAGGCAGGGCGTGGTCGCCTTCGACTGCGTGAGTGCGCGGGCCGGTTCGACCGCCGAGGTTCCCCTGCGGGTCACGAGCGTCTTCGCCGACCGCCGGCAGAAGCCCGGCGCCGACGAGGGTTCCACCGCCGACTACCTCGTCGTGGCGCATTCCGCCGCGCTGGCGGTGGCGAAGGAACTGGGGTGTGCGAACGGCGCCGGTCTGCCCGCGAAGGCGGCGGACCTTCCCCCTGCCGCCCCGGCCACCCCGCCCGCGTCGTAGCGGCAGGCACGCGGAAAAGGCCGAGGCCGCTCGGGGGTGCGCCTGCCTCCGAGCGGCCTCCGCCTCGAAGCCGTGACCGGAATCGAACCGGCGTAACCCGCTTTGCAGGCGAGTCCCTCAACCACTCGGGCACACGGCTGTGGCGATGTCCTCGACCGTACGGGCCCCTCCGCGGGCGGGGGAAGGAGACCGGGCGGGCCGCAACAGGACCGCCATGCCGCGTTCACACGCGGGCCGGCGGCGGGGGCCTAGGTCTCGGGACCGAGGGCGGGATCCGTCGAACGGACAGGGTCTAAACCGGGCTGCGCACCTTACTCTGGGGCGATGAGCGCCCTCGAACCCGGTAAGCCCCCGACCACCGCACCCGTCCCGTCACCGCCTCGCGACAGCGGCGTCATGGGTCCCGCGTACCGGACGCTCAGCATCGGGATCATCTCCGTCGTCTTCCTCATCGCGTTCGAGGCGACGGCCGTCGGTACCGCCATGCCGGTCGCCGCCCGCGAGCTGGAGGGCATCGGGCTGTACGCCTTCGGCTTCTCCGCCTACTTCACCACCAGCCTCTTCGGCATGGTGCTGTCCGGGCAGTGGGCCGACCGGCAGGGGCCGCTCAGGCCGCTGACCGTGGGCATCGCCGCCTTCGCCTCCGGGCTGGTGGTGTCCGGCACGGCCGGTGCCATGTGGGTGTTCGTCGTCGGACGGGCCGTGCAGGGGTTGGGCGGCGGCCTGGTGATCGTCGCGCTCTACGTCGTCGTCAGCCGGGCCTACGAGGAACGGCTGCGGCCCGCGATCATGGCGGCCTTCGCCGCGAGCTGGGTCGTCCCGTCGATCGTGGGACCGCTGGCCTCCGGCACCGTCACCGAGCATCTCGGCTGGAGGTGGGTGTTCCTCGGGATACCGGCGCTCGTCGTCGTACCGCTGGCCGTCGCGCTGCCCGCCATCCGCCGGACCGCCTCCGGTCCCGTGGGCGGGGAGCCCGTCGCCTTCGACCGGCGGCGGATCCGGCTGGCCCTCGGCATCTCGGTGGGTGCGGGTCTGCTCCAGTACGCCGCCCAGGACCTGCGGTGGCTGTCGCTGCTGCCGGGCGTCGCCGGCGCCGCCCTGCTGGTGCCGGCCGTGCTGGGGCTGCTGCCGCGCGGCACCTACCTGGCGCGGCGCGGGCTGCCGTCCGTGGTGCTGTTGCGCGGGCTGGCCGCGGGGTCGTTCATCGCCGCCGAGAGCTTCGTGCCGCTGATGCTGGTGACGCAGCGCGGGCTGAGTCCGACGCTGGCCGGGTTCTCGCTGGCGCTGGGCGGGCTGACCTGGGCCGGCGGTTCGTGGGTGCAGTCGCAGGGCCGGGTCGCCCCGTACCGGGAACGGCTGATGGTGCTCGGCATGGTGCTGGTGGCGCTGTCCATAGCCGGCGCGCCCGCCGTGCTGATCGACTGGGTCCCGGTGTGGACGCTCGCCCTGGTGTGGGCCGTCGGCTGCCTCGGGATGGGGCTGGTGATCGGCTCGACGAGCGTGCTGCTGCTGAAGCTGTCGCGGCCCGCGGAGGTCGGTGGCAACTCCGCCGCCCTGCAGATCTCCGACGCCCTCGCCAACGTGGTGCT
Organism: Streptomyces manipurensis; assembly: GCF_049570255.1. NCBI lineage: Bacteria > Bacillati > Actinomycetota > Actinomycetes > Kitasatosporales > Streptomycetaceae > Streptomyces > Streptomyces manipurensis. The sequence goes on along the minus strand of NZ_CP186950.1, from coordinate 2,839,659 downwards.
GCTGGCCGGCGGCGGAGCGGCCTTCGCCGCGCTGGGCGGCGGCACGGTGGGAGCCGCGCACGCCGTTCCCGCCGCGGGGACGACGGCTTCGCACCCGGCGGCGTTCGTGGTGGTCTTCCTGCCGATGGCCTGCGTGGCGCTGGTCGGCGCCTGGGTCGCCACCCGGCTGCACGCCCCGGCCGATGCCCCGGGACCGGCCGATGCCCCGGAACCGGCCGACGTCACCGCCCCGGCCGAAGCCCCCGGACCGGCCGGTCCCGCCGCCCCGGCCCCGGCCCAGGCGCCCGCCACCGCCCCCGCCGGCCCGGAAAAGCTCTGACACCGCCCCGCCCCGGCGCCTACGCTGCGCCGATGAACGCGTTGACCCTCCACCTCCCCGCCGCCGAGCACGCGGAGCTCGCCGATCTCGCCGACGCGACCGGCCGTACCCCGCAGGAGTACGTCCTCGCCGTGGTGCGCGAGCGGATGGCCGCCGAGCGCGAGGCCGTCGCCGCCCACGCCGGGCGGCTGGCCGAGCGGCACGCGGCGCTGCTGGAGAGGCTCGGCGCATGACCCGCCACCTCACCCTCGCCGAGGTCACCGACCTGGCCGGGCCGGCCTGCCTCGCGAACGGGCAGCGGGCCGAGCTGCGCGCCCCCGGGCTGCTGGAGTCCGCCGTGCACCGGCCCCGGGCCCGCATGTACGGTACGCCCGCCTACACCGACCCCTACGAGCAGGCCGCCGCCCTGCTCCACGGCATCGCCGTGAACCACCCGCTCGTCGACGGCAACAAGCGCACCGCGTGGCTCGCCGCCGCCACCTTCCTCTCCGTGAACGGCATCGACCTCGCCGACGCCGACCAGGACGCCGCGTACGCACTGGTCGTCGACGTGGCCTCGGGTGCCGCGGCCGAGGTGGCGGTGATCGCAGACCGGCTGCGGGAGTTGCTCCCGGTGTGACGCTCGCCGCACCCGCCGAGGTCACGGGCCTGTCCCTCCGCGAGGGGCGGGCCCGCCCCGGTAGGGTGGCCCGGTTGTCCTACGTACGACCGCCTGCCCCCGTACCGAGTACGCCGAGAGCACGAACCGGAGACCGTGACTACTACCGCCTCCCACCACCTCTCACCCGCCTTCCCCGGCCGCGCCCCCTGGGGCACCGCCAGCAAGCTGCGCGCCTGGCAGCAGGGAGCGCTGGACAAGTACATCCAGACCCAGCCCCGCGACTTCCTCGCGGTCGCCACCCCCGGAGCCGGTAAGACCACCTTCGCCCTCACCCTCGCCTCCTGGCTGCTGCACCACCACGTCGTGCAGCAGGTCACCGTCGTCGCGCCCACCGAGCACCTGAAGAAGCAGTGGGCGGAGGCCGCGGCCCGCATAGGCATCCGGCTGGACCCCGAGTACTCGGCCGGTCCGCTCAGCCGGGAGTACCACGGCGTCGCCGTCACCTACGCCGGTGTCGGCGTGCGGCCGATGCTGCACCGCAACCGCTGCGAGCAGCGCAAGACCCTCGTCATCCTCGACGAGATCCACCACGCCGGCGACTCCAAGTCCTGGGGCGAGGCCTGCCTCGAGGCCTTCGACCCGGCCACCCGGCGCCTCGCCCTGACCGGTACGCCCTTCCGGTCCGACACCAACCCGATCCCCTTCGTCACCTACGAGGAGGGCAACGACGGGATCCGCCGGTCCTCCGCCGACTACACCTACGGCTACGGCAACGCCCTCGGCGACGGCGTCGTGCGGCCGGTCATCTTCCTCTCCTACAGCGGCAACATGCGCTGGCGCACCAAGGCGGGGGACGAGATCGCCGCCCGCCTCGGCGAGCCGATGACCAAGGACGCCATCTCCCAGGCCTGGCGCACCGCCCTGGACCCGCGCGGCGACTGGATGCCGAACGTGCTGCGCGCCGCCGACCAGCGGCTGACGGAGGTCCGCAAGGGCATCCCGGACGCGGGCGGCCTCGTCATCGCCTCCGACCAGGACTCGGCGCGCGCCTACGCCAAGCTGATCCGGGAGATCACCGGCACCAAGGCCACGCTCGTCCTGTCCGACGACACCGGCGCGTCGAAGAACATCGACACCTTCAGCGGGAACTCCGACCGCTGGATGGTGGCGGTCCGCATGGTGTCCGAGGGCGTCGACGTCCCGCGCCTGGCCGTGGGCGTGTACGCGACGACGATCTCGACGCCGCTGTTCTTCGCGCAGGCCGTCGGCCGTTTCGTACGGTCGCGCAGGCGCGGCGAGACGGCGTCCGTGTTCCTGCCGACCATCCCCTACCTGCTCGGCTTCGCCAACGAGATGGAGGTCGAGCGCGACCACGTCCTCGACCGGCCGAAGAAGCAGGGTGAGGAGGACCCGTACGCCGAGTCCGAGAAGGAGATGGAGGAGGCGAACCGGCAGGAGGACGAGGACACCGGCGAGGAGGAGCAGATGTCCTTCGAGGCGCTGGAGTCCGACGCCGTCTTCGACCGGGTCCTCTACGACGGCGCCGAGTTCGGCATGCAGGCGCACCCGGGCAGTGAGGAGGAGCAGGACTACCTCGGCATCCCCGGGCTCCTCGAACCGGACCAGGTGCAGATGCTGCTGCAGAAGCGGCAGTCGCGGCAGATCGCGCACAGCCGCCGCAAGCCGGACGCGGAGGCGGACCTGCTGGAGCTGCCGGCCGACCGGCGGCCGGTGGTCTCGCACAAGGAGCTGCTGGAGCTGCGCAAGTCGCTGAACACCATGGTGGGCGCGTACGTCCACCAGAGCGGCAAGCCGCACGGCGTGATCCACACGGAGCTGCGCCGGGTGTGCGGCGGTCCGCCGAGCGCGGAGGCGACGGCGGGACAGCTGCGCGAGCGCATCAAGAAGGTGCAGGAGTGGGCCACCCGGATGCGGTGAGTCCCCACAGAGCGGTGACGGGGTCCGTGCGGAGCATCGCACGGACCCCGTCCCCGTAGTACGCCGTGTCACGCAGCACTGCGCGGTGTCACGCGCTGCTGCGCGCTGTCACACGGTCACGCAGTCACGCAGTCACGCAGTCACACGGTCACGCGGTCGGGCGGCGGCGGCGTCCGGTGCCCGCGACCAGCGCCGCGCCCATGGACAGGGCCAGGCCGGCGCCGCCGACGGCCCAGCTGGTGGCCGCGTCGCTGCCGGTCTCGGCCAGCTTGCCCGCGGTGGTGCCGGGCGTCGTGTCCTTGACGGGGGTTGTGGTGCCGCCGTCGGGCTCCGGCCGGTTGCCCCCGGTGTCGCCGCTGTCGCCGGTGCCGCCGTCGGTGTCCGGGAGGCCGCCGGTGCCGCCGTCACCGGTGGCGGGCGCGTTGACCGAGGTGCGGCCGAAGGCCACGTCGGAGGTGACCCCGTCCGGACCGGGCTCGTCCCCGACCACGGTGATGCTGATGTTCCCGACCGGGGCGTTCGCGTGGAACCGGGCGCGCAGCCGGATCTCCGAGACGGAGTCCTCGGCGACGGCCCGCTTGAGGTACGCGCCCTGGGCGTCCTTCTCGGCGATCCAGCGCGTTCCGTCCCAGACCTCCAGGGAGAGGTGCTCGGAGCGGATGGTGCCGATGCTGTTGTCGAAGAAGACGGCGAAGCCGTACGTGTCGATCTTCCTCTTGCCCGTGTTGTCGACGCCGATGGAGAACTCCTGCCAGGCGCCGCCGGCGGTGAAGCCGCCGGTCGGCAGGCCGTTCACCGTGATCTTCGGCCCCTGGTTCCTCTCCTGCTCGCCGGCCGCGGTCACCTCGGACACGTAGCGGACGCGGTCCGCGGTGCCGCCCTCGGCGGTCGTGGAGAGCGAGAAGCGGGAGGCGGGCGTGTCCTTGCCGAACTTCATACGAAGCCTGAGGTCGAAGACCTCGTTCTTTTCGATGTCGACGTCGGCCAGGGAGAAGCTGTAGACCTCCTCGGAGCCGTCCGCCTCTACGGCGTGCCAGCCCCAGACGCCCTGGGAGTCGGGCGCGTAGATCTCCGCCCGGATGTCGTCCGCTTCCCACCGGAAGGTGTCGAGCGTCCACAGGACCAGTTCGAGCGAGTGGTCGTCGACGGCGTCGCGGCCCGTGTTGTCCACGTGCATCGAGAACTCGCGCCAGTCGTCGCCGGCCCGGAACTTCTCCGGCAGCCCGTCCAGGGTCAGCTTCGGCCCGGCGGCGGCCTGCTCCTGCTTCTCCGCGGTCTTCCCGGCGCCCCCGGATGCCGGAGCGGCCGGCTTCGCCTGCTCGCCGGCGCCGGCGCCGGAGCCGGTCCCGGCCTCCGTCCCGCTTCCCGCAGCCGGGGCCGTTTCGTCCTTCGGCGCCGTGTCCGGCGTGGTGAGTGCCGGGTTGCGGACCTCGTCGGCGACGGCGGGCGTGGTCATCAGGACGGTCGGGCCGACCACCGCGGCGGCGGCCGCGATGGCGATGTGCTTGATCTTCATACGGTCGGTTTCCCCCTCTGCACGGTTCCCGGTGCGCACCGCGCATCCCCCCGGGGCCGTGGAGTCATCTTTTTGAACATGCTCAGAGTAATGGGGTGGTAAAGGACTCCTGTGCGATTCGAGGTCACGAAATGACACCGGAGTCGATCAGGAAACGGCATAAAGGGGTAGCCTGCGCCCGGATTCTGGACGAGCCCTTCCGCTGAGCGGACCGGCTCGCTACTGTCCCCGCATCGAACGCACCGTGGCAGCGCCGCCGCGGGAGCGCAGCCGGTGCAATGGCCGCTACCGGCGGCCTCTCCTGTGCGCCGCCGCGGGACCGGCGGCGCACCGTTGCGAGAGTCACCGCCGCCCACCGAAAGAGGGAGAGGCGTCGTGACCGCGGAAACCTCCCAGACTCTCGACCGAGGGCTCAGGGTCCTCAAGCTCCTCGCAGACACCGACCACGGTCTGACCGTCACCGAGCTGTCCAACCGGCTCGGCGTGAACCGCACCGTGGTCTACCGCCTCCTCGCCACCCTCGAACAGCACGCCCTCGTACGCCGCGACCTCGGCGGCCGGGCCCGCGTCGGCCTCGGTGTCCTGCGGCTGGGCCGGCAGGTGCACCCCCTCGTGCGCGAGGCGGCCCTGCCCGCGCTGCGGTCGCTCGCCGAGGACATAGGCGCCACCGCGCACCTGACCCTCGTCGACGGCACCGAGGCGCTCGCCGTCGCCGTCGTGGAGCCGACCTGGACGGACTACCACGTGGCCTACCGGGCCGGTTTCCGCCACCCGCTGGACCGCGGGGCCGCCGGCCGGGCCATCCTGGCCGCCCGTCAGGGCTCCCTCATCGAGCCCGGGTACACGCTGACCCACGGAGAGCTCGAAGCGGGCGCCAGCGGTGCCGCCGCGCCCCTCGTCGGCATCTCCGGGCTGGAGGGCAGCGTCGGCGTCGTCATGCTGGCGGACGCCGTGCCCGAGCGGGTCGGGCCGCGCGTGGTGGACGCGGCGCGCGAGGTGGCCGACGCCCTGCGCTAGGGGCCCGCCCGCCGGATCACGGCCGCCTCCTCCGGACGTCGCAGGACCCGCGCCGGCCCCGCGCCCGTCGTGCCGGGTCCGCTCCGCTCCGCGCAGGCCCGCGCCGCCTGGCGCAGGTCCGCGGGGCCGCCGCGCCCGGGGCCGGCGGCGCGCCCCGATAGATTGGGCGGGTGCTCTCTCGCCTCACACGTCTGCCGCGTCCCGCCGCCCTGGCCGTCTGCGCCGTGCCCGTGCTCGGGCTGTTCGCCGCCGCGGCCCTCGCACCGCTGCCCTTCGTGGTCGCCGTACCCGGTCTCACGGCCGACGTGCTGGGCTCCGACCAGGGCAAGCCGGTCATCACCGTCACCGGCGCACCCGTCCGGGACACCAGCGGCCAGCTGCGGATGACCACCATCCGGGCCACCGGCCCCTCCTCGACCATGCGCCTGCACGAACTGCTCGGCCACTGGTTCGAGACGGACGAGGCGGTCCTGCCCCGCGAGGCCGTCTACTCCTCGGGCGGGAGCGACGAGGAGATCGAGAAGCACAACCTGGAGGAGATGGCCAAGTCGCAGTCGGCGGCCGCCGACGCCGCCCTCGGCTTCCTCCACAAGGACCCCAAGGACGTGAAGGTCGACCTCAACCTCGCCGATGTCGGCGGCCCGAGCGCCGGCCTGCTGTTCTCCCTGGGCATCATCGACAAGCTCGACGGCGACGGCAGCGGCGGCGACCTCACCGGCGGGCGCAGCATCGCCGGTACGGGCACCATCACCGCCGACGGCACGGTCGGCCCCGTCGGCGGCGTGGCCCTGAAGACCCAGGCAGCGCGACGCGACGGGGCCAGCGTGTTCCTGGTGCCGAAGGCCGAGTGCGCGGACGCGCGGTCGGAGCTCCCCGAGGGGCTGCGGCTGATCCCCGTCACCTCGCTGACGGATGCGGTGAACTCCCTTCGCGCGCTGAACCGGGGAGAGGCTCCGCCGTCCTGCTGACCTCCCTGTCCTCCCCCTCCGGCCGGCGCTCCAGCCCGCGCCAGGCGGGGAACACCAGCGGGGCGAGCGTGGTCAGCAGGAACGTCCCGCCGAACAGCAGCAGCGCGGTGCCGATCCCGAAACCGTCGACGAGCAGACCCGCGGCGAGTCCGCCCAGCGGCATGGTCAGCTCGCAGCCCGCCGTCGTCACCCCCGAGACGCGGCTGCGCAGCGACTCCGGGATCCGCTCGTACATGACGGTGGACAGGATCGGGTTCAGCATGCCGACGCCCAGGCCGGCGAGGGCCATCGTCACCGCCAGGGGGAGGGCGGTGTCCGTGAGGGCGGCCACCACGTAGCGGGGCGCGCCGCCGATCAGGAAGGCCGCGGCGAACACGGCCCGGCGCGGGAAGCGGTCGCCCCACGCCCCGTAGAGCAGCGCGCCCAGCAGGGCGAAGCCGCCGAAGAGCGAGATCAGCAGGCCGAGGGCGGTGGCGCCGCCGAGGTCGTCGCGGCCGTGCACGGGCAGCAGGACGGCGGACCAGCCCTGGTCCAGGCCGTTGGTCATCATGACCATCACGGTGATGCCGAGCAGCAGCCGGGAGCGGGTCAGGAAGGCCATGCCCTCGGCGAGTTCGGCCCGGTACCCGGCGAACGAGATCCGCCCGCCGGTGCGTTGGGGCTCGGCGGCCGGGACCCCGCGCAGGAAGGCGGAGACCAGCAGCGCCGACACCCCGAAGGTGGCCGCGTCCAGCAGCAGCACCGTCTCGGCGCCGAAGGCCGCGATCAGTACGCCGGCCAGCGCCGCGCCGATCATCCGGGCGCCGCGCGAGACGGCGTCGTAGAGGCTGGCGGCCCGGGCGACGGTGGTGCCGGCGTGCTCGGCGAGGCTCGGCAGCATGACGCCGCGGGCGGTCAGGCCGGGGGTGTGCACGAGCCCGCCGACGGCCATGAGCGCGCACAGCATCCAGAACTCCAGCAGGCCCGCGTGGTGCAGCAGCGGGATCGCGCCGACCGACAGGCCGCAGACCAGGTCGGACACGGCCGAGACCCGGCGCCGGCCGATCCGGTCGATGACCGGGCCGCCGATCAGGGCGGCGACGATGACGGGAAGGGTGGCGCAGAAGGCGACGATCCCCGCGCGGCCGGCGCTGCCGGTGGTCTGGAGCACGAACCAGGGCACGCCGATCATGGTGAGCGAACTGCCCGCTGTGGAGATGGTGTTGGCACCCAGTACGGCCGCCAGCGGGCGCCGGTCCGTGGTGGGTGAGGGGGCCTTGCCGAGGGAGGGTGCGGCGCCGGACACGGAGGGACTCCTTCGCGGGTGGTGGCGGCGGTGCGGTGCGCTGCGACGGGGTGCGGGGGCCGCCGTACGTGCCCGGGCCGGCCGGGGCCCGTCGGTCCGGCGGGGCCTCTCAGCTCGGCGGGGCCTCTCAGCCGGCGGGCGCCGACCGGGGGAGTACGTGGGTGTGGAGGCGCACGGTCTGCGTCTCCGGCGACTCGGGCAGGTCGCGGTAGCCGTTGATCACCTCGTGCAGCCGGCCGACGAGCTCCGCGCTCTGCCCGGGGGTCAGCCGGAGGGTGAAGTCGCTGAGGTCGGCGCCCGGTTGCCAGCGGGTCAGCCGGGTCTGCGCCTCGGCGATCCAGACGGCGACCTCCTGGGCGTGGTTCGCGGCGACGGTCTGCAGGAAGATCCCGGCCGCGCTGCTCGTGTCCGGGTCGGCGTCGTGGATCAGCGACCCGTCGAAGCCGGTGCCCTCGTGCAGCGCCTGCCACCACCGTTCCCGCCCCTTGCCGTGGCCGGCCGCGTCCTCGACGAAGCCGTGCGCGGCGAGCTGGCGCAGGTGGTAGCTGGTGGATCCGCTGGACTCCCCGAAGCGTTCGGCGAGTTGGGAAGCGGTGGCCGGGCCCTCGCGGCGCAGCTCGGCCAGCAGCCGCATCCGCAGGGGGTGGGCGAGACCGCGCAGCGCGCGGGCGTCGAGCATGCGGAGGCTCGGCTCCACCGGTGCGGACTCCGGTCCGGGGGCCGGAGTGCTCGCGGGGAGGTCCTGGGGGTCGCTTTCGGGCATGGCTCGACCCTAGGAATGCAAAGGTTTCTCTGCAACGATTTATTTGCAAAGAAGTCTTTGTGTCGCCGGGAGTCGTCAGGGGCGGGTGGTGTCGTCGTCCGCCGCCGCCTGCTCCACCAGCGGGATGATCCGGTGCGGCACCGGGTTCTCCATGACGATCGCCGTCGAGGCCCGGACGATCCCCTCGAACCCGACCACGCGGTCGATCACCCGCTGGAGGTCCGCGTTGGACCGGGCCACCAGCCGGCACAGCATGTCCCCGTGCCCGGTGGTGGTGTGCAGCTCCAGCACCTCCGGGACCCCGTCCAGGTGGGCCCGTACGTCCGCGCCCTGGCCCTGCTTGATCTCCAGCGTGGCGAACGCCGTCACCGGATAACCCAGGGCGGCCGGATCGACCTGCGGGCCGAAGCCGCGGATCACCCCGTTGGACTGGAGCCGGTCCAGACGTGCCTGCACCGTTCCGCGGGCCACGCCGAGGCGGCGCGAGGCCTCCAGCACCCCGATCCGCGGCTCGCGCGCGAGCAGGACGATGAGCCGGCCGTCGAGTTCGTCGATGCCCATGTACGCCTCCCGGTGCCCACCCCCGCTCTCGGGTGGTCATAGTGCACAGATGTTTCAGTCATCCTCCGGCTCGCCTGCACAGTTTGTACAGTCAATGAGGAAACTATTGCGCAGCTTGTGGATCGGCGGGAATCTGCGCTCATGACTGAGTCTCTGGCGAACCTCGAAACCACCCCGCACACCGCGCGTGAGGCCGACCCCTTCCCGGTGAAGGGCATGGACGCCGTCGTCTTCGCCGTGGGCAACGCCAAGCAGGCCGCTCACTACTACTCGACGGCCTTCGGCATGAAGCTCGTCGCCTACTCCGGCCCGGAGAACGGCAGCCGCGAGACGGCCAGCTACGTCCTGACCAACGGCTCCGCCCGCTTCGTCATGACCTCCGTCATCAAGCCGACGACCGACCACGGCCGCTTCCTCGCGGAGCACGTCGCCGAGCACGGCGACGGCGTGATCGACCTCGCCATCGAGGTCCCCGACGTCCGCGCCGCCTACGCGTACGCCGTCGAGCAGGGCGCCCGCGGCCTGGACGAGCCCCACGAGGTCAAGGACGAGCACGGCACCGTCGTCCTCGCCGCGATCGCGACGTACGGCCAGACCCGCCACACCCTGGTGGAGCGCCGCGACTACACCGGCCCCTACCTGCCCGGCTACGTGGCCGCCGAGCCGATCGTCGCGCCCCCGGCCAAGCGCACCTTCCAGGCCATCGACCACTGCGTCGGCAACGTGGAACTGGGCCGGATGAACGAGTGGGTGGCGTTCTACAACAAGGTCATGGGCTTCACGAACATGAAGGAGTTCGTGGGCGACGACATCGCGACCGAGTACTCGGCGCTGATGTCCAAGGTGGTCGCGGACGGGACGAAGAAGGTCAAGTTCCCGATCAACGAGCCGGCGATCGCGAAGAAGAAGTCGCAGATCGACGAGTACCTGGAGTTCTACAACGGCCCCGGCGTCCAGCACATCGCCCTGGCCTCGAACGACATCGTCGCCACCGTCCGCACCATGCGCGCGGCGGGCGTCCAGTTCCTGTCCGTCCCGGACACCTACTACGACACCCTCGGCGAGTGGGTCGGCGACACCCGGGTGCCGATCGACGAGCTGCGCGAGCTGAAGATCCTCGCCGACCGCGACGAGGACGGCTACCTGCTGCAGATCTTCACCAAGCCGGTCCAGGACAAGCCGACGGTCTTCTTCGAGATCATCGAGCGCCACGGCTCCATGGGCTTCGGCAAGGGCAACTTCAAGGCGCTGTTCGAGGCGATCGAGCGCGAGCAGGAGAAGCGCGGAAACCTCTGACCTGCGAGACACGGCCCGAGGCCCCCGGCAGTCGCCGGGGGCCTCGGGCTGCCGTCGGCCCCGGTGCGCGGGGGCCGGACGGGCCGCCGCGCGGTGCCCTCCGGAGGGGAGTGGGCCGAACCGCGGAGCCCCGCCGCCGCCCGCACACCGGGGCCGTACGGATTGCCGTACGGCCCCGGACGCCGGCTAGGCCGACGCGGACGCCGACGGTGACGGCGCGGCGGACGGCTTCGATGCGCCGCCCTTGGCCTTCGGCGCCGGAGACGGCTTCGGGTTCGGCTTCGGCAGTTCCGGCTCGACCCACCGCCCGGTCGGCCGGATGTTCTCCGGGCCCCCCGGCGGAGGCTGGCCGAGCGCCTCCAGCGCCTCCTTCGCCAGCGGTCCGCGCAACGGCGAGAAGTACGGGTTCGTCCGCAGCGCCTCCTCCAGGTGGCGCCGGGCCCCCGCCTCGTCGCCGAGCACCCGCTCGATCATCGCCCGGTGATAGGCGAACTCGGCGCTGCGCAGCCCCGGTTCCATCGCCTTCTTCGCGTACTCCAGCGCCTCGGTGTACTCGCCCGACTTGTACAGCGCCCACCCCAGCGCGTCCGCCACCTGCACGCTCTTGTGCCGCGTCCACTCCTGCGACAGCCGGCGCACCGCCGCCGCCGGATCCCCGTGGTCCGCCTCGTACAGGCCCAGCACCACGGCCTCGTCCACCCCCTGCGCACCGCCGCGCACCGCCAGAGCGGCCAGCGCGTCGTACTGCGCGCGCGCCTCCTGCTCCCGGCCCAGCGACTCCAGCAGCTCGCCCAGCTCCCGGGCCAGCTGCGGCACCGGGGTCCGGCCCAGCGCCATCCGGTAGTCCCGCAGCGCCTCCCCGGCGCGGCCCAGCGCGGCCAGCGCCCGCGCCCGCCCGGCCCGGCCCTCCGCCTGCGCGGGATCGGTGCGCAGCGCGCCCTCGTACTGCCGCAGCGCCTCCCGCGCGTCACCCCGCTCCCAGGCCAGCTCGCCCAGCCGGAACAGCGTGTACGCCTTCTCCGCCGGCGCCTTGGCGGAGGCGGCGGCCTCCTCCATGGCCATCACCGCGTCCTCGCGCCAGCCGCGGTCCCGGTAGACCTGTGAGGCCCGCACGTACGCCGTCAGCCCCGGCCGGAGCTCCAGCAGCAGCTCCATCGCCGCCTGCGCGCCCTTGTAGTCGCCGAGCCCCGTGTACGCGTCGACGAGGACCGGGTACGCCGTCCACCGCTTCGGCGACTGCGCCCGGACCAGCTCGCCCCACTTCTTGCCGGTCGCGAAGTCGTGCCGGGCGTTGGCCAGCGCGCCCATGCCCGTCATCGCGTCGAAGTTGCCCTTCTCCGCCGGGCGCTCCTCCAGCGACCGCTTCAGCGCCCGCTCCGCCTTCGGGTACAGGCCCGGGTCAGCGGTCCGCCGCGCCTGCTCCAGGTAGGCGGAGCCCAGCACCGCCCACGAGGCCTCGTCGTCCGGGTGCGCCGCCACCCACTTCTCCCGGTCCGCGACCAGTGCGGTCACGTCCGTCGCCGCCGCGGGCGCGCCCATGCCCACCGCCGTCGCGGCACGCTCGCTCGGCCCCGGAGGGCGCGCGTCGTCACCGGTCCGGGCGGGACGGATCAGCAGGGCCCCGGCGATCAGGACCACGGCGACCGCGGCGGCCACGAGCGTCTTGCGGCCGGTGAAGGTCACGGGCGGCGCCGGCGTCTGCGATTCCTCGTCGATACGGTCCATGGGGTCACTGTGCGTCAATATGAAGAGCGCGCCGAGGTGGCCGAAGACGTGCGCGGGCGTGTTCACACCGATGGCCCCGGCTGCCACGCTGACCCCATGGACGATGACCTCTCCGCACGTCTGCACACCGCCCTCCTGGCAGGGCTCCCGGCCGAGGCCCTGCTCACCGACCCGCAGGTGACCACCTCCTACGCCACCGACATGGCCGGCTTCTGCGCCGCCGGCACCCCGGCGGTGGTCGTCCTCCCGCGGACCGTCGAGCAGGTCCGGCACGTGCTGCGCACCGCGACCGCCCTACGGGTTCCCGTGGTGCCGCAGGGCGCCCGTACGGGACTGTCCGGCGCCGCGAACGCCTCCGACGGCTGCATCGTGCTGTCCCTGGTGAAGATGGACCGCATCCTGGAGATCAACACCGTCGACCGGATCGCCGTCGTCGAACCCGGCGTGGTCAACGCCGTGCTCTCCCGGGCCGTCGCCGAACACGGCCTCGCCTACCCTCCCGACCCCTCCAGCTGGGAGCAGTGCACCATCGGCGGCAACATCGGCACCGCCTCGGGCGGCCTGTGCTGCGTCAAGTACGGGGTCACCGCCGAGTACGTGCTCGCCCTCGACGTGGTCCTCGCCGACGGACGGCTGCTGCGCACCGGCCGGCGCACCGCCAAGGGCGTCGCCGGCTACGACCTCACCCGCCTCTTCGTCGGCTCCGAGGGCAGCCTGGGCGTCGTCGTCCAGGCCGTCCTCGCGCTGCGCCCGGCCCCGCCCCGGCAGCTGGCGCTGGCCGCCGAGTTCCCGTCGACGGCCGCCGCGTGCGCGGCCGTGTGCGCCGTCATGGAGGCCGGACTCTCGCCCTCCCTGCTGGAACTGATGGACCGCACGACCGTCCGCGCCGTCAACTCCCTCGGCAGGATGGGCCTGCCCGAGACCACCGAGGCCCTGCTGCTGGCCGCCTTCGACACCCCGCACGCCCCCGAGGAGCTCGCCGCCGTGGGGGAGCTGTGCACGGCCGCCGGGGCCACCGCCGTCGTGCCCGCCGAGGACGAGGCGGAGTCCGAACTGCTGCTCCGGGCCCGGAGGATGTCGCTGACCGCGCTGGAGGCCCTCAAGCCCGCCACGATGATCGACGACGTCTGCGTGCCGCGCTCCCGGCTCGCCGAGATGATGGACGGCACGGCCGCCATCGCCCGCTCCCACGACCTGCTCATCGGGGTCTGCGCGCACGCCGGGGACGGCAACACCCACCCCGTGGTCTGCTTCGACCCGGCCGACGAGGACGAGACGCGGCGGGCCCGGGCGTCCTTCGACGAGATCATGGCCCTCGGCCTGGCCCTCGGCGGGACCATCACCGGCGAACACGGAGTCGGCGTGCTGAAGAAGGACTGGCTCGCCCGCGAACTGGGCCCCGTGGGACTGGAGATGCAGCGCGCCGTCAAGGCGGCCTTCGACCCCCTGGGACTGCTCAACCCGGGCAAGCTCTTCTGACCGGGAGGACCGCGGTGACCGCGGGGGCGGCAGAGGCCGCAGGGGCCGCGGTCCCTCGCCCCGCATCACAGCTCCCCGTCCCCCGACTCGTCCGACGGCCAGGGGTCCCGCATCCACAGGTCGTCGGCCGGGGTGGGGGCGAGGAGCTCCGCCAGGGCGGCGTCCAGGCCGAGGCGCTCGCACTCGCTGCCGGGCGGCACGGCCCGCAGGGTCCGCTCCAGCCACGCCGACACCGAGCCGGCGGGGGCCTCCAGGAGGGCGTCGCCGTCGGGCGAGCTGAGCGCCATGCAGAGGACGGCCTCGTTGTCGACCTTCGTGGGCCAGATCCGGACGTCACCGTGACCGCACGGGCGGAACACGCCCTCCACGAGCAGTTCGCGGGCGAAGGTCCACTCGACGGGGGCACTGGAACCGGTGTGGAAGGTGATGTGGACGGCGTACGGGTCCTCCGCCAGGTACAGCAGCCGCGCGGGGACGGGGACGCTGCGCTCGGGGGACAGGACCAGCTTGACTTCCAGCTCGCGCTCGACGACGGGGTGGTGCATGACGGCCTCGCTTCTCCGGTTCGGTCCATGGGGCCGGACGGTGCCCCACACCTGCAGAGAGCCCCGGCGTGCCCGGCTATGACGCGACTTCCGTCAACCGGCCGGAGATTGGCCGAAATCTATTGACTGACCGAAAACGGTCGGAGGAGTGACGTTCGCTCAATGGCTTGGATTCTCCCGTTACCCGACCTGTCGGGCCGCGGTTCTTGGCTATGGTCCTCCCCTTGCACAAGCCTTGAGCCACGATCGGAGTTGGGGACATGACGGCCTCCCCTGGTGACGGCGAGCACGCGGCCCGCGAGGGCTACTACCCGGACCCGTCCATCCCGGGGTACATCCGGTACTGGAACGGCGCGGCCTGGGTCCCGGGCACGAGCCGCCCGGCCCCGGCGGGTCCCGCTCCCGTGCCCGATCCGGCCCCGGCCGCGGCCCCCGCCGTCCCCGCACCCGCCCTCCGCGTCCCGGGCCCCGCCCCGGTCCCCGCCGCCGTCCCCGGGGCCGCTCCCGCGCGCCTGCCCGTCGCCGCGCCCGCCGTCCGCGCCGACGAGACCGGCCCGGTGTTCCTGGACGAGACCTCCATGACCGAGACGCTGCCGGAACCGGCCGCCGAACCCGCCGTCTGGCAGGCCGACCCCGCCCACCAGGCGGGCTTCGGCGGCCCCAGGGACCACCGCGTGTCGTGGGGCAGCCCCTCCGAGGCCACGGCCGCCGAGGACGCCGCCCCGCGCGAGGCGGCCTCCCCGGCCCGCGCGGCAGGCGCCGCCGAGGCCGCCGCCGGTCCCTCCGCTCCCGCCTCCGCGCAGCCCGCCGCGGGCATCCTGTCGGCGCGCTCCCCGGCCGCCCGGACCCCGGCGCCGTCCGCCCCCGCCCCCGCCGCCGAGGGGGTCCGGGAGCACGCGCCCTCCGCTTCCCCCGCCCCGCAGTGGCCCGACGCGCCCGGAGCCGAGCCGGGGATCACCTCCTCCTGGCCCGAGGCCGTCGCCGCCCCGGCGGCCCGGCCCCGGCCCGCCGAGCCCGCCCCCTCCTCCGCCCCCGAGGGGCCGCCGGCCCGGGAGGAGCAGCGGCCCGCCGCGTCCGCCCGCCCCGAGGTGTGGGCGCCCCGGCCCGCGGGGGCCCGGCCGCGGATCGTGCGGCCCGAGAGCGCCGCCCCGCCGGCCGGGGCCGGCTCCGCCGTCCGCGAGCCGCGCGGAACCGAGGAGGCCCGCGCCGCCGCCCCCGCCACCACGGCGCCCGCGCCCGAGGCCGGGGCCTCCCGCGCCGCCGCCTCCCGGGCCGTGTTCGAGCGGATGGCGGAACGGGCCGTGCGCCCCGCCGGGTTCGTGCGCCGCGCCGTCGCCCGGGCCCTCGACACCGTCGTCTACGCGGCCGTCGCCGCGGCGGCCGTCGTGCCGCAGCTGCCCGCCGCCACCGAGCACGTCCGGGCCAAGGTGGACGCGGCCCGCGCGAGCGGCCGTACGACCACGGTCTGGCTCCTGGACGGGCCGATCGCCGGCCGGCTGGCCCTCGTCCTCGGTGCGGTCCTCCTCTTCGGGATCCTCTACGAGGTGCTGCCCACGGCCCGTTGGGGCCGCACCCCGGGCAAGAAGCTGCTCGGCGTCCGCGTCCTGACGACGGCCGGCCTGCGCCCGCCCCGGTTCGGCGCGGCCCTGGGCCGCTGGCTGGCGTACGCCTTCCTGGGGCTGCCCGGGAGCCTGTGGGCCCTCGTGGACCGCCCGCGGCGGCAGGCCTGGCACGACAAGGCGGCCCGTACGTACGTGGCCCGTTGAGCCCGCCCCGGTCCCACCGGGCCGCCGCCCGGCCCGCGGCCCTCCCCGAACGGACGCGCTCCCGTTGCGGGCCCGGCGGGGCCGGGTTCGACTCGGGCCATGAGTACCGACCAGCCGCCGCCGGGCCAGCCGCCCGAGGAGGACCCGTTCCTCAAGAAGCCCCAGGAGCCGACGCCCCCGTCGAGCGGTTCGCCGTACGGGCCGCCCCCCGGCAGCGGCGGCCCCCCGCCGCCTCCGCCGCCCCCCGGCGGCCCCGGCGCGGGCGGGGGCTACCCGCCGCCCCCGCCCCCGTACGGCGGCGGTGATCCGTACGGGGGTGGCGGCGGCTACGGCATGCCCGACCCGCTGGCCGGCATGCCCCCGCTCGCCGACTTCGGCAGGCGGCTCGCGGCGCGCATCATCGACGTGCTGATCGTCGCCGTACCGCTGTTCCTCATCCAGCTGGCCTTCGGCACGAACCGCTACATGGTGGAGACCGAGCGCGGCGAGGACGTCAGCGAGGTCCTCACCAAGTCGTACAGCGGCAGCGGTCTGGTGATGACGCTGATCTCGATCGTGGCGTACCTCGGCTACGACTGGTGGTTCACGAAGAAGAACGGCCAGACCATGGGCAAGAAGGCGCTCGGCCTGCGGGTCGCCATGCTCAACGACGGCAGCGTGCCCCAGTCCGGTCCGGCCCTGTCCCGGGCCGCGGTGCTCTGGCTCCCGACCCTGATCTGCTGCTTCTGCCTCTGGCCGATCGCGCTCATCGTCTCGATCCTCGTCGACAAGCCCTACAAGCAGGGCCTGCACGACAAGGTCGCCAAGACCGTGGTCGTCCAGGCCACCTAGCGCAGCGCGGCACACCGCGGCGCGGGCGGCCGCCCCCATCGGGGCGGCCGCCCGCGCCGCGTCGTCCGCCGTCCCGCCCGCGCGCCCGAGGGGCGAACGGTCAGTGGTGGACGGGGTGTTCGGAGGCCGCCGGGCGCTGCTGCGGGGCCCGGGCGGACGCCGCGGACGCGCCGGCGTCCGCGGCGTTGCCCGGGCGCGCCGCGTGGCGGCCGCGGCGCTTCGGGGCGGGTACGGTGAGGGCGACGAGCAGACCCAGGGCGAGCGCGGCGGCGGAGATGACCGCGACGCCCAGGCCGGTGCTCGTCTGCGAGAGCAGCAGCATGGCGATCGTCGACACGATGACCGTGGCGGACCCGTACGCGAGCTGTGCGGCAGTCGGACGCGGCATGGCGGTATCCGTCCTCAGGGGAGGGGGCGGGGGAGTCGCCTCGACCAGGTCGCGCGTCAGGTGACTCGGGTGACTCCCTGACGGGATGCCCGGGAGGAGCCGCCGGTAAGCGTGACCTAACACACGGTGCCGGAGCACAGGGGGCGCACGGGGTCACGTACGCGCCCCGGTAGGGGGGAGAAAGGGGACGGTCCGGACCGGTCCCCGGGGCGGGAAGCGCCCTTCGCCCCATATGGCTGCGGATCGTCCGGATAGCGGAACTCCCTGACCGCATAGTGCAGTTGTAAGGTTCAAGTCAAGGTCTGTCTTTTCTCGCGTCTCTCCGGTCAAATGTCGTCACTTGAGACGCGCGCCGCGCGGAACCCCCCGCTCCTATGGAGAAGTTCCGAACTCAGACGTTGCGGCCGCGGGAGGGGAACGACATCAAGTGACCAGCAATTCCGCCCGACGGCGTGCGATCCGCGCTGCCGCCGTCACCGTGACCATGGCCGCATGCGCGACCAGTGCAACCTTCTTCACCGTCACCGCGGCCCAGGCCGAGGGCAAGGCCCCGGCCGCCCCGGTGGCGGACCGGCAGGACCCGACCACTCCTGCCAAGGTCGTCGACCACGACCTCAAGGGCCCGTTCAGCGAGCAGCAGGCCCAGCAGCGCAAGGCCGCCCTGGACCAGGTGCTCCAGGGCAAGAAGGGCGTCGAGCAGCGCGGCGCCTCCAAGGTCGTCAAGCTCGACGACAAGAAGTACGTCGAGCTCGGCCGCGAGAAGACCGACAAGATCTTCACGATCCTCGTCGAGTTCGGCGACCAGGTCGACAGCACCACCATGCACGACCCGGACGGCCCCGGCCCCAAGCCGGCCGTGCCGAAGTACGGCGGCACCCCCGGTCCGCTGCACAACACCATCGCGCAGCCCGACCGTGCCAAGGACAACAGCACGGCCTGGCGCAAGGACTTCAGCCGTCAGTACTTCCAGGACCTGTACTTCGCCACCGGCGAGGGCAAGCACTCCCTGAAGACGTACTACGAGAAGACCTCCTCGGGCCGCTACTCGGTCGAGGGCGAGGTCTCCGACTGGGTCAAGGTCCCCTACAACGAGGCCCGTTACGGCTCCAACTACTGCGGCCAGAGCAACTGCGCCAACGTCTGGGACACCGTCAAGGACGGCGTCACGGCGTGGGTCGACGCCCAGAAGAAGGCCGGCAAGACCGACGCCGAGATCAAGGCGAAGCTGGCCCAGTACGACGTCTGGGACCGCTACGACTTCGACGGCGACGGCAACTTCAACGAGCCCGACGGCTACATCGACCACTTCCAGATCGTCCACGCGGGCGAGGACGAGTCGGCCGGCGGCGGCGTGCAGGGCCCCGACGCCCTGTGGGCGCACCGCTGGTACGCCTACGGCACCTCCGCGGGCAAGACCGGCCCGGCCAACAACAAGGCCGGCGGCACCCAGATCGGCGACTCCGGCATCTGGGTCGGCGACTACACGATGCAGCCCGAGAACGGCGGCCTCGGCGTCTTCGCCCACGAGTACGGCCACGACCTGGGCCTGCCCGACCTCTACGACACCTCCGGTGGCGGCGAGAACGGCGTCGGCTTCTGGTCCCTGATGTCGGCCGGCTCCTGGCTCGGCACCGGCAAGGACTCCATAGGCGACATGCCGGGCGACATGACCGCCTGGGACAAGCTCCAGCTGGGCTGGCTGAACTACGACACGGCCAAGGCCGCGACGAAGTCCACCCACAAGCTCGGTGTGTCGGCGTTCAACACCAAGGACAAGCAGGCCCTGGTCGTCGAGCTGCCGAAGAAGAAGGTGCAGACGGACGTCGTCGCTCCCGCCGAGGGTTCCACCCAGTGGTGGAGCAACATGGGTGACGACCTCAAGAACACCCTCACCCGCTCCGTCGACCTGACGGGCAAGAAGTCCGCCGCCCTGTCGCTCAAGGGCTGGTGGGACATCGAGGCCGACTACGACTACCTCTACACCGAGGTGTCCACGGACGGCGGCGCCAACTGGACCGCCCTCGCCGGCACCGCCGACGGCACGGCCATCCCGGTCGACGCCGCCGGCAGCCCGTCCCTCACCGGTGTCTCGGGCGCCTGGAAGAACCTGAACTTCTCGCTCGACGCCTACGTGGGCAAGAAGGTCGACCTCCGCTTCCGCTACCAGACGGACGGCGGCGCGGGCGGCAAGGGCTTCACGGGTGACGCCCTCACCATCACCGCGGACGGCTCCGCGCTGTTCACCGACGGCGCCGAGAACGGCGACAACGGCTGGACCGGCAAGGGCTTCTCCCGCATCGGCGCCAACTTCACCAAGGAGTACGCGCAGTACTACCTGGCGGAGAACCGCCGCTACGTCTCGTACGACTCCACCCTCAAGGTGGGCCCGTACAACTTCGGCTTCGGCAACACCAAGCCGGACTGGGTCGAGCACTACCCGTACCAGGACGGTCTGCTCATCTGGCAGTGGGACACCAGCCAGAAGGACAACAACACCAGCGTCCACCCGGGCCAGGGTCTGATCCTCCCGATCGACGCCAACGCCAAGCCGATGAAGTGGTCGGACGGCACCCTGCTGCGCAACAAGATCCAGCCGTACGACGCCACCTTCAGCGCGTACTCGACGGACGCGTTCACGCTGCACAAGAACGGCGAGTCGCTCTTCCTGAAGCCGAAGCCCGCGAACCTGGTCTTCGACGACCGCAAGGGCAAGTACTACTACGACGAGAACCCGACCGGATCGGTGAAGGTCACTGACACCAACACCAAGATCAAGATCCTGAAGGAGACCTACGACGGTGAGGTCATGACCGTCGAGGTCGGCCCCTCCAAGTAGTCACTCGGTAAAACAGCAGGTCAAAGCATGATCGGCCGTCGCCCTCTAGCGGGCGGCGGCCGATCGCGTTTAGATGCCCGGTACGAGTTTCTTATTGACGGGGGAGATGACAGCCGTGCCAGGTGGCGGATTCGTGAGATTGCCGGGCGGCAGCGTGGTGGTGGCGCTGACGCTGCCCAGGCCGTCCGGAGAGGGAGGAAACGTCCGCGTGCTCGTGCACGCCGCGAACCGGGCCCGCGCCCTGACCAGGCTGCGGAACCTCGGGATGCGGGCGGTCTACCTGCGGGGCAACGCCGAGCCCCCGACGCCGGACGAGGTGACCGCCGTCCTGCACCACCCGGACGGCCTGCTGTGGCGCGGGGCCCCCGACCGGGCCCAGGAGCTCTGGCACCCCATCCGGGCCCTGCTGGGCACCTAGCGCGTAGCGCCGCGGGGCCCCGGGCGCTACGGGCGGGGCCCGACCGCGCCCACGAGGGTCACACCGGCCGCGCGGAGCTCGTCCAGGGCCCGCGCGGTGGTGTGCGGGGCCACGGCCGCCGTCAGGTCCAGCAGGACGCGGGTGGTGAAGCCGGCGCGGACGGCGTCGAGGGCGGTGGCCCGCACGCAGTGGTCGGTCGCGATGCCGACCACGTCGACCTCGGCGACGTGCCGCTCCCGCAGCCAGGCGGCCAGGCCCTCGCCGTTCTCGTCCGCGCCCTCGAAACCGCTGTACGCGGCCTCGTACGCGCCCTTGTCGAAGACCGCGGCGACCGCGCCCGAGGCCACGGCGGGCGCGAAGTTCGGGTGGAAGCCGACCCCCTCCGTGCCCGCCACGCAGTGCACCGGCCAGGAGTTCTCGTAGTCCGGCTCGGCCGGGGGGTGCGCGAAGTGCGCCCCGGGGTCGACGTGGTGGTCGCGGGTGGCCACGACGTGCCGGTAACCGGCGGTGGCCTGCCCGATCAGCTCCGTGATGGCGGCGGCGACGTCGGCCCCGCCGTCGACCGCGAGGCTGCCGCCCTCGCAGAAGTCGTTCTGTACGTCGACGACGATCAGTGCGCGGTGCATTTCGCATGCCCTTCGGCTCGATGGTGTGCTGCGGGCCCTGCGGGAGGCTCTTCCCCCACCCCGCCCCTTCCCACTGTGCTGTGCGGCGGCTGCGCCGCGTGGGGGCTCTGCCCCCGGACCCCCGCGCCTCAAACGCAGGCGGGGCCCGCGACGCCGCCGCACCGGCTCACGGCCGGGCGTGCCCGCAGGGCTACACGTACTCCGTGGGGAGCACGGCCTCCCCGCGGGACAGCTGGGTCGCGGACAGCGGGAGGGCCGCGCGGGCCGCGCGGTGGCGGTCGCGGGCGGCCTCCAGCGGCTCGCGCGCGATCACCTCGCCGGCCTTGACCAGGTGGGTCAGCAGCTGGTCGTCGGCCAGGGCCGCGGGGACCGGCCCCAGGCCCACGACCTCCGCCTCGGCCACGCCCTCGGCGTCCCGCCGCCGGGCGGCCCACTTGCGGCCGCCGAGCGAGGTCTTCCCGCCGGAGGACCGTTTCGCCACCGGGGCCAGCGCCGCCTTCGGGTCCGCCGAGGTGGCCCGCGCCACCAGCTTGTAGACCATCGAGCAGGTCGGGTGCCCGCTGCCCGTCACCAGCTGGGTGCCCACGCCGTACGCGTCGACCGGCGCCGCGGCCAGCGAGGCGATGGCGTACTCGTCCAGGTCGGAGGTGACCACGATCTTCGTCGAGGTGGCGCCCAGCTCGTCCAGCTGCTGGCGCACCCGGTGGGCCACCAGCAGCAGGTCGCCGGAGTCGATCCGGACGGCCCCCAGGTCGGCGCCCGCCACCTCCACGGCGGTGCGCACCGCCTCGGCCACGTCGTAGGTGTCCACGAGGAGGGTGGTGCCCCGCCCCAGCGAGGCCACCTGGGCGGTGAAGGCGTCCCGCTCGCTGTCGTGGACCAGGGTGAAGGCGTGCGCGCTGGTGCCGACGGTGGGGATGCCGTAGCGGAAGCCGGCCGCGAGGTCCGAGGTCGAGGCGAAGCCGCCCACGTACGCCGCCCGCGACGCGGCCACGGCGGCCAGCTCGTGGGTGCGCCGGGCGCCCATCTCGATCAGCGGCCGGTCGCCGGCCGCCGAGGACATCCGGGAGGCCGCCGCGGCGATCGCCGAGTCGTGGTTGAGGATCGAGAGGATCACCGTCTCCAGCAGCACGCACTCGGCGAAGCTGCCCTCGACCCGCAGCACCGGGGAGCCGGGGAAGTAGACCTCGCCCTCCGGGTAGCCCCAGATGTCGCCGGAGAAGCGGTAGGAGGACAGCCAGTCCAGCGTCCGCATGTCGACGACGGCCCGCTCGCGCAGGAACTCCAGCACCGCTCCGTCGAAGCGGAAGTTCTCCACCGCGTCGAGCACGCGCCCCGTTCCGGCGACCACCCCGTAGCGGCGTCCCTCGGGGAGCCTCCGGGTGAAGACCTCGAAGACGGAGCGCCGGTCGGCGGTGCCGTTGGCCAGTGCGGCCTGCAGCATCGTGAGCTCGTAATGGTCCGTGAAGAGCGCTGTCGACGGCACGTCCACCGGCAGGCCCAGGTCCGCAGTGTTCATGGCTGGGATGCTAGCGCACATTTCGTCAAAGTGACGAGATGTGGGTCCCGTTTGTGCAACGGGCCCGTCACGGTGGCAGCATGGGACGAGTGAGTGTTGCTCCCATTGAGATCGAACGCACCGAATCGGCCGAGGAGACCTTCGCCGTCCCCGAACCCGACGTCCCCTGGGTGACCCTGGTGCACAACGACCCGGTCAACCTCATGAGCTACGTGGCGTACGTGTTCCAGGCGTACTTCGGATACTCCAAGGACGTGGCGCACAAACTGATGCTGGACGTCCATCACAAGGGGCGGGCGGTCGTGTCCAGCGGCACCCGCGAGGAAATGGAGCGCGACGTGCAGGCCATGCACGGCTACGGCCTGTGGGCGACCCTCTCCCAGGACCGCACCTGATGGGGTTCTTCGAGGAACGGAAGGGCGGCGGCGCCGCCGTCGCGCTGGACGAGATCGAGATCTCCATCCTGCGCACGCTCACCGTCCAGCTGCTGGAGCTGATCGGTCCCGGGATCCCCGAGGACGCCGACCCGCTCGCGGCGCTGTTCGCCGAGGGGCCCAGCGAGCCCCCGTCCGACCCGGCGCTGGCCCGGCTCTTCCCCGACGCCTACGGCTCCCCGGACGGCGCGGCCGAGGAGGGCGTGGACCCGGCGGAGACGGTGGAGCGGTCGGCGGAGTTCCGCCGCTACACCGAGAACGACCTGCGCGCCCGCAAGCGGGACGACGCGCTGGCCGTCGTCCGCAGCCTGGACGCCCTCACCCCGGGCGGTGACGGGGTGGCGGTGCTGGAGCTGACCGGCGAGCTGCCGCTGCGCTGGCTGGGGGCGCTCAACGACCTCCGGCTGACCATCGCGGCCCGGCTGGACATCACCGAGGACGAGCAGGGCGCCGCGCTCGTCGGGCTGCCCGACGAGGACCCGCGCAAGCCGATCGTGATGGCCTACCACTGGCTCACCGGGCTCCAGGAGTCCTTGATCGAAACCCTCTGAAAGTCCATCCGAGGGTGCGGCGTTCGCTCAGCGGACGCTCAAATCCGGATAACGATCAGATCACCGCCATGCGGTGATCTGATCCTTTCGCATGCCTTTGTCCGGAAATTTTGGGGGCCTGCATCACCTTTCTCCCCCTCCGACTGTCGTAAGCACGTGATAAATCTTCACGATCACCGCGGGGACGCCACCCATGTCCCCCGGTCCGCTTGAACCGGCAGACCGCCGGCGTGCAACTCCATCCGTATCCGGGGGGATCGAGGACCCGGTCCGCAGCCTTCGAAGGCCGCGGACCGGCGTGGAGAAAGGCGCACCAGACATGACCTCAGTGCAGGTCGAACAGCACGGCAACACGCCCGGCGAGGGCACCGGGGGCGACGGCGGCGAGGGCTACCACCGCACGCTCGGCGCCCGTCAGATCCAGATGATCGCGATCGGCGGGGCCATCGGCACCGGCCTCTTCCTGGGAGCGGGCAAGGCCATCTCCAAGGCCGGCCCCAGCCTGATCCTGGCCTACGCGATCGCGGGCCTGGTCATCTTCTTCATCATGCGGGCCCTGGGCGAGCTGCTCATGTACCGCCCGGTCTCCGGTTCCTTCTCGGACTACGCCCGGGAGTTCCTCGGCCCGTTCTGGGGATACGTGACGGGCTGGACCTACTGGCTGTTCTGGGTGGTCACCGGCATCACCGAGGTCACCGCGGCCGCGCAGTACATGGCGTACTGGACCCACGACAGCTTCCCGCAGTGGGCCTACGCGCTGATCTTCACGGTCATCCTCTACGGCGCCAACCTGATCTCCGTGAAGCTCTTCGGCGAGCTCGAGTTCTGGTTCTCCATGGTCAAGGTCACCGCCATCGTCGGCATGATCCTGATCTGCGCCGGCATCCTCACCATCGGCTTCTCCGACGCCGCCGAGACCGCCTCCGTCACCAACCTGTGGAACGACGGCGGCTTCTTCCCCAAGGGCATCGGCGGCACGCTGATGACCCTGCAGATCGTGATGTTCGCCTTCCTCGCGGTCGAGCTGGTCGGCGTCACCGCCGGCGAGTCCAAGGACCCCGAGAAGACCCTGCCCAAGGCCATCAACACCGTGCCGTGGCGCATCGCCGTCTTCTACGTCGGCGCGCTCATCATGATCCTCTCGGTCGTCCCGTGGACGCACTTCCAGCCCGGCGTCTCGCCCTTCGTCGCCGCCTTCGAGCGCATGGGCCTCGGCGTCGGCGCCGCGATCGTCAACTTCGTCGTCCTGACCGCGGCCCTGTCCTCCTGCAACTCCGGCATGTACTCCACCGGCCGCATGCTGCGCGACCTCGCGCTCAACGGCCAGGGCCCGAAGTTCTTCACCCGGCTCACCAAGAGCGGCACCCCGCTCATCGGCACCACCTTCTCCGCCGCGCTGATGCTCGTGGGCGTCTGGATCAACTACGTCGCCCCCGGCAAGGCCTTCGACTACGTCGTCTCCTTCGCCACCATCTCCGGCATGTGGGCCTGGATCATGATCCTCGTCTGCCAGATCCGCTACCGCTCCAAGGCCGACCGCGGAGAGCTGCCCGCGTCGAAGTTCAAGGCCCCCGGCGCCCCGTACACCAGCTGGTTCGCCCTGGCCTTCATCGGCATGGTCATCGTGATGATGGGCGCCGACAAGGACGCCCGCGTCTCGCTCTACTGCGCCCCGCTGTGGGGTCTGCTCCTGGGCGTGTCCTACCTGGTCATGAAGAACCGCGACCCGCGCGGCGCGGCCTTCACCAAGGCGTCCTGACGCCGGGTCCCGGCCGCCTGCCGCGGCCGGGAACCGCGCTCCCGTGGACCTCGTGTCCACCATGCGGGCCCTTCCGTACCACTCCTCGGTACGGAAGGGCCCGTCTGCTTATCCTGTCGCTCATGCTGACCCTCACCCAGGACCTGTACGACCGGATCGTCGAGCACGCCCGCCAGGACCACCCCGACGAGGCGTGCGGCGTCGTCGCCGGCCCGGCCGGCACCGGCCGCCCCGAGCGGTTCGTCCCGATGCTCAACGCCGCCCGCTCGCCCACGTTCTACGAGTTCGACTCGAAGGATCTGCTGAAGCTCTACCGCGAGATGGACGACCGGGACGAGGAGCCCGTGATCGTCTACCACTCGCACACCGCCACCGAGGCCTACCCCTCGCGCACGGACGTGACCTACGCGAACGAGCCCGGGGCGCACTACGTGCTCGTCTCCACGGCCGACCAGGACGGCCTGGGGGAGTTCCAGTTCCGGTCGTACCGCATCGTCGACGGAGTGATCACCGAGGAAGAAGTGCAGGTCGTGGCCGCCTACTGACCAGCATGTGAGCCGATGGCGTCCATGATGCGGGATCACACTCCAAACCGGGGACCGGGAATCGTTAACATGACCGCATGGTTTCCCACGACGTGAGCATCGAGACGCCCGGCAGGCTGCTGCTCGTGGCGCGGCTGCACGTCGACCTGTGCCGCCTCGCCAGCGCCATCTGTCCTGCTGCCTGAGCACCAGAGCCCTCGCGCGCGGGGGCTGCACGACCGCGCGCCCCTTTCTCACGCACACCTGCCACGCCCTGACGACTGGAGCCCAGCATGGCCATCGAGGTCCGCATCCCCACCATCCTCCGCACCTACACCGACGGCGAGAAGGCCGTGTCCGGGGAGGGCGCCACGCTCGCGGACCTGTTCGCGGACCTGGAGACCCGGCACAAGGGCATTCGAGAGCGACTCATCGACCAGGCTGACGGTGGGCAGCTGCGCCGCTTCGTGAACGTCTACCTCAACGACGAGGACGTCCGTTTCCTCGACGGTATCTCCACCGCCCTCAAGGACGGCGACAACGTCACCATCCTCCCGGCCGTGGCCGGCGGATCGAAGTAATGCGTTACGACTCCCCGCTGGCCGCGGTCGGCAACACGCCGCTGGTCCGGCTGCCCCGGCTGTCCCCCTCGGAGGACGTCCGCATCTGGGCCAAGCTGGAGGACCGCAACCCGACCGGCTCGATCAAGGACCGCCCCGCGCTCCACATGGTCGAGCAGGCCGAGAAGGACGGCAGGCTCCGTCCCGGCTGCACCATCCTGGAGCCGACCTCGGGCAACACCGGCATCTCCCTGGCGATGGCGGCCAAGCTCAAGGGCTACCGCATCGTGTGCGTGATGCCGGAGAACACCAGCCAGGAGCGGCGCGACCTGCTGGCCATGTGGGGAGCCGAGATCATCTCGTCGCCGGCCGCCGGCGGCTCCAACACCGCCGTCCGGGTGGCCAAGGAACTGGCCGCGGAGCACCCCGACTGGGTGATGCTCTACCAGTACGGCAACCCGGACAACGCGGGCGCGCACTACGCCACCACGGGTCCGGAGATCCTCGCCGACCTCCCGTCGATCACCCACTTCGTGGCCGGCCTCGGCACCACCGGCACCCTGATGGGCGTCGGCCGCTACCTGCGCGAGCACGTGCCCGGAGTGAAGATCGTCGCGGCCGAGCCGCGCTACGACGACCTCGTCTACGGCCTGCGCAACCTCGACGAGGGCTTCGTCCCCGAGCTGTACGACGCCTCCGTGCTGACCACCCGCTTCTCGGTCGGCTCGGCCGACGCGGTGACCCGCACGCGGGAACTGCTCCGGCAGGAGGGCATCTTCGCGGGCGTCTCCACCGGAGCCGCCCTGCACGCGGCCATCGGCGTCGGCCGCAAGGCGGTGGCCGCGGGCGAGCCGGCGGACATCGTCTTCGTCGTGGCCGACGGAGGCTGGAAGTACCTGTCGACGGGCGTCTACACGGCGGCGACGACCGAAGAGGCCATCGAGGTCCTCCAGGGCCAGCTCTGGGCCTGACGCCCCGACCCGACCCGGCGGGGCCGTTCCCCGGCCCCGCCGGCGCGGTGTCAGCGGGTGGGCAGGGACTCCGCGACGCAGACCTGGGAGGGGGCGAGGGAGGTCCGTCCGTCCTCGATGTCCCAGAGGGTGTTCTGCAGCAGCCGTGCCCGGGTCCAGCCGGCCGCGCGCGGCCGGTCCAGGCCGAGGGCCTCGGTCAGCAGGTCGAACCGGCGCCGCACCGTCCGGTGCGCGTTCCCGGCGGCGTGCAGCTCCTCCCAGCCGGTGTCCAGCGCCGGCCACAGGTCGAAGCCCGGGTCACCGACGAGGGGTTCGGGGTCGATCGCCAGCCAGGGCTCGTGCTCGGCGGCGAGCACGTTGCCGTGGTGCAGGTCCCAGTGCAGCATCCGGTCCCCGGGCTCCCCGGCCAGCTCGGCGGCCGCCGCGGCCCAGTCGCGCAGCCGCCGCCGGTCCGCGGGGTCCGCCAGGCCGGTGACGGCCGCCGGCACGGCCTCCAGCATGGCGCGGACGACGTCGCCCAGTCCGGGCAGGCCCCCGGGCGCCGGGACGGAGTGCAGCCGTGCCAGCAGCCCGGCCAGGATCCCCATGGCCGCGTCGTCGTCCCCGGCGTCCGCCAGGGTGCGCGAGCCGTCCAGGCGCTCCAGCAGCACGGCGCCGCTCTCCGGGTCGTGGTCGAGGAGCCGCACGATGCCGTCGCCGTTCCACGCCCGCAGCCCGATCAGCGCGGCGGCCGTCTGCGCGCTGGCCGGCTGGAGCCGGAGCACGGCGCGGGCGCCGTCCGCGCGGCGCACCGGAACCACCAGCGCGCTCTCGCCGGACCGTAGGGCGCCGTCGCGCTCCAGCTCCCACCGGCCGAGCAGGTCCGCCACCAGGGCGGGCAGCCGGGCGATCCACGCCCGCTCCTGCGGACCACCGTTCCTCGTGTACGAGGCGACGAGGGACCCGGGGACCTCGATGCCGTGCGGTGAACTCGGCGAACTCATGGGCTCCCTCGGGCGGGCGGGCAGGCGGGCACGCGGGCGTACGGCGGCCCTGGCGGCCGGGCCAGTCTGGCGCACGGCGCGGCGCCGCGCAGCCGCATTGAGGCTCGGCCGACGGGCCCGGGCCCGGGCATCGGGCGACGGGCCGACAGGCCGACGGCCGGCGGGCCGTCGGATCAGGCCGCGAGGTGTTCCGCGAGGATCGCGGCATGGCCGGAGCCCGGCTCCCGGACGGCGGTCAGCAGCGTCACCGGCCCGGCCCCGGCCAGCGCCCGCAGGCGGGCCAGCTCGGCCGCCGCCTCCGGCGCCGCCAGCTCCGCCTCGTACCGCGCCCGGAACTCCTCCGCCGAACCCCCGTCGTGGAACCACCTGCGCAGTTCCGTGGAGGGCGTCACCGCCTTGGGCCACTCGTCCACCGCGGCCGCCGCCTTCGCGAGCCCGCGCGGCCACAGCCGGTCCACGAGGATCCGTACGCCGTCCGCGTCCGGCTCCGGCGGGTCGTACACCCGGCGCAGGCGGATCCCCGGCCTCACCGGCCGCCTCCCAGTCCCTTGACCTCGTCCCACACCGCCGGGTCCAGCGTCCCCGTCCGGGTGCGGAACTCCCACAGCGACACCTCGTCCGGCCGGTCGGCCTCCAGGAAGCTCGTACGGCCGCCCCGGGCGGCCGTGCCCGGCGGCAGGGCGATCACCCCGGCCCGCCGGTCGTCGTACTTGCCGGTGATCCACGCGACCCGCGCCCGGTGGCCCCGTACCGAGCCCACCGCCAGGACCAGGCACGGCCGTCCGTCCGTGAGGACCCACAGCTCACCGGCCCGCGGCCGCGGCGGCGGGCCCGTGCCGTGGGCGGGCGGCGGGCGGCGGGGGCGTCCCGCCCGTCCGCCCGCGACCAGGACCACCAGCGCCACGGCCACGACCGCGACCACCGCCGGCCACCAGGACGTGTCCATGCTCCGACCGTAGCCGCGCGGACGCGACCCGGCACGGCAACGCCCGTGCCCACCGTCGCTCCCCCGGGTGACAGCGCAGGTGATTCCCCCCACAACGGCCTGCCGCGGAGGAGCGACCGGACGTTTCGCGCCTTACGCTCGACGCACGCACGGCCCGCATTCCGTCCACGGACCGTCCACGGAGGTTCACGCTCCATGAAGCTCACCGTCGTCGGCTGTTCGGGGTCGTTCCCGTCCGCGGAATCGGCCTGTTCGAGCTACCTCGTCGAGGCCGACGGCTTCCGCCTGCTCCTCGACATGGGCAACGGCGCCCTCGGGGATCTCCAGCGCCACTGCGGCCTCTACGACCTCGACGCGATCTTCCTGAGCCATCTGCACGCCGACCACTGCATCGACATGTGCGCCTACTTCGTCGCCCGCTACTACCGCCACGAGGG
This sequence comes from Streptomyces manipurensis, assembly GCF_049570255.1. Lineage (NCBI taxonomy): Bacteria > Bacillati > Actinomycetota > Actinomycetes > Kitasatosporales > Streptomycetaceae > Streptomyces > Streptomyces manipurensis. The sequence goes on along the minus strand of NZ_CP186950.1, from coordinate 2,810,097 downwards.
CGGCCGCTGCGGCACGATCCCCGTCTTCGGTCCCGAGGGCACCGAGAAGCGTCTGACCACGGCCTACGACGACGTCCCCGACGAGCGTTCCATGAGCGAGGTCTTCGACTTCCGCACCCTGAAGTCCGGGACGTTCGAGATCGGGCCCTTCCAGGTCCGCACGGAGCGGGTGGCGCACCCCGTCGAGTCGTACGGCATCCGCGTCGAGCACGGCGGACGCTCGCTCACCTACTCGGGCGACACGGGCGCCTGCCCCGAGCTGGGCCTGCTCGCGGACGGCACCGACCTGTTCCTCTGCGAGGCCTCCTTCACGCACGGCAAGGAGGACATCCCTGACCTCCACCTCAACGGCCGCGAGGCCGGCGAGTACGCCCGCGGCGGTGGCGTCGGCCGGCTGGTCCTCACGCACATCCCGCCGTGGACGGACCCCGCGCAGAACCTGGCCGACGCCCGCGCGGTCTACGACGGCCCGGTCGACCTGGCGTACGCGGGCGCGGTCTACGAGGTCTGAGCGCGGCCCCTCCGTACGCGAGAGCCCCCGCCCTCCCTTCCGGGAGAGCGGGGGCTCCGTCGTGCGCGCGCTGCCTACTTGGCCTCGGCCTTCTGCAGCTCGGCGAGCTCCTCGTCGGACTCGCGGCCCGGGGTGGGGAGGTTGAACTTGGTGATCGCGAAGCGGAAGATCGCGTAGTACAGGACCGCGAAGCACAGGCCCACGACCGCGAGGCCCAGCGGGTTGGTGGCCTTGCCCAGGTTCAGCAGGTAGTCGACCGCGCCGGCGGAGAAGCCGAAGCCGTCCTTCATGCCGAGCGCCCAGGTCAGGGCCATGGAGACACCGGTCAGGACCGCGTGGACCGCGTACAGCACCGGGGCGATGAACATGAAGGTGAACTCGATCGGCTCGGTCACGCCGGTGACGAAGGCGGTGAGCGCGAGGGAGAGCATCATGCCGCCGACGACCTTGCGGCGCTCGGGGCGGGCGCAGTGGACGATCGCGAGGCAGGCGGCCGGGAGGGCGAACATCATGATCGGGAAGAAGCCGGTCATGAACTGGCCGGCGGTCGGGTCGCCGTGCAGGAAGCGGGCGATGTCACCGTGGTAGTCGGTGCCGGCGTCGGTGTAGGTGCCCGCCTGGAACCACGGGAAGGAGTTCAGCAGGTGGTGCATGCCGATCGGGATGAGCGCACGGTTGGCGACACCGAAGATGCCCGCGCCGACCGCGCCCGAGCCGACCAGCCACTCGCTGAAGTTGTGGATGCCGGTGCCGAGGACCGGCCAGATCAGACCGAAGACGATGCCGATGAACAGACCGGCGAAGGAGGAGAGGATCGGCACGAGGCGGCGGCCGCCGAAGAAGCCCGCCCAGTCCGGCAGCTTGGTCCGGTAGAACTTCTGGTAGAGCAGGGCGACGACGATGCCCATGACCACGCCGCCGAGGACGCCGGCGTTGACCGGGGCGTCGACGTTGACGATCTTGCCGTCCACGACCTTGGCGACCTTCGGGAGGTTGCTGTCGGTGAAGGTGGCGAGCACCTTCTGGAAGACGAGGTAACCGGCGACGGCGGCCAGGGCGGTGGAGCCGTCGGACTTCTTGGCAAAGCCGATGGCGATGCCGACGCAGAAGAGCAGGGCCATGTTGCCGAGGATGGCGTCGCCGCCGGCGGCCATGTAACCGGCGAGCTTCTGGACGAAGTCGGGGAACGAAGCGCGCGCCAGCATGTCGTCCTGGCCGAAGCGGACGAGCAGCGCGGCGGCGGGCATCACGGCGACGGGGAGCATGAGGCTCCGGCCGATGCGCTGCATGACGGCCATCACGCCAGCGCCCTTCTTCTTCTCCGCCGCGGGGGCGGTAGCCGTGGACACAACTTCCTCCAGTGGGCAAGGCGACGCCAGAGGGAAACGGGGGACGGCGACGTCTCGGGAAATGGGGGTACGCGGGGGCCCGAACGGGCCTGCGTGGTCTACACCAATCGTGGTGTAGACCAGTTGTAACACGGTGAGGGATAGATAAGGAACCTTCGTTTTCCTGTGGTCTACGCCACACGCTCCGGCGGTTCCCGGACCACCCCTCCCGGCCCCCCTCCCGCCCGTGCCGAAGGCCCCCGGATCCCGGATCCGAGGGCCTTCGTGCACCGGGCCGAACGGCCCCGTGCGGGGGATGCGTTGTGTCCGCCGCCGCGCGCTACGCCTTGGTGTTGTCCGCCTCCATCGCCGCGATCTCCTCGTCCGACTCCCGGCCCGGCGTCGGGATGTCGAACTTCGTGATCGCGAACCGGAACACCGCGTAGTAGACGACGGCGAAGCACAGGCCGATCGGGATGATCAGCCACGGCTTCGTCGCCAGCCCCCAGTTGATGACGTAGTCGATCAGGCCCGCCGAGAAGCTGAAGCCGTCGTGCACGCCCAGCGCCCACGTCACCGCCATCGACACGCCCGTCAGGATCGCGTGGATCACGTACAGCGCCGGCGCCACGAACAGGAAGGAGTACTCCAGCGGCTCCGTGATGCCCGTGACGAACGAGGTCAGCGCCACCGACAGCATCAGGCCGCCCACCTCCTTGCGCCGCTGCGGCTTCGCGCAGTGCGTGATCGCCAGCGCCGCCGCCGGGAGCGCGAACATCATGATCGGGAAGAACCCCGAGAGGAACTGCCCCGCCTCCGGGTCGCCGCTGAGGAACATGTTGATGTCACCGTGGACCACCTCCCCGTCCGGCTTCGTGTAACTGCCGAACTGGAACCACACCGGCACGTTCAGGAACTGGTGCAGACCGATCACCAGCAGGGCGCGGTTCGCGACCCCGAAGATCCCCGCACCCCACGAACCCAGACCCACCAGCCAGTCCGAGAAGCTCTCCAGCGCGTCACCGACCGGCGGCCACACCCACAGGCACACCACCGCGAAGACGATGCCGACGAACGCCATGATGATCGGCACCAGTCGCCGGCCGTTGAAGAAGCCCAGCCAGTCCACCAGCTTCACCCGGTGGTAGCGCTGCCAGAACCATGCCGACAGCAGACCCATCACGATGCCGCCGAACACCCCCGGATTCTGGAACGTGTACTCCGCGAAGGTGTCGTCCTGCCCCAGGCACCCGCCGCCGATGTCCACCGTCCCCACCGGACAGGGCGTCGGGAACACCCGCAGCACGCTCCGGTACACCAGGAAGCCGACCACCGCCGCCAGCGCCGTCGAACCGTCCGCCTTCTTCGCCATGCCGATCGCGACACCCACGCAGAACAGGAGCGGCAGGCCGAGGTCGGCGTTCAGCAGCGCCCCGCCCGCCGCCGCGATCACCTTCGCGACGTCCGTCCACCCCAGCCCCTGGTCCCCGAACACGTCCGGCTGGCCCAGCCGGTTGAGGATGCCGGCGGCCGGCAGCACGGCGATCGGCAGCTGGAGGCTGCGCCCCATCTTCTGCAGACCCTGGAACAGGCCGTTCCACCACTTCTGCTGCGGCACCGCCGCGGCACTGCTGGCACTCATCGGCATCCTCCCTCACCGGCCTGTTTTTTTGGTTGCCGTACCACTTGCGTGCACACTGGTGTAGACCAGTTGTGGGCAGGCTGCTGCTGATCGTCATCATTCGGCAGAGACCGGTCATGCGCTCGCGTAGATGGGCCAACCGTGCGTTACCGTGACAACGCGGACCGCGCAGGTGGGAATCCATGTTCCGGCCGCTGAGACCCGTTCTTCGCATCACTCAGGGAGAAACACATGGCCACCAAGGCTGAGAAGATCGTCGCCGGGCTCGGCGGCATCGAGAACATCGAAGAGGTCGAAGGCTGCATCACCCGCCTGCGCACCGAGGTCGTCAACCCGGACCTCGTCGACGAAGCCGCCCTCAAGGCCGCCGGCGCCCACGGCGTCGTCAAGATGGGCACCGCGGTCCAGGTCGTCATCGGCACCGACGCCGACCCGATCGCCGCCGACATCGAAGACATGATGTGAGCTGACCCCTCACCACCCGACGGACCCCGTACCGGAAGCCCCGGACGGGGTCCTCGCACACGTGCAGGGGCCCACCCCCACAGGGACTAGGCTCGGAGCCATGTCTCGCATCGACGGCCGCACGCCCGAACAGCTCCGCCCGGTCACCATCGAACGCGGATGGAGCAAGCACGCCGAGGGCTCCGTCCTCATCTCCTTCGGAGACACCAAGGTCTTCTGCACCGCCTCCTTCACCGAAGGCGTCCCGCGCTGGCGCAAGGGCAGCGGCGAAGGCTGGGTCACCTCCGAGTACTCGATGCTGCCCCGCTCCACCAACACCCGCGGCGACCGCGAATCCGTCCGCGGCAAGATCGGCGGCCGCACCCACGAGATCTCCCGCCTCATCGGCCGCTCGCTGCGCGCCGTCATCGACTACAAGGCCCTCGGCGAGAACACCGTCGTCCTCGACTGCGACGTCCTCCAGGCCGACGGCGGCACCCGCACCGCCGCCATCACCGGCGCCTACGTCGCCCTCGCCGACGCCATCGCCTGGGGCCAGAAGAAGAAGCTGGTCAAGGCCGGCCGCAAGCCCCTCACCGGCACCGTCGCCGCCGTCAGCGTCGGCATCGTCGACGGCGTCCCGCTCCTCGACCTCTGCTACGAGGAGGACGTGCGCGCCGAGACCGACATGAACGTGGTCTGCACCGGCGACGGCCGCTTCGTCGAGGTCCAGGGCACCGCCGAGGGCGAGCCCTTCGACCGCAAGGAACTCAACGCCCTCCTCGACCTCGCCGCCGGCGGCTGCGCGGACCTGGAGGCCATCCAGCGCGGCGCGCTGGAGCTGTAACCGGCAACCGTCCGGGGGCGGGCGGCGTCCCCACAGACACAGGGCGCGCGGTGCCGAGCCGCGCGTCCACCCGTACCCGCACCCGTACCCGCATCCAAGTCCTTTGGGGGAGAACCGCATGAAGCTCCGCATAGCGGCCGTCGCCGTGGCAGCCGTCCTGACCGTCCCGGCCCTCACCGCCTGCGACGCGATCTCCACGGCCATGGACTGCGCGAACACCGCGGTCGCCGTCACCGAAGGCGTCACCGACCTCCAGCAGGCCGTCTCCCAGGCCGGCAACAGCCCCCAGGACGCGAAGAACGCCCTCGACCAGATCGAGGCGAACCTCAAGAAGATCGGCGACCAGACCGACAACACCGACCTCGGCAAGGCGCTCGACTCGATGAACACGGCCGTCAAGAACGTCCGCACCTCCATCGAGAGCGGCAACACCGCCCCGGACGTCAAGCCGGTCGCGGACGCCGCGAGCGAGCTCTCCAAGGTCTGCACCCCGGGATAATGACCCCATGACCCCGACGCCCAGCCGCCTGATCCTCGCGACCCGCAACGCGAACAAAGTCACCGAACTCCGCGCCATCCTGTCCGCCGCCGACCTGCCGCACGAACTGGTCGGCGCGGACGCGTACCCGGAGATCCCGGACGTCAAGGAGACCGGCGTCACCTTCGCGGAGAACGCCCTCCTCAAGGCCCACGCCCTCGCCCGCGCCACCGGACTGCCGGCCATCGCCGACGACTCCGGCCTCTGCGTGGACGTCCTGCACGGCGCCCCCGGCATCTTCTCCGCCCGCTGGGCCGGAACCCACGGCGACGACAAGGCCAACCTGGACCTGCTGCTGGCCCAGCTCGGCGACATCGCCGACGAGAACCGCGCCGCACACTTCGCGTGCGCCGCGGCCCTGGCCCTGCCGGACGGCACCGAACGCGTGGTGGAGGGCCGCCTCCTCGGCACCCTGCGCCACACCCCGGCGGGCACGGGCGGCTTCGGCTACGACCCGATCCTCCAGCCCCTGGGCGAGACCCGCACCTGCGCGGAACTGACCCCGGACGAGAAGAACGCCATCTCCCACCGCGGCCAGGCCTTCCGAGCCCTGATCCCCTTCGTCCGCGCCCTCCTGGGCTGACGCCGGATACGCCGAAGGGCGGTGTTCCTCCTGAGAGGAGCACCGCCCGTTCGTCGATGGGCCCGGTGGGACTCGAACCCACGACACACCGGACCTAAACCGGCGCCCTCTGGCCAGCTGGGGTACGGACCCGTGCCACCACCTTACTGGTCGTCGACGGCTGTTCGTCGCGAAGGGACTGCCTTGCCCGACGGCCTGGCGAAGGTCGGAGTCTGGCTGTGGCAGGAGGGGCAGACGTAGCGCAGGTTCTCCCGGCGGTTGTCCAGTCGGTCGCCGTTGACGTGGTCGATCTCGAGCACGAGTCTGCGGCCGTGCCAGACGTCTCCGATGCCGCACTCGGCGCACACGTGCGGGACTCCGAGGTCGTCGAGCGCGCGGCGGAGCAGCGCCGTCCTGGTGCGGGAGGACCCCGTTTCGAGCCGTATGAGGATCTCCGCAGGTGACCTGCGGGCAGGGGAACGGCTGCCGGCGGCGTGTCCCCGGCCGGTGAAGTGCCCGGTCGGCAGCTCGTACTCCTTGATGCTCCGCCGTGCCTTGGCACGTGCGGATCCGTCGAACGGACGGTGCCCCAGTGCGCGCATGACCCCTGCCATGGTCTTCGCCCCGGCTACCGCAGGCGCGATCACCGCGCGGGGGAAGAGCCGTTGTGACGCGGGAGCGTCCCGACGGGAGAAGTGCGACGTGTCGATCCCGAACCGCTCCAGCCGTTGGGCGACATGGGCGCGGGCGCTGTTGTAGGGATCGACGCCCATGTGGGCGAGCATCCCCGAGACGCTGTCCGTACGGGCGGCCGCTTCCCGCAGCCGTTCCGGCGTGTAGCGCTGCCTGGTCCGGGCGGGCAGTGGTTCGTCGGCGAAGTGGGAGGTGTCGATGCCGTAGTGGGCCAGCCGGCCGCGCAGGTACCGGCGAGGTCCGGCCAGCAGGGGTGCGTCCAGCCGCCTCATCAGATCGACGAGGCTGGTGGCCGACGGCGCGGTGCGGCTCAGCAGGTCCCGGGTGTACCTGACCTTGCTCATACGGGCTTCCGCACCGTGCGGCCGCGGTAGGTGTCCGTGGTCGCATGGCAGTTGGGGCACAGGAGTCGGAGGTTCTCCCGACGGTTGTCCCACCACTCGCCGTTGATGTGGTCGACCTCGTGCCGGAGCGGCTTGCCGTTCCACAGCGGGCCGACTCCGCATGCGGCGCACTGCTCCGGGACACCGTTCTTCAGCAGCTGTCGCCGCAACCGCTCACCCGGGACCCTGCCCTCCTGCGGATCCCTGAGCGAGAGCGTCGGCCCCAGTGCTCCCTTGGGACGGGGGCTCCGCGTACGCCCGAAGTGCGAGGTGTCGATGCCCAGCGTCGCGATCCGGCGGGCGATGTGGGTCTGGTTCCCGCCGACGTTGTCGATGCCGAGGCGGGTGACCACCTCCACGACGGACGTGGACCCGGCCACGAGCTCCCTGAGCCGCTCCTCCGTGTGCCTCGCCCACCTGGTCGGGAAATGCGAACAGTCGACCCCGGCCTCCCGCATCTTCGCCCGCAGGTAGCGCCTGCTGCCGGGGCTCGGAGTGCCGCCGCACCATCTGACCGCCTCGTCCCAGCTGTTCGTCCGGCGGGCCGCCTCTTCCAGCAGCTCCCGCGTGTACCTGACCGCCATCGTCTCCCCCTCGTTCCCGGCCGCGTGTGCGGGCCTCGTACGGGACAACGGGTTCGGTGGGCGGACGGTCACGGGGGTTCTCGTCCGATAAGCGGAACGGGCCGCCCCGGGGAGGGGCGGCCCGTTCCGGTGGACGGGGGTGTCAGATGCCCAGGTCCTTGATGATCTTGGCTACGTGGCCCGTCGCCTTCACGTTGTAGAAGGCGTGTTCCACCCTGCCCTCCTCGTCCACCACCACCGTGGACCGGATCACCCCGGTGACCGTCTTGCCGTACAGCTTCTTCTCGCCGAACGCGCCGTAGGCGGTCAGCGTCTCCTTCTCCGGGTCGCCGACCAGGGTGACCTTCAGGTCCTCCTTCTCGCGGAACTTCGCGAGCTTCTCCGGCTTGTCGGGGGAGACGCCGATGACGTCGTAGCCGGCGGCGGCCAGGACGTCCAGGTTGTCCGTGAAGTCGCAGGCCTGCTTCGTGCAGCCCGGCGTCAGGGCGGCCGGGTAGAAGTAGACGATGACCTTGCGGCCCTTGTGGTCGGCGAGCGAGACCTCGTTGCCGTCCGCGTCGGGCAGGGAGAAGGCGGGGGCGGTGTCGCCCGGCTGGAGTCGCTCGCTCATCTTGACAGTCTCCTCGGGAGGGGATCGGTACGCCTTGAGACTAAGCTGACAGACTGTTCATGGCGGACCACGCCCCACAGGACCACGACGACGGAGGATGCGCGGTGTCGGAAGCCAGGACCCCCGCCCAGATCGAGGCGGACATCGTGCGTCGCCGCGAGCAGCTCGCGGAGACGCTGGACGAGATCGGCGTCCGCGTGCACCCCAAGACGATCATCGGGGACGCGCGCGCCAAGGTCGAGTCGAAGGTGGACCAGACCGCGGGCCGGGCCCTCGCCACGGTGAACCGGCTGGTGACGGACGTGCGGGACGGTCTGCGCCACGACGACGGCGCCCCGCGCCTGGAGCGCATCGTGCCCGTGGCGCTGGTCGCGGTGGGCCTGGTCGGGCTGGTCCTGGTGTCGGCACGCCGCAAGCGCGGATGACCCTGCGGGGTACGGGGCGGCCCCGGACAGGTAGGTTCGGGGCGTGAGCGAGAACACCACCCACGACAAGCTGCCCATCCGCATGCTGCACGACCGCGTGCTCGTGAAGTCCGACCTGCCCGAGGGCGAGCGGCGCTCGGGCGGCGGGATCCTGATCCCCGCGACGGCCGCCGTGGGCAAGCGGCTGGCCTGGGCCGAGGTGGTCGCGGTCGGGCAGAACGTCCGGACCGTGGAGCCCGGCGACCGGGTGCTGTACGACCCGGAGGACCGCGCCGAGGTGGAGGTGCGGGGTGCGACGTACGTGCTGATGCGCGAGCGGGACCTGCACGCCGTGGCCGCCGAGCGGCTGGAGGGATCGGAGGACTCCACCGGGCTGTACCTCTGAGGGGCGCGGCAGCGGGATGAGAGAAAGGGCTGGTGGCGCAGGTCACCGGCCCTTTTGGCTGCCCTTTGCTACGGTGGTGGGGAACCCCGACGAGACGCGCCGTACCGGGTACGACAAGACGACGCACCCCGTATCGCTCGATGTCTCGGAGGTGCCGTCATGGCATGGGTTCTTCTTCTCGTCGCCGGTCTGCTCGAGGTCGGCTGGTCGATCGGCATGAAGTTCACCGACGGGTTCACCCGGCTGTGGCCGAGCGTGTTCACGGGTGCCGGGATCGTCGCGAGCATGGTGCTGCTGTCGTACGCCGCGAAGACCCTGCCGATCGGTACCGCGTACGGGGTGTGGGTGGGCATCGGTGCCGCCGGCGCCGCCGTGCTCGGGATGGCGGTGCTGGGTGAGCCCGTCACCGCCGCCCGGATCTTCTTCATCTGTCTGCTGCTGGTCGCCGTGGTGGGGCTGAAGGCGACCTCCGGTCACTGACCCGGCCCAAGCCGGCCCCGACCCGACCGACCCCGGCCGACCCGCGCCGGGGCCGGTCACTCCAGGAACGCGGACGGCGGGCGGTAGTCCTCGGCGGGCCCGCCGTTCGTCGCTCCGCCGGTGCTGCCCCACGTGCCCCCGGTGGCGCCGCCGTTGTCCTGGCCGCCCTGGGAGCGCCCGCCGTCCTGGCCGCCCTGGGTCTGTCCGCCCTGGGTCCGGCCGCCGCTGCCCTGGCCGCCGTCGCTCCGGCCGCCGCCGCCGTCCTGCCCGGCGTTGGCCTGCCCCGCGTTGGCCTGCCCGCCCTGGCTTCGGCCGCCGTCCCGGCCGCCGTCGCCCTGGTCGCCGTCGGGCGGGGTGGGCCGCTGCGGGGGCGGCGGTGTGCCGTCCTCACCGGGGGTCTGCCACGGCGGGCCGGTCTCGGTGGAGGGCGGCGGGGGCGGTGCGGCACCGGGCTGGAGGTCGAGTTCGAAGTCGACGGGGTCGGTGCCCTCCAGGGCGGTCTTGGTGTAGGCCGCCCAGATCCGGGCCGGGTAGCCGCCTCCGCTGATGCGCTGCTCGCCGAGCGCCCCGTACAGGGACTGGAGGGTCCCGGTGTCGGGGTCCTGGCCCATCATCGCGACGACGGTGACCAGGTCGGGGGTGTAGGCGGCGAACCAGGCGGAGCGGTCCAGTTCGCCGGTGCCGGTCTTGCCCGCGGCGGGGTGCCCGGCGGCGAGGGCCGCCGTACCGGTGCCGTTGTCCACGACGCTGACCAGCATGGACGTGGTGGTGTCGGCCGCTTCGCGGCTGATGGCCTGGACGGGGGTGCGCTCGGGCAGGGGGATCGTGTCGCCGCCCTTGGTGATCTTCTGGACGAGGGTGTAGGGGGTGCGTCGGCCGTGGTCGGCGAGGGTCGCGTACGCCTGGGCCATGTCCAGGACGCTGGCCTGGAGGGTGCCGAGGGCCATGGCGGGCCCGGTGACGAAGTTCGGGGTGTCCTCCGGGATGCCGAGGTCGATCGCGGTCCGTTTGACGGCCGCGGGGCCGACGTCGACGGCCATCTGCGCGTAGACGGCGTTGACGGAGAGGTCGGTGGCGGTGTTGACGGTGATGTTCCCGTACGAGACCTGGCCCTCGTTCTCCGGGGCGAAGCGCACCCGGGAGCCGACGACGGGGCGCTTGTTGTCGCCGTTGTAGACGGTGTTGGGGGTGATCCTGCGGCCGTCCTGGGTGCGGGAGCCGTTCTCGACGGCGGACGCGAAGACGAACGGCTTGAAGGTGGAGGCGACCTGGTAGTCGTGGCGGGTCGCGTTGTTGACGTACTGGCGGGTGTAGTCGACGCCGCCGTACATCGCGACGACCTCGCCGGTGGCCGGGTCGATGGAGACGCCGCCGGCCCGCACCAGCCGGTCGGCCTTGTTCTTCTCGGGGTCGAGCCGGGCGGCCATCCGGTCGTCGACGGCGGCGACGAGGGCGGCCTGGCGGCGCTTGTCGAAGGTGGCGGTGATGCGGTAGCCGCCCTCGGCGAGGGTCTTCTCGTCGAGGATGCCGTGCTCGACGACGTAGTCCTTGACCGCCTCGACGAGGTAGCCGCGCTGGCCGGACAGTCCCGCCGCCGCCCGCACCTTGCCGGGTTCGGGGAAGGTGGTCGCCGCGCGGGCGGAGGGCGTCAGCCAGCCCTTCTTGACCATGCCGTCGAGCACGTAGTTCCAGCGGGCGAGGGCCCGGCCGCGGCTCTGCGGGTGGGAGACGACGTCGAAGGCGCTGGGGGAGTTGAGCAGGGTGGCGAGGTAGGCCCCCTCGGCGGTGGTGAGGGCGCTGACGTCCTTGCCGTAGTAGGCCTGGGCGGCGGCCTGGACGCCGTAGGCGTTGCGGCCGAAGTAGCTGGTGTTGAGGTATCCCTCGAGGATGTAGTTCTTGGACTTCTCGCGGCCCAGCTTGATCGCGATGAAGAACTCCTTGGCCTTGCGTTTGATGGTCTGTTCCTGGCCGAGGTAGTAGTTCTTGACGTACTGCTGGGTGATGGTCGAGCCGGACTGGGTGCCCTTTCCGGTCGCCGTGTTCCAGGCGGCGCGGACCATCGCCTTGGGGTCCACCGCCCGTTCGGAGTGGAAGTCGCGGTCCTCCGCGGCGAGTACGGCCTCCTGGACGGTCCGGGGGACCTGCGAGAGCGGCACGTTGACGCGGTTGACCTCGCCGTCGCGGGCGAGTTGCGAGCCGTCGGAGTAGAGGTAGACGTTCGACTGGGCGGTGGCGGCGGCGTTGGCCGGCGGGATGTCGACGAGCAGGTAGCCGGCGACCAGGGCGCCGCCGAGCAGGATCGCGAGCAGCAGGACGCCGCCCAGGAGCATGCGCCAGGTCGGGAGCAGGCGGCGCCGGCCGGTGCGCGGGCGGCGGATCTTCCCGCCGGGCGGGTCGGCCTGCCGCTGCCCGCGGGGGGTGTCCGCGGACGCCTGGTGCGGGATGTCCGGGTCGCGAGGGGTCCAGCCCGGGTTCGGTGACCGGTCGCTCATCTCCAGAACTCCTCGGCGCTGTTCGAAATATCCACTTCTGTACCTCATGGTGTCTACCCGATGGCCGGTCGGCTCCGCTCCGGACGGGCATAAAACGGTCGCGTGGCTCGCCCCACCGCACTAAGCTCGCGCGCTTTGGCCGACGTAGGAACGACCGGGAATTCGGAGGGATACGGTGCGCTGGAGAGTGCGGCTCTACCTGGCGGTCGCGGCAGGCGGGTTCCGGCGGTATGCCACCTACGGGACGGCCACGGCGGCCGGGGTGTTCACCAACACCGTCTTCGGCTTCATCGTCGCGTTCACGTTCGTCGCCCTGTGGGAGGAGCGGCCCGGGCTCGGCGGCTACGACCAGGCGGAGGCGCTGACCTTCGTATGGGTGAGCCAGTCGCTGCTGGCGGCAGGGGCGTTGATCGGCGGCGGCTTCCACGAGGAGCTCCAGGAACGGGTCCGGACCGGCGACATCGCCGTCGACCTGTACCGGCCGGTGGACCTGCAGATGTGGTGGCTCGCGGCCGACCTGGGCCGGGCGGCCTTCCAGTTGCTGGGGCGCGGCCTGGTCCCGCTGGCGGCCGGGGCGCTGGCCTTCCGGCTGGCGCTGCCCGCGGACCCGTCGCGCTGGCTGCTGTTCCTCGTGTCCGTCGGGTTCGGGCTCGTGGTCGGCTTCGCGCTGCGCTACCTGCTGGGGCTGCTGGCCTTCTGGCTGATGGACGGGTCCGGGATCAACATGATGGCCACCGTCGTCTCGATCTTCTTCTCGGGGATGCTGCTGCCGCTGACGGTCTTCCCGGGCGGCTTCGGCGAGTTCGTCCGGATGCTTCCGTGGGCGGCGGTGCTCCAGGTGCCGCTGGACGTGCTGCTCGGCAAGAACGCGGGGGCCGGCGGGGCGGCCGGGGCGCTGGCCTTCCAGGCGGGGTGGGCGCTCGTACTGCTGGGCGCGGGGCGGGTGTTGCAGTCGACGGCGACGCGGAAGGTGGTGGTCCAGGGTGGCTGAGGTCACGGCGTCCGAGGTCGCGGCGGAGGCGGCTGCCGGCGACGTCCCGGAGGGCGCGGGGCGGGACGGGTGCCGGCGGGACGGGTACGCGGCGGCGCGCGCGGCGGGTCCGTACGGCCGGGTCCGGGAGGGGCTGCGTGGCTACGGGCTGATCGCGTCGATGTGGATCCGTTCGACGCTGACGTACCGGACGTCCTTCGTCCTCGCGGTCCTCGGGAACGCGGCCCTCACCTCGCTCGACTTCATCGCGATCTACATCATGTTCTCCCACGTGGACGTCCTCGGAGGCTTCACGCTGGCCGAGGTCGCCCTCCTGTACGGCTCCTCGTCGGCGTCGCTGGCCCTGGCCGGGCTGCTGATGGGGAACACCGACCGGATCGGCGCCCGGATCCGCGACGGCTCCCTGGACACCATGCTGGTGCGGCCCGTCCCGGTGCTCGCACAGGTCGCCGCGGACCGCTTCGCGCTGCGCCGGCTCGGCCGGATCCTCCAGGGGCTGGCGGTGCTTTCCTGGGCCGTCCACGCCCTGGACCTGGACTGGACGCCGGCGAAGGCGCTGCTGGTGGCCGTGATGGTGGTGGCGGGCGCGGCGATCTTCGCGGCGGTGATGGTGGCCGGAGCCGCCTTCCAGTTCCTCGCCGGGGACGCGGCGGAGGTGCAGAACTCCTTCACCTACGGGGGCGCCACCATGCTCCAGTACCCGCCGACGGTCTTCACCCAGGAACTGCTGCGCGGGGTGACCTTCGTCGTCCCGCTGGCCTTCGTCAACTGGCTGCCCGCACTGCACGTGCTGGGGCGGCCGGATCCGTTGGGACTGCCCGGGTGGGTCGCGTACCTGAGCCCCGTGGTGGCCCTGGCGGTGTTCGTGCCCGCGTCGCTGGCCTGGCGCGCGGGAGTCCGTTCGTACCGGAGCACGGGGAGCTAGCCGTGGTGGACGAGGTGCTGATCCGGCTGGACCGGGTCGAGAAGGTCTTCGACGTGAGGCGCCGGGTGGGCCGGATGCGCCGGGAGAAACGCCAGGTCAGGGCGGTGGACGGGATCAGCTTCGAGGTCGCCCGCGGCGAGGTCGTCGGCTACATCGGCCCCAACGGCGCGGGCAAGTCCACCACCATCAAGATGCTCACCGGCATCCTCACCCCGAGCGGCGGCCGGCTGCGGGTGGCCGGCATCGACCCGGCACGGGAACGGGTGCGGCTCGCCCACCGCATCGGGGTGGTGTTCGGGCAGCGCACCACACTGTGGTGGGACCTGCCGCTGAAGGACTCGTACGAGCTGGTGCGCCGCATGTACCGGGTGCCGGACAAGCGGTACGCGGAGAACCTGGAGCGGTGCGTGGACCGCCTGGACCTGGCGGAGCTGCTGGACGTCCCGGTGCGGCAGCTGTCGCTGGGCCAGCGGATGCGCGGGGACATCGCGGCGGCGCTGCTGCACGACCCCGACGTGCTGTACCTGGACGAGCCGACGATCGGGCTGGACGTGGTGAGCAAGGCCAAGGTGCGCGGCTTCCTGCGGCAGCTGAACCAGGAGCTCGGCACGACGGTGCTGCTCACCACGCACGACCTCCAGGACATCGAGCAGCTCTGCGAGCGGGTGATGGTGATCGACCACGGCCGCCTCGTGTACGACGGCCCGCTGGGCGGGCTGCACGCGGCGGGCGGGGCGGGGGCCGGCGAGCGGACGCTGGTGGTGGACCTGGAACGGGAGACGGCGCCGATCGCCGTGGAGGGGGCGCGGGTGGTGAAGGTGGAGGGCCCGCGGCAGTGGCTGGCGTTCCCGGCGGGCGCGTCGGCGGCCCCGCTGGTGGCGGCGGTGGCGGCCCGCTACCCGCTGGTGGACCTGTCGGTGCGGGAGCCGGACATCGAGGACGTGATCGCGCGGATGTACGCGGGGCGGGACTGAGGCGGGTGGCGGGGCCGCGTCCGGAGCGGCCCGGGGGAGCGGGCGGGTCTGTCGGGGGAGCCGGCCGGTCTGTCGGGGGCGGTCTCAGGGCTCGCTCCGGGACGATCTCAGGGGAGTACCCGTACAACTCCCGGCCGAGCCTGCCTAGTCTGGTGCGCATGAGTGACGAGCGGCCGGAGAAGCCGTTGCCGGAGAAGGCGGTGCCGCAGAAGGCGCAGCCGGAGCTGAGGGCGTCCGACGCCGACCGGGACCGAGTAGCGGAGCGCCTGCGGGACGCCCTGGCCGAGGGTCGGCTCGACATGGGGGAGTTCGAGGAACGGCTGGAAGCGGTCTACGCGTCCCGGACGTACGCCGAGCTGGAACCGCTGACGCGGGACCTGCCGTCGCCGGCGGGCCAGGCCGGCGCGCCGACGGCCGCGGCGGGCGGCGGCGCGGAGCCTTGGCAGGGCCGGATCGGCGGGTCGGGCAGCTCGGCGCTGGCGGTGGCGGTCATGTCGGGCTTCCAGCGCAAGGGCCACTGGACGGTGCCGGCCCGCTTCGACGCGGTGGCGTTCTGGGGCGGGGGCGAACTGGACCTGCGCGAGGCGGACTTCGCCCGGTCCGAGGTGGTGATCAACTGCGTCGCCATCATGGGCGGCATCGAGATCACGGTGCCGCCGGGCGTCGACGTGGACGTCCGCGGCTTCGGCTTCATGGGCGCGTTCGACCAGCGCGACTCCCCGGGCCCGCGCCGCCCGGGCGCGCCCCGGGTGGTGGTGACGGGCTTCGCGTTCTGGGGCGGCGTGGAGGTCAAGGTGAAGCCCCCGAAGCGGCCCCTGGGCGGCGGCCCGTCCCTCCGCAAGGAACTCTGACCTGCCGTTGTCCTGGCCGGGCGGGTTTGGCTGCGCCGGGTCGGTGTTCTGTCTGTGGGGCGGTGTCGTGGTGCGGCCGGGCCGTGGGGGGTGTGGGGTGGGGCCCCGGTGGAGTGTCTCCTCGGCTCGGCGCGTGCGGGTGGGTCGGTCTGAGGCGGGGTGGTCGCGCGCTCGTCCTGCGGGGACACTCCACCGCGTCCCCACCCCACGGCCCGTGCTTCGACACCACGGGACCGACCCCCTGGCCGTACGACGTCCGGTTGTGCTGTCGGTGCGGGGACGGGGAGGGGTGTCCCCGCAGGACGAGCGTGCAACCACCTCGCACGGGACGAACCCCGCCGCACGCGCGAGCCGAGGAGACACCCCTCCCCGGCCCCGCACCCCACCCGCACAGGAACGCATCGACCCCGCATGCTCGCGATCCGGGCCCCGCACGACCAGGCCGCACCCGCACCACCCCGCACCGGCCGATCCGGACCCCGCGGGCCCAGGCCGCACCGGCACCACCCCGCACAGGCCGATCCCGACCCCGCGGGACCACCCGGATCTGCGACCCCCCGCGGGAGCGGACGGGCGTGGCGGGAACTCCACCGGGCTCCCGGGAGTCGGATGCTATGCAGACAAAACCGGCACGCCCCGGGGGAAGGCAGGAGCACGTGGACAACCGCAACACAGCCGGAGGCGCCATCGCACCGCCACCGCCACCGCCACCACCGCCGGAGGCCCCGGCTCAGGCCCGCGGAGCGTTCGTCTTCAACGCGGCCGACGAGGAGCGCCGCCGCGGTGTGCGCCGGATGAAGGCCACCGCGACCGGCCTGCTGGTCCTGGTCGCGCTGGTGTACGTCCTGGCCAAGTACGCCCAGCACGCCTGGGGCGCGGGCGGATGGTCCGGGTACGTCGCCGCCGCGGCGGAGGCCGGCATGGTCGGCGCGCTCGCGGACTGGTTCGCCGTCACCGCCCTGTTCAAACGTCCGCTCGGCCTGCCGATCCCGCACACCGCGATCATCCCGACCAAGAAGGACCAGCTCGGGGTGACCCTGGGTGAGTTCGTCGGGGAGAACTTCCTCTCCGCCGACGTGGTCAGGGCCCGCCTGCACTCCCTCGGCATCGGGGGCCGCCTCGGCTCCTGGCTGGCCGAGCCCGCGCACGCGGACCGCGTCACCGCGGAGCTGGCCACCGCCCTGCGCGGGGCGCTGACCGTACTGCGCGACTCCGACGTCCAGGCCGTGGTGGGCGAGGCGATCACGCGGCGGGCGGAGAGCGCGGAGATCGCGCCGGGCCTCGGCAAGACCCTGCAGAAGATCGTCTCGGACGGCGGTCACCGCCGCGGCGTCGACCTGGTCTGTGCAAAGGCCCACGACTGGCTGGTCACCCATGGGGACTCGATCACGGACGCCGTGCAGGGCGGGGCTCCCGGCTGGACGCCGCGGTTCGTGGACCGCAAGGTCGGCGAGCGCGTCTACAAGGAGCTGCTCCGCTTCGTGACGGAGATGCGGGACATGCCGGAGCACCCGGCGCGCGCGGCGATCGACCGCTTCCTGCGGGACTTCGCGGCGGACCTCCAGTCGGACACGGAGACGCGGGCGAAGGTGGAGCGCCTGAAGTCCGAGATCCTGGCGCGCGACGAGGTGCAGGACGTCATCGCCTCGGCCTGGTCCGCCGTACGCTCGACGATCATCTCGGCGGCGGAGGACGAGCGGAGCGAGCTGCGGCTGCGGGTGCGGTCCTCGCTGATCTCGCTGGGTGCGCGGCTGGCCACCGACGGGCGGCTCCAGGCGAAGGTGGAGGGGTGGATCGAGGGGGCGGTCGTCTACGTCGTCACGACCTACCGGCGCGAGATCACCTCGCTGATCACGGACACGGTGGCGGCCTGGGACGCCGAGCACACCTCCCGCAAGATCGAGGCCCACATCGGTCGTGACCTGCAGTTCATCCGTATCAACGGCACGGTGGTCGGCGCCCTGGCGGGCCTGCTGATCTACACGGTGTCCAAGGCCTTCGGCGCGTAGCGGCCGGACCCGGGCCCCAGGGGCAGTTCGAGCTGGGCGTGTCCGCGGACCGTGACCCGCGGGGGTGTCGGGCGGGCCGTGCCGAGGGCGAGGAGGGCCCGGAGCGCGGCGACGACCTCCGATGTGCCGTCCCGCAGGATGCCCGGTGTGGTGCCGGCGACGAGGACGCCGTGGGCTTCCAGGCGGAGCCGGCGTCGCAGGGTGGCCTGCCAGGAGTCGCGCGTGTAGTGGTATTCGGCGGAGTCGACCTCCAGGGCCACGCCCGCCTCGGGCCAGTACGCGTCGGGGCTGGCGAGGAAGGCGCGGTCCGGGGCGTAGAGGCGGGCGTTCCACAGGGGTGCGGGCAGGTCGGTGCCGGTCAGGGCGTCGCGGGCGCGGCCCTCGGCGATGGAGCGGACCCCGGCGAGGAGTTCGGCGGCGGCCTCGCGGACGGCGGGGCGGCCGCGGATCCGGCCGGCGCGGAGTTCGGCGTGCAGGTCGTCGGGGTGGCACCAGCCGCCCTGGACGACGTTGGCGAGGACGGAGCGGACCAGGTCGGGGTCGTCGGTGCGGGCCGCGAAGTCGGTGGCGGCCCGGACGGGGCGGGTGCTGGGTACGCCGGACAGGGTGATGGTCGCGGGCCACCGGGAGGTCGTGGCGGGTCGGACGGTGCCGGCGGGGGCGACCGAGCGGGGGGCGCGCACGAGGACGTCGAGGGGTTCGGGTGGTGCGTCGCGGATCCCGAGGAGGGCGAGGGCGGCACCGCCGGTGAGGGCGGCGGTGGCTCCGGAGAGCGGGTCGGTGCCGGGCCGGGCGGCGTACAGGACGGCGGCGAGGGCGTGCTGTCGGGTGTCGGGCGGGCCGGTCTGCAGCAGGTAGACCCGGGGGAGGAGCCGCTGCCAGGGTCCTCCGCGGCGGCTGCGGCCGCTGATGGTGGCGGTGGGGACTCCGGCCCGGTGGAGCTGGTGGTGGGTGGCCATGTTCAGCTGGCGTCGGGCGATTCGGGTGATCATGCCCCGGGTATGCCCGGTGGCGCGTGGCGGGACGCTCAGGCGGCGGGGTGGTTCGGGGCGAGGAAGACGACGACGCCGTTCTCCGTGCCGGGCAGCGGCGGGACCTCGTGCCAGCCGAGCCGGTGGTAGGTGGCGACGGTGTCGGTGGCCGCGCGGGCGGTCAGCAGCCAGGCCCGGTCGTCGGGGGCGTCGGCGGTGATCTCGGCGAGGAGGGCGCGTCCGGTGCCGTGGCCGCGGGCGTGCGCGCGGACGGCGAGCTCGTCGATCTCCAGGGCGCCGACGAGCAGTTCGCGGACGCGTCGGGCGCCGAGCTGTGCGGCGACCCGGCCGTATCCGCGGTCGGTGGGGAAGGCCCGGGGGGTCAGCCATGCGGTGGCGAAGCCGTCGACGCCGATGGGCGACTGGGCGAAGGCGGTGCGGAAGCCGGGGCGGCGGCTGTCGGCCTGGAGGCGCGGGGCGAACTGGCGAATGGTTTCTTCATCCTCGTTCCAAGGCGGGGCGGAGAACACCTCGCCGTACGCGTCGGCCAGTTCGTCCACCAGGTCCAGGACCGCCGGTCCGTAACAGATCACGTGTGCAGCTCCTCGGGCCGGGCTCGGGCGGCTTCGGTCGTATCGCCCCGTCGCCGTCCGAATCTACGCCTGCCGGGCGCTTCGGCCCGCAGGTCCACAGATCCGGAGGGTGTGCGACAAATCCGACTTCCGTACGGCGCCCCGTGCCGCCCGTATCGACCGGCCCGGCCCGGCGTTGAGCCCGGTGTGCGCAACAACCTCCTGAGCCGGGCCCTGATGGGTATCACCGCGTGCGCGGTGGCGTTCTTCGTGATCCTGGGGGTGGTGGCGGTGCTCCCGCGGGCCCTCCAGGACGCCCTGCCCGACAACGTCCTCGGCGGGGCGGCCGTCGTGCTGGCGGTGGCGGCCGCGCGCCGGTTCACCCGGCGGGCGCGTTAGCCTCGAACGCAGACGTTCGAACGGCAGGAGGCCCTCACGATGGCGCAGTTCCCCACATCGGTCGTAGCCGCAGGCGGCCTGGTCGCCGGTTACGCCGCCGCACGCTGGACGGGCAAGCGCCCGCTCGGCGGCGTCGTCCTCGCGGCGGCGGGCACGCTGGCCGCCCGCGAGTGGCACCACCGCACGTCGCCGACGACGACGGCCCTGCTGGGCGCGGGCTACGTGGCGGCGTTCGCGGGCTCGCACCCCCTGGCGAAGAAGATCGGCGCCTGGCCGGCGGTCTTCACGGCGGCAGCGGCCATGGCGGCCGCCACCTACGCAGCGGCGGACCGCCAGGGGTAGTCCCCTGCCCCGCCGAAGCCCCGTCGCCATCGGTGTTCGGGGCGGACGGCTACGGCGAGGGGGACGACTGCTCCCTGGCCAGGGTGACTCTTCGCGCCACCTCTTCCGGGGATTCGTGTTCCCAGAACCGCAGCACCGTCCAGCCGGAGCCCTCCAGATGGAGCGTGGTGTCGCGGTCGCGGGCGATATTCTTCTCGAGCTTGAGCCGCCACCACTCCGCGTTCGCCTTCGGGCGCGTCGCGTGCTGGGGGCAGCCGTGCCAGAAGCATCCGTCCAGGAAGACGGCGATCCGTGCGCGGGTGAAGGCGATGTCGATCGTGCGGCGGCGCATCCCGGGTACGGGGAGGTTCACGCGATAGCGCAGGCCCGACGCGTGAAGGATGCGACGGACCGCCACCTCCTGGGTGGTGTCGCGCGAGGCCTGTCGGCTCATCCGCGCCGACACGGAGGGGGAAGAGGGCACGACACCGGTCACGTACGCATGATGTCACTCCTCCCGGCCATGGCATCGGGCGGGTGAGGGGCGGACGGGCCCGCACCGATCGATGCAGGTGCGAGCCATGACCGGTCGAAGTGCGTGCAGGCATTCATGTTCTCGCGATCACGCACGTGGGAGCAGCCTCTTCGTTGTCGGTCCGCCGCGGGACTGATCCAGTGCCTCACCGGTCCAGGGGCCTCCCGACTCCGGATGCGGGTCGCCCCGGACTACTCCCCGTGGCACTCCGCGTACGGCTTGCCCGAGGTGCACCAGCAGGTGGCGGTGGGGGTGGGGGGCCAGGGGGTGGCCTTGCCCCGGGCCGCCAGGGTGGTGGCGTACTCCGCCAGGAGGGACGGGGAGGCCGGGGAGGTGCGTTCCGATGCGGCGAAGGCCTCGTACGAGGGGACGCTCGCGGTGACGATGCCCAGGTTGGTGGTGCCCGAGGCGGCCAGGGCGCGCAGGGAGGTCTCGATGTCGCGCAGGTGCGCCTCGTGCGAGGGGTACTCCGAGGCGAGGGTCGGGTAGCCGGTCAGGAGCTCGGAGAGTTCGCGCTGCGGCCAGTGCAGGATCGCCACCGGGAAGGGGCGGGACAGGGCCGCGCGGCGGTCGCCCAGTTCCGCGCGCAGGCGGGCGATCTCGGCGCGCAGTTCGGCGGGGTCGTCGGAGCCCAGGGCCCAGATGCGTTTGGGGTCGTGGAGTTCGTCGAGGGGGATCGGGCCGATGTGGCGGGTGTCGGCGACCATGTCCCAGTCGTCGTGGGGGCGTCCGAGGAGGCGGCGTACGCGGTGGCGGCCCGTCAGGAGGGCGGTGGTGGCCGGGGTGAGCGGGGTGGAGTCCGCGATGAGGAGGGTGGCGGCCTGGGTGAAGCAGTCCTCGGCGGCCTCCAGTTCGTCGTGCGCCTCGAGGGCCTCCGCGATGACCTCCCACGGGGCGGGGTCCTTGGGGGAGGCCGTGCGGATGCCCGAGATGAGGGCGCGGGCCTCCGGCTCGTGGCCGTACTCCCAGAGGTTCGCGGCCTGGAGTGCCTTGATCAGGTGGGGGTCGGAGGGTGAGGAGGACAGGAGCCGGTCGTAGAGGGCGCTCGCCCGGTCGCGCGCGTCGCCCAGTTCGAGGTGGGCCGCGGCCTGGAGGAGCAACGGCTCCTGGTCCTCGGGGTAGCGGGTCGCCGTGCGGATGAGGCGCTCGGCTTCGGCGATGTGCTCGGCAGGCGTGTCGGGGCGCATGGTTCACACCGTACTGCCGCTGGTCAGTTGGCGGGGGAGGTCTTAGGGTGCCGCCCGTGCGGGATCACATACCGGTGGTGGTGCAGGGGAGCGGCCGGCGGGTGCGGCGGGCCGGTGCGGCGGGGGTCCTGTGGGCGGCCGCGGAGCTGACCGTCACCGTGGGGGTGGTGGTCCTGTTGCTGGTGGTGCACCAGGTGTGGTGGACCAACCGGCAGGCGGCGGCCGCCGCGCACGAGCAGGTCCGGGCCCTGGAGCGGGCCTGGGAGGACGGGCCGGCGGGCCCCGGTGCCGGAGCGGTGCCCACGCCGCTGCCGGGTCCGACGTCCGGGCCGGGGGCCCGGCCGGCGTCCGGGTCCGATTCCGTTTCCGGGCCCGCGGTAGGGCCGGCCGCGTCCCCGCCGGGCGGGCCGGCCGGGACGGCGCCGCGGCGGGACGGGGCCTACGCCGTCCTGCGCATCCCGCGGCTCGGCCTGGTGGTGCCCGTCGCGCAGGGGATCGACAAACGAGCCGTCCTCGACAAGGGCTACGCCGGGCACTACCCGGGAACCGCCGGTCCGGGGGAGCGGGGGAACTTCGCGCTGGCCGGGCATCGCAACACGCACGGCGAGCCGTTCCGCCGCATTGACCGGCTGCGGGCGGGCGACGAGCTGATCGTGGACGTGCGGGGACGGCGCCACACCTACGTGGTGGGGAAGGTCCTGCCGGAGACGACGGAGCGGGACACCGGGGTGATCGCGCCCGTGCCGCGCAGCCTGGTGAAGCCGGGGTACGGGTACGACGAGCCGGGCGCGTACATCACGCTCACCACCTGCACGCCCGAGTACAGCTCCAAGTACCGCCTGGTGGTGTGGGGGACGCTGAGGTCCTGACCCGCTGACCCCCTGCCCCGCGGCCGAACTCTGGGCGGAAGGCCCGCTGTCGGAGGGGCCCGCTACCATCGATCGCGAGGAGCGTTCCTCGTACGGAGGGGCGCATCCCGTACGGGAGTTCGCGCGCGGCGGTGGAGAGGGGGAGGTTGGTATGGCTCGGCGGCGAAGCGGCGGGCGTTCGGCGTCCCTCGTCCTGTTCACCCTGGTCGCGCGCGTGTGCGCCGTCCTGCTCCCGCTGGCGCTGATCGGCGCGCTGCCCGGCCTCCTCGGGGGCGAGGGCGTCGCAGGTCTGGGCGCCGTGGTGGTGGCCCTCGCGGCCACCGTCGCCGTGGGCTCGGAGGCCCTCGCCGCGGTGGCACGGCTCGTGCGGCCCGTGCCGCCCCATCTCATACGCACCGCGATCCGTGATCGCGAGCAGCGTACGGCCTTCCTGCCGCAGCGCGACCCCGACGCCTCGGGCCGGTCGCGGCCCAGGGCTCCGGGCCGTCCCCTCCCGACGGCCGCGTAGGGGCGCGCAGTTCTCCTCGCCTTCTGCTGATCGCACACTGTCGTCGCCCCTCGCGGGTCGTCACGCCGAAACGCATCTCTTTCGACGTCCGACGCATCCCTTCGGAGGGCCCACGTGTCCGTTCTCACCGACCCTTTCACCCATCTCGTCACGGCGCTGGCCCGTCTCCTGGAGCCGCTGGCGGCCCATTCCGCGACCGCCGCCGCGATCGTGCTGATCACCGTGCTCGTACGGCTCGCCCTGCATCCGCTGAGCCGTGCCGCCGCCCGCGGGGCGACCCCGGTGTCCGGCCTGCTGCCGCTGCTGCTTCAGCTGCCGGTGTTCTGGCTCATGTACCGGTCGTTCACCACGGAGGGGGAGCTGCTGGACCACCGGCTGTTCGCCGTGCCGCTGGGGGCCCGGTGGTTCGAGGTGCTCGGGGTGGGCGGCCCGTTCGGGGCGCAGGGGCTGGTGTTCCTCGGGCTGTTCGGGGCGATCGCGGTGGTGGCCGCGTGGAGCGCGGTGCGCGGGCGCCGCTCGGCGGCGGTCGCCGCGGCTGCAGCGGCGGAGGCCGCCGCGGCCCCGAAGAAGTCCGCCCGGCGGTCCGGAGCGCCCAAGGGTCCCGCCCGTGCGGCCGGTTCCGGTTCCGGCACCGGTGCGGCGGCCGGGCTGCCCGAGCTGACCGCCGAGCAGCGGGAGCTCCTGCGCACGGTGGGCTCCGTACTGCCCCTGCTGTCGTTCGGGACGCTGATCACCGCCGCCGTGGTGCCGCTCGCCGCCGGCCTCTACCTGCTCACGACCACCGCGTGGTCGGTGGCGGAGCGCGCCTGGCTGGACCGCCGCCCGGTGGGCGCGGCCGCCGGGCGGCCGGCCGGTGGAGCCGTGCGTTCCAGTCTGTGAACAGGGTCTTGCGGATTGGGTGGCCATCTTGGAGGATCAACCAATCCTCCGATGGCCGCAACCCATCGGCCGGCCCGGGGCACACCCCTGGGCCGACCACCCACGACCACGGGAGAATGCCCATGAAGCTGCTGCGTGTCGGACCCGTCGGGTCGGAGCGCCCCGCGCTGCTCGACCAGGACGGGACCCTGCGGGACCTGTCCGGCCTGATCACGGATGTGAACGGCGCGCTGCTCGCCGACGACTCCGTGCTGTCCCGGGTACGGGACGCGGCCGCGTCCGGCGGGCTTCCGGTGCTGGCCGCCGAGGGGCTGCGGATCGGTGCGCCGGTCGGCGGCATCGGCAAGATCGTGGGCATCGGCCTGAACTACTTCGGGCACGCGGCCGAGATCGGCGCGGAGCCGCCGGCCGAGCCGATCCTGTTCCTGAAGGCCGCGGACACCGTGGTCGGCCCGGACGACAACGTGCTGATCCCGCGCGGCAGCGTGAAGACCGACTGGGAGGCCGAGCTCGGCGTGGTCATCGGCGGCACCGCCCGCTACCTGGACTCCGCCGAGGAGGGCCTCGCCCACGTGGCCGGCTACGTCCTGGCCGACGACGTCTCCGAGCGCGAGTTCCAGATCGAGCGCGGCGGCACCTGGGACAAGGGCAAGAACTGCGAGACGTTCACCCCGCTCGGCCCCTGGCTGGTCACCGCGGACGAGATCCCGGACCCGCAGGTCCTGGACGTCAAGCTGTGGGTCAACGGTGAGCTCAGGCAGGACGGCAACACCTCGGACCAGATCTTCCCGGTCGGCGAGGTCGTCCGGTACCTCAGCCGGTTCATGACGCTGTACCCGGGCGATGTGATCGTCACCGGCACCCCGGCCGGGGTGGCCATGGGCCAGCCCGAACCGAAGCCGTACCTGCGGGCGGGGGACGTCGTGGAGCTGGAGATCGAGGGCCTGGGCCGGCAGCGTCAGGAGTTCAAGAGCGCGTGACGCGAGGGGCGGGGGCCGCCGTCGGCCGGCCCCCGCCGCCACCCGGATGGCCCTGCCGCCGTCGGCCGGCCCGCCCCCTCAGCGCTCGCCGGGGGAGGACGCGGCGGGGATCTCCACCGTCACGCCCTCCTCGGACGAGCGCCGCGCCGCCTCCAGCACGTCGAGGCACTGCGCCGCCTCGTGCGCGGTGACCGGTGCCGGGCCGCCCGTGCGCAGGGCCCGCTCCACCGCCGCGTAGTACGCCGGGTAGTCGCCCTGTTCGGTCGGTACGGTGGCCCCGCCGCCGGTCAGCGGGGACTCGCCGGAGCCGATCCGCCCCCACAGGTGCGGCGGTTCCTCGCCCCACGGCAGCTGCCCGTCCGGGCGCAGCCCCTCCCGGAGGGCCCCTTCCTGCGGGTCGAGGCCGTACTTCACGTAGCCGGCCCGGGAGCCCAGGATGCGGAAGCGCGGCCCGAGCTGGGCGGTGGTCGCGCTGACGTAGAGGTGGGAGCGGACTCCGTTGGCGTGGGTGACCGCGATGAAGGTGTCGTCGTCGGTCTCGGCGCCCGGGCGGCGCGTGTCGGTCTCCGCGTAGACCCGTACGGCCGGTCCGAACAGCACCAGGGCCTGGTCGACGACGTGGCTGCCGAGGTCGTAGAGCAGGCCGCCGATCTCCTCCGGGGCTCCGGACTCCCGCCAGCCGCCCTTGAGCTGCGGACGCCACCGTTCGAAGCGGGACTCGAAGCGCTGGATCTCGCCCAGTTCGCCGTCGGCGAGGAGGCGTCGCAGGGTGAGGAAGTCGTTGTCCCAGCGGCGGTTCTGGAACACCGAGAGGAAGGTGCCGCTCCGCTCCGCCAGCGCGGCGAGCCCGCGGGCCTCGGCTGCGGTGGCCGCCAGCGGCTTGTCCACGACCACCGGAATGCCGGCTTCGAGGGCGGTGGTGGCGAGCGGGACGTGCGTCTTGTTGGGGGAGGCGATCACGACGAGGTCGAGGGCGGGGTCCCGGCCCCACAGCTCGTCCGGCGTGGCCGCGACGCGGACGTCGGGGAACTCCGCGCGGACCTGCGCCTGCCGGTCGGGGGCGGAGGTGGCGACGGTGTCGAGGACGAGGCCGTCCGTGGCGGCCACCAGGGGGGCGTGGAAGACGGAACCGGCGAGTCCGTAGCCGATGACGCCGACGCGGAGTGGTGCAGTGGGGGCGGGGGTGCTCATACATCCACTTTGGCAACAGTGTTGCCGAAGTGCAAGGAGGGTGGACAATGGGCGAGTGAACAGCGGTAGCGGTAGCGGCGGCGGGAACAGCGGGGCCGTGAGCGGGCACGGCGGGTCCGGGCACGGGACCGGCGGCCGCAAGGACGCGTACGCGTACGGCCGCCGCAACGGCGTGAACCTGCCCGCGCTGCGCGGCCACAACGACGCGCTGGTGCTGGACCTGCTGCGCGGCGCCGGACCGGCGGGCCTGGGCCGTACGGAGCTCGCCGCCCGGACGGGGCTCACCCCGCAGGCCGTCAGCAAGATCACCGCCCGGCTCGGTGCCGACGGCCTCGTCGCGGAGGCGGGCCGCGCCGCGTCCACCGGCGGCAAGCCGCGCACCCTGCTCAGGCTGGTTCCGGACGTCCGGCACGCCGTCGGAGTGCACCTGGACCGCGACGAGCTCCGGGCGGTACGGGTGGACCTGGCGGGCCGCGTCGTCGCCGAGAGCGAGGGCCCGCTGGACTTCCGGGCCGGACCCGAGGAGGCGGTGGAGGCGGTCGTACGGGCGGTTGCGCGCGTCGTCGACCCGTCCGGGCCGCCGCTGCTCGGCGTCGGGGTGGCCGCGCCGGGCCCGCTCGACCACCGGGTCGGGGTGATGGGCCGGGTGACCGGGTTCCCGAGCTGGAAGGGCTTCCCGCTGAGGGGGGTGCTGGAGGGGCGGCTGGGGCTGCCGGTGCTGCTGGACAAGGACACCAACGCCGGTGCCACCGCGGCCGCAGGGGCCTGGCTCCGCGCCACCTGGCCGGACGCCGACGCCGAAGCCGATATCAACGCCGATGCCGATGCCGATGCCGATGCCGATGTCGATTCCGAAGTCGAGGCGGACGTCGGTGCGGGGTCGGGTACGGGTGTGGGCGCCGGGCCGGGCGGGGACGGCCATGCCGGCGGTGGCCCCCGGACCTGCGTGTACCTGCACGTCGGGACCGGGCTCGGCGCGGGCCTGTGGCTGGGCGGCGGGGTCTACCGGGGCGTCCGCTCGGCGGCGGGGGAGTTCGGCCACCAGGTGCTCCTGCTGGACGGCCCGCCGTGCCGGTGCGGGGCGCGCGGCTGCGTGGAGGTGCTCTGCCTGGAGGCGGCGAACCGCGGCGACCTCGCCGGGGCGGCACGGATCGTGGGCGAGGCGGCGGCCAACCTGGTCGCGCTGCTGGACGTGGACCGGGTGCTGCTCGGCGGGCGCGTGGTGGCGGCCGCCCCGGACGTGTTCGTGGCCCGCGTCGGCGCCGTCCTCGCGGCCCGCAGGCTGGACCCCGCCCGGCCGGTGGTCGCCCTGGCGGGCGCGGGCGTGGCGGAGGGGGCCGCGGAAATGGCCCTGGCCCCGCTGTTCGGCCACGCGGGGTGAGGTGGGCGCGGGTTGCGGCTGCACCCCCCAGTGGTGGTTCGGGTGGGGCTGGTGGGGTGGGGGTTGACGTCGTGCACCGTTCGGGCGTAAACCGGAACGATTCAGGCGTGGTGCGCGGTGAGGGTTCGCGCGTGCGTGGGAGGGTGCGGCCAGGCCGGGGTGATTGTCACCTCGTCCGACCATCATCCCGTCCGGCGAGCAGCGAAGGTCTTCCATGCGACTCCGCAAAGCCCTTGCCCTCACCGCCGTTCTCGCCGCCGCCCTGGCCGCCGTCACCGCCCCCACCGCGGGTGCGGACATCGGCAACGGCGGCGGCGCCCGCCCCGCCCCGGCCCTGCCGTCGCGTGCGCAGGCGAGCTGCGGGGACGGGAAGGCCGCCGCGTTCCCCATCGGGGCGCGCATCCGCGGCGGCCCGGCCGTCTACCGCACGGGCGGCGAGCCGCAGACCTGGTACCTGGACCTGACCAACACCACGAACTCCCGGTGCACGGCCATCCACCCCGTCGTCGTCCTCACCGACCAGGCCCGCACCCTGCGCCCCGCCCACCTGCGGATGGAGTTCGACGCGCCGGGCGGTACGTTCCCGGCCAGCCTCGAACGCAGCGACCGGGACGAGATCATCGCCGTCTTCGACGGCGGTGACGCCTTCCCCGGCTACACGGTCGGCCCCGGCGGGTCCCTGACCGTCAAAGTGGCCCTCGCCTTCGCCCCCGACGCCCCCACCGGCGAGGTCGTCGCCGACGCCGCGCTCGTCCAGCGCAAGGGTGACGACGGTGACTGGGTCGGCGAGTCCGGCGGGTACCGGTTCACCGTCGCCGACGACGAGGACGACGCGTACGGCGGCGGCTCCCTCGCCCACACCGGCCCGCGGGAGTGGGCGTACGGGGCGGGCGCCGTGACCGCTCTCGCCGCGGGCGGGGGGCTCCTGCTGGGGGCCCGCCGACTGCGCCGCACCCCGGGCGCCTGATCCGGGCGCCTGATCCGAGAGCCCGGCCGCGGCCCCGCCCGCACCCGCCGCTCGTGGCCGCACCCGCCGCCCGCGACCCCCGGCCGCCTGATCCGCCGTACGCGCCGCGCACCGCGGGGCCCGCGCTCCGGGGGCCGGCCGTCGCGCGCATAGAGTCCCACCGTGGAAGAACAGACCCCGCGTCACGTCGCCGGCGCGCCCGTGCGCTCCGGCATTCCCGAGCACGGCCGGATCCCCAAGTACTACGCCGTCAAGGCCCGGATCGCCGGACTCCTCGACGAGCTCGGCGAGGGCGGCACCCTGCCCACCGAGCGGGATCTCGCCGAGCGCTACGAGGTGTCTCGCGAGACCGTCCGGCAGGCGCTGCGCGAGCTGCTCCTGGAGGGCAGGCTGCGCCGTTCCGGCCGGGGCACGGTCGTCGCCGGCCCGAAGCTGGAGCAGCCGCTGTCCCTCGCGAGCTACACGGAGGGCGTGCGCCGCCAGGGCCGCCGACCGGGCCGACGGCTGATCGGCCTGGAGAGCTTCCCCTGCCCGCCCGACCTGGCGCCCGGCATCGGTGCCGAGCCCGGGGAGCCGGTCTGGCACATGGAGCGCGTGCTGCTGGCGGACGACGAGCGGGTGGGCCTGGAGAGCACGTACGTCCGGGTGGCCCGGGCCCCGCGCCTGGCCAGCGATTTCCCGCCGGACTCCTCCTTCTACGGCTACCTCCGCGACAGCCTCGGCATCTCCTTCGGGGAGGCCGACGAGAAGCTGGAGACGGTGCTGGCGACGCCCCGCGAGGCACTGCTCATCGGCACCCCGCCGGCCCTTCCCATGCTGCTCATCCACCGTTTTTCACGGGACCAGGGGGGCCGTCCCCTGGAGCGGGTGCGTTCCCTCTACCGTGGTGACAGGTTCAGCTTCACGACCCGTCTGAGGGCCGAATAGCGGACCGGTGGCTCACCGGCAAACCCCCGTACCCACCGAAAAGGGGCGTAGTGAAGTCACAAAAAGATAACGGGTCTAGTCCAAGCGTCGAGGGCTGTTCACCGTCCGGTCGCCGCGCGGCCCCTCGCGGGACACGGCGCGCGCCCACCGTTTCCGGCGTGAGAGTCATCGTCATCGGAGGCGGCGTGGTCGGCACCATGCACGCCTGGCAAGCAGTCGAACGCGGCCACGAGGTCGTCCAGATCGAGCGGGAGGCCGAGGCCCGGGGCGCCTCCCTGCGCAATTTCGGCCAGATCTGGGTCAGCGGGAGGGCCGGCGGCGAGGAGCTCGACACCGCCCTGCGCGCCCGTGAGCTCTGGGAACGCATCGGCGCCGAGGTGCCCGGCCTGGGCTTCCGGGCCATCGGCTCGCTCACCCCGGTCCGCACCGCCCGCGAGTTCGCGGTCGCCGAGGCGGCCGCCGCCCGCCCCGACGCCGCCGCCCGCGGCTACGAGCTGGTCACCGCCGAACGGGCCCGGAAGATCAACCCCGCCCTGCGCGGCGCCTTCGACGCCGCGCTGTGGTGCGAACGGGACGCGGCCGTCGAGCCCCGCACCGCCCAACTGCGCCTCCGGGAAGCCCTCCACGCCCGGGCCGGCGGCCGCTACACCTTCCTGCCCGGCCGTGAGGTCCGGGAGGTGACCGGCCCCGGAGCCGTCCGGGACGACCACGGCGACGTCCACCGCGGCGACGTGGTGGTCCTCGCCACCGGCGCGTGGCTGTCCGGCCTGGTCCGCGAACTGGTTCCCGACCTGCCCGTGCGTCGCGTCCGGCTCCAGATGATGCAGACCGCCCCGCTCGGCGAGGAGCTCACCACCTCCGTCGCCGACGCCGACAGCTTCCGCTACTACCCCGCCTACCGGTCCGCCGCCCTCGACGAACTGAACGCCGCGCAGGCCCAGACGCCGACCGCCGCCGCCCACCGGATGCAACTGCTGATGGTCCAGCGCCAGGACGGCGGACTGACCATCGGAGACACCCACGAATACGAGCACCCCTTCGCGTTCGACACCCTCGAGGACCCCTACGAGCACCTCACCGAGGTGGTCGAGTCCTTCCTGGGCCGCCCCCTGCCGAAGATCCGGCACCGCTGGGCGGGCGTGTACGCGCAGTGCACGGACACCACCCGCGTCGTCCACCGCCAGCAGGTGGCCGACGGCGTCTGGCTGGTGACCGGACCCGGCGGGCGCGGCATGACCTGCTCGCCCGCGATAGCCGAGACCACAGCGAACGAACTGGGCTGGTGAACGAGATGAACGCGACGGACGACATGAACGCGACGGACGAGACGAACGAGACCAGCACCATGGACAAGAAGAACCGGCTCGTCGTCCTCGACATGGCCGGGACCACCGTCTCCGACGGAGGCCTCGTCGAGCGCGCCTTCGAGCGGGCCGCCGAGCGCCTCGGCGTCGAGCCCGGCACCCCCGACCACGCCGCGAAGCTCCGGTACGTCCTCGACACCATGGGCGAGTCCAAGATCTCCGTCTTCCGGCACCTCTTCGGCACGGAGGAACTCGCCCGGCGGGCCAATTCCGCCTTCGAGGAGGCGTACGGCGAACTCGTCGACGGCGGGCTCGTCACCCCCGTGCCCGGCGCCCGCGCCGCCGTCGAACAGCTCCGTGCCGACGGCCGCACCGTCGTCCTGACCACAGGCTTCGCCCGGGTCACCCAGGACGCCATCCTCGACGCCCTCGGCTGGCAGGACCTCGCCGACCTCACCCTCTGCCCCGCCGACGCGGGCGGCCGCGGCCGGCCCTTCCCGGACATGGTGCTGACCGCGTTCCTGCGCACCGGCGCCGCGGCGGACGTGCGCGAGCTGGTCGTCGCCGGCGACACCGCCTACGACATGCTCAGCGGATGCCGCGCCGGAGCCGGGATCGTGGCGGGTGTCCTCACCGGCGCCCACGACCGCGCGACGCTCACCCGGAACGGCGCCACCCACGTCCTCGGCACCGTCACCGAACTCCCGCGGCTCCTCGCGGAGTCGGCGTGAGCGGCATCCGCTTCGACGGGGTCAGCGTCGCCTACGGCGGCACCACCGTCCTGGACCGGCTCGACCTGACCGTCGAGGCGGGCGAGGTGATGGCGCTGCTCGGGCCGTCCGGTTCCGGCAAGACCACGGCCCTGCGCGCGGTCGCCGGTTTCGTACGGCCCGTCGCGGGCCGGGTGCTCATCGGCGGCCGGGACGTCACCGCGCTCCCGCCGCACAAGCGCGGCATCGGCATGGTCGTCCAGCAGTACGCGCTCTTCCCGCACATGCGGGTCGCGGAGAACGTGGCCTTCGGCCTCAGGGCGCAGCGGGTGCCGAAGGCGCAGATACCCGGGCGGGTCGCCGAGGCCCTGGAGATGACGGGCATGGCCGCCTACGCCCGGCGCCACCCGCGCGAACTCTCCGGCGGACAGCAGCAGCGCGTCGCCATCGCCCGCGCGCTCGCCATCCGCCCCGGGGTCCTCCTGCTGGACGAGCCGCTCTCCGCGCTCGACGCCCAGCTGCGCTCCGGGATGCTCGCCGAACTGGCCCGGCTGCACCGCGAACTGCCGGACGTGTCCATCCTGTACGTCACCCACGACCAGGTGGAGGCGCTCACCCTGGCCGACCGGATCGCCGTCATGGACCGGGCCCGGCTCCAGGACTGCGGGACGCCGCAGGAGCTGTACCGGGCTCCCCGTACGGAGTTCACCGCGTCCTTCGTCGGCAACGCGAACCTCCTGCCGGTGACGGTCGCGGAGGGCGGGGCGGTCTTCGCGGGCCGCGCGTTGGCCCTCGACCCCGGGCGGACCGCACCGGGGGCGACGGCCACCCTGTGCGTGCGCCCGCACCTGCTCGGGCTCGGGCCCGGCCCCAACGCGCTGGACGGCACCCTCACCGAGGTCCAGTGGCGCGGCTCGACGCACCGGCTGTACGTGGACGTCGGCGGGCACCGGGTGAAGGCGGACCTCCCCGAACTGCGGGAGACGCCCGCGCTGGGCGACCGGGTCACGCTGCACTTCGAGCCGCGGGACGCGGTGCTGCTGGGGGCGGGGGTGGCCCGTGCGTGACGCCTCGCGGCGGGCCGATGCGGCTGTGACGGTGCCGGTGCCGGTGCCCGTGCCCGGGCAGGCGCGGGGCTCCGCCCCGGACCCCGCGCCTCGAACGCCGGCGGGGCTGTATCCGGCGGCGCGGCTGGAGCGGGTGTCACGGGGTGTGTGGGTGTTGCCGCCCGTGGCCGTGCTTGCGTTGCTGTTCCTCTATCCGCTCGCGCTGGTCGGCCGGCAGTCCCTCACCCCCGAGGGCGGGGGCGGCGCCCTCGACGCCTACGCCCGCGTCTTCGCGTCGCACGCCTTCCGCGACGCCCTCGGGACCACCGTCTGGCTGGCCGTCGCGGCCACCCTCGGCTGCCTGGTCCTCGGGTTCGTCCTCGCGCTGATCATCGCGTTCGTGCCCTTCCCCGGAGCCCGCGCCGTCGCGAGGTTCATCGACGTCTTCCTCTCCTTCCCCTCCTTCCTCATCACCCTCGCCCTCCTCTTCCTCTACGGCACCGTGGGGATTGCCAACGGCCTGGTCACCGAGTTGACCGGCGCCGCCGAGGGCCCGTTCCGCTTCCTCGCCACCCCCTGGGGCGTCCTCCTCGCGGAGATCACGTACTTCACGCCCTTCGTGGTCCGCCCGCTCCTCGCCGCGTTCTCCCAGCTGGACACCGCCCAGCTGGAGGTCGCGGCGGGCCTCGGCGCCCGCCCCGCCCGCGTCGTCCGGCAGGTGATCCTGCCCGAAGCCCTCCCGGCCCTCGGCGCCGGCGGCAGCCTCGTCCTCGTCATGTGCCTCAACGAGTTCGGGATCGTCCTGTTCACCGGGGCCAAGGACGTCACGACCCTGCCCATGCTCATCTACGGCAAGGCCATCCTCGAATCCGACTACCCGGCCGCCTGCGTGGTCGCCGTCGTCAACATCGCGATCTCCGTCGGCCTGTTCGGCCTCTACCGGGTGGTGGGCAAGCGTGCTGGTGCATAGCAAGGTCGGCCGCCGGGCCGCCTGGGGCCTCTTCGCCCTCCTCTTCCTGCCGCTCTTCGCGCTGCCCCTGGCCGTCGTCGTCGCGGCGTCCTTCGCCACCCACTGGTCCGGCCCGCTCCCCTCCGGACCGACCACCGCGAACTACGCCGCCGCCGTACGCGGCGAATCCCTCCAGGCCCTCACCACCAGCCTGGTCACCGCCGTCACCGCGAGCCTCCTCGCGCTCACCGTCGGCACCTGGTCCGCGCTGGCCGGGGCCGCGCTGGGGAAGCGGGGCAAGCGGCTCGTCGACGCGCTGTTCGTGCTGCCCGTGGCCGTGCCGTCCGTGGTCGTCGGCCTCGCCGTGCTCGTCGCGTTCAGCCGCCCGCCCCTCCTGCTCAACGGCACCGCGCCGATCGTCGTCCTGGCCCACACCGTCCTCGTCACGGCGTTCGCCCACCAGTCGGTGTCCGCCGCGATCGTCCGGCTCGACCCCGCCTACGAGCAGGCGGCCGCCTCCCTCGGCGCCCGTCCCGCGTACGTGCTGTGGCGGGTCCGGCTGCCCCTGCTGCTGCCGTCCCTCACGGGCGCGGCCGGCCTGTGCTTCGCCCTGTCCATGGGCGAGCTCAGCGCCACGATGATGCTCTACCCGCCGGACTGGATGCCCCTCCCGGTCCGCGTCTTCACCGCCACCGACCGCGGCGCGCTCTTCGGCGGGTCCGCCGTCGCCGTGGTCCTGATGGCCGGCACCCTGCTGGTCCTGCTGGCCGTGTCCCGCATCCGCACCAGGGCCTCGTACCGCTGATCCCCGGCCCGCCTCGGCCTCCCGGCCCTCCAGGCCCTCCCGGCCTCCGCCGACTCCCCTCTCCCGTAAGGAACTTCCATGCCCAGAACCGTCCTGCTCCGCGCCGCCGCCGCGGTCACCGGCAGCCTCGCCCTCAGCGCCGCCCTCACCGCCTGCGGAGGCTCCTCCCCGGCCGGCCAGGCCGGCTCCGGGAGCGACGAGAAGGTCGTCACGGTCTACAGCGCCGACGGCCTCAAGGGGGAGAAGGGCGACGGCTGGTACGACCGGGTCTTCGCCGACTTCACCAAGAAGACCGGCATCGAGGTCAAGTACGTCGAGGGCGGCTCCGGCGAGATGGTGCAGCGTGCCGTCCGCGAGAAGACCAACACCCAGGCCGACGTGCTGATCACCCTGCCCCCGTTCATCCAGCAGGCCGACGGCAAGGGCCTGCTCCAGTCCTACGTGCCGCAGGGCGCCGACAAGGTCAACGGCGCGGACAAGTCCACGGACGGCAAGTGGACCTCGGTCGTGAACAACTACTTCGGCTTCATCCACAACAAGAAGGAGCTCGCCGAGGCCCCCAAGACCTGGGAGGAGCTGCTGGACGCCCGCTACAAGGGCAAGCTGCAGTACTCCACGCCCGGTGTCGCGGGCGACGGCACCGCCGTCCTCATCAAGGCGATGCACGACTTCGGCGGCAAGGAGCCGGCGATGGAGTACCTGAAGAAGCTCCAGGCCAACAACGTCGGCCCGTCCTCCTCCACCAGCAAGCTCGCGCCCAAGACGGACAAGGGCGAGCTCCTCGTGGCCAACGGCGACGTCCAGATGAACGTCGCGCAGTCCAAGTCCATGCCGAACCTGGGCATCTGGTTCCCGGCGAAGGAGGGCGGCAGGCCCACCACCTTCGCCCTGCCGTACGCGGCCGGCCTGGTCGCCGGGGCCCCGCACTCCGAGAACGGCCGCAAGCTCTTGGACCACCTGCTCGGCGAGGAGGCGCAGCGGCTGGTCAGCGAGGTGGGCGGCGGTTTCCCGGCCCGGTCCGACGTCAAGCCGACCGACGCCAACGCCGTCGAGCTCACTCGGCTCATGACCGGGGTGGAGATCTTCGAGCCGGACTGGGCCGACATCGGCAGGAACCTCACCGGCTACGTCGACGCGTGGAAGTCGGCAACCGGAAGCTGACCTGTTGCCTCCTTGTCACCCGGCTCCCCGAGAGTGAGGCTCGACGCCCGGCCCGGATAACGGGTCTGGACCGAACGCGCACCCCCGCTCCGGCCCGGCGCACCCCCACCACCGCCCCCCACCCCACGGCGGCCCGGCACACAACCGCACCCCCCACTCTCCCCGCCCGCCGCACCGCACATGGCACCGCACCGCACCGCACCCCCGCAGCGCCCACCGCACCGCACGTCCCCAGCGCCTTCCCCGCGACGACTCCCGGAGGAGCTCGTGCCCACTGCCGTCCCGACCGGACGCACCCTCGCCGTGGCCGTCACCGCCACCGCCCTGCTCGCCGCCGCCCTCGGCACCCACACCGCCGCCGCCGCCCCGGCGGCCGGCACCGACAAGGTCCTCGTCCTCGGCATCGACGGCGCGGTCCTCGACCGCGTCAAAGCCGCCAACGCCCCGCATCTCCAAGGCCTGATGGCCCAGGGGCTGACCGCCCGCAGCAGCCTGTACGCGGGCCCGATGGCGGCCACCTCCTCGGGTCCCGGCTGGTCCACCATCGCCACCGGGGTCTGGCCCGACAAGCACGGGGTGAAGGACAACTCCTTCATCGGCAAGAACTACGCCGCGTACCCGGACTTCCTCACCCGCATCGAGAACGCCAAGCCGTCGCTCAACACCTACGCGGCCGCCGACTGGGAGCCGATCACCTCCTCCGACCAGAACGGCCCGATCTTCTCGGCCAAGGTCGACAAGCGGCTCTCCCTCAAGGGCGACCGCGACGGCTACCGGAGCGAGGACCCGAAGGTGGCCGCCGCGGCCGCCACCGAGCTGCGCACCCAGAACCCGGACGCCGCCTTCGTCTACCTCGGCGAGATCGACGCCGCCGGCCACTCCCACGGCGCCGCGAGTCAGCAGTACCTCGACGCCGTCGCCCGCGTCGACGCCCTGGTCGGCCAGCTCCTCACCGCCGTGCAGAACCGTCCGACGTACGGGCAGGAGGACTGGAGGATCCTGGTCACCACCGACCACGGCCACACCCCCGCCGGCGGCCACGGTGGCTCGACGCCCGCCGAGCGCGGCACCTTCGTCATCGCCAAGGGTGCCGGGATCCCCGCCGGTTCGGTCCGCGACGACGTCAGGCTCGCTGACGTGGCCGCGACCGCCCTCGCCCACGTCGGCGTCACCGCCCCCGGCATCGACGGCGTCGCGCTGGGCTCCCCGGACTCCGACCCCTTCGACACCCTGCGTCCCGCCCTGCGGGCCCGGGTGGACGAGACGGGCATCCCGGCCGGGGTGAAGGGCTTCACGCACACCCCGCCCGCCGGCTGGTCCGTCGACAACTCGAAGATGGGCACGGGCGGGGTCACCGAGTGGGCCGGGTGGGCCTTCGCGACCGACGAGTTCTGGACCCAGTCGCAGCGCGACCAGTGGCGCGAGCTGAACGTCCGCTCCCGTGACGTCTTCGCCGTCGCCGACTCCGACGAGTGGGACGACAAGGCCCGCACCGGCACCTTCGACTCCACCCTCGTCACCCCCAAGTGGCCGGTGGCGGGCGGCAGTACGCGCACCCTCGCCTTCCAGACGCACTACCGCCACGAGGCCGGCCAGACCGCCCAGGTCCTCGTCTCCTACAACGGCGCCGCCCCGACGGTGGTGAAGACCTACACCGCCGACGCCGTGGCCAAGGCCGATTCCGTCGCCCTCCAGGTCCCTGCCGGTGCCACCGACGTCCAGGTCCGCTTCCGCTACAGCGGCAACAACAACTGGTTCTGGACCGTCGACGACGTCCGCCTGACCTGACCTGACCTGACCTGACCGCCCGCCCCTCCCCGCGTCCGGGCTGTGGACGTCAACCACGTCCACGGCCCGGCCCCGATAGGGTGGTACAGACCAGAGGCAGCAGGTCAGTGAGAGCGGAGAACAGTCCCGTGGCAGAGCGCAAGCCGATCGAATCCTGGCTCACCGACATGGACGGGGTCCTCATCCACGAGGGCACCCCGATCCCGGGCGCCGATGCCTTCATCAAGCGGCTGCGCGAGTCCGGCAAGCCCTTCCTGGTGCTGACCAACAACTCGATCTACACCCCGCGCGACCTCCAGGCCCGCCTGGCCCGCATGGGCCTGGCGGTCCCCGTGCAGAACATCTGGACCTCCGCCCTGGCCACCGCGAAGTTCCTGGACGACCAGCGCCCGGGCGGTACGGCGTACGTGATCGGCGAGGCGGGCCTGACGACGGCCCTGCACGACATCGGCTACATCCTCACCGACCACGAGCCCGACTACGTGGTCCTGGGCGAGACCCGCACCTACAGCTTCGAGGCCATGACCAAGGCGGTCCGCCTGATCAACGCCGGGGCGCGGTTCATCTGCACCAACCCCGACGAGACCGGCCCGTCCACCGAGGGCCCGCTGCCGGCCACCGGTGCGGTCGCCGCGCTGATCACCAAGGCGACCGGCAAGCAGCCGTACTTCGCCGGGAAGCCCAACCCGCTGATGATGCGCACGGGCCTGAACGCCATCGGCGCGCACTCGGAGACCAGCGCGATGATCGGCGACCGGATGGACACCGACGTGCTGGCCGGGCTGGAGGCGGGCATGCAGACCTTCCTGGTCCTCACCGGTCTGACCACCGAGCAGGACACCGAGAAGTTCCCCTACCGCCCGACCAGGACGGTCGCGTCGATCGCGGACCTGGTCGACCTGGTCTGACGCGTTCGGCCGACGGTGCGTACCGCGTTCGGGGCGTCCGGCTGACACGTACGGCGCCGCTCCGGATGCGGAGCGGCGCGCCGCGCGTGAATCTCCTTGACGAGGAGGTTCACCATGCGCAGTGTTCCGATCGCTGTCCGCGTCTCCGCCGTGGCCGCCGCCCTGGCGGCGTTCTCCGCGGTGACCGTCGTGTCCGCCCCCACCGCCCTCGCGGGCGAGGAGGACCGCGGAGGCAGGGGCAGCATCGCCGTCGACCCGAGCCCGGCGCACCCCGGAGCGCAGGTCAAGCTGCGCGTCCTGGGGTGCGAGGGGGACCGGGGCCGGGCGAAGTCCGCCGTCTTCGTGTCGGACGCCGACCTGTACGGGAGGGACGGCGGCCGCCGCAGCCCGCTCTACGGCGAGGCGGTGATCAGCTCGCACGCCTCGCCCGGCTGGCACACCGTTCGGGTGTACTGCGACGGCGACGAGAAGTTCAGCGGTTCGATCCAGATCTCCCCCTACCGCCACCCGTCCCACCACGCCTCGCCCATCTGGCCGGTGCACGCCGGCGGTGGCGGGATGGCCTCCGAGCTGGCCGGGGCGCCCGCCCCCGCCGCGGCGGCGAAGGAGCACGGCAGCGACGGCCCGGGCATGCCGCACACGGTGATCGGCGCGGCCCTCGCCGCGGTGGCGACCCTGGCGGTCGCGGGCCGTGCGCTGGCCCTGCGGCGGCGCCGCAGCGGCGAGTGAGGCGGGCGGCGCGTGAGCGAGTGGCGGTCTGGCGGCGGCAAGGGGCCCGCCGGCGGCCGGATGCTGACCTTCGCGGCCTGGTCGGTGCTCGTGCTCGGGCTGTGGCTGTGGGGCCGTGAGCTGACCGTGCCGTCCGGCCCGGCCGCCGGGTCGGCGCTCCCGGGGATGCCCGCGGCGCACGCCCCGCTCCCGGCCTCCGCGCCGCAGCGGGTCGACGTGCCGTCCATAGGTATCCAGGCCCCGGTGGTCCCGCGGGGTCTGGACAAGGACGGCGCCATCGATCCGCCCCCGTACGACACTCCGGGCACGGTCGGCTGGTGGGGGCAGGGCAGCCAGCCGGGTACGGCAGGGACCGCGCTGATGGTGGGGCACGTGGACACCCGCTCGAAGCCCGCGGTCTTCTACGGTCTGAGCTCGGCCCGGAAGGGCGAGAAGGTCCGCGTGGTCCGCGCGGACGGCTCGGTCGCCGAGTTCACGATCGAGGACGTACGGGTCTTCGAGCGCACGGCCTTCGACCCGCACGAGGCGTACGGGCCGCGGGTCCGCGGCCGGGCGGAACTGCGGCTGGTGACCTGCGGCGGCACCTACGACAAGGCGGCGAAGGCGTACACGGCGAACGTGGTGGTCTCCGCCTACCTGACCGGTGTGGGAGCCCGCCCCGGCACGACGGTCTAGCCCGCGGCCGACGAGAGCCCGGGTCGACGGAACACGAAAAAGGCCCCCACTCGCGTGGGGGCCTTCTTCCGTCTGTGCGCCGCCAGGGACTCGAACCCCGGACCCGCTGATTAAGAGTCAGCTGCTCTAACCAACTGAGCTAGCGGCGCCTGCTGACAGGGAAAACTCTACCCCACCTCCGGTGGTGGTCGTGACCAGCCACGCCCACCTTGTCCGATTAACCCATGTTTGGGGGGTTTATCGTGCACGATATGTCTGCGCCGTGCCGAATCTGATGCCGCATCAGGTCGAGCACCGGCCCACCAGTGGATGAGCAGGGGAGTGGACGGAACCGCATGACCATGCAGCCCCCGGCGCAGGCGCCGATGCCGATGCCCGCCTTCGAGGAGTACGAGCCCGCCGGCGACTGTGTGTGCCGCGGGTGTGCCGAGCGCCGCCGCTCCCTCGCCCGCGCGCGGGCCATACCGCTTCGCGACGGGGGACACCCGGCCGCGCGCGGCGCCCGCCGCGCCCTGGTCCTGGCCACCGCCGCCGGAGTGGTCCTCGGCGGCACGGGCGGCGCCACCGCGGTCGCGGTCGAGGCGGTGGGCGCGGCCGACTCCGTGGACACCCCGGCCCCCGGCTCCGCCGCGCAGGACGATCCGGGCTCTCCGCAGGGCGGGCGCACCCCCCTGCACGGCCCCAAGGCCGGCCCGGCCGGAAACCCCGGTGCCCCGGCCCGCCCCGGGGTGGTCAAGCGGATCGACCGTACGACGATCATCAACCGGGCGAAGCTGTGGCTGGACGCCAAGGTCCCGTACAGCATGTCCGACTACTGGACGGACGGCTACCGGCAGGACTGTTCGGGCTACGTCTCCATGGCCTGGAACCTCGGCTCCAACGAGTGGACGGGCAGCCTGGACAAGTTCGCCACCAAGATCACCAAGGAGGAGCTGCTCCCGGGCGACATGCTGCTCTTCCACAACCCGGCCGACCCCACCAACGGCTCGCACGTGGTGATCTTCGGCGGCTGGGTCGACGCGACGCGCACCCACTACGTCGCCTACGAGCAGACGCGCCCCACGACGCGGAAGCTCGCCACGCCCTACGGCTACTGGGCCAACTCCGCCAAGTACCTCCCCTACCGGTTCAACGGGGTGACCGGCGGGGTCGTCCCGGAGGCCCCGGGCTCCGGCGCGGAGCCCCCCGCGCCCGGCCCGAAGCCGGGAGACGCCACGGTGTTCCCGGGCGCGGCCAAGTTCGCCCCCGGCGCCACCAACGACTCCGTCGCCCAGCTGGGCCGGATGCTGATCGAGCGCGGCGCGTACCGCTTCTACCCGAAGGGCGTGGCCGACCGCACCTGGAGCGACCACGACAAGCTGGCCACCCAGGCCTTCCAGCGGGCACAGGGCTGGACCGGCGCGGAGGCGGACGGCGTCCCGGGCGCGCACACCTGGCGGCTGCTGGTCGAACGCAAGGGCAAGAACATCCCGCCGCTGGTCGCGGGCGCGCCCGGTCCGGGCGGCGTACGGGCCTATCCCGGTGCGGCGGTCTTCCGCCCGGGCAGCTCGCACCCGGCCGTCGAGGCCCTGGGCCGCCAGCTCGTGAAGAAGGGCTTCGGCAAGCACTACACGACCGGGCCGGGCCCCCGCTGGGGCGAGGCGGACCGCCGCAACGTCGAGGCCTTCCAGCGCGCACAGGGCTGGCGGGGGGCCGCGGCCGACGGCTACCCGGGCCCGGAAACCTGGCGCCGGCTGTTCGCATGACGGAGGTAACGATGTACCCCACGCGCACCACCTCGACGACGGGCACCTTCCGCGTGCCGCCGGCTCCCGCCGCCCCGGCCCCCGCGGTCCGTGCCTCGACCACCTTCGGCTGGGCGGAGGCCACCCCGCCCTACGGCACGGCGCTGCCCGCGTCCGCCGCGGTGCCGGTGCCGGTGCCGGTGCCTGCGTCTGCGCCGGTGTCGGAGGCGGACTCCGTGCCCGTGCCCGTCCCCGCCTCCGGGCCGGTCGCGTGGCCCGCGCCGGACCCCCAGCCGGTGCCCGTCGCGCGGCCCGAGCCGGAACCGGAGCGGGCGGCCGCGTCCGGGCGGGAACCGTGGCCGTCGGTCGACCCCCGCGCGGCGATGCCGGTGGCCCTGCCCGCCCCCACGGCCCCCGGCCCCGGCCCCGTCCCCGCGTCCGCGGCCCGGGAGGACGCGATCCGGGAGGAGGCGGCCCGGCCGCTGCCCGAACCGGTGTCCGCCGCGGCGTCGCAGGGATCCGCGCCCGCCCCCGTACCGGTGACGGGTTCCGGGGCGTGGCCCCCGGTCGTGGAGGCGCTCCCGGTGTCCCCGCCGGAGGAGCTGCCCGAGCTGCCCGAGGTGCCGGCCGCGCGGGTCCGCTCCGAGCCCGAGCCCGTGCACGCCCCGGCCGCGCCCGCCGCGCACGGCGGGCGCGAGCCGTACGACCCCTTCGACGCGGCGGGCCCGGCCCCGGTCCTGGACATTCCGCACCCGCAGCAGGAGGAGCCGCAGCCCGAGGCGGCCGCCCCGCCCGCGCGCGGCCCCGAGCCCGACTCCCCGGCCGACGCCCGGCCCGCGCAGCCGTCCCCGTCCGGGGTGCCCGGCCCGGGGGTCGCCGGGATCGTCGCGCAGGCGGTGGCGCGCGGGTTGGACGAGGACGACAGCCTCGACCTCCCGGCCGTCGCCGCCGGCGCCCCCCACCGGGGCGGCGCCGTCACGGCGGTGCCCCTGCACCTGCCGTTCCGCGACGCGGCCGCGCCGCTGCCGGTACGCGGCCCCGCGCCGGCCCCCGCCGCCCGGCGCGCCCCGGCCGCCCCGGCGGCCAGGACCCCGCGCCCCGCCCCCGGGCGCCGGGTCCCGCGCGGGGACGACCGGCTGCGCGAGCACCGCGGTCCGGTGCTCCCCGGCTGGGTCGGCGTGACCGTCGGCGGTCTCGCCCTGGCCGGCTGCGCGGCCGTGCTCTGGCGGGCCGGTGCCGTGCCCGACGCCCTGCTGACGGCCTTCGGGGCGGCGCCCCGCGCCTACCGCGGACTGCACGCCGCGCACTGGCCCCCGCTCGCCTTCCTCGGCATCGTGGCCCTCGTCGCGCTCGGCGGGCTGGGCCGCGCCCGCGCCGGCCACGCGTGGGTGCTCACCCTGTTCGGGCGCTACCGGGGCACGGTCCGCCGTACCGGCCTGACCTGGATCAGCCCGCTCCTGCTGCGCCGCCGGGTGGACGTGCGCCTGCGCCACTGGCGCAGCGACCCGATGCCCGCCGTGGACTCCGGCGGACTGGCGCTCCAGGTCGTCGTGCAGGTGGTCTGGCAGGTGCGGGACACGGCCAGGGCCACGCTCGCGGTCGAGGACCACACCGAGTACCTCGCCGAGCAGGTCGAGTCGGCGATGGCCCGGGTCCTGTCCCAGCTCCCCGCGGACGCCTTCCACGAGGACGCCCCGACCCTGCGCGACGCGGAGGCCGTCGGGGACGCGCTGACCCGGATGCTGGCGGCCGAGACCGAGGCCGTCGGGATCGAGGTGTTCTCGGCCCAGCCGACCAGGATCGAGTACGCGGAGGAGGTCGCCGAGGCGATGCGCCGCCGCCGGGTCGCGGCGATCGACGCCAAGCACCGGGACACGGTGCTGAGCTCGGTGGTGGACGCGGTCGACGACACCGTCCACCGGCTGACCTCGCGCGGGCTCGTCGAGCTGGACGACTACGAGCGCAAGGCCCTGGTGAAGGACCTCACGGTCGCGTTCTACACGGGCCGCCCGGAGTAGCGCCGGGGGACGGCGGAGCGGGACCGGGGGAGCGGTAGCGGGGGAGCGGGGCGCGTACGGGAGAACGGGTGGCCGGAAGGATGCGGACCACCCGTTCTCCCATTGGTCTGGACATGGCCAACTCTCGTCAATAATCTGGGACTTGGTCTAGACCTAATCCCCATGCGCGCGCTCTCACGGAACTCCCCCCACGTTCAAGGAGCATCATGCGTAACGTCCGCATGCCCGGACGGGCCGGCGTCGCCGCGCTCGGCCTCGGCCTCGTCGCCGGAATCACCCTGCTCGGCGCCCCCAGCGCCAGCGGCCACGGCTACACCGACACGGCGATCAGCCGCCAGAAGCTCTGCGCCAACAGGGCCGTCGCCGACTGCGGCGCGATCCAGTGGGAGCCGCAGAGCGTCGAGGGCTTCAAGGGCTTCCCGGCCGCGGGGCCCGCCGACGGCAAGATCTGTTCCGCCGGTCTCCCGCAGTTCGCCGAGCTGGACAACCCGCGCGGCGGGGCCTGGCCCACCACCAAGCTGACCAGCGGCAGCAGCTACTCCTTCCGCTGGCAGTTCACGGCCAACCACTCCACCACCGACATCAAGTACTACGTCACGAAGGACGGCTGGACCGGCACCAAGGCCCTCACTCGCGCCGACCTCGAATCCCAGCCCTTCCTCACCGTCGCCTACAACGGCGCCCGCCCCGCCATGACCACCGTCCACCAGGGCAACCTGCCCGCCGGCAAGTCGGGCCGCCACCTGATCCTCGCGGTCTGGACCGTCAACGACACCCCGATGGCCTTCTACGCCTGCTCGGACGTTCAGTTCTGACGCTACGTCAGCTATCCTCCGGCGGCATGCGGACGACGACTGCACCCGTGACCGTCGCGGAGCTCATCGCGCACCGGTGGGGCGATCACCGGCCCGGGTTGAAGTACGAGGACGGCGAACGCCGCGTCCTCACCCACCACCGGACCGCCGCGGAGGCCGCCGCGCGCGCCGCGCTCCTCGTCGACCTCATGCCCGCCGGGGCCGAGCCGCACCTCGGCGTCCTGCTCGACAACACGCCCGAGTTCCCCTTCTGGCTCGGCGCGGCGGCCCTCGCCGGGGCCGCCGTCGCCGGGATCAACCCCACCCGGCGGGGCCCCGAGCTGGCCCGCGACATCCTGCACACCGACTGCCGGCTCCTGGTCACCGAGCCCGCCCACCTGCCACTGCTGCGCGGCCTCGACCTGCCGGGCGTACGGCTCCTCGTCACCGGCACGCAGGAGTACGCCGACCTCCTGCGCCCCTACGCGGCCGCCGAGCCCGGCGGGGCGAGACTGCGCACCCCCGCC
This sequence comes from Streptomyces manipurensis, assembly GCF_049570255.1. Lineage (NCBI taxonomy): Bacteria > Bacillati > Actinomycetota > Actinomycetes > Kitasatosporales > Streptomycetaceae > Streptomyces > Streptomyces manipurensis. Next base: position 2,765,598 of record NZ_CP186950.1, on the reverse strand, counting down.
CCCGACACCCGCTTCCTCCTCTACTTCACCTCCGGCTCCACCGGCGCCCCGAAGGCGGCCGTGTGCAGCCAGGGCCGGATCGCCGCGGCGGGTGCCTCCCTGGCCCGCCGGTTCTCCGTCGGCCCCGAGGACGTCCACTACGTCTGCATGCCGCTCTTCCACGGCAACGCGGTCATCGCCGACTGGATGCCCGCCCTGGTCGGCGGGGCCGCGGTGGCGCTGCGCCGCCGCTTCTCGGCCTCGGCGTTCCTCGACGACGTGCGGGCCTACGGTGCCACGTACTTCACGTACGTCGGGCGGGCCGTCCAGTACCTCCTGGCGACCGAGCCCCGCCCCGACGACCGCTCCCACCCCCTGCGGCTCGGCTTCGGGACCGAGGCGGGCGCGGTCGACGCGGCCCGTTTCGCGGACCGCTTCGGGGTCCGGCTGGTGGAGGGCTACGGGGCCACCGAGGGCGGGGCCGCCGTCCAGCACACCCCGGACACCCCGCCGGGCGCCCTGGGCCGGGCGGGCTCCGGGGACGACCTGGCGGTGGTGGACCCGGCGACGGGCGTCGAGTGCCCGCCCGCCGTGCTGGACGCGGCCGGCCGCCTGCTGAACGGCTCCGAGGCCATCGGCGAGCTGGTCAACCGGGGCCGCAGCCTCTTCGAGGGCTACTGGCGCAACCCGGGGGCCGAGGCCGAGCGCACCCGGGACGGCTGGTACTGGACGGGCGACCTCTTCTTCCGGGACGCGGCCGGCTTCCTCTACTTCGCGGGCCGCACGGACGACCGGCTCCGCGTGGACAGCGAGAACCTGGCCGCCGCGGTGATCGAGAACCTTCTCGCCCGCTGGGCGGACGCGGCCGCGGTGGCCGTGTACGGCGTCCCGGACGAGGTCGCCGGCGACCAGGTGATGGCGGCCCTGTCCCTGCGGGACGGCGCGGCCTTCTCCCCGGCGGCCTTCGAGGCCTTCCTCGCCCGCCAGCCGGACCTGGGCACCAAGATGGCCCCGCGCTACGTCCGGGTCCTCCCGGAGATGCCCGTCACCGCGACGAACAAGGTCCACCGCGTGGCCCTGCGCCGCGCCGGTTTCCGCTGCGCCGACCCGGTCTGGCACCGGTCTCCCGACGGGGGCTACGTGCCCCTGACCCCGCCGGCCCGCGCCGCCCTCCTGGCCCGCTACGCGGAGCAGGGGCGCCTCGGCCTCCTGGATCACCAGGCGCCCGGCCCCCCGCGGTAATGGTTTGGAGCACCCCTGCGGACCAGGTAGTATTTTCTCTGTCAGCAGGCGCCGCTAGCTCAGTTGGTTAGAGCAGCTGACTCTTAATCAGCGGGTCCGGGGTTCGAGTCCCTGGCGGCGCACCTGTCCTTCGGGCGGTTTCCGGTTCACCGGGAACCGCCCGAAGTGTTTTCCGGCCTGTCCGCCGAAGCCTCCGGGCCGTCCCTCCGGCTGCGCCCTGGCAGGGGCCGACGGGGTTCTAGAGGGTGAGCGACAGCAGGAGCGGCGCCGCCTTCCGGTTCAGGGTGTCGGCCGCGGCCCGCAGCCGGTGCGCGTGTTCGACCGGCATCGACAGGGCCAGGCAGCCCACCGCGGCGCCCGCGGTGATCGGGACCGCCGCGCAGACCGTGCCGACGGCGTACTCCTGGAGGTCCAGCGTGGGCACGGTGGCGGGCTGGGCGTCGAGCTTGGAGAAGAGGATCCGCTCGTTCACGATCGTCTTCGACGTGAGCCGGGCGATCTTGTGCCGGGACAGGTGGTCGCGCCGTCCGTTCAGGTCGAGCTGCGTGAGCAGGCACTTGCCGACGGCGCTGGCGTGGGCCGCGGAGCGGAAGTCGACCCACTCGTGGACCTTCGGCGTGCGCGGGCTGTCCGCGAACTGCGTGATCTTCACTTCGCCGTCCACGTACCGGCTGATGTACACGGCCGCGCCGACGGAGTCGCGCAGCCGGTCGAGGGTCTCCTGGAGCTTGTCGGTCAGGGCCTGCTGGCGGTCGGTGCCGGAGCCGAGCAGGACGAGGGAGTCCCCTATGGCGTACGCGCCGTCCGCCACCTGCAGGACGTAGCCCTCGCGGCGCAGCATGAGCAGCATCGGGGAGAGGTGGACTGCGGGCAGGCCGGTCTCACGCGCGATCTGCGCGTCGGTCACACCGCCGGTGTGCCGCGCGATCGTTTCGAGTACGCGCAGTGCGTACTGCACCGAGTGGAACGGCGCGGTCGGCTCGGGCTTCAGCGCCACGGTTTCCCCCTAGCAGGTTGTTACCGCTTGCCCTACCACGATAGCCACCAAGGGGCCCCTGTGGAGCGCCTGTTGAGGAGATTGGCGGCTCGATCGCGTCCGTCTTCCTCCATCTACCCCTCTGGCATATGCCGTGGTCAAGCTCACTGTCCGGCTCTGCCGGGAATGCCCGGCGCCTCCCCACGGTTCGAGTTCTTCGTACGGTGCCGCACGGCCCGTACGGACGTGGAGCACGAGACGGGAGCGACGATGAGTGACACCGGGGACGCGAACCGGCCACGACGGGACGGACGCGCGGCCGGGGCCGGGAGCGGCGACGCCCACGGTATCCGCGGTACCGCGCTCGGCCGCGCACCCGTACCGCTCTCCGTCCTCGACCTCGCCACCGTCGGCGCCGGCAGCACCGCGCACGAATCCCTGCGCACCAGCGTGGCCATATCCCGCCTTGCGGAATCCCGCGGCTACCACCGCCACTGGGTCGCCGAGCACCACTCCATGCCCGGCGTCGCCAGCTCCTCGCCGGCCGTGATCCTGGCGCACCTCGCCGCACACACCTCCCGCATCCGGCTCGGCTCGGGCGGCGTGATGCTGCCCAACCACGCCCCGCTCGCCGTCGCCGAGCAGTTCGGCACCCTGGAGGCGTTCGCCCCGGGCCGCGTAGACCTCGGTCTGGGCCGGGCCCCGGGCACCGACGGCCGCACGGCCGCGGCCCTGCGCGGTCCCGGGCGGCCGGACGAGGCCGCCGACGACTTCCCCCGGCGGCTGATGGAGCTGACCCGCTTCCTCGACGACGACTTCCCCGACGGGCACCCGTACGCCCGCGTGCACGCCGTGCCCGGCCCGGTGCAGGGCCCCACCGGGCGGCCGCAGCTGTGGCTGCTCGGCTCCTCCGGCTTCAGCGCCCGGCTCGCCGGCGAACTCGGCCTGCCCTTCGCCTACGCCCACCACTTCTCCGCGGCCGGGACCCTCCCCGCGCTCGACCTGTACCGGGAGAGCTTCCGGCCCTCGGCGGTGCTGGACGCCCCGTACGCCGTGATCGGGGTCTCGGCCCTCGCCGCCGACACCGACGAGGAGGCCCGCGCCCAGGTGCTCACCGGCGCGCTGTCGATGCTGCGGCTGCGCACCGGGCGGCCGGGCCTGGTGCCCACGCCCGAGGAGGCGGCGGCGTACCCGTACACCCCGCTGGAGCGGGAGTTCGTCGACGGCTGGCTCGCCAACGTCGTCCACGGCACGCCCGGCGCGGTCGCCGACGGGCTCGACGCCCTCGCCAAGCGCACCGGCGCGGACGAGCTGATGCTGACCGCCAACGCCCACGGCGGGGCGGCCCGGCTGCGGTCCTACGAGCTCGTCGCGGACGCGTACGGGATGCCCGTGGAGGCCCCCGCCGCCGACTGACCGCGCAAGAACGGGGTTTGGCTGGTTCATTGCCAAAACCTTGCGGGAGCGTGTCTCAAGGCAGCCTTAAACCGCTCGTCACCCGGGGTGGCGAGCGGTTCTTGCTGTGCGCTCAGGTCTCTGACTTGGGGAAATGGCGCCTCAGTGGTCTAGTCCTTCTTTGGTCCGAACCATTGACGCGGGGCTGGAGTGATCGCTATCACTTCTCTCACCCGAACCTCCAGCACTCTCCTCCCAGCCCCCCGGAGGCAGTTCATGCACATCCGTAAACCCCTCGCCGCGGCCGCCGCCACGGCCGCGCTGGCAGCCGGAGCGCTCGCCTCCTTCGCGGGACTCGGCACCGCCCAGGCCGCCGACGCCGCGGCCGGAGCGGCCACCGGCGGCGTCCGCATCGCCTACTACGACCAGTGGAGCGTGTACGGGAACGCCTTCTACCCCAAGCACCTCGACACCCGGGGCATAGCGAGCAAGCTGGACATCATCAACTACTCGTTCGGCAACATCCACCCCACCGAGCTCACCTGCTTCGAGGCGAACAAGGCCGCGGGCGACGACAACAACCCCAACGCCGGTGACGGCGCGGGCGACAGCTACGCCGACTACCAGAAGTCCTTCAGCGCGGCCGACAGCGTGGACGGCGTCGCCGACACCTGGAACCAGCCGATCGTGGGCGTCTTCAACCAGTTCAAGGAACTGAAGGCCAAGTACCCCCACCTGAAGATCAACATCTCGCTGGGCGGCTGGACGTACTCCAAGTACTTCCACGACGCGGCCAAGACCGACGCCTCCCGCAAGAAGTTCGTCGCCTCCTGCATCAAGCAGTACATCAAGGGCGACCTCCCGGTGGAGGGCGGCTTCGGCGGCGCCGGCACCGCGGCCGGCATCTTCGACGGCATCGACATCGACTGGGAGTACCCCGGCTCCTCCGGCGGCCACCTGGGCAACCACTACGGCCCCGAGGACAAGCAGAACTTCACCCTGCTGCTCCAGGAGTTCCGCAAGCAGCTCGACGCCGAGGGCGCGGCCAGCGGCGGCAAGAAGTACATGCTGACCGCGGCCCTTCCGGCCGGCCAGGACAAGATCAAGTACATCGAGACCGACAAGATCGGCCAGTACTTGGACTACGCCAACATCATGACGTACGACATGCACGGCGCCTGGGACGGCGACGGGCCGACGTACCACCAGTCCCCGCTGTACCCGTCCGCGGCCGACCCGACCGACCCGATCGCGCCGGGCACCGAGAAGTACAGCATCGACAACGCCATCGACTCCTGGATCGACGGCAACCCGGCCTACGGCATCACCGGCGGCTTCCCCGCCAACAAGCTGACCCTGGGCTACGAGTTCTACTACCGCGGCTGGAAGGGCGTCCCGGCCGGGACGACCAACGGCCTCGCCCAGACCGCGACCGGCGGCTCCGCCGCGCGACCGCTCAGCCAGCAGGCGGGCATCGCGCACTACAAGGAGCTCGGCGGCATCGTCGACAACGCGTCGACCACCTTCTGGGACGACCAGTCGAAGTCCTCGTACTTCTACAAGGACGGCGAGTTCTTCACCGGCCTGAACCAGAAGTCCATCCAGGCCCGGGTCGACTACGGCAAGCAGCGCGGCCTGGCCGGCGCGATGATGTACTCCCTGCTCGGCCTGGACAACAACGCCACCCTGCTGGGCCAGATCTCCGACGCCCTGGGCGGCACCACGCAGCCGCCGGTCACCACCCCGCCGACGACCACCCCGCCCACCACGACCCCGCCGACCACGCAGCCTCCGACCGGCTGCGGCTCGACCCCGGCGTACGTCGCGGGCACCGTCTACACAGCCGGCAACGAGGTCTCCCACAACGGCCGCAAGTACAAGGCCCAGTGGTGGACGCAGAACGAGACGCCGGGCACCACCGGTGAATGGGGTGTCTGGAAGGACCTCGGCGCCTGCTGATCTCCCCCCACCCCGCGCCGAGCGACGCCCCCGCCCCGTCCCCTCTCCCAGGGGCGGGGCGGAGGTGTGTGACATGGTTGCCGGATTTCGGACACCGGCCGGTAGCGGGGTCGTTACGCTCGGCCACGAGCCCGTTTCCCGCTTGGGGGTGCCGTTCCATGGTCCTGGCCCGCGACATCGATCCCAGCGCCTCGCCGCTGGACTACTACAGCTACGAGCTGCGCCGCCTGAGAGAGGAAGCGGGCCTGAAACAGTCGCAGCTCGGCGCGATCATCTTCTGCACGGGCTCCCTGATCGGCATGGTCGAAAACGGCCGCCGCGTCCCGACGCGGGACTTCTCCGAGCGGGTGGACGCCGCCCTGGACACGGGCGGCCACTTCTCCCGCCTGGTCGGCCTGGTCCTGCGGAGCGTGCTGCCGACGTGGTTCCAGGCGTACGCGGAGATGGAGGCACGGGCGGCGTACATCTCGGCCTACCAGCCGCAACTGGTCCACGGACTGCTCCAGACGGAGGCGTACGCACGAGCCGTGCTGGCGAGCGGGCTGCCGGACAAGCTCGAAGAGCTGGTCGCGGCCCGAATGGAGCGCCACCGCATCCTGCGGCGGGAAACGCCGCCGATGGTCTGGGTGGTGCTCGACGAGGGAGTGCTCCACCGGGAGATCGGCGGCCGCGAGGCGATGCGCGAGCAACTCGCCCACCTGCTGAGCTTCCGCGAGAACCGGTGGGTGCAGATCCAGGTGTTGCCCAATGCGGCAGGTGAACACGCCGGTCTGATCGGGGCGTTCAACGCGATGCGATTCGACAGTGACCCGGACCTCGTCTACACCGAGGACCTCATCTCGGGCCACACGACGGCCAACCCTGACACGGTCAGGGAAGCCGCGCTTCGTTACGCTCACTTGCAGGCCGCCGCGCTCTCCGTCGAGGACTCGGCGGCGTTGATCACGCGGGTCATGGAGGAGCGTTATGCGGAGCAACCAGAACCCGGCGGGCGCTGTGTGGCGTAAGTCCAGTTACAGCGGGAACACCGGCGGCGACTGCGTCGAGTGCGCCCCGCTCGACGGCGCCGCCTGGCGCAAGGCTTCGTACAGCAGCACCAACGGCGGGGACTGCGTCGAGGTGGCCGCGCAGCCGTGCCGGGTGGCCGTGCGGGATTCCAAGGACCCCGGCGGGCCCGTCTTCACGGTCGGGTCGGCGGCGTTCGGCGCCTTCGTCCGGAGTCTCTGACCCGCCGAGCCGCTTCGAGGCAGGCCCTCGAAGCGGCTCGTGGTGCGGGCGGGGCCGGTCAGACCTGGTACTGGCCGACCGTGATGAAGTGCCGCAGCTCCTCCGGGGTGCCCTCGATCGCCTTCTCGGCCGCGGCGCGCAGCGCGGCGCTGATGCCCGGACGGGCCAGGATGCGGGCGACGTCCACGCGGTCGTCCTCGGCCTGGGCCAGACGCATCCCGGTGGCGAGGAACGCCGCACGGTCGGCCGGGGTGCCGTCCAGGGCCTTGTTGGCCTCGCGCTTGACGCCCTTTCCGGTGACCGGGTTGGCGTGCAGGATCCGCAGGATGGCGACCTTGTGGTCGTCGTCGCGGGCCTTCGCGAAGCCGGTGGCGACGAACGCCGCGCGGTCGGCCGGGGTGCCTTCGAGCGCCGCGACCGCCTCGCGCTTGACCTGGAGTCCGGTGGCCGGGTTGGTGTGCAGGATGCGGAAGATGGCGACCATGTTGTCCTCGTCCTGTGCCTTGGCGTAGCCGGTGGTCAGGAAGGCGACGCGGTCCTCGGGCGTGCCGCTGAGGGCCTCGTTCGCCTCGCGGATCACGCCCCTGCCGCTCGCCGGGTCGGCGAGGATGCGGGCGATGGCCGCGGCGTTCTCCGTGTCCGAGCCGATCACCGTGCTCACCGACGCCGTGACCGGTGCGGCGGTGGCCAGGGACGGAGTGGCGAGCAGCAGGGCCGGTGCCAGGACGCCGGCGGTCAGGGCGAGGGCGGTGCGGGTCGTTTTCATGGGATCCCCCCGGATCGAAAGAGCTGTCCGGTCGCGACAGCAGGACGATCTTCACAAGGGGGGATCCGGCGGGACAACTGACCAGTGGGCCAGGCCGTTCGGTTCCCGCCGACGGCCAATCTCACACTCCCGAACGGCCGCCGGCCGCGGCCGTCAGACGGGCGGATGCGGGGCCGGTACGTCCGCCTGGGCGACGGGCTTCGTACGCCGGCCGATCATGCCGGCGATCACGTCCGGGGGGACCGCGCGCGAGTACAGCCAGCCCTGCCCGGTGTCGCAGCCCACGCGCCGCAGCCGGGCCGCCTGCCCGGCCGTCTCCACGCACTCCGCGGTCACCGTCAGGCCCAGCCGGTGTGCGAGCTGGACCAGCGCCTCGACGATGGTCTCGTCGGCCGGGTTCGGGTGCGCGCCCTCGTCGTAGCGGAAGCCCTTGACGAAGGAGCCGTCCAGCTTCAGCACCGACACCGGGAGCCTGCTGAGGTACGCCAGGTTCGAATAGCCCGTGCCGAAGTCGTCGATCGCGATGCGCACCCCCATGTCGCTGAGCGCCTGGAGGGCCTGCAGCGGGCGCCCGGCCGAGCCCATCACGGCCGACTCGGTCAGCTCCAGCTGCAGCAGCTGCGGCGCCAGGCCCGTCTCGGCGAGGATCTCCGCGACGTCACCCACCAGGTCCGAGTCCCACACCTGCCGGACGGCGACGTTCACCGACACGAAGACCGGCGCGTCGCTCGGCTGCTCGATCTGCCAGCGCCGTGCCTGCCGGCAGGCGGTGCGCAGCACCCACTGCCCCAACTGGACGATGGAACCGTCCTCTTCCGCGATCCCGATGAACCGATTCGGCGTCAGCGTGCCGAACTGCGGGTGGTTCCAGCGCACCAGGGCCTCCACCCCGCGCAGCGCCCCGCTCTCCAGGTCCACCAGCGGCTGGTACTCCAGGGCGAACTCGCCCCGTTCCACGGCCGGCCGGAGCGTGGAGGACAGGGCCTGCCGGGTCATGCGGTGCGCGTTGCGTTCCGGGTCGAAGAGGGTCCAGCGGGCCTTCCCGTCCGCCTTCGCCCAGTACAGGGTGGTGTCGGCGGCCTGCATCAGGCCGGTCGCGGAGGTCCCGGAGGCGGCCCGCTCGACCACGCCGATGGAGGCGGAGACCGACAGCCGCTGCCCGGCCAGGTCGAAGGGTTCCTGCACCGCCGTCAGGACGCTGCGCGCCAGTTCGGCGAGCTGCTCGGTGCCGGTGGAGTCCTCCACCAGGAGCGCGAACTCGTCGCCGCCGAGCCGGGCCACCAGGTGCCCGCCGGTGCGCCCGTAACCGGACTGGTCGGCGCACTGGGTCAGCCGGGCGGCGACGGCGGTCAGCAGCCGGTCGCCGACCCGGTGGCCGAGGGTGTCGTTGACGGCCTTGAAGCCGTCCAGGTCCAGGTAGCACAGGCCGATCCGGCCCGTGCCGCCGCCGTGCTCGTAGGAGGCGGACTCCAGGGCGCCGGAGAGCCGTTCGAAGAACAGCGCCCGGTTGGGGAGCCGGGTGACGGGGTCGTGCATCTGGAGGTGGCGCAGCCGGGCCTGGAGGTCGCGCCGGTCGCTGATGTCGGCAACGGACAGCAGGACGTTCCCGGTCTCCGGTACGGGCCCCAGGGTCACCTCGGTCCACAGCGAATGTCCGTCGGGGTGCTTGAGCCGGCGGGTGCAGCGCAGCCGTGCCTGGCGGCCGCGCAGGACCTCCTGGTACGCGGCCCAGGTGCGGGCCTCCGCGCCCAGGTCCACCAGGTCGGCGGCGCAGCGGTGGACGAGGGCGTGCGGGTCGCTGCCGAGGAGCCCGGCGAAGGCCTGGTTCGCGGTGACCACGAGGCCGTTGCGGTCGACCACGGCCATGGCGAGGTGCGCCGCGTTGAAGGCGGCCCGGTAGTCGCGCGGGTCGGACTCGGCGCGGCGGTCGGCGGGGCCGGTGGAGGACGCGGACGTGCCCGACGAGCCGGACGTGCCGGAGGATCCGGAGGAGCCGGGGACGGCCGCGGCGGCGGGGATGGCCGGAACGGCCGGGGTGGACGGCACTGGCGGCACCGTCATGTGACGCTGTGTGATGGCCGATCGGGTGCCGTCGGCCGCCGAACCGGTTCCTTCTGAGGTTCCGCTCACCGTGGGCCCCGCCGTGTTCGTGAGTGTCCGTGCAGGAAAGTGTGCCGATCATAGAGGCTGTCGGGAGGCTCTATCCAGCGGCGTCACCGTGGAGCACGGTGAGGTTCGGCGTGATGACGGAACGTCGGTCGCGACCGGGTCGATCGTTTCTGCGCGACTCTGAACGGGATCCGACCCCTCCTGATCTCAGGTGATCGGTCGTGACGTTCTGTAGGCAGTGGCGTGAACCGCGGGGGTCACCGGCTTGCCATGCCGCTCACTCGTGTGGGGCACCGGAACAGGGCATTCATCAGACAATCGCCTCAAGGTGGCTAAACAGGAACGAATCCACCACCGGAGGTCGATGTGACGCGACAGCAGACACCCGGGGGAGTGGACCGCTCTCGCGCCCGAAGTACCGGTGCGGCACTGACCTCCCTGACGGCGCTCGCCGCGATGTCGCTCGTGGCGGGTCCCGCGGTGGCCGACCCCGGAGCCACGCCGTGCGCGCTGACGCGTACGGCGGCGCACCACTCGCTGGGGCTGGACAGCTGGAACGGCGCCTACCCCAAGCCCGTGCGCACGCTGAACGCGGTCATGGTCTTCCTCTCCTTCCCCGACCACTCCGCCACCCTCCCCGTCAAGACCCTCACGGCCGACTACTTCCCCTCCACCAGCACCTTCTTCGAGCAGGCCTCGTACGGCCGGTTCAAGCTCGTCCCGCACCCGCAGAAGGAGTGGATCCGGATGCCCCGGCCGTCCACCGCCTACGGCATAAAGCGGGACTGGGCCCCGGCGGACCGGGCGGCCTACCTGCGCGACGCGGTCGCCGCCGCCGACGCCCGGGTCGACTTCGGCAAGTACGACGTCGTCTACTTCGTCGCGGATCCCGACGCGCCCGGTGTGGACTCCGACGCCACGAAGGTCGTCAACTTCGACCGGCCGATCGTCGCGGACGGCGCGGAGCTGCGGCGCATCGTCACCGTCTTCGAGCGCCACCCGCCCGACCGCAACGTCCTGGCGCACGAGACCGGGCACGTCTTCGACCTGCCCGACCTCTACCACCGGCCCACGGACGGCAAGGGCGACTGGGACACCTACGTCGGCGACTGGGACGTCATGGGCAGCCAGTTCGGCATGGCGCCCGACCTCTTCGCCTGGCACAAGTGGAAGCTGGGCTGGCTGGACGCCTCCCAGGTGGACTGCGTGCAGTCGGGGTCCTCGCTGCACACCCTCCAGCCGCTCGGCCAGGCCCCGCCCGACGGCGGCACCGGCGGCACCCGGCTCGCGGTGGTCCGCACGGGCCCCGGAAGCGTCATCGCCGTCGAGGCACGCGGTTCCGCCGGCAACGACGGCGACACCTGCACCGAGGGGGTGCTCGTCTACCGGGTCCGCAACGAGGCGGCGTCCGGCGGCGGCCCGATCGAGGTCCTGGACGGTCACCCGCAGACCGAGGCCTGCTGGGACCGCTCGGTGTACCCGCCGCTCGCGGACGCGCCGCTGGAGGTCGGCGAGACCTTCACCGTTCCGGGGGAGCGGATCACCATCGAGGTGGCGGACCGGACCCGGTCCGGCGCGTACACGGTGAAGATCACGACCTAGCAAGCCCGGAACACGAAGAAGGCCCCCACTCGCGTGGGGGCCTTCTTCCGTCTGTGCGCCGCCAGGGACTCGAACCCCGGACCCGCTGATTAAGAGTCAGCTGCTCTAACCAACTGAGCTAGCGGCGCTTGCTGACGAGGAAGACATTAGCAGGAGGATCGGCGGAACGAAAAATCGATATCCCCAGGTCCGGTCGGTGCGGCGGTGCGGGCGGCCCGTACGAAGGCCCAGAGCAGGGCCTCGGGCCCGGGAAGCCAGGGCTCCCGCGCCTCCGGGGCCACGACCCACCGGGAGGAGGCGGGGGCGGCGGACAGCGGCGGGACGGTCACGGCGTCGCCGCGTCCGTGGCACAGCGGCGCCGGGGCGCTCCGGGAGGCGCCCCACTCCTCCCACGCCAGCAGCGCGGGCAGCCGGTGGGCGGTGCCGGGGGCCGTGAAGAGCAGCATGCGGCCGCGGTGCACGGCCACCGGCCCCGATCCGGGCCCCTCGGTGCGCAGCAGGTCCAGGATCCGCCGTCCGGGGACGAGCGGGACGTTGACGACGTCGAAGGCGACCCCGCAGGGGAGCGTGGCCGGCAGGCCGGGCCGGGCCTGCCAGAGCGCCAGCGTGCCGTGCGGGCGGGCGGAGGCGGAGGCCAGCCAGGCGGCGCCCTGCGGGGTGACGTGTGTGGCGGGGGCGGTGCGCGTGCGCGCGGAACGCGCGTCGAGGGTGGGGCAACCGGAAGCCGTCGTCAGCGTCGTCATATGCCAAGGTCTACCCGCCGTAGCGGACCGAACCCCGGGAGTTACCGAAAACCGGGACAGGGCGGGGCGCACGGGAGTATCTTGCGCTCCGCATATGCCGGTCCGCGGTCCCGGCGGGAGCCCCGGGCCGTGGCCTAGGCGTAGTCCGCGCGGCCGCGCTGCAGGGACTCGCCGAACTCGATCATGCGGCGGGTGTAGTCCTCGGTCCACTCCGCCTGCTCGGCGATCGCAGCCGGGGAGAGCCGGTCGAACCGGCGCGGATCCGCCAGCTGGGCCGCCGCCAGGGCCTGGAACTCCACGGCACGCTCCTGCGCCGCCCGGAACGCCAGCGTCAGCTCGGTCGCGCGGGCCAGCAGCTCGCGGGGATCCTCGATCGACTCCAGGTCGAAGAAGTGCTCCGGATCCGCCGTGGCCTCCGCGGGTTCGAAGAGCAGCGGCGCCGGCCGCAGCCGCCGTTCGGTCCGCTCGGGCTCTGCCATGCCTGTCCTCCTGCTGGGTGCGAAATCCTGCCGGGCCACCGTCCATTGTCCAACGCCGCGCAAGTGCGCACCCCGACGGTCTGGAACAGGCGTACGGCCGGTGAGGTGCAGGAGCAGGAGGACGGGTCCGGTGGCGGGGGAGTCGAGCAGGTGACCGACCGGGGCCCCGCGCGGCGGGTTCCGGCCACGGTCCGGGGGTGCGCTGACCGGCCGTCAGGCGGGCTTCGCCCCTCTGGTGGCACGGGGTCGGCGCGCTGCCGTGCGGGACCGCGCGCCGTGTGCTGTCAGCGGGCCCGGGGTCAGACGGTGACGGCCTGCGCGGCCCGCTGCGCGGCCAGCGCGGCGACGTCGTCGAGGACGCCGGCCAGCTCGCCCGCGAGCGTCCCGGGGGCCTCGAAGCCCTCGGCCCCGATCAGCTTCGGGATGCCCGGGACGGCGACGGAGCGGTCCGCGGGCAGCATGCCGAGGCGGGTGAGGACCGGGAGCAGCATCTCGGCGGCCGGGGCGCCGCCGGTGGGGCCGGCGCTGTAGCTGACGATGCCGACCGGCTTGCCCTTCCACTCGTTGTAGAGGAAGTCGATGGCGTTCTTGAAGGGAGCGGTGAAGCCGCCGTTGTACATCGGCATGACGAAGAGGAAGGCGTCGGCGGAGTCGACCAGGGCGCTCCAGTCGCGGGTGTGCTGGTGGGCGTAGTTGCCGGTGGAGGCGTACTCGGGCTCGTCCAGGAAGGGCAGGGCGATCTCGGCGAGGTCGACGGGGGTGACGTCGAAGCCGCCGTGTTCGCGGGCCTGCTCGGTGACCCAGTGGGCGAGGGGGCGGCCGGAGGAGGTGGGGCGGGTGGCGGCGGAGATGACGTGCAGGCGGGTCATGGTGCGACTCCCGGTCGGATGATGGTTGATGTGTCACCTAATAGAAGCCGGACATGGGTGACGTGTCAACCACATAGGTGATGTGTCATCGACCTGGCTAGAGTGGACGGCATGACCCCCGCACCGGAGCCCCGCTGGCTCACCGAGTCCGAGCAGGACGCCTGGTACGCGTGGCGGAGGATGTTCCCCCTGGTCAACGCCGAGATCGCACGTGACCTCAACCGGGACAGCGGACTCTCCGAAGCCGACTACGACGTGCTCTCGGTGCTCGGCTCCACGGAAGGCCACCGCATGCGCATCAGCGCACTGGCCGAACTGATGCGCTGGTCCCGCAGCAGGCTCTCCCACCAGCTCACCCGCATGGAACAGCGCGGGATCGTCCGCCGCGAGGAGGTGGCCACCGACGGCCGCGGCGCCGAGGTGGTCCTCACCGCGGCGGGCGTCGCCACGATCACCGGCGCCGCCCCGCTCCACGTGGAATCCGTCCGCCGCCACCTGGTGGACGCCCTCACCCCGGAACAGCTGCGGACCCTCGCCGAGGTGGGCGAGGTCCTGCGCGAACGCCTCGGCGCCCGCCGCAAGGCGTAGGGCCCGCCCCGGCCCCGTCAGGGCCGCCAGGACACCCGGTGCTCCGCCAGGTGCGCCAGCACCGAGTGGTTCGCCTCCCAGCCGTCCGGGAACTTCACCGTCACCCCCAACTGCACCGGCTCCGTCGACGGATGGTCGTCCAGCAGCTCCGCGATCCCCGCCCGGGCCACCACCACGCACGCGTGCCGGTGCCGCGACGCCAGCACGCACAGCCGGCCCGTCTCCAGGTGGAAGGCCGTGGCGTCCGGGCGCCCCGACAGCGGGTGCAGGACCACCGTCAGGTCGTACTCCCGCCCCTGCAGCCGGTTCGCGGTGTCCACCGTCACGCCCGTGACCCCCAGCGCCACCAGCGCCGCACGGATCGCCGCCGCCTGGTCGCGGTGCGCGGTGCCCACCGCGATCCGGTCGGCCGTCAGCGCCACCGGCACCGCGGACTGCTCGTCCGAGGCCACCGCCCCCCGGTCCAGCGCCCGGCGCACCACCGCCGCCACCGCCGCGACCGCCTCCGGATCCGTCCGCGGCGTGTGCCGCGCCGGCAGCTCCAGCAGACCCCAGCCCGCCTCGGCGGCCTCGTCCAGCACCCGGTCGGGCCCCGACCCGTCCGAGGCGACCCCGAACGCCAGCCGCCGCTCGCCCGGCCCCGTACCGCTGCGGAACTGCGTGTACGGGTAGAACGCCCGCGACACCAGCGGCGCGGCCGTCGCCGGAAGCCGCCACGACACCGGCAGCCGGTGCTGCGGCAACTGCGGATTGTGCGCCAGCAGCGTGCTCACCGCCGAGGCCGAAGGGTCGTAGGACAGCCCCGCCCACTGCTCCGCCCCGACCACGCTGAAGGGGTCCAACTGCCCCGGATCGCCCACGAACAGCGCCCGCTCGAACAGCCCGGCCACCGCCAGCAGCGCGTCCGAGCGCATCTGGTACGCCTCGTCGACGATCGCGTGCTCCCACGGCTCGACGTCCTTGACGTACGCCCACTTCGCCGCCGTCGAAATGGTGATCGGCAGCTCCGCCAGATCCCCCGGCTTCGCCGACAGGGTCACCGACGCCAGCTCCCGCAACGCCGGATCGTAGGCATCCCCCTCACTGCTGTGCAGCCGCCCGACCTTCAGCTCCGGATCCTTGTCCGCCAGCCGCAGCACCAGGTCGTCGACCTGCGCGTTCGTCTGCGCCACCACCATCAGCCGGCGGCCGGCCGCGGCCAGCTCCCGGGCCGCGCGCACCACCAGCGTCGACTTGCCGGCACCCGGCGGGGAATCCACCACCACCCCCCGCTCGGCGCCGTGCAGGGTGTCGTCCAGGATCGCGGCGGTCGCCCGGGCGGCCGCGGCCCCCGGGTCGAAGGCGGCGGGTGCGGTCACAGCAGGTCCTCGTCGGTGACGGCGTCGGGCAGGTGAACGGCGCTCACGGACCCCGGAGGCCCGCCGTGGGTCCACGGCGTCTGCTCGGGATCGGGCAGCCGGGGGCCACCGCGCGCATCGTGCTCGAAGAGCGTCCAGCACACCCGGTCGCCCTTCTCCGGAACCGAACCGGGCTCGGGATCCCGGCCGCGCCCCATCTTGTCGAGGAGCCGCAGCACCACCCGGCCGCCCTCCTCGAAACGGACGAACTGCGCGCTCTGCGGCCGCCCGTCCAGTGAGCGGAACACCTTCGTGCCGCCCCCGTCCGCGAGCTGCGGCACGTCCTCCGTCACCACCGTCACCAGCGGCCGCGGACTCGGCCGCTTCGACTCCGTCCACTCCATCACCACCTCGGTGACCTCGCCCGCGAACGCCTCGCCCGCCATCCGGCGGCCCGCCATCACCAGCGGATCGTCCAGCGCCTCCTGCGCGTCGAGCCGCACCTGCTCGGTCTCCCGCGTGGCCAGCTTCTGCGCCGCCGTCACCGCGTCGTCCCGGCGCGGCTGCGGCGGCTCACCCGCCCGTACGCGGTCCCGGTGGCCCGTGTACGACCAGCGGTCCCGCGTCCAGCGCTCCTCCGTCCGCTCGCCCGGCGGCAACGCCCGCACCAGGTCGATCGCCTCCCACGTGCTCCACCACGTGCTCGACATCTGCTCCACGACCAGTCGGCGCACCGCCCGCTCGGCCGCGCGCACCTCGCGGTCGTCCTCCCCGGGCCCGGCCGCCAGCGCCGCGCGCGCCGCGTCGTACCGGCCGATCGCCGGAGCCAGCAGCCCGTTGTCGAACGCCGGATCGGTCGCCGGCCCCGCGGGCGGACACAGCAACTGGCCCGCCGCGTCCCGCCCCAGCTCCGCCCGCAGCGCCGCCTCCGCACCCGACCGGCCCTCCGGCGGGTCGATCCACCCCAGCAGCGCGCCCAGGTGCTGGTCCTCCAGATTGCTCTGGCCCGTCGCCCAGTGCCGCGACAGCAGGTCCGTCGCCGCCAGCAGCATCGACGACCCGGGCACCCGCGAACGCTCCGCGAGGTGCGTGAACCAGCGCCCCAGCATCGGCACCCGGGACGGCGCCGGGAACGGATTGTCCGGATCCTCCTCGGCGGTCCGCCGGAACCGCATAGACCGGCCCAGCAGCCGCACGTAGTCGATGCCCGCCCGGCTCGGCACGATCAGCTGCGGCGCGTCCACGCACAGCTCCGTCTCGACCTTGACCCGCTTGCCCGTCTCCGGATCGGTCTCGCTGCGCTCGGCGGGCTCCACCACGTCCGCGTACGCGTCGATGTGGGCCAGCACGTGCACCGCGAGGTCCGCCAGGAATGCCCAGCGCAGGTCCCGGTCGCGGGGCTGCGGTATCACGAACACCCGCGGCTCGTGCCGGTCCGTGCCGACCAGCGCCCCCAGCGGGGCACCGGCCTCACCGGCCGTCGTCAGCGGGACGAGGACCATCGGGTTGTCGCTCAGGTGGCGGTGCCGCACGGTCGCGAGCGGCTGCGCCCGCCCCGCACGGACGGCCTCCAGCCGGGCCAGGGTGCTCAGCAGGGGCATTCGGGGCTCTCCGGAACGTCGTACGGCGGCCTCTCCGCGGCCTCGGCCAGGGCCTCGGCGCGCAGCCGGGCGGCGCGGTGCAGGGCCACCGCGGTCGGATCGTCGGCGCAGCCGCCCCCCGCGGCCGCCGCCAGGGCCTCCTCGACCGTGGTCAGCGACCCCAGCTCGCCCCGGACCGAACGGCCCAGCGCCGTCACCCGGTCCGCGGCCCGGGCCCGCTCACGGCAGTGGAAGGCCAGCTCGCAGGCGGCCAGGCACTCGGGGGCGTAGGAGGCGTCCACCGCGGACACCGCCTCCGCCAGCTCCTCCGCCGTCCGCTCCGGATCGAAGGTCAGCCCCTCGGGCAGCGCCGCGGCCAGCTCCTCGACCCGGGTCAGCCGCGCCAGCTGCCGCCGCGTCACCGCGCGCTCGCGGCGGACGTCGACCGGGGCGGCCGTCGGCAGGTTCGAGAAGTCCTTGGGGCAGACCAGCAGCACGGTGTGCCCGACCAGGGCGCCGTCCAGCTTCTCCGCGGTCCGCTCCAGGGCCAGCACGTAGACGGCGGCCTGGCGGGCTGCGGCGCCCACCTTCGCCGCGTCGGCCGCGCCGTCGATCATCGGGAACGACTTGATCTCCACCACGGTCCAGCGGCCGTCGGGATGCACGACGACGGCGTCCGGCTCCAGATAGGCGGGCGAACCCGCCACCTCCAGCGCCAGCATGGGATGGTCCAGCAGCGTCCAGGCGCCGCTCTCCCGCCCGGCGGCCGTCGCCTCGCGCAGGGCCAGCGCCGTCCGGGCGGCCCGCCCCTCGGGCCCCGCGGCCGTCAGATCCGGAACACGTGCCCCGGCGGCGGGCCGTTCGGCGCCGGGATCCAGCCGCGCGTGCACCAGCCGCAGCAGCTCCGCCCCGCCGTCGCCCTTGACCTTCGCCTCGAAGGAGTTCCCCCGGACGATCGCGAACTGCGACTGACCGAAGGCGGCGGGCGAACCGAGCGCCGTGGCCAGGGCGTTCTTGTCCACTCCGGCACCGTCGAGCAGGGCGCGTCTGCCGCACCCGGGATTGGCGGCGAGGGCCGCCAGCGCCCGAGCGTCGAGCGGGCGGGGCGGCACGGCGGGGCCGCGCAGACCGGCGAGCCGCTGCCGCAGCGTGGTCGGCTGCGCGGGGCTGCTGGGCGGGTAAGAGCTCACCCGCGGAAGTGTCCCATCCGCCACTGACAATCGTGGTCGGAGCGCGGAAACGGAGGGCCGCGCGGGACGGCCCACCATCGGCGTGATGGATGATGGACGGACGAGAAAACCATCGTAAAAACGCACAATCATGCACCGATCGGGAGATTCGCATGGCCCCCCGCATCCTGCTGGCCCGCCACGGCCAGACGGCGTGGTCCAAGCTCGGCAAGCACACCGGACGCACGGACGTGCCGCTGCTGGAGGAGGGCAGGCAGGGCGCGAAACTGCTCGGCGAACGCCTGGCCCGCGACCCGTGGCAGGGCCTGCCCGGCCTGGAGGTGCGCACCAGCCCGCTGCTGCGCGCGAGCGAGAGCTGCGAGCTGGCGGGCTTCGGGGTCCGGGCCGAGCCGTGGGACGCGCTGCTGGAGTGGGACTACGGCGACTACGAGGGCATGACCCCGGCCGAGATCCAGGCCGTCCGGCCCGGCTGGCTGATCTGGCGCGACGGCGTCCCCGGCGGCGAATCCGTCGCCGACGTCGCCGCGCGCGCGGACGAGGTGGTCGCCTGGGCCCGCTCCGGGGAGCGCGACGTGCTGGTGTTCGCGCACGGGCACATCCTGCGGACGCTGGCCGCGCGCTGGCTCGGCTTCGAGGCCTCCTTCGGGGCCCGCATCCGCCTGGAACCGACCTCCCTGTCGGTCCTGGGCTGGGCGTACGGAGCCCCGGCCCTGGAACGCTGGAACGACACGGGCCACCTCGACGCCGATCCGCTCCCGCGGGGGTAACAGATCCGGGCGGTCCCGCTCCCGCGGGGGGTCGCAGATCCGGGCGGTCCCGCGGGGCCCGGATCGCGAGCATGCGGGGTCGATGCGTTCCTGTGCGGGTGGGGTGCGGGGCCGGTGAGGGGTGTCTCCTCGGCTCGCGCGTGCGGCGGGGTTCGTCCCGTGCGAGGTGGTTGCACGCTCGTCCTGCGGGGACACCCCTCCCCGTCCCCGCACCGACAGCACAACCGGACGTCGTACGGCCAGGGGGTCGGTCCGGTGGTGTCGAAGCACGGGCCGTGGGGTGGGGACGCGGTGGAGTGTCCCCGCAGGACGAGCGCGCGACCACCCCGTCTCAGGCCGACCCACCCGCACGCGCCGAGCCGAGGAGACACTCCACCGGGGCCCCACCCCACACCCCCCACGGCCCGGCCGCACCACGACACCGCCCCACAGACAGAACACCGACCCGGCGGAGCCAAACCCGCCCCGCCGACGCCCAGTGCGCAGCGACCCGGCCGAGGAGATACTCCACCGGGGCCCCACCCCACACCCCCCACGGCCCGGCCGCACCACGACACCGCCCCACAGGCAGAACACCGACCCGGCGCAGCCAAGCCCAACCCGGCCAAGCCGACGGCAGGTCACAGGCGGGACAGGAATGCCCCGACCCGGGGGGAGCGCTGGTGGGGGACCAGGGCTCCGGCCGTGTCCGCCAGTATCGTGCGGATCCGCGTGGACTGGACCTCCTCGCCGAGGAGGTCCAGCACCCGCCCGCCCGCCCACGCGGCCTCGTCGGGGGCGTTCGCGCGGGCCAGGTCACCGGCCAGTTCGGCGGTGTAGAGCGCGACGTTGCGGGCGAAGTGCGGGTCCTGGAGGTCGGCGGCGCGCCGCGCGTGCCGGGCCGCGCGGGCGTGTTCGCCGAGCGCCGCCCAGCAGCGGGCCTCCAGCGACTCCCGTTCGGCCTCGCCGAAGAAGGACATCCACTCGGGGTCGGCATCGGCGGTGCCCCGGGAGAACTCCTGGTGGGCGCGGGTCAGCGCCTCCTCGCAGGCCTTGCGGTCGCCGAGCCCCGCCCAGCCGCCGGCCTCCCGCAGCGCGAGGAGGGACAGCAGGCGCGGGGAGCCGAGGGTGGCGGCGGCGCGGCTGCCCGCCTGGGCCGCCCGTACCGCCTCGCGGGGGCGGCCGCAGTCCCGGGCCAGGAAGGACATGTTGCTGAAGGCGTGCGCCTCCAGGTGCGCGTCCCGCGCGACCCGCGCCGTCGCGAGGGCTTCGGCGTAGTGGGAGCGGGCGTCGTCGAAGCGGCCGGAGTCGTGGGCCAGCCAGCCGACGGAGACGGCGAGTTCGCCGGCGCCGGAGTGGAGCCTGTCGTCGGTGGACTGCCGGGTGGCGCCCGCGTCGAGCAGCGCGTAGGCGGTGCGCAGCGGTTCGGACGCCTTGCGGTAGAGGGCGTCGGCGCCGTGCCGGTCGTCCAGCAGGCGGATCCGGCGTACCGCGTCCTCGACGGCGGCGGCCTCGGTCTCGCCGGGCCGGGAGGGGAGCCGTCGGCTGTCGCCGAGCAGGGTGAGGCCGAGCGTCGCGGCCGCCACGGTCGCGGAGCCGCCCGCCATGAACGCGCGACGCAGCACGTCGCTCTCCTTGGCACTGGTAGGGGAACGGGGGGTGGGGACGGTGCAGGGGCCGCGCTGCGCGGACCGGCCGCGGACGGTTTCGCGGGGGGAGAAGCCCAGGTCGGCCAGGGTGCGGCCGGGGAACATGTGGAGGAAGACCCGCTCGTAGGCGTAGTTGGGGCAGCGGATCTCGCCGGATTCGACCCGGCCGACGTAGCGGGCGTCGCAGGAAACCGTTTCTCCGATTTCCCTCGCCGCGCGGCGCACCTGCGCCGCGAACTCGGCCGGCGACTGCTTTCCCCGCAGCAGCCGGAAGGTGGAGTTGGGTGAGTGGGGGAACGCCGCCATGGACGTGACCTCTCTGGCGAGGAGCGCAGCGCCGGTGCTGTGGCTGGTGGTGCGGGGCCCGGCGCGCATGAACGTACCGCCAGCGAGGGGACGTACACACGATGTTTGGCTACAAAAGGGATATCTCACCCGCGATCCGCCATGAACTGCCATCCTTTGCGGCGTCTTGGTGCCGAACCTGTTGACGTCCCCGTGCGTTGAACCCATGCGGACACGGATCGAGGAGGGTTCCCCTTGTTGGAGGCCGGCGTGGAGACCACTGCTACGAACACCGCACCCGAGCCCTGCGCGGCCCCGGGCCTGGACCTCGACCTGGTGACCGTGCCCGCGCGGCAGGGGCTGGAGGCCGTGGACATCATCCGTCGCGGGGCCGACAGGACCGGCCCGGTCGGACCCGTCCTGCACGACGGCTCGGGCGACACCCTCGGTTTCCTCGTCCCGCCCGGCACGGCCGACGCCTGGGACCTGCCGGGCAGCGCGTGCACGCAGACCGACGGCCGGGGGATGCGCTTCGGGGACGCCGTCTTGCCCGCCGCGGGAGCCACCGGCTGGCTGCTGCCGCCGGAGGCGGTGGGGCCGGTCACCGATCCGGAGGTGCTGCGGGCGGCGCTCGGCGAGGCGGCCCGGCTGATCGAGGCCGCGGACAACTGCCGCTGAAACGTCCCCGCCCGCCGACCCGCACAATGGTGTGGTGGCGGGCAAGGACAGGAACAGAGGCAGGCAGCGCGGTGGCGCGGAGGCGGTCGCCGGGCAGGTGGGCGGCGGTCTGGCGGAGCTGGAGCCGGACCGGGAGCGGTCCCGCGCCTGGACCCTGCTGCTCGACGGGGCCCCGCAGTCGCACGTGGACCTGGACGACCCGTCGTACCTGGACTTCGCCTACCAGCGGCGGATCGGCCACCTCATCGACCTCGTCGCGCCGGCCCGGCAGCCCCTGAACGTGGTGCACCTGGGCGGCGGCGCCTTCACCCTGGCCCGGTACACGGCCGCGTCCCGCCCGCGTTCCACCCAGCAGGTCGTGGAGATCGACGCCGCGCTCGTGGCCTTCGTACGGGAGCACCTGCCGCTGGATCCGCAGGCGCGGGTCCGGGTCCGGGCGGTGGACGCCCGGGCCGGTCTGGCCAAGGTGCCGGACGGCTGGGCGGACCTGGTGGTCG
Source organism: Streptomyces manipurensis (assembly GCF_049570255.1). Classification (NCBI taxonomy): domain Bacteria; kingdom Bacillati; phylum Actinomycetota; class Actinomycetes; order Kitasatosporales; family Streptomycetaceae; genus Streptomyces; species Streptomyces manipurensis. Next base: position 2,743,702 of record NZ_CP186950.1, on the reverse strand, counting down.
CGGACGTGTTCAGCGGTGCGCGCACCCCGGCGCACCTGACGAGCACCGAGTTCCTGGACGACGTACGCCGGGCCCTGTCGCCCACCGGGTGGTACGTGGCCAATCTGGCGGACGGGCCGCCGCTGGCGCACCTGCGGGGCCAGATCGCGACGGCCGCGTCCCGGTTCGCGGAGCTGGCGCTCGCCGCGGACCCGGTGGTCTGGCGGGGGAAACGTTTCGGTAACGCCGTGCTGGTGGCCTCGGACCGTGAGATCCCGGTCGCGGAGTTCACCCGCCGGGTCGCGAGCGATCCGCACCCCGGACGGGTCGAGCACGGCCGGGCGCTGGCGGACTTCGCGGGCGGCGCGGCCCCGGTCGGGGACGCCTCGGCGGTCGCTTCACCCGAGCCACCGCCCTCGGTCTTCCGTTGAAATCCCGGCCGGTCGCCAAAATCACAGGGGATTTCCCCCGCGGGAACTGCTCCTCGGTGATAAAGATCGGGGAGGGGGCTCCCGGTGAGCGGCCACCCTGCGTAGCCTGAGAGCCCCTAGGAGGGCTGCCCTTCTATGCAGCGTTCAGGAGACGGCTGAGTAATGTCTGATTTTCCCGCAACCCCCGGTGTTCCCAACCCGAGCACGCCGAGCACCGCCGGTTCGGACTACACCCGGCGGCTCGCCCGCCTCGAGCAGTCGGGTATCAAGCGGTTCGTGCCCACGCAGGCCCCCTACCGGTGGAACCTGCAGCGGCTGAACCTGGGCCGGGTCCTCGACATCGGCTGCGGTCTGGGGCGCAACCTCCTCAACTGCGGACCCGACAGCGTCGGCGTGGACCACAACCCGCACTCCGTGCAGACCTGCCGGGAGCGCGGCCTGAACGCCTACACCCCCGCCGAGCTGGCCGAGGCGGCCGACTGCGGCCCCGGGTCCTTCGACAGCCTGCTGGTCGCGCACGTGCTGGAGCACGTCGACGAGGAGACCGCGGGCAACCTGCTGGAGGAGTACCTCCCCCTGGTGAAGCCGGGCGGCTCGGTCGTCATGATCACCCCGCAGGAGGTCGGCTTCCGCTCGGACGCCACCCACATCCGCTGGGTCGGCTTCGAGGAGCTGCGCGGCCACGCCGGCAAGGCCGGGATAGCCGTCCGGCGCACGTACTCCTTCCCCTTCCCCCGCTCCATGGGCCGGGTCTTCCCGTACAACGAGTTCGTGCTGGTAGGGACGGTTCCCGCCTGATCAGGGGTCGACGATCTCCACCATCGGCGGGTGGTCGTGCCAGGTGCAGAAGACCGACACCTCACGGCCCTCCCGGGTGAAGGTCACCCGGATCCAGAAGTCCTGCTTCCACACCTGCATCCGCCAGCCTGCCGCCGGCGTCGCCGAGACCAGCTCGGCCGAGGACGTACCCAGCGAGAAGACGACCCGGCCGCCGGAGACCGGGTACGCCTGGACCTTGCCCGCGTCCTGACCCTCCCCCCGCTCGTCGCCACGGGGGGAGGCGGGCGGCTTCGAGGACGGCTTGCCCGAGGAGCTTCCGCTCGGTGACGCGGACGGTGTCGGCGTGGCGGAGGGGGAGCCCTCCGGGGACGCCGACGGGGACTGCTCCGCACCGCCCTGGCCGCTCTGCCGCGCCTGCTGCGTCGAGGAGGACAGCGGCTGGGTGGCCAGCGGCACCGCCAGCGGCGGATCGTAGGCCGTGCCCGACATGACGGTGTGCACGCCCCACCAGGACAGCGTCACCGCCGCCCCGGTCGCCAGCGTCCAGGCCATGGCATGAACAATTCCTCTTTGCATCAGGGCACATACTGCACCACGCGTCACAAGACCGGCCCGACACCCCGGTGAGTCCTCCGGATGGACTACGGTGCCGCCCATGGCAAGTGTGCTCGTGGTCGAGGACGACCAGTTCGTACGTTCCGCCCTCATCCGGCACCTGACCGAGGCCTCGCACACCGTGCGCAGCGTCGGCACGGCCCTGGAGGCCCTGCGCGAGGTCGCGCACCACCGCTTCGACGTGGTCATCCTGGACCTCGGACTGCCCGACCTGGACGGGTCCGAGGCGCTCAAGATGCTGCGCGGCATCACCGACGTACCCGTGATCATCGCCACGGCCCGCGACGACGAGGCGGAGATCGTCCGGCTGCTCAACGACGGCGCGGACGACTACCTCACCAAGCCGTTCTCCGTCGAGCACCTCTCCGCCCGGATGGCCGCCGTGCTGCGCCGTGCCCGCGCCGCCGCCGGAGCCGAACCCCCCTCCCGGGTCCTGCGGGTCGGCGGCCTCGCCATAGACCCGCTGCGCCGCCAGGCCGAACTGGACGGCGTGGTCCTGGACCTCACCCGCCGCGAGTTCGACCTGCTGACCTTCCTCGCCGGCCGGCCCGGTGTGGTCGTCGCCCGCCGTGAACTGCTCGCCGAGGTCTGGCAGCAGTCGTACGGCGACGACCAGACCATCGACGTCCACCTGTCCTGGCTGCGCCGCAAACTGGGCGAAACGGCCGCCCGGCCGCGCTACCTGCACACACTGCGGGGAGTCGGCGTGAAGCTGGAGCCGCCGCAGTGAAGGGGCGCCGGCCGTGAGATGGGCCCTGGTCAAGGTGTGCCTCGCGGTCACGGCCATGGTGGTCGTGGCCTTCGCCGTACCGCTCGGGCTCGTCGTGCAGGAGATGGCCAGCGACCGCGCGTTCTCCAACGCCGAACGGCAGGCCGCCACGATCGGCCCGACGCTGTCCATCACCACCGACCCGGTGCAGCTGAGCAAGGCCGTGGAGTCCACGCAGATGGGCGCCGCCCGGCGGATGGCCGTCCACGTGCCCGCGATCGGCGACAGCCCGCCGGTCGGCATCGGCAAGGGGCGCGCCGGGGAACGCGCCGTCGCGGAGACCCGCCGCATGGGCCGGGCCACGACGGCCTCGGTCTCCGGCGGGGGTTCGGCGCTGCTCCAGCCGACCGCGCTCGGCTCCGGTGACATCGCCGTCGTGGAGATCTTCGTACCGGAGAGCGAGGTCAGCAACGGCGTCGGGACGGCCTGGCTGGTCCTCGCCGGCGTCGGGCTCGCGCTGATCGTGGGCTCGGTGGCGGTCGCCGACCGGCTCGGCGCCCGGCTGGTCCGCCCCGCCGAGCGGCTCGCCGACGCCGCCCACCAGCTGGGCGAGGGCCGGCTCGGGGCGCGCGTGCCCGAGGCGGGACCGAAGGAACTGCGCTCGGCGGCCGTGGCGTTCAACGCCATGGCGGACCAGGTCGTCGAACTCCTCGCCAACGAACGGGAACTGGCCGCCGACCTGTCCCACCGGCTGCGGACCCCGCTGACCGTGCTGCGCCTGAACACGGCCTCGCTCGGGGACGGCCCCGCCGCCGAACAGACCCGGGCCGCCGTCGAACAACTGGAGCGCGAGGTCGACACGATCATCCGCACCGCCAGGGAGCAGCGCCCGGCCACCGGCCTGGTCGGCGCGGGCGCGGGCTGCGACGCCTCGGAGGTGATCCGCGACCGGATGGCCTTCTGGTCCGCGCTCGCGGAGGACGAGGGCCGCGAGGTACGGCTCGCCGGAGTGGACCGGACGGTGCGCATCCCCGTGGCCCGGCCCGAACTCGCCGCGGCCCTCGACGCCATGCTCGGCAACGTCTTCCGGCACACCCCCGAGGGCACCCCCTTCGCCGTGGACGTGCACGACGCGACGGACGCGGTCATCGTCCTCGTCTCGGACGCCGGACCCGGGATCTCCGACCCCGACGCCGCCCTGCGCCGTGGCAACGACGGGGGCCGCGACGGCTCGACCGGCCTCGGGCTGGACATCGTGCGCCGGGTCGCGGAGTCGACCGGCGGCGACGTACGGCTGGGCCGTTCGGTGCTCGGCGGGACCGAGGTCCGCGTGTGGATCGGCCTGGACGGCCGGAGCCTGGGCGGCCCGGGCGAGGGCCGACGCGGCCGCGGCCGACGCGGCAACCGACGTACCCGGGGGCGCGCCTAGCAGGCAGGATGCGCCCGCGTCGGTACGGTCCGCCGCATGGACACCCTGATCTTCGGCGGGCTGCTGGCCACGCTGATCGCCATGTACCGGGACTCGTCCCGGCTGGTCGTGCTCGGAGCGTGGTGGGCGGTGCTGATCGCCGTGCTGCTGCTCACGGCGCACCACATCACCAGCGGCCTCGCCCTGACGTTGAGCTACTGACCGTGGCCACGATCGACAGCCTCGTCGAGGACGCCCCGCCGGAGGGCACCGTACTGCTGGGCAAGGTCCAGTACTGGTTCGCGTGTCTCTTCGCCGCCGGGTGGACGGCAGTGGTGTGCGCCGGCCTGTTCCAGCAGTTCGCGACGGGGGAGCACCCGTGCCCGCTGTGCGTCGTGCAGCGGATGTGCATGCTGCTGGCGGCCACCGGGGCGGCGTACGTGATCCGTACCGCGCTGTGGAACGGCACGGTGGGCGGCCGCGACTACATGACGGGCTGGGGCCTGTCGCTGGTCGCGGTCGTCGCGGGCTCCTTCGCGTCCTGGCGGCAGACCACGCTGCACATCCTGCCGGGGGCCAAGGGGTACGGCAGCGAGGTGTTCGGCCTGCACCTGTACGTGTGGGCGCTGATCCTCTTCCAGCTGTCGGTGCTCGCCATCGGCGTGGCGCTGGCGTTCGCGTACGCGACGGCGGACCGCAGCGTTCCGGCGGACTGGCCGGGGCCGCTGCGGACGGTGGGGGTGTGCGCGCTGTGGTTCCTCGGCGCGGTCATCGCCGTGAACATGGCGGTCGTCTTCCTGGAGGAGGGCTTCCACTGGTTCCTCCCGGAAGCCCCGAACAGCTACCGCTTCTTCCACGACACGGGAATCCTCCCCTGACCACCTGCTGACCGCCGGCCACGGCGTCTTGCGCTCCGGTGAGGACGCCGACGCCGAGGCGGCGGCGCGCGCCCTGCCGCACGCCTTCTGGCGGCCGCCGCCGGCCGTCCGCGGCTTCGGCGGGACCGAGACCGCCAGTGGCACGGAAACGCTCCCGCCGCCCCGGCGCCGCCCGATGGGCGCACTCGACCACCCGGACTTCACCTTCCACATCCAGGGCACCGGGCCCCGGGCCGCGGGCGACGGAAGGCCCCGCCGGACTCGCCCGGCGGGGCCTTCACCTGTCGTGGCTCCTCACACCCGGGCCGGTGTTCCACCGCCGGGAGTCCGTAAGGAATTGCCGCGGTGCGGACCAAGAGAAGCAGTCACTTTGATTCCTCGGGATTGTTTGCGGATCCGCGCAGGAAAGGCACCTTGCTGAGCGCCAGAGCATAGGCTCCGCCCAGAATGAAGGTCGCCACGTACTGCGCCCAGGTGACATCCTGAAGAGCCCCATTGGTGGCGACCAGAATGACGCCCCAGACGAGAGTGAATGCAATCTTGGTCATGGTTTTCCTGCCTTAGGCGAGAGCCGCGAGGCAGCCAGTGGCCCCGGCGACAACGGTCTTTGCGGCTATGTCCTTCGCCACGTCCTTGCTCACGAAGCGCCCGATGATCAAGGCTCCCGCACCACCGATTGCTCCCTTGACCAGGCATTCCCTCACCATGTCGTTCATCTTGGTGTGGGTCATCAGGTACTCGCAGTCCCGCTTGCTCTTCGACATGATGCACATGGAGCGTGCCTCTTCGAGAGGGTTCACCTGGGCGGACTGGACGACAGGGCGCGGGCCGGCGTCTGCGTGCGCCACACCGACCCCGCCCGTCATGATGACGCTGGCGGCAAGAGTTGCCGACAGGATGCCAGAAGTGAAGTTCTTCATCTTCAATTTCCCCGATTCACTATTCATTTGGCGTGAAGTTGGTCAGATCTCACGCTCGCAGTGAAGGTGAATGTACCTGCCAAGTATGTGGCGGGGAACCCTACTTGAGGAAATCCTGAGCTTGATCCAGCACTTACTTGAAGAAAGCGTTTAATTCCCGCCAATGCTGCGGGATTCGGCCTCCGGGTATGCATGGGTGACGCTCACGGTCGGCTGTCGCGCACCGCTCCATCTGCATTGCCGGCCTCGTTCCGTTTCGCGGGCGGGGGTGCGGGGGTGCCGGTGGTCAGGCGGTGGGCCTGGGTGCGGCCGACCTCGGCGGCGCGGTGCAGGTAGTCGGCGATGACGGCCAACTCTGCGTCGGAGTAGCCCTCCAGGACGGCGCCGAAGGCGCGGCCGGGGGTGTCCCATGCCGCGCCGATCCGTTCGCGGGCCGCGGGGGAGAGGGAGACGAGGGAGCGGCGGCGGTCGTGCGGGTCGGCGCTCCGCTCGACGATGCCCGCCTTGACCAGGCGGTCGACGAGGCGGGTGGCGGAGCCCGAGGTCAGGCCGGTGAGGCGGGCGATGTCACCGGTGCTGACGGGCCCCGGCTCCATGTCGAGCAGGGCGACGCACTGCATGTCGGTCGGGTGGAGGCCGACGTGGTCGGCCATCGCCTGGTTGAACAGCGAGTAGTCGGCGTAGTGGCGCTGGCTCTCGGTGACGATGCGCGCGAGCAGCTCGGCTCGGCTCCACTCATCACCACCACCCGTACGAGGGGAATCGGTTGACATCGGCTGCTCCGGACTCCAAATTTATCTGTGTGGCGCAGAGAGTGTGCAGTGCAGAATCTGCATCGCGTAGTCATTCTAGCGCCCGTCCGGCTCACGCACCGAAGCAAGGAGGACCCCATGTCGATTCTCGTCACCGTCGCCCGCGGCGCCGTCGCCCGCGGCGCCGTTGCCCGCGTCGCCGTTGCCCGCGGTCTCACCACCCTCCTCACCGCCCGCGGCATCCCGCACCGCCTCGGCTCCCGCGCGCCCGACACCCCAGGGACGGTCCACTGCGACCTCGGCGACCCGGGGACCTTCCCCGCCGCTCTCGAAGGCGTCCGTTCGGTGTTCCTGTACGCCGACGCCTCCCGCATCGAGGACTTCGTCGCCGAGGCCGTCACGGCCGGGGTCGAGCACGTCGTGCTGCTGTTCGCCGTCCTGACGGACCGGGCCCACGCCGGGCGGGCCTACACGCTGACCGGCCCGCAGTCGCTGACCTTCGCGGCCCAGCTGGCCGTGGTGGGCGAGGTCCTCGGCCGGCCCACGGCCTACGAGCCGGTGTCGGCCGAGGAGTGGAAGGCCGAGGTCGACGGCCGCATACCGGGCCCCTACGCCGACGCGCTCCTGGACTTCTGGGCGGCGTCCGCGGACGTGAGCCCCGCAGCGGTCACAGGAGCCGTCGAGCGGCTCACCGGGCACCCGGCCCGGACCTTCGAGGAGCGGGTCCGGGACCACGCCGGCGCCTTCGCCGCCTGACGGGGTGCGCTGCCGGGCGGCCGGCTCAGAGGGCTCCCTCCCGGGCCAGCCGTGCGTACCAGTGGGCGCTGGCGCGCGGGGTGCGGATCTGGGTCTCGTAGTCGACGTGCACGATGCCGAAGCGTTTGTCGTATCCGTAGGCCCACTCGAAGTTGTCCAGCAGGGACCACAGGAAGTAGCCCTCCACGGGAGCGCCTTCCGCCGTGGCGCGGTGGACGGCGGCGAGGTGGGACTCCAGGTAGGCGATGCGCTGCGGGTCGTCGAGGTCCGGGGCGTAGGCCGCGCCGTTCTCGGTGACGAGCAGCGGCAGGCCGGGGGCCTCCCGGGTGAAGCGCATCAGCAGGTCGTACAGGCCGCTCGGGTCGATGGACCAGCCCATGTCGGTGCGGTCGCCCGGGGGCTGGTGGAAGGCCACCGTGTCCGCGGCCGGCCAGGGGGAGTGCTCGGCCGCTCCGTGGCCGTCGGCGCGGGTGACGTTCCCGTCCGGGGCCGCCGAGACCAGTGCCGGGGTGTAGTAGTTCACGCCCAGGAAGTCCAGCGGCTGGTGGATCAGGGCCTCGTCGCCGGGGCGGACGAAGGACCAGTCCGTCAGTGCGGCGGTGTCGGCGAACAGGTCCTTCGGGTAGGCGCCGTGGAGCAGGGGCCCGGTGAAGATCCGGTTGGCCAGTGCGTCGACGCGGCGGGCCGCGTCGAGGTCGGCGGCGGAGTCGGTCAGCGGGCGTACGGCGCTCGGGTTGAGGGCGATGCCGACGCGGGCCCCGGCGGGCAGGGCGGCGGCGGCCAGGCCGTGGGCCAGGTTGAGGTGGTGCGCGGCGCGCAGGGAGTCGGCGGGCGAGGTGCGGCCGGGGGCGTGCACCCCGGAGGCGTAGCCGAGGAAGGCGCTGCACCAGGGCTCGTTGAGGGTGGTCCACAGCTCCACGCGGTCGGCCAGCGACTGCGCGACCCGGGTGGTGTATTCGGCGAAGGCGTGGGCCGTCTCCCGCTCGGGCCAGCCCCCGGCGTCCTCCAGTTCCTGCGGGAGGTCCCAGTGGTACAGGGTCACGCAGGGGCGGATGCCGTGGGCGAGCAGCTCGTCGACGAGCGCGTCGTAGAAGCCGATCCCGCCGGCGAGCACGCGCGGCCAGGAGACCGAGAACCGGTAGGCCGTCAGGCCCAGCTCGGCCATCAGCCGGACGTCCTCCCGCCACAGGCGGAAGTGGTCGGCGGCCACCTCGCCGGTGTGTCCGCCGAACACCTTGCCCGGCGTGCGGCAGAAGGTGTCCCAGATGCACGGCCCCCGCCGGTCGGCCGCCCCTTCGATCTGGAAGGCCGCGGTGGCCGTCCCCCACATGAACCCCTCGGGGAAGCGGAGTTCCCCCCTGCCCGTGGCTTTCACCGTCATCCCTTCACCGCTCCCTGCATGATGCCGCCGACGATCTGGCGGCCGAAGACGAGGAACACCAGCAGCAGCGGGAGCGTGCCCAGCAGCGCGCCCGCCATGATCACCGACTGGTCCGGTATGTAGCCGCGGCCCAGCCCGGTCAGGGCCACCTGCACCGTCGGGCTGCCGTTCTGGGTCAGCGCGACGATCGGCCAGAAGAAGTCGTTCCATGCCATGACGAAGGTCAGCATCCCGAGGACCGCCATCGCCGGCCGTGCCGCGGGGAACACCACGTGCCACATGACCCGCAGCGAGCTCGCGCCGTCGGTCCGCGCGGCCTCCACCAGCTCCATCGGCAGCGCGTGCACCAGGTACTGCCGCATGAAGAAGACCCCGAAGGCGCACACCAGCGACGGCAGGACCACCGCTTGCAGGCGGTCGGTCCACGACAGCTCCGCGACGAGCATGTAGAGCGGTACGACGCTCAGCTGCGGCGGGATCAGCATCGTCCCGACCACCAGCGAGAGCAGCACCCGCCGCCCGCGGAAGCGGAGTTTGGCGAAGGCGAAGCCCGCCAGGGTGGAGAAGAGCACCGTCCCGGCGGTGACCGTGCCCGCGACGATCACCGTGTTCAGCAGGGCCGTCCCCATGTTGGCGTCGGTCCAGGCGATCTGCAGGTTGCGGCCCAGGTTCCCGCCGAACCAGAACGGCGGCGGGGTCTGTGCCAGCCGGGTGTTGGTGCGTGACGCCGCGATCGCCGTCCACACGAGGGGGAAGAGCGAACCGGCGGTGAACAGGGCGAGCACCACGTAGGTGAGCCGGCCCGCGCGCAGGGCCCTCATGCGGTGTCCTTCCGTCCGCGCAGCAGCCGCGCCGCTCCGGCGATCAGCAGCAGGATCAGGAACATCGCCCACGCGATCGCCGAGGCCCGCCCGAGGTGCAGGTTCACCCAGCCCTGTTCGTACAGGTAGAGCCCGAGGGTCTGGAACTGGTGGTCGGAGCCGCCCGTCGCGCCCGCCCCGCCGTTGAACAGCAGCGGCTCCCCGAAGAGCTGCGTCGCCCCGATCGTCGACACCACGCAGGTGAAGAGGATCGTCGGCCGCAGCGAGGGCACGGTGACGTGGAGGAACTGCTGCCACCGGGAGGCGCCGTCCAGCGCGGCCGACTCGTACAGCTCGCCCGGTACGGCCTGCATGGCCGCCAGGTAGATCAGCGCGTTGTAGCCGGTCCAGCGCCAGATCACGATGGTGGAGACCGCGAGCTGCGAGGCGAAGGTGCCGTTCTGCCAGTCGACCGCGTCGAGACCGACCGTCGACAGGGCCCAGTTGACCATCCCGTAGTCCCGTCCGAAGAGCAGGACGAACACGAGCGTGGCGGCGGCGACCGAGGTGGCGTACGGGGTGAGCACCGCGACCCGGAAGAACGCCGAGCCGCGCAGCCGGTAGTTGAGCAGATGGGCGAGGCCCAGGGCGATCGCCAGCTGCGGCACCGTCGACAGCAGCCCGATGGTGACGGTGTTGCGCAGGGCGTTCCAGAAGAACTCGTCGTCCCACAGCCGGGTGAAGTTGCGCAGCCCCACCCAGGTCATGGTGTCGGGGTCGGTCAGCTCCACCTGGTGCAGTGCCGCCCAGCCCGTGTACAGCAGCGGGAACAGCCCGAAGGCGGCGAAGAAGAGGAAGAAGGGCGCCACGAAGGCGTACGGGCTCCAGCGCAGGTCCCAGCGGTAGCGGCGGGACCGCCACGCCTGGCCCCGCCGGTCCCGGCCGCCCCCCTCCGCCGCCGGCCGCTTCGGGGCCGCGGCGGAGGGGGACAGGACAGCCGTCTCGTCCGTCACCGCTGTCTCACTGGTCCAGGGCGTTGTCGATGGCCTTCACCGCGGCCTCCCAGCCCTCCTGCGGGCTGCGGCCCTTCTGGTCGACCTGGAGCATCCCGATGTCCGCCAGGTTCTGCGCGATCACCAGGTCCTTGGGCCCGACCACCGTCACCGGCACGCCCTGCGCCGCCTTGGAGAAGATCTCGCCGATGGGGGCGCCGCCGAAGTAGGCGTGCTGCGCACCCGAGACCGCCGGCAGCGCGTACGCGGCGCTCGCGCTGGGGAAGCTGCCCCGCTTCTCGAAGAGCTTCGCCTGCTGCGCCGGGGCCGTCAGCCAGGCCGCGAGCCTGGCCGCCTCCTCGGCGTGCTTGCCGGCCTTGGGGACGACGAGGAAGGAACCGCCCCAGTTGCTGGGCTTGGGCGCCTGCGCCACGTCCCACTTGTCCTTGCCCGCCGGGCCGGCCTTGTCCTGGATGTAGCCGAGCATCCAGGCCGGGCAGGACACCGTCGCGAAGGAGCCGTTCGCGAAGCCCTGGTCCCAGCCCGGGGTGAACTGCTGCAGCTTGGCGCTGAGCCCCTCCGTGGCGAAGGAGGCGGCCAGGTCGAACGCCCCGCGCACCGCCGGGTTCGTCTTGTAGACGACCTTGCCCTGGTCGTCGTAGAACCGTTGCGCGCTGCTGCCCGTCACCGCGGCCATGACACCCGAGGCCGAGTCGACGAAGGCCTTGCCGTCGCCGGCCTTCGCCTTGTAGGCCTTGCCCGTCTCCAGGTACTTGTTCCAGTCGCCCGCCCACAGCGCCCCGACGGCCTCGCGGTCGCCGGGCAGGCCGGCCGCCTCGAAGAGGTCCTTGCGGTAGCAGATGCCCTGCGGGCCGATGTCGGTGCCGAGGCCGACGGTCGCCCCGCCCTTGGACGCGGGCGCGGTGCCCTGTGCCCACTTCCACGGCAGGTAGGCGGCCTTGTCGACGCCGGGCGTCTTGCCGAGGTCCACGAGCTTGTCGGCCTGGGTGGCGGTGATCTCGGCGATGTTGTTGACCTCGACGGCCTGGATGTCGGCGAGGCCGGCGCCCGTGCCCAGGTGGGTGAGGAGCTGGGGGTAGTAGTTCTCGTTGCGCTCGATGGAGGTCTGCTCGATGCGGATGCCGGGGTTCTGGGCCATGTACTCGTCGTAGAGCCCGGCCTCCTGGAGGCCGAAGGCCCCGAAGACGCCGACGGTCAGGGTCAGCCGCGCCTTGTCCCCGGACGGGGCGCCGCTCGGCCCGGAGGCCTCCTTCGGGTCCTGTGCGCAGCCGGACAGCAGCAGGGACGCCGCTGCGGCCGCGCTGACCGCGCTGACGAGGGCTCTTCGGGAACGGGCTCGGGCTCGGACTCGCATGGTGCTTCCTCCCTGAAGGACGAAACGTGCCGGGTGTCGTGTGACACAGTGTGGGAGCGCTCCCACAGTCGTCAAGAGGTAGATTCACAACCGGGAGGAAGCCATGAACGGGCATGGGCGCAGTGGGGGACGGCCGACCCTCGAAGAGGTCGCGGCGCGCGCCGGAGTCGGGCGCGGCACGGCCTCCCGGGTGATCAACGGATCCTCCAGGGTCAGTGAGCAGACCAGGGCCGCCGTCGAGGCGGCCGTGGCCGAGCTGGGCTACGTCCCGAACCGCGCGGCGCGGGCCCTCGCCGCGAACCGTACCGACGCCGTCGCCCTGGTGATCCCCGAGCCCGAGGCCCGCTTCTTCGCCGAGCCCTACTTCTCCGCGGTGGTCAGCGGGGTCGGCGCCGCCCTCGCCGAGACCGACATCCAGCTCGTGCTGACCCTGGCCGGCAGCGACCGCGAGCGCCGCCGCCTCGCGCAGTACCTCTCCGGCCACCGGGTCGACGGGGTGCTGCTGGTCTCCGTCCACGCCGACGACCCGCTTCCCGACCTGCTGGCCGAGCTGGGCATCCCCACGGTGATCAGCGGCCGGCGCTCGGCCGCCGAGACCCTGCCCTGCGTGGACTCCGACAATCTGGCCGGTGCCGCCGACGCCGTGCGCCACCTCCTCGACCGGGGGCGCCGTACGATCGCCACGATCACCGGCCCGCTGGACGTGTACGGGGCCCAGTGCCGCCTCGACGGCTACCGGCAGGCCCTCGCGGCCGCGGGCCGCCCCGCCGACGCGGAGCTGGTCGCGGTCGGCGACTTCACCGAGGAGGGCGGCGGCCGGGCCATGCGCGAGCTCCTGGCGCGCCGCCCCTCGCTCGACGCGGTCTTCGCCGCCTCGGACGTGATGGCGGCCGGTGCCCGCCGCGAGCTGCGCGCGGCCGGGCGGCGGATCCCGCAGGACGTCGCGCTGGTCGGCTTCGACGACTCGGTGGTGGCCCGCCACATGGACCCGCCGCTGACCAGCGTCCGCCAGCCGATCGAGGAGATGGGCCGGACCATGGCACGGATGCTGCTGGAGCACGTCTACGGGAAGCGGGCCGCCGGGGCCGCCGCGGACGGGACCGCGGCCGAGCACGGGACCGCGGCCGAGCACGGGACCGCCGCGGACGGGTACGCGGACACCGGCGGGGCCGGCCGGGACGGTTCCGCGGTCGTCCTGCCGAACCGGCTCGTGGTCCGGGAGTCCTCCTGACCGGCGGCCGGCTCACGCCGGCTCGGGCGACCTGGCCCGCGCATGCAGAAGGCCCCGGTCCGCTTCCGCGTACCGGGGCCTTCCCGCAGGGTGAGTGACGGGACTTGAACCCGCGGCCACCTGGACCACAACCAGGTGCTCTACCAACTGAGCTACACCCACCATGTCCGGTCGGAGAACCGACCGGCCGAAGAAAAGGGTACAGGGTCCGGGAGGGTGCTCGCTCCACCCTTTTCCCGCACCCCCCTCCGGAGGGCCGCGGCCGTCGGGTCAGGCGCCCGGCGCGGTGTGCCGGGCGGCGATGCTGCGGGCCGTGTCCGAGTCGGGGCCGGGCTGGGGCACGAAGACCGCGTCCCGGTAGTACCGCAGCTCGGTGATGGAGTCCTTGATGTCGGCCAGCGCCCGGTGGTTGCCGTTCTTCGGCGGGCTGTTGAAGTACGCCCGGGGGTACCAGCGGCGCGCCAGCTCCTTGACCGAGGACACGTCCACGATCCGGTAGTGCAGGTAGCTCTCCAGGGCGGCCATGTCGCGCAGCAGGAAGCCGCGGTCGGTGCCGACCGAGTTCCCGCACAGCGGCGCCTTGCGGGGCTCCTTGACGTGCTCCCGGACGTAGGCGAGGACCTGCGCCTCGGCGTCGGCGAGCGTCGTTCCGCCGGCCAGCTCGTCGAGGAGTCCGGAGGCGGTGTGCATCTCGCGGACCACGTCGGGCATGGTCTCCAGGGCGTGGTCCGGCGGGCGGATCACGATGTCCACGCCCTCGCCGAGCACGTTGAGTTCCGAGTCGGTGACCAGCGCGGCCACCTCGATAAGTGCGTCGTCCGTCAGCGAGAGCCCGGTCATCTCGCAGTCGATCCACACCATGCGATCGTTCATGTGTCCCACCTTATGCGGTAGGCCGGGGGCCGGACCGCATATGCGGAAGGTCCCCCGTCGGCGGTGGCCGATGGGGGACCTTCGATGCCGTACCCGTCGTGGGGTCAGGCGTGTTCGCGCAGCACCCGGCCCGGGGCGTACAGCTCCGTCACCGTCGGGCCCGCCGCGGCCAGGGCCGCCGCCGCCCGGTGGGGCTGCGGAGTGCGCTGGTGCGGAACCGGCCCGGCCGAGATCTCGGAGACCTGGGCCACGTCCGTCTGCGGCCGCCGCGCCCGGTAGGCGGAGCGGTAGGCGGCCGGGGAGGACCCCAGCTGCCGCCGGAAGTGACCGCGCAGCGCGACCGGCGAACGGAACCCGCAGCGTCCGGCGACCTCGTCGACCGAGTAGTCGGAGGTCTCCAGCAGCCGCTGTGCCTGGAGCACCCGCTGGGTGATCAGCCACTGGAGCGGCGCGCTGCCGGTGAGCGAGCGGAAGCGCCGGTCGAAGGTGCGCCTGCTCATGTAGGCGCGGGCGGCGAGGGTCTCCACGTCGAACTGCTCGTGGAGGTGTTCCAGCGCCCAGGCGACGACCTCGGCCAGCGGGTCGGCGCCGATCTCCTCCGGCAGCGACCGGTCGAGGTAGCGCTCCTGTCCGCCGGTGCGGCGGGGCGGTACGACGAGCCGGCGGGCCAGGGCTCCGGCCGCCTCGCTGCCGTGGTCCGTCCGCACGATGTGCAGGCACAGGTCGATTCCGGCCGCGGTGCCCGCGGAGGTGAGCACGTCGCCGTCGTCGACGAAGAGTTCGCGCGGGTCGACGTGGACGGACGGGTACCGCTTGGCCAGCGTCGGCGCGTACATCCAGTGCGTCGTCGCGGGCCGTCCGTCGAGCAGACCGGCGGCGGCGAGCACGAAGGCCCCCGTGCACAGTCCGACGATCCGGGCGCCCTCCTCGTGCGCCAGACGCAGCGCGTCGAGCGCCTCCGGCGGCGGCGGTGAGGTGATGGAGCGCCATGCGGGCACGACGACCGTGCCTGCCCGGGCGATCGCCTCCAACCCGTACGGCGCGGTCAGTTCGAGTCCGCCGGTGGTCCGGAGCGGACCGTCCTCCCCGGCGCACACGAGCAGTCGGTAGCGTGGAACTCCCGCGTCCTGCCGGTCAATGCCGAACACGGATAGTGGAATGGAACTCTCGAAGATCGGTCCGCCGCTGAACAGCAGCACCGCGACGATCTCCCTGCGGCGACGCCCCGCGAGCTTCCGTCCCGCGTCCGCGACGACGGCGGTGGAATCCTGGCTCATGGCGCTAAGCCCCCCTTGGGTGTCGCGACTCCTTGGTCTGGTCGCACCTGCACGTTTCCCCTCGGCCTTGCACGTGGATCCCCCGCCGTAAATACATGATCGAATCTACTGCGTCCCGTGGTGTCGGCGTGACAAGTTCAGCACGCAGCGCTATGTCGACTTCTCAACTTGGCGAAAAGCATTCGATCAGGAAGGGTTCCACTCCGCTACCCGGGTGGGAAGCGCGTCCCCCGGTCGTGGCCAGTACCCGTACGGCCAGGAAGCGCCCTGCGGAGTGTCGTCGCTGGTGGTGGGGCGGTTGGGGGGACATTCCGGCAAGGGGGGCACCTTGCCGGGAAGTTGGCTGAAAACATGCGGGTGTGGGTGTGCGAACGAGTCAGTCGTGCGGGGATGCCGGGCCGGAGGCGCCGCAGCCGCGGCGGTTCCCGGCCCCCGCCCGGGAGTGGCGGCCCCGGGCTCCCGCCGGAAGCCGGTCCTCCGCCGGCACCCGCGCCAGGGAACGCCCGGCCTCCTCCGACCGGCGCAGCAGGGTGCGGCAGGCCGCCGTGACCGCGAACAGGCCGAGGGTGGCGACGGCCGCCCCGCCGAACGAGGTTCCGTAGACCACGAGGACCACGGGAACCAGCAGGCAGCTGAAGGCGGCCCAGCGCACGACGTCACCCGCAGGGTCCTCGTGGGGCCGTCCGGAGGGTGGCACGGACGGGTGAACGGACGGACGTCCGGCGGGGTCGAACCGCCGCCCCGGATCGGGGAAGCGGACGGGCTGCGTCGGCTGAGCTGGTTGGACGGGGTGGACCGGATGGCCGGGCACGGCGTACTCCCTGCGGGCTCTTCGCTCAAGGTCGGACGCATGTCCCAACGGCGCGCGGTGGGGCTCGGTCACTGCGCGCACGGGTGGCAACTCCCCCTCTCGTCACTGGCTGTAGGGGGCAGCGGACATTGCCAAGGCGCTCTCGCTCCGGCATGCTCCCTGGGACGCTCTCCAAGTGCGGCAAGCCCTGTGCAGGACAGGAGTGTCGCCGTACCCTGGTGGGTATGGGCTTGGGAAGATGCTTCCCGGACAGAGCTCCGTCACCCTGCGTCGCCGATTTCGCCCCTGTCGCTTCCTCCAAGGACCTCTTCGCCGAGACACCCATGGCCGGTCACGAATTCTCCGAACCCGCGGACCGCAAGCGCAAACGGCTCGCCGACCCCGCGTCCGCCGCCGAGCCGCGCGCGGCGGAACAGACACGCTCGCCCTGCGATCCGGCCTTCCGGCACGGGGTCGTGGTGGGTTTCGACGGCTCCACCTCCAGTGAGCGCGCGCTCGCGTACGCGATCGGCATGGCCCGGCGCTCGGGGTCGGGGCTGATCATCGTCCACGTGGCCAACCGGCTGCCCACGACCGTGTGGGCGGGCTGCGAGCCGCCCGTCTTCGTGGACGTGCCGGACCACCGCACCGAGGTGCTCGGGCTGGAGCTTGCGTGCGCCGACTATTTGGCGGAAGTGCCCTGGATCCTGGTCGAGCGCGGCGGTGACATCTGCCATGAGCTGGAGGAGGTAGGCCGGGAGTATTCGGCCGACGCCATCGTGGTGGGATCCACCCACGGCATCGTGGGCCGGATCTTCGGGTCGGTCGCGGGGCGACTGGCCAAGCGCGCACAGCGACCGGTTGTTGTCATTCCGTGACCGGCTGTTAAGTCGATTGTGCGGTTGTGCACCCGTGTAAAGGGTAGATAAATGCTGCTGGGACGCAGCAAACAACTGCAGATCGAAGGGAGCCCGCCGTGGACAATGGTGTCTCTGCGGGAAGCACGGCCTCGACCTCGACCCTCGGGCACATCGCCCTGGGTCTCACCCTTCTCGCATTCGGTATCGGCCACACCGGTGTCATCGACGGCGTGACCGCTGCCGGCTCCGTGTCGCTCGCGACGTACGTCGGCGGTCTCGCCCTGTTCGTGCTCGGACTCCTGGAGTTCCGCGGCGGCAACGGATTCAACGGCACGGCGTTCGCGGGCCTCGGGGCCTTCTGGTTCACCTGGGCCGCCGGAGCAGACGGAAAGGTTTCCGCAGACGCCGCCGGAAGCTTCCTCGTCCTGTTCGCCCTCCTCGGCGTCACCCTCACCGTGGGCGCCGCGAGCGGCCTGTTCGGACAGGGCGTGTACGGCCTGTTCACCCTCTCCCTGCTGCTCCTGGCGATAGGCGCCTTCGCCGGCAACAGCATGCTGGCCAAGGTGGCCGGCTGGGTGGCCGCGGTCGCCGGCCTGCTGGCCTGGTACGGAGCCACCGCGGCCCTCGCCCACTGGCCGATGGCCTTCGGCAGGTCCGCCGGCCGCGGCGCGGTGGCCACGGGCTGACCCGAGCGGCAGCCACGGCGGACACACGTACGGCCCCCGGGGATCCCGGGGGCCGTACACGTGCGGGGTGCGACTACTCGACCGTGACGGACTTCGCCAGGTTGCGCGGCTTGTCGATGTCCCGGCCCATGGCCAGGGCCGTGTGGTACGCGAGCAGCTGGAGCGGGATGCCCATGAGGATCGGGTCGAGCTCGTCCTCGTTCTTCGGGACCACGATCGTGTGGTCGGCCTTCTCCTGCTCGCGGTGGGCGACCGCGAGGATCCGGCCGCTGCGGGCCTTGATCTCCTCCAGCGCCGCGCGGTTCTTCTCCAGCAGGTCGTCGTCCGGGACGATCGCGACCGTCGGCAGCGAGGGCTCGATCAGGGCCAGCGGGCCGTGCTTGAGCTCGGAGGCCGGGTAGGCCTCGGCGTGGATGTAGGAGATCTCCTTCAGCTTGAGGGAGGCCTCCAGGGCCACCGGGTAGCCGCGGACCCGGCCGATGAACATCATCGACTTGGCCTCGGCGAACTCGGCCGCCAGCTTCTTGATGTCCTCTTCGCCGTCGAGGATCTCCTGGATCTGCGCGGGCAGTCGGCGCAGGCCGTCGATGATCCGCTTGCCGTCGGTGACCGAGAGGTCCCGGATGCGGCCCAGGTGCACGGCGAGCAGCGCGAAGGCGACGACCGTGTTGGTGAAGCACTTGGTGGAGACGACGCAGACCTCGGGGCCGGCGTGCACGTACACGCCGCCGTCGGCCTCGCGGGCGATGGCGGAGCCGACCACGTTGACCACGCCGAGGACGCGGGCGCCCTTGCGCTTGAGCTCCTGGACGGCGGCGAGCACGTCGTAGGTCTCACCGGACTGGGAGACCGCGATGTAGAGGGTGTCGGGGTCGACGACCGGGTTGCGGTAGCGGAACTCCGAGGCCGGCTCGGCGTCCGCGGGGATGCGGGCCATGCCCTCGATGAGGCCGGCGCCGATCAGGCCCGCGTGGTACGAGGTGCCGCAGCCGAGGATCTTGACCCGGCGGATGCCGCGCGCCTCGCGCGGGTCCAGGTTCAGGCCGCCGAGGTGGACGGTGTTGAAGCGGTCGTCGATCCGGCCGCGCAGCACGCGGTCGACCGCGTCGGGCTGCTCGGAGATCTCCTTGTGCATGTAGGTGTCGTGGCCGCCCATGTCGTAGGAGGCGGCCTCCCACTCGACGGTCTCCGGGGTGGAGTTGGTCGTCGTTCCGCTGGTGGTGTAGGTGCGGAAGTCGTCGGCCTTGAGGGTGGCCATCTCGCCGTCGTTGAGGGTGACGACCTGGCGGGTGTGGGCGATGAGCGCGGCCACGTCGGAGGCGACGAGCATCTCCTTCTCGCCGATGCCCAGGATGACGGGGGAGCCGTTGCGGGCGACGACGATGCGGTCGGCGAAGTCGGAGTGCATGACGGCGATGCCGTAGGTGCCCTCGATGACCTTGAGCGCCTCGCGGACCTTCTCCTCCAGGCTGTCGGCCTGGGAGCGGGCGATGAGGTGGGTGATCACCTCGGTGTCGGTCTCGGACGCGAAGACGACGCCCTCGCCCTCCAGCTTGGCGCGCAGCTCGGCGGCGTTGTCGACGATGCCGTTGTGGACGACCGCGACCTTGTTCTCCGGGTCCAGGTGCGGGTGCGAGTTGATGTCGCTCGGCGCGCCGTGGGTGGCCCAGCGGGTGTGGGCGATGCCGGTGGTCCCGGCGAAGCGCTTGGGGACGCGGGCCTCGAGGTCGCGGACGCGGCCCTTGGCCTTGACCATCTTGAGCGCGCCGGCCTTCGGGCTGTTCACGACGATGCCCGCGGAGTCGTAGCCGCGGTACTCGAGCCGCGCCAGGCCTTCCAGCAGCAGCGGTGCCACGTCACGCTTTCCGATGTAACCGACGATTCCGCACATAAGGTCTTGCCCCTCCTGAAGTTCGGTTCGTGGTGCCCGTCCGCGGTCGCTCCGGCGGTGGCCGGCTCAGCCGTAGACGATGCGGCGCAGCTGCCGGAGCGAGAGCTCCGGGGGTGCCACGGCGCGGTGCGGCAGTTCCGCCGCGATCCGGTCGAAGATCTCGGCGTTCACCGCTCCGCCGGCCTGGAGTTCGCGATGGCGGCGGCGGACGAAGTCCTCCGTCGTCTCGTCGAAGTAGGCGAGCACGTCGAGGACCACCCGGGCGGCTTCGCCCCGCTGCAGCGGGGTGCTGCGCACCAGGTGTTCGACGAGGTCGTCGTAGGACGGTCGGCGGTCGAGCACCCGTAGATACTGACGTCTTGCGCTCCCGAGTGCAAAGATCCTGCCCGATATCGGGCAGGATCCTTATGGTCTGGACCAGCGGAATGGATGCATCCGGTCAGAATCTCCGCAAAACGGCCTGCTTCGCCGCGGTGAACTCGTCGGCCGTGAGGATCCCCGACCGGTGCAGTTCCCCCAGCTCCCGCAGCCGCCGCAGCAGGGTGTCGTGGTCCTCCGCCGTGGAGGCGGCCGGCGCGGCGAGCACCGCGACGGCCTCCTCGGCCGGGGCCGCGGGCCGCGCCGCCGGGTGCGGCAGCCGGACCGCCACGGCCGCCGCGACCAGGGCCATCAGCGGGTCCTTCTTGAAGCCGAAGAGCTCCACCGTGTACGGGTCGTACTTGGGCGCGGCGGCCTGGCCGGCGCCCGCCAGGGTGAACCGGAGCCAGCCGTTCTCCAGCCCCTTCGACGGCGCCCACTCCACCGCCCGCAGGTCCGCGACCCGGAACTCGCGCGGCCCGCCGGAGCTCTTGGCCTCCTCCGTGGTCCAGTTCCACTCCAGCACGATCCGGTCCCCGTCGAAGGCGACGCTCCCGTCGCCCGCGCCCACCGAGATCGGCACGGCCGGGCCCGGCAGGACGTACGCGTCGCAGGCGCCGGGATCGACCTGGTCCAGCAGCAGGGCGTTGCGGACCGCGTCCACGAAGTACTCGGCCACCCCCGTGCGGTCCGGCTCCACGGTCAGCCGGTACGGGTCGGAGCCCTCCGGCAGCCGTCCCCCGGTCACCTGGAGGAGGGGGTCGGCGCCCTCCCGCAGCCGGAGCCGCAGCCGGCCCGCCTTGCGGCCGGGTTCGAACGAGATCCCCGCCAGCGCCCGCAGCGGTACGACCACCTCGCCGAGGTTCTGCCGCAGCAGCGCGACCCCCTTGTCCCGGCCGGGCACGATGCGCACCGCGTCGCCGTCGAACGTCCAGGTTCCGTCCTTCTGGATGATTTCCGCCATTCGGCGATTCTCCCACCGCCCCCGACGGGCCAGTTGGCCTATACCTGGGCTCATGAGAGTCCTGCGTCGCGCGCTCGGCACCCTCCTCGTCCTCGGTGCCGTCTCCTGCACCGCCGCCCAGACCGGCGACGCGCGGGCGGGCGACGATCCGCCCGCCGCCCTCACCCCGTTCGAACGGCTGCTGCCGGCCCCCCTCTCCGTGCGGGCGGGCGGTCCCGGCTACTCCTTCGGCCCGGGCACGGTCATTCGTACCGGCCCCGGAGCGGGCGCGGAGGTCCGGCGGGTGGGCGAGCTCCTGGCCGGGCAGCTGCGCGGCCCGGACGGCCCGGAGCTGCCGGTGGTCGCGGGGGTCCGGGGCGACGGGATCCGGCTGCGCGTGGACGGGGCGGAGGACGGGCTGGGGGACGAGGGCTACCGGCTGGTGTCCGCACCCGGCGGGGTCGACATCGTCGCGCGGACGCCGGCCGGGCTGTTCCGCGGCGGGCAGACCCTGCGCCAGCTGCTGCCCGTGTCCGGACCGGGCACCGTGCCGGGCGGCACGGTCACCGACCGGCCGCGGTTCGCGTACCGGGGGGCCATGGTCGACATCGCCCGGCACTTCTTCACCGTGGAGCAGGTCAAGCGGTACGTCGACCAGCTCGTCCCGTACAAGGTGAACACCCTGCACGTGCACCTCACCGACGACCAGGGGTGGCGCCTCGCGATCGACTCCTGGCCCCGCCTCGCGCAGTACGGGGGCGCCGGCGAGGTCGGCGGCGGACCCGGCGGCCACTGGACGAAGGAGGAGTACCGCGAGCTGGTGGCCTACGCGGGCGAGCGCTACGTGGACGTGGTCCCCGAGATCGACATGCCGGGGCACACCAACGCCGCGCTCGCCTCCTACGCCGAGCTCAACTGCGACGGCAAGGCACCGCCGCGGTACACGGGCGTCAAGGTGGGCTTCAGCTCGCTGTGCGTGGCGAAGGAGCGGACCTACGCGTTCGTGGACGAGGTGCTCGGCGAGCTGGCGGAGCTGACCCCCGGCCGCTACCTGCACATCGGCGGCGACGAGGCGCACGCGACGCCCGCCGCGGACTACGCGGCCTTCATGGACCGGGCGCAGCAGGTGGTGGGGCGGTACGGGAAGACGGTGATGGCCTGGCACCAGCTGGCGGGGGCGCGTCCGGCGCCGGGGGCGGTGCTCCAGTACTGGGGCCACGACCGGACCTCCGCGGCGGACCGGGCGGAGGTGGTGGCGGCGGCGAAGGCCGGGCACCCGCTGGTCCTGTCACCGGCGGACCGGGTGTACCTGGACATGAAGTACGAGGCGGCGACGGGGCCGGGGCTGTCCTGGGCGGGGTACGTCCCGGTGGCCCGGTCGTACTCCTGGGACCCGGGGGCCTATCTGGCCGGGGTGCCGGAGTCCGCGGTGCTCGGGGTGGAGGCCCCGCTGTGGACGGAGAACGTCGCGACGCGGGCCGAGTGGGAGCTGATGGCGTTCCCGCGGGTGCTGGGCCTGGCCGAGCTGGGCTGGTCCCCGGCGGCCGCCCTGGACTGGACCGCGTACAGCAGGCGGCTTGCGGCGCAGGGACCCCGGATGGAGGCGCAGGGGATCGGCTTCCACCGCTCCCCGGACGTGCCCTGGAGCCGGTGACCGCCGGGGCGGGGCGGGCGGGATGTGACGTGGCGCAGGGGAGTGGGGCGGGGGCCGAGCGCGAAGAGGGCCATCTGACATCGCGCCCGCGCCCCCGCACCGTCGGTGCGGGGGTGGTGCCGAGGGACCGTATCGGCACCACCCCCGCCCCGCGTCTCACCGCCGGGCGTAGGCCGCGACGGGGTTCTTGAGGGTGCCGATCAGCTGGAGCGCGGCGGACGGGTCGGAGAGGTCGACCATCTGCTTGTTGTTGCGCAGCTGGAGGCGGTTGAGGCAGGACAGCTGGAACTCCTCGGCGAAGAAGTCGTAGCGCTCGAACTTCTCCGTGAGGGCCGGCATGGAGTCCTGGTAGTCGTGGGCGCAGTCGGCCACGGCCCGCCAGAACGTCTCCTCGGTGCAGATGCCCTCGGTGACGAGGATGGACGACAGGAAGCGGAAGAAGCAGTCGAAGACGTCGGTGAAGATCGACAGCAGCTTCATGTCCTCCGGGATGTCCGCCCGGATGCGCTCCACCGCGGGCGGCAGCACCGCGTCCGCGTCCATGATGACGATCTCCTCGGCGATGTCCTTGAAGATCGCACGCTGCACCACGCCGTCCTTGATGACGAGGATGGTGTTCTCGCCGTGCGGCATGTACGCGAGGTCGTACTGGTAGAAGCAGTGGACCAGCGGCAGCAGGTAGGCGCGCAGGTACGGCTTCAGCCACTCGGCCGGGGTGAGCCCGGACTCCTCGATCAGGGCGCCGACGAAGGACCTGCCGTCGTCGTCCACGTGCAGGAGCGAGGCCATGGTGGCCAGCCGCTCGCCGTCGCCGAGGGAGTTCACCGGGGACTCGCGCCACAGGGCCGCGAGCATCTTGCGGTACGGCGAGTAGCGGTCGGTGGCGCGCTCGTACTGCAGGTGCCGGTAGCCGATGGCGGCGCGCTCGCGGATGATCGAGAAGTCGACGGACCGCAGGACCTCGTCGGACTCGATCAGCTGGTGCAGCCAGTCGTTGATGGCGGGGGTGGCCTCCATGTAGGCGGCCGACAGGCCCCGCATGAAGCCCATGTTCAGCACCGAGATGGCCGTCTTGACGTAGTGCTTCGTCGGCGTGGTGGTGTTGAAGAACGTGCGGATCGACTGCTGGGGGAGGTAGGCGTCCTCGCCCTCGCCGAGCAGCACCAGCCGCCGGTTCGCGATCTCCGTGGCGAAGGTGATGGTGGTCTTGTTCCACCACTGCCAGGGGTGGACCGGGAAGAACAGGAAGTCCGCCGGGTCCAGGTCCATCGAGCGCAGCTTGGCCGCGAACATCCCGACCGCGGCGTCGCCCAGCTCGTCCCGCATGAAGCTGTCGTGCTCCAGGCCGGCGCCCGCCGTGAAGGTGGCGACGTCCTTGTGGGCGGCGGCCCAGATCAGGTGCACCGGGTTCGCGGCCTCGGGGGCGTACTGGTGGTACTCGTGGACGCCGAAGCCGAGGCGGCCGTTGTTGGCCACGAAGCAGGGGTGGCCCTCGGTCATGCCGGTCTCGATGTCCTGGAAGGAGGACTTGGCGAGCACCTCGGCGGTGACCTGCGGCTTGGTGTACTTGAAGGCCGAGCCGGCGAGGGTGGAGGAGATCTCCTCCAGGTAGACCGGGAGGACCTCGGCGCTGAGCCCCAGCGTCTGCTGGAACTCGATGTGGAAGTCGAGGGCGTCCAGCGGCAGGGAGGCGCCGTCGCGCAGCCGGGTGACGCTCGCGGCGTCCACCGACCAGTGGTCCAGGGCCTGCCGGTCGGCGTCGAAGCGGTACTCCACCGCGCCGTCGTCGGAGACGACCGCGTAGCGGGTGCCGCCGAGGGACACCGGGGTCAGGAGCCGCTCGTGGGCGAACTCCGCGAGGGCCTTGCGAACCAGCGCGCGGTTGGCGCGCTCCCACAGCTCGGGGGAGAGGTGGGAGACGGCTTCGGAGAGGCTCATGCGGACGCTCCCTGGGTGATGCCGGTGGCGGCCTCGAACTGCTCGCGGGTGCAGAAGCTCAGCAGGGCTTCCTTCTCCGGCTTGCGGATCTCGCGCTCGGGCACGAAGCCGACGGCCTCGTTGAGGGCGTGGACGGCCTTGTTGTGCACGTCGGGCTCGACGACCACGCGACGGGTCCGCGGGTCGGCGAAGAGGGCGGCCATCACGGTGGTGATCACGGCGCGGGTGAAGCCGCTGAGCGGCGTCTCCGTCGGCGCGACGAGGAAGTGCATGCCGACGTCGCCGGGCTCCGGGTCGTACAGGCCGACCAGCTCCAGCTCGCGCGGGTCGTAGCTCTCCATCAGGAAGGCCGGGCTGCCCCGGTGCAGGCCGATGAAGGCGTGGTGGTGCTCGTGGGCGGTGATGCGCATGTACTCGCGCTCGACGTCCGGCAGCGAGGCGTCCTGCATCATCCAGAACGAGGCCTTGGGGTGGGTGACCCACCCGTGCAGCAGCTCCGCGTCGGAGAGGGGGTCCAGCGGGCGGATCGCGAAGTCCCCGAGGACCGCGTCCGTACGCGAGTAGAGGGTGTCGGTGGTGCTCATGCGTGCGTGCCTTCCGGGGCGGCGAACTGCTGGAACGCGATGGACTTCTCGACCTTGTAGTACTCGCGGCCGAGCAGCTCACCCACGATGTACGCGTTGCGGTACGCGGCCATGCCCAGGTCGGGGGAGGTGAGGGAGTGGTTGTGGGTGGTGCCGTTCTGCAGGTACACCCCGCGGCCCGTGGTGTCGACGCTGTAGTTGCGGGCGGCGTCGAGGCGGCCGCGCCCGTCGAAGTTGAGGCGGTCGCGCACCGGGTCCAGGAAGTCGGGCGTGCGGTACTTGTAGCCGGTGGCCAGGACCAGGCCCTCGGAGGAGAGGGTGAAGTCCCGCTCCTGCTCCTCCTGGCGCAGCCCCAGGGTGTAGGTGCCCGTGGTGGTGTCGTACGCCGTGCTGTTCAGCGAGGTGTTGGTGAGCAGGGTGGTCGGCACCGCGCCCGGCATCGAGATCTTCTTCTGGTAGAGCAGGTCGAAGATGGCGTTGATCAGGTCGCCGTCGATGCCCTTGAAGAGGTTCTTCTGCTGGGTCTCCAGCCGGTAGCGGGTGTCCTCCGGGAGGGCGTGGAAGTAGTCCACGTACTCGGGGGAGGTCATCTCCAGGGTCAGCTTGGTGTACTCCAGCGGGAAGAAGCGCGGGGAGCGGGTGACCCAGTTGAGCTGGTAGCCGTGGACGTCGATCTCGGCGAGGAGGTCGTAGTAGATCTCCGCGGCGCTCTGGCCGGAGCCGATCAGCGTGATGGACTTCTTCTTCTGCAGCTCGGCCTTGTGGGGCATGTAGGCGGAGTTGTGCAGGAAGTCGCCGCCGAGGCCGGCGCAGGCCTCCGGGACGTACGGGGTGGTGCCGGTGCCGAGGACCAGGCGGCGGGCGCGGTGGGTCTCGCCCTTGTCGGTGCGGACCTCGTAGACGCCGGCCTGCTCGTCGTAGGTGACCTCGGTGACGGAGGTCGAGTACAGGACGTTGTCGAGGCGGTCGGCGGCCCAGCGGCAGTAGTCGTTGTACTCGGCGCGCAGCGGGTAGAAGTTCTCCCGGATGTAGAAGGAGTACAGCCGGTCCTGGTCCTTCAGGTAGTTCAGGAAGGAGAAGGGCGACGTCGGGTCGGCGAGGGTGACCAGGTCCGACATGAACGGCGTCTGCAGGTGCGCGCCGTCCAGGAACATCCCCGCGTGCCACTCGAAGTGCGGCTTCGACTCGATGAACAGGCCGCTCAGCTCGTCGATCGGCGCGGTCAGGCAGGCCAGTCCCAGGTTGAAGGGACCGAGGCCGATGCCGATGAAGTCGAGGGGCTCAGTGGTGGACGGCAAGGGATTCTCCCAGGAACTGCTCGGCGTGTGCGGCGAGGAGGTCGAGGACGGCTGCGATGTCGGCCGTCGTGGTCTGCGGGTTGAGGAGGGTGAACTTCAGGTACTGCTTCCCGTCCACCCTGGTGCCGGCGACGACCGCCTCGCCGGAGGCGAACAGCGCCTTGCGGGCGTGGAGCTGGGCCTCGTCGACGAGGTCGGCGGGGACGTCCTCACCGGGCAGGAAGCGGAAGACCAGGGTGGAGATCTGCGGCTCGACGACCACCTCGAAGCGGGGGTCGGAGGCGATCACGTCGTACCCGGCGGCGGCGAGCGAGACGACCTCGTCGAAGAGCGAGCCGATGCCGTCGGCGCCCATGATGCGCAGGGTCATCCAGAGCTTGAGCGCGTCGAAGCGGCGCGTGGTCTGGATGGACTTGTCGACCTGGTTGGGGATCCGCTCCTCGGCCATGCGGCGCGGGTTGAGGTAGTCCGCGTGGTACGTGGCGTGCTTGAGGGTGTCGCGGTTGCGGACCAGCATGGCGCTGGAGCTCACGGGCTGGAAGAACGACTTGTGGTAGTCGACCGTGACGGAGTCCGCGTGCTCGATGCCGTCGAGGAGGTGCCGGCGGGTGGGGGAGATCAGCAGGCCGCAGCCGTAGGCGGCGTCCACGTGCATCCACGCGGAGTGCTCGGCCGTCAGGCGGGCGATCTCGGGGAGCGGGTCGATGGACCCGAAGTCGGTGGTGCCGGCGGTGGCGACGACGGCCATCGGGAAGAGGCCCTCGGCGGCGCAGTTCTCCAGCTCCAGCGCGAGGACGGAGGTGTCCATGCGCCGGTTGCGGTCCACGGGCACGGAGATGACGGCCTCGTAGCCCAGGCCGAGCATGGCGGCCGACTTCTGCACGCTGAAGTGGCTGGCCTCGGAGGTGAAGATGCGCAGCTTCGGCAGGAGTTCGGCCTTGCTCAGGCCGATGCCCGCGTCCATGGCGCGGCGCATGACGATGCGGCAGGCCTCGTCGCGGGCCAGCAGCAGCGCGTGGAAGTTGGACTGGCTGCCGCCGGAGGTGAAGATGCCGTCCGCGTCGGGGCCGAGGCCGATGCGGCCCGCGGTCCAGTCGATGAGGCGGCGCTCGATGAGCGTGCCGCCGATGGACTGGTCCCAGGTGTCGAGGGAGGAGTTGACGGCGGCCATGACGGCCTCGCCGACCACCGCGGGGATGACGACCGGGCAGTTGAGGTGGCCCAGGTAGCGCGGGTGGTGGAAGTAGACGGCGTCGCGGAGGTAGACGTCCTCCAGCTCGGCGAGCGCGGCGGAGGAGTCGCCGAGCGGGGTGTCGAGGTCGATCCCGTCGATGACCGGGGCGAGTTCGTCGACGGATATGCCGGTGTGGGGCCGTTCGGTGGTGGCGAGCTTGGCGGCGACACGGTCGACGCCCTCGGTGACAGAACGGCGGTAGATATCCGCGGTCGTCTCGTTCAGCAGATGCTGGCGCATCAACTTTCCTCCGGGCAGGGGGGAGAAGGGGAGGGTGTGGTGTGTGATGTTTAGGTTAGCCTAACCTAAACGGAATGACCAAATGAAGATGGGCCCTGGTAGCGACCAGGGCCCATCTCCAACTGCTGTGGGGCGAAGCGGAGCTGACTACAGCTCGGACGCGGGGTCCTCGCTGGGAGCCTTGCCCGCGTACGCCTCGGCGAGGAGCTGCTCCTCGCTGGCGCCGAGCCGCCAGTAGCCGGTGAAGCGCACCGAACGGCGGTCGACGGATCGTTCCTGCACGAAGTGGCGGCGCACCGCGCGCACCGTGCCGGCCCCACCGGCCAGCCACACGTACGGGGCCTCGGCGGTCTGCGCGTCCTGCGGCTGCACCGAGCGGAGCGCGTCCAGCACCCGCCCGGCCCGCTCGCGGCCGTCTCCCTCGCGCACGATCCACGTGATGTCCGCGTCGGCGGCCGTGTCGAGCGCGAGCCGGTCGTCCTCGTGCGGGACCTCGAACCAGGCCCGGACCCGGGTGCCGGCGGGCAGCCGGTCCAGGATCCCGGCGGCGGCCGGCAGCGCGGTCTCGTCGGCGTACATCCAGACCGCGTCGGTGCCGGCCGGGGGCTGGAAGCGCACGGACTTGTTCTCGGCGACGGCCGGACCGATCGCCAGGATCCGGCGGCCGGCCTGCGCCCGTCCGGCCCAGTGGGAGGCGGGGGAGGAGTCCCCGTGCAGCACGAAGTCGATGTCGACCTCGACGGCTCCGCCGTCGGTGCGGCGCTGCTCGCGCACGGTGTAGGAGCGCATCACCGGCCGCTCCTCGTCAGCCATCCCGCGCCAGGCGGCGAACCAGGTGTCCTCGTCCGTGGACGGGAGGACGGTGTGCTCCGTGCCGGCCGGCGGCAGGAAGAGCGACAGGCTCTGGTCGAAGCCGCCCGAGCGGAAACCCGAGAGGGACTCCCCGCCGAACGTGACCCGCAGGAACGAGTGGCCCAGGCGGAGCGTGCGGAGCACTTCGAGCTCGAAGAAGCGGAAGTGTGCGACGGCCGGGGCGTCGGACGCGGTCTCGGTCATGCGGAGGGTCCCCCTGTGGATCGGATGTGACGTGCGGGGCGCCCGGGGTCACCGGGCGCCGGGCGTCAGCTGACCTTCTTGGCGTTCTGCAGCGCCTTGGCGAGGTCCTCGAGGATCTGCGCGCACTTCTCGTACGAGAAGATCGGCTCGGTGGTGCGCGGGGCGACCTGGTTGGCCTTCACCGCGGGCATCTCGGCCCAGGTGGCCTTGGCCTTCAGCTCCTCCGGCTGCAGGGTGCCGGTGCGGTTGTCGAGCAGGACGAGGTCGGCCTTGTACTTGCCGGCGTTCTCCCAGCTCAGGCTCTCGAAGAAGCCGCTCTCGTCGAGCTTGTCGGGGGTGATGAACTCGACGCCCAGGGACTTGAAGTACTTCAGGTCGGCCGAGGTGTCGGGGGAGGAGGCGTAGAACAGGTCGGCGGAGCCGGAGCCCACCAGGACCTTGATGCCCGGGTTGGCCTTGGTGGCCTCGCGGACCTTGGCGGCCGCGGCCTCGAAGCGGGCCTTGCCGTCGACGGCGGCCTTCGCGTTCATGTCGGCGCCCAGCGCCTTGGCGAGGTCCGCGGTGCGCTCCAGGGCCTTGTCCATGGAGACGTCGCCGCCCACGCCGATCGCGGCGGCCGGGGCCAGCTTGGTGATCTTGTCCTTGGAGGCGGCGGGGACGTACCAGAGCGAGCCGTCCCAGGTGTTGGTGACGAGCAGCTCGGGCTGGAGGGCCGCGTACTTCTCGACGTTGAACTCGTCGTAGACGTTGCCGAGGATCTCGACCTTGGAGATGTCCATCGAGCCGGCCTGCACGTCGGGCTTGCCGTCGGCGGTCTTGGTCGGGCCGAAGACGCCCTTGACCTGGACGCCGTAGTCGTACAGCGCGGCCGCGGTGCCGGTGAAGGCGACGATGTTCTTCGGCTTCGACTTCAGGGTGACCTCCTGCTTGAGGTCATCGGTGAAGGTCCAGGGGCCGGAGGACGCCGAGGCGCCGTTGTCCTTGCCGCCGTCGCCCTTCGCCGAGTCGGTGCCGCCGCACGCGGCGAGGACCGCGACGAGGCCGAGGGCGCCGCCGGCTGCGACGAACCCGCGACGGGTGAGGGAGAGGCTGCGGGACTTGGGCATAATCGTTGTCCGTTTTCGTGCGTACCGGGGCGGCGACTGAGCCGTTCGTGGGGAAGGTTAGCCTAACCTTGGCCGAAAACGGTAAGGGGGCCCTTAGTTTTTTTCGGGCCCCCTCGCTCCGCCCCGCCCGTACGGGGGCTTCTCCTAGGAGGAGAAGCCGAGTTCGCGCGCGATCAGCATGCGCTGCACCTCGCTGGTGCCCTCGCCGATCTCCAGGATCTTCGAGTCCCGCCACATGCGCGCCACCGGGTACTCGTTCATGAAGCCGTAGCCGCCGTGGATCTGGGTCGCCTCGCGGGCGTTGTCCACGGCCACCGTCGAGGAGTACAGCTTCGCGATCGCCGCCTCCTTCTTGAACGGCTCGCCGGCCACCAGCCGGGAGGCCGCGTCCCGCCAGCCGATGCGGGCCATGTGGGCGCGCATCTCCATGTCGGCCAGCTTGAACTGGATCGCCTGGTTGTCGCCGATCGCCTTCCCGAAGGCGTGCCGCTCCTTGGCGTACTTCACCGACTCGTCCACACAGCCCTGGGCCAGGCCCGTGGCGAGCGCGGAGATGGCGATCCGGCCCTCGTCGAGGATCCGCAGGAACTGGGCGTAGCCACGCCCCTCCTGGCCCACCAGGTTCGCCAGGGGGACCCGGACACCGTCGAAGGACAGCTCACGGGTGTCCGAGGAGTTCCAGCCCACCTTGGAGTAGGGGGCGGCCACCGTGAAGCCCGGCGTGCCGGACGGGACGATGATCGAGGAGATCTCCGGGCGGCCGTCCGCCTTGCGGCCCGTCACGGCCGTGACGGTGACCAGGCCGGTGATGTCCGTACCGGAGTTGGTGATGAAGCACTTCGAGCCGTTGATCACCCACTCGTCGCCGTCCTTGACGGCGGTCGTCCGGGTGCCGCCGGCGTCCGAGCCCGCGCCGGGCTCGGTCAGGCCGAAGGCGCCCAGCACCTCACCGGAGCACAACTTCGGCAGCCACTCGCGCTTCTGCTCCTCCGTGCCGAAGAGGTAGATCGGCATGGCGCCGAGGGAGACCCCGGCCTCCAGGGTGATGGCGACCGAGGAGTCGACGCGGGCCAGCTCCTCCAGGGCGATGCCGAGGGCGAGGTAGTCCCCGCCCATGCCGCCGTACTCCTCCGGGAAGGGCAGGCCGAACAGGCCCATGCGGCCCATCTCGGCGACGATCTCGTAGGGGAACTCGTGCCGCTCGTACAGGTCGCCGATCTTCGGCGCGACGACGTCGTGGGCGAAGGCCTCGACGGTGCGGCGGAGTTCCTCGTGCTCGGGGGTGAGCCGGTGGTCGAGGGACATGGTGTGACTACTCCTTGTGGGAGAGGGCGCGGACGGTACGGGAGGGGCTGGGACGTCCCAGCTGTTCGGCCATCCACACGCTCGTGGCGGTGAGGGCGGCCAGATCGACCCCGGTCTCGATGCCGAGGCCGTCGAGCATCCACACCAGGTCCTCGGTCGCGAGGTTGCCGGTGGCGCTCTTGGCGTACGGGCACCCGCCGAGACCCCCGGCGGAGGCGTCGACCGTGGTGACGCCGTGCTGGAGGGCGGCGAGGGTGTTGGACAGGGCCTGGCCGTAGGTGTCGTGGAAGTGCACGCCGATGCGGTCGGTGGGGACACCGTCCTCGTTCAGCGCGGAGAGCAGGGCCTGCACGTGGCCCGGGGTGGCGACGCCGATGGTGTCGCCGAGGCTCAGCTCGTCGCAGCCGAGGTCGAGCAGGGCCCTGGCCACGGAGACCACCTGGTGCACCGGGACGGCGCCCTCCCAGGGGTCCCCGAAGCACATGGAGAGGTAGCCGCGCACGTGCGCCCCGCCCTCCTTGGCCCGGGCCACGACCGGCTCGAACATCGCGAGGGACTCGGCGACGGTCCGGTTGAGGTTGCGGGCGGCGAAGGTCTCCGTGGCCGAACCGAACACCGCGATACGGGTGGCCCCGAGCGCGAGCGCCCGGTCCAGGCCGCGTTCGTTCGGCACCAGGACGGGAAGCGCGGCGTCCACGTCGCCGAGCAGCGGGAAGAGCTGCTCTGCGTCGGCCAGCTGGGGCACCCACTTGGGGTGCACGAAGCTGGTCGCCTCGATCGTGGTCAGCCCGGCGGCGGCCAGGCGGTGCACGAACTCCGCCTTCACCTCCGTCGGGACGGCCGTCTTCTCGTTCTGCAGCCCGTCGCGGGCGCCCACCTCGTGGATGCGGACCCGGGCCGGGAGGCCGGGGGCCGGGACGTGCATGGGGAGCCGGTTCACGCGCCCTCCTCCTCGTCCGGGGTGACGACCGCCAGGACCTGGTCCATGGCGACGGTGGTGCCGGGCGAGACGTCCAGCCCGGTGACCGTGCCGGCGTGCGGGGCGGAGATGACGTGCTCCATCTTCATCGCCTCGACGACCAGCAGGCTCTGCCCGGCCGCCACCCGGTCGCCGACGGCCACCTTGACCACGGTGACGGTGCCGGGCATCGGGGCGGCCAGGGTGTTCGCGCCCCCGCGTCCGCCGCCGCCCAGGTTCGCGGCGACGGGGTCGTACGCCTGCACGTGCCAGGAGTCGGCGTCGCGGCCGAGCCAGACCCCCTCCGGGGAGGCGGTGTGGCTGAAGCGGTGGGTGACGCCGTCGAGTTCGACGGTGACGGTGTCGGGGGTGCGGCCGACCGTCCGGCCGCGGGCCGGTGCGCCGCTGTCGACCGCGTCCAGCAGGATGTCCTGCTCGGCGCCCACCTGCCGGGTACGGACCTCCACCGGGTCCAGGCCCGGCAGGCGGAAGTGGTGCACCGTCCAGGCGGGGGTACCGCCCAGGCGCCAGCCGCTCGCGGCGTCGAAGGGGTCGGCCCACTTTGCCGCCCGCGGCTCCGGCGCGGTGCCCGCCAGCAGGGCGGCGGCCGCGTACACCTCCGGCGGGACGCCCTCCGGCAGCAGCCCGGACAGGTCGCGCTCGACCAGACCCGTGTCCAGGTCGCCCGACACCACATCGGGGTGGGCCAGCAGCCGCCGCAGGAACCCGGCGTTCGTCTGCACGCCCAGGATCACCGTGTCGGCCAGGGCACCCCGCAGCATGCGCAGGGCGGTCGCGCGGTCGGGGCCGTGGACGATGACCTTGGACAGCATCGGGTCGTACGTCGAGCCCACCGGCACACCCGCCGTCAGCCCGGAGTCGGTGCGGACCGCCCCGCCCGAGGGCTCCGACAGCGCCAGGACCGTACCGCCGGACGGCAGGAAGCCGCGCGCCGGGTCCTCCGCGCAGACGCGCGCCTCGATGGCGTGCCCGGTCAGCCGGATGTCGTCCTGGGTGACCGGCAGGGCCTCGCCGGAGGCCACCCGCAGCTGGAGCTCCACCAGGTCCAGGCCGGTGATCAGCTCCGTCACCGGGTGCTCGACCTGGAGACGGGTGTTCATCTCCATGAAGTAGTAGGAGGACGGGTCGCCGCCCGGGACGATGAACTCCACCGTGCCCGCGCCCACGTACCCGCAGGAGCGGGCCGCGTCGACGGCGGCCGCGCCCATCGCCGCCCGGGTCTTCTCGTCGAGCAGGACCGAGGGCGCCTCCTCGATGACCTTCTGGTGGCGGCGCTGCAGCGAGCACTCGCGCTCGCCCAGGTGCACCACGTTGCCGTGGGCGTCCGCCATCACCTGGATCTCGATGTGCCGGGGCCGGTCCACCCACCGCTCGACCAGCAGGGTGTCGTCGCCGAAGGACGAGCGGGCCTCGCGGCGGGCCGCCGCGATCTCCTCGGCCAGCACCGCCTCGTCCCGTACGAGCCGCATGCCCTTGCCGCCGCCGCCCGCCGAGGGCTTCAGCAGCACCGGCATGCCGATCTCCGAGGCGGCCGCGACCAGTTCGGCGTCCGAGAGGCCGCTGCCCGAGGAGCCGGGGACCACGGGCACGCCCGCCGCCTTCACCGTCTCCTTGGCGCGGATCTTGTCGCCCATGAGGGAGATGGCGCTCGCCGGCGGCCCGATGAAGGCCAGGCCCGCATCGGTGCAGGCCTGTGCGAAGGCGGCGTTCTCCGCGAGGAAGCCGTAGCCGGGGTGCACGGCCTCGGCGCCCGTCCGCCGCGCGGCGTCGAGCAGCCGCTCCACGGACAGGTAGCTCTCCGCGGCCGCCGCCGGGCCGATCCGGACGGCCGTGTCGGCCTCCCGTACGTGGCGGGCGTCCGCGTCCGCGTCGCTGAAGACGGCCACGGAGCGGATGCCGAGCTCCCGCAGGGTGCGGATGACCCGGACCGCGATCTCGCCGCGGTTCGCGACCAGAACAGTGCTGAACATCAGTGAGGTCCTCACGTCACATCACGTCACATACGGAAGATGCCGAAGCTCGAATCGCCCAGCGGGGCGTTCGCGCACGCGGTCAGGGCCAGCCCCAGCACCTGCCGGGTCTCCAGCGGGTCGATGACCCCGTCGTCCCACAGCCGCGCCGTGGCGTAGTAGGCGTTGCCCTGCTCCTCGTACTGGGCGCGGACCGGGGCCTTGAAGGCCTCCTCGTCCTCGGCCGGCCACTCCTGGCCGGCGCCCTCGATCTGGTCGCGCTTGACCGTCGCGAGGACCGAGGCCGCCTGCTCGCCGCCCATGACGGAGATCTTGGCGTTGGGCCACATCCACAGGAAGCGGGGCGAGTACGCCCGGCCGCACATCGAGTAGTTGCCGGCGCCGTACGAGCCGCCGACCACCACCGTCAGCTTCGGGACCCGGGCGCAGGCCACGGCCGTCACCATCTTGGCGCCGTGCTTGGCGATGCCGCCCGCCTCGTAGTCGCGGCCGACCATGAAGCCCGAGATGTTCTGGAGGAAGAGCAGCGGGATGCCGCGCTGGTCGCACAGCTCGATGAAGTGCGCGCCCTTCTGGGCGGACTCCGCGAACAGGATGCCGTTGTTCGCGATGATCCCGACCGGGTGGCCGTGGATCCGGGCGAAGCCGGTGACCAGCGTCTGGCCGAACTCGGACTTGAACTCCTGGAAGCGGGAGCCGTCCACGACCCGCGCGATGATCTCGCGGGCGTCGTACGGGGTGCGCGAGTCGACGGGGACCGCGCCGTACAGCCCGGCCGGGTCCACCTTCGGCTCCTCCGGGGCCTCGACCGACCAGGGCAGGGCCCCGCGCTCGGGCAGGGTCGCCACGATGTTCCGTACGATCCGCAGCGCGTGCGCGTCGTCCTCCGCGAGGTGGTCCGTCACGCCGGAGACCCGGGAGTGGACCTCGCCGCCGCCGAGCTCCTCGGCCGTGACGACCTCACCGGTGGCGGCCTTCACCAGCGGCGGGCCGCCGAGGAAGATCGTGCCCTGGTTGCGGACGATGACGGCCTCGTCGCTCATGGCCGGCACGTACGCCCCGCCCGCGGTGCAGGAGCCGAGGACGGCGGCGATCTGCGGGATGCCGGCGCCCGACATGCGCGCCTGGTTGTAGAAGATCCGGCCGAAGTGCTCGCGGTCCGGGAAGACCTCGTCCTGCATGGGCAGGAAGGCGCCGCCGGAGTCGACCAGGTAGAGGCAGGGGAGACGATTCTCCAGGGCCACTTCCTGGGCGCGCAGGTGCTTCTTGACGGTCATCGGGTAGTACGTGCCGCCCTTGACGGTGGCGTCGTTCGCGACGATCACGCACTCGCGGCCGCTGACCCGGCCGATGCCCGCGATGACCCCGGCCGCGGGGGCGGCGCCCCCGTACATCCCCTCGGCGGCCAGCGGGGCCAGCTCCAGGAAGGGCGAGCCCGGGTCGAGGAGGGTGTCCACGCGGTCGCGCGGGAGGAGCTTCCCGCGGGCGGTGTGGCGGGCGCGGGCCTTCTCCCCGCCGCCGAGCCGGGCCGCGTCGAGCCGGGCCCGCAGGCCCTCGGACAGCTCGCGGTGGGCGGCCTCGTTGGTCCGCCAGGCCTCGGACGCCGGGTCCGCGGCGCTCGTCAGCACTGGTGCCTGCTGCATCGGTCGAGCTCCCTTGCTCGTTCCAGGCGGTTAATGAGCGTTAACGCTCGTGGGGCTCAGGTTAACGACCGCTAACGGCCCTGTCTAGAATGGTTTCCCATGAGCACCAGAGCGGCCGCCCCGACCCGACGCGAGCAGATCCTCAGTGAGGCCGCCCGCCTCTTCGCCGCGCGCGGGTTCCACGGCGTCGGCGTGGACGAGATAGGGGCCGCGGTCGGCATCAGCGGCCCCGGCCTGTACCGGCACTTCGCGGGCAAGGACGCCATGCTCGCCGAGCTGCTCGTCGGCATCAGCGAACGCCTCCTCACCGGCGGCCGGCACCGGGTCGCCGAGGCGGCCGGGGACCCGGCCGGCGTCCTGTCCTCCCTCATCGACGGCCACATCGACTTCGCCCTCGACGACCGCGCGCTGATCACCCTCCACGACCGCGAGCTCGACCGGCTGCGGGAGGCGGACCGCAAGCTCGTACGGCAGCTCCAGCGCCAGTACGTCGAGCTGTGGGTGGAGGTCGTACGGGAACTGCACCCCCAGGTCGGCGAGGCGGAGGTACGGGTCGCCGTGCACGCCGTCTTCGGCCTGCTCAACTCCACCCCGCACCTGGCCGCGCTCGGCCGGGAGGCCACCGAGGCGCTGCTGCGCCGCCTGGCGCACGGGGCCTTCGAGGCCCTGTCGGCATGACCCGGGGCGTCCGCGGGCCGGACTGGACGCGCCGCCTCCGCCCCGGCGGCGGCAGAATGGCGCGTATGCCGAAGCCGATAGAGACGCCCGTACCCACCCGCGCCGAGCTCGTCGACCATCTGGTCCGCACCCGGATCGCGGGGCAGGTCGCGACGCCGCGCGAGAACAACCTCTCCCACTACCGCAAGCTCGCCAACGGCGACCGGCACTACTGGCTCGGCCTGGAACTCGGCGACCGCTGGACCGACGA
Source organism: Streptomyces manipurensis (assembly GCF_049570255.1). Taxonomy (NCBI): domain Bacteria; kingdom Bacillati; phylum Actinomycetota; class Actinomycetes; order Kitasatosporales; family Streptomycetaceae; genus Streptomyces; species Streptomyces manipurensis. The sequence goes on along the minus strand of NZ_CP186950.1, from coordinate 2,707,083 downwards.
GCAGGACGTCCTCGCCGTGATGGCCGAGCGCTGCGGCGTCGTGGACGACCCGGCGTTCCGCTTCGGCCAGGACACCATCGACCCGGAGCTCACGGTGGCCGGCCTGGACCGGCTGGCGGCCCGGCTGCGCAAGGCGGCGGCCGACCGGCAGAGCGTCCTGCTGGCCACCGGCCACCCGGGCGGCCTGCTGGACGTCCACCGCGCGACGGCGGCGGCCCTGCGGGCGGCCGGCTGCGAGATCGTCGTCATCCCGTCCGGCCTGACGGCCGACGAGGGCTCGGTGTGGCAGTTCGCGGACGTCGCCGTACTGGAACGCGGCGCGACCCTGTGGCACACCCATTCGCCGGAGCCGATGGCGGCGATCCTGGACGGCCTGACGGCCGCGGGCCGCCCGCAGCCGGACCTGGTCGTGGCCGACCACGGCTGGGCTGGCTGCGCGGCCCAGCGCGGCCTGGACGCGGTCGGCTACGCCGACTGCAACGACCCGGCCCTCTTCATCGGCGAGGCCGAGGGCACCCTCCAGGTGACGATCCCCCTGGACGACCACGTCCGCGACCCGCGCCACTACGACCCGATGGTGGCGTACGTGCTGCACGCGGCGGGTTTGGCGGAGGCATAGTGACGCGGGAGGCCAAGCCTCCCGGCTTCAGGCGCTATCTTCGCGTGGAGCCGAGGGACTCTGGTCGGTCGTGAGGAGATCCACTGCGTCGAACTCCGAGAGCCGAACGGTCCGGGTGCGAACCTGGCATCTGGAGGCTAAGTCGGGGTGGGGTCCAGTCGAGTTGAGTGGACCCCACCCCAGCCGAATTCGCGTCAATGCCCTCGGCGCGAATCGCAGAGTTTACGGTTTCGGTCGAGGCTCACGAACGCTGTTGAAGCGGTACACAGGCGATTTGCCTGCTGCAGGGCTAATTCACTTGAATGAAGTCGGGTACGTTCTTAGCCGCCTTCTCGTCGTCAAATGAATCCATTGTTGCTCCTTCAGGGATCCTTACACGTGAAAAAGTGATCCCGTAGCAACATTCGTTGCACCAGAACATCAAATGCCCGATGCGACTTTCTGGGTCACCCACGTACCTGAGGTCGAGGCGAGGTGAGCTACAGCGGGGGCACTGTGCGGTTGACTTTGCCTCGATGTAGCGGTCGAGGGTCTTCATCCATGCTTCTCGATTACTCATAGGCCTTGCCTCGCATGTTGAAGTACGTCCAGAACTGCGGCTCGATGGCGTGTGCAGTTTTCTCGTATCCATCTCTGGAGACAGTATCCATCGCCTGCCCGTGCAATTCAAGTTGCATAACGTGGGTACGCTCGTGCCCGATGGTCTTCACGAGCTGTTCCGCGTCGGTGAATGCGGCAGGATAGAAGTACATCTGCCTGGTCTCAGGGTTGGTCCACCCGTAGAAGCCTTCGCGGTAATCCTCTGGTTTCTTGGCAATTTTCCAGGAAGTGCCAGAAAGGTCGATCCCGCCCATTTCTGCATATTTCTTAACGTTTTTGCGATTCATTGCGATAGTCAATTCGAGTGTGGCGCCATTGTTTCCACCTCGGGCGAGAACCATAGTGGAGAACTTTGCTGTACCGCTAGCACCACGACCGAGGGGCCCCAGTGGTGCCGAAGCGATGGCGCCGCCTTGACCGGCCCCTTGTTCGAATGCCGCGCTGCTTGTATCGACGCCATACTCGTTCGCGGCTTCCTTGCGCATCGCGTCGCCAGCACATTCGACCTCGCCGAATATTTTGAAGAACTGGCATCCGAAGGTAATGGTTTCGACTGCTCCCGTAAGGAGGCCGGCAGCATAGTCGCGATCATTTCCGCGAGGCTGGGCTACCCACTTGCTAGTGCAACCGGCGCGGTTGCAAGTGGACTTCATGTGTCCCTTGACGAGATTGACATTTGTCGTCTGTCCTCGGTAATACCTCCTTTCGTGCTTACCGCCTGCCCCTTGAGTGCTGGCGGCAGACTGAGGGGTCGATTGGAATCCACTATCCTCATTGCCCCCAACGAAGTACTTGAGGCCGTCAGGGTCGGAGAATGTGAACGGGTTGTTTGCTGCGTAGGTGTAGCCGTGGAGCTGCTGGGCGTCCTTCAAATCCATGATCGGGTCCACTGAGATGAAGCGGCCGATCAGGGGGTCGTATTCGCGGGCTCCGACGTGGGTCAGGCCGCTGTCGTTGTCCTTCGTACCTCCGACGAAGGTCCTTTCTCCCGTCCACGTCGTCGGCTGGGTGCCGCGGGCTTCCCCGAACAGGCCCGTCTTGCGGCGGGTAACCGTCTGGGTCGCGTCGGCGGTCACCTGAGTGGTGCCGGTGTTGTGGTGATCGTTGAGGGTGAAGCTGAGCTTGCCGCCTGTGCGTACGGCGACGTCGCCGTAGTAGCGGGTGCCGGTGACCGTGCCCGACTTGTCGAGCTTCAGCTCGTTGCCGCCCGGCAGGTACAGCGTGGTGGCGTCCTTCTCCTTGCGCAGGAGGCGGCTGCCGGTCGTGTCGTAGACGAACCCGTCGGTGGTCAGCCCCTGGACGAGGGACTTGAGTCGTCCTTCCGCGTCCCAGTCGAGGTACTGGGTCTCCCCGGTGCCGCTATTGCGGGTCTTGGTGTTGCCCGTGGCGTCGTAGGTGAAAGTTTCATCGCGCGGGTTGGTGCCGGTCTGGGTGACCTTCGGCAGGTCGTGCTTTCCGGGCGTCGGGGGCGCGTACGTGCGGACTGTGTCCGCCGCCGGGCCCGAGGCGGTCTTGTGCTTGGTCTCCGTCTTGCGGTTGCCGACGGCGTCGTAGGTGTACGTGGTCCAGTACGGGTCCTCGCCGCCGATGACGGGAGTGGAGGGCGTTGCCGCGCAGGTCTCACCCTTGTTGGTCCACGCCTCGGTGATACGGCGCAGGGAGTCGAGGTTGACGCACTGGGTGTCCGTGGTCCGGGCAGCGTCCTGGCCGTAGGCCGAGGCTATCGCCGTCAGGTTGCCGACGGGATCGTTGGTGTACCGGGTGTCCTCGAGCCGCTTCGGTTCCACATCGCGGTCGATGACCGTGCGCACGAGTGCGCCGGTGTGGGGGTCGTACTCGTTGGAGCGGTACAGGCGCTGGCCGGACGCGCCCAGCTGCTGCAGGACAGTGCGGCCGTAGTGGTCGTAGGAAGCGGCCGTCACCAGGCGACTGGAGCCCGCTGCCATGCTCTTTAGCAGGCCCGACACCGAGTGGTAGGTGCTGCCCACCGACTCGGCCGGGAGGCCGCCCATCGCGGGCTGCCGGGTCGAGAGGACCTGCCCCGTGATGTTGTAGACGTTCGTCCACTGGTACGTGCCGGCCATCGAGCCTGTGTCGGGCGTGGACGGGATGACGACCTGGGTGTCGAGCGGCTGGTACAGATCGTTGTAGGACAGGACCTTCGAGGTGTATGCCTTGCCGTCCACGTGGCGGGTCGACTGCGAGAGCTGCCCCTTGGCCACGGTGTCGTAGACGGTCGAGGTCAGGGTGGTGGAGCCTTGCTTGGTGGCGACAGCGCGACCGAGGTCGTCGTAGTCGGTGTGCAGGGTGATATCGCGGGCGTCGGTGACGTCAGTGATGCGGTCGCCGATGTCGTACACGGTCTTGGTGAGGCCCTTGTCCGGGTCGTTCACCTCGACTTGGCGGCCACGGACGTCGTACGTGTATGTCCACTTGGCGTTGGCCGGGTCAGTGACCTGGGCCAGCTGTCCGAGCTTGTTGTACGTGTACAGGGTCGACTGCGAGGTGGTGCGGGCCGGATCGGTGTATTGCTTGACCTCGACCGTGCGCCCCTGTGCGTCAACGGTGGTAGTGGTCGCGGTGCCGCCCGCAGGCGGACTGACCGTGGTGGTGTCGCCGGTGTAGCTGGTCGTCGTGCGCTTGGTCTCGACGCCGTTCTTCTTGGCGATGACCGCTGTGGGGCGGCCGGCGCCGTCGAAGAGGGTGTCGGCGGAGGAGGGGTAGTTGAGCTCCTGTCCGGTGACCAGGTCGGGCGAGGGCGCGCCGTCGGCGTAGTACGTGCCGGAGGTGCGCCAGGCCAGGCCTCGAGTGTCGTAGAAGGTCTCTGTGACCAGGCGGCCCGCCAGGTCGGGCGACTGGGTCTGGGTCTGCCGCACCCGCAGCAGACCGTCCTGGATGGAGTGGACGACCGAGTATTCGTAGTCGTGCGTCAGCGTCTTGGAGGTGACGACGTTGGGCCCGCTGTTGCGGACGGTGTACTCGAAAATGCGGCTCGGCTTGCTCGGGTTTGTCTCCTCCGTCCAGTTGGGTGCCCAGACCTTCGTTACGCGGCCGAGGGCGTCGTACGCCGATGTGGTGACCTTGCCGTTGGCGTCGGTGACCTTGGTCGCCTGGCCGCGCAGCGGGTCGAGCCGGCTGGTCACTGTGTGCCCCAGCGGGTTCGTCGTCGTCGTGGTGGTCGGGACTTCGCCCGCGGCGGGCGTGTACGTGCTGGTGGTCACCTTCCCGTACGTGTCAGCGGCCGCCAGTGTTCGGCCGTAGAGGTCGTAGCAGAGCTCGTTGCCGGCAGCGCCGCAGGTCGACGGGATGGTCGATGCGGTGTCGTAGCCGTCGCCCTTGCCGTTGATCTTCTCGGTCTTCGACACCAGGCCCCGACCGGATACGGTGCCGAGTGTGCCGTTGTCGAAGTACGTCCGGGTGTCGCCGATGACGTCGGCCGTCGTGGCGCCGGCCGTCCCGCACGGCAGTGCGACGGTCCTGACCTGGCTCTGCCGGTCGAGAATCCAGCTTGTCGAGTTGCGCGCGTAGGTGGTCGTGGTGCAGGACTCGTCACCGGTCTTGGCGGTGTCGCCCGTGCTCGACTCCCACTCGACCATGCCGTAGCCGTCGAACTGACGGCTGGTTTCGGTCGTCCGGGTGCCGCCGGTAACGGTCGTGCGGTTGGACTCCTTCTGGACGTTGGTCTTGTAGGAGACGAGGTCCGGCAGTCCGGGGCGCACGCGCTTGGCCACAGCGTCGGAACGCCACGGCGTGTTCGATGTCGCGCCCACGAGTTTGGTGGTGTCGTCGCCCTCGTACGTGGCTGTCTCCCGGACCATGCCGGCGAACTCGGGACGGTCGGTCACCGCGGCTCCCGTGCCGTCCTTGACCTCCTTGCCGTCGAGGCCTCGGAAGTAGCGGGTCTCCGACAGCGTCTTCGGGTCACTGGCGGCACCGGTGCGGGTCTGCACGAGCCCGTAACCGCGCGCGACCGAGTGGACGCGGTCCTCGGCCTTGGTGAACTCGCTGGTGTCCTTGTCCCAGGCCGCTCCGCCGACGTAGGTGTACGAGGTCACCTTGTCGGGCGTAGAGGCGAGGTTGTCGCCCTCCACGATCTGGTTGACGACGTAGGTGTTGAACCAGTCGAGCTTGGAGGTGTCACCCTCCCAGGCCCACTTCACCGGGAAGCAGCGGGTGGTGTTCGACCCGTCCGAGGCCGGGAGGGTGGTCGGGGTGCAGTCCTGCTGCGAGTAGGTGACGCCGATGGTGCCACCGGTCTCGGTGTTGACCTGGGACATCCGCAGCCGGACGTAGGGGGCCAGTCCGTCACCGGTCCTGTCGACCCGGTTCGGGCGCTGCTCACCTGCGAAGGTGACGGGATCGAGCCGGATGTCCTCCGCGGCGCCCGACTTTGCGGTGCGGGTGATGGACTTCAGCCACATCGGGGTGGAGATGCCGTCGCCGGCCGGCGGGAAATTCTGGTCCAAGGTCCAGGAGTCGACGTCCTGGTAGGCGCCGCCGGTGAAGAGCTTGGTGTGGATCGCGGTGAGGCGCATCCGTGACCAGAACGTCGGCGAGTACTGCCCCTTGCACTCCGTCGAGCCGTCCTTGCAGAACAAGTCGTATGGGGAGTCGGGCCAGTTCTTGGCGTTGGCCTCGTCGAAGGTGCCGCAGTTGGTGAGGCAGCGCTCGCTGACGCCGAACTGCACCTGCGCCATCGCCTTGCCGCTGTAGACGGCGTCGGAGCGCAGGCCGTAGTCGATGCGGTCCAGCCAGCCGCCGCGAATGTACGGGGTGACCGTGGCCTTGCCCGTGGTCGCGGAGAAGTTCCGACCGTAGTTGTTGGTCTCGGTCTTCCAGTAGTACGCCATCGCGTCACCCCCGGGGGTGACCACGTAGTCGAGCTGCCAGCGCCAGGCCTGCTTGCACCAGGCGCTCGCGAACGAGGCGTTGTAGCAGGGCTCACCCGCCTGGTTGCCGAAGACGGGCGCGGTCCAGGCCGAGTTTGTCGTCGGCGTGGAGGCGTCCTTCCAGCCCGGGAGTCGGTTCAGACCGAAGAAGTACTGCGTGCCGTCGGTTGTGGTGATCTTCCAGTGCTCACCGTCGTTGTCGCCGTTCACGGCGCCGGTGAGCTTTTCGACCTTCTCACCCGAGTCGGAGGCCGGGTGCCAGCCCTTGCCCTGCTCGTAGACGAGCTCGGTCGACTTGCCGCCCAGCGACAGCGTGGCGTTGTCGTTGAACCAGCACTGGTCGCCGACCTTGGCGGTGTTGGTGCCGCCGGTCTTGTCGTCGTTGCAGGGCTTGTACTTGCGCTCGATGAAGCCTGGCTCCCAGGACCAGCCGTCACCGATCCACGAACCCTGGCTGTTGGACATGCCCGTACGGCCGTCCACGGACTGGGAGTAGTAGCCCAACGAGATCTGCGGGCCCAGGCCGCCGGGTACTGCGGGTGTTGAGACCGGATAGGACCAAGAGAAGGCGCCTGTCGATCCCCCAGCGCTCCACGAACCCGAACCCTGCAAGGACGTCGCCTTGTAGTCACCCGTCGGGCCGGCGTCGCCGGCCGTCGCGGCCAGTACGGTCGCGCCGCCCGAGGCCGCCGCCTTCGCGGCCGGAGCCCCCGCGGACTTGCCGGACCCGGCCGTGGCCGCGCCCACCGCGTCGACCTGCGCGGACAGCTTGCCCGTACGCGTGTCGTTCTGCGTCCGCAGCGGCGTCTGAGTACGGCACTCCGCCCGGTCGGGGGTCGTCAGCGCACAGGCCGGAAGCTCCACGAGGCGCAGCCGGGAGGCGTAGTCGCCGCCGTAGGCGCCGCGGAAGGAGTTGTAGTCCACCTCGACCGTGGCGGACGAGGGCTGCGCGCCGCCGTCCGAGCGGCCGACCGAGAGCAGGACGCCGTCGACGCCCGCCTTGCGTGCCGCGTCCTTGCCGACGACGGAGACCTTGACCTTCGACGGCGCTTCGGCCGCCTTCCCCGGCGCGACGTGGACCGCGACCGGGAGCTTGCCCGCCTGCTGCGAGCCCGAGCCGAGGACCGGCCCCTGAGCGGCCCCCGACAGGAAGGACTTCGAGACCGGACCGGGAGCGGCAGCCAGGGCCACCTCGGCGGAACCGGCCGCCGGCCAGGAGACCTTCGGCGACTTCCACGCGGTCGCACCCGCGTCGTCGGCCTTCTTCGCTCCGCCCGTGCGCACCGGCTTGACCGGTACGGCCTTCGGCTGCTTGACCTCGGGCAACGACGGCTTGGATTTGCTGTCGGCTACGGCAACCGCGCCGGGCAGCAGGCCGGAGAGGACGGCTGCGGCCAATGCCACGGAAAGCCCTCTCTTACGAGATTTTCTCACACCCCACCCCATGCTTCAGGAAATATTTACCGGCGCAGGCTAACAGTCGGAATTCCCTTGGGTTCGCCGGTTCGGCGATGGTGTTAATCCAACCCGGAACGCACTTGTTACCGCAAAGTAGACCTTGGGGTAACAATCGGGCAGCTTTCCTGAAAGCGTCACCAAAAGCGCAGGTCAAACAGGGTGGGTGTCGGTGGAGCCGAGTAGAGTCTCCCGGGAAATCGGACAGATGGAGTTCATGTGAGAAGAAGACAGGGCCTTCCCGGTGTGCCGGGGAGGCGGGGGATTTCCAGGGTCATTTCGATGGCCCTGATAACCGGAATTGCGGCTACCGGTTTGTCGGTGGTGCATCCGCCGTCGACCGCGGCCGCCGCCGTGGATCCGGTGGCCGAGGGATCCATGTCCCCGGAGGATTTCGCGCTTGCCAAGGCGAAGGAGACCGGACAGCCCTACGAGCTGACCTCGGCCCGCACCGAGAACTCGGACACCTGGGCGCTGCCGACGGGCAAGTGGTCGACCAAGAGGCACGGCACGACCGTGCGCGTGCGCCAGGACGGCACCTGGGTGCCCACCGACCCGACGCTGCAGTTCGCGCCGGACGGGAAGGTCAAGCCCAAGGCCTCGGCCGTCGCGATCGCCTTCTCCGGCGGCGGCACCGGTCCGCTGCTGACCGGTGTGCGGAACGGCCGGACCCTGTCGTTCACCTGGCCGCAGGCGCTGCCCAAGCCGACGCTCGCCGGGAACGTGGCCACGTACGCCAACGTGCTCCCCGACGTGGACCTCCAGCTGAAGGCCGAGGTCGAGGGCTTCTCCCAGCTGCTGGTGGTCAAGACGCCCGCGGCCGCGCAGCACCCCGACCTCGCGACGCTCCGGTTCAAGCTCGACACGGTGGGTCTGAACGTCACCAAGGACGCCACGACCGGCCTGCTGACCGCAGCCAACCCGGCGGGTGAGATCGTGTTCACCTCGCCGAATCCCGTGATGTGGGACTCCACCACGACGGGCGTCGCCGCCCAGGCGCCCGCGCGTGCGGCGGCCGTGGCAGGCGCCGATTCGGGGGCGAATCCCGCCCCCGCGGACGCCTTCGTGACGCCGTCCGGTGCCAAGAGTGCCCAGATGCCCACCGCGATCACGGGCGGCAATCTGGAGATCAAGCCCGACCAGGCCCTCCTGAAGGGTGCCACGACCAAGTACCCCGTCTACATCGATCCGTCGGTGGCGTGGGGCGCGCGGCAGAACTGGGCCTGGGCCTACCGCACCTGGGAGAACAACTCCTACTGGAACACCAAGGAGGACGTGCGGGTCGGCTACGAGTCCCAGTCGAACGGGCTGTCGCGGTCCTTCTTCCAGCTGGACACCTCCGCCGTCAAGGGCGTCAAGGTGTCCAAGGCGACGTTCCGGATCAAGGAAACCTGGTCCTGGTCCTGCGTACCCAAGCCTGTCGAACTCTGGACCACCAACGCCATCTCGCCGAAGACCACGTGGAAGTTCCAGCCCGACCGGCGGAGCAGGCTCGACACCGTCAGCGCGGCCAAGGGCAGGCCCGAGTGCGAGGCCGGCAACCTGGAGTTCAACGCCACCGCCGGTGTGCAGGAAGCGGCGTCCAACGGCTGGTCCAGCATGACGGTGGGGCTGTACGCCTCGAACGAGAGCGACGAGTACCACTGGAAGCGGTTCGACCCCAAGACCGTCACGCTGGAGATCGAGTACAACAACCCGCCCAACACGCCCTCCGACCCGGGCATCGCCCCCTGGGTTCCGTGTGAGCAGGGCGGTTCGGTCGGCAACACCGCGATCAGGCTCTACGCGACGGCCTCCGACCGCGACGCCGGAGAGCTGAGCACGGAGTTCCAGCTCTTCAAGGAGGGGCAGAGCAGCCCCGCGCTCACCCAGAACCTCCCCTCCAGCAACGGCAAGTTCGTCACCTGGAGCGTGCCGGACGCCAACCTGCCCGACGGGACCTACACCTGGCGGGCCCGGACGACCGACGGCGACGGTGCCCAGTCGGGCTGGTCGCAGGCCTGCAAGTTCACCGTGGACCGCGCGCGGCCCGCGGACGCACCGAAGATCAGCTCCACCGCCTTCCCCGACGGCACGAACGGCTGGCCCGCCGGCACCGCCAAGGCGCGCACCACGGGCGACTTCACCCTCTCCGTCAACGGTGACAAGGACGTCGTCTGGTACGGCTACTACACCGACTGGGACCCGGAGGTGAAGAGCACCTTCGTCGACCCCGGCGCGGCGTTCACCGCGAAGCTCACCCCGCCCGGCGCAGGCCCCCACTTCGTCTACGCCTTCACCCAGGACCGCGCCGGAAACCGCTCGGACACCGCGGTGTACCGCTTCTACGCGGCGCGCGAGGTTGCGAAGGACGGACCGCACGACGTCAACGGTGACGGCAACCGCGACATCTGGAGCAACGACCTCTTCGGCAGCCTCCTGACCTACACCGGTCAGGGCAACGGCAAGTTCTCCGCGATGATCAGCTCGCCCAAGTCCTTCGCCAACGCCCAGGTCGCCAATCTGGGTGACTGGGACGACGACGGCTACAACGACATGCTGGCCCTCCACCCGAAGCCCGGGGTGTCGGGCAAGAAGCTGTGGGCCTACGGGAACAACGGGCAGGGCGCCGTCATCGGCTCCACCGAGCTGTCCGTTGCGCGGCCCGAGGACAACCACTGGTCCGACGCCGATCAGGTCATCGCGCCCGGAGACCTCGACAAGGACGGCATCCCCGACATCCTCGTCAAGCAGGGTGCCAAGCTCTACGCCTACTTCAACACCCCCGCCGGCCAGCTGGACGACACGCCCCCCGTGCTCGTCGGTGGCACCGACTGGGCCAAGTACACGGTCATCGCCCCCGGAGACCTCAACAAGGACACCGTCCCTGACCTGCTCCTGCGGGACAACGCCACCGGTGACGTCCTGAGCAGTCTCGGGCGCAGGAGCCCGGACCCGAGGCACACGGTCGACCTGGCCACCTGGGGCACCCTGACGCCCGCCAAGGTGCACTCCGGCCTCCCGCTGGGGAGCTACCCGCAGATCGGCTCGGCCGGTGACCTGAACGGTGACGGGGTCGTCGACCTGTGGGCCCGCCAGGCGGACAACACCATGGTGGCCTGGCCCGGCAAGCTCAGCGGCGACGGTGCCACCGTCGGCTCCTTCGGCGCGCAGTTCCAGATCGACGGGGTCCCGGGCGCCCGGATTCCGGCCGGCACCACTCTCGCCTCGGGCCAGGAGTACTCGAGCGGCAACGCCAAGCTGCTGATGAAGTCCGACGGCAACCTGGTCCTCCTCAGCAAGACCGGCAAGCAGCTCTGGGCCACCGGTACCGCCGGGAAGCCGGGGGCCACGGCCCGGATGCAGAGCGACGGCAGCTTCGTCGTCCTCAGCGCCGACGCGAAGACCACCCTGTGGACCAGCGGGACCAAGACCCCGGGCTCGTACGCGATGCTCCAGCCCCGCGGCGTGCTCGTCGTCTACACCGCCACCGGGCAGAGCCTGTGGACCAGCGGCAGCCAGAGCCGGCCCGACTACAACGCCGACGGCTACACCGACGTGGTGGCGCGTGACGCCAACGGGCACCTCTGGATCTACCCGGGCACCGGCGGTTCCGGAACCGGCACGCTGGGCCCGCGGTACCTCGCCGGCAACGGCTGGTGGCGCGACCACTGGACGAACGTGTACTCCGCCGACCTCAACAACGACGGGTACACCGACATCATCGGCCGCGACCGGTTCGGCGACCTGTACCTGTACCCGGGCACGGGCAGGTCGGGCACCGAGACGGTGGGCAACCCGGTCCTGATCGGCACGGGCTGGAACACCTACGCCGACCTGGTCTTCGGAGACGTGAACGGTGACGGCCGCACCGACCTCGTCGCCCGCGGCGCCGACGGCAACCTGTGGATCTACCCCCACAAGGGCGGCACCGGAACCGGAATGCTCGACAACCGGTCCTTCCTCGGCAACGGCTGGTGGCCGGACGACTGGCGCGTGCTCCGGCTCGCCGACTTCAACGACGACCAGAAGATCGACATCGTCGCGCAGCGCAAGACCGGCCAGCTCTACCTCTACGCCAACGCCGGCAACGGCACCGGAGGCTCCGTGAACTTCGCCGGCCCGAGCGTCATCGGCGAGGGCTGGTGGGTCGACGAATGGACCCCCTTCATCAGTGACCTCAACGCCGACGGCAAGGCGGAGCAGGTCGGTGTGACCCGCACCGGGGACTTCTTCGACTACCTTCCCGAGGGCCGAACCCTGCTCGGCGTCGGCTGGGTCGGACTCGACACAGTCCTCTGATCACTGTGAACACGTGAAAGGGTGAGATCCCGGAGGGATCTCACCCTTTCATCGTTTCCAGCATGAACGCGGCGCTGGTGGTCACGCCCCGACCCGTCAGGCGCGGACGGGGGTGGCCTTGTCCCGCTCGTCCGCCTCGACGACCGGGTCCAGCAGCGCCGGACCCTGAGCCGCCTGGGACTGCCCCGCGTTCCCCGGCCGCCGGGCTCCGCCTCGGCGGCCGCCCAGGTCCTTCAGGCGCATCGCGGGCTTCTCCACGCAGTGCCAGGAGAACACTGCCAGCAGCACCGTCACCGCCAGGCTCAGCCCCAGGTAGGGCAGCAGGCCCCAGCGGGCGAAGCCCAGAACGACCAGCGCCTGCTCGACCACGAAGCCGTAGATGTAGATGCCGTACGAGTAGTCGTTGCGCGCGCCGACCCGGCGGAAGGGCGCCGGGAGGCGGATCGCCAGCCACACCAGGAAGTACGCGAAGGCCGGCAGGCCCACGGCGAAGAGGTAGCCGTAGTGCGCGCTGAGCACGAGCACCAGCAGGGAGGCCCAGCCGAGCAGGTCGCTGACGGGGATCCGCTCGCGGTACAGCTCGATGACCGTTCCGAGAGCGAAGGCGAATCCGAGGTAGATGACGAGGACCGGATTCGTGAAGCCCAGGACCGGGATGTCGACCGGGTGGAAGTAGGTGGCGTCGAAGGCCCCCGCCCAGAAGCGGTCGCCGACGGCCGGACTGATGACGAGCCACCCCAGGAGGCCGGCGATCAGCAACACGGCACGGCGGGCGCGTGCCAGGACACCCGTCACGGCCAGCAGGGCCACACCCGCGTAGCAGAGGACCTCGTAGTACAGCGACCAGAGGGCCCCGTCGATGCTCCGGTCGTGAGCGAAGCCCTTGCTCAGGGCGTCGGACATCACGTTCGAGACGTCGTTCTGGTTGACCTGGATCGCGCTGTTGGAGCGCAGGTATTCCAGCGGCCCCCAGGCGTGTCCCCAGAATCCGTCCAGCGTGCCGTGGAGTTTCCAGTACAGGACCGGTGCGGCGGCGAATGCCGTCAGGAACAGGCAGACCCACAGTCCGGGCAAGAGGCGCAGTGCCCGGTGCCACAGGAATCGCCCCAGTCCCAGGCGTATACCGCTGCGCGTGACGAGGATTCCCGAGAGGATGAAGAACCCGTAGACCGACCACTTTCCGAGGTCGGCCTGACCTTGCGTGAACGAGTGGCCGAATTCGGTCTTTCCGAAGCCCAGCACGCGCGCGTGGGAGACGACGACGGCCGTCGCCAGAATCAGCCGGATGAATCCGAGGCTGTTGTTCCGGCCGGTCAGCAGCTCGGCGACGGTGCCGTGGGACCACCGCCCCGACCACCGAGAAGTGCGGTTGTCCACGTGGTGCTCGTCCCCGAGATCAAATAGGCAAGGCTGACAGGACGGAGCACTCCACACCCATCAGATCAGCACGAGTGTACGGTTGCGCCACCACGCGCACCAAACCACCCGGGCGGCATGGAAAGGCCCCGGGCCCGGGACATGACGCCCGTGGTCCCGGGACCCGAGTCCGAAATCATCGGCCTCTGTGTCAGGACAGCTCGTACACCGCCATCCGGCCGTTGTCGTAGACCTTCTTCGAGAGATCGGCCAGCAGCGGAGACTCGGAGCCCGACGGGCGGTGCACCACCACGTAGCGCACGTGGTGCTGTTCGCGGAGACGGTCGAGGATCGCGGCTGTCGGCCGGTAGACGGCGTCCTCGTTGAGCCGGAACAGTTCCTGATCCCAGAAGGGGCCGTTGTAGGCGACCGAGCCACCGGACAGCGCGATGCCCCGCGGCGCGTACGCCCAGCCCTCGATCAGCACCGACCGTTCCGAGTAGGCGCTGAGCCATTGCGAGCGGGTGTTGTCGCACGGTTCCCCGGCGGGTTGCGGGCCCTCGAGCTGCCAGCAATGGCTGTTGGTGCTCAGCACGTCGGACGGTTCGCTGTGGGCGCGGATCCAGCGAGCCGCCTCCACCTGCGAGCCGGGCATGACCCAGGAGTACGACCACAGGGATTCCCGGGACTGCAGGATGTCGTGGAAGAGCCCCGGAGTTCCGGCCGCGAGGGCGGCGGTCAGCAGGACGATCGTGCCGCGGCCGCGCAGCGGGGGCCACACCCGGGAGCCGAGCCACCACAGGGCCGCGCCGCCGAGGGCGGTCAGGACGAGGGCGGCGGCCATGACCAGCGCCGGCAGCAGCAGGGAGTACGACGTGGAAGCGCCGTGCTCATCGCCGACGAGACGCGCGACGTAGGCGGACCAGCGGTCGGAACCGCGGTAGATCCCGTAGGTGAGCGCGGCGGACCAGGCGATGGCGCCGAAGGAGAGTACGGCCTTGCCCCGCACGCCGAGCGAGGCGCGTTCGAACGTCTCGCAGAAACCCCACGCCGACAGCATGGCGCCGAAGTTCAGGGCGGCAAGAGTGAAGTAGCTGGAGTTGTAGCCCTTGATCGCGAGAAAGGCGCAGGGCCCCGCCACGGAAGCCCCCAGCAGGAACCACTGCACGGGCTCCAGACGGAAGCGTCGCTTCGAGATCAGCGGGATCGCGCCGAGCAGTTTCAGCTGGTGGTTGAGCAGGAAGGCGACCAGGGTGCCGACGACCACGACCGCCTGGAACGCCGGCGAGCGCAGCTGTTCCGGATCGGCCCAGTAGGTCTCCACGTTGGCGAACGGAATGATCTCGAGGCCGTAGCTCTCGAAGTTGAAGATGGCGGCCGTCGCGAAGAGCTGAGCACCTCCGAGGATCGCGCCCAGGCCGACGACGTGCCAGGGGATCCGCCGGGTGGTGATCAGGAGAACGAAGCCGCACAGAGCCAGCCCTGCGACGGCGACGGGCAGAGTGCTCGCCTTGGCTGCGCTGGAGGCCAGGGCGAAGAACGCGACCAGGACGTAGACCCCACGACCGAGGAGGGGCGGGCTGTCCGGGCTGTCGTCGGCCGGGCTCGCCCCACCGTCTCGGCGGCTCCGGCGCAGCGCGTCGCCGACGACGCCCATCAGGGCTATGAGCAGCGGCTGGCTGTATGCCTGGGAGAGACTGGACCAGGACATGAGCCGGACGGCGTGGGCGCCGAAGGTCCAGGTCGACGCGGGGTTGGGGTAGGCGGCGGTGAACTCGGACACCGCGAAGACCAGCAGCGCGGCAACGGGGCCGGCCCAGGCCCGCCCGATGAGTCGATGGGCCACCACGGCCGTGATGACCATGGCGAGCGCCGCAAGCGCGGGGACCATGAGCCTGGACTCGATGACCGCCAGATCGACGTGACCGACCATGTCGGTCATCGCCATGTGGGCGAAGGTGAACCAGTGGTAGTGCAGCGGCTCCTCCGCGACCTGGGGGAGGGTCAGCGGAACGTTCTGCTTCGCGTTCGCGGCGAGCGAGAGCATGTACGGCATGTCGCCGAACAGCCTGCTGTCCTCCTTGTCCGGAAGGACCGGGTACAGGGAGAGGAACGTCTGGTGGAAGTAGACGCTGGTGAGCATCACCGTGCCGGAAACCGACCAGGACCAGCCCAGCGAGTGGCGGATGGTGCTGCGCGGACGCCAGTGCCGGCGGAGCCCGGGTACGGCCGCGAAGGGAATCACCACGGCCAGTGGCCACAGGACGGCGAACGGCTGCGCGCCCGTCCTGACGAGGACCGCCCAGGCGGCCAGCTCCAGGGCGAGACCCGTGACGGCGCCGAAGGCCAGGTCCTCGACGAGGGAGTGCGGACGCCGGCGAAGGGCCCGGAAGACCAGCGTGCCGGGAAGGAGGACACCCCAGAGCGCGTAGAAGGTGTACCGGGCGATGTCACTGGCCGGGGTGTTCGTGGCCAGCAGCAGTGCGGCCAGGAAGAGGTACGCGGCGGCGGCCGGCAGCACACGCCAGAACGTGTGCGGTGCGGGCCGGTCGGTTGCCGAGGACGGGGGCGCGCCTTCCCGATTCCGCACCGTCGGGTGCGTTCGTCCGGGTGTTGCGGTTGCTTCTGTTGCCATGTCTCTCGTGTCTCTTCTGCCTGCCGTGCGTCGACTGCTCCCGAGGAGGGCTGCCGGGGCACCCCGGCCCGAGGGGCCGGGGACCACGCCGCGCGCTCGGAGTCCGGTTACTGCCGCGCTGCGACCGCGGTGTCCTCGGCCGAGTCGTAGCCGACGAAGTACGCGGGCCGGGCCTGGACGGCCGAGTAGATCCTGCCGATGTACTCACCGAGCAGACCCACGCATATGAGCTGGACACCGCCGATGAACAGCATGCCGATGAACAGCGAGGACCAGCCGGGCACGGTCGAACCGAACGCGTACTGGAGCGTCGTGTAGATCGCCAGGCAGAAGCAGACCAGGAAGCTGAGCAGGCCGAGCCAGGTGGCGAGCCGCAGCGGGCTGGCGGAGAAGTTGGTGATGCTGTCGAGGGCCAGGCGGACCATCTTGGACAGCGGGTAGTGCGTGCTGCCCGCGACCCGCTCCTCGCGGACGTAGACGACCTCGCCGCTGTTGAAGCCGAGCCACGGCACGAGCAGCCGGTAGACGGGCTGGTGCTCGGGCAGGGACTTGAGCGCGTCGACGGCGGCCCGGCTGAGCAGGCGGAAGTCGCCGGCCTGGTTGGGCATGCTCTTGCCGACGAGCTTGCGCATCAGCCAGTAGTAGACGCCGGCCGTGCGCCGCTTGAAGAAGGTGTCCGTGCCGCGGTCGCTGCGGACGCCGTAGACGATGTCCAGGTCCTTCTCGAGGGCCAGTTCGTACATCTCGACGATCTTCTCAGGGGGATCCTGGAGGTCGGCGTCGATGCTCACGACGTACTTGCCGCGGGCCCGGTGGATGCCGGCGGTCAGCGCGGCCTGATGCCCCGAGTTGCGGGCGAAGCGGACCGTGCGCAGCTCGGGCCAGTCCTGGTGGATCTTCTGCATGATCATCGGAGTGGCGTCGGTGCTGCCGTCGTCGA
Source organism: Streptomyces manipurensis (assembly GCF_049570255.1). Lineage (NCBI taxonomy): Bacteria > Bacillati > Actinomycetota > Actinomycetes > Kitasatosporales > Streptomycetaceae > Streptomyces > Streptomyces manipurensis. The sequence continues at coordinate 2,690,308 of NZ_CP186950.1, read as the reverse complement.
CACCGACGACCTCGTAGTCGATTCCCATGCCGTCGAGGATCGGGCGCAGGCGCGCCACGGTCAGAGGCAGAGCCTCCTGCTCGTTGTAGATGGGGATCACGACGGACAGCGCGGGCGCCGACCAGCCGGCCGCCTCGTGCGCCGGAGGTGCTGCATGCTGCATGGAGGGCTTGCCTTCATTCTCCGAGTGCCAAGACCGTCGGCGGATGCCTGACGATCGCAGTCCCACCCCACTGGCACGGGGCAGAAGACGGGGTCCAGCAGGAATGGGGGCCTTGCCCTCGGCGACCGATCCGATCAGAGGCGACCGCGGCTCCGGCCGAAGGGCCCGCCCCGCCCGGGGTCGCCGTCCACCCGCACCCCTCGGTTGCACGGCAACTCGAGAGACCGGCTCCACCGCCCCCCGAGGGACCCAGACATCGCGACAATCATACATTCGCCCGAATGTGTTCGATGCTCCGGTCGTGGGCGGCAGGCCGGTCCTGCGGCCGGTCCTGCGGCCGTTCCTGCCGTGGGCGACGAGCCCGCGGACCGCCCCTTTCCCGCCGCGGAGTCAGGCGCGCGGGACGCGGACCACGCCCTCCTGGATGACCGTGATCGCCAGTCTGCCGTCCTGGGTGTAGATGCGGGCCTGGCCCAGGCCGCGGCCGCCGTGTGCCGACGGCGAGACCTGGTCGTACAGGAGCCATTCGTCCGCGCGGAACGGCCGGTGGAACCACATCGCGTGGTCCAGCGAGGCGCCGACCACGTCGCCCACCGCCCAGCCGCCCCTGCCGTGCGCGAGGAGCACCGCGTCGAGCAGCGTCATGTCGGAGACGTACGTGGCCAGGCAGGTGTGCAGCAGCGGGTCGTCCGCGAGCTTGCCCTGGGTGCGGAACCAGACCTGGGAGTGCGGTTCGCGGGGTTCGCCCACCGACTCCCAGGGCGGGGTGGTCGCGTACCGCAGGTCCACGGCGCCGCGCGCATCCAGCAGCCGTTCGACGGTGCCCGGGTCGCGGAAGGTCTCGCGGTACGGCGGCAGCGCCTCGGCCGCCGTCGGCAGGGACTCGGGGTCCGGCGCGGGCGGCATCGGGACCTGGTGTTCGAGGCCCTCCTCGTACGTCTGGAAGGACGCGGAGAGGTGGAAGATCGGCTGGCCGTGCTGGACGGCGACCACGCGCCGGGTGGTGAAGGACCGCCCGTCGCGGATCCGGTCCACGGTGTACACGATCGGCGCGCCGGAGTCGCCGGTGCGCAGGAAGTACGAGTGCAGCGAGTGCGGCAGACGGTCCGCGGGCACGGTGCGCCCGGCGGCGACCAGGGCCTGCGCGGCGACCTGGCCGCCGAAGACGCGCGGCACGAGGGAGGTGCGGCTGGTGCCGCGGAAGATGTTCTCCTCGATCTGCTCCAGGTCGAGCAGATCGAGGAGATCCGTCAGTGCCTCGTTCAAGTGGGTTACAGGCCCATCGACTTGGCGATGATCGACTTCATGATCTCGCTGGTGCCGCCGTAGATGCGGTTGACGCGGTTGTCGGCGTACAGGCGGGCGATCGGGTACTCGTTCATGTAGCCGTAGCCGCCGTGCAGCTGGAGGCAGCGGTCGATGACGCGGTGCGCGACCTCGGTGCAGAACAGCTTCGCGGACGCGGCCTCGGCCGGGGTCAGCTCGCCGGCGTCCAGGGCCTCCAGGGCGCGGTCGGCGACGGCCTGGGCGGCGTCCACCTCGGCCTGGCAGGCGGCCAGCTCGAACTTGGTGTTCTGGAAGTGCGCGACGGGCTTGCCGAAGACGGTGCGCTCGGTCACGTACTGCTGGGCGAACCGGACGGCCGCGGCGGCCTGGGCGTAGGCGCCGAAGGCGATGCCCCAGCGCTCGGAGGCCAGGTTGTGGCCGAGGTAGTAGAAGCCCTTGCCCTCCTCGCCGAGCAGGTCCTCGATCGGGACCTTCACGTCGACGAAGGCCAGCTCGGCGGTGTCGGAGGTCTTCAGGCCCAGCTTGTCGAGCTTGCGGCCGATGGAGTAGCCCTCGGACTTGGTGTCCACGGCGAAGAGGGAGATGCCGAAGCGGCGGTCGTCCGCGCTCGGGGCGGAGGTGCGGGCGCAGACGATCACGCGGTCGGCGTGGACGCCGCCGGTGATGAAGGTCTTGGAGCCGTTGAGGACGTAGTGGGTGCCGTCCTCGGAGAGCTTGGCGGTGGTCTTCATGCCCGCGACGTCGGAGCCGGTGCCCGGCTCGGTCATCGCCAGGGCCCACATCTCCTCGCCGGAGACGAACTTCGGCAGGAAGCGCTTCTTCTGCTCGTCGTCGGCGAGCATCTTGATGTACGGCAGGGCGAGCAGCACGTGCACGCCGGAGCCGCCGAAGTTCACGCCCGCGCGGGAGGTCTCCTCGTAGAGGACGGCCTCGAACTTGTGGGTGTCCAGGCCGGCGCCGCCGAACTCCTCGGGGACGTTGATGCCGAAGACGCCGAGCTCGCCGAGCTTGTAGTAGAAGTCGCGCGGCGCCTGGCCGGCGGCGAACCACTCGTCGTAGACGGGGACGACCTCGGCCTCGATGAAGGCGCGGATGGTCTCGCGGAACGCCTCGTGGTCCTCGTTGAAAACGGTGCGGCGCACGGCCGGCTCCCTTCGGTCGCGGCGGTCCGCCGCCTATGGCTAAGCGCTTGCTCAGCCTAAGTTACCCGCCGGTCAATCTGGCTGTCCAGAGCCGGGACGCAGGGGAAAGGGTGGGGTGGCTCACCCTGGGGCCACCCCGAACTCCCCGTCACACCCTCGCCGCGCCCCTCGCCGCGCCCTCCCGGGGGCCTCGCCCCTCGGACTCCTCCTGCCCCCGGGCGGGCCCGAGCGCACCCCCGGCGTGGCCGAAAATGGCCCCTCCACCTCTCGCTCGCCGCCGAGGGGGAACCCGGCGCCCCGCTGGACCTCGCAAAGATCGCCGAACTGGTCCGCGCGCGGCCGCCCGAGCACCGGCGGGCGGCCACGGTCGCCTTCCTCGGCCGCAAGCAGCGGCTCGCCGAGCGCCGCCGGGAGCTGGAGCGGGCCGGGTTCGCCGAGGTCCGCAACCTCCTCATGCCGCGTCTGGTGCGCGCCGGAGCGGTGGACGCGGGCCACGCGCCGGCCGTGCCCCTCACCGACGAGCTCGCGGCCGTCCTCGTGATCCAGGTGGGCCCGGACCTCTCGGCTCCCGTCGGGCAGGAGCAGTTCCGCTCCTGCCGGGTGGACGCGTCCCCGGCGTGGGCCGTGGCCGCGGCCACGGCCACCTGATGCTGTGGGCCGTGGACGGGCCGGAGTTGCACACCTGCGTGACCGCCTACGGGCCGCTCGTGCGGCAGATGTGGGAGGAGGCGCCCGAGGAGTACCGGCTGAGCTCGCGCCTGCTGTGGATCGGGGAGGACGGGATCGAAGCGGTCGGGGTCGAGCCCGCGCCGCCCGGCAGCGGACTGCCGGGCGTGATCACGGGGTCCGCCCGGTTCGTCGAGCTGCTGTCCGCCTTCCGCCCGCCGGACGGCCACCCCGGCTGAGCGCGCCCCCCCCCGCGCCGCCCCTCACCCGGCACCCGCATCCCCGCCGGCACCCACATCCCCCTCCGTACCGGCCGCCGCCGTGCGCAGCGCGAACCACAGCTCCATCCGCACGTCCGGGTCGTCCAGGTCGAGGCCGAGCAGCGCGCCCGCCCGGGCGATCCGCTGGCGAACGGTGTTGCGGTGGACGCCCAGGTCCGCGGCCGTGCGGTCCCAGCTGCCGTGGTGGGCCAGCCAGCCGCGCAGGGTCTCGCGCAGTGCGGGCGGCAGCGGGCCGAGCAGGCCCCGTGCGTGGGCGCGGGCCTCGGCCTCCCCGACCAGGCCCGCGAGACCCGGGTCGGTGTGCCGGGCCAGCGGGGTGCGCGCGGACTCCGCCCGCCCCAGCGCCCGTCCGGCCTGGGCGTCGGCCGCCGCGAGCGCGTCGGCCGGGGCCGGGGCGCTCACCCCGAGCCGCCACCCGGGCTGCGCCTCGGGTTCCCGGTCGGTGAGCAGCCGTACGACGGGCCCGCGCGGGTCCAGCAGTACGGTGCCCAGCGCGGCCGACAGGGCCCGCGGGTCGCCGACGCCGCGGGCGTGCACGGCGTACCAGGGGCCGGGGGCCAGCACCCGGGCGGGATCCCCGTCGAGCAGCAGGCGGGTGAGGGCCGCGGCCTCGTCCCCGGCCGGGCGGGAGGCGGTGAGCAGGGTCAGGAGGACGGCGGCGATGGAGGCGATGGTGTGGTCGCCCGGGGTCCGGCCCGGGAGGGCGAGGGCCAGCACCCGGCCGCCGCCGAGCGCGTACGCGGCGAGGTGTGCGGGGCCGAGGGAGTCCGTGGCGGTGGCGGCGGAGCCCGGAGCCACCCGGCGGGCCAGTGCGCCGACGGCGTCCCGGACCTCGGGGCCGGGCGCGGCCCCGGCCGTGCGCACCGGGTCCTCGGCCGGGCCGGTGGCGGGCGGGGTGAGCAGGGCGGCCCAGCCGCCGAGGCTCGCGGCCAGGCGGGACAGCACGGCGGGGACCGGGTCGGGGCGGGCCGCGGCGGCGGCCAGGGCCTGCTGGGCCTCGGTGACCCGGCGCAGCTCACGGGTGCGGGCCTCCGCCATGAGCCGTCCGACCGTACGGGCGACCGCGGTGAACGGGGTGTCCGGCGGGACCTCGACCAGCGGCAGGCCGTGGCGTTCGCAGGCGTCGGCCAGCCGGGCCGGGACCACCGCGTGGACGGGGGTCACACCGAAGCCGAGCGCGGCCGCGCCGGCGCGGGCGAGTCGGGCCACGTAGGCGTCGGCGCCGTCCTCGGTCAGCTCGGCGCCGGCCGTCAGCAGCAGCTCCCCGCCCAGCAGGTACGGGGAGGGGTCCGCCATCTCGGAGGCGTGCACCCCGTGCAGTTCGGCCGTCGGGGGGCCCGCGAGCCGGCGCAGGCCGAGCGGGCGCTCGGCGAGGAGGCCGCCGAGGAGCACCGGCGGGGTCAGCGGCTCCCCGGCGGGCGCCGTCCCGGCCGGGGCGGGGCCGCCGCCGGGCTCGGGGTCACGGACGGAACCGGGCATGGATACTCCGTACACAAGGGTGGGTCCAGATGGATGAAACGTACACTCCCCAGCCTCCTGCGGCCCGCTTACGCTCGAAGGACCGCACACGTCAGGCCAGAGAAAGAGGCACAGCCATGAGCACGCAGCCGCGCGGACCCGTCGACTCCTCCCGCATCCCGCGCTACGCGGGCCCGGCGACCTTCGCCCGGCTGCCCCGCCTCGACGAGGTCGGCTCCGCCGACGTCGCCGTCGTCGGCGTGCCCTTCGACTCCGGCGTCTCCTACCGCCCCGGCGCCCGCTTCGGCGGCAACGCCATCCGTGAGGCCTCCCGCCTGCTGCGCCCCTACAACCCGGCCCAGGACGCCTCCCCCTTCGCCCTGGCCCAGGTCGCGGACGCCGGCGACATCGCCGTGAACCCCTTCAACATCAACGAGGCCGTGGAGACCGTCGAGGCCGCCGCGGACGAGCTGCTGGGCAACGGCTCCCGCCTGATGACCCTCGGCGGCGACCACACCATCGCCCTGCCGCTGCTGCGCTCCGTCGCCAAGAAGCACGGCCCGGTCGCCCTGCTGCACTTCGACGCGCACCTGGACACCTGGGACACCTACTTCGGCGCCGAGTACACCCACGGCACGCCGTTCCGCCGCGCCGTGGAGGAGGGCATCCTCGACACCGAGGCCCTCTCCCACGTCGGCACCCGCGGCCCGCTCTACGGCAAGCAGGACCTGGACGACGACGCCAAGATGGGCTTCGGCATCGTCACCTCCGCGGACGTCTACCGCCGCGGCGCCGACGAGGTCGCCGACCAGCTGCGCCAGCGCATCGGCGACCGCCCGCTGTACATCTCCATCGACATCGACGTGCTGGACCCGGCGCACGCCCCCGGCACCGGCACCCCGGAGGCGGGCGGCATGACCTCCCGCGAGCTCCTGGAGATCATCCGCGGGCTCTCCTCCTGCAACCTCGTTTCCGCCGACGTGGTCGAGGTCGCCCCGGCGTACGATCACGCCGAGATCACCTCGGTCGCGGCCTCGCACACCGCGTACGAGCTGACCACGATCATGAGCCGCCAGATCGCGGCGGCGAAGGCGAAGTAGGAAGGGCACCACACCCCCGTGACGCACGACCACGACCTGGTACTCCGTCCCACCGAGGCCCAGAAGGCGGCCGCCCTGGCGCCGCCGCCGGGCCGTACGGGCGGGGACCTGGTCGTGGAGACGCTGCGCGGCCTCGGCGCGACCACCGTCTTCGGTCTGCCGGGGCAGCACGCACTGGGCCTCTTCGACGCGGTCGGCCGTTCCGACCTGCGCCTGGTCACCCTGCGCGTGGAGAACAACGCGGGCTTCGCGGCGGACGCCTACGGCCGGATCACCGGCGAGGCCGTGCCGCTGCTGCTGTCGACGGGGCCGGGCGCCCTCACCGCCCTGCCCGCCCTCGCCGAGGCCGCGGCCGCCTCCTCCCCGGTCCTGGCCGTCTCCTCGCAGATCCCGGTCGCGGGCCTCGGCGGCGGGCGCCGCGGCCACCTGCACGAGCTGCGGGACCAGGCCGCGTCCTTCCGGGACGTGGTGAAGTCGGTGCACACCGCCCGCACCCCCTCCCAGATCCCCTCCGTCATCGCCGAGGCCTGGGAATCGGCCCTCACGGTGCCGCCCGGCCCGGTCTGGGTGGAGATCCCGGAGGACGTGCTGCGCGCCGAGACCTTCGTCCCCCAGGTCACCGGCATGGACGCCACCCCGCACGAGCTCGCACCGCGCCCCGAGCTGACCGCGCTCGCCGCGCACTGGCTGGAGAACGCCTCCCGGCCCGTGATCGTCGCGGGCGGCGGAGTCGTCCGCTCCGACGCGGCCGGGAAGCTGAAGCAGCTCGCCGAACGCCTCGACGCCCCCGTCGTCACCACCTTCGGCGGCAAGGGCGCCTTCCCCTGGACGCACCCGCTGTCCCTCCAGTCCTGGCTGGAGGACCGCCACACGACCGACTTCCTGGAGGACGCCGACGTCCTGCTGGTGGTCGGCTCCGGCCTCGGCGAGCTGTCCTCGAACTACCACACGTTCTTCCCCACCGGCCGGGTCGTCCAGATCGAGGCCGACCTCGGCAAGCTGGAGTCCAACCACAGCGCCCTCGGCATCCACGCCGACGCCCGCCTCGCCCTCCAGGCCCTGCTGGAGACGGTCTCCGAACGCTCCGACCCGCAGGCCCCCGAACGGGTCCGGGCCCTCCTCGCGGACGTGGCGGCCCGCCTCGCCGGCCAGGACCTGACCCTGGAGCAGGAGCTGCTGGCCTCCGTGCGCGCCGCCCTCCCGGCCCGCTCCCCGTCCTTCTGGGACATGACGATCCTGTCCTACTGGGCCTGGTCGGCCTTCGACGCCAAGCACCCCAACACGATGCACTCCGCCCAGGGCGCCGGCGGCCTCGGCTACGCCTTCCCCGCGGCCCTGGGCGCGTGCGTCGCCGAGCCGGGCACCCCGGTGCTCGCCGTCTCCGGCGACGGCGGGGCCATGTACTCGATCGCCGAGCTGGCGACGGCCCGGCAGCACGACCTGGACGTCACCTGGCTGATCGTGGACGACGGCGGCTACGGGATCCTGCGCGAGTACATGACCGACGCCTTCGACGGCCGCACCACGGGCACCGAACTGACCCGCCCCGACTTCGCCGCCCTGGCGGAGTCCTTCGGCGTACCGGCGGCGACCACCACCCCGGCCACCCTCCGCGCGGACCTGGCGAAGGCACTGGCCACCCCCGGCCCGTCGGTCCTGGTCCTCCCGGCCACGCTCAGGATGTTCGCCCCCACCCACCTGTGAGGCCCCCGGGGGCCCTCCGTGAGCACGGGGTCCCTCAGGGACGTCCGCGTTCCTCCTCGCGCTCGGGCAGCGCCATCGCGACCACCACGGCGCCCGCCATGGCCGCCGCCAGCCGCAGCCACGGGTTGTCGGTCACCAGCCCCGCGGCCTTCGCCGCGAACAGGGCCGCGCAGAACGGAGCCAGGGCCGCGACGACTGCCGCGACGGCACGGTGCAGGGTGCTGCCGCCCGTGCGGTGTTGGTGGATGGACATGGCGTTCGATCCCTTCGGCCCGCCGACGCGGTCGGCGGTCGGCTGTCCCACCAGCCTCCGCGGCCCCGGCCGCCCCGCCCAGGCCCGGAAATCCGTGGCTTGACACGGCGCCGCACCCCGGGGGGCAGCTCCCCCGCGGCCCCCGGGGGCGCCCTTTCGGCTGCTCCCCGCGTGCGCCGGAGCCGCCCGCCATGGACGTTCGAATTGTTGCGGCGGGATGAAATCCGCCGGTAGGGGCGTTGCCGCTTCCGGCAGGACTGGACGAACGGGGAGGCCTCACGTGGCGGCGGCGAAGACGGCGGCTGGGGAGAAACAGGGCTGGGGCAGGCGGCTCGCCGCCTACACCTGGCGGTACAGGACGAACGTACTGCTCGCGCTCGGCTCCTCACTGGCCGGCATGGCCGTCATGGCGGTCGTCCCCCTCGTCACCAAGGTGATCATCGACGACGTCATCGGGGACCGCAGCCGGCCCATGGGCCCCTGGGCGGGCATGCTCATAGCCGCCGCCCTGCTCGTCTACGCCTTCACCTACGTGCGCCGCTACTACGGCGGCCGGCTCGCCCTCGACGTGCAGCACGACCTGCGCACCGACATGTACGAGACCATCGCCCGCCTCGACGGCCGGCGCCAGGACGAACTGTCCACCGGGCAGGTCGTCGGCCGCGCCACCAGCGACCTCCAGCTCATCCAGGGCCTGCTCTTCATGCTCCCGATGACGATCGGGAACTTCCTGCTCTTCGGCATGTCCCTCGGCATCATGCTGTGGCTCTCGCCGCTGCTGACCGTCGTCGCCCTGCTGATGGCCCCCGCCCTCTGGTTCATCGCCAAGCGCAGCCGCAAGAAGCTGTTCCCCGCCACCTGGTACGCCCAGGGCCAGGCCGCCGCCGTCGCGAGCGTCGTCGACGGCGCAGTGACCGGCGTCCGCGTCGTCAAGGGCTTCGGGCAGGAGGAGCAGGAGACCACCAAGCTGCGCGCCGCCGGCCGCCGGCTGTTCGCCGGCCGGCTGCGGACCATCCGGCTCAACTCCCGCTACACCCCCGCCCTCCAGGCCGTCCCCGCGCTCGCCCAGGTCGCCATGCTGGCCCTCGGCGGCTGGATGGCCACCGAGGGCCAGGTCACCCTCGGCACCTTCGTCGCCTTCTCCACCTACCTCGCCCAGCTCGTCGGACCGGTGCGCATGCTCGCCATGGTCCTCACCGTCGGCCAGCAGGCCCGCGCCGGCGTCGAGCGGGTCTTCGAGCTCATCGACACCGAACCGGCGATCGAGGAGGGCACCGGCGAACTGCCCGCCGACGCGCCCGCCACCGTCGAGTTCGACGACGTCCGCTTCGGCTACGACCCGGAACGGCCCGTCCTCGACGGGTTCTCGCTGACCGTCGCCGAGGGCGAGACCGTCGCCGTCGTCGGAGCCTCCGGCAGCGGCAAGTCCACCGTCTCCCTCCTGCTCCCGCGCTTCTACGACGCCGACCGCGGCACCGTCCGCGTCGGCGGCCACGACGTCCGCGGGCTGACGTACGACTCCCTGCGCGCCGCCATCGGCCTGGTGCCGGAGGACTCGTTCCTCTTCTCCGACACCATCCGCGCCAACATCGCCTACGGGCACCCCGGCGCCACCGACGAGCAGATCGAGGCCGCCGCCCGCGCCGCCCAGGCCGACGGCTTCGTCCGCGCGCTGCCCTCCGGCTACGACACCACGGTCGGCGAGCAGGGGCTCACCCTCTCCGGCGGCCAGCGCCAGCGCATCGCCCTGGCCCGGGCCATCCTCACCGACCCCCGCCTGCTGCTCCTGGACGACGCCACCTCCGCCGTCGACGCCCGCGTCGAGCACGAGATCCACGAGGCCCTGCGCGCCGTCATGGCCGGCCGCACCACCCTGCTGATCGCCCACCGCCGCTCCACGCTCGCGCTCGCCGACCGGATCGCCGTACTGGACCGCGGACGGCTCGCCGACATCGGCACGCACGAGGAGCTCCAGGCGCGCTCGGCCCTCTACCGCCGGCTGCTCACCGACCCCGACGCCCTCGGCGCCGGATCGCCGCGCACCCCGGACGCCCCCCTGATGAGCGAGTTCGAGCGCGATCTCGACCACGACATCGAACGGGACATCGAGATCGAGGCGGAGATCGACTCCGAGCCCGTCAACGCCAAGCGCCGGGTGGCGGGCGGGATCACCCCCGAGCTGTGGCGCCGCGAAGAGGAGGAGGCCGAGGCCGAGGAGGCCGCCGCAGGACGCCCCCTCGCCCCCGCCGCGGCCGGCGGGGCGCCCGGAGCCGGGCACTCCATGGCCGGTGCGGTGGCCGGGATGCCCGCCACCCCGGAACTGCTCGCGCAGGTCGCGGCGCTGCCGCCCGCCGACGACCGGCCCGAGGTGGACGAGGACCGGGCCGCGGCCGCCGAGGACAGCTACGGCCTGCGCCGGCTGCTCCGCGGGTTCTGGGCGCCGCTCGCCGTCAGCCTCGGCCTCGTCGCCGTGGACGCGGGCGCCGGACTGCTCCTGCCGATCCTGATCCGGCACGGCATCGACCAGGGTGTGGAGCAGGCCGTGCTCGGCGCGGTGTGGACGGCCTCCGTGCTCGGCCTCGGCCTCGTGCTCGCCCAGTGGGCCGCGCAGATCGCCGAGACCCGCATGACGGGCCGTACCGGCGAACGCGTGCTGTACTCCCTGCGCGTCAAGATCTTCGCCCAGCTCCAGCGGCTCGGCCTCGACTACTACGAGCGCGAGCTGACCGGCAAGATCATGACGCGGATGACCACGGACGTGGACTCCCTGAGCACGTTCCTCCAGACCGGGCTCGTCACCGCCGTCGTCTCCGTCTTCACCTTCTTCGGCATCCTGATCGCCCTGGTCGTCCTCGACGTCGAACTCGCGCTGATCGTCTTCGCCACCCTGCCCGTCCTGGTCCTCGCGACGATCGTGTTCCGCCGCAGGTCGGTGGCCGCCTACGAGCTGGCGCGCGACCGGGTCAGCCTGGTCAACGCCGACCTCCAGGAGTCCGTCTCCGGGCTGCGCATCGTCCAGGCCTTCCGCCGCGAGGGCTCCGGCGCCGCCCGCTTCGAGGAACGCAGCCACTCCTACCGCGAGGCCCGGGTCCGCGGCCAGTGGCTGATATCCGTCTACTTCCCGTTCGTGCAGCTGCTGTCCTCGGCCGCCGCCGCGGCCGTGCTGATCGTCGGCGCGGGCCGGGTGGAGGTCGGCACCCTCACCACCGGCGCGCTCGTCGCCTACCTGCTCTACATCGACCTGTTCTTCGCCCCCGTCCAGCAGCTCTCGCAGGTCTTCGACGGATACCAGCAGGCCACCGTCTCCCTCGGCCGCATCCAGGGCCTGCTGCGCGAGCCCACCACCACCCCGCGGCCGGAGCGGCCGCGCGCCCTGGCGGAGCTGCGCGGGGAGATCGCCTTCGAGGACGTCCGCTTCCGGTACGGGACGGCCGAGGAGCGCGGCGAGCAGGGGGAGGCCCTGGCCGGGGTCAGCCTGCGGATACCCGCCGGCCAGACCGTCGCCTTCGTCGGCGAGACCGGCGCCGGGAAGTCCACGCTGGTCAAGATGGTCGCCCGGTTCTACGACCCGAGCTCCGGCCGGATCACCGCCGACGGCACCGACCTGCGCGAGCTCGACCTGACGGCGTACCGCCACCGGCTCGGCGTCGTCCCCCAGGAGTCCTACCTCTTCCCGGGGACCGTCCGCGACGCCATCGCCTACGGGCGCCCCGAGGCGAGCGACGCCGAGGTGGAGGCCGCCGCCCGCGCGGTCGGGGCGCACGCCATGATCGCCACGCTGGAGGGCGGCTACCTGCACACCGTCGCCGAGCGCGGGCGCAACCTGTCCGCCGGTCAGCGGCAGCTGATCGCGCTCGCCCGGGCCGAGCTCGTCGACCCGGACGTGCTGCTGCTCGACGAGGCCACCGCCGCCCTGGACCTGGCCACCGAGGCCCAGGTCAACCGGGCGACGGACCGGCTCGCGGGCAAGCGCACCACGCTGGTCGTGGCGCACCGGCTGACCACCGCCGCCCGGGCCGACCGCGTGGTGGTCATGGACCGCGGCCGCGTCGTCGAGGACGGCTCCCACGACGAGCTGCTGGCGCGCGGCGGCCGGTACGCGCAGCTGTGGCGCACCTTCGTCGGGGAGGACGAGCGGGCCGCTGCCTGAGGGGGACGGGCCCGGAGCCGGCGGGCCCGGAGCCGAGCGGAACGTGAACATCCGCAGTGACGGCGGGGAGTTGGGGGCGCACCCGTACGAGGGGTGCGGGTGCGGTGGCGGGGCCGTGGGTGCTTGCCCGTCGCAACCTTCCGCGAGACCCGGGCGTCGTACGTGCGTACGCACGTCGTGCGGACGACCGATCGGGGGACTGGGTGTTTCAGGGATGGCGGGGGCGCGGCCGGCGGGTCGTGTCCCTGGGGGTGTTCACGGCCGCCCTGTGGCTGTGCGTGGGCGGTCTGTTCGCCGGGCAGCCGGTACAGGCCGCGAGCGGCGGGTGCACGGGCCGGCTGGCCCGGACGGTGGCGTTCGAGACGGGTGAGGTGCGGGTCTACAAGAGCCGCAACCGGGCCTGCGCGGTGGCGGTCGCCCGGACCGCCGGCGAACGGCGGCGGATGGCGGTGAGCATCCAGCCGCGCGGCGGGGTGCCCGTGCGCGACGCCGGGCGATTCACCCGTTACGCCGGGCCGGTCACCGTGGGGGCGATCAGCCGCTGTGTGTATGTAAGGGGGAGCGTCGGGGCCGGATCTGCCGAGTCCGGCTGGATCCTGTGCTGAAGCGGCGGCCCAACTGGGACTGTTCAGAGGCGTGTTGGCCCCGCTAGGTTCACGGCGACCGAAGTGAACTCAAGGGGAGGGTGCATGCGCAAGACGCTCCGATGGCTGCTGTCGCTCGTGGTGCTGATCGGCACCGTGAGCGCGGCCGGCTCCACGGCGCACGCGGCCACAGCCGCGCAGCCGGCGGCCGCCGCGGACATCAAGGACCAGATCCTCGGCATTCCCGGGATGAGCCTGATCGAGGAGAAGCCGTACCCCGGCTACCGCTTCTTCGTACTGAACTACGAGCAGCCGGTCGACCACCGGCAGCCGTGGAAGGGCACCTTCAAGCAGCGCCTGACCCTGCTGCACAAGGACGTCTCGCGGCCGTCGGTGTTCTTCACCTCCGGCTACAACGTCAACACCAACCCGCGCCGCAGCGAGCCGACGACCATCATCGACGGCAACCAGATCTCCATGGAGTATCGATTCTTCACGCCCTCCCGGCCCGATCCGGCCAACTGGGCCAACCTGGACATCTGGCAGGCCGCCAGCGACCAGCACCGCATCTTCACCGCCCTGAAGAAGATCTACAAGAAGAACTGGCTGGCCACGGGCGGCAGCAAGGGCGGCATGACCGCCACGTACTACGAGCGCTTCTACCCGCGTGACATGGACGGCATCGTCGCCTACGTCGCGCCGAACGACGTGGTCAACAAGGAGGACTCCGCCTACGACCGCTTCTTCGCCAAGGTCGGCACCAAGGAGTGCCGCGACCGGCTGAACGCGGTGCAGCGCGAGGCCCTCGTACGCCGTGAGCCGCTGGAGGCCAAGTACGCGGCCACCGCCGCCGCGGAGGGCTGGACCTTCACCACCGTCGGCAGCCTCGACAAGGCCTACGAGGCCGTCGTCCTCGACTACGTGTGGGCGTTCTGGCAGTACAGCCTGCTCGCGGACTGCTCCGCGATCCCGGCCGCCGCCACCGCCACCGACCAGCAGATCTGGGACTCGATCGACGGGATCTCCGGGTTCTCGGCCTACACCGACCAGGGCCTGCAGACGTACACGCCGTACTACTACCAGGCCGGGACCCAGCTGGGCTCCCCGGACATCAAGCAGCCGCACCTGGGCAACCTGAGCCGCTACGGCTACCAGCCGCCGCGCAACTTCGTGCCCCGCGACATCCCCATGACCTTCCAGCCGGGTGCCATGGCGGACGTGGACCGGTGGGTGCGCGACAACGCCCACCAGATGCTGTTCGTGTACGGGCAGAACGACCCGTGGGGCGCCGAGCCGTTCCGCATCGGCTACGGGGCGCGCGACAGCTACGTGATGACCGCGCCGGGAGCCAACCACGGGGCGAACGTGGCCCAGCTCCTGGACGGCGAGAAGAGCCTCGCCACCGCGAAGATCCTCCAGTGGGCCGGGGTGGCGCCCGCCGCCGCGCTCGCCGACACGGGCCGGGCGGCGCCGCTGGCGGCGCCGGACGCCGTGCTCGACCAGCGTGACGCGGAGCGCGAGCCGCAGCTGCGGCCGTAGGGCTCCGCGGTAACCGACGGCGTGTCCGCCCCTCCCGGGCGGGCGCGCCGTCGCCGTGTTCAGGCGCGGCCGGTGAGCCCGTGGCCCAGCGGGTAGCGGCCCGGCACCGGGACGGGCAGCCGTCCCGCGGGCCGCACCGCGCCGGTCAGCACCCGCGCCGCCGCCCGCATCTCCACGTCCGTCCAGCCGTAGGTGGCCAGTTCGGCGGCGCAGGCCGGCAGCCGGGCCGGGTCGTAGGGGTTGCGGATCGCCACCAGGACCACCGGGACGCCGGTGGCGATCAGCTCCGTCACCAGCGTCCGCTGCGGGCCGTCCCCCTCGGGGACGTTGTACGTGCACACGAGCACCGCCGCGTGGCCGGGAGCCGCCGCCGGCGCGCGGCCGGGGGGCACCGCCGTGGCCCGGCAGCCCAGGGCGGCCAGCTCCCGAGCCAGTACCGCGGTAGGGGGGCCCGTGGTCCCCGTGGGGGAGACCGGGTCCGTCCCGGTGACCAGCAGCCGCGGCGCGGCGGACGCGTCGAAGGGCACCAGACCGCCCGCGTCGGCCAGCAGGGTCGTCGTGGCCGCCGCGATCCGGTCGGCGGCTTCGAGGTGCTCCCGGGCCCCGACCACGGACTCCACGTCCCCGGCGGCCGGAGGCGCCGCGTCGAACAGGCCCCGTCGGGCCTTCAGTTCCAGGATCCGCAGCACCGACTCCTCGATCCGGGCCTGCGTCAGTTCGCCCGACGCGACGGCCTCGAGCACGCTGCGCTGGGCCAGCCCCAGGTCCGGCGGGTTCAGCAGCTGGTCGCAGCCGGCCAGCAGGGCCAGGACGGGCACCCGGTCGTCGCCGTACTTCTGGCGGACCCCGGCCATGTCGAGCGCGTCGGTGACCACCACCCCCCGGAAGCCGAGGCGTTCGCGCAGGATGCCGGTGACGATCGGCCGGGAGAGGGTGGCCGGGTCCCCCGAGGGGTCGAGCGCGGGGAAGACGATGTGCGCCGTCATCACGGCGTCCACGCCCGCCTCCACCGCCGCGCGGAACGGCGGCTCGTCCAGCTCCTCCCAGGCCTCCCTGCTGTGCCGCATCACCGGCAGGCCCACGTGGCTGTCGGTCTCGGTGTCCCCGTGGCCGGGGAAGTGCTTGGCGGTCGCCGCCACCCCGGCCCCCTGGTAGCCGCGGACCTGGGCCGCGACCAGCGCCGCGACGGCCCGGGAGTCGGAGCCGAAGGACCGGACGCCGATGACCGGGTTGGCCGGGTTGACGTTCACGTCCGCCACCGGCGCGTAGTCCTGCCGCAGTCCCATGGCGGCCAGTTCGCGGCCGGAGATCCGGGCGGCCCGCCGGGCGTCGGCGACGGAACCGGAGGCGCCGAGCGCCATCGCCCCGGGGAACAGGGTCGCGGGCCGGCCGATCCGGGCGACGGCCCCGTGCTCCTGGTCGACGGAGAGCAGCAGCGGGATCCGGGCCCCGGAGGCGGTGGCCGCCTGCTGCAGGCCCGAGGAGAGCTCCGCGATCTGCCGCGGTGCCCGGGTGTTGTGGGCCCAGGCGAAGTAGACGACTCCGCCGAGGTGGTAGCGGGAGACCAGCTCGGCCGCGGTCCGCACCCCGAACTGCGCCTGGTTCTGCTCGGCGTCCGCCGGATCGGGGTCGGTCGCCGAATGCCCGTACGCCCGGGACACGAAGAGCTGGCCGACCTTCTCGGCGAGGCTCATCCGCTCGACGGTGCGGCGCAGCCGCGCACGGTCGGGGCGGGGGTCCTGCGGGGCCCAGGGGTTGCGGGCGTCGTCGGCGGGGCGGGCCGCGCCCGTGGCGGCGCCGACGGTCCCCGCGGCGGCCGAGGCGGCGACCACGGCGGCCGCGGCGAGGAGGTTGCGGCGTGATGCGTGGTTCGGCACGCGCCGGACCCTACCGCTGCCTCCGGGGCCGGGTGGGGAGTGCCGGAGCGTGGGCGTGTCGGGGTGGGGCGCGGGCGTCGGCGTGCGGGCCTGCGCCGGTGGGCTACCGGCCCGGGGCGGCGGCCGGCCAGTGCTCCTGGAGGGTCCGTACGGCCTCGGTGATGGCGGGGCGGCGGGCGGCCCCGGTGCGCCACAGCGCGTACAGGCGGCGGACCGGCCCGGGCTCCAGCGGTACGGCCACCGCCCCCGGCGGCAGCGCGCCGGTGCCCAGCCGCGGTACGACGGCCACCCCGAGCCCGGCCGCGACCAGCGCGACGATGGTGTGGTTCTCCTCGGCGACGTGCGCGATGTCGGGCTCGAACCCGGCGGTGCGCAGGGTCCGCACCAGCCAGTCGTGGCAGACCCGGCCCGGCGGCTGGCAGACCCAGCGCTGCCCGCCGAGGTCCGAGCGCCGGACGGTCCGGCGGGTGGTGAAGGGGTGGCCGGCCGGCACCACCAGGTCGCAGAGGTCGTCCCCGATGAGGGCCTGCTCCACCCCTTCGGGCGCGGGCAGCGGGGCGATGTCCCAGTCGTGGGCCACCGCGAGGTCGGTGACGCCCCGGGCCACCAGGTCCACGGACAGGTGGGGGTCGACCTCGGTGAGGCGCACGTCCAGCGCCGGGTGCCGGCGGGCCAGTTCGGCCAGTACGCCGGGGAGCAGCCCGCGGGCCGCCGAGGCGAAGGCGGCCACCGTCAGCAGGCCGCCGGGCTGCCCGCGCCGCTCCTCCAGGGTGGTTTCGGCGCGTTCCACGATCGCCAGCAACTCCTGTGCCGTGTCGGCCAGATGGCGGGCCTCCTCGGTGAGGGCGACGCCGCGGCCGCGGCGCTCCAGCAGGGTGGTACGGGTCTCCCGCTCCAGCTTGGCGATCTGCTGGGAGACCGCGGAGGGGGTGTAGCCGAGGGCGGCCGCCGCACCGGCGACCGAGCCGTGGACGGAGACGGCGTGGAGGGCGCGCAGCCGGGCGAGATCGAGCACGGTCCCATCGTGGCACCACCCCCATCCATAAGCAATGCTTCATCCAACGGGGAAGAGATCCGCGCTGGTGCTACACGGTCCGGCGGTCGATGCTCGGTACATGCGTCCCGTACACACCGCACTCGCCGTGCTCGTCGCAGCAGTCTGGGGCTTCAACTTCGTGGTCATCGAGATCGGCCTCGACCACTTCCCGCCGCTGCTGCTGTCCGCCCTGCGCTTCCTCGTCGCCGCCCTGCCCGCCGTGTTCTTCGTCGGGCGGCCCAAGGTCGCCTGGAAGTGGATCCTCGGCGTCGGAGCGGCCCTCGGCATCGCCAAGTTCGGGCTGCTCTTCACCGGAATGGACGCGGGCATGCCGGCCGGGCTGTCCTCCCTGGTCCTCCAGGTCCAGGCCGTCTTCACCGCCGCCCTCGCCGCCGTCCTCCTGCGCGAACGGCCCGGCCGGGTGCGGCTGCTCGGCATGGGGGTGGCCCTCGCCGGGATCGCGGTGGCCGCCGTGGACGGGGGCACCTCCGGTCCGGTGCTCGGCTTCACCCTCGTCGTCGCGGCCGCGGCCTGCTGGGGCGTCTCCAACGTGCTGACCCGCAAGGCCTCCCCGCCCGACGCGCTGAACTTCATGGTGTGGGTCTGCACGGTCCCGGTGCTGCCGCTGCTGGTGCTGTCCCTGCTGCTGGAGGGACCCGACCGGGACCTGGCCGCGCTCCGCTCCCTGGACCTCTCCGGGGCGGCCGTCATCGCCTACGTCGCATGGATCTCGACCGTGTTCGGCTTCGGCGCCTGGGGCTACCTGCTGCGCCGCTACCCGGCCTCGTCGGTGGCCCCGTTCAGCCTGCTGGTGCCCGTCTTCGGGATGACCTCGGCGGCCCTGGTACTGGGGGAGCGGGTCTCGGGGCTGCGCTGGGTCGCGGCCGTGCTGCTGGTCGGCGGGGTGGCCCTGACCTCGCCGGCCCCGGCCCGGCGGCGGACCGGCACGGTCAGCGCCGGGAGCCGTCCTGAAGCGGCAGCCGCCAGTCCTGCCCGGTGAGGGAGGCCCCGTACGAGCGGTGCGGCCGCTCGGCGACGAGGGTGAACCCGGCCCGCAGGCAGAGCCCGTGGGCGTCGGTGAGCACGTCGTCGGTCCACAGTACGAGCTCGCGGTAGCCCACCGACCGGGCGAAGGCGACGGCCGTGGACATCAGCAGGGTGCCGATGCCGCGGCCGCGCCGGTCCGGCTCGACCAGGAGCAGGCGCAGCCGGGCGGTGCCGGGGGCGCCTTCGTGGCGTACGCACATCACCGAACCGGCCGGACGGCCGTCCAGCTCGGCGATCCAGAGCCGCTCCAGGTAGGGGTCGTGGTCCTCGGCGAAGTCCGCGACCACCCGGGCCACCAGACCCTCGAACCCGGCGTTCCAGCCGTGCGCCGCCGCGTAGAGCGCGCCGTGGCGCTGCACGACCCAGCCCAGTTCGCCGGGCCCGGGATCGCGCAGGCGCACCGCGGCCGCCCCGGATGCCTGAGATGCCTCTGGCGTGTCCATGGCGCCCGAGGATAGCGCGCGGGGCGGACCGGCGGGATGACCCGGACCGTGCGTCCGCCCTGCGCCGAACGGGCTACGCCACGGGCTACTTCCGGCCGCCGCCGAGGATCTGCCCCAGCAGGTCGCCGAGGCCGCCGTCCGCTCCGGGGGCCGCGCCCGGTGCCGCGCCCGGCGCCGCCCCGGGGGCGGCCCCCGCGGAGGTGCCGGGGGCCGGGGCACCGCCCGCGGGGGCGCCCGGGGCCTTCCGGGCGGCGGCGCGCTTGGCGAAGACCGCGAGCACCACCGGGATCAGCATCTCGATGACCCGGCTGACGGTGGCCGCGGGGATGCCGGTCTTCTTCGCGACGGCGTTGGCCACGGGCTTGCTCACCTTCGCGAGCACACCGGCCATCATCCCGCCGCCGAGCATGCCGCCCAGCCCGCCGCCGAGGGTGGACACGCCCTGCAGCGGGGGCTCGGCCACCTCGGCGAAGGCCTGGCGGACCTCCGCCCCGTCCTCGTCGTCGGCGCCGGCCTTCTGCCGGAGGTCGCCGGTCATCGCCCCGACCGTGGTCGTCACCGTGTCGCGCGCGCCGGCGGTGTCCGTGCCGAGCAGCGAGGCGATCTCGCCCAGCTTGTCGTCGCCCAGCTCGCCCAGCACGTCGTCCTGGAATGAAGGTTCGCTCATGCCTGAAACGCTACGTGTGTCCTGATTCGCCAGCACCTCGGGTAGGCGTTGGGTAACGGAAACGTAAATCTGCGACTCCGGATGCAACCCTCCGGGGGTACCGCGGGTCGTAGGGTGCGTCGGGACTTCCGGGGAGGGATCTGGGGGGATCGGGAAGTCCGACGAGGGAGGGGTAACCGTGAGGGGGTCCGGCCGCGAGGCGGGACCCCCTTCGCGCTGCCCGGCCCCTCCCGTCCACAGGGCTGACAGGATGTCGGCGCCGCCCGGTAGCTTCGGGGCATGGCAACGGAGCGGGCACCGGCCGCGGTGCAACCGGCGGTGGTCGAGGGCGTGCTGGAGCGCATCACCTACGCGAACGAGGAGAACGGCTACACGGTCGCCCGCGTCGACACCGGCCGCGGCGGCGGGGACCTCCTCACCGTGGTCGGCTCGCTGCTGGGCGCCCAGCCGGGGGAGTCGCTGCGCATGGAGGGCCGCTGGGGCTCCCACCCGCAGTACGGCCGCCAGTTCAGCGTGGACAACTACACCACCGTCCTGCCCGCCACCATCCAGGGCATCCGCCGCTACCTGGGCTCCGGCCTGATCAAGGGCATCGGCCCGAGGATCGCCGACCGGATCGTCGAGCACTTCGGCACCGACACCCTCGACGTCATCGAGACCGAACCGAAGCGGCTCGTCGAGGTGCCCGGCCTCGGCCCCAAGCGGACGAAGCTGATCGGCGCCGCCTGGGAGGAGCAGAAGGCCATCAAGGAGGTCATGGTCTTCCTCCAGGGGGTCGGCGTCTCCACCTCCATCGCCGTGCGGATCTACAAGAAGTACGAGGACGCCTCCATCTCGGTGGTGCGCAACCAGCCCTACCGGCTCGCCGCCGACGTGTGGGGCATCGGCTTCCTCACCGCCGACCGCATCGCCCAGGCCGTCGGGATCCCGCACGACAGTCCCGAACGGGTCAAGGCCGGACTCCAGTACGCCCTGTCCCAGTCCGCCGACCAGGGACACTGCTTCCTGCCCGAGGACCGGCTCATCGCCGACGGGGTCAAGCTGCTCCAGGTGGACACCGGGCTGGTGATCGACTGCCTCGGCGAACTGGCCGCCGACCCGGAGGGCGTCGTACGGGAGCAGGTGCCCGATCCGCAGGGCGGCCCCGACCCCCTGACCGCGGTGTACCTGGTGCCCTTCCACCGGGCCGAGCTGTCGCTGGTCGGGCAGGTCCGGCGGCTGCTGAACGCCGAGGACGACCGCATGCCGTCCTTCCGGGACGTGGACTGGGACAAGGCCCTGGCCTGGCTCGCCACCCGTACGGGGGCCACGCTCGCCCCCGAGCAGCGGGACGCGGTCCGGCTCGCGCTGACCCGCCGGGTGGCGGTCCTCACCGGCGGGCCGGGCTGCGGGAAGTCCTTCACCGTCCGCTCGATCGTCGAGCTGGCCCGCGCCAAGAAGGCCAGGGTGGTGCTGGCCGCGCCCACCGGCCGCGCGGCGAAGCGGCTCGCCGAGCTGACCGGCGCCGAGGCCTCCACGGTGCACCGGCTGCTGGAGCTCAAGCCGGGCGGGGACGCGGCCTACGACCGGGACCGGCCGCTCGACGCCGACCTGGTCGTGGTCGACGAGGCCTCCATGCTGGACCTGCTGCTGGCCAACAAGCTGGTCAAGGCGGTGGCCCCCGGCGCGCACCTGCTGCTGGTGGGCGATGTGGACCAGCTGCCGTCGGTGGGGGCCGGGGAGGTGCTGCGGGACCTGCTCGCGGAGGGCGGCCCGGTGCCCGCGGTGCGGCTGACCCGGATCTTCCGGCAGGCCCAGCAGTCCGGCGTGGTCACCAACGCGCACCGCATCAACACCGGTGTCCCGCCCCTCACCGAGGGCCTGCCGGACTTCTTCCTCTTCCCCGAGGAGGACACCGAGGCGGCGGGCGTGCTCGCCGTGGACGTGGCCGCCCGGCGGATCCCGGCGAGGTTCGGCCTCGACCCGCGGCGCGACGTCCAGGTGCTCGCCCCGATGCACCGCGGACCGGCCGGCGCCGGCCACCTCAACGGGCTGCTCCAGCAGGCCATGACGCCCGCCCGGCCCGGCCTGCCGGAGAAGCGGTTCGGCGGCCGGGTCTTCCGGGTCGGCGACAAGGTCACCCAGATCCGCAACAACTACGAGAAGGGCGCGAACGGCGTCTTCAACGGCACGGTCGGCGTGGTCACCGGCCTGGACGTGGACGAACAGCGCCTGACCGTGCGGACGGAGGAGGACGAGGAGGTCGGCTACGAGTTCTCGGAGCTCGACGAGCTGGCCCACGCCTACGCCGTCACCATCCACCGCTCCCAGGGGAGTGAATATCCCGCGGTGGTGATCCCGGTCACCACCGGAGCTTGGATGATGCTCCAGCGGAATCTGCTCTACACGGCGGTGACCAGGGCGAAGAAGCTCGTCGTCCTCGTCGGTTCCCGCAAGGCGCTCGGTCAGGCCGTGCGTACCGTTTCCGCAGGCAGGAGGTACACGGCGGTCGCGCCGAGGCTGTCCGGACGCGTACCGGTGGGAAACATCACCTAGATGATCGATCATTTGGGGTTCCCGCACCGGTGCGGAGGGGGCAGGATGAGCAGGTTGGCGGCACTCAGTGCCGTCGGAAAGACCGAAGGCCGACCCCGAGTGCACTCTCCTGCGCCAAATGGGGGAAGGTAGAGGCAGTCAGGGCACCTCGAAGAAGAGGCACTACGTCGGTGAGGGATGACGTGAGCGACAACTCTGTAGTACTCCGGTACGCGGACGGTGAATACACCTACCCGGTGGTCGAGAGCACCGTCGGCGACCAGGGCTTCGACATCTCGAAGCTGCGGGCCCAGACCGGGCTCGTCACGCTGGACAGCGGCTACGGCAACACCGCGGCCTACAAGTCCGCGATCACCTACCTCGACGGTGAGCAGGGCATCCTGCGCTACCGCGGCTACCCGATCGAGCAGCTGGCCGAGCGTTCGTCCTTCATCGAGGTGGCGTACCTGCTGATCAACGGCGAGCTGCCGACCGTCGACCAGCTCGCGTCGTTCCGCAACGAGATCACCCAGCACACGCTGCTCCACGAGGACGTGAAGCGCTTCTACGACGGCTTCCCGCGGGACGCGCACCCGATGGCGATGCTGTCCTCCGTGGTCAGCGCGCTGTCGACGTTCTACCAGGACAGCCACAACCCGTTCGACGAGACGCAGCGCCACCTCTCGACGATCCGGCTGCTGGCCAAGCTCCCGACGATCGCGGCCTACGCGTACAAGAAGTCGGTCGGCCACCCGGTGGTCTACCCGCGCAACGACCTCGGCTACGTCGAGAACTTCCTGCGCATGACCTTCTCCGTGCCGGCCCAGGAGTACGACCTGGACCCGGTCGTGGTCTCGGCGCTCGACAAGCTGCTGATCCTGCACGCGGACCACGAGCAGAACTGCTCGACCTCCACCGTGCGTCTGGTCGGCTCCTCGCAGGCGAACATGTTCGCCTCGATCTCCGCCGGCATCTCGGCCCTGTGGGGCCCGCTGCACGGTGGCGCCAACCAGTCCGTCCTCGAGATGCTGGAAGGCATCAAGAACGACGGCGGCGACGTCGACGCCTTCATCCGCAAGGTGAAGAACAAGGAGGACGGCGTCCGCCTGATGGGCTTCGGACACCGTGTCTACAAGAGCTTCGACCCGCGCGCGAAGATCATCAAGGCTGCGGCGCACGACGTCCTCTCGGCGCTCGGCAAGAGCGACGAGCTGCTCGACATCGCGCTCAAGCTCGAAGAGCACGCGCTGGCCGACTCGTACTTCGTCGAGCGCAACCTCTACCCGAACGTGGACTTCTACACCGGTCTGATCTACCGGGCCATGGGCTTCCCGACCGAGATGTTCACCGTGCTCTTCGCGCTCGGCCGGCTCCCCGGCTGGATCGCGCAGTGGCAGGAAATGATCAAGGAGCCGGGTTCCCGCATCGGCCGCCCGCGCCAGATCTACACGGGCGAGGTCCTGCGCGACTTCGTTCCCGTCGAGGCCCGCTGACCCGAGTCCTCGGACCGTCGTGGCGGCTGCGGCCGCCGGCGGTGTTCCACCCCGGTACGCGAGAAGCGCCCCGCCGTCGATCCCCCCACGGGTCGACGGTCGGGGCGCTTCCCTTTTCCCCGAAACGGATTCCCCCCACGGGACCCGAGTCGGGGCGTCGGTGTGCCGGGACCCGTTCAGCTCGGGAGGGCCGCTCAAAGCCTCCCCGCGGGCACGTGTCCCGGCCGGCGGATGCCTACGGAAAACCCCCAGGTCTCCGAGGAACGTCCCCCAAGACGTTCACTGGCATCGCCCCATTAGACCCATGACGCCCCCGGATGGTTACGTGGAGATCACTGTGATCTGCGTCTCCCGTGAAGGAAGTGTGTGGGGACCGGGGAGGGGCCTCCTCTAGCGGAACCGGCGCAACCGGAGGCTGTTGGTCACCACGAACACCGAGGAGAAGGCCATCGCGGCCCCCGCGATCATCGGGTTGAGCAGGCCGGCGGCCGCCAGCGGCAGGGCCGCCACGTTGTAGCCGAAGGCCCAGAACAGGTTGCCCTTGATGGTGGCGAGGGTCCGGCGGGAGAGCCGGATCGCGTCCGCCGCCACCCGCAGGTCGCCCCGGACGAGGGTCAGGTCCCCGGCCTCGATCGCCGCGTCGGTCCCGGTGCCCATGGCCAGTCCCAGGTCGGCCTGGGCCAGCGCGGCCGCGTCGTTGACCCCGTCGCCGACCATGGCGACCGTACGGCCCTCGGCCTGGAGGCGGCGGACGACGTCGACCTTGTCCTGCGGGAGGACCTCGGCGATCACCTCGTCGATGCCGACCTCGCGGGCCACCGTCTCGGCGGCCGCCCGGTTGTCGCCGGTCAGCAGGACGGGGGTGAGACCCAGCCCGCGCAGCCGGGTCACGGCTTCGGCGCTGGTCTCCTTGACCGCGTCGGCCACGGTCAGTACTCCGCGGGCCTCCCCGTCCCAGGCCACCAGCACGGCCGTGCCGCCCGCGGCCTCGGCGGCCGCCTGGGCCTCGGCGAGGGCGTCCGGCAGGGTGATGGACCAGTCGGCCAGCAGCTGACGGCGTCCCACCAGGACGGCGTGCCCGTCGACGACGCCCTGGACGCCGAGGCCGGCCAGGTTCTCGAAGCCCTCGGGCACCGGCAGGGCGCCCGCCCGCTCGGCGGCGGTGGCGACGGCCCGGGCGATCGGGTGCTCCGAGGCGTGCTCCAGGGATCCGGCCAGGCGCAGCAGTTCGAGCTCGTCCACGCCCTCGGCGGTGGTGACGCCGGCCAGGCTCATCCGGCCGGTGGTGACGGTGCCGGTCTTGTCCAGGACGACGGTGTCGACGCGCCGGGTGGACTCCAGGACCTCGGGCCCCTTGATCAGGATGCCGAGCTGGGCGCCCCGGCCGGTGCCGACCATCAGCGCGGTCGGAGTGGCGAGGCCCAGGGCGCACGGGCAGGCGATGATCAGGACGGCCACGGCGGCGGTGAACGCCGCGGTGGGGTCGTCGGTGATCAGCATCCAGGTGACCCACGTGCCGAGGGCCAGTACCAGGACGATGGGGACGAAGATCCCGGAGATGCGGTCCGCGAGGCGCTGCACCTCGGCCTTGCCGTTCTGCGCGTCCTCCACCAGCTTCGCCATCCGGGCGAGCTGGGTGTCGGCGCCGACCCGGGTGGCCTCGACGACGAGCCGCCCGGAGGTGTTCACGGTGGCTCCGGTGACGGGGTCGCCGACGGCCACGTCCACCGGGACGGATTCGCCCGTGAGCATGGAGGCGTCCACGGCGGAGCTGCCCTCGGTGACGGTGCCGTCGGTGGCGATCTTCTCGCCGGGGCGGACGACGAACCGGTCGCCGACCGCGAGCACGCTCACCGGGATGCGGACCTCGCGGCCCGCGCGGAGCACCACGACGTCCTTGGCGCCCAGCTCCATCAGCGCCTTGAGGGCCGCGCCGGCCTTCCGCTTGGAGCGGGCCTCCAGGTAGCGGCCGAGCAGGATGAAGGTGACGACGCCGGCCGCGACCTCCAGGTAGAGGGCGGAGGAGCCGTCGTCGCGGGAGACGCTGAAGTCGAAGCCGTGCCGCATGCCGGGCATGCCCGCGTGCCCGAAGAACAGGGCCCACAGCGACCAGGCGAAGGCGGCCAGCGTGCCGACCGAGACGAGGGTGTCCATGGTGGCGGCGCCGTGCCGGGCGTTGGTCCAGGCCGCCTTGTGGAAGGGGAGTCCGCCCCAGACCACGACGGGCGCGGCGAGGGTCAGGGAGAGCCACTGCCAGTTGTCGAACTGGAGGGCGGGCACCATCGACATCAGGACGACGGGAACGGCGAGCGCGGCGGAGACGAGCAGCCGCTGCCGCAGGGCGGCGAGCACCGGGTCGGCGGCCTCGGAGGGCTCTTCCCGCGCGTCGGCCCCTTCGGCCGGCGGGGTGGGTGGGGCCGGTTCCTCGGCGGTGTAGCCGGTCTTGACGACGGTCGCGATCAGGTCCGCGACCTGCACGTCACCGCCGTAGGAGACGTGGGCCTTCTCGGTGGCGTAGTTCACCGTGGCCTCGACGCCGTCCATCCGGTTGAGCTTCTTCTCGATGCGGGCCGCGCAGGAGGCGCAGGTCATGCCGCCGATCGAGAGTTCGACCGCCGTTATCGGTCCGTCGTGCACAGTGCTGGTCATGTTCCGGCTCCAGGGGGATGGCCGGGCCGTACGGAACCAGTATGAGCTGGACGGTACGGCCCGGCAGGGTGCCGCGGAGTGCCGCGGGTGATGCGCGTGCTGCGGAGGGGCGCTGCCGCTCAGACGCGGCCGGCGAACTCGTAGCCGGCCTCGTCGACGGCGGCGCGGACGTCCTCCTCGGCGAGCGGGGCGTCGGAGACCACGGTGACCTCGCCGGTCGCGGCGACGGCCTTGACCGAGCTGACGCCCGGCAGGGCGGACAGCTCGCCGGTCACCGCGCCCTCGCAGTGGCCGCAGGTCATGCCGGTCACCCGGTAGACGGTGGTGGTCTGGGTGTCCGTCTCGGCGGTCATGTCGTTCTCCTCTTCAGGGGTGCGTCCGGTCGCCGGGTGGGCGGCCGATGGTCCAACCGTCCTCCCGACACGTCGAGACTATACCCCTGGGGGGTATAAAGCGAGCGTCCGCCCCAGTCTTCCGCTCCGCGCGCGCCAAACTGGCCGGTACGGGGCCGAATGTACGTAAATGGCGCATATGGATCACTCGGGAAGTCTCGTCCTGATCATGGGGATCGCCGTCCTGGCACCCCTCCTCGCCCACGGCGTCGCCCGCTGGCTGCCCGTACCCCTGGTGATCTTCGAGATCCTGCTCGGCATCCTGGCCGGCCCCGACGTCCTCGGGTGGGCGCGGACCGGCGAGGTGGTCGACGTCCTGAGCCAGCTCGGCCTGGCGATGCTGATCTTCCTGGCGGGCTACGAGCTGGAATTCGACCGGATCAGGGGCGACACCCTCAACAGGTCCCTGTGGGCCTGGCTGATCTCCCTCGCCCTGGGCCTCGCCATCGGGACCCTGCTCGCCCTCGGCGGCGGCTTCGACCGCGGTGCCTACCTCGGCACCGCGCTCACCAGCACCGCCCTCGGCACGATCCTGCCCGTGCTGCGCGACTGCGGGGACCTGCAGAGCCGCTTCGGCAAGGTGACCATGGCCATGGGCTCCGTCGGCGAGTTCGGGCCGATCATCGCCATGGCCCTGCTGCTCGGCGGGCGGGCCCCGGCCCGATCGGCCGTGCTGCTCGTGGTCTTCGCGGTCCTGACGGCGGCCGCGGTCCTCTGGGCCCTGCGCCCCAAACCGCCCTGGTTCTCCGCGGTGATCGCGCGCACCCTGGACAGCAGCGGGCAGTTCGCCGTGCGGCTGGTCGTGTTCCTGATCGTCGCGATGCTGGGGCTGGCCCAGGTGCTCGGACTCGACATCCTGCTCGGCGCCTTCGCGGCCGGGCTCGTCACCCGCCTCGTGCTGACCGGGGCAGCCCCCGAGAGCAGTGCGATCGTGCTCTCGAAGGTGGAGGCCATGGGCTTCGGCTTCCTCGTGCCGATCTTCTTCGTCGTCACCGGCATCGAATTCGACCTGGACGCGCTGCTCTCGGGCGGGCGGGTGCTGCTGTTGCTGCCGGTGTTCCTGCTGCTGTTCCTGCTGGTGCGCGGGCTGCCCCTGTGGCTGCTGGCGCCGCGGGACCTGGGGCGCACCGACCGTTCCGCGCTGGTGCTGTACGGCTCCACGGCGCTGCCGCTGGTGGTCGCCATCACCACCCTGGGGGTGGAGGACGGGAAGATGCAGCCGGGCGAGGCGGCCGCGCTGGTGGGGGCGGGCATGCTGTCCGTGCTGATCTTCCCGCTCGCGGCACTGCGGCTGAGGTCCGGTGCCGAAGGCCGCACCGGCACCCGTACGAAGCCGTGGGCGGGCGGGGACGAGTCCTGGTGAGGCGGACCCGGGCCCGCGCCGCCGCCGCTCCCCGCCTACTCCTCGCGGCGGCCCCGGTTGCCGGGGCGGCGGGCCACCCAGTCGCGGACCGTGTCGGCGTACCAATAGGGCTTGCCGCCCTCCACGTGGTCGGGCGGGGGGAGCAGGCCGTGCTTGCGGTAGGAGCGCACGGTGTCCGGCTGGACCCGGATGTGGGCAGCGATCTCCTTGTACGACCACAGCTGTCGGTCGCTCATGCGGGGGCACCTCCCTGTCCACGCCGCGGTGCGGCCGGGAGGCCGTCGGGGGAGACCGCGCGTGGACGCTGACGATCACTCGGGTTGTGCCCGGGGAACGACGCGGGACGGGGCCGGGGGCGGGGCTGTCGCCCGCCTGTGACGGAAGACCCGCGTGATGCGGACATCCCGGACACGGGGGTGACCTCTGTGACCCGCACGTCACAGGGGCCGCGGCCCCGGCCCTACGGAAGACCCGCCGGTCAGCGGTACAGGGCCGGGCGCGGCACCAGCTCCACCGCCGTGCGCGCACCGCTGCGCGCGGCCGCGAGTCCCGCCCGTGAGACCGCGGCCGCCGCGTAGCCGTCCCAGGCGTCCGGCCCCGCCACCCCGCCGCGGCCGGCGGCCGCCACCCAGCGCCGCAGCTGCCGGTCGTAGGCGTCGGCGAAGCGCACCGTGAAGTCCTGGTCGATCTCGCCTCCCCACCGTCCCGCGGACTGCACCACCATGGCGTGGCCGTCGCCGATCCGGGCGCTGCCCGTCTCGCCGACCGCCTCGCACTGGACCTGGTAGCCGAAACCGCAGTTCACGAAGATCTCCACGTCGACCACGGCGCCGCCGGAGGTCTCCATCAGCACCAGCCGGGGGTCCGCCAGCCCCTCGGGGGCGGCGGCCGTGGGCCTCGGCGAGAGCACGGTGACGGCGGTGATCTCCTGGCCGAGCAGCCAGCGGGCCGCGTCCACCTCGTGCACCACGGAGTCGCTGATCAGCATGTCGCTGGTGAAGAAGGAGGGGGACGAGGCGTTGCGGTGCCGGCAGTGGAGGAAGAGCGGCCGACCGATACCGCCCGCGTCCAGGAGTTCCTTCAGCCGCTCGTACTCCGCGTCGAACCGGCGCATGAACCCCACCTGCACCAGGCGCCGCCCCAGCCGCTGTTCGGCCTCCATGATCCGCAGGGCCCCCTCGGGCTCCGGGGTCAGCGGCTTCTCGCACAGCACCGGCAGTTCCCGTTCCAGGGCCACGAGGACGGCCTCCTCGTGGGCCGGTCCGGGCGAGGCGATCAGCACGGCCCCCACCCCCGGGGCGGCTATCGCGGCCGCGGGGTCCGTGTGCGCACTCGCTCCCTCCAGGCCGCCCGCGACCTCCTTGACCCGGTCCCCGTCCGGGTCGGCCACGGCCACCACCCGCGCGCCGCCCACGGTCCGCCCGAACCGGCGCACGTGGTCCGCGCCCATCTTCCCGGCCCCGATGACGGCGATGCCGAGCGTGCTGGTCATGTCGTGTTCCCTCCGGAGTGTCAGCGGGCGCCGCAGGAGCGCAGGTAGTCGCGGGTGCGGCGGGCGATCGGCAGCGGCCGGTCGGGCGGGCAGGGGTACATGTCCTGTTCCACGATGGCGAACAGGTCCACGCCCAGACGCTGGGCCGCGGCCAGGACGGGCTCCAGCGCGGGCACCCCCGACGGCGGTTCGCACATCACCCCGAGCCCCACCGCCGGACCGAAGGGCAGTTCCCGCGCGACGACCTCGGCGAGCACCGCGGGGTCCACCTGCTTGAGGTGGAGGTAGCCGATGCGCTCGCCGAAGGTCTCGATCGCCCGGACGCTGTCGCCGCCGCAGTAGGCGTAGTGCCCCGTGTCCAGGCACAGCGAGACCAGCTCGGGATCGGTGGCGTCCAGGAAGCGCGCCACGTTCCCGGGGGTGTCGATGTGGGTGTCGGCGTGCGGGTGGACGACGATCCGCAGTCCGTAGCGCTCGAGCACCTCCCGCCCGAGCCGCTCGGTCTGCGAGGCCAGTTCGCGCCATTGCCCCGCGGTCAGCTCCCGGTCCTCCAGCACCTTCCCCGTCTTGTCGTCCCGCCAGAACGAGGGGATGACCACCAGGTGGGCCGCGCCCATGGCCTGCGTCAGCGCCGCGATCCGCGACACGTGCTCCCAGGTCTCCTCCCACACGGCCGGCCCGTGATGGAGTCCGGTGAAGACCGTTCCCGCGCTGACGCGCAGTCCGCGCCGGGCCGTCTCCTCCGTGAGGCGGGCGGGATCGGTGGGCAGGTAGCCGTACGGACCGAGCTCGATCCACTCGTATCCGGCACCGGACACCTCGTCGAGGAAACGCTCCCAGGGCGTCTGCAGGGGGTCGTCGGGAAACCAGACACCCCAGGAGTCCGGAGCCGAACCGACGCGGATACGGGTCAACGCGGGCGGGGAGGACGTCATAGCGGCCACCTTAGGGTGGGGGACGAGGGAAGGACTGACTGTGACCGGTGATCCGTTCGCGTTCGACCTGATCACGATGGGCCGGATCGGGGTGGATCTCTACCCGCTGACGACCGGCGTACCACTGGCCGAGGCGGAGACCTTCGGCAAGTTCCTCGGCGGCTCCGCGGCCAACGTGGCCGTCGCCGCAGCCCGCCTGGGACGGCGGGTCGCCCTGGTCAGCCGGACCGGCGCGGACCCCTTCGGGGCCTACCTGCGCACGCAGCTGGACCGGTTCGGGGTGGACGGGCGCTGGGTGACGGAGGTCGCCGCCCACCCCACCCCGGTCACCTTCTGCGAGATCTTCCCGCCCGACCGCTTCCCCCTGTACTTCTACCGGCTGCCGAAGGCCCCCGACCTGGAGATCGCGGCGGACGAGGTGGACCTGGACGCCGTACGGGCGGCCCGCGTGTTCTGGATGACGGGCACCGGCCTGAGCCAGGAGCCCTCGCGGGCGGCGACGCTGGCCGCCCTGGAGGCCCGGGGCCGGGCCGGGACCACGGTCTTCGACCTGGACTGGCGGCCCATGCTGTGGCGGGAGAAGCCGGGGCCCCACTACGAACGGGCGCTCGCCGGGGCGACGGTGGCCGTCGGCAACGTCGAGGAGTGCGAGATCGCCACGGGCGAGTCCGAACCGCACGCGGCGGCGCGCGCCCTGCTCGCCGCCGGGGTCGAGCTCGCGGTGGTCAAACGGGGGCCCGAGGGCGTGCTCGCGGTCCACCGCGACGGGACGGTGGCGGAGGCCGCGCCCGTCGCCGTCGACGTGGTCAACGGACTCGGGGCGGGTGACGCGTTCGGCGGCGCGCTCTGCCACGGTCTGCTGTCCGGGTGGGAGTTGGGGCGCGTCGTGCGGTACGCCAACGCGGCGGGGGCCATCGTGGCGTCGAGACTGGAGTGTTCGAGCGCGATGCCGTTCCCGGACGAGGTGGAGGAGGTGCTGGGCCGTGCCGGTGCTGTCTGAGTGGGAGATGGAGTGGACCCGGCTGCGGGTGCTCGCGCTGGAACCGGGGGAGACGTACGCGTTCCCGTCGGGGGAGTGCGAATGGATCGTGCTCCCGCTGTCGGGCGGGTGCGAGGTCCGCTGCCGGGAAGCCGCCCCGGACGCGGAACCGGCCCCGCCGGCGCGCGGGGCACGGGTGGGGGCAGGGCCCGGCAACGGACCGCAGGTGTTCGAGCTGCGGGGGCGGAGCGGGGTCTTCGGCGGGCCGACCGACTTCGCCTACGTGCCGCGCGACGCGCACGCGGAGATCCGCTCCGCGGCGGGCGGCCGGTTCGCACTCGCCGGGGCGCGGTGCACGGCGAGGCTGCCGGCCCGGTACGGCCCGGCCGCCGGCGTGGCCGTCGAACTGCGCGGCGCGGGCACCTGCTCACGGCAGGTCAACAACTTCGCCGCCGCCGGCCCGGACGGCTTCGACTGCGACCGGCTGATCGCCGTCGAGGTGCTCACCCCCGGCGGCAACTGGTCCTCCCACCCGCCGCACAAGCACGACGAGAACCACCCCGGCGAGGAATCCCGCCTGGAGGAGATCTACTGGTTCGAGATCGCCCCGCACGGGGACACCCCCGGCTTCGGCTACCACCGGGTCAGCCCCTCCCCGGCCGGGAAGACCGACGTCCTGGCCGAGGTGCGGACCGGCGACGCCGTGCTGATCCCGGACGGCTGGCACGGCCCGTCCATCGCCGCCCCCGGACACGACATGTACTACCTGAACGTCATGGCGGGCCCCGGCGAGACCCGGGAGTGGCTGATCCGCGACCACCCCGACCACGGCTGGATCCGCGGCACCTGGCGGGACCAGGCCGTCGACCCCCGGCTGCCCTTCCCCACCACCGCAGCGGAGGACCCCCGATGAGGCTCACCGTCGCCCAGGCCCTCGTCCGCTTCCTCGCCGCCCAGTACACCGAACGCGACGGGCGGCGCCGTCGGCTCGTCGCCGCCACCTGGGGGATCTTCGGACACGGCAACGTCGCCGGGATTGGGCAGGCCCTGCTGGAGACCGGCCGGGACGGGACCGGCGCCATGCCCTTCCTCCAGGGCCGCAACGAACAGGCCATGGTGCACGCCGCCGTCGGCTACGCCCGCCAGAGCGGCCGGCTCTCCGCGCACGCCGTCACCACCTCCATCGGGCCGGGCGCCACCAACCTCGTCACCGGCGCCGCCCTCGCCACCGTCAACCGCATCCCCGTGCTGCTGCTGCCCGGCGACACCTTCGCCACCCGCCCGGCCGACCCCGTGCTCCAGCAGCTCGAAGTGCCCTACGCCGGGGACCTCTCCGTCAACGACGCCCTCCGCCCGGTCTCCCGCCACTTCGACCGGATCACCCGCCCCGAGGCGCTGGTCCCGGCCGCCCTCCAGGCCATGCGGGTGCTCACCGACCCCGTGCAGACCGGCGCCGTCACCCTCGCCCTGCCCCAGGACGTCCAGGCGGAGGCGTACGACTGGCCCGAGGAGTTCTTCGCCGAGCGCGTGTGGGGGGTGCGGCGCCCGCGGCCCGACCGCGCCGAGCTCGCCGCGGCCGCCGACGCCGTACGGGGCTCCGCCCGCCCCCTGATCGTCGCCGGCGGCGGGATCCGGCACAGCGGGGCCGAAGCCTCCCTCGCCGCGTTCGCCGAGGCCACCGGGATCCCGGTCGCCGTCACCCAGGCGGGCAAGGGAGTGCTCCCGTACGGCCACCCCGCCGACGTCGGCGGGATCGGGCACACCGGCACCGCCACCGCCGACGCGCTGGCCCGGGAGGCCGACCTCGTCATCGCCGCCGGCACCAGGCTGACCGACTTCACCACCGCTTCGGCGACCCTCTTCCGGCATCCCGCCGTCCGGTTCGTCGGCCTGAACCTGGACCCGTACGACGCCCACAAACTCGCCGCCCGCCCGCTGGTCGCCGACGCCCGCGAGGGCCTCGACGCGCTCCGGGAGGCGCTGGCCGGGCACCGCGCGGACCCCGCGTACGAGACCGCGTACCGGCAGGAGTGGCGGCACTGGGAGGCGCGCGTCGACCGGGCCTATGCCGTCTCCGGCGCCGACGAGGACCTCCCGCCCACCCAGACGCAGGTCCTCGGGCTGCTCGACGCCCTGGTCGACGGCAGCGACGTCCTGGTCAACGCGGCCGGATCCCTCCCGGGGGACCTGCACAAGCTGTGGCGCGCCCGCTCCGCCGACCAGTACCACGTCGAGTACGGCTACTCCTGCATGGGCTACGAGATCCCGGCGGCGATCGGCGTCGCGCTGGCCGACCCCGGCCGGCCGGTGTGGGCGCTGGTGGGCGACGGGACGTACCTGATGAACCCCACCGAGATCGTCACGGCCGTCCAGGAGGGCGTCCCGATCAAGGTGGTCGTCCTCGACAACCACGGCTACGCCTCCATCGGCGGGCTGTCGGGGGCGGTCGGCGCGGAGGGCTTCGCCACCGGCTACCGCTTCCGGGCACCCGACGGGACGTACACCGGGGACCCCCTTCCGGTGGACCTCGCGGCCAACGCGGCCTCCCTCGGCATGGCCGTGATCCGCGCCCGCACCACGCGTGACCTGCGAGAAGCCCTCGCGGCGGCGCGTGCGGCGACCGTTCCCACATGTGTCTACGTACAGACCCGAACGCCCGACACTGTGTCGGGCCCGCCCCCGGCACAGGCGTGGTGGGATGTTCCTGTGGCCGAGACCGCGACCCGCAAGGCGGCGGCCGAGGCCCGTGAAGAGTACGACCGGCAAGCCGCGCAGCGACGTCGCCATCTGTGAAGGAGCAATAGGCATGAAGACCGTCAACCACTGGATCGGTGGCAAGACCGTCGAGGGCGCGTCGGGCAACTACGGCCCGGTCACCGACCCGGCCACCGGCGAGGTCACCACGCAGGTCGCGCTCGCCTCGGCCGAGGAGGTCGACGCCGCGGTACGCGTCGCGAAGGAGGCCTTCCAGACCTGGGGGCAGTCCTCGCTGGCCGCCCGCACCAAGGTCCTCTTCGCCTACCGGGCGCTGCTGGACGCCCACCGCGACGCCATCGCCGAGCTGATCACCGCCGAGCACGGCAAGGTCCACTCGGACGCGCTGGGCGAGGTCGCCCGCGGCCTGGAGATCGTCGAGCTGGCCTGCGGCATCACCACCCAGCTCAAGGGCGAGCTGTCGACCTCCGTCTCCAACCGGGTCGACGTGGCCGCCATCCGCCAGCCGCTGGGCGTGGTCGCGGGCATCACCCCGTTCAACTTCCCCGCGATGGTCCCGATGTGGATGTTCCCGCTGGCCGTGGCCTGCGGCAACACCTTCATCCTCAAGCCGAGCGAGAAGGACCCGTCGGCCGCCAACAAGCTCGCCGAGCTGGCCGCCGAAGCCGGACTGCCGGCCGGTGTGCTGAACGTCGTCCACGGCGACAAGGCCGCCGTCGACGCGCTGCTCGCCCACCCCGACATCGCGGCCGTCTCCTTCGTCGGCTCCACCCCGATCGCCCGCCACATCCACACCACCGCCTCCGCCAACGGCAAGCGCGTGCAGGCGCTCGGCGGCGCCAAGAACCACATGCTGGTGCTGCCCGACGCCGACCTGGACGCGGCCGCCGACGCGGCGGTCTCCGCCGCCTACGGTTCCGCGGGCGAGCGCTGCATGGCCATCTCCGCGGTGGTGGCCGTCGGCGCCATCGGCGACGAGCTGGTCGAGAAGATCCGCGAGCGCGCCGAGAAGATCAAGATCGGCCCCGGCAACGACCCGGCCTCCGAGATGGGTCCGCTGATCACCGCGGCCCACCGCGACAAGGTCGCCTCGTACGTCAAGGGCGCGGCCGCCCAGGGCGCCGACGTGGTCCTGGACGGCACCGGCTACACCGTCGAGGGCAACGAGAACGGCCACTGGATCGGCCTGTCCCTCCTCGACCACGTGCGCACCGACTCCGACGCCTACCGCGACGAGATCTTCGGCCCGGTGCTGTGCGTCCTGCGCGCGGAGACCTACGAGGAGGGCGTGGCCCTCATCAACGCCTCGCCGTTCGGCAACGGCACCGCGATCTTCACCCGTGACGGCGGCGCCGCCCGCCGCTTCCAGCTGGAGATCGAGGCGGGCATGGTCGGCGTCAACGTCCCGATCCCGGTGCCGGTGGGCTACCACTCCTTCGGCGGCTGGAAGGACTCGCTCTTCGGCGACCACCACGTCTACGGCAACGACGGCGTGCACTTCTACACCCGCGGCAAGGTCGTCACGACCCGCTGGCCGGACCCGTCCGAGGGCCACCTCGGCGTGGACCTGGGCTTCCCGCGCAACCACTGACCGACCGGGCCCCCCGGCCCCCGGGGGCCTTCGCCCCTCCGTACCGACCGGCCCCCGCGCACCTCGCCGCGGGGGCCGGTTCCGTTCCGGGGCAGGGGCCGAGGCAGGCTTCAGAACCTCGACCAGACGTCCGCCGCGGCCCGGCTCCCCCAGACCGCGTCACCGTGGCCGTAGCCGGGGACCACGCCGAAGGAGACGCGGTCGTTGCCGCCCTCCCGGATCAGCTCGGCGCCGCGCGGGTGGTCGCCCCGCCCCAGCTCGGTGTTGACCCAGGCCACCTCGGCCCGGATCCGGTCCCAGGCGATCGCGTACAGCTCGCCGTCGCCCGCCCAGACCGCGGCGAGATCACGCATCAGCGCGGTCGGCACCAGCCCGCTGCCGAGGGCCGAGGTGGCCGCGTGCCAGACGGGCAGCGGGGTGTGGGCCAGGGTGAACCGGTCCTCGGCGGGCGAGGAGCCGAAGGAGTGGCTGCCCGCGGCGTGGCCCCGGACGTAGATCCAGTTCGCCGGCCCCGGGAGCGACGCCGTGCGGACCAGCGCGAAGTGCGCGAGCCCCGCGTGGGTGAAACGGAGCGAGGGGTCCGGCGGCCAGGGCGCCGCGGAGACCCCGTCCGGGTCGGCGACCGCCTTCGCGACCACGGCCGCGAGCCCCGGATCGACGGTGGTGACGCCCTGCGCGAGCTGCGTGGCGTACGCGTCCCGGGTCGCGGCGGCCCGCTCGGCGAGCTCACCCGTGTACGGCCCGGTCGTGTCCAGGGCCACCACCCGGCGCAGCCGCGGGCAGGTGTCGTGCGAGGCCGCGTCCAGGGCCAGGAGGGCTCCGGCGGAGTGTCCGGCGTACGTGTACGGCAGCTCCAGCAGCGAGTCCAGCGCGCGCACCACCCCCGACAGGTCCCGGCGGTACGCCTCCAGCCCCCGGTCGGCCGTGATGTCGGCAGCGGCGGCGGCGTCCTCGCGGGGCGTGACCCCGACGACGAGGAAACCCCGGCGGCGCAGGGTGTGCGCGAGGTGGTGCCCACCGGGGCCGCCGGGGGTGAAGAAGTCGGCAGCGAAGTTCAGCCCGCCGCCCGGCAGCAGGTAGACGATCCCCTGCGGGGCCCGCGCGGTGTCCGCGACCACGTCCACCGTGACGGGCGCCGGGCCGCCGTCGTCGAGCGGGAGCGTCAGCCGGATCCAGCCTGCGCCGGGGAGGTAGGCCGCGGTGCCGGTGCCCAGGGCCCGTTCGATGCGGGACAGCAGTCCCGTGCCCTTGGCCGCGTCGCCGTGCCGTTGTTCCATTGCAGGA
Source organism: Streptomyces manipurensis (assembly GCF_049570255.1). Taxonomy (NCBI): domain Bacteria; kingdom Bacillati; phylum Actinomycetota; class Actinomycetes; order Kitasatosporales; family Streptomycetaceae; genus Streptomyces; species Streptomyces manipurensis. Next base: position 2,653,504 of record NZ_CP186950.1, on the reverse strand, counting down.
GCCTCCCCCTCGCGACGGTGATGGCCGAATACCGTCACCCGGGGACACTGTCGCCGGTCAGCGGGTTCCAGCCAAGTCCGCCAGGGGCTCGTGCTGTTCGCCCTCGACGGGGCGGCGCCGCCGCAGTACCACCCAGCCGGCGCCCGCGCCCGTCAGGACCAGGAGCAGGCCCACGGCCGGCCAGGGCACGGCCACGAAGTCCGTCCCGGCCACGGAGACCAGATCGGGGTGGGCCGCGGCGCCCGCCCTGACCCGGACGGTCACCCGGTCCGACTGGGGTGCGTCCGGCCACGGTTCGGTCAGCTCGATCCGCTGGCCCGGCAGCAGGGACAGCCGCAGATCACGGTCCGGCCGGTCCAGGACACGACGGCCGAAGAGCCCCTCCGCCGACACCGCCACCTTCGGCTCGACGACCACGTTGCCCCGGTTGACCAGCGTGTACGAGACGGTCGCACGGGCGTCGCCCACCCACGGCAGCAGCGGCGCCGACCGGCTGACGCGTACGTCCTCCACGCTCAGGCCCGCGGTGACGGGCCCCGGGACCCGGAAGTAGACGCGGGCCCCCACCGACCGCTTCACCCCGACCTGGACCTTGCCCTCGCGCTGCACCCCCTCCACGGTCGTGCCGAGGGCGACGATCCCGCCCACGTGGTCGCCGGGCGTCGCGTCCGCGGGGACCGTCACGGTGAACGGGAGGTCCTTGCGGCCCTTCGCGGGCACGGTGACGGTGGCGTCCGGCCCGGCCTCCAGCGCGATCCACGCCCCCACGTCCTTCGGTTTCGCCTCCACCGGCAGCAGGGCGAACGCGCCGCCCGCGGGCGTGTTCACCGCGTCGGTGGCGAAGACCCGGAACGTCAGCTCCCGGTCGGAGGAGTTCAGGACGGTGACGCTGTCGCGCAGGGTGGTGCCGGCCGCGCCCTGGTGGAAGAAGTACGCGCGGTCGGTCGTGGCCGCGCCGGCGGCGGGCGTCGGGAACACCCCCCACGTGCCGTTGTCGGCCGCGGCCGCCCGCCCGGCCGGCAGCAGGACCGCGCCCAGGAGCAGCAGCCCGAGGAGCAGAGCGGAGGGGGAGGCGTGGGTGCCGGTGCCGGTGCGGGCCAGGCTGCTGCTGCGGGTGCGCATGGGCGGTCTCCAGTCGGGCGCGGAAAGGGGAAGGGGTGGTGCGGCGCCGGAGCGCCGCACCACCCGGGGAGGAGCGGCCGTACGGGTCAGGCGATCGAGAAGGTCACGACCGACTGGTAGGTGTCCGCGAACATGAACGGCGGGAGCTGGATCATCCCGGCGCCGCCGACGGCGAACTCACCGCCGGTCAGCTCGTCGCCCCCGGCGGCCTGGGAGGCCACCTTCATCGGGACGTCGGTGATCGCGCCGGGCGTGCCCGCGGTGCAGGTGCTCGGGCTGTCGGGGTTGGTCACGGTGCAGGACGGCTGGATGCCGATCTGCGCCTTCGCCATCGAGTGGCCGGTCGCCTGGTTCACGAACGGCGTGCGCGTCGCCGTCACGTCCCAGCCGAGGGAGCCGCCGCGGAAGTCCTGGACGGTCGCGGCGTTGAAGACGCCGACCACCGACTGGGCCTTGCCGTTGATGGTGACCGAGCCGAAGCTGACGGCCGGCTGGCCGTCCTTCGGCCCGAGGGCCAGCGGCCCGGGCAGGACCTCGACGTCGACCGGGTTCTTCACCCCGGGCTGGTCCTCCATGAACACGAAGGACTTGTACGGGGTGACCGAACCGTCGATCCGGATCGCGTCGGCCTTCTTGGTGACGGTGATGTTGCAGGTGGCGGCGCCGGAGGCGTCCGCCGTGCCGGTGCCGGTGTCACCGGTCGCCGTCCCGGCGAGCAGCGCGGAACAGGTCACCGGACCGGCGGCGAAGTTGGCGCCGTTGACGACGACCGCGGTGCCCGCCGCACCGCTGTTGGGCGTCAGCCTCGTGGTCACCGGATCCTTGGGCAGGGCCTCGACCGCGACCGAGCCGAGCGAGGCGCTCGGACGCGGCGCCGGGGTGCAGGTGGTGGTGAAGACCGAACCGGAGAGGTCCGCGTCGGTCACCGCCAGGTCCAGCGCGACGCCGACCGAGGTGCCCTCCGTACCGTCCGGGATCCTGATCGTCCCGGAGAACGGCTTCGGGTCGAGCGGCTGGCCGGCGACGACCGACACGGTCTCCGGCGGGCTGGTGACCGTCTGGGTGGTGGCACCGACCTTCAGGGTGAGCTTGGTGGTGTTCACCGTGGTGACGGAGAACCCGGGGATCAGCGGGCTCGCGCCCGGGTCGATCGTGATCGGGACGACGTCGCCGGCCTTGGCTCCGTCGGGCAGGGTGACCGTCCAGTTCTGGTTGCCCGAGCCGTCCGGCTGGGGCGCCGGGGCGTCGCAGTTCTCGAAGACGGTCGTGGTCTTGGTCGCGGCCTGCGCGGAGCCCGCCAGGCCCATCACTCCGCCCGTCAGGGCCAGGGAGAGGGCCCCGGCCCCGGCCAGCACTCTTCGTCTGAGCGTTCTCGTACTCACTGGGTCGCGACTCCTTCGTCATGACGAACCCCTCCCCCCACCCGCTGTGTGGGGGAGGCCGAGCCGGTGCGGTGGCCGACATTGACGCGTCGCGGTGATGAGAAGTCAATGACTTGCTTTCGCCCGAAGCACACACAAATTGATGGCCCATCAGGGACGGTCTGATGAGCCACCCGGTACCGACCGGTCGGGCCGGTGCACGGGTGGCACGGGTGGCGATCGGCGGGGCGGTGGGGGCGGTGGGGGCTGTGGGGGCGGCCGGGATCAGCGGTGGGCCGTCGGCGAGGTGTGCAGCAGCAGGTTCGCGGTGCCGGCCGGGAGTCCGGTGATCCGGTCCGGGACGGCAGCCTGCCGCAGCGCCTCGGACACCTGCGCCGGTGTCCGGGCGGCGCCGCGCGCCAGCAGCAGCGCGGCGGCCCCCGCCACGTGCGGGGCGGCCATCGAGGTGCCGGAGGCCCGGGCGGTGGCGCTGGCGGAGTCCTTCCCGGCGGAGGTGACGGCCACCCCCGGCGCCGAGAGGTCCACGCAGCGGCCGTGGTTGGAGAACCGGGCCCGCCCGTCCGCGGCATCCGTCGCGGCGACGGTGAGGGCCTGCGGGACGGCGGCCGGGGACCCCTTGCAGGCGTCCTTGCCGCCGTTCCCGGCGGCCGCGGTGAAGGTGATCCCGGAGGCGACGGCCCGGCGCACCGCGGCGTCCAGGGCGCGGCTGCGGCTGCCGCCCATGCTCAGGTTGGCCACCGCCGGAGTGGCGGGGTTCCGGCCGGCGTCCTTGATCATCCAGTCGAGGCCCTTGACCATCCCGGACACCCTCCCGGAGCCGCGGCAGTCGGCCACCTTGACGGCCACGAGGGAGACGCCCTTCGCGACCCCGTACGTCTCCCCGCCCACGGTCCCCGCGACGTGCGTCCCGTGGCCGTTGCAGTCGCGGGAGCCCTCCGTCCGCACCGCGTTGTAGCCGTTGCGGGCCCGGCCGCCGAACTCGCGGTGGCCGGTGTTGATCCCGGTGTCGAGGACGTAGACGGTCACGCCCTCGGCCTTCGTGGCGTACGTGTACGAGCCGTCCAGCGGCAGTTCGCGCTGGTCGATCCGGTCCAGCCCCCAGGGAGCGGCCGCCTGCGCCGCCGGGGCGTCGGGGGCGTCGGGCGCAACGGGCGCCGCGGGGGCGATGCGGAACTCGGCGTCCGGCTCCACGGAGGCCACCCGGGGGTCGGCGGCCAGCGCGGCTGCCCGCGCGGCGGTGGTACGCACGGCGAACCCGTCCAGCGCGGCCTCGTACATGTGCAGGACCCGGTCTCCGGCCGCCGTCACCTCGGCGACCAGGGCACGGGTCGGCACGCGCGAGGCGGTGTCCTTGAGGACGACGACGTAAGGGGCGAGGGGCGCTTCGGAGCGCGGCGGTGCGGCCGTGGCCGTGGCGGCGACGGCGAGGAGCGCGGCGGCGGGGAGCAGCGGGGCGATGGGGGTCATGCGGCCGATGCTCGGCGAGCGGTGCGCGGCCCGCGCGGAGGGTGCGCCGACTGGCCCCACGACACGCCGCCCCCCGAGCGAACCGCCCTCCGGCCAGGGTCGCGGGGGCGCGGGGGAGAGCCGGAGCCGCGCCCCGGCCTCGGGTTACCCGCGCCCGCCCGGCCCGTGGGCGCCCCGGCCCCAGGGGTCGGGGCAGGCTCGGGGTCAGGGTTCGAGGGGCCAGCCGCGCATGGTGAACACGCCCTCGTCGCGCGCGCCCGAGGAGTCGTACGTGGCCAGGGCCGCCTCGTTGTCCGTGTCGACCCCCACCCACATGCCGTAGCAGCCGCGCGCCTTCGCCTCCTCCGCGAGCGCCAGCGTCAGCGCGCGGCCGATGCCGCGCCGCCGGTACCCCTCGTCCACGGACAGCTCGTACAGGCACATCTCCGTGCCCTTGTCGGGATGGCTCATCTCGACGCCGGAGACCATCCCGGCCGGGACGCCGTCCACGTAGGCGATGAGCATCAGGTGTCCGGGCGCCGCGAGGAAGCGCTCGGACCACTCCTCGCGGGCAGGCCCGTCGAAGAGGGCTTCTGCGGCCGACAGTTCGGCGGTGGTGAGGGCCCGTCGGATGTCCATGGCGGTCACGATAGTGCGCGCCCGCCCCGTTCCGAGCCGAAGCCGGGCACGACGCGTCCGTCCGCCGCGGACCCCTCCGGTCCTCCTCCGTCCCCCCGACTGCCCACCGCGCAACCACCTGCGGCCACCGCACAGTTGCCGGGCATCGCCGCGAGAGGTCAGCCCGTCGTGCGCGGTGCCTGCGGCGTCCGGGGCGTGTGGGCGGCCGGCTGCGCGGGGGCGCCCGGGGACCTGGTGCCGTCGGTCCAGGCGTAGACCCGCTTGCCGCGCACGGCCACCTGGTACTGGTGGACGTCACGGCACTCGGAGCGCACCCCGGCCCGCAGCGCTCCCGGCCACCACTTGGCGTGCAGCTCCGGATCGCCGAGCTTCTTCGGCGTGCCCGCGGTGCACTGCGGGCCGTCCAGCGGGGTCTCGCCCAGGGTGAACCGGATCAGCCGGGCCTCGCCCGTCGTGCGCACCCGTATGCGGACGTCCGTCGCGTCCCTGGGTATCCACGACGGGAGCGCGAACGCCGCCTCGGCCCGTACCGGCGCGTCGGCGGCCGTGGCGAAGCGCCTGCCCTTCTCCTTGTAGACCTTGTGGTCGATCGTGTCGGTCACGGGGTTGGGCGGGAGGTTGGGCAGCGCGAAGGCGGCCGTGGCGAGCACTCCCACGGTGGCGGCGGCGATGACGAGCGGACGGCGGTTCATGCCCACCATTCTCGGCCGCCGCACCCTCCGGGCGCGTCCCTCCTCAGAACGAACCAGGCGTGCGCCGCAGGTCCCACACGGCGTCATACCTGGGAGGGGTGCGGGTCAGGGAAGCGCAACGCGCAGTAACCGCACGCCGGTCCGCGCCGTTGGCCGGAGTGATCCGTTCCGGCCCCGTCCCCGCCCAAGTCCCATCCCCGCCCCCCTCCGAGGACCCCATGCGCCGTCGCCGCCTCCTTCCCGCCCTCGCGACCACCGCGGCCACCGCCGTGCTCGCGCTCGCCCCCACGGCCTGGGCCGCGCCCGCGGTCCCCGCCGACAAGCCGCAGGTGCTGAGCCGCTGGACACAGCCCGACGCCGCCAGCCGCGACGCCTGGGCCGACGCCCGCGCACACCGCGACGCCTGGGCTGCGTACGCCTTCGACTGGTCGACGGACTACTGCACCTCCTCCCCGGACAACCCCTTCGGCTTCCCCTTCGCCATGGCCTGCGCCCGCCACGACTTCGGCTACCGCAACCACCGTGCGGCAGGCCTCTTCCCCGCCGCCAAGGCACGCCTCGACCTGGCCTTCCACGCGGACATGAAGGCGGTCTGCGCCCCGTACCCGGGCAAGCGCCGCACCTCCTGCGAGGGCACCGCCTGGACCTACTACCAGGCCGTCCGCCTCCTCGGCATCTCCTAGTGCGGTGACCGCAGAAGTTCACCGCGCCCCGAAAACCCTCCGGCCACAGCACTAGCGGGGTGACTGCCCCCGGTGCGCCGCGGACAGGCGGGTCAGGTCGTCCTGGGTCAGCTGCAGGGTGGCCGCCGCCACGTTGTCGGCGAGGTGGGCGGGGTCGCCCGTGCCGGGGATCGCGAGGACGTGCGGCCCCTGCCGGAGGGTCCAGGCCAGCCGGACCCGCGCCGTGCTGACCCCGTGCTCCCGGGCCACGGCCGACACCTGCGGGGGCTCCGCCCCGCCGGCGTCCGCGCCCCCCTCCCGGCCGGTGCCGGCGATCGCGTAGAACGGCACGAAGGCGATGCCCTGTTCGCCGCAGGTGCGGACGAAGGCGTCCTGGTCGGGACGTACCCCGATGCCGTACATGTTCTGCACGCACACCACCGGCGCGATGGCCTGCGCCTCCGCCAGGTGGTGCGGCTGCACGTTGGACAGGCCCAGGTGGCGTACGAGCCCGGCCTGCCGCAGCTCCGCCAGGGCCCCGAAGCGCTCGGCGATCGAATCGGAGCCGACGATGCGGAGGTTCACCACGTCGAGGTGGTCCCGGCCGAGCTGGCGCAGGTTCTCCTCGACCTGGCCGCGCAGCTGGTCCGGCCGGGCGTGGGGGATCCACTCCCCGGAGGCGTCGCGGCCCGGTCCCACCTTGGTGACCAGTACGAGGTCCTCCGGGTACGGGGCCAGGGCGCGGTTGATCAGCTCGTTGGCTGAGCGCAGCGGCGAGAAGTAGAAGGCCGCGGTGTCGATGTGGTTGACGCCGAGTTCCACGGCGCGGCGCAGGACGTCGACGGCCCGGTCGCGGTCGCGGGGTACGGCGTCGCCGACGAGGGCCTCGCCGGTCTGGGCGAGGCGCATGGCACCGAAACCGATCCGGTGGACCGTGCGGTCGCCGAGCGTCCAGGTGCCGCCCGCAGTGATCGTCTGTGAGGTCATGGCGGGAGGATGGCCGCCCGGTAGGCTGCCGGGCCAACGATTAAGTCATGTGTGAATCCCGGGGGGCGAGGGTGCGGGCGGAGCTGGCGTTCTCGGTGGGGGACCTCGCCCAGATGCGGTTCTCGGTCTCGCCGATGTGGGAGGTCGGGCCCGGCCTGCGCCTGCTCCGCTCCGGCCGGGACCACCCCGTGCACCGCAGGTGGACCGCGCAGGTGCGGCCGCGGCTGGCCGCCGCCGGCCTGGACCGGGGCCGGCTCGCCGAACTGGTCCCGCCCACCGGGTACGTGCCCGACTTCCTCAACCCCGCGCCCGCCGGCCCGGCCCCCACCCTGGAGGAGGAACTGGCCGCGATCCGCGCGACGCCCCTCGGGCGGATCCGCGCGGAACTGGACCGCCTGGCGGGCGAACAGGGCTCCCTCGGGCCCCGGCTGCGCGCCCTCCACGACGGCCGTGACGACGCCCTGTCCGCCCTCACGGAGGAGATCGCCGCCTACTGGGAGGTGGCGCTGGCCCCCTACTGGGCCCGGATCCGCGCCGTGCTCGAAGCGGACGTCTTCCACCGCACCCGGCAGGTCGCCGAACACGGCGCCGGCCGCCTCTTCAACGACCTGCACTCGTCCGTGAGCTGGGGCGACAGCACGCTGCGGCTGTCCGGGCGGCACCGGCCGCTGTCCCGGCGCGGCGCCGGCCCCGGACTGCTGCTGATCCCGTCCGTGTTCACCGGGCCGGTCCCGTTCACCCGGGTGACGCCGCCCGATCCGCCGCAGCTGGCCTATCCGGCGCGCGGTACGGGCACCCTGTGGGAGGTCCGGCGGGCGGACGGCGGCAACAACGCCCTGGCCGCCGTGCTCGGGAGGTCGCGCGCCCTGCTGCTGGCCGAGCTGGAATCCCCGGCGACCACCGCCGAACTCGCCCGCCGCACCGCGCTGTCGGCACCCGCGGTGTCGCAGTTCCTCGGCGCGCTGCGCGGTGCCGGCCTGGTGAGTGCGCACCGGGCGGGGCGCTGTGTGCTGTACGCCCGTACGGCCGCGGCCGAGACCCTGCTCGCCGCCTCCGCCTCCGCCTCCGCCGCTACGCGGGCGGGCGCCGGGGGAGCGTGACGCCCGCTCAGCAGCACAGCACGGGCGCCCGCTGGACGAGGTTGTTGCCGAAACCCCCGCGGTTCCACGGCTGTTCGAGGGGCTGGGTGCGGCCCTCGCCGTCCGTGGCGCGCACGCTGAGCGTGTGCCGGCCCGGTACGGCTTCCCACACGCAGGTCCAGGCCTGCCAGGCCCACGGATGCGGCCCCCGCGGTTCCACCGCGGCCTCCGTCCAGGTGCGGCCCCCGTCGCCGCTGAACTCCACCCGTACGACGGGCCCGTACCCGGACCAGGCCCGCCCGTGCAGCCGTACGGGACCCGGGTGCACGACCCGGGTGCGGGACATGAAGTCGGGGAAGCCCGGCGGGGCCATCAGCGCGCGCGGCTCGATCCGGGTGACCGGCTCACCGGGGGAGTCCGGGGCCTCGTCGGCCCGCCGGTAGCGGTAGGCCACGGACTGCTGGAAGCCGGTGAACGGCGCGTCGACCAGGGTGATCTCGCGCAGCCACTTGACGTGCGCCATCCCGTACCAGCCGGGGACGACCAGCCGCAGGGGGGATCCGTGCTGCGGCGGCAGGGGCAGGCCGTTCATCGTGTGGGCGAGGAGCACCCCGGAGCCCTCCCCGGTGGCGCCGACGGGAAGGCTGCGCCGGTAGTCCTGCTCGACCCCGCGTTCCACGCCGTGGTCGGCGCCGGTGAAGACGGCCTCCACGGCCTCCGGCCGCACCCCCGCCTCGGCGAGGACCAGGTGCAGGGGGACGCCGGTCCAGTCGGCGGTGCCCACGGCCCCGGTCAGCCACGGCTGGCTGACCGGCCGGGGCGACAGCAGCGCCCGGCCGTTGCCCGCGCACTCCATGGTGACGCGGTGGGTGACGGAGGGCAGCGCCCGCAGTGCCGCGAGGTCCAGCGACAGCGGGGCACGGACCAGCCCGCGGACGGCGAGCCGCCAGTCGTCCGGGTCGGCGGCGGGGATGTCGTAGTGGACCAGGACGTAGTGCAGCCCGGGCGGGGTGACCTCGTAGCGCAGGGCCTCCAGTGGAAGGCCGTGGTTGCGGGCCGCGAGCGCCAGCTCCTCCCGGCTGATGCCCTCACCGGCCGCCGCGGTCCGCGCGGGGGCGCTGGCATCCCGTACGGACACCTGTTCCATGCCCCCATCGTCGCGCGGTCCGCCCCGCACGGCACCTCCTCGGCCCGCCGGAGCCGTGCCCCTGAGGACACCTGAGGACGCCTGCGGACACGGCCTACGGCGTGAGGTGGCCGACGAACCAGTCCCTGGCGAGCCTGGCCACCTCGTCCAGCGCCCCGGGCTCCTCGAAGAGGTGGGTCGCCCCGGGCACGACGTCCAGGCGGTTCTCGCAGCGGAGCTCCTCCTGCGCCCGGCGGTTGAGGTCGAGCACCGCCGGGTCCCGGCCGCCGACCACGAGCAGCGTGGGCGCCCGTACGCCGCCGAGCCTGCCCGCGGCGAGGTCGGGGCGGCCGCCCCGGGACACCACGGCGCCGATGTCGGCGTCGGCGGCGGACGCGGCCCACAGCGCGGCCGCGGCCCCGGTGCTGGCCCCGAAGTAGCCGACGGCCAGCGGTTCGCGGCGGCGCAGCCAGGCGGTGGCCCCGGTCAGCCGTGCGGCGAGGGTGCCGATGTCGAAGACGTTGGCGCGGTCACCCTCCTCGGCGGGGGTGAGCAGGTCGAAGAGGAGCGTGCCGAGCCCGGCCCGGTTCAGCTCCGCCGCCACCGAGCGGTTGCGGGGGCTGCGGCGGCCGCTGCCGGAACCGTGGGCGAACATCACGACGGCGGCGGCCCCCACGGGCACGGCGAGGTCCCCGGCGAGCGCGGTGCCGCCCGCGTCCACCTCCACCGGGGTCGAGGCCGGCGACCTGGCCGAGGCCGCCGCGCGGGCGAGCAGGGTGACGACCTCCTCGTCTGAGGTCTGGGAGAAGTCCTCGTACCACTCGCCGACCGCCCGGAAGGCGGCCGGCGCGGACAGGCACACCACCTCGTCCGCCGCCTCGCCCAGCCGGGCCACCGCGTCGGGCGGCGCCACCGGCACGGCCAGCACCACGTGAGCCGCGCCCTGCGCGCGGACGACCTGGCAGGCAGCGGCGGCCGTCGCCCCGGTCGCGATCCCGTCGTCGACCACGATCACCGTCCGGCCGTCCAGGGCCACCCGCGGCCGGTCCCCGCGGAAGGCCCGGGCGCGCCGGGCGAGCTCCGTCTGCTCGGCGCGTTCGACGGCCTCCAGGTCCTGCGGCGTCAGCCGGCTGGTCCGGACGATGTCCTCGCTGATGACCCGTACGCCGCCCTCCCCGATGGCACCGAACCCGAGCTCCCGGTGGTGCGGTACGCCGAGTTTGCGCACCACGATCACGTCGAGGGGGGCGCCGAGCGCACGCGCCACCCGGAAGGCCACCGGGACGCCCCCGCGGGGCAGGCCCAGGACGACGGGACGCTCGCCCTCCAGATGCCGCAGCGCGGCGGCGAGACGTTCGCCGGCGCCCGCGCGATGGGGGAACAGCACGACGGTTCACCCCCGAACCGGGGAGGGGAAGGAGCACCACGTGCGCGGCCGCCCGCACACACTTCGACGCAACCCCATGCGCGGCACACCCGCAAGTCGGCCCGGGCGACGGACAGCGGGCACGGGGCACGGGCACAGGCACGGGACGCGTGCGAAAGCCCTCCGCGCAGGGAGGGCTCCCACGGTGTACGACGGCCCCGGTGGGCCGTCGCACGGTGTCCACCGGTAGAGCGCCAACGGGGCCCGGTGGCAGCCCCGTTGGGTTCCGGAACGGCTCCTGATCAGCCCCTGCCCTGGCTGCGCGACTCGGCCGCGGCCATGGCCTCGGCCTCGGACTCGGCCATGGCGATCGCGACGCCGAAGGCCTGCGCGATGTGGCCCGCGGCCGACATCACGCGCGCGGTTCCGACGACGGGGGCGATCGCGACCAGGACGTCCTGAAGTTTTTCCACCGTCATGTCGGCCTTGATGGCGGGATCCATGTGGGCCATATACGAGATGGCGGGGGCGTCCATCGCCACGAGTGCGGCGATTCGGGTGATGATCAGGGTCTCCCGGTCCATGTTGCAGTGCTCGATGGAATCGATCGTCATCGCGGCGAGCGTCTCGAGGACGGGAGCGTCGGAGGCAGTGGCCATGCTCGTTCCGCCTTAGGTGCGGGGGGAGCCGGCGCGCGGCGCGCCGGCGCATTGCCTCCTCACCGTACGGTCGCCCCGGACCGCCCGCATATCGGCGCCGTCCGGAGGGAGTTCGGCGGAACACCCCTGACCTGCACGGAAGCCCTCCGCTGGGGGAGGGCTTCGGGAGGTGGAGAAGATGTGCCCCCGGCAGGACTCGAACCTGCGGCCAAGTGCTTAGAAGGCACCTGCTCTATCCACTGAGCTACGGGGGCCGGAAGGTGGCCGTGGTGGGCCTGGAGCCCCTGGTGGGGGTGGGGCTGTGCTCCGTGCCGGGTCAAGGATAGGGCTCCGGTCGCCTTGTCCCGGTTGCTTCACTCGCGGGCCACGATGTGGAGGTTCGGTGAAGCGGTCCCGATAATCGCAGGCAGGTGCGATTCTCGCATCGCTTTTGCGCCGCGACGCCCCTGGTGTTGTGCACTCGTTATGCCTGCGCCCCACTCGTCCGCGGTGACTGGATTGTCCCGCTGGAGTCGCGGTCGGCGCGCAGAGGACGTATAAGCTTCAAAAATGGTCCTAAATTGGGCATTCTTCGCATGTGGTGACCTTGGATGTTCGGCCTCAGCTGCTCGATGCCCTGTCCGCCCTGCGCGACCGGGTCGCGTCCGTACGTCTGCCGTTGCCCCTGCCCGGCGCCCCCAGGGCCCGCCAGACCAGGGCCGAGCTGCTGGCGCAGCTGGACGACTACCTCGTACCGCGCCTGAAAGCGCCCGAGGCGCCGATGCTCGCCGTCGTCGGCGGGTCCACCGGGGCTGGTAAGTCCACCCTCGTCAACTCCCTCGTCGGCCGGCAGGTCAGCGAGGCCGGCGTGCTCCGCCCGACCACGCGCACACCGGTGCTCGTCTGCCACCCGGACGACCACCACTGGTTCGCCGGGATGCGGGTGCTCCCCGACCTGATGCGGGTCTGGGTGCCGCACGAGGAGGACGAGGACCTGGCGCCCGCCTCCTCCGCGGGCCGCGCCGCCCACGGGCTCCACGGGCCGGGACGCGGTCGGTCCGGCGCCCGGAGCACCGGCCGCGGCGGTCACGAGACCCGCGAGATGCGGATCGAGACGGTCTCCAGCCTCCCGCGCGGACTGGCCATCCTCGACGCCCCCGACATCGACTCCCTCGTCGTCGAGAACCGGACGCTGGCCGCCGAACTCATCTGCGCCGCCGACGTCTGGGTGATGGTCACCACCGCCTCGCGGTACGCCGACGCCGTCCCCTGGCACCTGCTGCGCACCGCCAAGCAGTACCGGGCCACACTCGTCACCGTCCTCGACCGGGTCCCCCACCAGGTGCTCGCCGAGGTCTCCCGCCAGTACGGGGCCCTGCTCACGAAGGCCGGCCTGGGCGAGGTGCCCCGCTTCACCGTCCCCGAACTCCCCGAATCGACCGGCGGGGGCGGGCTGCTGCCCGCCAGCGCCGTCGCCCCGCTCTACGCCTGGCTCGCCCACCACGCCCAGGACCCGGCCGCCCGCCAGTACGCCGTCGGGCGCACCGCCCATGGGGCGCTGGACTCCCTGCGCCGCCGGATGCCCGAACTCGCCTCCGCCGTCGCCGCCCAGCACGCCGCCGCCGTACGGCTGACCTCGGCCGTCGAGGACGCGTACCGGCGCGAGGGCAAGCGGGTCCGGGGCCGCCTCGACAACGGCGCCGTACTGGCCGGGGACGCCCTGACCCGGTGGCGCGGCTACCCCCTCGACACCAGCGCCGCCGAACTCCTCGACTCCCTCGCCGAATCCCTCTCCGCACTCCTGCAGTGCGCCGTCGCCGCCGCCGACGAGCGGATCGCCGAGTCCTGGCGCCGCGAACCGGCCTCCGGCGCCGTGCCGCTGCCCGCACCCGACCGGGAGGCCGGCGACCGCATCGACGTGGCCGTGCGCCGCTGGCGGCGCGTGCTGGAGGAACTCGCCGAGGAGGAGGTGGCCAAGCTCGACAAGCAGCCGCCCCCCGACGCCGACGCGGTCGCGGCCCTCCTCGCCGCCGCCCTCCTCGGCGGCAGGCGGGCGCGGCCCGCGGGCGAGAAGCTGGCCGAACGGATCGGCGCACAGGCCGCCCTGAGGCTGCGCGACCGGGGCGGCGAGCTGATCGGGGACCACCTCGACCAGGTGCTGCGCGCCGAACGGGACCGCAGGCTCGCCCCGCTGGAAGCCCTCGAAGTGACCCCGGAACCCCAGGCCGAACTGATCGCCGCGCTGTCCGTACTGCAGAAGGAGAGGTGACCCGGTGACCGCCCTGACCGACCGCACCGACGACCGCTGGGACGACGGCCTCATCGCGCGCTCGCGCCCCCGCCCCGTCGCCGGGACCGGCCAGGACGCCGACGCGGACGACGCGGATCAGGCGGGCGAAGCGGGCGACGACGCGCTCGTACGGGCCGTCTCCGGCGCGGGCAGCGACGGCGGGAAGTCGCCCGCGCCCCCGCTCAGCCCCGAGGGACAGGCCCTGCGCCAGCGGCTCGACGCCCTGCGCCAGCTGGTCGGACTGTCCCGCACCCGGCTCGACGGCAAGACCCTCGCCGAGGCCGGGCGGGTCCTGGACGAGGCCGCGGCGCGCCGCGGCCTCTCGCCCCAGCACACGGTCGTCGCCATCGCCGGAGCCACCGGAAGCGGCAAGTCCACGCTCTTCAATTCACTCGCCGGAGTGCAGATCTCCGAGACCGGACTGCGCCGCCCGACCACCGCGGCACCCATCGCCTGCAGTTGGTCCGACGGAGCCGCCGGCCTGCTCGACCGCCTGGAGATTCCCGGCCGGCTGCGGCGCCGGCCCCGCGAGAGCGCGGAGGCGGAGGCACTGCGCGGGATGGTCCTCGTCGACCTGCCCGACCTGGACTCCGCGGTCGGCGCGCACCGGGACCACGTGGACCGCGTACTGGCCCTGGTCGACGCCGTGGTGTGGGTCGTGGACCCGGAGAAGTACGCCGACGCGGTGCTGCACGAGCGCTACCTGCGCCCGCTCGCCGGACACGCCGAGGTGACCCTCGTCGTGCTCAACCAGGTGGACCGGCTGCCCGGAGAGGCCGCCGACCTCGTCCTGGACGACCTGCGCCGCCTCCTCGACGAGGACGGCATCGCCCTCGGCGAGCACGGCGAACCGGGCGCCACCGTCCTCGGCCTGTCCGCCCTGACCGGCGAGGGGGTCGGGGAACTGCGCGAGGTCCTCGGCCAGTTCACCCAGGAGCGGGGCGCCGCGACCCGGCGGATCTCCGCCGACGTCGACCGCGCCGCCGTCCGCCTGCGGCCGCTGTACGTCGCCGACGGGCATCCGGGACCGGAGATCGGCGAGGCGGCCCGCGAGCAGTTCGAGGACCGGCTCGCCGAGGCCGTCGGCGCCGGCGCGGCCGGACTCGCCGCCGAACGGGCCTGGCGGCGCAACGCGGGCAAGGCCTGCGGCACCCCGTGGCTGCGGCTGTGGAGGTGGTACGAGAACCGGCGCGCGCCCCACACCCTGGCCGGACTCGCCGCGCTGGCCGCGATCGGCGGCCGCGGGCAGAACACCGCCCAGGCCCCGGCCGAGGAGGAGGTGACCGCGCGCCAGCGCGTGGAGCAGGCCGTACGGGTCGTCGCCGACGAGGCGGTCATCGGCCTGCCCGACCCGTGGGCGCAGGCGGTCCGGGAGACCGCGGTACGCGGCGCGGAGCACCTTCCGGAGGCGCTGGACGAGATCGCGGTGACCCTCGGGGCGGCGGAGGTGCAGTCCGGCACCAGGCCGCCGCGGCCCGCGTGGTGGCCGGCCGCGGTCCTGACGCAGGCGGCCATGACGCTCCTGCAGATCTTCGGCGGGCTGTGGCTGGTCGGGCAGATCGCCGGGCTGCTGGAGCCCAAGCTGATGCCGCCGGTGCTGCTGATGGTGGCGGGCATCATCGGCGGTCCGCTCGTGGAATGGGCCTGCTCCATCGCGGCGCGCGGCCCGGCACGGAGGTACGGGCAGGACGCCGAGCGGAGGTTGCGGCAGGCGGCGGCCGGGTGCGGGCGGGCCCGGGTGCTGGAACCCGTGGCGGCGGAGCTGCTGCGCTACCGGGAGGTGCGCGAGCAGTACGCCACGGTCGCCGCAGGGGGGAGCCGGTTGTCCACAACCCGCCAGTAGTCCACAGGGCGGACCGTCCCGACGGCCGTCCGGCCAGCATGGGTCGTAGCCCGTACGGATGGTCCGTGCGGCGCGGGACGACGGGGGAGGGCGGCCGGGATGTACGACACCCAGGTGACGCTGGTGGGCCACGTGGCGACGCAGGTCGACTACAAGGAGACGGTGAACGGCCCGTCGGCGCGGTTCCGGTTCGCGGTGACACCGCGCTACTGGGACCGGCGCAAGGACACGTGGACCGACGGGACCACGAGCTTCTACACGGTGTGGGCGCGGCGCACCCTCGCGGTGAACCTGGCGGGTTCCGTGGCGGTCGGCGAGCCGCTCGTGGTGCACGGGAGGCTGCGGGTGCGGGAGGACCCGCCCGACGGCGAGGGCAACCGCTGGTTCTCCGCGGAGATCGACGCGACCGCCGTCGGCCACGACCTGAACCGCGGTACCGCCGCGTTCCGCCGGGTGGCCAGGACCGATCAGCCACTGATGGCCACTCAGAATTCGTCGGTGGTCTGAGTGTTCGAGGCGGTTAGGATTCCCCGGTACTCACGGGCACCTGGGCCTCCGGCCCGAAGGGGAAGACTGTGTCGATTGCCGTTCCCGCATCCTCCGCTCCTGGTTCTCCTGCTCCTGCCGGCCCTCCGGGGACTTCCGGTTCCCCGGGTCATGCCGGTCCCGCCGGTCCCTCGGGGGCCGCTCCGGCGGCCGCCGGAGCGGAGGCCCCCGGCGGGCCCCGGGGTGCCGCGCGGCGCCCGCTGGCGGCCGCGCTGCTGGCCGCGGCCCTCGCCGCCGCCGCGCCCGCGGGGAGAGCCGCCGCGGACTCGGGACCGCTGCCGACCCGCGTGCCCGAGGGTGCGAGCGCCGTGCTGGACGGGCTGAAGACGTACGGCCAGGCGGTGCTGCGCGGCGGGGACGGATCAGTGCGCCAGATCCACGCCGGGCTCTACGAGATGCGGGTCGACGGCGGCGGCATGCTCCAGACGTACGGGGTCGGCGTGTCGGGCAACGCCCAGCCGCAGTCCCGCTACACCGAGGGCGGCTGGAACGGCAGCCCGCTCGCGGGCAACGGGCAGGCCGGCCGGATCCGCTGGGTCCTGGAACACTCCTACCCGCAGCTCAACGACCTGGCCGGACTCGCGAAGGCGGCGGGGGCCGGCGCGCTCACCGCTGAGAGCGCGGCGGCCGGGACCCAGGTGGCGATCTGGCGGCTGGCGGACGGAGCACGGGTCGAGGCCGCCGACCCGGCGGCCGAGAAGCTCGCCGACTACCTCCAGCGAGCGGCGGGGCAGCTGCCGGAGCCGCCCGCCTCGCTGGCGCTGGACCCGGGCGAGGTGTCGGGGCCGGTCGGCACCCGGATCGGTCCGGTGACCGTGCGGACCGGAGCCCGCAGCGTCTCGGTCACCCCGGACGCCGCGGCCCTCGCGATGGGCGTGCGGGTGGTGGACGCCGAGGGGCAGCCCCTGACGAGCGCGGCCAACGGCAGCCGGCTGTACTTCGAGGTCCCCGCCGGCACCCCGGACGGGACGGCCTCGGTCACCGTGCAGGGCGCGACCAAGGTGCCGGTCGGCCGGGTATTCACCAGCGGGGTGCCGGCCCAGGCGCAGATCGTGGCGGGCTCCAGCGAGTCCGCGGCCGCCGCCCTGGCCACCGCGGCCTGGCCGCCCGCCCCGGCGCCCGACACCGAGACGGCGGCCGCGCCCGGCTCGGGGGCGAGCGCGCTCGGCACTCGGGCCGCGTCCCTGCCCACCTCCTCCCCGGACGAGGAACGCCTGGCGACCAGCGGCAGCTCCGCCGCCACCCCGGTCATCGCCTCCCTGGCGGTGGGTCTGGTGGTCCTGGGCGGCCTGGTGGTCCTCCTCCTGCGCAAGCGCCCCCTGGAGGAGGGCGAGGAGTAGGAGGTCCCCGGCTCCTGGATCATGCGGCGGCGGGGCCGACGAGCGGCCCGGCGCCCGGCCCGTCGGCGGGTCCCGGAAGCCGGCGCGGGCCCGCCGCCGCATGGTTCGCTGGGCCGGTCGGCCGCATCGTCGGTTCGGATCCGGCTCCCGGGGTAGGGGCAGGAAATGGCCGATCAAGAACTGACCTGGCCGGCAGCCCTCGCACGGTGGGACCGCCGGCTCTTCGACGCGGTGGCACGGCGGCACTGGCCCGGGGCCGACCGGGTGCTGCCCAGGCTGGGCCGCGCCGCGAACCACGGGGTCCTGTGGGGCGGGGCCGCCCTGGCGATCGGCGTCTTCGGCTCGGCCGGGGCCCGCAAGGCGGCCGTGCGCGGAGCCGCCTCCCTCGCGCTGGCCTCGTCGACCATCAACACCATCGGCAAGTGGTCGGTGCGCCGCCGGCGCCCGCTGCTGGCGGGCGTGCCCGCCGTACGGCAGCTCTCCGTACAGCCGACCACGACCTCCTTCCCGTCCGGGCACTCCGCCTCCGCCTTCGCCTTCGCCACCGGCGTGGCCCTGGCCTCTCCGGGCTGGGGGGCCGTGCTGGCACCGGTCGCCGCTTCCGTGGCCTTCTCGCGCGTCTACACCGGCGTGCACTACCCCTCCGACGTGGCCGCGGGTGCGGCGCTCGGCGTGGGCGCCGCCTTCGTCGTCCGCCGTCTCGCGCGGGACGCGCAGGAGGCCCGGGTGGTCCCCGGCGACGAGCGGCCGGCCCCCGGGGCGCCGGCGCTGCCGGACGGTTCCGGGCTCACGGTGGTGGTCAACACCGGGTCCGGTACGGCGGGCGCCGCGGGCCTCGACGACGTACTGCGCCGCCGGCTCCCCAAGGCCGAGCTGATCGAGTGCGCGGGCGAGGACCTGGTCGCCACCCTCGCCGACGCGGCGTCGAGGTCCTCCGTCCTCGGGGTGTGCGGAGGCGACGGCACCATCAACGCGGCCGCCGGCGCCGCCCTGCGCGCCGGGGTGCCGCTCGCGGTGTTCCCCGGCGGCACCCTCAACCACTTCGCGATGGACCTCGGCCTCGCCGGGGTCGAGGACACCTGCGCGGCCGTCGCCGAGGGGCACGCCGTCCGCGTCGGCGTCGGCCGCTTCACCCCGGGCCCCGGCCCGGACGGCGAACCGGGCCACTTCCTGAACACCTTCAGCATCGGCGCCTACCCGGAGCTGCTCGGCCACCGGCTGCGCTGGGCCCCGCGCATCGGCGGGGGTCCGGCCGCACTGCTGGCGTCCTGGAAGGTCCTGCGCGCCCAGCGGCCCGTACGGCTCCGGCTGGCCGGCCGCCCCCGCAGCGTGTGGCTGCTCTTCGCGGGCAACGGCACCTACCACGGCACCGGCCCCACCCCCCGCCGCCGCGACAGCCTCGGCGAGGGCCTGCTCGACCTGCGTGTCGTCTACGGCGGCGGGCGCCCCGGCCCGCGCCTGCTGGCGGCCGCGCTGGCCGGGCCGCTGAGCAAATCCCCGGTCCACGCGGCCACCCACCTGCGCAGCCTGCGGATCGCCGACGTCCCGGACGGCACGCCGCTCGCCTACGACGGTGAGTACGCCGACGCGCCGTCCCGGCTGGTCCTGGACGTCCTCCCCGACGCCCTCACGGTCTACCGCCCCCGCTGAGGCTGCCCCCCCGCTGAGCCTGTCCCCCTTCGCTGGGACCGTCCCCCGTACGGTCCCGGCGCCGCGGGGCCGGGCCGCCGCCCCCGTCCCCGGTCCGGCCCGGGTCCCGCCCCCGTGACGGGAACCGGACCGGCCCGGGGACGCACGCGCCCGCGCCGCTCAGGCCGTCCGGCGGTGTCCGGTCGCCTTGCGCGTCCCCACGCCGACGGCGACCAGCGCCAGCCCCGCCGCGACGATGCCCAGGTAGGCGCCGGGCGGCAGGGTGACGACCTTGTGCACCCAACCCCACTGGCTGCCGAAGAGGATGGGCGAGGCGAAGCCGACGACCCCCTGGGCCCCTATGACGTATCCGATGCTTTCGACGGTGTATCCGATGGCTGTTCGCACGGATCAAGCCTCCCGTGGCGAGGCCGCCGCAACGTCCTCCGCAGGGCCGAGAACGCGGTAGGCCGAAGGATGGAGCCGCAGCACGGCCCGCCCGCCGCACCGCTCCCGTCCGGGCGGCGCCGCACCCGCCCGGACCCGGGCCCCACCTACCCATTCGCCCGCGGGTATGGAGGTACGGCAAGATGGGGTGTATCTGCCCACCATCGATCTGCCGGACGGTTTCTCTTGGCTGAGTTCATCTACACCATGCGCAAGACGCGCAAGGCACACGGCGACAAGGTGATCCTTGACGACGTCTTCCTGAACTTCCTGCCCGGCGCGAAGATCGGTGTGGTGGGTCCTAACGGTGCCGGTAAGTCCACCGTTCTGAAGATCATGGCGGGCATCGAGCAGCCGTCCAACGGCGACGCCTTCCTCTCGCCCGGCTACTCGGTCGGCATCCTCATGCAGGAGCCGAAGCTCGACGAGTCCAAGACGGTCCTGGAGAACGTCGAGGACGGCGTCGGCCCGATCAAGCAGAAGCTCAACCGGTTCAACGCGATCGCCGAGGAAATGGCGACCAACTACACCGACGAGCTGATGGAGGAGATGGGCAAGCTCCAGGACGACCTGGACCACGCCAACGCGTGGGACCTCGACGCCCAGCTGGAGCAGGCCATGGACGCCCTGGGCTGCCCGCCCGGCGACTGGCCGGTCACCAACCTCTCCGGTGGTGAGAAGCGCCGCGTGGCCCTCTGCAAGCTGCTGCTGGAGGCCCCCGACCTGCTGCTCCTCGACGAGCCCACCAACCACCTCGACGCCGAGTCGGTGAACTGGCTGGAGCAGCACCTCGCCCAGTACAAGGGCGCCGTCGTGGCCGTCACCCACGACCGCTACTTCCTCGACAACGTCGCCGAGTGGATCCTCGAGCTCGACCGCGGCCGCGCGCACCCCTACGAGGGCAACTACTCCACCTACCTGGAGAAGAAGGCCGAGCGCCTCAAGGTCGAGGGCAAGAAGGACGAGAAGCGCGCCAAGCGCCTCAAGGAAGAGCTGGAGTGGGTCCGCTCCAACGCCAAGGGCCGCCAGGCCAAGTCCAAGGCCCGCCTCGCCCGCTACGAGGAGATGGCGGCCGAGGCCGACAAGATGCGGAAGCTGGACTTCGAGGAGATCCAGATCCCGCCGGGCCCGCGTCTGGGCTCGATCGTGGTCGAGGTCAACAACCTCTCCAAGGCGTTCGGTGACAAGGTCCTCATCGACGACCTGTCCTTCACGCTGCCGCGCAACGGCATCGTCGGCATCATCGGCCCGAACGGCGCCGGCAAGACCACGCTCTTCAAGATGATCCAGGGCCTGGAGAAGCCGGACTCCGGCGAGATCAAGGTCGGCGAGACCGTCAAGATCTCGTACGTCGACCAGGGCCGCGCCAACATCGACCCCAAGAAGACCCTCTGGGCGGTCGTGTCGGACGAGCTGGACTACATCAACGTCGGCAACGTCGAGATGCCCTCCCGCGCGTACGTCAGCGCCTTCGGCTTCAAGGGCCCGGACCAGCAGAAGCCGGCCGGTGTGCTCTCCGGTGGTGAGCGCAACCGCCTGAACCTCGCGCTGACCCTCAAGCAGGGCGGCAACCTGCTGCTCCTCGACGAGCCCACCAACGACCTCGACGTCGAGACCCTCGGCTCCCTCGAGAACGCGCTGCTGGAGTTCCCCGGTGCGGCCGTGGTCGTCTCCCACGACCGCTGGTTCCTGGACCGGGTGGCCACGCACATCCTCGCCTACGAGGGCGACTCCAAGTGGTTCTGGTTCGAGGGCAACTTCGAGTCCTACGAGAAGAACAAGATCGAGCGGCTCGGCCCGGACGCCACGCGTCCGCACCGCGCCACCTACAAGAAGCTCACCCGGGGCTGAGGGGAGAGCCGAGGTCACGGCCATGGCCAGACACCAATACCGTTGCCCCCTGCGCTGGGCGGACATGGATGCCTTCGGGCACGTCAACAACGTCGTCTTCCTCCGTTACCTGGAGGAGGCGCGGATCGACTTCATGTTCCGCCTCGCGCCGGGGGAGGGCAGTGAGTCCTTCACGGGCGGATCCGTCGTGGCCCGCCACGAGATCGACTACAAGCTGCCCCTCGTGCACCGTCACGAGCCCGTCCTCATCGAGTCCTGGGTGACCCGGATAGGCGCCGCTTCCCTGACCATCCGCTACGAGGTCAAGGACGAGGCGACGGAGGACCGGCCCGAGACCGTCTACGTGCGCGCGGAGACCGTGGTCGTGCCCTACAACCTCGCCGCGGGGCGGCCGCGCCGCATCACGGCCGAGGAGAGGCACTTCCTGGAGGAGTACCTCGACGAGCCGAGCGCCGAGGCCGTCGCGGCATGACCGAGCAGCTGCGCTTCGCCGATTCCGGGGAGGCGGCGGACCTCGCCGCCTTCCTGGGCCGACTGGTGCACTACGACCGCGCCGCCGCCGTCCGCCTCCAGGCGGGCGGCGGCGCGCTGGCCGTGTTCGGCCGGCCCCCGTCCTTCGAGGTGCTGGCCGTCCGGACGGTACGGCTCGCCGTACCCGTCAGCACCCCGCTGGACCTGACCGTGTCCGCGGGGGAGTTCCTGGAGTCCGTGGACGAGCCGGCGGCCGCGGCCACCGTGCCCGGTCCGGTCACCGGGCCGCCGTGGACCGGCGTACTGCCGCCGCGCGGCGGCTGGAGCAGGCTGCCGGGGCTGCCCGCCCCCGGGGCGATCGCCGCGGCCGTCGCCGCCGCCGTCGCCGAGTTCCGGGCCCGTGACGAGGCCCTGCCGCCGCAGCACCGGACCCGCTCCGAGCGCGACCGCATCGGCCGTGAGATCTGGTCCCGCCCCCTGGGCGACACGGACCTGCCGCTGCGCGTCGCGCACGCCGCGCAGTCCCTCGGCTTCCTCAGGCCCGTGCGGGCCGCGGTGACCTCCACGGCCGCCGCCTCCGGGTCCGCCGCACCCGACCCCGAGGCGCTGCTGTCCGCCGGGAGCTGGCTGCGGCTGCGCACCCCGTACGGGTCCGTCGCCACCCGCCGCCCCGGCGCCGTGGGCGGGCTGGGCGCCCTCCAGGTCCGGCCGGTCTGACCCCCGGCTCGTCCGGCCGCCGTCCGTCCGGCCGAACCGCACGGACGGCGTCGGCCGTCAGCCCGCCGTGTTGATCATCGAGGCGGCGGCGTAGGTCAGGTACTTCCACAGCTGCGCCTCGTGCTCGGGCTCCAGCCCCAGCTCGTCCAGCGCGACCCGCATGTGCTTCAGCCAGGCGTCGTGCGCCGCGGTGTCCACCTGGAACGGCGCGTGCCGCATCCGCAGCCGCGGGTGGCCGCGGTGCCGGCTGTAGGTGTTGGGACCGCCCCAGTACTGGATCAGGAACAGCGCGAACCGCTCCTCGGCGGGACCGAGGTCCTCCTCCGGGTACATGGGGCGCAGCAGCGGGTCCTCCGCGACCCCTTCGTAGAAGCGCCGCACGAGGCGGCGGAAGGTGGCCTCGCCGCCCACCTGCTCGTAGAAGGTCTGCTCCTGAAGGGTGTCCTGCGGATTCTCGTTCACCCGACCATCGTCTCAGACGCCCGGCCCGCGCCGGGGGCTCCCGCACCATCGTTCGCCGCCCTCCCGGGTCCCGCTGCCCCCCGTACCGTCCCGCTGCTCCCCGCGTTCGCACGCGGGGACGCGGCGAAGGACAGTGGAGGCATGGGCGCACACACCGCACGCACCGCCCCCACCGGTTCCCGGGACCTCAGGGAGGCCGCCCACGCCGCGCAGGTGCGGGAGCTGACCGCCGCCGGGGTGCTGAAGGACCCGCGCTGGCGGGCCGCGTTCTCCGCCGTCCCGCGGCACGTCTTCGTGCCGTACTTCTGGACCGGCCGCGGCGCGGGGCACGAACGCCTCTGGGGCGAGGATCCCGACCCCGAGCGCCGGGCCCGCTGGCTGCGCGGCGTCTACGTCGACACCCCGCTGGCCACCAGGCTCCGCGACGGCCGGCTGGTCTCCTCCAGCAGCCAGCCCTCCCTGATGGCGAGGATGCTGGCGGCCCTCGACGTGCGCGACGGCGACGACGTCCTGGAGATCGGCGCGGGCACCGGCTACAACGCCGCGCTGCTGTGCCACCGCCTCGGCGAGGAGCACGTCACCACCGTGGACCTGGACGAGGAGATCACCGAGTCCGCCCGGGTCCACCTGGCCCGCCTCGGCCTCCACCCCGCCGTGGTCACCGGGGACGGCGCGCGCGGCTGCCCCGCGCGGGCGCCGTTCGACCGGATCCTGGTCACCTGCACGCTGCCGCTGGTCCCGCACGCCTGGCTCGCCCAGTGCCGCCCCGGGGCGCGGATCCTGGCGCCGCTGTCGACGGGGCTGATCGCGCTGACGGTCCGGGACGCCGACTTCGCGGAGGGCCGCTTCCTGCACACGCCCGCGTACTTCGTCCCGCTGCGCGGGGCCACGGCGGCGCCGCCGACCGACGCGGAGGCGCTGCTGCGCGGCGTGCCGTACGAACTGGTGGAGAACGAGCGCCTGCAGTTCATGCTGCTGCTGACCTCGGGCGTGCTGCACCCGCGGGAGGCCCTGGACCTGTGGCGCAGCGAGGGCCGCCCGTCGCGCGAACGCTTCGGGGTGTCGGTGGGCCCGGAGGGCCAGTGGTCCTGGCTGGACGACCCCCAGGGGCCCTACGTGTGGCCCCTGGGGATGGTGTGATCAGGCGCGGCGGATGGTGATCGTGGTCCAGGCGCCGACGTGGACCCGGTCGCCGTCGGACAGCGGGACCGGAACATAGGGCTGGATCGGGTCCTCGCCGCCGTTGATCGTCGTGCCGTTGGTGGAGTTCTGGTCGACGACCGCCCAGCTGAGGTCCGGCTGCTGGACCAGGACCGCGTGCTGGTGGGAGACGCCCGGGTCCTCCGGGGGCACGGACAGGTCGATGTCGGGGGACTCGCCGGTGGAGGCCCGGCGGCGGCCGATGGTGATCTGGCCGCCGGACAGCGCGAGGTGCTGCTCCGGGGAGTAGGCGGGCAGGTTGAGCCCGGTCGCCTCGGGGCCGCTGCGCTGCATCATCGCCATGAAGTAGGAGCGGTCCGGGCCGATCGTCGCGGACCAGGATCCGCCGCCCTGGGAGGGCAGGGGCTGGTGGTGCGCCTGCGACGGTGCCGGGGCCTGCTGCTGGTACGACGGGGCGGCCGGGGGCTGCTGGTACTCCTGGTACTCGCGCTGGTGCTGCGGCGGAGCCTGCTGCGGGTACTGCTGCTGCTGGTACTCGTGGGCCGGCTCGTGCGCCGGGGGCGGCAGCAGCCAGTCGTCCTCGCGCTGGAGCGGCTCGGCTGGCCGGTTCACGCGGGACGGGCGGGAGCCCTGGTACTCGAAGTGGTCCTGGGAGTAGGCCCCGGGAGACGGTACGGGCGGCGGGGGCGTGCCCCGGACCGCGCCGGTCGGGTGCGGCCCCGCGCCCGTCGCGTGCGGACCCGCGCCGGTGCCCTGCTCCGCCGCCGGGGGCGAGTACGGGGTCGCCGTACGGGTCAGGAAGTTGTAGCGGCACTCCTCGCAGAACGGGGCCATCGCCTCGCGCGGGGTCCGGCACTGCGGGCAGAGCTCCGCCTGGGCGGTCGCGTCACCGGCGCTCGGGGGGAAGCCGTAGCCGTAGGAGGGCACCGCGGGGGGTGCCTCGGCGGTACCCATGCGGTGGCCGCAGACCTCGCACCAGTCGTCGGACGCGGACTGGTGCCCGTTCGGGCAGGTCGGCATGGCGGCGCTTCCCCCTTCTTCTTCCTGCGTCAACGCGGCAGGTCTTCAGGTCTTCAGGACTTCGTGGAACTCGGTACTTCGGTGGTGCCGGGTGGTGCCCGGTGATGCGGTACTTCGATACTGCGGTGCTGCGGTCGTGCGGCGCTGCCGTGCTTCAGGACTTCTTCACCCGGACGGTCTGCGTCGAACGCGTTTCGAGGGTCATCTCGTCGGCATCGGCGACCTTCGCTTTCAGCCGCACAGTACCCGCCACCGCGTCCACCACATCCACCACCTTCGACAGGAGCCGTGCTGTGTCGGCGTTGCCGGACGCACTGGCGAGCTGTACCGCACGCCCGAGTTTGGCCGTAGCACCATCCACATCGCCCATTTTGCGGGCTTCCAGGCCCTGTTGGATAGCCTGCGCCAGCTCCGCCTGCCCGGTGTAGTGGGCGACCTGCGCGTTGATGGCGGTGGAAGCGGCCAGGTCGTTCGTCCACACCGCCCGCACCAGGCCCTGGCCGAGGACGGCCGCGGGCTCGCCGGCCGGGCCGGGCCGGACGAGCGTGGCCCGGGCGGCCAGCATCTCCTGCCCCACGGCGGCGCCCGGGACGCGGACGCACACGTGGTACTCGCGGGACTCGTCGCCCCACGAACCCGTCGGGTAGTCCCCGGCGCGAGGGCCCGCCTCCGTCCGGCGGCCGGTGAGGTCCTGGACGGCGGGAGCGACCTGCTTGACGTACTGGACCTCCGCGCCGACCGGGGTCCACAGGCGCAGCGAGACGTCCGCGACCTCCTTGCCCATGACGTTCTCCATCATGCGCGTGAAGTCCTCGGCGAGGTGCGCCGGATCGGCCACGATGTCCGCGGAGCCGAGCAGCGCGTTCGCGATGCCGGTCACCTCCTTCACCTCCCAGTCGGTGCCCACGCCGCGGGCGTCGCAGGTGAACCGCCCGGCACAGGCGTCCAGGGTGGCGCGCAGGACGGCCGGCTCCTCGTGCTCGTTGCGGCCGTCCGTGAGCAGGATGCCGTGCCGGATGGCGGCGGTGGAGCCCCGCAGCAGGCCGTCGGCGAGGCGCAGCCAGGTGCCGATGGCGGTGCCGCCGCCGGAGCCGAGGCCGCGCAGGGCCTCCTTGGCCTGGGCGCGGGTGGCCGGTCCGGCCACGGCGAGTCGGCCCTGGCCCGGGTAGACCTCCTTGGCCACGTGCGTACCGGCGATCACCGCGAAGGCGGTGCCGTCGCGCAGGGTGTCGACGGCGGCCGCGGTGGCCTCGCGGGCGCCGCGCATCTTCTCCGGCGGGTACTCCATCGAGCCCGAGCAGTCGACCATGATCACGACGGCGGCCGTGCCGTCGGCGGGCGCCGCGGCAGCCGCCCGGCCGCCGCCGGTGGCGGTGACCGTGACGATGGCGTGCACGTCCCGGCCACCCTCGGGCAGGAACTCGTTCTGGTACACGTCCACGCTGAAGCGCGGCGCGCTCGGCTTGGCGAAGTTCGCCATCGGATGGACTCCTAGGGTGCTCGGGCAGGCGGGTCAGACCTGCGGGCGCGCTTCCACTTCCGGTTCCGGTCGTTCCTCCGGGCCGGGGGCGGCCGCGGAGCCCGGGCCCGGCTCCGGTGCCTGCCCGGGCGCCGTGGCGAACGGCACCACGGCCACCGTGACGTTGTCGTGGCCGCCGCCGTCGAGGGCGTGCCCCACCAGCACCTGGGCGCTGTGCAGCGGGCGGCTGGCGGCATCGGCGGGCAGCACCTGGGCCATCTCCCGCGCGGACTCGGCGTAGTTCCACAGTCCGTCGGTGCAGACCACCACCACGCCGGGGTGGTCCGGCTTGAAGGTCGCGGTGTGCGGTTCGAGTTCGTAGGCGTCGGCGCCCAGCCAGCCGGTGATGGCGTGCGCGCGGACGTCCGCGTAGGCCTCGGCCTCGCCCATCAGGCCCGCGGCGACCATCTGGGCGGCCCAGGAGTCGTCCTCGGTGAGCCGGCGCGGCAGGGCCGCGCGGTCGTCGGGGACCCAGTACGCGCGGCTGTCGCCGACCCAGCCGATGGTCAGCAGGCCGCCGCTGACGACGGCGCCGACCAGGGTGCAGGCGGGGGCGTTCTGCGCGCCGGGCACCTCCGGGGCCAGGGCGTTCACGGCGGAGGCCGCGGCCAGGATCGCCTCGTGCATGGCCTCCTGCGGGTGCGCGCCGCGGGGCAGTGCGTCGAGCAGGGCCTCGTTGGCGGCGCCCGCCGCCGCGGCCGAGGCCTCGTCGGGGCGGCTCGCGGAGGAGACGCCGTCGCAGACGATGGCCACGGTGGCGGCCGAGCCGTCGGGCAGCGCCGTGGCCGACACGGCGAAGGAGTCCTCGTTGCGGTGGTGGCGCAGCCCCCGGTCGCTGACGGCGGCGACGCTCCCCAGCTCCTCCTCCAGGTGGTCCCGCTCCCGCGGCTGGGCGTGCCCGCAGTGCTCGCAGTAGCCGTCGGTGTCCACCCGCCCGGCGCGGCAGGCCACGCAGGTCTTCCCGGACTCGGCGGCCGGGGCCGCGGCCGCAGCGGCGGCCTGAGCCGGGGCCGGGGCCGCGCCGTACGCGGACGCCGCCGCGGGCCGGTCCGCGTACGGGCCCTGCGGCGCGGGCTGGGCGCCGCCGGTCGCGGGGTCCCCTGCCGGCCCGTCGCCGGGCGTACCGCCGCCGGGGAGGTTGTAGCGGGCCTGCGGGCCGCCCGGGCCGGGCCCGTACGGGTGCTCGGCGGCGCCCCACGGGGTGCCCTCCGGGGGCGTGGCCGGGCCGTACGGGTTCTCGTGGCCCGGGGAGCCGTACGAGGCCGCGGCCGGCTCCCGCCGGGGTTCGGCCGGGGCGACCGTCCAGTCGGCGGGGTCGCCCACGAGGGTGGGTGCGGCCGAGGCCGCGCTGCCCCAGCCGGGTGCCGGTTCGGCGGCGCCGTGGGAGACGGCGGCGGGCGGGCCGGCGTGGCCGCCCGCCGGGGCGGCCCGCTCCGGCTCCTCGACGGCCTGCGGTGCAGCCGCTGCGGCCGGTGGGGTCTGCGCCGGCCGTGGGGCCGGTGGGATGGGCACGGTCGGGTGGTCTGCGGCCGCCGCCCGGGGAGGGGAGGTCACGGCGTGGCCGCAGACTCCGCAGAAACGGTCACCCTCCTCCAGGGGTTCCGCGCAGCTGGGGCAGCCCGACAGCCGATGCATCGACATCACTCACACCCACGTCCGGGGACGGAAACGGTTTGCCCGCTCCACCAGTTCGATCCTCTCCTCGCCACGCCGTGCCAGCCGTGCGAGGACGCGGTACGAGCGCTCCAGACCGAAGCGCAGGCCCCGCTCGTCCAGTTGGCTGCCGAGCAACGAGGTCCGTCCGGGGTCGGAACCCCGACTACCCGACAGTACCCAGTCCAGGGCCGAGCCCAGAACCTCCGTCACCAGCCGCTCCTGCCGTTCGGGGTCCAGCCCGAACCTCCGCAGCGCCTCCACCTGCCCGGCGGCGGCCACCAGATCCGGCAGCAGCGCCTCCTGCGGTGACCGGTCGCGCAGACGTGCGCGTACGGCCGCCACCCGCGCGGCGGTGTAGTGGATGGACGCCTCCGGTACGGATTCCAGCGTCCGCACGGCCGCGTCCCGGTCGCCCGCGGCCAGCTGCACGCGGGCCAGCCCGAAGGCCGCGCTGACGAATCCCGGGTCGGTGGTCCACACGAGCCGGTAGTACTCGGCGGCGTTGTCCAGCTGCCCGAGCACCTCCGCGCACAGGCCCAGGGCCAGCTTCGGCGCGGGCTCGCCCGGGAAGGCGTCGTAGATCGCGTCGAAGGAGAGCGCGGCCGTCTCGTCGTCACCGGTGGACAGGGAGGCGATGCCGCGGGCCCAGACGACCCGCCAGTCGTCCGGGTGCCGGGCCTCCAGCTCCGCGAGGGCGTCGCCGGCCTCGGCCGCTTCGCCCAGCTCCAGCCTGGCCCGCAGCTCCCGCAGCCGCAGCTCGGCCGAGTCGGCGGGCGCGGCGGCCAGGGCGCCCAGCAGGTCGCCCGGCGCGGAGGCGAGCAGTCCGGTGAGGAAACCGGCATTCGGGTCGGCCGGGTCCACCAGGGGCACCGGCAGGGCCAGCGCCGCCCCGTGGGTGTCCGGCACGGTCGATCCCGCGGCCGGCGGCGGCAGGTGCCACCCCGACACCGGTCCCGAGGCCTGGCCGGACAGCGGCCCGGAGACAGGCCCGGACCCCTGCGCGGGGAAGGCCTGCGGGCCCGGCCCGGCGGCGGGCGGCGCCGAGCGCGGCCCCGGCAGCGGTGCGGCCGTCACGTGGGTGGCGGTACTGCCGAGCGAGGGCAGCGGCGCACCCCCGCGGTGCCCGGACGCCGACGCGGAGCCGCCGGCCGCTGCACCGGCCGCCCCGGGCAGGGGCGTTCCGCCGGGCGGCGTCCCGACGAGGGAGGTGTGCCCCCACGGGCCGGAGGCCCCGGCAGGGCCCGCGGCGGCGTGCGGCGGTGCCGCGGCCGGGCCCGCCGTCCCCGAGGCCGGCCCCGTGCCGCCCGGCAGGGCCGCACCCGCACGGCGCCGGCCGCGCGGCCCGAACAGGCCGCCGCGGAAGGGGCCGAACGTGCCCGCCCCGACGGGGCGACTGCCGAGCCGGGACACGGTGGCCCCCGCCGCGTCGGCGTACAGCTCGGTGTCCGGGACGCGCAGCTCCGGGCCGAAGAGGGTGGACAGCTGCGGCCGGGGCCGGCCCGTCTGCAGCGCGACCACCTCGCGCAGCACGCCCGTCAGCTGGTCCGCCATCTCCTGTGCGGACGCGAACCGCCGGCCCGGATCGGGGTCCGTGGCCCGCACCAGCAGCCGGTAGAAGGACTCGTAGCGCCGGAACACCTCGATGTGCTCGGGGTCGGGCAGCGAGTCCACGAACACGTTCGTGTAGCCCTGGAAGTCGAAGGTGAGCACGGCCAGCGTGCGCGCCACCGTGTAGAGGTCGGAGGCGACCGACGGGCCCAGCTCCGCCACCTCCGGCGCCTGGTAGCCCACCGTGCCGTAGATGGCCGACACGTCGTCGTCCATGCGCCGTACGGCGCCCATGTCGATGAGCTTCAGCTGGTCCTGCTGCTGGATGGCGTTGTCGACCTTGAAGTCGCAGTACAGGAGGTTCCTGCTGTGCAGGTGTCCCAGCGCCTCCAGCGCCTCGATGCCGTACGCGCAGGCCTGTTCCACCGGCAGCGGGTCCCGCCGCCCGTCCGGCCGGCGCCGCTCGTTCGCGATCTCCTTCAGCGACTTGCCGCCCACGTACTCCATGACGATGTACCCGTCCAGCGAGCCGGTCCGCTGGTCCAGGTGCTCCACGAAGTTGTAGATCCGCACGATGTTGGAGTGCTCGATCTCCGCGAGGAAGCGCCGCTCCGAGATCGCGGCCTCCATCGCGTCCTGGTCACCGGTGTCCAGCAGGCCCTTGAGGACCACCCACCGGTCCGCGACCGCCCGGTCCACCGCCAGGTACACCCAGCCGAGGCCGCCGTGCGCCAGGCAGCCCGCCACCTCGTACTGGCCGCGCACCACGTCGCCGGCGCGCAGCTTGGGCACGAAGGAGTACGGGTGCCCGCACTTGGTGCAGAAGCCCTCGGTGCGGCCGGGCCGCTCGCCGCGGGACCGGCCCACCGGGGCGCCGCAGTCCGAGCGGGAGCAGAACCGCTTGCGCTCGGGCACCTCCGGGTTCTCCAGGACCGCCGTCGACGGGTCGGGACGCGGCACCTCCGGAACGCTGACCAGGCCGGCGCCGAGCCGGCTGCGGCCCGAGGCCGAGGCGGCCGAGCCCGAACTGCGCACCGACACCGAGCGGGTGGAGGCCTGCCCGGTGAGCGACCGCGAGAGCCGGCCCGACACCGAACGGCGGGACGAGGAGGAACGGGAGGAGCGGGCCGAGGCGGAGGAACGCGCCGAGCCGTGCGAGCCCCGCGAGCCGGCGGAGCCCTGCGAACCGGCGGACCCCAGCGAGCCGCGGGCGGCGCTGGTCATCCCCGTCGGCGGCGAGACCAGCTCCTCGGCACCCGCCGCGGCCGAGCCGACCGGGGCCAGCCCGCAGGTGTCGCAGTACAGCTCGCCGCCGCCCATGTCCTCGTACGCCCCCGGGCAGCCCGGGCGAACGCACGCGGCTCCTGTCAGGCTCATGCGTCCTCCGTCCCCGGCGCCTCGGGCCGGTCCGTCTGCTCGGGCCGGTGCGGGGGCACCAGCGACTCCGCCGCCGCCTGCTGGTAGCGCAGGACGGCCTGTTCGGCGGCCCGCAGGTCGCAGGGCGCGCTCCACAGCATCCGCCGGGCCGTGTCGTACCGCTCGACCAGCAGCGGGTCCTCCGCGAGCCCGTGGCGGGCCACCTTCGCCCGGTACGCGTCGAGGCGTCCGCGCAGCTCGGCCCGTACGGCCAGCGGCGCCGTCACGGCGGTCAGCGACTCGCGGGCCCGGCGCAGCTCCTCCTCGGCGCGTTCCTCCAGGGCATCCAGCAGCGGCGAGAGCCGGTGCCAGCGGGCGTGGCGCCGGTGTTCGGCGGCCGCCGCCAGCTGTTCCTGCAGCACCGTCGGCGGGCCGCTGACCGCGGGCACCTCCGACGCGGCGATCTTCGCCAGCACCTCGCCGCGCGCCGTGCGCGCCTCGGCCAGTGTCCGGTCGGCCCGCGAGAGCACGTCCCGCAGGCTGATCAGCCGCTGTTCGGCGTCCTGCCGGACGTCCAGCACGGCCTCGATCTCACGGCGTACGTCCTCCAGCGCGAGCGCGGCCCTGTCGTAGCGGGCGGTGTCCGGGCGGCCGCCGCCGGGCGCGGAACTCCCCGCCGCGGGACGCCAGAAGGCAAGCGGGTCCGCGATCACCTGCGCCCGCAGCCCGGTCAGCTCGGCGGTGATGTCCTCCAGGTCGTCGCCCGAGGGGTGTTCGCCGGGACGCACGCCCACCGAGTGGGCGAGGGACCGGGTGCGGTGGAGTTCGGCGGCGAGCAGGTCGATCCGCGCGGGCAGCGCGGACCAGACGGCGTCGGCCGCGACCACCACGTCGAGCGAACGGGCGTAGAGGTCGTTCATCCGGGCCACCAGCTCGGCCAGGGACAGCCGTTCGGTCAGGGCGAGACCCTCCGAGGCGGCGCCGGCGATGAGGACACCGGGCCCGCGCAGCCGCTCGGTGAGCTCGACCAGGTCCTCGCGCTGCGGCCAGCGGCGTCGTTCGCGGACCTCACGCGCGGCGGCCAGTGCCCCGCTGTAGGCGTCGAAGTACGTCCACAGCCGGGTGATGTCCGCCTCCGCGGCGGCCCAGCGCTCCTCGGTGAGCCCGGTCAGCGCGGCGCCCTCCAGCAGCCGTCGCCCGGCATGGTCCTGGAGGGCGAGCAGCGAGGTCTCGACGGCCTCGTGCTCCGCGCCCAGCCTGGCCAGGGCACGGTCGACGTCGTCCCGGTCCATCACTGCCGACCCCGCCTCCACCGCAGGTGCCTCCGTTTCCGCTTCCGCCGCCGTGTGTTCCTCCGTGTCCGGTTCCGTGCCCGGCACCGCCACCGGTCTCAGCCGTCCCGGTACTTGGGCGCGGGCGGCGCGGTCACGCCGGGCAGCACGGGCTGCAGGTGCTTGAGGTAGGCCCGCATCCACGGGCTGTCGTTCCCGCCCGCGCGGTAGTTCTCCAGGACCTTGTTGACCCGGCGGACCAGGTCGGAGGCGTCCTTGTTCATGGCCACGCCGTAGAACTCGCGGGTGAAGGGGGAGCCCACCAGCCGCACCGAGGGGTCCTGGGCGGCCTGCCCGGCGGCCAGGGCGTTGTCGGTGATGATGCCGTCGACCTCGGCCAGCTGGAGCCGGACCAGGCAGTCGAGCTGGTTGGCGACGGTGACCGGCGCCGCGCCGTAGGACTGCGCCTTCAGCGCCGTCTCCGCCGTGGAACCGGACGCGACGCAGATGCGCTTGTCCTTCAGCGAGGCGTCGTACCCGGTGATCGGCGAGCCCTTCGGCGCCAGGACCTGCTGCCCGGCCTCGAAGTAGGCCGTCGAGAAGGCGACGTCCTCCAGCCGCTTGCAGTTGATGGTCATCGTCCGCACGACGATGTCGACGCGTCCCTCCTGGAGGGCCGGGATGCGCTGGCTCGTCGGGATGGCCCGGTAGATGACCGCGTTCTCGTCGCCGAGGATGTCCTTGGCGATGGCCTTGACCAGGTCGATGTCGAAGCCGTCGAGCCGGCCGCCCTCCGCGGTCTGGTTGCGGTAGCCCCAGCGGAAGCTGTTCTGGTCCACTCCCGCGACGAGCTTGCCCGCCGCCTTGATCCGCGCGATGGCCGCCCCGTCCACGTCGGACGGGCGCAGGCTCGCCTCCGGGTCCTGGCAGGTGTCGGACAGGACCCAGGGAGCCGCCGGGGCGGCGGCGGCCGATGCCGGCTTCGGGGCCGCGGGCAGGGCGCTGTCCGGCGTCGCGTGCGCCAGCGGCAGCAGCACCACCGCGGCTGTCAGGGCGCAGGCGGCGGCCATCGCGCTCACCCCGCCCCAGCCGCGCAGCCGACTCGCGCCGCGGCGGCCGCGGGACATCGCGCGCCGGGCTCCCGGCCGGCCGCCCGGCGCCTCGGGGCCCTCGTATTCCTCGTGGCCGTCGGCGGCCCGCCTCGCCCGTATCCGCATCGCGCTCACCTGTACTCCGAAAGCCTGCGCCCGATACCGAGCAGGGCGGCTGCCGCACCGACGAGCACCAGCAACGCGGCGCCCGTGACCAGACCGCCCAGTGCGCCCAGCCCGGCGCGGGCGGCCCGGGTGAACTCCCGCTGCTCGTGGGCGACCGCCTGCTCCAGCGACGCGTCGACCGTGTCGAAGGCGGCCCCGCTGCTCTCCTTGTGCCGCTCGTCCCCGACGACCTGGGGCAGTGCGGCCTCGTAGTCGCCCTTCACGTCCGCCTCCCGGGCCGCCGAGTGCCGCTGCTTCCACTGCGCGACACCGTCCGCGGCCCGGCTCACCGGGGCCCGGCCCGCCTCGTCGCCGGCCAGCTCCAGTGCCTTCGCCAGCCCGGTGTCGAGTTGCTTCATGTTGTGCGTGAAGTCCACGTCGTACTTGTCGGACTTCTTGTCCTCCGCGAGCACGGCACCACGCGCGATCAGCGTGAGGTTCTCACTGGCCCGCGCCTGGAGGGAGGCGATGCGCGCGTCGTTGAGGACCTTCATCGACTCCTGTCCGTCCGCCCGCGCCTCGCTCAGCGAGGACCGCGCCACGGTCTGGCCCACGGCCAGCCACAGCAGCACCACCGTGGTCGCGGCGGTCGCCGCCACCAGCCCGTGGTTGAAGACCCGGTTCGTGTGCCGGTAGTTGCGCCGCTGGGCCCAGACCAGGGCGCCGATCGCGAGCAGTCCGAGACCGAGGGAGGCCAGCGGCCAGGAGCGGGCGTCGTCGTGGTCCGCGTAGAGCCGGCGGGTCTCCGCCTCGTACAGCCGCTGGGCGGCGGGCAGCAGCTGGGTGGTCATCTGCTCGTTGGCGTAGCGCAGGTAGGCGCCGCCCAGCGGCAGGCCCTGCCGGTTGGTGGCGCGCGCCTGCTCGATCAGGCCGGTGTAGCGCGGCAGCTGCTCGCTCAGCAGGGTGATCTGCTTGCGGGACTCCTCGCTGCCGCCGGCGTTCGCGGCGGCGCTGACCAGCAGCCGGGAGGCGTTGGCGATGTCCTTCTCGTACCGCTGGCGGACCTCGCGGGGCTCCTGGGCCCCCAGCAGGAACCCGCTGGAGGAGGTGGTGTCCGCGTCGGCGAGGGAGCGGTAGATGCTCGCCGCGTCCGCGCTGAGGGGCTGGCTGCGGCCGACCACGTCGTCGGCGGCGGCGGACCGTGCGGAGACCTCCCACACGCTCGCCGTGCCGAACAGCACGATGAGGGCGGCGAGCACCGCGCCGATGATCCGCAGGCGGCCGGGCTCGGTGGTGGCCGCCTCGCGCAGCCGCTGCACGCCCTCGGTCCACGCGGTACTGCGCCCGGGCGGTCCCGCGGCCGGCGACGGCGGTCCGGCGGGCGGCACGGAGACACCGCCCCCCGGCGCGGGCGCGCGTGATGTGATCGCCACCGTGACCTCCCCCTCGGTCCTGTCGTCCCCCGGCCAACGCAGAGGCACCCCCCGCTGCGCAGCAGTATGGCCGTAGTGCCGGTCGATCACAGCACCCGGTGCCGGATCGGGGCGCTTCGCCCCCGGTGGGTGCCCCTCGTCACCCCCTCACCGTCAATACGTCCGTCCCGCCGCCACGGTTCCAGACCGGGCGGCTTCCGGGGCGGTTTCACCCGAACAGGGCACGGACTTTCTCGTGGGCGGCGGCCGGAGCGCGCAGGGCGTCCAGTCCGAGCAACGCCGCGCCCAGCACCGGAGGAGCGGTGACCACGGTGATCCGGGCGCGCGGTGCGCGTTCCGCGAGCCCTCCGGCGATCCGCTCGTCGAGCCGGGTGTGGCCGGCCGCCAGCACCCCGCCGCCGAGCACCACCGGGACCTCCTCGCCGAGCAGGCCGAGCCGGCCCAGCGCCACCGCGGCCATGGCCACCACCTCGTCCGCCTGCCGGTCCACCAGACGTTGCGCCACCGGGTCCCCGGCCGCGGCCACCGCGAACAGCACCGGGGTCAGTTCGTGCCGTCGCGGCGCCGGGAGCGGGCCCAGGTGGAAGGCCTCGATCAGCGCGCCCATCGACGCGTGCCCGAAGTGCGCGGGCAGCGCCCGGGCCAGCTCCGTGGGTTCGCCCCGCCCGTCCTCCGCGCGGGCCGCCCACCACATGGCCTCCTCGGCCAGCCCGCCCCCGCCGCCCCAGTCGCCGGACATCCGCCCGACCGCGGGGAAGCGTGCGGTGCGCCCGTCCGGGGTCATCCCGGCGCAGTTGATGCCTGCCCCGCACACCACCGCCACCCCGCGCGGCGCGGCGCCCGAGGGGAGTCCCGCCCGCAGCAGCGCGAAGGTGTCGTTGTGGACGGCGGTCTCGCGGGCCCAGCCGCGCCGCCGGATCTCGTCCGCCAGCTCCCGTTCCTCCGCGGGGAAGTCGGCATTGGCGAGACAGGCCGACACCCGCTGCGCCCGGGGCCCGGGCCGGCCGGGGTCCAGCCCGGCGTCGGTCATCGCCGCGGCGAGCACGTCGACGGCCGCGGGCACTCCCGTCCGGGACGGCTGGAAGCCCCCGGCCCGCCCGGTGGCCAGGACGGTCCCGTCGGGGGCGACGAGGGCGACGTCGGTCTTGGTGTTGCCCGCGTCCACGGCCAGGACCGGGCCCGTGCTCATGCCCACGGCAGGTGCTCCTTGTTGTGCGCGAGCAGCCGGTCCGTCAGCGCCTCGGCCAGGTCGAACTGGCCGACCAGCGGGTGCGCCAGCAGCGCTTTGAAGACCCGCTCGCGCCCGCCGCGCAGGGCCGCGTCCAGGGCGAGGTCCTCGTACGCCGTCACGTGGGAGACCAGTCCGGCGAACAGCGGGTCCAGCCGCGGGACGGGCAGCGGCACCGGCCGGGAACCGCCGGTCCCGCGGACCCGCGCCTGGACCTCGACGACCGCGTCGTCCGGGAGGAAGGGCAGGGTGCCGTTGTTGTACGTGTTGACCACCTGGACGGCCGGTCCGCCGTCGCCCAGCAGGGCGGCCGCCAGGTCCACGGCCGCCTCGGAGTAGAAGGCACCGCCGCGCTTCGCCAGCAGCGCCGGCTTCTCGTCGAGCGCGGGGTCCGCGTACAGGCCGAGGAGTTCCCGCTCCATCGCGGCGACCTCGGCGGCCCGCGAGGGCTTGGTGCCCAGTTCCCGTACGACCTCGTCGTGGGAGTAGAAGTAGCGCAGGTAGTACGACGGGACGGCGCCGAGCCGGTCCAGGACGGCCCGGGGCAGGCGCAGTTCCGCGGCGACGGTGTCGCCGTGGGCGGCGAGCAGGTCCGGCAGCAGGTCCGCGCCGTCCGGGCCGCCGCGGCGCACGCCCAGTTCCCAGGTGAGGTGGTTGAGGCCGACGTGGTCCAGGTGGACCTCGGCGGGCGGGAGGCCGAGCAGGGCCGCGAACTTGCGCTGGAGGCCGATGGCGACGTTGCACAGGCCGACCGCCCGGTGCCCGGCGTTCAGCAGGGCCCGGGTGACGATCCCGACGGGGTTGGTGAAGTCGATGATCCAGGCGTCGGGGGCGGCCCGCCGGACCCGTTCGGCGATGTCGAGGACCACCGGGACGGTGCGCAGGGCCTTCGCGAGACCGCCGGCGCCGGTGGTCTCCTGCCCGACGCAGCCGCACTCCAGCGGCCAGGTCTCGTCCCGGAGGCGGGCGGCCTGGCCGCCGACGCGCAGCTGGAGGAGGACGGCGTCGGCTCCGGCGACGCCCGCGGTGAGGTCGGAGGTGGTGGTGACCCGGGCCGGGTGGTCCTGCCGGGCGAGGATCCGCCGGGCCAGGGCGCCGACCGGCTCCAGCCGGTCGGCGGCGGGGTCGATCAGCACCAGCTCGGTGACGGGCAGGGTGTCGCGCAGCCGCGCGAAACCGTCGACCAGTTCGGGGGTGTAGGTGGAACCGCCGCCCACCACTGCGAGTTTCATCGTCGTCAGCCTCTCACTCCGGTCGGGGTGGCGCCCTCGGCGCGCGCTGTCGGGGCGCCGCCCCGGACGGTCAACAGGGGGCCGTGACCGGCGCGGTCGCGGCCGTGGTCGGGGCGTTCAGCGGGAGGTGTCGAAGACCTCGTCGCGGGTGGCGGCGAGCGCGCTCTCCAGGGCGCCGCGCAGCACGGGGTCCTCCAGCACCTCTGCGGGCAGCAGTCGCGGCCGGGACGGGGCGAGTTCGGCCAGTTCGGCGTCGAGCAGCGTGCGCAGCACCTCGCCGCCCGCGCCGGTCACGGCTCCCGCCAGGACCACGACCTCGGGGTCGAGCACGGCGACGAGCGAGGCGAGGCCGGTGGCCAGCGCGGTGGCGTACGTGCGCAGGAGGCGCAGGTTCGCCCCCTCGGGCTCCGCCGCGGCCCGGGCCAGCAGTGCGACGGCCGCGCCGACGTCGGGGTCCCGCGTACCGCCGAACGGGCCGCCGTCACCGCCGCCGTGGTCATCGCCCGCACGGCCCCGGCGCGCGTGACCGCGGGCCGCTCCGCCGGTCCCCGCGCCCGGTTCGGCGGCGAGCCGGGACAGGGCGCCCACGCCGGCCAGCTGCTGGTAGCCGCCCGCGTTGGCGCGGGTGACGTGCCGCACCAGCGGGCGTCCCGGGACCGGCAGGAAGCCGACCTCGCCCGCGCCTCCGGTCCAGCCGCGGTGCAGCCGGCCGCCGAGCACCAGCGCCGCGCCGAGGCCCTCCTCGTTCCACAGCAGGACGAAGTCCTCGTGGCCGCGGGCGGCGCCCAGGCGCTGTTCGGCGACGGCGACCAGGTTGACGTCGTTCTCGTGGGCGACGGGCACCGGCAGGGCCGCCGCCATGTCGTCGAGGAGGGTGGGGGAGTGCCAGCCCGGGAGGTGGCTCGCGTAGCGCAGCCGGCCGGTGCGGGGGTCGAAGGCGCCGGGGGTGCCGATGACGACCCGGTGCAGGTCGGTGAGGCCCTGTCCGGCGGCCTCGGCGGCCCCGCCGAGGGCCTCGGTCACCTGGCCGACGGCCGACGCGCCCTCCGTGTACGGGACCTCGTGCGAGGCGACCACGGTGCCGGTCAGGTCGGCGACGGCCGCCCGGACGCGGTGCGGGGTGACGTCCACGCCGCCGGCGTACGCGGCGCGCGGGTTGACCGCGTACAGCTGGGCGTTGGGGCCGGGCCGGCCGCCGTCGGTGCCGGTGGCGACGACGAGTCCGGCGCCCTCCAGCCGGGCGAGCAGCTGGGAGGCGGTCGGCTTGGACAGCCCGGTCAGCTGCCCGACGCGGGTCCGGGAGAGGGGGCCGTGCGCGAGCAGGAGGTCGAGAGCGGCCCGGTCGTTCATGGCTCGCAGCAGGCTGGGTGTTCCGGGGGTGGCGGGCACGGGGCGGCTCCCTCGCCGGCCTGGTCTCCGGCGTGCAGGTCCGGGGTGCTCCCCGGGCGTTCTCCGGGCGTGCTCCGGATCGGTCTCCGAGGCGGCGCGCCAGTTGTCAGTCAAGTTTCCTGTCGATTGTGCGGCCGTGTCAACGGCACTGCCCCGTGAGCCGGTCCCGGGGGGATCGGCTCACGGGGCAGTGGCCCGCCGGGCGGCACCTCTCGGTGCCGCCCCGATGTCTACTTGGTGATCCGCGGACCGGCCGGCGGCGGGATCGGGGCGGTGGCCAGCGCCTGCGGCGAGGCCGGGTTGGCCATGGCCGACGGCGGGGCGACGGCGGCCGACGGGTCGGCCGCGGCCTCCTCGTCCTCCTCCCCGACCGGCGGGCCGCCGATGATCCGGATGCCCGCCGCGTCGAAGGCGTCCTTGATGCGCCAGCGCAGTTCCCGCTCCACCGCGAACTGCTGACCCGGCATCGTCTTCGCGGACACCTTCACCGTCATCGAGGACAGCAGCACCTCGTCCAGGCCCAGCACCTCCACCGGACCCCACAGGCGCTCGTCCCACGGGGACTCCTTGGCCAGCCCGTCGGCGACCTGCTGGACCACCTCGCGGATCTTCGTCAGGCTCTCCGTGGGCCGGACCTGGACGTCCACGCCGGCGGTCGCCCAGCCCTGGCTGAGGTTGCCGATCCGCTTGATCTCGCCGTTGCGCACGTACCAGATCTCGCCGTTGTCCCCGCGGAGCTTGGTCACCCGCAGGCCGACCTCGATGACCTCGCCGGAGGCCACGCCCGCGTCGATCTTGTCGCCGACCCCGTACTGGTCCTCCATGATCATGAAGACGCCGGAGAGGAAGTCCGTCACCAGGTTGCGGGCACCGAAACCGATGGCCACACCGGCCACACCGGCACTCGCCAGCAGCGGCGCCAGATCGATCTTCAGCGCGGCGAGGACCATGAGCGCGGCCGTGCCGAGGATCAGGAACGACGCCACCGAGCGCAGGACCGAACCGATCGCCTCCGACCGCTGGCGCCGCCGCTCGGCGTTGACCAGGAGCCCGCCCAGCGCCGTGCCCTCGACCGCCTCGGCACTGGTGTTCATCCGGTGTATGAGCTTGGTGAGCGCCTTGCGGACCGCCGAGCGGATCACGGCCGCTATCACGACGATCAGCAGGATCCGCAGACCGATGCTCAGCCAGGTGGCCCAGTTCTGCTCGATGAAGCTCGCGGCCTCGGTGACGCTCGCCTGCGCCTCCTTGACCGAAGCGGGCGCGTCCGGAACTTCGGCTGCCGTCGGCAGCAGAGCGGCGGGCCAGGGCACGAGAGGAACCTCCATGTGTAGCGGTCTGCCCGCCGGAGCTTCCCCCGGACCGGGTCCGGATCGGGTGGTGCGGGCAGACCATCCACACTAACGGGGCATTCCCTTCACCTCGGCGCAGTGTTCGAGGGAGAGACCAGACTCACCCGGGGATGACTGGGTGTGGTCGAAAACACCACGAGCCCGTTACGGGCGCGTGGTGGCGCTTCGACCAGCCGTAAGGAGAGACTGAAGGCAGATCGTCCCGGCGCGAGCCACGCGCCGCCGGCGTACAAGGAGGCAGTCCGTGCCGCACGTCCTGGTCCTCAACGCGTCGTACGAGCCCCTCGGCGTCGTACCGCTCCGCCGCGCGCTCGTCCTCGTCCTGGAGAACAAAGCGGTCTCCCTGGAGGAATCCGGCGCCTACCTGCACAGCGCGACGAGGGTCGTCCCCGCTCCCAGCGTGGTACGGCTCAAGCGCTTCGTGCGGGTCCCCTACCGGGGGCCCGTTCCACTCACCCGGCGCGCCCTGTTCGCACGGGACGGCGGCCGCTGCATGTACTGCGGCGCCGTCGCCACCAGCGTCGACCACGTCATCCCGCGCAGCCGGGGCGGCCTGCACGTCTGGGACAACGTCGTCGCCGCGTGCCGCCGCTGCAACCACGTCAAGGCCGACCGGCACCTGGTGGACCTCGGCTGGCACCTGCGCCACCAGCCCGCCCCGCCGTCCGGCCTGGCCTGGCGGATCATCGGCACCGGCCACCGGGACCCCAGGTGGATGCCCTACCTCCAGCCGTACGGGGCCGACGACGCGCTGGAACGGATCGGGGTCGGCGTCGCGGCGTCCTGAGGCGCGGCCGGGCGGTGGCGGACCGCCCGGCCCCGATGTCCCTCCCCGCGGCTACGGGGTGACCGCGTAGGCCTCCGCCGACCACAGCGAACACCCGAACTTCGTCGCCCGGCGCTCGCACGTCACCCTGAGGAACCGGGCGTCCGCGGCGTCCAGCCGGAGCGACTCGTGGCCGCCCCGGGAGTCCGTCACGGCCGCCGCCGGGACCCAGTTCGTCCCGTCGGCGGAGGTCTCCACCCGGTACGCCGAGGGGTGGGCGTCCTGCCAGTGGAGCTCCAGGCGGCCTATCCGCGCCGGGGCGGTCAGCTGAGCCTGCCACCACGCGCCGTCCACCGGCGGCGAGGACCAGCGGGTGGCCGGGGAACCGTCCACGGCCGCCGCGGCCGGGAAGCCGGAGGTCTCGTCCGCGGAGGAACTCGCCCGGGCGGTCCGCAGCAGGTCCGGCCCGCCGGTACGGGCCACCGCCCGCACCGTCAGCGTGCGCGTCTCCCCGCCGAAGACCACCGGGACCTGGTAGCTGCCCGGCGCCGTGGACCCCGCGACGACGACCTCGAACGGGATGGACACCTGGCCTCCGCGCGGAGCCACCGCGGACTGCGGCAGCCGGACCTCTATGCCCGCCGGGGGCTGCGCCGAGAGCGGGCCGCGCACCTCGGCGGAGCCCAGGGCCGACAGCTGCGCCGAGACCCGCCGGGGGGCACCGCCGATCTCCGCGTCCGCCGTGCCGCCGTCCGCGAGCTCGAACCGGGACGTCGGCCCGTCCCCGATCCACGGGACCAGCTTGTGGACGACCGGTGCCGTCCCGGCCCAGCTCAGGCGTACCGCGTCGGCGGTCAGCCCGGCCGTGTCCGCCTGCGTCCAGCCCGACGCCGCCGCGTCGGCGACCTTGCGCCAGTCGCCGCCCGGTACGTGGGCCTCCACCACGGCGCCCCGCACGCCCGCCGGGAGCGGGTCGGTCATCAGGGTCACCGCCGACACCGGCCGGGCGGTGCCGAGCTGCACCGTCCAGGACTGCGCGTCCTTCGCGACCGTGCCCGTGGCGCGGGTGGCGCCCGTCCAGGCGTCGGCCTCCGCGGCGGCCTTCTCCAGGAAGGGGTCCAGGACGGCCTTGTCCACCTGGGCCGGACCCGGTTCGGCG
Source organism: Streptomyces manipurensis (assembly GCF_049570255.1). NCBI lineage: Bacteria > Bacillati > Actinomycetota > Actinomycetes > Kitasatosporales > Streptomycetaceae > Streptomyces > Streptomyces manipurensis. The sequence goes on along the minus strand of NZ_CP186950.1, from coordinate 2,611,483 downwards.
AGCGCCTTGCGGGCCTCGGCCAGCGACCGGGAGGCCTGCCAGGCCGCCGTCCCGTCGCCGCGGGCCTGGGCCTGGAGGACGTCGACGGCCAGTTCGCCGGCCGTTCCGTAGCGCGAGAGCCGCTCCAGCCAGGGCCCCGCCTCGCCCTTGAGCGACGGCAGCCGGGCGGGGGACTCCCGCAGCACGGTGAAGGCCTTGCGCAGCTCCGCCCCGGCCGCCGGATCGCCCGCGGCCCGGGCCTTCCAGAACTGCTCGACCAGCGGCTTGAGGTAGGCGGACTCCTCCTGCTTGAGCCCCGACGAGGTGGTGTTCCCCGCCAGCGCGGCCACCGCCTCGCGGGCCTTGGGGTCGGGGCCCGCGAGGTCGCGCACGGCCGCCGCCCAGGACTCGCCGGCACGGTAGCCGCGGGGGTTCCACGCGAAGTCGGCCGCGGTGAACAGCGGGATGCGCGACAGGGTGCCCTGCGGCATCGCGTTGGCCAGCAGCGCCGCGGAGCCGCCCGCGACCGCCGGTTCGCGGCCCGCGTACGGGCCGAGGAAGATCCGGCCCGGATCCCAGTCGTTGACCGGGTAGTTGTCCATGGTGATCAGCGGGTGCTGCCCCATGGCCGAGCGGGCACCGGCCAGTTCCTTGCCGGTGATCGTGCGGGGCACCACGCCCACGCCGGTCCAGGCCAGTTCCACCCGCTTGTCCAGCTTGCGCGCCAGCGCCGTGCGGTAGGCGGTGGCGCCCTCCTGGTAGAACTCCGTCGGCAGCAGGGACAGCGCGGCCGCCCCCGGGTGGCGGGCCGCGAGGTGCGCGGCCAGTTCCCCCGCGACCTCGGCGTGCGCCTTCGCGGCGGCCTCCGGACCCTTGCCGAAGCGCTCCCGGTCCGCGGTGCAGCCCCATTCGGTGTAGCTGACGTCCTGGAACTGCACCTGGAAGGCGCGGAAGCCGAGGTCCCACATCGCGTCCAGCTTGCGGGCCAGGGCGGCCCGGTCGGCCGACGAGGACAGGCACATGGACTGGCCGGGGGTCACCGCCCAGCCCAGGACCACCCGGTTCGCGCGGGCCCGTTCGGCCAGCGCCCGGAACTCCTCCTGCCGCTCGGCCGGGTACGCGTCGCGCCAGGCCGTCGTCCGGTACGGGTCGTCGCCCGGGGCGAGCAGCAGCCGGTTCTGCTTGGTGCGGCCCATGAAGTCCAGCTGGGCCAGGCGCTGCTCCCGGGTCCACGGCTGCCCGTAGAACCCCTCGGTGATCCCGCGCACCGGTGCGGCCGGCCAGTCGCGTATGACCACACCGGGCACCTTCCCGCGGCCGGCGGCGAGCAGCTGACGCAGCGTCTGCGCCGCGTGGAACAGCCCGGAATCGCCCACACCGGCCAGGGCGACCGTCTCGCGGCCGCCCGCGGGCCGGCCCACGGCCAGCCGGTACCCCCCGTCGGGGAGGTCGCCGGCCGCGGTCGCGCCCAGCGCGAGCAGGGCCTCCTGGGCCCCCGTGTCCTGGAGGCGTACGACCGTGCCCCGCGCGGGCAGCGGCGCACCGGGCGCCGGCTCGTGCAGGGTCCGTACGCCCGCCGAGCGCAGTGCGGCCCGGACCGCCTGGACGGCGTAGGGGTCGGCGTCCGCCGGGGCGAGCAGCACGGCTTCGCCGCCGAGCGGTACCTCGCGGGCCGGATCGGCGACCTCGGACTGCGGGCGGGGCCATACGGCGGGGCCGTCGGCGGGGGCGCGGTGGATCTCCGCGCCCGGGTCGAGCACGGGGCCGGGCAGGCCGGAAGGGGCGGGTTCGCGCGCCGGGGAGGCCGGCGCGGCGGGCGCCGCGAAGATTCCGGGCGGTGCGGCGGACACGGCGCCGCCGAGCAGCGTCCCGACCACCACGGCGGCGGCCGCCACCGACCGTTTCCTGCCCCTGAGCTGCACAGAACCTCCTCGTCCCGAGACGTCCCCCACTCGTACGAATGAGCCCGAGCCCACCACCCGTGCGGCTGGAGTGTCAATGCGGGTGGGTGATCTGTACCGGATATGCCAGGAATGCGGTGCCTCCGAGTGGGTATGGCTGCGGTGTTCCCCGGCGGCGTCCCGCCCTGGTGCTCCACGCTTCTGACCCACCCTCACCACCGCGCGCCCGCACGCACGAAGCACGAAGAAGGAGCAGCCCACGATGGACGACCTGGCCCGGCTCGCCGCCCTGCACGGCATCGCGACCGTCCACCAGCCCGCCCCGGACGTCACCGTCCCGGTGCCCGAGGCGACGGTCAGAACCGTTCTCGGTCTGCTCGGCGTCGCTGCGGGCACGCCCGAGGAGGTGCGCGGATCGGCCGACCTGGCCGAGCGGCTGCGGGCCGAGCGGCTGTTGCCGCCGACCGTCGTGCACTGGCAGGGCGGAGGCGCCCCGCCCGCCCGGCCGCCGGCCCTGGCCGCGCTGCCCTCCTGCACCCGGGTCCGCGTCGTCCTGGAGGAGACCGGGGAGTGCGTGTCGTGGAGCGGGACGCTGCCCCTCGGGGTCCACCGGATCACCGCCGAGGCGCCGGACGGCCGGACGGGCGAGGCCACCCTGGTCGTCGCCCCGGACCGGGCCCCCGCCGCCCCGGCGCGCACCCACGGGCTGCTCGTCCAGCTCTACTCCCTGCTCTCCGAACGCTCCTGGGGCATGGGCGACCTCGGTGACCTCGCGGAGCTCGCCCGCTGGGCCGGGCTCACCCACGGCGCCGGATTCATCCAGGTCAACCCGCTGCACGCGGCCGTGCCCGGGGCCCCGACCGACCCCTCCCCCTACCGCCCCTCCTCGCGCCGCTTCCCCGATCCCGTCCACCTGCGCGTGGAGGACGTCCCGGAGTACGCCGACTGCACCGAGCGCGAGGCCCTCGACGCCCTGGCCGACCGGGGCGCCGCCCTGCGCCGCGAGGTGCTGGAGAAGGGCGCCCTGATCGACCGCGACGCCGTCTGGGAGCTCAAGCGCCGGGCGCTCGAGCTGCTGTACGCCGTCCCGCGGACCCCCGAACGGGAGGCGGACTACGCGCGGTTCCGCAGCCGCCAGGGCGCCGCGCTGGACGACCACGCCGTCTGGTGCGCGGCGGCGGGCGGCGAGGACCCGCGGGAGCGGGCGGACTTCCACCGCTGGCTGGTCTGGCTGACGGACGGCCAGCTCGCCGCGGCACAGCGGGCCGCGCGCGGGGCCGGCATGTCCGTCGGCATCGTGCACGACCTGGCCGTCGGGGTGCACCCCGCCGGTTCCGACGCGCTGACCGGCTCCTTCCACGCCCGCGACACCTCGGTCGGGGCGCCGCCGGACGCCTTCAACGCGCGCGGCCAGGACTGGGGGCTGCCGCCGTGGCGCCCGGACCGGCTCGCCGCCACCGGCTACGAGCCGCTGCGCTCCCTGCTGCGCGCGGTGTTCGGGTACGCGGGCGCGCTGCGCATCGACCACGTCATGGGGCTGTTCCGGCTGTGGTGGATCCCGGAGGGCACGCCGCCCGCGGAGGGCACGTACGTCTCGTACGACGGCGAGGCGATGCTCGCGGTCCTCGTGCTGGAGGCGCACCGGGCCGGTGCCCTGGTCATCGGCGAGGACCTCGGGACGGTGGAGCCGCACGTGCGCCGGGAACTGGCCCGGCGCGGGGTGCTCGGCACGTCGGTGCTGTGGTTCGAGCGGGACTGGGACGGCGGCGGGGGGCCGCTGGAGCCGGGGGAGTGGCGGGCCGACTGCCTGGCCACGGTCACCACCCACGACCTGCCGCCCACGGCCGCGAAGCTCGCGGGCGGCCATGTGGAACTGCGCGACAGGCTGGGCCTGCTGACCCGGCCGGCCGAGCGGGAGCGGGCCGAGGACGCCGCCGACACCGCCGAGTGGCTCGCGCTCCTGGACGGGCTCGGGCTCGACACCAAGGGCGAGGAGGCGGCCGTGCAGGCCCTGTACGCCTTCCTGCTGCGCACGCCGGCCCGGATGGTCGGCCTCTGGCTGCCGGACGCGGTGGGGGACCGGCGGCCGCAGAACCTGCCGGGCACCTGGGACCAGTACCCGAACTGGCGGCTGCCGGTGGCCGACGGTGCGGGGCGCCCGCTGTCGCTGGAGGACCTGATGGCGTCGCCGCGGGCGAACGCACTGCTCAGCGCCGTGCGGGAGGCGGAGGGTCCCCGTACGGCACCCCCGGGCGCGCGCGGCGTTTAGGTGTTCGCTACGTTTGCACCGTGGACAAGAAGAACGCTCTGCGCGCCGGCGCCGTCTCGGCCGGAACGACGCTGATGATGCTGCTGATGACGTCTCCCGCCCTCGCGCTGACCCGCGACGACGGCGACGACCCGGGCCCGGGCCTGAGCATCGGTGAGACGCTCGGTCTGTTCGTGGCCCTGCCGATCGTGATCTTCCTGGTCATCGTGGGCCTCGTGATGGTCCTCGACAAGTCCGACAGGCCGCAGAAGAAGCAGGCCTGATCCGCTGCGGCCCCGCCGGGCCGCAGCCGCACGACCTTTCCCGGGCGCCGGGGGTCCGCACTGCCGCACGTCGACGGCGGTGCGCCGACCCCCGGCGCCTCGTCATGTCCTCGGACGCCTCCGCGGCCGCCGGCCGGACACCGACCGTACGCCGGACCGGACGCCTGCTCAGACGCCGGCGAGCAGCTTGCGGAGCAGGCCGCCGAGCGTCTCGGCCTCCTCGGCGGTGAGTCCGGCGAGTGCGGCGTGCTGCACCTCCAGGCCGGCGGTGACGGCCTGGTCGACGAGCGCGAGGCCCTGCTCGGTGATCGTCACCTGGAGCCCCCGCCGGTCGTGCGGATCCGGCTTGCGGCAGAGCAGCCCGGCCTTCTCCAGCTTGTCCAGGCGCCCGGTCATGCCGCCCGTGGTGAGCATGAGCGTCGCCGAGAGCTGCCGCGGCGAGAGGGTGTACGGGGGCCCTGAACGGCGCAGGGTGGCGATGACGTCGAACTCGCCGCGCGAGATGCCGAAGCGCTGGTAGCGCTCCTCCACCGCGTCGCCCATCGCCTTGGCGATGCGGTAGATGCGGCCGAAGAGGGCCATGGGGGCCGTGTCCAGCTCGGGGCGGACGGCGAACCACTGGGCCGTGATCGCGTCGACCGCGTCCTTGTCCTCACTCATGAGCGCAGTATTCCGCTCCCTCCGGATCGTTCGCAAGAAAGTTGCTTGACCGTAAGTAGCTTAGCGGTAAGCTACTTACCGGCAATCGAGTTGGGGGAGGGCGCGTGGCCCCCGGCCGCGGCTGCCGGCCGTCCGGTCCCGTCTTCCTCAATCCGTCGAGGAGCCAGCGCCATGAAGCGCTTCACCACCGTCGTCCTGACCGCGCTCGCCCCCGTCTCCTGGGGGTCGACGTACGCCGTCGCCTCCGAACTGCTGCCGCCCGACCGGCCGCTGTTCACCGGGGTCATGCGCGCCCTGCCGGCTGGCCTGCTGCTCACGGCGCTGGCCCGCACCCTGCCCACGGGCGCCTGGTGGTGGAAGTCCGCCGTCCTCGGCACCCTCAACATCGGCGCGTTCTTCCCGCTGCTCTTCCTCTCCGCCTACCGGCTCCCCGGCGGGGTCGCGGCCGTCCTGGGCTCCGCGGGACCCCTGTTCGTCGTCGGGCTCGCCGCGCTCCTCCTCGGGGAGCGCGCGAGCCTGCGCACCGTACTGGCCGCCGTCGCGGGGGCGTTCGGCGTGAGCATGGTCGTCCTGACCGCCGACGCCGCCCTCGACCTGACAGGCGTCGTCGCCGGGGTGGTCTCCTCCGTCTCCATGGCGGCGGGCACCGTGATGACCAAGCGCTGGGGGCGCCCCGAGGGCGTCGGACCCCTGGCCGTGACCGGCTGGCAGCTCACCGCCGGCGGGCTGGTCATCATCCCCGTGGCCGCCCTCGTCGAAGGTGCCCCGCCCGCCCTCGACGGCAAGGCCCTCCTCGGCTACGGCTACATGATGCTGATCAACACCGGGATCGCCTACTGGCTCTGGTTCCGCGGCATCGGACAGCTCAGCGCCACCTCCGTCACCCTGCTCGGACCGCTCTCCCCGCTCACCGCCGCCGTCATCGGCTGGGCGGCCCTCGGCCAGGCCCTCACCCCCGTACAGCTCGTGGGCATGGGCATCGCCTTCGGTGCCACCGTCGCGGGCCAGCTGGCCGCCGCGCGCGCCGCCCGATCGTTCAGTTCTCCTGAAAAGAATGATCGGAACATTTCGATGGACCTGACCAATCAGCAGGTGCGACGGTAGTCCCCACCACACCGCACCGCACCCGAGGGGGAGACACACCGTGGCCGTCATGGACCGCGCCCGCACCGTTTCGCACGCCGAACCCGGCAGCACGGCGAAGAAGGGAGCCTCCGGGCTCGGCATCCTCCTCGCCCTCCTCGCGACGGTCGTCTGGTCCGGCAGCTTCGTCGCCACCCGAGGGATGGCCGAGACCGTGCCACCCGTCCAGGCGGTCTTCTGGCGCTGGATCATCGCGCTGCTCGCCGTGGCCCCCTTCGCCGCCCGCCAGGCCTGGCAGCAGCGGGCCCTGATCCGGCGGCACCTCGGCTTCGTCGCCCTCGCCTCGCTGTTCGGCGTCGCCCTCTACAACACGCTCGTCCACCAGGCCGGCCTGACCACCTCCGCCTCCAACATGGGCATGATCATGGCCGCCTCGCCCGTGATCATGGCGGTCTACGCCCGGATCGGCGGTGAACGCCTCGGCGCCCGGCGGACCTCCGGAATGCTCCTCGCCGCCTTCGGCGTGCTGCTCCTCGTCGGGGACGGCACGATCGGCTTCGACTTCGGCGCCGGCGACCTGTGGATGTTCGCCGCCGCCCTGTCCTTCGCCAGTTACAGCGCGCTGCTCAAGCGCAAGCCCGCCGAGCTCGGCGGACTGGCCTTCCTGATGACCACCTTCGTCCTCGGCGCCCTGATGCTGGCCCCCGCCTACGCCGTCTCCGTCACCGTCCAGGGCGGCTTCGCGGTCACCCCCGCCACGGTCGGACCCCTGCTGTACGTCGGGGTGTTCTCCTCGGCCGTCGCCTTCTTCGCCTGGAACAAGGCCGTGTCGCTCATCGGGGCGGCCCGCGCCGGCGTCGTCTACTACCTCCAGCCGGTGTGCTCGGCAGCCCTCGGCCTGCTCCTGCTGGGCGAGCCGACCGGACCGGCCCAGCTGCTCTGCATGGCGCTGATCCTCGGCGGGGTCGGGCTGGGAAGTGCCCGGCGGTAGGTTCGGGCCCATGACCGAGTGGGACATCAAGAAGCTGCGGATCCTGCGGACCCTCGCCGAACGCGGGACCGTCACCGCGACCGCCGAGGCCCTGCACATGACCCCCTCGGCCGTCTCGCAGCAGCTGACGAACCTCGCCCGGCAGCTGGGGGTGGTCCTGCTGGAGGCGCAGGGCCGGCGGGTCCGCCTCACCGACGCCGCGCAGCTCGTCCTGCGGCACGCCGAGGCGGTGTTCGCACAACTGGAACGGGCCGACGCGGAGCTGGCCGGGTACCTCGCCGGGGACGCGGGCGAAGTACGGGTCGGCGCCTTCTCCACCGCCGTCCCGGCCCTCGTCGTCCCGGCGGTGGCGCGGCTGCGCAGCGCCCACCCGGGAGTGGAGGTCCGGGTCCGCGAGACCGAGGCCGCGGAGTCCTACGAGCTGCTCTCGGCCGGGGGAGTGGACCTCGCGCTGTCCCTGGCCGCCCACGCACCGACCGCCCGGGACCGGCGCTTCACCCGGGTCACCCTGATGGAGGACCCGCTGGACGTGGCGCTCCCGCCGGGGCACCCGCTGCGGGACGCGGACGGTCTGCGGCTGGCGGACCTCTCCGGGGACCCGTGGATCTACGGGGGCAGCGGACCGTGGTCGGAGATCGCCCGGGGCGCGTGCGAGGCGGCCGGCTTCGTGCCCGAACAGGCCCATTCGGCGTCGGGCTGGACGGCGATCCTGGCCATGGTCGAGGCGGGTATGGGCGTGGCACTCGTCCCGCGGATGGTGTCGAGCCGGGCCTCGGGGGTGGTGGTGCGGGTGCTGTCACGGGACCGGCCGACCCGGCACGTGATCGCGGCGGTGCGCCGCGGTGCCGAGTCCGCTCCGGCGGTGGCCCACGTCCTCACGGCCCTGCGGACCGTCGCTGCCGCACGCTGACCACGGGGCTCCGCCCCGGACCCCGCGCCTCGAACGCCGGCGGGGCCGGATTCCCGGACCCGTGCCCTCGATCGCCGGACGGGCTGGACTTTCCAGCCCGTCCGGCGTTCGAGGACCGGGGGCGCGAGGGCTAGGCCTGCGCGGCGGCGTCGGCGGCCTGGGCCTTCAGCGCGCGCTCGACGCCCGCACGGGCCTCCGAGACCAGGCGCCGCAGGGCGGCGTTCGGCGCGGCCGAGACCAGCCAGGCGTCCGTCGCGTCCAGGGTCTCCTGCGAGACCTGGAGGGCCGGGTACAGGCCCACCGCGATCTGCTGGGCGATCTCGTGGCTGCGGGTGTCCCAGACCTCCTTGACCGCCGCGAAGTACTTCGCGGTGTACGGGGCGAGCAGCTCGCGCTGGTCGGTCTGGACGAAGCCGCCGATGACGGCCTCCTGCACCGCGTTCGGCAGGTCGCCGGACTCCACCACCGAGGCCCACGCCGCGGCCTTGGCCTCCGCCGTCGGGCGTGCGGCCCGCGCGGTCGCCGCGTGCCGCTCGCCGGCCGCGGTCGCGTCCCGCTGCAGCTCGGCGTCGATGGCCGCCTCGTCGGCGACACCCGTCGCGACGAGCCGCTCCAGGAACGCCCACCGCAGGTCGGTGTCGACGGCCAGGCCCTCGACCTCGGCCGAGCCGTCCAGCAGCGCCGACAGGTACGCCAGCTGCTCCTCGGTGCGCGCCGTGGCGGCGAAGGCCCGCGCCCACGCCAGCTGGTGGTCGCCCGCCGGCTCGGCCGCGCGCAGATGCTCCAGGGTGGCCCCGGTCCAGGCCGCCAGGCCCTGCTCGCGCCACGCCGGGTCGGCGTACAGGTCGATGGCCAGCTTGACCTGCCGGTGCAGCGACTGCACCACGCCGATGTCCGACTCCTTGCCGATGCCCGAGAGCACCAGCGAGAGGTAGTCGCGGGTGGCGAGCTCGCCGTCGCGCGTCATGTCCCAGGCCGAGGCCCAGCACAGGGCGCGCGGCAGGGACTCCGCGAAGTCGCCGATGTGCGCGGTCACGTTGGCGAGGGACTCCTCGTCCAGGCGGACCTTCGCGTAGGACAGGTCGTCGTCGTTGAGCAGCACGACCGCAGGGCGGGCGCGGCCCACGAGCTCCGGGACGGTCGTCAGCGCGCCGTCGATGTCCAGCTCGATCCGGTCGGTGCGCACGAGCGCCCCGTCCTGGAGCTCGTACAGGCCCACCGCGATGCGGTGCGGGCGCAGCGTGGACTCGCCGGTGGCGCCGGCGGGCAGGGCCGGGGCCTCCTGGCGGATGCCGAAGGCGGTGATGACGCCGTTCGCGTCGGTGCTGATCTCGGGGCGCAGCACGTTGATGCCGGCCGTCTCCAGCCACGCCTTCGACCAGGCCGTCAGGTCGCGTCCGGAGGTCTCCTCCAGGGCGCCCAGGAGGTCGGACAGGCGGGTGTTGCCGAAGGCGTGCGCCTTGAAGTAGGCCTGCACGCCCTTGAAGAAGGCGTCAGTGCCCACGTAGGCGACGAGCTGCTTGAGCACCGAGGCGCCCTTGGCGTACGTGATGCCGTCGAAGTTGACCATGACGTCGTCGAGGTCACGGATGTCGGCCATGATCGGGTGCGTGGACGGCAGCTGGTCCTGCCGGTACGCCCAGGTCTTCATGGAGTTGGCGAAGGTGGTCCACGCGTGCGGCCACTTCGAGCCCTCCGCGTACGCCTGGCAGGCGATGGAGGTGTAGGTGGCGAAGGACTCGTTCAGCCACAGGTCGTTCCACCACTCCATGGTGACGAGGTCGCCGAACCACATGTGGGCGAGCTCGTGGAGGATGGTCTCCGCGCGCACCTCGTACGCCGCGTCCGTCACCTTCGAGCGGAAGACGTACTGGTCGCGGATGGTGACCGCGCCCGCGTTCTCCATCGCGCCCGCGTTGAACTCCGGCACGAAGAGCTGGTCGTACTTGGCGAACGGGTAGTCGTAGGCGAACTTCTCCTGGAACCAGTCGAAGCCCTGCCGGGTGACGTCGAAGATCGCGTCCGCGTCGAGGAACTCGGCGAGCGAGGGACGGCAGTAGATGCCGAGCGGGACGCTCTGGCCGTCCTTGCCCTCGTAGCTGCTGTGCACCGCGTGGTAGGGGCCGACGATCAGCGCCGTGATGTACGACGAGATGCGCGGGGTCGGCTCGAAGCGCCAGACGTTGTCCTTGACGTCCGCGGGGGCGGGCGTCGGGGAGTTCGAGATGACCGTCCAGCCCTCGGGGGCCGTCACGGTGAACTGGAACGTGGCCTTCAGGTCGGGCTGCTCGAAGCTGGCGAACACCCGCCGCGCGTCCGGCACCTCGAACTGGGTGTACAGGTAGGCCTGCTCGTCGACCGGGTCGACGAAGCGGTGCAGGCCCTCACCGGTGTTGGTGTACGCGCAGTCCGCGACGACCCGCAGCTCGTTCGCGCCGGCCGCCAGGTGGTCCAGGGCGATCCGGGAGTCCCGGAAGACGGCGGCGACGTCCAGCGACCTGCCGTTGAGGACGACCTCGTGCACGGCCGGGGCGACCAGGTCGATGAAGGTCTCGGCCCCGGCCTCGGAGGACCGGAAGCGCACGGTGGTCACGGACGGGTAGGTCCCGCCCTCCTGCGCACCGCTGAGATCGAGTTCGATCTCGTACGAGTCGACGGTGAGCAGCTTCGCCCGCTGCTGAGCCTCTTCACGGGTGAGATTCGTGCCTGGCACGCGGTCATCTCCTTCGATGGTGACGTTCTGGCCCATCCTTCCACGCAGGACCGCGACCCTGCCGGGGGATATTCGCCCGCTGCGGAAGCCCTGCGCGAACGCGACGTCGGAAAGCCGCCGGACACGGCGGACGGGCGCGGGGAAGCTGTCGGTATGAAGACCGCATACCGGGCGATGCCCATCGAGGAAGCCGTGCTCAGGCAGCTCCGCGACGCCGACGACGCCGGACGCGCATGCGTCCCGTACACCGACGAGGAGGGCGGGGCGCCGCTGAGGTGCTGCCTGCGCACGAGCGCCGCCGGCGAGCGGATCGCGCTCGTCGCGTACGCGCCGCTGCGGCGCTGGGCCGCCGCCACCGGGGCCGATCCGGGCGCCTACGACGAACAGGGGCCCGTCTTCGTCCACGCCGGCGAGTGCGGCGGGCCGGCCGGGAGCGGGGCGGGGAGCGGCCCGGGGGCCGGGGGCTATCCCTTCGCACGGCCCGGCGTCCTGCGCACGCTCCGGCGCTACGACGTACGCGGGCACATCCTCGGCGGGCGGGTGCTCGCCCTCGGCGAGGATGCGGACGGCGACGTCGGGCGGGCCCTCGACGAGGCCTTCGCCGATCCGGGGACGGCCCTCGTCCACGTGCGCGCCGCCGAGTTCGGCTGCTTCCAGTTCGAGGTGCGCAGGCCCTGACACGGCGAAGGGGCGGGCGCCCTCCGGCGCCCGCCCCCGCATCGTCGGTCGGGGTCAGCCCCGCAGCTCGGCCGCCACGAGCTCCGCGATCTGCACCGCGTTCAGCGCGGCGCCCTTGCGGAGGTTGTCGTTCGACAGGAACAGCGCGAGGCCGTTGTCCACCGTCTCGTCGACGCGGATGCGGCCCACGAACGAGGCGTCCTTGCCGGCGGCCTGGAGGGGGGTCGGGATCTCGGACAGCTCCACGCCCGGGGCGTCCCGGAGGAGCTCGTAGGCCCGCTCGACGCTGATCGGACGGTCGAAGCGGACGTTGACCTGGAGGGAGTGGCCGGAGAAGACCGGCACGCGCACGCAGGTGCCGGAGACCTTCAGCTCCGGGATCTCCAGGATCTTGCGGGACTCGTTGCGGAGCTTCTGCTCCTCGTCGGTCTCGAAGGAGCCGTCGTCGACGATCGCGCCCGCGAGCGGGAGCACGTTGAAGGCGATCGGACGCTTGTAGACGCCCGGCTCGGGGAAGTCGACGGCACCGCCGTCGTGGACCAGCCCGGCGGCGCCCTCGGAGACGGCCTTGACCTGGCCGTCGAGCTCGGCGACACCGGCCAGGCCGGAGCCGGACACGGCCTGGTAGGTGGTGGCGATCAGCGCGGTCAGGCCGGCCTCCTCGTGCAGCGGGCGCAGCACGGGCATGGCGGCCATGGTGGTGCAGTTCGGGTTCGCGATGATGCCCTTGGGGCGGTTCTTGATCGCGTGCGGGTTCACCTCGGAGACCACGAGGGGGACCTCGGGGTCCTTGCGCCAGGCGGAGGAGTTGTCGATGACGACGGCGCCCTGCGAGGCGACCTTCTCGGCCAGGGCCTTGGAGGTGGCGCCGCCCGCGGAGAAGAGCACGATGTCCAGGCCGGAGTAGTCGGCGGTGGACGCGTCCTCGATGGTGATCTCCCGGCCCTCCCACTCGATCGTCGTGCCCGCGGACCGGGCCGAGGCGAACAGGCGCAGCTCGTCCACCGGGAACTTGCGCTCGGCGAGGATGCTGCGCATGACTCCGCCGACCTGACCGGTGGCTCCGACGATTCCGACCCTCACGGTGACTCCTTCTGCTCCGTACGACGCGGGCGCGCGTGAGGCCATCATGCGTTCGACCCCACGAGCCTTGTCCAATCCATTGTCCGAGGAACGGACGGTGTCCTGAATGTGAACACCGGTGACGAGTGCGTGGCGGCCGTGTTTCCTGCCCCCCGATCGGACGTTTTGCCTGGTCGGAGGCGGTTAGCGTCCGGTGCGTCACGTCCGATTTCCGGACGCGGCCGACCGAAGAACGAACCGTCCACCGGGGAGATTCCACCGTGCGCGCCATCCGCCGCCTCCGCCACCGACACCGCCGCCGGGCCATACCGGCGCTCGCCGCCCTCGCGGCCGCCGCCGTCGCCGCACCCGTCCTGCTGGCCGCCACCCCGGCGGCCGCCCACCCGCGCGAGGGCCGGCTCGCCAGGGAGCTGGTGGAGGAGGTCACCGCCAAGGGCGCGCACCGCCACCTGAAGAAGTTCCAGCAGATCGCCGACGCCAACGGCGGCAACCGCGCCGCGGGCACCCCCGGCCACGCGGCCTCCGCCGCCTACGTGCACGACACGCTGAAGAAGGCCGGGTACGACGTCTCGTACCAGGACTTCGACATTCACGAGGCGCGCACGAGGACGGAGCGGACCACCGTCCTCGGCCCGGACTCCCGCGAGCCGGCCACGGCCGCCTTCACCTTCACCCCGTCCACCCCGGCCGGCGGCCTGACCGCGCCGCTCGTGCCCGCCCGGGCCGACGAGACCCCCGGCTGCACGGCGGACGACTACCCGGCCGGCGCCTTCACGGGGAAGATCGCCCTGGTCAAGCGGGGTGCCTGCACCTTCGTGGAGAAGCAGCGTGCGGCGGCCGCGGCGGGCGCGCTCGGCATCATCGTCTACAACCACAGCGGCACCACCCCGGTCCGGGGCGGCTTCTCCTCGCCCGCCGAGGGGATCATCCCGAGCGCCGGCATCACGCTGGCCGACGGCGAGGCGCTGACCGCCGCCGCCGGGAAGGGCGAGGTGACCGTACGCCTGGACCTGGACCAGGAGCACCTGAGGAAGACCACCCGCAACGTGGTCGCCGAGACCCGGGGCGGCCGCTCCGACCGCGTGGTGACCCTCGGGGCGCACCTGGACTCGGTGCCCGAGGGCCCGGGTATCAACGACAACGGCTCCGGCTCGGCCGGTCTGCTGGAGGTGGCCGTCGAGCTGGCCGAGGAGGGCGCCAACAAGAAGGGGAAGGGGCCCGCCAACAAGGTCCGCTTCGGCTGGTGGTCGGCGGAGGAGCTGGGCCTGCTGGGCTCGGAGCACTACGTCGCGCAGCTGTCGGAGAAGCAGAAGAAGGACATCGCGCTCTACCTGAACTTCGACATGATCGCCTCGCCGAACCCGGTGCAGTTCGTCTACGACGGCGACGACTCCGACCGCACGGGCGCCGGCGCCGGCCCGGCCGGCTCGGCGCAGATCGAGGCGCTGATCAACGGCTTCCTCGACCGGAAGGGCAAGCCGCACGAGGGCAGCGACTTCGACGGCCGCTCCGACTACGGGCCGTTCATCGCGAACGGCATCCCGGCCGGCGGCACCTTCACCGGGGCCGAGGGCATCAAGACCGCCGAGCAGGCCAGGAGGTACGGCGGGACGGCCGGGGCCCCCTACGACCCGAACTACCACGGGGCCGGGGACGACCTGAGGAACGTGGACCTCAAGGTCTTCGACACCAACCTGGACGTGATCGCGCACGCGGTCGGCACCTACGCCGAGTCGCTGCGCTCCCTCGGCAGGTAGTACGGGCCGGGGAACGGCCCGAGGGGGCGGTGCTCGTCAGAGCGCCGCCCCCTCGGGTTTCCCGCGGAAGGTGCTACGGGAGGACCTTCTCGATCTGCACGCTGCCGGTGCCGGCGGCGGTGCCGCGGGCGTTGAGCAGCTGGACCTGGCCGAAGAACTGGCGGCCCTCGGGGGCGGCGCTGGTGACCAGGACGTTCGCCGAGACCTGCGCGGTGGCGCCGGTGGCGAGGTTCACCGTGGCGGCGTCGTCGACCTGGACGGAGCCCAGGGCGGCCGAGAAGAACACGTCGCGGTAGTCGTAGGTGGTGGTGCCGGCCGGGATCGCGTAGCCGATCACCTTGACGGTGTAGGTGCCCGCGGCCGGGTTCACCAGGCTCACGGCCTCCTCGGAGTCGCCGTCGGCGGCGGAGCCCACCTTGATGCCGTCCTTGTAGACCTCGAGGTCGAGGTCGGCGGCGGCGTCGGACACCTTGCCGATGGCCACGTCGAGGCGCGAGGTGCCCGCGGGCACCGCGATCTCGGTGGTGTGGGTCTCACCGTTGGCGATGGTCGGCTTGGCGACCTTCGCGGAGCCGAGCGGACCGCCGGTGAGCTTGCCGCCGGTGATGGCCGCGCCGGCGTTCTTGACGCTCCACTGGACCGGGGCCGGGGTGCCCTGCTTGACCTCGGGCAGGACCTTGACCGCGGGGTCGAAGGCCGCGCCGAGCACGGACACGTCCAGCTTGAACGGGTTGTCCAGGACCGGCGACGTACGACGGGCCTCGACCTCGATCTCCCAGACGCCCGGCGTCGGCTCGGGGTACGAGCGCACGTCGGGGCGGCAGGTGTTGGCCGGGTTGTCGTAGTTCGGGTAGCAGTTGGTCGTGGCGGTCGGGTCGACCGGCGTACCGTACGGGTGGATCGCGATGAAGCGCGTCTGGGCGCCGGCTGCGAGACCGCTGAGCGCGACCTCCAGGCTCTTGGCGCCCGGCGGCACGGTCACGAAGTACGACTTGTGGCTGTTGCGCTGCACGGAGGAGCTGTCCGACACGGCGAACGACGGCGCGGCCAGGGGGGCGGAAGCCACGACGGTCGTCAGGATCTGCTTGTCGATGCCCTCGGTGGTCTCGTCGTCCAGCTGCAGGATGCCGCTGTGGACGCCGGCCGTCTTGGCGTTGGCCTCGACCTTGATGGTGACGGGCTTGTTCAGCGGCAGGGTGACGTAGTCGTAGCCGCCGATGACCTTGAAGGTGCCGTCGTTGTTGCGCCAGCTCAGGTCGTGCCGGGTGCCGTACTTGACGCCCGTGGTGCGGGTGACGACGACGTTGTAGACCTTCTTCTGGCCGACCTTGAGGCCGCCCTCGCGGTCGTACAGGCCGGTGCCGAAGCCCGGGGTCTTCAGGAACTGGTCGATCGCGGTGTCGACCGGCGCCTTGACGGTGAACTCGTTGGCCTTGGCGTCACGCTGGATGGACTCCCAGGCGCCGTTCACGTCGATCAGACCCGAACCCTGCGCGTGCGCGGGGACGTTGTCGATCTTCTTGGCGGAGCTGGTGAGCGCGACCCGCAGGGAGGCCGGGGTCAGCTTGATGTTCGCCTGCTTCGCGGCCGAGATCAGCAGGGCGCTCGCGCCCGCCGCCTGCGGCGAGGCCATCGAGGTGCCCTGGAGCATGCCGTAACCGGCCGGCAGGGTGTAGCCCGCCTCCTTCACCGGCGCGCCGGGCAGCCAGGTCTGGATGGTGTTGATGGCCGCGCCGGGGGCGCTGATGGTCGGCGTGAAGCCACCGTCCTCACGCGGACCGCGCGAGGAGAAGGGGAACATGTTGTACTTCGTGCTCACGCCGGAGCCGTAGTTGGCGGCCCACGTCTCCTTCGAGACCGAGGCGCCCACGGAGATGACCTTGTCCGCGAGGGCCGGGTCGCCGATGGTGTTCACACCCGGGCCGGAGTTGCCGGCCGAGATGACCAGCTGGACCCCGTAGGTGTCGACGAGGTTGCGGTAGAGCTCGGCGCGGGCGTTGTTGCCGTCGTTCAGCGCCGGCAGGCCGCCGATGGACATGTTGACGATGTCCACGCCGCGGTTGACGACGAGGTCGATCATGCCCTCGGTCAGCGCGATGTTGGTGCAGCCGCCCGACCAGGAGCAGGCGCGCGAGGAGACGAGCTTGGCGCCGGGCGCCTCGCCGTTCATCTTGCCGCCGAAGAGGCTGTTGGCGGCGGTGATGCCGGCGACGTGCGTGCCGTGCTCGGACTCGATGATGCCGATGTTGACGAAGTCGGCCTTCTTGCCGACCCAGTCCCCGCCGAGCGGGTCCATCGGGACGTCCTTGCGGATCTCGATCACGAACGGGATCCGCTCGGCGACCTCGGTCGCCGGGTTGTCCGTGCCGAAGTAGCCGATCTGGTAGCCGTCCTTGTACGGCTTCATCGGCTCGTTGTTGGTGAAGTCGCCGTCCTGGTCGGTGTCGACGCGGACGGTGCCGGCGGCGGCGTCGTAGAGCATGCCGAACCGGTCGGTGGTGTCCCCGTCCCGGTTGACGTCGCCCGCCATGTCACCGGTGGCGGTGATCGACTCGCTGAAACGGCTCCACTGGAAGCTGCCCTCGGGGGCCTTCCAGCTCTGGCCGCCCGCGGTGAAGGTGCCGCCCGCGGAGGTGACCGGGGTGATCTGGGCGCGCCAGGTCCCGTCGTTGTCCGTGATCGGGTCGGTGGCCGTCACCCAGTCGACGATCTTGCGCTCGCCGGTGGTCGTCTTCTGCAGGGCCGGGTGGCCGAGGTCGACACCCGAGTCCATGATGCCGATGGTCACGCCGCGGCCGTCGGCCTGCGGGTTCTGCGCGACGAAGTCGACCGCACCGGTCTCGAAGGACGGGTTGTACGGGTTCTTCGCCGGGGTGTTCTTGTCCGGCGCCGCGTAGGTCTCGGCCGCGGTCTTCTTGACCGTGCCCGTCTCCCGGTCGGCGTCGGGACGCGGGTCCGGCAGCTGGATCTCGTGCCGCAGGTCGATGCCGTGCACGGAGGACAGCTTGGCGGCCGCCTTCAGCGCGGCCTCGGCCTTGGCCGTGGGCAGGGTGGCGCGCACGTAGCCCAGGTTGTCGTACGTGCGGCCGACGGAGGCGCCCTGCACGGCGTCGAGCTGTTCGGCCACCTGCTTGGTCTGGCCGGGGGCGGTCGCGACCATGACGGTGACGTTCGCGTCACCCTTGGCCTTGGCCTCCTGGAGCAGCTCGGCGTCGGCCGAACCGATCTTCTGGTCGGCGGACTTGACCGCCGGCGAGGTGCCCGGGGTGTCCGCGCCGGTCGCCGCGAACGCGGGCACGGCGCCGCCGGCCACGAGGGCGGCGACCAGGCCGGCCGCGGCCGCGACGCGCGCGGCGCGTCTGGTCCCGGGTATGGAGCTGGGGGATTCGAGGGTCATCAGCATCCCTGGTAAGTGAAAGATACGGTCCGGATTTCGGTGCCGGATGACCGGTCAGCTTTCCTCAAGCGACCGGTCTTTGGGGAGGGATGTCATCGACCGAGACCTGCGGTGGCGGACACTCGCCAGCGCGCCGAACACGCCAGCGCGGCCGTATCGGGACGCAGTGGTGCGAACCACCGGGGTGGAAGAGTGGATTTATCGACTTGGAGGCCGAAAGTCGGCACCGGGGCGCGGTGGCGCCCCGGTGCGGGTGTGACAGATTCCGTGCGTTCAGCGCTCGCGCGTGCGCGCGTAATGGCGTGAGGCCTTCGCCCGGTTTCCGCAGGCGGACATCGAGCACCAGCGCCGGGTCCCGTTGCGCGAGGTGTCGTGGAAGTGCAGGACGCAGCTCTCGGAGGCGCAGGCGCGGATCCGGTCGGGCGCGGAGCCCAGCAGTTCCAGGTAGTTACGGGCGGCCGTCCAGGCCGGGCCCCAGCTCGGGTCGTCGAACTCGGCGCGCTCGCCCGGCCCTTCGGCGGTCAGGGTGGCGCGGATGCGGCCGTGCTCCAGCACGGCGTCCACGAGGGCGAGCGCGCTCTCGTCGGCCGGGTCGGCGACGGCGCGGGCGAGGGCCTCGCGGGCGGTCATCAGGTGGACGAGGGTCGAGGCGTCCGCGCGGAAGCGGCCGCTCAGGCCGACGGACTCCAGCCAGACGGCCAGCCCCTCGACCCGGCTCAGCCCGAAGGCGCCGGCGAAGAGGTCGGCGCTCTCGCCGTCCTGGATCCAGCGGGTGTTCAGGAGGTCGAGGGCGACCGGCTCGCCGGTCAGGGGTCGTGGGTCCGCCGCCGTCATGTCCGTCTCTCCTCGCTCGCTAACCACTCAAGAGTACGTGAGTGGTTGACGCCCCTCGCTCTAACCCCTAAATTAGATTTAGAAGGTTAGAATTTCGCTTCGGTTCCTGGGGAGGACCCGCCATGACGACCGCCATCAGAACGCTTCGCACCGGCCACGTGGGCCTGAACGTCACCGACCTGGACCGCTCGCTCGCCTTCTACCGCGACGCGCTCGACTTCCGGGTGCTGGGCGAAGGCGCGGAGGAAGGACGCCGCCACGCCTTCCTCGGCCGGGACGGGGAGCTCGTCCTCACCCTCTGGCAGCAGGCCGGCGGCCCGTACGCCCCGGACGTGGCGGGCCTGCACCACCTGGCGTTCTCCGCCGGGGCGATCGAGGAGGTGAGGGAGTACGAGGAGCGGCTGCGCGGCCTCGGCGTGGCGTTCGCCTACGAGGGCGTCGTCGCGCACGGCGAGGGCGCGGCCTCCGGCGGGATCTTCTTCCACGACCCCGACGGGACCCGCCTGGAGATCTCCGTCCCGCTCGGCGCACAGGACGCGCCCGTGCCGGTGGAATCGGCGCCGACCTGCGGCTTCTTCTAGAACCGGCCACGGCCGCCGGCGACCGGCACCGACGCGACGCACACGACGGAAGGGGTGTACACGATGGGCGGGACCTACCACCGCGGTTCACTGGCCGTGCAGGAAAGGCTCGGGGTGCGGGGGCCGGCCGAGCACGTCGGCCGTTCGATCGGCACGGGCATCCGGGAGGTCGCCGCGGCCTTCCTGGAGCTCCAGCCCCACCTGGTCGTGGCCGCGGCCGACGACGCGGGGCGGATGTGGGCCTCCCTGCTCACCGGGGCGCCCGGCTTCGTACGGGCCACCGGGCCGGACCGCATCGCCGTCGCCGGGGGGCTGCCCGCGGGCGATCCGCTCACGGGGGCGCTGGCCACGGACGGGACCCGGGTCGGGACCATCGCGCTCGATCCGCGCACCCGGCGCAGGATGCGGCTGAACGGGACCCTCGCGGTGACCCCGCGGGGCTTCGCGGTCACGGCCGAGCAGGTCTTCTCCAACTGCCCCAAGTACCTGCAGAAGCGGCAGCCCCTGGAGGTGGCCGCGCAGGGCGCCGGCATCGTGCGGCGCGGGGAGGCGCTCGACCCGGACCAGGTGCGGGCGGTCCGCTCCGCCGACACCTTCTTCGTCGGGACCACGGCGCGGGCGGACGGCGTCGACGCCGGCCACCGGGGCGGCCTGCCGGGATTCGTCGAGGTGCTGTCGCCGCACGAGCTGGCCTGGCCGGACTACGCGGGGAACGCCATGTTCCTCACCCTGGGCAACCTGGAGGTCGACCCGCGGGCCGGGCTCCTCTTCCCGGACTGGGAGAGCGGGGCCGTTCTCCAGCTCAGCGGCCGGGCCCGGACGGAGTTCGGGGACGACGGCAGCCGGCGGACCCGTTTCCGGGTGGAGTCGGTGGTGGAGGCCGTGCATCCGGGACGGCTGCTGTGGAGCACCCCGGAGTACTCGCCTCACCTGGGGAGCACGACCAGGTAGGAGGCGGGTTCGCGGTCGGGGGAGGCCGCCAGGGCGGTCCGGATGACGGTGGCCTGCTGCTCGGGCCAGTCGCGGAGTTTGCGCGGGGTGATGTGGACGACGGTCACCCCCAGCCGTTCCAGGGTCTCCCGCTTGCGCACGCACGCCGACCACTCCTCGTCCTCGGCCTCGCCCTGGCGGGGCGCACGGGTGTCGATCTCCACGGCCACGGAGTGCTCGGGCCAGTACGCGTCGACCCCGCCCAGGTGCGGGCCTCCCGGCAGGCGCAGGTCCACGTTCCAGACGGGATCGGGGAGTTCGAGGCCGCGCACCAGGTGGTAGAGCCGGTCCTCCGCGAGGGCGCGGCCCTCGGCCAGAAGGGATTCGACGGCGTCGACCACGTGCGGCCGGTTCAGGAGTCGGGCCACCGTCAGCTCCCGCACCACGGCGGCCGGTTCGCAGTGCCCGCTGCGGACGGCCTCGCTCAGCAGCCGGCGTACGGTGGCCGCGTCGGACAGCTGCGCGACGGCGTCGGCGACGGCCCGCGCGACCGGGGCCACCGGCAGCCCGGTCACCTCCTGGGACCGGGGCGGGGTGTGCGTGCGCACGATCCGCACGTCCCCCGCGGAGCGCAGCCGCCGGGTGCCCGGGACCAGCACGTCGATCTGCGGCAGGGCGAGCAGCGCCGGCGCCGAGGCGAACCGGTACAGCGCCAGGGCCGCCAGTCCCGTGATCATGGCCTCGCCGCCGCGCCGGTTCGCGTACAGCAGGGCCGCGTGCAGCCGCTCCTCGCTGGTCGCCGGGCCGGAGTGGAGCAGGAACACCCCCGGCAGGATCTGCTTCCAGGGCCGCACGGCGGCCTCGGAGGCGCTCACCCCGTGCTCGCGCAGCTGCGCGAGGGTGAGCACGCGGGGGCGGCTGCCGGTGAGGTGGGCGAGGGGGAGGGGAGCGTTGTGGTTCATGACTCCGTGATTCCCTCAGGCCATGGCCTTGCTAACCCCTGTTACACGCTTGTCGACAAATGCGGACAAGACGGGGCTAAAGTACGGGCGTTCGACTGCCGATGAGGTGCCCCCGTACGCAGTGACCCGCACGAGGTGACCCCTACGGGACGCCGCCGCGCGGGATCACCCCGCGCGGCGGCACCCGCCGGCCGGTCCTCGGGTCAGCTGCCCGCCGCCGCGTCGCAGGCCTGCGCGCGCAGGGCCCGGGCCAGGTCGTCGCGGGACTCCAGCACCAGGCGGCGCAGCGCCGGAGCGGCGTCCGGGTGCCCGGCCAGCCACGCGTCGGTGGCGTCCAGCGTCGCGGAGTCACCCTGCAGCGACGGGTACAGGCCCTTCACCACGTCCATCGCGATCTGGATCGAACGGTCCGCCCACACCTGCTCGATGACCTCGAAGTAGCGTCCCGAGTGAGCGGCCAGCAAACTCCGCTGCGAGGGCTGCTGCATGCCCGAGATCGTCGCCTCGACCAGCGCGTTGGACAGCGCGTCGGACTCGACCACCGCGGCCCACGCCTGGTCCTTGACCGCCTGGGAGGGACGCGCGGCCAGGCACCGCACCTGGTGCCGCTTGCCCGACGCGGTGTCGTCCCGCGCCAGTTCGGCGGCGAGCGCCGGCTCGTCCACCGCCCCGTGTGCGGCCAGCGGCAGCAGGAAGTCCCAGCGCAGTTCCTGGTCCACGTCCAGCCCGTCGATCCGCGCCGAACCCTCCAGCAGACCCAGCAGCAGCTGGAAGTCGCCCTCGGTCGACGCGCTCGCCGCGAAGAACCGCGCCCAGGTCAGCTGGTGCTCCGAACCCGGCTCGGCCAGGCGCAGTTCGTGCAGCGCGCCCGCCGCCAGCTCCCGGCCGCCCTGCTCGCGCCATTCCGGCGTCGCGTAGTGGGTGACGGAGGTCAGGGCCTGCGCGTGCAGCTGCTGCAGGACGCCGACGTCCGTCACCCGGCCCGCGTGCGCCAGCACCAGCGAGACGAAGTCGCGCGCGGGCATCAGGCCGTCCCGCGTCAGGTTCCACAGCGCCGACCAGCTCAGGGCCCGGGCGAGGGGGTCCGCCAGGTCGCCGAGGTGCGCGCGCAGCGTGGCCAGCGAGCCCTCGTCGAAGCGGATCTTGCAGTAGGTGAGGTCCTCGTCGTTCACCAGCACCAGGTCGGGGCGGTCCTGGCCGGCCAGCTCACCGATCACCGAGCGGGCGCCCGCGACGTCCGCCTCGGCCCGCGCGTAGCGGACCAGAGCGCCGTCCTCCAGCCGGTACAGGCCCACGCCGATGCGGTGCGGGCGCAGCTCCTCGCCCTCCTGCGCGACCGCGAGCTCGGTGATCCGGCCCTCGGCGTCGTATGTCACCAGCGGGGTCAGCGCGTTCACGCCCGCCGTCTGCAGCCAGGCCCGCGACCACTCGGTCATGTCCCGCCCGGACACCTCGCCGAGCACCGACAGCAGGTCGTCGAGGGTGGTGTTCCCGTACGCGTTCGCCTTGAAGTAGCGCCGCGCGCCCTCCAGGAACGCCTCCCGGCCGACGTAGGCGACCAGCTGCTTGAGGACCGCGGCGCCCTTGGCGTAGGTGATGCCGTCGAAGTTGAGCTTCGCGTCCTCCAGGTCACGGATGTCGGCCGTGATCGGGTGCGTGGACGGCAGTTGGTCGGCGCGGTAGGCCCACGCCTTGCGGCTGTTGGCGAAGGACACCCAGGCCCGGTCGAAGCGGGTGGCCTCGACGAGCCCGAAGGAGCCCATGAAGTCGGCGAAGGACTCCTTCAGCCACAGGTCGTCCCACCACTTCATGGTGACGAGGTCGCCGAACCACATGTGCGCCATCTCGTGCAGGATCACGTTGGCGCGGCGCTCGTAGGAGGCCTGCGTGACCTTGCCGCGGAAGATGTACTCCTCGCGGAAGGTCACCATGCCCGGGTTCTCCATGGCGCCCAGGTTGTACTCGGGCACGAAGGCCTGGTCGTACTTCCCGAAGGGGTAGGGGTAGTCGAAGATCTCGTGGAAGAGGTCGAAGCCCTGCTTGGTGACGAGGAAGACGTCGTCCGCGTCGAAGTGCTTGGCGAGGCCCTTGCGGCACATGGCGCCGAGCGGGATCGTCAGGTCCCCGCGGGTGTAGGTGTCCGTCACGTAGTGGTAGGGCCCGGCCACCACGCAGGTGATGTACGTGGAGATCGGCGCCGTCTGCGCGAAGCGGCGGGTCTGCCCCTCGCGGGACTCCTCCACGCCGTTGCTCCACACCTGCCAGCCCTCGGGAGCGGTCACCTCGAAGCGGTAGGGCGCCTTCAGGTCCGGCTGCTCGAAGTTCGCGTACACCCGCCGGGCGTCGGCCGGCTCGTACTGGGTGTAGAGGTAGACCTCGCCGTCCTCCGGGTCGACGAAGCGGTGCATGCCCTCGCCGGTCCGGCTGTAGGCGCAGTTCGCGTCCACCACCAGGACGTTCTCCGAGGCCAGGTCCTCCAGGGCGATCCGGGACCCGTCGAAGACGGCGGCCACGTCGAGGTCCCGCCCGTTCAGGGTGACGGAGTTCACCGAGGGGGCGATCAGGTCGGCGAAGCTGGAGCTGCCCGGGACGGCGGCCCGGAAGCGGACCGTCGTCACCGACCGGAAGGTGCGCGGACCCTCGGCGGGTTCGGCCTCGTCCACCGCGGACCGGAGGTCGAGGACGACCTCGTACCCGTCGACCGACAGCAGCTCGGCCCGCTCGCGGGCCTCCTCGCGGGACAGATTCTCTCCGGGCACCTGCACTCCTTCGTGCGTGATCGCGTTCTTGTGCCGAATCCTCGCACGAGGGGAATGCGGGCGCTGGTGTCCTGGTTGGCCACGGAGGACATGCGCCAGTGATGCCGTTCCGCGACCCGCACGAGGAGAGACATGACAGAGACCCAGGTGGGCGAGAAGACCCCGGTCGACTTCTGGTTCGACCCGCTCTGCCCGTGGGCCTGGATGACGTCCCGCTGGATGCTGGAGGTCGAGAAGGTCCGTGACGTCGAGGTGCGCTGGCACGTGATGAGCCTCGCCGTCCTCAACGAGAACAAGCTCGACGAGCTGCCCGAGGTCTACCGCGACCTGCTCGGCCCCAAGGGCTGGGCCCCGGTGCGCGTGGTGACGGCGGCGCAGCAGAAGCACGGCGACGAGGTCACGGGCAAGCTCTACACCGCGCTCGGCACCCGCATCCACAACGAGGACAAGGGCCCGACCCGCGAGGTCATAGCCGAGGCGCTGGCCGAGGTGGGCCTGCCGGCGGAGCTGATCGCGTACGCCGACTCCGACGAGTACGACGAGGTGCTGCGCGCCTCCCACAACAACGGCATCGACCGGGTGGGCCAGGAGGTCGGCACCCCGGTGATCTCCGTCCCGGGCGCCGACGGCGAGGGCGACGTCGCCTTCTTCGGCCCGGTCGTCACCCCGACCCCGCGCGGCGAGGCGGCGGCCCGGCTGTGGGACGGCACCCTGCTCGTCGCCTCCACCCCCGGCTTCTACGAGATCAAGCGGACCCGCACCAAGGGCCCGTCCTTCGAGTAGGCCGCGGATCCCGTGCGGCCCGCACGGGCCGCACCCCCGGAACACAGAAGACCCCCGTGAGTCACGTCCTCACGGGGGTCTTCTGCTGGACACGCCCGCCGGTGAAGGTTGAGAAGACGATCACGAGGCGGACGGGCTGGCGGTGCGATCAGCCCTTGGCGGGGATCAGCAGCGGGGTGTTGGCCTTGGCGTCGGCGTAGCGCTTGGAGACGTCCTGCCAGTTGACGACGTTCCACATCGCCTCGATGAAGTCCACCTTCTGGTTCTTGTACTGAAGGTAGAAGGCGTGCTCCCAGGCGTCGAAGACCAGGATCGGCGTGCTGGCGACACCGACGTTGCCCTGGTGGTCGTAGACCTGCTCGACGACGAGGCGGCCGCTGACGGGCTCGTACGCGAGCACGCCCCAGCCGGAGCCCTGGGTGGCGGAGGACGCGAAGGTCAGCTGCTTCTTGAACTTCGCGAAGGAGCCGAAGGACTCGGTGATCGCGTCGGCCAGGTCGCCCAGGCCGTCGGCCGCGGTGGGCTCGCCGCCGCCCTCGCCGGTCTTCGGGCTGGCCATGTTGTGCCAGTAGATGCTGTGCAGGATGTGGCCCGAGAGGTGGAACGCGAGGTTCTTCTCCAGGCCGTTGAGCGCGCCCCAGTTCTCCTTGTCGCGCGCCTCGGCCAGCTGCTCCAGCGTGTTGTTGGCGCCCGTGACGTAGGCCGCGTGGTGCTTGTCGTGGTGCAGTTCGATGATCTGCGGGTTGATCACCGGCTCCAGCGCCGCGTAGTCGTACGGAAGCTCAGGAAGCGTGTAGATGGCCATGCGTGTTATCCGGTCCCCTCAGCGTGCCAATCGCTAATTGCAATTAATGCGCAACTGCACGCTAGCAGTATCTATTCCGCCTCACACGTAAGGGTTACCTCTGTAAAACGCAGGTGGGCCCCGTGCGAACGCACGGGGCCCACCTGCGGCGCGGGGCTGTCAGCGGGCGGCGGCCGCCCGGCGCTGCAGGACGTATCCGGTCACCGCGAGGGCGACGGTCAGGCCGCCCGTGAAGACCACCTGGACCCGGGTGTCCTCGCCGAGCGCCATCAGCACCAGGACCGCGGCCACCCCGGCCAGCGCCACCCAGGTCAGGTACGGGAAGCCCCACATCCGCACGACCAGCTTCCCGGGCGCCTCGCGCTCCAGCCGGCGGCGCAGCACGAACTGCGAGACGGCGATGAACCCCCAGACGACGAGGATGACCCCGCCGACCATGTTCAGCAGCCAGGCGAAGAGGGTGTCCGGGTACCAGTACGACAGCAGCACGGTGACGAAGCCGAAGCCGGAGGAGGCGAGCACCGCCCGGCGCGGCACCCGGCCGGTGACCTTGCCCAGCGCCTTGGGGCCCTGCCCGCGGGAGACGAGCGAGTAGGCCATGCGGGAGGAGCCGTAGATGTTGGCGTTCATCGCGGAGAGCAGGGCGATCAGGATGACCACGTTCATGGTCTGGCCCGCCGCGGGGATGCCCAGGTGGTCCAGCGTGGCGGCGTACGGGCCGGTCTCGGTGACGGCCGGGTCGTTCCACGGCAGCAGGGTGACGATGACCAGCATGGAGCCGACGTAGACGATCGCGATCCGCCACATGGTGGTGCGCACGGCCTTGGCGACCCCCTTGACCGGGTCCTCCGACTCCGCGGCGGCGATGGTGACCGTCTCCAGTCCGCCGTAGGCGACCACCGAGGCCAGCAGGCCGACCAGCAGGCCGTCGACGCCGTTGGGCAGGAAGCCGCCGTCGTGCAGGAGGTTGGCGGTGCCGGGCGCGGAGGTGCCGGGCAGCAGACCGAGGACCGCCAGCACGCCGAGGCCGAGGAAGAGGGCGATGGCGCCGATCTTCAGGGCCGAGAACCAGAACTCGAACTCGCCGAAGTTCGACACGGCGGCCAGGTTGGAGCCGCAGAACAGCGCCATGAAGACGAGCACCCACATCCACGACGGGGTGCCGGGGAACCAGCCCGTCATGATGTGCGCCGCGCCGATGGCCTCGATGGCCACGCCCACGCACAGCAGGGTCCAGAACATCCAGCCGGCGGTGAAGCCCGCCCACGGGCCGATCGCCCGTTCGGCGTGGACCGAGAAGGAGCCGGAGGCGGGGTTGGCCGCGGACATCTCGCCGAGCATCCGCATCACGAACATGACGAGCAGGCCGGAGGCGGCGTAGGCGAGCACGATCGAGGGGCCCGCGGCGGCGATGCCGGCGCCGGATCCGACGAAGAGCCCGGCGCCGATGACGCCGCCGAGGGCGATCATCGAGAGGTGACGCTGCTTCAGGCCGTTGCCGAGCGGGGATCCGGTGTCCGCCCGGGGCGGCTCGGGCGGTGCGAGGGTGCTGCTGTGACTCATGGGTGTGCGCCTGTCCGGTGTGCGGGGGTGGGGCGAGGGCCCCAGTGTGCCGAGCGTCCGATCACCGGACGTTTCGTGTCCGATATCCGGACACCGCTTTCACGGATCGTGATCACACCCGCACGGCTGCCCGTCCGTGGGCCCCGCATGCGCCGGCCGGAAGGAAGCCGGCCGGAAAAGGGAGAGGACCCCGTGCCGCAGCACGGGGTCCTCTCCCGTCGGCGGACGGGCATGGGGGAGCGGCGGGCGTCAGGCCCGGCGGGCCCGCAGTTCGCGGATCCCCGCCACGGCCAGGACCAGCAGGGCCGCCCCCGTCGACCACAGCAGCTGCGGCCGCGCCGCGTCGTCGAACAGCATCAGGACCAGCACCGCCGCCATCCCGGCCAGCGCCGCCCAGGTCGCGTACGGGAACAGCCACATCGGCAGGACCAGCCGCTCGGGCATCTCCCGCTCCAGCCGGCGCCGCAGCTTCAGCTCGGACACCGCGATCAGCGCCCACACGAACAGCAGCACCGCGCCGACCGCGTTCAGCATGTAGAGGAAGATCGTGTCCGGCCACAGCAGGTTCAGCACCACCGAGACGAACCCGAAGGCCACCGAGGCGAACACCGCCCGCCGCGGCACCCCGCCGCCCGAGACCTTGAGCAGCGCCTTGGGCGCCTCCTCGCGCTCCGCCAGCGAGAAGATCATGCGGGAGGAGCCGTAGAGGTTCGCGTTCAGCGCCGACAGCAGCGCCACGAACACCACGATGTTCATGATCTGGCCTGCCCCGGGGATGCCGATGGAGTCCAGGACCGCCACGTACGGGCTCTGCCCCGGCTCCAGGGAGTCCCACGGCAGCAGGGTGACGATGACCAGCATCGAGCCCACGTAGAAGAAGAGGATGCGCCAGACGGCGCTGCGCACCGCGCGGGAGACGGACCGGGCCGGGTCGTCGGACTCGGCGGCGGCGATCGTGACGACCTCCAGGCCGCCGAAGGCGAAGATGACGGCGAGCATGCCCGCGACCACCCCGCCGATGCCGGCCGGGAAGAAGCCGCCCTGGCCGGTGAGGTTGGCCAGGCCCACCGGATCGGTGTCGGGGAGCACCCCGAAGATCGCGAGGGTGCCGAGGATCAGGAAGAGGACGATCGCGCCGACCTTCAGCGCGGCGAACCAGAACTCGAACTCGCCGAAGTTCTTCACCGCGGCCAGGTTGCTCACCGTGAAGACCACCATGAACAGCAGCACCCAGATCCACTGGTCCACCGCGGGCACCCAGCCGTTGGCGATCTTCGCCGCACCGGTGGCCTCCACGGCCAGCACCACGACCAGCAGGAACCAGTACAGCCAGCCCGCCGAGAAGCCGGCCCAGCGCCCGAGCGCCTTCTCCGCGTACACGGAGAAGGAGCCGGAGGCGGGCATCGCGGCCGACATCTCGCCGAGCGCGCGCATCACCAGCATCGCGAGGACGCCGGCCAGCAGGTAGGAGCAGATGATCGCGGGACCGGCGATGCCGATGCCGGCGCCGGAGCCGACGAAGAGGCCGGCGCCGATCACGCCGCCGAGGCCCAGCATGGTCAGGTGGCGCTGCTTGAGGCTGTGGCTGAGGGGTTCCGCGGGCAGTTCGCCCGTGGTGGGAGGTGCTTCTTCCGGACGCTCACGCATGGAGGGTGCTCGTACTCTCGTTCGGCCCAGGGCGGTGGGGTCTCCGCATCAGGATTGGCGGGATCCAACAGTCTCACTGAGCGGTGGTCGTCCGTGCAAAACGGACGTGATGTCTGATGTGCCTCGTGATGAGGATCACGTCGACTCGTGCGGTGCGTGCAGGCTTTGTGAAATCCCCACCAAGGCGGTGAGCGGGGCTTTGTCCCTGGCAGCGGTGGGGCCACGGGCCGCCGCGCACTAGCGTCGGTGATCGTTCCTGCCACCCCCCGACCCGTGGAGCCTCCCGATGAGCACTGCCTCCGTCTCCTTCCGGCCCGGCGCCGTCCTCGCCGACCTGCTGCCCGCGAGCCGCGTCCGCGACATCGCCCTCGTCGTCGGCGGCGCCGCGCTCACCGGCCTGGCCGCGCAGATCTCGGTCCCCGTCCCGGGCTCCCCGGTGCCGGTGACCGGCCAGACCTTCGCCGCGCTGCTCGTCGGCACCGCCTTCGGCGCCCGCCGGGGCTTCCTGGCGCTGGCGCTGTACGCCCTCGTCGGCGCGGCGGGCGTGCCGTGGTTCGCGGGCGGCAGCTCCGGCGCGGGCGGCGCCTCCTTCGGCTACGTCCTCGGAATGCTGCTGGCCGCGACCGTCGTCGGTGCCCTCGCGCGGCGCGGCGCCGACCGTTCGGTGCTGCGCACGGCCGGCGCGATGGTGCTCGGCTCCGCGCTGATCTACGCGGTGGGCGTGCCGTACCTCATGGGCGCCACCGGGATGTCCCTGAGCGCCGCCGTCGCGGCGGGTCTGACGCCCTTCCTGATCGGCGACGCGCTCAAGGCCGCGCTGGCCATGGGCGTCCTGCCGACCGCGTGGAAGCTGCTCGGCAGCCGCGGCTGAGTCCGTCCCGCAACGCGCCGGAGCCCGGCCCAGCCCCTCGGGGGCGGGCCGGGCTCCGGCGTTCGCACACGTGGGTCAGGCCTTCAGGGCCCGCTTGCGGCGGAAGTCCAGCACCACGCCGACGAGCACGACGAGCCCGGCGACCAGGGTGGAGAGGGTGACGACCTCGCGGTTGGCGTCGTCCACGAACATGTAGCCGATCACGAACATGATCAGGGCGGCCGTGGCCCAGGTGAGCCAGGGGAAGAGCCACATCTTCACGGTGAGCTTCTCCGGGGCCTCGCGGACCAGGATGCCGCGCATCTTCAGCTGGGTGAAGCAGATCACCAGCCAGACGAAGAGGGCGATGGCGCCGGAGGAGTTCAGGAGGAAGTTGAAGACCGTGTCCTTGAACGCGTAGTTGAAGTAGACGGCGACGAAGCCGAAGACCGTGGAGCCGAGGATCGCGGCGACCGGCACGCCCTTGGCGTTGACCTTGGCGAACGCCTTGGGGGCGTCGCCGCGCTCACCGAGCGAGAAGGCCATGCGGGAGGCGGTGTAGAGGCCGGAGTTCAGGCAGGACAGCACGGCGGTCAGGACGATGACCTCCATGATCGTGCCGGCGTTCGCGATGCCGATCGAGTCCAGGGCGGCGACGTACGAGCCCTTCTCGGTGATCGACTTGTCGTTCCACGGGAGCAGGGTCAGCACCACGAAGATCGAACCGAGGTAGAAGACACCGATGCGCCAGATGACGGAGTTGGTGGCCTGGGTGACGGCCTTGCGCGGGTTCTCCGACTCGCCGGCGGCGAGGGTGACGATCTCGCTGCCCATGAAGGAGAAGACGACCATCAGGACACCGGTGAGGACCGCTCCGTAGCCGTTCGGGAAGAAGCCGCCGGCGTCGGTCAGGTGGGCGAAGCCCGCACCCGGGTTGTCGGAGCCGGGCAGGACGCCGAAGACGGCGAGCATGCCGATGACCACGAAGGCGCCGATGGCGACGACCTTGATGCCCGCGAACCAGAACTCGAACTCACCGTAGGAGGCGACCGAGCCGAGGTTCGTGGCGGTCAGGACCGCCATCACGATCAGGGCCCAGGCCCACTGCGGGACGGCCGGGATCCAGTTCTCCAGGATGGCGGCACCGGCGGTGGCCTCCACGGCGAGCACGACGACCCAGAAGAACCAGTACAGCCAGCCGATGGAGAAGCCGGCCCAGCGGCCGAGCGCGCGGTCGGCGTACGCGGAGAAGGAGCCCGAGTTCGGGCTGGCCGCGGCCATCTCGCCGAGCATCCGCATCACGAAGACCACCATGGCGCCGACGAGGGCGTAGGAGATCAGGATGGCGGGACCGGCCTTGGCGATGCCGCCACCGGAGCCGACGAAGAGACCGGCGCCGATGACGCCGCCAATGGCGATCATGGACAGGTGGCGGTTCTTGAGACCGGCCTTCAGACCGTCGGAAGGCAGACCGTCGCCGGGGTTTCCGGTGGGGTTGCCTTCCTTCTGGAGGGTCGTCGTGGAGCTCATGGACGGATCCTTAGGTTCTCGGGTTGCGAGCCCCGGCATTCAAACCTGAGATGAACGCAGGACGGAAGACCTCAATCCGGATCGTTGCCTTCGGGTGAACGTCCAGGACGGAGGTCCTTCCCGTGTCCCATCTGCGTCCTTTGGGTTTACTTGAGCTTTAGAAGTGACTTACGCGACACCCACTGCGGGTCCGCGGGGCCGCTCGTGCCACACTCGGACCATGCGCGTGTACCTCGGATCCGACCATGCCGGCTTTGAGCTCAAGAACCACCTCGTGGACTGGCTCAAGAACAACGGCCACGAGCCCGTCGACTGTGGCCCCCACATCTACGACGCCGTGGACGACTACCCGCCCTTCTGCCTCCGCGCCGCGGAGAAGACGGCCGCCGACGAGGGCAGCCTCGGCATCGTGATCGGCGGCTCCGGCAACGGAGAGCAGATCGCCGCGAACAAGGTCAAGGGCGTCCGCGCCATCCTGGCCTGGAGCGTCCAGACCGCCCAGCTCGGCCGTGAGCACAACAACGCCAACGTGATCTCCGTCGGCGGCCGCATGCACACGCAGGACGAGGCCGTCAGCTTCATCGAGGCCTTCCTCGCCACCCCGTACTCCGGCGAGGAGCGCCACACCCGCCGCATCGACATGCTCTCCGCCTACGAGCAGACCGGCGAGCTCCCCCCGATCCCGGCCCACCACCCGCAGGGCTGATCCCGCTTCCGGCCGTGCCACCCGGGGGGCGGGTGGCACGGCCGTCGTCTTCCCCGCCGTCCTCTTCCTCTCCCCTTCTTCTCCCCTTCTCCGAGGAGCGCGCAGTGCCCGAGGGGCATACGATCCACCGCCTCGCCGAGGACCACCTGGAACGGTTCGCCGGGCGGCCGGTCGCCGTCGGCAGCCCGCAGGGGCGGTTCGCCGAGAGCGCCGCCCTCCTCGACGGCCGGATCATGGACGCGGTCGACGCCCACGGCAAGCACCTCTTCCTCGGGTTCGAGGAGAACGGGTGGATCCACATCCACCTCGGACTCTTCGGCAAGTACGCGCTCGGCCCCGCCCCCGCCCCGCCGGCCACCGACACCGTCCGGCTGCGCCTGGCCAACGACGACCACTTCTCCGACCTGCGCGGCCCGACCACCTGCGCGTGGATCACCGACGAGGAGAAGGACGCGATAGGCGCCCGCCTCGGCCCGGACCCGCTGCGCCGCGACGACGACCCCGACCGCGCCTGGGCCCGCATCTCCCGCTCCCGCACCACCGTCGCCGCCCTGCTCATGGACCAGAAGGTCGTCGCGGGCGTCGGCAACGTCTACCGCGCCGAGGTCCTCTTCCGGCACGGCATCGACCCCTACCGCCTGGGCAGGGACCTCACCCGCGCCGAGTGGGACGCCCTGTGGGAGGACCTGGCCGCCCTGATGCGCCAGGGCGTGCGCAACAACCGCATCGACACCGTCCGCGACGAGCACCTCCCCGAGGCCATGGGCCGCCCGCCGCGGGTGGACGACCACGGCGGCGAGGTGTACGTCTACAGGAGGGCGAACATGCCCTGCCACATCTGCGGGAGCGAGATCCGCACCGCCGACCTCGCCGCCCGCAACCTCTTCTGGTGCCCGACCTGCCAGCAGCGCTAGGGGACTCCGGCGGGCCGCCGGTTCCGGGTGGCCGTACCGGCCGGCGGGCGGGCGGCCGTACCGGACATCCCACGCATCGCCCTGCAATGCGCGCATCTCAAGAGCCATACGGCCATCCCCATCAGGGCATTCCGGAACGATAGGTGGGTTTTCGGGCACCCTGAAGCATCCGGTCCGGGGGTACCCCTGCGCATTCACAGCCTGGGTGGATAGGGTCCCGAAGCAATGGCCGGAGCACGCGTGGAGACCCTCATGGCCCGGATGCGCATGCTGTCGCACCGGGCCCGTACCGCCCTGCGCAAATCCGCCGTCGACTACTTCCGAGGCGACGCCTCCGACTGGCTCGCCTTCGCCGGACTCCTGCTCACCGTCCCCGCCATAGCGTGCGGCACCCTGATGCTCCCCGTCTGGTTCTCGCCCGCCGCCCTCGTCCTGCCGATCGTCGCCGGGGGCCTGCTGCTGCGCCCCGCCAGCCTCCTCGCCCTGTACGCCGCCTCCGCGGCCGCACTGATCGTCGAGGCCCTCGTCCTGGGCCCCTACACCCAGGGCCCGGCGCGCGTCACCCCCGGCACCGTCCTCGTCGTCGCCGCCTGCGGATTCTTCGGACTGGTCATCGCCCAGTTCCGCAGCCGCGTCGGCGTCCCCTGGCGGCGCGGCGGCACCATGCTCTTCGACCTGCGCGAACGCATCCGGGTGCAGAGCAAGCTGCCCGCCCTGCCCCGAGGCTGGCACCGCGAGATGGCCCTGCGCCCGGCCGGCGGCCAGTCCTTCTCCGGGGACTTCGTCGTCGCCGCCCGCACCAACGGCGGCCGGACCCTGGAGATCGTCCTGACCGACGTCTCCGGCAAGGGGATGGAGGCCGGCTCCCGGGCCCTGCTGCTGTCCGGCGCCTTCGGCGGGCTGCTCGGCGCGCTCCCGCCGCACGGCTTCCTGCCCGCAGCCAACGGCTACCTGCTCCGCCAGGACTGGGACGAGGGCTTCGCGACCTCCATCCACCTCGTCCTGGACCTGGAGAGCGGCGACTACGAACTGCTCTCCGCCGGCCACCTCCCCGCCCTCCAGCTGTCCGCGGGCACGGGCCGCTGGCAGGAGAAGTCCGGCGAGGGCCCGCTGCTCGGCGTCTACGACGGCGCCGAGTTCACCCCCACCCGCGGCAACCTCCGCCGCGGCGATGTCCTCATGCTGTTCACCGACGGGCTGGTCGAGACGTCCGACCGCGAGATCGGCGAGGGCATCGACCGGCTCACCGGAGAGGCCGACCGGTACGTGGCCGCGGGCTGGGAGGGCGCCGCCTGGCACCTGATCGAGAAGGTCGCCAAGGACGTCAACGACGACCGCGCCCTCCTCCTGATCCGCCGCTCCCCGTGACCCGGCCCGCCCCGCAAGGGACGGTTCAGTCGAAGCGGATGTGCCGTA
The DNA here is from genome assembly GCF_049570255.1 of Streptomyces manipurensis. Lineage (NCBI taxonomy): Bacteria > Bacillati > Actinomycetota > Actinomycetes > Kitasatosporales > Streptomycetaceae > Streptomyces > Streptomyces manipurensis. The sequence continues at coordinate 2,577,519 of NZ_CP186950.1, read as the reverse complement.
CGCCCACCAGCGCGCGGCGCAACCGGCCCCGCAGCGGCCCGTCCGTGTCCGGGGCCGGCTCCAGTCCCGCCGAGGCGGCCACCCGGTCCGCGACCTGGGACACGGTCAGCCGGTCGGTGGCCAGGTGCTGGGCGAACTCCGGTGCGCGCAGCGCCTCCAGGCAGCCGTCCAGCCGGGACACCGCGAAGCTCTCCCGCTTCAGCCCCCGGCCGAGTCCCCGCTCGCGCAGCCGCGCCAGCACCGTCTCCCGCCGCGCCAGCAGCGCGAAGTGCCGTACGTCGTGCCCGGACTCACGCAGCCGTCCCACGGTCTGCGCGAAAATGGCCGGTTCGGTGACCGTCATCGGCACCAGCACCGTGCCCGGATGCCGCCGGTCGGCGAGGTCCAGCACCTCGAACACGCCCTGACGCCAGGCCGCCAGGTCCTGGAAGTCGCCGCGCAGGGCCGGCGGCAGCATCCGGTGCAGGCCGAACCCGACGTGCTCCGGATCGCACACCACGCTCCCCGGCAGCCTGCGGTGCAGCTCGTACGCGGTCTGCGTCTTGCCGCCGCCGAAGGGCCCGTTGAGCCAGACGATCACCGGGCGACCGCCGTCCACGGTCCGGTCCCCAGCCTCCCGGTGTTCCCCAGGTCCAGCGGCCGGGTGAGGTCCAGCCGCAGCCGCGGGGCGCCGGGGCGCGGTACGACCTCCAGCGCCGTCACCGTCGTGGCCGGCACGCTCGGGTCGGTCACGAGGTTGCGCCACACCACCGACCAGGCCGCGGCCTGCCCCGGCGCGAGCACCACCCGCTGCGGCGGGGCCTCGATGTCCGGTACCCCGGTGGTGATCCCGGAAGCGCCGTGCACGACGGCGACCGCCGGGCGGTCGCCGCGGCCGTCCCGCGGCGTCACCTCCGGGTAGCCCTCCAGCACGTACTCCTCCGTACCGCAGTTGAGCAGCTGGAAGCCCTCCACGCGCAGCCCCATGGCCGCGTCCCCGCCCGCCTCCAGGAGCCGGACGCCGCCCTCGGGGCACTGCGGGGACGGATCGGGAGCGGGCACGGACCGGCCCGGCTGTGCCGAACCCCCTCCCGCCGGCCGGGACGCGGCCCCCGGGCCGCCTCCGGAGGCCGCCGCCGTCGGCCCGGGCGCGGCCCGCGGCGCGGGCGGCGTGTCGCACCCGGCCGCTCCCGCCATCACCCCCGCGACGACCACGCCCCCGACAAAGCCCCGCACCCACCGCTTCGTGACCATCCGCCGAGCCTACGACGGGTGGACCGCGGGCGCGGCGGCGGACGGGCCGAGGGGCGGACGTGACGGCGTACGGGCGGACGTACGCGGGGACGTACGGGCGGGGCCGACCGGCCGCCGGGGTGAAGGCGGGCCACCCGCCCCGGATTGGCCCGCCCGCGCGTCACCGGCCGCGCCCTACCGTGCCCCCATGGACCGCACGCTCGCCGCCGATCTCGCCCGGCTCCCCGACCTGCTCGACGCCACGCGCCGGGCCGCCGCCGAAGCACTCGCCACCCTGGACGACCGCGACGTCGTACCGCCCGCGGGACCGCCCCGCGACCCCGAACCGCTCCCGGAGGACGGCAGCGGGGCCGAGGCCGCCCTCGCGGCGTTCCGCGCCCGCTGGGAGCCCCGGCTGTCGGCCTCCGCAGGCCCCCGCTACCTCGGCTTCGTCACCGGCGGGGCCACCCCGGCCGCGCTCGCCGGGGACTGGCTCACCGCCGCCCACGACCAGAACTCCAACTCCGCCCTGGACGGCGCCGGACAGGACCTCGAACGCGAGACCGTCGGCTGGCTGCGCGCACTCTTCGGCCTCTCCGGAGCGCACTCCGGCACCTTCGTCAGCGGCGCCACCATGTCCAACACCACCGGACTCGCCATCGCCCGCGAATGGCTCGGCGAACGCCTCGGGGTCTCCCCGGCCGAGCAGGGGGCCGCCGCCCTCGGGCCGGTCCGCGTCCTGTCCGGCGCCCCGCACTCCTCCATCGCCAAGGCCCTGGCGTTCCTCGGCCTGGGCCGCGACAGCCTGGTCCGCGTCCCGACCCTGCCCGGCCGCGAGGCCGTCGACCCCGCCGCCCTGGAGCGCGCCCTCGCCGACACCCCCGGACCGGCCGTCGTCGTCGCCAACGCCGGCACCGTCAACACCGTCGACTTCGACGACCTGCCCGCCCTTGCCGCCCTCCGCGCGCGCCACGACTTCTGGCTGCACACGGACGCCGCGTTCGGCGCCTTCGCCGCGCTCTCCCCGCAGCACGCGCACCTCGTGGAGGGCCTCGACGCCTCCGACTCCGTCTGCGTCGACCTGCACAAGTGGCTCAACGTCCCCTACGACAGCGCCGTGCAGTTCACCCGCCGCCAGGACCTGCAGGCCCGTGTCTTCCAGAACTCCGCCGCCTACCTCGGCCCGCTCGGCGAGCACCCGGACCTGGTGCACCTGACACCCGAGAACTCCCACCGCCTGCGGGCGCTCGCCGCCTGGTTCACGCTCCGCGCCTACGGCCGCCGCGGCCACCGGGAGATCGTCGAGCGCAACATCGCCGGAGCCCGCGCCCTCGGCGCCGCCCTGGAGGCCGATCCCGCCCTCACCCTCCTCGCGCCGGTCCGCCTCAACGTCGTCTGCTTCACCCTCGCCGAACACCCCGACCCGGCCCGCCTGACAGCCTTGCGGGAGGCCGTGTCGCGCGAGGTGTTCGTCACTCCGACCGTCCACGAGGGAACCGCCGGCCTGCGCGCCGCGTTCTCCAACTGGCGTACGACGCAGGCAGACGTCCGCAGGGCCGCCGAGGCCCTGCGCACGGCAGCGAGGGAGATCGCATGACGAGCAGCCCCCTGACCCTCCTGGAGGTCGAGGCCCTGGCCCGCGGGGCGCACGAGGGCCAGACCGACAAGTCCGGCCGCCCGTACGCCGAACACCTCGCCGCCGTGGCCGAGGGCGTCCGCGTGCGCGGCGGCAGCCCCGAACAGCAGGCGGCGGCCTGGCTGCACGACGCGATCGAGGACGAGGCGCTCAGCCCCGCCTGGCTGGAGACGGCCGCCCTCCCGCAGACCGTGAAGGACATGGTCCTCGCGGTGACCAAGCGGCCGGGGGAGCCGCTGGAGCAGTACACGGCCCGCATCCTGGCCACGCCCGGGGCCCTGCTGGTCAAGGAGGCCGACCTCGCGCACAACACCGACCCCGTGCGCCTCGCCGAGCTGGACGCCGCCACCCGCGACCGGCTGACCGCGAAGTACGCGTACGTCCGCTCCCTCCTGGGCCTCACCGCCCCCTGACCGCCCCTGACCGCGCGCCCCGGCCGGCGTCCAAGCGCCCCACAAGATGCCGAATGTGCGCTTTTGTGGCGGTGGTTGGCGGGAACGCAGCCATGGCTCTTCGTCACGGCGCGTATGGGTGAGCCCGGTTGGTGGGAGGATGGACCATGTGGGGGCATGCCCGGCCGTGCGCCCCCCGGCCGACCAGGGGACGACCGAAGGTGTGATCAGTTGTGGCCATTTCGCTGTCAGTGGTGGTTCTGTTGGCGGTCATCCTGGTGGTGCTGATCCGCGGCAACCACATCAAGACGGGCCCCGCCATCGTCGCGGCCCTCTTCGGTTTCTTCCTGGCGTCCAGCTCGATCGCGGACGACGTGAACCGTTTCCTCAACTCGCTGGCGACGATGATCGCCAACATCAAGCTCTAACCACATCCGCGCCGTCCGGGCGCTCCACCGTCACGGACCCCCGCGCCGGGCCGCCGCTCACGGCCCGTCGGCGGTGCGCCGCGCGGTCACCAGGTAGCCGGCGAACCGGACGCCCGGCCGCTCCCGCGCCCACCCGTCCGCCGCCGCGACCCCGACCAGCTCCGCCGAACCCGGCACGGGCCGCTGCACCCGGCCGGTACTCCCCGCGGGCACCTCGTACCGGCAGTGCACCTCGGTGATCGTCAGCACCTCCAGGGAAGCGGGGGAGTGCCCCTTCTCCTGACCGTGGTGCTCCTCGCAGAAGTCGATCCCGGCGGCCAGGTCACTCCCGACGAGGTCGGCGTAGTCCTCCGGATCGACCTCCAGCAGATGCCACGACACGACGTCCCCGGGCGCGAAGTCCTCCCCGCAGCACTGCATCTGCCAGTCGTCGACCCACACCGTCACCGTCATCCCGCCATTGTCCCCACGCCCCCCACCCGCCCCCGAGGGGCCCCGGTCGTACCCCGGAAACGCATCAGGGCCAGGCCGAGGAAACATCCTCCGACCTGGCCCTGAGCCGATGAGAGCGGGCGACGGGAATCGAACCCGCGTAGCTAGTTTGGAAGACTAGGGCTCTACCATTGAGCTACGCCCGCAACGCGCGCGCCGCAGGTCCGGGACCGCGGCACGGACAGCATCCTAGCGGGTCGGAGCGGCGGATCGCACACCACATGGCGTGCCCGCGTCGGCGCCCGTCCGGAATGGCTCCGGAAAAGGCGGCGCATCAGAGGGTCTCCGGCCATGTACCCTACGTGTCGCACCGACGGGGTGTGGCGCAGCTTGGTAGCGCGTCCGCTTTGGGAGCGGAAGGTCGTCGGTTCGAATCCGGCCACCCCGACCAACAGCAAGATCGCGTTGTGGGCTGATTGCCGCTTGCGGCTACTATGCAAGCTGCGTGCCCGTGTGTCTGATGTACCGGGCCGAAGTCCGCCGGGCCGCTGATTCCAGCGAGACGGCAGATCCCCCAGCAGTCAGCCACAAGGAGACCGAACCGTGAAGAGCGCCGTTGAGACCCTGAACCCGACCCGGGTTCGGCTCACTGTTGAGGTGCCCTTCGAGGAGCTCAAGGACAGCCTCGACGCGGCGTACAAGAAGATCAACCAGCAGGTCACGGTGAAGGGCTTCCGCAAGGGCAAGATCCCGGCCCGTGTCATCGACCAGCGCTTCGGCCGCGGTGCGGTGCTGGAGGAGGCCGTCAACGACGCCCTCCCGAAGTTCTACACCGAAGCGGTGAACGAGGCCGACCTGAACCCGCTGGGTCAGCCCGAGGTCGACATCACCGAGCTGAAGGACGGCGAGCTGCTGGCCTTCACCGCCGAGGTCGACGTGCGTCCCGAGATCGAGATCCCGGACTACTCCGGCATCGAGGTCGAGGTCGACGCCATCGAGGTCTCCGACGAGGACATCGAGAAGTCGGTCGAGCAGCTGCGCGGCCGTTTCGCGTCCACCAAGGACGTCGAGCGCGCCGCCGCCGAGGGTGACGTCGTCACCCTCGACCTGGAGGCCAAGGTCGACGGCGAGGTGCTGCCCGACGGCGTCGCCTCCGACGTCTCCTACACCATCGGCTCGGGCGAGCTGCTCGACGGCATCGACGAGGCCGTCAAGGGCCTGGAGGCCGGCGGCGAGGCCACCTTCACCTCGCAGCTGAAGGGCGGCTCCGCCGAGGGCAAGGACGCCGAGGTCACCGTCAAGGTCTCCAAGGTCTCCGCCCGTGAGCTGCCGGAGCTGGACGACGAGTTCGCGCAGATGGCGAGCGAGTTCGACACCCTCGAGGCCCTCAAGGACGACAGCCGCAAGCGCCTCGAGAACATGAAGCAGTACGACCAGGCCACGCAGGCCCAGGAGCGCGTCCTGGAGAAGCTGCTGGAGCTCGTCGAGGTGCCGATCCCCGAGAAGCTGCTCGAGGACGAGGTCAACACCCGCAAGCACAACCTGGAGCACCACCAGCTCGGCCAGATGGGCCTGGACCTGGAGAAGTACCTGGAGTTCCAGGGCAAGACGGTCGAGGAGTTCGACGCCGAGACCAAGGAGCAGGCGATCAAGGGCATCAAGACCCAGTTCGTCCTGGACGCCCTGGTCAACAAGGAGAAGCTGGGCGTGAACCAGGAGGAGCTCACCGAGCACCTCATGCGCCGTGCAGCCTCCTCCGGCATGTCCCCCGACCAGTTCGCCCAGGCGGTCGTCGAGGGTGGCCAGGTCCCGATGCTGGTCGGCGAGGTCGCCCGCGGCAAGGCCCTCGCGGTCGTCGTCGAGGCCGCCAAGGTCACCGACACCAACGGTGAGCTCGTGGACCTGTCCGACGAGGACGAGGAGCAGGCCGCCGAGACGGTCGAGGCCGCCGTGGACGGCGACGAGGCCGCTGCCGACGAGGCCAAGTAACACCCCGGGCCGCCGAGCCCGCCGAGCAGTGCCCGAAGGGCCCGGACGCCGTCGCGTCCGGGCCCTTCGGCACAGTGCCGGAAAGGTCCCGGTAGCTTGCGCTCCGAGCGAACAGTTCGGGAAGCGGGATGGCGTTGTCCGACCTGCGCGTTAGGGTCCATGAATACGAGGGCACGTGATGACCCGGGCGCCGGCGGACTCGTCCGCTCCGGCCGAGCATGCCCCAGAACGAGACGCTGAGACGGCACATGGCCGTCGGAGACGAGCAGGTGGATACGTGACGAATCTGAAGCCTTACGCCGCGGGTGAGCCGTCCATCGGTGGCGGCCTCGGCGACCATGTCTACAACCGGCTGCTCGGCGAGCGCATCATCTTCCTCGGCCAGCAGGTCGACGATGACATCGCCAACAAGATCACCGCGCAGCTCCTGCTCCTGGCCGCCGAGCCGGAGAAGGACATCTACCTCTACATCAACAGCCCCGGTGGCTCCGTGACGGCCGGCATGGCCGTCTACGACACCATGCAGTACATCCCCAACGACGTCGTCACCATCGGTATGGGCATGGCGGCCTCCATGGGCCAGTTCCTGCTCACCGGCGGCGCCAAGGGCAAGCGTTTCGCCCTGCCGAACACCGACATCCTGATGCACCAGGGCTCCGCCGGCATCGGCGGCACCGCGTCGGACATCAAGATCCAGGCCCAGTACCTGCTGCGCACCAAGCAGCGGATGGCCGAGATCACCGCGTTCCACTCGGGCCAGACCGTCGAGGCGATCATCCGTGACGGTGACCGTGACCGCTGGTTCACCTCCGAGGAGGCCAAGGACTACGGCCTCATCGACGAGATCATCTCGGCCGCGTCCAACGTTCCGGGCGGCGGCGGCACCGGGGCCTGATCCCGGCAGCCCACCGTCAGTACCCAGCAGCCGACAGCCCGCAGAACGCCACCAGGATGGTGAACACCCAGATGCAGAACAACTTCTCCGCGAGCGGCCTCTACTCCGGCCCGCAGGTGGACAACCGCTACGTCATCCCGCGCTTCGTCGAGCGCACCTCGCAGGGCGTGCGCGAGTACGACCCGTACGCGAAGCTCTTCGAGGAGCGCGTGATCTTCCTCGGCGTGCAGATCGACGACGCCTCGGCCAACGACGTCATGGCGCAGCTGCTGTGCCTGGAGTCGATGGACCCCGACCGTGACATCTCGATCTACATCAACAGCCCCGGCGGCTCGTTCACCGCGCTGACGGCGATCTACGACACGATGCAGTTCGTGAAGCCGGACATCCAGACGGTCTGCATGGGCCAGGCGGCCTCCGCCGCCGCGGTCCTGCTCGCCGCCGGTACGCCCGGCAAGCGCATGGCCCTGCCGAACGCCCGCGTGCTGATCCACCAGCCGTCCGGCGGCACCGGCCGTGAGCAGCTCTCGGACCTGGAGATCGCGGCCAACGAGATCCTGCGCATGCGCGACCAGCTGGAGACCATGCTGGCCAAGCACTCGACCACGCCGATCGAGAAGATCCGCGAGGACATCGAGCGCGACAAGATCCTCACGGCCGAGGACGCTCTCGCGTACGGGCTGGTCGACCAGATCATCTCCACCCGCAAGAGCAACAAGCTCTGATCCTTGCCGCCAGTTGGCGCGGGCGCACCACCGGATTCGGCGGTGTGAACCACGTCAAGGGGGCCCCGCACGGGGCCCCCGGCAAGGTACCGTCGGATATGAGGCACCAGGAGCGCTGAACCAGGCGTCTCCCAGGCGAAGGGGAAGCACCTCGTGGCACGCATCGGTGACGGCGGCGATCTGCTCAAGTGCTCGTTCTGCGGAAAGAGCCAGAAGCAGGTGAAGAAGCTCATCGCAGGACCCGGTGTGTACATCTGCGACGAGTGCATCGACCTCTGCAACGAGATCATCGAAGAGGAGCTCGCGGAGACCTCCGAGGTCCGGTGGGAGGAACTCCCCAAGCCCCGTGAGATCTACGAGTTCCTGGAGAGCTACGTCGTCGGCCAGGAGCCGGCGAAGAAGGCCCTCTCGGTGGCGGTCTACAACCACTACAAGCGGGTCCAGGCCGGTGAGAACGGCGGCGGGCAGGGCCGCGAGGACGCGATCGAGCTCGCGAAGTCCAACATCCTGCTGCTCGGCCCGACGGGCTCCGGCAAGACCCTCCTCGCGCAGACGCTCGCGCGCATGCTGAACGTCCCGTTCGCCATCGCCGACGCGACGGCGCTGACGGAGGCCGGGTACGTCGGCGAGGATGTCGAGAACATCCTGCTCAAGCTGATCCAGGCCGCCGACTACGACGTCAAGAAGGCCGAGACCGGGATCATCTACATCGACGAGATCGACAAGGTCGCCCGCAAGAGCGAAAACCCGTCGATCACGCGCGACGTGAGCGGTGAGGGCGTGCAGCAGGCCCTGCTGAAGATCCTGGAGGGCACCACGGCGTCGGTGCCGCCGCAGGGCGGGCGCAAGCACCCGCACCAGGAGTTCATCCAGATCGACACGACGAACGTGCTCTTCATCGTGGGCGGTGCCTTCGCCGGCCTGGAGAAGATCATCGAGTCGCGCGCGGGTGCCAAGGGCATCGGCTTCGGGGCGACGATCCGCTCGAAGCGCGAGATCGAGGCCAGCGACCAGTTCCAGGAGGTCATGCCGGAGGACCTGGTGAAGTTCGGGATGATCCCCGAGTTCATCGGCCGTCTGCCCGTCATCACCTCGGTGCACAACCTGGACCGCGAGGCGCTGCTGCAGATCCTGATCGAGCCGCGCAACGCGCTGGTGAAGCAGTACCAGCGGCTGTTCGAACTCGACGGTGTGGAGCTGGACTTCGAGCGCGAGGCGCTGGAGGCCATCGCGGACCAGGCGATCCTCCGCCAGACGGGCGCGCGCGGTCTGCGCGCCATCATGGAGGAGGTGCTGATGTCGGTGATGTACGAGGTCCCGTCCCGCAAGGACGTGGCCCGCGTGGTCATCACGGCGGACGTGGTCCGCTCCAACGTCAACCCGACGCTGGTCCCGCGCATCGTCCCCAAGGACCAGGGCCCGCACGAGAAGTCGGCCTGACCGCAGGCCGGTAGAGCGGTAGTACGCGAGAGGGGCGCCCCCACCGGGGGCGCCCCTCTCGCACGTCCGACGGTCCGTTACTTCTTCACGCGGGCCGTCTTGTAGAGCTTCGCGGCGAGTTCCGCGGTCTGCTCCTGGGTGTAACCGGGCTTGCCGGCGAGGACGGAGGCCACGTCCGTCGCGCTCACCATCGCCAGGGTGCTGTAGTCACCCCAGATGCAGATGGGGAGCGTGGCCTCCTTGGGCCCCTTGGTGGTGGTGTCCTTCGCGGTGAACTTGAAGTCCTGGCACTTCATGACGGCGCCCTCGAAGCCGGCCGGGGACATCGTCTTGGGCGTGCCGAGCAGTTCCACCTGGGACTTGCCGTCCTTGCTGTTCTCCAGCTTGGCCATGGCGAAGTAGCCGTCCACCGTCTTCTCCGGGTCGGCGAGTTCGCCGTACACGCCGGAGAAGTTGAGGCTCTTGGTCGACAGCGGGTTCTTGGGGTCGCCCGCCAGGTAGTTCATGCCGGCCTTGGTCGGGTTCTTGATGCCCGCCGCCTCGGCCTCCTGCTTGTCCTTGTCGGTGAGGGGCTTCTCCGTGTACTTCGGGTCCTTCTTGAAGTCGTCGACGGAGTCCGGCGCGACCAGCTTGTAGCCCTTGGTGTCGGCGGCGATGCTGCCGCCCGCGCCGCTGCCCAGGAGGTACCAGCCGCCCCCCGCGATGACGGCCACCGCGACGACCACGCCGATGATGACGCCCGCTTTGGACTTCTTCGGCGGCTGGCCGCCGTACGGGGCCTGCTGCGGGTAGCCGTAGGCCGGGGTCGGAGGCTGCTGGGGGTAGCCCTGCGGGGGGACGCCCGGCTGCTGCGGGTAGCCGTAGCCCGGCTGCGGAGCGGGCTGGCCGTACGGGCCCGGCTGCGCGGGCTGGCCGTACGGGCCGGGCGGCGGAGGGGGCTGCTGCCCGTACGGCCCGGGCTGCTGGGGCTGGCCGTAAGGTCCCGGCTGGTTGTAGCTCATCCCGTGTCCCCCTATGAGGTAGCTCTTTATGCGACCCTCACATCCTGGCGGAAGGCCGCGGCGGCCAGTGCGCCGGGCCCCGGGATTACCGGTTTCATGACTGGACTGTTACCGCTCTAAACTGTGGCCCGTGACCGAGAACACGCAGACACCCAGCAGCCCCCCCTCCGAACTGCCGACCGCGTACGCCCCGGCCGCCGTAGAGGGGAAGCTCTACGAGAGCTGGGTAGAGCGTGGCTACTTCACGGCCGACCCCGCGAGCGAGAAGCCGCCGTACACCATCGTCATCCCGCCGCCGAACGTCACCGGCTCGCTCCACCTGGGCCACGCCTTCCAGCACACGCTCATGGACGCCCTCACCCGCCGCAAGCGGATGCAGGGTTACGAGTCGCTGTGGCTGCCCGGCATGGACCACGCCGGCATCGCCACCCAGAACAAGGTCGAGCAGCAGCTCGCCGAGGAGGGCAAGTCCCGCCACGACCTGGGCCGCGAGGAGTTCGTCGAGCGCGTCTGGCAGTGGAAGGAAGAGTACGGCGGCAAGATCCTCGGCCAGATGCGCCGTCTCGGCGACGGCGTCGACTGGTCGCGTGAGCGCTTCACCATGGACGAGGGCCTGTCCCGGGCCGTCCAGACCATCTTCAAGAAGCTCTTCGACGACGGTCTGATCTACCGCGCCGAGCGCATCATCAACTGGTGCCCCCGCTGTCTGACGGCCATCTCCGACATCGAGGTGGAATACCAGGAGGACGCGGGCGAGCTGGTCTCCATCACGTACGGCGAGGGCGAGGACACCCTGGTCGTCGCCACGACCCGCGCCGAGACGATGCTCGGTGACACGGCCATCGCCGTCCACCCGGACGACGAGCGCTACAAGCACCTGGTCGGCAAGCTCATCAAGCTGCCGCTGACCGACCGTTCGATCCCGGTCGTCGCGGACACCCACGTCGACCCCGAGTTCGGCACCGGCTGCGTCAAGGTGACGCCCGCCCACGACCCGAACGACTTCGCCATCGGGCAGCGCCACAACCTGCCCAATATGACGATCATGGACGAGCACGGTGTCATCACCGTCCACGGCCCCTTCCTCGGCCTGGACCGCTTCGAGGCCCGCTCCGCGGTCGTCGGCGCCCTGCGCGAGCAGGGCCGCATCGTCGCGGAGAAGCGCCCCTACCTGCACTCCGTCGGCCACTGCTCGCGTTGCAGCACCACCGTCGAGCCGCGGCTGTCCCTGCAGTGGTGGGTCAAGGTCGAGACCCTCGCGAAGGCCGCCGGTGACGCGGTCCGCGACGGCCGGGTCGCGATCCACCCGCAGGAGATGGAGAAGCGCTACTTCGACTGGGTCGACAACCTCAACGACTGGTGCATCTCGCGCCAGCTGTGGTGGGGCCACCGCATCCCGGTCTGGTACGGCCCGGACGGCGAGGTCCTCTGCCTCGGCCCGGACGACGCGGCGCCGACGGGGGAGGGCTGGACCCAGGACACCGACGTCCTCGACACGTGGTTCTCCTCCGGCCTGTGGCCGTTCTCCACGCTCGGCTGGCCGGAGAAGACCCCGGACCTGGAGAAGTTCTACTCCACCGACGTCCTGGTCACCGGCCACGACATCATCTTCTTCTGGGTCGCCCGGATGATGATGTTCGGCCTGTACGCCATGGACGGCGAGGTGCCCTTCAAGACGATCGCGCTGACCGGCCTGGTCCGCGACGAGCGCGGCAAGAAGATGTCGAAGTCCTTCGGCAACGTCGTCGACCCGCTGGACTGGATGGACAAGTACGGCTCCGACGCCGTCCGCTTCACCCTGGCCAAGGGCGCCAACCCCGGCACCGACGTCCCGATCGGCGAGGACTGGGTCCAGGCGTCCAGCAAGTTCGCCAACAAGATCTGGAACGCCACGCGCTTCGCCCTGATGAACGGCGCCACGATCGAGGGCGAGCTGCCGCCGGTCGAGCAGCTCTCGGCGACGGACCGCTGGATCCTGTCCCGCCTGAACAAGACGGTCGCGCAGGTCGACGGCTACTACGAGGACTTCCAGTTCTCCAAGCTCAGCGAGGCGCTCTACCACTTCGCGTGGGACGAGGTCTTCGACTGGTACGTCGAGCTGTCGAAGACGACCTTCTTCGCGGGCGGCGAGCAGGCCCGGGTCTCCGGCCGTGTCCTCGGCGAGGTCATCGACGTCATGCTGCGGCTGCTGCACCCGGTGGTCCCCTTCGTCACCGAGACCCTGTGGACCACGCTGACCGGCGGCGAGTCCCTGGTGATCGCGGACTGGCCGAAGGACAGCGGCTTCCGCGACGAGGCGGCCGAGACCGAGATCGGGAACGTCCAGAACCTCGTCCGTGAGGTCCGCCGCTTCCGCAAGGAGCAGGGCCTCGACGACAAGCAGAAGGTCCCGGCGCGTCTCGACCTGTCCGGTACGGAGCTCGCCGCGCACGAGGCGGCCATCCGCCAGGTGCTGCGGCTCCAGCCGGAGGGCGACGCCTTCAGCGCCTCCGCGACCCTCCCGGTCGGCGGCGCGACGGTCGCCCTCGACCTGTCCGGCACCATCGACGTCGAGGCCGAGCGCAAGCGCCTGACCAAGGACCTCGGTGCCGCCGAGAAGGAGAAGGCGCAGGCCGAGGCGAAGCTCGGGAACGAGGCCTTCCTGGCCAAGGCCCCCGACAACGTCGTGGACAAGATCAAGGGCCGGCTGGCCAAGGCCGAGGCGGACATCGCCCGGATCCAGGCCCAGCTGGCGTCGCTGCCCGCCGCGTAGCGCCCCGCGCCCGCGGGTCCGTCCGTACGGAAGCAGGCCCCGCACCGGATCACCGGTGCGGGGCCTGCGCGTACGTACGGGACCTCCGGCCTGTCCGAAGTGCCCTACATCACTTGGTTTCCGCTGCTCCGGCTCCCGAACGGCTGTCCCGACCACGGATGATGGAGGGCATGCACGCCAAGCCCGCCGCCCCGGTGTTCCGCCGCTGGGCGGCCTCCGGACGCCGGCTCGCCGACGGCTGGGCCGGTTCGCCGCGGGCGCTGGACGTGCTCACCGCACTCGCCTGCCTCGCGCTGACGGCCCTCGACCTGCCCGGCCTGGCCGCCGCCGACAACTCGCTGAACGGGCCGGCCGCCGTCGTGGTGCTCGCCCTGGGGTGCGCGACGCTGCTCGTGCGCCGCCGGATGCCCTGGGTCTCGTACCTGGCCGCGCTGTTCTTCATCGGCTGGCTGCACGAGCTGACCCTGATCCAGTTCGCCCTGTACTCGGTCGGCCGGTTCCGCGGGCGCCGGGCCGGGATCCTCGCCACCGTCGGCTACGTCGCGTTCGCCCTGGCCATGTTCTGCGTGCCGGACTGGCCCGCGCCGCGGGGGGAGACCCTCAGCGGCTTCCTCAGCGTGGTCGTGCCCATCGGGGTGCTCGCCTCGGCCGTGGGCATCGCCGCCTGCCGCCACGACCTGGTGCGGGAGCTCACGGCGCGGCGGGCCGAGTCCGCCGTGCTGCAGGCCGTCCAGCAGGAGCGCACCTCCGTGGCCCGCGACGTCCACGACTTCGTGGGGCGCGAGCTGACCCTGCTGACGGTGCGGTCCGAGGTGCTCTCGATGCGGGCCCGCGAGACGGCGTACGGGCCGGACTTCGAGGAGCTGGCCGACACCGCGCGCCGGGCCCACCTGGTCCTCAACGAGATCATCGTGCAGCGCGGCGAACGGTCCGCGACCCCGGGCGTCGACGGCCTCCGGGCGCTCGCGGAGGAGAGCGGGCGGGCCGGTTCACCCGTCCGGCTCACCATGGACCCGGACGTGCGCGAGTTGTCCCCGCTGCGCCAGGCCGCCGTGTACCGGGTGGTGCAGGAGTGCCTCACCAACGCGGCCAAGCACGCCCACGGCGAGCCCATAGACGTCTCGATCGCCGTGGACGGCACGCAACTGAGGATCACCGTCGGCAACGCCCTGCCGGCCCGCGTCCCGGGCCGCGCCCCCGTCTCCGCGGGCTCCGGTACGGCGAGCATGGCCGAGCGGGTCGAGAGCCTCGGCGGCACCCTGGAGGCGACCCGCACCGAGGACGCCTACCTCGTGGTCGCCACCCTGCCGCGCGGCTAGGGCCCGTCCGGCGGATCAGGCCGGGGCCGGCTACGCCCGCTCCGGGGCCAGCAGGCCGTCCAGGGAGTCCAGGTCCTCCACGCAGCGGCCGTAGCCCAGGGCCACGCAGTCCAGCGGGTTGTCTGCGACGAAGACCGGGATGCCGGTCGCGGAGGCCATGCGCAGGTCGAGGCCGGGCAGCAGGGCGCCGCCCCCGGTGAGGACGATGCCGTGCTCCATCACGTCGCCGGACAGTTCCGGCGGGCAGTCCTCCAGGGTGGTGCGGACGGCCGTGATGATCGCCTCCACGGGCTCGTCGAGCGCGGCCCGTACGTCCCGCGCGCCGAGCGCGAGCGTCTTCGGCATGCCGCCGACCTTCTCGCGGCCGCGCACGGTGAAGGTGAGCTCCTCCAGCTCCGGCCGGTCCGGCACCGGCCAGGCCGAGCCCACGGCGAGCTTGGCGTCCTCGGCGGTGCGCTCCCCGATGAGCAGGGAGTGCTCCCGGCGTACGTGGTCCGTGATCGCGGCGTCGAAGCGGTCGCCGCCGATGCGTAGCGACTGCGAGGTGACGATGCCTCCCAGGGAGATGACGGCGACCTCGGAGGTGCCGCCGCCGATGTCCACGACCATGGACCCGCGCGGTTCGGCGACCGGCAGGCCGGCGCCGATGGCCGCCGCCATCGGCTCCTCGATCAGGTGGACGGCCTTCGCCCCGGCCCGGGTGGAGGCGTGGACGATGGCCCGCCGCTCGACCGGGGTCACCCCGGACGGCACGCAGATCACCATGCGCGTGCGGGGCCGCCGGCCCGGGACCGC
The DNA here is from genome assembly GCF_049570255.1 of Streptomyces manipurensis. Classification (NCBI taxonomy): domain Bacteria; kingdom Bacillati; phylum Actinomycetota; class Actinomycetes; order Kitasatosporales; family Streptomycetaceae; genus Streptomyces; species Streptomyces manipurensis. The sequence goes on along the minus strand of NZ_CP186950.1, from coordinate 2,562,503 downwards.
CTTGCGGACGAAGTGCCGGATCATCTCCTCGGCGGCCTCGTAGTCGCAGATCACCCCGCCCTTGAGGGGGCGGATCGCGGTGATGGAGCCGGGGGTGCGGCCGATGGTCTCCTTGGCGTCCGCCCCCACGGCCAGGGCGGTGGTGGTGCCCGCCTTCACGGCGACCACGGACGGCTCATTGAGGACGATCCCGTGCCCCCGCGCGTAGACGAGGGTGTTGGCGGTCCCCAGGTCGATCCCTATGTCGCGGCTGGAAGCTGTCTTGTTGGTACTGGCCTGCGGCATTTGCTCCCCTATCTGCTGCTCGCAAGGCTTGCATAACGATCAGGTCGCATCCGGCGCCGAAGGTCCCGAAACGGCCGGGCCGAAAGTCCTTCGGGTCGCCGTCCGTAGACTGGCCCTGTGAGTGACCAGCAGCCCGAGAGCCACGACCGCTTCGACGACGAAGACCTCGCCGGTGCCTTCGACGAGTTCGACCAGATCGTCGCGGAGGAGTCCGACCGCGACCCGGACCTGGCGGTGATCGAAGCCGGCAGCCGCACCCTGCGCGCCCAGGCCGGGCCGCCGCAGGGCGACCCGGTGCCCGCCCGGCCCGTCGACCCGGAGGTCGCCGCGGCGCTGCTGGAGGTGGAGCAGGAGCTGTCCACCCGCTGGGGCGAGACCAAGCTGGAGCCGTCGGTGTCGCGCATCGCGGCGCTGATGGACGTCCTGGGCGAGCCGCAGCGCGCGTACCCCTCGATCCACGTCACCGGCACCAACGGCAAGACCAGCACGGCCCGCATGATCGAGGCCCTGCTGAACGCCTTCGAGCTGCGCACCGGCCGCTACACCAGCCCGCACGTGCAGTCGATCACCGAGCGGATCAGCCTGGACGGGGCGCCGATCGAGGCCGAGCGGTTCGTCGAGACCTACCACGACATCAAGCCGTACGTGGAGATGGTCGACGCCGCCGAGGAGTTCCGGCTGTCCTTCTTCGAGGTGCTGACCGGCATGGCCTACGCGGCCTTCGCGGACGCCCCCGTGGACGTGGCCGTGGTCGAGGTCGGCATGGGCGGGAGCTGGGACGCGACCAACGTCATCGAAGGCTCCGTCGCGGTCATCACCCCGATCAGCCTGGACCACACCGACCGGCTGGGCTCCACGCCCGGTGAGATCGCCGGGGAGAAGGGCGGCATCATCAAGCAGGACGCCACCGTGATCCTGGCGCAGCAGCCGGTGGACGCGGCGCAGGTGCTGCTGAAGAAGGCCGTCGAGGTGGACGCGACCGTCGCCCGTGAGGGCATGGAGTTCGGTGTCGTCTCGCGCGAGGTCGCGGTCGGCGGCCAGCAGCTGACGCTGCGCGGGGTCGGCGGCGAGTACGAGGGCATCTTCCTGCCGCTGTACGGCGCCCACATGGCGCACAACGCGGCGGTGGCGCTGGCCGCGGTCGAGGCGTTCTTCGGGATCGGCGGGCAGCACGCGCGGGTCCTGGACGTGGAGACGGTCCGCAAGGCGTTCGCGTCGGTGACCTCGCCGGGCCGGATGGAGGTCGTACGGCGCAGCCCCACGGTGATCCTGGACGCGGCGCACAACCCGGCGGGCGCGGCCGTCACGGCCGACGCGGTCACCGAGTCCTTCGGCTTCAGCCGGCTGATCGGTGTCGTCGCCGCGAGCGCGGACAAGGACGTGCGCGGGGTGCTGGAGGCCTTCGAGCCGATCTTCGCGGAGGTGGTTGTGACGGAGAACTCCAGCCACCGCTCGATGGGCGCGGACGAGCTCGCGTCCGTCGCGGTCGAGGTCTTCGGCGCGGACCGGGTGCAGGTCGAGCCGCGGCTGGACGACGCCCTGGAGGCGGCGATCACCCTGGCGGAGGAAGAGGCCGAGTACGGAGGGGCCGGCGTCCTGGTGACCGGCTCCGTGATCACGGTGGGCGAGGCCCGCCTGCTGCTGAAGAGGGGCTGAGGATGCGCACGCTGTGTGCGAGCACGCTGATCGGCGAGTTCTTCGTGATCGGCTTCGCGGGGCTGGTGGCGATGAAGGACCCGGACCTGACCCAGGCCACGGTCTGGACGGTCTGCGGGGTCTCGATGCTGCTGTCGGTGCTGCTGTGCGGGATGCTGTCGCGGCCGGGCGCGGTCCAGCTGGGCTGGGCCCTGCAGATCGGGCTGATCGCGAGCGGGTTCGTCGTTCCGACCATGTTCTTCCTCGGCGCGGTCTTCGCCGGCCTGTGGTGGTGCTCGGTGCACTACGGCCGCCGGATCGACACGATCAAGGAGCAGTGGGCGGCGGCGCAGGAGGCCCCCGCCACGACCGACGCTGCCTAGGCCCGTCCCGGGGGACCCGGACGGGCGGGATGCCCCGGGTGGCCCTGTAGATTCGTCCCACCGCACCCGAATGCCGCAAGGAGCCCGCACCATGACCCAGCGCACCCTCGTCCTGCTCAAGCCCGACGCCGTCCGTCGTGGCCTGGTCGGCGAGATCATCGGCCGCATCGAGCGGAAGGCCGGCTGGACGATCCCCGCACTGGAGCTGCGTACGCTGGACCAGGAGACCCTGGAGGCGCACTACGGCGAGCACAAGGGCAAGCCGTTCTACGAGCCGCTGATGGGCTTCATGTCCAGCGGCCCGGTCGTGGCTCTGGTCGTCGAAGGGGAACGCGTGATCGAGGGTGTCCGCCAGCTGGCCGGACCCACGGACCCGATCGCCGCGGCGCCGGGCTCCATCCGGGGCGACTTCGGCACCATCACCCGGGAGAACCTGATCCACGCCTCCGACTCGCAGGAGTCGGCCGAGCGCGAGCTGAAGCTGTTCTTCCCGGCGCTCTGATCCGTCTTCCCTGACGAGACATCAGCCGAATAGCGCTCATGACCTGGGGCGACCGAAGTAATTTCGGTCGCCCCACGGTATTTCCGGGACCGGAGGGGAACGCCTGGGCAGGACACGTCGTCACCAGTAAGGGGACGGACATCCAATCCGGCGGGATTGCCGGAGTCCCGTCGCGCGGTGTCGGTACAACCGTGACTACGATGGGGCCTCCACCCACACACCCACCTCGCCGACCTGACAGCAGCCGCTATCAACTGGAAGGCCAGACGCTCCTCATGGGGAACAAGGGGAACAACATGTCGTTCATCGGCCGTGACATGGCGATCGACCTCGGGACCGCCAACACGCTGGTGTACGTGAGGGGCCGGGGGATCGTCCTGAACGAGCCGTCCGTGGTCGCCATCAACACGAACACCGGCGGCATCCTGGCGGTCGGCTCCGAGGCGAAGAAGATGATCGGGCGCACGCCCGGCAACATCGTCGCCGTACGGCCCCTCAAGGACGGCGTGATCGCCGACTTCGAGATCACCGAGCGTATGCTCCGGTACTTCATCCTCAAGATCCACAAGCGCCGCTACCTGGCCCGTCCGCGCGTCGTGGTCTGCGTCCCCTCCGGCATCACCGGGGTCGAGCGCCGCGCCGTCATCGAGGCGTCCACGCAGGCCGGCGCCCGCCAGGTGCACATCATCGAAGAGCCCATGGCCGCCGCCATCGGCTCGGGCCTGCCCGTCCACGAGGCCACCGGCAACATGGTCGTGGACATCGGCGGCGGCACCACCGAGGTCGCCGTCATCTCCCTCGGCGGAATCGTCACGGCACAGTCCATCCGGGTGGCCGGCGACGAGCTCGACAACGCGATCATCCAGCACATCAAGAAGGAGTACTCGCTCCTCCTCGGTGAGCGCACGGCCGAGCAGATCAAGATCACCATCGGTTCGGCCTACGACCTCGACAAGGACGAGCACACCGAGATCCGCGGCCGTGACCTCGTCTCGGGCCTGCCCAAGACGGTCGTCATCTCGGCCGCCGAGGTGCGCAAGGCCATCGAGGAGCCCGTCAACTCCATCGTCGACGCGGTCAAGACCACGCTCGACAAGTGCCCGCCGGAGCTCTCCGGCGACATCATGGACCGCGGCATCGTGCTCACCGGCGGCGGCGCCCTGCTCCGCGGCCTCGACGAGCGGCTGCGCCGCGAGACGGGCATGCCCATCCACATCGCCGAGGACCCCCTCGACTCCGTCGCCCTCGGCTCCGGCAAGTGCGTCGAGGAGTTCGAGGCCCTCCAGCAGGTCCTGGACGCCCAGCCCCGTCGCTGACACGGCCCCTTCCTGCCCGAAGGGCCAAGCGGAACACAAGGATCCGCCGTACGGGTGCTACCGGGCCCGTGCGGCGGATCGTTGATATACAGGCAAAAAGAATTCCGACGAGGAAGGCACGGCCGCCGCACGTGAGGGACACACGAGAGAGCCGGCTGCTCCTGGTGCTTCTGATCGCCATCGCGTTCGCGTTGATCACGGTGGACATCAGGGCAGGCGAGGAGTCGCCGGTCGACGGTGCCCGACAGGCCGCCGCCGCGGTCTTCGGGCCGGTCGAGAAGGGCGTGTCGACCGCCGTCGACCCGGTCGCCAACGCCATAGGGGCGGTACGGGACTCCGGAGAGCGGCACAACCGCATCGCCACGCTGGAGCGCGAGAACGCCGCGCTGAAGGCCAAGCTCGGCAGCGAGGACCAGACCCGCAGCCGCATCCGCGAGCTCGACGAGATGCTCAAGCGGGCCGGCGCGGGCCAGTACGGCATCAAGGGTGCCGAGGTCATCGCCATAGGAGCGGCCCAGGGCTTCTCCTGGACCGTCACCATCGACGCCGGCAGCAAGGACGGCATCGAGCGCGACATGACCGTCCTGAACGGCGACGGACTCGTCGGCCGCGTCACCACCGTCGGCCCGGACACCGCGACCGTCGTCCTGGCCAACGACCCCGACTTCACCGTCGGCACCCGCCTGGAGAAGACCGGCGAGCTCGGCTTCGCCACCGGCCAGGGCGACCGCGCCCTGTCCGTCCAGATGCTCAACGGAAAGGCCAAGGTCAGCCCCGGCGACCGGCTCGTCACCTTCGGCTCCCGCGGCAACAAGCCCTTCGTGCCCGGGGTTCCGATCGGCGAGGTCGTGAAGGTCGACCCGTCCCGCGGCGACCTCACCCGTACCGTTTGGGTGCGTCCGTTCGTCGGATTCTCGCGGCTGGACATCGTCGGCGTCGTGGTCATGCCGCCGCGCGAGGACCCGCGCGACGCCGTCCTGCCGCCCAAGCCCGAGGCCCCCAAGCCCACCCCGACGGTCACGGTCACGGTCACCCCGTCCGCGACCGCCGGTGCGCCCAAGCCGGACGACGAGTAGGAGCAGACACCGCATGCGCTTCAACCGGATCCTGCTCTCGGCCACGCTGGTCGTGGTCGCCCTCGTCGTCCAGGTCACCGTCCTGGGCCGGCTCCAGCTGCCCGGCGCCGTCCCCGACCTGCTGCTCCTCACCGTCGTGTCCCTGGCACTGGTCTACGGGCACGTCAGCGGAGCGCTCATCGGCTTCGCCGCGGGCCTGCTGGCCGACCTGGCGCCGCCCGCCGACCACGCCGCCGGCCGCTACGCGCTCGTCCTGTGCGTCATCGGCTACCTGGTGGGCCTGGCCCGGCCGGACAACGGGCGCTTCCGCTCCGCCTGGGGCCCGCTGCTGACCGTCGTCGCCGCCGCGATCGGCTCCACCCTGCTCTACGCGGGAGTCGGCGCCCTCGTCGGCGACACCGCCGCCCGCCACGTGGGCCTGCTGGGACTGCTGTTCACCGCGACCCTCTACGACCTGCTGCTCGCGCCGTTCACCGTGCCGTTCATCATGGCCCTCGCCCGGCGCGCCGAGAACGACCCGATGGCGGTCGAGGCCGGGGCAGGCCCCGCCAACAAGGCCGCCGACGTCTCCGCCGGCTGGCTCGCGGGCGGCACGGGCCTGCGCATCGGCAGCCAGCGCGGCGGCCTGCGCATGAAGACCGCGCGCTCCCGGGCCAACCGGGCCGGCCGCATAAAGGGCGTCAAGCCGTTCAAGGGTGTGAAGAGCGTCAAGAAGCTGTGAGGGAGGAGCAGACGTGACCAACGGCCCGGAGACCGGCCGCACCCCCAGGGTGCAGATCAGGCTCGTCATCATGCAGGTCCTCGTCCTCTCCATGCTGATCACCCTCGGCGGCCGGCTCTGGTTCCTCCAGATCCGCAACGGCGCGGAGTACTACCACGAGGCCAAGAGCAACCACGTCCAGCGGGTCGTGCAGCCGGCCGTCCGCGGCTCGATCCTCGACGCCCGCGGGGTCGCCCTCGCCGACAACGAGACCCGGCTGGTCGTGTCCGCCAGCCGCACCAAGCTGATGAAGATGCAGGACAAGGGCAAGGCGGTCATGACCCGCCTCGCCGACGTCCTGGACATGACCCCCAAGCAGGTCATGGACAAGGTCCGGCTCTGCGACTCCCAGACCCCCAAGCCGTGCTGGAACGGTTCCCCGTACCAGCCGATCCCGGTCACCCTCGAAGCGACCACGCAGCAGGCGCTCCAGCTGCGCGAGCGCCCGGAGGACTTCCCCGGCATCACCGCCGAGCCCACCGCCGTCCGCCGCTACACGGCCCCCGGCGGCGCCCGCACCTCCCAGGTGCTCGGCTACCTCTCGCCCGTCACCGACGACGAGATCCAGAAGGCCAAGGACACCGCCTCCCCGCACCTGCGCTCCGACCAGGTCGGCCGCTCCGGCATCGAGCGCACCTACGACAAGGAGCTGCGCGGCAAGGCCCAGGTCACCTCCTACGAGGTGGACAACCTCGGCCGCGTCATGGGGCAGACCAAGTCGGACGCGGGCATCCCCGGCTCCACCCTGGTCACCAGCATCGACGCCCGCGTCCAGGCCGTCGCCGAGTTCGAGCTGGCCGAGGCGATGAAGGTCGTCCGCAACGAGACGGACAACATCACCGGCCGCAAGTACGAGGCCGACTCCGGCGCCGTCGTCGTCATGGAGGCCCGCACCGGCCGGGTCGTCGCGATGGCCTCCCAGCCCGACTACGACCCCAACGCCTGGGTCGGCGGCATCTCCGGCGCCGACTACGCCCGGCTCACCAGCAAGAAGTCGAACTATCCGCTCCTCAACCGGGCCATCCAGGGCATGGCGCCGGCCGGCTCCATCTTCAAGGTGGTCTCCGCGAGCGCCGCCGTGCGGGCGGGCTACAAGTTCAACGACAAGTACAACTGCAGCAGCTCCTACAGCCTCGGCGGCCGCAGCTTCGCCAACTTCGAGTCCAAGGGGCACGGCCCCATCACCCTCGGCGAGGCGCTGAAGTTCTCCTGCAACACCGTCTTCTACGCCCTCGGCCACAAGGAGTGGCAGCGCGACGGGGGCCTCAGCCCCAAGAAGGACGCGCACGACTGGTTCTACCGGACCGCCCGCGAGTTCGGGCTCGGCTCCGAGACCGGGATCGACCTGCCGAACGAGGTCAAGGGCCGCATCCCGGACCGCCAGTGGAAGCAGAGCTTCTGGGCGGCCAACAAGAAGTCCTGGTGCAAGCAGGGCAAGCGGGGCGGCACCTACGTCGAGCAGATCGCCTACGAGAGCTGCCTCGAAGGCAACCAGCTGAAGGCCTACGACAGCATCAACTTCGCCATCGGCCAGGGCGACGTCCTGGTCACCCCCATCCAGATGGCCACCGCCTACTCCGCCATCAGCAACGGCGGCACCCTCTACAACCCGACCGTCGGCAAGGCGATCATCAGCCCCGACGGCAAGCGCGTCGAGATGATCAAGCCGCAGGCGCACGGCCGGCTCCCGGTCGGGGCCCAGACCATCGCGGACCTCGACAAGGGCCTGCGGATGGTCGTCGAGCCCGGCGGCACCGCGGCCTGGCGCTTCGGCGGCTGGCCGCAGGACAAGATCCCGATGCACGCGAAGACCGGTACCGCGCAGGTCTACGGCAAGCAGACCACGTCCTGGCTGGCGACCTACACCAAGGACTTCACGATCGTCATGACGATCTCCCAGGGCGGCACCGGCTCCGGAGCCTCCGGCCCCGCCGTCCGCAACCTCTACAACGCCCTCTACGGTCTCGACATGGCCGGCAACCAGGACCTCAAGAAGGCCTTGCTGCCCGCCCCCGAAGCCAAACTGCCCACGATCCGCCCCGACGGCTCCATCGACTCACCCGAGATCCGGCCGTACGTGCCCCCGTCCCCGGAGGAGCTGGAACCGCCCGCTCTCGCCGGGCCGCCCGCCCCGCCCCCCGCACGGCAGGACTGAGGACCGAAACCGACATGCAGACCGCCAACAAGTTCTCCGTCTCCCGGTACGCGCCCGAGCGCGGGGCGATGGCCAAGCTGACCGCACGCGACTCGGTCGTGCGCCGGCTCGACTGGCCGATACTCCTCTCCGCGCTCGCCCTGTCGCTCCTCGGCGCCCTCCTCGTGTGGTCGGCGACCCGCAACAGGACGCAGCTGAACCAGGGAGACCCGTACTACTTCCTCTTCCGGCACGTGCTCAACACCGGCATCGGCCTGGTGCTGATGGTCGGCGTCATCTGGCTCGGCCACCGCACCCTGCGCGGCGCGGTGCCCGTCCTCTACGGCCTCTCGCTCGTCCTCATCATCGCCGTGCTCACCCCGCTCGGTGCCACCATCAACGGCGCCCACGCGTGGATCGTGATCGGCGGCGGCTTCTCCCTCCAGCCGTCCGAGTTCGTGAAGATCACGATCATCCTGGTCATGGCGGTGCTGCTGGCGACCCGGGTGGACGCGGGCGACCTCACCCACCCCGACCACCGCACCGTGGTCAAGGCCCTCTGCCTGGCCGCCGCCCCCATGGGCATCGTCATGCTGATGCCCGACCTCGGCTCCGTGATGGTCATGGTCGTCATCGTGCTCGGCGTGCTGCTCGGCTCGGGCGCCTCCAACCGCTGGGTGCTGGGCCTGCTCGGTTCCGGCGTGGCCGGTGCCGTCCTGATATGGCAACTGGGCGTCCTGGACGAGTACCAGATCAACCGCTTCGCGGCCTTCGCCAACCCCGAACTCGACCCCGCGGGCGTCGGCTACAACACCAACCAGGCGCGCATCGCCATCGGCTCGGGCGGGCTGACCGGCTCGGGGCTCTTCAAGGGTTCCCAGACCACCGGCCAGTTCGTGCCGGAACAGCAGACGGACTTCGTCTTCACCGTGGCGGGCGAGGAGCTCGGCTTCCTCGGCGCGGGCCTGATCCTGGTGCTGCTGGGCGTCATCCTGTGGCGGGCCTGCATGATCGCCCGGGAGACCACCGAGCTCTACGGCACCATCGTCTGCGCCGGCATCATCGCCTGGTTCGCCTTCCAGTCCTTCGAGAACATCGGCATGACCCTCGGGATCATGCCGGTGGCCGGCCTGCCGCTGCCGTTCGTGTCGTACGGTGGTTCGTCGATGTTCGCGGTGTGGATGGCGGTCGGACTACTGCAGTCGATCAAGGTGCAACGGCCATTGTCGGCCTGATGCCGCGTTCACCCTGCCGATGCCGTCCGTTCAGGCTTAAGTTCGGACCATGGCGGACACAAAGCGCGAAATCGAGCGTAAATTCGAGTTCACCAAGGCCAAGGCTGCCCGGCGCGGAGTGCCGGACCTGACGGGGACGGCCGGTATCGCGGCCGTCTCCGACCAGGGCACCGTCGACCTCGACGCCGTCTACTACGACACCCCCGACCAGCGGCTCGCCGCCGACGGTCTCACCCTGCGGCGCAGAACGGGCGGCGCCGACGCCGGCTGGCACCTCAAACTGCCCGTCTCCCCGGGCGTGCGCGACGAGGTCGGCGCCGACCTCAGCGACACCGTCCCGCCCGCCCTCGCCGCCCTCGTCCGCTCCCGCGTGCGCGGCGCGGCGCTCCAGCCGCAGGTCCGCCTCGTCTCCTCGCGCCGCGTCAGCCACCTCCTCGACGCCGACGGCGCCCTCCTGGCCGAACTGAGCACCGACGAGGTCCTCGCCGAGCGCGGCGACGCCACCGCCGGCTGGACCGAGGTCGAGGTGGAACTCGCCGACGGCATCGACCCCGGACTCCTCGACGACGTCGAGAAGGCCTTCCGCGCCTCCGGCCTGCGGGTGTCCGACGCCCCCTCCAAACTCGCCCGCGCCCTCGCCGAGACCGCAGCCGCACCCCCGGCCCGGCCCGGGACGGGCGGGCCCGGCGGAACGGCGGGCGCCCACGTCCTCGCGTACCTCGGCGCGCAGCGCGACGCCCTGGTCGCCCAGGACCCCGCCGTGCGGCGCGACCTCCCCGACGCCGTGCACCAGATGCGCGTCGCCACCCGCCGGCTGCGCAGCGCCTTCAAGACCTACCGCGCGGTCCTGGACCGGGCCGTCACCGACCCGATCGGCGAGGAGCTGCGCTGGCTCGCCGGCGAACTCGGGGTCGACCGCGACCAGGAGGTCCTGCTGGAACGGCTGCGCACCCGGCTCGGCGAGACGGACCGCACCCTGCTGATGGGCCCGGTCCGCAGCCGCCTGCGCACCTGGGACACCGCACGGCGCTCCCGGTCCCGGCGCCGTGCCCTCGCCGTACTGGACGGCGAACGCTACGTCGCCCTGCTCGACTCCCTCGACGCCCTGCTGGCGGACCCCCCGCTGCGCAAGGCGGCCGCCCGCCCCCCGCAGAAGGTGCTGCGCACGGCGGTGCTCCGCGACTACGCCCGCCTCGCCTCCCGTATCGACGACGCCCTCGTCCTCGACCCGGGCCACGAGCGGGACCTGGCCCTGCACGAGGCCCGCAAGGCGGCCAAACGCCTGCGCTACGCGGCGGAATCCGCCGAACCGGTCCTCGGCAGGCCGGCGAAACGCCTGGCCAAGGCCGCGAAGAAGGTGCAGAGCCTGCTCGGCGACCACCAGGACAGCGTGGTGGCCCGCGGCGCCCTGCGCGGCATCGCCGTCCAGGCGGCCGACGCGGGGGAGGCCTCCTTCACCTGGGGGGTGCTCCTCGCCCGCGAGGAGGCCCTCGCCGACCGCTACGAGAGGGAGCTGCCCGCCGTCTGGGCCAAGGCCTCGGGCCCCGCCCTGCGCGCCGCCCTGTAGTGATCATGCGGGTGGGGGCGGCCGGACCCTCGGGGTACGCTAGATAGCTGCCCCCTGCCCGCTTCACGAAAGTCGCGTGATGACCGAGTCGGTCTTCCCTCAGCTTGAGGCCCTGCTTCCGCACGTGCAGAAGCCCATCCAGTACGTCGGCGGTGAACTCAACTCCACGGTGAAGCCGTGGGAGAGCTGCGACGTCCGTTGGGCGCTCATGTACCCGGACGCATACGAAGTCGGGCTGCCCAACCAGGGCGTCATGATCCTGTACGAGGTGCTCAACGAGCGCGAGGGCGTCCTCGCCGAGCGCACCTACAGCGTGTGGCCGGACCTCGAAGAGCTGATGCGCGAGCACAAGGTGCCGCAGTTCACCGTGGACAGCCACCGCCCCGTCTCCGCCTTCGACGTGTTCGGGCTGTCCTTCTCCACGGAGCTGGGCTACACCAACATGCTCACGGCCCTGGACCTCGCGGGCATCCCGCTGGAGGCCAGGAACCGCACGGTGGACCACCCGATCGTCCTCGCGGGCGGGCACGCGGCCTTCAACCCGGAGCCGATCGCGGAGTTCATCGACTGCGCGGTCATCGGCGACGGCGAGCAGGCCGTCCTCGACATGACCGAGATCATCCGCACGTGGAAGGCGGAGGGCCGTCCCGGCGGCCGCGAGGAGGTCCTCCTGCGCCTCGCGAAGACCGGCAACGTCTACGTCCCCGGCTTCTACGACGTCGAGTACCTGCCGGACGGCCGCATCGGCCGCGTCGTCCCGAACCGCTCCGGCGTGCCGTGGCGCGTGTCCAAGCACACCGTCATGGACCTCGACGAGTGGCCCTACCCCAAGCAGCCCCTGGTCCCGCTCGCCGAGACCGTCCACGAGCGCATGTCCGTGGAGATCTTCCGCGGCTGCACCCGCGGCTGCCGTTTCTGCCAGGCCGGCATGATCACGCGCCCCGTGCGGGAGCGAAGCATCACCGGCATCGGCGAAATGGTCGAGAAGGGTCTCAAGGCGACGGGCTTCGAGGAGGTCGGCCTCCTCTCGCTGTCCTCCGCGGACCACACCGAGATCGCCGACATCGCCAAGGGCCTCGCCGACCGCTACACGGACGACAAGGTGGGCCTGTCCCTGCCGTCGACCCGCGTGGACGCCTTCAACGTGGACCTGGCCAACGAGCTGACGCGCAACGGCCGTCGCTCCGGTCTGACCTTCGCTCCCGAGGGCGGCTCCGAGCGCATGCGCAAGGTCATCAACAAGATGGTCTCGGAGGAGGACCTGATCCGGACCGTCGCCACCGCCTACGGCAACGGCTGGCGCCAGGTGAAGCTGTACTTCATGTGCGGCCTGCCCACCGAGACCGACGAGGACGTGCTCCAGATCGGCGACATGGCGGTCAACGTCATCGCCAAGGGCCGCGAGGTCTCCGGGCAGAACGACATCCGCTGCACGGTGTCCATCGGTGGGTTCGTGCCCAAGCCGCACACCCCCTTCCAGTGGGCGCCGCAGCTGTCCGCCGAGGAGACGGACGCCCGCCTGGGCAAGCTCCGCGACAAGATCCGCGGCGACAAGAAGTACGGCCGCTCCATCGGCTTCCGCTACCACGACGGCAAGCCCGGCATCGTCGAGGGCCTGCTCTCCCGCGGTGACCGCCGCATCGGCGACGTCATCCGCGCCGTCTACGAGGACGGCGGCCGCTTCGACGGCTGGCGCGAGCACTTCTCCTACGACCGCTGGATGCGGGCCGCGGAGAAGACGCTGCCGGAGTACGGCGTGGACGTGGCCTGGTACACCACGCGCGAGCGCACCTACGAGGAGGTCCTGCCCTGGGACCACCTGGACTCCGGGCTCGACAAGGACTGGCTCTGGGAGGACTGGCAGGACGCCCTCGACGAGACCGAGGTCGACGACTGCCGCTGGACGCCCTGCTTCGACTGCGGCGTCTGCCCCCAGATGCAGACCGAGATCCAGATCGGCCCCACCGGCAAGAAGCTGCTGCCGCTGTCGGTCGTGAAGTAACCGGCCCGCCGGTCACGTAACCCTTGGGTCACGAGAGGCCCCCGCCCGCAACGGGCGGGGGCCTCCGCCGTGTCCCTCACGTCATGGACATGGACAAACGGCCTCCGGCCGGCGGCGACGGGTGCCTGGTGGGCGTCATCAGGATCCCCGTGAAGATCGTCGCCGTACTCGTCGTACTGCCCGTACGAGTGGTCTGGGAACTGCTCGTCGCCGCGGGCCGCGCCGTGCACCGGCACCTCCTCGGGCCGCTGTACGCGCACGTGCTCGAACCGCTGCTCCGGGGCCTCGGCCTGGTGCTGGCCGTCCTGCTCAAGCTGGTCCTCGTCTGGCCGTGGGTCGGGCTGTGGCGCTACCTGCTCGTGCCGGTCGGGCGGTGCCTGGCCCGGGGATGGCGGGGGCTGTACGACCGGGTGCTCGCACCGGCCGGACGGTTCCTGAGCCTCCGCGTGCTGCGTCCGCTCGGCGCCGCGCTGGCCTGGCTCGGTCGGGGCGGCATGCGCTACCTGCTCGCCCCCCTCGGCAGGGGCGTCACCGTGATCGCGTGGGCCCTCGGCATGACGCTGTTCGTCTGGCCCTGGGTCGCCCTGTGGCGCCACGTGCTCGCGCCCCTCGGCCGCGGGACCGCCCTGCTCGCCGCCGCGGTGTACCGGTACGTGCTGACCCCCGTCGGGCACGGCCTCGTGTGGCTGCTGGTCGCGGTGTTCCGGTACCTGCTGCGGCCGGTCGCGCTGGGGCTCGCATGGCTGGTGGTCGCCCTGTACCGGTACCTGCTGCGGCCCCTCGGACTGGCTCTCGGGTGGCTGGCCGGCATCCTCTACCGCTACGTGGTCACCCCGGTCGGGCAGGTCCTCGTCTGGGCCTGGCACGTGGCCGAGCGGATCCTCGGCTTCCTGTGGCGAGGGCTCAAGCGGGTCGGCTGGGTACTGGTCGGATGGCCCGCCTCCCGGGTGTACCGGTACGTGCTCACCCCGGCCGGGCACGCCGCGCGGGAGGTCTGGCGCACCGCCCGTGCCGCCGTCCGGGAGGCCCGGGCCACCGTGCGCCGTGCGCTCTTCGGTACTCCTCCCGTGGAACCGGCGAGGTCACGGGCGCGTACTCTGGGTAGTACGACAGCCGCGGGCAACACGCCCGCCCCCGAGATCTCCCTCCCCGAACGGCGGGGGTGAGCCGGGGGCGAGTGCGTGGCCCGCCGGCCCCACGGAAGCTCAGGGCGACGCGCGAGACGCGGAGCCCCGCACAAGGAGAAGAACCACTGGGCAAGCGACAGCCCGAAGGCCCGCCCCCGGCACCGGTGGTGCAGCGCATCCGACTGCGCTACACCAAGCGCGGCCGCCTCCGGTTCACCAGCCACCGAGACTTCCAGCGTGCGTTCGAGCGCGCCCTGCGCCGGGCCGAGGTGCCGATGGCGTACTCGGCGGGCTTCACCCCGCACCCGCGCGTCAGCTACGCCAACGCCGCCCCGACCGGCACCGGCAGCGAGGCCGAGTACCTGGAGATCGGGCTCGCGGCGCCCCGCGACCCCGAGACCCTCCGCAAGCTGCTCGACGAGTCGATGCCGGCCGGACTGGACATCGTCGACGCCGTCGAGGCCCGCACCTCGGGCCTCGCCGACCGGCTCACCGCCTCGGTGTGGGAGCTGCGCCTGGACGGCGTGGAGCTCGCCGAGGCCGAGCGGGCGGTGGAGGTCTTCCTCGCCGCCGAGGCCGTCGAGGTGCAGCGCAAGACCAAGAACGGCGTGCGGACCTTCGACACGCGTGGCGCCGTCGTCAGCCTCGAAGCGCTTCCCGCGCCGGCTGATAGGCCGCTGGACAATGCCTGTGCGATACTGCGGCTGGTTGTTCGGCATCTGACACCTGCCGTACGACCCGACGACGTCCTGTCCGGTCTCCGAGCTGTGGCCGACCTGGCGCCGCCGGTCCCCTCAGCGGTGACCAGGCTGGCGCAGGGGCTCTTCGACGAGGAGTCCGGCACGGTGACCGACCCGCTTGCGCCCGACCGCGAGGCTGATACGACCGCCACACCCACGGCCGCCGTAACCGCCGACGCGAAGGCACCGGAAGGTCCCGCCGCGTAGGGATCGTCGTCGTCGCGCAGCCCTGGCACTCGGGAGCCACCTGGGTCGGGCCGCGCACAGACCTGAAGACTTCCGCCAGGCCGTACGGATCACACGTACGGAACCGGCGGCCATGGACTACAGCTCCCGTGTGGCGAACGCGCCCCGGAGGCCGGCTCCGCGTACTTCGCGGAGCCGTGCCGGACCGGACGTCAGCCGCGGCGCCCGGGGGCGTGACGGGAGAACCGCCCGCAATGCCCAACAACGAAATCGACACCACCCCCGCCGGTAACGCCGACAACGGCAGCCCCAGCGACAACCTGCCCCCGCGCAGGCGCCGCCGCGCCGCCTCCCGACCCGCCGGCCCGCCCGGCGGCGTCGCCGCCACCGAGGCGGCCCCGGTGGCCGAGGCCGCCCCCGTCGAGGAGGCCGCTCCGAGCGCCGCCCCCGCCCGGCCCCGCCGCCGCGTGACCCGCGCCGTGGCCGCGCCGAAGACCCCGGCCGCCGAGGCCGTCGTCGAGGCTCCGGCCGCCGAGGCTCCGCAGGCCGAGGCCGCTCCGGTCGCCGCCGTGGAGGAGGCTCCGGCCGCTCCGGCTCCTCGTACCCGTCGTCGTGCCACCCGTGCCGCCACCGCGCCCGCTGCCGAGGCCGTCGTCGAGGCCCCGGCCGCTGCTGCCGCGGTGGAGGAGGCTCCGGCCGCCCCGGCTCCGCGTGCCCGCCGTCGCGCCACGCGCGCCGCCACCGCTCCCGCCGCCGAGGCCGTCGTCGAGGCCTCGGCCGCCGAGGCTCCGCAGGCCGAAGCCGCTCCGGTCGCCGCCGTGGAGGAGGCTCCGGCCGCTCCGGCTCCCCGTACCCGTCGTCGTGCCACCCGTGCCGCCACCGCGCCCGCCGCCGAGACCGTCGAGGCCGCCGCCGAGACCCCGGCCGCCGAGCGGGCAGCGCCCGCCGAGCCGGTCGCCGCCGCGGAGGAGGAGGCCCCCAAGGCCAGGGCCGCCCGCGCCGTGACCGTGGCCGACGCCGTGGACGCCCCCAAGCGCGGCCGTCGCCGTGCCACCCGCGCCACCGGCACCGCCGCCGCTGCCCCGCAGGCCGCCGCCGAGCCGGAGGCCGCCGAGGCCCCCGCCGCTCCGGCCCGGGCCCGCCGCGCGGTGCGCCCCACCGTGGCCGTCTTCCAGGCCCCGGTCTTCGCCGAGCCCATGTTCCAGACCCCCGAGACGGCCGCCATGGCCGCCGCCGCGGCCGCGGCCTCCGCCCGCGCCGAGGCCGAGGAGGACGACGAGGACGAGGACGCGATCGCGGCCCCCGTCGAGGCCGCCGCTCCCGCGCAGCCGTCCGGCCGCCGCCGTCGTCGTGGCCGCGGTGCCGCCGAGGCGCCGGCCCCCGAGGCCGAGGTGCCCGCGGAGGAGGAGCCGGAGGCCGAGGCCGCCGAGCCCGAGGAGGACGCCGCCGAGGCCGCCGACTTCGAGGACGGCGACGAGTCGGGCGACCGCCCCTCGCGCCGCCGCCGCCGGGGCGGCCGCCGCCGTCGCCGCGGCGAGTCCGCCGACCTCGACGAGTCCGCCGAGGAAGAGGCCGAGTCCGCCGAGCAGGAGACCGACGAGGACGAGGACGACGAGGCCGAGGAGGCCCTGGGTTCGTCCTCCAGCCGTCGTCGCCGTCGCCGTCGCCGTCGCAGCGGTGACGCCGCCGACTCCGTCGAGACCTCCGACGAGGACGGCGTGCGCACCGTCGTCAAGGTCCGCGAGCCGCGCCCGGCCCGTGAGAAGGCGGAGTCCGGTGCGAGCTCCGACGAGGTCCAGTCCATCAAGGGCTCGACCCGCCTGGAGGCCAAGAAGCAGCGCCGCCGCGAAGGCCGTGAGCAGGGCCGCCGTCGCGTCCCGATCATCACCGAGGCCGAGTTCCTGGCCCGCCGTGAGGCCGTCGAGCGCGTCATGGTCGTCCGCCAGTCCGGCGAGCGCACCCAGATCGGCGTCCTCGAGGACAACGTGCTCGTCGAGCACTACGTCAACAAGGAAGAGGCCACCTCGTACGTCGGCAACGTCTACCTGGGCAAGGTCCAGAACGTGCTGCCGTCGATGGAGGCCGCCTTCATCGACATCGGCAAGGGCCGCAACGCCGTCCTGTACGCCGGTGAGGTCAACTTCGAGGCGCTCGGCATGGCCAACGGGCCGCGCCGCATCGAGTCCGCCCTCAAGTCCGGCCAGTCGGTCCTGGTGCAGGTCACCAAGGACCCGATCGGACACAAGGGCGCCCGCCTGACCTCGCAGGTCTCGCTGCCCGGCCGCTACCTGGTCTACGTGCCCGAGGGCTCGATGACCGGCATCAGCCGCAAGCTGCCCGACACCGAGCGCGCGCGCCTGAAGACCATCCTCAAGAAGATCGTCCCCGAGGACGCGGGCGTCATCGTGCGCACCGCCGCCGAGGGCGCGAGCGAGGACGAGCTGCGCCGCGACGTCGAGCGTCTGCAGGCCCAGTGGGAGGACATCCAGAAGAAGTCGAAGCAGATCACGACCTCTTCGCCGTCCCTCCTGTACGGCGAGCCGGACATGACCGTCCGCGTCGTGCGCGACATCTTCAACGAGGACTTCTCGAAGGTCATCGTCAGCGGTGACGGCGCCTGGGAGACCATCCACGGCTACGTCTCGCACGTGGCCCCGGACCTGGCCGACCGGCTCCAGCGCTGGACCTCCGAGGTCGACGTCTTCGCGACGTACCGGATCGACGAGCAGCTCGCCAAGGCGCTCGACCGCAAGGTGTGGCTGCCCTCGGGCGGTTCCCTCGTGATCGACAAGACCGAGGCGATGATCGTCATCGACGTCAACACCGGCAAGTTCACCGGTCAGGGCGGCAACCTCGAAGAGACCGTCACCCGGAACAACCTGGAGGCGGCCGAGGAGATCGTGCGCCAGCTGCGGCTGCGCGACCTCGGCGGCATCGTCGTCATCGACTTCATCGACATGGTCCTGGAGTCCAACCGCGACCTGGTCCTGCGGCGCATGCTGGAGTGCCTGGGCCGCGACCGTACGAAGCACCAGGTGGCCGAGGTCACCTCGCTGGGCCTGGTCCAGATGACCCGCAAGCGGGTGGGCCAGGGCCTGCTGGAGTCCTTCTCCGAGACCTGCGTCCACTGCAACGGACGCGGTGTCATCGTCCACATGGAGTCCCCGGCCGCGATCGGCGGCGGCGGCAACGGCAAGCGCTCGAAGCGTCGCGGTGGCCGCGGCGAGTTCGACCAGCACGACCACGAGGTCGAGACGGTCGCGACGGCGGAGGCCGAGGTCCCGGAGACCGAGACCGAGGCCGAGGTGGCCGCGGAGGTCGCCGCGCCGAAGGCACTGCCCGAGCCGGAGTTCATCGCGGGCGAGGAGCTGTACGGCTCCCCGGCCGAGGCGGAGGCCGCGGCGGGCCTGAGCGGCCGCCGCAACCGGCGCCGCGCCACGCGCAAGGCGACCGCCCCCGCGGGCGCCCCGCGCGGTCAGGCAGCCGCTCCGGCCGCCGTGGTCGTCGACGAGCCGGTCACCGAGCCGGCCGAGACGGTGCTGGAGCCGGCCCCCGAGGCCGTCGCCCGCGCAGCCGAGGCGGAGGCCGCCGAGACCGTGGAGGCCGCCCCGGCCGCCCCGGTGGAGGAGGCCGCGCCGAAGGGCCGTACCCGTCGCCGGGCGACCCGCAAGGCCACCGCGCCGGAGCCGGTCGCGGCCGAGGAGGCGCCGGCCGAGCCGGTCGTCGTGGTCGAGCCCGTGGCCGCGCCCGAGCCCGTCGTGGAGCCCGAGCCGGTCGCCGTGGCCGAGGAGGCCCCGGTGGCGGACGCCGCTCCGGCCCGTCCGCGCCGCCGTGCCACCCGCAAGGCCACCGCGCCCGCCGGCTCCCCGGCCGGTGCGGCCGAGGCCGCCGTACTGGTCGTCGAGGCCCCGGTGACCGAGCCGGCCGCGGAGCCCGGGCCGGTGGCGGAGGAGGCCCCGGCGGAGGAGCCCGCTCCGGCCAAGAAGGCCGCCCGCAAGGCCCCGGCCAAGAAGGCGACCGCGGCGAAGAAGGCCCCGGCCAAGAAGGCGGCGGCCGCCAAGAAGACCGCGGTCAAGAAGACGGCCACGACCAAGAAGACCGCGACGAAGCGGGCGACGAAGAAGACCGCGGCGGCGGAGCAGCAGGCTGCCCCGTCCGTCTCGGCTCCGACCGAGGCCTGATCCGTCCCGCGACCGTGGGCCCCGCCGACCGGCGGGGCCCACGGTCGTGCGGGGCCCGGTTTGACCCTCCGGAACCGGCCCCGTAACCTAGACCGTCGGCGTGTCCTGTACGAATCCGTGCAGTGCGCGCCGCGCTCCTGAGCACCTTCCTCCCGCTTCCCGCGCGCAAGCGCTGTACGGGAGAGGCCGCTCGTCCAATCCGGATCAGCGTGGGCCCCGGCCCGCCTGAGCGGCTGGCTTCAGGAGCATCCGTCCCGAGTGAGAGAGAGATCCGCGTGTACGCCATCGTGCGCAGCGGTGGTCGCCAGCACAAGGTTGCTGTCGGCGACATCGTTGAGGTTGACAAGATTTCCACTGCCAAGGTTGGCGACACGGTCGAGCTCTCGACCCTGCTCGTTGTCGACGGCGACGCCGTGACCAGCGACCCGTGGGTCCTGGCCGGCATCAAGGTCACGGCCGAGGTCGTGGACCACCACAAGGGCGCCAAGATCGACATCCTGCGCTACAAGAACAAGACCGGCTACCGCCGTCGCCAGGGTCACCGCCAGCAGTACACGGCGATCAAGGTCACCGGTATCCCCGCGGCTGCGAAGTAAGAGGGACTGAGACATGGCACACAAGAAGGGCGCATCGTCCACCCGGAACGGGCGCGACTCCAATGCCCAGCGGCTCGGCGTGAAGCGCTTCGGCGGTCAGGTCGTTTCCGCCGGCGAGATCCTCGTCCGCCAGCGCGGCACCCACTTCCACCCGGGCTCGGGTGTCGGTCGTGGTGGCGACGACACGCTGTTCGCGCTGCAGGCCGGTGCCGTGCAGTTCGGCACGCACCGTGGCCGCAAGGTCGTGAACATCGTTCCGGCCGCCTGATCCGGCTTCTGCTGATCAAGCGTTCGTAACTTCCCGAGGGCGGATCTCAGCTCTTTCCGGCAGGTGCCGGGAAGAGAGGTCCGCCCTCGGCGCGTTGTCACATAGACACGTTTAATGGGCAGCAAGGCCTGCCCGGGACATTCCCGTATGTATCTGGAGGAACAACCATGACCACCTTCGTGGACCGCGTCGAGCTGCACGTCGCCGCGGGTAACGGAGGCCACGGCTGCGCCTCCGTTCACCGGGAGAAGTTCAAGCCGCTCGGCGGCCCCGACGGCGGCAACGGCGGCCGTGGCGGCGACGTCATCCTGGTGGTGGAGCAGGCGATCACCACCCTGCTGGACTACCACCACAGCCCGCACCGCAAGGCCACCAACGGCAAGCCCGGCGAGGGCGGCAACCGCTCCGGCAAGGACGGCCAGGACCTGGTCCTGCCCGTGCCGGACGGCACCGTCGTCCTCGACAAGCAGGGCAACGTCCTCGCCGACCTCGTCGGCCAGGGCACCACCTACGTCGCCGCCCAGGGCGGCCGCGGCGGCCTCGGCAACGCCGCGCTGTCCTCCGCCCGCCGCAAGGCCCCCGGTTTCGCCCTGCTCGGCGTCCCGGGCGACTCCGGCGACATCGTGCTGGAGCTCAAGACCGTCGCCGACGTGGCGCTGGTGGGCTTCCCGAGCGCCGGCAAGTCCTCGCTGATCTCCGTGCTCTCCGCCGCCAAGCCGAAGATCGCCGACTACCCCTTCACCACGCTCGTCCCGAACCTGGGCGTGGTCACCGCCGGCTCGACCGTCTACACGATCGCCGATGTCCCCGGCCTCATCCCGGGCGCCAGCCAGGGCAAGGGCCTGGGCCTGGAGTTCCTGCGGCACGTCGAGCGCTGCTCGGTCCTGGTGCACGTCCTGGACACCGCCACCCTGGAGTCCGACCGCGACCCGGTGGCCGACCTCGACGTCATCGAGGAGGAGCTCAAGATCTACGGCGGCGGTCTGGAGAACCGGCCCCGCCTCGTCGTCCTCAACAAGGTCGACATCCCCGACGGCCAGGATCTCGCCGAGATGGTCCGCCCGGATCTGGAGGCCCGCGGCTACAAGGTCTTCGAGGTCTCCGCCGTCGCCCGCACGGGCCTCAAGGAGCTCTCGTACTTCCTGGCCGAGGTCGTCGCCAAGGCGCGGGCCCGCAAGCCCAAGCAGGAGGCGACCCGCATCGTCATCCGCCCGAAGGCCGTGGACGACGCCGGCTTCACCGTCACCTACGACGAGGCCGAGGACGTGTACGTGGTGCGCGGCGAGAAGCCGGAGCGCTGGGTCCGCCAGACCGACTTCAACAACGACGAGGCCGTCGGTTACCTGGCCGACCGGCTCAACCGCCTCGGTGTCGAGGACGCGCTCAAGAAGGCCGGCGCCCGCGCCGGTGACGGCGTCGCCATCGGCTCCGACGAGAACGCGGTCGTTTTCGACTGGGAGCCGACCATGATGGCCGGTGCCGAGATGCTGGGCCGCCGCGGTGAGGACCACCGCCTGGAGGCCCCGCGCCCCGCCACCCAGCGCCGCAAGGAGAAGGACGCCAAGCGCGGCGACTCGGCGCAGCAGGAGTACGACGAATTCCGGCCGTTCTAGCCCGCAGGCGACGGACTCGCCCCGATCGGGTTTGAAGGCGTCTTTACACGGGTCGCCTAGGATCCTTCGGGTGAACAGCAGCAACCCCCCCACGGTTTCCGTCGTGGTCATCGCGTACAACGATGCCGGGCTCGTGGGCGAGGCCGTCTCCTCGGCCCTCGCCCAGGGCCCGGTCGTCACCGAGGTCATCGCGGTGAACGACGCCTCGTCCGACGGCACCGCGGGGGTGCTGGACGAGCTCGCCGCCGCCCATCCCCGCGTCAAGGTGCTCCACCGGACGGAGAACAGCGGGGGGTGCGGCACCCCCCGCAACGACGGCATCGCCGCCGCCTCCGGCCGCTACGTGCTCTTCCTCGACAGCGACGACGTTTTGCCGCCGGGCGCGGCCGACGCGCTCGTCCGCACGGCCGAGCGGCACCGGGCGCCGGTGACCGTCGGCGCCGCCGTGCGCCGCGAGCTGCCGCAGCACCACGACGTGCCGTGGATGCCGGGCCTCTACACGCCCGGCGACGTGATCGAGCGGCCGGCCGACCGGCCCGAGCTCGTCCGCGACACCCTGTGCGTGAACAAGCTCTACGAGCGGGCCTTCCTGGAGGAGCACGGCCTGCGCTTCCCCGACGGCCGGTTCGTCTACGAGGACTTCGCCTTCACCGCCCGCGTGCTGGCCGCGGCCCCGCGCATCGCGGTGACCGGCGACCTCGTCTACGTCTGGCACGTCCGCCGCAGCGCCGCCCAGGTGTCGATCTCCCTGGACCGCAAGGACGTCGGGAACTGGCGCGCGCGCGTCGAGGCCCACCGGACCGCGGCGCGCACCCTCGCCGCCGCCTCCCCGGTGCTCGGCAGCGCCTGCCACGTGAAGTTCCTGGAGTACGACCTGCGGATGTACCTGCGCGAGCTGGGCAAGGACCCCGGCTACCGGGCCGCCTGGTGGACCCTGACCCGGGACTACGTCGCGACGTTCGCCGAGGCCGACGTCGAGGCCGCGGCCGCCCACGCCCGCTGGATCGTCCGGCTGCTGCGCGCCACCCCCACTCCGCCCGCGGACGTCGAGCGGCTCACCCGGCTGGCCGCCGAGCCGCCGCGGCTGCTGCCCCCGTACGCGGCCGGCCCCGCCGGGGAACCGGTGTGGAGCGAGGAACTGCCGGTGGAGCTGGACGGCCTCGCCGGGCTGCCCGTCGCCGAGCTGCCCGTCACCGTGGACGCGGAGCCGGCGGGACGCGGCGCCGTGCGGATCCGGGTGCACGACCTCTACGGCCGGCTCGCCGGGGCGGGCCCGCTCACCGCGGCGCTCAGCTTCCTGCCCCGCGCGGGCGGCGAGGCGATCCTCGCCCGGCCCGTCGACCTGACGGCCGAGCCCGGCGGCGGCTGGAGCGCCGTCCTGCCGTTCCGGCTCGCCGACCTGGCGGTCACGGGCCGCCGCCAGGGCCTGCGCAGGATGCAGGCCTGGAACATCGGTGTGGGCGTGCAGTGTGCCGACGGGAGCTCGCTGTTCACCTCCTTGCGCCCCCGGGGCCGTCTGCTCCGCCGCCGGGCGCTGCCCAGCAGCCGGTACGGTGTGCTGCTGGCGCAGCCGTACCGGACGGGGGCCGGGGCCCTCGCGCTGCGCCTCGCGCCGGGTGCCGAGGGGGCCCTCTACCTCGTGCGCAACCGCCTCCACCGGGCCAGGGCGGCCCGGGCGGCGGACTGACGGCCGTACCCACGCCGCGCCCACACCCCGAAGTCGGACAGGACCAAGGAGATACACATGACGTTTCTGATCACCGGTGGCGCCGGATACATCGGCGCGCACGTCGTCCGCGCGATGCTGCTCGCGGGGGAGAAGGTCGTCGTCCTCGACGACCTGTCCACGGGCAAGGAGGACCGCGTCCCGGAGGGCGTCCCGCTGGTGGTCGGGTCGGTGCTGGACCGGCTGATCCTGGAGAAGACCTTCCGCGAGCACAAGATCACCGGCGTGGTGCACCTCGCGGGCAAGAAGCAGGTCGGCGAGTCGGTCGAGAAGCCGCTGTACTACTACCACGAGAACGTGCAGGGGCTGACGGTCCTGCTGCAGGCCGTGGCCGACGCGGGCATCCGCAACGTGCTCTTCTCGTCCTCCGCCTCCGTCTACGGCATGCCCGACGTGGACCTCGTCACCGAGGACACCCCGTGCGCGCCGCTGAGCCCCTACGGCGAGACCAAGCTCGCGGGCGAGTGGCTGATCCGGGCCGCCGGCAAGGCGCACGGCATCGCCACCGCCTGTCTGCGCTACTTCAACGTGGCGGGCGCGGCGACCCCGGAGCTCGCCGACACCGGGGTCTTCAACCTGGTCCCGATGGTCTTCGAGCGGTACGACGCCGGCCAGGGCGCCAAGATCTTCGGCGACGACTACCCGACCCCGGACGGCACCTGCATCCGCGACTACATCCACGTCGAGGACCTGGCCGAGGCCCACGTGGCCGCCGCCCGCAAGCTGGCCGAGTGGGCCGCCGCCGGCGAGTACAAGGACCTGACCGTCAACATCGGCCGCGGCGAGGGCGTTTCGGTCGCCGAGATGGTCGCCCTGCTGAACGAGGGCACCGGGCACGACCACGCCCCGGTGATCAGCCCGCGCCGCCCCGGCGACCCGGCCAAGGTCGTGGCCTCCGCCGACCGGATCACCAGCGAGCTCGGCTGGAAGGCCCGCCACGACGTGCGGGAGATGGTCACCTCCGCCTGGGCGGGCTGGGAGGCCAACAAGGCCGCCCGCAAGACCGCGCACCAGGACGTCCACAAGGCCTGACGCGCCGGACCGCGCCCCCTGCGCCACGCAGCGGCCCCGCCCCCGGACCGGGGGCGGGGCCGCTGCGTGACGTGGTGCGGGTGGTGTCAGCGCTCCAGGAAGGAGAACAGCTCCTCCCACCGGTCGGTGATCTCCGCGCCGGAGTAGCGGCGCACCGAACGGAAGGCGTTGTCCCCGAGCCGGTCGCGCAGTTCCCGGTCCGACATCAGGGCGTGCAGGTGGCCGGCCAGTTCCATGGTGTTGCCCAGCCGGGCCAGCAGTCCGTCCTCACCGTGCTCGACGATCTCCCGGACGCCCGGGGCGCAGTCGAAGGCGGCCACGGGCAGGCCCGCGGCCATCGCCTCCAGGAGGGTGATGGGGAAGCCTTCGGCGCGCGAGGCCTGGGCGAAGACCGACGCCGAGGTCAGGGCCCCCAGGACGTCGTCGGTGCTGCCCATCCACCGGACCGAGTCCTCCAGGCCGAGCGAGGCGCTGTGGGCCCGCAGCACGGGCTCCTCCACGCCGGCGCCGTAGACCTTCAGGACCCAGTCGGGGTGGAGCGGCGCCGCGTCGGCCCAGGCGTCGAGCAGCAGGTCGACGCCCTTCTCGAAGGCGAGGCGGCCGACGCACACCACGGCCTTCTCGGTGCGCGGGGCGGGCGCCGCGGGCATGAACGGCAGCGGGTTCGGCATGCTGCCGACGTTCTCCATGCCCGCGCGGATCCACAGGTCCGCGTCCTCCGGGGTCAGCACCAGCAGCCGGTCGACCTCCGCGTAGTGGCGGCGGACCCGCTCGCCGCGGCTGGACTTCTGGCTGGCCTCGAAGGACTCGTGGCTCATCCCGATGACGGTGAGGCCCTTGGTGTCGGCGAGTGCCACCCACTCCATCGCCCAGACCTGGGTGACGATGACCACCGCGCCGGGGCGGGCCGCGCGCAGCAGCTCGCTCAGCCGCTCCGCCTTGGCCCGCATCTGCGCCCGCCGGGCCGCCTGGCGGCGCCGCTCGGGCGCGTTCAGCCGGCCCTTGATGCCGCGCAGCCGGCGCGCCGACGGCGGGTGGGCGTCGTACAGGGTGGTCGTCTCGTACGGCAGGTCGTCGGGGAACCTCTGCCGGATCTCCTCGGCGACGGGGGCGATGCCGACGATGTGGACCCGGTGGCCGCGGTCGGTGAACTGCCGGGCCATCTGGTGGGACCAGGTGGTCACACCGCCGAGCTCGTCGACGCTGTTGGAGACGATGAAGATGTCCCGGCTCACTTGCCGCTCCCGGTGAAGAACTTCTCGACGATCCGGCGGGCCGCGTCGCCCCGGTCGTACTCGCCGAACTCGGTCAGGAATCGCTGCCTGGCCTCCGCGTACTTGGCGTCGGCCTCCTCGAAGGCGGCCAGGGCCTGGAGGAGTTCGTCCGCGGTGGCCACGACGGGACCCGGGGCCTTCTCCTTCAGGTCGAAGTACGTGCCGCGGATGTCGGTGGCGTACTTCTCGTAGTCGTACGCGAAGAACACCATCGGCCGGTCCAGGACGGCGTAGTCGAACATCACCGACGAGTAGTCCGTGATCAGGCCGTCGGCGAGGGCCAGCAGCGGGGTGATGTCGTGGTGCCGGGAGACGTCGACGACCCGGCCGGCCACCGACGGCGGCAGCGAGACGCTGTTGAGGTAGTGGGTGCGCACCAGCAGGGTGAAGCGGTCGCCGAGCCGGTCCGCGAACTCCTCCACGTCGAAGGGGAAGGTGAAGCCCTCCACCGCGCCGTCCGCACCGGCCCGGAAGGTCGGTGCGTACAGCAGCACCTTCTTGTCGGGGTCGATGCCGAGCTCCGCGGCGAGCGGCCCGCGCACACGCTCGCCGCTGTCGGCCTCCTCGCGGTGGGCCGCCACGAGGGCGTCGTTGCGCGGGTAGCCGGTGCGCAGCAGCACCTCGTCGCGGAGCCGGAAGCCCTTGGCGAGGGTGCGGGCGTCGTGCTCGGAGCGGATCAGGAAGTGGTCGAAGCGGTCGACCGCGGCCTGGAAGCGGGCCTGGCCCGGGCGCCCCTGGGCCTTGGTGCGGGGCTCGTGGAAGCCCATCCGCTTGAGGGCCGAGCCGTGCCAGGTCTGGATGTACGTCGTGCCCGGACGCTTGGCCAGCGCCAGCGGGAAGCCCTGGTTGTCGACCCAGAACTCGGCCTGGGCGAGGGCGCGCAGGTACTGCCAGCTCCAGCGCCTGACCAGGGTGGCCTCCTTCGGGAAGCCGGTGGGGCGGGATCCGGCGTAGGACCACACCGCCTCGAAGGGCACGCCCTGGCGCACCATCTCCTCGTAGATCGCCTTGGGGCTGTCGCTGTACTGCTTGCCCATGTGGCTCTCGAAGACGACCGTGCCCTTCTTGACCGGCAGCTTCGAGAACACCTCGTGGTAGATCCTGACCTTCTGCTCGCCGGAGCCGATGTTCCTCCGGGCCCGCAGGGCCTTGCGCAGGCCGCGCTTGACCACGTTCGCCGTCTTGCCCTGTATGGCGTTGTTGATCAGGGACTGGGTGCGGACGGCGGCGGCGCCCTCCGCGGCCAGGACGTAGGAGAGGTTGCCCTTCTTGGTCATCTGGGCCGCGAAGCGGTCGGAGACCAGCCGGGTCAGCCGCGGTCGTACGCGCAGCCGGGCCGCCGAGTCCAGGTCGAGGCCGCCGAGCGAGACGCGGGTGGTGATCCGCTCGCCCCCGGCGGTGAGCCTCAGGCGGACGTCCCAGACGGCGTCGATGATGCCGAGGGGGCGCACGGTGCCGCCGATGTCGGCGGTGGTCCGCCACTCGATCGTGTCACCCGCGTGGCGCACGGTCGCCACCGGGAAGCTGAAGGAGCGCACGCCGATCTGGCGGCGGGCCCGCAGCTCGAGCGTGGCGCCCAGCTCCGCGTCGGCGGGGATCCGCCCGAGCGGGTTGACGACCGTGCCGGCCAGGGTGACCGTGCCGCGCCCGTCGTCCTCGTACGAGGTGAGCCGGTTGCCGAGGGTGAGCGACGGCAGCGGGGTGGTGTGGAAGCCCTGGTCGGTGACGTCCAGTATCCGGCGGGCCTCGTCGGCGTCGGGGCCGTCGATGTGCTCCCCGCACCAGTAGACGCGCCCGTCGCGCTCGGCGAGCGGGGAGGTCAGCCGGCCCTTGTTGGTCATGGCGTCGGCGGCCGGGAGCAGGTTGTCCCAGTCCTCCTTGCCGAGCAGGTACGCGCAGATCGCCTGGAGGTGTGTGACGTGCTCGTACGCCTCCGGGTCGATGCCGGCGAGGTAGCCGTTGGCGAGGCGGGCGAACTCCTGGCGGTACTCGTCGCTCAGCAGCGGCAGGTCGCGCAGGTGCAGCACCAGGTCGTGCTTGAGGAACTTGGCGTCCTTGGCGGACTTGATGTCCGTGTGGCCCTCGGCCGCCAGCAGCTCGTCGACGCGGCGGTGGATCTCCATCCGGTGGACGAAGTTCGCGATCTCGTGGCGCCGGTTGCTGATCGACTTGGCGGTGGCCTTCTCGACCACGTTCCAGAAGTAGACGTGGTTGGGGATCAGGGTGATCCGGCGGGCCGCCACGTACGCCTGGGCGGAGAACAGCAGGTCCTCGTAGTGGATGCCGACCGGGAACTCCAGGCCCTGTTCGAGCAGGAAATCGCGGCGGTAGCACTTGTTCGTGGAGAGCGTGTCGTAGACCAGCAGGTCCGGGAACTCGGTGATCGACTCCAGCGTGCGGGTGCGGGCGTAGATCCAGGGGTACCACTCGGTGGTCTTGCCCCACCGGTTGTCGAGGTGCACGCGGACGCACATGCCCGAGACCAGGTCGGATCCGGTCCGCTCGGCCGCTTCCAGCATGTTGCGGCAGGCGTTGCGCTCCAGGACGTCGTCGCTGTCGAGGAACATCACGTAGGTGCCGGTGGCCTGCCGGATGCCGTGATTGCGCGGGGCACCGCAGCCACCGCTGTTCTCGGGCAGCTGGAAGGCGCGCACCCGTCCCGGGTTCGCTGCTTCCAGTTCCTGGGCGACCGCGTAGGAACGGTCCTTGCTGCAGTCGTCGACGATCACGACCTCGACACCCTGGAGGGTCTGGTCGAGAACCGACTGGACTGCTGTCGACAGACGCTCTGCGTCGTTGTAGACGATGACGACCACGGAGACGTCGGGCACGTGCACCTCGATCCCTTCGATTCGTTTCGTTCCGCTCATTCCGCTTATCCAGTCAAAGCTACCGTGTGTCGCCGCCGCCTCAGGCAGGACGACTCCCGGCCGCGCCTCCCCGTGCATACTTCTAAGGAAGAGGTGAGGGGCGGTCCGGTCTCCGACAATCACCCGTTCGGATCCCGCAGGAAGTGTTCATGACCAAGCTGTCCGTAGTTGTCCCCTGCTACAACGAAGAAGCCGTCATCGACAGCTTCGACGTCGAGATCCGCAGGGTCCTGGACTCCCTGCCCGTGGAGTACGAGGTCTGCTACGTCGACGACGGCAGCCGCGACGGCACCCTCGGCAAGCTCCGCAGGATCGCCGCCGAACACGGTGAACGGACCCGCTACGTCTCCTTCAGCCGCAACTTCGGCAAGGAGGCCGGCATGCTCGCCGGCCTGGGCGAGGCCACCGGGGACGCCGTCGTGATCATGGACGCCGACCTCCAGCACCCGCCCGAGCTGATCGCGACCATGCTGGAGCACTACCGGCAGGGCCACGACCAGATCATCGCCCGCCGGACCCGCGAGGGTGACAAAAAACTCCGTTCCGCCCTCAGCCGCCTCTACTACCGCGGCGTGAACCGCTGGGTCGACGTGGAGCTCACCGACGGCGTCGGGGACTTCCGCATGCTGTCCCGCCCGGCCGTCGACGCACTGCTCGCCCTGCCGGAGTACAACCGCTTCTCCAAGGGCCTGTTCTCCTGGATCGGCTTCGACACCGTCCACTTCGACTACCGCAACGCCCAGCGCGAGGCGGGGGAGACCAAGTGGAAGTTCGGCTCCCTGCTGAACTACGGCATGGACGGGCTGATCTCCTTCAACAACCGGCCGCTGCGCATCGGGATCTGGTTCGGCGTGTCCCTGGTGGCCCTGACCGGCCTCTACGCGCTGTGGATCACGGTCATGGCGATCACCAACGGCGTCGACTCCCCGGGCTACGTCACCCTCGTGGCCATCATCACAGGACTCGGCGGGGTCCAGCTGATCATGCTGGGCCTCATCGGCGAGTACATCGGACGCATCTACTACGAGACCAAGCGGCGGCCGCACTTCCTGGTGAAGGAGGCGCACGGCTCCGAGCCGCTCGCCCGCACCGGCCCCACCACCCCGGCCGCACAGCCGGAGATCGCGGAGCGCAGCGCCCGATGAGCCGCAAGGACCAGCTCGGCCAGGTCTTCCGCTTCGCCCTCGTGGGCGGAGTCAACACCGCCACCTTCTTCGGCCTCTACCTGCTGCTGCACCCGTGGATGCCGTACTTCGCCGCGTACTCCCTCGCCTTCGTGCTGGCGATGGTCGGCTCCTTCTTCATGAACACCTACTTCACCTACCGCACCCGGCCGACCTGGAAGAAGTTCCTGCTCTTCCCGCTGACGAACATCACGAACTACGTGATCCAGTCGGCCGGCCTGTACGCCCTGGTGGCCTGGGCCGGGATGGACACCCGGATCGCGCCGCTGGTCGCGGCGGTCGTGGCCATCCCGTTCACCTTCCTGCTCTCCCGCAGGATCCTCGTCCCCGGAACCGGCCGCCCGGCCGAGCCGGAACGGCCCCAGGGGCAGGCCAGGACCTCGTCCACGGTCTGAAACCCCCGAGCGACCCCGTCGGGCCACCCCTTAGATTGAGGTGGCAGGCATTTCGGCAAGGGGCAAGGGGAAAGACGTGTCAGCGGCTAGGCAAGGTGTCGTGGACGCCCGCAGGATCGTGGTCAAGGTCGGCTCCTCCTCCCTGACCACCGCGGCCGGCGGACTCGACGCCGACCGGGTGGACGCACTGGTCGACGTCCTGGCCAAGGCCCGCAGCGGCGGGGAGAAGGAGATCGTCCTCGTCTCCAGCGGAGCCATCGCCGCCGGCCTCTCCCCGCTGGGCCTGCGCCGCCGCCCCAAGGACCTGGCCCGCCAGCAGGCCGCCGCGAGCGTGGGCCAGGGCCTCCTCGTCGCCCGCTACACCGCCTCCTTCGCGCGCTACGGCGTACGCGTCGGCCAGGTCCTGCTCACCACCGACGACACCAGCCGCCGGGCCCACTACCGCAACGCCTACCGCACCCTCGACCAGCTGCTCGCCATGGGCGCCCTGCCGGTCGTCAACGAGAACGACACCGTCGCCACGGACGAGATCCGCTTCGGCGACAACGACCGCCTCGCCGCCCTCGTCGCCCACCTGGTCCGGGCGGACCTCCTCGTCCTCCTCTCCGACGTGGACGGCCTCTACGACGGCGACCCCTCCCAGCCGGGCACCACCCGCATCGACGAGGTCCACGGACCGCAGGACATCGCGCACGTCTCCATCGGCAGCGCCGGCAAGGCGGGCGTGGGCACCGGGGGCATGGTCACCAAGGTCGAGGCGGCCCGCATCGCGGCCGCCGCCGGCATCCCGGTGGTCCTCACCTCCGCGAGCCAGGCCGCGGACGCCCTCGCGGGCCGCGGCACGGGCACCCTCTTCCACGCCACCGGACGCCGCTCCGCCGACCGGCTGCTCTGGCTCCAGCACGCCTCCACCCCGCAGGGCCACCTGGTCCTGGACGACGGGGCGGTCCGCGCGGTCACCGAGCGCGGCAGCTCGCTGCTGCCCGCGGGCATCGCGGCGGTCGGCGGCGACTTCGTCGCCGGGGACCCGGTGGAGCTGCGCGCCGCCGACGGCCGCGCGGTCGCGCGGGGCCTCGTCAACTTCGACGCCAAGGAGCTTCCGCAGCTCCTCGGACGCTCCACTCGCGAGCTCGCACGGGAACTCGGACCCGCGTACGAACGGGAGGTCGTCCACCGTGACGATCTGGTCCTGCTGCAGGGCTGAGGTTCTGCAAAACCGCAGCGCGGCCGCCCGGGGACTGGTCAACTGTGAAGGGCCGAGCGGGCGACGAGACGTACCGAGGACGGGAGACGGCTGGTGAGACGAGCGCTGACCAGCGTCGGCACGGGGGACGGTGACGGCGGCGGCCACGAGCAGGACGACAGCTCCCGCCTGTGGCACGTGACCCTCAGCGTCTCCGGCAAGCCGGCCCCGCTGTCCGAGGTCCGGCGCGGGCTGGAACAGCTCGCCCACGACCACCCCTTCCTGCTGACGAGCCGGTACGCCGACGACCACGCGGAGATCCGCTACTGGGAGGAGGCCCGGGACCTGCACGACGCGGCCGCCGTGGCGCTGCGCCTGTGGGGCGAGCACCGGTCCTCGGCGCAGCTGCCGCCCTGGGAGATCGTCGGCCTGGAGGTCATCGACCGGGCCACCTACCACCTGCGCGTGGCGGAGGGCTACGGCCCACCCCCGGCCCACCCGGTCGGCGTCCACCCGTACTGACGCCCACCGGCGATCGGGCGGGGGTGCGGGGCGGAGCCCCGGGAAACGGCGAAAGGGCGGGGCGGGGAGCGGCTCCGCGCAGCGGCACCCCGCCCGGCCCCGTCTCGCGGGCCGGAATCCCGTCGGCGAGGTTCCGGCATGGCCTTACCCTGGCCGCATGACCTCGCTCGACGACGCCACCGTCACCTCGCCCGTCCTCGCCACCGCGCACCGCGCCCGGACCGCCGCCGCGGCCATCGCCCCACTCCCGCGGTCCGCCAAGGACACGGCCCTGCTGGCGATCGCGGACGCGCTGGAGGCCCGTACCGCCGAGATCATCGCAGCCAACGCCGTGGACACCGACAAGGCCCGCGCCGCCGGCACCAGCGAGACCGTCATCGACCGCCTCACCCTGACGCCCGAGCGGATCGCCGCCATCGCCTCCGACGTGCGCGACGTCGCCGCCCTCCCCGACCCCGTCGGCGAGGTCGTCCGGGGCAGCACCCTGCCCAACGGCATCGACCTGCGGCAGGTCCGCGTCCCCCTCGGCGTCGTCGGCATCATCTACGAGGCCCGCCCCAACGTCACCGTGGACGCCGCCGCCCTCTGCCTGAAGTCCGGCAACGCGGTCCTGCTGCGCGGCAGCTCCTCCGCCTACTCCTCCAACACCGCGCTCGTCGCCATCCTCCGGGACGCCGTCGAGAGCACGGGCCTGCCCGCCGACTCGGTCCAGCTCGTCCCCGGCGAGTCCCGCGACTCCGTCCGCGAGCTGATGCGGGCCCGCGGCCTCGTCGACGTGCTCATCCCGCGGGGCGGCGCCTCCCTCATCAAGACGGTGGTGGAGGAGTCCACCGTCCCGGTCATCGAGACCGGTACCGGCAACTGCCACGTCTACGTCGACGCCCAGGCGGACCTCGACACGGCCGTGGACATCCTCATCAACTCGAAGGCCCAGCGGCCCTCCGTCTGCAACGCGGCCGAGACCCTCCTCGTCCACCGGGACATCGCCCCGGCCTTCCTCCCGCGCGCCCTCGACGCGCTCGCCGACGCCGGGGTCACCGTCCACGGCGACGCGGCCGTGCTCGCCGCCGCCGAGGGCACCAAGGCCACCGCCCTGCCCGCCACCGACGAGGACTGGGCCGCGGAGTACCTCTCGTACGACATCGCCGCCGGAGTCGTGGACTCCCTCGACGACGCCGTCGCCCACATCCGCCGCTGGACCTCCGGCCACACCGAGGCGATCGTCACCACCTCGCAGGCCGCGGCCCGCCGTTTCACCCAGCTGGTCGACTCGACCACGGTGGCCGTGAATGCGTCCACCCGGTTCACCGACGGTGGCCAGTTCGGCTTCGGCGCCGAGATCGGGATCTCCACGCAGAAGCTGCACGCCAGGGGCCCGATGGGCCTCCCGGAGCTCACCTCCACCAAGTACATCGTCACCGGCGACGGTCACATCCGGTAACCGACCGACGAACACGGTGTGGCCGGAATCGGCGTACACCCTGCCCAAAGACGCCCCCCAGGTCTACGCTGGTCCCGTGCCGGACGACGTGGGGGGCAAGCCGTTCCCGGACGGCGGAGAGCCCGACGACGACCGCGGAGGCGCGGACAAGGACTTCGCCTCCGTGGTGTTCGACGAGGCCTTCGTCCGGAACGCTGAGATCCATGAACCGAGTGCCGCCGAGCGCCAGCGGGCGGCCGACCGGGCGCACGCCGAGGCGGAAGCAGCCCGTGCCGTCCCCGGCGGCTGGACCGGCGACGACGACTACGACGCCTACGGCTACGGCCATCCCGACGGGTACGACGCCGACGAGCACGGCTGGGACCACGGCTGGGACCACGACCGCGGCGGCCACCACCCCTACGGCCCCTACGGCGGCAGCCTGCGCCCGTACCGGGGCCGCTCGCCCTGGCTGCGCCCGGTCGCCTGGGTCCTCGCCTTCGTGATGGGCCTCGGCATGGTGGCGCTCGCCTTCAGCGCCGTCTACCGCAGCGCCGCGGGCGACTCCGACCCCGCACCGGCGCCCGCCAGTACACCCGGACGGGAAGTCACCGGCGTCGGTGCGTTTACCTACCCCTCAGTCCGCCAACCCTGAAAGTACGACCCCACGCGCGTTCGCATCAGCCGGGGGCTTCTCTGAAGCGGGGACAGCGGGGAGAAGCGATGGCCGTACCAGGAGATCCACCCGACGGAACCCCCGACGGCGACGACGACTACCGCTCGGTGGTGTTCGACGAGGACTTCGTCCGGGCCGCCCGGCTCCAGGAGTACTCCGCCCAGGAACGCATGGGCGAGCACGCCCGGGCCGTCCGCAGCCGGTCCCTCTGGTCCGGCGGCAGCGCACCCCGGACCAGCACCCCCGGCCGGGGCGCCCGGCAGGGCATGCTGCTCGTGCTGCTCATCGCCACGGCCTTCGCCTTCGCCGTCTACATGGGGCTGCGCAGCCCCTACCTGCCCCCGCCCGGGGGACCCGCCCAGGCGCTCACCAGCACCGTGGTGCCGCTCGCCCCGACGACCGCCGTGCCCGGCGGGCTCCCGCCCGAGCTGTACGCGAAGAGCCCCGCGGCCGACTACCGGGTCGGGGCGGCCGGGATCACCCTGCCCGCCGTGCGGCGCACGCACCATTTCACCGACGTGCAGATCGTCACCGCGCTGTCCATCGCCAAGGACTACCTGGTGCAGTCCTCCCTGGACCCCGACGTGCTGGCCGGGACGGCGGTCCGCCCGGTGCGCGTCCTGCTCGACCCGGACCAGACGGAGCAGTTCGACCGCAGCATGACCTCGCCGTCCGGGGACGGCCGGCACGCGGCCACCGGCTGGCTGGTCCGCTTCGACGCGGGCACCGCCGTGATGGCCGACCCCCGGGTCCGGGTGAGCGGAACCCTCTCCTTCGAGGAGGTGACCTCGGACGTCCTGGAGGTCACCACCGACCACACCTTCGTGTACGCCGTGCGGCCGGCCACCGGCGTCCCGGCCGCGGCGGACGGGGCCTCGCTGTTCACCGTGCGGCGCGAGCTGCGGCTGCGGTTCGACCGGGAGGACCTGGCCGCCCGCAGGCTGGAACTGGCCTCGGCCTACGTCATGGCCGGACCGCAGGACTGCTCGGCCGACCCCGCCGCGGGATTCCGCCCGCTCCTGGCCGGCGCGGCCCCCACCACCGTGGGCCCGGCCGCGAGCGATCCGTACGCCGACGGCCGGCCGCGGCGCGCGGCAGGGCTGTGCGGCGTCCTCGCGACACCGTCCGCGCCGGCCGTGCCGCAGCCGCCCGCTGTGGTCAGCCCCGCCCGGTAGCCCCGTCGGCCGTGCCCTCGGAGCCGCCGGAGTCGGCGCTCCTGTCCTTCCCGGGCGCGGCCGCGCCGCCCGCCGCCGCCGTGAACTTGTCGCGCAGCCTGCCGCCCATGTCGGCCGCGCCGCCCGCGATGTCGCCGACCAGCTTGAACAGCGGGTCCTTGCTGGTGCGCACCGAGTCGGCGTAGTGGGCGGCCGACTCCCGGAAGGAGTCCGTGACCGAGGTGTCCTTGTCCTCGTCGCGGCGCGGGTAGTGGCCGTCCATGATCCGCTGGTAGTCCCGGCTCTCCGACCACTTCTTCAGCTCGGCCGCCCGGACCGTGGTGAAGGGGTGCGTACGGGGCAGCATGTTGAGGATCTTCAGCACGGAATCCCGCAGGTCGCCGCCCTTCTCGTACTCGTCGGCCTGCTCCAGGAAGGCGTCCACGTTCATCTCGTGGAGGTGGTTGCCGCCCGCCAGCTTCATCAGCCCGCGCATCGAGGCCGTCACGTCCTGGCCCACCAGCAGCCCGGCCCGGTCGGCCGACAGCTCCGACTTGCGGAACCACTCCCGCAGCGCGGTCACGATCGTCATGATCGCCACGTTGCCCAGCGGGATCCACGCCACCTTCAGCGCCAGGTTGGTCAGGAACAGCAGGATCGTGCGGTACACCGAGTGCCCCGACAGCGCGTGGCCCACCTCGTGGCCGACGACCGCCCGCATCTCCTCCTCGTCGAGCAGCTCGACGAGGCTCGTGGTCACCACGATGATCGGCTCGTCCAGCCCGATGCACATCGCGTTGGGCCGCGGGTCCTGCTGCACGTACATCTGCGGGACCTTCTCCAGGTCCAGGATGTAACAGGCGTCCCGGAGCATCGCGTACAGGTGCGGGAACTGCGTCTCGCCCACCCGCACCGAGTCCGACAGGAACAGCAGCCGCAGGCTCCGCTCCGGGAGCAGCCCGCTCAGGGCCTTGAACACCGTGTCGAAACCGCTCAGCCTGCGCAGCGCCACCAGGGCGGAGCGGTCCGCCGGGTGTTCGTACGCCCGTGAGGAGATACCGGGGAACCTCCTGCGGTCCCGTGTCGGTGCCTTCTCGAATCCCGTCTCCGTCATAGCGCCCTCCCCTTGTCGACCTTCCCGACCCTGCGTCTATCCTCTCCAACGCCTGAGTCGGCGCGAGCGTGCCCCGGGCACCCGCATACGATGTGAGCGAAGTCTCCGCCCGCTCCCCGACTCGATAGGTACCTGCCTGATGAGCCTGTCCTCCACCGCCCACAACCTGGTCGTCCTCGCCTCGGAGGGGGCCGAGCAGCACGGCGGCAACCACGAAAGCCTCAACCCCTACCTGACCGGCGGCGCCGCGTTCGTCATCCTGATGCTGATGCTCTGGATCACCACGCGCCTGAACCGCGACCGCTAGTCGGACCGGTCCGCCGGGCCAGTAGGCTCTGCGCTCATGGGAGAGCAGGAAATGCCTACCGGTCCGGTCAAGCGCCGGCTCGGAGTGATGGGCGGGACATTCGACCCGATCCACCACGGACACCTGGTGGCCGCCAGCGAGGTGGCCGCCCTTTTCCACCTCGACGAGGTGGTGTTCGTGCCGACGGGTCAGCCGTGGCAGAAGTCCCAGCGTGCGGTCTCGCCCGCCGAGGACCGCTACCTGATGACGGTCATCGCCACGGCGTCGAACCCCCAGTTCTCGGTCAGCCGCATCGACATCGACCGCGGCGGGCCGACGTACACGATCGACACGCTGCGGGACCTCAAGGCGCTGAACGACGACGCCGACCTGTTCTTCATCACGGGTGCCGACGCCCTCGCACAGATCCTGACTTGGCGGAACGCCGACGAGCTCTTCTCGCTCTCCCACTTCATCGGCGTCACCCGGCCGGGCCACGTGCTCACCGACGACGGGCTGCCCGAGGGCGGCGTCTCCCTCGTCGAGGTGCCCGCGCTGGCGATCTCGTCCACGGACTGCCGTGCGCGGGTCGCGAAGGGGGATCCCGTCTGGTACCTGGTGCCGGACGGCGTGGTGCGCTACATCGACAAGCGTGAGCTGTACCGGGGAGCCTGAGCTTCCGGAGAGAGGGGCCCCGCGGTGAACGACCGACAGGATCCGTACGACCCGTATGCCGCGCACGAGCAGCAGCAGCTCATCGGCTACGACGCGTACGGCCGGCCCGTGTACGGCCAGGCGCCCGCCGGGCCGGCCTCCGCGTACGAGCAGCAGTACGGCTACGACCACCAGGGGTACGCGCAGCCGCAGCAGGAGTACTACCCGCAGCAGCCCCAGGACTACGGCCGGCAGGAGTACCCGCAGCAGCCCTCCTACGGGTACGAGCCGCAGCAGGTCCAGCAGCAGACGCAGCAGTGGATCCCGCAGCAGACGGCCCCCGAGCAGGCGGTTCCCGAGCAGCAGGCGCCCCACCCCCAGGCGCCCCACTCGCAGGCCCCCGGTCCCCAGGCCCCCGGGGAGCGGCCCGCCGGACAGGTCCCCGAGCCGCGCCGGCCGGAGGCCGGGGCGGACGACCGTGACTACCGCACGGAGATGTTCGCCTTCATCGACCAGCCGGACGAGGACTCCGAGGACGTCATCGACTGGCTGAAGTTCACCGAGAGCCGTACCGAGCGCCGCGAGGAGGCCCGCCGCCGCGGCCGCAACCGCGTGGTCGCGCTGATCGTCGTCCTCGCCCTGTTCGTCGTCGGCGGACTCGGCTACCTCTGGTACGCGGGCAAGCTGCCCTTCCTCGACGGCCCCGGCTCCACGAAGCCCGCGCAGGCCGCCGACGCGGGCGCGCAGAAGCGCGACATGATCGTCGTGCACGTGCACAACACCAAGAAGGGCGGCACCTCCTCCGCGCTGCTCGTCGACAACGTCACCACCAAGCGGGGCGCCACCGTCCTCCTGCCGAACAACCTCTCCGTCAGCAGCCAGGACGGGACCGCCGTCCCGCTCGGCAAGGCGGTCGAGGAGGGCGGCCTCGGCACCCGTGAGGCCCTGGACGCCGTACTGGGCACCGGCATCGGCGGCACCTGGCGCCTGGACACCCCCTTCCTGGAGAACCTGGTCGAGCTGGTCGGCGGCATCGAGGTCGACACCGACACCGCCGTCCCGGCCGACGACGCGGCCAAGGCGCCCGCCGTGGGCCAGGGCCAGAAGCAGAGCCTGAGCGGCCCGATGGCGGTGGCCTACGCCACGTACCGCGGCCAGGGCGAGCCGGAGGCCAAGCAGCTGGAGCGGCTGGGGAAGGTGCTCCTCGCGGTCCTGCGCAAGGTGCCCAGCGACCCCAAGGCCGCCGCGGTGACGGTCGAGAGCATCGGGCAGATCCTCGACCCGGCCCTGAACGCGCAGACCCTCGGCGCGCTGCTGGCCCGGCTGGCCGAGCACGCCAAGGTGGGCGACCACCGCACCGACCTCCTCACGGTGAAGGCGGACGGCAGGCTCACGGACGAGGCCAACACGAAGGTCGTCAAGGAGGTCCTGGGCGGATCCGCGGCCGCGTCGCAGCCCGGCGCCTCCCCGCGCGTCGGCCTCAAGGACGCCACCGGCGACGAGAAGACGCAGGTCGCGGCCATGGCGGCGCTGAAGAACGGCGGCTACACCTTCGTCGACGGAGGCAAGGCCGACAAGACGGCCGGCACCACGCAGATCACCTACCAGGACGACGCGCAGCGCGAGCGGGCGATCGACGTCGCCAAGACGCTGGGGCTTCCCGAGACGGTCGTGAAGAAGGCGGACGGCGTCGTGAACGCCGAGGTCGTGGTGATCCTGGGCAAGGACTACAAGCCGTCCTGACCGGGGCTCGGGCCCGTCCCGGGGCGGGCCCGAGCCCGTGCGGAACATTCCGCGCGGGCGCCGTCGGCGGTACATGAGACCCTTGTAAGGATCTGCCCGCCAACCCGAAAGCATGGCCAGTGACCGCCACGGACCGCTCCATCGAGCTCATCACCACCGCCGCCCAGGCCGCGGCCGACCGGCTCGCGCACGACATCATCGCGTACGACGTCAGCGACGTGCTGTCGATCACCGACGCCTTCCTGCTCGCCTCGGCGCCCAACGACCGCCAGGTCAAGTCGATCGTCGACGAGATCGAGGAGCGCCTGCTGAAGGAGCTCGGCGCCAAGCCGGTGCGCCGCGAGGGCGACCGCGACGCCCGCTGGATCCTGCTCGACTACGTCGACATCGTCGTCCACGTCCAGCACAGCGAGGAGCGCGTCTTCTACGCGCTGGAGCGCCTGTGGAAGGACTGCCCCGAGATCGAGCTCCCCGAGGACGCCAAGCTCACGATCGGCAAGGCCGAGGAGCACGCCAAGCTCCGCGAGGCGCAGGGCGACGACGAGCTGGACGGTGATCTGTTCTGAGCGCGAGCACCTCGGGCCGCTCCGGCCGGAAGATCGTCCTGTGGCGGCACGGCCAGACCTCGTGGAACCTGGAGCGGCGCTTCCAGGGCTCCACGGACATCGAGCTGACCGAGACGGGCCTGGCGCAGGCGCGCCGCTCCGCCCGGCTGCTCGCCTCGCTGAAGCCGGACGCCATCGTGGCCTCCGACCTCAAGCGGGCCGCGGCCACCGCGGCCGAGCTGGCCGCCGTCACGGGCCTGGCCGTGACGCACGACGCCGCGCTGCGCGAGACGTACGCCGGCGAGTGGCAGGGCCTGACGCACGAGGAGATCGTCGAGAAGTACGGCGAGCAGTACGCGGCGTGGAAGCGCGGCGAACCGGTTCGCCGCGGCGGCGGTGAGCTGGAGACCGAGGTCGCCGACCGCGCCGCACCCGTGGTCCTGGACCACACCGGCCGGCTGCCGCGGGGCGGCACGCTCGTCGTGGTCAGCCACGGCGGCACCATCCGCACGACGATCGGCCGGCTGCTGGGCCTCGAAGCCCGGTCCTGGGAGAGCCTGGGCGGGCTCTCCAACTGCTGCTGGTCGGTGCTCGGCGAGGGCGTGCGAGGCTGGCGGCTGCTGGAGCACAACGCCGGCACGCTGCCGGAACCGGTGCTCGGCGACGACGACTGAACGGCTCCCTGTCGCTTCCCGTGGCGCGGCCCGGACCCGGATTTCACTTTCCGGCTGGTCGCAGGCTAGAGTTCTTCTTGTTCGCAGCGAAGAACACCGGAGACGGGGGAAGCGCAGCGGAGAGCGGGGCTATAGCTCAGTTGGTAGAGCGCCTGCATGGCATGCAGGAGGTCAGGAGTTCAATTCTCCTTAGCTCCACAATCAGGATCCCGTCCCCAACAGGGGGCGGGATCCTTGCTTTTGTACCCTTTGCGTTTGCTGACCTGGCCCGCACCGGCGTGGCAGAATCGGACAGCCGGAGGGGGAGTCGACGGCCCGACGCGGGAGGGAGTCGCTGACGGATGGGTGCACACCGGCGCCGGTGCGACTGGTGCAACAACGGCACGCCGATCGTCCGGGACATGGACCCGGTCAACCCCGACTACCAGTACTGGTGCGAGGAATGCGCGCGGGCGCTGATCATAAAAGGCGACCCGATCGAGACGTACCGGGAGCTGGAGGGGGAGCCGATCTACGGTCGGCTGCTGGACGAGCACTGCACGCTCAAGCGGTTCTACCAGTTCGCGAGAGCGTGACGAACAGCCCCAAAACGGACATG
Organism: Streptomyces manipurensis; assembly: GCF_049570255.1. Classification (NCBI taxonomy): domain Bacteria; kingdom Bacillati; phylum Actinomycetota; class Actinomycetes; order Kitasatosporales; family Streptomycetaceae; genus Streptomyces; species Streptomyces manipurensis. Next base: position 2,521,847 of record NZ_CP186950.1, on the reverse strand, counting down.
GCCTTCGGTCGGCGGAAACCGATTTTTGGACCAGGGCCATGACCGTGTAATGTTTGGGACGTCGCCAAGGGGAACCGGCAAGGGAAACCGAAGCGGCAGGCAGGGCAAGGGGCTATAGCTCAGTTGGTAGAGCGCCTGCATGGCATGCAGGAGGTCAGGAGTTCAATTCTCCTTAGCTCCACAGTGAAGAAGCGGGCCACCCGGATCGGGTGGCCCGCTTTCTCGTTGTGCCGTCAGGTGGAGCGACCGGGCGGCGGCCGGGGCCGCTGCGGTACCCTGACGCCATGCGTGCCGTACGCCTTCTGCTTACCGAGCCGCGCTGATCAGTACCGACCCTTCGAGACGGTCGGCCTCGGCGCGGCGCCCCCTCCTGTGCGAGGGGTTTTTTCGTTTGGGCAGGCAGAGACGGCAGAGACGATCGATGGAGCTTCAGGAATCATGAGCGAGACGAACACCCCGGCCCCCGAGGTGGCCGAGGCGCACCGTTACACGGCTGCCATGGCCGCCGACATCGAGGCACGCTGGCAGGACGTATGGGACGCGCAGGGCACCTACGAGGCGCCGAACCCGACCGGTGACCTGGCCGGGGACCCCGCGGTGGTCGCGCGGCCCAAGAAGTTCATCATGGACATGTTCCCCTACCCGTCCGGCGCCGGCCTGCACGTGGGCCACCCGTTGGGGTACATCGCCACCGACGTCTTCGCCCGCCACCAGCGGATGACCGGCCACAACGTCCTGCACACCCTGGGCTTCGACGCCTTCGGCCTGCCGGCCGAGCAGTACGCCGTGCAGACCGGCACTCACCCGCGGGTGTCCACCGAGGCGAACATCGAGAACATGAAGGTCCAGCTGCGCCGGCTGGGCCTGGGCCACGACAAGCGCCGGTCGTTCGCGACGATCGACCCGGACTACTACAAGTGGACCCAGTGGATCTTCCTGCAGATCTACAACTCCTGGTACGACGCCGACGCGCAGAAGGCCCGCCCGATCACCGAGCTGGTCGCCGGCTTCGAGGACGGCTCCCGCGAGGTCCCCGGCGGCCGTGCCTGGAGCGCGCTGACCGCCGCCGAGCGGGCCGACGTCCTGAACGGCTTCCGGCTGGCCTACGCCTCCGACGCGCCGGTCAACTGGTGCCCCGGGCTGGGCACCGTACTGGCCAACGAGGAGGTCACCGCGGACGGCCGCTCCGAGCGCGGCAACTTCCCGGTGTTCAAGTCCCGCCTGAGCCAGTGGAACATGCGCATCACGGCCTACGCGGACCGCCTGCTGGACGACCTGGACGCGCTGGACTGGCCCGAGGCCATCAAGCTGCAGCAGCGCAACTGGATCGGCCGCAGCGAGGGCGCGCGCGTCGACTTCGCGCTGGGCGACGAGGCGATCACCGTCTTCACCACCCGCCCCGACACCCTGTTCGGCGCCACCTACATGGTCCTGGCCCCCGAGCACCCGCTGGTCGAGAAGTTCGTTCCGGCCGCCTGGCCCGAGGGCACCCACGACGTGTGGACGGGCGGTCACGCCACGCCCGCCGAGGCCGTGGCCGCCTACCGCAAGCAGGCCGCCTCCAAGTCGGACGTCGAGCGCCAGGCCGAGGCCAAGGACAAGACCGGCGTCTTCACCGGCGAGTACGCGGTCAACCCGGTCAGCGGCGAGAAGGTCCCGGTCTTCATCGCCGACTACGTGCTGATGGGCTACGGCACCGGCGCGATCATGGCCGTCCCGGCCCACGACGCCCGCGACTTCGAGTTCGCGCGCGCCTTCGAGCTGCCGATCCGCTGCGTGGTCGAGCCCACCGACGGCCGCGGCACCGACCCGGCCGCGTGGGAGGACGCCTTCGTCTCCTACGACGCGAAGCTGGTCAACTCGGCCGGCGAGGGCATCTCGCTGGACGGCCTGGGCGTCGTCGAGGCCAAGGCCGCCATCACCGAGTGGCTGGCCGGCCGCGGCATCGGCGAGGGCACCGTCAACTTCCGCCTGCGCGACTGGCTGTTCAGCCGCCAGCGGTACTGGGGCGAGCCCTTCCCGATCGTCTACGACGAGGACGGCGTCGCGCACGCCCTGCCCGAGTCGATGCTGCCGCTGGAGCTGCCCGAGGTCGAGGACTACTCGCCGCGCACCTTCGAGCCCGACGACGCGGCCTCCCGGCCGGAGACCCCGCTGTCGCGCAACGAGGCGTGGGTGAACGTCGAGCTGGACCTGGGCGACGGCCGCGGTGTCCGCTCCTTCCGCCGCGAGACCAACACCATGCCCAACTGGGCCGGTTCCTGCTGGTACGAGCTGCGCTACCTGGACCCGAACAACGCGTCCGCGCTGGTCGACCCGGAGATCGAGCAGTACTGGATGGGTCCGCGCGAGGGCGCCCCGCACGGCGGTGTCGACCTGTACGTGGGCGGCGCCGAGCACGCGGTGCTGCACCTGCTGTACGCCCGGTTCTGGTCGAAGGTGCTGTTCGACCTGGGCCACGTGTCCTCGGCGGAGCCGTTCCACAAGCTGTTCAACCAGGGCATGATCCAGGCGTACGCCTACACCGACGAGCGCGGCGTGTACGTCCCGGCGGCCGAGGTGGAGGAGCGCGACGGCGCCTACTTCCACGAGGGCAAGCAGGTCAGGCGCGAGCACGGCAAGATGGGCAAGTCCCTGAAGAACGCCGTCACGCCCGACGAGATCTGCGAGGAGTACGGCGCGGACACCCTGCGCCTGTACGAGATGGCGATGGGCCCGCTGGACGTCTCCCGTCCGTGGGACACCCGGGCCGTCGTCGGCCAGTACCGCCTGCTGCAGCGCCTGTGGCGCAACATCGTGGACGAGGAGACCGGCGCGGTCACCGTCGTCGACGCCGAGCCGGGCGAGGACACGCTGCGTGCCCTGCACAAGGCCATCGACGGGGCCGGGGCGGACCTGGCAGGCCTGCGCTTCAACACCGCCATCGCGAAGATCACCGAGCTGAACAACGCGCTGACGAAGGCCGGCCGGCCGCTGGAGCGGTCCGTGGCGGAGCGCCTGGTGCTGCTGGTCGCCCCGCTGGCCCCGCACATCGCGGAGGAGCTGTGGCACCGGCTGGGCCACACCGAGTCGGTCGTCCACCAGGACTTCCCGGTGGCGGACCCGGCCTACGTCGTGGACGAGACCGTGACCTGCGTCGTGCAGGTCAAGGGCAAGGTCAAGGCCCGTCTGGAGGTCTCGCCGGCGATCTCGGAGGCCGACCTGGAGCAGCTGGCGGTCAACGACGCGGCGGTCGTCGCGGCGCTGGGCGGCGCGGAGATCCGCAAGGTCATCGTGCGCGCTCCGAAGCTGGTGAACATCGTCGTCTGAGCCGCCGGAAGGCGCTGCCCCGGCATCGGGGAGATCCCGTACGGGCAGGTTGGGGGTTCGAATGGAACCCCTGGCCTGCCCGCGGCGTTTACGGTGGAGGGGACGGACAAGAGTCAGCGGGGACCGGGGAAGGGACACTCATGGAGGCCGCGTTGATCATCTTCGCGCTGATGGTGCTCATCACCTTCCTCGGCCTGGGGTACGCCACCGTGAAGGTGGCCAAGGCCACCAAGCGGGGGGTGGACCGGACGATCTCGCAGGCGCGCAGGACGGTCGAGGACACGACCCTGCGGGCCAAGAGCTTCGGCCAGGTCGGGGTCGCGGGTGCACTGGCGCAGCTGCGGCTGGACCTGCGGACGTCGATGCGCTCGACGCAGCAGGCGCTGCAGGAGGGGGCGCGCGTGGACGCCTCGCTCAAGGAATCGATCATGCTGTTCGAGCGACTGAGCGCGCACGGACGCGATCTGGACGACGAGCTGAAGATGCTGGAGCAGGATCCGGACCGGCAGCGGATCGGGGAGCGCATGCCCGACCTGCGGGAACGTACGGCCAAGATCACGCAGGCCGCCGACTCGCTGCGGTGGGCCGCGCGCGACCGCGCGAGCCGTTTCGCGGAGGACGAGCTGTCCTCGCTGTCGGAGCAGATCCGGATGGAGTCCGGGGCGCTGCGGGACTGGCAGCGGGAGCCGCAGGTGGACGAGCTGGCGGAGGTCGCGGCGGCCTGGGACGCCGCGCAGGCGGCCGCACAGGCGCCGGCGAGCGGATCCGCGGCGGATGCCGCCCAGGCCCCGGGGGCCGCGGGTACGGCGCAGGCCTCGGCGGGACGGGGCGAGGAGCGGCAGCGGCCTGCTCTGGACGCGCCCGCGCCGCAGCCCCAGTACCCCTGGCAGAAGGCGCCGCGCCCGGAGACCACGACCTGAGGGTCCGGGGGCCTGGGGCGCGGTGGAGAGGGGCGGCTCGGTGGCCGCCCCAAGGCCTCCTGAGTGCCTTCTGACGCCCGCGTGACCCCGTCCGAGGGCCGCTCCGAGGTCGTCCCCTCCGGCGGCCGGTGAACGGCTCCCGGCCGCGTGTACGGACGCGTCCCCGGCTGTGTGGCGGGTGGGGGCCCGGGGGCCGGTGAGGTGGGGGAGGATTCATGCCGGGGCCAGGCTGCCGTCCGGCCCCGGCGGGCGGTAACCTCCGCCTCATGTCCCGCCATGTCGCCATCGTCACCGATTCCACGGCTTACCTGCCCCGGCCGGCCATGGAGCGGCACGGGATCACGGCCGTCCCGCTCACCGTGGTGCTGGGCGGGGAGGCGCTGGAGGAGGGCACCGAGATCTCGGCGCGCAGCCTGGCCGTCGCCCTGCAGAAGCGCCGGTCGGTCACGACCTCGCGGCCCGGCCCCGAGCAGTTCGTCCGTGCCTACCGCGAGGCGGCGGACGCCGGGGCGACCGGCATCGTCAGCCTGCACCTGTCCTCCGAGTTCTCCGGCACCTACGACGCCGCCGTGGTCGCCGCCCGGACGGCGCCCGTGCCCGTCCGTGTCGTCGACACGGGCATGGTCGCCATGGCCCTCGGCTTCTGCGCGCTGGCCGCCGCGGAGGTGGCCGAGGCCGAGGGCTCCGTGGACGAGGCCGTCGCCGCGGCCGAGAAGCGGGCGGCGGACATGGCCGCCTACTTCTACGTCGACACCCTCGACTACCTCCGCCGCGGCGGCCGGATCGGAGCCGCGCAGGCCCTCCTCGGGTCGGCCCTGGCCGTGAAGCCCCTGCTGACGCTGGACGGCGGGCGGATCGAGATGCTGGAGAAGGTGCGCACGGCGTCCAAGGCCATCGCGCGCCTGGAGGAGCTGGCCGTCGAGCGTGCGGGCTCCGCCGCCGTCGACGTGGCGGTGCACCATCTCGCGGCTCCCGAGCGGGCCGAGAAGCTCGCGGAGCGGCTCCGCGAGCGGATTCCCGGCCTGGTGGAACTGCACGTGAGCGAGGTCGGTGCGGTGATCGGCGCACACACGGGCCCGGGGCTGCTCGCGGCGGTCGTCTCGCCCCGCTGATCACCGGAACGAGTGGCGCGGTTATCCACAACGGGGCAGCAATCCACCGGAATTGAAGGTTCCGAACGGGGATCCGGGACGGCCCCTACGGTCGTCGCATGACTCTTCGCATGCGTACTCGACACCCTTCGGGCGCCGTCGTTGGTGGTGGCCCGGGCCGCGCCGGCGCCGGTGGTGGCCCGGTTCGCACCCCGCACTCCGACGGCCGCCTGCGTCTCCGCCGCGGCCGTCCCCGCCTCCGCGGCGAACTCGCCTATCCACGGCAGCGCCCGCAGCCGCCGGGGCCTCCCCGGCCGCGGCCGGATCCGGGGGAGGTGCTGCGGAGGGCCGAAGCCCTGCTCGGCGGCGGACCGCATCCGGTGGGCCGAGCCCCCGCGCGGCCTCCCGTGCCGCGCCAGGTGGACGCGGACGACCCCGAGCCGCCTCCCACGGGTCCGGTGGCTCCGGCGCCCGGCCCGCCTCCGCCTCCGCCTCCGGTGGAGGTGTTCGCGGAGCCTCCGGTGGGTGGGGTGGGGCCGCCGGCGGCGCCGCCCGTGGGGGAGGAGCCCGGGGAGCCGCCGGGCCGGCAGGCCGTCGTGACCCCGGTGTCCGGGCGGAGCCTGGCCGTACGGGAACGGTTGCCGCTGTGGCTGCAGGCCCGCTGCGGGGTCGAGCCGCGCACGGTGGCCGCCGTCGGGGTGGTGCTGGTCGTCGCCGTCGGCTTCGCAGGGCAGCAGTTCTGGACCTCCCGGCCGCAGGAGGTGACCGTTCCGGCGGTGGTCGCCCCCGGCGTGGTCCCGGCCGGCGCGACGGCCTCCGCCGGGCCGCCGGCCGGGCCGGGTGCGGCCGCTGCCACGGCACGGATCGTGGTGGACGTCGGGGGGAAGGTGCGGGAGCCCGGGGTGCGGCGGCTGCCCGTGGGCTCGCGGGTGGAGGACGCGCTGGCGGCCGCCGGCGGAGTGCGCCCGGGCACCGACACCACCGGGCTCAACCGCGCCCGGGTGCTCCTCGACGGCGAACACCTGCTGGTCGGAGTCCCCGTCCAGCCACCGCCCGGCGGGCTCGCGGCCGCATCGTCGGGCGGGGCCGCGGGCGGCGCCGTGAGCGGGACGGCCGCCGGCCCGCTCAGCCTGGCGTCCGCCACGGTCGCGCAGCTCGACGGCCTGCCGGGGGTGGGGCCCGTCCTGGCCCAGCACATCGTCGACTTCCGCACGGCCCGCGGGGGCTTCCGCTCGGTGGAGGAGCTCCGGCAGGTCGACGGGATCGGCGAGCGCCGCTTCGCCGAGCTGCGCGGGCTGGTGCGGCCGTGAACCGCCCCGAAGAGCCGGGCGCTCCGCCGGACCTGCGGATCGCCGTCCCCGCCGTGGCCGCCTGGGCGGCGGCCGCTCTCGCACTGGACGCGCCGGCCGGCCTTGCCGCCGCCGGGGTGGCCCTGGCCGTCACCGGGGCGGGCCTGCTCCTGCTCGTCGCGGGGCGGCGCACGGGACCGCGGTGGGGGACCGCCCCCGCGGTGGCCGCGGCCCTGCTCTGCGCGGCCGCCGGGGCGGCCGTGGCGGGGCTCGACCAGGCCGAGGCGCGGGCCGGCCCGGTCGCCGGGCTGGCACGGCAGCACGCCCGGGTGCTCGCCGAGCTCACCGTCGCCTCCGATCCGCGCACCTCCCGGAGCGGGAGCGGACCGCCGGTGGTGGTGCTGGACGCGGTGGTCGGCCGGGTGACCGGGCCCGACGGGCGGAGCACACGGGTCCGGACGCCCGTCCGGGTCCTGGCCGCGCACGCGGAGTGGGCCCGGCTGCAGCCCTCCACACGGCTGGTGGTGGTCGCCCGCGCGGGCCCCGGGAGGAACGGGGAGCGGGCCGTCGCGGTGCTGCGCCCGGCGAGTGACGCCCCGCCCCGGGTGACGGGCGGTCCGAATGCCGCCCAGCGCGTCGCGGGACGGCTGCGGGCGGGCCTGCGCGAGGCGACCGAGGGGCTGGCGCCGGACGCCAGGGCCCTGCTGCCGGGGCTGGTCGTCGGGGACACCTCCAGGGTCCCGGCCGACCTCCACGAGGCCTTCCGGGCCACGGACCTGCTGCACCTGCTGGCCGTCTCCGGGTCGAACCTGACGGTGGTGCTGTTCCTGCTGATCGGTCCCCCGGGCAGCGCCCAGCGGGCGGAGCGGCGCGGGCTGGCACCCCGGCTCGGGCTCTCGCTGCGGGCGACCGCGCTGTGCGGGGCCGCCCTCACGCTGGCCTTCGTGGTGGTGTGCCGGCCCGAGCCGAGCGTGCTGCGCGCCGCGGCCTGCGGGTCGGTCACCCTGCTGGCCATCGCCACCGGGCGGCGCAGGTCCCTGATCCCCGCCCTGGGGGCCGCCGTGCTGCTCCTGGTGCTCTACGACCCGTGGCTGGCCCGCAGTTACGGCTTCCTGCTCTCCGTCCTGGCCACCGGGGCGCTGCTCACCCTCGCCCCGCGCTGGAGCCGGGCCCTGCTCGGGCGCGGGGCGGGACCCCGGCTCGTCGACGCCCTGGCCGCCGCCGCTGCCGCCCAGGCGGTGTGCGCCCCCGTGGTCGCCGTGCTCGCCGCCCGGGTCAGCCTGGTGGCGGTGCCGTGCAACCTGCTCGCGGAGCTCGCCGCCGGACCGGCCACGGTCCTCGGGTTCGCCGCGCTGGCGGTGGCGCCGCTGTGGATGCCCGCGGCGGAGCTGCTCGCCCGGTGCGCCGGGGTGCCCGCCGGATGGATCGCGGCCGTGGCCCGGACCGGCGCCGGGTTCCCGGGGGCCGAGCTGGCCTGGCCCGGCGGACTCACCGGCGGCCTGCTGCTGGCCGCGGCCACCGCTGTCCTCGTGGTCGCGGTCCGGGCCGGTGCCCGCTCACGCCGACGGCGCCGGCTGTGCACCGTCCTGGCACTGCTCCTCGTGCTCGCCGTGCTGAGGCCGCCGCAGCTCACCCGCACGGTCACCGGCTGGCCCCCGCCCGACTGGGGCTACGTGCAGTGCGCCGTGGGGCAGGGGGACGCCGCCGTGCTCGCCGTCGGCCCCGGGGAGGCCGTGGTGGTGGACGCGGGCGCGGAGCCCGGGCCCGTGGACGGCTGCCTGCGCGCCCTCGGCGTGCGACGGGTGCCGATGCTGGTGCTGACGCACTTCCACGCCGACCACGTGGGAGGCCTGTCCGGGGTGCTGCGCGGGCGCTCGGTGGGGCTGATCCAGGCGACGGGGCTGCAGGAGCCGCCCGCACAGGCCGCGTTCGTCCACCGGGTCGCGCGGGAGGCCGGCGTGCCGGTCGTCCACGCGGTCCAGGGGGAGCGGCGCCGGGCCGGACCCCTGGAGTGGGAGGTGCTGTGGCCGCCGGCCGCCGGGCCGCCCCCGGAGGGTCCCAACGACGCCAGCGTGGTCCTGCTGGTCCGCCGCGCGGGGCTGACCCTGCTCCTGCTGGGAGACCTCGAACCACCGGCGCAGCAGGCCCTGCTGAGGGGCCGTCCGGACCTCGGTCCGGTCGACGTCCTCAAGGTCGCCCACCACGGATCCGCACACCAGGATCCCGCACTGCACGACCGGATCCGGCCACGGCTCGCGATTGTTCCGGTCGGTACAAAAAACCGCTACGGACACCCCGCGCCCGGTACGCTCGCACGCCTGCGGGCGGTGGGGGCCACGGTGTTGCGCACGGACACCGACGGTTCGATCGCCGTCAGCGGGACCGGCGTCCGGATGCGTGCTTTTCCGGCCAACAGGCGCCGGATCGGTCGTGGGCATACCGGGCGCGACCACTCTGTTTGCCCACAACCCGACAGCATGATCGAATGCGTCTTCGCCAGCACGGTCCAAGTCCACACAGCACGGGGGTGCGTCAGTCATGTTCGGTCGCCGACGGGGGATGGAGTCGGCCGGAAGTTCCAGCCCGCACACATCCGCGACACTGACGCTGCCGCCCACGGCGCGTCTGCTCAGCTACCGGGTCCTCGACACGGTCCACAGGCCGGTCCGCCAGGCCGCGTTCGAGGTGACGGACCCCATCGGCCGGAAGATCGTCACGGGCGAGACCGACCCGTTCGGCGGCTTCACCGCGGCCGTGCCCGAGGGGGAGTACCGGCTGCTCGTCACGGCCGAGGGGTACGCCCCGTTCCACGGCGTGACCCTGGTGGGCGACCCGGTGCAGCCGGGGACCGGGGAGATCATCCTCGACGCGGTGGAACCGCCGGTCCTGCCGCAGCCGGGCCACTGGGAGCTGGACCCCGCGCATTCGTCGATCGGCTTCACGGCCCGGCACATCGGGCTGGCCCGGATCCACGGACGGTTCAACACGTTCGCCGGGGCGGTCCGCATAGCCGACCGCATGGAGGACTCCACCATGCACGTGATCATCGATGCGGCGAGCATCGACACGGGGATGCGGCTGAGGGACGACCACCTGCGGTCGGGGGACTTCCTGGACGCCGCCCGCCACCCCACGGTGGAGTTCTACAGCGAGCGGTTCATCCACCGCACCGGCAGCCGCTGGGCCGTCGCCGGCGCCCTCACCCTGCACGGGGTGAGCCGGTCGGTCACCCTCGACACCCAGTACCTGGGCCTGGGCACGGGCATGGAGGGCGAGGTGCGGGCCGCCTGCCGGGCCACCGCCGAACTGCACCGCGAGGACTTCACCCTCAACTGGCAGTCGATGCTGGCGCAGGGGATCGCGGCGATCGGTTCGAGCGTGGACGTGACCCTGGACGTCCAGATCGTGCGCAAGGCCTGACCGGAGCGCCCCCGGGTCTCAGGGGGCCTCCAGCCAGCCCTCGTACTCGGCGGCGAGGTCGTCCAGTGAGGTGGCGTCGAGCCGTTCCCGCGGGTCCTCGACGACCACCAGCCACTGGGCGTCCTCGGCGTCGTCCTCGCCGGCGAGGGCGTCGCGCACCAGCTGCGGCTCCTCCGAGAGTCCGAAGCGGTCCACGACCTCCTGCGCCACCTCCTCGGCGGCGTCTCGGTCGGGCAGGACGAGTACATGTCGCAGGTTCACCCGAACATTCTCGGGCACGCGGCGCGGGGCGCTGTCGGTGCGGCGTGGGATCCTGGGGGCGATGGCCACCAGGAAGAACCCCACCGACGATCCGCTCGCCCCGCTCACCCTCGCGGTGGGCCAGGAGGAGCTGCTGCTCGACCGCGCCGTACGGGAGGTGGTGGCGGCCGCCCGCGCCGCCGACGCCGACACCGACGTCCGGGACCTCACCTCCGACCAGCTCCAGCCCGGCACCCTCGCCGAGCTGGCCAGCCCCTCGCTCTTCTCGGAGCGCAAGGTGCTGGTCGTGCGCAATGCGCAGGACCTCTCGGCTGACACCGTCAAGGAGGTCAAGGCCTACCTCGACGCGCCCTACGAGGAGATCGTCATGGTCCTCCTCCACGCCGGCGGGGCCAAGGGCAAGGGGCTGCTGGACGCGGCCCGCAAGGCGGGTGCCCGGGAGATCGCCTGCCCGAAGATGACGAAGGCCGCCGACCGGCTCTCGTTCGTCCGGGGCGAGTTCCGCACACTGGGCCGGTCGGCCACCCCGGAAGCCTGCCAGACTCTCGTCGACGCCATCGGCAGCGACCTGCGCGAGCTGGCCAGCGCGGCGGCCCAGCTGTGCGCGGACGTCGAGGGCACCATCGACGAGGCCGTCGTCGGGCGCTACTACACGGGCCGCGCCGAGGCCTCCAGCTTCACGGTCGCCGACCGGGCGGTCGAGGGGCGGGCGGCGGAGGCCCTGGAAGCCCTGCGCTGGTCGCTGGCCACGGGCGTGGCCCCGGTCCTGATCACCAGCGCGCTGGCCCAGGCGGTCCGCGCGATCGGCAAGCTGGCCTCGGCCCCGCGCGGTGCCCGCCCCGGCGACCTGGCCCGCGACCTCGGCATGCCGCCGTGGAAGATCGACCGGGTCCGCCAGCAGATGCGGGGATGGTCGGCGGACGGCGTCTCGGACGCCCTGCGCGCGGTCGCCGCGGCCGACGCGGGCGTCAAGGGCGGCGGCGACGACCCCGAGTACGCCCTGGAGAAGGCGGTGGTCGCGGTGGCCCGCGCCGCCCGCCCCCAGCGCCGCTGAGGCCCGCTCGCCCGCCCGAGGCCGGGCCCGGGAACGCGAAGGCCCCGGACACCACCCTGGGGAAGAGTGGCGGCCGGGGCCTCCGGTTACTTCTCGGTTGCTCCGCACCCGCGTGGCGAACGCTTCGTGTGCGGAGCGGGGTGCCGGTCAGGAGTGGGAGAGAGGGCCCACTGGATCCCTACCCGGCGATCACATCAGGGAGCTCAGCCCTGGAGGGTGGCGACCTTGGCAGCCAGCGCCGACTTCTTGTTGGCGGCGGCGTTCTTGTGGATGACACCCTTCGAGACAGCCTTGTCGAGCGCACGCGCGGCGGCGCGGGAAGCCACGGTGGCCTTCTCGACGTCACCGGCGAGGACGGCCTCGCGGGCCTTGCGGATCGCGGTCTTGAGCGACGACTTGACGGCCTTGTTGCGCAGGCGCGCCTTCTCGTTGGTCTTGTTCCGCTTGATCTGGGACTTGATGTTCGCCACGAAAAGAGCCTTTTCAGGTTCAGAGGTTTATCTTCCGACTGTGTCCCGAGAGCTGAGAGGGCACACGAGACACAGCTGCCCAGGGTACCAGGCGCCCTCCGGGCAGCCCAAACCGAGCGCACTGCCCCGTCCATGGGACCATGGGAGCCTGCGTACAGATCCGACATCGCGCCGACGAAGGCGACGAGATCCGAACTTTCGCCTCAGACTTCGTTCCGACTGCGACCCGAGAATCAGGACACTGCGTGCCCGCGATCCCCAGCCACGTGCCCGAGCCGAGCCGTACCGACCCGGCGCTGATCCGCAATTTCTGCATCATCGCGCACATCGACCACGGCAAGTCGACCCTTGCCGACCGGATGCTCCAGCTCACCGGTGTCGTCGACCAGCGGCAGATGCGCGCCCAGTACCTCGACCGCATGGACATCGAGCGTGAGCGCGGCATCACGATCAAGTCCCAGGCGGTGCGGCTGCCCTGGGCGCCCACCACGGGCGAGGGTCAGGGCAACACCCACATCCTCAACATGATCGACACCCCCGGGCACGTCGACTTCACCTACGAGGTCTCGCGCTCCCTCGCCGCGTGCGAGGGCACGATCCTCCTGGTGGACGCCGCCCAGGGCATCGAGGCGCAGACCCTCGCCAACCTGTACCTGGCGATGGAGAACGACCTCGCGATCGTCCCGGTCCTCAACAAGATCGACCTGCCGGCCGCCCAGCCGGAGAAGTTCGCCGAGGAGCTCGCGAACCTGGTCGGCTGCGACCCCGACGACGTGCTGCGCGTCTCCGCGAAGACCGGCATGGGCGTCGACGCCCTGCTGGACAAGGTCGTCGCCACCGTCCCGGCCCCGGTCGGCGTCAAGGACGCCCCCGCCCGCGCGATGATCTTCGACTCGGTCTACGACTCGTACCGCGGCGTCGTGACGTACGTCCGTGTGGTCGACGGCCAGCTCAACAAGCGCGAGCGCATCAGGATGATGTCCACCGGCGCCACCCACGAGCTGCTGGAGATCGGTGTCTCCTCCCCGGAGATGACGCCGGCCGACGGCATCGGCGTCGGCGAGGTGGGCTACATCATCACCGGCGTGAAGGACGTCCGTCAGTCCAAGGTCGGTGACACCATCACCAGCCTGCACAACGGCGCGACCGAGGCCCTCGGCGGCTACAAGGACCCGAAGCCGATGGTCTTCTCGGGCCTGTACCCGCTGGACGGCTCGGACTACCCGGACCTGCGCGAGGCCCTGGACAAGCTCCAGCTCAACGACGCCGCGCTGGTCTACGAGCCGGAGACCTCGGCGGCGCTCGGCTTCGGCTTCCGCGTCGGCTTCCTCGGCCTGCTGCACCTGGACGTGGTCCGCGAGCGCCTGGAGCGCGAGTTCGGCCTGGACCTGATCGCGACCGCGCCCAACGTGGTCTACCGGGTGGTCCTGGAGGACGGCAAGGAAGTCACCGTCACCAACCCGAGCGAGTTCCCCGAAGGCAAGATCAAGGACGTCTTCGAGCCGGTCGTGCGGGCCACGGTGCTCGCCCCGACCGAGTTCATCGGCGCGATCATGGAGCTGTGCCAGCAGCGCCGCGGCACCCTCCTCGGCATGGACTACCTCTCCGAGGACCGCGTCGAGATCCGCTACACCCTCCCGCTCGCGGAGATCGTCTTCGACTTCTTCGACCAGCTGAAGTCCAAGACGCGCGGCTACGCCTCCCTCGACTACGAGCCCACCGGCGAGCAGGCCTCCAGCCTGGTCAAGGTCGACATCCTGCTGCACGGCGACAAGGTCGACGCCTTCTCCGCCGTCTGCCACAAGGACGCCGCCTACGCCTACGGCGTGCGCCTCGTCGCCAAGCTGCGCGAGCTCATCCCGCGGCAGGCCTTCGAGGTCCCCGTCCAGGCCGCGATCGGCTCCCGCGTCATCGCCCGCGAGACCATCCGCGCCATCCGCAAGGACGTCCTCGCCAAGTGCTACGGCGGTGACATCTCCCGTAAGCGGAAGCTGCTGGAGAAGCAGAAGGAAGGCAAGAAGCGCATGAAGATGGTCGGCTCCGTGGAGGTCCCGCAGGAGGCCTTCATCGCCGTCCTCTCCAGTGACGAGTCCGGCGCCAAGAAGAAGTAGCCACTGCCGCGTCACCCGGCGCACACAGGCCCCCGCGCACCGGCGCGGGGGCCTGTTTCGTTATGAACCGGCCGCTCGCGGGCTCTTACGCGTACGCCGCACGGCCTCTAGTCTGATCACTGCTCGACGGTTACTCGCCAGTTCAGAAAGCCAACGGCTGCAAACCCGCCAGTCCCAAGCGCCCCCAGCGCCCCACGCCCACGCACGCCCGCGTGGTTCGGTCCGGAGGATGTCGTGAGCGACACGAAGACCTATCTCGAGAACCGCCCGCCCACCGTGGCGGTGCTCTTCCTTGAGCGCGTCGCAGCGACGCCCGATGCGGAGGCCTACCGGTACCCGGTGCCCTCAGCCGGCGGCCAGGGCGCTCCCGACGACTGGAAGTCCCTCAGCTGGGGCCAGGCGGCGGAGCGGGTCTTCGCCATCGCGGCCGGGCTGGTCGCCCTCGGCCTGGAGACGGAGGACCGGGTCGCGCTCGCCTCCAACACGCGCGTCGAGTGGATCCTCTCCGACCTCGGCGTGATGTGCGCCGGCGGCGCGGTCACCACGATCTACCCCAGCACCAACGCCGACGAGTCGGCGTTCATCCTCGCCGACTCCGAGAGCCGGCTGCTGATCGCCGAGGACGGCGCGCAGCTGGCCAAGGCCCGGGAACGCCGCGCCGACCTGCCGAAGCTGCGCCACGTCGTGGTCATGGAGGCCGCCGACGCGGTGCCCGCCGAAGGGGACCCCGAGGGCTGGGTGCTCTCGCTGGCGGACCTGGAGGCCAAGGGCCGCGAGCACCTCGCCAAGCACCCGGAGGCGGTCGACGAGCGCATCGCGTCCATCACCTCGCAACAGCTCGCCACCCTCATCTACACGTCCGGCACCACGGGCCGGCCCAAGGGTGTCCGGCTGCTCCACGACAACTGGTCGTACCTGGCCAAAGCCATGGTCGCCACCGGCCTGATCGGCAAGGACGACGTCCAGTACCTCTGGCTGCCCCTGGCCCACGTCTTCGGCAAGGTGCTGACCTCCGGGCAGATCGAGGCGGGCCACGTGACGGCCGTCGACGGCCGCATCGACAAGATCATCGAGAATCTGCCGGTCGTGCAGCCCACGTACATGGCCGCCGTACCGCGCATCTTCGAGAAGGTCTACAACGGCGTCGCCGCCAAGGCCCGGGCCGCGGGCGGCGCCAAGTACAAGATCTTCCAGTGGTCCGCCGGCGTCGCCCGCGAATACGCGAAGGTCACCCAGGACAACTTCCGCCGCACCGGCCGTGCCAGCGCCCCCTTCGGTCTCACCACCAAGCACCGGATCGCCGACGCGCTCGTCTACTCCAAGCTCCGCGACGCCTTCGGCGGCAAGCTCCGGGCGGCCGTCTCCGGCGCCTCCGCCCTGGCCCCCGACATCGGCTTCTTCTTCTCCGGCGCGGGCATCCACATCCTGGAGGGCTACGGCCTGACGGAGTCCAGCGCGGCCTCCTTCGTCAACCCGGGCGAGGCCTATCGCACCGGCACGGTCGGCAAGCCGCTCCCCGGCACCGAGGTCCGCATCGCCGACGACGGCGAGGTGCTGCTGCGCGGACCCGGCATCATGCAGGGCTACCACGGCCAGCCCGAGAAGACCGCCGAGGTCCTGGAGTCCGACGGCTGGCTGCACACCGGCGACATCGGCGAGCTCTCGCCGGACGGCTACCTGCGCATCACCGACCGCAAGAAGGACCTGATCAAGACCTCCGGCGGCAAGTACGTCGCACCGGCGGAGATCGAGGGCCGGTTCAAGGCGATCTGCCCCTACGTCTCCACGATCGTGGTGCACGGCGCCGACCGGAACTTCTGCACGGCGCTGATCGCCCTCGACGAGCCGTCCATCGTGGGCTGGGCCGCCGAGAACGGGCTGGAGGGGAAGACGTACCAGCAGGTCCTGGCCGCGCCCGAGACCACCCGCCTGATCGAGACCTACGTCCAGACCCTCAACGAGGGCCTCCAGCGCTGGCAGACGGTCAAGAAGTTCCGGCTGCTGCCGCGCGACCTGGACGTCGAGCACGGCGACCTCACCCCCAGCCTCAAGCTGAAGCGGCCGGTCGTCGAGCGTGAGTTCAAGCACCTGATCGAGGAGATGTACGAGGGCTCGCGCGAGGCCTGACAGCCGCGCCGGGCCGGGCGGGGCGGGGCGGTGACCCGCCCCGCACCCCCCGTGGCCCGAGCCCGGGCCGGGCGGAGCGCGGTGCCGCGTGCGGGATGATGGGGGTATGCCTTCCGCCCTGCCCGACGGTGAACCCATGCCCGAAGACGGCTCCCTGCCGTCCCACGCCCTGGCGGGCGCGGGGGACCGGCCGCTCGGCTTCTACCTGCACGTCCCGTACTGCGCCACCCGCTGCGGGTACTGCGACTTCAACACCTACACGGCCACCGAGCTGCGGGGCACCGGAGGCGTGCTCGCCTCCCGGGAGAACTACGCCGACACCCTGATCGACGAGGTGCGCCTGGCCCGGAAGGTGCTCGGCGACGACCCGCGGGCCGTGCGCACCGTCTTCGTGGGCGGCGGCACGCCCACCCTGCTGCCCGCCGCCGACCTCGTACGGATGCTCGCGGCGATCCGGGACGAGTTCGGCCTGGCCGAGGACGCCGAGATCACCACGGAGGCCAACCCGGAGTCCGTCGACCCGGCGTACCTGGCCGAGCTGCGCGCCGGCGGCTTCAACCGGGTCTCCTTCGGCATGCAGAGCGCCAAGCAGCACGTGCTGAAGGTGCTGGACCGCACCCACACGCCCGGGCGCCCCGAGGCGTGCGTGGCGGAGGCCCGCGCCGCGGGCTTCGAGCACGTCAACCTCGACCTGATCTACGGCACCCCGGGCGAGACGGACCAGGACTGGCGCGACTCCCTCGCCTCCGCCCTCGGGGCCGGCCCGGACCACGTCAGCGCCTACGCGCTGATCGTCGAGGAGGGTACCCAGCTCGCGCGGCGGATCCGCCGCGGCGAGGTCCCCATGACCGACGACGACGTCCACGCCGACCGCTACCTGATCGCCGACGAGGTCATGGCGCAGGCCGGCTACTCCTGGTACGAGGTCTCGAACTGGGCGACCTCGGAGGCCGGCCGCTGCCTGCACAACGAGCTGTACTGGCGCGGCGCCGACTGGTGGGGCGCCGGTCCGGGCGCGCACTCGCACGTGGGCGGGGTGCGCTGGTGGAACGTCAAGCACCCCGGGGCCTACGCCGCCGCCCTGGCGGAGGGCCGCTCCCCGGGCGCCGGCCGCGAGCTGCTGTCCGCGGAGGACCGCCGGGTGGAGCGGATCCTGCTGGAGCTGCGCCTGGTGGACGGCGTCCCGCTGTCCCTGCTGGCCCCGGCCGGCCTGGCGGCCTCCCGGCGTGCCCTGGCCGACGGCCTGCTGGAGCCGGAGCCGTACGGGGCGGGCCGGGCGGTGCTGACCCTGCGCGGACGCCTGCTGGCCGACGCCGTGGTGCGGGACCTGGTGGACTGAGCCCCGGGCGCGCTCCCGGGGCGGAGCCCCCGGACCCCCGCGCCTCAGGCGCCGGCCGGGCCCGGTCCTTCGGCCGTGACGAAGTCGATGAGCTCTTCCACCCGGCCCAGGAGGGCGGGGTCCAGGTCGCGGTAGGAGGTCACCTTCGACAGGATGTGCTGCCAGGCCGCGCCCGTGTTCTCCGGCCAGCCCAGGGCGCGGCAGACGCCCGTCTTCCAGTCCTGGCCGCGGGGGACCACCGGCCAGGCCGGGATGCCCAGGGCGGACGGCTTCACGGCCTGCCAGACGTCGATGTACGGGTGGCCCACCACGAGCACGTCCGGCGAGGTCACCTGCGCCGCGATACGGGACTCCTTCGAGCCCGGGACCAGATGGTCCACCAGGACCCCGAGGCGGGCGTCCGGGGCCGGGCCGAACTCCGCCACCACGGCCGGGAGGTCGTCGACGCCCTCCAGGTACTCCACGACCACGCCCTCGATGCGCAGGTCGTCGCCCCAGACCCGCTCGACCAGCTCGGCGTCGTGCCGGCCCTCCACATAGATCCGGCCCGCCCTGGCCACCCGCGCGCGGGCGCCGGGGACCGCGACGGAGCCGGACGCCGTGCGGGTGGGCACCGCCGGGCCGCGGGGCGGGCGCACCAGCGTCACCACGGCCCCGTCCAGCAGGAAGGCGCGCGGCTCCATCGGGAACACCCGGCGCTTGCCGAAGCGGTCCTCCAGGGTGACCGTGCCCGCCTCGCAGGCCACCACCGCGCCGCAGAAGTCCGTGCCCGCCACCTCGACCACCAGGTCCGGTTCCGCCGCCACCTCCGGCACGGCCTTCGGGCGCTTCCACTGCGGGGTCAGATCGGGGGAGTACTCACGCATCCGGCCGACATTAGGAGAGCCGCGCGCCTCATGCCCCCGACACGCCGAAACGCGCTGCCAGTGTGGCGCGTTGCGCACGGACGAACTCCGCGGTGACCACCGCTCCGTGCCCCGGCACGTACAGGGCGTCCCCGCCGCCGAGCGCCAGCAGCCGGTCCAGGGCCGCCGGCCACTGACCGGGCACCGCGTCCGGGCCCGCCATGGGCTCCCCCGACTCCTCGACCAGGTCCCCGCAGAACACCGTCTCGCGCTCACCGGGCACGAACACCGCCAGGTCGTGGCCGGTGTGGCCGGGCCCCACGTTGGCCAGCAGCACCTGCAGCCCGCCCAGTTCCAGTGTCCGTTCGCCCGACACCGGATGCCGGGGCAGCGCCAGCAGGTCCACCGCCTCGGTGGCCTCCGCCTCCGCGAGCCCGTGGCGCACCGCGTCCTGCCGCAGCTCCTCGCGGCCCGCGGCCAGCAGCGCGTCCAGCCCCACCGCGGCGAACACCTCGGCCCCGGCGAAGGCGGCAGCGCCCAGCACGTGATCGAAATGGCCGTGCGTGAATGCGATATGGGTCACTCGCCGGCCGGTCAGCCGCTCCGCCTCGGCCCGCACCCGGGCGCCCTCGCGCACGCACGAACCGGGGTCGACGAGGAGCACCGACTCGTCGCCCACCACCAGCCCCACCGTGCAGTCCCACACCGGCAGGCGCTTGCGGCCGGCCCTTCCGGTCAGCCGTTCCCAGCCCGCCTCTTCCCAACGCACGTCCATGCCGCGACGCTACCCTGGCGGGCCTCCCTTGCCAGGGGCTCACCGCCCGGCCGTACACTGAGCGGGGGCTCTCTGGCACTCGAACATCCGGAGTGCCAACGAACGGCAGAACACGGCAGAACGCGTCGGAAGACCGCAACGGACTCAGCTGGAGGTGTGCGCGATGCTCAGCGAACGCAGACTCGAAGTGCTGCGCGCCATCGTCCAGGACTACGTCGGGACGGAGGAGCCGGTCGGCTCCAAGGCGCTCACCGAGCGGCACCGGCTCGGCGTCTCGCCCGCCACCGTGCGCAACGACATGGCCGTGCTGGAGGAGGAGGGCTACATCGCCCAGCCCCACACCAGCGCCGGCCGGATCCCCACCGACAAGGGCTACCGCCTCTTCGTCGACAAGCTGGCGGGGGTCAAGCCGCTGTCGACGCCCGAGCGCCGGGCCATCCAGAACTTCCTCGACGGCGCCGTGGACCTCGACGACGTCGTGGGCCGCACGGTGCGGCTGCTCGCGCAGCTCACCCGGCAGGTCGCCGTCGTCCAGTACCCGAGCCTGACCCGGTCGACCGTCCGGCACGTGGAGCTGCTCTCGCTGGCTCCCGCGCGCCTGATGCTCGTACTGATCACGGACACGGGGCGCGTCGAGCAGCGGCTCATCGACTGCCCGAGCCCCTTCGGCGAGGCCTCGCTCTCGGACCTGCGGGCCCGCCTCAACAGCCGGGTCGTCGGCCGGCGCTTCACCGACGTCCCCCCGCTCGTCCAGGACCTCCCCGAGTCGTTCGAGGCGGACGACCGCGGCACGGTCTCCACCGTGCTGTCGACCCTCCTCGAAACCCTGGTCGAGGAGGCGGAGGAGCGGCTGATGATCGGCGGTACCGCCAATCTCACCCGCTTCGGACACGATTTCCCCCTGACGATCAGGCCGGTGCTGGAGGCGCTGGAGGAGCAGGTCGTGCTCCTCAAGCTGCTCGGCGAGGCCAACGAGTCGGGGATGGCCGTACGGATCGGGCACGAGAACGCCTACGAGGGACTGAACTCCACGTCGGTCGTCTCGGTCGGTTACGGTTCGGGCGGCGAAACAGTCGCCAAACTCGGCGTGGTCGGACCGACCCGCATGGACTACCCCGGAACGATGGGAGCGGTACGCGCAGTGGCACGTTACGTCGGACAGATCCTGGCGGAGTCGTAAGTGGCCACGGACTACTACGCCGTACTCGGCGTGCGCCGCGACGCATCGCAGGACGAGATCAAGAAGGCCTTCCGGCGACTCGCGCGCGAGCTGCACCCGGATGTGAACCCCGATCCCAAGACGCAAGAGCGTTTCAAGGAGATCAACGCCGCCTACGAGGTGCTGTCGGACCCGCAGAAGAAGCAGGTCTACGACCTCGGCGGTGACCCGCTGTCCGCCTCCGGCGGTGGCGGCGGCGCGGGCGGCTTCGGTGCGGGTGGCTTCGGCAACTTCTCCGACATCATGGACGCCTTCTTCGGCCAGGCCTCGCAGCGCGGCCCGCGCTCGCGGACCCGCCGCGGCCAGGACGCGATGATCCGCCTGGACCTGGAGCTGGACGAGGCGGCCTTCGGGACGACCAAGGACATCCAGGTCGACACGGCCGTGGTCTGCAACACCTGCTCCGGTGAGGGCGCCGCCCCCGGCACCTCGGCGCAGACGTGCGACATGTGCCGCGGCCGCGGTGAGGTCTCGCAGGTCACCCGGTCCTTCCTGGGCCAGGTCATGACCTCGCGCCCCTGCCCGCAGTGCCAGGGGTTCGGCACCGTGGTCCCGACCCCGTGCCACGAGTGCGCGGGCGACGGCCGGGTCCGCTCCCGCCGCAGCCTCACGGTCAAGATCCCCGCGGGCGTGGAGAACGGCACCCGGATCCAGCTCTCGGGCGAGGGCGAGGTCGGCCCCGGCGGCGGCCCCGCCGGTGACCTGTACGTGGAGATCCACGAACTGGCGCACCCGACCTTCCAGCGGCGCGGGGACGACCTGCACTGCACGGTGACCATCCCGATGACGGCGGCCGCCCTCGGCACCAAGTGTCCGCTGGAGACGCTGGACGGCCTGGAGGAGATCGACATCCGGCCCGGGACCGGTTCCGGCCAGGCGATCCCGCTGCACGGGCGCGGTGTCACCCACCTGCGCGGCGGCGGGCGCGGCGACCTGATCGTCCACGTCGAGGTCACCACCCCGACCAAGCTGGACGCCCAGCAGGAGGAGCTGCTGCGCCAGCTGGCGAAGCTGCGCGGCGAGGAGCGGCCCATGGGCCAGTTCGCGCCGGGCCAGCAGGGCCTCTTCAGCCGTCTGAAGGACGCGTTCAACGGGCGCTGATCCCGCAGGGTCACGCACGTGCGGAGCCCGCTCCGGGGAGTCCCCGGAGCGGGCTCCGCGCATGGTGCGGACAGGGGTGCCACGCCCCGCCCGACGGGGGCCGTGCCGGGCGGATGCGGTGATTCGGCCCCCTGAGCGGGACATGGCACGATGCAGTCCATGTCCACCGCACCGAACGGTCTCTTCCGGTATCCGATCGTGCAGGCCCCCATGGCGGGCGGTGCCTCCTGCCCGCCGCTCGCCGCGGCCGTGTGCGAGGCCGGCGCCCTGGGGTTCCTGGCCGGCGGCTACAAGACCGCCGACGGGATGTACCAGGAGATCAAGCAGGTGCGCGCGCTCACCCGCCGCCGCTTCGGGGTCAACCTCTTCATGCCGCAGACCGCGCAGGTCGACCCGGCCGCCGTGGAGACCTACCGGGGGCAGCTGGCCGGCGAGGCGAGCTGGTACGACGTCTCGATCGCCGAGGAGGACGTTATCGGCACGGGGGACGACGGCTACGACGCCAAGCTCGCCATCCTCCTGGAGGACCCGGTCCCGGTCGTCTCCTTCACCTTCGGCTGCCCGGCCTCCTCCGTCCTCGCCGCCCTGCGCAAGGCCGGTACGTACACCGTGGTCACCGTGACCTCCGTCGAGGAGGCGCGCACGGCCCAGCGGGCCGGCGCCGACGCCGTGTGCGTCCAGGGCGTCGAGGCCGGCGGGCACCAGGGCACCCACCGGGACGACCCGCAGATCGACGGCACGGCGGCCGTGGGGCTCCTCGCGCTGGTGGCGCAGGTACGGGAGGCCGTGGCCCTCCCGATCATCGCCGCGGGCGGCCTGATGCGGGGCGCGCAGATCGCGGCGCTGATCGCCGCGGGCGCGGAGGCGGCACAGCTCGGAACGGCCTTCCTGGTGTGCCCGGAGTCAGGGGCGCACCCCGTGCACAAGAAGGCGCTGACGGACCCGCTCTTCGTCCGCACGGAGCTCACCCGGGCCTTCTCGGGGCGTCCGGCCCGGGGGCTCGTCAACCGCTTCATGCGCGAGCACGGGCCCTACGCCCCGGCCGCCTACCCGCAGGTCCACCACCTGACGTCGGGGCTGCGCAAGGCGGCGGCCGCCGCCGGGGACCCGCAGGGCATGGCGCTGTGGGCGGGGCAGGGCCACCGGCTCGCGCGGGCGCTGCCCGCGGCGCAGCTGGTGGAGGTGCTGGCGGCCGAACTGGCCGAAGCGCGCGAGACGTTGAAGGAATCGGAAAAGAGGAGTGCGTCATGACCGCCCCGGTGTTCGTGGTGGAAGAGGTCCCCGCGGGGGCGGAGTACGTCCTGGACGGTGCCGAGGGCCGGCACGCGGTGTCGGTGAAGCGGCTGAACCCCGGTGAGGCGCTGGTCCTCACGGACGGCCGGGGCGGCTGGGCGGAGGCCGTCGTGAAGGCGGCGGAGGGCAAGGACCGGCTGGTCGTCGCGGTGACCGCGAGCGGCGAGGAGGCCGAACCGCAGGTGCGGATCACGGTGGTCCAGGCCCTGCCCAAGGGCGACCGCGGAGAGCTGGCGGTCGAGACCATGACCGAGACCGGCGTGGACGCGATCGTGCCCTGGCAGGCCTCGCGCTGCATCACGCAGTGGCGTGCCGACCGTGGTGCGAAGTCCCTGGCCAAGTGGCGGGCCACGGCCCGGGAGGCGGGCAAGCAGTCCCGGCGGGTGCGCTTCCCGGAGGTGGCCGAGGCGATGTCCACCAAGCAGGTGGCCGCGCTGCTGGCCGGCGCGGACCTGGCCGTGGTGCTCCACGAGGACCGGGACACCCCCTCGGAGGCGCTCGCCACCGCGGAACTGCCCTCCTCGGGCTCCGTCGTCCTGGTGGTCGGCCCGGAGGGGGGCGTCTCCCCGGAGGAACTGGCCGTCTTCGCCGAGGCGGGCGCCCGGCCCTTCCGCCTGGGCCGCTCCGTCCTGCGGACCTCCACCGCCGGTACCGCGGCCACCGCCGTCCTGCTGGCCAGGACGGGCCGCTGGGCCTGAACGGCGGGGCCGGAATGCACGCCCGCCGCGGGTGGCCCGCTGGATACGATGCCCGGACCGATCAACATCACGGAGGCGAAGCAATGGCCGGGGAACCGCAGGCCGACTGCCTGTTCTGCAAGATCGTCGAAGGGCACATCCCCGCGACGGTGGTCCGGGAGACCGAGACGACGGTCGCCTTCCGGGACATCAACCCGCAGGCGCCCACGCACGTCCTCGTCATCCCCAAGGTGCACTACCCGGACGCGGCCTCCCTGGCGGCGGCCGAGCCCGGCGTCGCCGCCGACGTCCTGCGCGAGGCCGCCCTCGTCGCCGCCGACGAGAAGATCGACGAGCACGGCTACCGGATCGTCTTCAACACCGGTGCCGGCGCCGGGCAGACCGTCTTCCACGCGCACGCCCACGTCCTCGGCGGCCGCGGCCTCCAGTGGCCCCCTGGATAGCCCGTGTCCACACGAGAGTTCGTGGTGCTGGGCACCGCCAGCCAGGTGCCCACCCGCCACCGCAACCACAACGGCTACCTGCTGCGCTGGGACGGCGAGGGCATCCTCTTCGACCCCGGCGAGGGCACGCAGCGCCAGATGCTGCGCGCCGGGGTGGCCGCACACGACATCGACCGGATCTGCATCACCCACTTCCACGGCGACCACAGCCTCGGCCTCGCCGGGGTGATCCAGCGGATCAACCTCGACCAGGTGCCGCACCCGGTCACCGCGCACTACCCGGCCTCCGGGCAGAAGTTCTTCGACCGGCTCCGGTACGCCACCGCCTACCGCGAGACCGTGCCGCTGCGCGAGGAGCCGGTCGCCGCGGACGGGCCGCTGGCCACCGGCGGCTCGTACGTCCTGGAGGCCCGGCTGCTCTCCCACCCGGTGGAGTCCTTCGGCTACCGGATCACCGAGCCCGACGGGCGCCGGATGGTGCCCGAGCTGCTCGCGCGGCACGGCATCAAGGGGCCCGACGTGGGCCGCATCCAGCGCGACGGACGGCTCGGCGGGGTGAGCCTGGACGACGTCAGCGAGCCCCGTCCCGGCCAGAGCTTCGCCTTCGTCATGGACACCCGGCTCTGCCCCGGCGTGGACGAGCTGGCCCGGGGCTGCGACATGCTGGTGATCGAGTCGACCTTCCTCGACGAGGACGAGCGGCTCGCCACCGACCACGGGCACCTCACCGCCGGACAGGCGGCCCGGGTGGCCCGGGAGGCGGGCGTCCGGCACCTGGTGCTGACGCACTTCTCGCAGCGGTACACCGACCCGGCCGCGTTCGAGCGGCAGGCCCGCGCGGCGGGCTACGAGGGCGAGCTGACGATCGCGGCGGACCTCGTGCGGGTGCCGGTGCCCAAGCGGGCCTGACCCCGGGGGCGGAGCCGCCGGCGGGACCCCGGCAGGGGGTCCCGCCGGCCCGGCGCCGCACCGTGCTCCCGGAGGACCTTTCCGGGGTGATCTGCGCCACACTGGGTTCTGGTCCTGGCCGGCGTGGGAAAACCTGGCAGCTTTCCACCGAAGAGACGGCCCTTCGAGATCGCCAGGGGAGCACACCGTGACCAGTCGGGACTTCGACAGCCGCCCAGCAGCAGTGGACCCCCTCGGCCCGCTGCGGGACCCCGAGGAACCGGGCTGCGACGTCTTCCTGACCGGGACGGTCTTCCTCGACATCATCTTCACCGGCCTCGACTCGGCGCCGGTGCGCGGTACGGAGTCCTGGGCGCGCGGCATGGGCTCCAGCCCCGGCGGAGTGGCCAACATGGCCACCGCCCTGGCCCGGCTCGGGCTGCGCACCTCCCTGGCCGCCGCCTTCGGCGACGACCACTACGGCGAGTACTGCTGGGACGCCCTGGAGCAGGGCGAGGGCATCGACCTGTCCATGTCGCGCACCGTTCCCGGCTGGCACAGCCCCGTCACCGTCTCCATGGCCTACGAGGGCGAGCGCACGATGGTCTCGCACGGCCACGAGGCCCCTCCGCCGGCCGGCCCCGGCCCCTTCCCCGCCTGCCCGCCGCGGGCCCGGGCCGCCGTGGCATCGCTGGCGCCCGGCCGGCGCGAGGACTGGATCGGCGAGGCGGCCCGGCGCGGCTCGCGCGTCTTCGCCGACGTCGGCTGGGACGAGAGCGGCCGCTGGGACCTGGCGGCCCTGACCGACCTGCACCACTGCGAGGCCTTCCTGCCGAACGCGGGCGAGGCGATGCGCTACACCCGGACCGACTGCCCCCGGGCGGCGGCCCGCGCACTGGCCGAGAAGGTGCCGATCGCGGTGGTGACCATGGGCGCGGAGGGCTCGTACGCGGTCGACGGGCACACCGGGGAGACCGCGCACGTCCCCGGGATCGCCGTGGAGGCCCTGGACCCCACGGGCGCCGGCGACGTGTACGTGGCGGGCTTCCTCACCGGCACGCTGGCGGGCTGGCCGCTCGCGGACCGGCTGGCCTTCGCAGGGCTGACGGCCGCCCTGTCGGTCCAGGAGTTCGGCGGCTCCCTCTCGGCCCCCGGCTGGGCCGAGGTGGCCCACTGGTGGCGGGGCGCCCCGCCCGCCCTGCGCGGCCGGTACGCCTTCCTGGACGAGCTGGTCCCGCCGGCCGCCACCCCGGCCGCCCGGCGCAGAGCGGTGCCGACGATCGGTTTCCGGCACTCCGCGTGAGCGGTCGCCGCCCTGCGGCCGGGCCCCGCGGCCCGTGGCCCGGCCGGGAAAACCCCTCGGGGAAGGTCCGGCGGCGACGTACGCTTGGTACTCCGGAGGTCGTCGATCGGCGCGGCCCCTCAGCAGGAGGTATGTGCAGGCCCGAGTGCCGGCCCATGACTCAGACATCGACAGCCCACATCCCCGCGCCGGGGCAGGCGCGAGCCCACTTCACCGTTCCGGCGACGCACCCCATGGTGACGGTGCTCGGCTCGGGTGACGCCCTGTTGCGCGTGATCGAGAAGGCCTTCCCGAAGGCCGACATCCATGTTCGGGGCAACCAGGTCAGCGCGATCGGAGAGGCGGCGGAAGTCGCCCTGATCCAGCGACTGTTCGACGAGATGATGCTGGTGCTCCGCACCGGGCAGCCGATGACGGAGGACGCAGTGGAACGCTCGATCGCCATGCTCAAGGCGAGCGGCAACGGAAACGGGCCGGAGGAGACCCCGGCCGAGGTGCTCACCCAGAACATCCTCTCCAGCCGCGGCCGCACCATCCGCCCCAAGACCCTCAACCAGAAGCGGTACGTCGACGCGATCGACAAGAACACGATCGTGTTCGGCATCGGCCCCGCCGGTACCGGAAAGACCTACCTGGCCATGGCCAAGGCGGTCCAGGCCCTGCAGTCCAAGCAGGTCAGCCGGATCATCCTGACCCGCCCGGCCGTCGAGGCGGGGGAGCGGCTCGGCTTCCTGCCGGGCACCCTCTTCGACAAGATCGACCCCTACCTGCGCCCGCTCTACGACGCGCTGCACGACATGCTCGACCCGGACTCGATCCCGCGCCTGATGGCGGCGGGCACCATCGAGGTCGCGCCGCTGGCCTACATGCGCGGACGCACGCTGAACGACGCGTTCGTCGTCCTCGACGAGGCGCAGAACACCACCACCGAGCAGATGAAGATGTTCCTGACCCGGCTCGGCTTCGACTCGAAGATCGTGATCACGGGTGACATCACCCAGATCGACCTGCCGGGCGGGGCCCGCAGCGGTCTGCGCCAGGTGCAGGAGATCCTCGACGGGGTACCGGACATCCACTTCTCCCGGCTCACGTCCGAGGATGTCGTCCGGCACAAGCT
Source organism: Streptomyces manipurensis (assembly GCF_049570255.1). NCBI lineage: Bacteria > Bacillati > Actinomycetota > Actinomycetes > Kitasatosporales > Streptomycetaceae > Streptomyces > Streptomyces manipurensis. Next base: position 2,494,774 of record NZ_CP186950.1, on the reverse strand, counting down.
GGTCGGCCGTATCGTCGATGCGTACGAGAAGTACGACGACGGCCAGCAGGCCGCGAACGGCCACCAGCGGAAGTAGACCCCAGCGCACCATGTCGATCGACGTCAACAACGAGTCCGGAACCGAGGTCGACGAGCAGGCGATCCTCGACATCGCCCGCTACGCGCTCACCCGGATGCGGATCCACCCGCTGTCCGAGCTCTCCGTCATCGTCATCGACGAGGACGCCATGGAGCAGCTCCACATCCAGTGGATGGACCTGCCCGGTCCGACCGACGTCATGTCCTTCCCGATGGACGAGCTCCGGCCGCCGTCGAAGGACGACGAGGAGCCCCCGCAGGGGCTCCTCGGTGACATCGTGCTCTGCCCGGAGGTCGCCAAGAAGCAGGGCGAGGAAGCCCCGACGCAGCACTCCATGGACGAGGAGCTCCAGCTCCTGACCGTCCACGGGGTGCTGCACCTGCTCGGCTACGACCACGAGGAGCCGGACGAGAAGGCCGAGATGTTCGGCCTCCAGGCGGCGATCGTGGACGGCTGGCGCGGTGAACGCGGCCTGACCGGACCGTCCCCGGCCCCGACGGTCTCGTGAACGCCGCCCAACTGATCACCGGAGCCGTCCTGCTGGTCGTGGTGGCCTGGTTCGCCGCGTGCGCGGAGTCCGGCATCGCCCGCATCTCGATCTTCCGCGCCGAGCAGGCCGTACGGGAGGGCCGGCGGGGCAGCGAGAAGCTCGCCCAGGTCGCCGGCGACCCCACCCGCTACCTGAACGTGGCCCTGCTGGTCCGCGTCACCTGCGAGATGGCGGCGGGCGTGCTCGTCACCTACGTCTGCCTCGACGAGTTCGGCGAGAACTGGACGGCCCTGCTCGTCGCCATCGCCGTGATGGTGCTGGTCTCCTTCGTCGCCGTGGGCGTCTCGCCCCGCACGATCGGCCGCCAGCACCCCCTGAACACGGCGACGGCCGCCGCGTACGTCCTCGTGCCGCTGGCCCGGATCATGGGGCCGATCCCGCAGCTGCTGATCCTCGTCGGCAACGCGCTGACGCCCGGGAAGGGCTTCCGCAAGGGGCCGTTCGCCTCCGAGGCGGAGCTGCGCGCGATGGTGGACCTCGCCGAGAAGGAATCGCTGATCGAGGACGACGAGCGCCGGATGGTGCACCAGGTCTTCGAGCTCGGCGACACCCTGGTGCGCGAGGTGATGGTCCCGCGCACCGACCTGGTCTGCATCGAGCGCTACAAGACGGTCCGTCAGGCCACCACGCTGGCCCTGCGCTCCGGTTTCTCGCGGATCCCGGTGACCGGCGAGAACGAGGACGACATCGTCGGGATCGTCTACCTGAAGGACCTGGTCCGCAAGACGCACATCAGCCGGGAGGCCGAGGCCGACCTGGTGTCGACGGCGATGCGGGCGGCCGTCTTCGTCCCGGACACCAAGAACGCGGGCGACCTGCTGCGCGAGATGCAGCAGGTGCGCAACCACGTGGCCGTCGTCATCGACGAATACGGCGGCACGGCGGGCATCGTCACCATCGAGGACATCCTCGAGGAGATCGTCGGCGAGATCACGGACGAGTACGACCGGGAGCTGCCGCCCGTCGAGGACCTCGGCGCGGACAGCTACCGGGTCACGGCGCGTCTCGACATCACCGACCTCGGTGAGCTGTTCGGGGTCGAGGCCTTCGACGACGAGGACGTGGAGACCGTCGGCGGACTGCTGGCCAAGGCCCTCGGCCGGGTGCCGATCGCGGGGGCGTCGGCGCTGGTGGAGCTGCCGGACGGGCGCCCGCTGCGGCTGACGGCCGAGGCCCCGGCGGGGCGGCGGAACAAGATCGTGACCGTGCTCGTCGAGCCGGTGGCCGTGGTGGCGGCCCCGGGGGAGGAGGCGGAATGACCCCGGCGGAGCTGCGGGAGTTCTGTCTGGGCTTCAACGCGGCGGTGGAGGAGTTCCCCTTCACCCCGGAGACCTCGGTGTTCAAGGTGCTCGGCAAGGTGTTCGCGCTGTCCGCGCTGGACGCGGAGCCGCTGAGGGTCAACCTCAAGTGCGAGCCGGAGCAGGCCGTGCGGCTGCGCGAGGAGCACGAGGCGGTCGCGCCGGGCTACCACATGAACAAGCGGCACTGGAACACGGTGACCGTGGGCGGGATCCCCGACGCGCTGCTGCGCGAGCTCGTCGAGGACTCCTACGACCTGGTGGTGGCCGGGCTGCCGCGGGCGGAACGGCTCCGGCTCGACCGGCCCTGAGGCGGGCCGCGGCCGGGCCGTGGCGGGGGCGTTGCGCGGCCCGCGCCGCCCGCTCCCTATGCTTTCGACCATGAGCGAAAGCACCGGGATCGACCCCGAGGACAGCAAGATCATCACGCTGGCGCGCAGCGCCCGGGCCCGCAACGGCGTGCTCGAGGGGGCTGCGGTCCGGGACGAGACGGGCCGTACGTACGTCGCCGGGACGGTGGAGCTCGACTCGCTGAAGCTGAGCGCGCTGCAGACGGCGGTCGCGATGGCCGTGGCGAGCGGCGCGCGGTCCCTGGAGGCCGCCGCCGTCGTGAGCGCTGCCGAGGCTCCGGCCGAGGCGGACCGCGCGGCCGTCCGCGACCTCGGTGGCCCGGGCACCCCGGTCCTCCTGGCCGCCCCGGACGGCACCCTGAAGTCCACCACCCCGGCCGGGTCGTAGCCTCTGGCCTCCCGGCGGGGTCGCACCATGTCAGCCTCGCCGGGATCGGGTCCGGCGTGGCGGGGCACAGCCGCCGTCAGGCGGGGCGCGCTCCGGCGGAGAGTCCGGCCGCCTCGCCGGAAGGGCGGCGGCGGATGACCATCGCCATCAGCGCCGCCGTCGCGCACAGCGCGCCCGACGCGTACCAGACGACGTCGTACGAGCCCGTGAGGTCGCGGGCCAGGCCGCCCAGGAAGGCCACCACCGCCGCGCCGACCTGGTGCGAGGCCAGGACCCAGCCGAAGACGATCGCGCCGTCCTCCCCGTAGTGCTCGCGGCACAGCGCGATCGTCGGCGGGACGGTCGCGACCCAGTCCAGGCCGTAGAAGACGATGAAGAAGACCAGCGGCGGCTGCACCGAGGGTGCCAGCAGGACCGGCAGGAACAGCAGCGAGATCCCGCGCAGCGCGTAGTAGACGGCCAGCAGCCGCCGGGACTCGAAGCGGTCGGTGAACCAGCCCGAGGCGATCGTGCCGACCACGTCGAAGACGCCGATCACCGCCAGCAGCCCGGCGGCGGCCGTCACCGGCATGCCGTGGTCGTGGGCGGCGGGCACGAAGTGGGTCCGCACCAGCCCGTTGGTCGAGGCCCCGCAGATGGCGAAGGTGCCCGCGAGGAGCCAGAAGGGGCCGGTCCGGGCCGCGTCGGCGAGGACCTTCAGCGCACGCCGGGCGGCGCCGCGGGCCGGAGCCGGCTTCGGGGCGTACGTGCCGCCGTAAGGGGCGAGCCCCACGTCCGCCGGATGGTCGCGCAGGAGCAGCCAGACGAACGGGGCGACGGCCAGCGCCGCCAGCGCGACGGTCACGGCAGCCGGGCGCCAGCCGTGGTCCTCCACCAGCCAGGCGAGCAGCGGCAGGAACACCAGCTGTCCGGAGGCCCCGGCCGCGGTCAGGATGCCGGTGACCAGGCCGCGCCGGGCGGTGAACCAGCGGGCCGTCACCGTCGCCGCGAAGGCCAGGGCCATCGAGCCGCTGCCGAGGCCCACCAGCACGCCCCAGTACAGCACCAGCTGCCAGGGCTCGGTCATCCACACGGTGGCCAGCGCGCCGGAGGCGATCACGGTCAGCGCCACCGTGACCACCCGGCGGATGCCGAAGCGGTCCATCAGCGCCGCGGCGAAGGGCGCGGTGAGCCCGTAGAGGGCGAGGTTCACCGACACGGCGACGCCGATGATGCCGCGCGACCAGGCGAACTCCTCGTGCAGCGGCTCGACGAGCAGTCCGGGCAGGGAGGCGAAGCCGGCGGCGCCGATGATCGTCACGAAGGCGACGGCGGCGACGGACCAGGCGCGGTGGACGCGCCCGGGCCGCCGCGGGGCGGGCGTCGCGGGGTCGGCGGCGGGGCCGGGGACGGGTGCTGTCTGGGTCACGCGGACAGCTTCCGGCCCCGGGGGCGCCGCTCGACAGTGGCCTGACTGTCATGCTTCGCTACGATCGGGCCATGGACTCGCAGCCCGTGCCCCACCGTGTCGTCGTCCTCGCCCTCTCCGGCCTGCTGCCCTTCGAGTTGGGCATCCCGCACCGGATCTTCGGCCGTGCGAAGGACCCGGCGGGCCGGCCGCTCTACACGATCCTGACCTGCGGGCTCGCGCCCGGCCCGGTCTCCACGGACGCCGACTTCGCGATCCACGTCGAGCACGGCCCCGAGCTGCTGGCGACCGCCGACACGGTGGTCGTGCCGGCCTCGTACGAACTGGGCCCCGTCCACGAGCACGGCAGGCTGACCGGGGAGCTCGCCGCGGCCCTCGCGCACATCCGCCCCGGCACCCGGCTCGTCTCCATCTGCACCGGCGGCTACGTCCTGGCCGCGGCCGGCTTCCTGGACGGCCGACGTGCCACCACCCACTGGGCCTCGGCCGAGCACTTCCAGCGGCTCTTCCCCGCCGTGCGGGTGGACCCCGACGTGCTCTACACCGACGACGGGGACGTGCTGACCTCGGCGGGCGTCGCCGCCGGGATCGACCTGTGCCTGCACATCGTCCGCCGCGACCACGGTGCCGCGGTCGCGAACGAGGCGGCCCGGCGGACCGTCGTCCCGCCCCACCGGGAGGGCGGACAGGCGCAGTTCGTCGCCCGCCCGGTGCCCGAACCGCAGCTCGCGAGCACCACGGCCGCCCGTGCGTGGGTGCTGGACCGGCTGCACGAGCCGCTCCGGCTCACCGACCTCGCCCGGCAGGAGTCGATGTCGGTACGGACCTTCACGCGCCGCTTCCGCGAGGAGGCGGGTGTCAGCCCCGGCCAGTGGATCACGGGCCAGCGGGTGGAGCGGGCCCGGCGGCTGCTGGAGCAGACCGAACTGCCCATGGAGCGGGTGGCCCGCGAGGCCGGCTTCGGGACGGCGCAGTCGCTGCGCAAACACGTGCAGGCGGCCCTCGGCGTGAGCCCCACCGCCTACCGGCGGACCTTCCGCACCGCGGGGGACACGGGGCGGACGGGATCCGGGACGCCATCTTCTGATGGGTCATCAGTTCCGGTCGGTTCCGCGTCTTGACTTCTTCCGCCGCCCGCCCGTGAATGGCCCCCTGCACGGGGCTCGGCGCGAGGGAACCCAGGGGGCGGGCGGTGCGAACAACGGCACGGAACCGGAGATGGCCGGCGGCCCTCGGCACGGCCGTGCTCGCGGCGACGGCCGGCGCCGCCGCCCTCGGCGCGTCCGCCGCGGCCGAAGGCGAAGTGCCCGAGGGCCGGGTGGAGTTCGCCACCCAGTGCCTGGCCCCCCAGGAGGCCGGGGTCCCGCCCGCCGACGGGCCGACCACCGCCCGGATCTCCGTCGACGACCCGGCCCCCCGGGTCGGCGACACCGTCACCGTGACCTACCAGGTCCTGAGCACCCCGGCCCGCGGCCCGGCGGACGGCGCACTCCCCGCCGACGTGCTCACCCCCACCGGACGGGTCCTGCTGGCGGGCGCGCAGCAGGGTGAGGTCACGGTCGTCGGAGCCCGGCGCAACGACCCGGTCCCGCCCGGCGCGCCCCTGCCGCCCGTCACCATGACCGGCACCTTCACCGTCACCGCGCCCGGCGCCCTCACCCTCGCCCCGGGCGACTACGCCCTGCACACCGCCCACCCGGCCGCCCCGGAGACCGCCTGCACGCCCTCCGGGACCACCGCCGTCCCCGTCTCCGCACACCTCACCGCCGCCGCGCTGCCGACCGCCAACCTGCGCAGCGTCTTCCCGGCCGCCGCGCACGGCGGTCCGGGCGCCACCGTCCGGGTCACCGCCGCCGGCTTCCCGCCGGGCGCGGCCGTGACCGTGGCCGGGCGGGCCGGAGCAGCCGGGACCGCCGACCGGGTCACGGTCACCGCCGGAGCACTGGGCGCGGCGGAGGCCGACCTGCCGGTCACCGACCGGGCCACCACCGCCGTGATCGCCTACGAGGGCGACGCCTGGACGGCCGAGCGGGGCTCCGGCCCGGCCGCGTACACCGTCATCGACGACACCCCGCGGCCCGCCGACCCGCCGACGACGGTCACCGCCGAGGTCACCGCCACCGTCGCGCCCGGATCCCTGACCATGACCCAGGCCGGCCGGGACCTCACCCTGGGCACCGTCGCGTACGGCACCGCCGCCGCGGTCCCGGGCCGGATCGGGACGGTCACCGTGACGGACGCCCGAGGCGGCCCGGCCGGCTGGGCGCTCACCGGGAAGGTCACCGACTTCACCGGACCCGGCGGGGTCCGCATCCCGGGCGCCTCCCTCTCCTGGACCCCGGCCTGCACGTCCGCCCCGGGCAGCCGGAGCACCTGTACGGCGGGCAGCGCGGGCGTCGTCGGACCGGAGGGCGCCCTGCTGGCCTCCGCCCCGGACGGCCCGTCGGCCGGGGGCACCTTCACGGTCGACGCCGCGGTCACCCTGCACGTGCCGCCCTACACCCCGCCGGGCTCCTACGCGGCGGTCCTGACGCTGACCCTGTCGTGACGGCGCCCGCGGTACGGCGCCGCGCCGCGGCCGTGTCGGTGCTCACCGCGGGGCTCCTGGCCTGGCCCGCCACGCCCGCCGCCGCGGACGGCGGCCCGTTCTCCGTGCTTCCCGCGGCGACCGCGGCCGGGCAGCGCCCCTGCTTCTACCTCGCCGCCGGGCCGGGCGGCACCGTCGCCGACGCCGTCACCCTCACCAACGACGCGGACCGCCCCCGGAGCTTCCGCTTCTACGCCGCCGACGCCCACCACACGGCGCGCGACGGCGGCTTCGCGCTGCGCGGCCCCGACGAGCCGCGAACGGCCACCGCGGCCTGGACCCGGCTGGAACGGGACCGGGTCACCGTGCCGGCCCGCGGCTCCGTCACCGTCGGCTTCACCCTGGCGGTCCCCGAGCGCGCCGAACCGGGGGACCACCCCGGTGCCGTCGTGGCCCTGGAGGAGCCCGCCGCCGCGTCCGGGGGGCCGGGGATCGGGGTGCGGCAGGCCGTCGCCGCCCGGGTGTACCTGCGGGTGACCGGCCCGACGGCCCCGGCCCTGGCCGTGCGCGGGGTCACGGTGGGGCGCAGCGGTTCCGCCGCGGAGATCGCGTACACCCTGCACAACACCGGCAACGTCACCCTCCGTCCGCGCGTCTCCCTCGCCGTCACCGGCGCCTTCGGTCGCCGGCTGCTCGTCCGGGGTCCGGGCGGGCCGTCGGCGGAGCTGCTGCCGGGGCGGGACGTACGGCTCACGACCCGTTGGGAGGGGCCGCCCGGGGTGGAATGGACGCAGGTCACCGTGCGCGCCCGGGCCGACGGAACCACAGCTCAGGGCCGTGCCGTCCACGCCCCGCACCCGTCGCTCACGGCCCTGCTCGCCCTCGTCCCCCTGGCCTGGTCGGCGCTGGGAGCGGCATCGGGGAGAATGGCCCGTATGAGCGATCGTTCCCCCGAGTCCACCGCCCCGCACCGTGCGGGCTTCGCCTGCTTCGTCGGCCGCCCCAACGCCGGGAAGTCGACCCTCACCAACGCACTCGTGGGCACCAAGGTCGCGATCACCTCCAACCGGCCGCAGACCACCCGCCACACGGTCCGCGGCATCGTGCACCGCCCCGACGCGCAGCTCGTCCTCGTCGACACGCCCGGCCTGCACAAGCCGCGCACCCTGCTCGGCGAGCGCCTCAACGACGTCGTGCGCACCACCTGGGCCGAGGTCGACGTCATCGGCTTCTGCCTGCCGGCCGACCAGAAGCTCGGTCCGGGCGACAAGTTCATCGCGAAGGAGCTCGCGGGGATCAAGAAGACCCCCAAGATCGCGATCATCACCAAGACCGACCTCGTCGAGTCCAAGGTGGTGGGCGAGCAGCTCATCGCCGTCCACCGGCTGGCCGAGGAGCTGGGCTTCGAGTGGGCCGAGATCGTGCCCGTCTCGGCGGTCGGCGACAGCCAGGTCCAGCTGCTGGCCGACCTGATCGCGCCGCTGCTGCCGGAGAGCCCGCCGCTGTACCCGGAGGGCGACCTCACGGACGAGCCCGAGATGGTCATGGTCGCCGAGCTGATCCGCGAGGCCGCGCTGGAGGGCGTGCGGGACGAGCTCCCGCACTCCATCGCCGTGGTCGTCGAGGAGATGATCCCGCGGGAGAACCGGCCGGCCGACCGCCCGCTGCTGGACATCCACGCGAACGTCTACATCGAGCGCCCCAGCCAGAAGGGCATCATCATCGGCCCGAAGGGCTCCCGTCTGAAGGAGGTCGGGATGAAGTCGCGCAAGCACATCGAGGCGCTGCTCGGGACCCCGGTCTTCCTCGACCTGCACGTGAAGGTCGCGAAGGACTGGCAGCGGGACCCCAAGCAGCTGCGCAAGCTCGGTTTCTGAGCACCCCGCGGGGTGCTCACCCCCCGGCCCCCGGGGGAGCCGCTACGGCAGGCGCCGGACCTTCAGCGCGTTGTCGGGGCGGGTCGCGGGCCGGCCCTCGGGGTCGGTCATCGGCTGGAGGTGCTCCGCGGAGGTGAGGACCTCCCAGCCGCCCTCGGGCAGTTCGAGCTGCCCGAGCACCTCCTGCGGGGTCGGGAAGTGGATGTCCGCCAGCGCCTCCGGGTTCCAGGAGGGCCCTCCCGCGTGGCCTACGACGAGGAGGACGCCGCCGGGGGCCACCGCGGCGGCGGCCCGGCGCAGGATCCGCTCCCGGGGGAACTCCCCGTAGCTGTGCAGGAAACAGGCCGAGACCAGGTCGAACTCCCCGGTGGGGAACGACTGCGAGAAGTCGTGCCGCTGCCAGTCGACGAGGTCCTCCACGCCCGCCTCGGCGGCGTGCTCGGCCGCCCGGTCGAGCGCCACCCCCGAGATGTCGGTGGCGGTGACCCGCCACCCCCGGCGGGCGAGCCACACGGTGTCGGCGCCTTCCCCGCAGCCGAGGTCGAGGGCCCGGCCGGGGGCGAGCTCCTCGGTCTCCCGGACCAGGAGGTCGTTGGGCTTGCCGCTCCAGATGCGCGTGCGCTCGCTGTAGCGCCCGTCCCAGAACTCCTCGCCACCGGGGACGGGGGCGCCGTCGGGCTCGTGCTCGTGGTCGTGCTCGTGGCTGTGGTCGTGGTCGTGCTCGGGCATGGGGGCCTCTTCCGCTCAGGGGCTTCGTGGCTCCGATGCTCCGCCCGTACGGGGCCGTCCGGCAATGTTCGTTGCCGGTCCGGCAAACCGGCCGGACCCTACTGCGCGGCGGCGGGCGGTTCCGCGATCAGGGCGGTCCCGATGCGGCGGAAGCCGGCGCGGCCGTAGACGCGCGCCACGTCCTCGTCGCCCGCGGAGAGGAAGACCGTACGGGCTCCCGTCGCGCGGGCCCGGGCGACGAGGGCCGCGGTGACGCCGAGGGCCAGGCCCTGGCGGCGGGCCGACGGGAGGGTGCCGACGCCGACCACCTCGGCGACGTCCCCGACCGGGTTGTACATTCCCGAGCACAGCACCACGCCGTCGCGGACGGCCGCCGCCATCCCCGAGGTGCCCGCCGCGAGCTTCGCCGCGACGCTCTGGGCGCGCTCCGCGGCCGACGGGTCCGCGAGCGCGGCCGCCAGCTCGGCCGGGCCGGCCTCGCCCACCGCGGTTCCCGGGTCCCCGAAGGCGAGGGCCGGTACGGTCACGGCGGCCGGCAGCAGCGGGTCGTCCGCGTCGAGGAGCCGGACCTCGGGGTGCGGGGGCAGGTCCGCGGTGCCCTCCAGCACCATCAGCGGATGGGCGTGGACGTGCAGGCCCGCGGCTTCCGCCGCGGCCCGGAGCGAGGGGCTGTTCTCGGCCACCCACTCGAAGGCCTCGGGGACGCCGAGCTCCCGCTGCCGGGCCAGTACCCGTTCCACGTCGGCGGCGGTGGTGGTGCCGGAGCCGCCGAGCGCGGGCCGCGCGTAGTAGGGCCAGCCCGCGCCCTCCTGGACGAACAGCGTCAGGGGGCCGAAGTCCTCGGCGCGGGCCCCGCCCACCCGCGGCACCGTGTCGTAGTAGCGCTCCAGCTCGGCCAGCGTCGTGTCGATCATGCGATTGGTCATCCGGTCATCCAAGCAAGGGCGGGTTGCTCAGGCACCTTCTTTCAGGACCCGGGAGATCAGCGCCCGCTGGGCCTCCGAGAGGCCCGGCTCGCGGCAGGACACCGTCCGCCCGTCCACCGTGATCCGGTACGCGAAGCCGTCCCGCACCCGGTCCGCCGGATCGCCGGGCGGGCCCGGGTGCAGCGCGAGCAGGGCCAGGGCCTGCCACTCCTCCTCGTCCGGTCGGCCCGAGGTGTCCACCTCGGCCCGGCGCTCGATGCCCGCGAAACCGCCCGTTCTGATCACCTGGATGCGCATGGGACCGTCCTACCCCGCGAGCGGGACGCCCACGGCCGACCACGCCTTCTGCAGCGCCTGGTGTTCGGCCCCGCCGCTGCCGTAGCGGGCGACGGCCGCCGCCGTCGAGAGCCGCGCGAAGTCCGCGAAGTCGGCCTTCGGGGTGAGGTCCCCGCCGGTGAGGGTGTCGTACCAGATCTGCCCGGCCCGCTCCCAGGCCTTGCCGCCCAGCTCGGTGGCGGCGATGTAGAAGGCGTGGTTCGGGATGCCGGAGTTGATGTGCACCCCGCCGTTGTCGCTGTGGGTGACCACGTAGTCGTCCATGGTCGCGGGCTGCGGGTCCTTGCCGAGCTCGTCGTCGTCGTACGCGGTGCCCGGGGCCTTCATCGAGCGCAGCGCGACGCCCGTGACGTTCGGGCCGAGCAGGCCCGCGCCGATCAGCCAGTCGGCCTCGTCCGCGGTCTGCTCCAGGGAGTACTGCTTGATCAGGGAGCCGAAGACGTCGGACATGGACTCGTTGAGGGCGCCCGACTGGCCGCGGTAGCGCAGGTTCGCCGTGTACTGGGTGACGCCGTGGGTCAGTTCGTGGCCGATGACGTCCACGGAGACGGTGAAGTCGAGGAAGAGGTCCCCGTCCCCGTCGCCGAAGACCATCTGCTGTCCGTCCCAGAAGGCGTTGTTGTAGTCCTCGCCGTAGTGGACGGTGGCGTCCAGGGGGAGCCCGGAGTCGTCGATGGAGCGCCGCCCGAAGCCCTTCAGGAAGAGGTCGTAGGTCGCGCCGAGGCCGGCGTAGGCGCGGTTGACGGTGGCGTCCCCGCCCGCCGGGTCGCCCTCCCCGCGCACCTTGGTCCCGGGGAGCCGGGTGAGGTGCCCGGCGTCGTACACGGTCCGGTCCGGGCCGTCGGAGGGCGGGGCGGCGAGCGTGGGCACGAGGCCGCGGACGGCGGTGACCCGGCGCCGGGTGCGCAGGAGGGAGTCGCGTTCGAGGGTGCGCTGGGCGAGGTCGGCGCGCCGGGTGTCCTCGGAGAGGGCGGCCCGGTCGAGGAGGTGCGGCGGCACGACCGTGCAGAAGACGGGGTGGCGGTGCGTGTGGGAGGCATCCATGCCCGGCAATGTGGCAGTGGGTCATGACGCTGTCACTACCTGCGACCATGATTCATTCGGTTGTCTGAAAGCGGCGACGACGGATTGACGGATCGTCCTGACCCGCCTGGACTGGAAGAGGCCTAACTCACATAAGCCGCAAATCGGACCACCGGGTCTTGCATACTGAACAGGTCCTCGCGTCACGGCGCGGCTCGGCTAGGCTCGGTCCATCATGCGTTTCGGGCTGCTTCTTCTTAGCTGCCGCGGCGAGGGTCTGTAGTCGTAGGCCGGCCCCCTCCCCGCGGAGTTCGGTGTTGCGGTTTCCACTACCGCCGTCGGCCGTCCCAGCGAACCACCGCGGACACGCGAGGAGCCCAACGCCATGAGCCAGCAGCCTTTTGTCGGTCGCCCCACGCCCATCACCAACGCGACCCACACCCAGAAGCCCTCCGGGATGCCGATCCACAAGTACGGACAGTACGAACAGGTGGACATCCCTGATCGCACCTGGCCCGATGCCCGCGTCACCAAGGCCCCCCGCTGGCTGTCCACCGACCTGCGGGACGGCAACCAGTCGCTGATCGACCCGATGACCCCCGCCCGCAAGCGCGAGATGTTCGACCTGCTGGTGCGCATGGGCTACAAGGAGATCGAGGTCGGCTTCCCGTCCTCCGGCGAGACCGACTTCGCCTTCGTGCGCTCCATCATCGAAGAGGGCGCGATCCCCGACGACGTCACCATCTCCGTACTGACCCAGGCCCGCGAGGACCTGATCGAGCGGACCGTGGAGTCCCTGGTCGGCGCCCGGCGCGCCACCGTGCACCTGTACAACGCGACCGCGCCGACCTTCCGCCGGGTCGTCTTCCGCGGCTCCAAGGAGCAGATCAAGCAGATCGCCGTCGACGGCACCCGCCTGGTCATGGAGTACGCCGACAAGCTGCTGGGCCCGGAGACCACCTTCGGCTACCAGTACAGCCCGGAGATCTTCACCGACACCGAGCTGGACTTCGCCCTGGAGGTCTGCGAGGCCGTCTGCGACGTCTGGCAGCCGGCCGAGGGCCGCGAGATCATCCTGAACCTGCCCGCCACCGTGGAGCGCTCGACGCCCTCCACCCACGCGGACCGCTTCGAATGGATGGCCCGCAACCTGACCCGCCGCGAGCACGTATGCATCTCCGTCCACCCCCACAACGACCGCGGCACCGCCGTCGCCGCCGCCGAGCTGGCCCTGATGGCCGGCGCCGACCGCATCGAGGGCTGCCTGTTCGGGCAGGGCGAGCGCACCGGCAACGTGGACCTGATCACCCTGGGCATGAACCTGTTCTCCCAGGGCATCGACCCCCAGATCGACTTCTCGCAGATCGACGAGATCCGCCGCACCAGCGAGTACTGCAACCAGATGGAGGTCCACCCGCGCCACCCCTACGCGGGCGACCTGGTCTACACCGCCTTCTCCGGCTCCCACCAGGACGCCATCAAGAAGGGCTTCGACGCCATGGAGGCCGACGCGGCCGCCCGCGGCAAGACCGTCGACGACATCGAGTGGGCCGTCCCGTACCTGCCCATCGACCCCAAGGACGTCGGCCGCTCCTACGAGGCGGTCATCCGCGTCAACTCGCAGTCCGGCAAGGGCGGCATCGCGTACGTCCTGAAGAACGACCACAAGCTGGACCTGCCGCGCCGCATGCAGATCGAGTTCTCACGGATCATCCAGGCCAAGACCGACGCCGAGGGCGGCGAGGTCACGCCGAAGGCGATCTGGGAGGTCTTCTCCGACGAGTACCTGCCGAACCCCGAGAACCCTTGGGGCCGCATCCAGCTGCGGTCCGGCTCGACGGCCACCGACAAGGACGGCACGGACACCCTGACCGTCGAGGCCGTCGTGGACGGCGTGGACACGGTCCTGAACGGCACCGGCAACGGCCCGATCTCGGCCTTCTTCGACGCGCTGGCCGGCATCGGCGTCGACGCCCGCCTGCTGGACTACACCGAGCACACGATGAGCGAGGGTGCCTCCGCCGTCGCCGCCTCGTACATCGAGTGCGCGATCGACGGCCGCGTCCTGTGGGGCATCGGCATCGACGCCAACACCACCCGCGCCTCCCTGAAGGCCGTCATCTCCGCCGTGAACCGCGCCGGGCGCTGACCGCGCGGCCAGGACCGGCGACGGACCCCGCACCTCCTCCCGGAGGGGCGGGGTCCCGCCGCGTCCGCCTCAACGTGCCAGGTAGCCGCCGTCCACCGGGAGCACCACGCCCGTCACGAACGAGGCCGCGTCCGAGGCCAGGAAGGCGATGACCCGGGCCACCTCCTCCGGTTCGCCGAGCCGCCCCATCGGATGCGCGCCCGCGACCTCCTCCAGGTACTCCGGGCCGCCCTCCTCGTCCTTCAGCGCGAGCACCCGCTCCGTCCGGATGGTCCCGGGCGCCACCGCGTTGACCCGGATCCCGTGCGCCGCCCACTCGACCGCCAGGTGCTTGGTCAGCCCCGACGCCACGAACTTCGCGGGCCCGTACGCCGCCTGCCGGGCCTGGCCGGCCACGCCCGAGATGGAGGAGACGCAGACCAGCGCCCCGCCGGGCCGCGGCTGCGCGGTCATCGCCTCGATGGCGTACTTGCAGGTCAGAAACATTCCCCTGCCGTCGACCGCCATCACGTGGTCCCAGTCCTCCGGACTGGTCTCGCGTACATCCGAAAGAGGGATCACCCCGGCGTTCGCCACGGCGACGTCGAGGCGCCCGTACGCCTCCACCGCGGCGGCGACCATCGCGCGGTTGGCCTCCGGATCGGAGACGTCACCGGCGACGGCGGTGACCGCGCACCCCTCTCCGGCCAGTTCCGCGCACAGGGCCTCCACCCGGGGGCCGTCGATATCGGCCGCGGTCACACGGGCTCCGGAGCGGGCCAGCAGCACCGCGGTGGCCCGGCCGATCCCGCTCGCGGCACCGGTCACCAGACAGGACTTCTCGTTCATGCCGCAGACCCTAGGGGCGCCGGGGCCGCGCCGGGGGGTGCAGATCGGCCAACTCCCCGGCGGCGGGCATGTTGTCTTGTCACACGACTGACGCATCCTCACCGATGTGGCTAACATCACGCCCACCCGGCGATGCGGCCGGACGACCACGGAGGTGCGACGTGCTGCCAGTTCGGGGTGGGGACGGCCGGAAGCTGACGGTCTGGGGCATCCGTACCACCTGGAGCACCGTGGGCGACGGGGAGTTCTTCTGCCCCGACTGCGGTGGGGACCGCAACTACCGCAGGCGCACCGGACGGCGCCGGTTCACCGTCCTCGGCGTGCCGCTGCTGCCGCGCGGACAGGCCGGGCCCGTCGTGGAGTGCCACGGCTGCCGGGAGCGCTTCGGCACCGACGTCCTGGACCACCTCACCACCACCCGGTTCACGGCGCTGCTGCGCGACGCCGTGCACACGGTGGCGCTGGCCGTGCTCACCGCGGGCGGGACCGCCTCGCGCAGCGCCCTGGAGGCCGCCGTGGGCGCCGTACGGGCCGCGGGCTTCCAGGACTGCACCGAGGAGCAGCTGGAGTCCCTCGTGGACGCGCTGTCCGCGGACGAGGGCCGGCTCGGGATGTACGACGTCCCGGAGTGCTGCGGGGCCGCGCTGTCGATAGAGCTGCACGAGGCGCTGGAGCCGCTCGCCCCGCACCTGGCCGGGCCCGGCCGGGAGTCGATCCTGCTCCAGGGCGCCCGGATCGCCCTCGCGGACGGCCCGTACATCCCGGCGGAGCGCGAGGTGCTGGCCACCGTCGGCGCGGCGCTGCGGATCGGCGCGGACGAGGTGGCGCGCCTGCTGTCGGCGGTGCGCGCCCCCTGAGGCGCCCGGTCGGCCCGGTCGGCCTCGTCGACCCCCGGTCGGCCCGGTGTGCCGGCCGGCCCGGTTCAGGACCGTAGCCGTGCGACGCCGTACGAAATCCGGCCGGAACCGGCCCCGCCAGAGGTAACGATCCGACCTCGTGGCGCCCCGCATCTCGCCTGGTGAACACTTCGCGCACCACGGAGCCGATGGCTCCGGGCCCGTTCCGGCCTTCTCCAGCAGGCCGGAGCGGGCCTTTCGGTTGTGCGCGCCCGAACGCCCGCGAAGCCTGTCGGCGCAGCTCAGGGTGGGGACACTTCACGCCCACGTGGCCGGAATACATCCCTCCGGGCCGGTCGTCGCATACTCCCGCGCCAGGGGCTCCGCCACTGGAGAAATCTACAGAACTGCCCGTCCCCAGGGTCAACAATTTGTGGAAGTCGACGATACCTGTGAGGCCCCCCACAGGCGTTCAATTCCGGTCACACGCCGAGACGTCGCCTGTAACACGGCGGTACTTCGATCCACGTGAACGCCCTGACAACCCCGGCGGACCAACGGGATAGCGACCCACTCCGCCCAGGGACAACCAGATCTCCTCTCACTTACCTACCGTGAAGGGCAAGGCTGAGATGGCACGTGTCGCCGCCCGGCTTTCCGACGACGGAAAGCAGAGCACCCACCCGGTCGACGAGGTGCTCCCCGTTCCCAGGCTCGCGCTGTACGGATTCCAGCACGTACTCGCCTTCTACGCCGGCGCGGTGATCGTCCCGATCATCGTGGGCAGCGCGCTCAAGCTGAGCCCCGAACAGCTGGTCTACCTGATCAACGCGGACCTCTTCACCTGCGGTATCGCCTCGATCATCCAGGCCTGGGGCATCGGCCGCGTCGGCGCGCGCCTGCCGCTGATCCAGGGCGTGACGTTCACCGCCGTCTCGCCCATGATCGCCATAGGCCTCGGGGCCGGCGGCGGGACCGCCGCCCTGCTGGTCATCTACGGCGCCGTCATCACGGCGGGCATCGCCACCTTCGCGTTCGCCTGGCTGCCCGCCAAGGCGTTCAGGACGGTCATGCGGCTCTTCCCGCCGGTCGTCACCGGTACGGTGATCACCGTCCTCGGCATCGTCCTGATCCCGGTCGGGCTCAACGACGCCGCGGGCGGCCTCGGCAGCCCCGACTTCGGCGAGCCCAAGAACTTCGCCTACGCCGGCGGCACGATGCTCTTCATCCTCGTCCTGATGAAGATCGGCAAGCCCTTCCTCTCCAGCATCGCGATCCTCCTCGGCCTGGTGGCCGGCACCGCGGTCGCCTTCCTGCTCGGCGACGCCAAGTTCGGCGGCGTGGGCGACGCCGACTGGATCGGCGTCACCACCCCCTTCCACTTCGGCGTCCCGAAGTTCGAGTGGTTCCCGATCGTCCTGATGCTCATCGTCATGCTGATCACCATGGTCGAGACGACCGGTGACACCTACGCGGTCGGCGACATCGTCGGCAAGGAGGTCGACAGCGAGACCGTCGCCCGCGCCCTGCGCGCCGACGGCGCCGCCACCGCCCTCGGCGGCGCCCTCAACTCCTTCCCGTACGTCGCCTTCGCCGAGAACGTCGGCCTGGTGCGGATGACGAAGGTGAAGAGCCGCTTCGTGGTCGTCGCCGCCGGTGTGTTCATGATCATCCTGGGTCTGCTGCCCAAGGCCGCCGCGATCGTCGCCGCCGTCCCGCACGGGGTCCTCGGCGGCGCCGCGACCGTCATGTTCGCCATGGTCGCCCTCGCCGGCATCCAGACCCTGGGCAAGGTGGACCTCAAGGAGGAGAAGAACGCCCTGATCGTCGGCGTCTCCCTCGCCTTCGCCCTGCTGCCCGCCACCGTCCCGGTGTTCTTCACCAAGCACATGGACGCGGACCTGTCCTCGCTGCTCAACAGCGGTGTCACGCTCGGCGCCACGGCGGCCATCGTCCTGAACCTGATCTTCAACGGCCTGGCCGGGGACGACGCGCACGGTGCGCCCGCGGCCGCGCCGGACACCGCGTCCGGCCCGGGCACCGGGGCCGGGGCGGAGGGGATCTCCGCGGTGGTCCCGGTCCAGGCGTCGGCCCCCGTGCCCGGCGCCGAGAAGGCGGGCGACGCGGCCCCCTCGCCGTCCGCTCCCTGATCCTCCCAAGGGGTGCCGACCCCTCGCCCGGACCCCGCGTCCGGGCGGGGGGTCCGGGCTGTCCCCGCGCCGTCCCCGCCCGGGGCCGTCCCCGGGCGGGTCCCCGTACAGGAGACAATGGGCCCATGAGTCTGTTCCGTGATGACGGCATCGTGCTGCGCACCCAGAAGCTGGGTGAGGCGGACCGCATCATCACGCTGCTGACCCGGGGCCACGGCCGGGTGCGGGCGGTCGCCCGCGGGGTGCGCCGCACCAAGTCCAAGTTCGGGGCCCGGCTGGAACCTTTCTCCCATGCCGACGTGCAGTTCTTCGCCCGCGGCAACGAGCTGGTCGGCCGCAGCCTCCCGCTGTGCACCCAGACCGAGATCATCGCCCCGTACGGCAACGGCATCGTCACCGACTACGCCCGCTACACCGCCGGCACCGCCATGCTGGAGACCGCCGAGCGGTTCACCGAGAACGAGGGCGAACCCTCCGTCCAGCAGTACCTCCTCCTCGTCGGAGCCCTGCGCACCCTCTCCCGCGGCGAACACGAACCGCACCTCATCCTCGACGCCTTCCTGCTGCGCTCCCTCGCCGTCAACGGCTACGCGCCCAGCTTCGAGGACTGCGCGAAGTGCGGCATCCACGGCCCGAACCGGCACTTCTCCGTCGCCGCGGGCGGGGTGATATGCGGCGACTGTCGGGTGCCCGGCAGCGTCGTACCCTCGTCGGAGGCCATCGCCCTGCTCAGCGCGCTGCTGACGGGCGACTGGGGGTACGCCGACGCGTGCGCTGCACGCCACGTGCGGGAGGGCAGCGGGCTGGTCTCCGCCTACTTGCACTGGCATCTGGAGCGCGGGCTACGCTCCCTGCGATACGTCGAGAAATAGGAGCTGGGCACATGGCACGACGCGGGATTCTGGGACGCTCTCGCCGGGAGTACAAGGTTCCCGAGCCGCACCCCTCCGGTGCGGTCCCGCCGAAGATCCCCGGCGAGCTGGTCCCGAACCACGTCGCCGTCGTCATGGACGGCAACGGCCGCTGGGCGAAGGAGCGCGGGCTGCCGCGCACCGAGGGGCACAAAGTCGGCGAGGGCGTCGTGCTCGACGTGCTCAAGGGCTGCCTGGAGATGGGCGTCAAGAATCTCTCCCTGTACGCCTTCTCGACGGAGAACTGGAAGCGCTCGCCCGACGAGGTGCGCTTCCTCATGAACTTCAACCGCGACGTCATCCGCCGCCGCCGCGACGAGATGAACGAGCTGGGCATCCGCATCCGCTGGGTCGGCCGGATGCCGAAGATGTGGAAGTCGGTCGTCCAGGAGCTCCAGATCGCGCAGGAGCAGACCGTCGACAACGACGCCATGACCCTGTACTTCTGCGTGAACTACGGCGGCCGCGCCGAGATCGCCGACGCGGCGCAGGCCATCGCCCGCGACGTGGCGGCCGGCAGGCTGGACCCGTCGAAGGTCAACGAGAAGACCTTCGCCAAGTACATCTACTACCCGGACATGCCGGACGTCGACCTGTTCCTGCGCCCGAGCGGCGAGCAGCGCACGTCCAACTACCTGATCTGGCAGAGCGCGTACGCCGAGATGGTCTTCCAGGACGTGCTGTGGCCGGACTTCGACCGGCGCAACCTCTGGCAGGCCTGCCTGGAGTACGCCCAGCGCGACCGCCGCTTCGGCGGCGCCGTCCCCAACCAGCCGGAGCCGGGCGCCTCGGCCTGAGCTCTCCCTGCCACGGGCCGGGACCGGTCCGTGGCACGGACCCGGCCCGCCGGTAGGGTCCGCTGTCATGAACACGAATGACCGGGCGGTCCTGCGGGACGAGCGGACCGTCGAGCGCTCCGGGCCCGGGCCTTCCGCGGGCTGCTGGAGGAGACGGGGGAGACCCGGACGGTCGTGGACGGCTCGGGCGTCCGGCTGACCTCGGCGGACAGCGAGACGCGCGTGGACTGGGCGGCGCCGCCGCGGTACGTGGAGACCGCCGACACGTTCGTCATGCCCTGAGGGCGCTCCTGGACGCGCACCTGCGGCGGCTCTGGCCGGCACCGCGCGGACATCCGCCCGGACACCGTCCGGAGCGGCGGGAGACGGCCGGCCGGGCCGGTCAGCCCGCGGCGGCGCAGTCGGCGCAGGTGCCGAAGATCTCCACGGTGTGGGCGACGTTCACGTAGCCGTGCTCCGCCGCGATCGACTCGGCCCACTTCTCCACGGCCGGGCCCTCCACCTCGACGGCCTTGCCGCATTTGCGGCAGACCAGGTGGTGGTGGTGATCGCCGGTGGAGCAGCGGCGGTAGACGGACTCGCCGTCGCTGGTGCGCAGCACGTCGACCTCACCGGCGTCCGCGAGCGACTGCAGCGTGCGGTAGACGGTGGTCAGGCCCACGGAGTCGCCACGGTGCTTGAGCATGTCGTGGAGTTCCTGGGCGCTGCGGAACTCGTCCACCTCGTCCAGCGCCGCCGCCACTGCGGCGCGCTGCCGGGTGGATCGTCCTCGTACTGGCGCGGTATTCGTCTCGCCAGGCGCAGTCGCCACCGGTTCCTCCTCGTATCGGCCTGCCGCCATTGTGCCAGGCGGCCGAGCCCCCTCGGGGGTGTCCGGCGGATCATGGCCGGAGCGGCCCGGTCCGCCGGCCCCCTACACCTTGACGTCGTCCCGGGTGCACACCTCTTCGGCCACGCGGGCCGCCGCGGCGCGGCGCCGGGCCAGGGGCGCGGACAGGGCCGTCATCACCATGAAGACGCCGATCGCGAGCAGCACGATCGTCGCGCCGGACGGTGCGTCGATGTAGTACGTGGTGACCGTGCCGGACAGGGAGACCACCAGGGCGATCGCCATGGAGAGCGAGAGGGTGGCGGTGAACCCGCGGGTGACGCGCTGGGCGGCCGCGACCGGGATCACCATCATGGCGCTGACGAGCAGCAGGCCCACGATCCGCATCGCGACGGTGACGGTGATCGCGGCGGTGATCGCGATCAGCAGGTTCAGGGCGCGCACGGGCAGACCGGTGACCCGGGCGAACTCCTCGTCCTGGCAGACGGCGAAGAGCTGCCGGCGCAGGCCGACGGTGACGGCGAGGACGAACGCGGTGAGGATCACGACGGCGGTCACGTCGGACGGGGTGACCGTGGTGATCGAGCCGAACATGGCGCTGAGGAGGTCCAGGTTCGAGCCGCCGCCGACGTTGATGATCATCACGCCGCCCGCCAGGCCGCCGTAGAAGAGCATGGCGAGCGCGACGTCGCCGCTGGTCTTCCCCCGGGAGCGGATGAACTCCATGCCGACCGCGCCGAGCACGGCGACGAGGGTGGCCATCCACACCGGGCTGGTGTGCAGGACGAAGCCCAGCGCGACACCGGTCATGGCGACGTGGCCGAGGCCGTCGCCCATGACGGCCTGGCGGCGCTGCACGAGGTACGTGCCGATCGCGGGCGCCGTGACGCCCACGAGGGCGGCCGCGACCAGCGCGCGCACCATCAGGGGGGAATCGAGGAGTTCCATCAGCTCAGCAGTCCCGTCCGCAGGGGCTCGGCGTCGTGCGCCGCGTGGGGGTGTACGTGGTCGTGGCCCGGCAGGGCGTGCTGGCCGACGGCCTCCGGCGGCGGGCCGTCGTGGACGACGCAGCCGTCGCGCAGGACGACGGCGCGGTCGATCAGGGGCTCCAGCGGGCCGAGTTCGTGCAGGACGAGCAGGACGGTGGTGCCGGCCGCGGTCTGTTCGCGGACGGCGTTCGCGAGGACCTCCTGGTTGGCGAGGTCGATGCCCGCCATCGGCTCGTCCATGATCAGGAGTTCGGGCTCGACCGAGAGCGCCCGGGCGATGAGCACGCGCTGGTGCTGGCCGCCGGAGAGGGCGTTGACGGAGGCCTCGGCGTACGACTCCATGCCGACCAGGGTGAGGGCCCGGTCGACGGCGGCCCGGTCGGCCTTGCGCAGCAGCCCGAAGCGGGAGCGGGCCAGCCGGCCGGAGGAGACGACCTCGCGGACGGTGGCCGGGACCCCGCTGGCGGCGGTGGTGCGCTGGGGGACGTACCCGATGCGCGACCAGTCGCGGAAGCGCCGGAACTCGGTGCCGAAGAGGGACAGGCTGCCGTCGGTCAGCGGGACCTGCCCGACCACGGCGCGCACGGCCGTGGACTTGCCGGAGCCGTTGGCGCCGAGGAGCGCGACGACCTCGCCGCGGTGGACGGTCAGGTCGACCCCGCGCAGCACGGGGCGCGAGCCGAGCGAGGCCGTGGCCCCGCGCAGGGATATGACGGGCTGGTCCGCTGCCTGCGGCGGCGTGGACTGCATGGCTCGCGCCTCCGTTGCTGCTGTCATCTACTTGGCTCCGAGCGCCTTCTGGAGGTTCTTCAGGTTGGACCGCATGACCTCGAAGTAGTCAGCGCCCTGGGACTTGTCGGTGATTCCCTCGAGCGGGTCGAGGACGTCGGTCTTCAGTCCGGTGTCCGACGCGAGCGCCTTGGCCGTCTTGTCGCTGGCCAGCGTCTCGAAGAACACGGTCGAGACATTCTCCTGCCTGGCGAAGGTCTGGAGTTCCCGCATGCGGGCCGGGCTCGGCTCGGACTCGGGGTCGACGCCGGAGATGGACTCCTGGTCCAGGCCGTAGCGCTCGGCGAGGTAGCCGAAGGCGGAGTGGGTGGTGATGAAGGTCTTGGAGGCCGTGTCCTTCAGGCCGTCCTTGAACTCGCCGTCCAGGGCGGTCAGCCGGCCCACGACGTCGTCGGTGTTCTTGCGGTAGTCCGCCGCGTGATGGGGGTCGGCCTTCTCCAGGGCCGCGCCCACGCCCTTGGCGATCTCCGCGTACTTGGTGGGGTCGAGCCAGACGTGCGGGTCCTCGCCGGCCTCGCCGTGCGCGTGCCCGTCGTGCTCCCCCTCGGCGTGCTCGGGGTGCGCGGCGTGCTCGTCGCCGTCCTGGTGGGCGTGGCCCTCCTCGCCGTGGGCGGGCTCGCCGCCGTGGTCGTGGCCGGAGGCGCCGTGGTTCTCCAGCGTGGTGAGGGTGGCGGCGTCGACGGTGTTCTTCACGCCGGCCTGGGCGACGGCCTTGTCGACGGCGGGCTGGAGCTTCTTGAGGTAGAGGACGACGTCGGCCGCGGAGAGCTGGACGGCCTGGCGCGGGGTGATCTCCAGGTCGTGCGGCTCGACCCCCGGCTTGGTGAGGGTGGTGACCCGGACGTGGTTCCCGCCGATCTGCTCGGCCAGGTACTGCAGCGGGTAGAACGACGCCGTCACGCCGAGCTTGCCGTCCTCGCCGCCCGCGGCGCTCGCTCCGGAGCAGGCGGTCAGGGCCGTGGCGCCGAGGGCTACGGCTCCGGCGAGGGCGGCGGTGGGTATGAGGCGTCGTACGTTCATGACATCCATTTTCATCAAAGATGGAAACGGTTGTCAAAAACCCAGGTGGGAGGCCCGGGCGGGCAGGCGGGGAAGGGGAACCGATTTGAAAGGGGGGGTGCGGGCGCCGGTAACCTAAGGGCTTCGCCGTTCGTCCTCGTAATGAAGAGAGCACCGTGGCCGCCGACAAGATCGACACCATCGTCAGCCTGAGCAAGCGCCGTGGCTTCGTTTTCCCCTGCAGTGAGATCTACGGCGGCTCCCGGGCTGCCTGGGATTACGGTCCGCTGGGTGTCGAGCTCAAGGAGAACATCAAGCGCCAGTGGTGGAAGGCCATGGTCACCGGGCGTGAGGACGTCGTCGGTCTCGACTCGTCCGTGATCCTGGCCCCCGAGGTCTGGGTGGCCTCCGGCCACGTCGCCACTTTCTCGGACCCGCTGACCGAGTGCACCTCCTGCCACAAGCGCCACCGCGCCGACCACCTGGAAGAGGCGTACGAGGCCAAGCACGGCCGCCTCCCCGCCAACGGCCTGGCCGACGTCAACTGCCCCCACTGCGGTGTGAAGGGCCAGTTCACCGAGCCCAAGCAGTTCTCCGGCATGCTGGAGACCCACCTCGGCCCGACCCAGGACACCGGCTCCAAGGCGTACCTGCGCCCCGAGACCGCGCAGGGCATCTTCACGCAGTTCGCCCAGGTCCAGGTCACCTCGCGCAAGAAGCCGCCCTTCGGCATCGCGCAGATGGGCAAGTCCTTCCGCAACGAGATCACCCCGGGCAACTTCATCTTCCGCACGCGCGAGTTCGAGCAGATGGAGATGGAGTTCTTCGTCAAGCCCGGCGAGGACGAGCAGTGGCAGGAGTACTGGATGCAGGAGCGGTGGAACTGGTACCGCGACCTCGGCATCCGCGAGGAGAACATCCGCTGGTACGAGCACCCGAAGGAGAAGCTGTCCCACTACTCGAAGCGCACCGCCGACATCGAGTACCGCTTCAACTTCGGTGGCAGTGAGTTCTCCGAGCTCGAGGGCGTCGCCAACCGCACCGACTACGACCTCAAGGCGCACTCCGCGGCCTCCGGCCAGGACCTCTCCTTCTTCGACCAGGAGGCGGGCGAGCGCTACACCCCGTTCGTCATCGAGCCGGCGGCCGGCGTGAACCGCGCCATGCTCGCCTTCATGCTCGACGCGTACAACGAGGACGAGGCCCCCAACGCCAAGGGCGTCATGGAGAAGCGCACCGTGATGCGCCTGGACCCGCGCCTGGCCCCGATCAAGGTCGCCGTCCTGCCGCTGTCCCGCAACGCGCAGCTGTCGCCGAAGGCCAAGGGCCTCGCCGCCGACCTGCGCAAGAACTGGAACATCGAGTTCGACGACGCGGGCGCCATCGGCCGCCGCTACCGCCGCCAGGACGAGATCGGCACGCCGTTCTGCGTCACCGTCGACTTCGACACCCTGGACGACAACGCGGTGACCGTGCGCGAGCGCGACACCATGAAGCAGGAGCGTGTCTCCCTGGACCAGATCCAGACCTACCTCGGCAGCCGCCTGCTCGGCTGCTGACGGCCCCGCACGAACGACCGGTGGCCCGGTGCGCACACTGCGCACCGGGCCACCGGTCGTTGCGGACCAGGCCGGACCAGGCCGGACCGGCCGGGCGCGGGTCAGGCCGGCGGGGTCCCGGCGGCCGCGGCGGCCGCCCGCCGCTCTCCCTCGGCCTGGGACCGCTTGCCGTACAGGGCCGTCCACACCCCGAGGCAGCCGAGGACGACGTAGACCATGACCGGGCTGACCACGACCATCGTGTCCGTGTCCACGACGTAGGCCAGGACGATCCGGACCCCCGCCTCGACGAGGTAGACCACGCCCCAGACGGCCGTCATCACGGTCATCGACCGGCGGAATCCCTCGTACTGCCACAGCCCGTTCCACCAGGCGGTGCTCGCGGGCGTGCCGTCGGTCGCGAACTTGCGGCCGAAGTAGAACATCAGCGGGCGCGGCCCCAGCAGGGTCGCGAGGCACAACAGGCCGAAGAGGCCCGTCACGCCCGAGTCCTTGATCAGCAGGGCCCGCGCCGAGTGGGTGCCGATCAGCGAGACCGCGGCGGTGATCACCAGGAACACCAGGGTGACGACGGCGAACTCGTCGACCTTGCGGCGCCAGGCCAGATGGATCGCGCTGTCGAGGACCGGCCAGGCGCTGCTGATCAACAGCGCCTGGAACTCGCCGAATCCGTGGTCGCGCAGCTGGTGGTAGGTGATGATCGGCGCGATCACGTTGAGCCCGATGGTCATGACCCAGCCCAGGGCGGCGGCGCCGCGCGAGCGCGCCGGCGGCGCGGGCCGTTCAGCCGCCGGGGCCTGTTCTGTCTGTACGTCCTGCTGTACGTCCTGTCCGGACACGGTTCCCCCCGAGTCGTGTCTGATGCCGTGCGGTAGGGGGACCGTAGGGACCTCGGCGGGGCGCGGGCAACCCAGGGGGATCAAAGCGATCACCAAGCGTTCGCGAAGAACCGCCGGGATCCCGCCGGGCGTTCCGGGACGCTCCTGGCACTCCGGGCGGAGTCAGTCAGGCCCGCAGACCGCGGATCACCAGCGAGGTGACCGCCTCGAACTCGGTGATGATCGTGGGGGAGGACCACTCCGCCGCGTACTGCGGGTCGTGGAACCGGCCGGTGGCGTCGAAGACCGCACGGGCCGCGGCCGGCACGTCCGGGGCCGCCAGTGAGCCGTCGGCCACCCCCTGGGCGATGATCCGGGTCAGCTGGTCGATCAGCTCCGTCAGGTGCTGGTCCACCGTCCCGCTGTTCTCGGCGAGGAGCACCGTGTACGTGGCGAACAGCTCCGGGTCGTCGCCGGCCTTGTGGCGCTTGGCCTCGAACAGCGCCTCCAGCCAGGCCTCCAGCTTGGAGGGGGCGCTCCCGGTCGGGGCCGAGGTGATCTCCTCCAGCATGACCACGCTCTTGGCGAGCCACCGGTCCGTGACGGCCTCGCGCAGCGCGGCCTTCGAGGGGAAGTGCCGGTAGACGCTGCCGTGGCTGACGCCGAGGGCGCGGGCCACGTCCACCACGGTCGCCTTGGTCGGGCCGAAGCGGCGCAGCACCTCCTCGGTGGTCTCGAGGATGCGCTCGGGGGTCAGGGGCTCGGAGGCAGCGGGTGGCATGGGTACGACCGTACCGCCAGCTCAGTGCTCACTGTCGAGGTGGGCCATTTGCGCCGCCGGGTACCTCTCGCCGGCCGCGGATCCGGCCGGTACGGCGGCCTCGACGGCGTTCAGGTCTTCGGCGCTCAGGGTGACGTTCATGGCACCCAGTGCCTCGGCGAGCCGGTCCCGGCGCCGGGCACCCACCAGCGGCACGATGTCCGCGCCGTGGCGCGGCCCCTGGGCGAGCACCCAGGCGATGGCCGTCTGGGCGACGCTCACGCCCTTGTCCTCGGCGACCTTGCGCAGGGCGTCGACCAGATCGAGGTTCCGGCCGAGGTTCTCGCCCTGGAAGCGGGGGCTCATGCCGCGGAAGTCGCCCGGGGCGAGCTCCCGGTCCCGGCTGAAGTGCCCGCTGATCAGGCCGCGGGAGAGCACCCCGTACGCGGTGACGCCGATGCCGAGCTCGCGCGCGGTCGGGAGTATCTCCTCCTCGATGCCGCGCGAGATCAGGGAGTACTCGATCTGGAGGTCGGCGATCGGCGCCACCGCCGCGGCGCGGCGCATGGTGTCGGCGCCCACCTCGGAGAGGCCGATGTGGCGGACGTGCCCGGCCTGGACGGCCTCGGCGATGGCCCCGACGGTCTCCTCGATGGGCACCTCCGGGTCGACGCGGGCGATCCGGTAGATGTCGATGTGGTCGCGGCCGAGCCGCTGGAGGGAGCAGGCGAGGAAGTTCTTCACTGCCTCGGGCCGGCCGTCGTAGCCGGTGAAGCCTCCCTCGACGGTGCGCAGCGCTCCGAACTTCACGCTGGTCAGCGCCTTCTCGCGGGCCTCGGCGGGCGCCGTGCGCAGGGCTTCGTTGATCAGCAGTTCGTTGTGGCCCATGCCGTAGAAGTCGCCGGTGTCGAGCAGGGTCACGCCCGCGTCCAGAGCGGCGTGGATGGTCGCGAGCGACTCCGCGCGGTCCGCCTCCCCGTAGAGGGCGGACATCCCCATGCAGCCCAGTCCGATCGGGAAGACGGAGGGGCCCGTGCGGCCCAGGCGCTGCCGGGCCGAGGGGTCGGAAGCGGTGGTCGTGGTGGTCGTGGAGCTGCTCTTGTGCGTCTCGTGCGTGGTCATGGAACGAGAATGGCATGACGAGTGACAGATTTCAATATCTGTCACTCGTCAGTGTGTGGTGCCGTGCGGCACGGTGGGAAGCCCGCTCGGCACCGCCGCTCCGCGAAAGGGGAGTGAGGGGAGTGAGGGGAGTGGGGGAAGAGGGGTGGGACGCGGGTGAGAGGGAGGCTCAGGCGCGCGGCGCGCCGGTCTCCGCGGGAGGCCCGGCCGGCTCCAGGGTGCGGGCGGTGCGCTCCGCCGTGGCCCGGGCCCAGCTCCCGCTGGTCGCGGCGCCCACCACCAGGACGAGCAGGCCGCTGACCGCGATGATCCACCAGGCCGGCTGCGCCGCCGAGGAGAAGCCCGAGCCGTCCGCCAGGCCCGCCGCCAGGACGGAGCCGATCACGGCCACGCCCAGGGTGCTGCCGGTCTGCCGGCTGGTGGAGGCGATGGCCGCCGCGAGCCCCGCCTGCGAGCGCGGCATCCCGGAGACCGCCGTGTTCGTGACGGGCGCGTTCACCATGCCGAACCCGAGGCCGTAGAGGACGTATCCGGTGAAGAGGAGCGGCGTGGAGGTCTCCGCCTCGAAGAGGGCGAACATCAGCCCGCTGCCGCCCATCGCCACGCCCGCGATCAGCAGGCAGATCCGCGGCCCCCGGCTGGCCACCAGCCGGCCCGACAACGGGGCGAACAAGGTGGTCAGGACGGCCATCGGCAGCATGTACAGCCCGGCCTCCAGCGCGCTGAGTCCCCGGACGTCCTGGAGATAGAGGGTGTTCAGGAAGAGGAAGCCGGCCAGCCCGGCGAAGGCGCTGACCGCGATCACGTTGGCGCCGCTGAACGGGGCGCTCCGGAAGAACCGCAGGTCGATCAGGGGTTCCTCGCGCCGCCGCTCGTACCGGACCAGCCCCACGAGGGAGGCGACCGCCACCAGCGCGCAGCCCAGGATCAGCGGGGAGCGCCAGCCCTCGGCCGGGCCCTCGATGATCCCGTACGTCAGACTGCCCAGCAGTGCGATGACCAGCAACTGGCCCACCGGGTCGGGGCGGCGCGGCCGGGCGGCCCGGGACTCGGGGATGTGCCGCAGGGTCAGCGCGAGCGCGGCCACCCCGATCGGCAGGTTGACCAGGAAGATCGAGCGCCAGCCCACGGTGTCCACCAGCAGGCCGCCCACCAGCGGGCCGGCGGCCATGGACACGCCCGCGACCGCCCCCCACACGCCGATGGCCCGGGCCCGTTCACCCGGGTCGGTGAAGGTGTTGGTGATGATCGACATCGCCACCGGGTTGAGCATGGCGCCACCGACCGCCTGCACCATGCGGAAGACGATGAGCCATTCGAGGCTCGGGGCCAGCGAGCACAGCAGGGAGCCCAGGGTGAAGGCGACCAGCCCGGCGACGAACACCTTGCGCCGGCCGATCCGGTCGGCCGTGGAGCCCGCCAGCATCAGCAGCGAGGCCAGCACGAGGGTGTACGCGTCGATGGTCCACTGCAGCCCCGCGACCGACGCGTGCAGCTCACGGCTCATCGACGGGAGGGCGACGTTGAGCACGGTGTTGTCGAGGCTGACGATGAGCAGGCTCATGCAGCAGATCGCCAGGACGAGCATGCGCTGCCGGTGACTCGGCTCGATCATGCGCCGATGCTACGTCCGCCCGACCCCCTCGGCATGCGGGACAATGGGCGGATGACCACGCTCCCTCAGCCCCTCGCGATCGGCCCGCACACCGTGCAGCCCCCGGTGGTGCTCGCGCCCATGGCCGGCATCACCAATGCCCCGTTCCGTACCCTCTGCCGGGAGTTCTCGGGCGGCAAGGGGCTGTTCGTGAGCGAGATGATCACGACCCGCGCCCTGGTCGAGCGCAACGAGAAGACCATGCAGCTGATCCACTTCGACGAGACCGAGAAGCCCCGGTCGATTCAGCTGTACGGGGTCGACCCCGTGACGGTCGGCAAGGCCGTCCGCATGATCGTCGAAGAGGACCGGGCCGACCACATCGACCTCAACTTCGGCTGCCCGGTCCCCAAGGTCACCCGCAAGGGCGGCGGCTCGGCGCTGCCGTACAAGCGGAACCTGCTGCGCGCGATCCTGCGCGAGGCCGTTGCGGGCGCCGGCGACCTGCCGGTCACCATGAAGATGCGCAAGGGCATCGACGACGACCACCTCACCTACCTCGACGCCGGCCGGATCGCCGTCGAGGAGGGCGTCACCGCCATCGCCCTGCACGGCCGGACCACGGCGCAGCACTACGGCGGCACGGCGGACTGGGACGCCATCGCACGGCTGAAGGAGCACGTGCCGGAGATACCGGTACTGGGCAACGGCGACATCTGGTGCGCCGAGGACGCCCTGCGCATGGTCCGCGAGACGGGCTGCGACGGGGTCGTGGTGGGCCGGGGCTGCCTGGGGCGGCCGTGGCTGTTCAACGACCTGGTGGCGGCCTTCGAGGGCCGTCCGGAGGACTTCCACAAGCCGGCCCTGCGCGAGGTCGCCGCGACCATGCTCCGGCACGCCCAGCTGCTGGGGGAGTGGATCGGCGACGAGACGCGCGGGGTGATCGACTTCCGTAAGCACGTGGCCTGGTACCTCAAGGGCTTCTCGGTCGGTTCCGAGATGCGCAAGAAACTGGCGGTCACCTCGTCCCTGGCCGAGCTCGACGCTCATCTGAGCGAGCTCGATCTGGATCAAGCCTGGCCCGAGAGTGCCGACGGTCCGCGCGGTCGGACGTCCGGAAACAACCGAGTTGTCCTGCCGGACGGCTGGCTGAAGGACCCGTACGACTGCGCCGGTGTGAGCGAGGACGCGGAACTGGACACCTCCGGAGGCTGACAAATCGCCCTCCGTGGTGCGTGATATACGCCACGCATGGGAAGGGTTTCGCTCAGATGAGCGGCAAAGTCACGGGTAAGACTTTCAAAGGGTGGCACTGGGTGCCACCCTTTGTGTGTTCAACACTTGAACGCAAATGGATCGATGATCGCTCATCCGAGCGATATCAAGCCTCGAACGAGCTCTCCGTGTTCGGGATGTGAACGCTCTTCGTACATTCTGATTACCCATGAGTTACTTTCGATCTGCTGGCGCACGGGTGGTTACAGCCGTATGACGACCAAGTGGACGTACCCAGAAGCCTTCGATCTGGGTATGTTCCTGGCCGTCAGGGCAGCCACCGAGCCTCGAGGAGTCGAGACCCGTGTCGGAAAACAAAGATCAGAAGTTCGTCTACGACTTCACCGAGGGCAACCGCGACCTCAAGGACCTTCTCGGTGGCAAGGGTGCCAACCTCGCCGAGATGACCAACCTGGGCCTCCCGGTCCCTCCCGGCTTCACCATCACCACCGAGGCCTGCAAGGTCTACCTCGAGAGCGGTTCGGCCCCGGCCGCGCTGCGCGACGAGGTCAGCACCCACCTGGCCGCCCTCGAGGCGAAGATGGGCAAGAAGCTCGGTCAGTCGGACGACCCGCTGCTGGTCTCCGTGCGTTCCGGCGCCAAGTTCTCCATGCCCGGCATGATGGACACCGTCCTGAACATCGGCCTCTCCGACGAGTCCGTGACCGGCCTCGCCTCCCAGGCCGGTGACGAGCGCTTCGCGTGGGACTCCTACCGCCGCCTGATCCAGATGTTCGGCAAGACGGTCCTCGGCGTCGAGGGCGAGCTCTTCGAGGACGCCCTCGACGAGGCCAAGGCCGCCAAGAAGGTCACGGTCGACACCGACCTCGACGCCGCCGACCTCAAGAAGCTGGTCGCGGCCTTCAAGAAGATCGTCGCCAAGGAAGCCGGCCGCGAGTTCCCGCAGGACGCCCGCGAGCAGATGGACCTCGCCGTCGAGGCCGTCTTCAACTCGTGGAACACCGACCGCGCCAAGCTCTACCGCCGCCAGGAGCGCATTCCCAGCGACCTGGGCACCGCGGTCAACGTCTGCTCCATGGTCTTCGGCAACCTCGGCCCGGACTCCGGCACCGGCGTCGCCTTCACCCGCGACCCCGCCAGCGGCCACCAGGGCGTCTACGGCGACTACCTGCAGAACGCGCAGGGCGAGGACGTCGTGGCGGGCATCCGCAACACCGTGCCGCTCGCGGACCTGGAGACCATCGACAAGGCCTCCTACGACCAGCTCATGACGATCATGGAGACGCTGGAGACCCACTACAAGGACCTCTGCGACATCGAGTTCACCATCGAGCGCGGCCAGCTGTGGATGCTCCAGACCCGCGTCGGCAAGCGCACGGCGGGCGCGGCCTTCCGCATCGCGACCCAGCTGGTGGACCAGGGCCTGATCGACGAGGCCGAGGCGCTCCAGCGCGTCAACGGCGCCCAGCTCGCCCAGCTGATGTTCCCGCGCTTCGACGAGAACGCGAAGACCGAGCTGCTCGGCCGCGGCATCGCCGCCTCTCCGGGCGCCGCCGTCGGCAAGGCCGTGTTCGACTCCTACACGGCCGTCAAGTGGTCCCGCTCCGGCGAGAAGGTCATCCTGATCCGCCGCGAGACCAACCCCGACGACCTGGACGGCATGATCGCCTCCGAGGGCATCCTGACCTCGCGCGGCGGCAAGACCTCGCACGCCGCCGTCGTCGCCCGCGGCATGGGCAAGACCTGCGTCTGCGGCGCCGAGGAGCTCGACGTCGACACCAAGCGCCGCCGGATGACGGTCGGCGAGACGGTCATCGAAGAGGGCGACGTCGTCTCCATCGACGGCTCCACCGGCAAGGTCTACCTCGGTGAGGTACCCGTCGTACCCTCCCCGGTCGTCGAGTACTTCGAGGGCCGCATGCACGCCGGCGCCGACGACGCCGACGAGCTGGTCCAGGCCGTGCACCGGATCATGGCCTACGCGGACCGCGTCCGCCGGCTGCGCGTCCGCGCCAACGCCGACAACGCCGAGGACGCGCTGCGCGCCCGCCGCTTCGGCGCCCAGGGCATCGGCCTGTGCCGCACCGAGCACATGTTCCTCGGTGAGCGCCGCGAGATGGTCGAGCGCCTGATCCTGGCCGACACCGACGGCGAGCGCGAGCAGGCCCTCAGCGCCCTCCTGCCGCTGCAGAAGAAGGACTTCATCGAGCTGTTCGAGGCGATGGACGGCCTGCCCGTCACCGTCCGCCTGCTCGACCCGCCGCTGCACGAGTTCCTGCCCGACATCACCGAGCTGTCGGTCCGCGTCGCCCTCGCCGAGTCCCGCAAGGACGCCAACGAGAACGACCTGCGCCTGCTGCAGGCCGTCCACAAGCTGCACGAGCAGAACCCGATGCTGGGTCTGCGCGGCGTCCGCCTCGGACTGGTCATCCCCGGCCTGTTCGCCATGCAGGTCCGGGCGATCGCCGAGGCTGCGGCCGAGCGCGTGAACGCCAAGGGCGACCCGCGGGTCGAGATCATGATCCCGCTGGTGGGCACCGTCCAGGAGCTGGAGATCGTCCGCGAGGAGGCCGACGCGGTCATCGCCGAGGTCGAGGCCGCCACCGGCACCAGCCTCAAGCTCTCCATCGGCACCATGATCGAGCTGCCGCGCGCCGCCCTGACGGCCGCCCAGATCGCCGAGGCCGCGCAGTTCTTCTCCTTCGGCACCAACGACCTGACGCAGACGGTGTGGGGCTTCTCCCGCGACGACGTGGAGGCCAGCTTCTTCACCGCGTACCTGGAGAAGGGCATCTTCGGGGTCTCGCCGTTCGAGACCATCGACAAGGACGGCGTCGGCTCCCTCGTGCGCCACGCGGTCCAGCAGGGCCGGGCCACCCGCCCCGACCTCAAGCTCGGCGTCTGCGGTGAGCACGGCGGCGACCCCGAGTCCGTCCACTTCTTCCACGAGGTCGGCCTCGACTACGTCTCCTGCTCGCCGTTCCGGATTCCGGTGGCGCGCCTGGAGGCCGGCCGTGCGGCCGCCGAGGCGAAGGGCAGCGACAGCCGCTGACCCCAGGCCCCGCCGCGGGCCCCATAGACCGCGCCTGTCCCCGGGTTCCCTGACTGCCCGGGGGCAGGCGCGCCTATTTTCCGTTGTTCAACAAATCTTTACGCCAGCAGGCGGTGGACGGATCCCCACCCGTCCACCGCCGCTGTCATTCTGCCGGGCACGTCGGCGCTTCCCGGTGCGACCGACCGCCAGGCCCCGCAAAGCCCCCCACGGCCTTCGCGGAGCGTTTCGGTCGCACCGGAGTGTGCCCGGCGGAGTACAGGATTTCGGTTGTCACGCCCTCGCCGAAAGGGGTTTCAACTGTGGCCGAAAGGGCGTGGTGACCACGTGTGACTGCGTGCATACTCATGGAGCGGGGGGATTGCGGTTGCACAGGTGGGGGTTCGGTGCTGCGTATCCATTTCACTGGAGTGGACCTGGCACGCGTACGGATGGCAGGGCGTCCCGATGCGTTGTGGGAAACGATTCTCAGCTTTCATCGCTTAAGAGACCGGCGTGACGCCCGGTTGTTCGGTGAATGGCGTACTGAAACCCGGAGCAGGTTGAATAGTGAAACACGCACCCTCGGTATGCTCATACCGAGTCGCGGTTATTTCCCGGATTTCCTGACCCCCGTGGAGGGGCAGTACGGGTGGGACGTGGCCCTCGACGCGCTGCGCGGGATCCGTCCCGACCGCATGCGCCGCGAGCTCCAGCTGCTGTCCGCCGGTGCGCCGATGTCCCCGCGCCTGCGGGACTTCATGGACGGCGGGGCCAAGCACCTGCCCAGGCTGCTGGGAGAGCTGCGCGCCTATCACCGGGCCGCCGTGGAGCCGTACTGGACCCACATACAGGCCCAGATAGAAGCCGAACGGGCGGCACGCGGCCGCGCGTTGCTCGACGGCGGCGCCGACGAGCTGCTCGACTCGCTGCCGCCGATGCTGCGCTGGCGGGCTCCGGTGCTGGAGTGCGACTACCCGGTGGACCGTGACGTCCGGCTGCGCGGGCGGGGGCTGCTGCTCCAGCCGTCCTTCTTCTGCCGGCGCACCGCGGTCACCCTGCACGACCCCGAGCTGCCGCCCGTGCTCGTCTACCCGGCGGCCGCGCAGCTCGCCTCCGCGCCCGCGGACGGGCCGTCGGCCCGGCCCGCGGAGGAGCAGCGCCAGCGCACGCTGGGCAAGCTGGTCGGGCACACCCGCTCGGTGGTGCTGCGGGCCATAGGGGACGGCGCGACGACGAGCGAGCTGGCCCGCCGGGCGGGCGTCTCGCTGGCCTCGGCGAGCCAGCACGCCTGCGTGATGCGCGAGGCGGGCCTGGTGACCACCCTGCGCCGGGGCAACGCCGTCCTGCACACGGTGACGCCGCTGGGGGCCGCGCTGCTGAAGGGCGGGGCCGTGGCGTCCTGAACGCGGCGGCGCCCCGGCGGGTCCGTACCCGCCGGGGCGCCGCGGTGCGGGCGGGTCAGACGCGGAAGGGGCCGGTCACCTCGTAGGTGATGCCGCCGGACGAGCTGCCGCTCGTGCCGCGCTGGCTGGAGAAGTAGAGCCGGTTGCCCGCGGGGGAGAAGGCCGGGCCGGTGATCTCGGAGGAGGACTGGCCGGTGATCCGCAGGAAGGGCGCCACCACGTCGTCCGGGGTGATCACGCAGATCTCCATGGTGCCGCCGTCCTCCGCGACGTACAGGTCGCCGTAGGAGGAGCCGGTGACGTTGTCGACGCCCGTCAGAGGCGCCGCGCCGCCGGGGACGAGGGAGTCGTCGTAGGCCAGCTCGTAGGTGTTGTTCGCGAGGTTGAGCTGCCAGACCCGGTTGTCGCCCTTGGTGGTGAACCAGACGGTGTCGTTGGCGTAGTGGCAGCCCTCGCCGCCGTTGAACTTCTTCGAGCCCGAGACCTGGCTGCGGGTCGCCGTGGGGGAGCCGTCCGGGTCGGGGACGTTCTGCCAGGTGAAGGAGCCGGAGGTGGCCGTTCCGGCCTTGAGGACCTGGAGGGTGCCGGAGGAGAGGTTGCCCCAGGTGGTGGGGACGAAGCGGTAGAAGCAGCCGCTGCTCTCGTCCTCGGTCAGGTAGATCACCTTGCGGACCGGGTCCGCCGCGGCCGCCTCGTGCTTGAAGCGGCCCATCGCCGGGCGCTGGACGGCGGCGTTCACGCCGTACGGGTCGGCCTCGTAGACGAAGCCGCGGTCGACCTCCTCGCACGACAGCCAGGTGTTCCACGGGGTCTTGCCGCCCGCGCAGTTCTGCCGGGTGTTGGACAGGATCCGGTAGGCGCCGGTGACCGTGCCGGAGGAGTCGAACCGCACCGCGCTCGCGCCGCCGGAGGGGTTGATCTCCGAGTTGGACGCGTAGATCCAGCCCGAGCCGTCGGCGTAGCAGGCGCCGCCGTCGGGGGCGTTGTGCCAGGTGTACGAGGTACCGCTGACGGTCTGGCCCGAGCGGGCGATCACCCTGCTGGTGAAGCCGCCGGGGAGCATGATGCCGTTCGCGTCGGCCGCGCCGAGGGCCCCGTAGGGGCCGGCGCCGGGCTGGGCCGGGGCCGCGTAGGCCGCCCCGCGCATCAAGGTGCCGCCGAAGGCGGCGGCCGACGAACCGATCACTGCGCCGCGCAGGAAGGTACGACGTTCCACGGTCACTCCTGTGGGAGGAAGGCCCCGCGGCCGGTCGGACGCGGGGTCGCACGCGTCGAGGAACCTAGGAGGCGCCCGTTGCCGTGGCGCCAATTCCTCATTACGCCCGGGCGACCGGCCGGGGTTCAATCCTGCGGCGCCGATTTCGGCGTGCCGGGAGCTCTTTCCGGAAGGCCGTACGGGCCCCACGGCATCGGCTTCGGCCAGTTCCCCGCGGCTTGTTCACACCCGGGCGAGAGGCCGTTCCCGTGGGCCGGGACAGCACAATGCCGCGGCTGCCGGCGCCGTTCCGGCCGGGGGAGACCGATTTCCCGCGGCGGCGGGCGCGCAGGGTGAAATCAGCGGTACGGACGTTGCCGACCGTGACCGGCCCGGCGGGCCCGCCGGGCCGCAGGGGCGGGCACGGTCGGGCGCGGGCGGCATTTTTCGGCCTGTCCGGGCCTCCGGGGTTTGGGCCGAAAGTCTCACCCGGACCCGCGGGGGCGGTCTGCCGGCCGCCCGTGGCTCGCCGTCGGTCCCGCCGACCGCTCCGGGACGACTGAGGGACCGCCCCCACCGCCCTGACCTGCACTTCCTTCCCCAGGGAGAGCTGGGCGAAAAAATTCTCCGGCGGAGCGATGAGTTTTCCGGGGGGCCGCGGTCTACCCCTCACAAGCACTGAGCACGGGCACTGAGCAGCGAGCACAGGGCAGCACGCACCGCACACGAGAGATGAGGGACCCCGATGTCCGCCACGATGATCTTCGTCAACCTGCCGGTCAAGGACCTGGACGCCAGCAAGGCCTTCTGGAGCAAGCTGGGCTACACCTTCAACGCCCAGTTCACCGACGAGAACTGCGCCTCGATGGTCATCAGCGACACCATCGTCGCGATGCTGCTGAGCGAGGCCCGCTACAAGGACTTCACCCACAAGGAGATCGCGGACGCGACGAAGACCTCCGAGGTGCTCCTGTGTCTGAGCGCCCCGAGCCGCGCCGCGGTCGACGAGCTGGTCAACGGGGCCGTCGCGGCCGGCGCCACCGAGCCCCGGCCGGCCCAGGACCACGGCGTCATGTACGGCCGTGCCTTCGACGACCTGGACGGCCACACCTGGGAGATCATGTGGATGGACCCGTCCATGGTGCAGCAGCAGGGCTGAGCCCCGCCCCGCCGGGAGGCGGCTCCCACCGGGAGGCCGCGCTCCCTCAGGAGGTCGCGGCGGTCCGCACCGGATAGGTCCGGACCGCCACCTCCTCGTCGTCCAGGCAGCGCCCCGACTCCAGGTCGAAGCGCTGCTTGAGCAGGGGCGAGGCCACGAACGGCCGGCCCGCCACGGCCCCCACCAGCCCGCGCGAGAGCACCTGCGCGCCGGTGAAGGGGTCCCGGTTGCCGATGGCGTACGCACGCCCCGCGCGGTCGACGAAGACCGCGGCCTGGCTCCCGTCGGGCAGCAGCGCCGCCACCCCCCGCCCGGGGACCAGCGCGGACAGCTCGCACACCGTCAGCCAGCCCTGCGCCACCCGGAGTTCCACGGTCATCGTGCGACACCTTCCACGGTCAGGACGGCCAGGTCGGGCTTGACCTGGTCGCGTTCGGGGACGAACTTCACGGTCGGGTCGGGCGCGCCGGGCGCGTTGACGAAGGACACGAACCGGCGCAGCCGCTCGGGGTCCTGGAGCGTCTCGGCCCACTCGTCGCGGTAGTGCGCCACGTGGTCGGCCATCAGGGCCTCCAGCTCCGCGCACAGCCCGAGCGAGTCGTGGACCACCACGTCCCGCAGGTGGCCGAGGCCGCCCTCCATCCGCTCCAGCCAGGTGGAGGTCCGCTCCAGCCGGTCGGCGGTGCGGATGTAGAACATCAGGAACCGGTCGATCAGCCGGACCAGTTCGGCGTCCGACAGGTCCTGGGCGAGGAGGTCGGCGTGGCGCGGGGTGGCGCCGCCGTTGCCGCCCACGTAGAGGTTCCAGCCGCTCGCCGTCGCGATGACCCCGAAGTCCTTGCTCTGCGCCTCCGCGCACTCGCGGGCGCAGCCCGACACCGCAGACTTGAGCTTGTGCGGGGCGCGCAGTCCCCGGTAGCGCAGCTCCAGGTCGATGGCCATGCGCACGCTGTCCTGGACGCCGTAGCGGCACCAGGTCTGCCCCACGCAGGACTTCACCGTCCGCAGGGCCTTGCCGTAGGCGTGCCCCGACTCGAAGCCGGCGTCGACGAGCCGTGCCCAGATGCGGGGGAGCTGGTCCACGCTCGCGCCGAACAGGTCGATCCGCTGACCTCCGGTGATCTTCGTGTAGAGGCCGAAGTCGCGGGCCACCTCGCCGATCACGATCAGCCGGTCCGGGGTGATCTCGCCGCCGGGGATGCGCGGGACGACCGAGTAGGAGCCGTTGCGCTGCAGGTTCGCCAGGAAATGGTCGTTGGTGTCCTGGAGGGCGGCCTGCTCCCCGTCCAGGACGTAGCCGCTGGCCCCCAGGGTCGCCGCGAGCGAGGCGATGATCGAGCCGACGGCGGGCTTGCAGACCTCGCAGCCGTCGCTGCCGCGGGCCTCGGGCCGGCCGTGTCCGTCGAGGAGCTGCTCGTACGAGGTGAGCCGGCGGGTGCGGACGATCTCGTACAGCTCGGCCCGGGTGTGCGGGAAGCAGCCGCACAGCCCCGGGTCGGCGGCGGCGGGCAGCAGCTGCCCGATCACCTTGAGGCAACTGCCGCAGCCGGTACCCGCCTTGGTGCACTTCTTGACCTCGGGGAGGGTGGAGCAGGCGGTGATGGCCTTCTTCGTGACGTTGTGGCAGGAGCAGATCACCGCGTCGTCGGGCAGGGCGGACGGGCCGAGCGCGACGGGCGCGCCGACGCCCGCGGGCAGGACCAGCTGTTCGGGGGCGACGGGCGGGACGCTGCCGGTGAGCGGGCGGAGCAGGCCGTAGGCGTCGGCGTCGCCGACGAGGACGCCGCCGAGGAGGACCCCGTCGGGGGAGACCACCAGCTTCTTGTAGACGCCGGAGCGGGAGTCGGACCAGACCACGTCGAGGCTGTCGGGGGCGGTGCCGTGGGCGTCGCCGAAGGAGGCCACGTCCACGCCGAGCAGCTTCAGCTTGGTGGAGAGGTCGGCTCCGGTGAACTCCTTGGCGCGGCCCAGCAGGTCGTCCGCGGCGGTCTCGGCCATCTCGTAGCCGGGGGCGACCAGGCCGTAGACGCGGCCGTCGACGGCGAGGGCGCACTCGCCGATGGCGTACACGTACGGGTCGGAGGTGCGGCAGCGGGCGTCCACGGCGATGCCGCCGCGCTCCCCGACGTCGAGCCCCGCCGCGCGGGCCAGCTGGTCGCGGGGCCGGACGCCCGCGGAGAAGACGACGAGGTCGGTGTCGACGGTCGAGCCGTCGGAGAGCAGCATGCCGCCGACCCGTCCGTCCTCGCCGGTCAGCACCTCCTGGGTGCCGACTCCGGTGTGGACGGTGAGTCCCATGGACTCGATGGTGCGCAGCAGGGCCGCGCCGCCGCCCTCGTCGACCTGCACGGGCATCAGGCGCGGGGCGAACTCGACGATGCGGGTGGCGAGGCCGAGGCCTTGCAGGGCGCCGGCGGCCTCCAGCCCGAGCAGCCCGCCGCCGACGACCGCGCCGGTGGTCCTGCCCTGCGCGTACTCCTCGATGGCGAGGAGGTCCTCGATGGTGCGGTAGACGAAGCAGCCGGGGGCGTCCTTGCCGGGGACGGGCGGCACGAAGGGGTGGCTGCCGGTGGCGAGGACCAGCACGTCGTACGGGAACACCCGCCCGGAGCGTGAGGTGACGGTGCGGGCGGCGCGGTCGATGTGCTCGGCCGGGTCGCCGAGGTGGAGGGCGATGCCGTGCTCCTCCATGAACCCGGCGGGCGTCAGGGACAGGTCCTCGGGGGTGCTGCCGGAGAAGTACGAGGTCAGGTGCACGCGGTCGTAGGCGGGCCGGGGCTCCTCGCAGAGCACGGTGATCCGGTGCGTGGCGGTGGCCCCGCGCTCGGCGAGCGCTTCGAGGTAGCGCTGGCCGACCATGCCGTGCCCGATGAGCACGATCGTGGGCGTGGGCTCGGTCATGTCAGTGGCCTCCGTCGTCGGTGAGCAGGTGGAACAGGTCGTGCGGGGCTTCGCCGCCCTCCCAGGTGCGGGCGAGGGCCCCCACCGTGGAGAGTTCGCCGAGCAGCACTCCGCCGACGAGCCGGTCGCCGCGCAGGACGACCTTCCGGTAGGTCCGCCGGGTGGCGTCGGCGAGGCGGACCACGTCGTCGCCGGGGCGGGGCGTGGTCTCCCCGAAGGCGGCGAGGTCGAGGTGGCCGCTCCCCGCTCCGCCGAGGGTGAGGCGGGTCAGGGCGCGGGTGCCGGTGTACGGGGCGGGGGTCCCGGCGAGGATCGCGGCGAGGGCGTCGGCCTGTTCCAGGGCGGCCCCGGCCAGGCCGTACACCTGCCCGGCGTGCTCTGCGCAGTCGCCGACGGCGTGGACGTGCGGGTCGCCGGTGCGCAGGTGGTCGTCGACCACGATCCCGGTGCGGACCTCCAGGCCGGCGGCCTCGGCGAGGCCGGTGCGGGGGCGGACGCCGCACGCGAGGACGACGAGGTCGGCGTCCAGCCGGTAGCCGTCGGCGAGTTCGACGTGGGTGACCCCGCGCGGAGTGTCCGTGCCGTGCCGTGTCCCGGGGGCCGCCGGGGCGGCCGCAGGCGTTCGCGTGGTCACGAGCCCCCGGACCCGGCACTCCGTGTGGATCTCCACGCCGAGTCCGGTCAGGTGCGTCGCCAGCAGGGCGGAGGCGTCGGCGTCCAGGTGGCGTTCCATCAGGCGCTCGCCCTGCTGGGCCAGGACCACGGCCGCTCCGCGCACGGCGAGTGCCCGGGCCGCCGAGACGCCGAGCAGGCCCCCGCCGATCACCACCGCCCGTACGCCGGGGCGTACGGCGGCCGACAGGGCGAGGCAGTCGTCCATCGTGCGGAAGGCGTGCACCCCGTCCGGGAGGTCCCGGCCGCCGGGCTCGAACAGGCCGCGCAGCGGCGGGAGCACCGCGTTGGAACCGGTGGCCAGGACCAGGGTGTCGTACGGGGCGACCGTGCCGTCGTCGCAGTGCACGGCCCGCTCCGCCCGGTCGATCCGCACCGCCCGGACCCCGCGCCGCAGGACCGGACCGGGCGCGGGCAGGGCCGTCACCTCCGGCGCGTAGCGGCCGGCGAGGACCTCGGCGAGCAGAACCCTGTTGTACGGGACGCGGGTCTCCTCGCCGAGGACGGTCACCGCGGCGACGGGTCCCAGCCGCTGCGCGAGTCGCAGGCCCGCGAGGCCGCCGCCGATCACCACCACACGCTGTTCCGAGGTCATGACCCGAGGGTGCGGGGCCGCTGTTTCCCTTCCGCATCGCGCCTGTTACCCGGACGGAACGCCGACCTCAGCGCGTGGTTTAAGGGTCGGTGAGGCCTTCCTCAAGGCGGCCTTAAAGATCACCGGCAGGGCCCGCGGGGCCCTTAGCGTGCTGCGTATGCGAGATGCGGCGGCGCGGGTGCGGGGCGGGATTCTGGGCGGGGCGGGGGTGGTGGCCCTGCTCTGGGCGGTGCAGGTGCGGCCCTCCGCGCGGCCCGACGCGCTGTTCGCGACCGCCGCCCATCTGACCGGCCTGCTCGCCGGGTACGGCGTCCTCGTGCTGCTGTTCCTGATGGCGCGGGTGCCCGCCCTGGAACACGGGGTCGGCGCCGACCGGCTCGCCCGCTGGCACGCGTTCGGGGGCCGGTACGTCCTGTTCCTCTGCTTCGGGCACGGCCTGTTCGCGCTGCTCGGCTACGCCGTCCACGAGGGCGTCGACCTGATCCGCGCCGTCCGGGAGCTGCTCGGCTACCCGGCGATAGCCGCCGCCGCGGCCGGGACCGTCCTCCTGGCCGCGGTCGGCGCGACCTCCGCCCGCGCCGTGCGCCGCCGGGTGTCGCACGAGACCTGGCGCGGGGTGCACCTCCTCGTCTACGTGGCCGCCGCGCTGGGCTTCGTGCACCAGCTCGCCGGACCGGACCTGACCGCCGTCGCCTGGTTCTGGGCGCTCGCGCACACCGTCGTCGCCGTGCTGCTGGTCTGGTACCGCGCCGTGGTCCCCGTACGGCAGGCCCTGCGGCACGCGCTGCGGGTCGCCGACGTGCGCTTCGAGGGGCCCGGCGTGGTGTCCGTGGTCGTCCGCGGGGAGCACCTGGCGGAGCTGCGCGCGGAGCCGGGCCAGTTCCTGCGCTGGCGCTTCCTCCAGCGGGGCCTGTGGTCCACCGCCCTGCCGTTCTCCCTGTCCGCCCCCGTCCGGTCCGACACCCTGCGGATCACGGTCAAGGGGCTGGGCGGCCACTCCCGCCGGATCCGCCGCCTCCGTCCCGGTACGCGGGTCCTCGCCACCGGGCCGTTCGGGGCGCTGACCGCCGCCCGGCGGACCAGGCCCAAGGTGCTGCTGATCGCCGGCGGGGTCGGCATCACCCCGATGCGCGCCCTGTTCGAGACGCTGCCGGGCGGACCGGGGGACATCACCCTGCTCTACCGGGCCGGGGCCGAGGAGCAGCTGGTGCTGCGGGCCGAGCTGGAGGCCATCGCCGCCGAGCGGCAGGCCGGCCTGCACTATCTGCTCGGGCCGTCCGGCGCCGCGGCCGGGCGGCTCCCGGTCCCGGGCTGGGGGGATCCGCTGGCTCCGCAGGCGCTCGTCGCGCTGGTGCCGGACCTGGCCGAGCACGACGTCTACCTGTGCGGTCCGCCGGGGATGGCCGAGGCCACCCGGGTCGCGCTGCTGTGCGCCGGGGTGCCGGCCGGCCGCATCCACGCGGAGTGCTTCACCTTCTGACCGTGCCCGGCCCCCGCCGTCGGCTGCCCGCCCGCCCTTCCCTCCCGAGGAGTCCCCGCCCCATGCGCCACCCCCTGCACGTCGCCGTGCCCCTGTCCGTGGCCGTGCCGGCCGGAGCCGCGGCCGCGGCGCGTGCCCGGCACCGCAAGCCGCGCAGACCCTCGCCGGCGCGGTCGGCCCTGGCCGCGCTGGCCCGCGTACCTCCGGCGGGGCGGCTCGCCGCAGGGCTGGGGGCGGCCAGTGTGCTGGCGGCGAGCGTGCTCACAGCGGCCGTGGACCCGGCGGCTCCGGTGGCTCCGGACCGGGTGGCGGCCCGGGAAAGCTCAACCTTTGCGCAAGTTTCCGGAGATTGATGCCCACTGCACACATCAGCTCCATAAGGTCATGACGTGCCTGACATATCAACGACCATGATCATCGTGCTGTGCGTGGCGGCCGCCGCGGCCGGCTGGATCGACGCGGTGGTGGGCGGCGGCGGCCTGCTGCT
Source organism: Streptomyces manipurensis (assembly GCF_049570255.1). Lineage (NCBI taxonomy): Bacteria > Bacillati > Actinomycetota > Actinomycetes > Kitasatosporales > Streptomycetaceae > Streptomyces > Streptomyces manipurensis. The sequence continues at coordinate 2,451,991 of NZ_CP186950.1, read as the reverse complement.
CCTGCCCGCCCTGCTGCTGGGGCTGCCCAACGCCCATCCCGCCACCGTCCTCGGCACCAACAAGGCCGTGGCCATCGTCGGCACGGCCGGCGCCGCCGTGACGTACGTCCGCAAGGCTCCGGTGAACGTCAAGCTCGCCGTGCGCATCGGCCTGGCCGCCCTCGCCGGATCGATGGGCGGCGCCGCGCTCGCGGGCGGCATCAGCAAGGACGCCCTCCGCCCGATGATCATGGTGGTGCTCGTCCTCGTCGCCGGGTTCGTCATCTTCCGGCCCGGCTTCGGCACCGCCCCGTCCGCCTCGCCCGTCAGCCGCGGACGGGTGCTGCTCGCCATCGGGCTCGCCGGTCTCGGCATCGGCTTCTACGACGGGCTCATCGGGCCGGGCACCGGCACCTTCCTGGTGCTCGCCCTCACTGCCCTGCTCCACCTCGACCTGGTCACCGCCTCCGCGACCGCCAAGATCGTCAACTGCTGCACCAACGCGGGCGCGCTGGCGATGTTCGCCTACCAGGGCATGGTGCTGTGGCAGCTGGCCGCCCTGATGGCGGTGTTCAACCTGGCCGGCGGCATGATCGGGGCCCGGATGGCCCTCAAGAAGGGCAGCGGCTTCGTCCGGGGCGTCCTGCTGACCGTGGTGAGCGCGCTCGTCATCAAGCTCGGCTTCGAGCAGTGGGGCTGAGCGCGCTGGTTCCCCGGCGGGGCCGCGGCGCGGAGGCCGGTCCGGTCAGTACGTGCCGGTGAGGTGCGCGAACACCACCACGTTCCCGCGGTAGCCCGTGCGCGGGGAGAAACCGCCCCCGCAGGTGATCACCCGCAGCTCGGCCCGCTCCGAAGGGCCGTACACCCGGCTGTCGGGGAAGCCCCTGGCGTCGTGGACCTCGACCGCGTGGACCGTGAACACCGCCGTACGGCCGTCCGCGCGCGGGATCTCGATCGTCGCGCCGCGGCGCAGCGCGCCCAGGTGGTAGAAGACCCCCGGCCCGACCGCGTCGTCCACGTGCCCGGCGACGACGGCCGTCCCGGTGGCGCCCGGAGTGGTGCCCTCGCGGTACCAGCCGGCCAGGTCGCGCCGGTCGGGCGGGGGCACCTGGAGGTGGCCGTCGCGGTCCAGGCCCAGGCCGACCAGCGGGGCGTCGACCCGGATCGAGGGGATCCGGATCCGGGCGGGCGGGGAACCCGGCAGCGGGGCGATGGTGAGGCCGAGGGTGCCGGAGGCGGTCAGGGCCTCGGCGGGGGAGGGCAGCGGCGGTCCGACCGGCTCGCGGGAACCGCTGGTGACGAGCCAGATGCCGATGCAGGCGGCGAGGGCGACGAGCCCGCCGTGCCGGGCTGTCGGGGTGAAGGCGCGGCCCATGCGTACCCCCTCGGCGCGTCGTTCGGGGTGACTGGCCGTCGCCCGGCCCCGCGAACGGGGGGGACCTCGCGGGGCGGGCGACGGGGGACGGTACCGGTCGGACCGCGGCCGGGGCCGCGGTGGGCGTCCGTCAGCTCCGCGTGCCGCTCGCCCGGCGACGCAGGAGCCAGGTACCGCCGGCGGCGGTCGCGGCCAGTACGCCCGCTCCCGCCGCGATCTTGGCGGGGTCGGTGGTGGTGGTCGTGCCACCGCCCACCCCGGTGTTGACGTGGCCCTGCGGGCCGCGTTCGGTGACCACCAGGTCGCCGGTGGCGAACTTTCCGTTCGCGCAGGTCGCGCCGATGGCGTAGGTGCCGGCCCGGGTGCCGCGGGACACCTGGAACTGCCCCACGACCACCTCCTTGTGGGTGCCGGGGACCAGTTTGAAGCGGCCGCCTCCGACGGTCGTGGCATCGCCGTCGGCGTGGCTTCCGGTACCGCAGGCGGTGGTGTTCACGGTGACGGTGGCCCCGGGGGCGGCGGACTTCGGCCACACCTCCAGGGGCGAGAAGTCCCCGGGCGCGAAGGCCGGTACGCCCAGGTGTCCGGCCGCCATCGCGCCGGCGACCGGCACGGCGAACGCGGCGGCGGTCAGCGCGGCAGCGGTCAGCGCGTGTGCGGTACGTCGGCGCATGGCACTCTCCCTGCAAGGACACGGGGCCGTCGTTCCGAGGAAACCCGCCCCTCCCGCAGTGCGCCTGCTGATGTTCCGTCAGGTCCGCTCCCGTGCGGCTGGGAAGGCCCTGTTCGTGCAGGTCGGGGACGCGGTGCGGCCATCCGGGGCGGCCGGGCCGTCCGGGTGACCGGGGGCCGGCGGGGCGAGTGCCGCGGCCGGGGCCCCGCACGCCGCGGGCGGTGCGTACGGTGGTGGGGCGCGGCGGGGCCGGGGCCTCCCGGCCCGGCCGGACCAGCCCCGCGCCGTATCCCAGGGAGGGCCCCGTGACACCGGTCGAACGACCACTGGAGGAAGTCGTTCCGCTTCCGTTCTTCGTGTACGGGACCCTGCGCCCCGGCGAGGTCAACCACGCCCTCTTCCTGCGCGGCCGCACGCTCGCCGAGGAGCCCGCCGTCCTGCCGGACGCGGCCCTCTACGACGGCCCCGGATACCCGTTCGCCGTCCACCGGCCCGGCGGCACGGTCGTCGGGGAGCTGATCACCGCGGAGCCGGGCGCGTACGCGGAGCTGCTGGCCGGGCTGGACCGGCTGGAGGAGTACGAGGGCCCGGGACGCCCCGGCAACGTCTACGACCGCCTCGCCCGCCCCACCCTGCGCCCCGACGGGACCACGGTCCGCGCCTGGGCCTACCTGGCCGCACCGCTGGTCGCCCGCGACCTCCGGGAGGCCGGCACGGAGATACCGGGCGGGGACTGGCTGCGCCGCCCCTCCCGCGCCTGAGCCGGCCCGGTCCGGACGAGGGGGCCTAGAGGCCTTCGGCGCCGCGGTTGCGCAGGCGCCGGCCGTACTGCTGGAGGACCCACAGCTCCTCCTGGACCGCCGCGTGCTGCTCAGGCGGGGCGTGCGGGCCCAGGCGGGCCATCGTGCCCTGGACCTCCAGCACCCGGCGGTCGACGGCCCGCAGCCGGACCTGGACGAGCTGGACACCGGCGTAGACCTCGTCCACGGTCTTGGCGTGGATGGCCTCCACGGCCAGCTCGGTCACCATCGCGCGGACGGTGTCGTTGGGGGCGGCCTCGCGCACCCGGGCCAGGTAGCCGTCGTCCGCCTGCGCGGCGCCGCCCGCGTCCTGGATGGCCTGCCGGACCGCCGCGTAGGGCGGGGCGGTGAACTCGTCGATCCCGTACGCGTCGAAGGCGGGGGACACCAGCGCGGGACGCTGCAGCGCCAGCTTGAGCAGCTCGCGCTCGGTGATGTGGACGGGGTTGCGCAGGTTGAGCGCCGGGCCGCCGCTCACCGGCGGGGGCGCCGGAGCGGGCGCCGCCGGCTGGGGACGGCCCCGGCCCTGCTGCTGGGGCTGGTTGCCGCGCTCCCGCGCCCACCGCGCCAGCTGCGCGACCCGCTTGACCACGAACTGCTCGTCGAGGATGCCCAGCATGCCCGCCAGCTGGACCGCCGACTCGTGCTGGATCGACAGGTCCTTGATGCTCGCCACGACCGGCGCCGCCTCGGCCAGCGCGGCCGCCCGCCCCGCCGGGTTCTCCAGGTTGTGCCGGGAGACGATGTGCCGCAGCGCGAACTCGAACAGCGGGGTGCGGGCCTCCACCAGGCCGGCCACGGCCGCGTCGCCCTGCGCGAGGCGCAGGTCGCAGGGGTCCATCCCGCCGGGGGCGATGGTGATGGAGGTCTCCGCCGCGAACTTCTGGTCGTCCTCGAAGGCCCGCAGGGCCGCCTTCTGTCCGGCCGCGTCCCCGTCGAAGGTGAAGATCACCTCGGCCGTGGCGTTGTCCATCAGCAGCCGGCGCAGGATCTTGATGTGGTCCCCGCCGAAGGCGGTGCCACAGGTCGCGATCGCGGTGGTGACACCGGCCAGGTGGCAGGCCATGACGTCGGTGTAACCCTCGACGACCACGGCCCGGGAGGTCTTCGCGATCTCCTTCTTGGCCAGGTCGATGCCGTACAGCACCTGGGACTTCTTGTAGATCGCCGTCTCGGGGGTGTTCAGGTACTTGGGGCCGTTGTCGTCGTCGCGCAGCTTGCGCGCGCCGAAGCCGACCACCTCGCCGCTGGTGTCGCGGATCGGCCACATCAGCCGGCCGCGGAACCGGTCGATGGGCTTGCCGCTGCGGCTGTCCTGGGCGAGCCCGGAGGTGATCAGCTCCTTGTCGGTGAAGCCCTTGCCGCGCAGGAACCGGGTCAGGTGGTCCCAGCCGGCCGGGCTGTAGCCGACCCCGAAGTGGGCGGCCGCAGCCTGGTCGAAGCCGCGTTCGGCGAGGAACCTGCGGCCGATCTCCGCCTCGGGCCCGTCCAGCTGGTCGACGTAGAACCGGGCGGCCTCCCGGTGCGCCTCGACCAGCCGGATGCGCTCACCGCGGCCGCTGGTGCCGGCGGTGTAGCCGCCCTCCTCGTACCGCAGGGTGATGCCGGCCAGGCCGGCCAGGCGCTCGACCGCCTCCGAGAAGGACAGGTGGTCGATCTTCATGACGAAGTCGAGGGTGTCCCCGCCCGCCTGGCAGCCGAAGCAGTGGTAGAGCCCCTTGCTGGGGCTGACCTGGAAGGAGGGGGACTTCTCGTCGTGGAAGGGACACAGGCCCTTGAGGTTGCCACCGCCCGCGTTGCGCAGCTGGAGGTAGTCGGAGACCACGGCGTCGATCGGGACCGCGTCCCGTACCGCCTTCACGTCGTCGTCGTTGATCCGTCCTGCCACCCGTGAAGTCTACGGCCGGGCGGGGGCGAATCCGTCAGGCACCCTCCGCGGGGACCAGCGAGGCGAGCGGAACCGACGGGTCCGCCAGTGCCTCCCGGTCCACGGGCGCCTTCGACCTGATCAGGGCCTGGATGTGCTCGGTGACGTCCCACACGTTCACGTTCATCCCGGCGAGCACCCGGCCCTCCGAGAGCCAGAAGGCGATGAACTCCCGCTTCGCGGCGTCACCGCGGATCAGGACCTGGTCGTAGCCCCCGGGTGGGGCGTAGCCGGAGTACTCCAGCCCCACGTCGTACTGGTCGGAGAAGAAGTACGGCACCCGGTCGTAGACGACCGGCCGTCCCAGCATCGCCCGCGCGGCCGCCGGGCCGCCGTTGAGCGCGTTGGCCCAGTGCTCGACCCGCAGCCGGGTGCCGAGCACCGGGTGGTGGGCGGCCGCCACGTCGCCGACCGCGTAGACGTCGGGGTCGGAGGTGCACAGCGATTCGTCCACGGCGATCCCGCCGCCGTGCTCGCGGTCGACGAGGGCCAGGCCCGAGGTCTCGGCGAGCGCCGTCCGCGGGGCCGCCCCGATCGCGGCGAGCACGGCGTGCGCGGGGTGTTCCTCCCCGTCGTCGGTACGGGCGGCCAGCACCATGCCGTCCTGCCCGACGATCTCCGTCAGCCTGGCCCCGAAGTGGAAGCGGACCCCGTGGTCGGCGTGCAGGTCGCCGAAGAGCCGGCCGATCTCCGGGCCGAGGACGGCGTGCAGCGCCGTGGCCTCCGGCTCCACGACGGTCACCTCGGCCCCGTACCCGCGGGCCGCGGCGGCCACCTCCAGGCCGATCCACCCGGCACCCGCGATCAGCAGGTGGCCGTTGTCCCGGCCCAGTCCGGCCAGGACGTGCCGCAGCCGCTCGGCGTGCGCGAGCCGGCGCAGGTGGTGCACACCCGCCAGCCCGGTGCCGGGGATGTCCAGGCGGCGCGGTTCGGCACCGGTGGCCAGCAGCAGCTTGTCGTAGTGCAGGGCCGTGCCGTCGCCGAGGACCACGCGCTTGGCGTCGCGGTCGAGGTGGACCGCGGGCTGGCCGAGGTGCAGCTCGATGTCGGAGGCCGCGTACCAGGACGGCTCGTGGACGAAGACGCTCTCCCGCTCCTCCTTGCCCGTCAGGTACCCCTTGGAGAGCGGAGGCCGCTCGTAGGGGTGGTCGCGCTCGTCGCCGATCAGGATCACCCGCCCCGTGAACCCCTCGGACCGCAGCGCCTCGGCCGCCTTGGCCCCGGCGAGCCCTGCGCCGACGATGACGAACGTCTGGTGTGCGTCGACCACCTGATGCCTCCTCATAACCTCTGCGCCACATGCGAGCACATGCGAGCGTCCCGCACCGAGCCTGCCCCGTGAAGGGGGAGTGGCGCGATCGGCTCACCCTTCGGCGCGTCGGGTGCGCCGGGTGAGACGGGCGTGCAGGGAACGCGCCGATGCGTCGGTCAGACACGCGATCTGGTCGATGACCGCCCGTTTCCTCGACCGGTCGTCCGGGGCCGCGTCGAAGATCGCCCGGAACTGCGGGTCCAGGCCCTCGGGGGCCCGGGCGCTGAGCGCCTCGGCGAGTTCGGCCAGGACGATGCGCTGGTCGGCGCGGATGCGCTCCTGCTCGTCGCGCTGCATCACGTACAGGTCGGCGACCGCCTTCAGCACCGCGCACTCGTTGCGCGCCTCGCGCGGCACCACCAGCTCCGCGCCGTACCGGGTCAGCCGGCCCGATCCGTACGCGCCCCGCGTGGCACCCTCCGCCGCCAGGCAGAAACGGCCGATCAGCTGGCTCGTCGCGTCCTTAAGCCGGGCCTGGGCGACGGCCGAACCGTCGTAGCCGTGCGGCCACCACTCCTGCTCCATCAGTCGGTCCAGGGCGGCGCGCAGCTCCTCGGGCGAGGTGTCGGCGGGCACGTAGCGGCCGATCGCGACGTCCCAGATCGCGGCGCGCTCCGGCTCGGCGAACAGCAGATTGGGGTCGAGGTGGCCGGCGTGCAGCCCGTCCTCGAAGTCGTGCACGGAATAGGCGACGTCGTCCGCCCAGTCCATGACCTGGGCCTCGAAGCACTTGCGGTCGGCGGGAGCGCCCCGGCGCAGCCACTCGAAGACCGGCAGGTCGTCCTCGTACGCCCCGAACTTGACCGAGTCGGGATCGGTGGGGTGGTCCCCGCGCGCCCACGGGTACTTGGTGGCGGCGTCCAGGCAGGCCCGGGTGAGGTTCAGGCCCACGCTGACGGGCGCGCCGCCGGCCGGTCCGGGCACGAACCGCTTGGGCTCCAGCCGGGTCAGCAGCCGCAGCGACTGGGCGTTGCCCTCGAATCCGCCGCAGTCCTTGGCGAATTCGTTCAGCGCCTCCTCGCCGTTGTGGCCGAAGGGCGGGTGGCCCATGTCGTGGGAGAGGCAGGCGGCCTCGACCAGGTCGGGATCGCAGCCGAGGGCCGCGCCCAGCTCCCGTCCGACCTGGGCGCACTCCAGGGAGTGGGTCAGCCGGGTACGGGGGCTCGCGTCCCAGTCGTACGAGCGGGTGCCCGGGGTGACCACCTGGGTCTTCCCGGCGAGGCGGCGCAGCGCGGCAGAGTGCAGCACGCGCGCGCGGTCGCGCTGGAAGGCGGTGCGCCCGGGGCGTTTGTCGGGCTCGCCGGCCCAGCGTTCGGTGTCGGCCGCGTTGTAGAGGTCGTGGGGGTGGTCTGCGGGGGCGTGCGCGGTGCCTTCCATGACATGACGGTAACCGGAAGGACTGACAAACCGGGATCAGGCGGAGACGAGTTCCGGCCGCGGGAGGGCGTCGGCGGGGCGCGCCAGGGCCTCGTCGTAGCGGTGCAGCAGCAGGCGGGCCAGGGCCGGGTGGTCGCCCAGGGGCGCGGCGGCACGGGCGGGCGCCGCCGCGGCGGTCTGCGCGGCGAACCGGCCCGGGGCGGCGAAGTACGAGGCCACGGCGGCGCGGTGGTGGCCCCGGGCGGCCAGCGCCCGGACGGCGTCCGGGGCGCTCGGTGCGGTCGCTGAGGCGTAGGCGGGGACCACCGGGACCCCGCCGAGGCGTTCGGAGAGCAGCGCGGCGGTGCGGCGGGTGTCGGCGGCCGAGTCCGGGTCGCGGGAGCCGGCGGCGGCGAGCACGACCGCGGTGCCCGGCGTCCAGCCGGCCTCCAGCAGCCTTTCGTACAGGGCTTCGACGAGCAGCGGGTGCGGCCCCAGCGGAGATGCGACCCGGACGCGCAGGTGGGCGGCCCGGGCGGCGGCCGCGGGGAGGTCGCGCTTGACGTGGTGGCCGCGGCCGAGGAGCAGGGGGACGAGCACCGCGGAGCCGGTGGTGGCGCGCAGGGTGTCGTCGAGGAGCGGCCGGTTCAGCTCGACGTGGCCGAGCCGGACATCGAGCCGGGGGCGCAGTTCACGGACCCGGTCGAGGAGCGCGCGGGCGGTGTGCAGGGCGCGGGGGTCGCGGCTGCCGTGGGCCACGGCGACGAGGGTGGGCTGCTGCATGGGCGGTCTCCGTGGGGGCGGGTGCGGGGCGGTCGCAGTCCGCTGAGCTGCGTGCCGAGTTGGGCGGTGATCCGGGTCAGCAGCTCGGCCGTGCTGCCGAAGGGGTCCGGCGTGCTGCCGAAGGGGAGGGACAGGCTGTCGGGAGGGTGCACCGGCTCCGTCATGGACCGATCCTGCGGGCCGCAGATTGCCGATGGGTTGCGCCGGCGTGACGGGTCTTTGCCGGCTGCTCACGGAGCCGTTCGGTCGCTCGTGCGGGTGAACGGGGGAGGCGCCGGAACTCGAAGCCCGGCCGCGATCGTCAATGTGTGCGAACGGTGCGTGCGATCGGCGCGTGCGGGCGGTGCGGGCGAGGGAGTGGGCGGCCATGGGGATCAGGGGTTGGAGCGGGGTGGCGGCGGCGGTGTCCCGGCGTCCGGGGTGGCTGCGCAGGCCGGGGCGTACGGGGCGGCCGCGGCGGGCGTCGTGGCCGGCAGTGCTGCGGGGCGTGCGGGCGCGGCGGCTCGCCGTCCAGGCCGTCATGGCGGGCTGCGTCCTGGCGCTGCTGCCCTCGGCGTGGACGCATGCGACGGCCTCGGACCGGCTGCGGACCACGGCGGACGCGCCCGCGGCGGACGTGGCCGTGGTGTTCGGGGCCGGTCTGTGGCGGGGGAGACCCACGCCCTACCTCGCGGACCGGCTGGACGCCGCGGCGGAGCTGTACCGCGCGGGCAAGGTCCGGGTCGTGCTCGTCACCGGCGACAACAGCCGCGTGGAGTACGACGAGCCGGACGCCATGCGCCGGTACCTGACCGAGCACGGCGTGCCGGACGCCCGGATCGTCAGCGACTACGCCGGCTTCGACACCTGGGACTCCTGCGTGCGCGCCAAGGAGGTCTTCGGGGTCGAGCGGGCCGTGCTGGTCACCCAGGGCTTCCACATACGCCGGGCCGTCGCCCTGTGCCAGGCGGCGGGTCTGGACTCCTACGGCGTCGGGGTCGCCGACGTCCACGACGCCACCTGGTACTACGGCCAGACGCGCGAGTTCTTCGCCTCCGGCAAGGCGGCGCTGGACGCCGCCTTCAGGCCCGAACCGCGCTTCCTCGGGCCGAAGGAGGAGGGGGTGTCCCGGGCCCTGCTCGCTCTGGCAGACTGACGCACCGCCTTCATATGCTGATTAGTCATATGGCGGATCGGCCGGTGCGAGCGTCAGGGGTGCGGGACATGGCGGCAGTGGATCTGAGCGGCAAGGCGGTCGTCATCACCGGCGGAGCCCGTGGCCTCGGCGCTGCGGCGGCACGGGCCGTCGTGGACGGCGGCGGCCGGGTGCTGATCACCGACGTGCTGGAGGCGGAGGGCGCCGAGACCGCCGCGGAGTTGGGCGGGGCGGCACGCTTCATCGCGCACGACGTGACGAGCGAGGACGGCTGGGCGGCGGCGCTGGAGTACGCGGTCGCCGAGTTCGGCGGGATCGACGGGCTCGTGAACAACGCGGGCATAGCCTCCGGCCGGCTGCTGGAGGACGAGAGCGTCGAGAGCTTCCGCCGGGTCGTCGAGATCAACCTCGTCGGCGTGTTCATCGGCATCAAGGCCGCGATCCCGCTGATGCGGGCGAACGGCGGCGGGTCGATCGTGAACATCTCCTCCGCGGCGGGCCTGACCGGCCTCGCCCTCACCGCCGGCTACGGCGCCTCCAAGTGGGGGGTGCGCGGCCTGTCGAAGATCGGCGCGCTCGAGCTCGCCGAGGAGGGGATCCGCGTCAACTCCGTGCACCCCGGCATGACGCTGACCCCCATGACCGCCCCGGTCGGCATCCGGGAGGGCAGCGGCAACTACCCCGGCGCCCCCATGGGCCGGGTGGGCGTCCCCGAGGAGGTGGCCGCCGCGGTCGCGTTCCTGCTCTCCGACGCCGCCGCGTACATGACGGGCGCCGAGCTCGCGGTGGACGGCGGCTGGACCGCGGGCCTGACGGTGAAACACCTGACGGGCCGCTGACCCCGCCGGCCCCGCCGCCGGGGCGTGCGTAAATCCGTGGGCCCCGACGGGGACGCCGGGCTACGGTGCGTGCCGTGAACCAGGACGCACCCCTCGTCCGCGACGTCTTCCCCGACCTGACGGCCGAGCTCGTGCGGCTGCTCGAGGAGGAGGGCGAACGCGATCTCGCCCTCTGCGCCCACGACCTCCGGCTGGTGGCCGAGTGCGACTGCGGCGACGACTTCTGCCAGAGCTTCCGCACCCACGACCACCCGCCGGGCCGCCCCTACGGGCCGGGCCACCGCATGGTCTGCCTCCTCCCGGAGCGGGGCCTCCTGAACCTCGATGTCGTCGGCCCGCGGATCGTGTACGTCGAGATCATCGACCGGCCCGCCCTGCGGCGCGTACGGACCGGCGCCTCACCGGCGGGGCCGGGCAGCGCTGAGGCGCCCGTACGCGAGGTGTAACCAGAGGCGCCGGCCCGTGAAACACCGGCGACCCACCCTGGACCGCATGCACACCTCGGAACCGGTCACCGCCACGCACTGCCCCTACTGCGCCCTGCAGTGCGGGATGAACCTGCGCCCCGGGCCGGGCGGCGGGGCCGACGTGACCGTGGAGGAACGGACCGAATTCCCCGTGAACCGGGGCGCGCTCTGCGGCAAGGGCCGCACCGCCCCCGCCGTGCTCTCCTCCCGGGTACGCCTCACCGAGCCGCTCGTCCGCACCCACGCAGGGCGGCTCGAACCGGCCACCTGGGAGGAGGCCCTCGACGCCGTCGCCGACGGCCTCACCCGCACCGCCCGCGCCCACGGCCCCGACGCGGTGGGGGTCTTCGGCGGCGGCGGGCTGACCAACGAGAAGGCCTACGCCCTCGGGAAGTTCGCTCGCGTCGCCCTGCGCACCTCCCAGATCGACTACAACGGCCGCTTCTGCATGTCCTCGGCCGCCGCCGCCCACCAGAGGGCTTTCGGGCTCGACCGGGGTCTGCCCTTCCCGCTGGAGGACGTCCCGCGCACCGGCTGCGTGATCCTCGTCGGCTCGAATCTGGCCGAAACCATGCCACCCGCCCTGCGCTACCTCACCGAGCTGAAGGCCAACGGCGGGACGCTCGTCGTCGTCGACCCCCGCCGCACCCGCACCGCCGAACAGGCCGACCTGCACCTCGCCCCGCGCCCCGGAACCGACCTGGCCCTCGCCCTCGGACTGCTGCACCTGGTCGTCGCTGAGGGTCGCACCGACGAGGAGTTCATCGCCGCCCGCACCACCGGCTGGGAGGAGGCCCGGGCCGCCGCCATGGCCCACTGGCCGGAGCTGGTCGAGCGCATCACCGGCGTCCCGGTCCCGGCCCTGCGCGAGGCGGTGCGCCTCTTCTGCGCCCCGGACTCCGCGATGGTGCTGACGGCCCGCGGCCCGGAGCAGCAGTCCAAGGGCACCGACACCGTCGGCGCCTGGATCAACCTCTGCCTGGCCACCGGCAGGGCCGGCCGCCCCCGCTCCGGCTACGGCTGCCTCACCGGCCAGGGCAACGGCCAGGGCGGCCGCGAGCACGGCCAGAAGGCCGACCAGCTCCCCGGCTACCGCAAGCTCACCGACCCGGCGGCGCGGGCCCACGTCGCCGGGGTCTGGGGCGTCGACCCCGACAGCCTGCCCGGTCCCGGCCGCAGCGCGTACGAACTCCTCGACGCCCTCGGCACCGACGTGAAGTCCCTCCTGCTGATGGGCTCCAACCCGGTGGTGTCGGCCCCCCGCGCCGCGCACGTGGAGGACCGCATCCGCGCGCTGGACTTCCTCGCCGTGGCCGACGTCGTCCTCTCCGAGACGGCGGCCCTCGCCGACGTCGTCCTCCCCGTCACCCAGTGGGCGGAGGAGACCGGCACCACCACCAACCTCGAAGGCCGCGTCCTGCTGCGCCGCCGGGCCCTCACCCCGCCGCCCGGGGTCCGCTCCGACCTGGAGGTCCTGCACGGGCTGGCCACCCGCCTGGGAATCGAGAAGGGCTTCCCCACCGCGCCCGAGGAGGTCTTCGCCGAGCTCCGCCGCGCCTCCGCCGGCGGCCCGGCGGACTACTCGGGCATCACCTACGACCGCATCGAGGCCGAACAGGGGGTGTTCTGGCCCTGCCCCGAGGGCTCCGCGGGCACCGCCCGCCTCTTCCTGGACCGGTTCGCCACCGAGGACGGACGGGCCCGCTTCGTCCCCGTCGCCCACCGCGACGCCGCCGAGGTACCCGACGCGGACTACCCGCTGCTGCTCACCACCGGCCGCGTGGTCGCCCAGTACCAGTCGGGGGCCCAGACCCGCCGGGTGGACGAGCTCAACGAGGCCGCCCCCGGCCCCTTCGTGGAGCTGCACCCCCGCCTCGCGGCCCGGCTCGGCGCGGTCGACGGCAGCCCGCTGGCGGTGACCTCCCGCCGCGGCCGCGCGGTGGCCCCGGCGCGGGTCACGGACGCCATCCGCGCGGACACGGTCTTCATGCCCTTCCACTGGCCGGGCGAGGGCCGCGCCAACACCCTGACCAACCCGGCCCTCGACCCCACCTCCCGCATGCCGGAGTTCAAGGTCTGCGCGGTCCGGGTCGAGCCGGCCTAGGCGGTGCCCCCGGAGCCGGCCCGGGCCGTGCCGGTGTCGGTGCCGGGGCCCGGGCTCTCGAAGGTCGGGCGCAGGGCCTCCACCAGCCGGGCCAGGAAGGCCTCCTCCCCGGGGGCGGCCAGATGCGGGTACTCCGCCTCGAAGTGCTGCCACTCGGCGCCCACGTAGCCCTCCGGGACGATGTGCACGATGTCGAGGAGCTCCACGTCCCGGTGCGGCTGCGGGGCCTCGCCGGCCTGCCGGAAGACCTCCTGGAGCAGGCCGTTCGGCAGCCGGTGGCGTTCGGCGAGCAGGACCGCGTCGTAGAGGTCCTTGCCCTGCGGGTGCCGGTCGCTGACGAGCCACAGCACCTTCCAGGCCAGTGACAGTTCCGGTGTCGCGGCCAGGAGCACGGCCCCGCAGGCGAGTTCGGCCGGCTCCGGCGCCACCGGCAGCGCCTCGTTGAAGACGAAGTCCAGCTGGACCTGGCCGCCCGGCAGCCCCGGGGCGGACCAGGGCAGCACCAGCCGCCGACCCGGCACGCGTTCGTACGTCCAGATGTCCTCGGCGACCGCCCCGTCGGCCGGCATCGCCAGACCGCCCTCGTCCGCGGCGGCCCGTTCGGCCGCCTCCGCGACCGCCCGCAGCAGCCGCTCCGTCCGCGGCTCCCCGATGCCCCAGTTCTGTGGGACCACCACGAAGTCCAGGTCGTGCGGCTCCCGTGCCGCCTCCCCGAACCACCCCGCCATGAGCATGCTGCCGCGCAGCACCAGCGAGTCCGCCCAGCCCGACCGGGCGACACCGCGGGCCACCACGTCCAGCGCCGTCCTGCGGGCGGCCCGCCAGGCAGTCCGCCGGGCGGGGTCCACGACCGTGTCGGCGATCCGGTAGCCGTACCCGAAGTGCTTGAGCGCCGGGTCGAAGACCCGGTCCCGCGCGGTGCCCTCGCCCAGTCCGGCCACCGACGTCCGCGGCAGCTCACCCTGGCGCCGCCTCCACTCGGCCTCGCCCCGCTCGTACGCGCTCGTCCCGGTCATGCCCCCACGCCCTCCTCGATCCATCCGTCGTCCACCGACAGGTCGCTGTCGTACAGCACGAACTCGCGTTCCTCCGAGCGGATCTCGTACCCGCCCAGGCGCAGGGCGGCCGCCAGCGCGTCGCAGGCCGCCGCGGCTCCGGCCGCCGTGCCGCGCCACCGCTGGGTGACGAACCGTTCGTGGCGGCCCCCGTCCAGGACCCGGCGCGCGTTCCACGACAGGTGCGCCGCGTACGGGGTGACCAGGGCCTCCAGCGCCGCACGGTCGTATCCGGCGGGCAGCAGCAGCTTCAGGTGGTGCTCGAAGTAGCCGCCGCCCGGGCCCGGCCGGTCGGTGGTCCAGGGGACCGTCTCCACCTTGACCCGCACCGGGTCGAAGCCGGCCGCGCGCAGCCGCGGCACCAGCCGCTCGTGGCCCGTGCGGTCCCGCAGGGTCAGCATCGGCTGCGACACCATCCGGCCCCGGGCCAGCAGGATGTGGGTGACCTTCAGGTTCCGTGCCCCGGCCCAGGCATCGAGCCGGGCCAGCTCCGCCGCGTCCGCGCAGCGCACGGTCACGTGGGTTTCGTACTCAGACATGGGCCCGATCTTCTCGGACATCCGTCCGATCCGCATCGGGGTTCCCGGCAGGGGGTAACCATCGGTCACGCGCCGGACTCAGAAAGTGCTCGCACGCCCCTCGTGGCCGCGATGTGTCGTACCCCACACTGAGTGAGGTGCCCCCGTCCTCGGAGCCCTGGAGGTCGCCCCCGTGCAGACCCGGACCCTGACCGTGAACGTGAGCGAGTCCTCGGAGGCCAAGGCCGTGGACGAAGAGCCCGAGGTACTGGAGCTCATCGAGCCGGTACCGGTGCAGAGCAGGCGGGACACCGGCGAGAGCGGGAGCGGATCGGGTCCCTCCGCGGATCTCTTCCGGCAGTACCTGCGCGAGATAGGCAGGATCCCGCTGCTGAGCGCCGCCGAGGAGGTCGACCTCGCCCGGCGGGTCGAAGCGGGCCTGTTCGCCGAGGAGAAGCTCGGCTCCACCCCCGACCTCGACTCCCAGCTCGCCCACGACCTGGACCGGCTCGTCGTCATGGGCCGCATGGCCAAGCGCCGGCTCATCGAGTCGAACCTGCGGCTGGTCGTCTCCGTCGCGAAGCGGTACGTGGGCCGCGGGCTGACCATGCTCGACCTGGTCCAGGAGGGCAACCTCGGCCTCATCCGGGCGGTGGAGAAGTTCGACTACGCCCGCGGCTACAAGTTCTCCACGTACGCCACCTGGTGGATCCGGCAGGCGATGTCCCGGGCCCTCGCCGACCAGGCCCGCACCATCCGGGTGCCCGTCCACGTCGTCGAGCTCATCAACCGCGTCGTCCGCGTCCAGCGCCGCATGCTCCAGGAGCGCGGCTACGAGCCCACCGCCGAAGAGGTGGCCGTCCACCTGGAACTGACCCCCGAGCGGGTCCTCGAAGTCCTCCGCCTCGCCCAGGAACCGGTCTCCCTGCACGCACCCGTCGGCGAGGAGGACGACGTCGCCCTCGGCGACCTCATCGAGGACGGGGACGCCGCGTCCCCCGTGGAGTCGGCCGCCTTCTTCCTCCTCCGCGAGCACCTGGAAGCCGTCCTGTCGACCCTCGGCGAACGCGAACGCAAGGTCGTGCAGCTGCGGTACGGGCTCGCCGACGGACGCCCGCGCACCCTGGAGGAGATCGGCCGGATCTTCGGCGTGACCCGCGAACGGATCCGCCAGATCGAGTCCAAGACCCTCAACAAGCTGCGCGACCACGCCTTCGCCGACCAGCTGCGCGGCTACCTCGACTGAGCCGGCCGGGCCGTGAACGGCAGGGGGCGCCCCGCAGGACGCCCCCGACCGCCCGAACCGCCCGGCACGTCAGTCGACTTCGGCGACCGCCTGGGCGAACTGCGCCGAGTACAGCCGGGCGTACGCACCGTCCGCGGCCAGCAGCTCCTCGTGCGTGCCCTGTTCCACGATCGCGCCGCTCTCCATCACCAGGATCACGTCCGCGTCCCGGATGGTGGAGAGCCGGTGCGCGATCACGAAGGACGTCCGGCCGTGCGCCAGGCGCGCCATCGCCTTCTGGATCAGCACCTCGGTACGGGTGTCCACCGAGCTCGTCGCCTCGTCGAGGACCAGGATCACCGGGTCCGACAGGAACGCCCGCGCGATGGTGATCAGCTGCTTCTCGCCCGCGCTGACCCCGGCGCCCTCGTCGTCCAGCACGGTGTCGTAGCCGTCCGGCAGGGTCCGGACGAAGCGGTCCGCGTGCGCGGCCCGCGCCGCCTCCTCGACCTCGGCGCGCGTCACCTCGCGCGAGGCGCCGTACGCGATGTTCTCGGCGATCGTGCCGCCGAACAGCCACGTGTCCTGGAGCACCATGCCGATGGCACCGCGCAGCTCCGCACGGGTCATCTTCGCGATGTCCACCCCGTCCAGGCCGATCTCCCCGCCCGTGACCTCGTAGAACCGCATCAGCAGGTTCACCAGCGTCGTCTTGCCGGCACCCGTCGGGCCGACGATCGCGACCGTGTGACCGGGCTCGACCGCCAGCGAGAGGTTCTCGATCAGCGGCCGGTCGGGCTCGTAGCGGAACGCCACCTTCTCGAACGTGACCCGGCCGCGCACCTCCCGCGGACGCTCCGGCACCTCGGCGTCGGGCTCCTGCTCCGGCGCGTCCAGCAGCTCGTAGACCCGCTCCGCCGAGGCGACCCCGGACTGCACCAGGTTCGCCATCGACGCGACCTGCGTCAGCGGCATCGAGAACTGCCGCGAGTACTGGATGAACGCCTGCACGTCACCGATGGACAGGGTGCCGGAGGCGACCCGGAGCCCGCCGACGACGGCGATCAGCACGTAGTTGATGTTCGATATGAAGAACATCACCGGCTGCATGAGGCCGCTGACCAGCTGCGCCTTGAACGAGGCCCGGAACAGCGCCTCGTTCTGCTCGGCGAAGACCGCGGCGGACTCCTTCTGCCGTCCGAACACCTTGACCAGGGTGTGCCCCGAGTACATCTCCTCGATGTGCGCGTTGAGCGCGCCGGTCGTCTTCCACTGCGCCACGAACTGCGGCTGCGACTTCTTGCCGATCCGCGCCGCGACGACGACCGAGAGCGGCACGGTCACCAGCGCCACCAGCGCCAGCAGCGGAGAGATCCAGAACATCATCGCGAGGACGCCGACGATGGTCAGCAGCGAGTTCAGCAGCTGCCCCATCGTCTGCTGGAGTGTCTGCCCGATGTTGTCGATGTCGTTGGTGGCCCGGCTCAGCACCTCGCCGCGCTTCTGCTGGTCGAAGTACGACAGCGGCAGCCGCGACAGCTTCGCCTGCAGCTCCTCGCGCATCCGGTACAGGGTGCCGTTCATGACGTGGTTCGACAGCCGGGTCGCGACCAGCATCAGCAGGCCGGCCAGCGTGAACGCCAGCAGCGCCCACAGCGCCACCACGCCCACCGCGCCGAAGTCGATGCCGCGGCCCGGGGTGAAGTCCGTGCCGGCGAGCATGTCCGCCATGCCGCCGCGGCCGTCGGCGCGCATGCCGTCCAGCACCTGCTGCTTGGTCGGACCGGCCGGCATCTCCCGGCCCACGATCCCCGCGAACACCAGGTCGGTGGCCTCACCGAGGATCTTCGGCCCGACCACCGCGCAGCCGACACTGCCGACCACGGCCAGGACCATGCCCCACAGCTTGCCCCGGTCCTGGGCGAGCTGCCCCAGCAGCCGCTTGCCCGAACCCTTGAAGTCCAGGGACCGCTGGGCCGGCCCCATCATCATCCGTCCTCCGGGCCCGCTCATGCGGCCTCCGCCTCCGTCAGCTGGGAGAGCACGATCTCCCGGTAGGTCTCATTGCCCGCCATCAGCTCGTGATGGCGGCCCTCGCCCACGACCTGGCCCTCGTCGAGCACGATGATCCGGTCGGCGTCACGGATCGTCGCGACGCGCTGCGCGACGATGACCACGGTCGCGTCCTCGGTCTCCCGGGCGAGCGCCGCGCGCAGCGCCGCGTCCGTCGCGTAGTCCAGGGCCGAGAAGGAGTCGTCGAAGAGGTAGATCTCGGGGCGCTGCACGAGGGTGCGGGCGATGGCCAGGCGCTGGCGCTGGCCGCCGGAGACATTGGTGCCGCCCTGGGTGACCGGAGCCTCCAGACCCCCTTCCAGCGCGGAGACGAACTCCCGGGCCTGGGCCACTTCCAGCGCCTGCCACAGCTCTTCGTCGCTCGCGTCCGGGCGGCCGTAGCGCAGGTTCGAGGCGATGGTCCCCGAGAACAGGTAGGGCTTCTGCGGAACCATGCCGACCGTCCTGGCCAGCAGCTCCGGGTCCAGCCCGCGGACGTCCTCGCCGTCGACCAGCACCTCACCGCCGGTGGTGTCGAACAGCCGCGGGACCAGACCCAGCAGGGTGGACTTCCCGCTGCCCGTGGAGCCGATCACGGCGGTGGTCTCGCCGGGACGGGCCACCAGGTCCACTCCGCGCAGCACCGGCGCCTCGGCACCCGGATAGCGGAAGTCGGCGCCGCGCAGTTCCAGGAGCCCGCGACGGGTGAGCTCGCGCACCGGCTCGGCGGGCGGGACCACGCTGGACTCGGTGTCCAGGACCTCCTGGATGCGCTCCGCGCAGACCTCGGCGCGCGGCACCATCATGAACATGAAGGTGGCCATCATGACCGCCATCACGATCTGCATCAGGTAGGCGAGGAAGGCCGTCAGCTGGCCGATCTCCATGCCGCCGCTGTCGACGCGCATGGCGCCGAACCAGATGACGGCGACGCTGGAGATGTTCACCACCAGGATGACGACCGGGAACATGAGGGCCAGCAGCCGGCCCGAGGCCAGCGAGACACCGGTGAGATCACCGTTGGCGTCGCGGAACCGGTCCTTCTCGTAGTCGTCGCGGACGAACGCGCGGATCACCCGGTTGCCGGTGATCTGCTCGCGCAGCACGCGGTTCACCGTGTCCAGCCGCTCCTGCATCAGGCGGAAGAGCGGCCGCGTCCGGAAGACGATGGCGCCGACCGACACACCGAGGACCGGGACGACGGCCAGCAGCACGCCCGAGAGCTGCACGTCCAGCGACAGCGCCATCGCGATGCCGCCGATACACATGATCGGCGCGGAGACCATCAGGGTGAAGGTCATCAGCACCAGCATCTGGACCTGCTGGACGTCGTTCGTCGTACGGGTGATCAGGGACGGGGCGCCGAACTGGCCGAGCTCCCGGGAGGAGAAGCCCTGCACCCGGTCGAAGACGGCGGCACGGATGTCGCGGCCGACGGCGGCCGCCGTGCGGGCACCGAAGTAGACGGCCCCGACGTTGCAGACCAGCTGCACGAGGGAGACGCCCAGCATCAGGGCGCCGAAGGTCAGGATGTAGCCCGTGTCCCCGTTGACGACACCGTTGTCGATGATGTCGGCGTTGAGGGTGGGCAGGTAGAGGCTCGCGCTGGTCTGCAGGAGTTGCAGCAGGACCAGCGCCCAGATGGGTTTGCGGTACGGACCCAGATGGGTCCGCAAGAGTCGTATGAGCACGCGTAGGCTCCGGTCGGCACGATCGAGGGGGTCGACCCATCTTCGGCCAAACGGCCCAGCGATCCCCACCGGATTTCGCAAAGCCCGGTCAAAAGGATGAGCCCCCGCCGGAGGCGGCCTACGACCTGCGCCGGGTGCGCGCGGGGGCTCGTGCGCCGGCCGCCCAGGGCCCGCGCGGGGGGCCTCCCGGGTCAGAACGCCCCCGGGTGGACCTGCTCCCGCGTCGCGGCGTACTGCTGTCGGACCCCCTGCCAGGCCGCGAACTCCTCGTCCGGCTCGAAGACCTGCGCCGACGGGGCCGGCCAGACCGGCGGGGTGTGCGGGGCCAGTGTGCCCTGCGCCACACCGAGGGCCCAGGCCGCCTGCCGCGCCGCGCCCAGGGCCGCGTAGTCCGCCGGAGCCGGCACGACCACCTGCGTCCCGAACAGCCCCGGAGCCGCCGCCTGCACGGCGGGCAGCTCCGCCGCCGCGCCCAGCAGGAACACCCGGCGGATCTCGGCGCCGCGCGAACGCAGCACGTCCAGCGCGTCCACCAGCCCGCACAGCATGCCCTCGAACGCGGCCCGGGCCAGGTGCTCCGGCTTCATCGAGTCCCGGCGCAGCCCGGACAGGGTCCCGGCGGCGTGCGGGAGGTTCGGCGTCCGCTCGCCCTCCAGGTACGGCAGCAGCACGAGCCCGTGCGCGCCCGGGGTCGACTTCAGCGCGAGCTCCGACAGGCCCTCCAGGTCCGTGCCGAGCAGCTCGGCCGTGCCGCGCAGGGCCCGTACGGCGTTGGACGTGTTCACGACGGGCAGGTGCATGCCGGTGGCGTCGGCCAGCGAGGTGATCAGGCCGCCCGGCTCCGACAGCGCCTCGTGGTGCACGGCCATCACCGAACCGGACGCACCGAGCGAGACGACCGCGTCGCCGGGGCCCAGCCCCAGCCCGAGCGCCGCCGCCATGGTCTCGCCCGTACCCGCGGAGATCAGCAGGCCCTCGGGCGTGGTCCCGGCGGCGTCGGCGGGGCCGAGCACCTCCGGCAGCAGGGCCCGGTGGCCGAGCGCCAGCTCGACCAGGTCGGGGCGCCAGGTGCCGGTGGCCGTCGACCAGTAGCCCGTCCCGGACGCGCCGCCGCGGTCCGTGGTCCGCCGGGCGGGCCGGCCGAGCAGCTGCCAGACCAGCCAGTCGTGCGGGGACATCAGCACCGCCACCCGGCGCGCGGCCTCCGGCTCGGTACGGGCCAGCCAGGCGAGCTTCGCCAGCGGCTGGGCGGAGTGCGGGACGGTGCCCACGGCCTCGGCCCACGCCTGCCGGCCCCCGAGCGCCTCGGTCAGGTCGGCGGCGGCCGCCTGGCCCCGCTTGTCGTTGCCGACCAGGGCCGCGTGCACGAGCCCACCCTGCGGGTCCAGCGGCAGCAGACCGTGCTGCTGCGCCGACACGCCGATGGCCTGGACCCCTTCGAGGAGCCCGCCGCCGGCGGCCTCGCCGAGCGAGAGCAGCCACGCCTGCGGGTCCGTCTCGTGGGGGTTCGCGCCGTCGGGTTCGCCCGCGGGCTGCGGATGGGGGGCGTACCCCTGGCGCAGCACGGCGCCGGTCTCGGTGTCACAGACGACGATGCGTGTGAAGGCGGAAGAGCTGTCCAGCCCGGCGACTATCCCCATACGGAGGATTCTGCCGCACGCGGCGCGGGTGGCGACCGCCCCGGGGGCCCCGGAACCGTGAGGGTTCCGGGGCCCCCGGGGCGGATGCGCACGAGGCTCAGGTGTTGCTGGTGCCCCACTCGTCGTCGGCGCCGACGCCGGCCCGGTCGCGCAGCCCGCGCACCCGCCCGGCCACGGAGTCCGGCACGGCGTCGCCGACCTTCTCGCTGACCACGGCGTAGGCCTTGCCCGCGTACTCGCGGCCGGTCCGGCCCGCGGTCTCGGCGGCGTTGCGCACCGCCGGGTTCTGCGCGACCTGCCGGGCGGACTTCTTGAGCTGCTCGTAGCGCTCGCGTCCGGCCCGGGTCCCGAGCACGTATCCGAGGGCCAGTCCGACCACGAACGTGACCTTGTAACGCATGCCTGCCACCCTTCGTCGTGTGGTGCCCGGCCTGCTGTCGATACCGATTGGCGGAGCACCCCCCTGCTTGCGCTAATCTATGACTCGCAACGGGCGCCCGCCCCCCGGCAAGGCCGGAGGTGGGCCGTTTGATGCACCGCAGCAATCCCCTGTAGCTCAATTGGCAGAGCAGCCGGCTGTTAACCGGCAGGTTACTGGTTCGAGTCCAGTCGGGGGAGCGCGGTCCCCTGTAGCTCAATTGGCAGAGCAGCCGGCTGTTAACCGGCAGGTTACTGGTTCGAGTCCAGTCGGGGGAGCAAGGAACGAAGAGGGCCCCACGGGGTCCTCTTTCTTCTTTGTCGGGCGTTTCGGGAACCGGGCAGCACTCGGCGCGGTCTCTCTGAACAGGCGGAGCCGATCATGCGAGGCATCCGAGGCAGGAGATCGTATGAGCGGCTATGCTGCGGCAGACGGCGCGCACACGTGTACGCGCCACGCCGTGAAGGGGCGGTAGCTCAGCCGGTTAGAGCAGCGGACTCATAATCCGTCGGCCGTGGGTTCGAGTCCCACCCGCCCCACCGCGAGCCGCAGGTGCAGAAACGATCGCACCTGCGGCTTCGGCGTTTCCGGGGCCCGTCGCAGACGCTGCACGTGTCGATCGCCGTCGCGCCCCACCGCTTCGGGTCCGGCGCGGCGGGGCGGGCCCCGTTCGGCGGCCGGAGCCGGACGAGGTTGCTGCCGTAGAGCCTCAGGTGCCTGACCTCGGTCAGCCGGGCGATGCTCGCGGGCAGGGTGATCGCGTCGAGCCGTTCCTGCGGGCTGAGCTCGACCAGGGGGTTGAAATCCTCCCTGCCGTCGGCTGCCGCCTCGTCGACGAGCGCGAGGAGGCGCCGGCTCGCCGAGGACGTGTCCTGCCGTTCTCCGTGGAATCCGACCCGGGTGCGTGGGTGCGCGCTGTGCATGCTGAAGCAGGTGCAGAGTTCGCGGCGGAGGGGGCGGCCGTCCGGCCCGGTGCTTTCGGGCCATCGGATGGCGGACCTGTGAGGTCCGGGGGCTGTGGCGTCGTCCATGCGGATTCACCCCAGGGATCCGTCGCGCCGGGGGCGGGGCCCCCGGCGCGACGGATGATCCGCGGCGATGCGCGCCAAGCGGCTAGAAGGCCTCCGTTTCGTCCGTCAGGTGGCGCAGGACGTCCGCCAGGTCCTGGCGGCGGGCGAAGGCCGTGCGCTGGCGGTGGGCGCCCGAACCGTCGCGCAGGAGCGCGGCCATGGTCTTCGCCGCGTGGTCCAGGTCGCCGGAGGCGGCCAGTTCCGGGGCCACCAGGTCCAGCAGGGCCTCCGCGAGGTCGGCCGCGGGCAGTTCCGCCCCTGTGTACGGGTCGAGGCCGAAGCCCTCCAGGCCGTCGTGGGCGGCCCGCCAGCGGGCGAGGCGCAGGACGTCGTCCCGTACGGCCGGCTCGGGGCGCCGTTCGCGGATCTCGCGCAGCGCCGTGGAGACCAGGGCCCGGGCCAGTTCGGCCTGGAGCACGGCCGTGTCCAGGGACGCGGACATGTCGGGGGCCCGGAACTCCAGCGTGGGCCAGTGCCCGGAGGGGCGGAGGTCCCAGTAGACCATCTTGGTGTCCAGGGCCGCCCCGGAGCCGAGCAGGGTCTGCACGGAGCGCCGGAAGTGGGCCGTCGACGCGAAGTGCGGGGGCGGGCCCGCGGAGGGCCAGCCCGACCAGGCCATCGCCCGCCAGCTGGCGTGACCGGTGTCGCGGCCGCCCCAGAACGGCGAGTTGGCGGCCAGCGCGATCAGCGTGGGCAGCCATGGTCTGATCCGGTTGGACACCGCCACGGCCGTGTCCACGTCGAGCGTGCCGATGTGGATGTGCCGGCCGCAGCTGACGAGGGTGTCGGTCAGCGCGCCGAAGCGGCGGTGCTGCTCGCGCTGGCGCGGCAGGTCGTCCGTCAGGTGCAGTGGGCCCTCCATGGCGACCACCGGCGAGGGGGCGGCCAGCAGGCGGCAGCCGTGGGCGCGGGCCGCGTGGCCGAGGGAGCGCCGGAGCGCGGCGAGTTCGGTGCGCAGCGAGCCGGCCGACTCGGCGACGGGGGTGGAGATCTCCACCTGGTAGCGGGTGCCCTCGGGGTGCATCGCGCCGGGCAGTCCGCCGGCCGTCGCGAGGACCTGCGGGGCGGCGGGGACCACCCGGAGGGTGCGGGCGTCGACGAGGAGGAACTCCTCCTCCACGCCGACCGTGAGGGGCACGGTGGGCCGCACCGTGTTCTGCGTCGTGCCGGTGCTCGTGTTCTTGTTGCCAGGTTCGATCACTACGCCTCCCTGGACATACGAGTCTTTTCATCATGAGCCGAACACGAGGCGAGGAGCGTACGGCGATTCGGTCAAATGTCCGGTGATAGTGGCGGGTTACCGGCAAGGGGCCGGTCCGCCCGGGGGTCCGGGGCCGGATGGGGCGACTGTTGCCGGTGTGTGAAAGGGCCGGAAAACCCCGCGGACCGGCGGACGGCCGCTGGTTATCATCCGATGTGACTCGTACGACCGATCGAACCGCTCCGAAGCGACGCATCCTCGCCGACCTCACCCCGCTGCGCACCTCCGCCGACTACCAGCGGCTGTGGATCGGCGGGACCATCTCGTGGGTCGGCCAGGCCATGACCACCCTCGCGATCTCGCTCCAGGTCTACGACATCACCGGCTCCAGCTTCTCGGTCGGGCTGGTCGGCCTCTTCTCCCTCGTCCCGCTCGTCGTCTTCGGCCTGTACGGCGGCGCCATCGCCGACACCGTCGACCGGCGCAAGCTCGGCCTCTACAGCTCCCTCGGCGCCGCCGTGCTGTCCGTCGCGCTCGCCGCGGCCGCGCTGCTCGGCTTCCACCGGGTGTGGTTCCTGTACGCCGTCGTCGCGCTCCAGGCGGTCTGCGGGGCCCTCACCGGACCGGCGCGCTCCGCGATGATCCCCAGGCTGCTGCCGCCCGAACAGCTGCCCGCCGCCAACGCCCTGAACTCCGTCACCATGACCTTCGGGACGATGGTCGGCCCCGCGCTCGGCGGCCTGGTCGTCGCCGTCGGCGGCTACGAGTGGGCGTACCTGATCGACGCCGTGACCTTCACCGCCGCCCTCTACGCGATGTGGCGGCTGCCCTCGATGAAGCCGGACCGGGCCGAGGGGGTGCGGGGGAGGGCCTCCGTCGTCGACGGGCTGCGCTTCCTCGGCACCCGGCCCAACATCCGGATGACCTTCTTCACCGACATGGCCGCGATGGTGCTGGCGCAGCCGAAGGCGCTGTTCCCCGCGATCGCCGTGCTCTGGTACGGCGACGACGCGAAGACGGTCGGCCTGATGGTGGCCGCGATCGCCGCCGGGGCGCTGCTGGGCGGCCTGTTCTCCGGCTGGCAGGCCCACGTCCGGCGGCACGGGCTGGCGATCCTGCTGGCCGTCGCGTCCTGGGGGCTGGCCATCGCGGTGTTCGGACTCACGCGGAACCTCTGGCTCGGGCTGTTCTTCCTGGCCCTGGCCGGGTACGCCGACACCGTCTCGATGGTGTTCCGCACCACCATGCTCCAGGCCGCCACGCCCGACGAGATGCGTGGCCGGCTCCAGGGCGTCTTCATCGTGGTCGTCGCGGGCGGGCCCCGGCTCGGGGACTTCCTCGCCGGGAGCGCCGCCGACCTGACCTCACCCGCCGTCGCCGTCACCGGCGGCGGGCTGGCCTGCGTGCTGGTGGTGGGCCTGCTCGCCCTGCGCTGGCGCAACTTCGCCCACTACGACGCCCGCTCCCCGCAGGCGTAGCCCGCAGCCGCGGCGGCCGGCAGGACCGCGCTGCCCGGGGCCGGTCTCACGGCGTGGCGGCGGGGGTGGCCGGGGCGACGATGCCGCGGGCCACTCCCAGGGCCACCAGGTCCTGGGGGCGGACGTGGAGCTGGTCGGCCGTGGCGGGGGCGGCCGAGGGCGGCCGCTTGAGGATGGCAGCGGCCAGCTCGGGGGCGATGACCGAGAAGTAGCTGTCGGGCGTGACCCAGGTGTTCCCGGGCGCGGCCAGCGCGAGGGCGCCGCCCGAGCCGCCCTCGCCGATCAGCAGGGTGGTGACGGGCACGGTGGCCCCGGCCAGCGCCGCGAACGCGTCCGCGATGGCGGGGCCCGCGCCCGCGTGCTCGGCGGCGGCGTCGTTGGCCGCGCCCGGGGTGTCGACCAGGGTGAGGACGGGGATGCCGAGCCGGTCCGCGAGGCGCACCACGCGGGCGGCCGTACGGTATCCCGCCGGGCGGGTGGCGGTGCCGCACTGGGCGGCGTACGCCACGGCCCGGCCGTCCCGGAGCCCGAACCCGCAGAGCATTCCCGGGTCGGTGCCGCCCGCGCGGTCCCCGGACAGCGGCAGCCGCAGGTCGAAGTAGGCGTCGAGGTAGGCCGGGGCGTGCGGCCGGCCGGGCCGGCGGGCCTGGCGCACGGCGTCCCAGCCGGTGGCGGGCGGGCTCGCGTCGGCGAGGGCCGCCGGGGGTTCGACGGGACCGTCGGGGCGGGGCGCGGCCAGCACGCGCAGCCAGTCGGCGAGGGTGCCCGGCAGGTCGGCGGGGGCGACCACGGCGTCCACGTGCCCGGAGGCGTACTGGCCCTCGGCGCCGTACGCCGCCGGGTCGGCGTCCGCAGGCCGCACCCGGGACCCGGCGAAGCCGACCTGCGCGCCGGGCAGCGCGAGGACCACGTCGGCCCCGGCCCCGAGGGTGGCCCACCCGCCGCCCGTGGTCGGATCGCGCAGGACGGCGAGCTGGGGGAGGCCCGCGGCGCGGGTGAGGACGCACTGGCGGGCCACGCGCTGGAGCTGGGTGAGCGCGAGCATGCCCTCCTGCATGCGGGAGCCGCCGGTGGCGATGAGGGAGACGAGCGGCAGCCGGTGCGCGCGGGCGTGCTCGTACGCGGCTTCGAGCCGGTCCCCGGTGCGCTGCCCGAGGGAACCGCCGAGGAAGCCGAACTCGAAGGAGACGAGCGCGGCTTCGCGGCCGGCGATGCGGGCCGTGCCGACGACCACGGACTCCTCCTCGCCGGTGCGCGCGGTCGCGCGTTCCCGGGAGGCGTCGTAGCCGGACCAGGCCAGGGGGCCGTCGGCGGGGGACTCCCGGCGGGGCGCGGGCAGTTCGGCGAAGCTGTCCGGGTCGGCCACGGACGCGATGGCGGCGCGGGCCGAGAGTCGGGTCGTCGTCACGGGTTCACCCCAGGTCGTGTCGTCGAAGTCGTGTCCGGGCGACAGTACTTCGGCCGGGCGGGCGCGGTCAGTGCGGTATCCGGGCGGAGGCGGCGGTCGCGGGATCCGGACGGCGGCGCTCAGCGCAGGACCTGGACGGCGTACAGGGCCCCGATCCCCGCGGCCAGGGCTCCGAGCAGCAGCCGGAGGGCCGTCTCGGGCAGCCGGGGCTGGAGCCGGGCCCCGAGGTATCCGCCGACCAGACCGCCGGCCCCGCAGGACAGGCCGAGGAACCAGTCGGGGGCGACGTCGCCGGTGGCGGCGAGGGAGAGCAGCGCGTAGACGGCCGCGCCGACGACGGAGGTGACGAAGGTGGCGGCCAGGGCGGCGGGCGCGACGAGCGCGACCGGCATCCCGCGGCCGACGAGGACCGGGCCGAGCAGGGAGCCGCCGCCGATCCCGTACACCCCTCCGGCGACGCCGACGGTCAGGGCCAGGCCGGTCGTGGCGCGGGGCGACGGCGGGCGGGCCGGACGGCCGTCCGCCGGGCGCAGGGTGCGCAGCAGCAGCCACAGGCCGAGGGGCAGCAGGAGTACGGCGATGAGCAGCCGGAACACCCGGGGGCTCGGTACGGCGAACACCCGGACCAGCGCGCCGACGACGACGCCGGGGACGGTGCCCGCGACGAGCAGGCGGGTGAGCGGGCCCCTCAGCCGGCCCGCCCGGAGGTGGCGCAGCAGCGCGCCGGGGCCGGCCACGACGTTGTACAGCAGGTTGGTCGGGGTCACGGCCGGGCTGGGCACGCCCAGGACGCTGACCTGTACGGGCAGCAGGAAGACCGCTCCGGAGACCCCGACGGGGGCGGTGACGCCCGAGATCAGCAGCCCGGCACCGAACCCGAGCAGCCCCGACCACCACGACACCACGGCCTCCCCGCACACCCGCCACCCGGACACCCCAGCCTCGCCCGTTTCCGGGGCGGTGGGCATGAAGATCTCGTGAACTCCGCTCCGGGGCCGGGCCCTCGGCCCCGGCCGTCAGGGCAGGGGGAGGGCGATCTTCACCGCGTAGGCCGCCACCAGGCCGTATCCCAGGCGGAAGGTCCACACGCGGGCCGTGGGGGAGATGCGGGCGCCGGCGAGGGAGCCGAGGGCCACGAGGGACTGCTGCCACAGCAGGGAGGCGACCCCGACGCCGAGGAGGAAGGCGGCACCGGCGGGGCCGGAGCCGAGGGCGGCGCCCTGGGCGGTGGTGAGGGCGGCGAAGTAGAGGGCGGTCGTGGGGTTGACCGCGGTGAGGGCCGCGTAGCGGGCGAAGGTCCGGGACGGGCGGCGCAGGCCGGTGGCGGTCCGGCCGGCCCCGCCGATGCTCCCCGCGTCCCCGCCGCCGCTTCCCCCGTCCCCGCCGCCCTGCGGGCCCGGGCCGTCCACCGGTGCGGGCGCCACCGCTGCGGGCGCCGACCGGGCGGGGGAGCCGGCGAGTCCGTGGGCCGCGATGGCGAGCAGGATCACCGCCGACGCCAGCCGGACCCACGCCTCGACGGGGGAGACGTGCGAGGCCACCCACGGCCCCAGGGCGGTGGCGAGGGCCGCGTAGCCGAGGTCGACGGCCGCCACGCCCGCCGCCGCGGCCGCCGCGGCGCGGCGGTCACGCATCGCCTCCTGGAGCAGCAGCACGCTCATCGCGCCCATCGGCATCGCCACGCCCAGGCCGGCGACCGCGCCCGCCAGGGCCGGTGTCATCACGTCGTTCATAGGGGGAGGGTGGGGTGTCCGCGCCGCGCTCCGGGCACGAATACCGGACCGCGCTGCGACAATCGCGGTATGGACCGCATCGACAGGGAGATCCTCGGGATCCTGCAGCAGGATGCGCGGATCTCCTACCGGGACCTCGGCGTCCGGGTCGGCCTCAGCGCCAACGCCACCGCCGACCGGGTGCGGCGCATGCGCCGCGACGGAGTGATCCGCGCGTTCACCGTCGTGGTGGACCCGGCCGCCGACACCGGCGGCGGGCTCGTCGTGTTCATCGACGTCACCCTGCGGCAGGACACCACGAACGAGGAGTTCGAGCGCCAGGTGGCCGGGCTTCCCGGGATCACCGAGGTGGTCCACGTGACCGGCGCCCACGACTACCTCGTGCGGGCCCGGGCCGCCGACCCGGCGGCCCTCGACGGGCTGCTGCGCCGCCTCAAGCGGGAGGCGGGCGTGGCCCAGTCCCACACCCGGATCGCGCTGCGCGCCGCCGACCGCCCGCTCTGAGGGCGCGCCCGACGGCGGCGCGGGCCGCTCAGAGCGCGGACTCCCAGGTCACCGTCGTGTCCCGGGTGCCCGGATCCGTCCGTCCGTCGTCCGTGACCGTCAGCCGGACGCGTTCCGCGGTGGCGTCGACCACCACCTCGATCGAGCCGACCTCGCTGCGCCGGTGGGCGGCGGCCAGGGCACCGCGCAGGGCCGTCAGCAGCTCCGCCGCCACCGGTTCGGGGACCAGGGCGTCCACGGCACCGGCGAAGTGCACCGACGGCTGGAAGCCGAGCAGGACGGCGGCCCCGCCGGTCTCGCGCATGACCCGGCCGCGGAAGGTCGTCGGGGCGTCGGTGGGCGGCTGCTGGAGGGCGAAGATGGCCGTGCGGACCTCCTGGATGGTGGAGTCGAGCTCGTCGACGGCGCGGCCGAGCTCGTCGCCGACGGCGTCCCCCGAGGGGGCGTTCGCGGCACGCCGCCGGGTGCTCTCCAGCATCATCTCGGTGGCGAAGAGCCGCTGGACCACCAGGTCGTGGAGGTCGCGGGCGATCCGGTCGCGGTCCTCGTACACGGCGAGCTGCTCCCGGTCGTGCTGGGCGTCCGCGAGGACGAGGGCCAGCGCGGCCTGGGAGGCGAACTGCGAGGCGAGCAGCCGGTCGACCGCGTCGTACGCGGGGCCGCCGCGGGAGCGCGGCAGCGCCAGGGTGCCGATCAGCCGGCCGCCGCTCTGGAGCGGGAGCATCATGCTCGGACCGAAGCGTTCGCGGACGTGCGTGGTCATGCGCGGGTCGGTGGCCGAGTCGTCGATGAAGACGGGCTCCCCGCCGAGGAGTTGTTCCAGTACGGGCGACCCGGGGGCGATCGCCGTCCCGACCAGGTCCCCGGGGTCCCCGGGCGTGGAGGCGGCGACGATCTCCATGCCGCCCTCGGGGGTCGGCTGGAGCACGACCCCGGCGGCGGCGTCGGCCAGCAGCCGGGCCCGTTCGGCCACGCACATCAGGGCGTCCGCGGCCGGTTTCCCGGCGAGCAGCGTCGTGGTCACGGCGGCGGCGCCTTCGATCCAGCGCTCCCGGCGGCGCGCGGTCTCGTAGAGCCTGGCGTTGCCGATGGCCATCCCCGCCTGGGAGGCGAGGACGCGCAGCAGCGCGAGGTCCCCGCCCGTGAAGGGTCCGCCGCCCCGCTTCTCGGTGAGGTAGAGGTTCCCGAACACCTCCTTGTGCACCCGGATCGGGACGCCGAGGAAGCTGCGCATGCGCGGGTGGCCGGGCGGGAAGCCGACGGCCCGCGGGTCCTCGGAGAGGTCCTCCAGGAGCAGGGGGCGGGCCGTGTGGAGCACGACGCCGAGCACTCCGGAACGCCCGTCCGGCAGGCGGGGGATCGCGGCCCGTTCCTCGTCGGTCAGGCCCGCCGTGAACAGCTCGGTCAGCAGGACGCGCTCGGGGTCGACGACCCCGAGCGCGGCGTACCGGGCCGAGCAGAGCTCGGCCGCCGAGTCCACGATGTGCTGGAGGATGGAGCGCAGTTCGAGCTCGGATCCGACGTTGAGGACGGCCTCCAGCAGTACCGGAAGTCGGGGTTCCTCCTCGTCCCGTCCGCTCCGCGTCATCCGGCCAGCGGGTTGAGGACCATGGGGGCGATCTTCCCTTCGAGCATCGCGCCGAGACCGAGTACGGCGCACACGTCGGGCCGTTCCGCGATGGCGACGGGCATCCCGGTGGCGTCCCGAAGCATCTGGTCCAGGCCCGGCAGCAGGGCGCTGCCGCCCACCATCATGATCCCCCGGTCCGTCAGGTCGGCGACCAGGTCGGGCGGGCAGTCGCGCAGCACCTTGCCGATGCCGTCGAGGACGGCGGTCAGCGGGGTGTGGATGGCGTTGCGCACGGCCGCGGTGTCGACCTGGACGGAGCGGGCGAGCCCGGTGGCCACGTCACGGCCGTGGATGAGGGTGGAGGCCGGCCCCTCGTCGGTGATGCCGTTGCCGTGCAGGGCCAGTTGCAGGGGGCGGACGGCCTGGCTGGGCAGCATCAGCTCGTGCGCGTGGCGCAGGTGCTGGACGACCGCGTGGTCGATGGCCTCGCCGCCGACGGGGATCCGCTGGGCGGTGACGATGGAGCCGAGGGAGAGGACGGCGACCTGGGTGGTGGCGGCCCCGCACACCATGATCATCGTCGCGGTCGGCTGCTCCACGGGCAGTCCGCAGCCGA
Organism: Streptomyces manipurensis; assembly: GCF_049570255.1. Classification (NCBI taxonomy): domain Bacteria; kingdom Bacillati; phylum Actinomycetota; class Actinomycetes; order Kitasatosporales; family Streptomycetaceae; genus Streptomyces; species Streptomyces manipurensis. The sequence continues at coordinate 2,421,062 of NZ_CP186950.1, read as the reverse complement.
CGGCCGCCGCGATCAGGGTGTCGACGAGTTCGACGCGCCGGGCGCCGAGGCCGACCAGGGTCTCGACGGTCGCCCGCTGCGCGAGGGGGTCCGCGTCGTGCGGGGTGCAGGCGGCCGCCCGCAGCCGCGGCTTGCGGCGCAGGGCGCGGCGCAGCTTCTCGCCGAGGAGGTGGCGCAGCATCCGCTGGGCCATCTCGATGTCCACGACGGTGCCGCCGGAGACGGGGCGGACCACCCTGATGTAGTCGGGGGTGCGGCCCGTCATCCGTTCGGCGAAGGTTCCGACGGCGATGAGCGCGCCGGTGCGGGTGTTGACCGCGGCGACGCTGGGTTCGTCGACCACGAGGCCGGCGCCCTTGACGTACACGCGGGTCCTGGCGGCCCCCAGGTCGACGGCGACGTGGCAGCGGCGCAACTGCTCAAGACTGACGGTCACGGCAGAACCTCCCGAGAGCGCTGACGCAAGAGGACCGGCCGAGGCGCCGATCGCTTTTCATATCATCCCGGGCGTTTCGGTCTTATGGCCTGTTGGGCTGCTCCGGCCGGGGGTGCCGCGCGCCTGCATGGGGGTGGATTTCTGTACCGACAGGCAGCACCATGCCCGCACCGCACGCGCTACTCGCGCGTAACAAGGTAGAGGGGGCCCGATGCTGACGGTGCGGCAGGAGCGGCGTGCGCGGCGGGAGCGGTGGGAGCGGCAGGTGCGAGGGACGCGCCGGACGCGGGGCGACGCGCGACGCGGGCTGCCGGTGCTCCTCGCGCTCTGCCTGGCGCTCTGCCCGGCCCTCCCGGCGTGGGCTGCGGCCCGCGCCGCCGACCGGTCCTCCGGGGCCGCCCCGGAGGGGACGTCCGCCCGCAACCCCGTCGTCCTCGTGCACGGCTACAACGCCGATCCGGGCGTCTGGGGAGCCCTGCGCGCGGACCTGCGCGCCGCCGGCTGGACCGATGCCCAGCTCTTCTCCTGGGGCTACGACACCCACCTGTCCGTCAACGAGGTCCTCGCCGGACGGCTCGCCGCCTACGTCGAGCAGGTCCGCCGGGAGACCGGCGCCGCCAGGGTCGACGTCGTGGCGCACTCCTTCGGCTCCCTGGTGAGCCGCTGGTACGTGAAGTTCGGCGGCGGCGCCGCCGCCGTCGACCACTGGGTCTCGCTCGCCGGCCCCAACCGCGGCACCTCCACGGCCTGGGCCTGCGCCCTGTGGGACCAGGCGTGCCGGGACATGACCCCCGGCTCGTACGTGCTGCGGAACCTCAACGCCGGGGACCCGACCCCGGGCGCGGTGAAGTACGCGACCTTCTGGTCCGGCTGCGACGAGGTGGTCAACCCGGACGACAGCGTCCCGCTGGCCGGTGCCCTCAACACCCCGGTGGGCTGCCTCGCGCACAACGACCTGCTCGGCGACGAGCCGACCTCGGCGGGCGTCCGCGCCTTCCTCGCGTCCTGAGGCCGGGTCCGCCCGGTCCGCACGGTCCCGCCCGCGGGCCGGCGGGCTACGGGGCGACCGCCCCTTCCGGTCCGGGGGAGACCCGCTGGAGCAGGCCGTACGTGAACTCGGCCGTGCAGGGCCGCCCCCGCGCGGCGAAGGCGAGGCGCCAGCGGGTGGGTGCGGTGCCCTCCATGGGCCGGACCGGTGCGAAGGCCCGCGCCACCTCGTCCACCGTCGCCGACCAGGGCAGCAGGTCCTCCGGCGACTCCAGTACGGGCCCCGGTGCGCCCGGGGCCCGTACCAGCCACTCGTTCCACACCGCCCCGTCCGGCGCGGCCAGCACCTCGAAGCGGAGGTCGGGCCAGAGCGGCAGCGGCCACCGCAGCGCCTCGCACTCCAGGTCCCCGATCCTGCGGGGCTCGGCGGACTCCGGCGGGCCGAGCACCGAACGGTACCGGGCCAGGGCGCGGCGCGAGCGCACCATGGCCTGCCAGCGCTTGTTCGCCTCCCGCTGGTCGGCGGGCGAGGCGCCCAGCCGGCGGCGGGCCTCCTCGGCGAGCTCCGGCTGGAAGTCGGCCATCCGCCGCAGCAACACCAACTGGAACGCGTCCGGCCCGAAGGAAGTCATGGAGGAAACGATTCCACACAGGATCCTTACGTTCTCGGGATACGGATGTTGACGCGGACGGCATAGCCTGCGGGCGCCATGAACTACTGCCACGCATGCCGGAGGCACCTCAACGGCGCGCTGGCGTGCGCCGGATGCGGAACCGCCGCCGAGTACCTGATCCCCGCCGCGCCTCCCGCCGGACGGCCCGCGCCGCCGGAGACCCCCGGCGTGCGGCCCCCGGTGCCCGAGACGCCGACCGCCCTGGCCGATGTGTACGCCGACTCGCTGGTGGTGCTGTCCGCGCCGGAGGGGCGCAGGGCCGGGGCCCGCCGCAGGGTCGCGCACCGGCGCCGCCGCCGGACCGTGCTCTCCCTCGGGCTCGGGGTGCTGATCGCGGCCGGGGGCTCCCTGTCCGCGGCCCACCTGGTCGCCGACGGGCAGGCCACCGACCGCGCCTCGAACGTGGTGCTGACGGACGACGGCCCCCAGCAGCCCGCCCCGGTGCCGGATCTGCCGACGGCCGGCGCGCCCACGGGGCCGGGCAAGGGCACGGCGAAGACCGCCTCGGTGACCAGGAAGGCGGGCACCGGGTCGCCCTCCGCGGGCGCCGACGCGCCCGGCCCGAGCGGCCCCGCCCCCGAAACGAGCTCCGATGCCGGTCCCGCCCCCACGGTGTCCGGATCGGCGTCGGTCCCGCCCGGGCGCGGGCCCTCCCTGCAGGCCTCGGGCTCGGGGGCGCCGTCCCAGGGGGCCACCGGCACCAGCCGGGCGCCGGAGCCGGTCCCGCCGACGCAGTCCCCCACGCCCAAGCCCACCAAGAGCTGCGTGCTCTGGATCTTCTGCTCCTGAGCGGACCCGTTCCCCGGCGGGACGCCCCTGCGCGGGCCGGTCAGACCAGCATCCGCCGCAGCAGGTCCCGCAGGGCGGCCCGCTCCTCGGGGGACAGTCCGGCCAGCGGTTCGCGGGCGAAGTCCAGGGATTCGCGCAGCCGCTCCGCCGTCTGCACGCCCTCCTCGGTGGGGGCCGCGAGCTTGACGCGCCGGTCGGCCGGGTCAGGGCGACGTTCCACCAGGCCGCGGGCCTCCAGCCGGTCGATGATGCCCGTCACGTTCGAGGGCTCGCAGTGCAGCTTCCGGGCGATGTGACGCATGGGCATCGGCTCCATGGCCAGCAGGTTCAGCACCTTGGCCTGGGCGCCGGTGAGCTGGTGGCTGGAAGCCGCGTGCTCGTACTCCATGTGGTACCGGGACACGACGTCACCGATGAGCTCGACGACCTCGACGGTCACTGGGTCTGTGCGACGACTGGGCATGACTCCAGCGTACCCATTTACTTGACAACATGAAATATCCAGGAGCATGGTTGTTTCATCCAGTGAAGCAATTCGTTCTGACCAGGAGCGCCGCATGTCTGAGATTCCCGCCGTGAGCCGCGAGTGGCACCTCGTCCGTCGCCCGCAGGGCTGGCCCGTCGCCGAGGACTTCGCCCTGCGCGAGGTCCCCCTCGACGCCGAGCCCGGCGCCGGCCGGATCCTCGTGCGCAACCTGCACATGTCCGTCGACCCGTACATGCGCGGCCGCATGAACGACGTGAAGTCCTACGTCCCGCCCTTCCAGCTCGACCGCCCGATGGACGGCGGCGCGGTCGGCGAGGTCGTCGCCTCCAACGCCGAGGGCTTCGCCGTCGGCGACCACGTCCTGCACGGCCTGGGCTGGCGCGAGTACGCGGAGCTCGACGCGAAGCACGCCACCAAGGTGGACGCCTCGCTCGCCCCGCTGTCGGCCTACCTCGGCGTGCTCGGCATGCCGGGCCTGACCGCCTACGCCGGCCTCTTCGAGGTCGCCTCCTTCAAGGAGGGCGACGCCGTCTTCGTCTCCGGCGCCGCGGGCGCGGTCGGCGGCCTCGTCGGCCAGTTCGCCAGGATCAAGGGCGCGTCCCGGGTGATCGGCTCCGCGGGCTCCGACGAGAAGGTGACCCTCCTCACGGAGAAGTACGGCTTCGACACCGCCTTCAACTACAAGAACGGCCCCGTCGCCGAGCAGCTGCGCGCCGCCGCCCCCGAGGGCATCGACGTCTACTTCGACAACGTCGGCGGCGACCACCTGGAGGCCGCCATCTCCTCCATGAACGTGCACGGCCGCGCCACCCTCTGCGGCGCGATCGCCCACTACAACGACACCGAGGCCGCGCCCGGCCCGCGCAACCTGATGCAGGTCATCGGCAAGCGCCTGCGCCTGCAGGGCATCCTGGTCAGCGACCACGCGGGACTCCAGCAGCAGTTCGTCCAGGACGTCGCCGGATGGCTGCGTTCCGGTGAGCTGCGCTACGACGAGACGGTCGTCGAGGGCGTGGAGAACGCCGCCTCCGCCTTCCTCGGCATGCTGCGCGGGGAGAACACCGGAAAGATGATCGTTTCCTTCACCGGTTAGGCTCACCCCACAACCGTCGTGGCCCGTGGGCGCGAGTCGCGGCGATCACCAGGAGGAACATTCTTCATGTCCATCCAGCAGTCCGACGTCGCGTACACCGCCGTGGCCACCGCCGAGAACGGCCGTGACGGCCGCGTCGCCACCCACGACGGCCGGCTCGACGTCGTCGTGAACCCGCCCAAGGAGCTCGGTGGCTCCGGCGCCGGCACCAACCCGGAGCAGCTCTTCGCCGCCGGCTACAGCGCCTGCTTCCAGGGCGCCCTGGGCGTCGTCGCCAAGAACGTGAACGCCGACATCTCCGGCTCCACGGTCACCGCCGAGGTCGGCATCGGCAAGAACGACGACGGCTTCGGCCTGATCGTCAAGATCTCCGCCGTGATCCCGAACGTGGACGCCGCCACCGCCAAGGAGCTCATCGAGAAGGCCCACGAGGTCTGCCCGTACTCCAAGGCGACCCGCGGCAACATCACCGTCGAGCTCGCCGTCTGATCCGGCTGCCGCAGCCGCGCGAGGGCCGCCCCCCGACCGGGGTGCGGCCCTCGCCGTAAACTGGCCCCATGCATGATCTTGCGGGGGGCTTCCGGTACCTGTTGGCCGGACAGCGGTGGGTACTGGGACACGGCCGATGGCTCGGCTTCGGGCTCCTTCCGGGGCTCGTCTCCTTCGTCCTCTACGCCGGGGCGCTGATCGGGCTCGGCTACACCGCCGACGACGTGACCGCCTGGGCGACCCCCTTCGCCGACGACTGGTCCGCCCCCTGGCTCGGCGTCTTCCGCGGGCTCCTGACCGGCCTGCTCTTCGGCCTGGGCCTGTTCCTGGCGGTGATCACCTTCACCGCCGTCACCCTGCTGATCGGCCAGCCCTTCTACGAGTCCCTCTCCGAGCAGGTGGACCGCAGCGAGGGCGGCGAGGTCCCGCAGTCCGGGCTGCCGCTCTGGCTGGAGCTGTGGATCTCGGCCCGGGACAGCGTCAGGATCCTCGGCAGGGTGCTGCTCTACGGGATCGCGCTCTTCGCCCTCGGGTTCGTCCCGGTGATCGGGCAGACCGTGGTCCCGGTCCTCGGCTTCTGCGTCTCCGGGTACTTCCTCACCCAGGAGCTCACGGCCGTCGCCCTCCAGCGCCGCAAGGTGGAGCTGCCCGACCGGCTGGTGCTGCTGCGTTCGCGGCGGCTGCTCGTCCTCGGCTTCGGCGTGCCGCTGGTCCTGGCCTTCCTGGTGCCGCTGGTCGCGGTGTTCCTGATGCCGGGCGCGGTCGCCGGAGCCACCCTGATGGCCCGGGACCTGGTGCGCACCGACGAGACCCCGGCCGCCGAGACCACCCCCGCGGGCTTCGGACCGCCGCCGCCGGCCTTCCCCTGACCACCGGACCCGCCACCCCTACCGCTTCAGCATCAGGATCGCCCCCGAGGTGTCCTCCCCGCCGTGCGCGGCCGGGTCCGCCTCCAGCCGGCGGCGCATCAGCTCGAGGTACGGCGAGATCAGCCCGGCGTCCACCCCCTGCTCCTGCGCCGTGCGCAGCAGGGTGCCGCTGGCCGCCACCTGCATGGCCAGGTTGGACACCACTCCGGTGGTGAAGTCCCGGGAGGTCAGCCGCTCGGCGGCGTTGCCGACGAAGAAGCCCATGGCGCCCAGCCACTCGGAGAGCAGCGGAGCCAGGTCCTTCGGCGCGACGCCCTCCTCGCCCTCGGTGAGCGCGTAGGCGTGCGAGATGCCGGCGAACAGCCCGTACATCGCGCTGAGCAGTGCCACGTCGTGCAGGGCCGCGTGGCCGGGGTCCTCCCCGACGAAGCGGACCCCCACCGGGACCTCCAGCAGGGCCCGGTGGTCCTCCACCGCCGCGCGGGAGCCGCTGTAGAAGACGTACCCCCCGGCCTCGGGGGCTCCGATCATCGTCGGCGTGGCCATGATCCCGCCGTCCACGTACCGGGCTCCGCGCTCCTCGGCCCAGGCGGCGCGGGCGCGCGCCTCGGCGGGGGTGCCGGTGGTGAGGTTCACGAGGTCCTTGCCGTCGAGGTCGACGCCCTCCAGGGCGGAGCCGACGCTGGCGTCGTCCAGCAGGCAGACCACGACCAGCGTGTTCGGAGCGACGGCCGCGGCCGGAGTCGGGGCCGCGACGGCGCCCTCCGCGACCAGTGCCTGCGCCTTCGAGGCGGTGCGGTTCCAGACGGTGGGGGTGTGGCCGGCGGCGATCCAGGTGCGGGCGAGGGCGGCGCCCATGTCGCCGAGGCCGAGCAGGGTGAGGGAGTTCCGGGCTGTGGTGTCGTTCATGCCGATTAGCCTGGTGGGGGGCGCCGGAGCGCTCAAGTACGCACTTCGGAGTGGGTGGTTACCCCGAGGTGAGCGAACAGGTGGGGAGGGTGTGCGATGGCGTTGGCACGGAGGCCCGGTGCGGATCACTGCGGGATCGCCGCGGCGATGTCGGTGATCGACGGCAAGTGGAAGGTGTCGCTCCTGTGGGAGCTGGACCAGCGCCCCCGCCGCTTCGGCGAGCTGCGCAGGCTGGTCCCGGGGGTCTCGGAGAAGGTCCTCGCCGCCCAGCTGCGCGAGATGGAGACCGACGGCATCGTGCACCGCGAGGTGTACGAGGAGGTCCCGCCGCGCGTCGTGTACTCGCTGACCGTGCTGGGCCGGGACCTGAGCGCGGCCCTGGTGCCGCTCGGGGCATGGGGGACGAAGCACCTGCTACCGGACTCGGCGTAGCCCTCCTGTGATCAACGGGCGCCCCCGCCCACCCCCGGGCGGCCCGTAGTATGCAAGGCGGCAAGTGCCGAGGCCGTCTCCCACTGCCCTTGAGTCCGCCGGAGCCCGGCGCTCCCGGCGCCGGGAGTCGCGAGCCGGCCGGCGGCTTGCCGTACGACGACCGGCCGCCGGGCCGAGGACCGACCAGCAGTAGGGGACCCAGCAGTGACAGTCAGTACCGACGCCTCGGTGGCCGTGCTGCCCCCGGGCGGCCCTGCCACGTCCGACCGCCCCATACCCGCGGCCCGGCGGGGTCCGGGAGCCCGGGCGGCGCTCCTCCTCGTCGAGGCCGCCGTCGCCTTCGCCGCCGCGCTGGTGCTCCCGCTGCTGGCCCGCGGCTTCCGCCTCAACCCCCTGGACCGCATCGCGCAGGTCAGCGGGCTGGCCGCGATACAGCTGCGGTTCGCGCTCCTCGGCCTGCTGCTCGTGGCCGCCGTCGCCGCGGCCCTGCGGTTCCGCAAGGGCCGGCACTTCGACCTCTCGGCCCGGATCGCGGCCGCCGGCATCGCCGGCCTCGCGAGCGGATTCGTCGCCGCCGGCGCGGTCGTCGCCCTGCACGGCACGCCCTGGCCGATGTTCGGCCTCAACGGGGACAGCGGCCGCATCGTCGAGTGGGCCCACGCCGTGGCCAACGGCCGCCCCTCCGGTTCCCCGGTCTACCCCCCGGCCCCGCTCTACACCCTCGGCTACTACGCCGAGTTCTTCCGCGGCGGCAACACCGCGTACGCCTTCAAGGACCTCCAGATCCTCGGCGCGGCCGCCTTCGGACCGCTGGTCTACCTCTGCTGGCGGATGCTGCTCAGCCCCGTCCGGGCCCTGGCCTTCGGTGTCGCCCCGGCCTTCGCGCTGATCGACGCCTACAAGCCGTACAGCCAGACCGTCCTCGTCCTGCTGGTGCCCGTCCTGGTCGCGCTGGTGGTCTGCCTGGGCCGCAGCGCGCGGCAGGACTGGCGGCCGCTGCTGCTCAAGGGGGCCGGCTTCGGCGCCCTGCTCGGCCTGCTGTTCCTCACCTACTCCGGCTGGTTCCTGTGGAGCGCGGCCGGTGTGTTCTTCGCCGCGGCCCTCTACTTCCCGTGGCGGGCCGGGCGCGCCGGCCGGCTCAAGGGCGCCGGCTTCCTCGCCGCCACCCTCGCCGCCTTCCTCGTGGTCGCCGGCCGCTACCTGATGGTCATGCTGACCGAGGGGCAGTCCACCAAGGACTACAACTTCCGGTTCGACAACTTCACCGACCCGGCGTATTACCTCATGTGGCGCACCGACATGCCCGGCAAGGTGGGGGAGTGGCCGCCGCCCGGCGAGTACGGCGGCGTCGGCCTGTTCGCCCTCGTCACCTTCGTCTGCCTCGGCGCGGCGATCTGGCTGGGCCTGCGCAAGCCGATGATCGTCACCATCGCCGCCATGTTCATCAGCGCGTGGGTGATGCGCATGTACATCGCCTCGCACATGTACGAGACGCAGACCGTCCAGCTCTACACCCGCACCAACAACCAGCTGCTCTACTGCGGGCTGCTGCTGTGCGCGCTCGTCGCCCACCTGGTCTCGCAGCGGATCGCCGCCCGCAGGGCCGAGCAGCCCGGCGACGGCGCGAACACGCCGGCCGTGCGCGGTCTCCCCGCCCGCGAGGGGGCGGTGATCGGGACCCTCTGCGCCCTGCTGCTCCTCCTGGGCACCGTCTCCTCCGCGATGTCCGACCGCTACATGCCGGCGAAGGAGAACACCTACCGGATCCTGCCCTGGGTGTCGCACACCATCACGGAGAAGGACGGCAGCTGCCCGAAGTACGCTCCCGGAGGCACCTGCTCCAAGGACGGCGACCAGAGCTGGTTGGACTTCATCCGATGACTTCGAGGGAACCGATGACCTCCGCACCCCGGCGGCTGGCCGCCTGGGCCGCCCGCACCCCGAAGCGGCTCTGGCTGATCTCGTTCGCGTTGTTCCTCACGCTCGCGGGCTCCTGGTCGGCGGCCACCCCGCCGGCCGGCTCGCCCGACGAGCACGCGCACTTCATCCGGGCGGCCGCCGTCGCCCGCGGCCAGTTCGGCGGGACGGAGGTGATGGTCCCGCACACCGTGGCCGGCATCCCGGGGCACTTCGCCGAATCGGGCGTGCAGCTCCCCGAGTGGTACCGCAACCTCCCCAAGGCCCACGAGTGCTACTCGTGGAACCAGTCCAAGCCGGCCTCCTGCGCACCCTCGCTGGGCAGCTCCGAGAAGACCGCGCAGGCCACCACGGCGGCGGGCCGCTACCACCCGGGCTACTACCTGGTGGCGGGCTGGCCGAGCCTGCTGGTCGACGGCCCCAAGGGGCTGTACCTGATGCGCTTCGCGGCCGCGCTGTTCTGCTCGGCCCTGCTGGCCAGCGCCGTGGTCACGGCCGCCGAATGGCGCCGGCGCTCCCTGGCGATGCTCGGGGTGTTCGCCGCCGCCACGCCGATGGCGCTGTACATGGCCGGCATGGTCAATCCGAGCGGCGGTGAGATCGCCGCCGGGATCCTGGTGTGGACGGCCCTGCTCTCGATCGTGCTGTCGCCCGATCCCAAGCTGCTGAACCGCCGGCTCGCCCGGCTCGGCATCGGCGCGGCGGTGCTGATCAGCATCCGGCCGCTCGGACTGATCTGGTTCGCCGGGGCCGTGGTCTTCTCCCTGCTGCTGGTCCAGCGGCGCGGAGTCCTCGGCCCGGTGCTGCGCAGCAAGGCGCTGTGGGCGTGGACGGGCGTACTGGCTGCCACGACCGCCGGCGCGCTGCTGTGGGCGGCCGGTCACCCGGACAACTCGGTGATCGACATCCCCGACCACCTGACCGCCCGGGAAGCGGCGAAGCAGACCTTCGGCAACACCGACGTCTACATCAAGCAGATGCTCGGCTACTTCGGCTGGCTGGACACGCCCGCGCCCGCCCTCACCTGGCTGCTCTGGTCGGGCGTGCTCGCGGCGCTCGTCGCGCTGGCCCTGGCCCACGCCCGCAGGCTCGAAGCACCGGCGATCCTCGCCATGCTCGTCGCCGTCGTGATCGTGCCGGTCGTGGGACAGGCCTCCCAGGCGGAGCGGATCGGCATGGTCTGGCAGGGCCGCTACCTGCTGCCCTTCGCCGTGGGCCTGCCGCTGATGGCCGTACTGATCTGCGCCACGCGCGCCCCCGCGGGCGGATTCCCCTGGCGGCGCCTGGCCGGCTTCGCCGTGGGCGGGCTCGCCCTGGCCCACGCAGCCGCCTTCTACTGGACGCTGCGCCGCTTCGCGGTCGGCACCGACGGCCCGTGGATCGTGGCCAACGCGCACTGGGCCCCGCCCGGCGGCTGGGCCCTGTGGACCGCGGTCCACGCGGTGGCGGCCCTGGCCCTCGCGGTGCTCGCGCTGCTCCCGGACCGTGAGGACGCCCCCGTGGCGCTTCCGGAGCAGGACGGCGCCTCCGGCGGCCGCCGGCCGGTACCCGAGCCGGCCTGACCCGGACCGTCAGGTGGTGGCGCCGACCTCGGCCGTCACCACCGACGGGGTACGGCCGTCCGCCTCGGCCAGCAGCGTGCCGCCCGGGGCCCACACGGCCGCCCCGCCGCAGCCGGTCCACGGGCCGGCGGGTCCCACGTGGTTGGCGAGGACCACGTACAGGCCGTGCTCCCGCGCGATGCCCGGGTACACGCTCGCGCGCTCGCGGAGGCCGTCGCCCGTCCCGTACAGCGACGAGGCCAGGTGGACGCGGCAGCCGTCGGCGGCGCCGCGCGCCGTGAGCTCCGCGAAGTGGTTGTCGTAGCAGACGCCCAGCGAGAAGCGGATCCCGCCGAGCTCGAAACGGCCGTCCGCCGTGCCGGGTGCGAAGACCTCCCGCTCGTGCCGGTAGAGGTGCTGTTTGGCGTACGTCGTCAGGTGCGTGCCGTCCGCGTCGTGCACCAGGGTCGCGATGACCGGGCGCGGGCCGGGCCCCGGCAGGGCGACGTTCACCGCGGTGGCGATGCCCGCCGAGCGCAGCGGATCCAGCCGCGGGTCGTCGGCGGCGGTCCACAGCCCCGGGTCGGCCGCCAGTGCCTCGGGCTCGTAGCCGGTGAGGGCGAGCTCGGGGAACACGACGAGCTCCGCGCCCTGCTCGCGGGCCACCGAGGCGAGGGCCGCGGCCCGCGCCGCATTGGCCGGGACGTCGGCGGGGACACAGGTCAGCTGCGCTGCTGCGATCTTCACCGGGCCCAGCATGCCACCACCCGCGGACCCCGCCCGTGTCAGGTGCCCGGGCCCCGCAGCAGGGTCAGGAAGGAGCGGAAGGCGGCCGGCATGTCCACCGCCTCCGGTGCCAGCAGCCACTGGTACTGCAGGCCGTCCATGACGGCCGTCAGCAGCGGTGCGGCCTCCTCCGGGGTGAGCCCCGAGGGGAGGCGCTCGCCGAACTCCGCCCGCAGGACGGCCGCCATCTCGCCGCGGACCTGGGCGTAGCGCTCGGTGAAGAACTCCCGCGCCGGATGCCCGTCCGTCACGCTCTCGCCGAGCAGCGCCGAGAAGGTCTGCACGATCCCCGGGCGCATGGCGTTGTACTCCACCAGCGAGTCGAGCAGGTCAAGGCGCCAGGTGCCCGCCGCGGCGCGCGATCCGCCGCCGGTGTCCCACCGGTCGCGTTCCTCCAGCACCGCGACCAGCAGGGCCTCCTTGGTCGGGAAGTAGTGCAGCAGGCCCTGCTGGGTCAGGCCGACGCGTTCGGCGACGGTGCCCAGCGAGGCCCCCCGGTAGCCGCGTTCCGCGATCACCTCGACGGCGGCGCGGAGGATCTCCCCGCGGCGCTCCTCGCTCCTCGCCCTGGCCATGGCCATGGCACCCCTTCCGTCCACGCCCCGCCCGCGGGGCCGTAGGTGGACCGTACGCCATTCGAACATCACGAAAAGATCACAAACCCTACCGCTCTACAGGCAAGCGGTCCACGATGGGGGCACCGCACGGCGCCGCAGCGCGCGACCGCACCGTTTCCCCGACGAGGAGGCACGGACATGACCGATGCCGATCAGGCCCGCGACCGGATCCGCGAAGACGCCGTGGAGGCGGCGCTGGACAAGCTCGACCTGGACACCAAGACCCGTCTGCTGGCCGGTCAGGACATGTGGTCCCTGCCGGCCCTTCCCGAGATCGGACTGCACTCCCTCGTCATGTCCGACGGCCCCGTCGGGGTCCGCGGCGTGCGCTGGAGCGCCGACGACCCGTCCGTGGCCCTGCCCTCCCCGACCGCGCTGGCCGCCGCCTGGGACCCGGAGCTGGCCCGCCGCGCGGGCCGTCTCCTCGCCCAGGAGGCCCGCCGCAAGGGGGTCCACGTCCTGCTCGCGCCCACCGTCAACCTGCACCGGTCCCCGCTCGGCGGCCGGCACTTCGAGTGCTACTCCGAGGACCCCTGCCTGACCGGTGCCGTCGGCAGCGGCTACGTGGCCGGCGTCCAGGACGGCGGCGTCGGCACCACGGTGAAGCACTTCGTCGGCAACGACGCGGAGACCGACCGGTTCACCGTCGACAGCGTCATCGCCCCGCGCCCGCTGCGCGAGCTGTACCTGGCGCCCTTCGAGGCCATCGTCACCGGTGCCCGCCCCTGGGGCGTCATGACCGCCTACAACCGGGTCAACGGCACGACCATGACCGAGCACCGCCACCTCGTCAACGAGGTCCTGCGCGGCGAATGGGGCTTCGACGGCGCCAACGTCTCCGACTGGATGGCGGCCCGCTCCACCACCGGGGACATCCTCGGCGGCATGGACGTGGCCATGCCCGGCCCCGCCACCGTCTACGGGCCCGCCCTCGCCGAGGCCGTCCGCGCCGGGGAGGTCCCCGAGGCCGCCGTCGACGCCGCCGTCCGCAACGTCCTGCGCCTCGCCGCCCGCGCCGGGGCCCTGGAGGGCGCCCCCGCCGCCGTCGCCTCCCTCCCCGCTCCCGTCGACGGCCAGGCGCTGGCCCGCGAGCTGGCCGTGCGCGGCTTCGTCCTCGTCCGCAACGAGGACGCGACCCTGCCGCTGGACGTCTCCGCCGGGCGCACCGTCGCCCTGATCGGGGCCGCAGCCCGGGACGCCCGCGTGCTCGGCGGGGGCTCCGCCACGGTCTTCCCCGAGCGGGTGGTCTCCCCGCTCGACGGGCTGACCGCCGCCCTCCCGGACGGCGCCCTGAGCTACGCCGTCGGAGCCGACCCCTCCGACGAACCGGTCCCCGCCGACCGGGGCTTCCGGCTCCGTGCCGTGTGCCGCGACGCCTCCGGGGCCGTCCTCGGGGAGGGCTCCCTGCCCACCGGCCAGGTTCAGTGGATCGGCGACGACCTGCCCGCGGGCGTCTCGTACGAGACCCTGGCGAGCATCGAGGTCCGGGGCACCTTCGTGCCGCGCGAGGGCGGAGAGCACACCTTCGGCACCCGAGGGCTCGGCGCCTTCGAGCTCGCCGTGGGCGGCCGGACCCTGTGGAGCGGCGTCCAGCCGATGGGTGACGAGGCCGACCCGTTCGAGGCCTTCTTCGGCGCCCCCAGCGAGCGCGCCCGGATCACCCTCGCCGCGGGGGAGCCGGTGGAGGTGTCGCTGACCTTCCGGGTGCCCGACATGACCGGGCTGCCGGTCAGGGCGATCATGTTCTCCCTGCTGCACCTCGGTCCGCGGCGCGACGCCGACGCGCTGATCGCCGAGGCCGTGGCGGCCGCCCGCGCGGCGGACACCGCCGTCGTGGTGGTCGCCACCACCGAGCGCGTGGAGTCCGAGGGCTTCGACCGCACCGACCTCGCCCTCCCGGGCCGGCAGGACGACCTCGTACGGGCCGTCGCCGCCGCCAACCCCCGCACGGTGGTCGTCGTCAACGCGGGCTCCCCGGTGGAGATGCCGTGGCGCGAGGACGTCGCCGCCGTGCTGCTGGGCTGGTTCCCCGGGCAGGAGGGCGGGGCCGCGCTGGCCGACGTGCTCCTCGGCGCGGAGGAGCCCGGCGGCCGGCTGCCCACCACCTGGCCCGCGCGGTTCGCGGACGCGCCGGTCACCGAGGTGGTCCCCGTCGACGGGCGGCTGGAGTACCGCGAGGGCCTCTTCATCGGCTACCGCGCGTACGAGCGGAACGGCATCGTCCCCGCCTTCCCCTTCGGGCACGGCCTGGGCTACACCGACTGGGCGTACGAGTCGCTGGAGGCCACTGCGGACACGGTGCGGGTCCGCGTCACCAACACCGGCACCCGGCCCGGCCGGGAGGTCGTCCAGGTCTACCTGGCGCCCCTGGACGACGCGGTGGAGCGTCCGGCGAGCTGGCTGGCCGCCTTCACGGGGGTCCAGGCGGGCCCCGGCGAGAGCGTCGAGGCGGAGATCGCCCTGCCCGCCCGGGCCTTCGAGATCTGGGACGAGGAGGCCCGGGCCTGGCGGCGGATCGGCGGTGCCTACGAGGTCCGCGCGAGCCGCTCGCACGGCGACACCCGGCTGACCACGACCCTCGACCTCGCGTGACACGCCGTATGGCCGGAAATCACTCCTGAAGCCGGTCCGGGAGCGGGCCCTGACACCCGCTCCCGGACCCCTTCGCGCAGGTGTGCGTCAACGCGGCGGCTCGGCCGCCGTCACCTGGCGGTGCGCCAGTTCCGCCAGCCGCGCCTGCCCGTCCTTGCCCGGATGGAACCAGTCCCAGCGGCTCAACTGATCCACCGCGAAGGGGTACTGGAAGACCGCGCCGCCGTCGTAGCGGCACAGGGCGTCCTTCCCGCAGACCTCGCGCAGCACCTCGTTGTACTCGACCACCCGCGCCCGCACCTGTTCGCGCCGCGCCGTGGCTCCGGTGGCCGCGGACAGCGGATCGGCGAGCATCGACTGGCAGATGCCCAGGCTCCAGATCCTGCGCACCATGGGGCTGTCCTTGCCCTGCTCCCACAGCCGCTGCAGGTCCGGCACGCTGGAGACGTACACCTGGGAGGCGGGGGACGCGGCCCGCAGGTCCGCGAGGGCCTTCTCGAAGTCGCTGCGGAACTGCGCCACCGGCGTCATCGAGGAAGCCGTGGGCCGGCAGGCGTCGTTCGAGCCCACCATCACCGTGACCAGGTCGGGCTTGTGCGCGGCGGCCCCCGCGAGCTGGGCCGGGAGGTCCGACATCCGGGAGCCCGTCACCGCGTAGTTCCAGCTGCGGGAGGGGGCTCCGGCGGCCCCCAGCAGCCGCGTGGCGAGGGACTGCACGGCCGGGTCGTCCCCGGTGGCCCAGGAGACCTCCGGGCAGTCGGTGAGGACCGAACAGGCGTCGAAGCCGCGGGTGATGGAGTCGCCCACGGCGGCGATGGAGGCGGGCGCCGTGTTCCACCGCGGTCCGGACTCCGCCCCGCGCTCGCCCCGGTCGGGCGACGCGCCCGTGTCACACCCCGTCAGGACCCCCGCCAGCAGCACGGCCGCGCCGCCCGCGCCCGCGAGGATCCGGCGCGCGCGGCGGCGTGGAGCGGTGGTGCGCATCGGGGGGAACCCTCCTTGTGGCCCCCGCGTCCCGCGGGGGTCCTGCTGAGTGAAAGCTCTGTGTATACCGGTCTGGGAGCGACCGTACGTCACACCAGGACCCCCGGCGCACGGTAGCTTTTTCCCGTGGCGTTTCGGCCGCAGGTCCCGCAGAGCAATGTCAAAAAATTTCCGTTACATTACATCACGTCACATACTGTCCGTTTTCTGGAGTTTATTCCCGACCTCGTCCCACACTGGAGGTCCCGGTGACGACACGTGGAGTTCTGTACGTGCATTCCGCACCGCGCGCGCTCTGCCCGCACGTGGAATGGGCTGTGGCGGGCGTGCTCGGGGTGCGGGTGAACCTCGACTGGATCAGGCAGCCCGCCTCCCCGGGCACCTGGAGAGCCGAGTTCTCCTGGCAGGCCGAAGCGGGTACCGCCTCGAAACTCGCCTCCGCACTGCGCGGCTGGCACCTGCTGCGCTTCGAGGTGACGGCGGACCCCTGCCAGAACGCCGAGGGGGAGCGCTACAGCTCCACCCCGGAGCTCGGCATCTTCCACGCCGTCACCGGCCTGCACGGCGACATCCTGATCCCGGAGGACCGGCTGCGCGCGGCGCTCGCCCGCTCCGCGCGCGGCGAGACCGGGCTGGAGGAGGAGATCTCCAAACTGCTCGGCAAGCCCTGGGACGACGAGCTGGAGCCCTTCCGCCACGCCGGCGAGGGCGCACCGGTCCGCTGGCTCCACCAGGTCGTCTGACCCCGGGTGCCGGACACGGACCGCGGCACGCGGAAGGGCCCCGCACGGCGACTGCCGTGCGGGGCCCTTCACATGGCCGCGCGGACCGGAACGGACCGGATCAGACGCTGCGGAAGGCGAGCGTCACGTTGTGGCCGCCGAATCCGAAGGAGTTGTTGATCGCGGAGATCGGGCCGTCGGCCGGCAGCTTGCGCGGCTCGCCCTGGACGATGTCCGCGTCGATCTCGTCGTCGAGCGCCTCGATGTTGATCGTCGGCGGGGCCAGCCGGTGGTACAGCGCCAGCACGGTCGCGACGGTCTCGATGCCGCCCGCGCCGCCCAGGAGGTGACCGGTCATCGACTTGGTCGCGGAGATCGCGACGTGGTCGAGGTCGTCGCCCAGGACCTTGCGCAGGGCCTTCAGCTCGGCCGTGTCACCCTGCGGGGTGGACGTGGCGTGCGCGTTGACGTGGACCAGCTCGGCGGGGTCGAGACCCGTGTTGTCGAGCAGGTTCTGCACGGCGGCGGCGACACCGCGGCCGGTCGGCTCGGGCTGCGCGATGTGGTGGCTGTCGGCCGACAGGCCCTGGCCCAGCACCTCGCAGTAGACCCGGGCGCCGCGCTTGGCGGCGTGCTCGGCGGACTCCAGGACGACGACGCCCGCGCCCTCGCCCAGCACGAAGCCGTCACGGGCCTTGTCGTACGGACGAGAGGCCTGCTCCGGGCTCTCGTTGTTCTTGGACATCGCCATCATGTTGGCGAACGCGGCGATCGGCAGCGGGTGGATCGCCGCCTCGGTGCCGCCGGCGACGACCACGTCGGCACGGCCGGTGCGGATCATCTCGACGGCGTAGCCGATGGCCTCGGCGCCGGACGCGCAGGCGCTGACCGGAGTGTGCACGCCCGCCCGGGCGTTGACCTCCAGGCCGACGTTGGCCGACGGGCCGTTCGGCATGAGCATGGGGACGGTGTGCGGGGAGACCCGGCGCACACCCTTTTCCTTCAGTACGTCGTACTGGTCGAGCAGCGTGGTGACACCACCGATACCGGAGGCGATCACGGTGCCCAGGCGCTCGGGGGCGACGGACTCGTCCTCGCCCGCCGGGGCGGTGTAGCCGGCGTCGGCCCACGCCTCGCGCGCCGCGACGACGGCGAACTGCGCCGAGCGGTCGAGCTTGCGGGCCAGGGGGCGCGGCAGGACCTCGCTCGGGTCCACGGCGACCGGGGCGGCGATGCGGACCGGGAGTTCGGCGAAGCGCTCGCCCTCCAGGGGCTTCACGCCGGAACGGCCGGCGAGCAGACCTTCCCAGGTCGAAGCGCTGTCGCCACCAAGCGGAGTGGTTGCGCCGATACCGGTGACGACCACGGTGCGATTGGTCGGGCTCACAGGAATTCTTTCTCCACGTCTCAGAGGGTGCTGAATTGTCACGGCGCCACCGCCGGGTGGCGACAAACGCTCGTCAGGCTCAGGCCTGGTGCTTCAGGATGTAGTCCGCGGCGTCGCCGACCGTCTTGAGGTTCTTGACGTCCTCGTCCGGGATCTTGACGTCGAAGCGCTCTTCGGCGGCGACGACGACCTCGACCATGGACAGGGAGTCGACGTCCAGGTCGTCGGTGAAGGACTTGTCGATCTCGACGTCCTCGACCGGGATGCCCGCGATCTCGTTGACGATCTCGGCGAGGCCCTCGACGATCTCTTCCTGCGTGGCGGCCATGTGGCGCTCCTTCTCTGGGTAACTGGGTGATGCAGGACCGGGATGCGGATCCCGGTCCTAGGGGAGGGTAACGACCGTCGCGGCGTAGACGAGTCCCGCCCCGAAGCCGATGACGAGCGCGGTGTCGCCGCTCTTCGCCGCTCCGGTCGCCAGGAGCCGCTCCATGGCGAGCGGGATCGAGGCGGCGGAGGTGTTGCCGGTGGTCTCCACGTCACGGGCGACCGTGACGTGCTCCGGCAGCTTCAGAGTCTTCACCATCGAGTCGATGATCCGCATGTTCGCCTGGTGCGGGATGAAGACGTCCAGGTCGTCCGCGGTGATCCCGGCTGCGTCGAGCGCCTGCTGGGCGACCTTGGCCATCTCGAAGACGGCCCAGCGGAAGACCGCCTGACCCTCCTGCGTGATGGCCGGGAACTTCTCCCCGGCGTCCTTGCCGAGGTACTCGTCCCACGGCACGGTCTGCTTGATCGTCTCGGACTTGTCGCCCTCGGAACCCCACACGGTGGGGCCGATGGCGGCTTCGTCCGAAGGACCGACGACCACGGCACCGGCACCGTCGCCGAACAGGAAGGCCGTCGCGCGGTCCTCCAGGTCGGTGAGGTCCGAGAGCCGCTCCACGCCGATGACGAGGACGTACTCCGCGGAGCCCTCGACGACCATGCCCTTGGCCAGGGTCAGGCCGTAGCCGAACCCGGCGCAGCCGGCCGAGATGTCGAAGGCGGCGGGCTTGACCGCGCCGATCCGGTGCGCGATCTCGGTCGCGACGGCCGGGGTCTGCTTGAAGTGCGAGACCGTCGAGACGATCACCGCACCGATCTGCTCGGGGGCGACACCCGCGTCGGCCAGTGCCTTCCCCGAGGCCTCCACCGACATCGCGGCGACGGTCTCCTCGGGCGAGGCCCAGTGCCGGGTCGCGATGCCCGAACGGGAACGGATCCACTCGTCGGACGAGTCGATGGTCTCGAGGATGACCTCGTTGGGCACCACGCGGGTCGGACGGTAGCCGCCGACGCCGAGGATGCGGGCGTAGGGGGAGCCCTTGGCCGGCTTGATCTTGGACATGCTGTCTGGGCTCCTTCTCTCAGGCCGTCAGTTCGGCGACGAGCGCCGCGGCCTTGTCGAGATCGTCCGGGGTCTTCAGCGCCACGCTCGGTACGCCCTTCAGCGCGCGCTTGGCCAGACCCGTCAGGGTGCCGCCGGGGGACAGCTCGATGATCCCCGTGACACCCAGCTCGGCGAACGTCTCCATGCACAGGTCCCAGCGGACCGGGTTCGCGACCTGGCCGACCAGGCGGGCGACGACGTCGGCACCCGTGGCGACGACGAGGCCGTCCTTGTTCGAGACGTACTTCAGGGCCGGGTCCGCCGGGGAGAGGGCCTCGGCGGCCTTCTCCAGCGTGGCGACCGCGGGGGCCATGTGGTGCGTGTGGAAGGCGCCCGCGACCTTGAGGGCGACGACCTTCATGGAGCCCTCGGGCTTGTCGGCCTCCAGGGCCGCGATCTGCTCCATGGTGCCGGCGGCGACGATCTGGCCCGCGCCGTTGATGTTGGCCGGGGTCAGGCCGAGCTTCTCCAGGTGCGCCACGACCACGGCGGGGTCGCCGCCGAGCACCGCGGCCATGCCGGTCTCCGTGACCGCGGCGGCCTCGGCCATGCCGAGCCCGCGGGTCCGGACGAAGGACAGCGCGTCCTGCTCGGACAGCACACCGGCGACGGCGGCCGCGGTGATCTCGCCGACGCTGTGGCCCGCCACGGCCCCGAAGACCGCGGGCGAACCCAGCGCGGAGGCGGACAGCAGACCCGCGGCGACCAGCAGGGGCTGGGCCACCGCGGTGTCGCGGATCTCATCGGCATCGGCGTTCGTGCCGTAGTGGGCGAGGTCCAGCCCGATGGCGTCCGACCACGCGTTCACGCGGTCGGCGGCACCGGGGAGGTCCAGCCAGGGAGTCAGGAAGCCGGGCGTCTGAGCGCCTTGGCCGGGAGCGACGAGTACGAGCACCCTCACACTCTCTCTTGTGGAGGGTCCCTGCCGCCCGTGGGGACAGGGACCAAGAACCGTCGGGGTAATTGTTGACGTCCAACAAAAGCCTAGGGCTGTTGATCGCCGTCGGCCAAGCGCCCCAGAATCAGGGCGATCCGCAGCGTGAACGCCGAGCGGACATCGGAGGGTGACCAGCCGGTGACGTCGGTCACACGTCGCAGCCGGTAGCGCACCGTGTTGGGGTGCACGAACAGCATCCGGGCGGCCCCTTCGAGGCTGCTCGCCTGCTCGAGGTAGACGCTCAGGGTCTCCAGCAGCGCCGACCCCGCCTCCTCCAGCGGTCTGTAGATCTCCTCCACCAGCTGTTCCCTGGCAGCGGGATCGGAGGCGATCGCGCGCTCCGGCAGGAGATCGTCCGCGAGGACGGGCCGGGGCGCGTCCTGCCAGGCGGTGCAGGCCTTCAGCCCGGCGGCCGCGGCCTGCGCCGACTTCGTCGCGTTCAGCAGGTCCGAGACGACCGGTCCGGCCACCACCGGGCCCGCCGCGAAGGGGCCGATCAGCGACTTCGCCACCTGCACCGGGTTGTCGCTGCCGCCCGCGATGACCACGAGGCGGTCGCCGAGCACGCCCGTCAGCACCTGCAGCTTGTGGTGGCGGGCCGCACGCCGGATCGCCTCCACCGTCAGCTCGCTGTCACCCTCCGGCGCCGTGCCGAGCACCACGCACACGTGCTCCGGGGAGTTCCAGCCCAGCGCCGCCGCCCGCGACAGGGCGCCCTCGTCGGCCTCGCCCGACAGCACCGCGTTGACGACCAGGGACTCCAGCCGGGCGTCCCACGCCCCGCGCGCCTCGGCGGCCTGCGCGTACACCTGGGCGGTCGCGAACGCGATCTCCCGGGCGTACACCAGCAGCGCCTCGCGCAGGATCGACTCGTCCCCCGGGGCCGCCACCTCCTCGATCGCGGCCTCCATGACCTCGATCGTGGTGCGGACCATCTCGACGGTCTGGCGCAGCGTGATCGCCCGGGTCAGCTCCCGCGGAGCCGTCCCGAACACGTCGGTGGAGATCGCCTGGGGGGTCTCCGGATGCCGGAACCACTCCGTGAACGCGGCGATGCCGGCCTGGGCGACCAGGCCGATCCAGGACCGGTTCTCCGGGGGCATCGCCCGGTACCACGGCAGGGTCTCGTCCATGCGCGCGATCGCGTTGGCGGCGAGCCGGCCGGAGGACTTCTCCAGGCGGCGCAGCGTCGCGGAGTGCGGATGCGCGGGAGCGGGATGCGCGGAGTGTGTGGCGGGCGAATGCTCACGTTCGGGTTGGGGCACGGGACAAGACTGCCTTATCGGGAAGCCCGCGCGGAGTCCGGTCCCGCGCCCGGCCCCGTCCCGGGGGCTACCGTGGCCCTCATGATTGATGTTCGCCGCGGCGCAGACCGGTACGAGGGAGGGGACCCGGCGGCCGGGATCGCCACCCGGCACGCCTTCTCCTTCGGGTCCTTCTACGACCCCGACAACCTGCGCTTCGGCCCGGTCCTCGCCTGCAACGAGGAGACCCTCGCCGCGGGTGCCGGCTTCGACGAGCACCCGCACAGCCACACCGAGATCGTCACCTGGGTGGTCGAGGGCGAGCTCACCCATCAGGACAGCACCGGCGAGCGGAGCACCGTACGGCCCGGTGACGTCCAACGGCTGAGCGCCGGATCCGGCGCCCGGCACGTGGAGCGCAACGACGGCGACCGGCGGCTGCGCTTCGTGCAGATGTGGCTCGCGCCGCTCGCCGCCGGCGGGGAGCCCTCGTACGAGGTGGTGCGCGCGCTGCCCGACGGCACGCCCTACGAGGTCCCCGCCGCCGGGGCCGTCCTGCACGTGCGGCGGCCCGGCGCGGGCGAGCGGGTCCCCGTGCCCGCGGCGGAGCGCGTGTACCTGCACGTGGTCCACGGCGACCTGCGCCTGGACGGCGAGGAGCTCGGCCCGGGGGACTCCGCGCGGATCACCGCGGAGAAGGACCTGGAGGTCACCGCCGGGTCCCCGGGGGAGCTGCTGATCTGGGAACTCCCCGGATAGCGGCCGGGCTCAGCGCGCGGACAGCTCCGCGAGCACCGCGTCGGTGAACGGGGTCCACGCCTCCACGGCCCACGGGCCGAACGGGCGGTCGGCGAGGGCCACGCAGGCGGCCCGCGCGTCCGGGTCCACCCACAGGAAGGTGCCGGCCTGCCCGAAGTGGCCGAAGGTGCGCGCGGAGGAGGTCAGGCCCGTCCAGTGAGGGGACTTGCCGCCGCGGATCTCCAGGCCGAGCCCCCAGTCGTTGGGCGACTGGCTGCCGTAGCCCGGCAGGACGCCCTTGAGGCCGGGGTGGACCACGGAGGTGGCCTCGGCGACGGTGCGGACGTCGAGCAGCCGGGGTGCCTGCAGCTCGGCGGCGAAGCGCATCAGGTCGGCCGCGGTGGAGACGCCGTCCTTGGCGGGCGAGCCGTCCAGGGCCGACGAGGTCATGCCGAGCGGCTCGAACACCGCCTGGTGCAGGTACTCCGCGAAGGGGATGCCGGTGGCCTTGGCGATGTGGTCGCCGAGCACCTCGAAGCCGGCGTTCGAGTACAGGCGGCGGGTCCCGGGCGCGGCCATGGCGCGGTGCTCGTCGAAGGCCAGTCCGCTGGTGTGCGCGAGCAGGTGACGGACCGTCGACCCCTCGGGGCCGGCCGGTTCGTCCAGCTCTATCGCCCCCTCCTCGTACGCGACGAGGGCGGCGTACGCGGCGAGCGGCTTGGTGACCGACGCCAGCGCGAAGCGGTGGTCGAGGGGCCCGTGCGTGCCGGCGGTGCTGCCGTCGGCACGCACCACGGCGACCGCGACGGTCGCCACCGGCCAGGTCTCGACGATCCGCAGGCTTTCCATGCCGCTCACGGCCTCCATGCTCTCCATGCGGCCGAGCCTACTTGCTGGGAGTGCGCTCGAGGATTACGGCCCGGACCCGGTGCGGGGTGCGGACGGTCCGCGGCGGGCGGGCGGTGTGCGGCGGGCCGCGCTACAGCGGTTCGGCGGCGAACCGGTCGCGCAGCGCCGCGTACTCCCCGTCGGTGAGCAGCCCGGCGGTGTGCAGCTCGCTGAGGTGGCGCAGCCGGTCGTCACCGGCGTGCGCCCGGGCCGCGGCGCCGACGGGGGTGCGGCTGCGCAGGGCGGCGAGGAGGGCGGCGGCGAAGGGCAGGGACTCGTGCACGGCCCCGTAGCCGGTGCCGAAGACCGCGGCGGCCAGGTCGTGGTCCGGCCGCGGGTCGGCCGCGGTGTGGCCGGTCTCACGCAGCAGCAGCCGCAGGTGTCCGCCGGGGCCCTCCGGCGAGCTCCAGGCGAGCCCGGACAGCGCGGTGAGCGGGTAGTGCTGGTCGCCGGCCTTCCACTTGGTGCCGGTGGCTCCCGTGCGCGACCAGTGGAAGCTGACCGTCGAGCCGTCGAAGGCGATGCGCGCGTCGTAGGCCTTGAGCTGGAGCGGGGGCTGCGGCGCGTCGACGAGGAAGCGCGACGTCGGTTCGTCGGCGTCCGGCGCGAGCCGGGACCGTATCTCCCCGGCGAAAGCGTCTGCCAGCGCCGCCCGGTCGCCCGGCAGTACCAGGCGGTAGGGGTCGCAGGTCTCCTTCAGCTGCCCGGCCGCGGCGTCCATCAGCGGATCGGCTCCCGGCCGCGGGAGGGCACGCAGGACCACCGTGTCCCGCTTGCCCGCGGTCACGGTCACGTTCGACACCGCTTCGAAGGGAATCCTGCGCGAGCCCAGCGCGTGAAACAGCCTCGGCGTTCGCATCCCCCGTGCGAAGCGGATGAGCACCGAGTCCGAGTCGAACTCCCAGACGGCATGGTTTCCGGCCAGTACGTCACCCATGCGCCACATCGTAAAGGGAGCCACCCCCGTGCGTCCCCCTCGATGCCGTGGCCGATTCACGCACCTCTACGCGCGTCAGTCCCGTTCTGCCCCGGAAATTCCGCGCCGGCAGGCGTCGTCGCCGGTCGCGCACACAACGGAACCGAACGTACCGGTTCCGATCTTGGCGAAGTTGTCCAGCGAATCCGTGCCTGGCGCGAAATAGCCGGTGTGGCTCCGCGCCCGGGCCGAGGACAGCAGCCGTGCGCCGAAGTCCGGGGACACCGGGTCGGCGCCGTGCCCCACACCGCCGACCTCCAGGTGCGGCACGTCGGCGATCCAGTCGCCCTCGTCCCGCGTCGCCCAGACCCGCGCCGTGGTGTGCAGGCCCGCGACGTTCGAGGCCCGCATGCCGGGACTGCCCGCCACCGCCACGTCCGTCACCCGGTCGGGCAGGTCGCGCGCGGCGACCCCGCACACCACCGACCCGTAGCTGTGGCAGAACAGCGCCACGCGGGAGTCCCCGGGCAGCGCCAGGGTCAGCGACCGCAGCCGGACCGCGCCGTCGAAGGCCATCCGGCCGGTGGCGGCGTCCATGCCCACCCCGGTGGGCGCGACGTAGCCGGCCCAGGCGATGACCGCCGTACGGCTGTCCGGCGCGGCCGACCGCTCGGCCGCGTAGAGGGACTCGGCCATGCCCACCGGCGAGGTCAGGCGGCGCTGGGTGCGCTCGAAGGTGATCAGGTCGGTGTCCACGCCCGGGACGACCACCGACACCCGGTCGGCGCGGTCGAGGTCGCCGAGGACCTCGGCGACCAGGCCGCCGCCGGTGGGGTCGAAGACGAGGATCTGCCGGCCCGGCTCGGCGAGCGAGGCGAAGCGGTGGGAGCGCCGGGTGGCCTCGGCCCGGTCGGCCGGGGTCAGGGCCACGTCGCGGCTGCGGGCCTCCTCGACCAGGCGGGCCTGCTCCAGGCCGCGCCGGTTGGCCCGGTAACGGACCGCCGCCGGGGCTCCGTCGAGGTTCCCGACGACGAGGGGGTGGTCCTCCGCGATCCGGGCCCGCTGGGAGCCGTCGAGGCCCGCGAAGAAGCGCGCCACGGTCCGTACGGGGGCGTCGGCGGCGGGCAGCGGACGGCCGTCGATCCGGGCCTTGGCCCACGCCTGCAGAGCGGCGAGCCGCATCGGGGTGCCCCCCTCGGGCCGGTGCACGGCAGTCCAGCCGGTCGTCGCCAGCATCACGAAGACGACCGCCAGCGCGAGCAGGGTGCGCAGGACGGCAGGGCGCACGTCGGCGCCGGAGGCGGTGGGGTGGGCGAGGCCGGGCAGATTCACTGGGACCAGCGTAGGAGAGCGATTCGTCCTGTGGCGCGCCGGGTGACGGGGTTCACGCCCGACCGTGGGACCCCCGTGGGCGAGGCGGCGCACACGCCCTCCCGGGTCCGGAAGGTCAGCAGGCGGAGCCGACGGGGCGCCAGCTCCCCGCGAGAGCGGGGCCGATCCGGTCGAGGTAACTGTCCGTCAGCCTGCGCAACCCCTCCACGCCGGTGTCCTCGCCCCGCCCCCAGAGCCTGCCCGTGACGCGCATCACGCCGAAGAAGGCGGCGACGGCCACCCGGGGCCGGGGGTCCGCCTCCACGTCCAGGCCCTCCCGCTCGGCGATCAGCCGGGCGATCCGTTCCTCCAGCCCGGTCGACCGGCGCAGGTGCACCGCCAGCAGGGCGGGGGTGGACTCGATCAGCCGGTAGCTGCGCACGTAGAGGTCGACCGGGACCACCTCGCCGAGCGCCTCGTCGACGGTGTCCCAGGCGGCGAGCACCGCGCCCCGCAGCGCTTCGAGCGGGCCCTCGGCCGCCGGCCGGGCGCGCAGCTCCGCGACGAAGTGCGACTCCACCAAATCCTGGACGGCGAAGACGACCTCCTCCTTGTTGGCGAAGTAGCGGAAGAAGGTGCGCTGGGACACGGCCACCGCCTCGGTGATCTCGTCGACGGTGGTGCGTTCGTACCCCCGTGCGACGAAGAGCGCGAGCGCGGCGCGCAGCAGGGCGTTCCGGGTGCGCCGCTTCCTGCGCTCGCGCAGTCCGGCCACCGGCGCGGCCGGCGCGGACCGCTCGTCGGTCATCACCGCTGGGCTCCTCTCTGACGCCGAGTGGGCGGTCAGCGTACCCGTGACCACTGGCCCGGCGGCCGGTCCGTTGAGCCGTTTGCGAGGTGCCGCCGCGGTGGCCGGACCCGCGCGCGCGGAGGGTCCCGCATGACACGTTCGGGTCGGCGGCGGATGGCGCGGACACCGCTGCGGGGGCGGGCCGGGCCCGGCGCGGCGGCCGCCGGAAGCGTCAACTCCGTACGGAGGGAAGGCCCGCCGGACGGTTCCCGCGGAGCTGTCGCCTATCCGGGTGGACCCGCCCCCGACCCCTTCCGCCCACCCGTCGCCGCAGGTCAGCGTGGTGTCGGCGGAGCACCGGAACAGGTCCGGCAGCCCGCCGTCAGCAAGGAGCCGATCCGTCATGCGTACGTGTACAACCTCCCGCCCCGGCACCAACTCCGTCGGCACCACCCGCGTCGGCACCACCCGCGTCGGTATGCCGCGCGCCGCCGGCACCCGTGTCACCACCACCCGCGTCAGCACCATCCTGGCCGCGACCGTCCTGGCCCTGACCGCACTGCTCCCCGGTACGGCGGCCACGGCACGGGCCGCGGGCCCGCCGGCCCTCGGCTCCTGCGCGACCGGGCAGCTGTGCCTGTGGGCGAAACCGGACTTCAAGGGGGCCCGCCAGACCCACGAGCTCAGCACCCTGGACATCAACAGCTGCACCGCGCTGCCCGCCGGGACCAGCGCCCAGTCCCTCACCAACCGCACCGGACGGCCCGTCACCACCTACCAGTCGGCAGAGTGCGCGGAGACCGGCGAGTTCCAGACCTATCCCGGCGACGGGGTCTGGCTGCCCGAGTCGCCGTACCAGGTCAGGGCGTTCAAGGTGTGGGAGCGGTAGCCTCCCGCGGCGCGGGGGCGCCCGGCCCGGCGGACGGCACTCCGTCCGCCGCACCGCCCAGCCGGGCGACCTCGCCGCGCAGCGCCCGCACCTCCGCCTGCAGTTCCCGGATGGCGGCCAGCTGGAGCCGCTCGGCCTGGTCGTCGCGCTCGAAGCGGGCGATGAACCAGGCGGCGATGTTGGCGGTCACCACACCGAGCAGGGCGATCCCGGACAGCATCAGGCCGACCGCCAGCACCCGGCCGAGACCGGTGGTGGGCGAGTGGTCGCCGTAGCCGACCGTCGTCATCGTGGTGAAGGACCACCACACGGCGTCGCCGAGGTTCTTGATGTTCCCCTCGGGTGCGTCGCGCTCCACGCTCAGCACGGCCAGCGACCCGAACATCAGCAGTCCGACGACGGAGCCCGCCACGTACGTCGTCAGCTGGATCTGCGGGGCCATCCGGGCCCGTCGCCCCACCAGCATCAGCGTCGCGACCAGGCGCAGCAGCCTCAGCGGCTGCACGAGCGGCAGGACCACCGCGGCCAGGTCCAGCCAGTGGGTGCGCACGAAGTGCCGGCGGTCGGTCGTGAGGCCCAGCCGCACCAGGTAGTCGAGGGCGAAGGCCCCCCACACCGCCCACTCCACATAGGTGCAGGCCCCGTGGACCCGTTCGCTCGCGTCCGGGGCGACGATCGGGACGGCGTACGCGACGGCGAAGGCCACGGCGAGCAGGAGCAGCGGGGTCTGGCTCCGCCGCTCCCAGAGCAGCCGGCGGGAGGGTTCTTTCATGCGGAGCATCGTAGGGAACGCGCAAAAGGGGGACGGGCCCGGCCGGAGCCGGGCCCGCCGCCCGAGGTCGTGCGTCGGTGTCCGCCGGACGTCAGGCGTCGCCGCCCGCGGCGCCCGGGTCCGCCGCCGCCACGTCCAGCAGCTGGTACCGGTCGATCGCCTGCTTCAGCACCGAACGGTCGATCTTCCCTGCCTTGGCGAGCTCGGTGAGCGTGGCCAGGACCACCGACTGCGCGTCGATGTGGAAGAAGCGCCGGGCCGCGCCGCGCGTGTCCGCGAAGCCGAAGCCGTCCGCGCCCAGCGAGGTGTACGCGCCGGGGATCCAGCGCGCGATCTGGTCCGGCACGGACCTCATCCAGTCCGAGACCGCCACGAAGGGCCCCTCGGCACCGGACAGCTTCCGCGTCACGTACGGGACGCGCTGCTCCTCCTCCGGGTGGAGCAGGTTGTGCTCCTCCACCGCGACGGCCTCGCGCCGCAGCTCGTTCCAGGAGGTCGCCGACCAGACGTCCGCGCGGACGTTCCACTCCTCGGCGAGGATCCGCTGCGCCTCCAGGGCCCACGGCACGGCGACGCCGGAGGCCATCAGCTGCGCGGGGATGCTGCCCGCGGTGCCCTGCGCGACCCGGTGGATGCCCTGGAGGATGCCCTCCACGTCGACGTCCGCCGGCTCGGCCGGGTGCTGGATCGGCTCGTTGTAGACGGTCAGGTAGTAGAAGACGTCCTCGGCCTCGGGGCCGTACATCCGCCGCAGACCGTCCTTGACGATGTGCGCGATCTCGTAGCCGTAGGCCGGGTCGTACGCGACACAGCCCGGGTTCGTCGAGGCCAGCAGCTGCGAGTGGCCGTCGGCGTGCTGGAGGCCCTCACCCGTCAGGGTGGTCCGGCCGGCGGTCGCGCCCAGGACGAAACCGCGCGCCAGCTGGTCGGCCATCTGCCAGAACTGGTCACCCGTGCGCTGGAAACCGAACATCGAGTAGAAGACGTACACGGGGATCAGCGGCTCGCCGTGCGTGGCGTACGCCGAGCCGGCGGCGATCAGCGAGGCCGTGCAGCCCGCCTCCGAGATGCCGTCGTGCAGCATCTGGCCGGTCGGGGACTCCTTGTACGCGAGCAGCAGGTCGCGGTCGACCGCCTCGTACTGCTGGCCCAGCGGGTTGTAGATCTTGGCGCTCGGGAAGAAGGCGTCCATGCCGAAGGTGCGGTACTCGTCGGGCGCGATCAGCACGAAGCGCTTGCCGATCTCCTTGTCCCGCATCAGGTCCTTCAGGATGCGGACGAAGGCCATCGTGGTGGCGATCGACTGCTGACCGGAGCCCTTCTTGGCGGCCGCGTACGTGGCGTCGCCCGGCAGCTCCAGCGGCTTGGCGCGCACCACGCGGGTCGGCACGTAGCCGCCGTGCGCGCTGCGCTGGTCGTGCATGTACTGGATCTCCGGCGAGTTGCGGCCGGGGTGGTAGTACGGCGGCGCGCCGCCCTCCAGCTGCTGGTCGGTGATCGGGATGTGCAGGCGGTCGCGGAAGCGCTTGAGGTCGTCGACCGTCAGCTTCTTCATCTGGTGCGTGGCGTTGCGGCCCTCGAAGTTCGGGCCGAGGGTCCAGCCCTTGATCGTCTTCGCGAGGATCACGGTCGGCTGGCCCTTGTGGGCCTTGGCCGCCGCGTACGCCGCGTAGATCTTCTTGTGGTCGTGGCCGCCGCGTCCCAGGTGCAGGATCTGGTCGTCGGTCATGTTCTCGACCATCGCGCGCAGCCGCTGGTCGTCGCCGAAGAAGTGGTCCCGGATGTAGCCGCCCGTCTCGGTGGCGTACGTCTGGAACTGCCCGTCCGGGGTGGAGTTCATCTTGTTGACCAGGATGCCGTCGCGGTCCTGGGCCAGCAGCGGGTCCCAGGAGCGGTCCCAGATCAGCTTGATGACGTTCCAGCCGGCGCCGCGGAACTGCGACTCCAGTTCCTGGATGATCTTGCCGTTGCCGCGGACCGGGCCGTCGAGGCGCTGGAGGTTGCAGTTCACCACGAAGGTGAGGTTGTCCAGGCCCTCGCGCGCCGCCAGCGACAGCTGGCCGAGGGACTCGGGCTCGTCCATCTCGCCGTCGCCGAGATACGCCCAAACGTGGGACTTGGAGGTGTCCGCGATCCCGCGCGCCTCCATGTACCGGTTCATCCGGGCCTGGTAGATCGCACCGAGCGGGCCGAGACCCATGGAGACGGTCGGGAACTCCCAGAAGTCCGGCATCAGCCGCGGGTGCGGATAGCTGGAAAGGCCGTACGGCGCCTTGGACTTCTCCTGCCGGAAGGCGTCGAGCTGCTGCTCGCTGAGCCGGTCCAGGAGGTAGGCGCGGGCGTAGATGCCCGGCGAGGCGTGGCCCTGGAAGAAGATCTGGTCGCCGCCGTCCCCCTCGTCCTTGCCGCGGAAGAAGTGGTTGAAGCCCACGTCGTACAGGGAGGCCGAGGAGGCGAACGTGGCGATGTGGCCGCCGACGCCGATGCCGGGGCGCTGGGCGCGCGAGACCATGACGGCCGCGTTCCAGCGCGTGGCGTTGAGGACCTTGCGCTCGATCTCCTCGTTGCCCGGGAAGAACGGCTCGTCCCGGGTGGCGATCGTGTTGACGTAGTCCGTGCTGCGCATCTCGGGCACGGCCACACGCTTCTCGCGGGCCCGCTCGATGAGCCGCAGCATGAGGTAGCGGGCGCGTTCACGGCCCCGCTCGTCGACCGCTGCGTCCAGGGAGTCGAGCCACTCCTGGGTCTCCTCCGGATCGAAGTCCGGGACCTGACTCGGGAGGCCGCCAATGATGATCGGATTGCGATCGGATGCGGAAGCCACGCTGTTCCTTCGCTGTCGGGGGAGTCGTGCCTTGGGGTTCGCCGCCTCCCATGGTCTTACGCCCGGCCGGAATCGTCATCCGTACCACTGGGTAATCCCTGTGGTGGACCGGGAGAACGCGGCAGGGGGCACGGGTCCGGTGCGGTCGGGGCGGGCGGAGTGTACGCCCAGAACGCAACCTTACGCGCAAGCCGGTCAGTGACTTCGCAAAGGCGTTCGACTGTCAAACGCGCAGGAAAGCCGTCAAGCGTCGGCGATGATGCCGAATGAGCTGCAATGGTGTGGGATGAATCACCAGAGGTGCACACGGGCAGGCTGAAAGTTGCGGCGAGACGGCCGCAATCGTCACCGTTTCGACGGTCTCGGCCGCCGGGTACTTGCGCGATCCGCCGCGCCCGTGTGGACTACGCCCAATGCTGCGCGTACGCGCGCCGCCGAAAGACATTCACCGAACATGAGCAGGAGGCACCCCGTGAGCGCGACCGCGGACCACGCGGAGAGCCTGGCCGCCCGGCTGGGTTTCCAGTCCGAACAGGTGGTCCAGGAGATCGGCTACGACGAGGACGTCGATCAGGAATTCCGTGAAGCCGTCGAGAAGCTCGTGAGCGAGCTCGCCGACGAGGACTACGACGAGGGCGCCGACGCGGTGCTGCTGTGGTTCCGCGACGAGGACGGCGATCTGACGGACGCCCTGGTCGACGCGACCGAGCTGGTCGAGGACGGCGCACTGATCCTGCTGCTGACCCCCAAGACGGGCCGCGACGGCTACGTCGAGGCCAGCGACATCAGCGAAGCGGCCGAGACCGCGGGCCTCTCCCTGGCCAAGGGCCTGCCCGTCGGCAAGGAGTGGACCTCCACCAAGCTGGTGACGCCCAAGGCAGCCAAGTCCAAGCGCTGAGCCGCGCCCCGCAGACATGCGGAACACACGCCCCGCCGCACCGGATGGACCCGGGTGGTGGGGCGTGTGCGTTCCCGGCCCGTAGGCTCGGCCCCTAGGGTGGGAATCACCTGAACGGCTCAACGCAGGGATGCGGGACGAAGGGATGCAGAAGATGGCGATCCAGGTCGGCGACAAGGCGCCCGACTTCGAGCTCAAGGACAACCACGGCGCCACCGTGCGGCTCTCCGATTTCCGCGGGGAGAAGGCCGTCGTCCTGCTCTTCTACCCGTTCGCCTTCACCGGCGTCTGCACCGGTGAGCTGTGCGAGCTGCGCGACCAGCTGCCGCGCTTCCAGAACGACGACGTGCAGCTCCTGGCCGTCTCCAACGACTCCGTGCCGACCCTGCGGGTCTTCGGGGAGCAGGAGGGGCTGGAGTACCCGCTGCTGTCGGACTTCTGGCCGCACGGCGAGACCTCCCGCGCCTACGGGGTGCTCGACGAGGAGAAGGGCTGTGCGGTCCGCGGCACCTTCGTCATCGACAAGGAGGGCGTCGTCCGCTGGACGGTCGTCAACGGGCTGCCCGACGCGCGTGACCTGAACGAGTACATCAAGGCGCTCGACAGCCTCTGACCGCGTTCCTGCGGGTCGGCCCGCAGTTCCCCGCGAAAAACCGCGCCAACAGGCGGGAACCCGTCACTAGGATCGAAGCGTTGATCCGGTAGCAACCGCACGACGGGGCACCGCCCCACACAGAACCCAATGGAGGACCCGTGGGAGTCAGCCTCAGCAAGGGCGGCAACGTCTCGCTGACCAAGGCCGCGCCTAACCTGACGGCGGTCATCGTCGGTCTGGGCTGGGACGCTCGCACCACCACCGGTGTCGACTTCGACCTCGACGCCAGCGCGATCCTGACCAACGACCAGGGCAAGGTCGCCAGCGACGCGAACTTCGTCTTCTTCAACAACCTGAAGAGCCCCGACGGCTCCGTCGAGCACACCGGTGACAACACCACCGGTGAGGGCGAGGGCGACGACGAGGCCATCAAGGTCAACCTCGCCGGCGTCCCCGCCGACGTCGCGAAGATCGTCTTCCCCGTCTCGATCTACGAGGCCGAGACCCGCCAGCAGAGCTTCGGTCAGGTCCGCAACGCCTACATCCGCGTCGTGAACCAGGCCGACAACACCGAGCTCGCCCGCTACGACCTCTCCGAGGACGCCTCCACCGAGACCGCCATGGTCTTCGGCGAGCTCTACCGCAACGGCGCCGAGTGGAAGTTCCGCGCCATCGGCCAGGGCTACGCCTCCGGTCTGCGCGGCATCGCGCAGGACTTCGGCGTCAACGTCTGAGCCTGCGAGCAGTTCGTCCGTCCGGCGTCGTGCACTGTGTGTACGGCGCCGGACCTGCTTCACCCGCGGTACCGCACCACCGCTGTACGGCCGTACCCGCACCACCGCAGTACCCGTGCGAGACCGCGCCGCCGCCGCACCGCGGGCCGCACCGTGCCACCGCCGCACCGCCGCACCGCCGCACCGCCGCACCGCCGCACCGCCACACCGTCGTCCGGGGAGGACCACATCATGGGCGTCACACTCGCCAAGGGGGGCAACGTCTCCCTGTCCAAGGCCGCGCCGAACCTCACCAGGGTTCTGATCGGTCTCGGATGGGACGCGCGCTCGACCACGGGCGCCGACTTCGACCTCGATGCCAGCGCGCTGCTCTGCAACGGCGGCCGGGTGCTGGGGGACGAGTACTTCGTCTTCTACAACAACCTGAAGAGCCCCGAGGGCTCCGTCGAACACACGGGTGACAACCTCACCGGCGAGGGCGACGGCGACGACGAGTCGATCATCATCGACCTCACCAAGGTGCCGGCCGTGGTGGACAAGATCGTCTTCCCGGTCTCCATCCACGACGCGGACTCCCGCCGGCAGAGCTTCGGCCAGGTCAGCAACGCCTTCATCCGGGTGGTCAACCAGGCCGACGGTCAGGAACTCGCCCGCTACGACCTCTCCGAGGACGCTTCCAGCGAGACCGCGATGATCTTCGGCGAGGTCTACCGCTACGGCGGCGAATGGAAGTTCCGTGCAGTGGGGCAGGGGTACGCGTCCGGCCTGAGGGGCATCGCTCTAGACTTCGGGGTCAACGTTTCGTAAAGCCTTACAACACGCATGGGGTGCCAGGTGCCAGTGGTTCTGAAAACCTTCGGCTGGTCGTTCGCCATCACGGCGCTCGGCCTTGCCTTTGCCGCGTGGCAGTGGGGGTGGGAGGCGTTCGGGGTCGTACTGATCCTGTCGATCCTCGAAATCTCCCTGTCCTTCGACAACGCGGTCGTCAACGCCGGAATCCTGAAGAAGATGAATGCCTTCTGGCAGAAGATCTTCCTCACCATCGGCATTCTGATCGCCGTCTTCGGCATGCGGCTGGTCTTCCCGGTGGCGATCGTCGCCATCAGTGCGAAGGTCGGCCCCATCGAGGCGATCGAGCTGGCCCTGGACCACCCCGAGCAGTACGAGGCCCTCGTCACCGACGCCCACCCGGCGATCGCCGCGTTCGGTGGCATGTTCCTCCTCATGATCTTCCTCGACTTCATCTTCGAGGAGCGCGAGCACAAGTGGCTCTCCTGGCTGGAGCGTCCGCTGGCCAAGCTCGGCAAGGTCGACATGCTGTCGGTCTGCATCGCCCTGATCGCCCTGCTGGTCACCGCGATGACCTTCGCCGTGAACGCCCACACCAGCACCGGGTACGCGGACAAGTCCGCCACCGTGCTGCTGGCCGGCGTCGCCGGCCTGATCACCTACCTCATCGTCGGCGGCCTGTCCTCGTACTTCGAGGACAAGCTGGAGGAGGAAGAGGAGCGCGAGCACGAGGAGGAGGAGAAGGCCAAGGCCGCGGGCAAGCCCGTCTCCGCCGTCGGCCTCGCCGGCAAGGCCGCGTTCTTCCTCTTCCTCTACCTCGAGGTCCTCGACGCGTCGTTCTCCTTCGACGGTGTCATCGGCGCGTTCGCCATCACCAACCACATCTTCTGGATGGCGCTGGGTCTCGGCATCGGTGCCATGTACGTCCGTTCGCTCACGGTCTACCTGGTCCGCCAGGGCACCCTGGACGACTACGTCTACCTGGAGCACGGCGCGCACTACGCGATCGGCGCGCTCGCCGTCATCCTGCTCGTCACCATCCAGCACGAGATCAGCGAGCTCATCACCGGCCTCATCGGCGTGGTGCTGATCGCCGCCTCCTTCTGGTCCTCGGTGCGCCGGAACAAGCGCCTGGAACGGGAGGGTTCCACCGTCGACGCATGACGGCGGCGGTAATGCGGAACGCTCAATCTGCGGGGCGGTCCACCGGGTCCACGGACCCGGCGGGCCGCCCCGCTTCCGTAGGCATCGAAGGGGTCCAGGGGGACCAGGGGGGCAAGGGGATGGGGTTCTTCGACGGCATCATGGGCAGCCGGGCGGCGCAGTTCCAGTCGGGCAGCGCCTCGTCGAACGCGATCGAGCTGACCAAGCGGCATCCGACGGTTTCACTCACCCGGCAGGAGGCCGTGCACGGCAACCTGCGGGTCAACCTGTCCTGGCGGATGCGCACCTCGGACATCGGCGGCCGCTCCGGCCAGAGCGGCCAGCTCTTCCGACATCCGTTCAAGCTGTTCAAGCCGGACATCGTGCAGGCCCACACCCAGGGCATGGTCAACGTCGACCTCGACATGGGCTGCCTGTACGAGCTGGCCGACGGCACCCGGGGCGCCGTGCAGCCACTGGGCAACCTGCTGGGCGATCTGAACGACCCGCCGTACGTGAAGCTCAGCGGCGACGACCGGTTCGGCTCGGGCTCGGGGGAGACCCTCTACATCAACCTCGACCACGCCGACGACATCAAGCGGCTGCTCGTCTTCGTCTACATCTACGACCAGACCCCGGCTTTCGACCGGACGCACGCCATGGTGACCCTCTACCCGGTCACCGGGCCGCGGATCGAGATCCCGCTCGACGAGCGGCACCCGGAGGCCCGCTCCTGCGCGGTGGTGTCCCTGGAGAAGGTCAAGGGCGAGCTCGTCGTGCGGCGCGAGGTGAAGTTCGTGTACGGCTTCCAGGCCGAGCTGGACCGGCTGTACGGGTGGGGGCTCCAGTGGGGCAGGGGCTACAAGAGCACCAAGAGCTGACCGGGGCCGGCCGGCGCCCCCGTGTCCTTGGCCGGCCGGGTCCCGGGACCCGGCCGGGCCGTGCGATCAGCGCCGGATGAACTGCGGACCCTGCGCCGGCAGCCGGAAGGCGGAGTCGGCGCCCGGTGCCGGGACCGGGGACACCGGCTGCGGGTAGCCGTAGGCGGGCGGGACGGCGGGCGGAGCCTGGGTGGGCGGGGCCATGGCCGTGGTCCGCTCGCCGGTCGCTTCGGCGCCGATGCCCGCCGCGGCAGCCGCGTCCGGATCGGCGGCGCTCTCGTCGACCGAGATCCCGTGGTCGGTCGCCAGGCCCACCAGGCCGTCGGAGTAGCCCTCGCCGAGCGCCCGGAACTTCCAGCCGTCGCCCCTGCGGTACAGCTCGCCGCAGATCAGCGCCGTCTCCGCGCCGGTCTCGGGCCGTACGTCGAAGTACGCCAGCGGTTCGGAGCCGCCGGTCGCGCCGGCGTCGTAGAGCAGGATCCGCAGGTCGCGGACCCGCTCGAAGGGGACGTCCTCCGCCGAGGCGACCACCAGGATCCGGTCCACCGACGGCGGCACCGTGCGCAGGTCCGCCTGGACCGCGTCGGTGATCGCGTCGCCGATCTGCTTCTTCCCGAGCCGCCAGACGGCGCCGGAGGGGTGGCGGGGCTGGTTGTAGAAGACGAAGTCCTCGTCCGAACGCACCCGGCCGTCAGGGCCCACGAGCAGCGCCGACGCGTCCACGTCCGGCACCTCGGGGCCGCCGGTCCAGCGCAGCACCGCCCGGACGGCCACGGGGGCCACCGGGATGTTCGAGCCCTTCTGCATCGCGTGCGTCATGCACGTCATCCTGCCCTCCCGGGGTGGAGCGGGACAATGCGGCCCCCCGTAGGGCCTTGTACCGATCGGGGGAGCTGGGCATGGTGCAAGAGGGTTACCTGAACTTCATGTGCTCGAGGAACTCTCGACTCACGATCGTACGTACTATTACCGGCCATGCCAGATGGGCACCCGATGCAAGTACGGGGGAGAGCACATGCGTCACTTCGGGCACATTTCGCCCACGGTCCGTAAGGACCTCTTCCACCAGGAACCGGCGGAATTCACCGGAGCCTCGCCCTCCCGCGTCCTCGCAGCGGCCCTGGGGGCCACCCTCTACAGCCCCGCCACCCGCCCCTCACTGGCCGCCGACATCCGCAAGCAGTCCAGCCGCGGAGTGGTCTCCATGGTCCTCTGCCTGGAGGATTCCATCAGCGACGGCGATGTCGCGGGGGCCGAGGAGAACCTCGTCCGGCAGTTCGCCGAGCTGGAGGACGAGACCGCCGAGCTGCCGCTGCTCTTCATCCGCGTCCGCACCCCCGAGCAGATAACGGACCTCGTGCGCCGCCTCGGCAGCGCCGTCCGGCTGCTGGCCGGATTCGTACTCCCCAAGTTCGACGAGAAGCACGGCCAGCCCTTCCTCGAAGCCGTCGCCGACGCCGAGGCGATCAGCGGAGTGCCCCGGCTGTATGCCATGCCCGTGCTGGAGACCCCCGGACTCCTGCACCTCGAAACCCGCGTCGAGACCCTCGCCGGCATCTTCCGCACGGTCAACAGCCACCGGGACCGCGTCCTCGCGCTCCGCCTCGGCGTGACCGACTTCTGCTCGGCCTACGGACTGCGCCGCACCCCCGACATGACCGCCTACGACGTGCAGATCGTCGCGGGCGTCATCGCGGACGTCGTCAACGTCCTCAGCAGGGCCGACGGCACCGGCTTCACCGTCACCGGCCCCGTCTGGGAGTACTTCCGCAGCCAGCAGCGCCTCTTCAAGCCCCAGCTGCGGCGCAGCCCCTTCCTGGAGGAGGGCGTGGAGGAGCTGCGCACCGCCCTCATCGAGCACGACCTCGACGGCCTGCTGCGCGAGATCGAACTCGACCGGGCCAACGGCCTCCTCGGCAAGACCTGCATCCACCCCGCCCACGTCACCCCCGTGCACGCCCTGTCCGTGGTCTCCCACGAGGAGTTCTGCGACGCCCAGGACATCCTGCGGCCCGAGAGCGGCGGTGGCGGAGTGATGCGGTCCGCCTATACGAACAAGATGAACGAGGTGAAGCCCCACCGGGCCTGGGCGGAGCGCACCATGCTCCGCGCCGAGGTCTTCGGTGTGGCGAAGGAGCAGGTCGGCTTCGTCGACCTGCTCACGGCCGGCCTCCAGGTGTGAGCGGGCCGGAACCGATGCGTACGACGAGGAAGGGCAAGACGATCGAAGCGGTGTGGTCGGGTACCTGGGTCGCGGACCGGCTGGGCGTGCGCCTGGAGGACTCCGGAGGGGGGCCGCGGCTGACGGAGCTGCTCGGGCTGGCCCTGCGGCGCAACCCCAAGCGGGCGCACCTGCTGGTCTCGCAGGTGCTGGGCAAACACGTCCCGCAGCTGCCGCACGCGGTGTACGGCGCCGGGCACGGCCTCGGCGAGCGCGTACGGGAGCTGCTCGGCGCCGAAGCCGCCGCACGGGCCGTGGTCCTCGGCTACGCCGAGACCGCCACCGGGCTCGGCCACTGCGTCGCCGACGGCCTCGGCCCCGCCCCGTACCTGCACTCCACCCGCCGCCCCGTGCCGGGCGTCACCGCGGCCGGCGGCTTCGAGGAGGCGCACTCCCACGCCACCTCGCACCTGCTGCTGCCCGAGGACGCCGGGCTGCTCGCGGGCGACGGGCCGCTGGTCCTCGTCGACGACGAGTTCTCCACCGGCAACACCGTCCTCAACACCATCCGCGACCTGCACGCCCGCCACCCCCGCTCCCACTACGTGGTCGTCGCCCTCGTCGACATGCGCTCCCCGGCCGACCGCGACCGGCTCACCGACTTCGCCGCCGAGCTGGGCGCCCGCGTGGACCTCATCGCCCTCGCGTCCGGGACGGTCTCCCTCCCGGACGGGGTCCTCGACAAGGGCCGGGCCCTGGTGGAGCAGCACGAGTCCGCGCCCGCCGCCGGCCCCGGCGGCACGGGGCCCCGTACCGCCGCGGCCGAGGTCGTCCGGGTGGACCTTGGGTGGCCGCAGGGCCTGCCCGACGGCGGACGGCACGGCTTCACCGCCGCCCACCGCGTCCGCCTGGAGGCCGCCCTGCCCGGCCTGGCCGGCCGCCTTGCCGCCGCGCTCGGCCCCGCGCCCGGACGGGTCCTCGTACTCGGCAACGAAGAGCTGATGTACGTGCCGCTGCGCCTCGCGAAGGCCCTGGAGGAGGCGGGCGCCGCCGCCGAGGTCCGCTTCTCGACCACGACCCGCTCCCCGGTGCTCGCCGTCGACGACCCCGGCTACGCCATCCGCACCCGGCTGGTCTTCCCGGCCCACGACGCCCCGGCCGACGGCCCCGGCGACCGCTACGCCTACAACGTCGCCGCGGGCGCGCACGCCCCCGGCTTCGACACCGTCGTCGCCGTCGTGGACTCGGCCGGGGACACCCCCGCGCTGCACGCCGGCCTGCTGGCCGCACTCGCCGCGCACACGGGCCGGGTCCTCCTGGCCGTCGTCCCGTCCTACACGCCGGGCGGGCCGGGTGCCGCCGCTGCGCGGGGCGCACGTACCACCGCCGGCGAGGCGGGCGACCGTACCGTCTCCGGCGCGGCGGGCGACCGTACCGGGCCCACCGTCCCCACCGCCCCCGACACGTCAGACCACCGGCAGGAGCCGATCATGACCGAGCCCCTGCGCGGCCCCGCCTTCTCCTCGTACGCCCCCGAGGACGTCGGCTGGCTGCTCCAGGACCTCTCCGGCGTCCGGCTGGAGGCCCCGACCGAGGAGCGCGAGGAGGCGATCCAGGCCGGCGGCGCGCACTACGCCGAGTCCCTGCCCGTCGAGTACCAGCCCTCCCCGCAGTACCAGGACCTCTACCGGAGCGCGCTCGATGCCTCCGCGGCCCGCGTCGCCCGCGCCGTCGGCACGGTCACCGAGACCGTCCTCGCCGAACGCTCCCCGTCCCCCGTCCTGGTCTCCCTGGCCCGCGCCGGCACCCCCGTCGGCGTCCTCATGCGCCGCTGGGCCCGCGCCCGGCACGGCCTGGACCTCCCGCACTACGCCGTCTCCATCGTGCGCGGCCGCGGCATCGACGCCAACGCCCTGCGCTGGCTGGCCGCCCACCACGACCCCGCCGACATCGTCTTCGTCGACGGCTGGACCGGGAAGGGCGCCATCACCCGCGAGCTGAAGGAGGCCCTGGCGGACTTCCCCGGCTTCGACCCCGAGATCGTCGTCCTCGCCGACCCCGGCTCCTGCGTCACCACGTACGGCACCCGCGAGGACTTCCTCATCCCCTCCGCCTGTCTCAATTCCACCGTCTCCGGTCTCGTCTCGCGTACGGTGCTGAGGGCCGACCTCGTCGGCCCCGCCGACTTCCACGGCGCGAAGTTCTACCGCGAGCTCTCCGGGGCCGACGTCTCCGTCGACTTCGTCGACGCCGTCGCCGCACACTTCGACGAGGTCGCCGACGCCGTCGACGACGAGGTCAAGGAACTGCTCGCGGCCGACCGGACGCCCACCTGGGAGGGCTGGGCGGCCGTCGAGCGGATCAGTGAGGAGTACGGCATCCACGACGTGAACCTCGTCAAGCCCGGTGTCGGCGAGACCACCCGCGTCCTGCTGCGCAGGGTGCCCTGGAAGATCCTGGCGCAGCGCGGCGCAGGCGCCGACCTGGACCACGTACGGCTGCTCGCCGAGCAGCGCGGGGTCCCGGTCGAAGAGGTCGACGGGCTGCCCTACACGTGCGTGGGACTCATCCACCCCCGATTCACGCGCGGCGCCACCGGCGCCGACGGAAAGGCCGTGACCACCAAGTGACCGTCCTCGTAGCCAGTGACCTCGACCGCACGCTCATCTACTCGGCGGCCGCCCTCGGCCTGACCATGCCCGACCAGGAGGCCCCCCGCCTGCTGTGCGTGGAGGTCCACGAGAGCAAGCCGCTGTCCTACATGACGGAGACGGCGGCGGCCCTGCTGGCGCGGCTGACCGAGGACCCCGGCGTCGTCTTCGTCCCCACCACCACGCGCACCCGCAAGCAGTACCAGCGCATCCGCTTCCCCGGCCGCCCCGCCCCCTACGCGATCTGCGCCAACGGCGGCCAGCTCCTCGTCGACGGGGTCCCCGACCGGGACTGGCGCCGCCAGGTCGCGGCCCGCCTCGCGCAGGAGTGCGCCCCGCTGGAGGAGGTCCACCGCCACCTCCTGGCCGTCGCCGACGCGGCATGGCTGCGCAAGGCACGCCTGGCGGAGGACCTCTTCGCGTACCTCGTCGTCGAACGGTCCCTGGTCCCCGACGCGTGGCTGAAGTCCCTGACGGAGTGGGCGGGCGAGCGCGGCTGGACGGTTTCCCTCCAGGGCCGCAAGATCTACGCCGTCCCGCGGCCGCTGACCAAGAGCGCGGCCATGCACGAGGTCGCCCGCCGCACCGGGGCGACCACGACCCTGGCCGCCGGGGACTCGCTCCTGGACGCCGACCTGCTCCTGGCGGCGGACAGCGCCTGGCGGCCGGGCCACGGCGAACTGGCCGACGCGGCGTGGACGGCACCCAGGGTCACGGCCCTGCCGGAGGCGGGGGTCCTGGCAGGCGAGGCAATCCTGCGGGCATTCACCCGCGAGGCCGGCCGGCTCGGCAGACTGGGTGCATGACCAAGGGAAACAGCACCAAGATCACGGACGAGCTCTACACCTACATGCTCGACCACAACCCCCCGCTGGACCGGGTCCAGCGGGGGCTGGTCGCGACGACCTACGCGAAGTTCCCCGACGTCGCCGGCATGCAGTCGGCGGAGGAACAGGGCCCCTTGCTGGCCTTCCTGGTCCGCCTCACGGGCGCCCGCCACATCGTCGAGGTCGGCACCTTCACCGGCTTCTCCGCCCTCTCCATGGCCCAGGCCCTGCCCGCGGACGGACGCCTGATCACCTGCGACGTCTCCGAGGAGTGGACCTCGTACGCCAGGGACGCCTGGGCGGAGGCGGGCGTCGAGGACCGCATCGAGCTGCGCATCGCACCCGCCCTGGAGACCCTGCGCGCCATGCCGGCCGAACCGCACATCGACCTGGCCTACGTGGACGCGGACAAGGAGAACCAGGTCGCCTACTGGGAGCAGCTCGTACCGCGGCTCCGCCCGGGCGGCCTGATCGTCACCGACAACACCCTGTTCCACGGATCGGTGCTGGACGAGTCGGCGACCGGCTCTGCGGCGGGCGTGCGCGCCTTCAACGACCACGTGACGGCGGACGACCGCATGGACTCCGTCCTGCTGGCCATCTCGGACGGGCTGACCCTGTCGCGCAAGCGCTAGGTGTACTGCCCGTGCGGACACGGCCGGGGCCTCGGCCCTTTGCTCCTGGTGGCCCCGGGCCCCGCGTGCTCCTGGTGGCCCCGGGCCCCGCGTCGTGTCCGCCCGGCGGCGTGCTCGCTCCCGTTCCGCGCGGGATCAGCCGCAGCCGCCGCCACCGCAGCAGCCCCCGCCGCCGCCACCCATGGGGCGGGCGGGCGCGGGCGCGCCGCCGGAACCGCCGACGGCGACCGCGGACAGCAGCTTCACGGTGTCGGCGTGCCCGGCCGGGCAGTCGGCGGGAGCGGAGGACTCGGCCATGGGCCGGCTGACCTCAAAGGTGTCGTCGCAGGTCCGGCAGCGGAATTCGTAACGAGGCATGCGCACAGGCTAAGCGCGCCCGCCACCCCGGCGCTACGGCCCCCGGCGGGGCCCCGCGCGTGTCGCAGGAGGTGAGCGCGTAGCTCAGGGACTCAGGGACTCAGGGATGTCCGGCGCCGGGCATCGCGGGCCGCACCCCCATGGACCGTGCCGCTTGCGCCGCCCGGGCGCGGTCCTCCCGGGCCGCCTGCTCGGGATGGCGGGCCCGCCAGTACGGATTGTCGTGCGGCAGCGCGCTGCCCACCCGCCCGTACATCCCGAACCACATCAGCATCACGCCGACGACGAAGCTGAACAGCACGTTCTGGATCCTGAAGGCCAGGAAGTTCAGCCCGGTGTCGAGCAGCGCGAGGTTCACGAACCCGCTCGCGATGAACAGCACGCCCAGCACGATGTTCAGGGTCGACGCGAACGTGCCGCCCACCACCATCCCCACGATGAGCAGCGCCCCGATGCAGATCGACAGCACGCTCAGCGCACCGTTGGTGTTCAGGGCGAGGACGGTGTCGCCGCCGGTGTCGAAGAAGCCGATCCGGTTGATCAGCCCCAGCACCCCGAACACGACGAGGAGCAGCCCCGTCAGCCCCGCCCCGACCCGGTACACCTTGCTGAGCTTGTGGTCGGTCGGCAGATGCTCGTCCAGCCGCGCGTTGACCGGGTGCATCATCCGCTCCATGCGCCGGGAGACCGTGTCGGACAGCCGCGGAGGCGGGGGCGCCTCGGGATCGGGATCGTGCGCGATGTACGGCGCGTAGTGCTCGTGCGGCTCGGTGCACCCGTACGCCGCGTGGGCCACGTACGGCTCCGGCGGCGGCGCGGGCGCCGTCGCGGCAGGCTTGCGGAAGGTATGGGCAGCCATGGCGCCCTCCTCTGTTCCGTTCCAGGCACCTCCCAGCATCCGCCGCCGGGGCTGTGGAAACAACCGGGTGGGGGGCGGGCCGTACCAGGTCGGTGGGTGGGCGGGCGGGCGTGGCGGCGCGGACGGGTTCCGGGGGAACGGGGGGACCGGGGCAGTACGGCGGGCGTGGGTGCGGGTGGGTGCCGGAGGGCGGGTTCGGCCCGGCGCCCGGTGTGTGGGGCGTACGGCTCAGGGCGTCGGCCCTGCCCGGGGCCGCAGCTCCCCGCCGCCCGCCGGCCACCGCCGGAGCCGGCCACCGGTCGGTGGCCGACTCCGGCGGTGGCCGGCGGTCAGCCGTGCCCGAGCTCCTCGCGGATCGCGGTCACCACCCGGTTCACCGAGGCCCGTACGGCCTCCATCTCCTGCAGGAACGCCCAGTAGTCCGGATGCCGTGCCTCCAGCCCCTCCCGGGCCCGGGCCACCCGGGCCACCGCGTCGTCCAGCGGCCCCGCGTGCCGCGGATCGGGGACGCTGCGGCCCGCCATCGCCAGCCGTTGCGCATCCCGGATCGCGAACCGGGTCCGGTCCACCTCCGCCTGCGGATCCCGCGCCACCGCCTCCAGCCGGGTCAGCCGGTCCTGCGCCGCCGACACCGCCTCGTCCGTCGCGTCCAGCGCACCGCGGACCGCCTCGATCAGCGCCCCCACGTCCGCCCAGCGCTGCTCGTCCCGGGCCCGGCCCGCCTCCCCGAGCCGCTCCTCCGCGTCCGTGACCTCCCGCACCGCCTCGTCGGGCACGTGCTGCAGGTCCTGCCAGCACGCCGCACTGAACCTCCGCCGCAGCTCGCTCAGCACCGGATCCACCCGGTCCGCCCGGTTCCGCAGCGCCTGGGCCCGCGTCCGCAGGCTCACCAGCCGCCGGTCGATCTCCGCCGCACGCTCCGGCAGCCGTTCCGCCTCGGCCCGTATCGCCTCCGCGTCACGCAGGATCCGGTCCGCACGCTGCACCGTCTCCTGCACCCCGTGCTGCGCCGCGCCCTGGTTCAGCTTGGTCAGCTCCGGCCCCAGCGCGGCCAGCCGCGCCGCGAGATCGTCGGCCCGCATCCCCTTGGCCCGTACGGCGTCCAGCGCGTCGCTCGCCCCGATCAGCGCCGCCCGCGCCCGCTCCCGGGCCGGTGCGACCCGCGCCAGCTGCGTCTCGGCCTTGTCCAGCAACGGCTGCAGCCCCTGCGCGAACCGGTCCAGCTCCGCCTTCACCCGCACCAGTTCGTCCCGGGCCCGCGTCAGCTGCTCCCGCGCGCGCGTCGCGACGGACGCCTCCAACTCGGCCCGGTCCAGGTCGTACGCGTCGACCGCCTCGATGTAGACGTGGCTGACCTGGTCGATCCGCTGCCCGAGCGCGACGAACCCCTCGGCGGCCTGCCGCGCCGCGGGCGACCCGTCGGCGGCGGCGATCGTCTCCATGGAGATCCGCAGGTCCCGCTGCGCGGTGTCCAGCTCGTA
Organism: Streptomyces manipurensis; assembly: GCF_049570255.1. Lineage (NCBI taxonomy): Bacteria > Bacillati > Actinomycetota > Actinomycetes > Kitasatosporales > Streptomycetaceae > Streptomyces > Streptomyces manipurensis. The sequence goes on along the minus strand of NZ_CP186950.1, from coordinate 2,376,599 downwards.
GAAGGCGGCCGCGGCGGCGTCCTTGGCCGCCTGCGCATCCGCCCGCCGACTCTCGTCCCGCCCACCGAACCACCGCCGGGATGCCGTCGCCACAATCCCTCTCCCGTACCGTGTCCGCCATGCCCCGGTCCATTCTCTCCCACGGGAACGCGTTTGCGTGGGGGGTGCGCTGGCCATGTAGGCTGTCCACTCGTCCACGGGTGCGTAGCTCAGGGGTAGAGCGCTGCTCTTACAAAGCAGATGTCGGCGGTTCGAAACCGTCCGCGCCCACCAGTCAAAAGGCCCCCAACCGATCTTGGTTGGGGGCCTTTGACGGCTAAAAGTGACGGCAACGCCTACTCGGCGGGCCGCCGCCGGCGCAGCAGCCGGTCCATGTGCCCCATCGCCTCCCGCCTGCCGCTGTCGGCCACGTGGGTGTAGATGTTCATCGTGACGGCGATCTGCGAGTGACCGAGGATCTCCATCACCACGCGCGGCGCCACCCCGGCCCCGAACAGCAGCGTGGCGAGCCCATGCCCGAACGTCGTGCTCGGAGAGCGACCTCCAGCGCTATCGCGCTCGGTTCTTCCCTCCCGAGGCCAACGAGCCGCACGTGCGGTACGACGGCGATCCCGCAACCGTGATCGGTGCTCTAAAGAGCTTCGTTGAAGTTGCAGATAGGCCCAACCATCTCTGGAGGGTGCGAGGTAGGAGTTTCCCTCCCCCATAAAGGCATGGGCCGTGCGAGGCGCGCGGCCTGTCGCCCGGGCTTGCGCTCCTGTCGCCGGCCCCCTCCAGCCTGACCGCACCGACTCTACTACTTGGTTGCCTTCAGGTTTCATTCCTATCCCTTTTTCCCCCAGAGGAGAGTGAGATCTCGCGCCGGGCCCATCTCTCCACCAATGTCGAGAAATCTTCTCCCAGCTTCGACTTCCACTCATCGAAGCGGGAGTCCAGGCATCCCGCCTTTCGCATTTCAGCGACGGACACCAGAAGCGCGTGGGCGCTCGCACGATCGTATGTCATGCCGCCTTCCACATGTTCGACACCGAGCATCCAGCTCAGCAGGACGAATTTCACGGCATTCGGCTCTTCCGGCAACGCCTTGGAGTATACGACGAAGCGCTGGAAACCCTGATGCCATGGAGTCGGAGCTGCAATCAAATAATCCAACACCTTCTCTCTGACAGAGTCGATATCATCGTGATTCCAGCGCCTAACTGGACGGGCGAGTTCCGAGATCAGATTGTGAGAGAATCGAGTGGACCCTCCAGAAAACACGCTAACTGTCGCGACCTTGGGGCCATGCCATTTAGCGGCATCCGAGATTTCGATCACGCCAAACAGCACAGCGGTAGCAGCTGCATGCACATCCGAGCGTGATGCTGCCACCAGCTTGTCGCTCAGTAGGACCGCGTTCAGTTGGTCGCGCCGTGACCAGAATTTACGAACCTCCGGGCCGGCATGATGAGGTACGAACTCGCTCATGGAGAGCGCGCAAGCGATTTCTTCAAATTCAGTTGAGGCGCCCCTCGAAGGGAGTAGCAGCGAGTCCACGACTACTTTGCGCGTTTCGCTGGCGCACATAGCGACGCCTTCCCAAGCAGCCCCGATTGCGTCTTGAACACCTGGTCGCCCGGTCGACTGACCCAGTGAACGCAGCTCTGTAATGATTTCTCGCACAAGTGCTGGTTTCAGTTGCATGAACTCTAGCAGGCGGGCACAGAAGCTTACGAGAGCGGATCGCGGAACGCCCTCACCCAGCTCGCGAGATTCCTGTAGGGCGAGAGATACAAAGTCGTTTGCGGCGTCACTCAGCCGCTCATCAAGAAACTGCACAGCAAGCTGTGAAGTGACATCCCATGATTCATTCTTGAGATGAACCGTTAGTTCTCGGAATAGACCTTCTGCGTCCCCGCTGTCTCGGACTAGTTGTCTCGCCGAGAAGTACTCAAGGAAGGTGCGGTGCGTGAATGAATAGATCCGCTCCCCCGTCGGCTCGGTACCTACATCTGTCAGTACCCATGCCCGTCCTCGACAGTATCTAACAAAGGCCTCTGCAGCCGCATCAGCACTATCGCGGTCTTCGTATTGCTGCCCCAGTAGAAAATCGGAAGTGTACCGGATTAGCTCTCGCTCTGTCATGCCCAAGCCATTTTCCGAGTTCCGCAACATACTCAACGCGAGACTGAACATGGCAAATTGGATATTCCTCTCAAAAGGCTGAACGACCGAGATGCTGCGAGAAGCATCCCAGCGCTCGAAGAGGAACTCGGAACACCGTCGAAATAGATCCGGCCTATTCCTTGGAATGTATCCCTCGCCTCGATAAAGGGCACACATCAGCCCCAGCATCAGAGGGTTCGAGGTCAAATCATCTGCATGTCGAGATTCGGCCAGGAAGCGCTCAGCCATTCCGCCTTCTGCCACGCCACCCCGTACGTGCGTGAACCACTTTGTGACGTACTGTCGTTGCTGGGATCTGTCGAATGGCGAAAGGTGAGAAGAAAAGAACAGGTGGCCGTCCAATGGGGCCATCTCATACCCGACACGCCTAGATGTTACGAGAATTGGCGTTGTTGGGTAGGCGTAAGCGAACGCCTCGACAGAATCGACAACTCGCAGCCGGAGGCTCGTGTCGGTGAGCTCATCCAAGCCATCGAATATCACCACCGATCGGCCGTTGAGGAGCAGGTATTCAATTGCCCCCTCTGGAGCGGTAGTCGAGTAGGTTGACTTTGCTTGCTTCTCCAAGAATTCGACGATGGATTCTTGGTTCGATGCGAAATGGCTGGCGTACTCTCGGAGAACAATTCTCAGCGGAATCTGCCGAGCCGGGCACGTGCCACGGCCCATGGCAACGTCCAGGGTCAGCTTGAGTGACAGAGTTGTCTTTCCACCCCCTGGGTCCCCCAAGACGACAACCCTGCCTGCCTGCGAGAGCAAATCTCGCACACTAACCCTCTCATCCCGACTGCTCTTGTCGCCTGCGACGCTGAGGCGAGGCTCTACATACAGGTCATCGAAGGGGACGCGGGCGCCACTTTCTGTCTGGGCGGGCCTCATCTTGCCGTGCAGCTTTGCGCACTGCTGTGAAAATTGATCAGCAAATCGATCAATCGCCGACAGGCTCGCGAGCTGCGAATGAATTTCACCATTCCGGGTGGCCGCGGAAATGTGTGAGGCGATCAACTCTGGAGTGAGAGAGCGCTTTTTGATCCCGCGCTCGTGCTGATGTTTGTTAACTTCCCGCCACGAAATGGCGCAGATTTCAGAGAATAGTGCATTTGCCACTATCTCGGACTTCGAATCCGGAACTCCAGAGTACCGGCGAAGTGAACGGTCGAACGTCACCCGAAGCTGTGTCAGGTGCTCCTCGGGGTTCTGCGGCATGCATCCAGCGATGGCAACCTGGAAGCAGATGTTGTCGAATTCTGCAGATTTGGTGAATTCCAGAATTCTTTCACGATCCGTTGCCGAGATGCCTTCAAGCGCATTTTCGACGGCTGCTGCGCCCTCAAACTGAACCCCATCAGCGCGCTTGTGGATCGCTCGACGCTCAAGTGTAGAGCGCACGCCGCCCAGAAGAAGGGGGCCGACTGCCCGCCCTGCAGCCGAGCCAGCAGCTGACACAACGCCTGTAGTAATCGGGTCTGGCACGATCCCCCCAAAGTACCCAGCACTGGTGAGATAAGGCTACGCCAACTAGTCATTGCCCGGGTGGACTTCAGCCTGCGCGTCACCCGGCTTCGCACGGTATGCGATGGGACTCAGCCCGATGCTCGCACTCTGACGGATGCTCGCAGGTCAGGGGTCCCTGACTGCCTCAAGGCATGCCCGCCGGAGCCGTGTGGCAGCAGCCGTACCTATGACGGCAACCGTTGCAGCAACGGATGTGCACGCCGACGGATCGCGGCTGATCATGAGGTGGAGGGTGGGCGGCAGGCAGGAGCGCCTGTCGAGGTCGCTTTCCTGGCCTGGCGAGCTTGCAAAGCAGATGTCGGCGGTTCGAAACCGTCCTTGCCCACCACTGCAAAGGCCCCCAACTGATCTTAGGTGGGGGCCTTCGGCGGTCAGGGCGGCCTCGTCACGTATATCTGGCGGATGTGGTGCTGCGACGTGGGGCGACCTTTGGAGACGCCGGACATGGTCCTGTCCGTCCGGTTCAGACCTGTAGGTGGGGCCAGCCGTCTCGGTTGGAGTAGCTCTCGAAGCAGTACCGGGCTTAGCGGTCGCACTCCTTGCCGGTGGCCAGCTCATAGGCTCTGTCCGGCACGTACCGGAGCCATTCGCCGTCGTGCTCGGTGGAGGTGTACGGGCGAACTTGTCGGCGTCGGAGAAGAACGTGGCTTGCTGAGCTTCGGGCTGTCTTCGGCGACTTCCTGGGCAGCGGCATCATGGGTTCCATGACTTCCGGAACCGGCTCTGCGCCGATCGAGAGCACTCATGTCCAGGCCGCCGTCGAGGGCGCGGGGCTGCGCTTCACGTGGGATGCCGATGCCCGGATCGAGGTGCGGAGCCTCGGGGCCGAGGTCGTCATCGAGGCGAATGCCGCAGGTCTCAGGACGCTTGCCGGGCACCTGATGGTGCTGGCCGGCGAAGGTGTCACGGATGGAGCCCATCTGCATCTCGATGACGGCAACGGGCTGGAGGGCGGGTCCGTCGGCCTGGTCCTGGAGCGCAACGACGAGGAGTGAGTGGCCCCTCGTGGCCATTGCCGGAGCTGGCATGGACCACCAGCGCAAAGGTCCCCCGCCGGTCACGGGTGTCAGTGGTGTGTGGTGGGGTGGCCGGACTTCGTCGTCGATCTGCCGGGAGACCCTCGTGACGTCCTCGTACCCGTCCCTGACCCGTGCCTTGGCCGAGGCCTTGGTCGATGTCCTTCGGTTCGTCGACGGTAGTGAGGAGGAACAGATGGATCAGGACGACGCGGTGAGGGTGATGGAGGGAGTCGCCCATGTGGTCAGTGCGTTGACGGGTGGTCAGCGGCAGGAGCTGGTTCGCCTGATCGGGGAGATGGCGGCGGCCGAGACCGGCCCGGATCGTCGCGAGTTCCTGGAGGGCTTCCCGGAGGGCTTCGGGCTGATCGACGGTCCCTGCTGAGCCGGCTCGAGGTGGGGAGGCGCATCCCTGCGCAGTGCCGCGGCTCGGTCACGGTGACGGGCGGCTGTCAAGTCACGTGTGTTCCTGGTACGTGGATTCGGGACGTGAAGGGATTCGGGCGCGAGGGCCCAATGGTGTGAGTGGCCCGCCGAGCCGTTCGCGAGTGCTCCGCGGGACACCTTCCCCGATCCCCGAGAGGAAGGATGTGGCAGCGATGATTCCCCCTCACGCCCATCCCGTGCAGGTGACAGCGGTTCTGGACCCCCGGCTCAGCCGATGGAAATGGCTGGTGAAGTGGATCCTCGCGATCCCGCACCACATCGTGCTGCTCTTCCTGCAGGTCGCCTTCCTGCTGGTGAGCGTCGTGGCGTTCGTCAGCATCCTGGTCACCGCCAGATACCCGCGGCCGCTGTTCAGGTTCAACGTCGGCGTGATGCGCTGGAGCACGCGTGTCGGCTACTACTGCTCCATGGTCCTCGGGACCGACGCGTATCCGCCGTTCACCCTGAAGGACGTGCCCGGCTATCCCGTACAGGTGGACGTCTCCTACCCCGAGCGGTTGTCCCGGGGGCTGGTCCTCGTCAAGTGGCTTCTGGTCGTCCCGCAGTTGCTGGTCGTCGCGATTCTCGTCACCAGCGGCTGGAGCGTGTTCCGGTACGTCGAGGAGTACACGCCGTTCTCCTCCGGACTCGTCGGGCTGCTCTCGCTGGTCGCGGTGGTGGTCCTGGCGTTCACCGGGACCTACCCACGGGACCTCTTCGACCTGCTGGTCGGTCTGCTGCGCTGGATGGTGCGGGTGCTTGCCTACGGATTCCTCCTGACCGACACCTATCCGCCGTTCCGGCTGGACATGGGAGGCGACGAGCCCGCTGTGGGCGGGTGAGCCGGTTCGTCGGGCAGGAGAAGACCCCCGTCGGTGTGGGGGACGGGGGTCCTTCGGGTCGGCTCAGGCGTTGGGGCGCTTGCCGTGGTTCGCCTTCTTCTTCTTGCGGGCGCGCTTCTTGTTGCCTCGCTTGGCCATGGTGTCAGTCTCCTTACCGTGGGTGACCTTCATGACGTCGCCAGTCTAGGTTCGGGGCGGGGTGTCCGCATCAGCGCCGCTTGAACTCCACCGGGCCGCCGTTCATCCGGATCGACCCGTCCCGGTGCAGGACCGGGCGGCGCTCGGTCATGCGGGAGCTGTACGCCTCGACGTGGCGGATGGAGACGCCGTCCGGGGTGGTGAAGTCGGCCAGGGCGATGGCGACCCAGAAGCGGGTCCTGGTGTTCTCGAAGAGGGGGACCGTCACCGTGGAGCCGCGGCCGTCCGTCACGATCACCTTCGCGCCGAAGTCGGCGAAGGAGCCGATGCCGTTGCGCACCGCCGAGTACGCGCAGAGCAGGACGTAGCCCTGCTCCCGCGGGCGTACGATCCGGATCGTCTCGCGGCCGGGCTTGCGCGAGTCCCCGTCGAGCCGGATGAACGGGGGCTCGGCCAGGGAGCCGAGGTTCTTGTAGTACACGACGTCGGCCCCGGTCGCGCCGGTGGATCCGGGGGACAGGGGGGTGCCCTCGGGTACGTGGCGGGACTTCACCAGGGTGCCGGGTTCGGTGACGCCGTGCAGGGCCGCCGACGCCGGGACGAAGAGGGCGTACAGGTCGAGGTCGGCGCCCCGCTTGCGTCGTTCGGCGCTGCCGCCGTCCCACTCCAGGGTGGCGGTCACCACCAGTTCGCGGTCCTCCTTGTCCAGGCTGATCGACGCCCTGCCGCCCTTGTCCAGGCTGATCGCGCCCAGCGGCCGCCCCGGCGGATCCACCCGTGCCGGCGAAGTCGCCGGCACGGGAGCCGGGGTCGGGGTCGGGGTCGCCTGCGGCGGGGCCGGCTGGGTCACGTGGACCCCGAAGTCCTCGGCCAGCCCCGCGAGGCCGTTCGCGTACCCCTGGCCGATGGCACGGAGCTTCCAGCCGGGCCCGCGGCGGTAGATCTCCACCAGCAGCACGGCGCGCTCGCCGTCCGTGAGCGGCGGTGGGAGGAACTCGACCGGTTCGGCGCCGTCCTGCACCGCACGGACCCGGAGCCCCCGTACGTCGCGGAAGGTGCGGGTGGTGTCGTCCGGGTCGCAGCTGCCGATCAGCACCACCCGGTCCACGTCCGCCGGGAGCGCCGCCGGGTCCACCTCGACGCGCTCCGGGCCGGCCGCGTCCGCGGGGAGGTGGCGGACCGCGCCGGACTCCGTCGACGGCTGGTTGTAGAACACCATGTCGTCGTCCGACCCGACGCGGCCGTCCGCGGCCACCAGCAGGGCGCTGAGGTCGACGGCACCCCCGGTGCCGTGCAGTTCGACGGTGACGCGCTCCGCCCCGATGCCCGTGTTGCCGCCTTTGCCGAGCTCCGCCATGCCTGTTCCCGTCACCGATCCTCCGACAGCGATCCGGCCACTGTGTCACAGCGGTCCGGCGCCCTTGGCGGCCGTGGCGGGGCGTGGGATCGTCGGGGGATGGGCGACTGGCTCGCGTGGGGCGCGGTGGTCGTGGCGGTGGTCGCGGCCGTGGTGGTGGTGGCGATGGCGGAGCGTTCCCTGGGGGCGGCCTTCGAGCGCAGACGCGCCGAGGAACGCGCGCGGCTGCTCGCACAGCTCGCCGCCCCGGCGGCCGGTGCGCAGGACGCGGAGGAGCCGTCCCTGCTCCCGCGACCGGGGAAGTTCGAGGACGTCGGCGGGGCACGGCACCGGCCGCCCCCGGCCCGGCTCGGCGACCGGCGGGACGACTTCACGCCGATGCTGGTGGAGTACTACGCGTACGGGCTGACGCAGGCGCGCAGCAGCTTCGCCACCAGTCAGCGCTTCGCCGGGGTCGGTGCGGCGATCCTGCTCGTCGGGGTGGGCCTGGCCGTCTGGAAGGCGGAGGCGGGCGGGGAGTTCTACCTCGGGATCGTCACGAGCTCCACGGGCCTGGTCACGGCCCTGATCGGGCAGCTCTTCCACCGGCGGGCCGACATCGCCCTGCGGCACATGGCCGCGCAGACCGCCTCCCTGCGCGACGACAGGCGGGCCGCCGAGACGGCCCAGCAGGCCATCGACCTGCTGGACGCCGTCGACGACCCGGGGCTGAAGGCGCGCCTGCAAGCCGGATTGATCATGAAACTCTCCGGCGCGGAGCTGCCCGGCTAGCGGGATAGTGGAGGTATGTGCCGATCGATCAAGACGCTGCGTCCGCCCGCCATCCCCGAGAAGGCCACCGAGGAGGAGATCCGCGCCGCCGCACTGCAGTACGTACGGAAGGTGTCCGGGTTCCGCGTACCGGCCGCCCACAACCGCGAGGTGTTCGAGGCGGCGGTGGACGCCGTCGCCGAAGCCACCGCGGCCCTGCTCGACGGGGTCCACGTACGGGGCGCGGGGGCCGCGGCCCCCGCGTGAACCCGGGCGGCGTCCCGCCGCCGGTCCGGCGCGGCCCGTTCCGTGCGGTACGGGCCGCGCCGCTCGCGGTCGTGCTCTCTAGGCGGAGGCCCGGCGGCGCAGGACCCACACGCCGCCGGCGAGGGCGCACACGGCGAGCGCGCCGCCCACGGCGGTCTGCACGGTGCTCATCGAGCCGATGCTGCCGCCCGTGCCGCCGCGCGCCGCGCCCGGGGTGACCTGGAGGGACACGGTGACCCGCTCGCCGCCGGGGCCTCCGCACTCGAAGACCACCTGGTGGGTGCCCGGGTTGGCGTCGTTGTAGACGGTGGCGCTGCCGGAGAGGCCGGTGGTCTGGGCACTGGCCGTCTCCAGCCGGACCTCGCCGAACGCGGTCGAGGTGACCCGGGCGGTGCGGGCTCCGCACCCCTGCATGGCGAGGGTGACCCGGCCGCTCGGGGCGACCGAGCTGGGGGAGGCCGTGGCGGAGGAGGCGGCGTGGGCGAGGGGGGCGGACACGAGGGCGGCGGGCGCGGTGACGAGGGCCGCCGCGGCCGCGACGGCCGCCAGACGGCGCGGAACGGCGGACCGGAAGGTCGCGCGGCGCGTGCGGGTGGGCTTGGCGGGAAGCGTGGCGGGCATGGAGGTGACTCCTCGGCTCCTCGGGGCGGCACGGCCGGGCCACGGATGTGACGCGGATGCGGTGGCGTGCCTGCTGTGGACGCTAGGAGCCGACGCCGGGCGCGGCGATCGGGGCCGGGTGAACGGGTGAGCCGCTGCTCCGCCCGGGGGACACCGCCGCCCGGGGGACACCGCAGGGTGGAGGGCGCGCATGCGGTGTGCGGATACGGGGCCGGGCCACCGGGGCCTTCGTGCCGCGTCCGGTACGGGGGCCGGGTGTTACGCGGGCGTCGCCGGGGGCGGGCGGCGGACCAGGAAGGCGGCCAGGGCACCCGCGGCGAAGAGCGCCACGAAGGAGACGGCCGTACCGAGCCACTGGGTGCCCAGCCACTGGGTCCCGAAGTAGCCCAGGGCCACGCTGTAGCCCGCCCAGGCCATGCCCGCCAGCACCGACCAGGGCAGGAACTCCGCGACCCGGCGCTGGGTCTTGCCCGCACCGAGCGACACCACCGAGCGGCCGGCCGGCGCGAACCGGGCGATCACGACCAGGGCGCCGCCCCCGCGGGTCAGCGCCGTGCCCAGGCGCTCCTGGGCACGGGTGAGACGCCGGGAGCGGGCGATGGCCCGGTCCAGCCTGGCTCCGCCGCGCCTCCCGAGCCGGTAGGCCGCCATGTCGCCCAGCACCGACGCGGTCGTCGCGATGACCAGCAGGAGCAGGATGTCCGGCACCTGTTCGGGACCCGGCACCGGGCCGGTCGCGCTCGCCGCCGCCGCGGCCGCCGCCGCGGTGATCACCAGAACCCCGCTGGGCAGCACCGGGAGGAAGACGTCGAGCACGATGGACACCGCCACCAAGGCGTAGATCCATGGGCTCGCGGTCAGCGACCCCAGCGTCTCCAACAAAGCGGGACTCCCCAGTCCGGTTGACGTGCTGCGGCATGAAGCGCCGCGACGTCGCGGGGGAGCGGCAGGAGCGGCTTGACAGCCACACAGCGTACGCCCGATGCCCTCACGCACGGTGTCCGGGTCGTCGTATCCGTCAACTCGACAGCCCCACCGGCCCCCTTCAGCACGGCTCCGTGAGCCCCCGCCGCTCCGGCGCCGCTACGCCCCCGTGAGCTCCCGGTCCAGCACCGTCACCAGCTTCGCCCCGCCCCGCTTCTTGTGCGCCTGGTCCAGCCGCAGGCGTGCCGTCCGGCCCGACAGCGCCAGCGTCATCAGCTGGTTCCCGAACCAGGGGCCACCCGTACGCCGCCAGTTCACCGGCGGCCGGCCCGTCCGCCCGTGCCAGGAGAAGCCCCGCCCCAGCCAGCGCCCCGTCCGCGACCAGCCCAGCCGGAAGCCCCACTTCACCACGGTGTGGATGGAATTGTGGACCGGCGAACACGTCAGCTGGAACACCCGGGACGTGCTCGGTATGCGCGGCTCGGCCACGTACGCGTGGTGCACGTCCCCCGAGAGCACGCACACCGTCGACGGCGCCCGCGGGCCCGTCCCCACCTCCTCGATCAGATCCGTCAGCGCCGCGAACGACGCCGGGAACGCCGCCCAGTGCTCCAGATCGCTGCGCCGCCGCAGGTCCTCGCCGATCCGCGCCCAGCGCGGGCCCCGCTCGCCGCGGCACAGCGCGGCGTTCCACGTCTCGGCGTCGTGGATCAGCGGCGGCATCAGCCAGGGCAGCGACGAGCCGATCAGCAGGTGGTCGAAGCCGCCGTGCCCGGCCAGGGCGTTCTCCCGCAGCCACTGCTGCTCCTCCGGGTCGAGCATCGCCCGCCCGTCCTCGGCCAGCACCCGCGCGGCACGGGTGTCCACCATCAGCAGCCTGGTCCGTCCGAAGTCGCGCCGGTAGCTCCAGCGCACCGTGGCCGGGTCGGCGTCGGCGGCGGACGCGAAGGCCCGCAGCACGTCCGTGCCGTCCGGGGTCGCGCGGACCTCCGCGTACAGCGCGTCGGCGGCGAGCTCGGCCGGGGAGAGGTTCCCCAGGTGCTGGTACACCCAGTACGACATCAGGCCGCTGAGCACCCGCTCCCGCCACCACGGCGTGGCCCGCATCTCCTCCAGCCAGGCCGCGCTGGTGTTCCAGTCGTCGATGACGTCGTGGTCGTCGAATATGTGCAGGCTCGGCACGGTCGACAGCAGCCAGCGGATCTCCGGGTCCAGCCAGGACTCGTAGTAGAGCCGGGTGTACTCCTCGTAGTCCGCGACCTGGGCGCCCGGCGGGTCCCGCAGGTCCCGCCGCGCGGCGAGCCAGGCCCGGGTCTCCCGCGACAGCGCGTCCGCGTACACCTGATCACCGAGCAGGAGCAGCAGGTCCGGCCGCTCCGCTCCGGGGTCGGCCGCCAGCCGTGCCGCGAGGGTGTCGAGGGCGTCCGCGCCGTGCGGCCCGTGCCGTCCGGCGGGCGGGGCCGCCTGCCGGCACGAGCCGAACGTGACGCGCAGACCGGGAGCGGGCCGGCCGGGGCCCTCCACGGCCGGGGTGGTGATCGTGCTGGGAGGGAAACGGCTGTCGGCGGGCGGCCACACCTGCCGGCCGTCCAGCAGCACCTCGTACGCCGTGGTGGTCCCCGGGGTCAGGCCGGTCACCGGCACCACCGCGTAGTGGTGCCCGGCGATCTGGAAGCTGCGCGCACTGCCGCCCGCCCCGCCGGCGCACCGCACCTCGGCCGTGCACGGGCGGTCGGCCTCGACCCATATCGTGGCCGCGCCGCCCGTCTCCCAGTCGACGTGGCGCAGCAGCGGCCCCACACGCAGTCCGGCCATGCAACTCCCCCTCCTCCGTGTCCCCTTCGATCACGGTACGACGGGGAGGGGGAGCCACGCCTCCCCCTGGCGGGGGAAAGATCGGCCGGCCGGGCGGGCTCCCGGCCGGGAGCGGGCCGGCGGCTGGTGGCCAGCAGGTCAGAGAGCTGGTCAGCAGCCGTTCAGGATGCCGACCAGTGCGCTCTTCTCGCCGGAGTCCATGCTCAGGCCCCAGTACTGCTTCACGTCCACCCACATCCGCGCGTAGGTGCAGCGGTAGGCCGTCCGCGGGGGCAGCCACTTGCCGGGGTCGAGGTCGCCCTTGGCCTGGTTGACGTTGTCGGTGACGGCTATGAGCTGGGGGCGGGTCCGGTCGTTGGCGAACTGCTGGCGCTTGCTCGTGGTCCAGGAGTTGGCACCGGACCGCCAGGCCTCGGCCAGCGGGACGACGTGGTCGATGTCGAGGTCGGAGGCGGCCGTCCAGGTGGCGCCGTCGTACTCGGAGTACCAGCTGCCGCTCACCGCGGCGCAGGAGGAGTCCTGGACGACGTTCACGCCGTCGCGCTTGAGGACCGTCTCGCGGGTGTTGCAGCTGCCGGAGACGGTGCTCCAGTGGGGGAAGAGGTCCCGGCTGTAGCCGCTGGTGGATCCCTCGGTCCGCGGGGTGACGGTCGCCAGGTAGGCGCGGGCGGCCGAGGCGCTGATGGGGGTGGGCGGGGCGGCCTGGGCCGCGGGGGCGTTGACGAGGGACGTGAGGGCGGCGAGGGCCGCGGCCGAGGCGAGGACGCCGACTCGACGCGCGTAGACGCTGGACGTGAGTGCCATGGAGGCTCCTGGGTGCGGGGGGTGTGGCGGTGTGGGCCCCGGGCGGGGCGTGGCCATGCTGGCGGCGCCGGATGTCGCGGGGATGGGCGCCAGGTGACAGCGTGGCGACATGAGCACGTCACATCAACCCGCTCAAGCCCCCCGATTTAAATGGAAGTTGAGATTCCGCAGCGTGCGGGAGCTCCCGGCGGGCAGCGAGCCGGGGCGCAGCGGGACCAAAGGCCCATTCCGGCCCGCCGCAGCCATCGCGTACTCTGTTCGGAGCAGAAGGGGAGTAGCTCTTCGCCGGACCGTCGACATACTGCTGGGTCACCCAGCCGGCGCCCGGAGGCAGGCCGCGGACCGCGGTCGGCCAGCGAGACCTTCGGCCGCAGTGTCCTGTCCGGCGTGGGCGCGTTCCGTACGCGCATGCGCATGTCAGGGTGCCGCCGAGCCGAAGCGACCCCTGACACACTCCAGGTCCTCTCGGTGCCGACGGCGTCCTGCCCGACCGATCGGGGTTCCCCCTCCGTGTTCAGCTTCAGCATCACGGCGATCGCCTTCGGCGTCGTCTTCCTCGCCGAACTCCCCGACAAGACGGCCCTCGCCGGCCTGATGCTCGGCACGCGCTACCGCGCCTCCTACGTCTTCGCCGGTGTCGCCGCCGCCTTCGCCGTGCACGTCGCCCTCGCCATCGCGGCGGGCAGCGTGCTCACACTGCTCCCGCACCGCCTGGTCCAGGCCGTCGTCGGCATCCTCTTCCTGCTGGGCGCGGCCATGCTGCTGCTGAAGAAGGACGAGGGGGAGGAGGAGGTCAAGCCGCCCGCCGACCAGTCCTTCTGGAAGGTCTCCGGGGCCGGCTTCATGCTGATCCTGGTGGCGGAGTTCGGGGACCTGACCCAGATCATGACCGCCAACCTCGCCGCGCGCTACGACGACCCGGTCTCCGTCGGCATCGGCGCCGTACTGGCCCTGTGGGCGGTCGCCGGCATCGGCATCCTGGGTGGACGCACCCTGATGAAGTACGTGCCGCTGCGGCTGATCACCAAGATCGCGGCCGCGGTGATGGCGGCGCTCGCCGTCTTCTCCCTGTACGAGGCGATCGCGGGCTGAGGCGACGGCCTGCCCGGGACGTACCCGCGCCGGGTGCGGGGCGGGGGCGGGGGCGGGGCGTGCGGGCGCGGGTGCGGACGGCGGCGGGGGGAAACTCCGTTGCGGGCGCCGCACCCGGTCGATCACGCTCGGCGCGTGACCGACTCCACCTCCGCCCCCGCCCGCACCGCCCCCGCCGAGCCCCCCGCCGCGGGCGGCTTCGGCTGGTCCAACATGTTCGTCCACCCCGACGAGGACCCCCGTACCGACGGAGGCTTCCGGGGTGAGCGCGACGTACTCGTCGGCTACCTCAACGACCAGCGGCTGACCCTGGAGCTGAAGTGCGCGGGGCTCGACGCGGAAGCCCTCGCGCGGCGGTCGGTCGAGCCGTCGGACCTGTCCCTGCTGGGCCTCGTACGCCACCTCGCGGGCGTGGAGCAGTACTGGTTCCGCCAGGTCATGGCGGGCCAGGTGATACGCCGGCACTACCGCTCGGAGGAAGAGCCGGCGGGGGAGTTCACCGGGGCGGTGGCCGATCCGGAACTGGTCACCGACGCGTGGGCCACCTGGCGGGCCGAGATCGCCTTCGCCGAGGAGCTCGTGGCGCGCGCCCCGGGCGTGGACGTCACGGGGGACTGCGGGGGCGAGCCGATGGAGCTGCGGGAGGTCCTGGTCCACATGATCGAGGAGTACGCCCGCCACAACGGGCACGCCGACCTGCTGCGGGAGCGCATCGACGGGCGCGTGGGCCAGTAGGGCAGCCTGTTCTTGCGGGAACGCGCCGGTGGGTGGCCGCTCCCGGGCGGAGGGCCCTCGCCGGCGTCGCGGGCGTGGTGCTCAGCCCTCCTGGTGGACCGTGATCCGGATCGAGCCGTCGGGGCCGGCCGTGACCTCGAGCGAGCGCAGGTCGGCGACGTGCGCCGTCGGACCGTGGGCGGCGGCGCGGGGGCCCACGCCGATCACGCGCATCCCCGCGGCCCGGCCGGCGGCGATGCCCGCGGCGGAGTCCTCGAAGACGATGCAGTCGGCCGCCTCGACGCCGAGCGCGGCGGCACCCTTGAGGAAGCCCTCGGGGTCGGGCTTGCTCGCCCCGACGGACTCGGCCGTGACCCGCACCTCGGGCATCGGCAGGGCGGCGGCGGTCATCCGGGCCAGGGCCAGGGCGGCGTCGGCGGAGGTGACCAGGGCGTGCGGGAGACCGGCGATCGCCTCCATGAACGCCGGGGCGCCGGCCACGGGGACCACGCCGTCGGTGTCGGCGGTCTCGCGGGCCAGCATCTCCGCGTTCTCGGCGTGGTTGACCTCCATCGGCCGGTCCGGCAGGAGCACGGCCATGGTGGCGTAGCCCTGGCGGCCGTGCACCACCTTCAGGGCCTCCTCCGGGTCCAGCCCGTGGGACTGCGCCCACTCGCGCCAGCAGCGCTCGACCACCGCGTCGGAGTTGACGATGGTGCCGTCCATGTCCAGGAGCAGGGCCTTGGCGTGGAGGACGGCGGGTGCGGTCGTGGTGCTGGCCGGCATCGGTGGGGCTCCAGACGGGCGGGAAAAGAGAACAAGTGGTTCCGCCCACCGGTCAGGGAGTGAAGGCGGAACCACTTTGTTCCCTCACGATACAAAACCGGGGGCGGTCTACGCCACTCGGGGCGGTGTGACCCCCGTCCCGTCCGGTCCCCTCCCGTCCCGCCCTCCCGCGGCTAACCCTCCAGCGCCTTGCGTGTCAGGGGGCCGTAGTAGCCCCACTCCTTGTCGTCGAGCCCGTGGTCGTACTGGAACTCCGACAGGGCGCGCTCGACCCGCCAGTCGAACTGTCCGTTGAACTTCCCCCGGTACAGCCCCTGCGCCGCCAGCAGCCGCTGGAGCTTCTCCACCTCCGCACCCGAGTCCCCGTAGCGGAGTACGGGCGCCTGCGCCACCGGCGTGGGGCTGGCCGAGCGGCTCGCGGAGGCCGACGGGGTGGGGGAGGGCGACGCGGAGGCGGAACGGGACGGGCTCGGCGAGGCGGACGGCGACGCCGACTTCGACGCGCTCGGGGACGCGGACGCCGACGCGGAACGGGACGGGCCGCTCGAGGACGGGACCGCGGACGGGGCGGCCGGAGCGGCGCTCGACGCGGGCGCCGGCGTCGTGGCGTCCACCAGGGCCGCATTGTTCTCCGTGGACGAGGGGAGCACCCACACCGCCACCGCCGTACCGCTCAGGGCGACCGCGGCCGCGGCCCCCAGCAGCAGGGCCAGCGGGCGGCGACGGGAGGGGCGGCCCCCCTCCGGGCCCCCTCCCCACCCCCCTCCCCCCGTACCGCCTGTGGTTCCCGGGCCTCCCGGACCTTCCGGCGGGACCGTGCGCAGGCGCATCGTCTCGGCCGGATGCGCCGGCCGTGCCGGACTCCCCGGCTGGGCCGGCCCCTCGTGCCAGGGGCCGTCCTGCCACGGGCCGCTCGCCGGCGCCACGGGTATCCCGTACGCCGGGGTGTCGTCCCCGTCCGCCGGGGCGCCCGCGCCCGGTGCCGGGAGCGTCCCCGGCGGCGGGCTCACCACGCCCGCCACCGGCTGCGGCGACGGTCGGCCCGCATCCTCGTCCGGCTCCGTGGGCTCGGCCAGCGTCACGTACGGGCGGATGCGCAGAGGGTTGAAACCCGCACCCGGCGCGCACCCGCAGGCGGCGCCGGCAGCGTCGCAATTCGGACAGTGCTCACCGTTCACTGGACTCCCCTCCCTGGCTGTGTTGCCTGCGATTATGCAGACCCGCCCGGGAGCGCCCAACCGTCCGAGAGGCCATAACCGGACACACCGCTCAGGATGGAAATGTTGATCCCGGCCGGAGGAGGACTCGATGGCTCAGGATGTGACCCCGGCGGACGTGGGCCCCGGTTCCGGCCCGCGGAAGCCCGGCCCCGCCGCCGAGCACAGCTCCCGCGAGGTGCTCGTCCCCATCGGCGCCCTGCTCCTGGGCCTGCTGATCGCGGCACTCGACCAGACCATCGTCTCCACGGCCCTGCCGACCATCGTCAGCGAACTCGGCGGCATGGCCCACCTGTCCTGGGTGGTCACCGCCTACATGCTCGCCGCCACCGCCGCCACCCCGCTGTGGGGCAAGCTCGGCGACCAGTACGGGCGCAAGAGGCTCTTCCAGTACGCCATCGTCCTCTTCCTGATCGGGTCCGCGCTGTGCGGACTGGCCCAGGACATGCCCCAGCTGATCGGCTTCCGCGCCCTCCAGGGACTCGGCGGCGGCGGACTGATCGTGCTGTCCATGGCGATCGTCGGGGACATCGTCCCGCCCCGTGAACGCGGCCGCTACCAAGGCCTCTTCGGCGGGGTCTTCGGCGCGACCAGTGTGCTGGGACCGCTGCTGGGCGGAGTGTTCGTGGACAACCTGTCCTGGCGCTGGGTCTTCTACATCAACCTCCCCATCGGTCTCGTCGCCCTCGTTGTCATCGCCGCCGCCCTGCACATCCCGGTACGCCGCTCCCGGCACACCATCGACTACCTCGGCACCTTCGTCATCGCCTGCGTCGCCACCTGCCTCGTCCTCATCGCCTCCCTCGGCGGCACCTGGGGCTGGGGCTCGGCACGGATCATCGGCCTCGCCGTCCTCGGCGCCGTGCTGCTCGTCGTCTTCGTCCTCGTGGAACGCAAGGCCACCGAACCCGTCCTGCCGCTCGGACTCTTCCGCATCCGCACCTTCACCCTCTGCTCGGCGATCAGCTTCGTCGTCGGCTTCGCGATGTTCGGCGCGATGGTCTACCTGCCGACCTTCCTCCAGGTCGTCCAGGGTGTCTCCCCGACCATGTCCGGCGTCCACATGCTGCCGATGGTGATCGGCATGCTGATCTCCTCCACGGCGTCCGGCCAGATCGTCAGCCGCACCGGCCGCTGGAAGGTCTTCCCGATCGTCGGCACCGCCGTCACCGCCCTCGGCCTGCTCCTCCTGCACCAGCTGCACCGCACCAGCTCGACCTGGGAGATGAGCGCCTACTTCTTCGTGTTCGGCGCCGGCCTCGGCCTGGTCATGCAGGTGCTCGTCCTCGTCGTGCAGAACGCCGTCAGCTACGCCGACCTGGGCGTCGCCACCTCCGGCGCCACCTTCTTCCGCTCCATCGGCGCCTCCTTCGGCGTCGCGATCTTCGGCACCGTCTTCACCCACCAGCTCGACGACAAACTCTCCACCTCCCTCGCGGGCACCACGCTGCCGCCCGGCGCGAGCATCGCGGAGCTGGAGGCGGATCCCCGGGCCATCGGCGCCCTGCCCGCCGACCTTCAGCCCCGCGCCCTCGACGCCTACGCCACGGCGATCACCGACGTCTTCCTCTACGCCGTCCCCGTCGTCCTGGTCGCCTTCGTCATCGCCTGGTTCCTCAAGGAGGACAAGCTCCGCGCCTCCGTCACCGCACCCGACGTCACCGAGACCCTCGCCTCCAACCCCGTGCACCGCTCCTCCCACGAGGAGGTCGCCCGCGCGCTGTCCGTCCTCGGCACCCGCGAAGGCCGCCGCCACGTCTACGAGAAGATCACCGCGAAGGCCGGCTACGACCTGCTGCCCGCCTCCAGCTGGCTGCTGCTGCGGATCAACAAGTACGGCTCGGCGGAACCCGCCCTGCTCGCCGAGAGCGCCAAGGTGCCGCTGAAGGTCATCACCGACGCGGCCCGCCAGGTCGAGGAGCGCGGACTCGCCGTGCGCGACGGGCTGCCCCTGCTCCTGACCGACCGGGGCCGCACGGCCGCGGCGAAGCTCGCGGAGGCCCGGCAGGAGTCCCTCGCCGAGCTGCTCGGCGACTGGTGGGGGCCGGACCGGCCCACCGACCTCTTCCAGCTCGTCCACGACCTCAACATGGAACTCTGCGGATCCGACGAGGAGGAGCCCCACGACCGGGAGCCCCGGCGCGACCACGCCGCGCCGTAGGGGGTGCTGTGACTGTTCATGGCGCCAGTGTGGGGGGCGCGGGCGACGTCCCGTCTGGAATATCCACAATGCCGGGCCGATGATAGGAAAACAGACGAACCGCGTACCCCGGAGGGTGTGAATCGCCATGGCAGAGCATCCGGACTGTGCCCTGATCCGCCGCGGCTACGAGGCCTTCGGCACGGGCGACATGGAGACGCTGGGAACGCTCATGACCGCCGACGTGATCCACCACGTGCCCGGCGGGCACCCCCTGTCGGGGCACCACAAGGGGCGCGAGCACGTCCTCGACTTCTACCGCCGCCTCGGCGAGGAGACGGGCGGGACCCTGCGGCTGCACCTCGAATCGGTGCTCGCCGACGGACGGGGCCACGTGATGAGCTTCCACACCGCGCGCGGCGACCGCGGTGACCGGGGCATCGAGATCCGGCAGGGGCTCTTCTTCACGATCGTCGGCCACAAGATCACCGACATCGACCAGTGCACCGCGGACATCGACGAGGAAGACACCTTCTGGGGCTGACACCCCGGCCCGCCGCCCCGCCGCCCCGCCGCGCCGCCGCCCCGCTCACCCGCCGCCCCGCGCGGCCGACGCGGGGCGGCGGACATGCCGACAGGCAACCAGGCCGTCAGGCGGTCAGGCAGCCGAACCGTCAGGCGGTCACGCCTGCTCGGGCTTCTTCGGGGCCGCCTGCTGCACGACCTCGAACGACCACACCGTGGAGGCCGACGCCGCCGGCTTCGGCCGCTCGGCGCCGCCGCCCGCGCCCTCGCCGCCCTGGCCGCCCTGACCTCCTCCGCCCTGGTGAGCGGCCTTCATCGGCCCCTCCATCCACGCCTGGAAGTCCTCCTCCGAACGCCACCGCGTGTAGACCAGGTACTGGTCGGTGCCCTCCACGGGCCGCAGCAGCTCGAACCACTCGAACCCGTCCGAGCTCTCCACCGCCCCGGCCCGGGAGGCGAACCGCCGCTCCAGGACTTCCCGCTGCTCGGCGGGAACCGTCAGTGCGTTGATCTTTACCACGCTCGGCACTTGGCACCTCTCAGCAAACACGGACCGGACGCTGCGCCCGGCCTTCGACCACGTGCGTGCAGTCTCCTACATCCGCCGGTCAAAGCGCCGTCAGGACGGGGCCGTACGCCGGACGCCGCGGGGGATATCGTCGTGCGGGTACGGGAGCGCGGCAGCCAGGCGAAGTCGGGGTTGCGGTCAACAGGGCGGGAGGCCTGCGAGGCGTGGCTAACGCGGCAGAGCACAGCGGGGCGAAAGGGCATGCCGGGGTCATAGGCGGGGACGGCAGACTCGGGGCCGCGCGGCTCCTGCTGTGGGCGCTCGCCGGAGCCCTCGCCGTCAGACAGGCCGCCGTCGTGCTGCGCGTGCCGCCGGGCGAATGGCTGAACGCCTTCCACCTGCCCGGCAGTCAGGCCGGTTCGCTCTACGACGGGGGCCAGTTCACCGGGACCCCCTTCGCCGGGCTGGTCCTCAAACCGCTCGCCGGTCTCGCCGCCCCCTCGCTGGAGGTGACCTGGACCTGTGTGACGCTGCTGTGCGTCGCCGCCATGGGGCTCGTCGCCGCCCGCGGCCTGCCCGATCCCGTGCCCCGCCGCACCGCCCTCCTCGCCGCGCCCCTCCTGACCGCCCTGATGATGGCCTCGCTGCCCGTCCGGGAAGCGGCCTCCCCGGGCCGGACTGCGGTCCTGCCGGTCCTGCTGGTGCTCTTCGCCGTCCTGCGCGTGCCCGGCGAGCGCCCCGCCGGCTTCCTCGTCGGCCTCGCCGCCGCGCTCCAGCCGGCGCTGCTGCTCTTCGCCCCGCTGCTGTGGCTGACCGGGCGCCGCGCCTCGGCCCGTACCGCCGTCGTCACCTTCGCCGGAGCCACCGCGCTGTCGTGGGCGTTCCTGCCGAGCGACTCCTGGACGTACTGGGTGCGCCACCTCGCCGGGACGGGTCTCGGCGGCGCTCCCGACGGCCTGGCCAACCAGTCCCTGCACGGCGCGCTGCTGCGCCTCGGCCTGAGCGGTCCGACGGAGATCCTGCTGTACGTGGCCCTGGCGGCCGTCGTCGTCCGGTTCGGGCTGCGCCGGGCGGTGCGTTACGCCCGCGACGGGCAGCTGCTGCCGGCCGTCGCCGTCACCGGCTGCGTGGCGGTGGCCGTGTCGCCGACGGGCTGGCGGTACCAGATGCTGTGGGTGCTGCTCGCCGTCGCGGGCAAGGTGGGCCGGCGTGCCGCCGACCGTCGCGTGTGGCCGGTGGCGGTGGTCCTCGTCATGAGCCTGCCGAGCCAGGTGCTGCTGCCGAACATGGCCGCGCTCGCGCCCGTGCGCGACAACGTGCTGCTGCTGACCGCGCTGGCCGCGGCCTGTGCGGTGCCGTTCCTGGCGCGCACGTCGCCGTACTGGCGTGAGCCCGTACCGACCGCGTACGGGCGGCCCGTCGCGGCCCGCTGGTCGCGGGTCCCGCTGATGCCGTTCTGGCGGCGGGTGCTGTCGCGCCCGAACCTCCTGCTGGAGCTGCTGCTGATACGGGTCGGGTACTCCCTCTACTCCCACATCCGGGCGGCGGCCCCGAACAGCCGCGCGCTCGCGGAGGGCAACGGCAGCCGGATCCACGCCGTCGAGCGGGCGCTGGGCATCGACATCGAGCACGCCGTGAACCACGCCGTGGTGGACACTCCGTGGCTGGAGGCGTTCTTCAACTTCTACTACACCTCCTTCCACTTCGTGGTCCCGCTGGCGATCCTGGCGGTCCTGTACTGGCGCCGCCCCGCCGACTACCGGTGGGCGCGGGCCTCCCTGGGCCTGGCCACCGTCCTCGCCCTGATCGGTTTCTGGCTCTACCCGCTCGCGCCGCCGCGCCTGATGCCCGGTCTCGGATTCGTCGACACCGTGCACGGGCCGCAGGACCTCGCCAACCCCTCGTACGGGGCCATGACCGCGATCTCCAACCAGTACGCGGCGATGCCCTCGCTGCACTTCGGGTGGTCGCTGTGGTGCGGGATCGTGATCGTGGTGCTCGCGCCGAAGGGCTGGCAGAAGCTGCTCGGCGCACTGCACCCGGTGATCACCGTGTGCGCGATCGTCGCGACGGCCAACCACTGGGTGCTGGACGCCGTCGGGGGCGCGGTCGTCGTGGCCGCCGGTTTCGGGCTCGTCCACGTCCTGTCCGGGCCGCGCGGCGTGCAGCCGGTCCTGCCGGCGCAGCGCGCTGAGGGGACGGTCCCGGGGTCCGGGCCGGCCGGACCGGGCGTCGCGTCCGGAGCCGCCGTACGCGTCGCCGGGTCCAGGTCGCGCCCTTAACGGCCGCCCCCGGGGCCCCTGCCCCTGCCCGTGCGCCGTCCCGGGGCGCGTCAGGGTTCGCCGCGGCGCCTGCGCAGCAGGGCGCGCAGCGGTCCCGGGCTCTCGTACCCGACCCGGCGGGCCACCGCCGCCAGCGGCAGGTCGGTGGTGCGCAGCAGGTGCTCGGCCTGTTCCACGCGAAGGTCCTGGACCAGTCCGACCGGTGTGCGGCCGAGGGTACGGGCGACCGCGCGTTGCAGGGTGCGTTCGCTGACGCCGAGGTCCCGGGCGGCGTCCGCGATCGGCGCCGGGGCCGCGAGCCGCGCCCGCGCCCACTGTTCGAAGGCGGCGACGAGCGGGTCGTGGTGGGCCAGGGCGCTGGGGATGGCGTACGCGGCCTGGGAGGCCCGGTCGTCCACGATCAGGTAGCGGCGGACCAGGTCGGCGAGGGCGGGGCTGCGCGCGCCGACGACCGACAGGGCCAGGTCGAGATGGCCGAAGGCGGCGCCCGCCGTGGTGACCCCGCCGGAGCGGACGACCATGCGGGTCTCCTCGACGGTGACGCCCCGGTATCGCTCGCGGAACAGCGGGGCCAGCCACCAGCTGGTCGTGGCCCGCAGCCCGTCGAGGACGCCCGCCTCGGCCAGCAGGAACGTCCCGGTGCAGGCGGTCGCGAGCGGGGTGTCGCGGCCGCGGGTGTCGGCCAGGATCCGGCGGACGGGACGGTACGCGGCCGAGGCGACGGTCTCGACCAGCAGCTCGGGGCGGCGCTCCATCAGCGCGGGCACCACCAGCAGGTCGGCGTCCTCGGCGACCGCGACCGGTTCGGTGTCGATGCGGTGGCCGAGTCCCGTGCGGACCCGGCGGCGCACGCCGACGGTGCGGATGTCGAAGGCGGGCGGTGGGGTTCCGGCCACGCGCCGGCGCAGGGCGTGGGCCGTGTGCAGGACGTCCAGGACGGCGGAGATGCCCGAGTCGAAGACCCCGTCGACGGCGAGTACGGCGACTTTCACGGCTCCACCGTAGCGCCCGCGTGCCCCCAGTGGGTGTCGGGATCCATGCGGATGATGCCGGATCCGACACTC
The DNA here is from genome assembly GCF_049570255.1 of Streptomyces manipurensis. Taxonomy (NCBI): domain Bacteria; kingdom Bacillati; phylum Actinomycetota; class Actinomycetes; order Kitasatosporales; family Streptomycetaceae; genus Streptomyces; species Streptomyces manipurensis. The sequence goes on along the minus strand of NZ_CP186950.1, from coordinate 2,353,630 downwards.
CCGTCCGGGCCGTCCGCTGCCTAGGGTCGGTGGCATGACCACGTACGAGACCGGCGTCCCGGACGGGACCGGCGCCCCGTTGCACAGCCGCACCCACACCTGGCGGCCGCGCCCGGAGACGACCCCCGAGATGCTCGGCATGAGCGGCCTGGAGATCCTCCAGGCAAGCCTGAAGGGCGAGCTGGCAGGGGCGTCGATGGCGAGCACCCTGGGTTTCCGCCTCACCGAGGCCTCGGAGGGCTTCGCCGTGTTCGAGGGCGATCCGGGCGACCACCTGCTCAACCCGATGGGGACCGTGCACGGCGGGTTCCTGGCCACGCTGCTGGACTCGACGTCGGGACGCACGACGGGAAGCTGTACGCGCACGGCACGACGACCTGCGCGATCCTGCGCGCGGGCTGAGCCGGGGGGCCGGCGGGGCCGGGGACGGCGGGCCAGCGCTGGAGGCGGCGGGCCGAAGGGGCGCCGGGGCCGTGGCCGACCCCGGCGCCCCTTCGGCTGGATCGCCGCTGAGAGTCAGGATCGCCCCGTTCGGGTGATGCCGCCACTCGGACGGGTGAGCGCACCCGCCCCGGATACCCCGAATCCTCCCCGTTCTTCTGGTTCTCCCGGTTCCCCGGCTCCCCGGTCCGCCAGCGGACGGCAGGGGCCGGGCCGTGGGAGGAGCGGCCCCTGCCGCCCGGGGTCACGGGTCAGCCGTGGCTGACCCGGAGTTCCTTGATGCCGTTGAGCCAGGCCGCGCGCAGCCGGCGCGGCTCCTCGCCGGCCAGCCGCAGGTCGGGCAGCGCGTCGGCGAGGGCGTTGAAGATCAGGTCGATCTCCAGCACGGCCAGGGACTTGCCGAGGCAGAAGTGGGGGCCGCCGCCGCCGAAGCCGAGGTGCGGGTTCGGGTCGCGGGTGATGTCGAAGACGTCCGGGTTCCGGAAGACCTCGGGGTCGTGGTTGGCGGAGGAGTAGAACATCCCCACCCGGTCGCCCGCCTTGATCTTCTGGCCGCCCAGTTCGGTGTCCTGGGTGGCGGTGCGCTGGAAGGACACCACCGGGGTGGCCCAGCGCACGATCTCCTCCGCGGCGGTGGAGGGCCGGGTCGCCTTGTAGAGCTCCCACTGTTCGGGGTGGGTGAGGAAGGCGTGCATGCCGTGGCTGATGGCGTTGCGGGTGGTCTCGTTGCCGGCGACCGCCAGCAGCAGGACGAAGAAGCCGAACTCGTCTGAGCCCAGGTTGCCCTGGCCCTCGGCCGCCACCAGCTGGGTGACGATGTCGTTGGCGGGGCATTGCTTGCGTTCGGCGGAGAGGTTCATGGCGTAGCCGATGAGTTCCATCGCCGCGTTGGAGCCGACCTCGGCGGTGATCGCGTACTCCGGGTCGTCGTAGGCGACCATCTTGTTCGACCAGTCGAAGATCTTGGCGCGGTCCTTCTGGGGTACGCCGATCAGCTCGGCGATGGCCTGCAGCGGAAGCTCGCACGCCACCTGCGTGACGAAGTCGAAGCTGCCGCCGCCCGCCGCGGCCGAGGCCTCCTCGACGATCTTCCGGGCCCGTTCCCGCAGGGCCTCCTCCAGTCCGCGGACGGCCCGCGGGGTGAAGCCGCGCTGCACGATCTGGCGTACGCGGCTGTGTTCCGGCGGATCCATGTTCAGCATGATCAGTCGCTGGGCATCAATGGCGTCACGCTGGATGTGCTCGTTGAAGCGGATGATCGCGGTGTTGACGGTGGAGGAGAACAGTTCCGGGTGCGTGGAGACGTACTTGACGTCCGCGTGCCGGGTCACGGCCCAGTAGCCCTCGTCGTCGAAGCCGGTCACGCCCCGTCGCTGCGGGCACCACCACACGGGTGCGGTCTGCCGCAGCTGTGCGAACTCCGGGTAGGGGACCCGGCTCTGGAGCAGGTCGGGGTCGGTGGCGTCGAAGCCGTCGGGGAGCGCGGGGCAGGACATCGGGCGACTCCAAAGTCTGACGGACCATCAGAAGTTGGCTTGAACGTAGTAACGAGTTCCACAAGTGGCAAGGGCCGGTGCGCCAACTGTTGCGTGTGGAATCCGTGCAGGCCGCGTGCAAGACCCTTGCGTGCCGGGGCTCCCGTTCATAAGACTGCGGGGAGAACTAGAACGCGTACTAGTTCGCGGCGGGGCGCCGGGACGGCCCGCCATGCCGGCGCTGTGCAGGAGAGGACGAGCTCATGGCCGCGGAACCCGTCATCGTCGAAGCCGTACGCACCCCGATCGGCAAGCGCGGGGGCGCGCTCGCCAACCTCCATCCCGCCTACCTGCTCGGCGAGACCTACCGCGAACTCCTCGCCCGTACCGGAATCCAGCCGGACTGCGTCGAGCAGATCGTCGGCGGGACCGTCACCCACGCCGGCGAACAGTCGATGAACCCGGCCCGCAACGCCTGGCTCGCCATGGGGCTGCCGTACGAGACCGCCGCGACCACCGTGGACTGCCAGTGCGGCAGCTCCCAGCAGGCCAACCACATGGTGGCCAACATGATCTCCGGCGGCGTCATGGACGTCGGCATCGCCTGCGGCGTCGAGGCCATGAGCCGCGTACCGCTGGGCTCGGGGTCCAAGCACGGCCCCGGCAAGCCCTTCCCGGACGAGTGGAACGTCGACCTCCCGAACCAGTTCGAGGCCGCCGAGCGGATCGCCCGCAACCGCGGCCTGACCCGGGAGGACGTCGACCGGCTCGGCCTGCTCTCGCAGGAGCGGGCGGGTGCCGCCTGGGCCGAGGAGCGGTTCAAGCGCGAGACCTTCGCCGTGCAGGTGCCCACCACCGAGGAGGAGCAGGCCGCCGGCCAGGGCATGTGGCGCCTCGTCGACCGGGACGAGGGGCTGCGGGACACCAGCATGGAGGCCCTCGCCCGGCTCAAGCCCGTCATGCCCACCGCCGTGCACACCGCCGGGAACTCCTCGCAGATATCCGACGGCGCGGCCGCCGTGATGTGGGCCTCGCGCAAGATGGCCCGCGCCCTCAAGCTCCGCCCGCGCGCCCGGATCGTCGCCCAGGCCCTCGTCGGCTCGGACCCCCACTTCCACCTGGACGGGCCCATCGACGCGACCCGCGCGGTCCTGGGCAAGGCCGGCATGTCCCTCCGGGACATCGACCTCGTCGAGATCAACGAGGCCTTCGCCTCCGTCGTCCTCAGCTGGGCCAAGGTCTTCGACCAGGACCTGGAGAAGGTCAACGTCAACGGGGGCGGCATCGCCCTCGGTCATCCCGTCGGCGCCACCGGCGCCCGGCTGATCACCACCGCCCTGCACGAGCTGGAACGCCGCGACAAGGAGTTCGCGCTGATCACCATGTGCGCCGGCGGCGCGCTGGCGACGGGCACGATCATCCAGCGCCTCTGACCGCGCCCTGCGCGCACCACCGTGCGCGCAGGGCGCACCCGATCCCGTGGGATGGGATGCAGAAGGCCCCGGCGGCCGGACCTGGGGAGGCCGGCCACCGGGGCCTTCGAATGCTCTGCTGCTGGTGCTGTCGCTGGTGGCCTAGTACCAGTGGTTGGCCTGCCAGAAGTTCCAGGCGGCCACGGGGCTGCCGTAGCGCTCGTTCATGTAGTCCAGGCCCCACTTGATCTGGGTGGCCGGGTTGGTCTTCCAGTCGGCACCCGCGGAGGCCATCTTCGAGGCCGGCAGGGCCTGGACCAGACCGTAGGCGCCCGAGGAGGCGTTCGTGGCGGTGTGGTTCCAGCCGCTCTCACGGGAAACGATGTTGTTGAACGCCGCGAACTGCGCCGGGTCCTTGATCATCTGCTGGGCGATCGCCTTGGCGCTCGTCGGGGCGGCCTGCGCGGGAACCGCGGCCAGCATGGAACCGGCGACACCCAGGGCGAGCACGGAACCGACGAGGGTCTTCTTCGAAGCGGCGATGCGGCGGATGACAGCGTGGGACACGGAGGAACCTTCCGACGGGAACAAGGACGGCCGCACGCACACCGAGGACATGCGTGAACCACTCACACGAGGGGGAGAGGAACGCGGGCGGCGGGTGAAGCACCCGTGCCGCCCGGCGACACATCCCGTTCTACCGACACCCCCCACCCCCTGGCAAAGACCCTGCCTACTACCCGACCCGGCACCTACAGGCCCAACGACCCCGGACGAAACCCTCCAAAAAGGGCACCAAAGGCGTCTCGCGGCCCACTAACCGCTCTCGTATGTGACCTGCGTCCTGTGGGCCGCCTCACCGCCCAGGACCCCCGAAATCACCCCCGGTGCACGGGTGGACACGGATCCGTGGCGGGGTCCGGGTCGAAAGTGGCGGCGGCGTCGAAGGCGGCTTTCCGGGTCGCCCGCCGCAACGCCCTCAGCAGGGCGCCGCCGAGCGCGAGCGTCAGGACGACCGTCAGCACCGCCCGGCCCAGGTCCCAGCCCAGCGACGTCGCCAGGTAGTACGCGACGAACCTCGCCAGGTTCGCGGGCAGCGGCTCCCCCGCATGGAAGGAGATGCCCTCGTTCATGCCCGGAATGATCGTCCAGCCCTGAAGGTTCATGACCGCGCCGTACGCGAAGGCGGCCACGAAGCCGTAGCCGGCCAGCAGCAGCAGCTCCGCCCGGCCCCGGATCCGGTCCGGGCCCGGCAGCAGCCCGGCCCCCAGCGCGAACCAGCCCATCGACAGCATCTGGAACGGCATCCACGGCCCGACCCCGCCCGTCAGCAGGGCCGACGCGAACATCGTCACCGAACCCAGGACGAAGCCGAAGCCCGGACCGAGCACCCGGCCGGCCAGCACCATCAGGAAGAACATCGGCTCCAGGCCGGCCGTGCCCGCCCCCAGCGGTCTGAGGGCCGCCCCGACGGCCGCGAGTACACCGAGCATCGCCACCGCCTTCGCGTCCATGCCGTTGTCGGCGATCGTCGCGACGACGACGCCGACCAGGAGCGGCAAAAGCGCCGCGAACAGCCACGGAGCGTCCTGGGAGTGCGCGAGCCCCGACTGCCGATCGGCGAGCAGCGGCCACCCGAACGCCGCCACACCGATGAGCGAGACGAGGACCAGGGCGACGGCGGCCCGGGGGCCGATGCGGACCGGGCGGACCGGACGGGGCGGGCGGGAAGGCGTGCGGCTCATCGGGGCGGCTCCGTGCCGAGGGCCTCGGCGACCTGGCCCACGGTCAGCCAGTGGCCGGGCGCCAGCACCTTCGCCACCTGCGGGGCGAAGGCGGGGGAGGAGACGACGACCTCCGCCGTCGGCCCGTCCGCGACCACCTCCCCGCCCGCCAGGATCACCACCCGGTGCGCCAGCTCCGCGGCGAGCTCCACGTCGTGGGTGGCCAGCACGATGGAGTGGCCGTCGGCGGCCAGGCCGCGCAGGATCTCCACCAGCCGGGCCTTCGCCGCGTAGTCCAGCCCGCGGGTCGGCTCGTCGAGGAGCAGCAGGGCCGGGCGGCCCGTCAGGACCAGCGCCAGGGCGAGGGCCAGCCGCTGGCCCTCGGAGAGGTCACGGGGATGGGTGTCGTCGGGTACGCCCGGCAGCAGCTCGGAGACGAGAGCGCGGCAGGACCCGGGGGTCGCGCCGGCATCGGCGTCGGCGGCCGCGCACTCGGCGGCGACGGTGTCGGCGTACAGCAGGTCGCGGGGCTCCTGCGGGACGAGGCCGACGTGGCGCACCATCTCCTGAGGCGGAGTGCGGTGCGGGGTGCGGCCGCCGACGGTGACCTCGCCGGTGGTGGGGGCGAGCGTGCCGACGAGGGTGGACAGCAGGGTGGACTTGCCGGCGCCGTTGCGGCCCATCAGGGCGATGGTCTCGCCGGGGGCGACGGTGAGGTCGATGTTGCGCAGCACGTCGGCGCGGGCGCGGCGGAGGCCTAGGTTCCGGGTGCGGGCCGGGGTGCCTTCCGGGGTGCCTGTGGCGGGCTCGGCGGGTTCGGGTGTGCCGGGGGCGCGGCGCAGCAGGCGGCTGAGCAGGCCGGGTGCGGCGCCGTTGCCGGGGGCGCCGCCCCCGGACCCCCGCGCCTCGAACGCCGGCGGGGCTGGAGTGAGCGTCGGCGGGGCTGGAGTGGGCGTCGGCGGGGAGGGGCGGGTGTCCGGTGTGGGTGGGAGGCGGTCGAGGAGGGGGGCGGCCTGGCGGCGGGCGTCGCGGACCGAGAGGGGGAGGGGGGACCAGCCCGCCAGGCGGCCCAGGGAGACCACCGGCGGGTGGACCGGGGAGACGGCCATGACGTCCGCCGGGCTGCCGAGGACCGGGGCGGCGCCCCGGGCGGGCAGCAGCAGGACGCGGTCGGCGTACTGGACGACCCGTTCCAGGCGGTGCTCCGCCATCAGCACGGTCGTGCCCAGGTCGTGGACCAGCCGCTGGAGGACCGCCAGGACCTCCTCGGCCGCCGCCGGGTCCAGCGCGGACGTCGGCTCGTCCAGCACCAGCACCTTCGGGTGCGTGGTCAGCACCGACCCGATCGCGACCCGCTGCTGCTGGCCGCCGGACAGGGTCGCGATCGGCCGTTCGCGCAGCTCGTTGAGGCCCAGCAGGTCGAGGGTCTCCTCCACCCGGCGGCGCATCACCGCGGGCTGCAGGCCCAGGGACTCCATGCCGTAGGCCAGTTCGTCCTCCACCACGTCCGTCACGAAGTGGGCCTGCGGGTCCTGGCCGACCGTGCCCACCACGTCCGCGAGCTGGCGCGGCCGGTGCGTGCGCGTGTCGCGGCCCGCGACCGTGACCCGGCCGCGCAGGGTGCCGCCCGTGAAGTGCGGGACCAGCCCGCTCACGGTCCCCAGCAAGGTGGACTTGCCCACCCCGGACGGGCCGACGAGCAGGGTCAGCTCGCCCTCCGGGATCTCCAGGTCGACACCCTGCACCGAGGGGGACGGGGCGCCGTCGTAGGTGACCGACACCCGGTCGAAGCGGATCACTGCGACGCCTCCTTGGGCGGTACGGGCGGTACGGGCGGTTCGGGCGCGGACGGTACGGGTGCCACGAAGGCGGGCAGCAGGCCGATCAGGACCGCGGCCGCCGGCCACAGCGGCAGCGCGGGCGCCACCAGGGGGACCACGCCGGGGTGCATCCCGGCCGGGTCGACCGAGCCCGCGTGGATCAGGAGGGCGGCGACGGCCGCGCCCGAGCCGGCCACCAGCCAGGCGCGGGCGTCCCAGCGGTCGGGCCGGTAGCGGGTCCGGACCGAGCGGCGGCCGCCGAGCCGCAGGCCCGCGAGGGCCAGGACCGCGCCGATGCCGAGCACCGGCAGTCCGTAAGCGGCTCCCTGCGCGGCGAGCAGTCCGTACGTGCCCGCGCACATGCCGAGCAGGCCGCCGAGGGTGAGGGCGGTGGTGGTGTGCCGGACGCCCCGCGGGACCTGCGCCGTACGGCCGTAGCCGCGCGCGTCCATCGACGCGGCGACGGCGACGGAGCGTTCCAGGGCGCCCTCCAGGACCGGCAGGCCGATCTGCAGTACGGCCTTGACCCCGCCGGTGGGGCGTCCGCGCAGCCGGCGGGCGGTGCGCAGGCGGACCACGTCGGCGACCATGTTCGGCGCGAAGGTCATCGCGACGACCACGGCGACGCCGGCCTCGTAGAGCGCGGCGGGCAGGGACTTCAGCAGCCGGGCCGGATTGGCGAGGGCGTTCGCGGCGCCGACGCAGACCAGGAGCGCGGCGAGCTTCGCGCCGTTGTAGAAGGCGAAGACGAGCTGTTCGGCGGTGACGGGTCCGCCGAACCGGATGCCCTGTGCCCAGGCGGGCAGCGGGAACTCGGGCAGGGTGAACAGGGTGTGGGTGCCGGGGACGCCGGAGCCGAGCAGCATCGAGAACAGCAGCCGCAGGCCGATGACGAACAGGCCCAGCTTGAGGAAGGCACCGTACGAGCGGGCCCAGGGCGCGTCCGTGCGGCGGGCGGCGACCACGTATCCGGCGACGCCGATGATCATTCCGAGGAGGAGCGGGTTGGTGGTCCGGGACGCGGCGGTGGCGAGCCCGAGGGCCCACAGCCACCAGGCCCCGGCGTGCAGGGCGCTGCCCCGGCCGGCCCGCGGGGCCCGCCAGCGCCGGTACGCCGGTTCGGCGGCGGGCCGCGGGCCGGCCGCCGCGACCGCGGTACGGCGGCTCCGGACCGGAGCCGCCGTACCGCGCGGCGCGGGCACCCACAGGTCCTCGCAGGCCGCGCCCGCCCCCGGCCCGGACGACGATCCGGCATCCGCGGGGTCGTACGGTGCGGCGGGCGGCGGGGTCATCGTGCGCGGCGGCGGGACCGCAGGACGCCCGCCACGGCCAGGGCGGCGATCGCCGCGATGCCCGCGAGCAGGCCCAGCGACGGGCCGCCGCCGTCCCCGGACGCCCCACCGGACGCGGAAGCGGAGGCGGACGGCGCGGAAGCCGGCGCCGAGGACGGGGTGTCGGCGATCTGCTCACCGCAGCCCTGCTTCGGATAGCCCGAGACCGCGCAGAGCAGGGCCGCGCTGTTGTAGCGCAGCGGCTTCGCCACCGCGGCCAGTGCCTCGGCCGCTGTGGCCGCCGGGGGCACCTGCGCGCAGGCCGTGCGCGGGGTGTCCTGCGGCGGGGCGTCGCCCTCGGGGGCGTCCTGCGGGACGCCGAAGTCGATGACGACGGCGACGCGCTTGCGGCCCTCGGCAGGGGCGGTGCCCCCGCAGACGGCCTCGAAGTCGGCCTCCGTGCGCGGGGTGGCCGCCTCGGCCGCCGCGTCCTTGCTCACCGCGAAACGGAATCCCTGGACGGAGCCGTCCGCGGGCCGCGCCGTCGACGGGCCCTGGGTGGCGTAGGACCAGCGGCCGCCCGCTCCGTCCCAGAACGACCAGTAGCGGTAGCCGGCCGCCAGCGCCGGGGCAGCGGCCAGCAGAGCCAGGACGATCCCGAGGGCGGCGGCCGCGGCGGGCAGGCGGCGGCGCATCAGAGCTGGTTCTTCTTCCGGCGGCCGCTGAGCAGGATGCCGATGCCCATGCCGGCCGCGGCGCCCGCACCGATGATCCACCAGATGTTCTGGCCGCCGGACGGCTTGTCCTTCTCCTCCTCGACGGGGGTCGCGTCGGTCGCCGCGCCCTGCGGGGTGGGGCCGGCGGCGTTCAGCGCGGCGACGAGGTCGGTGCCGCCGAAGGACTTCGGGTCGGTGCCCGTGGCCTGCGCGGCGAGGATCAGGGTGCCGAGAGCGGCCGGGCTGCCCTTGGACCATTCCGCGGAGTGGGTCTTGAGCCACTCCACGGCGCCCGTGGCGGCCTGCTTGTGCCCGGCGGCGGCCAGGGCGATCACGGCGTCGGCGGTGTTGCCGGTGTCGGCGGTCGGCTGGTCCGCGCCCGGGGTGAGGGCGGTCAGGTGGCCGTCCTTCCTGAGTGCCTCGGCCAGGTGTCCCGCGGCGCCCTGGGCGGCGGCCGCCGGGTCCGCGGGGCTCGCCGCCGGGCAGGTCAGCGGGGCCGCGGGGGTGTCCGTACCGGAGGGCACGACGACCGCGCCCCTGCCGAGGCCGGCGAGCACGGCGGCGGCCGTGGCGTCGGCGTTGGCGACGAGCTTGCCGTCGGCCGGCTGGTAGGCGAACGCGCCGCGGTCGGTGGCCTGCTCGGTGGCGCAGCCCAGCTGGAAGGCGAGCAGACCGTCGTACGCCGACTTGCCGGCCTTCGACGTGATCGCGGCGGGCTTCTCGCCGGCCACGGCCAGGGCGCTGATGACCACGGCGGTGGAGTTGGCGTCGCTGGGGGTGCCCGGGACGTAGGCCCAGCCGCCGTCCTCGTTCTGGACGGACTTCAGCCACGCGACGCTCTTGGCGACCGCGTCGTCCTTGCCGCCGAGGGCCTTGAGGGCCTGGACGGCCGCGGCGGTCGCGTTCGTGTCGTACATCGTCTTGTCGTCGCAGGCCGCGGAGGCGTCCGCGCGGAAGGAGGCGAAGCCGCCGTTCGCGCACTGCTGGCCCACCAGCCAGTCCACGGCCTGCGCCGCGGGCTTCACGCCGACGGTGTCCTGGGCGAGCAGCGCGAAGGACTGCCGCCACACGCCGTCGTAGGTGGGGTCGGCCTTGCCGTACAGCCCGGAGGGGATCACCGGGGGTGCGGAGGGGGAGGGCGGCGGGGTGTCGGCGAGGGCTGCGGGGGCCACGCCCACGCAGAGCACGGCGGAGGCGGCGAGCGCGGCGGCGCTGCGACGGACGGTCATGGGGGAGGGTGCCTCTCCTGCTGGGGAACCGGGGCAGGCGGCACGCACAGGCACCGGGCTCCGGCTCCGTTTTCCTCGACGGTGCCGGCCGCCGGAAGGGACCGGCGGCACGAGCCGCTCACTCCGGTACGGGGCATTCCGGCTCCCCGCCGGCGGCTGCCGGGGCGGGACACGGTTGCGGGTCAGCGCCGGATTCGCACCGGCTTCCCCCCGCGCGGGGTGTGGACGACCGCCTCACTCTACCGGCCCGTAGCCCGCGGGCCCGGGGGCGGAGGGGGCGGGCACCCCCGACGGCGCCCGCTCTCCCTGGCCGTACGCACCCGGCCGCCCGCTCCCCGGCCGTACGCCCCGGCCCGCCGTCCGCTGCCGTGCGGTGCGTCCGCTGCGGTGCCCGTTACAGCGCGCGGTACGCGACCGGGTCCGAGCCGGGGACGGCCTCGGCCCGGCCCTGCTTCACCAGCCGCCGCAGATGTGCTTCCGCTTCCGAGACGGCGATGGTGCGGGAGCCGTACGGGATCTCCTCCCAGGGGCGGTTCCACTCCATCCGCTCCGCCAGCCCCCACGGGGTCAGCGGCTCGGCCAGCAGTCCCCACAGCCCGGTCAGCCTCTCCTCGTGGTGGCGCAGCAGCTCCCGGACCCGGCCGGCCGCGTCGGTGAAGGGGTGCTGGTGGGCGGGGAGGACCTCGGCGGGCCCGAGGCGGCCGATGCGTTCGAGGGAGTCGAGGTAGTCGCCGAGGGGATCGGTGGCGTGGGCGTCCTCCGGCGCCTCGTAGAGGCCGATGTGCGGGGAGATCCCGGGCAGCAGGTGGTCGCCGGAGAAGAGTCGGCCGTTGCCGGGGAGGTTCGCGGGGTGGCGTTCCTCCAGGTGCAGGCAGACGTGGCCGGGGGTGTGGCCGGGGGTCCAGATCGCCCTCAGCCGGCGGCCGGCGAGGGGGAGCAGCTCGGCGGGGACGATCTCCCGGTCGGGGACGGCGGCGCGCAGGCCCGGCAGGGTCCGCATCCGACCGGCGGCGCGGGCGGCGCGCAGCGGCGCGAGGTGCTCCTCGGGGGCTCCGGCGGCGGCGAGCTTCGCGCCGATGTAGTCGAACCAGACGCCGGGCTCGGCGGAGCGGGTGCGCAGGACGACCTCGGTGTCGGCGGCGTGCATGGCGATCCAGGCGCCGGACGCCTCCCGGACCCGGCCGGAGAGGCCGTGGTGGTCGGGGTGGTGGTGGGTGATGACCACGCCGTGGACGTCGGCGACGGCGATGCCGAGGGCGGCGAGGCCACCGACGAGGGAGTCCCAGGAGGCGGGGTCGTCCCAGCCGGTGTCGACGAGGACCGGTCCGCGGTCGGTGTCGAGGACGTGGACGAGGGTGTGGCCGAGGGGGTTGTCGGGGATGGGCACCTTGATGCCCCACACGCCGCCGCCGTGATCGGTGGCCTGTGACGCGACCTGTGACGCGGCCTCCGACGCGAACTGCGAGGTGTCCTCTGAGGTGTCCTCCGGCATGGGTCCTCCGCCCGTCGGCCGTCCTCGGGACGAGAACGTGTTTCCTTGGTAGCCCAAGTCGACCATCTTCGCAGGCTTCTGACCAGTCGTCGGCTCTCCCGCGGTCTTCCGTCCGGGCCGTGGACTCCTGGAACTAGAACTGGTATCAGTTCGGGAACGCCAAGCCCCAGGAGGCCTCAGCCATGACGGAGCTCGTGGAACACGGAAAGCTGTTCATCGGCGGTGAGTGGACGGATCCGCTGGGCACCGACACCATCCGGATCGTCTCCCCGCACACCGAGCAGGTCATCGGCTCCGTCCCGCACGCGTCGGAGGCGGACGTCGACCGCGCCGTCGCGGCCGCCCGCAGGGCCTTCGACGAAGGGCCCTGGCCCCGGACGACGCTGGAGGAGCGCATCGCGGTCGTCTCCCGCATCAAGGACGCCATCGCCGTCCGCCACGAGGAGATCGCCCGCTCGATCAGCTCGCAGAACGGCTCCCCGTACTCCTGGAGCGTCCTGGCCCAGGCGCTGGGCCCGATGATGGTCTACGACGCCGCGATCACCGTCGCGCGCGCCTACCCCTACGAGGAGCACCGCCAGGGCGTGCTCGGCCCGATCCTGGTGCGCCGCGAGCCGGTGGGCGTCGTCGCCGCCGTCATCCCGTGGAACGTCCCGCAGTTCGTCGCTGCCGCCAAGCTGGCCCCCGCGCTGCTGTCCGGGTCCACCGTGATCCTCAAGCCCTCCCCGGAAGCCCCGCTGGACTCCTACATCCTCGCCGACATCGCGCGCGAGGCCGGCGTGCCCGAGGGCGTGCTGTCGATCCTGCCCGCCGACCGCGAGGTCAGCGAGTACCTCGTCGGTCACCCCGGCATCGACAAGGTGGCCTTCACCGGTTCCGTCGCCGCGGGCCGGCGCGTGATGGAGGTCGCCGCCCGCAACCTCACCCGCGTCACCCTCGAGCTCGGCGGCAAGTCCGCCGCCGTCGTCCTCCCGGACGCCGACGTGGCGGCCGCCGTCGCCGGTATCGCGCCCGCCGCCTGGATGAACAACGGCCAGGCCTGCGTGGCCCAGACCCGGATCCTCGCCCCCCGCAGCCGCTACGAGGAGGTCGCCGAGGCCCTCGCGGCGGCGGCCGGCGCGCTCGTCGTCGGCGACCCGCTCGACCCGGCGACCCAGCTCGGACCGCTCGTGGCGCGGCGCCAGCAGCAGCGGTCCTTCGACTACATCCGGATCGGCCAGGAGGAAGGGGCCAAGGTCCTGGCGGGCGGCGGCCGTCCGGCCGGCCTGGACCGGGGCTGGTACGTGGAGCCCACCCTCTTCGGCGACGTCGACAACTCCATGCGGATCGCCCGCGAGGAGATCTTCGGCCCGGTCGTCTGCCTGATCCCGTACGGGGACGAGGAGGAGGCCGCACGTGTCGCCGACGACTCCGACTTCGGGCTCAGCGGCAGCGTCTGGACCGGCGACGTCGAGCACGGCATCGACTTCGCCCGGCGGATCCGCACCGGCACCTTCAACGTGAACACCTTCAGCCTGGACATGCTGGGGCCGTTCGGCGGCTACAAGAACAGCGGGCTCGGGCGGGAGTTCGGCCCGGAGGGCCTCGGCGAGTACCTGGAGCACAAGATGATCCACCTCCCGGCCGGCTACGAGGCGGGTGCTTGATGGGGGACCGCTGGCAGGTCGAGGTGGACCGGGGCGTCTGCATCGGCTCGGGCATGTGCGTCAACCACGCCCCGGACGGCTTCGTCCTGGACTCGGCGCGCCAGTCCCACCCGCGCGCGGCGCAGGCGGACGCGAACGAGCCGATCCTCACGGCGGCGGAGGGCTGCCCGGTGGAAGCCATCATGATCACCCTGGCGCGGACGGGCGAGGCGGTGTTCCCGCCCGAGGAGTAGAGGAGTAGAGGAGCGAGGCGCGCGCCGCGGGGCGGTGGTGGAGGTGCCGCGGGCCGGGGGCGGCCCGCCCCCGGCCCGCGGCAGGGGTCACTTCCGCTCGGCGGCGCTCCGCTCGACGCAGAACTCGTTGCCCTCCGGGTCGGCGAGGGTCACCCAGCCGGTGCCGTCCGGCCTGCGGTGGTCCCCGGCGACGGTGGCGCCCAGGGCCAGGATCCGCTCGACCTCCTCGTCGCGGGTCCGGTCCTGCGGCTGCAGGTCCACGTGCACGCGGTTCTTGGTGGTCTTGGCGTCGGGCACCGTCACGAAGAGAAGCGCCGAACCGGGGGCGGTGACCAGCGCCTCGGGATCCCCGGGGAAGTCGTCGTCGGCGAGCGAGCCGTCCAGCACGGCGGCCCAGAACTGCCCGAGCCGGTAGGCGTCGGAGCAGTCGATGGTGATGTGTCGTACGAGAGAAGCCATGGGCGGGACTATCGAACAGCCGGCGAGCGCTGTCCAGCCAATAGAAGCGGGCGGGCACCCGTGCCGGAGGCGCCGCCCCGCCCCTTCCGGCGCAGCGGCGGCTTCAGGACTTTTCGGGGGCCGTCAGGTCGATCAGGCGGCAGACCGTCTCGATGTCGATCTTCACCTGGGCGATCGAGGCGCGGCCCGAGAGCCAGGTGATCAGTGCCGAGTGCCAGGTGTGCTCGATGACGCGGACCGCGGAGAGCTGCTCCGCCGTCGGGGGAGCCTCCAGGTCCATGGCGTCCAGGATGATCGCCGTGGTCAGCCGGGACACGGTGTCCACCTCGGGGCTCACGCTCCGGTCCGCGAACGTCAGTGCGCGCACCATCGCGTCGGCCAGCTGCGGTTCCCGCTGGAGCGCGCGGAAGGCCCGCATCAGTGTCTCCGCGACCCGTGCCGCCGGGTCGTCCCCGGCCGGCGGCCGCTTGCGCAGGGTGGTGTGCATGTGCTGGAGCTGGTCCTGCATGGTGGCGACCAGCAGGTGCACCTTCGACGGGAAGTAGCGGTAGAGCGTGCCCAGCGCGACACCGGCCGCCTCGGCGACCTCCCGCATCTGGACGGCGTCGAAGCCGCCCCGGCTGGCCAGCTGCGCGCTGGCGTGCAGGATCCGGCGGCGGCGCGCTTCCTGGCGCTCCGTCAGGGGAGGCGACGCCGGTGTGCTGCCCGCCTTCACTTCCGCTGTCATGTGTCCCGTTCCGTGTCGTTGCGCGGGCTGTCTCCGGGCTGAAGCGGAGTCAGCATGGCAGGCGCCGCGGTGGTGGCGCGAATCACCTGCTCCATCTCTTACGGTGTGGTTTCCGGCCGGTAGATTCAATGCTTCGACGGATCAAGTCTGAAACTTGTTCTACATTATCCGAGCGGTTACGCTCCGGCGAAAGTGCAGTGAGAAGGGGGCCGAGAGTGTCCGCTGAGGCCGTGGTGACGAGCCCTTTCGAGGGTCCCGCCGACGACGGCGACCGTCCGCTGCGCATCGCGCTCCTCACCTACAAGGGGAACCCGTTCTGCGGCGGTCAGGGCGTCTACGTCCGTCACCTCGCGCGCGAGCTGGTGCACCTCGGGCACTCCGTCGAGGTGATCGGCTCCCAGCCCTATCCGGTCCTCGACACCGGTGCCACGCTCACCGAGCTGCCGAGCCTGGACCTCTACCGCAGCCCCGACCCGTTCCGCACGCCGAAGCGTGACGAGTACCGGGACTGGATCGACGCCCTCGAGGTCGCGACGATGTGGACGGGCGGCTTCCCCGAGCCGCTGACGTTCTCCCTGCGCGCCCGCCGGCACCTGCGGGAGCGGGCCGGCGACTTCGACGTCATCCACGACAACCAGACCCTCGGCTACGGCCTGCTCGGCGAGCTCGGCGCCCCGCTGGTGACGACGATCCACCACCCCATCACCGTCGACCGCAAGCTCGACCTCGACGCCGCACAGGGCCGCGTGAAGCGCGCCTCGGTGCGCCGCTGGTACGCCTTCACCCGCATGCAGGGCCGCGTGGCCCGCAAGCTCCCGTCCGTGCTCACCGTCTCCGGGTCCTCCAAGCAGGAGATCGCCGACCACCTCGGCGTCCGCGACGAGCGCATCCACGTCGTGCACATCGGCGCGGACACCGACCTGTGGTCGCCCGACCCGTCCGTGGCCGAGGTGCCCGGCCGGATCGTCACGACCTCCAGCGCCGACGTCCCCCTCAAGGGGCTCGTGTTCCTCGTCGAGGCCCTCGCGAAGCTGCGCACCGAGCAGCCCGAGGCGCACCTCGTCGTCGTCGGCAAGCGCGCCGAGCAGGGGCCGGTCGCCCGCGCCATCGAGACGTACGGGCTCCAGGACGCCGTCCGCTTCGTCAAGGGCATCAGCGACGCCGAACTCGTCGACCTGGTGCGCAGCGCACAGGTCGCCTGCGTGCCCTCGCTGTACGAGGGCTTCTCGCTCCCGGCGGCCGAGGCGATGGCCACCGGCACACCGCTCGTCGCGACCACCGGCGGCGCGATCCCCGAGGTGTCGGGACCCGACGGCGAGAGCTGCCTGGCCGTGCCGCCCGGCGACGCCGGCGCCCTGGCCACCGCGCTGGGCCGGATGCTGGGCGACCCGCAGTTGCGCGCCCGGCTCGGCGCCGCCGGCCGGGAACGGGTCCTGACCCGTTTCACCTGGGCCGCGGCCGCCCGGGGCACCGCCGCGCACTACCGCGCCGCCATCGAGCAGGCCGCCCGCGCCCGCCGCGCGCGGTGACCCTCCCCCCGATCCGCTCCACCCCCGAACACCCCCGCGACCGCGAAGGCAGGACCCCGTGCTGACCGTCGATTTCTCCCGGTTCCCGCTCGCCGCCGGCGACCGCGTGCTCGACCTGGGCTGCGGCGCAGGCCGGCACGCCTTCGAGTGCTACCGGAGAGGCGCCCAGGTGGTCGCCGTCGACCGCAACGGCGAGGAGATCCGCGAGGTCGCGAAGTGGTTCGCGGCGATGAAGGAGGCCGGTGAGGCCCCGATCGGGGCCACCGCCACCGCGATGGAGGGCGACGCGCTCGCCCTGCCCTTCCCCGACGACTCCTTCGACGTCGTCATCATCTCCGAGGTCATGGAGCACATCCCCGACGACAAGGGGGTGCTCGCCGAGATGGTGCGCGTCCTCAAGCCGGGCGGCCGCATCGCGGTGACCGTGCCGCGCTACGGCCCGGAGAAGATCTGCTGGGCGCTGTCCGACGCCTACCACGAGGTGGAGGGCGGGCACATCCGCATCTACAGGGCGGACGAGCTGCTCGGCAAGATGCGGGCCGCGGGCCTCAAGCCGTACGGCACGCACCACGCACACGGCCTGCACTCCCCGTACTGGTGGCTCAAGTGCGCCTTCGGCGTGGACAATGACAAGGCGCTGCCGGTGAAGGCGTACCACAAGCTGCTGGTCTGGGACATCATGAAGAAGCCGCTGGCGACGCGGCTCGCCGAGCAGGCCCTGAACCCGCTCATCGGCAAGAGCTTCGTGGCGTACGCGACCAAGCCCCACCTTCCCGTCGGCGCGGCCCAGTGACCTCTCCCGGGCGCACCGAACACCTCGTCCTGGACGGCGTGCTGACCGCCGAACAGGCCGCCCGGACGGTGGCGGGGATCCTGGAGGTCCAGCGCGCCGACGGTGCCATCCCGTGGTTCCGCGGTCATCACCTCGACCCGTGGGACCACACCGAGGCGGCGATGGCGCTGGACGTGGCCGGCGAGCACGAGGCGGCCGAGCGGGCGTACGCGTGGCTGGCCCGCCACCAGAACCAGGACGGCTCCTGGTGCGCGGCCTACGCCGACACGCCGGAGGGCGTGGACACCGCCGCTCCGCAGGACGCGAGCCGCGAGAGCAACTTCACCGCCTACATAGCCGTCGGCGTCTGGCACCACTACCTGTCGACCGGGGACGACGCCTTCCTCGACCGCATGTGGCCGGCCGTGTACGCGGCCGTGGAGTGGGTCCTCGCGCTCCAGCTGCCGGGTGGCGAGATCGGCTGGAAGCGGGAGGCGGACGGCACGCCCGTCACGGACGCGCTGCTGACCGGCTCCTCCTCCATCCACCAGGCGCTGCGCTGCGCCCTGGCCATCGCCGAGCACCGCGAGGAGCCGCAGCCGGACTGGGAACTCGCCGCGGGTGCGCTGCGGCACGCGATCCGGCGCCACCCGGAGCGGTTCCTCGACAAGGACCACTACTCGATGGACTGGTACTACCCGGTCCTCGGCGGGGCGCTGACCGGCGCCGAGGCCCGGGAGCGCATCGCCGCGCGCTGGGACGAGTTCGTGGTGCCGGACCTCGGTGTGCGCTGCGTGCTGCCGAACCCGTGGGTGACGGGCGGGGAGTCCTGCGAGCTGGCGCTCGCGCTGTGGGCGACGGGTGAGTCGGACCGGGCGCTGGAGATCCTGCGGTCGATCGGGCACCTGCGGGCCGAGAACGGCATGTACTGGACCGGGTACGTCTTCCAGGACGAGGCGGTCTGGCCGGTGGAGCAGACGACGTGGACCGCGGGGTCGCTGCTCCTGGCCGTCGCGGCGCTGGGCGGGGACGAGGCCACCACCGAGGTGTTCGGCGGGGGTTCGCTCCCGGCCGGGCTGGAGCCCGACTGCTGCGGATGAGCGGCCGGGCGCGGCCGGCCGCTCAGCGGCGGTAGAGCCAGCCGGCCACGGCGTGTCCGACGAGGAGGTAGGTCACGGCGGCGATGCCGTGGCCGACCACCACCTGGACCCATTCGCGGCTGAAGCTGAACAGGTCGTAGGACCAGCCGGACAGCCAGGCGGCGCAGTCGTGGACGAGGTCCACGAGGGAGTTGCCGGGGTTGGCGTCCAGCAGGTACAGCAGGATCCAGAGTCCGATGACGAAGGCGAGCACGTCCGCCAACAGTGCGACGGCGCGGCCTGCCTGACTGCTTCCTCGAGTGCGTACTCGTGTGTGAGTGCTCATGCAGCCCGTGTTGCCGCGCGGGCGTCCGGTAAACCCGAACGGGTCCGCCCGGTGGCGGGCTCCGGGGGCCGGGGTGAGGCTGCGGGGGACACCTGAGTCCCCGGAGGAAGCCGTGTCCGTACCCACGACCGTTCGATTCCGCCGTGCCCTCACGGCGGTGGTCCTGTCGACCGCGCTGCTGGCCGGCGCCACCGCCTGTGGCAGCGGCGGCGGTAGCGGCGCCCCGCGCGAGGAGCTGTCCGCCGCATCGATGGGGGAGTTGGCCGCGCTGGCCGCGGCGGAGCCCGCGGCGGTGGAGGCCGACGAGAGGGCCGCGGTGACGCCGTCGCCCAGCACCTCCGCCGAGAAGCAGAAGTTCGCCAAGGCGCGGTTCGTCGCGAACGCGGGTCTGGCGGCCGGGGCGACGTACCAGTGGATCATCAAGCCGTACCGTGACGGCACGTTCAAGAAGGGCGCGAAGGGGCGTACGTTCGCGCTGATCAAGGCGGGTCTCGCGGGTGCGTTCGCGTACAACCGGCTGAAGGCGGCCGCGGAGAACGCCAAGGGCGACCCGCTGCTGTCGAAGGCGATGGTCCCGCTGACGGCGGGCATCGAGTCGCTGAAGGGTCTCGGCAGCAAGCTGCGCAAGGGTCAGGCGGGTGACGCCGACATCGACGCCTTCAACAACATCATCAACGGGGTGAAGGAAGCGGGCCAGAGCGCCGGCGCCACGGTGGTCGACAAGGTCCCGAGCACGTCCCAGCTGAGCGGCGGCTGACCGGCGGTCCGCGGCCCCTGGCGTCGCGGTCCCCTCGGCCCCGGGGCGCGGGGGCGTGCGGCCCGGTCCGGGGCGGGCTGTTTGAATGGGCCGGTGATCGAGATCGTGGTGGCCGCCCTCGTGGTGGCCGGGGCCGGGTGGCTGGTGCGGCGCAAGCACCGTGAGCGGCTGGGCGCGGAGCCGGTGCCCGGGATCCCCGGCATGGCGCGCCGGCCGGCCGGCGAGGGCCGCTGGCGGCCGGGCCGGCTGTACGCGGACGGAGGCGCGGCCCGCTGGGTGCCGGGGCGGGGGGAGCCCCTGCCGCTGCCGGGTGCCCGGGCCACCGGGCTGCGGGTGCCCACGGTGCGGGAGGGGATCTCCATCAACCCCGGCTCGCGGATCGTCACCTGCGTCTACGACGGAGGCGGGAGCATCGAGATCGCCGTCATGCCGCTGGACGTCCGGGAACTGCTGGCGGCCGTGCCCCGCGCGGACGACCCGGCCGGGGGCGATCCGGCCGGGGGATCCTGAAGGCTCGACGTCCCGCCCTCCACGATCCCCGGCCTCGCCCCCGCGATCAGCTCTGCGTCTCCTCGCGGCGCCCGCCGGCGGCCGCACCGGGTACATCGGGTACGAGGAGCAGCTTGCCGGTGGTGCGCCGAGCCTCCAGATCGCTGTGGGCCCGGGCCGCCTCGGACAGCGCGTAGCGGCCCGTCACGGTGACCTCGAGCGCCTTGGAGCGCACCCACGCGAACACCTCGGCGGCCCGTCGGAGCAGTTCGGGCCGGTCGGCGATGAAGTCCCCGAGGCTGGGCCGGATCAGGGTCAGCGAGCCGCCTTGGGCGAGCCGCATCGGATCGAACGCCGGCACGGCGCCACTTGCCGCGCCGAAGAGCACGAGATGGCCGCGGGTCCGCAGGCTGGCGAGGCTCGCGTCGAAGGTGTGCGCGCCGACGCCGTCGAAGACGACCGGCAGTCCCCGACCGCCGTTGAGCCGCCTCACCTCGGCTGCGAGGTCGTCGACCGCGGAGGACACGATCACCTCGGCGGCTCCGGCGCGCTTCGCCAGCTCGGCCTTCGCCGTGGTCGACGTCGTGCCGATCACCCTGCCGCCGAGATGGGTGACGAGCTGGGTCAGCAGCAGTCCCATGCCACCGGCGGCCGCGTGCACGAGCACCGTGTCGCCCTCCTGGACCGGGTAGGCGTCCTTGACGAGATAGTGCGCGGTCATGCCCTGGAGGAGCACGGCTGCGGCCGTCTCGAAGTCGATGTCGTCGGGCAGCGGCACCAGCCGGGAGGAGTCCACGACGGCCCGTTCGGCGTACGAGCCGGGAATCTCCACCCAGCCGACCCGGTCCCCGACGGCGACGTCGGTGACCCCGGGTCCGATGTCGACGACCGTGCCGGCGCCCTCGGTGCCCGGGGTGAAGGGCAGCGGGAGCGTGTACCGGCCTTCGCGGTGGTAGACGTCGAGGAAGTTGACCCCGGATGCGGCGACCTCCACGACCGCCTCGCCCGGACCCGGCCGGGGCGGGGCCACCTCGGCCTCCCGGAGCACCTCGGGACCGCCCACTTCGTACACCTGAATCGCTCGCATGATCCTCCCCTGTCGGTTCATCCCCACCAACCCCGTTGAAGGCGCTGCGATTCCCGGCGAGCGGCTCCGGCTGCGGAAGCGTCCGTGGTCACGGGGTGGGGGCCGGTGCGCAGAACTCGGCCTGGAGGAGGTCGGTGAAGGTGGCGATGGGGTCGTTCCAGTCGCCGTTGACGTTGACCGACAGCATGCGGCGGCCGTCACGGGTGCCGTAGGTGTAGGTCCAGGAGCCGTTGATGGCGCCGCCCATGCCCCAGACCGTCGTACCGCAGGCGAGCCGGATGGAGGAGACGCCGAGGCCGTAGGCGGTGTCCGGGATCCAGTTCCTGGTGGTCAGCATGGTGAGCATGGCCTCCTGCTGGGCCGGCGGCAGGAGGCGGCCGCCGAGCAGCGCGCCGAAGAAGCGGTCGAGGTCGCCGGTGGTGGAGACGATGCCGCCGGCCGCCCAGCCCCAGGAGGGGTTGAGTTCGGTCACGTCGTGGACGCCCGCGTCCGGGGTGGTCAGCATCAGCTTGGAGTAGTGGCGGCCGTGGGGGCCCCGGATCCGCGGGTCGTCGGCGCGCGGGAGGTAGGTCGCCGTGAGGCCCAGCGGGCGGCTGATGCGCTCGGCGACGACATCGGCGAGGGGCTTGCCGGTCACCCGCTCGATGATCATTCCGGCCAGGACGTAGTTGGTGTTGGAGTACGACCAGCTCGTGCCCGGTGCGAAGAGGGGCGGGTGGGAGAGGGCGATGCGGACGAGTTCCTCCGGCCGGTAGCCGTCGAAGCGGTGCTCCAGGAACGGCAGGCCCACGCTGCGGGAGACGATCACCGGGTCGGTGACGTAGTCCGGGATGCCGCTGGTGTGGTTCAGCAGCCGGCGGACGGTCACGCCGGCGGGCACCTCGGGGATCCAGCTGGTCACCGGGTCGTCGAGGGTGAGGCGGTGTTCGGCGACGAGTTGCAGCAGCAGGGTGGCGGTGAACGTCTTGGTGGTGCTGCCGATGCGGAACCGGTCCTGCGGGCGTCGCTCGCGGCCGGTGGCGGTGTCGGCGACTCCTGCCGTGCCGGTCCAGTGGGCGCGGGGGTCGCGGGCGTCGCGGAGTTCGGCGGTGATGCCGGGGACCCCTCCGTCGGCCACCGCCCGGTCCATGATCCGCTGGGCGGCCGCGTGGCCGGGCCGGGCGGCCGCCGCGTCGTCCGCGGACGCGGACGCGGTGGGGGCGGTGAGGGCGAGGGCGGTCAGGGCGGCGGCAGCGGCGGTGCGGGTGCCGCGGGTGCCTGCGGAGAGACGTCGGGTGCGCATGAGGGGCTCCTTGTCTGCGGGTGCGTCGTGTGCGTCGTGTTCGTCGAGCACCGGCTCGTCGCCGTGTTCGTGGTGCGATCGTGCGACCCTGACGCAGGGGCAGGGTCAAGCGGCTTCGGCCGACGGATTTCCGGGGGGACGTTCGATGCTGACGATCGGCCAGGTGGCGGCGCATCTCGGGGTGACGGTGCGGACCGTCCGCCACTACCACCAGCGGGGGCTGCTGCCCGAGCCGGAGCGGGACGCCTCGGGCTACCGGCGCTACGGCGCCGACGCGATCGTGGCGCTCGTGCGGATCAGGACCCTCGCGGACGCGGGTGTGCCGCTGGCCCGGATCGAGGGGCTGATGCGCGCCTCGGCCGAGGAGTTCACGGCGTCGATCGCCGCGATCGACGCGGAACTGTCTGCTCAGGTGGCCGAGTTGGAGCGGCGGCGGAAGCGCATGGCGGAACTGTCCGCCGGGGAGCGGATGTTCCTGCCGGAGGAGGTCGTGGTCCTGCTGGACCGGCTGCGGGAGGCGGGGCTGAGCCCGCAGAGCGTACGGACCGAACGGGACACGTGGATCCTGCTGGTGGCGCAGTACGCCGACCAGGTGCCGGGGTGGGCGCTGCGGAAGCGGGCGCTGTTCGAGGACCCCGCCTTCCGGCGGCTGTACCTGACGGTCGACCGGGCCGCGGGCTGGGACCGCGACGATCCGCGGCTGGAGCCGCTCGCCGACGAGGTGAACGCCTTCGGCGGGCTCCGGGCGCCCGAGGCGGAGACGGGGGCCGGAGCCGGGGCGCCGACCGGTACGGGTACGGGCGAGGGCGGCGGCCGGCCGGTGCTGGCGCTCGACGCGCTCGTCGCGGTCACGCTCATGGCGGCGCAGACGGGCCGGCCGGTGCCCGCCTGGGAGCGGCTGATCGAGCTGTGCCGCACCCGGGCGGCGCCCGTCTGACCCCGGCCCGGCCGGGGCCGTGGCCGGCCGGCTCCTCCGGGTCATGTCGTCCCCGAGGGCCCGGCGCGATCCGGAGGAGCCGGGCAGGGCCTGGGGAGTGTCGTCAACGTGGCGTCGGCCGCCCGTGGGGCGGGACCAGGCGGGACGTCGACGGCACGGCCTAGTGGTTGAGGTCCGCCAGGACGCGCAGGGTGTGGGGGTCCGGGGCCGTCACGAGGAGGTCGGTGACGGGTCCCTTGCGCCACAGCTCCAGGCGTTCGGCGATCCGCTCCCGGGGTCCGACCAGTGAGATCTCGTCGGCGAAGGCGTCCGGGACGGCGAGGACGGCCTCCTCCTTGCGCCCGGCGAGGAACAGCTCCTGGATGCGGCGGGCCTCCTCCTCGTAGCCCATCCGCGCCATGAGGTCGGCGTGGAAGTTGCGGGCGGCGTGGCCCATGCCGCCGATGTAGAAGCCGAGCATGGCCTTGACCGGCAGGAGCCCTTCGGCGACGTCGTCGCACACCCGGGCCCGGGCCATCGGGGCGATCATGAAGCCGGGGGGCAGGTCGGCCAGGGATGCGCTGTGGACGTCGGTGCGGGTCGGCGACCAGTACAGCGGCAGCCAGCCGTCCGCGATGCGCGTGGTCTGGGCGATGTTCCTGGGCCCTTCGGCGCCCAGCAGCAGGGGCAGGTCGGCCCGGAGCGGGTGGGTGATGGGCTTGAGGGCCTTGCCGATGCCGGTGCCGTCCTCCCCGCGGTACGGGTGGCTGTGGAAGCGGCCGTCCAGGGCGACGGGTCCCTCGCGGCGCAGGACCTGACGGATGACGTCGACGTACTCGCGGGTGGCGGTCAGGGGGCTCGCGGGGAAGGGGCGTCCGTACCAGCCCTCGACGACCTGGGGGCCGGACAGTCCGAGGCCGAGCATCATCCGGCCGCCGGAGAGGTGGTCCAGGGTGAGGGCGTGCATGGCGGTCGCGGTCGGGGTGCGGGCCGCCATCTGGGCGATGGCGGTGCCCAGGCGGATCCGCGAGGTGTGCGCGGCGATCCAGGTCAGTGGGGTGAAGGCGTCCGAGCCCCAGGCCTCGGCGGTCCACACCGAGTGGTAGCCGAGATTCTCGGCCTCGGTGGCGAGGTCGAGGTGGGCCGCGCCGGGGCCGCGGCCCCAGTATCCGAGTGCGAGTCCGAGGCGCATGGGAGGTTCCCTCCAGCCGGAACTGACGATGCGTCAGGCGACTGTAGGGCAACGGCCCCCCGCCCGGAAGGGCGGGGGGCCGTTGCCCCGGGCGCGCGGCGGGTCAGCCGCGCTGGATGCCCGAGGTGTCGTTCAGGACGCCGCGGCGCCCGTCCTGGGTCTGCGCGACCAGGGCCGTCGCCCCGCGCTGCTCGACCGCCAGGTACCAGGTGCCCGGAGCGAGCTCCGCGATCTGGCCGGAGGAGCCGTCCTCGGCGAAGAGGGGACGGGCCACCGGCACCGCGAACCAGAACGGGCTGAAGTCCGACGCCGGCGCGGGCGTCTGGTGCTGCGCCTCCTGCGGACCCGGACCCGGACCGGGGTTCGGGTGCGGGTTCGGGTTCGGCGTGCCGCCGTAGGGCGGGACGGGCTGCGGGGTGGAGCCGTAGGGCTGCGCTCCGCCCGGGTAGCCGTACCCGGCGCCCGGCTGGGGCTGCCCGCCGTACGGCTGCGGGGTGGCCGGCCGGGACTCCGGCACCAGGGAACCGGCGAGGGCCGGGACCTTCGCACCGAACAGTGCCGTACCGGCCAGGATCAGCGTCGCGAGGAAGGAGAGGATGGCGCCCGCGCCCAGGTCGATCGTGGACGGGCAGG
The DNA here is from genome assembly GCF_049570255.1 of Streptomyces manipurensis. Lineage (NCBI taxonomy): Bacteria > Bacillati > Actinomycetota > Actinomycetes > Kitasatosporales > Streptomycetaceae > Streptomyces > Streptomyces manipurensis. Next base: position 2,328,903 of record NZ_CP186950.1, on the reverse strand, counting down.
TGATCAGCGCCCACAGCGAGGACCAGGCGGCCGAGACGGCGAGCACCGTGCCCCAGGCCCCCAGCGGCACGCCGAGGACCTTGCGGGTCTCCGGCTGGAAACGGCCCGCGACGAGCAGGCCGGCGGCGATGAAGCCGAGCAGGAAGACGCTGGGGAGCACCAGGCGGTAGGCGTCGGTGTCCCACGCGCTCGGCAGGTCGCCGCCGGTGGTGGAGTAGAAATCGAGGAACGAAGCGATGAACAGCAGCACCGCTGCTCCGATCACCACGCCGTCGCCTCGAGTGAGGGAGCGGATGTTCACGTCTCAGGTGTCCTTCTCGGTCTCGGTCGTCTCGTGGTGCCGCGGTCGCAGAGCGTGCCCGCCGCAGCACGTGTCTGCGACAGGGCGGGCGGCACCATGGTACGGAGTGTCCCGCGGCCGAGAGGATCGGGGCGGCGGGGCGTCCCGGCGGGACGCCCGAGAGGGACTACCCGCCGAGGAAGCCGACGATGCCGTCCGCGATGCCCTGGGCCGCCTTCTGCCGCCATTCCGGACTCGTCAGCTGCGCCGCGTCCTTGGCGTCACGCATGTTGCCGCATTCGATGAACACCTTGGGGCGGGTTGACAGGTTCAGTCCGCCGAGGTCGTCGCGGACGACCAAGCCGGTGCCGCTGCCGAGGTAGTTGGCGGGCGAGGAGCCGGTGGTCCGGGCGAAGTTCGAGGCGATCTTCTCGCCCAGGTCGCGGGAGGGGCCGACGATCTTCGCGGTGTCCGCGGCGCCGCTCTTGACGGCGGCGGGGAGGATGATGTGGTAGCCGCGGTTCCCGGACGAGACGCCGTCGGCGTGGACGGACACCACGGCGTCCGCCGCCGCCTCGTTGCCGATGCGGGCGCGCTCGTTGATGCAGGGCCCCCAGGGGCGGACGCCCGTCTCGTGGGTGAGGACCACCTTGGCGCCCTGCGCCTCCAGGATCTTCCGCGTCCGCACGGACACGTCCATCGTGAACTCGGCCTCCATGTAGCCGGAGTTCGTGGTGGTCCCGGTGGTGTCGCACTCCTTGCGGTTGGTGCCGATGTCGACCTTCCGGTCGATCTCGTCGGTGTGCTGGAAGTTGCCGGTGTTGTGTCCGGGGTCGATGACCACGGTCCGGCCGCTCAGCGGGCCCCGGGCGGGTGCGGGGGCCGCGGCGGACGTGCTCGGGCTGCCGCTGGGCGTGGACGTGGGAGTGGACGTGGGGGTGGAGCTGGGGCTGGAGCCGGGCTTCGCGTCCCGCTGGCCGTGGGACAGGGCCGAGTGAGAGGCGGGCAGCGGCACCGTGTGGGGCCTGGTCTCGTCGGGCCCGGCCCCGGACAGGGCCTGGGTCAGCACCCAGCCCGCGAGGCAGGCCGGGGCGAGGGCGGCGACCCCGACGACGAGCGTGGAGCGTCGGGTGAACCAGTGGCGGTCCGGGGAGTCCGCGGGGCCGGACTCGGGAGCGGGGGGACTGTCGTCGTAGCGCACGCGGCGATGCTAGACCCGGGGTCCGCGGCCGGGCCGGGACTGGGCCATCCGAGGGCGCGGTGTGTTCATCCGCTTGTGGGCTGGTATGCCCGCAGCGTGCCTGTGGCGGGTTCCGGAAGATCCTGCGGGGCGGGGAGGGCGACCGTGACGCGCAGGCCCCCGTCCGGACGGGAGACGAGCCCGAGCGTTCCGCCGTGGGCGCGCACGACGCTGTGCACGATGGCCAGACCGAGCCCCGCGCCCACGTGCTCGTCGGTGCGCACGCGCTCCGTCGCGCGCTGGAAGGGCTCGGTCAGGGTCGGCACCAGGCCGGCGGGCACCGCCGGGCCGGTGTTCTCCACCCGCAGCACGCTCGTGCCCCCGTCCACCGCCGTGCGGACCGTCACGGTGCCGCCAGCGGGAAGGTTGTGGACGACGGCGTTCTGGACGAGGTTGGTCACCATCCGGAACAGCAGCTCGGGGGAGCCGGAGACGGGCGCCGGCCCGCCGGTGACGTCCAGGACGATCCCGCGCCGTTCGGCGGCGCCGAGCAGGGTTTCGGCGGCCTCCTCGGCCACCAGCGAGAGGTCGGCCTCCTCACGGGCGAACGTCCCGCGGTCGCTGCGGCTGAGCAGCAGCAGCGCCTCGGTGAGGTCGATGGCGCGCGTGTTGACGGTCCGCAGGCGGGTGAGGAGTTGCTCCCTGTCGCCCTCCGGGTCCCTGAGGGCGACGTCGAGCAGCGTGCGGGAGACGGCGAGGGGGGTGCGCAGCTCGTGGGAGGCGTTCGCTGCGAACCGGCGCTGCTCGGTGACGTGCGCTTCGAGCCGGGCGAGCATGCCGTCGAAGGCGTCGGCGAGCTCGCGGAACTCGTCCTGCCGGCCCTCCATGCGGATCCGGTGCGACAGCGACCCGGTCCCGGCGGTGCGCGCGGCGGCCGTGATCCGGGTGAGCGGTGCGAGCATCCGGCCGGCCAGCAGCCATCCCCCGACGAGGCCGAAGACGAGCAGGAAGGCCATGGCCCAGGCGGCGGCCGGGGCGAAGGTGTGGACGAGGAGGTAGCGGTTGGGCGAGACCCCGAGGAGGCCCTGGGAGTTGTCGGGGACGTAGCGCAGCAGGAACCCCCACACCACGGCCAGCAGCAGGGCCCCGGCCACGGCGAGGAACCCGGCGTAGCTGAGCGCGAGCCCGAGCCGGGCGCCGGGTCCGCGGCGCCTACGCATGCCGGCCGCCAGTGTCGACGGCGGTGTCGGTGCCGACGCCGGCGCCGGTGTCGATGCGGTAGCCGACGCCCGGAACGGTCGCGATGGCCCAGGGCTCGCCCAGCCGCTTGCGCAGTGCGCAGACGGTGATGCGCACGGCGTTGGTGAAGGGGTCGGCGTTCTCGTCCCAGGCCCGTTCCAGCAGCTCCTCGGAGCCGACCACTCCGCCCTCCGCGGCGACCAGCACCTCCAGCACGGCGAACTGCTTGCGGGTGAGGGCGACGGGCCGCCCGTCGCGGAAGACCTCCCGGCGGAAGGGGTCGAGCCGCAGCCCCGCGAGCTCGCGGACCGGCGGCCGGGCCCGGGCGCGCCTGCGGTCCAGGGCCCTCAGCCGCAGCACGAGCTCCCGCAGCTCGAACGGCTTCGTCAGGTAGTCGTCGGCGCCGAGCGCGAATCCGGAGGCCTTGTCGTCGATCCGGTCGGCGGCGGTCAGCATGAGGATCGGGGTGCCGCTGCCGGAGGCGACGATGCGCCGGGCGACCTCGTCACCGGAGGGGCCCGGGACGTCCCGGTCGAGGACGGCGAGGTCGTAGGAGTGGACGCCCAGCAGCTCCAGGGCGCTGTGCCCGTCACCGGCGATGTCGGCGGCGATGGCCTCCAGCCGCAGGCCGTCCCGGACGGCCTCGGCCAGGTAGGGCTCGTCCTCCAGGATCAGTACGCGCATGCCGGGCAGCCTAGAGGGTGTCCTGTCGCGCCGGCCGGGTCCGGCCCGACCGCCCGGACACCCCCTCGGCGGCCCGGCGCACGGCCCGCGTGTCCGAGTCCGCGTGCCGCCGGGGAGCCGTGCGCCACCAGCGGCGCGACGCCAGCGCGGCCAGCGCCGCACCGGTCGCGTTGACCAGTACGTCGTCCACGGAGGACACCCGGTCCAGCCGCAGCACGTACTGCGCGGTCTCGACCAGGACCGAGCAGCCCGCCCCGAGGGCCAGGATCCGGGGCACCGATGCCAGCGCCGCGAACCGCACCGGCGCGAAGAACCCCAGCGCCGCGAAGACCAGCAGGTTCCCGACGATCCCGGGCGCCCCCATCGTCCGCAGGTCCTCCAGCGGTACGAGGCTCACCCGGCCGGGGACCAGCCCCGCCGCCGCGCCCGGCATGAGGATCATCCAGACGAACGGCACCGTCCCGTGCACCATGCCCACCTCCGCCAGCGACCTGCGCCATGCCGGGGCGGCACCGGCCGCCCCGCGCCGGCGTGCCATGAGCCACACCAGCAGCAGAGCGGGTGGCACCGCGGCCAGGGTCATCAGCACGACGCCGTTGAAGGTGTCGTAACAGCCGTGCCAGCGGCCCGCCAGGCACACGGGGGCGGACATCGTCAGGGGGCGCCGCAGGACGAACAGGACGCCCGCCAGGCCGAGTACGGCCAGGCCGAGCGGAACGGCCCGGCGGAGGCGGTGGCCGCGCGGCGCCGGCGGGGATGCTTCGGGGTTCATGCCCCCATCGCAGGTGACGGCATGTTGCGGGGGCGTATGCGTTTCCGCTCGCCGGGCCGCGTTCCGCGTGCGCCCGTCGTCCCGAGGGACCCTCAGACGCCCGGCCCCGTGCGGCGCAGCACCCGCAGCGAGTCCGTCACGGAGACCTCCTCGAAGGCTCCGGAGGCGAGGGCCCGCAGGTAGATCCGGTAGGGGGCCTGGCCGCCGTCGGCCGGATCCGGGAACACGTCGTGGATGACGAGCGTGCCGCCCTCGGCCAGGTGCGGGGCCCAGCCCTCGTAGTCGCCGGTGGCGTGTTCGTCGGTGTGGCCGCCGTCGATGAACACGAAGCCGAGCGGGCCGCCCCAGGCGGCGGCGACCTGCGGCGAGCGGCCGACGACGGCGATCACGTGGTCCTCCAGCCCGGCCCGGTGCAGGGTGCGGCGGAAGGTCGGGAGGGTGTCCATCAGCCCCACCTCCGGGTCCACGACCGTCGGGTCGTGGTATTCCCAGCCCGGCTGCTGCTCCTCGCTGCCCCGGTGGTGGTCCACGGTGATCGCGGGCACGCCGGCCTCGCGGGCGGCGTCGGCGAGCAGGATCGTCGAACGCCCGCAGTACGTCCCGACCTCCAGCAGCGGCAGCCCGAGCGCCCCGGCCGCGGCGGCGGCCTCGTACAGCGCGAGACCCTCCCGTACGGGCATGAACCCCTTGGCCGCCTCGAAGGCGGCGAGGGTCTCCGGCTTGGGCGTGGCCATGGTTCCTCCGGGGGTGAGCGCGTGTGGCGGCCCCATGCTGCCCTACCCGCTGGTAGGACACCATGCCCGGGGTCCCGCAGGAGCGCGCGGCCTGCCGGTCAGCGGCCGAACAGCCGGGACAGTCCGCCGCCCGTGCCGCCGGAACCGTCCGCACGCCGCCGCTCCCGCACGTCCCTGCGGAAGGCCGCGCGGGTGTCGGAGACCTCCTGCGCCAGCCACTGGCTGCCGCTCAGGAACGGCAGCCGGTGCAGCAGCAGGTCCATGTGCGCCAGCGCGCTCACGGGGTCCCCCGCCTCGCCGATGCTGCGCAGCACGCGGTGGGCCACCTCGGGGTCTCCGTGCTCGGCGAGTTCGGCGAGGTTCGGGAAGAGGCGCCAGTAGAGCTCGGCGGCGCCCGCGGAGTCACCGACCAGCCAGGCGTCGTGGGCGAGCCTGCGCCGTACGTCCAGCAGGACGGGGTCGTCCGCCGTCATCGCCCATTCCAGGTCGGGCAGCAGCGGCCCCAGCCAGGCGCGTTCGCTCTCGGCCCGCTCCCGGGTGCGCGCGTCCCACTGGCCGTCGCGGTCGCGGGCGCCGCGGTGCATGGCCGAGGCCAGGTGGTAGCGGGCGGTCAGCGTCACGGCGCCGTGCGCGCCGAACACCCTCCCGGCCTGCGCGACGAGTTCGCGCAGCTCCTCCTCGTGGCGGCGGCCGTCACCGGGCCCGAAGGCGGCGGCCTCGCCGACCCAGGTGGCACGGGCGGTGATCGTGTCCGGGTGTTCCAGGCCCAGGGCCCGCACCATGCGCGGCAGGATCCGCTCCAGGTCGGTCGGGGACTGCCGGCGGACCCGCAGGGCCCGGTGGCAGGCGGCGCGGACCGTGAGCGCGTCCTGCGCGCCCACCTCCTCGGTCAGGTCGGCGACCAGCACGGCGAGCCGGTCGACGACGTCGGCCGGGGAGTCCTCCAGCAACCGCGTCAGCCGCCGCTCCAGCATCAGCCGGACCGCGTCGTCGGCCGCGGTGTGCACAGTGGGCGCGTACGCGGGCGGCGGCGGGTACGTCACGGCTGCGGGCCGCCCCGGGGCTCCGTCGCGCGCGGCCTCGGCGAGCTGCCGGGAGACCTCCGCCGCGTCCGCGGGCCGTTCGCGCGGGTCCTTCGCCAGCAACTCCCGCACGAGGGAGTCCAGTACGGCCGGCAGCCCCGCCCGCAGCGAACTCGGCACGGGCGGTTCGGCGGTGAGGTGCTGGGCGAGCAGTTCGTGCATCTCGCGGGCGGCGAACGGCCGGCTGCCGGTGAGCAGTTCCATGAGGACGCAGCCCAGCGCGTACAGGTCGGCCCGCCCGTCGACGGGCACCCCGCCGGCCCCGCCGGTCCAGCGCTCGGGCGCCATGTACGGGAACGAGCCGATGACCATCCCGGTGCCGGTCAGATCCGTCCCGCCCCCGGATCCGGACGCGGAACCGGCCTTGGCGATCCCGAAGTCGAGGACCTTCACCGCGCCCGCCTCGGTGATCATCACGTTGGCGGGCTTGACGTCCCGGTGGACGATCCCGGCGGCGTGGGCGGCCCCGAGCGCGTCCGCGATGCGCCCGGCCCACTCCAGGGCGTCCGCGAGCGGCGGCACGCCGTCCGCCAGCACCTGGGCCAGGCTGCGGCCGCGCAGCAGCTCCATCACCAGGAAGACGGCATCGCGCCCGTCCCGTTCGATCCGGCCGAAGTCGTGGACCGTGGCGACGTTGGGGTGGGCGAGGCTTCCGGCGAGGCTGGCCTCCCGCTCGAAGCGGCGGCTCTCCTCGGGCGTCTGCGGATAGCCGATCTTGACGGCGACCCGCCGCCCCACCCGCCCGTCCTCGGCCCGCCACACCTCGCCGAAGCCGCCCCGGCCGAGCAACTCCTCCAGTGCGTACCGGTTTTCGATCAGTTCCCCCACGTGGGCATTATCGCCGAGAGCCCGCCCCGTCCGGGGAATCGGGTCACCGGGAGGTGTCCCGGATGGCTACGCTCGGCCACGGAGTGAAGGAACGCCGCACAGCGTGAACTTGGGGGTGACCGTCCCGTGGTCCAGGCCCGCGACATCGATCCGAGCGCCTCGCCGCTGGACTACTACGGCTACGAGCTGCGCCGCCTGAGAGAGGCGGCGGGCCTGAAGCAGGCACAGCTCGGCTCGATCATCTTCTGCACGGGCTCTCTGATCGGCATGGTGGAGAACGGCCGCCGGGTGCCCACGCGGGACTTCTCCGAGCGGGTGGACGCGGCCCTGGACACGGGCGGCCACTTCTCGCGGCTGGTGGGCCTGGTCCTGCGGAGCGTGCTGCCGACGTGGTTCCAGGCGTACGCGGAGATGGAGGCCCGGGCGGCGTACATCTCCACCTTCCAGGCGCAGTTGGTGTACGGGCTGCTGCAGACGGAGGAGTACGCGCGGGCGGTCCTCGGGGTGCGGAGCGAGGGTGAGCTCGACGCCAAGGTGGCTGCCCGAATGGAGCGGCAGAGGGTCCTCGACCGAGAGAACCCGCCATTGATGTGGGTCGTGTTGAGCGAGGCGGTACTGCACCAGGAGATCGGCGGCCGGGAGGTCATGCGGGGCCAGCTGGCCCACCTTCTGGGCTTGAGGGGGCGGGAGTGGGTGAGGGTGCAGATCCTGCCGTTCGAGGCGGGCGCCCATGCCGGGTTGCCCGGAACATTCACCACCCTTCGGTTCGACAATGATCCGGACATCGTCTACACCGAGGACTTCGTACAGGGTCATATGACGGCCAATCCACAAGCCCTCAGGGAGGGTTCGCTCCGATACGATCATTTGCAGGCCGCTGCGCTCTCTCTGGAAGACTCGGCGGCTCTGATCGCCCGAGTGATGGAGGAGCGCTATGGACACCAACCAGCACTTGGCCGGCGCGACGTGGCGTAAGTCCTCGTACAGCGCCGACACCGGCGGGGAGTGCGTCGAATGCGCCCCGATCGGGGCCCTGGCATGGCGCAAGGCTTCGTACAGCGGTGACACCGGCGGTGATTGTGTCGAGGTCGCCGCGCAGCCCTGCCTCGTCGCCGTGCGGGATTCCAAGGTTCCCGGTGGGCCCGTTTTCACCGTGCGCCCCGCGGCTTTCGCCGCGTTCGTGAGGTCCGTCTCTGTATGATCCGCTCCCGACTCGGGAGGGGGATCGGGGCATGGAACGCATGGGGGCGGGCGGGCCGACGCACGTGGGGCCGTTCGAGACGGTCGGGGTGCTCGGGCAGGGCGGTATGGGGCGGGTGCTGCTGTGCGCAGGGCCCGACGGGCGGCTCGTGGCCGTCAAGCAGGTGCTGGCGCACTTCGCCGACGACGAGGCCTTCCGGGCCCGTTTCCGGCGGGAGGTCACCGCTTCGCGCAAGGTGTCCGGGGCGTACACGGCGGCCGTGATCGACGCCGATCCGGACGCGCCGACGCCGTGGCTGGCCTCGGTGTTCGTGGCCGGGCCCTCGCTCGGGGCCGTGGTCAAGGCGGTCGGGGTGCTGCCGGAGGAGGTCGTACGCCGGCTCGCCGCGGGACTGACGTCGGCCCTGGCCGAGATCCATCGGGCCGGGCTCGTGCACCGGGACCTGAAACCGGACAACGTGCTGCTCGCGGAGGACGGGGTCCGCGTCATCGACCTCGGGATCGCGCGGGAGGCGGACGGCGGGGCCGAGGGCGACACCGGGCTGACGCGTACGGGCTGGGTGGTCGGCTCACCCGCGTACATGTCTCCCGAGCAGGCCGAGGGCAAGCCGCTCACGCCGGCCTCCGACGTCTTCTCGCTCGGGTCCGTGCTGGCCATGGCCGCGACGGGCCGCAGCCCCTTCGTCGGGCCCTCCACCCTGCGGACGCTGTACGACGTGGTGCACGCGGAGCCCGACCTGAGTGGTGTCCCGGAGGGGCTGCGCGGTCTGGTCGCGCGGTGCCTGGCGAAGGATCCGCAGGACCGGCCGTCGCCCGCGGAGCTGCGGGAGCTGATCGGTCCGGTGACACCGGCGGGGCGGCAGTGGCCGTCGGCCGTGTACGGGATGGCCGCCGAGCAGCGGGCGAGGATCGAGGGGCTGCTCCGGGGGCGGGACGCGGAGGGCCCCGCGCCGGACTCCGTGACCGGGCCCGCATCGGAGACCCTGCCCCTGCCCCGGGCCGCGGAGCCGTTGCCGAAGGATCCGCCGCAGCGGCCCACCGGAACGTTTCCGCCGCCACAGGACCAGGACCAGGACCAGGGCCGGGACCGGGGCGGGGACCGGCCCCGGTGGGGCGGTCGGCGGCGGGTGGCGGCCCTGGCGGCGGCCGGGGTGCTCCTCGTGGCCGGGACCGGCGTGGTGGCGTACGTACGGGACCGGGCGAACGACCCCGTCGCCTACACGCGCACCCCCACCTGCCCGGAGGTGCGCGGGCGGATGCCCCTGAAGAATCCCGCGCCGTCGCTCGACACGCGCTCCCAGGAGGGCTGGGGCGTACGGACGGGCTGCACCTGGAACGGCAACGCGTCCACCGGTGCACCCCGCGCGCTGGTGCGCTGGGAGCTGAGCCTCGGCGGGGACACGACGGCCGACGCGGGCGCCCAGCGCGGCCGGTTCCGGGTGGACGCGGCCGAGCGGACGGCGGCCGACGTGGGCTTCGGGACCGAGGCGTACTGGGTGGACCGCGGTGCCGACTGGGCCTGCGGCCTCGCCGTGCGCGAGGGCAACCTCTCCGTCTGGGTCGGCCTGCACAAGGCCTCGTACGAGACGCCGGCCTGCCAGGAGAAGGCCAAGGAGGTCGCCCGGGCAGCCCTGAAGGCGGCGTCGCGCAGCCGCTGATCCGGGCTGCGGAGTGATCCGGCTCACACGTTGTCACAGGATTCGGGGGCGCGGTGTCTCAAGGGCGTACGAGCACACAGGAACCGGCCCGGGAGAGACCATGGACGCGAACGCGCACAGCACGGGGCACACCGAGGGCGCGGCGGGCGCCGCGGGCACCGAGGTCGTCGTGATCGGCGGCGGGTACGCCGGGGTCATGGCGGCCAACCGGCTCACCGCGCGCGAGGGCGTGCACGTGACGCTGGTCAACCCGCGGCCGTCCTTCGTCCACCGGATCCGGCTGCACCAGCTGGTCGGCGGCAGCGACGACGCCGTCGTCGACTACCGCGACGTGCTGGCCGACGGGGTCCGGCTGGTCGTGGACACCGTGACCCGGATCGACGCGGCCGGCCGGGCCGTGAACCTCGCCGTCGGCGGCACGATCGGCTACGACTACCTCGTCTACGCGGTCGGCAGCGGCAGTGCCGACCCCTCGGTGCCGGGCGCGGCCGAGTTCGCCTTTCCGATCGCCTCCCTGGAGGAGGCGCGGCGGCTGAAGCCGGTCCTCGGTGCCGCGGCGCAGGCCGCCCCCGTGACGGTCGTCGGGGCCGGGCCGACCGGGATCGAGACGGCGGCCGAACTCGCCGAGCAGGGGCGCCGGGTCACGCTGGTGTGCGGCGGGGTGCTCGGCCCGTACCTGCACGACCGGGGGCGGCGCGCGGTCGCCAGGCGGATGGCGGCCCTGGACGTGACCGTGCTCGAAGGCGCCGACGCGCGGGTGACGGCCGTGACCCGGGACGCCGTGGAGCTCCGGGACGGCCGCATGCTGCCGAGCGAGGTGACGATCTGGACCGCCGGCTTCGGCGTGCCGGACCTGGCGGCGTACAGCGGGCTGACCACCGACGCCCTGGGGCGCCTGCTCACGGACGAGACGCTGACCAGCGTGGACGACGTACGGATCGTCGCGGCCGGGGACTCGGCGGCGCCGTCGGGCCTGCCGCCGCGGATGAGCTGCCAGGCGGCGATGCCGCTGGGCGCCCGGGCCGCGGACACGGTCCTCAGCCGGATCGCGGGGGAGCGGCCGGAGACCCTGAACACCGTGTTCGCGGGTCAGTGCATCAGCCTGGGGCGGCAGCGCGGCATCTTCCAGTTCGCGCACAGGAACGACGTCGCCCTGTGGTTCCACGTGGCCGGGCGGCCGGGCGCGAAGCTCAAGGAGTTCGTGTGCGCCGGGGTGGTCAAGCACCTGGCCGACGAGGCGCGCGAGCCGGGCTCGTACCGTCTGCACCGGGTGTCGGGCGGCGGGGTGCGCCAGAACCGGCTGCGGCAGGCCGGAATCGTCGGTGGGCCCGGCGCCCCGGCCGCGGCCCCCGCCACCGGTCCGGCGGCCTAGGAACCATGAGGACGAGGGGACTCGCAGTGGAAGCGCACGACCCGGCGACCGATTCCTTCGTCGCCCACCGGAACCTGCTCTTCACCGTCGCGTACGAGATGCTCGGTTCGGCGGCCGACGCGGAGGACGTCCTCCAGGAAACCTGGCTGCGCTGGGTGAAGGTGGACCTGGCGGAGGTGGCCGACCCGCGGGCGTACCTGGTGCGGATCACGACCCGGCAGGCCCTGAACCGGCTGCGCACCGCGAGCCGGCGGCGCGAGGCGTACGTCGGGCCCTGGCTGCCCGAGCCGCTGCTCACCGCGCCGGACGTGGCCGAGGACGTCGAGCTGGCGGAGAGCGTGTCGATGGCGATGATGCTCGTCCTCGAAACGCTGTCGCCGACCGAGCGCGCCGTGTTCGTGCTCCGGGAGGCCTTCGACGTCGGCTACGAGGAGATCGCGGCCGCCGTCGGCAAGACACCCGCCGCCGTCCGGCAGATCGCGCACCGCGCGCGCCGTCACGTGGACGCGCGCCGCCCCCGGGCGGCGGTGTCCCCGGGGCAGACGCGGGCGGTCATGGAGTCCTTCCGGCTCGCCCTGGAGACGGGCGACCTCCAGGGGCTCCTCGACGTCCTCGCGCCCGAGACGGTCCTGCTGACCGACGGCGGGGGCCTGCGCAAGGCCGCGGTGCGGCCGATCGTCACCGCCGACAAGGTGGCCCGTTTCGTCGCCGGCCGCCTGGCCGTGCGCGGGGGCACGATGGCGTTCACGCTCACCACGGCGAACGGCAGTCCGGCGCTGCTCGTGCACCGGGAGGGCGAGCTCGACGGCGTCATCGCGATCAGCGTGGAGGACGACCGCATCACGGGCCTCTACTACGTCCGCAACCCGGAGAAACTGACCCGCGTCGCGTCCGAGACCCCGCTGACCCGCGCATGAGCCCGCGCGGGAACGTCAGAGGTGTTCGAAGAAGCGGGTCCACCACGTGGCGCGGCCCGCGTGGACGCCGTAGCCGAGGAAGGTGTCGCCGTCGTCGGTGAGGCGGGTCACGCCGTCGTAGCGCCGGTGGAGGAGCCGTTGGGGGACCAGCGTGCAGCCGAGATCGGACAGGGCGGCCTCGACCCGGCCGCGGTCGGCCTCGGACAGGGCCCCGTCCCGCACGGCGTGGGCCAGGTCGTCGTGGTCGGCGGGCCCCGGCGTGGTGACCACGGCCAGGCCGCCGAAATTGCTCAGCCGCACGCAGAGGAGCACTCCCGCCTCGGTCGCCTCGGCCGGTACGGCGACGGAGAAGTAGGAGGCGGCGTCCTGCGCCCCGCCGAGGAGGCACGGCCCGATGTCCTCGCCGAGGCGGGTCAGCAGCGCCGTCGCCCGTTCCTCGGCCGCGTCGTGGTCGAAACCGTCGGGGAACTCCAGGTGGTCCGGTCCGGGCAGCCGGTCCAGGGCGTGGAACAGGGCCACGAACTGGTCGTCGTTCATGTCCCCCACCCTACGAGGGGCCGGACGGGGGGTCCCCGGGCGTCGATCCGGCCCGCGCGGGCTCCGCGGCACCTGAGCCGGGCCGGCGCGGTGCGTTCCGCGAGAACGGGCTTCTTCTGACCTTCCGTCAGATTGGAACGTGTTCTAGTCTGCCGCGCATGGGCATCGGAATCACGCAAGAACAGCGGGAGTTGGCCGAGGCGGTGCGCGGGTGGGCCGCGCGGACCGTGCCGCCCGAGGACGTGCGCAAGCTCCTCGACACCCCGCCGCGCACCGGGGTGCGGCCCGCCTACTGGGACGCGCTCGCGGACTCCGGGTTGCTGGATCCCCACCTGGACGGCGGCACCCTGCTCGACCTGGCCGTCGTCGTCGAGGAGGCCGCCCGGGCCGCGCTGCCCGGCGCCTACCTGCCGAGCGCGCTGGCCTCCGTACTGCTGCAGCGCGCCGGCGCCGAACCCCTCGCCGGGCGGGTCGGCGCGGTCGCCCTCGGCCCCGGCACCCTCACCGCCGTCCCCGTCGAGGGCGGCGGCCACCTGCTCGACGGCGAGGCCCCGCCCGTCCTCGGCGCCGGCGAGGCCGACCTCGTCCTGCTCGCCGCCGAGGCCGCGCACGGCATCCGATGGTTCGCCGTGGACGCCGCGGCCCTCGACATCCGCCCGCACGAAAGCGCCGACCCGACCCGGCCGACCGCCGAGGTCCGGGCCCGTGGGACGGCCGTGGCCGCCGACCGGCTGCTCGACCTGGACGCGGCCCTCGTCCGCGACCTGGCCTGCACCCTCTTCGCCGCCGACGCCTGCGGTACCGCCGCCTGGGCCCTGCACACCGCCACCGCGCACGCCAAGGTCCGCGAACAGTTCGGCCGGCCCATCGGACGGTTCCAGGCGGTCAAGCACCTGTGCGCCGACATGCTCGTCCGGCTCGAACAGGCCCGGGCCCTCGCCTGGGACGCCGCCCAGGCCATGGACGAACCGCCCGGCGTCCGCTCCCTCGTCGCCGCGCTCGCCGCCGGCACCGCCCTGGACGCCGCCTACACCTGCGCCAAGGACTGCATCCAGATCCTCGGCGGGATCGGCTTCACCTGGGAGCACGACGCCCACATCCACCTCCGGCGGGCGCTCGTCGCCCGCCAGCTCCTCGGCCCCGGCGACGGCCACCGGCTGCGGGCCGTGCACTGCGCGGCGGCCGGAGCCCGGCGCGAACTGCGCCTGGAACTGCCGCCCGAGGCCGAGACCCACCGCGCCAGGGCCAGGGCCGCCATCGCGGACGCCCGCGGCCTCGACCCGGCCGCCGCCCGGCGGGCCCTCGCCCCCACCGGCTACGCGGCCCCCTACCTCCCGGCCCCCCACGGCCTCGGCGCCGGCCCCGTCGAGCAGCTCGTCGTGCAGCAGGAACTCGCCGCGGCGGGCGTCCGCCTCGCCGACCTCGGGATCGCCACCTGGGTCGTGCCCTCGCTGCTCGCCTACGGGACGCAGGCGCAGCGCGACGCCTACGCACTCCCCACCCTGCGCGGGGACATCACCTGGTGCCAGCTCTTCTCCGAGCCGGACGCGGGCTCCGACCTGGCCTCCCTGCGCACCCGGGCCGAGCGGGCGGCCGACGGCTCCTGGGTGGTCAACGGGCAGAAGGTGTGGACGAGTTCCGCGCACAGCGCCGACTTCGGCATCCTGCTCGCCCGGACCGACCCGGACGCCCCCAAGCACAAGGGGCTCGGCTACTTCGTCGTCGACATGAGGAACACCTCCGGCATCGACGTCCGCCCGCTCAAGGAGATCACCGGCGAGGCCCTCTTCAACGAGGTCTGGTTCGACGACGTGCGCCTGCCCGCCGACGCGCTGGTCGGCGCCGCCGACGAAGGCTGGAAGGTCGCCCGCAACACCCTCGGGAACGAACGCGTCCACATGGCCGACCAGATGACCTTCGACACCGGCCTGGAAGCGCTCCTGGCGCGCGCCGCCGGACTCGACGACACCCACCGGGCCCGGATCGGCGCCCTCGCCGCCGAGGCCCACGCCCTGGCCTGCATCGCCCTGCGCACCACCCTCCAGCAGGTCTCGGGCCTCGAACCGGGCGCGGGCGCCTCGGTGCGCAAACTCGTCCAGACCCCGCACCAGCAGCGGACCGCCGAGCTCGCGCTCGAACTGCTGGGGCCGGCGGGAGCCGTGTGCGAAGGAGCGGGGGAGCGGGCGGTGCACGGGATGCTCATGTCCCGCTGCCTGACCATCGCCGGGGGCACCACACAGGTCCAGCTCAACGTCGTCGCCGAGCGGATCCTCGGCCTTCCGCGGGACTGAAGGGACACCAGGGCATGAGCAGGGGCATGAAGTCGTACATCGTGGGCGTGGGCATGACCAAGTTCGAGAAGCCCGAGTCGCGGGACTGGCAGTACTGGGACATGGCGAAGGAGGCCGGGTCCGCGGCGCTCGCGGACGCGGGCGTGGACTACGGGCTGGTGCAGCAGGTGCCGGTCGGGTACTGCTTCCAGGCGTCCACGGCCGGCCAGCGCGCGGCGTACGAACTCGGGCTGAGCGGGGTGCCGGTCTACAACGTCAACAACAACTGCGCGACGGGATCGACGGCGCTGATGCTGGCGCGGCAGTTCGTGGAGGGCGGGCTGAGCGACTGCGTGCTGGCGCTGGGCTTCGAGAAGATGAAGCGCGGCGCGCTGGGCGGGGGCGCCGACGGTGGGGCCCGCGGCGGAGCCGCTGATGAATCCTTCAAGACGTCACCGGTGGCCCGGCACTACGGGATCATGGCCGCGGGCCACGGCTTCGAGATGTCCCCGCCCACGGCGCAGATCTTCGGCAACGCGGCGCGGGAGCACATGGAGCGCCACGGGACCACGCCCGCGCAGCTGGCGGCGGTCGGCGCGAAGAACCACCGGCACTCGGCGAACAACCCGAACGCGCAGTTCCAGGACGTGTACTCGGTGGAGGAGATCCTCGCGGCGAAGGAGATCCACGCACCGCTGACGAAACTCCAGTGCTCGCCTACCTCGGACGGCGCGGCGGCGGCGCTGGTGGTGTCGGAGCGGTTCCTCGTCGCGCACGGCCTGCACGACAAGGCGGTGGAGATCGTCGGGCAGGCGATGGCGACGGACACGCAGGAGTCCTTCGCGTCGGGATCCTGCATCGACGTGGTCGGCAAGCCGATGAGCGCGGCGGCGGCCCGGCAGGCGTACGAGGCGTCCGGGCTGGGCATCGAGGACGTGGACGTGGTGGAGCTGCACGACTGCTTCTCGATCAACGAGCTGCTGACGTACGAGGCGCTGGGCATGTGCGAGGACGGGGCCGCGGGCAAGCTGGTGGAGAGCGGCGCGACGACGTACGGGGGCCGGTGGGTGGTGAACCCCTCCGGCGGGCTCATCTCCAAGGGCCACCCGCTCGGCGCGACGGGGCTGGCGCAGGCGGCGGAGCTGGTGTGGCAGCTGCGGGGCGAGGCGGGCGCCCGGCAGGTCGCGGGAGCCCGCGTCGGCCTCGCGCACAACATCGGCCTGGGCGGCGCGGCGGTGGTGACCCTGCTGCGCCGCTGACCATCCGGCCCGGGCCCGGCCCCGGCCCTCGCGTCGCCCTATGCGGTCCCGGGCTTTCGTGCGACCGGTTTCAGTTCGCAGACGCCGTCCGTGCACTCGCGGCGGAGCCGGCCGCGGGAGACGGTCTCGGCCAGGCCGATCGCCCAGCACATCGGGCAGCCGCGCAGCGCGACCACGCCGACCGGGGCGAGGAGCAGGGTGGCCGGGCCGAACACCGGGAGGAGGGCGAAGGCCGCGATCAGCGAGCCGAAGCCCACCGCGCCGCGGGCCAGGTGGCGCGGTACGGACGCGCTCGCGAAGCCGGACCCGGCGCGGGACCCGGAGCGGGATCCGGCGCCGGACCGGGATCCGGCGTGGTTGTCCCACCCCGGGCGGTCCGCGGGGACGGGGTCGAGGACCGTGGTGCGTTCAGTGACGGGCATGGTCGCCTCCCGGCGCGTGGTCGAAGGGGCCGTGCAGGCTGTGCCGGAGGGCCGTACGGGCGCGGTGGAGCCGCGACTTCATCGCGGCCGTGCTCAGGCCGAGCGCGTCGGCGGTCGCCCGCCCGCTGTGGCCCTGGAGGTCCCGCATCACCAGGACGCGCCGCTGGTCGGCCGGGAGTCCGGCGATCGCCTCCGCCACCCGCCCCGCCTCCAGCCTCCTCAGCACCTCGTCCTCGGCGGACATCACCGCGGTGTCGGGGAGCTCCGCGCGCTCGCGCTCGCGCGGCGCCAGCCGGGCCCGGCGCAGGCATTCGTTGCGGACGATGCGGAACATCCACGAGGCCAGGGCCCCGGTGGCCCGGAGCATGCCGATCTTCCGGTACAGGATGATCAGCGCCTCCTGCGCCGCGTCCTCGGCGTCCTCGGTCGAGGCGCACAGCGAGTGCGCGAAGCGCCGTACGTTCGGATGCGATCCGGCGACCAGCGCGGTGAGCGAGTCGAGGTCGCCGGCCTGCGCGGCGACGATCAGGGCGTCGTCGGGCCAGTTCCGCTCAGCCACGGGCCCGGCCCCGCTTGCGCAGTACGGTGACGGTGCAGGCGCACAGCAGGACGGCGGCGCCGGCGACGACGAGGGCAGTGATCACGTCAGACCTCCAGTTCGGGTGCCGACCTCGGTGTCGGTCACGTACACAGGAGGCGGGGGCACCCCGAAAGGATTCACCCCAGGGCGGGATCGACCACCGTCTCGCCCGTCGAAGCGCGGCGGACGGCGTCCGCCAGCTCCTCGACGGGGCCGTCGCGCAGCACCAGCCCCGCCGCGCCGGCGGCGAGGACGGAGGCCGCCAGGCCCGGATGGGCCGAGCCGGTCAGGACCAGGACCCGGCACTCCGGGTCGTCCGCGAGCAGGGCCGTCACCGTGCCGGGATCCTCCACGAGCGCGACCGCCGGGCGGGCCATGAGGTCCCATACGACCTCGATGTCGGGCTGGAGGCCGAGCTGCAGCGCCAGGGCCGGATTCGGCGGGTCCAGCAGCACCCGCAGGGCGCGGCCCCGGCGGTGTTCCACGGGCATTTCGTCCACCCGGAAAGCCTATCTGACGTGAAGTCAGGAGTCTTCCCAAGTGAGGGGGCGTGCGTTATACATTCCCTCACCGGCCGACCCTAGAACGCGTTCTAGAACCGGCCCGCAGACGACCTCGGTGCGGCCGACGGTGCGGACGGTCGCGCCGAGGTCTTCCAGGGCAGCGATTTTCCCGACCTTCCGACGACAGGGAGCCGCATCCACATGCCGATCGATGCCGCAAGGGCCCTCGCCGCCGACCCCCGACCGGGGGAGATCGGCTGGGACCACAAGGACATCCAGCTCTACCACCTCGGCCTCGGCGCGGGCCTGCCGGCCACCGACCCCGACGAACTGCGCTACACCCTCGAATCCAGGCTGCACGTCCTGCCCAGCTTCGCGACCGTCGCCGGGGCCGGCATGGCCATGCTCGGCGGCCTCGGCCAGCCCGGCATCGAGGTCGACCTCGCGAACGTCCTGCACGGCGGCCACTCCATCGAGCTGCACCGGCCCATCCCGGTCAAGGGGCGGGCCACCTCCAGCTCCCGGGTCGCCGCCGTCTACGACAAGGGCAAGGCCGCCGTCGTCGTGCTGCGCTCCGAGGTCGCGGACGCCGACGGGCCGCTGTGGACCAGCGACGCGCAGATCTTCATCCGGGGCGAGGGAGGCTTCGGCGGCGAGCGCGGCCCCTCCGTCCGGGAGGAGCTGCCCGAGCGGGCGCCCGACCGGGTCGAGGAGCGCCGCATCCGCGAGGAACAGGCCCTGCTGTACCGCCTCTCCGGCGACTGGAACCCGCTGCACGCCGACCCCGAGTTCGCCAAGCTGGCCGGCTTCGAGCAGCCGATCCTGCACGGCCTGTGCTCGTACGGCATGACCCTCAAGGCCGTCGTGGACACCGCCCTCGGCGGGGACGTCTCCCGGGTCCGCGCCTACCGGACGCGCTTCGCCGGGATCGTCTTCCCGGGCGAGACCCTGCGCATCCGGATGTGGCAGGAGCCCGGCCGCGTCCTGGTGTCGGTGACCGCCGTCGAACGCGACGACGCGCCGGTCCTCGCCGACACCGTCGTCGACCACGCGTGACACCCCCCTTCTCCCGGACAGCACCGACAGGAGCCGCACCGTGCGCGCAGCACTGCAGAGCGAGATCGGCCAGGACAAGCTGGAAGTCGTCGACGACATGGAGGCCGTGGGCTTCGGCCCCGGCAAGGTGCGGATCCGGATCAAGGCCACCGGCCTGTGCCACTCCGACCTGTCCGCGATGAGCGGCGTACTGCCCCAGCCCGCCCCCTTCGTCCCGGGCCACGAGGGATCCGGAGTGATCACCGACATCGGCGACGGCGTCACCGGCCACGCGATCGGCGACCGGGTCCTGGTCTGCTGGCTGCCGCCGTGCGGCCGCTGTCCCTCCTGCCGGCGCGGCCAGGGCCACCTGTGCCTGGAGGCCTTCGGGAACGTCGCCACCCCCAACTTCCGGCGCGGTACCGGCGACATCTTCGGCTTCGCCGGCACCGGCACCTTCTCCGAGGAGATGGTGGTCCCGGCCGCCTGCGCCGTCCCCATCCCCGACGAGCTGCCCTTCGACATCGCGGCCCTGATCGGCTGCGGCGTCACCACCGGCATCGGGGCCGCCGTCAACACCGCCCGTGTGGAGGCCGGTTCCTCCGTCGCCGTCATCGGCTGCGGCGGCGTGGGCATCTCCGTGATCCAGGGCGCCAAGGTGCAGGGCGCGGCCCAGATCGTCGCCGTCGACCCGGTGGCCTCGCGCCGCGAGGCGGCCCTGCGCTTCGGCGCCACCGAGGCGGTCTCCCCGGAGGAGTTCGCCGACGCCAAGAACCGGATCACCTCAGGGGAGGGATTCGACTACGTCTTCGAGGTCGTCGGCAGGTCCGCGACCGTGCAGAAGGCCTACGAGATGACCCGGCGCGGCGGCTCGGTCGTGGTGGTCGGGGCGGGCGCCCTCGACGACAACTTCCAGATCAACATGTTCTCGCTGTTCTTCGACGAGAAGAAGATCCTGCCGTCCATGTACGGCGGCGGCGACGTGCTCCGCTCCTACGAGCGCACCATCGAGCTCTGGCGGGCCGGCCGGATCGACCTGGCGAACCTGATCACGCACCGGGTGGGCCTCGCCGAGGTCAACGACGCCCTGGACCAGATGCGCACGGGCGTCGCCCTGCGCACGTGCATCGAACTCTGACCCGACTCCGAGGGGAACCGTACGGATGTCACTGCCACTTGAGGGGCTCAGCGCCGTCGTCACGGGCGCGGGCCGCGGGCTCGGCCGGGCCGAGGCGATCGAGCTGGCCCGGCTCGGCGCGAGCGTGGTCGTCAACGACTTCGGCCAGCCCGGCCGGGACGGCTCCGGGGAGGCCTCCGCGGCCCCCGCACAGGAGGTGGCCGAGGAGATCCGGGCCGCGGGCGGGCAGGCCGTGGCGCACCTCGGCGACGTGGCCGACTTCGAGCAGGCCCGCGAGCTGGTCGGGCTGGCCGTCGCCACCTTCGGCAAGCTCGACGTCCTGGTCAACAACGCCGGCATCCTCCGCGACCGGATGATCTTCTCGATGTCGGAGGAGGAATGGGACTCGGTCATCCGGGTCCACCTCAAGGGCCACTTCAACACCACCCACTTCGCGTCCGCGCACTGGCGGGAACGGTCCAAGGCGGCCGGCGGCCCCGTCTACGGCCGGATCGTCAACACCTCCTCCGAGGCCTTCCTCGGCGGCTCGGCCGGCCAGCCGAACTACGCGGCGGCGAAGGGCGGCATCGTGGGCCTGACCACGTCCACCGCCCTGGCCCTCGCCAAGTACGGGGTGACCGCCAACGCGATCTGCCCGCGCGCCCGGACCCGGATGACGGAGGACGTCTTCGCCGGCTTCGAGCTCCCCGAGGAGGGCCGCCTCGACCCCCTCGCACCCGAGCACGTGGCCCCGCTCGTCGGCTACCTGGCCTCACCCGCGTCGGCCCGGGCCAACGGGCAGCTGTTCGTCGTCCACGGCGGCATCGTCGTCGTCATGGACCGCCCGAAGGTCGCCGCCAAGTTCGACACCGGCAAGGAGGCCTTCTCCTACGAGGAGCTCGACGAGGTCCTGACCGCCCACTACGCGACCCGGCCCGCGAACGAGACCTTCGCGGCCACGGAGGTGCTCGGGCTCAAGCACGCCTGAGCACCGGGCACCCGCCGGGCACCACCGCGCCCGGACCGATCCCGCCGCCCCGCACCCCCTCCGCTACCGCCCCGCCAGCGGGGCCTGCTGGAGGGGCACCGGGCGGGGGGCCGCCGGTCCGGGCGCGGCCGCGGCCGCGGGCCCTGGATCCAGCCGCACCGGCGCCGGAGGGGCGGCCGGCAGGCTCAGGCCGACGATCCCGCAGGGCACCTCCGCCGTCGCGTACGGAAGGTGCAGGCGGCCGTCCGCGCTCCACAGCCCGCCGCCGGCCAGCCAGCCCGCCGGAGCGGCGACACGGAAGACGTGCCGGTCGGCGGGCCGCCACAGGCCGATGCCGCCCTCGGGCATCCACAGCGCCACCCCGCAGGTCTCCGGCATCAGGGCCTGCCCGGGCTGCACCGCGAACGGACGCGCCTCCGCGGGCCGCAGGCACTCCGGGAAGCGGACCGGGAGCGAACTCCCGAGCACCCCCCAGCCCAGGCGCGGTTCACCCGGAGCGTCGGAGCGGATCAGCAGCAGCCCGCTGTCCGGGTCCGCCAGCAGCAGCCGGTCCTCGCTGTCCTCGGTGATCTGCAGCAGCGGGGTGACCTCGCCGCCGCGGCCCAGGTCCACGGCCACGGCCTTGGCGGTGCCGTCCAGCTCACGGTCCAGGGACAGCAGCCGGCCCGTCCGGTCCAGCCAGACACCGCCCGAGCAGCGTCCCGGGATCGTCACGATCCGCTGCGGCCCGAACGCGCAGCCGGCCACCTGCCACAGCATGGTCGAGGTCTCACCCGCCGCCAGGGCGTAGGCGCCGCACCCGTCCGGGGACGGCGGCAGCAGGGTGACCCGTACGCCCTCCTCCGCGTCCACCGCGCCCAGCTGGAGCTCCCCGGTGCGCGGCCCGGCCGCGGCACCCGTCGGGTACAGCAGCGCGAAGGCGTGGCGGTCCGCGACCCGCCGGTGGATCAGCACCCGCCCGTCCGCGAGGGGCAGCACCTCGCTGTCGCCGTCCTCGGGCTGCGCGAGGGGCAGCGGAACCGCGTACGGCTCCGGTCCGGCGAGGGTCCAGCGTTCCGCGTAACGCGCCTCGCCCTCCCCGGCGAGCCGGGCGGCGTACGACCCGTCCGCGGAGATCGTGAACGGGGCCGTGGTCGTCATCTCGATGGCACAGACAGTCATCCGGGCCGTCACCTCCGGGGAGGAAGCTAGTTTTCGGGCCTGCGCCGAACAACACGACCAACCCGGCTTCACACGTAAGGGTGTCCGCCCGGCGATTCGCCCCTGAGCGGCGCGGCGACTGTGCTGCGCCGCGGCGGCGGGCCCCCGGCCCGGGCCCGGGCTGACGGGGCCGCCACCAGCGGACGGTAGCCTTGGCCCGTGCCCCGTCTCTCTGAAGTCATCGCCGCGCTGGACGTTCTCTGGCCCCCCTCGCGGGCCGAGAAGTGGGACGCGGTCGGAACCGTCTGCGGCGACCCCGACGCCGAGATCACCCGGGTCCTCTTCGCCGTCGACCCCGTCCAGGAGATCGCCGACGAGGCGGTCGAACTGGGCGCCGACCTGATCATCACCCACCACCCCCTCTACCTGCGGGGGACCACCACCGTCGAGGCCGGCACCTTCAAGGGCCGCGTCGTGCACACGCTGATCAGGAACGACATCGCGCTGCACGTCGCCCACACCAACGCCGACACCGCCGATCCCGGCGTCTCCGACGCCCTCGCCGGCGCCCTGGACCTGCGCATCACCGGCCCGCTCGTGCCCGATCCGAGCGACCCCGAGGGCCGCCGCGGCCTCGGCCGGATCTGCGAACTGGACCGCCCCGAGACCCTGCGCGAGTTCGCCGCCCGGTGCGCCGCCTGGCTGCCGCCGACCGCCCAGGGCATCCGCGTCGCCGGCGACCCGGACGCGCTGATCCGCCGCGTCGCCGTCAGCGGCGGCTCCGGCGACAGCCTCTTCGCCGAGGTCCGCGCCGCCGGCGTGGACGCCTTCGTCACCTCCGACCTGCGCCACCACCCGGTGTCCGAGGCCCGCGAGCAGAGCCCGCTCGCCCTCGTCGACGCCGCCCACTGGGCGACCGAGTGGCCCTGGTGCGAACAGGCCGCCGCGCAGCTCGACGCCATCTCCGAGCGCCACGGCTGGGGTCTGCGCACCCACGTCTCGCGCACGGTCACCGACCCCTGGACGGTGCACGCGCCGTCCGTCACCACCCCTTCTATCTCTGGAGCCCCCAACTGAACGCCGAGCCCGCCGACCAGATCCGACTTCTCGACGTCCAGGCACTGGACGTCCGGCTGTCTCAGCTCGCCCACAAGCGCAAGTCGCTGCCCGAGCACGCCGAGCTCGACTCCCTCACCAAGGACCTGAGCCAGCAGCGCGACCTGCTCGTCGCCGCGCAGACCCAGGCGAGCGACACGGCCCGCGAGCAGACCAAGGCGGAGCAGGACGTCGACCAGGTGCGCCAGCGCGCGGTCCGCGACCAGCAGCGGCTCGACTCCGGCGTGGGCATCTCGGCCCGGGACCTGGCGAACCTGCAGAGCGAGGTGGTCTCCCTCGCCAAGCGCCAGGGCGACCTGGAGGACGTGGTCCTGGAGGTCATGGAGCGTCTGGAGGCCGCCCAGGAGCGCGTCTCCGAGCTCACCGGACGCGTCTCCGGCCTGGAGACCAAGACCGCCGACGCCACCGAGCGCCGCGACGCGGCCACCGCCGAGATCGACGCCGAGGTCGCCAAGGTCACCAAGGACCGCGAGGTGATCGTCACCTCGATGCCCGCCGACCTGATGGCCCTGTACGAGAAGATCCGCGTCAAGCAGGGCGGCGTCGGCGCCGCCCGCCTCTACCAGCGCCGCTGCGAGGGCTGCCGCCTGGAGCTCGACATGGCCGAGGTCAACGAGATCAAGGCCGCGGCCCGCGACCAGGTCGTCCGCCACGAGAACTGCGGCCGCATCCTCGTCCGTACGGCCGACTCGGGCATCTGATGCCGCGCTTCGTCGTGGAGGCGGACGGCGGGTCCCGGGGCAACCCCGGGCCCGCCGGGTACGGCGCGGTCGTCCTCGATCCGGCCACCGGCGAGACGCTGGCCGAGCGCGCCGAGTACATCGGCGTCGCGACGAACAACGTGGCCGAGTACAAGGGCCTGATCGCCGGGCTCACGGCGGCCCGTGACCTCGCGCCGGACGCGGTCGTCCTGGTCCGGATGGACTCCAAGCTCGTCGTCGAGCAGATGTCCGGCCGCTGGAAGATCAAGCACCCCGACATGAAGCCGCTCGCCGCCGAGGCCGCGCGGATCCTGCCGCGCGCCCAGGTGACGTACGAGTGGATCCCGCGCGAGCGCAACAAGCACGCCGACCGGCTCGCCAACGAGGCGATGGACGCGGGCAAGCGCGGCGCGCAGTGGGAGCCGTCGGCCTCCACCGCCGCCCTCGACACGTCCGCGGCCCGGTCGCTGTCCACCCCGCCGCCGTCCGGCCCGCCCGGGGACGCCACCGCGGGCGCCGCGGCGGCCCGCGCAGCCCTGGCCGCGTCCCGCGGCACCGGCACGCCGTTCCCGGCGCCGGAGGCCGCCGCCGAGGACGCACCGGTCCCGTCGGCGGAACCCGACCGGGCCGCCGCCCCCGCGGCGGGGCAGGGCTGGGGCCCCGACATGGGCGCACCCGCCACCTTCGTGCTGCTGCGCCACGGCGAGACCGCGCTCACCCCGCAGAAGCGGTTCTCCGGCAGCGGCGGCAGCGACCCCGAACTGTCCCCGGCCGGCCGCCGCCAGGCCGCCGCCGTGGCCGAGGCGCTGGCCGCGCGCGGCACGATCCAGACGGTCGTCAGCTCCCCGCTGCGCCGCTGCCGGGAGACCGCCGCGGCCGTCGCCGACCGCCTCGGCCTCGCCGTGACCGTCGAAGAGGGCCTGCGCGAGGTGGACTTCGGCGCCTGGGAGGGGCTGACCTTCGGTGAGGTCCAGGAGCGCTTCCCGGACGACCTGAAGGCGTGGCTCGACTCCCCGAAGGCGGCGCCCACCGGCGGCGGCGAGAGCTTCATGGCGGCCACCCGCCGGATCTCGGCGACCCGCGACCGGCTGCTGGCCGCCCACGCGGGCCGCACGGTCCTGCTGGTCACCCACGTGACCCCGGTCAAGATCCTGGTCCGCCTCGCCCTCGGGGCACCGCCGGAATCCCTGTTCCGCATGGAACTCTCGGCGGCCTCCCTCTCGGCGGTGTCCTACTACGCCGACGGCAACGCCTCGCTCCGCCTCCTGAACGACACGTCCCACCTGCGGTAGGCCCCGCCGGGCCGGGTTCCCGGGGCGGAGCTCCGGACCCCGCGCCTCAAACGCCGGCGGGGCCGGAAGGCGGCGGATCGGGATCCGGGTGTCGCGGAGGCCCCTCCGCGGGGCCGGCGAGGGGTGTCTCCTCGGCTCGGCGCACGCGGGGCGTCACGGCGGTACCCGGTGGTCGCGCCTCGTCCTGCGGGTACACCCCTCACCGTCCCCGCTCCGTACCGTCGGAGCCCGCCGTGGGGCGGGGACACGGCGGAGCGTCCCCGCAGGACGAGGCGCGACCACCGCCCGACAACCGGGACATGCCCGCGCGCGCCGAGCCGAGGAGATGCTCCGGCGGGGCACCGGCCCACACCTCGCGAAGCCGCCGGGCGTCGATGAAGCCTCGCCGGCGATTGAGGCGCGGGGTCCGGGGCGGAGCTCCGGGAGCCGGGTCCGGCCCCGCGGTAGACCCCGCCACCCCGAACGGGAGTGGAAGCGGCAGACGAGTCGGCCTGTACGCCGGGTTCTGTCGCCCGGAGACCTCGCGGTCGCCGGGGAGACGGCCATCCATCTAGGACCGGCGTTGCCGCCGGCCTCGTGCGGTCTACCCGCGAACTCGGGCGGGCAGCCCTCAAGCGTTCGCGCAGACCCGTCCGGGGACGGATCCTCTTGACCTTGCTCCAGGTGGGGTTTACCTAGCCGCCTGGGTCACCCCAGGCGCTGGTGGTCTCTTACACCACCGTTTCACCCTTACCGAGGGCCGAAGCCCCCGGCGGTCTGTTTTCTGTGGCACTGTCCCGCGGGTCACCCCGGGTGGGCGTTACCCACCACCCTGCCCTGTGGAGCCCGGACGTTCCTCGGCGGGATCCGGAGATCCCGACGCGGCCGCCCGGCCGACTCGTCTGCCGTGGCGACCATGCTACCGGCTGTGCCGCCGCCCCTTGACCTTGCCGCAACGGCAGGGTTTCTACTGGTGGGCATGCGGATCGGAGAGATCGCCGCGGTCGTCGGGGTCACCACCCGGGCGATCCGGCACTACCACCATGTCGGGCTGCTCCCGGAGCCGGAGCGGCGCCCCAACGGCTACCGGGCCTACACCGTCCGGGACGCCGTCCTGCTGGCCCGCGTACGGCGGCTCACCGAGCTGGGGCTCAGCCTCGACGAGGTGCGCGACGTGCTCGCGGACGACGCCGGGCGCGACCTGGCCGACGTACTGGAGGAGCTGGACGCCGACCTCGCCCGGCAGGAGGCCGCGATCAAGGAGCGGCGGCGTCGGCTCGGCGTGCTCCTGGCCGCGGACCCCGGGGAGGGCGAGCCGATCTCGCCCGCGCTCGCCGCGCTCCTGGCGAAGGCGCCGCACACCACCTCCCCGGCCGCGGCGAAGGACCGCGAGCACCTGACGCTCCTCGACGCCACGGGCGTCGGCGGCGAGGAGGTCTACGCCGCGCTCGGGCCGCTGGCCGCCGACCCCGCCGTGCTGGCCCTGTACGAGCGGCTGGACGAACTCGCCGACGCCGCCGAGGACGACCCGCGGATCCCGGGACTGGCGGCGGAGCTGGTGGCAGCGGTCCCCGACGAGGTGTTCGCCGCGGTCCCCCGGGACGGGGCGGTCGTGTCCGGCTTCAAGGAGGCGCTGCTCGCCGAGTACGCCCCCGCGCAGGCGGAGGTCGTCCGCCTGGTCATGGAGGCCTTCATCGAGAGGGGGCGGGGATGACCCGCACGGTACGGGCCGCCCGGATCGCGGTGGCCGCGGTCCTGCCGGCGGAGCTGGCGCTCGTGGTGTGCGTGGCCGCCGGGGTACGGCTGCCCGCGCCCGCCCTGGCCGCCGCCGAGGTCCTGGTGCTCGGGGTGCTGCTGCTGGAGGCGTGGGTGCTGTACCGGCTGTACGCCGCCGCCCGGGCGGCCGGCGAGGCCCCCCGGGCCGCCCGGCGGACGGCGGCGCACGCCGTGGTCCCGGTCCAGGTGCGGCGGCTGTTGCGGCACGAGCTGAAGGCCGGGGTCTCCCTCGGGTGGTGGGCGCTGCGCCGTACGCACGGGGTGCGCCCCGGGGACCTGGCAGCCGCCTACACCGGACCGCAGACGGCGGTGATGTACGGGATGGTCTTCGTGTCGGTCGTCGAGACCGTCGCCCTGGCCTTCCTGATCCCCTGGCCCGCGGTCCACCGGGTGGTGCTGGTCCTGGACGTCTACGGGATCCTGCTGGTGCTCGCCCTGCACGCGGCCTGCGTCAGCCGCCCGCACGTGGTCCGCCCGGACGGCTCGCTGAGGATCCGCTACGGAGCCCTCTTCGACCTCGCCGTCCCGCCGGACGCGGTGGCGTCGGTACGGGTGGAGCGCCGCTATCCCGAAGGACGGCTGGTCACGCTCTCCGAGGACGGGGTGCTCGACCTGATCGTCGGCAGCCAGACCACGGTGACGCTGGAGCTGAACCGGGAGCTGGACTTCACCCGCCCGCTCGGGGCCCGGGGGCGGGCGCGGACGGTGCGCTTCCACGCCGACGACCCGCGCGCCGTGGTCACGGCGCTGCGCCGGACGGCCGGCTGCCCGTAGGGGTGTCAGGCCGGGGCGAAGAGGATCTTCGCGGTGCCGGGGTCCGCCTCGGTCAGGCGGACCCGGATGCGCTCGCCGAGGGGAAGGTCTCCGGCGTCCGACCGGATCCGGCCGACGACCGCCGGGTCCTCCAGGTGGACCGTGCCCACCCGGGGTTCCCGCTCCTTCACGTCGATGACGGTGGCCTCGAAGGTCTCCCCGACGCGGTCCCCGAGCACGGCCGCCTCGACGAGGTCCACCGACTCGCGTTCGACCGCGTTCGCCAGCCGGCTGCCCCCGGCCATCCGCCCGGGCAGCGCGGCGAGGCCGGCCGACGTCCACTCCGGGGGTTCGGTGCCCGCGGCCGCCGCCACGCACAGCTCGCCGCAGTACCGGTCGACGAGCCGACGCAGCGGCGCGGTGCAGTGGGCGTACGGGGCCGCCACCGCCGCGTGGATCGCCGGGTCGGGGACGTCTCCGCCGAAGAAGACGGTGTAGCCGGCGCCGCGCAGCAGGGCCGTGCACTCCTGGAGGAAGGCGGCGTGGGCGGACCGGTGCGGGTCGAGGGAGCGGACCAGTTCGGCGTACGGGACGTGGTGCGGCCAGTCGATCCGCAGGGCCTTCGCGGTCCGCCGCAGCCGGCCGACGGCGCCGTCGGGAGCGGTGGGCAGGGTGCGCAGGACGCCCGTGCCGGTGGCGAGCATCAAATCTGCGGCGGCCATGCCGGTCATCAGGGAGATCTGGGCGTTCCAGCCGTCGGCGGGCAGCGGGGCGCGGTAGGCGAGGCGGTAGGCGCCGTCGTGCTCGACGACCTCCTGCTCGGGGACGTCGAGGGAGATCCCGCCGCGTTCGCGCTCCAGGGCCTCGCGGAGCCGGCCGACGTCGGCGAGCAGGGCGAGGGGTTCCTCGGCGGTGCCGTTGTCGACGGCCTTCTGCACGCCGTCGTAGTCCAGCTTGGCGCGGCTGCGGACGAGGGCGCGCCGGACGTCGGTGGTCTCGACCCGGCCGTCGGTGTCGAGGTCGAACCGCCACACGAGGGCCGGCCGGTCCTGGCCGGGCAGCAGGCTGGCGGCGCCCTCCGAGAGCACGGGCGGGTGGAGCGGGACCCTGCCGTCGGGGAAGTAGAGGGTGGTGACGCGCCGGTGGGCCTCCGCGTCGAGGGCGCCGCCGGGGGTGACGAAGGCGGCGACGTCGGCGATGGCGTAGTGGACGCGGTAGCCGCCGCGGGGCCGCCGGGCCAGGTGCAGGGCCTGGTCGAGGTCGACGGAGGAGGGCGGGTCGATCGTGAAGAAGGGGACGGCGGTGTCGTCGGCGTCCGGGAGGCGGGGGCGGGCGGCGGCGTTCTCGGCCTCGGCGAGCACCTCGGCCGGGAAGGCGGCCGGCACGTCCAGGTCCGTCCGCAGGGCGCGCAGCGCGGCCCGCAGGGCGGCTCCGTCCGCGCCGGTGATGTGCATCTGACGCCGTGGCATGGACCGAGCCTATGGGCGGTGGGCCCGGACGGCGCGGCGAGCCGTCTACCCTGGCCGGGGGGCCGCACCCCTCGCGCCGTGACGTATTGAAGGAGAACCACCGTGCTCGTGCTGCTGCCGCCGTCCGAGGGAAAGGCCGCCGGCGGCTCCGGCGCACCGCTGGAGCCCGGGGCGCTGTCGCTGCCCGGTCTGGCGCAGGCCCGGGCGACGGTCCTGGAGGAGCTGGTCGAGCTGTGCGCGGGGGACGAGCTCAAGGCCCGTGAGGTGCTGGGGCTGAGCGAGGGGCTGCGGGGCGAGGTCGCGAAGAACGCCGGCCTGCGCACGGCGGGCGCCCGCCCGGCGGGGGAGATCTACACGGGGGTCCTCTACGACGCTCTGGACCTGGCCGGGCTGCCCGTTGCGGCGCGGGCGGCCGCGGAGGCGTCGCTGCTGGTCTTCTCGGGGCTGTGGGGTGCGGTGCGGATCACCGACCGGATCCCTTCGTACCGCTGCTCGATGGGCGTGAAGCTGCCGGCGCTGGGTGCGCTGGGCGCGTACTGGCGCGCGCCGATGGCGGAGGTGATGCCCGCGGCGGCCGGGGACGGGCTGGTGCTGGACCTGCGTTCGGCGGCGTACGCGACGGCGTGGAAGCCCAAGGGCGAGGTGGCGGGCCGGACCGCGACCGTGCGGGTGCTGCACGCGCAGGTGGTGGACGGCGTCGAGAAGCGTTCGGTGGTCAGCCACTTCAACAAGGCGACGAAGGGCCGGCTGGTGCGGGACCTGCTGGTGGCGGGCGCGGAGCCGGCGGGACCGGCGGAGCTGGTGACGGCCCTGCGGGACCTGGGGCACGTCGTCGAGGCGGAGGCGCCCGCGCGGGCGGGCCGGGCCTGGTCGCTGGACGTGGTCGTGACGCAGATCCACCACTGATCCACCACGGGGGCGGATCCGCCCCCGTGGGGCGGTGGCCGGGGGAGCGGCCCCCGGCCACGCGGTCAGTGACGGCCGAGGGGCCAGGCGACCGCGGCCGGGTCCTGGTCCGTGGAGTCGGCGTACTGGGCGCAGGCGTCGGTGAGGGTTTCGAGGAGGGTGAGCGGGTCCGGGAGGGGGTGCTCCATGCCGCGGATCCACTTCACGCCGTGGTCACCGGGGAGGGCGGCGGGCGGGACCAGGACGTAGCTGCCGCGGCAGTGCCAGCGCAGGCCGGGGTGTTCGTCCATCGTCTCGGGGTGGCAGTCCAGGGCGCAGGGCCACCATTCGTCCTCGTCCTCGGGGGTGCCGCGGGTCGCGGTGAAGAAGAGCATCCGGGCCTGGTCGCCGGTGCCGCCCGATTCGGCGACGGGGCCGACCTTGATGCCGGCGAGGAGGAGGCGGTCGAGGGCGTCGGTGCCGGCTTCCAGCGGGACGTCGAGCACGTCGTGGACCATGCCGGTCGCGGTGATGAAGTTGGCCTGGGGCTGGTTGCGGGCCCACCGCTCGATCTGGGCGCGGTCGGTGGTCGACTGGGTCTGCCATGCGAAGGAGACCGGATGTCGGGCCGGGGTCGGACAGCCGATGCGGTCGCACGAACACCGGTAGCCGGCGGGATGTGCGGCGGGGGCCAGGGGGAGGCCGGCGGCGGCGACGGCCAGGAGGAGCGCTTCGCGCTCGCGTGCGGGGTCCTCGGCGGCGGGTTTCTGCCGCCGGCGCAGCCACTGGGAAATCCTGCTCTGCTCGCCGCGTTCGACGCGGCCGGACTCAGACCCCATCTATCCCCTCACCTCACCGTTGCCCCGGCAGACCTTCACATGGTCCCACCATCCTGAGCCCCGGGTGACCGCTCTCGACGGGCGGGGGGCCGGGGATGGGTGGGTCGAAACCACACCATAGCCACAGAATCAGGGCAAACCTTTGCGGGTGAACGCCGGTTGTCCGGCGCCTAGCGGGCGGTGACGTTTGCCACCCCGCCGAGCACCCGGTCCACCAGTGCGTCGGTGTACGCGTGGGTCAGCGGTGCGGTCCGCAGGAGCCAGCGGTACGTCAGCGGGCCGAGGAGCATCTCGACGGTCAGCCGCAGGTCCGTGTCGGGTGCGAGCTGGCCGGCCTCGCGGGCGGTGCGCAGGCGCTCCTCGTACAGGGCGAGCTGCGGTTCCAGCAGCTTCTCGGTGAAGCGGGCGCCCAGCTCGGGGTCGGTGGCGCCGGCCGCCGTCAGGGCGCGCGCGGGTGCCTCGTACTTCTCGTCGTTGAACTCGTCGACGGTGGCCCGCAGCACGTGCTTGAGGTCGGCGGCCAGGTCCCCGGTGTCGGGGAAGCCCGCCCACTCGGCGGCCGTCTCGGCGTCCCCGGCCAGCGCCAGCGAGGCGTCGAGGAGGACGGCGGCCTTGGAGGGCCACCAGCGGTAGATGGTCTGCTTGCCGACGCCGGCGCGGGCGGCGATGGCCTCGATGGTGAGCTTGTTGTAGCCGACCTCGCCGACCAGGGTGAGGGCGGCGTCGAGGATGGCGCGCCGGGAGCGGTCGCTGCGGCGGGTCGCGTCGGGGGTCTTCGTCATGACCTGAAAATACCAAAGCGAGACGTCTCGTCTCCCTCTCTTCGTCCATGCGGCCTTCCCCGAAACCACCCCATCGGTCCACTGTGTTGTCCTGGTTCCGGAGAGACGATTCTCTTCAGAACTCGTTCCGAGTCGTGAAAGTCGTGAGGAGCCTTCTTTGCGCAGAGACGCCACACCCCGGCGCTACCTGATGTGCCCACCCGCACACTTCAAGGTCACGTACTCCATCAATCCGTGGATGGACCCCACGAAACCGGTGGACCTGCCCCTCGCACTCGCCCAGTGGGAGGACCTGAGGGACCGCTACCGCGCCCTCGGTCACACCGTGGAGATCCTCGAACCGGACCCCGCCCTGCCCGACATGGTCTTCGCCGCCAACGGCGCCCTCGTCGTCGACGGCCGGGTCCTCGGGGCACGCTTCGCCTATCCCGAGCGCACCGGCGAGGCCGAACGGCACCTCGCGTGGTTCCGCGCGAACGGCTACCGCGACGTCCACGAGCCGGACCACATCAACGAGGGCGAGGGGGACTTCGCCGTCACCGCCAGCTGGATCCTGGCCGGCCGGGGCTTCCGCTCCAGTCCGCTCTCGCACGACGAGGCCCAGGAGTTCTTCGGCCGCCCCGTCATCGGCCTCGACCTCGTCGACCCGCGCTACTACCACCTGGACACCGCGCTCAGCGTCCTCGACGGCGACGAGGTCATGTACTACCCCGGCGCCTTCTCGCCCGGCAGCCGGGAGGTGCTCAAGCGGCTCTTCCCGGACGCGCTGATCGCCGACGCCGCCGACGCGGCCGCCCTCGGCCTGAACGCGGTGTCCGACGGCCGGAACGTCCTGCTCCCGCAGGGCGCCACCGGGCTGCTGGACCCGCTGCGCGAGCGCGGCTTCGAGCCGGTCCCGATGGACCTCGGGGAGCTGCTCAAGGGCGGCGGCAGCGTGAAGTGCTGCACCCAGGAGCTGCGGCCCTGAGCACCGTTCAGTCCTGAGCGGGCGGGGGCCAGGCCCGGCCCCAGTCGGTGTCCCGCGCGGCCTTGTACAGGTCGCCGTTGCGCTTGGTCACGTTGACCCGGGTCAGGCCCGCGCCCTCGCCCGTCTCGGGACCGCACAGCTCCAGCAGGACGAGCCCCTTCCGGATCTGCGGCTTGCGCGTGATCCGGGAGGTGGCCGGCTCCACCGGGACGCGGGTGGCGGCCACGTAGCTGAACTTCTCGTCCTCGTACGGCAGGGAACCGCCCTTGACCTTCCGGTGCAGGGAGGAACGGCTCACCCGGGCCGAGAAGTGGCACCAGTCCCGGCCCACCTCGATCGGGCAGGTCCCGTCGTGCGGGCAGGGTGCGGCGACCCGCAGCCCGGCCGCGATCAGCTGGTCCCGCGCCTCGCGCACGCGCAGGTAGCCCTCCGGCGTGCCCGGCTCGACGACGACCACCGTCCGGCCGGCCCGTGCCGCCTCGGCGACCACGGCCGTGCGGGCCTGCGGGGTGAGCTCGCCGAGCACGTACGAGACCGTCACCAGGTCGGCGTCGGGCACCGCCAGGCCGGGGCCGATGACGGCCCGCCGCCACTCGGCCGCGCGCAGCGCCGGCGAGCCGGAGGCCACGGCGAGCTCCCGGCCGAGGGCGAGTGCCGGCTCGGCCCAGTCCAGCACGGTGGTCTCGCGCGGGCCGTCCCAGACGGCGTCCACGGCCCAGGTCGCGGCCCCCGTGCCGCCGCCGACGTCCGCGTGCGAGCCGGGGGCCCAGCCGGGCGCGGCCTCCGCCAGGGCGTCCAGGGCGGTGCGTACGGCCTCGAAGGTCGCGGGCATCCGGTAGGCCGCGTACGCCGCGACGTCGGACCGGTCGCGCAGGACGGGCGCGTCGGTGGGGGTCCGCCCCCGGTAGTTGGCGATGAGCCGCTCGACGGCGGCCGCGGCCTGCTTGGGCGGGAGCCCGTCCAGCAGCCCTCCCAGGGTGCTGCGGAGGGTCTCGGCGGAGGCGGTGGGGGCGGAGGCGTTCACCTGCCGATTTTACGGTGACGCGGGACCGCGGCCGGACCGGGCGGCCCGGCCGGCCGGCGAACCGGCCCGGCGCCCGGGTCCGGGCTCAGGCCCGGGCGGGACCGGCCGGTACGTCCCGCTTCTGCCAGGGCCGGCACAGGCCCAGGAAGCAGCTCACCGACAGCACCGCGCACACCAGCTGCACCAGCGCCATCGGCACGGCCGTGTCCTCGCCGGCGATCCCCACCAGCGGCGAGGCGATCGCACCGATCAGGAACGAGGCCGTGCCGAGCAGCGCGGAGGCCGATCCGGCGGCGTGCGGGGTCCGCATCAGGGCCTGCGCGTTGGTGTTCGGGAGCACCACGCCCATCGCCGACATGAGCACGAACAGGGCGGAGGCGACGGGCGTCAGCCCGACCTCGCCGAAGACGCCCGTCGCCATCAGCAGCAGCGACACGGCCGCGGCGGTGACCACGGCGAGCCCGAGGCCCAGCACCTTGTCCAGGCGGACCCGGCCGACCAGCAGCTTGCCGTTGATCTGGCCGACGAGGATCAGGCCGACGGAGTTGAGTCCGAAGAGCAGGGCGAAGGCCTGCGGCGAAGCCCCGTAGATCTCCTGGATCACGAAGGGGGAGGCGGAGATGTAGGAGAAGAGCACGGCGAAGGCGAAGCCGCCGGTCAGGGTGTAGCCAGCGAAGACGCGGTCGCCGAGCAGCCCGCGCATGGTCCGCAGCGCCGAGCCGACGCCGCCGGTGTGCCGGCGCTCGGGCGGCAGCGTCTCGTGGAGGCTGCGCCAGACCGTCAGGGTGAGCACGGCGCCGACCGCGGTCAGGACGAGGAAGACGCCCCGCCAGTCGGAGAAGCGCAGCACCTGGCCGCCGATGAGGGGCGCGACGATCGGGGCGGCGCCCGAGATGAGCATCAGGGTGGAGAAGAACCGGGCCATCTCGTCGCCGTCGTACAGGTCGCGTACGACGGCCCGCGCGATGACCACCCCCGCGGACCCGGCCAGGCCCTGGAGCAGCCGGAAGGAGATCAGCAGTTCGGCGGTGGGGGCGAGTGCGCAGATCGCGGTGGCCAGGACGTAGACGACCATGCCGGCGAGCAGCGGCCGGCGGCGGCCCCACCGGTCGCTCATGGGGCCGATGACCAGCTGGCCCAGGGCCATGCCGGCCAGGCAGGCCGTCAGGGTGAGCTGGACGGTCGCGGCGGGACTGTTCAGGGCGTCGGTGACCTGCGGCAGCGCCGGCAGGTACATGTCCATGGACAGCGGGGGGAGGGCGGTCAGCCCGCCCAGTATGAACGTGACCAGCAGGCCCGTGCGGCGTGCGGCCTTCAGGGGCGCCGTGGCGAGGGGGACGGAGGGCGAATCGGGCGACGGGTCGTGCGAGGGAGCCGTCGCGGGGCCTCTCTCCGACATGCGGAACTCCAGTCTTCTCATCTGCTCATATGCACCCCTGACCGACCCATGCTCTCAGCAATCGGAACGTCCGGGGACCCGAGCGCGCCGTGACGTACCCTGCGGCCCCATGGACGAACGTACGAAGAAGATCGCCGTCGTGACCGGCGCGGGTTCCGGGATCGGCCGCTCGGTGGCCCTCGCCCTGGCCGCCGCCGGATGGGCCGTGGCCCTGGCCGGCCGCCGGACCGAACCCCTGGAGGACACCGCCCGGGCGGCCGGCCCCGGCGCCGACGTCCTGTGCGTCCGGACGGACGTCAGCGACCCGCACGACGTCACTGGACTGTTCGAGTCGGTGCGCGCCCGCCACGGCCGCCTCGACCTCCTCTTCAACAACGCGGGCACCTTCGGCCCCGGCGGTGTCGCGCTGGAGGACCTCACCCCCGAGGCCTGGCGCTCCGTCGTCGACGTCAACCTCACCGGTGCCTTCCTCTGCGCCCAGGCCGCCTTCCGGCAGATGAAGCAGCAGGACCCGCAGGGCGGCCGCATCATCAACAACGGCTCCATCTCCGCCCACGTGCCCCGGCCGCACTCCATCGCCTACACCGCGACCAAGCACGCCATGACCGGCCTGACCAAGTCCCTGTCGCTGGACGGGCGGCCCTACCGCATCGCCTGCGGCCAGATCGACATCGGCAACGCGGCGACCGAGATGACCGAGCGCATGCAGACCGGCATCCTCCAGGCGAACGGGCAGCTCGCCGTGGAACCGGTGATGGACGCCGCCGACGTGGCCCGCACGGTGCTGCACATGGCGGAGCTCCCGCTGGAGGCGAACGTCCAGTTCGCCACCGTGATGGCCACCTCGATGCCCTACATCGGCCGCGGCTGAACCCCCGTCCCGGGCCCGTTGCCACGGCGCCGGGCGGCGACGATCATGACCGCATGACCGAAACCGAGGTACTGCGCTACACCGCGTTCTCCGACGACCCGGACGGCGGCAACCCCGCCGGGGTCGTGCCGGGCGCGGCCGGGCTCGACGACGCCGCCATGCTGGCGATCGCCGCAGGGCTGGGGTACAGCGAGACGGCCTTCCTGACCGCCCCGCCCGAGGGGCTCGGCGGCGCCCCGGGACGCGCCTTCACCGTGCGGTACTTCAGCCCCAAGGCGGAGGTCCCCTTCTGCGGGCACGCCACCGTGGCCACGGCCGTGGCCCTCGCCGAACGGATCGGACCCGGCGAGCTCCTCTTCGCCACCCGCGCCGGCACCGTCCCGGTGTCCGTGACCGTCGCGGACGGCCGCCCGCGGGCCACGCTCACCAGCGTCGAGCCGCACACCGAGGAGATCGGCGCGGCCGACCTGGCCGAGGCGCTGGCCGCACTGGACTGGCCGGCGGCGGACCTCGACCCGGCGATCCCGCCGCGGATCGCCTACGCCGGGGCCCGCCACCTCGTCCTCGGTGCCGCCACCCGCGACCGCCTCGCCGACCTCCACTACGACTTCGCCCGCCTGGAGGCGCTGATGCGCCGCCTGGACCTCACCACCGTCCAGCTCGTGCACCGGGCCGGCCCGGCGCTGTTCCACGTACGCGACCCCTTCCCGGTCGGCGGGGTCGTCGAGGACCCCGCCACCGGCGCCGCGGCCGCCGCCTTCGGCGCGTACGCCCGGGAGCTGGGCCTCGTCCCGCAGGACGCCGTACTGACCCTGCACCAGGGCGAGGACATGGGCCGCCCCGGCGTCCTCACCGTCGAACTGCGCGCGGGCGACCCCAGGGTGCGCGTCGGCGGGGCGGCGGTCCGCATCCCGTGAGCAGGGACCCGTACGTGGTCTGCTTCGCCGAGGCCGACGTGCCCGCGGGGCTCGCCGCCCAGGTCGCCGCCCTGGAGGCGGAGGCCTGGCCCGGCTCCGCCCCGGGGCACGACCCCGCCCTGGCGCCCCGCAGCCTCCTGCTCCTCGGGGAGGACGGCACCGTCGCCGCCGCCCTGTCCCTGCTGCACAAGGAGATCCGCCTCGGCGGACGCACCCACCGCGCGGCCGGGCTGAGCTCCGTCGTGACCCGGTCCGCGCTGCGCGGCCGGGGGCTCGGCGGCCTGCTGGTCGCGGCCGCCCGCGCGGAACTGGCCGCGGACCCGGCCGTGGACCTGGCGCTGTTCAGCTGCGACCGGCCCCTCGCGCCCTTCTACACGGCGGCCGGATTCCCGCCGCTCCCGGGCACCGTGCTCGTCGGCGGCACCCCCGAGGAGCCGCTGGCCACCGACGCCCCCGGCTTCGACAAGGTGGTGCCGGCGGCCTTCTTCTCGGACACCCCGGACCGGGACCGCAGGGCCTTCACCGGCGTCCGCGTCCCGCTCCACCCCGGAAACATCGACAGGCTGTGGTGACCGGCCCGCGGGCCCGCCACCACAGCCCGCCGTCGGGTCCCGCCGGCGCGGCCCGCCCGGTCAGCCCGCCGGGGAGTCCGCGGGCCGCAGCGGGGGAGCCGCCGACCGGTTCCGGCCGGCGAAGAACAGCACCAGCACGGGCACCACGTACAGCACCCACACCACGACCTGCAGGACCGTGGGATCCGGCTGGAAGTTGAGGACGCCCTTGAGCAGGGTGCCGTACCAGCTGTCCGGCGGGACGGTCTCGCTCACGTCGAAGGCCTTGTTCCCCAGACCGCCCAGGAAGCGGGCCTCCTGGAGGTCGTGCACCCCGTACGCGAGCACGCCCGCGGCCACGACCACCAGCATCGCGCCCGTCCACCGGAAGAACCGCGCCAGGTCGATCCGCAGCGCACCCCGGTAGAAGAGCCAGCCGAGGACGACGGCCGTCGCGATGCCCAGCAGCACCCCGATCAGCGGAGCCGAGGACCCCTCACCGCTGGCCCGCACCGACGCCCACACGAACAGCGCCGTCTCCAGACCCTCCCGGCCCACGGCCAGGAACGCCGTGGCCACCAGCGCGCCCGTGCCCATGGCGAGCGCCGTGTCGAGCCGCCCGTGCAGCTCGGCCTTCAGATGCCGCGCCGTGCGCTTCATCCAGAAGACCATCCACGTCACCAGGCCCACCGAGACGATCGACAGGCTCCCGCCGATCAGCTCCTGCGCCTCGAAGGTCAGCTCCTGCGTGCCGAATTCGAGCAGCGC
Source organism: Streptomyces manipurensis (assembly GCF_049570255.1). NCBI lineage: Bacteria > Bacillati > Actinomycetota > Actinomycetes > Kitasatosporales > Streptomycetaceae > Streptomyces > Streptomyces manipurensis. The sequence goes on along the minus strand of NZ_CP186950.1, from coordinate 2,291,017 downwards.
GCCGAAGGACAGCGAGAGCGCGCAGGCGATCCCGATGCCCAGCCACACCGGACGCAGGGCGTCCCGGCGGTCGGTCTTCACCAGGTAGGCGACGAGGATGCAGACGACCAGGCTGGCCTCCAGCCCCTCGCGCAGGCCGATCAGATAGTTGCCGAACACGGCGTCCTTCCCCTCCGGAGGAATCTCACGCGAACAGCGTCCGGCCCCACCAGTCGTCCGTGTCGCGGACGCCCGGCGGGACGGCGAAGACGGCCGAACCCACGTGCTGGATGTATTCGTTGAGGACGTCGGACTTCGCCAGGCTGCGCTGGATCGGGACGAAGCCCCTGCGGACGTCGCGCTGGTAGGCGAGGAAGAACAGACCCGCGTCGAGGCGGCCCAGACCGTCCGTGCCGTCCGTGAAGGAGTAACCGCGCCGCAGGATCGTCGCACCGTTGTTGGTGTCCGGGTGCGCGAGACGGACGTGCGCCTCCGGCTTCATCGCCTTCAGGAAGGGCTCGTCGCGTTCCCTGGACTTGCCCACGGGGGCGCCCTCGCCCTTGTCGCGGCCGAAGATGTCCTCCTGCTCCCGCAGCGAGGTCCGGTCCCAGGTCTCGATGTTCATCCGGATCCGGCGCGCCACCAGGTACGAGCCGCCGGTCAGCCAGTCGCTGCCGTCGCCCGCGCCGACCCACACGTGCTCGGCCAGGGCCGCGTCGTCGGTGCCGGAGATGTTCCGGGTGCCGTCCTTGAAACCCATCATGTTGCGCGGGGTCTGCTCGTCCGGCGTCGTCGAGGAGGTCTTGCCGAAGCCGAGCTGCGACCAGCGCACCGCGACCCGGCCGAAGCCGATCCGGGCCAGCTGGCGGACGGCGTGCACGGCGACCTGAGGGTCGTCGGCGCAGGCCTGGACGCAGAGGTCGCCGCCGGAGCGGGCCGGGTCCAGGTTGTCACCGGGGAACTGCTCCAGGTCCACCAGCGCCTCGGGGCGCCTGCCCTCCAGCCCGAACCGGTCCTTGGCGAACAGGCCCGGACCGAAGCCGATCGTGAGGGTCAGCCGGGAGGCCTTCAGCCCGAGGGCCTCGCCGGTGTCGGTCGGCGGTGCCTCCGGCAGGCCCTCGTACACGTCGCCGACCGGCCGGCCCGCCGTCATCAGCCGGGCCGCCGCCGTCCACTCCTTCAGCAGCGCCACCAGCTCCGCGCGGTCCTTCTTCTTCACGTCGAAGGCCGCGAAGTGCAGCCGGTCCTGCACCGCGCTCGCGATGCCGGCCTGGTGCTCGCCGTGGAACGGCACGGCCGCCCCCGCGGCCGCCGCCGACACCATGTCCGACCCGCCGCCGAACGCCGCGGCCGCGCCGCCGGCCGCGGCGGCGCCGAGCGCGAGCCCGGCCCCGCCCCAGCCCAGCACCGCGCGCCGGGAGGGCGCGGCCCCGGGCGCCGCCGGTGCGCCGCGGTCGTCCTGGTCCGGCTGCCCGGCAGCCGCCTGTTGCTCGGTCATCGTCCGCTCCCGTCCGCTGTTCGTCCGCTTCCGGTCCGACCGCTACTTCGCGACCGCGGCGGCCAGCTTGGACAGCGGCTCCGCGAGCGCGTTGACACCGTCGGAGAGCTCCTTGCGCTCCGCCTCGCCGACCTTGTCGTACGAGGTGAACTCGTAGGAGGTCTTGTCGGCGCGGTACTTGTCCAGGAGGGTGTTCAGCGCCGCGAACTGGGTGTCGAGCTGCTTGGCCAGCTCCGGGTCGTTCTTCCCGGCGATCGGCTTGAGCAGCTCGTAGGCCTGCTGAGCGCCCTCGACGTTGGCCTTGAAGTCGACCAGGTCGGTGTGGGAGTAGCGCTCCTCCTCGCCGGTGACCTTGCCGGTGGCGACCTCGTCGAGGAGCTCCTTGGCGCCGTTCGCGATCGAGGTCGGGGTGATCTCCGCCTGGCCGACCTTCTTCTGCCAGTCGGTCAGGTCGGCGATCAGGGTGTCGGCGAGCTTCTTGTCGTTGTCGTCGATCTTGTTGTCGGCCCACAGGGACTTCTCCAGGCGGTGCCAGCCCGTCCAGTCCTTCGCCGGGTCCTGGCCGGCCTCCAGGCCGTCCTCGCGGACGTCGACCTTCGGGTCGATGTCGCCGAAGGACTCGGCGACCGGCTCGGTGCGCTCCCAGCCGATGCGGGACGGCGCGTACGCCTTCTTGGCGGCCTCGACGTCGCCGGCCTTGACCGCGTCGGCGAAGGCCTGCGCCTTGGGCAGGGTCTCCTCGGCCTGCTTGACCACGTACGCGCGGTAGGCGGCGACGGCGGCGTCCGCCTCGGGGCTGCGCTTCTCGCCGCTGCCCTGGGCGCCGGTCGCCTTGACCTTCTGCGCGATGCCGTCGCCCTTCATGCCGGGCTTGCAGACGATCTCGTAGTCGCCCGCCTTGATCTCGGCGGTGATGGACGCCTTGGTGCCCGGGCCGATGTTCTCCCGCTCGGTGACGATGCGGGCGTCCGGGAAGAGGACGTAGACCTCGGTGACCTTGGCGCCCTTGTTCTCGACGTCGATCTGCACCTTGCCGGCGGGGAACTCCGTCTTCGACACCTCGCAGGCGCTGTCGGACGCCGCCACCTTGATCGCGTCGTCGCCGCCCGAGTCGCTCTTCTGGGAACAGGCCGTGACGACGGTCAGCGCGGCCGCGACGGAGGCGGCTGCGACGGTGAGGCGGGCGGGGCGCATAGGGGGCTCCTGGGCGTCGGACGTGGGCCGTCCCAAGGGGGAGAGGCCGGTGAGGCGGACCTAACTTAACCGAGCCTTACCTGTCCGATACCCCGTCGCGCAGTGATTCGGGTCGCACCTTTCGTCCCCGGACACGAGGCCGTCACGGGCGCTCCACGGCCGCCTCAAGGGCCGGTCAAGCACCGGTCAAATCCGGAGGCTCTTCCGCATCGTGGAAGGCGCCGTGTCCTCCGTGCCGCCGCGTACGGGGACCACCAGGGGTACCCCCGTCCGGGGGTGGGGGAGCACCTCGACCGGCTGCCGGTACACCCGGCTCAGCAGCGCGTCCTCGAACACCTCGGCGGGCGGGCCGGCCACGGCGATCCGGCCGCCGTGCAGGACCGCCACCCGGTCGGCGTAGGCGGCCGCCAGCCCCAGGTCGTGCAGGACCACCACGACCGCGTCCCCCGCGCCGACCCGCTCGCGGCACAGGCGCAGCACGAGTTCCTGGTGGCGCAGGTCGAGGGCGGCGGTGGGTTCGTCCAGCAGGAGCAGCGGCGCCCGCTGGGCCAGGACGCGGGCCAGCGCGACCCGGGCCCGCTCGCCGCCGGAGAGCGCGGAGAAGGGGCGGGCGGCGAACGCGGTGACCTGGGACGCGGCCATGGCGGAGGCCACCGCCTCCTCGTCGTCCTCGGCGAGGGGGGTGCCGGCCCAGGGGGCGCGGCCCATCCGTACGACGTCCTCGACGGGGAACGGGAAGGACAGCGAGGCCGACTGGGGCAGGACCGAGCGGCGCAGCGCGAGCTCGGGTGCGCTCCAGCCGGTCACCGGGCGGCCGTCGATGCGGACCTCGCCGGAGGCGGCGGGCAGGTCGGCGGCCAGGGCGCCGAGGAGGGTGGACTTCCCGGCGCCGTTCGGGCCGACCAGGGCGAGCACCTCGCCCGCCCGGGCGGTCAGGTCGATGCCGGCCAGGATCTCGCGCTGCCCCAGCCGGACGTGCAGGTCCACGGCCTCGGCGAGCGGCGAGCCGGGGGCGGGACGGGCCGGGACGGCGCGGCGGTTGCGGCCGAGGAGGCGGGCCAGGGGGCCGCGCCCGGATCCGGCGGTGACGGTGGCGTCCCGATGGTCCCGGGTGTCTGTGGCGTCTGTGGCGTCTTCGGTGTGTGCGGTGGTCGCGCGGGTCACGCCCAGCCTCCTTGCTTGCGGCGGGTGCGACGCAGCAGCCAGAAGAAGAACGGGCTGCCGATCAGGGCGGTCAGCACACCGAGCGGCAGCTCGGCGGGCTGGGCGAGGGTCCGGGCGGCCAGGTCGCCGGCGGCCAGGACCACGGCACCGGCCAGGGCGCTCCCCGGCACCAGGAAGCGGTGGCCGGGGCCGTTGGCCATGCGCAGCAGGTGCGGGACGAGCAGGCCGATGAAGGTGATGACGCCGGCGACGGCGACCGCGGCCGCGGTGAGCAGGGCGACGACCAGGATGAGGGCGCGGCGCAGCCGTTCGACGTCGATGCCGAGGTGGCGGGCGGGCCCCTCGCCGAGGGAGAGGAGGTCGAGGCGGCGGGCGTAGAAGGGGGCGACGAGCAGACCGGCGAGGGCGCACGGGAGGACCGCGAGCACCTTGGGCCAGGTGGCCTGCGCGAGGGAGCCCAGCTGCCAGAAGGTGATCTGGTTGACCTGGCCGGAGTCGGCGAAGAAGACGAACAGGCCGATGAGGGCGCCCGCGAACGCGTTCACGGCGATGCCGGTGAGGATGAGCGTGACGACCTCCGTCCTCCCGCCGTTGCGGGAGAGGAGGTAGACGGCGCTGACGGTGATCAGGCCCGCGGTGAACGCGCAGGCGGTGATGGTCCAGTTGCCGAAGAAGCTCAGGCCCAGGCCGATGGCGGCGACCGCGCCGACGGCGGCGCCGGCCGAGATGCCGATGACGCCGGGCTCGGCGAGCGGGTTGCCGAAGACGCCCTGCATGAGCGCTCCGGCGCAGCCGAGGCTCGCGCCGACGAGCAGGGCGAGGGCGACGCGGGGGAGGCGTACGTTCCACAGCACGCTCTCGCCGACCCGGTCGAGCGGTGCCCCGCCGAGGCCCAGGTGGTGCTGGACGGAGGCGAGGACGTCGGCGGTGGGGATGTGGTACGCGCCGATTCCGGCGGAGAGGAGGGCGAGGAGCAGCAGGGCGGCGGTCAGGGCGGCGGTGAGCAGGGCGGCGCGGCCGTGCCGTCCTGCGGCCGGGCCGCCTGCGGCGGGCTCGGCCGGGGCGGGCTCGGCTTCGGTGGGGCCGGGTGTGCGCCGGGGCGTCTCCTCGGACGCCGAACGGTGCGCGGGGTCGGACGGTGCGGCGGCGGTGCGTTCGGCGCCCTGCGGGGAGCGCCCCGACACCCACCCGGCCCCGGCCGGGTCGTGCGCGGCGGGGGAGAGGGGCATCTCAGGCTCCCTTGCCGTAGAGCTGGGCGATCAGGGAGGAGAGGACCTGGTCGGTGCGGGGGCCGTAGTTGAGGAGGACGCCGTCGTCGACGGTGAGCACGCGGCGGTCCATGCCGGCCGGGGTCTGGGCGACGCCCGGGATGTTCACGAGGCCGTCGATGCCGCCGACGGATTCGAGGCCCTTGGACATGACCAGGATCGCGTCGGGCGCGGCGGCCGCGAGGGCCTCGCTGGTGATCGGGGTGAAGTCCTTGCCGAGTCCGGAGTCCTTGCCGGTGTCGACCGCGCCGGCCGCTTCGAGGAGCGAGGCGGCCCCGGAGTCCGAGCCGCCCAGGAGGTACACCGACGCGGTGCCGCGCAGGTAGAGGAAGGCCACCCGCGGCTGCTTGCCCGAGGCGGCCGGAACGCCCTTGCGGGCGGCGGCGATCCGGTCGGCGGTGCGCTGGTTGAGCTGCGTTCCGGCCTCCTTGACGCCGAGCGCCGTGGCCACCGTGTCGATCCGCCGGGGGACGTCGTCCAGGGACTTGGCCGGGGCGACGACCAGGACCGGGATCCCGGCGTCGCGGATCTGCTGGACGGCTTCGGCGGGGCCCGTGGTGGTCTCCGCCAGGACGAGCGTCGGGCGCAGCGAGAGCACGCTCTCGGCGGAGACGTCGTGGCCACGGGTCACCACCGGCAGTGCGGCGGCCTGTTCGAAGGTGGCGGTGATGTCGCGGGCGACGACCTGGGCGCCGAGGCCGAGGGTGTGGACGATCTCGTTGAGGCTGCCGGTCAGCGGGACGACGCGGTCGGCCGCGGTGACGGTGACCTGGCCGCCGTCGGCGGAGGGCACCGTGACGGGCAGGGCCGGCCGGGGTGCCGGGGCCAGGGGTTCCACCCGGTCCGGGACCGCCTGGGCGGCGGGTGCGGGCGGGGTGGGGGTGGTGGCCGTACCTCCGCAGGCCGTCAGCGCGAGTGCCAGTGCTGCCACGGCAACGGCGAGACGGGGAAAGCGGTGTGACGCGGCGGGCGTAGGCACGAAGGCACCGTCCTGGTCGTCCGGCTGAGGTTCTGGGGACCGGGTGTTCTCATCCGGTCCGGGTTTAGCTTAGGTTAGCCTAACCTTGCTCGCCAGACCCTGGAGGGGGCAGTCATGCCCATGAGACCCGTCCGTACGCTCACCGTCGCCCTGCTGGCGGCCCTGTTGGGGGCCCTGCTCCCGGCGAGCGCCGCCCACGCGGGCACCGTGCAGGGCGGCCGGCTCGACTGGGGCATCAAGGCGTCCTTCCAGAGTTATGTCACCGGGCCGATCGCAAAAGGCGGTTTCAAGCTGAAGGGCGGCGCCGCGACCGTGGGCGGCAGCCTGTTCCGCTTCCACTCGGCCACCGGCTCATACGACCCCGGCAGCGGCACCTTCGAGGCCGCGTACACCGGCGGAGTGTCCTTCACGGGCCACCGCAAGCCCGACGGCGCGTACGAGCTGGACATGACCATCAGCCGCCCCACGGTCAGGATCAGCGGCGGCCGCGGCACCCTGTACGTGGACGTCTCCAGCAAGGCCAAGGGCGGCGGAGCCGTCAGCAGCCGCTCCCAGGTGCCGTTCGCCACGCTGGGACTCGGCGGCATCGACATGAAGGGCGCCCGCAGCCCCCTCGCCCTGACCGGCATCCCGGCCACGCTCACCGCACAGGGCGCCGAGGCCTTCGCGGGCTACTACCCGGCCGGTGCGCAGCTCGACCCGGTCTCGCTCTCCGCCGACGTGCGCGAGGCCCCCGCGCAGGCCCCCGCCCAGTCGCCGGCCGCGCAGCCCAGCGCCACGGCGGCGGCCGCGGCCACCGCCCCGCAGGCGCCCGGCGCCTTCGCCGACGCCGCCGTCGACTGGGGGGTGCGGCGCACCTTCCGCGAGTACGTCACCGGTCCGATCGGCCAGGGCGGCTGGACCCTCGCCGAGGGCGCCCAGGACGGCGGCGCGCTCTTCCGCTTCCCGCAGGGCAAGGGCGCGTTCGACAGGGAGAAGGGCGTGCTCGACGCGGCCTTCGCCGGGACCGTGCGCTTCACCGGGGCCCACCTCGACCTGACCTTCGGCAAGGTGGGCGTGAAGGTGGAGAACGGCAAGGGCGTGCTGTCCGCGGACGTCACCTCCGGCGGCGCGACGAAGAACGCGGTCCCGCTCGTGGAGTTCGACGCGAAGGGCCTGAAGACCGAGGGCGCGCTGGCCACCCTGAGCGAGGCCCCCGCCACGCTCACCGAGGGCGGCTCCCAGGCCTTCAACTCGATGTACCAGGCCGGCACGGAGATGGACCCGGTCTCGCTGGCCGTCGCCCTCGACGCCACGGCGCAGCTCCCGGCCCTGCCCGACCTGGGCTCCACGCCCGCGCCGTCCGCACCCGCACCCGCCACCGCCTCCGCGTCCCCGGTCGGGGCAGCCCCCGCGGCCGCCGGATCCTCCTCCGGCGCCGCGCTCCACGTCGCCCTCGGCGTGGCCGCGCTGCTGCTGGCCGCCGGTGCCGGTTACCTGCTGACCCGCAACCGCCGGGCCGCGTCCACCGCCGGACCGGCGGCCGGGGCGGCACCGGTGGCCGACCCGGCCCCCGCCTCCGGGAACTCCGCCGCTGCGGCGGAGTCCCCGTCCCCCTCCGACCAACCACCCGCCGCGCCCGGCGAACCCGGGCCCGCGGCCGACGCGGAGGGCGGCGCGGACCGACGCGCCGCCGAGCCCGCCGAGGGGCGGACCGGCCCGGACGCACCGGCCGGGGACGGGCCCGAGGCCCCGTCCACCGGCACGGCGAAGTAGCCGTACCGCCCGCCCCCTCTCCCACCACCGCACTCTTCCCCTTCGCCCCCAGGAGTCCCCCGCCATGTCCACCGCCCGCCGCCCGATCTCCCTCGCGGCCGCCGTCCTGACCGCAGCCGCGCTCGGCGCCGCCGCCTTCTCCCTGCCCGCGAGCGCCGCGGGCGGCCCGCCCACCGGCCCCGTGAAGATCGTCGGCGGCACGCTCGACTGGGGTGTCCTCGCGAGCTACCGCGCCTACGTGACGGGCATGGCCAAGGGCACCATCACCGTCGCGGACGGCGCCCAGCAGAACGCCGACGGCACCCTGCGGTTCACCGAGCCCACCGGCCAGTACGACCCGGCCGGCGGCCACGTCGTGAAGGCGGCCTTCAGGGGCAGCGTCACCTTCTCCTCGCCCGCCCCGCCCACCGGCCACGGCTTCGAGGTCAAGCTCTCCGACATCCGCATCGACACCGGCACGAAGAAGCTGACCGCCGACGTCACCACGTCCGGTGCCACGGCCCAGGACGTGCCGCTGGCCACGGTGGCCTTCGCCGGCCAGTCGATGACCGGCCTGGCGACGACCCTCACCAAGGAGGCCGCGGACGCGCTCGGTTCCGCCGGCTACGAGAACAAAACGGGCGACCCGCTCACCGTGGGCCTGAAGTTCGAGCAGCCGGCCCCGGAGCCGACCCCGACCAAGCCCACCCCGAGCGCCGAACCCACCCCCAGCGCCGACCCCACTCCCACCAAGAACCCCACGCCTCCCGCCGACGGGGCGCAGAAGGTCCTCAACGGCAAGCTGACCTGGGGTCTGAAGGAGTCCTTCCGCCGCTACGTGCTCGGCGCGGGCTCCATCACCCCGTCCGGCGGTGCCGCCAAGAACGGCCAGCTCTTCGACTTCGCCTTCGGCAAGGGCGAGCTGGACGCGAAGAAGCAGAAGCTGAACGCCTCCTTCGAGGGCAGCCTGCGCTTCCAGTACGCCGCCCACGGTATCGACATGACCTTCGGCAACCCGCGCGTCGACGCCACCGGCAAGACCGGCACCCTGTACGTCGACGTCAAGAACGCCACCGGCAGCAGGACGGGTGTCGCCTTCGCCACGCTCGACCTGTCGAAGACCGACTACAGGACGAAGAACGGCGTGCTGGCGCTGAACGGCGTCCCCGCGGCCTTCACCGCCGACGGCGCGGCCGCCTTCGCCAACGACACGACGGGCTCCATGTACAAGGCGGGCGACCCGATCGACCCGCTCACCTTCTCCGTGGCGGTCGACAAGGACGCCACCCTGCCGTCCACGGGTGGCACCACCGACGGCGGGACGACGGGCGGCGGCACCGGCGGATCCACCGGCGGGACCACCGGCGGTACCGGCGGTACGGGCGGCACGGCGGGCGGCGGTTCGGCCGGCTCCGTCGGCGGCTCCGCGGGCGGCAACCTCGCCGCCACCGGCGCCGGTGTCCCGGCCGGAGCCCTGCTCGCCACCTCCGGCGCGGTGATCGCGGCCGGCGCCGGTGCGGTCCACCTGGCGCGCAGGCGGCGTACGGCCCAGCCCTGAGCCGTGTTTCAATTCCCGCGTGAACGATCTCGATGTGCTGAGGGTCTTCTGCGCGGGTGACGGCCGCCACGGCAACCTTCTGGGTGTCGTGCGCGACGGCCGGACCTGCCCCGACGATGCGTCCCGGCAGGCGCTGGCCGCCGAACTCGGCTACAGCGAGACGGTGTTCGTCGACGACCCCGAACGCGGGGTCGTCGACATCCGTACGCCCGGCACCCGGATGTCCTTCGCCGGGCACCCGCTGGTCGGGGTCGCCTGGCTGCTGGACATCGAGGAGCTGCAGCCGCCCGCCGGATCCGTATGGGCCCGTGACGACGGCGAGTTCACCTGGATCACGGCCCGCCCCGAGTGGGTCGAGGGCAAGCGCACCGAGCAGTACGCGACGGTCGCCGAGGTGGAGGCGCTGCCGGCGCCGCCGCCGGGTGAGGGCTGGCTGTACGCGTGGGCGTGGGAGGACGAGGCGGCCGGCCGGGTGCGGGCCCGCGGCTTCCCGCGCCGCCCCGACGGGATCATCACCGAGGACGAGGCCACCGGTTCGGCGGCGATCCTGCTGACGGCCCAGCTGGACCGGGCCCTGAACATCACCCAGGGCGCCGGATCCCAGATCCTGACGGCCCCCGGCGCGGACGGCACGATCGAACTGGGCGGCCGCGTCCGCTTCGCCGCGCCCGGACAGGCCGGCCGGGAGGCCCGCGCCGGGCAGTTCGCCGGATTCTGAGCCTCTCCCGAGGCTCTCCTGAGACGCTCCCGAAACGGCCGCGGGGCCGGTCCCGGTGCCAGGTGCACCGGGACCGGCCCCGCGGCCGTGACCGCGGTCGCGGTTACGCGCTGAGGGAGAACTGCTCGCCCAGCTCGCGGAAGACCGCGCCGTTGAAGTCGAAGGCCCGCTTGCACTCGTCGATGATGCGCTGCTTCTCCAGGTCGTCCGCGGCGATCGCGTCGAGCAGCTCGCGGTAGGTCCGCTTGAAGGCCGCCGGGTTGGAGATGTCCGCGAAGACGTAGAAGCGGACGCCGTCGCCCTTGCGCTCGAAGCCCCAGGTGCGTTCGGCCTTGTCGCGGATGATCTGGCCGCCGGAGAGGTCGCCGAGGTAGCGGGTGTAGTGGTGGGCGACGTACCCGCCCGGCCACTGCGCGGCGCACTGGGCGACGCGGGCGGCGTAGGCCTCCGTGGCCGGCAGGGCCACCACGCTCTCGCGCCACTGCGGGCCCAGCAGGTGCGCGAGGTCGCGCTCGATCTCGGCGACACGCATCAGTTCGGGCCGGATGAACGGTCCGGCGACCGGGTCGTCCTTGAGCGCCTCGGCCGCGTCCTCCAGGGCCCGGTACACGAACCACAGCTGCTCGGTGTAGCGCGTGTACGCGTCCACGCCGAGACGTCCGCCCAGCAGGTCGCTCATGAAGGTCGACGTCTCGGCCTCGGTGTGCTGCTCGTGCGACGCGACGCGGATGACCGTAGAGAAGGCGTCCAAGGCGGACCTCCAGGAAGAGGAAACAGGCGCGGCGGCAGCGCGCCGCCACACCCGATACTCCTACTTAGGTATGCCTAAGTCAATGTGTTCCCGACGTTCTGTCGGTAAAAATTCGGGGAGCCCCCGCGGTGCTGCCCGCTCACGGAAGGGTCAGGATGTCCGCCCCGGAATCGGTGACCACGAGCGTGTGCTCGAACTGTGCGGTCCGCTTGCGGTCCTTGGTGACGACCGTCCAGCCGTCGGCCCACATGTCGTAGTCGTGCGTGCCCAGCGTCAGCATCGGCTCGATGGTGAACGTCATCCCGGGCTCGATGACGGTGGTCGCGTGCGGGCTGTCGTAGTGCGGGATGATCAGGCCGGAGTGGAAGGACGAGTTGATGCCGTGGCCGGTGAAGTCCCGGACCACGCCGTAGCCGAAGCGCTTCGCGTACGACTCGATGACCCGGCCGATCACGTTGATCTGGCGGCCCGGCTTGACGGCCTTGATGGCCCGGGCCAGCGCCTCACGGGTGCGCTCCACCAGCAGCCGCGACTCCTCGTCCACGTCGCCGCACAGGTAGGTGGCGTTGTTGTCGCCGTGCACGCCGCCGATGTAGGCCGTCACGTCGAGGTTCACGATGTCGCCGTCGCGCAGGACGGTGGAGTCGGGGATGCCGTGGCAGATCACCTCGTTGACCGAGGAGCACAGCGACTTCGGGTAGCCGCGGTAGCCGAGCGTGGACGGGTAGGCGCCGTGGTCGCACATGTACTCGTGGGCGACCTTGTCGAGCTCGTCGGTGGTCACCCCCGGCGCGATCAGCTTGGCGGCCTCCTCCATCGCCTGGGCGGCGATCCGGCCGGCGATGCGCATGGCCTCGATGGTCTCGGCCGTCTGCACCTCCGGTCCGGTGTACGGAGTGGGCGCGGGCTTGCCCACGTACTCGGGCCGGCGGATGTTTCCGGGAACGGAACGGGCGGGAGAGAGCTCGCCTGGTACGAGCAGCGACTGACCGGACATGCAAGCGAGTGTATCCAGCGGGGATGGGGCAGCATGGCGGCATAGAGATCGTGAAGCGGCAGCGAGAGGAGCCCGACGGGATGGCCCTGTTCAAGAAGCGCCAGGTGGGCAAACCGGGCGAGTGGTACTACTGCCTGGTCCACAAGAAGGTCGAGGAAGGCCCCGACTGCCCCGCCAAGGATCGCTTCGGTCCCTACGCGACCGCCGAGGAGGCCAACCACGCCATGGAGACGGCGCAGGAACGCAACCTCGAATGGCAGAACGACCCCAAGTGGAACGACAAGACCCGCGAGGACGAAGAGGGCACCGCCGGCTGACCGGCCGGCGGCGCGCCCCCGTCACCAGCGGCTGGGCGGCGGCGCGGTCAGCTGGTCGGCCAGCCGCGCCAGCCGGTCCCGCAGCCGCAGCGGGCCGCGCTGCGCCGGCAGGGTGTTCTCCCCGGTCGCCGCGCTGACCAGGTGCTGGACGGTGTCCAGGTCAAGCTCGGCCCCGTCCGGCGGGACCGACAGCGCGTCGTGCGCGAGCGCGCCGAGCTCCCGGTCCCCGCCGTCCAGGGACAGGACGGTCGCCCCCGCCCGCCGCGCGTCGTGCACCCGTTCCAGCAGCCCCTCGCCGGGCTCCGCCGGAGCCACCACCAGCAGCGTGTGCCCGCGCCGGGCCGCCGCCAGCCTGCCCAGTCCCACCGACAGGTGCGCGGGCGCCCCCGGCCGTACCCGGTGGCGCACCAGGGTCGGCGCCAGCTCCGGCAGGCCCGACCAGGCGGCCTCGTCCACCAGGTGCGCCGCCAGGTGCCAGGGCTCGTAGTCCTCCGTCCCCACCAGCAGCAGGTTCCCGCCGGCCGGCACGACCGAGCGGCGCAGCGAGCCCGCGAAGCGGCGCGCGGCCCCGGGCCACTGCGTACCGGCGAGCACCTCGCGCAGCAGCGCGACCCTCACGGCGTCCATGCCGGCATCCTGCCGCATAGGCCCCGCCCGGGGGAGCGGTTCCTTCCACTTGACACCCCCCGGGGCGATCGCTTCGGGTCCGCACTACCCGGCAGTACGCTCGCCCCCATGACTTCCTCAGACAGCACGCAGAAGCCGCCGGCCAAGGACCCGTGGGACCTCCCCGACGTGTCCGGCCTGGTCGTCGGCGTCCTCGGCGGCACCGGCGACCAGGGCCGCGGCCTCGCCTACCGCCTCGCCCGGGCCGGCCAGAAGGTGATCATCGGCTCGCGCGCCGCCGACCGCGCGCACACCGCCGCGGAGGAACTGGGACTCGGCGTCGAGGGCGCCGACAACGCCGACTGCGCCCGCCGCAGCGACATCGTCATCGTCGCCGTTCCGTGGGAGGGCCACGCCAAGACCCTCGAAGCCCTGCGCGAGGACCTCGCGGGCAAGCTCGTCGTCGACTGCGTCAACCCGCTCGGCTTCGACAAGCAGGGCGCCTACGCCCTCCGCGTCGAAGAGGGCAGCGCCGCCCAGCAGGCCGCCGCCCTGCTCCCCGACTCCCGGGTGACGGCCGCCTTCCACCACCTGTCGGCGGTCCTGCTCCAGGACGAGTCGATCGACGAGATCGACACCGACGTGATGGTCCTCGGCGAGTCCCGCGCCGACACCGACATCGTCCAGGCCCTCGCCGCCCGCATCCCGGGCATGCGCGGAATCTTCGCGGGCCGCCTGCGCAACGCCCACCAGGTGGAGGGCCTCGTGGCGAACCTCATCTCCACCAACCGCCGCCACAAGGCCCACGCGGGCCTCCGCATCACCGACGTCTGACCGCCCCCGCCACCGGGCCCCGGTCCTTACGGCAGCACTGCGGGGCATGGGGGACACTGGTGGGGCTCGACCGTCTTCAGTGTTCCCGAGGAGCTTCTCCCATGCCCCGCCTTGCCGTCTTCGCCGTTGTCGTCTGCCTCCTCGCCGTGGCCGCGGCCGTCGTCGCCTTCGTGGAGGGCAGCTTCATCGGGATCGTCTGGGTGCTGCTCGCGGGCCTCACGTCCAACATGGCCTGGTACTACATCCGCAAGGCGAAGGCCGAGAAGGCCGCCGCCGCGCGCGACGCCCGGGCGGCCGGGTCCCACCCCGCGGCCTGAGCCGCCGGACAGGCCCTAGTCCCGGCCGCGGCCCAGGGGGACCTCGCAGACGCCGCTCGCGTCCTGCCAGAAGCTGTAGAGGTCGCGTCCGCAGTAGCTCTCCAGGTCCGACACGCCCAGCGCGCCGAGCAGGTCGTAGACCACGCCGAAGAAGAACGCGTTCACGGCCGGGATCCACAGCAGCGCGAACACCGCGATCAGCCCGAAGGGCGCCAGCGGCTCCATCTCGCGCCGGACGCGGTACGACAGCCAGGGCTCGATCACCCCGTACCCGTCGAGGCCCGGCACCGGCAGGAAGTTCAGGATCGCCGCCGTGACCTGGAGCAGGGCCAGGAACGCCAGCGCGTAGCGGAAGGCCTGCGGGACCCCGTCGAGGGCGTCCAGCCAGAACGGGGCCGTGCAGACGACGGCGAAGGCCACGTTCGTCAGCGGGCCCGCCGCCGAGATCAGGCTGTGCTTCCAGCGGCCCCGGATCCGGTGGCGTTCGATGAAGACGGCGCCGCCGGGCAGGCCGATGCCGCCGAGGATCACGAACAGCACCGGCAGGACGATGCTGAGCAGGGCGTGCGTGTACTTGAGGGGGTTCAGCGTCAGGTAGCCCTTGGCGCCGACGGTCAGGTCCCCGCCGTGCAGGGCGGTGCGGGCGTGCGCGTACTCGTGCAGGCACAGCGAGACGATCCACGCCGACGTCACGAACAGGAACACCGCCAGCCCGGTGCTCGTGGAGTAGCCCGTCCACGTGGCCCAGCCCGTGACCGCCATGACGGCGACGACACCGAGGAATACCGCACTGATCCGCCGCTCGCCGCGGCCGCCCTGATGACCCATGCGGGGAAACCTATCCCGGGCGCCGCGCGGAAAAGGGTTCGGGGCCGGGCAGGGCTCCGGGGACAATGGGCCGGTGCGTTACGCGATTCTCGGCCCCGCCCTGGCCCTCCACGACGACGGGACCCCGGTACCCGTCGGCGGAGCGCGGCTGCGGGCGCTCCTGACCGCGCTCGCGCTGCGGCCGGGGCGCACGGTGCCGGCCCGTCTCCTCGTCGACCAGGTGTGGGCCGGTGACCAGCCGGCCGACGCCGTGGCGGCCCTCCAGGCGCTGGTGGGCCGGCTGCGGCGGGCGCTGGGGCACGCCGCGGTGCGCTCCGCGGAGGGCGGCTACCAGCTGGCCGCCGCGCGGGAGGACATCGACCTCTACCGTTTCGAACGGCTGGTCCGCGCGGGCGGCGAGGCGCCGGATCCGGCGCGGGCGGCCGCCCTGTACGACGAGGCCCTCGCCCTGTGGCGCGGGCCGGCGCTGGCGGACCTGCCCGACGAGGCCGCCGAGGCCGCGCGCTGGGAGGCCGTACGCCTGGACGCGCGGCGGGGCCGGCTCCACGCGGCCCTGGACCTGGGCGAGGCCGGCCGGTTCCTGCCGGAGCTGACGGCGCTGTGCGCGCAGCAGCCGCTGGACGAGCCGTTGCAGGCGCTGCGGATCCGTGCGCTGCGCGACGCGGGCCGGCCGGCGGAGGCGCTGGCCGCGTACGACGAGGTCCGCCGGGAGATCGCCGACCGGCTGGGCACCGACCCGGGCCCGGCCCTGCGGGCGCTGCACGCCCAGCTCCTGGCCCCGCCGCCCGGCCGGACGCCGCCGGGCCCGCCCCCAGGCCCGCCGCTCCTCCCGTCCGAGCCCTCGCATCCGCACCCGGCGGCCCCGTACGCGGCCCCGTACGCCGCTCCGGCACCCGCGGCCCCCGCACCCGCACCCGCCCCGCTCCCGGCCGGGCGGGCCGGACAGGGGCAGGGCGGCAGCGGCAACCTGCGGGCCCGGCTCACCACCTTCGTCGGGCGGGAGGAGGACATCCGCGTCATCGGCGACGACCTCGCCCGGGCCCGGCTGGTCACCCTCCTCGGGCCCGGCGGCGCCGGCAAGACCCGGCTCTCGCAGGAGGCCGCCGAGGCGCACGCGGCGGCCGGCGCGTGGCCCGACGGAGTGTGGCTCGTCGAGCTCGCCCCGGTCGACGACCCGGAGGACGTCGCCGAGGCCACGCTCGCCGCACTCGGCGCGCGCGAGACCAAGCTGCGCGGCGCCGCGGCCGAGGAGCTGCGCGTCCTGACCGACCGCAACGGCGACAACCCCCTGGACCGGCTCGCCGAGCACTGCGCGCGGCGTCGGATGCTGCTGCTCCTCGACAACTGCGAGCACGTCATCGGCGCCGCCGCCGAGCTGGCCGAGCGGCTCCTCACGCACTGCCCCGCCGTGCAGATCCTGGCCACGAGCCGCGAACCGCTCGGTGTGCCGGGGGAGTCCCTGCGCCCGGTGGAGCCGCTGCCCGACCCGATCGCGCTGCGGCTGCTCGGCGACCGCGGGGCGGCCGCCCGCCCCGGATTCACCCCCGACGAGGACCCGGCGGCCGCCGCGGAGATCTGCCGGCGGCTGGACGGGCTGCCGCTGGCGATCGAGCTGGCGGCGGCGCGGTTGCGGTTGCTGACCCCGCGGCAGATCGCGGACCGGCTCGACGACCGGTTCCGGTTGCTGACCAGTGGTTCCCGTACGGTGCTGCCGCGTCAGCAGACGCTGCGCGCGGTGGTGGACTGGTCGTGGGACCTGCTGGACGGGGCCGAGCGGACGGTCCTGGGCCGGTTGTCGGTGTTCGCGGGCGGCTGTGACCTCGCCGCCGCGGAAGCGGTCTGCACCGACCCCGCCGACGGGGGCGCCCGCGCCGGTTTCGACGCCGCCGACGTCCTCGGCTCCCTCGTCGACAAGTCCCTGGTGGTCGCCGCCCCCGGCGCCGACGGCTCCGGCATGCGCTACCGCCTGCTGGAGACGGTCGCCGAGTACGCCGCCGAGCGCCTCGCCGAGGCCGACGGCGACCGCGAGGCCACCGCCCACCGCCACCTCGTCCACTACCGCGAACTGGCCCGGACCACCGACCCGCTGCTGCGCGGGCACGGCCAGCGGGCCGCCACCGACCGGCTCGCCACCGAGTACGAGAACCTCCGCACCGCGCTGCGCCGGGCCGTCGCCACCCGGGACGCCGACGAGGCCCTGTGCCTGGTCCACTCCCTCGGCTGGTACTGGCACATGCACGACCTGCGTTCGGAGTCCCGGCACTGGTCCGAGGCGGTCGCCGTGCTCGGCCCCGACCCCTTCGCCGAGCCCCACGTACCCGCCGAGCCCGTCCACGAGCGCCTCGTCGACCACCCGCCGCCGTACTCGGGGGAGACCCTCACCGAGGCCTGGCGCGCCCTGCGGCTGGTCCTGCTGGCCTCCCGCGACCACACCAGCGAGACGTGGAACGACCCGGCGGTCCGCGCCCAGATCGACGGGATCCTGGCCGTCTACCGCCCCGGGCTCCCGCAGACCTGCCGGACCCCCGCCTCCCTGTGGATCTACGCGGTCATGATCGCGGGCGACCCGGAGATGCTCCGGACGACCGTCGACGAGACCGTCGCCACCGCCCGCGAGCTGGGCTACGGCTGGGAGCTGGCCTCCGCGCTCCAGCTCCGCGCGAACATCTTCGCCAACCGGGCGGCCTGGGCCGGTGACGCCTCCCGCGACGCCGACGAGAGCCTCGCCCTCTTCCGGGACCTGGGCGACGCCTGGGGCTGCGCCGAGGCCCTGTCCGCCCGCGCCGAGGCCCGGGAGAAACGCGGCGAGTACGAGGCGGCGGCCCGCGACTACCGTGAGGCGGTCGCCTACGCGGAACGCCTCGGCGCGTTGGCGCAGGTGACCGTGTTGCGGGTCCGGATGGCGGGGACGCTGACCGAGGCCGGCCGGATCGACGAGGCCGAGCGGATCCTGACGGAGATCACCGCGACGGTGCGGCAGTACGGCAACGAGGCGATGCCGGCCGCCCGGATGTTCCTCGCCGGGATCTTCGGCCGCACCGGCCGGATCGCCGAGGCCCGCGCCCAGCTCCAGCTCCTGCGGGACGAGTTCGCCTTCGGGGCGTTCGCCGTCTTCGACGGCTTCCTGCTCGGGACGATGGCCTGGCTGGACAACCAGGACGGGCACCACGAGGACGCCCTGGCCCGGCTGCGGCAGGCCATGGTGGCCGTGGCCGACCCGCTGGCCCGGATGGTGGCGCCACAGATGCCGGCCGTCTACCTGGTGACGGGCGCCCTGTCCCTGGCCTCGCTGGGCGGCGGGCGGCGCGAACGCGACGCGGCCCGGCTGCTCGGCGCCTACCGGGCGCTGCTGCCGCCGGGGCACTTCCCGGTGTCGACGGAGCGGGAGGACTTCGCCCTGGCCGAGAAGCTCGCGCGGGCCGCGCTCGGCGACGCCGCCTACGAGGCGGCGTACGCCGAAGGCGGCGGCCTCTCCGAGGAGGAGGCCACCGCCCTCATCTGACCCGGCCCCCGGCCGGTGTCCGTCCGGGACGCGATCCGGAACGGATCGGTCCGCGGGTCAGGTCTTCTGGCGGAACTTGCGCACCGCGAGCGGCATGGTGACGGCCGTGATGGCCAGCGACCAGGCCAGGGTCATCCACACCGAGTCGCCGACGGGCGTGCCGTTGATCAGGGCGCGTGCCGCGTCGGCCAGGTTCGACAGCGGGTTGTAGTCGGTGAAGGACTGAAGCCAGCCGGGCATGGTGGACGGCGGGGCGAAGATGGAGCTGCCGAACTGCAGCGGCATCAGGACCAGCATCGCCATGCCCTGGACGGCCTGCGCGGTCTTCATGGTGAGACCGAGCAGGATGAAGATCCACATCAGGGCGCTGCCGAAGACGGCCGACAGCCCGATGGCGAGGAACAGGTCCAGCACCGAGGACTTGATCGACAGGCCGAGCAGGAAGCCCACGCCCAGCAGGATCGCGATGGCCACCATCATCCGGCCGAGCTCGACGACGATCTTGGCGAGGAGCACGGAGGACCGGGCGATCGGCATGGACCGGAACCGGTCCATCACGCCCTTCTTGAAGTCGTCGTTCACCCCGGTGCCCACCGCCATCGCGATGTTCATGCCCATCATGGCCATGAGGCCCGGGACCACGTAGTTGACGTAGTCCGCCTGGTTGCCCTTGCCGGAGATCGCGCCGCCGAAGACGAACACGAACAGCAGCGTGAAGATGATCGGCATGAACAGGACGTCGAACATCGACTCGGGGTCCTGCTTGATCTGCAGGGCGTTGCGGCGCACCAGGGCGCCGATGTGCCGCAGGTTGGCCCGCAGGCCGATCCGGCCCTCCCCGGGCCGGGGCTCCGCCGCCGCCCGACCGGGCGCGGCGGGAGCGGGCTTCGTCGTGGTTACGGTGCTCATGCCGCGACCTCCTCGTTCTGGTCGGTGGGGACGGAGTCCTCGACGGAGGTGGACTTCTGGCCGGTGATGGCCAGGAACACCTCGTCGAGGCTGGGCAGGTAGGTGCCGAGGTCGGCGATGGCGTACCCGCGGGCGGCCAGCAGCCCCACCACGGCGGTCAGCTGCTCGTCGCTCAGGATCGGTACGAGCAGCACGCCCTCGTCGGGGACGGCCTGCGAGCCGGCCACGCCGTCCAGCCCGGCCTCGGCCAGCGCACGGGCCATGCCCGGCAGGTCCGAGGGGGCCGCGGGGCGGATCTTCAGGGTGCGGCCGCCGACGCGGGCCTTCAGCTCGTCGACCTTGCCGTTGGCGATGACCTTGCCGCGGTCGATGACGGTCAGCTCGCTCGCGAGCTGCTCGGCCTCCTCCATGTACTGGGTGGTGAGCAGCACGGTGGCCCCCTCGGCGACCAGGCGCTGCACCTCGTCCCACACCTCGTTGCGGGTGCGCGGGTCGAGGCCCGTGGTCGGCTCGTCCAGGTAGATGACGGCCGGGCGGCCGATCAGGGAGGCGGCGAGGTCGAGCCTGCGGCGCATGCCGCCGGAGTAGTTCATGGCGGCCTTCTTCGCCGCCTCGGTCAGCGAGAACCGCTCCAGCATCTCGTCCGCGCGGAGGCGGGCGTCCTTGCGGGACAGGTCCAGCAGCCGCCCGATCATGTAGAGGTTCTCCCAGCCGGAGAGCTTCTCGTCGACCGAGGCGTACTGACCGGTCAGGCCGATGGTGCGGCGCAGCTGCCGGGGCTGGCGGACCACGTCGTAGCCGGCGACCGTCGCGGTGCCGGAGTCCGGGACGATCAGCGTGGACAGGCAGCGGACCAGCGTGGTCTTGCCCGCGCCGTTGGGGCCGAGGACCCCGAGGACGGTGCCCTCGCGGACGTCCAGGTCTACGCCGTCGAGGGCCTTGGTCTCGCCGTAGTGCTTGACCAGCCCCCGTACCTCCACGGCGTTGGGCTTGTTGTCGTTTCGCGTCATGCCCACCATGGGACCAGCCGCCACTGACAAAGCACCGACAGTCCGCCTACAGCCCGGGGCGAGCGGCCGACGAACCACCGACAGGCCGCCGACGCGGGCCGCCGACACGGTCGGCCGGCGGGCGGCACCGGCCGGGCCGGCGCCGCCCCTCCCGGCTCAGTGGAAGGAGTGCTGCTCCTGCGGGAACGATCCGCCCACGACGTCCTCGGCGAAGGCCTTCGCCGCGTCCGTCATGGTCTCGCGGAGCTTCGCGTACTGCTTGACGAACTTCGGCATCTTCCCGCCGGTCAGGCCCATCATGTCGGTCCACACCAGGACCTGGGCGTCGCACTCGGCGCCCGCGCCGATGCCGACCGTCGGGATGTGCAGGGACCGGGTCACCTCGGCCGCCAGCTCCGCCGGGACGAGCTCCAGCACCACCGCGAACGCGCCCGCGTCCTGCGCGGCCTTCGCGTCGCGCAGCAGCTGGTGCGCCGCCTCGTCGCCGCGGCCCTGCACCCGGTAGCCCATGGCGTTCACGGACTGGGGGGTCAGGCCCAGGTGGGACATGACGGGGATGCCCGACTGGACGATCAGCTCGGTCTGCGCGAGCGAACGCTCGCCGCCCTCCAGCTTCACGGCACCGACCCCGGCCTCCTTGACCAGGCGCGTGGCGCTGCGCAGCGCCTGCACGGCGCCTTCCTGGTACGAGCCGAACGGCAGGTCGCCGACGACCAGGGCACGGCTCGTGCCGCGTACGACGGCGGCCGACAGCATGGTCATCTGGTCCATCGTGACCGGGACCGTGGAGTCGTAGCCGAGGTGGCAGTTGCCCATCGAGTCGCCGACGAGGATCACCGGGATGCCGGCCTCGTCGAAGACGGACGCGGTCATGGCGTCGTAGGCGGTGAGCATGGGCCACTTCTCGCCGCGTTCCTTGGCGAGCGTCAGGTCGCGGACGGTGATGCGCCGGGTGCCCGTGCCTCCGTACAGGGTGGGGGAGGCGGCGGCTGCGGGTTCGCGGGCAGGCGAAACGGCGTGCGTCATTGCAACTGCTCCTTGTGTCATCTCGAGGCGCCCTCACGGCGTCCCCGGACTCACCCACCATGGTGGCATCACCGGGGCCGTCGGCGGAAGTGGGCCGCCGCCGGCCGCCGCGCCCACCGGCCGCGGAGGATCCAATGTGCGCGTTTCGTGACAAGCGGAACCCGCTGCGTACGGCAGTTCGTCCTTCCGGACGTACGGCCGTGACGAGACGGCCGTGACGTACAGCACGGAAGGCTCCGGTTCATCGCCTAGGGTCAAGGGGCGGGGACGGAGCGCGAGCACGGCAGTGAGGGCAGTGGCATGGCACAGGCGTACATGACGGAATCGGGGAACGGCGGCTCGGAGCCCGAGCCCTCCGGATCCCGCTTCCGGCGCCGGCTGGCCGGACTGCGCCGTGACCCCGGGATCTGGCGGCGCGGCCTGGTGCTGGCGGCGATCGCCGTCCTGCTGTGCCTGGTCATGGTGCTGCACGCGGAGCTGCCCAACGACGTGGGCAACCTCGGCAGCCTCACCGAGACCTTCCTGCCCTGGTTCGGGCTGGCCGTCCCGCTGCTGGTGGCCGGGGCGGTGCTGCGCAGGTCGGCGACCGCGCTCGTCGCGGTCCTGCTGCTCACCGCGGTGTGGCTGAACCTCTTCGGCGGGCTGGTCACCGACAAGTCCGGTCCGGGCGGCAACCTCGTCGTCGCCACCCACAACGTCGACGCCGACAACCCCGACCCGCGGGGCACCGCCGAGTCCGTGGCCCGCTCCGGGGCCGACGTGCTGGCCCTGACCGAGCTCAAGGGCAGCGTCGTCCCCGTCTACGAGCAGGCCCTGGCGGGGACGTACAAGTACCACGCGGTCGAGGGCACCGTCGGCGTGTGGAGCAAGTACCCGCTGAGCGGGGCCGCGCCCGTCGACATCCGGATGGGCTGGACCCGCGCCATGCGGGCCACCGTCGCCACCCCGCAGGGGCCGGTCGCGGCGTTCGTCGCCCACCTGCCGTCGGTCCGGGTCAAGCTGAACGCGGGCTTCACCGCGAACCAGCGCGACAACAGCGCTGACGCGCTGGGCGCCGCGCTCGCCGCCGAGCCGCTGAAGAGGGTCGTGCTCCTCGGCGACCTGAACGGCACGATGAACGACCGTGCGCTGTCCGAGGTGACCTCGCAGATGCGCTCCACGCAGGGCGCGGCGGGCGACGGCTTCGGCTTCAGCTGGCCGGCCCCGTTCCCGATGGCCCGGATCGACCAGATCATGGTCCGCGGCGTCAAGCCGGAGGCCTCCTGGACCCTGCCGCGCACTGGCAGCGACCACCTGCCGATCGCCGCGCGGCTGACGGTGAAGCAGTAGCGCAGGACGAAGCGGAGGGCCCCGGCGCCGGTGCGCCGGGGCCCTCCGTCGTACGCGGCCTAGGCCTGCTCGCGCCAGCCGTTGGTGATGGGCAGCCGGCGGTCCTTGCCGAAGCCCTTCGCGGAGATCTTCGTGCCCGGCGGGTACTGGCGGCGCTTGTACTCGGCCGTGTCCACCATCCGCAGGGTCTTCGCGACCAGCTCGGCGTCGAAGCCGGCGGCCACGATCTCGTCCAGCCCCTGGTCCCGGTCCACGTACCGGGCGAGGATCGCGTCGAGCACCGGATAGTCCGGCAGCGAGTCCGTGTCCACCTGCCCCGGGCGCAGCTCGGCGCTCGGCGGCTTGGAGAGGGAGTTCTCCGGGATCGGCGGGGTCTCGCCGCGCTCGGCCGCGGCCCGGTTGCGGTAGCGGGCGAGCCGGAAGACGTCGCTCTTGTACACGTCCTTGATCGGGCCGTACGCGCCGACGGAGTCGCCGTACAGGGTGGAGTAGCCCACGGCCAGCTCCGACTTGTTGCCCGGGGCCAGGACGATGTGGCCCTCCTGGTTGGAGACCGCCATCAGCATGGTGCCGCGCAGCCGGGACTGGAGGTTCTCCTCGGCGAGACCGGTGAGGCCCAGCGAACCCATGTAGGCGTCGAACATCGGCTCGATCGGCACGGTGCGGAAGTTGAGGCCGGTGCGCTCGGCCAGGTCGGCCGCGTCGCCCTTGGAGTGCTCCGAGGAGTACTTGGAGGGCATCGAGATGCCGTGGACGTTCTGCGCGCCGATCGCGTCGCAGGCGATGGCGGCGACGAGCGCGGAGTCGATGCCGCCGGAGAGCCCGATCAGGACCGAGCGGAAGCCGTTCTTGCGGACGTAGGCGCGCAGGCCCACGACCAGTGCGTCGTACACCTCCTCGTCGTCGTCGAGGCGCTCGGCGTACCCGCCGGGGACGACCGGCTCGTACGGCTCCACCGGCTCCTCGGACAGCACCACGCGGTCGATGCGCAGCCCGTCGCCCACCGGGCCCTCGGGGGCGTCGGCGGACGCGGCGGGCAGGTCGAGGTCGACCAGGACGCAGCCCTCGGAGAACTGCGGCGCGCGGGCGACGACCTCGCCGGAGGCGTCGACCACGATGGAGTCGCCGTCGAAGACGAGCTCGTCCTGGCCGCCCATCATCGCGACGTAGGCGAGGGTGCAGCCGGCCTCCTGGGCGCGCTTGCGCACGAGTTCCAGCCGCAGGTCGTCCTTGTTGCGCTCGTACGGGGAGGCGTTGACCGAGATCAGCAGCCCGGCGCGGGCGGCGCGGGTGGCGGGGACCCGGCCGCCGTCCTGCCAGAGGTCCTCGCAGATGGCCAGCGCGACGTCGATGCCGCGCACCCGGATCACCGGCTGGGTGTCGCCCGGCACGAAGTACCGGAACTCGTCGAACACGCCGTAGTTGGGCAGGTGGTGCTTGGCGAAGCGCAGGACCACCCGGCCGCGGTGCAGGACGGCCGCCGCGTTCTCCGGGGAGCCGGCGGGGCGGCCGAGCCGGGGCACGGCCCGCTCGGTCCGGTCGAGGTAGCCGACGACGACCGGCAGTTCGCCGAGCCCCTCGGCGGCCAGCCGCTCCGCCAGCTCGCGCAGGGCGGTGCGGGAGGCCTCGACGAAGGAGGCCCGCAGGGCGAGGTCCTCGACGGGGTAGCCGGTGAGCACCATCTCGGGGAACGCCACCAGGTGGGCGCCCTGCTCGGCGGAGTGCCGGGTCCAGTGGACGACCGAGTCCGCGTTGGCGGCGATGTTGCCGACGTGCGAGTCGATCTGATTCAGAGCGAGACGTAGTTGAGGCACGGGAGCCAGTGTAATCGTCTTTCTGACGCGATGTCCTGGATCCCGTGCGGTTCCCGGTGCCGCGAGGTGCGCCGCGGGGTGTCCCGGCGGGGTTTCCCGCGGCACCGGAGGGGGCGTGTCAGCCGATGGGGCCGGCGTACTTCACGTCGTCGAGCAGGGTGCCGGCGGAGATGTCCGCGGTGATGCTCTTGGTGCCCTCGGGGACCTCGAAGGCCACGATGCCGCTGGCGGTCTCGCCCGGCAGGATCGAACCCCTGATCATCTTCGGGACGGTGGTGCCGGCGCTGCCGCCGCTGTCGAAGACCATGTCCGCCGTCATGCCCTTGTCGTCACGGACGTTGGGCATGGCGTAGATCACCTCGTGCGGCTCCTTGGAGCCGTTGGTGATGGTGACCGTCAGCTGGATCGCGTTCTTGATCCGCTCGCGGGCGGTGATGCCCTTCGGCTCGTACTTCGTCGGGGCCGACAGGCTCACCTTGACGCCGTTCGGGTAGGTGAAGGTCTCACCGAAGGGCAGCGCGCTGGTCAGGCCGGGGACCTGGGAGGCGGAGGGGGAGGGGGACCGGGAGACGGTGGGCCAGGGCTCGTCGCCCGGGTAGAGGTCCTCCGGGTCGTCGCCGTAGTCGATGGAATGGGCGTAGCCGCCGTCGTTCTCGAAGACGGACACGGTGATGAAGAAGCCGGCGACGGAGGCGACGAGCCCGAGACCGCCGAGGGCCGTGCCGACGATGGCCATGACCCGGTTCGGGGCGCCCTTGGAGGCGCGGACGATGCCGCCGATGCCGAGGCCGACCGCCACCAGTGCGAGCAGGCCGCCGAGCCAGAAGAGCAGCGGGACGAGGCCGAGGAAGACGCCGAGGCTCGCGACGACCACGGCGGCGACGGCGAGGCCGTTGCCGGCCGGGGCCGGCGGGAGGTACGCGGCGTACGGCACGGTGCCGGGGGCGGGCTGCGCCCACGGGTTGACGTCCGGGGCGGGCGGCTGCGGGACGCCGGGGCCGCCGCCGTGGGTCGTGGCGCCGTACGGCTGGGCGCCGTGGGGCGAGGAGCCGTAGGCCGGGGCGGCGTACGGGGCGGCCTGCGCGGCGGCGAGGTCCTCCGCAGTCGGCGGGGCGAACGCGGAACGGACGGGGGCGGGGACCGGGTGCGCGGCGGGCGGTACGGGCGGCACGGCCGCCGGAGCGGGCGGGCCCGCAGGGCCGGCGGCCGGGGCCTTCTCGAACGACGGCGCGGGCGCGGGCGGGGTGGCGGCCCCCGCCGGGTCGGTGCCGGGCGCCGGGGGCGGGGTGGCCGTCAGGGACACGGTGGCGTCGGCGGGCGCGGGGACGGGCTCGGCGGGGGCGGCAGGCGCGGGAGCGGCGGGAGCCTCCGGGGCGGGTGCGTCCTGCGGCTCCGGTGCCTCCTGGGCCGCCGGAGCCTCCTGGGCCTCCTGCGGCTCACCGGCGGGGGCCGCGGCGGCCTGGAGGGTGACGGTGGCGTCGGCGGCGGCCGGTGCGGGCGGAGCGGCCTCGTCGTGCCCGCCGGGCTCGTCGGGCTCCGGGGCGGCGGCCTCGGCAGCCGGGGGAACGGCGTCCCGGTCCGCCGCGGGCTGCGCGGCGGAGGGCTTCTGGAGCGACAGCCGTGCGGGCTCGTCCGAAGGCTCCGCAGGAGGTCCGGCGGGCGTGTGGGGCGGGTTCGGCGGGGTGGTCATACCGGCGAGGACGTCCTTTGTCGCGACTGTCGTGATCACAGCAAGAGTGCCACGACCGGCACGCACGTCCGTACGAATTACCGCCGGGTGTCCGGCCCCGCCGCGCCCGGGGTCCGCGGGGCCTGGGCGGAACCCGGCCTTCCCCGCCCGGGCGCCGCCCTACGCCTGGTAGCCGAGGACGGTCATCATCCCGGACTCGGAGTGATAGACGTTGTGGCAATGGACCATCCACAGGCCGGGGTTGTCGGCGTCGAAGTCGGCCGTCAGCCTCCCGCCCGGCAGGATGATCGCGGTGTCCTTGCGGGCTCCGCCGGCGCCGCCGAGCGCGAAGGTGTGCCCGTGCAGGTGTACCGGATGCCACATCGGGGTCGCGTTGCGGAACTCCACCCTGACCCGCTCGCCCGCCGTGACCGGATGCCGCTGGTCGGGCGTGTAGGGCGTGCCGTCGAAGGCCCAGTCGTAGCGGTTCATCGAGCCGGTCAGGCGCAGTGCGAGCGTACGGTCCGGGGTGCGCTCCGCCAGGGCCGCGGATTCGTCGGGCAGCAGTGAGCCGGCCATCAGGGGGGCGGCGTCCAGTTCCGCCGGCCGGGTCGCGGCCGTCGGGGCCGTGCCCGTACCGGTGCGCAGGACGGCGAGCGCCGACCGGTCCTTGCCCTCGGCCAGCGCGGTGAGCGGGAACACCCCGTCCTGCGCCGTGACCAGGACGTCGTACCGCTCGCCCATGCCCAGCAGCAGCGAGCGCGCCGTGGCGTGCCGCACCGGGAAGCCGTCGGCGTGGGTGACCGTCATCTCGTGGCCGCCGAGGGCCAGCCGGAAGGCGGTGTCCCCGCCGGCGTTGACGATGCGCAGCCGGATCCGGTCGCCGGGGCGGGCGGTGAACACCGACGGGTCCTCCGGCACCCGGCCGTTGACCAGGTAGTGCGGGTAGGCGACGTCGCCGGCCTCCGCGCCCAGGATGTCGCTGTCGGCCCCGACGAGGAGGTACGAGGGCGCCCCGGCCGGGCTCGGCCGGGCGGAGGCCGTGCCTCCGGGCCGGCCGGCCGGGCCGTGGGCGGCATGGGCGCCGCCCTGTCCGCCCGCGCCCTTGCGCAGTTCTGCGAGGACGGCGTCCGGGGTGGCGCCGTCCACCCCGTCGATCCAGTCGTCGAGGACGACCACCCACTCCTTGTCGTAGGAGAGCGGTTCCTTCGGGTCCTCGACGATCAGCGGCGCGTACAGGCCGCGGTCCTGCTGCACGCCGGTGTGGGGGTGGAACCAGTACGTCCCCGGGTGCGCGAGGGCGAAGCCGTACGTGAAGGAGCCGCCCGGGGCGATGTCCCGCTGGGTCAGTCCCGGGACGCCGTCCATGTCGTTGCGCAGGGCCAGGCCGTGCCAGTGGAGCGAGGTGGCCTCCGGCAGGTTGTTGGCCAGGGTGAGGGAGAGCGTCCCGCCCGCGGTGGCGCGTACCTCCCGCCCGGGCAGGGTGTCCCCGTAGGCCCAGGAGCGGACGGTGTGACCGCCGCCGAGGTCGAGCGGGGTGGCGGTGGCGGTGAGCCTGACCTCGGTGAGCGGGCCGGTGGCCTTGCGGGCGGCCTCGGCGGCGCGGACCTCGGGCCCTGCCGGGTCGACGTATCCCGGGGGGCCGTCGGCCGGGGAGCCGCCGTGGTGCATGGCTCCGTGCCCGGTCCGGGCGGTGGCCCCGCCGGAGGGTGAGCCGCCGCCGCAGGCCGTGAGCAGCCCGGAGCCGAGGGCGGCGGCGGAGGCGCCGAGGAGGGTGCGGCGGGTGGGGAGGGAGCGCATGGGCACCTCGCGTGGGGGAGTCCGGGGGAGGGGCGTGGACGGGCGTGGCGGGGCGTGCGGGTCCGGACCGCGGCCGTGACGGGGGAGTGGGCGGCGGGGGCGGGGGTGAGCGGGACGGGCGGCGGTCGGGGCTATCGCCGCGCGGCCGAGGGCCCGGTGCGGAGGGCGTGGGGAGCCTGCGGTACCGGCCCGTCCGGTCCGTCCGGTATGCGGCCCACGCCCGTGGGCGGCGCGGCGGCATGTGTGTGCGGCCGTGTGTGCGGGGAGGCGTCCCGAGTGTGGCGAGCGCCACCGTCCGCGGAGGGTCCGGGAGGCCCGGCCGAGGCAACGCAGCGGGCCGCGGGCACGTCATCCAGGGTGTGGGAGCCGACCGGACGGTCCGGGTGACGCAGGGTGCCGACGCCGCGCAGCAGTGCGGAGGGCGGCAGCGGCCGGGACCCCGGAACGGCTCGCCGAGCACTGCGCGTCATGGCCGGAACCCTACCCGGGGTGGGTATCCGATCACAGGACCGACCCCGAAAACTGCCGAGGATTAGTCACACTATGTCCCCTCATGGGCTCTCTCCGCGTGCGGCCTGGCCCGTCGCCCTCCTGATCGGCCTCTCCGGCGCCGCCTACACGGCCTGGGTGCTCGAAGTCGTCGTCTCCACGGGCCTCAACCCCATCGAGACGTACGTCAGCGAGCTGGCCGCACAGGACCAGCCGCTCGGCGGCCTGTTCCGGGCCACCGACTTCACCGCCGGACTGCTCGCCTTCGCCGGAGGGCTGTTCGCCCTGACGCGGCTGCTGAAGTACACCGAGTCCCGCCGCCCGTGGGCCGTGGTCGGATGGGCCGGGGTCACCCTCTTCGGCGCGGCCACCGCCGCGGACGCCTGGCTCCCGCTCAGCTGCACGCCCACCGCCGACCCGGAGTGCGCGGCGCGCGAGACCGCGGGCCTGGTGCCCGCCACGCACCAGGCGCACGCCGTCAGCAGCAGCCTCGCCATGACGGGGGCCCTCGTCGGGCTGGTCGCTCTGACCGTCGCCGCGCGCCGCTACGGCTGGTTCGCGCCGCTCGCCCGCTTCGGCCCGGCGCTGGTCGTCCTCGAACTGCTCGCCACCGCCTGGACCCTCACCGCCATAGCGATGTTCACCGCGGGGCACGGCACCTGGGCGCTCGGCGCCGGTCAGCGGCTCCAGGTGCTGCTCGTGGCAATCTGGCTGGGGCTGCTCGCCTACTCCGTGCACAAGGAAGGCCGTACATGAGCCCCTCCTCCTCCGAACCGGTCGGCCGCTTCGTCCGGGTCGACGGCGTCCCGCTGCACGTCGTCGTGGAGGGCCGCGGGCCCGTGTGCGTGCTCGCCGCCGGGCTGGCCATGGCCTGGTTCGACTGGGACGAGGTCGCGGCGCTGCTCGTGGCGCAGGGCCGTACCGTCGTCCGCTTCGACCGTCCCGGTCACGGCCTCAGCGGCCCCGCCGCCGAGCCGCCGACCACGGCCGGGGAGGCCCACCGCATCGCGGCCCTCCTGGACGCGCTGGAGGCATCGGGCGCGCTGGACACGTGGGGCACCCCGGAGGCCGTGGCCGCCGCCGCGGGTGGTCCCGCGTCCGGCCCGGTCACCCTCGTCGGCCACTCCATCGCCGCGTTCCACGTGGAGGCCTTCGCCCGTCTGTACCCGGAGCGCACCGCCGCGCTGGTCCTCCTCGACGCCAGCGTGGAGGAGGACCCCCGTACGGTCCTGCCGCAGGCCCTGCGCACCGGCATCGCCCGCGCCGCCGGCCGCGCCCTGACCGCGGCCGGGCTGCCCGCCGCCCTCGGCCCCGCTGCCCGGCGCGCCACCGTACGGGCCTCCCGCACCGGCGGCGGCGACCCGGCCCCGGCCGACCTCGTACGCCGCTGCTACCGCACCGGCCGGGTCTGGCGCGGCGCCCTGCTGGAGAACTCCCGCTACCCGGACATGGCGGCCGAACTCCTCGACCTGCGCCGGAGCGCCCCGCTGACCGCGCCGACCACCGTCCTCGCCGGCCACGACGGATCCGCCGGCCGCGGGGCCCTGCACTGGCTGTCACGCCAGGCGGACCTGTCCGACCTGCTCGGCGCCCGCTTCGAGGTCGCCGAGCCCGCCGGCCACCTCGTCATGCTGGACCGCCCGGACCAGGTGGCCCGGACGGTCCTCGACGCCGGCCTGCCGCAGCCCCCCGTACCGGACGGGGGCGCGGGCCGGGCGGCCCGGCCCGGTCAGCGCCTGGCGTAGACCTTCTCCACGAAGCCCGCCAACTGCTCCTCCGACAGGTGCTGCGCCAGATCCGCCTCGCTGATCATCCCGACCAGCCTCTTGTCGTCGATCACGGGCAGCCGCTTGATCTGGTGGCCCTCCATCTCGTCCAGCACCGCGGACACGTCCGCGTCCGCGGCGATCCACCGCGGAGTGCCCTTGCACAGGTCACCGCAGGTGACCTGCGCGGGGTCGTGGCCCTTGGCCACGCAGCCGACCACGATGTCGCGGTCGGTGATGATGCCGCACAGCCGTTCCGAGGCGTCACTGACCGGCAGGGCCCCCACGTTCAACCGGGCCATCAGCTGCGCCGCCCGGTCCAGGGTCTCGGTCGCCGGGATCCACTGCGCCCCGGGGTGCATGATGTCTGCGGCGGTGGTCATCGCTGAACCTCCCTGCACGCCGTCCGCCGCCGGATGCGGACGCACCCGGCGCGGCGTCCCCCCGTCGGTGGGGCCGTCCGCCCGGCGACGACGTTCCGCCCGGCCGGCCGCTCCACCGGGCCCCGCCGCACCGCGGCGGAGCACACGCCCGTAACGGGTGAGAGGGCGCCTCCCACCACCGTACGGGCGTGCCCCGTCACCCGCGCGGTGTGGCCCCGCGCTGCTTCAGCATGTCCGTCATCAGGGTGATCTCCGACTGCTGCGCGTCGGCCATGCCCTGCGCGAGCGCCCGCTCGACGGGCGTCACGCACAGCCGTGCGCAGCCCTCCGCCATCGCCACGCCGCCCTTGTGGTGGTCGGTCATCAGCTGGAGGTAGAGCACCTCCGCGTCCCGCCCCTCGGCGGAGCCCAGCTGCGCCAGCTCCTCTTTGGTCGCCATGCCGGGCATCAACGCGCCGGGCTTGGCCGCGGCGTGCCCCTCGTGGCCGCCGTGGCCCCCGGAGCCGGTCATCCACGACATGGGCGGCTCGTCGGCCACCACCTTCGGCAGACCCCACAGGTCCAGCCAGCCGAAGAGCATGCCGCGCTGATTGGCCTGGGTGTTCGCGATGTCGTAGGCGAGCGTGCGGACCGCCTCGTCCTGGGTGCGGTCCCGGACGATGAAGGACATCTCCACCGCCTGCTGGTGATGGACCGCCATGTCCCGGGCGAAGCCGGCGTCCGCCGAGTGCAGCCCCGGCGTACGGGGGGCGGCCGCGTCCGCGGCGGCCGGTCCGCCGTTCGCGGCGGTGACCGTGGCCGCCGCCGCGAACAGCAGCGCCAGCAGCACGGCCGTACCCGCGACCCAGTACGTACGGGGGATCGCGCGGGTCACTTCGCCGTCAGCCCGTTCGTGCAGGCCGCGCCCGGCTCCGGGGTCTGCTCGCCCTGCACGTACTTGGTGAGGAACTGCTTGACCCGCGGGTCGTCCGCGCTGTCCACGGTGAGCTGCTTGCCCCACGCGCTCAGCATGATCGCGCCGGTCTGCTCCTTGACCGGGCTCATCAGCGTGTACGGGGTCTTGCCGACGGTCGTGGCGAGCTTGTCCAGCTCGGCCTGGGGCGCCTTGTCGTTGTACGTCACCCAGACGGCACCGTGCTCCAGCGAGTGGACGGCGTTCACCTCGGGCACCGGGGTCTTGTAGACGTCGCCGTTGCAGTTCATCCAGCGGGGGTGGTGGTCACCGCCGACCGGGGGCACCGTCTCGTACTTCACGGGCGTCTCGACGTGGTTGCGGCCGAGCTTCTTCACGTCCCACAGCTGCTCGCCCTCGACCGGCTTCTTGCGGATCTCCTCCGCCTCCTTGCGGAGCTGCGCCGCGGCGGCCTCCTTGCGCTTCTCCTCCTGCTTCTGGTCGATCAGCACCCAGGCGCCGAAGCCGACGAGGCCGCCGACGATCAGCGTCGAGAGGGTGATCGCGATCGCCTTGTTGCGCCGCTCGCGCGCCTTCTCGGCGCGGCGCATCTCGGCTATGCGGGCCTGGCGGGAGTTCGGGTCCGTGTTCTGGGGGGTCCTGCTGGAGTTGCCGGCCATGTGCCTGGTTCCTTCTGAAGAATGGGGGGTGGGCGGAACGCAAAACCGGACCCGTCAGGTCCGCAGCACCTGGAGGACGTGCAGGTCGGGGGCACGGGCCTGCGGCCCGGGCGGCCGGACCCGGCCCGCCCCGGCGACCGGCGCGACCGCCGGCGGCGCGCCACCGGCCACGGTCACGGCCGGCGGCGGCACGGGCAGCACGGCCGGGGGCAGGTGCGCGCGGGGAGAACAGCCGGGCAGGTCGTACGGCGACACGCAGACGGCGTGCGCCGCCGCGCCGTGGGCCCGGACGTCCTCGGAGGCGGTGTGCGGCTCACCGGAACGCGCACACAGGAACAGCGCCCCGGCCAGCCCCCCGAGCACGCTCAGCAGGGCGGCACGCCGCAGCGCGGAACGTCCCCGACGCCCCCGCTGCGTGTACTCCCGGCCCCCCATGGGCGCAGATGGTAATGCTCATGACCGGGCCGAGGTCAGTGCGGGGGTGCCGCGAGCTTTGCGGTGTGCGTAATGTGGCGGAAACCACCACGGGCGATACTGGGCCGGACCGAGTGCGCCGCGACCGGTCAGGCGGTGGTGCACAGGCCGTCTGAACTGCGAGGATGAAGGCATGGACAAGCAGCAGGAATTCGTCCTCCGGACGCTTGAGGAGCGCGACATCCGCTTCGTGCGCCTGTGGTTCACCGACGTGCTGGGCTTCCTCAAGTCCGTCGCGGTCGCCCCCGCGGAGCTGGAGCAGGCCTTCGACGAGGGCATCGGCTTCGACGGCTCCGCGATCGAGGGCTTCGCGCGGGTCTACGAGTCCGACATGATCGCCAAGCCGGACCCGGGCACCTTCCAGATACTGCCGTGGCGCGCGGAGGCCCCCGGGACCGCCCGGATGTTCTGCGACATCCTCATGCCGGACGGCTCCCCGTCCTTCGCGGACCCGCGCTATGTCCTCAAGCGCATCCTCGCCAAGACCTCCGACCTGGGCTTCACCTTCTACACCCACCCGGAGATCGAGTTCTTCCTGCTGAAGGACAAGCCGCTGGACGGCACCCGCCCGGTGCCCGCCGACAACTCCGGCTACTTCGACCACACCCCGCAGAACGTGGGCATGGACTTCCGCCGCCAGGCCATCACCATGCTCGAATCGATGGGCATCTCGGTGGAGTTCAGCCACCACGAGGGCGCCCCCGGCCAGCAGGAGATCGACCTGCGCTACGCCGACGCCCTCTCCACGGCCGACAACATCATGACCTTCCGCCTCGTCATGAAGCAGGTCGCGCTGGAACAGGGCGTCCAGGCCACGTTCATGCCGAAGCCGTTCTCGGAGTACCCGGGCTCGGGCATGCACACCCACCTGTCCCTCTTCGAGGGCGACCGCAACGCCTTCTACGAGTCGGGC
The DNA here is from genome assembly GCF_049570255.1 of Streptomyces manipurensis. Taxonomy (NCBI): domain Bacteria; kingdom Bacillati; phylum Actinomycetota; class Actinomycetes; order Kitasatosporales; family Streptomycetaceae; genus Streptomyces; species Streptomyces manipurensis. Next base: position 2,257,619 of record NZ_CP186950.1, on the reverse strand, counting down.
GCCGAGTACCAGCTCTCGAAGGTCGGCCGCTCCTTCATCGCCGGGCTGCTGCGGCACGCGGCGGAGACGGCGGCGGTCACCAACCAGTGGGTGAACTCCTACAAGCGCATCTGGGGCGGCTCCTCCCGCACCGCCGGCTCCGGCGGCGAGGCCCCCTCGTACATCTGCTGGGGCCACAACAACCGCTCCGCCCTGATCCGGGTCCCGATGTACAAGCCCGGCAAGACCGGCTCGTCGCGCGTGGAGGTCCGCTCGATCGACTCGGGCGCGAACCCCTACCTGACGTACGCGGTGCTCCTGGCGGCGGGCCTGAAGGGCATCGAGGAGGGCTACGAACTCCCGGCCGGCGCCGACGACGACGTCTGGGCCCTCTCGGACTCCGAACGCCGCGCGATGGGCATCGAACCCCTCCCGCAGAACCTGGGCGAGGCCATCTCCCTGATGGAGCGCAGCGAACTGGTCGCCGAGACCCTGGGCGAGCACGTCTTCGACTTCTTCCTCCGCAACAAGAAGCAGGAGTGGGAGGAATACCGCTCGGAGGTCACCGCCTTCGAACTCCGCAAGAACCTCCCGGTGCTGTAAGGGCAGGTCAGCGCCCGCAGGGCGCGCACAACCCTCCGGGCCGGTGGTCGACGACCACCGGCCCGGACGTGTTGTGCGATGCCGGCGCGTTCGGGGGGGCGTGAAGGGGGCGTGCGGTGTCGAAACGATACAGCTGCGGGCATTGGAGTGAAACGGCGTTCCCGGACGGGGGCTTCGGCTGTTGGACCGGCCGACGCGCACTTCGACCAGCGCGTCGTGTCACGGATCCTTAGGGGAGTCATGCGTATTCGTTCTGCTGTCACCGCGTCCGTCCTGGCCGCCGGCATCCTGCTCGGCGGGGCCGGCGCCGCCCTGGCCGACGACGTCGACATCGACTACTTCTCCGGCGGTCGCGCGGGCTTCTCGTCGGACTGCTCCACCCTGGCCGCGGTGCCCAGCAACCGTCCGGCCTTCACCGGCCCGATCTACTCCTCGACCTGCGCCAAGGACGGCGAGTTCGAGTGGGCGAAGGGTCACCACCTGGGCGCCTGACCCGGAGGGTTCACGTCGCGGGGGCGGACCGGCAGAGCTGCCGGTCCGCCCCCGCGGCGTGTCCGCCGGGACCCGCTAGCGGACCGCCCGGTGCCAGGCCGGGCGGGCCGGGGTGGCGGGGGTGGTGGACGTGTGGAGCTCCGCGTCCAGGCCGAGGACCGTCGTCGTGGTGGTGCCGGACGGTTCGTGCACGGCCGAGGGCGCTCCGGCGAAGAGCATGCCGGACTCCTGCCAGGCCGGCGGGCCGCCCAGGCCCGACGCGGCGACCGTGCCGCTGTCCGCCCGGCCCGCCACGTGTCGGCCCGCCGCGCCGACCGCCCCGTAGCCGGCCCGGCCGCCCGCCTCCGTGATGCTGGAGACCTGCGGCCTGGCCGCGGGGCCGGCCGTGACCAGGGCCGTGCGGACCACCCCCGAGTCGGGGCGGCGGAAGTACAGGCGGACGCCCGCGCCGTCCGGGGACGCCGACAGCGGGACGGTGGTCGCGGGCAGGCCCGTCCGTTCCGGTCCGCGCATCGGGGAGTCCGGGGCGGACTGGGTCCAGGCCAGCACGGAGGTGGTGGTCGTGGCGTACACGTGGCGCCGGCCGGCGGAGTCCAGCGCCGTCACCGGGTCGCCCTGGAGGTCCTCGCCGCCCGCCCGCTGCCAGGTGGAGAAGCCGCCGTCCGGCTGCTGGGAGGCGGCGCGCAGGGTACGGCGCGCGTCGCGGAGGTAGACGGTCAGCCGGCCCTGGGCGTCGACGGCGGCCGCGGGGGCGCTGATCGCCGAGGTGCCCTCGTCGTCGGTCTTCTCGGGGGTGCCGAGGGACTGCCACGGCCCGAACGGCCCGTTCGGCGCGGACTGTACGGCGTACACGACCTCGCGCCGGTAGTCGGCGGCTCCGGGGCCGAGCAGGGTGCGGGTGGCGAGCACGCCGACGCGGCCGTCGGGGAGCCGGGCGGCGGTGGCACCCGGGTCGATGCCGGTGCCGGGGAGGAGGTTCGGGCCCTGCCAGGCGCCGCCGGAGTCGCGGGTCCAGCAGGCCATCTGCCCGTCGAGGGCGGCGAACGCCCACAGCCTGCCCGGGGTCCCCTCCGTGAGCCAGGAGGTGCTGTCGGCCCGCGTGTAGCGCAGCGACTGGGCCCAGTTGCGCCCGGTCGGGTTGCCCGCGACCTTGCGGTCGCCGCATCCGGACGGGCTGCCGCAGTAGTCCTGGCGGTCCTGCCAGGCGTACGTCCGCAGGTAGTCGGTCTTCGTCTCGGCGGTCTGCGGGTCCAACGAGTGCGGCAGGGTGCTGTTGTGGTAGCCGAGGTAGTTCTGCACCGAGAAGTGCGGGCGGCGTTGCACGCGCGCGGCGTAGGCGGCGGCCGCCGCCTGGACGAAGCGCGCGCCGTACATGTGGTCCTGGTGGTCGGTGTAGCGGCCGTTGTCCCCGTAGCGGCCGGGGGTGGGGTCCTGCATGCGTATCGTCGTAGGCCGGTACTGCTCCAGGACCCCGGCCACCGTCTGTATGAGCTGGTCCTTCGTGTACGAGAACGGCTGCTTGACCGGGGTGCCGGAGGTCAGCTGGGCGTTCAGGGCGGTTATTCGGCCGTTCCACAGACCGCGCAGGCTCTCGGGGGTGTCGCCGCCGGTGCTGCGGGCCTCGCGCAGCATCAGCCACACCAGGTTGATCTGCGGTTTTGCCATCAGTACGTCGACCTCGGCGTGCCCGCCGCCCGCCGTGGGCAGGATGCCGCGCTTCCAGGGGCTGGTGCGGTCGCCGGTGGCCATCTGGGCGTAGGCGGCGCGTATGCCGTTCTGCCGGGCCTCGGCGTAGTGGGCGTGGTCGGCGGGCTGTTCGGGGTCCTTGGCCGCGCCGCCGGCCTCGTTGCGCCCGTCGGCCTCGCCCGAGGTGAGGTACGCGGTGGTGACCTGGGTGCCGGAGCGCAGGGAGCGGCTGAGGTCCGGGTTCATGAAGAACAGGTCGTCGTCGGGGTGCGCGACGACCTGGACGACGGACCCCGCGGTGACGCTCGCGGGCAGGACGGCGGTCGGCTTCCCGTCCTGGCCGGCCTCGGCGGAGGTCTGCCGGGCGGTGGCCACGGACAGGACGCCGGTGGTGCCGGCGGTCAGTACGGTGAGCAGGGCCGCGAAGCCACGGCGGGTCACGGGCATCGGGTGCGCCTCGCGTTCGGTTCGTTCCGGGCGGGGAAATCCGTCGAGCAGTCAGAGAGAGTCCGGAACGGGGGATTCGGTTCACCCGGAGGGGTGAGGAAGATCCCCGAGATGCGGACGCGGTGCATCCGTTTCCGCGTCCCGCCGCGCCGCGGAACCCCGCCCAGGAGCGCCGTCCCCGCCGCCCCGCCTACGGAGCCGCGTTGCGCGGGGCACTGTCCCACGCACCCTCCATGGGGAGGGTCCGTCCGGCCGGTCGGTGTGGAGTGGGCCCCATCACGCGATACGAACGTTTTCTGAAGCGTGGTGGGTCAGCCGGCGGCCGTGCCCCGCCGAACGGCCGGCGAGCCGGCGCCTGCCGACGTGCCTCGTTGCCCTGCCGTCACAGGAAGAAGCGCCCGTAGAACGCGCTGTAGAGGCCGACGATCGCGACCACGACCACGACGACCGCCCACGACGCCAGGCCGGTGTGGCGGCTCCGGGTCGCGGTCCGCCCCCGCGGCGTGCGCCCCCGCGGCGTGCGCCTGCGCGGCGTGCGCCGTTGCGGCCCGCGCTGTCCGTGCCCGTGCGGCGCCGCCGGCGTGGCGGCGGTCTCGGACAGCAGGCGGCGGCACACCGCGGCCAGCTCGCCGGTCCCGGCGGACAGGCACACCAGCGCCTCCGAACGGGCGGGAGCCGTCGTGCCGCCGTCGAGGATCCGTCCGGCCCGCACGAGGACCTCGTCCCGCCCGCCGCTCGGAGCCAGGCTGATCCAGCGCTGGACGTGCTCCCCGCGGATCACGACACCGCCCGTGCGCTCGCGGTAGACGGTGTGCTCCCGCCACAGAAGACCGGCCAACTCCGATGCGGTCTCGCCCAGCCGTGCACCCATACCCCGTAGCCCCCCGCCAAAGGTTTCCTCGTTCGAACGAACAGCGGATCCTAACCGCCGCCACCGACAGGAGCGGACGTGGCCCCCGCGACGCCGACGCCCGGCGCGAGCGGCCCCGCGAGGGGGCGGGTTCCGGCTTCTCCGATCATCGGCGGGGCCCGCCACGGGACGTCCCGGTGAGCCGGGCGCCCGCTGCGGCTAGGCTCACACCAGGCACGCCAGGGCAGTGGCAAGGACGACCGCGGGAGGCGGCGGGATGACGGTCCCGGGACGCAGGAGCAGCACCTTCATCCGGCTGCTGCGCAGCGGCTTCACCGATCCGTCCGCCGCCGCCCGGCTGCTCGACGCCGACGCGATGACCTCCGTACGGGCCGATCCGGTGCTCCTCGACGCCCTCGGGGCGACCGCCGACCCGGACCTGGCCCTGCGCGGACTCGTCCGGCTCGCCGAGGCACAGCCCGACGGCGAGCTGCCCGGCCTCCTCGACACCCTCGTCAGCGCCAAGCCCCTGCGCGACCGCCTCCTCGGCGTGCTCGGCGCCTCCGAGGCGCTCGGCGACCACCTCGCCCGGCACCCCCGCGACTGGATCGACCTCGTCACCTACGAGGCCGCCGACCTGCACCCCGGGCTCCCCGAGTTCGAGCGCGGCCTCGCCGACGCCCACGACCCCGTCGCCCTGCGCGTGGCCTACCGCCGCTGCCTGCTCTCCATCGCCGCCCGGGACGTCTGCGGCACCATCGACGTCGCCCAGACCGCCGCCGAGCTCGCCGACCTGGCCACCGCCACCCTCCGTGCCGCCCTGCGGATCGCCGCCGCAGCGGCCCCCGAGGACGCGGGCCGCTGCCGGCTCGCCGTCATCGCCATGGGCAAGTGCGGCGGCAACGAGCTCAACTACGTCTCCGACGTCGACGTCATCTTCGTCGCCGAAGCGGCCGACGGCTCGGACGGCGCCGACGAGGCCAAGGCCCTGCAGGCCGCCACCCGCCTCGCCTCGCACATGATGCGGATCTGCTCCGAGACCACCGTCGAGGGCACCATCTGGCCCGTCGACGCCAACCTGCGCCCCGAGGGCCGCAACGGGCCGCTGGTGCGCACCCTCGCCTCCCACATGGCCTACTACCAGCGCTGGGCCAAGACCTGGGAGTTCCAGGCCCTGCTCAAGGCCCGCGCGGTGGCCGGCGACGCCGACCTCGGCTCCGAGTACATCGCCGCCATAACGCCCCTGGTCTGGCAGGCCGCGGAGCGCGAGAACTTCGTCGCCGACGTCCAGAAGATGCGCCGCCGCGTCGTCGACAACATCCCCGCCGCCCAGGTCGACCGCGAGCTCAAGCTCGGCCCCGGCGGTCTGCGCGACGTCGAGTTCGCCGTGCAGCTGCTCCAGCTCGTGCACGGCCGCAGCGACGCCACCCTGCACTCCGGCACCACCCTCGACGCCCTGCACTCCCTGGCCGCCGGAGGCTACGTCGGCCGCGCCGACGCCGCCCAACTGAACGACGCCTACCGCTTCCTGCGCGCCATGGAGCACCGCATCCAGCTCTACCGGCTGCGCCGCACCCACCTCGTTCCCGAGGACGAGGCCGACCTGCGCCGCCTCGGCCGCTCCCTGGGCCTGCGCACGGAACCGGTCGCCGAGCTCAACAAGGCCTGGCGCCGGCACGCTTCCGTGGTCCGCCGCCTGCACGAGAAGCTCTTCTACCGGCCGCTCCTCGACGCCGTCGCCCAGCTCGCCCCCGGCGAGACCAGGCTCTCCCCGCGCGCCGCCGGGCAGCGCCTCGAAGCCCTCGGGTACGCCGACCCCGTCGCCGCCCTGCGCCACCTCGAAGCCCTCGCCTCCGGCGTCACCCGCAAGGCCGCCATCCAGCGCACCCTGCTGCCGGTGCTCCTCGGATGGTTCGCCGACTCCGCCGACCCGGACGCCGGCCTGCTGAACTTCCGCAAGGTCTCCGACGCCCTCGGCAAGACCCCCTGGTACCTGCGCCTGCTGCGCGACGAGGGCGCCGCCGCCGAGAACCTCGCCCGCGTGCTGTCCGCCGGACGCCTCGCCCCCGACCTGCTGATGCGCGCCCCCGAAGCGGTGGCCCTGCTCGGCGACCCCGAGGGGCTGCAGCCCCGTACGCACGAGGCGCTCCGGCAGGAGGTCCTGGCCGCCGTCGGCCGCGCCGAGACCCCCGAGACCGCCGTCGCCGCCGCGCGCGGGGTCCGCCGCCGCGAGCTGTTCCGTACGGCCGCCGCCGACATCATCGGCGCGTACGGTACGGAGGACAGCCCGGCCGAGGAGGACCACGGAGCCCTGGTCGACCGGGTCGGCGGCGCCGTCTCCGACCTCACCGCCGCGACCGTCGCCGGAGCCCTGCGCGCCGCCGTGCAGTCCCACTTCGGCGAGACCCTGCCGACCCGCTTCGCCGTCATCGGGGTCGGCCGCTTCGGCGGGCACGAGCTCGGCTACGGATCCGACGCCGACGTCCTGTTCGTCCACGAACCCCGCGAGGGAGTCGACGAACAGGAGGCGGCCAAGGCCGCCCAGACGGTCATCGCCGAGATGCGCCGACTGCTCCAGCTGCCCACGGCCGACCCGCCGCTGCTCATCGACGCCGACCTGCGCCCCGAAGGCCGCTCCGGCCCCCTGGTGCGCACCCTGGGCTCCTACGCCGCCTACTACCGGCGCTGGTCGCTGACCTGGGAGAGCCAGGCCCTGCTGCGCGCCGAACCGGTCGCCGGCGAGGAGGAACTGGGCCGCCGCTTCATCGAGTTGATCGACCCGCTGCGCTATCCCGCCGAGGGCCTCGGCGAGGACGCCGTGCGCGAGATCCGCCGGCTGAAGGCCCGGATGGAGTCGGAGCGGATGCCGCGCGGAGCCGATCCGACGCTGCACACCAAGCTCGGCCGCGGCGGACTCAGCGACGTCGAGTGGACCGTCCAGCTGATCCAGATGCGGCACGCCTGGGCGGAGCCGGGGCTGCGGACCACCCGTACCCGGGAGGCCCTGGCGGCGGCGCACGCGGCCGGGCTGATCCCGACCGACGAGGCGCAGATCCTGGACGAGGCCTGGGTGCTGGCGACCCGGGTGCGCAACGCCGTGATGCTGGTGCGGGGCCGGGCCGGGGACACCTTCCCGGCGGAGGCCCGCGAACTGGCCGCGGTGGGCCGCTACCTCGGCTACCCGGAGGGGACGGCCGGCGAGATGCTGGACGACTACCGCCGCATCACGCGCCGCGCCCGCGCGGTGGTCGAGGAGCTGTTCTACGGCGGATAGCCGTCGGCGGACCGCGGACCCCGCACGGGTCCGGGGTCCGCTCGGGCGGGCGCCCGCGTCAGCGGGAGGCGCCGAAGGCCTGCGTCCAGTAGTTGTTCGGCTGGGCCAGGCCGATGCCGATCTCCTTGAAGGAGCAGTTCAGGATGTTCTGCCGGTGGCCGGGGCTGTTCATCCAGCCGTCCATGACCGCCTTGGCGGAGCCGTAGCCGTAGGCGACGTTCTCGCCGTAGGTGCTCCACGTGTATCCGGCGCGGGTGATGCGCTGGCCCGGGTCGGATCCGTCGGACCCGGTGTGCGACATGTTGCTGTGGGAGGCCATGTCGGCGCTGTGGTCCTGCGCGGCCTTCGTGAGCTTCGCGTTCAGGGTGAGGGCCTGGCAGCCGGCGGCGGCGCGCTCCTGGTTGACGAGCGCGAGGACCTCGGCGGCGGCACCGGTGGCGGGCGCGGCGGAGGGCTTCGCGGGCGCGGGTGCCTGCGGCTTCTTGGTGGCGACCGGGGGCTTCGCGGGCTTCTGCGCGGGCTGCGGGGCCCGGGAGGTCTGCGCGACGGGCTCGGCGGGTGCGGCGGGGCTGCTCGGGGCGGCGTCCGCGGGGCTGCTCGGCGGGGCGCTCGGCAGCGGGGCCTCGACGGGCGGTGCGGTGGTGGCGGCCGCGGCCTCGGGCGCGTACTGCCAGGGTCGGCGCTCCTGCTGGCTCGCCGCGCGGACCCGGCCGTCGTCGTCCGAGTCGAAGCAGGCCATGGCGGCGGTGGGAACACCCACGATTCCGAGGGCACTGACGGCTATGACTATTTTCCGGTACTGCTTCTTCTTCCGATGCTTCTGCATGCGTGACCTCATTCGGTGATCGCGAAGCTTCCGGCGCCGGAACTGCGACGACGCCGGAGGAGCCGCCATTCTTAAAAGCCCGCGAACGGCCTGGCAAGTTTCCGTTTCCGCTCTGGCCTGGGCATTCGTCACCCGGCTTGAAACGGACCGGCGAACGTGCTTGGTCACGATCCGATCACTTCCGCAACCTGCTGAGGGGCTCTCAGAACCGGCCGTGACCAGGGCGGTCGGCGGCCCGGCCACCGGTATCGCCGATTCCGTTCCCTCGGTTGAGGGGAATGTCGATTCCAAAACGGACAAATGTCGAAATGTCGACGAGCCTGACCGCCGTAAGGGGGTGGGTGCGTGGAGGCGCGCCCCGTGATGCATGTCACGTTTCCATGGGGGAACCATCCGCCCGCGACCGGTCCACCGCGGCGGCGTGCCCGCACGGGCCCCGCCTTCGACCTCTGAACGGAACCGCGGCAATTCCCGATTCCCGCCTTCGTGAATTCCACGCCCACCGGTATCCGGGAAGAACTGCCATGATCGTGCCCTCGGCGGTCACGCGCATGCGCGCGAGTTGACGCGAGTCGATGAGCCGAGTGGGGAAGCGAGTGGACACGGGGGAGCGGGAGTGGAGTACGAGGCGGCCGGCCACCGGCTTCCGGATCCGGCGTTCGCGGACCACGTACGGGCCCACCCGGCCGTGTATTTCGGCGTCGGGCGAGAAAGCCCCGAGCTGCCGACCGAGGTGCTCCAGCGGGTGGTCCAGGACGCCCTGCACCATCCCGGCGGCACGCACGGGGAGTGCGTCGTCGAGATCCTGTCGGACCTCTCCTTCACGGTCGAGGACGACCGGCCCCACCCCGCCGACGCACGGCGAAGGCCGCGCCCCGGCTTCCACGGATCGCTCCTCGACCCGGACCGCCCCGCTCCCGCCGCGGCGGGAGCGCTGTGCGTCCGTACCGTCGTCGAGGTCTGGCTCGACGGCCGCGGCCACCGCCAGGAGCTGGCCGGCACCGTCCCCGCCGGACCCCCGCGGGAGTGCCCCGCGCTCCGCCGCCACGGCACCAGGACCACCTTCCACCTCGACCCCGCGTACACCGGTGCGGACGAGGCCGTCGCCTGGGCGCTGCGGCCGGAGGAACTGCACGCGCAGCCCTGCGGCGCCCACCCCCCGCCCGTCGTCTTCCGGGTGCGCGACCTGCGCCCGGGCGCCGACGGCCCGACGTGACCGGCGGCGACCGCCCTGACCGTGCGACCGCCCCCGGGGCCGCAAACGCTTCGACCGGAGCCCGTACCGGCACGTAACCTCGGACCGTATGAGCAGCTTTCAGGAGATCGGCAGCGTCAGCGTCCTCGTGTGCGAGCCCGAGGGGGCGGTGATCGCGAGCGAGGCGGACGCGCTGGACCTGGTGGGCAACGCCGCCTGGCAGGGGGCCCGGTGGGTCGTCGTGCCCGTGGAGCGGTTCGGCGAGGACTTCTTCCGGCTCCGCACGAAGGTCGCCGGCGACATCATCCAGAAGTTCGTCAACTACCGGGTGGGCCTGGTGGTGCTGGGCGACGTCTCCGCCCGCATCCAGGAGAGCCCCGCCCTCGCGGACTTCGTCCGCGAATGCAACAGGGGCACCCAGACCTGGTTCCTCACCGACCTCGACCGGCTGCGCGAGCGCCTGCAGGGCTGACACCGGCCCGTTCCGGCAGGGGCGGAAACCGGCTGGAGCCCGTGCGGTCGGCCGGGCAGGATGGGGGGAAATGCGGTCGGAGGGGGCTTGTTTGGACGTGTTCGCGTGTGCCGGGTGCGGTACGGAGGTGACGGCGCCCGTGTCGCGGGTCGCGCTCCCCGTCCACACCCACCACGGGGGGTGGGAGGAGCTGCATCCCGCGCTGATGGAGCCCGCTACGTACGCCGTCGAGCCGCGGCCCAGCGGTCCGCCGTGGCGGCGGTGGGACGAGGTCGGGGAGGAGGAGGCCGCCCGGCAGGGCATTTACGGGCCGGTGTTCTCGGTGTCCTTCGGCGCGCGGAACAGGATCGTGATCGCGCCCGGCGACTCCCGCTCCCTGACGCTGATCCCCGAGCGGTGCGACGGCTACTGCCGGGGCGTGGACGGCCGCAGCGGGCCCAACCTCGCCTGTACGGGCTGCGGGCGGGCCGTGGCGACGCGGATGGACGACTGCGGACTCTGGCAGGCGGTGTGGCTGGAGCCCGGCGAGGTCGTGCGGCGCCCTTCCGGACTGCCCGCCGTGGCGCCGCCCGACTGGGGCGATCTGCGGCGTGCGGACCACCGGGTGCCGCCCGTCGAGCCCGACGGGAGGTGGAGCCGCCGTTGGCAGGCGGCGCTCGGGGTCGCGCTGGCCCACCTGGTCGTGGCCACCGGGGACCGCCCGGTCACCCTGCCCGCCGGCCCGGTCGCCGAGCTCTTCGGCCCCGCCGTCGCACGCCACCTGCCCGCGGGGCCGCCGCCGTGCTCCGTGGGGCTGGCCGGCCCGGGGGTCCGCCCGCCGCGGCCCCGCCCCGACGTCCTCCTCGTCCCCCGCCACCCGCTGACCGGCGAACCCTGGCGGCCGCCCGACGACGAAGGCCCCGTGGTGCCGCTCGACAGCGGTGTCTGGGCGTATCTCGTCCGCCCCGGCGAGACCTCGCCGATGCCCGCCACCGGGGTCCTCCCGGCGGGGGTCCTGCGCGACGACTACCCGCCGCCGCCGGACTCCTGGTACCCGCTGCCCGCGCACGCCCGCGCCTTCGACGACACCCTGGTCCGGCTGCCCGGCGTACGCGATCCCGCGCTGCGCCGCCACCACGAGGCCTACGGCTGGGACGTCGCCCGTACTCCGTAGACGGCGGCGGGCCGCGGCGTGCCGCGGCCGGTCAGGCGCCCTCCTGCACCTGCTCCGGCCCGCGGCAGGTCGTCCCCGGGCCGGAGCAGGCGCAGGGGCGGGGGACGACGCGCGCGTTGTCGACGTACAGCAGCAGCGCGCCGTCCTCCGGGCACTTCAGGCCGACGGAGACCGCCCGCACGGTCGTCCCGTCCGCCGCGAACGCGAAGGCGACCGCCACGTCCAGGACGCCGTGCCCCCACGGGCACTCCGGGAGGTCGGACGGTTCGAAGCCGGGCCCCGGCGAGGCGGGCGGCAGCGGGGCCCCGCCCGCTTCGAGCCGCCACGGGTACGCGTCGGGCTGCACGCCCCCGTCCACGATCCCGACCGGGATGCAGCAGCCGACGCAGAAGCACTCGCCCTTGGCGACCTCGAACCCGCCGCCCTCGGGGCCGCACAGCTCGCAGGCGACGGCCCGGGCCAGGACCCGTCCGCCGGGCTCCGGGCGTGTGGCGTCCAGCACCAGCCGCAGCACGTCCTCATGTCCGGCGGCGGGCCCCGCCACCCCTTCCGTCAGCCACCCGGCTCTCTCGTCCATGCCCCGGATCCTTCCATGCGCCCTCACGGCGATCCCAGCCGGTCGGCCGCCCAACCCCGTTCCCCGACACCTCCGTTGTCCACAGCGGCGGAAGAGGGTCGGCGCGGAGGAGCCGTCACGCTGCCGGGGCGGCCCAGTCCTTGTGCGCCGCGAACAGGAACAGGACGGCAGCGGCGGCACCGAAGCCCAGGCCGACGGCCGAGCAGGCCGTGACCGTCGCCTCGGAGGCGTCGGCGAGCCTCGGGAGGCCGTTGGCGAGAACGAGGCCGTAGAGGCACAGGCCGCCGTAGGCCCGCAGCCGCCGTCCGGCCGGGCGCCTGCGCGACCGGCGCGGCCTCCGGCCACCCGCAGCGTACGACGTCCCTCCCGCTACGCGGCGACGCGGGCGCAGTCGGCGCAGCGGCCGGGGGAGGCGGAGCGGATGGCCCGTTCGCAGTCCTCGCAGGAACGCAGCGGCAGCAGCACCCGGTCCGGGGGCGGGGGCGGTCCGGCGGCCGAGGAGCCGCCTCCGGAGGCGGGGACGGCGAGGCGCGGCGGGAGCATCTCCCGCAAGCGGTGCGCGACGAGGGCGGCGGGGGAGTGGATGACCGTTTGCGGCAGGGCCCGGGTCAGCGCGGCGGCCACGGCGCTCGGGGTGAGGCCGCGTTCCAGCCAGCGGGCCGCGGCGGGCGCCAGCCGTACCGTGTCCCGCTCCGACAGCACCATCCGGGGATCGCGCAGCCGCAGGCGCGCCAGCAGCTCCCGCGCCTCGCGCTCGCTCTGCGGTACGTCGGCGGCGACTGCTCCGGCAGGTGGCGGTCCGGCATCCGGTTCGGGGTCCGGTTCGGGCTCGGAAGCCGGTGCGGTCGGCCGCGGCGGTACGTAGCGCGCGCGGGCGGTTTCCGCGGACCGGGCGGGCGGGTTGTTGTAGGAGACGGTGCAGGTCACGACGCGCCCGGACGGAAGCCGCTCCTGGAAGCGGGCCAGGTAGCCGTGCACCTCCAGCTCGCGCAGGGCGGCGGCGATCCGCACCTCGCCCTCCGGGAAGCGTTCGGCCAGGGCCTTGATGGTCACCTTGGTACCGGTGGGGAGGGACTGGATGTGCGTGGCCAGCCCGATTGCCGTCATGCTCAGCCGGCGGTGCTGGGCGAGATGGTTGCCGATCTTGACGTAGCCGCGACGGTGGTCGTGGTTGATGTGCCGAATGCCCGACGAAGGGCGCGACGTAGCGCTAAGCTGCTGGTCAGTCATGGTGAAGGGGCTTGCCTTCTCTGTGATCAGGCCCTCGCTCGGGATGCCAGTCCCGTACGAGGGCCGATTGCGTTTATGGGGTTGTCGGGGGACAGCGTGCCCGGCGAATTGAGGTGCGCGCCACCCGGATTGGGGTGATTCACCCGACCGGGTGAGAGGGGAGGGGGAGGTGTGGAGAGGTCATTTCCCCCGGTTATTCAATCCTTGGGCGTCGTGCGCGACCGGCCCGCGATCCACCGGGTCGTGAAAACCTCGATCCGGTGACATCGGACTCGGAATCCCCAAATCCATTTCCGCCCATACGGTTTTCAGCGGTACGGGCCCGTGGTCCGTCCCCCACCGGGTGGCGAGGGCGGCCACCAGGAACAGCCCCCGCCCCGACTCCGCCCACGGCTCCGGCGCCACTGCCGGTGATGCGAACTCCCGCCGGGTGTCGCTGACTTCGATACGCAGCGTAGGCCCGGCCGTGACCCGCAACGCGAGCCGGAAGCTCCGCCCGGGCACCCGGCCGTGGGTCACGGCGTTGGCGGCGAGCTCGGCGACGACCTGCGCCGCATCCTCGAACGGAATCTGTTGTTCCGCGAGTTGGGCGACGGTGAGCGCGCGGGCGGCGCGTGCTCCTCGCGGGGTGGAAGGGAGCACGGCGACGAGGCGGGTTTCCTGATTCACGTGACTCAGCGTGGCCATCCGTGCGTAACCTGAACAGAGTTGAGGGCGCTGTGTACGACGGCTGTCCAGGCGCGTCCCGTGGTGTCCTACCGGTCCAACGGAGGTGTCAGTGAGCACGGACGGCACGGACGAGTCGAGCTGGGAACTCGACCCGGAGGACGAATCCGGGGCGGTCATCGCCACGGTGGGTCGGCAGCTGAAGATGTGGCGTGAGGCGGCGGGCCTTGACCGAACCAAATTCGGCGAACGGATGGGATACGGCGCCAACCTGATCTACAAGATCGAGCGGGGTGCGCGTATTCCGCGCCCGGAGTTCCTGGACAAGGCGGACGAGGCCCTGGGGGCGGACGGGAAAATCGCCGCGATGAAGGCGGACATCGAAAGGGCCCGGTATCCCAAGAAGGTCCGGGATCTGGCCAAGTTGGAATCCGAGGCGGTGGAGATCGGGTCCTACGACAACGTCGTGGTGACGGGCCTGCTCCAGACGGAGGCCTACGCCCGCGCCCTGTTCGGGCTGAGGCGCCCGGGCTTCTCGGAGGGTGAGGTCGAACGTCTGGTTGCTGCGAGGCTCGCCCGCCAAGAGATCCTCCGGCGACATCCGGCCCCGCTCTTGACCGTCGTGCAGGAAGAGGCTGTCCTCCGGCGGCCTATCGGGGGCAGGATGGTTCTGCGCGGCCAGTTGGAGCACCTGTTGGAGGTCGGTCGGCTGCGCACCGTCGAGATCCAGGTGATGCCCATCGCGGTCGAGGAGCATTCCGGGCTCGCCTCATCGTTCAAAGTCATGCGTCTCAGGGATGGAACGACGGTGGGACATAACGAAGTTCAGCTGGCCAGCCGCTTGATCACCGAGCCCAAAGAGGTCCAGCTCCTGGACATGCGCTATGGCATGATCCGGGCACAGGCCCTGACGCCTCGGGCATCGCTGACGTTCATCGAGAAGGTACTGGGGGAGACATGACCATCAAGCCGTCGGGCGAGGGCCTCTCCGACCTCACGTGGGTCAAGAGCAGCTACAGCACGGCCGATGGACCGGACTGTGTCGAGGTCGCATGGACCAAGAGCAGCTACAGCACCAACGATGGCCCTGACTGCGTCGAAGTAGCCCGTACCGACGGGGCCGTTCTCGTGCGGGACTCCAAGCGGCCCGAGGGGGCGCGTCTTGCCGTCGCCCCCCTTGCCTGGACCGGCTTCGTGGCACACGCCCGCACCGCGTGAGACGGCTGGACTCGGCCGTCGACGCCGTGTTGCGGCAGCGGCGGCCGGATCCGGAGTGCTGGGATGCCGTCGTCGACGCGGTCTGCGAGGACTCCGAGAGCTGGCGGGCCGACGGCGTGCTGGTCCAGGCCGGCCCGGCCGTCGCCCGGCACGCCGACCGGATCGCCGCGAGCCTGCGCCGCAGGCAGGGGCGGTACGGAACGGCCGTCGGCCACGGCGTGCAGGTGCGGACCCTCGCGCTCGCCGGCACGGGAGACCTCAGGGCGCTGCCCGGCCTGAGGGCGCTGGCCGAGCACGGCGGGTTCCCCGACAACCGTCCGGAGGCCCGCGTCCTGGCCGCCCTGCCCGCGGCCGACCTGGTGCGGGCCCTGCTGATCAAAATGCGGCGGGACGGGCGCGACACCCACCGGAACACCACCACCCTCGAACTCCTCGCCCTCTGCGGCGCCGCCGCCGCACCCGCCGTGGGCCATGTGGCCGGACGCCTGGACACGCAGTTCGCCTATGACGCCCTGCGCGTCCTCGGCCGGATCGGGCCCGCCGCCGCCGGGACCGCGGACCGGCTGGTCGCGTACGCCACCGGACGCGACCCCCGGGCACGCCGGCAGCACGGGCGGCGTGCCGCCTGGGCGCACTGGAGGGTCACCGGGGATCCGGAGCTCGCCCTCGGCGTGTGCGGGACGGCCGTGCGCTCGGGGAGCGGCAGCCACGGTCTGCCGTTCCTCGCCGACCTCGGCCCCCTGGCCGCCGCGCACGCGGACGCCGTGCTCGGCCTGACGCGGTCGCCGGGAGGCTGGACCAGGGTCGCCGCCGCGTACGCGTACTGGCGGATCACCGGGGACGCGGAACCGGCCGTGCCGGTGCTGCTCGCGGCGGTGGACCCGGAGTGGACGGGGAACCCGGCGATGCCGGTGCGGGAGGCCGTCCGCCGCCTCGGGGAGATCGGAGCGCCCGCCGCCGAGGCGGCGCCGCTGCTGAGCGGGATCCTGGCGCGCGGGGAACGGCTCGGCCACGACTACGTCGGCACGCGGATCCTGGCCGACGACGCCTACACGCGGACCCTCACCGAGGCCCTCACCCGCCTCGGCCCACCGCCCGGGACGCTCGCGCGTCAGCCCTGAACGGCGCCGACCGCCCGGACGTGGGTCGCGGAGAGGTGGAGTTCGTACGGGATGCAGCAGTCGGAGGAGAGCGTCGCGACGAGCGTTCCGCAGGCGCACACCTGGTTCATGCCGCCGTCGGGGGTGGCCCCGCAGCAGGCCGCGGAGGCGTGGCGCAGTTCCAGGCCGAGGGCGTCGTCGGGGTCGACGACGATGTTGCCGCGCGGGCCTCGCGACACCAGGAGCTGCCCGTGCCCGTTGCCGATCGTGCCGCGGCGCGGCATGGCCGGTCCGGGGGTCTCGGCGACGACCAGGGGAGCCCCGTAGGGCTCGGTCTCGATCGCGTAGTGCCCCGAGGGCACGGTCGGCGGGGCCGAACGGGACACTCCGTCCTCCCACCACGGGTGGTACGGGGCCTCGGGGACGGCGGGCAGGGGCGTGAGGGGGCCGGTCAGCGGGGCCTCGCACGTCGCGCACACGAAGACGACCGCTTCGGGTCCGGCGGTCACCGCCGGGTCGGGCACGGGTGCCGCCGGCTCAGGCACGGGTGCGGACGCGGCTGAGCAGCTCCGTCGCCGGGTGCGGGCCCGCCGGTTCGGGGTGGCGAGGGAGGCGGTGCGGCATCGCGCCGTACCAGGTGCGCGAGACGGCGTAGCCGAAGGCGAGGCAGATCATGCCGCCCACGGCGTCGAGCCAGAAGTGGTTGGCCGTGGCCACGATGACCACCAGGGTCGCCGTCGGGTAGAGGAGGCCCAGGATCCGGGCCCAGGGGGCCGTGGCGACCGCGAAGATCGTCAGGCCGCACCAGAGCGACCACCCTATGTGCATGGACGGCATCGCGGCGTACTGGTTCGACATGTGCTTGAGGTTCCCGGAGGCCATGGAGCCCCAGGTGTGGTGCACGAGCACGGTGTCGATGAAGTTCTGCCCGTTCATCAGCCGGGGCGGCGCGAGCGGGTAGAAGTAGTAGCCGACCAGGGCGACGCCCGTGGTGGCGAAGAGGACCAGGCGGGTCGCGGCGTACCGGCCCGGGTGGAGGCGGTAGATCCACACGAGGACGCCGATGGTCACGACGAAGTGGAGCGTGGCGTAGTAGTAGTTCATGCCCACGATCAGCCACGTGACGGAGTTGACGGCGTGGTTGACCGACTGCTCCACGGCGATGCCGAGGGACCGTTCGACGCTCCAGATCCAGTCGGCGTTCGCGAGGGCGACCGCCTTCTGCTCGGGCACGGCGTTGCGGATCAGCGAGTACGTCCAGTAGCTGATCGCGATGAGCAGGATCTCGAACCAGATGCGCGGCCGGCGCGGCATCCGCAGCCGGGCGATCAAGGCGCGTTCGGAACCCGGACGAGTCTCTGCCTCGACCTCTGTGGGTGACGAGACAGCCGTCCGGGTTTCCAGTGTCTTCACGCTCGATTCACCCATGGGCAGAGAGTCTGCCAGATGCGTTCCCGCGTCCGATCATCCCTCGGGACCGTCTTGGGCGCAGCACGTCCGTCTCAGGTACGAGACGGCTCGCGCGTCCGGCCCCGGCCGGACGCCGTGGAGCCGCGTACGACCAGTTCCGGCAGGAAGACGAACTCGCTGTGCGGGGCCGGCGTCCCCCCGATCTCCTCCAGCAGGGTCCGGACCGCGGCCTGCCCCATCGCCTGCACCGGCTGGCGGATGGTGGTCAGCGGCGGGTCGGTGAAGGCTATGAGGGGGGAGTCGTCGAAGCCGACGACCGACACGTCCTGCGGCACCTGGAGGCCCTGCTGCCGGGCCGCGCGGATCGCGCCGAGCGCCATCATGTCGCTCGCGCAGACCACGGCCGTGCAGCCGCGGGCGATCAGCGCGGTGGCCGCCGCCTGGCCGCCCTCCAGCGTGTACAGCGAGTGCTGGATCAGCTCCTCGATCTCGGCCTCGCCGAGTCCGAGCCGTTCCTTCATGCCGAGCCGGAAGCCCTCGATCTTGCGCAGGACCGGTACGAAGCGCTTCGGTCCGACCGCGAGGCCGATGCGGGTGTGGCCCAGCGCGGTGAGGTGGGTGACGGCGAGCTGCATGGCGGCACGGTCGTCGGGGGAGACGAACGGGGCCTGCACCTTGTCCGAAAAGCCGTTGATGAGGACGAAGGGGACACCCTGGCCGCGCAGTTGGTCGTAGCGGCCCGTGTCGGCGGTGGTGTCGGCGTGCAGGCCGGAGACGAAGATGATGCCGGAGACGCCCCGGTCGACGAGCATTTCGGTCAGCTCGTCCTCGGTGGAGCCGCCGGGCGTCTGCGTGGCCAGCACCGGCGTGTAGCCCTGGCGGGTCAGGGCCTGGCCGATGACCTGGGCGAGCGCCGGGAAGATCGGGTTGTCCAGCTCGGGGGTGATCAGCCCGACCAGGCCCGCGCTGCGCTGGCGCAGGCGCACGGGGCGTTCGTAGCCGAGGACGTCGAGGGCGGCCAGCACGGATTCGCGGGTGCCCGCGGCCACACCGGGCTTGCCGTTGAGCACGCGGCTGACTGTGGCTTCGCTGACCCCCGCCTGGGCTGCGATGTCGGCTAGCCGTGCGGTCACGGGATGGGACTCTACCGGTCGCCGGTTCACGTAGGAACCTGAGTGCGCGGAGTGAGACGTCCGGGTTTGCGCAGCGCGTTGCGGGCGGGGCGGGGCGCGCGGAGGCCGTCGCGGGCCGGGGGCGTCACGGGGTCCACCACGTGCACGAGTCGGCGGGCAGCCGGACGGTGCGGCCGTCGGTCTCCACGGGGGCGCTGGAGAGTACGGGGCGGCCGGGCGCGGGCAGTTCCACCGGCTCGGGGCGGGTGTTGACGGTGCAGGCGAATCCGGGCCGGGTGAAGAGGAGCACCCCCTCGGGCGCGGACCGCCAGCGCATCCCGCAGGACTCCGGCGGGCCGCCCGCCCCGGGGGCGCCGAGGCCCGGCAGGGCGCGGCGCAGTTCGAGGGCGGCGCGGTAGAGCTCCAGCGTGGAGTGGGGGTCGCCGGTCTGGGCGGCGACGCTCAGACCGGCCCAGCCGTCGGGCTGCGGAAGCCAGCTGCCGCCCGGCCCGAAGCCGTAGGGGGCTTCCGTCCCGGACCAGGGAACCGGAACGCGGCAGCCGTCGCGGAGTCCGTCCTGCCCGTCCGCCTCCGGCGCGGTCGGGAGATCGGCTCCGTGCCCGGCCCGCGGCCCGTCGCCGGGATCCGCCTCGGGCCCGGTGGGGTCGCCGTCGCGGGGGGCGACGACCGTCGGGTGCGGGGCGGGCGCGCCCGCGGGGGTCTGCGGCCGGGGCCCGCGGCGGAAGGCCGGGTCCTGGCGGGCCGCGGGCGGGAGGTCCAGGACCTCGGGGAGGCCGAGCTCCTCGCCCTGGTAGAGGTACGCCGAGCCGGGCAGGGCCAGCATCAGGAGGGCCGCGGCCCGGGCCCGGGCCAGGCCGCGCGGGCCGTCGCCGTAGCGGGTCACGTGCCGTACGACGTCGTGGTTGGAGAGCACCCACGTGGTGGGGGCGCCGACCGCGGTGGTGGCGGCCAGCGACTCGTCGATCACGGTGCGCATGGCCGCCGGGTCCCAGGGGCAGGTCAGGAAGCGGAAGTTGAAGGCCTGGTGGAGCTCGTCCGGGCGGACGTAGAGGGCGAGCCGCTCCGAGGTCGGGGCCCAGGCCTCGGCGACGCCGATGCGCTGCCCCTCGTAGGAGTCGAGCAGGCGCCGCCACGAGCGGTGGATCGCGTGGACCCCGTCCTGGTCGAAGAAGGGCAGCGGCTCGCTGCCGATCAGGGTGGCCTGGGCGCCGCGGCCGATGTCGGGCAGGCCGTCGGCCTTGACCATGCCGTGGGCGACGTCGATGCGGAAGCCGTCGACGCCGAGGTCGAGCCAGAAGCGCAGCACCGAGTCGAACTCGGCGGCGACCTCCGGCCGGCTCCAGTCCAGGTCCGGCTGCTCGGGCGCGAACAGGTGCAGGTACCAGTCCCCGTCGGCGACCCGGGTCCAGGCCGGGCCGCCGAAGATCGACTCCCAGTCGTTCGGCGGGAGGCTCCCGTCGGCGCCCCGCCCGGGGCGGAAGAGGTAGCGCTCGCGGGCCCCCGGCTCCCCGGCCAGCGCGGCGCGGAACCAGGGGTGCTGCTCGGAGGTGTGGTTCGGCACCACGTCCACGATGACCCGCAGCCCGAGCGCGTGGGCGGCCCGGACGAGGTCCTCGGCGTCGGTGAGGTCCCCGAAGAGCGGGTCGACGGCCCGGTAGTCGGCGACGTCGTAGCCGCCGTCCGCCTGCGGGGAGACGTAGAAGGGGGTGAGCCACACGGCGTCGACCCCGAGGCGGGCGAGGTGCGGGAGGCGGGAGCGGACCCCGCGCAGGTCGCCGATCCCGTCGCCGTCGCTGTCGGCGAAGGAGCGCACGTACACCTGGTAGATGACGGCATCGCGCCACCAGTCACCGCTCGCAGTCGTCGGGTTGCTGTAAGCACTTGCAAGGCTGACGGCCGTCGACTCATGGGTCATATCGGGGTCAACGCGGCGGACCACCCGCTGGTTGCGGGCCCGTGCAGTCGAAGGTGACTCGAACTAACAGCAAGCTGCGGCAACCGTCCGGACACACGGATGTAACGATCGCCCCCGCTTGCAGAAAGTTTGCGCAAGGTCTTTCGGTCCTCTTTCAGTCTTGTTACGTTCCTGGCAACTCGGGACCGCGAGGGCGCGGCCGGGATCATCGAAGGAGTTCATATGCGGCGTGGCATAGCGGCCACCGCGCTGGTCGCGGCCCTGGCGCTCGCGGCGACGGCTTGCGGCGGCGGTGACGACAAGGGCGACGGCGGGACCGACGCCGGCGGCGAGCTTTCCGGTACGGTCACGTGGTGGGACACCTCGAACGACGCCGAGAAGGCCAGCTTCCAGAAGATCGCCGAGGCGTTCACCGCGAAGCACCCGAAGGTCACCGTCAAGTACGTCAACGTCCCCTACGGTGACGCGCAGAACAAGGTCAAGAACGCCTTCAGCAGCGGCTCCGACGCCCCCGACGTGATCCGCGCCGACGTCGGCTGGGTCGCCGACTTCGCCTCCCTCGGCTACCTCGACGAGGTCCCCGCAGAGACGGCCAAGAAGGTCGACGCCGAGTTCCTCCCGCAGGCAGCGGCCAGCGGCAAGTACGAGGGCAAGACCTACGCCGTCCCGCAGGTCATCGACACCCTCGGCCTCTTCTACAACAAGAAGATGCTCGCCGACGCCGGCGTCCAGCCCCCCAAGACGCTGGCCGAGCTGAAGACCGCCGCCGAGGCGATCAAGGCGAAGACCGGCAAGGCCGCCCTCTACCTGCGCGGCGACGACTCCTACTGGTTCCTCCCGCTGATCTACGGCGAGGGCGGCGACCTCGTCGACGCGAAGAACAAGACGGTCACCGTCGACAACGAGGCGGGCGTCAAGGCCTTCCGCACCGCCCGCGACCTGGTCGCCTCGGGCGCGGCGATCACCAACTCCACCGACGGCTACACCAACATGCAGACGGCCTTCAAGACCGGCGAGGCCGCCATGATGATCAACGGTCCGTGGGCCGTCGCCGACACCTACGCCGGCGACCAGTTCAAGGACAAGGCCAACCTCGGCATCGCCGCCGTCCCGGCCGGCTCCGCCAAGGCCGGCGCCCCGCAGGGCGGCCACGACCTCGGCGTCTACGCCGGCTCGAAGAACCGCGCCGCCGCGCACGCCTTCGTCGAGTACATGACCTCCCAGGAGGTCCAGGTCCAGTCCGCCAAGGAGCTGAGCCTGCTGCCGACCCGTACCGCCGCCTACGAGCAGCCGGACGTCAAGAGCAGCGAGATGGTCGCGTTCTTCAAGCCGGCCGTGGACAAGGCCGTCGAGCGCGCCTGGATCCCGGAGAACGGCTCCCTCTTCGAGCCGCTGAAGGTCGAATACACCAAGGCGGTCACCGGGGCGTCGAGCCCGGAGGACGCGGCCAAGGCGGCCGGCGTCGAGTTCCGCAAGATCCTCAAGGGCTGGAAGTAACAACACCATGGCTGCTGACACCAGCCAGTCGGTGGCGAAGGCCGCGGACGGCGGAGTCGGGAACGACTCCGCCGTCCGCGGCCGGAGCCGCAGGACTGACAGCGGGAACACCCGGAGAACGGGGAACGCGGGGAGTGCGGGGAACGCGGGCGCGCTGAGGCGCGCCCTCTCCACCCACTGGTACGCCTGGGCCATGGTCGCCCCGGTCGTGCTCGTCCTCGGCGTGATCATCGGCTGGCCGCTGGTGCGCGGCTTCTACCTGTCGCTGACCGACGCCAACGAGCGCAACGTCGCCCGAGACATCGGCGCCCGCCACATCGACGCCACGTACGAGTTCGTCGGACTCGACAACTACACGGCGGTGCTCGGCGACCCGGTGTTCCTGCAGCGGCTGGTGTGGACGGTGCTCTGGACGGTCGCGTGCGTGTCCATCACGTTCGCGATCGGCCTGGCCCTCGCCAACATGCTGAACCGGCAGTTCCGGGGCCGCGCCGCCTACCGGATGGCGCTCATCCTGCCCTGGGCCGTCCCCGGCTTCGTCTCCGTCTTCGCCTGGCGGTTTCTCTTCAACCGCGACAACGGCATCCTCAACAAGATCCTCGACGGCGGCGGCATCGCCGCCGTGCCGTGGCTCGACGACCCCACCTGGGCCAAGTTCTCGGTCATCGCCGTCAACGTCTGGCTGGGCATCCCCTTCATGATGGTCGCCCTCCTCGGCGGCCTGCAGTCCATCCCCGGCGAGCTCTACGAAGCCGCGGAGATGGACGGCGCGAGCGCCTGGCAGCGCTTCCGCCACATCACCCTGCCCGGGCTCCGCGCGGTCAGCATGACCGTCATCCTGCTCTCCACCATCTGGACCTTCAACATGTTCCCGGTGATCTTCCTGCTCACGCGGGGCGGACCGGGCGACTCCACCGAGATCCTGGTGACCCAGGCCTTCCGGGAGGCCTTCATCACGAGCCCGCGCGACTTCGCCGTCTCCGCGACGTGGGGCGTGCTGATCCTCCTGCTGCTCATGATCTTCGCGCTGGTCTACCGGCGCTCGCTGCGCAAGCAGGGAGAGGTGTGGTGACCGTGACCACGACCCGCACGCGGGCCCGGGGCAGCCGCTCCCCGCTCGCCTCCTTCGGCCTCCACGCCACCCTGCTCGTGGCCTCGGTCGTCGCCGTCTTCCCGGTCCTGTGGATCCTGCTGACCTCGCTCAAGCCCGCGAAGTACGCGATCACCACGGACTTCGTCAAGGAACCCACCCTCGGCAACTACACGAACCTGCTGGAGTCGAGCCACTTCCTCGACTGGTTCCTGAACTCCGTCCTGGTCGCCGGCGTCACCACCGTCCTCGGCGTGTTCATCGCCGCCACCACCGGATACGCGGTCAGCCGCTTCAGGTTCCCCGGCATGCGGCCCCTCATGTGGACCCTGCTCATCACGCAGATGTTCCCCATGGCCATCCTGATCGTCCCGCTCTACAACCTGATGGGACAGCTCGGGCTGCTCAACCAGCCCGTCGGCCTGATCATCACCTACCTCACCATCGCCGTGCCGTTCTGCGCCTGGATGATGAAGGGCTTCTTCGACACCATCCCGGTCGAGATCGACGAATCCGGCCGCGTCGACGGACTCAACCCCTTCGGCACCTTCTGGCGGCTCATCCTGCCGCTCGCCAAGCCCGGCCTCGCCGTCACCGGCTTCTACGCCTTCATCACCGCCTGGGGCGAAGTCGCCTACGCCTCCGCCTTCATGGTCGGCGAGGAGAACCTCACCCTCGCCGGCGGCCTGCAGACCTTCGTCACCCAGTACACCTCCAACTGGGGAGCCATGAGCGCCGCCTCGGTCCTCATCGCCATCCCCGCGGCGATCTTCTTCGTTTTCGCCCAGCGTCACCTCGTCGCCGGGATGACGGCAGGCGCCACCAAGGGCTGACCACCCGAGCCTGCCCCTTCCGCTTCCCGGCCCGATCTCTTCAAGGACGACATGACCCAGCACCTCGCCGACGCACTCCCCACCTCCACCGGCACCGCGCCCGGCTGGTGGAGAGAAGCGGTGATCTACCAGGTCTATCCGCGCAGCTTCGCCGACTCCAACGGAGACGGCATGGGGGACCTCGAAGGGATCCGCAGCCGACTGCCCTACCTCAAGGAGCTGGGCGTCGACGCCGTCTGGCTCAGCCCCTTCTACGCCTCCCCGCAGGCCGACGCCGGCTACGACGTCGCCGACTACCGGGCCATCGACCCCATGTTCGGCACCCTCCACGACGCCGACGCCCTCATCCGCGAAGCCCACGGCCTCGGCCTGCGCATCATCGTCGACCTCGTCCCCAACCACTGCTCCGACCAGCACGAATGGTTCAAGCAGGCACTGCGCGAAGGCCCCGGATCCCGGCTGCGCGAACGCTTCCACTTCCGCCCCGGCAAGGGCGAGAACGGCGAACTGCCCCCCAACGACTGGGAGTCGATCTTCGGCGGGCCCGCCTGGACCCGCGTCGCCGACGGAGAGTGGTACCTGCACCTCTTCGCCCCCGAGCAGCCCGACTTCAACTGGGACCACCCCGCCGTCCAGGACGAGTTCCGCTCCATCCTGCGCTTCTGGCTCGACCTCGGCGCCGACGGCTTCCGCGTCGACGTCGCCCACGGCCTCGTCAAGGCCCCCGGCCTGCCCGACCTCGGCGCCAAGGACCAGCTCAAGCTGCTCGGCAACGACGTCATGCCCTTCTTCGACCAGGACGGCGTCCACGAGATCTACCGCTCCTGGCGCCGCATCCTCGACGAGTACGAAGGCGACCGCGTCCTCGTCGCCGAGGCCTGGACCCCCACCGTCGAGCGCACCGCCCGCTACGTCCGCCCCGACGAGATGCACCAGGCGTTCAACTTCCAGTACCTCACCAGCGACTGGGAGGCCGCCGCGCTCCGCGAGGTCATCGACGGCTCCCTCGCCGCGATGCGCCCCGTCGGCGCGCCCACCACCTGGGTGCTCTCCAACCACGACGTCACCCGGCACGCCACCCGCTTCGCCAACCCCGCCGGCCTCGGCACCCAGCTGCGCGAGCCCGGCGACCGCGAACTCGGCCTGCGGCGCGCCCGCGCGGCCAGCCTGCTCATGCTGGCCCTGCCCGGCTCGGCGTACGTCTACCAGGGCGAGGAACTCGGCCTGCCCGACGTCACCGACCTGCCCGACGACGTCCGCCAGGACCCGTCCTTCTTCCGCGCCGCCGGACAGGACGGCTTCCGCGACGGCTGCCGCGTCCCCCTCCCGTGGTCCGGCACCGAGGCCCCCTACGGCTTCGGCACCGGCGGCAGCTGGCTCCCGCAGCCCGACTCCTGGGCGGAACTGAGCGTCGAGGCCCAGACCGGCGACCCGTCCTCCACCCTCGAGCTCTACCGCACCGCGCTGCGCCTGCGCCGCGACCACCCGGACCTGGGCGCGGGCGAGTCCGTGGACTGGCAGGAGGCACCGCAGGGCGTGCTGGTCTTCCGCCGCGGGGACTTCCTGTGCGCGGCCAACACCACGGGCGCGGCCGTACCGCTCCCCGTCACCGGCGAGCTCCTGCTGTCCAGCGGCGAGCCGGTCCAGGGCGGGCTGCTGCCGGCCGACACCACGGCGTGGTGGCAGGTGACGTCGGGGTGACCTCCCCTCTCCGGTTGACGGACATCGCCGCGCAGGCCCAGGTCAGCGAGGCGACGGTCAGCCGTGTGCTCAACGGCAAGGCGGGCGTCGCGGCCGGCACCCGGCACAAGGTGCTGGCCGCGATGGACCTGCTCGGCTACGAACGGCCCGTACGGCTCAAACGGCGCAGCAACGGCCTGGTCGGCCTGCTGATCCCGGAGCTCACCAACCCCATCTTCCCCGCCTTCGCCCAGGTCATCGAGCAGGCCCTCGCCGGCCACGGCTACACGCCGGTGCTGTGCACGCAGACCCCCGGCGGAGCCACCGAGGACGAACTGGTCGAGCAGCTGGAGGAACGGGGCGTCACCGGCATCGTCTTCCTGTCCGGCCTGCACGCCGACGCCCACGCCGACCCCGCCCGCTACCAGCGCCTCGCCGCGCGCGGGCTGCCGTTCGTGATGATCAACGGGTTCAACGAGCAGGTGAACGCCCCCTTCATCTCCCCCGACGACCGGGCCGCCGCCGACATGGCCGTACGGCACCTCCAGGACCTCGGG
Source organism: Streptomyces manipurensis (assembly GCF_049570255.1). Lineage (NCBI taxonomy): Bacteria > Bacillati > Actinomycetota > Actinomycetes > Kitasatosporales > Streptomycetaceae > Streptomyces > Streptomyces manipurensis. The sequence continues at coordinate 2,231,736 of NZ_CP186950.1, read as the reverse complement.
CACCAGCGGATCGGACTGGCCATCGGGCCCACCCGCTACGTGCCGTCGGCCCGCAAGGAACAGGGCTTCCGCGCCCTGGTGCCCGACGCGGAGGAGCAGGGGCTCATCCAGCGCACCCTCTTCACGGTCGAGGGCGGCCACGCCGCGGGCGGCGCCCTCCTCGACCGCGGGTGCACGGGCATCGTCTGCGGCAGCGACCCCATGGCGCTCGGCGTCATACGGGCCGTCCGCGAGCGGGGCCTGCGGGTGCCGCAGGACGTGTCGGTCGTCGGCTTCGACGACTCGCCGCTGATCGCGTTCACCGACCCGCCGCTGACGACCGTACGCCAGCCGGTCCGCGCCATGGCGACGGCCGCGGTCGGCGCGCTGCTGGAGGCGGTGTCGGGCACCCCGGTCCAGCGCACCGAGTACGTCTTCCAGCCGGAGCTGGTGGTACGCGGGTCGACGGGTCAGGCGCCGGTGGGCTAGGGGCCGTCGGGGGGCCTCCACCCCCGCGGCCCCACCACCCCGCGCCGGCGGCCGCCCACCCACCTCCCTGCGTCGGGGTGGTGTGGGGGAGCGGGGGCTTCGGCGGGGCGGGATCAGAGCAGTGCCGGGAACCCCCCAAAGGAACGGGCCGGAGCATCCTTTCCGAGACGAGGGAGCGTCCCGTCCCGGGCGGAGCCCGGGACGGGAACGCCTCAGATCGCTACGCGCTTTTCCAGGAGAGCGGCTGCGAGCCCCCGTGGCCGGGCATAGGCCGCCCGCGATCGCTACGCGCTCCGCTGCGATGGCGACTGCGAGCCTCTTGGGCTGGACGTAGCCGCCTGCGATGGCGGCGTGCTCAGCCGGATGCGGCGGACAGCACCACGTCCACGAGCCTGTCCGCCGCATCCGGCCGACCGTGTGTCCGGGCCCGCTGCGCCATCGCCGTCCGTCGGGCGGGGTCGGTCAGGAGCGGGCCGACCGCGCTCTGGAGCACAGGGCCGGTGACATCGGCGAGCAGCGCCAGTGCCGCTCCCGCGTCGGCCAGGTGACGGGCGTTGTGGGCCTGCTCGTTCCCGGCCGACGTGGCGAGCGGGATGAACACCGCGGGCTTGCCGAGCGCGGTCAGCTCTGCCAGGGTGCCGGCTCCGCTGCGCGACACCACGACGTCGGCCAGCGCCAGCACGTCAGGAAGCTCGGGCCCGAGGAACCCGGTCAGGTGGTAGCGGCCGGCGAGGACCGGGTCCAGCCCGGCGGCGGCCGACCGGAGTTCGTCCACGTTCGCCGGACCACACTGGTGGACCACGTTCGCGTGCGTCAGGAGCCAGGGCAGAACCTCACGGACGACACCGTTGATCTGCTGCGCGCCCTGCGCGCCCCCGGTGACGTACACCGTCGGCAGACGCCGGTCGAACCCGTACAGGCCCAGCGCCTCAACCGCCTTGTCCGCGTGTCCGCCCAGTACCTCCGGCCGCACCGGGTTCCCGGTGACGACCGCACGCCCACGTACCTCGGCCGGCAGCAGGTCAAGCGAGGACTCCGAGGACACCGCGATCCGCGTTGCCGAACTCGCGAGCTTCCGGTTCGCCAGACCCAGCCGGACGGTCTGCTCGTGCAGGACCAGCGGGACGCGGCACAGCCGAGCGGCCAGCCCGGCCGGGACCGCGACGAACCCGCCGGTGGCCAGGACCACGTCCGGCTGGAAGTCCGACACGATCGACCGGGCCTGAGCCACGCCGAGCGGTACCCGGGCCATGTCCTTCACGTTCGCGGCGGACAGCATCTTGAGCGGATTCGACGACCGGCGGATCTTGCCCGTGGCCACCGTCCTGAACGCGATCCCCTCCGCCGGGGCTACACGTGCTTCGAGCCCGTCCGCCGTGCCGATCCAAAGGACGTCCAGCGTGCTGCCCGCATCTGCGAGGCGGCCTTGCAGGGTACGGATCGCCGTCAGGGCCGGGTAGGTGTGACCGCCAGTGCCTCCGCCCGTCACGAGGAGCCGGAACGAACGCGGGAGCACGGGGGAACTGTTCACCCCACGCACCCTACTGGCTGCCCAGCCAATCACGCTGAAGGACGTCGGACGCGCGACGGAGCGCCTGCCGTGCATCGCGCTCCGCCGCGCGGACGGCCCTTCCGCGCAGCCAAAGGGAATCCAGGACCCGCTGGTCCTCACTGACCGCCCCACCCCCGAACTCCCCCCGCCCCGGCCGGAGTCCGGCCCCGGGGACGGCGGAGGACACGCCTCGGAAACGATTCTGCAATCTCTTGCGCAAACTCTTGCAGGCCTTCTACCTGGCCCCTACGGTCGCTCCAATCCCCACACCTTCCGCCAGGAGGCCCCCGCATGCCTGCCAGAGCCGTCAGAGCTGCAACCCTTTTCGCCACCACCGCACTTGCCGCCTCCGCCCTCACGGCCCTCGGGCCGCAGGCCGCCGCCGCACCCCCCGGCGAGAAGGACGTCACGGCCGTCCTCTTCGAGTGGCGCTTCGACTCGGTCGCCCGGGCCTGTACCGATTCCCTCGGCCCCGCCGGGTACGGCTACGTGCAGGTCTCGCCTCCCCAGGAGCACGTCCAGGGCAGCCAGTGGTGGACCTCGTACCAGCCCGTCAGCTACAAGATCGCCGGCCGGCTCGGTGACCGGGCCGCCTTCCAGGCGATGGTCGGCGCCTGTCACGCGGCGGGCGTGAAGGTCGTCGTCGACTCCGTCATCAACCACATGGCGGGCCCGGCGGACGCGGGCGCCACCCTCACCGGAACGGGCGGCTCCACGTATACGAAGTACTCCTACCCGGGCCTCTACTCCGGCGCGGACCTGGACGACTGCCGCGCCACCATCTCCAACTACCAGGACCGCACCAACGTCCAGAACTGCGAACTCGTCCAGCTCGCCGACCTCGACACCGGCGAGGAGTACGTGCGCGGGCGCATCGCCGGCTACCTCAACGACCTCCTCTCGCTGGGCGTCGACGGCTTCCGCATCGACGCCGCCAAGCACATGCCCGCCGCCGACCTCGCCAACATCAAGTCCCGGCTGAGCAACCCGTCCGTCTACTGGAAGCAGGAGGCGATATTCGGGGCCGGGGAGGCGGTGTCGCCCAGCGAGTACCTGGGCAACGGCGACGTCCAGGAGTTCCGCTACGCGCGCGACCTGAAGCGGGTCTTCCAGAGCGAGAACCTCGCCTACCTGAAGAACTTCGGCGAGGCCTGGGGCCACATGGCGAGCGGCAAGTCCGGGGTCTTCGTCGACAACCACGACACCGAGCGGCTCGGCGACACCCTGAGCTACAAGGACGGCTCCTCCTACACCCTCGCCAACGTGTTCATGCTGGCCTGGCCCTACGGCTCGCCGGACGTGCACTCCGGCTACGAGTGGAGCGACAAGGACGCCGGCCCGCCCAACGGCGGCACGGTCAACGCCTGCTACAGCGACGGCTGGAAGTGCCAGCACGCCTGGCGGGAGATCTCCTCCATGGTCGCCTTCCGGAACACGGCGCGCGGTCAGGGCGTCGTGAACTGGTGGGACAACGGCGGCGACCAGATCGCGTTCGGCCGCGGCTCCAAGGCGTACGTCGCCCTCAACCACGAGGGCTCGTCCCTGACCCGCACCTTCCAGACCTCGCTCCCGGCCGGCGACTACTGCGACGTGCAGAGCGGCCGCGCGGTCACCGTCGCGTCGGACGGCCGGTTCACCGCCACGCTCGGCGCGGGCACGGCCCTCGCCCTGCACGTGGGGGCCCGCACCTGCTCGGGCACCCCGGCCGGTTCCGCCGGAGCCTCCTTCGCGGTCAACGCGACCACGGCCGTGGGCCAGAACATCTTCGTGACCGGTGACCGGGCCGAGCTCGGCAACTGGAACACCGGCGGCGCCCTGAAGCTCGACCCGGCGGCCTACCCCGTCTGGAAGCTCGACCTCGGCCTCCCGGCCGGCACGTCCTTCGCGTACAAGTACGTCCGCAAGGACGCCTCCGGGAACGTCACCTGGGAGAGCGGCGCCAACCGTACGGCCACCGTCCCCGCGAGCGGCAAGGTCACGCTGACCGACACCTGGCGCAGCTGAGCCGCCGCCCCCACAGACCAGGGCCGCCCGGCACCACCGTCCCTGCCACCGCCGGGCGGCCCGCAGCCACGCGACACGTACCCAAGGAGACCCGCCTTGATACGCCCTGCCGCAGGAGTGCTCGCCGCCGCCCTGGCCGTGACGCTCCTGCCCGCCCTCCCCGCCGCGGCCGCGGCGAGGCCGCCCGCTCCGCCCTCGGACGCGAAGCTGGCCTCCGAGCCCGCGCGGCACGACCTGACCCGGGAGCAGTTCTACTTCGTGCTCCCGGACCGCTTCGCGAACGGCGATCCGCGCAACGACCGGGGAGGTCTGACCGGCTCGCGCCTGGAGACCGGCCTGGACCCCACCGACAAGGGCTTCTACCAGGGAGGTGACCTCAAGGGGCTCACCGACCGGCTCGACTACATCAAGGGGCTCGGCACCACCGCCATCTGGATGGCGCCGATCTTCAAGAACCAGCCGGTGCAGGGCAAGGGCGACGACGTCTCCGCCGGGTACCACGGCTACTGGATCACCGACTTCACCCAGGTCGACCCGCACTTCGGCACCAACGCGGACCTGGAGCGGCTGATCGACAAGGCGCACGCCAAGGGGATGAAGGTCTTCTTCGACGTCATCACCAACCACACCGCGGACGTCGTGGACTACCGGGAGGCGTCCTACGGCTATCTGTCGAAGGGGGCGTTCCCCTACCTGACGAAGGACGGGGTGCCGTTCGACGACAAGGACTACGCCGCCGGGAAGGCGAAGTTCCCGAAGGTGGACGGGGAGTCCTTCCCGAGGACCCCGTTCGTGCCGGACGCGAAGAAGAACGCCAAGGTCCCGGGCTGGCTCAACGACCCGACGATGTACCACAACCGCGGGGACTCCACCTTCGCCGGCGAGTCCTCCGAGCAGGGCGACTTCTTCGGCCTCGACGACCTGTGGACGGAGCGTCCCGAGGTGGTCGACGGGATGGAGAAGATCTACGAGAAGTGGGTGCGGGACTTCGACATCGACGGCTTCCGCATCGACACGGTCAAGCACGTCAACACGGAGTTCTGGACGCAGTGGGCGACGGCCCTCGACGCCTACGCGGCCGAGCGCGGGCGGGAGGACTTCTTCATGTTCGGCGAGGTCTACTCGGCCGACACGGCCGTCACCTCCCCGTACGTGACGCGGGGCCGCCTCGACGCCACCCTCGACTTCCCGCTCCAGGACGCGATCCGCGCGTACGCCTCGCAGGGCGCGCAGGCCTCCCGGCTGGGCTCCGTCCTGGCCGACGACTACCGGTACACCACCGACAAGGCCAACGCGTACGAGCAGGTCACCTTCCTCGGCAACCACGACATGGGCCGCTTCGGGACCTTCCTGAAGCAGGACCGGCCGGAGGCGGGCGAGCAGGAGCTGCTGGACCGCTACCGGCTCGCCAACGAGCTGATGTTCTTCTCGCGCGGCAACCCGGTGGTCTACTCCGGCGACGAGCAGGGCTTCACCGGGGCAGGCGGCGACAAGGACGCGCGCCAGCCGCTGTTCGCCACCCGCGTCGCCGACTACCTGGACGACGACCAGCTCGGCACGGCGCGCACGCACGCGGCCGACGCCTACGACCCGGGGCACCCGCTCTACCGGCAGATCAGCGCCCTCTCGAAGCTGACGAAGGCACATCCGGCGCTGCGCGACGGCGTCCAGAGCGAACGCCTCTCCGACGGCTCCGTGTACGCGTTCGCCCGCACCGACACCAGGACGCGCACCGAGTACCTCGTCGCCGCGAACAACGGCACCGCGTCCCGGACCGTGGAGATCGACGCGCCGGCCGGCAGCCAGTACCGCACCCTCCACGGCGGGACCGCCCTGCTGCGCGCCTCGGCCGCCGGCAAGCTCACGGTCGTCGTCCCCGCCCTCGGCAGCGTCGTCCTCCAGGCCGTGGCCCCCGCCGCGAAGCCGGCCACCGGCCCGGCGCTGACCCTGAAGGCGCCCGCGCCGGGCGCCACCGGCACCGTGGAGCTGTCCGCGGACGTCACCGGCGGCGGTCTCAACCGGGTCGTCTTCGCCGCGCAGACCGGCAACGGCCGGTGGCAGGTCCTCGGCTCCGCCGACCACGCCCCGTACAAGGTCACCCAGCACATCGACGCCGGGACCCCCGCGGGGACCGCCCTGCGCTACAAGGCCGTCGCCGTGGACTCCGCGGGCCGCACCGCGAGCGCCATCGCCGCCTCCGCGACCGGCCAGGCGCCGCCCCCCGAGGTCCCCACGGCCACCCAGCGGGACTACGCGGTCGTCCACTACAACCGCCCCGACGGCGACTACGACGACTGGCGCCTCTACGCCTGGGGCGATCTTGCGGACGGCGAGGCCACGCCGTGGCCCGAGGGCCACGCCTTCACCGGCCGTGACGCCTACGGCGCCTTCGCGTACGTCAGGCTCAAGCCCGGCGCCTCCTCCGTCAGCTATCTCGTCATCGACAAGAACGGCACCAAGGACGTCGCCGCCGACCGCAGCATCGACGTGACGAAGACCGGCGAGATCTGGCTGGAGCAGGGCAAGGAGCCCGCCCGCACCGAGCGCCCCGCCCACCCGCCGCAGGACCAGGGCAAGGCCGTCCTGCACCACCAGCGCTCCGACGGCGCCTACGACGGCTGGGGCCTGCACGTCTGGACCGGGGCCGCGACGCCGACCGACTGGTCCAAGCCGCTGCTCCCCGCCCGCTTCGACTCCTTCGGCGCGGTCTACGAGGTCCCGCTCGCCCCGGGAGCCACCAGCCTCAGCTACATCCTGCACAAGGGTGACGAGAAGGACCTCCCCTCGGACCAGTCCCTGGACCTGAAGGCCACCGGCCACGAGGTGTGGACGCTGGGCGGCCGGGAGAAGTACCTCCTGCCGCAGCCCGCCGGATCCGCCGCCGCCCTCGACCTCACCAAGGCCGAGGCCGTCTGGATCGACCGCGACACCGTCGCCTGGAACGCCCCCGCGGCCGCCGCCTCCGTGCAGCTCCTCGCCTCCCGCGAGGGCGCCGTCAAGGCCGCGAACGGCACCCTGACCGGCGCCGCCCCGTGGCTCCGGCTGCACCGGACCGAGCTGACCGCCGCCCAGAAGCAGAAGTTCCCGCACCTGGCCGCGTACGCCGCGTTCACCGTGGACCCGCGCGACCGGGACCGCGTGCGGGAGGCCCTGCGCGGCCAGCTCGTCGCCTCGGCCCGGGCCGCGAACGGTGCCGTCCTCGCCGCGACCGGCGTCCAGCTCGCCGGGGTCCTCGACGACCTGTACGCGACGACCGCCGCCCTCGGCCCGGTCTTCAAGGACGGCCGGCCCACCCTCTCGGTCTGGGCGCCCACCGCCCAGCAGGTGGCCCTCGAACTCGACGGCCGCACCGTCGCCATGCGCCGCGACGACGCCACCGGCGTCTGGTCGGTGCGCGGCGAGCGCTCCTGGGCCGGCAAGCCCTACCGCTACGCGGTGACCGTCTGGGCCCCCAGCACCCGCCAGGTGGTCCGCAACCTGGTCACCGACCCCTACTCCACCGCCCTCACCGCGGACTCCGTGCACAGCCTGGTCGTCGACCTGGCCGACCCGAAGCTGGCGCCGCCCGGCTGGAAGTCGCTGCGCAAGCCCGCTGCCGTCCCCTTCACCTCCGCGCAGATCCAGGAGCTGCACATCCGCGACTTCTCCGTCGCGGACCGCACCAGCGCCCACCCCGGCCAGTACCTGGCCTTCACCGACACCGGTTCGGCGGGCATGCGGCACCTGCGCGCCCTCGCCGAGGCCGGCACCTCGTACGTGCACCTGCTGCCCGCCTTCGACATCGGCACCGTCCCGGAGAAGGCGGCCGACCGCACCGAGCCCGCCTGCGACCTGAAGGTCTACGCCCCGGACTCCCAGGAGCAGCAGGCGTGCGTGGCGGCCGCCGCCGCCAAGGACGCCTACAACTGGGGATACGACCCGCTGCACTACACGGTCCCCGAGGGCGGCTACGCCAGCGACCCGAACGGCACTGCCCGCACCGTCGAGTTCCGCAGGATGGTCCAGTCGCTGAACGGCGCCGGCCTGCGCACGGTGATGGACGTGGTCTACAACCACACGGTCGCCGCCGGGCAGTCGGACAAGTCGGTCCTCGACCGCATCGTCCCCGGCTACTACCAGCGCCTGCTGGCCGACGGCTCCGTGGCCACCTCCACCTGCTGCGCCAACACCGCGCCCGAGAACGCCATGATGGGCCGCCTCGTCGTCGACTCGATCGTCACCTGGGCCAAGGAGTACAAGGTCGACGGCTTCCGCTTCGACCTGATGGGGCACCACCCGAAGGCCAACATCCTGGCCGTACGCGCCGCCCTGGACGCCCTGACCCCCGCCAAGGACGGGGTCGACGGCAAGCGGATCGTCCTCTACGGGGAGGGCTGGAACTTCGGCGAGATCGCCGACGACGCCCGCTTCGTGCAGGCCACGCAGAAGAACATGGCGGGCACGGGCATCGCCACCTTCTCCGACCGGGCCCGCGACGCCGTCCGCGGCGGCGGCCCCTTCGACGAGGACCCGCGCGTCCAGGGCTTCGCCTCCGGACTGTTCACGGCCCCGAACGCATCGCCCGCCAACGGCACCCCCGCACAGCAGCGGACCCGGCTCCTGCACGCCCAGGACCTGATCAAGGTCGGCCTCTCCGGCAACCTCGCCGCGTACACCTTCACCGACACCACAGGCCGCCGGGTCAAGGGCTCCGAGGTGGACTACAACGGCGCCCCGGCCGGTTACGCGGCCGCCCCCGGGGACGCCCTGGCCTACGCCGACGCCCACGACAACGAGACCCTCGCCGACGCGCTGACCTTCAAGCTGCCGGCCGGGACGAGCCCGCGCGACCAGGCCCGCATGCACGTCCTGGCGATGGCGACGGCCACCCTCTCCCAGGGCCCGGCCCTCTCCCAGGCGGGCACCGACCTGCTGCGCTCGAAGTCCCTGGACCGCAACTCCTACGACAGCGGCGACTGGTTCAACGCCATCCACTGGGACTGCCGCGACGGCAACGGCTTCGGGCGGGGCCTGCCCCCGGCCGCCGACAACGCCCCGAAGTGGACGTACGCCAAGCCGCTGCTGACCGGCCCGGCCCCCGGCTGCGCCGAGATCGACGCCACCGCCGCGGCCCACCGCGACCTGCTGAAGATCCGTACCACGGAGCCGGAGTTCGCCCTCACCACGGCGGGGGCGGTGCAGTCCTCGCTGGGCTTCCCCCTCTCCGGCACGGACGAGACCCCGGGTGTGATCACCATGACCCTGGGCGACCTCGTGGTCGTCTTCAACGCCACCCCGCAGACGCAGACGCAGCGCGTCCCGGCCCTCGCCGGCACCGCCCACCGCCTGCACCCGGTCCAGGCGGCCGGGGCCGACGCCACGGTCCGGCAGTCCGCCTTCGACCGGCAGAAGGGAGAGTTCACCGTCCCGGCCCGCACGGTCGCCGTGTTCACACGGCGTTGAGCCGGTCCAGCCGCTTCTCCAGCAGGATCACCCCGTAGATCCTGCCGTCCTTCCCCTCCTTGTGGGGGAACTCCCCGACCACCCGGTAGCCCGCACCTCGGTAGTACGTGAGCAGCCGGGGGTTGGTGGAGACGCAGTCCAGCCGCGCCCGTTCCCGGCCGGTCCCGGCGACGCGCCGCTCGGCATGTTCGAGCAGCCGCCGCCCGGTTCCGGCGGGGGCGGTCTCGCGCGCCACCATCAGCCGGTGCACGTAGCCGGCCACGGGCGGCTGGACGCCCCAGGCGTCCTCGTCGGACCACCACAGCTCGTAGGCGCCGCAGACCCGGCCGTCGGTGTCCGAGCCGATCCAGACCTCGCCGGAGCGCATCACCGCCCGGAAGTGCGCGGCGTCCTTCTCCCCGGGCTTCCACTGGTCGATCCCGTGCTTGCGCATCCAGCGGGCAGCCTGGTCGTACAGCTGCACCAGGGTGCCGGCGTCCTTCTCCTCGGCCTGCCGGAACAAGATCCCGTCGTCAATGATCACGCGGGCATTATGGCCACACGCAAGATCACCGCGGGGCGGGCACCCCGCCCGAGACGAGCACCGCCAGCCGGGTCGCGAGCTCACCGAACGGCCCGTCCGCCGGCTCGTCGGCGAGGATCCGCACCAGGATGCCCGCCATCTCGGCGTCGTACGCGGCGCTGACCCCGGCCAGTGCCGCGAAGTCGTGCACCAGCTGGAGTTCGAGTTCGGCGCGCGGGATGCGGCGTCCGTCCAGCCAGATCAGCGCGGTGGACTCGGCGAGCGAGACCCAGGAGCGCACCACGAGTTCCATACGGGCCGGCGGGTCGTCGAGGCCGATGTCGAGGTGCGTGAGGATCTGCTCGTACGCGGCCTGCCGGACCTCGTCGATCATCGCGTTGGCCCGGCTGCTGCCGCCCGCCGGTCCGCCCCGCATGAGCGCGGAGAAGCCCGGCCCGTGGTCGTCCACGAACGCGAAGAACCGTCCCATGACCCGCAGCAGCCGCGCCCCGAGCGGCCCCTCCCGGGGTTCGACGAAGCGCTGCGCCAGGTCGTCGGCCGCCCGGCGCAGCGCGGCCTCGTACAGGCTCAGCTTGCCGGGGAAGTAGTGGTAGACGAGCGGCCGGGATATCCCCGCCGCCGCCGCGATCTCGTCGATCGACACGTCGTCGGGGGACCGGTGGCTGAACAGCTCCAGGGCGACCCCGATCAGCTGCTGCCGCCGCTCCTCGACACCCATCCTGCGTCGCACCCCGGTCGTCATGCGGAACACCCTACTGCGGAGCGGGAGGAGGCCCCGGTGCCGGAGGCGCGGTGCTCACAGGTCCAGGACGAGCCGGTCGTCCTCGGCGCGGGAGACGCACAGCAGCATGGAGTCCTCCCGTTCCCCGTCCGTGAGGAGTTCGTCGCGGTGGTCCACGGCACCCGCGAGGACCCGGTGTTGGCAGGTGCCGCAGAAGCCCTGCTCGCACGAGTACGGGGTGTCCGGCAGCTCCCGGCGCACCGCGGCCAGGGCGCTCTCGTCGGCGGCCACCTCCACGACCCGTTCGGAGCGGCGGAGTTCGATCGTGAAGGCCCGGGCGGGGCCGGGTTCCGCGGCCGGGGCGAAGCGCTCCAGGTGCACGGCGTCCGGGTCGGGGGCGGCCTCGGTGACGGCCCGCATGAGGGGTTCGGGGCCGCAGCAGTAGACGAGGGTGCCGGGCGCCGCCGCGGAGACCGCGGACAGGTCGGGCAGGCCCGTCTCGTCCTGCGGGAAGAGCACGACCCGGTCGCCGTGGGCGGCGAGTTCGTCCAGGAAGGGCATCGAGGCCCGGGAGCGGCCCCCGTAGAGGAGGGTCCACTCGGCGCCCGCCCGCGACGCGGCGCGCAGCATGGGCAGCACGGGGGTGATGCCGATGCCGCCGGCGACGAACACGTAGCGGGGTGCCGGGAGCAGCTCGAAGCGGTTGCGGGGCGGGCGCAGTTCCAGCTCGGTGCCCTCGGTCAGCCGGGCGTGCGCCTCGCGGGAGCCGCCGCGGCCGTCCTCGACCAGCCGGACCGCGATGGTGTACCGGCCGTGCTCGCCGGGGTCGCCGCACAGCGAGTACTGGCGTACCAGGCCCGAGGGGAGGGTGAGGTCCACATGGGCCCCGGGGGTCCAGGCGGGCAGGTCGGGGGCCTCCAGGACCAGCCGCAGCACGCCGTCCGCGGGCTCGGTGCGGGAGGCGATCCGGGCCCGCAGCGTACGGCGCGGGGAGTGCCCGGACACCGGTTGTTCCAGGGCGGGCAGGGGCCACAGCGGGGACCTGTCGATGCGCCGGCTCAGGGCCCGCCGGGCCGCCCAGGCCGCACCGGCGACCGCGGTGACCGCGAGGACGCGCCTCATGCCCGCACCCCGCCGTTCGCGCCGGGGGAGGTGGCCAGGTAGGCGACGGCCTGGGCCGTGGAGCCCTCCTGCGAGGGGTGGTAGGTGCGGGAGAGGTACTTCGGGATGGACTGCAGCATGGCGCCGGTCGAGGGGAGCACGCCCTGCCGGCCGGCGCGGACGAACTGCCCGAAGGAGGCCTTGCCGTCTACCAGGTGCGGGTCGTTCTCCATGAAGAAGCGCACGCCGCGCTGCCAGAGGAAGACCAGGGCGGAGAAGGCGGTCGCCCAGGTGCGGGCGCGGCGCCGGTAGCCGCCGTCGACGTGCATGAAGAGGTCGAAGGCCACCGAGCGGTGTTCGACCTCCTCGGCGCCGTGCCAGCGCAGCAGGTCCAGCATGGTGGGGTCGGCGCCGCGGCGGTCGAGGGCGTCGGCGTTGAGGACCCAGTCGCCGAGGAAGGCCGTGTAGTGCTCGATGGCCGCGATCATCGCGATGCGTTCCATGAGCCACCAGTGCCGGGCCCGGCCGGGCGGCAGGGTCCGGTCGCCGAGCAGCTTCTCGAACATCCAGTCCACCTGCGCGGTGTAGGGGGTGGGGTCCAGCCCCAGGCGCTTGAGGTGGGGGAGCACGTCGTCGTGCGCGGCGGCGTGCATGGCCTCCTGGCCGATGAAGCCCACGACGTCCTCGCGCAGGCGCTCGTCCGTGATGTGGGGGAGCGCCTGCTTGTAGACGTGGACGAACCAGCGCTCGCCCGCGGGGAGCAGCAGGTGGAGCACGTTGATCATGTGTCCGGCGAAGGGTTCGCCGGGCAGCCAGTGGAGGGGGGTGTCCTTCCAGCCGAAGGACACGTTCCGCGGCTTGAGGTCCACGTGTTCCGACGCCACGGGGGCGGGCGCGAGCGGCGTATTAGACATGGCGTCAATGTACTGATGGGTACAGGAGGTGAGAAGACCCCTGCGCCGAGTTCTCGCGCACGCCCCCGGGCCGGGGTCCTACTGGCCGGTGCGGCCGCTCGCCAGTGCCCATTCGCGGTTGAGGCTGCCCAGCGGGATGCGCCGCTCGAAGAGCGGGGTGCCGAACAGGGACAGCTGCAGCTGCAGGTTCCCGCTCAGGTCGAAGCCGCCGTACAGCGCCCAGGCGCCGCTGAGCGAGGTCTTGCCGTCGCTGGACGCGGTCGCCTTCGCGTCGGCCTCGCCGCGCAGGTACGGGGCGAAGTCGCCGGTGACGCCGACGGCGCCGTAGAGGCCGACCGAGGCCTCCGCGCCGATGGCGCCCTTGACCCGTCCGGCGGCGGTGACGCTCGCCCGCACCGGCGTGCTCTGCACGTTCGACGCGCTCACGGGCGTCCAGCCCTTGCCCACGGCGTAGCTGCCGCCGACCTTGAAGTCGCCCTTGACGTCCTGCTGGACCTCGACGGTGACCTTGCCGTCCGCCTCCACCTGGATGTAGCAGGTCAGGTCGAGGTTGACCACGACGGGCACCGGGCCGACCTGGATGACGGGGGAGCTGTGCAGCTTGGCGAACGGGATCCGCTTGGGCGCGCCCGTGCTCGCGGCGGCGCGGCCCTGCAGCTTCCACTGCGAGGACCAGTCGCCGCTCATCCCGAGGAAGGCGCCGCGCGGGCCCGGTGCGCCGCCGGGCGTGCCGTCGTACGCGAACTCCACCTGAGGGGCGAGCTGGACGAAGCCGGAGACGGAGGCGCCGGCCGAGGCGGGGGCGTCCGGGGCGGTGTCGACGGAGGCGTTCACGTCGAGCCGCAGGTTCCCGAGCGGCAGTTTGGCACCCTCGGGGCCGAACTTCAGGCCGTCGCTCTTGGCCCAGGAGAAGGTCACGCCCTTCATCAGGGGCTCGACGGTGACCGACGCGGGGTCGACGGGGACCTTGCCGTCGGCCTTGTCGTCGTTGAGGACGGAGGCCAGGGTCGTGGAGGCGGTCTTCACCTCGGTGCCGCGGTCGGTCTTTCCGACCACCTCGGTGACCTTGGCGAGCAGCCCGTTGGGGGCGCCGGGGGCCGGCGCGCTGGCGATGACGTCGCCCACGGCGACGGGCTTGTCGGCCCCGGGCCTGGCGGAGTCGGGCGGCGTGCTCGCCGTCTTCCCGGGCGAGGGGGCCTGGGAGGGGGCCTGCGAGGGCCCCTTGGAGGGCGCCTTGGGCGCGTCGGCTATGACGGCCCGTCCGCTCGCGGCGTCGTACGAGGCGACCTTCAGTGCGGACTTCTCGGTCCGCCCCTTCGCGTCGCCACGGGCCACGGCGGCGGGCGTGGACTCGCCCTGGGGTGCGGCGGCCACGTCGAGCTGCTGCGAGACGCCGTCGGCGGTGGGTGTCGGGGAGGTGGTGCCGGCCGGTTCGGCCGCGCCGGTGTGGGGTGTGGAGGAGCAGCCGGTGGCGGTGAGCGCGAGGGCGGTCAGGCCGGGGAGGAGGAGGCTGCGGGCAAGCGTGCGCACGTGGTGGACCTTCGAGGGGCGTGGGGTGTGGGGGATTACCGAACGGTAACCGGAACCGATCATGCCATGTGGGCACAGCGACCGTCATGTTCGGATCCCGCCAACTCCCTTTGGCCAGGCGGTGGTTGAACTTTCACCGGCTCGGCCGCCCCGGTCCGGGCCGGGCCCGCTAGCGCAACACCCCCGCCTTCGTACCGTCCGTCAGCTTCCCCGACAGGTCCACCTGCGCACCGGCCTGGGCCTTCACCGCCAGGCGGTTGCCGTTCGCCGAACCGTTCACGCCCCCGCCCGACACCGACAGCGACGCGAACTGCGCACTGCCCGCCGCCAGGACGTACCACTGGCCCGCCCGGGACTTCCACAGGACACCCGCCAGGACGCGCGGCTCCCTGGTCCCGCACGCCGCGGAACCCTCCGCCGCGGCCGCCTGCGCCGCCGTACCCGTGCCCGGTGCCAGGAACTGCGCCTGGACCCGGTCCGCCGCACCGTGCCAGGTCTCCGCCCGCGTGCACAGCCAGGCGGACGTCCCCTCGCCCTCCGGCAGCGGCTGCTTCGCGTACGTCCACGCGTTCACCGAACGCACCCCGTGCGAGCGGACGGAGGGCAGCAGACAGGCGATCCGCGACCAGTCCCCGAGCTCCGCGGCCTCCGTCACGTTCCGCTCCGCGCCCGGCGCGCCCGAGGTCAGCCGGGCCGGGGTCAGTTCGCCGAGGTCGGTGATCAGGCGGGTGGCGCCGTCACCGGTCAGCGCCAGGGCGTTCCAGCTCGTGCACTCGCCCTTCGGGGCCGGACCCGGGACCGGCGGGGTCACCCCGTCCGGCGTCGGCTTGAGCGCGGTGGGCGCGGCCGTGGGCCGGAGCAGGTCCCGCAGGGCCGCACCGGTGACCCAGGGCGCGGTCAGATAGCGGACGTTGCCGTCCACCCTGCTGAGCACGAGCGCGGCGGCCGTGTCCGCCGAAGCCCCGTCGGTCCGGGCGAAGTCGAGGGCCGCGCCCGCGGATCCGGTCCGCGGCTCGGCGTAGCGGACCACCCGCAGACCGTCGTGCAGCAGGACGACGACGGCCTGGTCGACGGCGCCCGCGTACAGCAGCTGCGCCGGCCCCATCGGCGGCCCGGCCGGGGTCCCCGGGGTGGCGGAGACCGCCACCGAAGCGCCCGGCCGGGCCCACACGGCCAGCGCCCGGCGCAGCAGCGCGGTGTCGTCGGCACGTTCGCCTCGGGCCGGCCAGGTGGAGAAGCCCGTACGGGAGGACGTCCGCCAGAGCGTGGGCGCGGCCCGCACCAGCTTCCCCGGATCCAACGCCTGCTCGGCCGCGGCGTTGCGCGCGTAGGGCGGGGCGGCCGCCCCGTCCGCACCCCAGCCCCCGCCCGGCAGCGCCAGCAGCGTCCCGCACACGGCGAGGGCCGCGGCGGCGGCCAGCGCCGCCCGGGTCAGGCGCCGCCGCCGCAGCAGGTCGGTCGGACGGGCCTGGAGCACGCACGGATCGAACTCGGGGGAGGCGAACAGGGCGTCGTCGGCCGGGTCGCCGGACTCCGCCACGGCGGCGGCCGGATCGGGCACGCCGGCCTCGTCGAGGACCCGGACCACCTCCGGCTCCGACAACCGCTCCACGGCCCGCAGCACGCAGGCGGCCCGCCCGGGCCCGTCCAGCGTGGCCAGCCACTGGTCGAGGGCGAGCTCCTCGGCCCCGCCCGCACGGGGGAACAGCCGCAGCCCCCACACCTGCGGCAGGGCCGGCGGGAGCTGGGCGCGCCGCGGCAGCGAGCGGAACGTCAGCGGGAGCCCGGCCTCCAGGGCGGCGCGCAGCACGCGCAGCCGGACGTAGGCGTAGCCGGAGTCGTCCACGCCGCCGCGCCGGCCCGGGACCCCGCCCTGCACGGCCGCGGCGCCCGCCGCCGCGTCCCGCCGCCCGCCGCGCGGCAGCGCCCGCTGCACCAGCGAATGGGCCGTGAGCACCCGGCGGTTGCGGCCGAGCGTGGGAGGCAGCACCAGGTAGGCGAGCCGCACCAGCCGCGGGTAGTGCTCGACGATGGCGGCCTCGGCCTGCTCGACGTCCGGCGGCACGGATGCGGGCGGCAGGGGGCGGGTGGCGGTGTCCGGCGCAGTCACGTTCAGCAGAACGAGCGAATCGTCGGATGGTCACCCGGCCGGCGGTCCGCCGGACGGGTCCGGGACGCTCCGGGGCGTCAGGCCACCAGGCGGTCCCGCAGGGCCCGGACCGTCTCGTCGGGGACGCCGAGACCCTCGCGCACGTACTTCTCCATGGAGCCGTAGCGGATCTCGACCTCGTCCAGGGCGGCCCCCAGGTAGGAGGGGAAGACGCCGATGAGGGCCAGCGCGATGTCCGGGTCGCCCCCGGCCGCCGTGAAGCCCTCGATCATCGGGGCGAAGGCCTGCCTGACCGCCGGATTGACCGAGAGGTACTCGTCCATCAGGGTCTCGTCGTCCGCGCCGAGCAGCGACAGCAGGACCGTCGCGCCCCAGCCGGTGCGGTCCTTGCCGGCGGTGCAGTGGAACAGCAGCGGACCCGCCTCGGCGTCGGCCGCCTCGGTGAGCAGGGTGCGGTAGGCCGCCTGCGCGGACCCGGTGTTCACGAAGGCGCGGTAGGTGTCGGCGAACAGCTTCTGCGCCTTGCCGCCGCCCAGGTGCTCCTCGGCCACCGCCGGGTCCGACATCAGGTCCTTGAGCTGGGCCGCGGCGGGCATCCTGCCCGCGCTCAGCTTGTCCGCGAGGACGTCGCCGACGAGCAGCCGGGCGCCCGGCGGTATGCGGTCGGGGTGGTCGGCGCGCTCGGCGTCGGTGCGGAAGTCGATGACGGTGCGCACGCCCAGCGCGGCCACCACCGGGTCGGCGTCCAGGTCCAGCCGGTCCAGCTGGCCGGAGCGCAGGACCAGGCCGGGCCGGACGGTACGGCCGTCGGCGAGCGGGGTGCCGCCGAGGTCGCGGAGGTTGGCGACGGTGGTGGAGGGGGTGGCGGTCATCGTGGCGGCTCCAGCCGTGTGCGAGTGGCTCGGGTCGTGCGGGGGGAAACGGTGCTGCTCGTGGGTGGTTCATGCAATTTTCGGACGGTTCGCTCCGGAAAGGCAATCGAAGGCCAGCGAGAGGCCGACGCCGACCCCGAGCGCCGCGAGGTGCCCCGCGTCCGTGAAGGTCCGCCCGCGCTTCACCACCGGCGCGACCGCGAGCGCCAGGAGCCCGGCCCTGGCGGCGGTGCGGACGGCGCCCCGCGGCAGGGCCGACGTCAGCGCGCCGAGCACGGTGTTGAAGCCGTAGCTGGTGCCCACGTCCAGGGCGCCGCGTACGGCCGGGTCGGCCGTCCGGCGCAGCGCCCCGTGGACGAGCAGGGTCGCCGAGGCGTGGCCGAACAGGAACACCGCCGCCGCCCACCAGGCGCCGTAGGCGTACTCGGCGTATCCGAGCACCGCGAGCAGCAGCAGCGCGTACGGCAGGGGCATGGGCTCCTCGACGACGAACGCGCTGCCGGCGAGGGTCTCCCAGCGCCCGGCGGAGAGGTTGTCGACGTTCGTGGAGCACCGCTCCAGCAGTCGCCGCCGGTCCGCCGGGCTCATCCGTTCCAGCGCCTGGGCCCCCAGCTGGACCCCGCCGACATACACCGCTCCCCACGGAATCTGCTTCATCTGCTCATGATCGGACAAGGCCCTGGCGGAGGCGCAGGCGCCCCGTGCGAACATGTCCCGGCCATGTTCGAATCTTTCGCGCCGATGCGCGCCACCCGAGCCGCGATGTTCGCGGCAGTGTGCGTCGCTCTGGGCGCGGTGGGGCATTCGTACATGTCCGGGACGGACATCCCCTTCTACGGTCTTCTGGGCGCCTTCGCGGTGACCGGCGGCCTCGCCTGGCTCGCCGCGGGGCGCCGCCGGGGGCCGGTCGGCATCAGCGCGGCGGTGCTCGGGGTCCAGGGAGCCCTGCACCTGGTCTTCTCGGGAACCGCGAGTCCGGCAGCCGGTGCCCCGCACGCCGGGGCGCAGCACCACCACCACATGGCGGCGGACGCGGGAGCGGTCGCCGCCGACGCGGGCGCCGTGGTCACGGGCGCCTCCGGGGCCGCCGACCTCGCGGCCATGGGCGGCATGGGCGGGATGGGCGGGATGGCCGGGCACGACGGCGGCGTGGGCATGATCGCCGCGCACGTGCTCGCCGGGCTGCTCTGCGCCCTCTGGCTGGCGCGCGGCGAAGCCGCCGTCTTCCGGCTGGCCCGCGCCCTGGGCGCCGCCACCCTGCACGCCGCCCGGCCGCTGGCCCGCGCGCTCGCCCTGGTCCGGGCGCGGATCGCCGCCGCACCGGCCCGCCCCGCGCCCCGGCCCCCGCACCGGCGGCCGCGCCGCCTGCGCGGAGCCGTGCACGCCCACGCCGTGGTGCGCCGCGGCCCGCCCGCCCGCGCGCACCTCACCCGCTCCTCGGCCCCCGGCCGTCCCGCCCCCGCCTGAACCGGCGACGTCGGCGCAGACCCGGGGCCGTGCTCCCCCATGTCTTCGCCAACACCTAGGACCCACATGTCCCTCGACGAGGTTCAGGACGTCCCCACCCAGGACGCCCCCGCCACACCCGCCCCGAAATCCACCGGCCCCGGCGGCTGGCCCGCCGTACGGCCCCTGCTCCTGCGCATGCACTTCTACGCGGGCCTGCTGATCGCCCCGCTGCTGTTCCTCGCCGCCACCACCGGCCTGCTCTACGCCGGCTCCTGGCAGGCCGAGAAGATCGTCTACTCCCACGAGCTGACCGTCGACCGGGTCGGGGACACCGCCCTGCCGTTCGCCGCCCAGGTCGACGCCGCCAAGGCCGCCGCGCCCGACGGCGAGGTCGTGGGCGTCTGGCCCGGCCCGGACGCCGAGGCCACCACCCGGATCGTCATGGAGGCCCCGGGCCTCGCCGAGGGCGAGACCCGTACCGTCTTCGTCGACCCGTACACCGCCGAGGTGCGCGGACAGCTCACCACCGCGGGCGACGCGCTGCCGCTGCGGGCCTGGCTGAGCACCTTCCACTCCAACCTGCACCTCGGAGACTTCGGCCGGAACTACAGCGAACTGGCCGCCAGCTGGATGTGGGTGGTCGCCCTCGGCGGCCTGGCCCTGTGGATCGGCCGCCGCCGCAAGCGCCGCGCGCAGCTCTTCCTCCCCGACCGCGCGGCCACCGGCCGCCGCCGCACCCTGTCCTGGCACGGCACCGTCGGTCTGTGGGCCGTCGTCGGCCTCGTCGTGCTCTCCGCCACCGGCCTGACCTGGTCCAAGTACGCCGGTGAGAACATCGGCCGGCTCCAGGACGGCCTCGGCGGGGCCACCCCCTCCGTGTCCGCGCAGCTGGGCGGCGCGGCCGGCGCCGCCGGGTCGGACGAGCACGCCGGGCACACCATGCCCGAGGGCACCCCGATGCCCGCCCCCGCACCCACCGCGGACATCGGCATCGACGCGGCCGTGGCCGCGGCCCGCGCCGCCGGGGTGACCGAGGAGATCCGCGTGACCCTGCCCGCCGAGGGCAAGGGCTACGTGATCAAGGAGCAGGACAAGACGGTCCCGGTCCACTTCGACGTCGTCGCCCTGGACCCGGCCGACGGCCGTGTCCTGGACGAACTGCGCTTCTCCGACTACCCCCTGCTCGCCAAGCTGACCCGCTTCGGCATCGACGTGCACATGGGCAAGACCTTCGGCATCGTCAACGAGATCGCGCTCGCCGCGCTCGCCCTCGCGGTGATGTTCCTCGTCTTCTGGGGCTACCGCATGTGGTGGCTGCGCCGCCCGACGAAGGACCGCAGGCTGTCGGTCGGCCGCGCGCAGCCGCGCGGCGCCTGGCGCAGGCTCCCCGTGACCGTGCTGCTGCCGCTGGCCGCGGTGACGGCGCTGGTCGGCTGGTTCGTCCCGCTGCTCGGCATCAGCCTCGTGGCCTTCCTCGCCGTCGACGTCCTGCTGGGCTTCGTCGCCGGCCGGCGGGCCGCGTCGGACGGTCCGGCCGAGACCGAGACCGAGACCGAGACCGAGACCGAGGCCGAGGTCGAGTCGGGGGCCGGGGCCGCGTAGCGCTCCGGCGGGAGCGCACCGGAGAGCCAGTGGGCCCGTACTCCCCCGGGGGAGTACGGGCCCACACCCCTTGCGGACGGGACAGGACGGGACGGGACCTGTTGTCCGGTCAGGGCGCGTACTTGTAGCCCACCCGGCGCACGGTCTGGATGGCGCCCCGGTGGGAGCCGCCCAGCTTGCGGCGCAGCCGGGCGATGTGGACGTCCACGGTCCGGCCGTCGCCGACGTGGCCGTAGCCCCAGACCGTGGTGACCAGCTGGTCGCGGCTGTGCACCCGGTGCGGGTGCTCGACCAGGTGGGCCAGCAGCTCGAACTCCAGGTACGTCAGGTCGAGTACGCGGCCGTCGACCTCGGCCGTGCGCTGCGCAGGGTCGATGCGGATCAGGGCGTCGCCCCGGCCGGCCGGGCGGTCCGCGCTCCCCGCCGGGGCCTGGGTGCGGGCGGCGGGGACCTGGTGGACGGCGGCGGCCACGGCCTGCGGGGCGAAGCCGACCGGGGGCTGCTGGTCGGCCGGCACGAGCACCAGGTAGCCGATCATCGGCGGCTGGCCCGGAAGGGCCGGCAGGGTGTGCTGCGGGGCGGGCAGCCAGGTCGCCCCGGGCGGCAGGAAGTCCACGACCCGGGCCACCTCGTCCCGGTCGACGGAACGCAGCCGGTGGCGCGGGGCGGGCGGATGGGTCGGGGAGGGGGCGGTCGCAGCGGAAGCGAGGGAGCGGGTGTTCGCCATGAGTGGTCAGCTCTTTCACGCGGAGAGGCCGGCAGGAGACGTGCGTGCGTCATCGATGTCGTACCGCGCAGACCGAAGGCCCCGGGGGAACAGGAGGTCGTGGAGGTCCCGGAGGCGTTAGAGGGCCTGCGCGTTCTTCGCGCGGCGACACTCACGGTCGAAGTCGTGGTCCTGCCGGGACGGCCAGAACGGCTCGAGGTCGCTGCGACCTGACGAGGTGTGCGAGGGGCTGGCCATGGCCCCATTCAAGCAGACGCACCGCCCCGGGGGCAGGGCGGATCTCAGCCAGTGGATCGCCGTCTCGAATCCCGGGACCGGGATCGGGGCAATACGGGGCAAGGCGGGTGGCCGATCGGGGCCGGGGCGGACCGACGACGACGCCCGCCACGCCGGGAGGGCGGGGCGGGCGTCGGGGGTGGTGCGGGGGCCGGCGGGGCGCCGGACCGGGTCGGGCCGGGCCGTCGGACCAGGCCGTCAGACCAGGCCGTCCTTCTCCAGGCCGGTGCAGCAGGTGTCCGTGATGAGGCGGGTCACCACGTACGGGTCCACGTTGGCGTTCGGGCGGCGGTCCTCGATGTAGCCCTTGCCGTCCTTCTCCACCTGCCACGGGATGCGCACCGACGCGCCGCGGTCCGAGACGCCGTAGCTGAACTCGTTCCAGGGAGCGGTCTCGTGCAGGCCCGTCAGACGCTCGTCGATGCCCGCGCCGTAGTTCTTCACGTGGTCCAGCGGCTTGCTGCCCTCGCCCAGCGCCTCGCACGCGGAGATGATGGCGCGGTAGTCCTCGCGCATCGCCTTCGTGGAGAAGTTGGTGTGCGCGCCGGCGCCGTTCCAGTCGCCCTTCACCGGCTTCGGGTTCAGCGTCGCGGAGACGTTGAAGTCCTCGGCGGTGCGGTAGAGCAGCCAGCGGGCGATCCACAGCTGGTCGGAGACCTCCAGCGGGCCCAGCGGGCCGACCTGGAACTCCCACTGGCCCGGCATGACCTCGGCGTTGATGCCGGAGATCTCCAGGCCCGCGGCCAGACAGTGGTCCAGGTGCTTCTCGACGATCTCGCGGCCGAAGATCTCGTCCGAGCCGACACCGCAGTAGTAGCCGCCCTGCGCGGCCGGGAAGCCGCCCACCGGGAAGCCGAGCGGCCGGACGCCGTCGAAGAAGGTGTACTCCTGCTCGATGCCGAAGATCGCCTCCTGGCCGGCGAACTTCTCCGCCACCGGGCGCAGCAGGGCACGGGTGTTGGACTCGTGCGGGGTCATGTCGATGTTCAGGACCTCGCACAGCACGAGGACGTTCGCGCCGCCGCGGATCGGGTCCGGGCAGGAGAAGACCGGCTGCAGGACGCGGTCGGAGGCGTGGCCCTCGGCCTGGTTGGTGCTCGATCCGTCGAAGCCCCAGATCGGCAGCTCCGCGCCGTCCGCGAGGATCTTCGTCTTGGAGCGAAGCTTCGCCGTCGGCTCGGTGCCGTCGATCCAGATGTACTCAGCCTTGTAGCTCACGGGCCCCATCCTCAGACTCTGCGGGTGCTGCTGGTCGCTGCTTCATCGCTGCGGTGATGACCGCAGCGTGCCCGCCCGCGATTTCCCGTCCGTTGCCCGTGTGTGAACCCCGTGTTACCGAGGTTCACACCGCTGGTCGGGCGGCCCGTGCGGACCTGTGGCGGGAGGCCCGTCCGGGTGCGGCAGACTGGGCGCGTGAGCCTTTCGTCTGATGTGAGCCCTGCCGGAGACCCCGCCGCAGATGCCGTCGTGAACACCGCCGCGAGCGCCCCCGGCCAGGCCGCCGCCGGTCCGGTACCCCGGGTCGGGCTGCTGGGCACCGGCCCGTGGGCGCAGCGCACCCACGCGCCCGCCCTCGCCGCCCATCCCGGCTCCGAGTTCGCCGGCGTCTGGGGGCGCCGGCCCGAAGCCGCCGCCGAGCTGGCGGCCGAGCACGGCGTGAAGGTGTACGAAGAGCCCGAGGAGCTGTTCGCCGAGTGTGACGTCGCCGCCTTCGCCCTGCCGCCCGACGTGCAGGCCGGGCTCGCCGTGCGCGCGGCCGCGGCCGGCTGCCACCTGCTCCTCGACAAGCCCGTCGCGACGACCCCGGCGCAGGCCCGTACCGTCGCCGACGCCGTGGCCCGGCACGGGGTCGCCTCCGTGGTCTTCCTCACCCTGCGCTTCGCCGAGCCCACCGCGGGCTGGGTCGCCGAACAGGCCGCCCGGACCGGCTGGTTCACGGCCGCGGCGCACTGGCTGGGCGCCGTCTTCCCGCCCGACGGCACGCCCAGCGCGTACGCCGACTCGCCCTGGCGCAAGGCCAAGGGCGGGCTGTGGGACGTCGGCCCGCACGCCCTGTCCGTCCTGATCCCCATCCTGGGCGAGGTCACCGAGGTCAGCGCCACCCGCGGGCCCTCCGACGTGGTCCAGCTGGCCCTGCGCCACGCCAACGGCGCTGCCAGTACGGCCGTGCTCAGCCTGGGCGCGCCGCAGGCGGCGGCCGGCGTGGGCCTGGAGCTGCGCGGCACCGCGGGCGTGCACGCACTGCCCGGCTGGAGCGACGTACCGGGTGCGTACGGGAGGGCCCTGGACGCCCTGCTCGACGCCGCGCGGACGGGGGTGCCCGATCCGCGCGACGCCCGGTTCGGCGCCCGGCTGACGGAGATCCTGGCGCAGGCGGAGGCCCAGCTCCCTACTTGATCAGGGCGTTGGCCACGATGATCGCCAGGCCGATGCCGGCGTCGGCCAGGCCGATCAGCAGGGCCCGGCCGAGCCGGTGGCCCACCCGGAGCGCGACGAGCGCCCCCCACCCGAACAGCAGGGCGGTGTTCAGGCCGAGTCCGGCGGCCGTCACGTCGTAGGCGTCCCAGCCGCCGAGTCCGGCGGCGGTCAGCAGCAGGACGGTGGGGAGGGTGGCCACGATCAGTGGCCACTCGCTCCACAGGGCCTGCGCCAGGAGCCGCCACCGGTAGCCCTCCGAGCCCTCCCGGTGGGAGGCCATGTGGTGCGAGTACCCGTGCGCGAGACCGGCCGTGGCGGCCGTCACCAGCACCCAGCTCGCGTCGTAGAAGGGGGTGAAACCCTCGCCCTCCTGGTTCAGTGCGGCCATCAGGGCGCTGGCCAGGACCGTCCCGTAGACCCCGCCGAACATCCAGTCGGTGTGCCGGTGGGCGGGCTGGTGAGGGCGGGCGGTGCGGCCCTCTTCCTGCGGCTGCTGCTCGGTCACGACGGGTCCTTTGGTGCGGTATGTCCTGTTTGGCGCTCCGGTCACCTTACGAGAAGAGCGTGTGGGGCCGCGGTGAACACCGGCTCAGCCGCCCGCCACCGACCGGCCGAGGACCTCCGCCAGTGCGTCCAGGGCCCGGCCGAACGCGGTCTCCGGCGGCGCCGCGTACCCCACCACCAGGCCCTCGCGGGGCTCCGACCGGTCCGCCGGATGCCGGTAGGACGACAGCCCGTCCATGGCCAGGCCCGCCGCCCGGGCCCGGTCGAGGGCCGCCGCCTCCCGGCCCCGCGGCAGCTCCACGACGGCGTGCAGCCCCGCCGCGATGCCCGTCACCCGGACCTGCGGCACCCGCTCGGCCAGCACGGACACCAGCCGGTCGCGGCGGCCCCGGTAGCGCAGCCGCATCCGGCGGACGTGCCGGTCGTACGCCCCGCACTCGATGAAGTCGGCCAGGGCCAGCTGGTCCAGCGCGCCCGCCCAGGACTCGCGTTGCCCCTTCGCCGCCAGCACCCGGTCGACCAGGTGGTCCGGCAGGACCAGCCAGCCCAGTCGCAGCGCCGGCGAGAGGCTCTTGCTGAGCGAGCCCGCGTACACCACGTGCTCGGGAGCCAGGCCCTGCACCGCGCCGACCGGCTTGCGGTCGTAGCGGAACTCCCCGTCGTAGTCGTCCTCCACGATCACCCCGCCGGTGGCGCGGGCCCATTCCACGGCGGCGGTCCGGCGTGCGGGCAGCAGCGGGACCCCGGTCGGGAACTGGTGCGCCGGGGTGAGCAGGACCGTACGGGCCCGCGCGGGGACCTCCCGCGTCCGGGCCCCGTCCCCGTCCACCGCCACCGGGTGCGCGAGGACCCCGGCCGCGTCGAGGATGCCGTGGTGGAAGGGGAGCCCGTACGACTCCACGGCCCAGTCCCGGGGCCGCAGGGAGGCGAGCAGCCGCAGGCCGTTGGCGAAGCCGGAGCAGACCACGATGTTCTCCGGGCCGCTGCGCACCCCGCGCGTCCGGGCCAGGTAGCCGGCCAGGGCCCGCCGCAGCTCCGGACGGCCCCGCGGATCACCGGGGCCGAAGGCCTCGGTCGGCGCCGCGGCCAGGGACCGCCGGGCGCTCGCGGCCCAGGCGCCCCGCGGGAAGGAGGCCGGGTCCGGGGTGCCCTGGAGCAGGTCGTGGCGCGGCCGTTCGGGCACCGGACCGGCCGGGGCGCCCGCCGCGCCCGCCGCTGCCGCGGCTCCGCCGGCGACCCGGGTGCCCGAACCCTGCCGGGCCGTGAACCAGCCCTCGGCGACCAGCTCGGCGTAGGCGTCGGCGACGGTGTTGCGGGCCAGCCCCAGCTCGGCCGCCAGCGTCCGGTACGGCGGCAGCCGGGTGCCCCCGGGGAGCCGGCCGCTGCGCACGGCCGCGCGCAGGGCCTGCGCGAGCGCGGTGCGCCGGGGCCCCTCGGGGGAGAGGTCCAGATGCAGGTCGGAGCCGCCGGGTTCGCCGGTGCTGTCCGGGGTGGGGGCGGTCACGGGCGCGGCTCCGCCGTGAACACCGCGTGGGCGGCCGTCAGGAAGCGGCGGACGGTGTCCCGTTCGGCCGGATCGAAGGAGTCCACCACCGCGAGCACCCCGTCGATGAGCGGGCCGAAGAACTCCCGCCCCAGGCGCACCGCCTCCGGCTCCACGCGCAGCAGGACCCGCCGCCGGTCCCGGTCGTCGCGGAACCGGGCCACGTGGCCGAGCCGTTCCAGCCGGTCGATCACGGCGGTGGTACCCGCCGAGTTGAGCCCGAGCCGCGTGCCGAGCAGGCCCGCCGTGGCCGGCTCTCCGGCGCGGGCGGCGTCCAGCAGGCAGATCAGGGCCCGGACGTCGGTGGGGTGCATGCCGTTGCGGGCGGCGAACTCCGCCTGGCGCAGACCGAATTCGACGGTCACCGCGCGCAGCAGGTGGACCAGCCGGAGGTTCTCCGGCTCCGGTCCGCCCGCCGGTCCGGGCGCGGCTCCGGTTCCGGGTTCCGTTCCGGGTCCTCTGTTGTCGTGCACAGCGCCTCCCGCCTAACATCTCGTTCAGCGAGATTATCGCCCGGCGAGACATTGGAGGGCCCATGCCCCGGACGTCCCCGACCCCGACTCCGCTCCCGTCCCCGGCGGCTGCCTTCCGGGAGGCCTACGAGGAGGCGCTCGGCCGGTGGCCCGGCTCCGTCGACACCGCCGACCTCCCCACCCCGTACGGCTCCACCCGCGTCAACAGCTCCGGCCCCGCCGGGGCGCCGCCCGTCGTACTGCTGCCCGGCGGAGGCGCCACCTCCGCCGTGTGGGGAGCCGTCGCCGGGGCGGCCCGCGGCCACCGGGTGCACGCCGTGGACCTCGTGGGCGAGCCGGGGCTCAGCACCCCGGCCCCCGGGCGGCCGATCCGTACCGTCGGCGACCTGTGCGGATGGCTCGACGCCCTCCTCGACGCCCTCGTCCCGGACGGTCCGGTGGTCCTCGGCGGACACTCCTACGGCGCGTGGATCGCCGCCCACCACACCGCCCGGCGCCCCGGCCGGGTCGGCCGGCTCGTGCTCGCCGACCCGACCCTGGTCTTCGCGGGGCTCCGCCCGCGCTACGTCCTGCGCGCCCTGCCCCTGCTGGTACGGCCCACCCCCGACCGGATCCGCTCCTTCCTCGCCTGGGAGGGCGGCGGGGACGGGGCCGACCCCGGCCTGCTGCGGCTCCAGGGGAGCGCCGCCGGCTTCCCCGCGGTGCGGCCGGTCACGGGACCGCGCCCCGCCCTGTCCGGGCTCGTCGGCCGGCCGGACCTGCGGATCGACGTGCTCCTGGCGGGCCGGGCCCGCTGCCACGACGCGGCCCGCGCCGCCCGGACCGCGCGCGGCCTCCTGCCGGACGCCCACGTCGAGGTGCTGCCCGGCGCCTCCCACCACGCCTTCCCGCTGACCGCGGCCGACCGCATCGCCGCCCGGCTGGGCGCGTCCTAGACCCCGCTGCGGGAGAGGGCCTCGCGGACGGCCTCCTCGGAGCGGGCCACGACGGCCGTGCCGTCGTCCGCGGTGATGATGGGGCGCTGGATGAGCTTCGGGTGCGCGGCGAGGTGGGCGATCCACCGGGCCCGCGCCTCCTGCGTCGCCTCGCGCGGCAGGTCCCGTACGCCCGTCTCCCGGGCCAGCGGGTCCGAGGTGCGGGTGATGTCCCACGGCTCCAGCCCGAGCCGGCCGAGCACCGTGCGGATCTCCTCCTCGGAGGGCACGTCCTCCAGGTAGCGCCGCACGGTGTAGTCGGCCCCCTCCGCGTCCAGCAGGGTCAGGGCGCCGCGGCACTTGGAACAGGCGGGATTGATCCAGATCTCCATGTCCCGACCCTATCCGGGGCCGTCTGGCCAGGGACTTCTGTCAGTGCCCGCGGGTAAAATCGAGGGAGCACGACAGGAAGCCAACTACCGTTTGGGAGGCTGTAGATGGCCACTGCCACCACCGTCCAGCACGTCAAGAAGAAGCCGCTGCCGGCGGGCCTGCCCCGCGAGTGGTACGAGAGCCACAACCGACGTCTGAAGGCCATGAGGCTGGCGATATCCCTGCTCGACTCGGGGACCTACGACCCGCAGCGGGCCACCAACCGGAAGATCCGGACGATGGCCGTCCGGACGGGCGTCCACCGGCCGTCCAACGTCACCTGCCGGATGGTGCGCGCCTTCATCAAGGCGGCCTAGCAGGACCGGCCCACGCCCCCTCCGCCCGGGCAGGGCGGGGCGGGCGCGGGCGGAGGGCCGCTCAGCCCGGGAGGGGGCGGCCGGGGGCACGCGCGCTCCGGCCGTC
This sequence comes from Streptomyces manipurensis, assembly GCF_049570255.1. NCBI lineage: Bacteria > Bacillati > Actinomycetota > Actinomycetes > Kitasatosporales > Streptomycetaceae > Streptomyces > Streptomyces manipurensis. The sequence continues at coordinate 2,203,738 of NZ_CP186950.1, read as the reverse complement.
CAGGGAGAGCAGCAGCAGGGCCACGTCGTCGCCGGGGCCGCCGTGGGTGAAGGAGACGAGGTCCCGCCAGACCGCGTCGACCAGGCCCGCCGGGTCCCGCGACAGCACGGCAACCCGGGTCGCCAGGGGGTAGAAGTGCCCCGTGGAGTCCCGGGCCTCCGTCGCGCCGTCGGTGTGCAGCAGGAACTGGTCACCGGGCAGCACCGCGAGCTCCGCCACCGGCGGCGGATCCGGCCCCGCGAGCCCCAGGCCCAGCGGGGGGCCGGGCTCCACGACCACCTCCTCCACGGCCGTCCCGCGCAGCCGCAGCACCGGCGGATGGCCGCACGACACCATCCGTACGACCCCCAGCCCCGGCGGGAACTCCACCAGCACCGCCGTCGCGAACAGCTCCGCCTGGTCCTCCGAGGCCGCCGCCGCGTCCGCGAGCAGCCGCCGGTCCAGGCGCGCCGCCACGCCCGCCAGCCCGACGTCGTCGAGGACGGCCTCGCGGAAGGCGCCGAGCAGGGCCGTGACCGTGGCCACCGCCTCCAGGCCGTGCCCCTGTACGTCCCCGACCAGCGCCCGCACCCCGAAGGGGCCGGCCCGTACGTCGTAGAGGTCACCGCCGACCAGGGTCCCGCGCTGCGCCGCCCGGTACAGGGCGGCGCAGTGCACCGGCCCGACCCGTGCGGGCACCGGCGGCAGGACCGCGAGCTGCGCGGCCTCCGCCACCGTCCGCACGCTCACCAGCTGTGCGTCCCGGCGCTGGCGGACCCAGGCGATCACCACGCTGAGCAGCCCCACGGCGGCCACCGTGGCCAGGTCCGTGCTCCGGGCGTTGCCGACGCCCAGCGACGGCAGTCCCAGCAGGACCAGGACGACCGCGGCGAAGACGGCGGTGCCGCCCGCTCCATAGGCGAAGGCCGCCACCGGTGGCAGGCCCGCCAGGAAGAACCCCAGCTCCGCGCCGGGGGTGAGTGCCTGGGCGAGGACCAGTGCCACCATCGCCGCCGCGGGCGCGATGCGGGCCCAGCGCGGCGGGGGCTCCCCGCGCAGCCTGCCCGGCTCCTCGCGTCCGCGTCTCACCCCTCCACCCTGGTACGGGGGCGGGACCCGCGCACCCCGGACCGGTCCGCCGGGTGGCTGCGGTGGCCGGTGCCCGCGACAGTGGTGACGTGACGGGAGACGAGGCCCCGCAGGGGACGCCCGGCCGGGCGCACGCCGAGGCGCACGGCACCGGCGGCGGCGCGCCCGGCGCCGAGCTGAGCACCCGGCTCAACTGGCTGCGGGCCGGGGTGCTCGGCGCCAACGACGGGATCATCTCCACCGCCGGCCTGGTGGTCGGCGTGGCCGGGTCCACCACCTCCCGGGCGGCCATCCTGGCGGCGGGCGTCGCCGGGCTGCTGGCGGGCTCGCTGTCGATGGCGGCGGGGGAGTACGTGTCGGTCAGCTCCCAGCGCGACTCCGAACGGGCCGCGCTCGCCATGGAGCGCCGGGAGCTGGCCGAGGAGCCGGAGGCGGAGCTGCAGGAGCTCACCGACCTGCTCGCCGGGCGGGGCCTGAGCCGGGACGTGGCCCGGGAGGCCGCCGAGCAGCTCACCGAACGGGACGCCCTGCGGGCCCACGCCCGGGTGGAGCTCGGGATCGACCCCGACGCGCTGGCCAATCCCTGGCACGCGGCCCTCGCCAGCCTCGTCGCCTTCACGGTCGGGGCGTTGCTGCCGCTGCTGGCGATCACCCTGCCGGGGGCGTCCGCGCGGGTGCCGGTGACGGTGGTGTCGGTCCTGGCGGCGCTCACGCTGTGCGGGACGGTCAGCGCCCGGCTGGGCGGGGCGCCCGTGCCGCGGGCGGTGCTGCGCAACGTCACCGGGGGAGCCCTGGCCATGGCCGTCACCTACGCGGTGGGCACCTGGCTGGGCACCGCGACGGGCTGACGGCCCCGCCCCGGGGGCGCGGAGCGCCGTGTCGTGACGCCCGTCGGCGCCACACCCCCGAATCCGCCCGAACACAGCGCAGCGACCCGGCAGGATGGGGTCATGCGTATCGCGGTCACCGGTTCGACCGGGCTCATCGGCAGTGCACTCGTGAGGTCCCTGCGGGCGGACGGGCACGAGGTGGTCCGCTTCGTCCGGCGGGAGCCCTCCGCCGCGGACGAGGCGCGGTGGGATCCGGAGCGCGGGTACGTCGACCCGGCCGGGCTGGCCGGCTGCGCGGCCGTCGTGCACCTGGCCGGTGCCGGCATCGGGGACCACCGGTGGACGGACGCCTACAAGCGGACGATCCGCGACAGCCGCGTGCTGGGCACCGCTGCGCTCGCCGGGGCGCTGGCCGGCCTCGACGAGCCGCCGGCCGTCCTGGTGAGCGGCTCCGCCGTCGGCTACTACGGGGACACCGGGGACCGGGTGGTGGACGAGGACTCGCCCGCGGGCCGGGGCTTCCTGCCGTCGGTGTGCCAGGAGTGGGAGGCGGCCGCGGACCCCGCCCGGGAGGCCGGCATCCGGACCGCGTTCGCCCGCACCGGCCTGGTCGTCGCCAAGGACGGCGGAGCCTGGGGCCGGATGTTCCCCCTCTTCCGCGCGGGCCTCGGCGGCCGGCTCGGCGACGGCCGCCAGTACTGGCCGTTCATCTCCCTCCGGGACGAGGTCCGGGCCCTGCGCCACATCGTCGACACCCCGTCCCTGCACGGCCCCGTCAACCTCACCGCCCCCGAGCCGCTGACCAACCGGCAGGTCACCGCCGCGATGGGCCGGGTGCTGAAGCGGCCCGCCGTGCTGCCCGTGCCGGCGGTGGCGCTGCGGGTCGTCCTCGGGGAGTTCTCCCAGGACGTGCTCTCCGGGCAGCGGGCCCGGCCCGCCCGGCTGCTGGAGTCCGGGTTCGTCTTCCGCGACCCCGGCATCGAGGAGGCCATCCGCGCCGCGCTCTGACGGCCGCGCACCGGAGCAGGAGCCGGGGCGGCCGCGGGCCGGAGCCGGGCGGCCACGGACCGGAACCCGAGGTCGGCCGTGTGCCCGGGCGTGGCCGTGTGGCCGGCGCCACGGCACGAGCGCGGCGAGATCTTCGTGTGCGACCACCGTGCGACCGTTCGTGACCCGTATGCGACCGTCGTGCGACCGGAGTTGACCGCAATACCCAGCCCAACTCGGGTTCCCCCGGAGTCGGTTGGGGGAAGGAGGATCCCCACACAGCCGCGCCGACCTCGGGGAGGGGCACGTGCTCAGCAGCGCACACCATGCCGCACACCATGCGGACGTCGTCATCGTAGGAGCCGGGGTCGCAGGACTCGCGGCAGCGCACCACCTGATCGCAGCCGGGGTCACCGTCACCGTCCTGGAGGCCACCGACGGCCCCGGCGGACGCATGGCCACCGACTCGGCCGACGGTTTCCGCCTGGACCGGACCGGCCCCCTGCTCAACACCGCGTACACCGAACTCGAACGCACCCCCGCCCTGCGGGCCCTGCCCCTGCGGCCCTTCACGCCCGGGGTCCTCGTCCACACCGAAGGCAGGCAGCTGAGGGCCGGATCCCTCACCCCGGCCCGGGCCCTGGCCAGCGGATCCCTCGACCAGGCCCGGCTCAGCGCGGCCCTCGGCAGGCTCGCGGCCCTGCCCGAGGAGAAGCTGCTCGCCCGTCCCGAACGCACCGCGCACGCCGCCCTGCGCTCCCGGACGCTGCCCCCGCGCACCCTCAACGGAGTCCTCCGGCCCCTGCTCGCCGCCCTGCTGCGCGACCCGGACCTCACCACCTCCAGCCGGGTCGCCGACCTCGCCCTGAGGACCTTCGCCCGCGGCCGGCTCGCCGTCCCCGAGGGGGGTTCCGCCGCCCTGCCCGACCTGCTCGCCGCCGGGCTGCCGCCCGGCACCGTCCTGACCGGCATCCGGGTCCGCTCGGTGGCCACCAACCTCGTCACCACCGAGGAACACGGCGACTTCCGCTGCCGCTCCGTGCTGCTCGCCACCGGCGCCCGCGCCGCCGCCGAGCTGCTGCCCGGCCTGCGCCTGCCCGCCTTCCACCAGGTGACCCTGCTGCACCACGCCACCGCGGGCCCGCTGCCCCGGGACGCCTCGCTGGTCCTGGACGGGGACCCGCACTGGCCCGTCTCCCACACCGCCGTCATGAGCGCGGTCGACCCGACACGGGCCCCGGCCGGCCGCAGCCTGGTCACCACCACCGTGCTCGGCCCGCCGCCGCCCCTGCGCACCGTCGCCTCACGGCTGGCCCGGCTCTACGACACCCCCACCCGCGAGTGGGAACTGCTCGCCGTCCACCACACCCCGGACGCCGTCCCCGCCATGCCCCCGCCCTACGACGCGCGGCGCCCCGTGCGGGTCCTGGCCGGGCTCTACGTGTGCGGCGACCACCGCGACACCAACACCGTCCAGGGAGCCCTGCACTCGGCCCGCCGCGCCGGCGGCGCCATCCTGCGCGACTTCGGCATCCCGCTCCCGGTCGCCCCGGAGCCCGCACTCCCGGTGGCGGCCTGAGAACCACAGACGACCCAGGGGTCCGGTCCTTCCGCCTCGGGACCGGGCCCCTGCCACGTGCGGGGACCCGCGGTGGAGGACCGGGTGGCGGCCCTCAGGACAGCGCCGCCACCCGGTCCCGGTAGGTCCGCACCGCCGAGGCGTCGCGGTAGGGCTCCAGCCGCCGCTCGAAGTCCCGTACGTACTCCACCGCCCGCACCGAGCGCATCTCCATCGCCTGCTGCGCCGCCTCCGCACCCAGCGCGCACGCCTGGTCCAGCTCGCCCAGCCCCAGCCGGGCCGTGGCCAGCACCACCCGGCAGAACAGCCGCGAGCGGGCGTACGCCGCCCCCCTCAGCTGCAGCGACCGCTCGGCGTGCTGCGCCGACGCCCGGTACTGCTGGAGGTCCCGGTGGCAGTGGCCGAACTCGTCCGCGAGCTGCGCCTCGTCGAAGGGGCGGGCCCAGTGCGGCACGTCGTCCCCCGGCCGGGCCGCGCCCAGCGACCGCTCGGCCCGCACCAGCGAGGCCGTCGCCGCCCGGACCTCCCCGAGCACCGCGTGCCCGCGCGCCTCCGCCGCGTGCAGCAGGGCCTGCACCACCGGCGGGGGACCGGACCCGACACCCTGCTGCGCCACCCGGGCCAGCTGCACCGCCTCGCGGCCGTGCCCCAGGTACACCGCCTGGCGGCTCATGGTGACCAGCACGTACGAGCCGTACGGGCGGTCCCCGGCCGCCTGCGCGAGCCGCAGGGCCTGCACGAAGTACCGCTGGGCGAGCCCGTGCGCGGCGATGTCGTACGAGGTCCAGCCCGCGAGCCGGGTCAGGTCGGCGGCGGCCGCGAACAGCCGCCGGCCGGTGGTCTCGCCGTAGGTCCCGCGGAGCATCGGCTCGGCCTCGTGCTCCAGGTAGCGCACCAGGGCCTGGCGGGCGTGCCCGCCGCCGTAGGTCTGGTCGAGGGTGCGGAACAGCTCGCTCACCGACTTCAGCGCGGCGATGTCCCCGGCCGTCACGCGCTGGCCGGGACCCCGGTCGATCTGCCGCTGGCGCGGCACCGAGGTCCGGCCCTGCAGCGGGACGCGGGCCGCCGCCGGCTCCGCGCCCCGGCCCACGCGCTCGTCGGCCCGCCCGATCAGCCAGTCCCGGCTGGGCACCACCAGCCCGGCCGGGGTGAAGGCGATCTTGCGGAGTTCGGCGTGGGAGCCCGAGTCCTTGCGCCACAGGCCGCTCGCGATGTCCACGGCCTCCTCGGGCGTGGCCGCGAACTCCAGGCCGGCGTACACGGGCGCGCAGGCGTCCAGCCCCAGGTCCTGCGCGGAGAGCCGCCGCCCGAGCCTGCGGGTGAACACCTCGGCGATCAGGGCGGGCGTGGTCCCGCGCGGCTGCTGGCCGCGCAGCCAGCGGGTCACCGAGGTCTTGTCGTACCTCAGGTCGAGACCGTGTTCGAGGCCTAGCTGGTCGACGCGGCGGGCTAGCCCGGCGTTGGAGAACCCGGCTTCCGCGATCAGCGCCGCGAGTTGCCTGTTGGGGACGCGCTGGGCAGGTCGTTCCGTCATCGGCTCCACGGTTTCCTGACGTGACGGACCGGTGTCCCGGCCCTGTGAACGGCGTGAATGTAGCGGCGAACTTCACCCACGCCGCCCTCTCTGCCCCATATTCATCCGATCGTGTGCAGAATCGGTGGGGCTCTTTACGGGCCGGTCCCCTCCGCCCGCGTACGCTGCGGGCCATGAACCGCACGCCCCGCGGAGCGCACCTTCCCGAGGAGCGCGCCGAATCCACCGCCCCGCTGCCCCCGCCCGAGATCACCGAGGCGGAATGCCGCCGGTGCGGCACCCTCATCGCGGGGCTCGACGGGCGGTACGCGTGCGGGGTCTGCGGCTGGGTGAACGACCACTCCGAGGGGCACCGGCGGCTGCCGCGCGCCGACGAGGACCCGGACCGGCCGGCCAAGGGCCGGCGCCGGAGCGCGCCGCCGCGGGGACCCCGTCCCCGGCCGGGCGCCGCGGGTTCCACGGGGGCCTGAGGGGCGCCGCACGGGCCGCCGTACCCTTGCCGGGTGAGGTACGTGCACACAGCAGGTTCAACGAGGAGGCGCTGCCGTGGCTGAGCTTGGTTTCGTCCATCTGGGCTTCGGACCGGATTCCGTCGAGTACACCCGGGCCTGGGACGAGCAGCGCAGGGTGCACGCGGCCCGCTTCGCCGACGAGGTCGAGGACACCTGCCTGCTCGTGGAGCACCTGCCGGTCTACACCGCGGGCCGGCGCACGGACCCCAGCGAGCGCCCGCTCGACGGCACCCCCGTCATCGACGTGGACCGCGGCGGGAAGATCACCTGGCACGGCCCCGGCCAGCTGGTCGGCTACCCGATCATGAAGCTGCCGCGGCCCGTGGACGTGGTCGCCCACGTCCGCCGCCTGGAGGAGGCGCTGATCCGCACCGCCGCCGACTTCGGCCTGGAGACCACCCGGGTCGAGGGCCGTTCCGGCGTCTGGGTGCTCGGCGACCCCGTCGAGCAGCGCCCGAAGCTCGGCGGCCTCTCCCTGGACTTCGACCCGCGCCTCGCCGACGAGGAGTTCGACCCCCGGCTCAACGGCCCCGAGTACGCCCCCTCCAACGCCGGGCAGCGCCGCGAGGACCGCAAGCTCGCCGCCATCGGCATCCGGGTCGCCAAGGGCGTCACGATGCACGGCTTCGCCCTCAACGTGAACCCGGACAGCACCTGGTTCGACCGCATCATCCCGTGCGGGATCCGGGACGCCGGTGTGACCTCCCTCTCGTACGAACTGGGCCGCGAGGTCACCGTCGAGGAAGTGGTGCCGGTGGCCGAGAAGCACCTCAGGGACGTGCTGGAGCACGCCGAGTTGCGGCCCCGCGAGACCGAGACCGCATAGAGACCTTCCGGCTACGGGAATGAGTCCGGCCGCTCGCAGGTTGGTCGGCGTAAGAGCGTACGAAATTACGGGCGTACCCTGGTGGGCGCCCGAACAATCGAAGTCACAGGGAGCCGGTCGTGTCCGCAGTCGCACCCGACGGACGCAAGATGCTGCGCCTCGAGGTCCGGAATGCCCAGACCCCCATCGAGCGCAAGCCCGAGTGGATCAAGACCCGGGCGAAGATGGGCCCCGAGTACACCAAGATGCAGGCCCTGGTGAAGGGCGAAGGACTGCACACGGTGTGCCAGGAGGCCGGCTGTCCCAACATCTACGAATGCTGGGAGGACCGCGAGGCCACCTTCCTCATCGGTGGCGACCAGTGCACCCGGCGCTGTGACTTCTGCCAGATCGACACCGGCAAGCCCGAGGCGCTGGACCGCGACGAACCGCGCCGCGTCGGCGAGTCCGTCGTCACGATGGACCTGAACTACGCCACCATCACCGGCGTCGCGCGCGACGACCTGGCCGACGGCGGCGCCTGGCTGTACGCGGAGACCGTGCGCCAGATCCACCAGCAGACGGCGGGCCGTGAGACCGGCCACACCAAGGTCGAGCTGCTGGCCCCCGACTTCAACGCCGTCCCGGAGCTGCTGGAGGAGGTCTTCGCCTCCCGGCCCGAGGTCTTCGCGCACAACGTCGAGACGGTGCCCCGGATCTTCAAGCGGATCCGCCCGGGCTTCCGCTACGAGCGCTCGCTCGACGTGATCCGGCAGGCCCGCGCCTACGGCCTGGTCACCAAGTCGAACCTGATCCTCGGCATGGGCGAGGAGCGCGAGGAGGTCTCGCAGGCCCTCAAGGAGCTGCACGAGGCCGGTTGCGAGCTCATCACCATCACCCAGTACCTGCGGCCCTCGCCGCGCCACCACCCCGTCGAGCGCTGGGTGAAGCCGGCCGAGTTCGTCGAGCTGGCGAAGGAGGCCGAGGAGATCGGCTTCTCCGGCGTGATGTCCGGCCCGCTGGTCCGCTCCTCCTACCGCGCCGGCCGGCTGTACCAGCAGGCGATGGAGAAGCGCGGACGCGTCGAGGCGTGACCCGCCTCCCTGCGCCGACCGTGTGAAGTCCCGCACAAGGATTACCAATCAGTAATACCGCATCGACGCGGCCCCTAGGCTCTTCAGAGGGAGAGTCCGGCGGGCCGCGTCGGCGTATGCGACGCGTCAACGACATTTGACCGCCCGGTCACGCCCTGGTAACACCAGTCAGTGACGCTTGGTCCACGCACCGCACACACCGCCCGCACACACCGGATGCGGGCATCGTGAAAGGGATCGTCATCATGCAGGCCGCGCCCGTACGCGCCATCGCCATCCCGACCCTCTCCGACGCCTTCCGGGGCATCGAGTCGCTGCTCATGAGCGGAGCCCGGCGCAACGCCTGGGCCGCCGTCCTGGAGGACCGCCGCAGGGCGAAGGACCGCGTCGAAACCGAACACGTACTTGAGGCCGCGGCTACCCGAACCCCGCAGGCCACGTAAACTCTGGGTATGGCGAGGAAGTCAAACGCAGAGACTGCTGCGAACCCCGGGCGACTGAAGCAGATCGCCCTTACGTACAAGATGACGCGCAAGGCCGACCCGAAGGTCGGTCTGATCGTCGCGGGCGTGGGAATCGTCACCTTCGGTGTCTTTCTTGCGATCGGCTTCCTGATCGACCACCCGGTCTACCTGGGCATCCTGGGCTTCCTGGTGGCTTTCCTCGCAATGGCGATCGTCTTCGGGCGGCGGGCCGAGCGGGCTGCCTTCGGGCAGATGGAAGGGCAGCCGGGCGCGGCCGCGGCCGTACTGGACAACGTCGGACGGGGCTGGACGACCACCCCGGCCATCGCGATGACCCGGCAGCAGGACATCGTCCACCGGGCGGTGGGCAAGGCCGGCGTCGTGCTGATCGCCGAGGGCAACCCGAACCGCGTGAAGCCGCTGCTCGCGAACGAGAAGAAGAAGATGGCCCGGATCATGCCGGACGTCCCGGTGCACGACTTCATCGTGGGCACGGGCGAGGGCGAGGTGCCGCTCAAGAAGGTGCGCACCACCCTCCTCAAGCTGCCGCGCGTGCTGTCCGGCCCCCAGATCACCCAGGTCAACGACAAGCTGCGGGCCATGGGCGACCTCATGAGCAACATGCCGCTGCCGAAGGGCCCGATGCCCAAGGGCATGCGGATGCCCCGCGGTGGGAAGATGCGCTGACGCGCTCGTCCGATCTTCGTATACGACACAGGGGTGCCCCCCGAGCCACCGGCTCGGGGGGCACCCCTGTGTCCGTCGCTAGATGCGGACCTGGACGGCGCGGGCGAGGCGGTCGTGCAGGCCGCGGCCGTCCCGGTCCCAGATCAGTGCGGGGATGAAGAGCGCCAGCAGCAGCGTGCGCACGAGCACCCGGCCGATGCCGAGCCGTCCGCCGTCCTCGGAGACTACCCGGAGCCCCAGCACCCGCTTGCCGGGCGTGAAGCCCACGGTGCCCACCGTCAGCACCGTCAGCGCCAGGAAGAGGCCGAGGGTCCAGTTGCCCGCCGCGGCCAGGTTCCCGCCGGTGATCAGCCCGTACGCGATGAGCTGGCAGCCGATCCAGTCGAGGGCCACGGCTCCGATGCGCCGCCCGAACCGCGCCACCGAGCCGGAGCCGTGCTGCGGCAGGCCGAGCTGCTGGCCCGGGTAGCCGAAGTCGACGCCCATGTCCTCGGCGGCCGCCTTGGGGCCGGAGAGCCAGGATCCGATTGCCTGTCTGTTGTCCACCCGACCACGGTACCGGTGGCGCCTCACGGTGCTCCGGCCGGACCCTGGTTAACTTGTGCGAAACAAATGGGTCATGCTTGAGAAATCCCGTCTGCTTATGGTCGGGTCAGCGTGCGGCACCGCACTGACGCACCACGAGCTATAAAGCCCGTCCCTGCCCCGGGTCGGGAGTAGGAGGAGTTGGATGTTCCAGAACGCCGACGAAGTCAAGCAGTACATCGAGGAGAACGACGTCAAGTTCGTCGACGTCCGCTTCTGCGACCTGCCTGGTGTGATGCAGCACTTCACGATCCCGGCGCGGGCATTCGACCCGGCGGAGGAGCTCGCCTTCGACGGATCCTCGATCCGCGGCTTCCAGGCGATCCACGAGTCCGACATGGCCCTGCGCGCCGACATCACCACCGCGCGCCTGGACCCCTTCCGTCGCGACAAGACGCTGAACATCAACTTCTTCATCCACGACCCGATCACGGGCGAGGCCTACAGCCGCGACCCGCGCAACATCGCGAAGAAGGCCGAGGCGTACCTCGCCTCCACCGGCATCGCCGACACCGCGTTCTTCGGGCCCGAGGCGGAGTTCTACATCTTCGACAGCGTTCGCTTCGCGACCACCGCGAACGAGGGCTTCTACCACATCGACTCCGAGGCCGGCGCCTGGAACACCGGCTCCGAGGAGAACAACCGCGGCTACAAGGTCCGCTACAAGGGCGGCTACTTCCCGGTCGCCCCGGTCGACCACTTCGCCGACCTGCGCGCCGAGATCTCCCTCGAGCTGGACGCCCAGGGCCTCCAGGTCGAGCGCCAGCACCACGAGGTCGGCACCGGTGGCCAGGCCGAGATCAACTACAAGTTCAACACGCTGCTCGCCGCGGCCGACGACCTGATGCTCTTCAAGTACATCGTGAAGAACGTCGCGTGGAAGAACGGCAAGACCGCGACCTTCATGCCGAAGCCGATCTTCGGTGACAACGGCTCGGGCATGCACGTCCACCAGTCGCTGTGGGCCAACGGCGACCCGCTGTTCTACGACGAGGCCGGCTACGCGGGCCTGTCGGACACCGCCCGCTACTACATCGGCGGCATCCTCAAGCACGCCCCGTCGCTGCTGGCCTTCACCAACCCGACGGTGAACTCGTACCACCGCCTGGTGCCGGGCTTCGAGGCGCCGGTCAACATGGTGTACTCGCAGCGCAACCGCTCCGCCGCCATGCGCATCCCGATCACGGGCTCGAACCCGAAGGCCAAGCGCGTCGAGTTCCGCGCGCCGGACCCGTCCTCGAACCCGTACCTGGCCTTCTCGGCCCTGCTCCTCGCGGGCCTCGACGGCATCAAGAACAAGATCGAGCCGATGGAGCCGATCGACAAGGACCTCTACGAGCTCTCCCCGGACGAGCACGCGAACGTCCCGCAGGTCCCGACCAGCCTGGAGGACGTCCTCAAGGCCCTCGAGGAGGACCACGAGTACCTCCTGGCCGGCGGTGTCTTCACCCCCGACCTCATCGAGACCTGGATCGACTACAAGCGCACGCACGAGATCGCCCCGATCGCGCAGCGTCCGCACCCGCACGAGTTCGAGCTCTACTTCGACCTCTAGGCCGCGATCCCGCAAAATTCGCGTCATGCCTGATGGGAGGCCCCCCTTCCCTCTCCGCGGAGAGGGAAGGGGGGCCTCCCGCTTTGACAGCGCCCCTGGCCCGAGTAACGGTGGAAATGACCTAAACGCCCGATAAGCGAGTTATGACGGAGGTGCATGAAGATGCGCCGAAGGATCGTTGCAGTAGCCATGGCGGGTGCGGCCGGAGTGGCCATCGGCCTCCTCCCGGTCGGCAGTGCCTCGGCGGCCACCACCGGCAGCGGAGGCGGCGGGAACGGCGGTTACGACTGCTACCGCTACCCCTCGAACCGCTCCGACGCGCGGTGGGACCACTGCTGCAACCGCGACTGGCGTGACCGCCCGAGCTGGTGCTGGAACGACAACGGCCGCGGCGGCAACGGCGACCGTCATGACTGGGGCCGCTGGGACCACGCGAACTGGAACGACTACGGGCGTGGCGGCAACGGCGACTGGCGCGACCGGGGCGACGGCGGTCGCGGCGGGAACGGCGACTGGCACGACAACGGCAACTGGAACGGCGGCGGCCGCGGCGGCAACGGCGACTGGGGCCACGGCGGCGGTGGCGGCGGGAACGGTGACTGGGGCGGCGGCCACGGCGGTGGCGGCGGCGGGAACGGTGACTGGGGCGGCGGCCACGGCGGCGGTGGCGGCGGGAACGGTGACTGGGGCGGCGGCGGTGGCGGCGACTGGGGTGGCGGTGGCGGCGGTGGCGGCGGCTGGGGTGGCGGCGGCGGTGGTGGCCGCTGACACCCGCTGACACCCGCTGACACCCGTCCCTGACGAACGAACGCAGTACGCAGGGCACTCCGCAGGGCACTCGCCCTCGACGAAGCCGTGATGCCCCTGCCGCGCCGGTCCTCTAGCGCAGCAGGGGCATCGCGCCGGTCAGGTCGCGCAGGCACCGGACGGCCAGTTCGGCGGGGGAGCCCGGGCCCGACACGGGGGCGTCCGTGGCCGACCACAGCTCCAGCGCCACCCGGATCGCGTCCGTCGCGGCCGCGGCGAGCAGGCGTACCTCGCGGGGATCGGCGCCCGGCCCCGCCAGCCGGCCGATCACCGGCACCAGGTGCTCCTCCGAGTCCTGGTTCACGCAGTACCAGACCGCCCGCAGCGCCGGGTCGTCCGCCGCCGCGCGGAGCAGACCGCGCGTCACCTCCAGGCCCTCCTCCACCGCCTGCTGACCGCTCAGCGACCGGGTGACGGCCCGCTCCAGCGCCTCGGCGAGGGGGGTGCCGGGATCCTCCTCCGCGAGCAGCGCGCGCCAGGTGTCGCCGCCACCCGCCAGCAGGGGCGCGACGGCCTCCTGCTTGTTGCGGAAGTAGCGGTAGAAGGTGCGCAGCGCCACGCCCGCGCGGTGGGCGATGTCCTCGGCGGTGGTGCCGTCGGGACCGCGCTCGGCGAAGAGCTCACAGGCCGCGCGGGCGATGTCGAGCTGCGTGGCGGCCTTGCGGCGCTCGGTCAGCGACTGGGCTCCGGGGCCGGTCCGGGGAGCGTACGGACGAGGGGATCTCACGGGGTGAAGCGTACCCTTCGCCCGTCTCGCATCCTGCATTCCCTGCCATCATGGCAATCCGTGCCACCAGTGGGTACGCTCCCCGCCATGAACCGATACGAAGGACGACGCGTCCTCATCACCGGCGGCGGCTCCGGCATCGGCCGGGCCACCGTCCACCGCATCCTCGCCGAGGGCGGCCTCGTCCACACCGTGGACGTCAGCGACGAGGGCCTCGCGGCCACCGCCGCCCGGGCCGCCGAGGACGGGCACGCGGCCCGCCTCACCACCGCCACCCTCGACATATCCGACGAGAACGCGGTCCGCGACGGGGTCGCGGCCGCCGTCCGCGCCCTCGGCGGACTCGACGTCCTCGTCAACGCGGCCGGCATCCTGCGCTCCGAGCACACCCACAAGACCACCCTGGACCTCTGGAACACGGTGATCGCCGTCAACCTGACGGGCACCTTCCTGATGATCCGCGAGGCACTGCCCGCACTCCTCGCGGGGGAGCGGCCGGTCGTCGTGAACTTCAGCTCCACCTCGGCGTCCTTCGCGCACCCCTACATGTCCGCCTACGCGGCCAGCAAGGGCGGCATCCAGTCCATGACCCACGCCCTGGCGGCCGAGTACAGCAAGCAGGGCCTGCGCTTCGTCAGCGTCGCGCCGGGCTCCATCGAGAGCGGCATGACCACCGGCAACGGCCCCGGCCTGCCCGAGGACACCGACTGGTCCCTCTTCACCAAGCTCGCCCCCGCCATCGGCCAGGGCTTCGCCGGCCCCCAGGCCGTCGCCGGCGTCGTCGCCATGCTCGGCTCCGAGGACGGCGCCTTCATCACGGGCACCGAAATCCGCATCGACGGCGGCACCCACGCCTGATCAGCCCCTGAAGCGGTCCCAGAGCCGGGGGAAGCGCTCCGCCAGCACGGCTTCGTTCTCGAAGTCCAGCGGAGCGCCCACCGGCTCCGCCGCCTGCAACGGGATCCCGAGGTCCGGCGCGACCGCCCCGGTCAGCTGCTCGTACGCCTCGTCGGCGGCGTAGCCGAGCTCCTCGCCGTCCCCGTCGATCTCCTCGTCGAAGTCGCCGAGCAGCTCCGCCAGCTGGTCGGGATCGTGCACCCCGCCCTCGAAGACCTCCCGGCCCTGGCCGATCAGCCAGCACCGGAAGTAGTCGAAGGCGTCGTCGCTGGCCCCGTCGAGCAGCACCCAGGCCGCCCCCCACAGCTCCCAGGTGTACGCGCGGTTGTACCGGGACTCGAAATGCCGGGCGAAGTCCAGGACGGAGTCCGGATCCAGCTGTGCGAGCCGCTCCACGAGCAGCTCGGCATGCTCCTCGGGGTCGCCGTCGGCTGCCTCGCGCGTACGGTCGACGATCTCCCAGAACTCCGTCTCGTCCATCACGGGATCCAGCATCACGGTTGCACCCCCACACCGCCACCGCGCATACGGCCAAAGGCCGGTCCCCGCCCCCCCCTCACACCGGGCCCGAGGCCCGGAAAACGCCGTGAGGCGGCCCGTCCCCTCCTGGGCGGGCCGCCTCACGGGCGGGCCGGGCCGGGCCTACAGGCCGTAGCGCTCCCGGGCCTCCTTGACGGAGGACGCGGGGACCTCGCCGCGGCGGGCGAGCTGGGCCAGCGCGGCCACCACGATCGACTGGGCGTCGACACCGAAGTGGCGGCGGGCGCCCTCGCGGGTGTCGGACAGGCCGAAGCCGTCCGTGCCCAGCGAGGTGTAGTCCTGCTCCACCCACTGGCTGATCTGGTCCGGGACCTGACGCATCCAGTCGGACACGGCGAGGACCGGGCCCGCCGCGCCTTCCAGCGCGCGGGTGACGTACGGGGTGCGCACCTCGCCGCGCAGCAGTGCCTCGTCGCACTCCAGCGCGTCGCGGCGCAGCTCGCCCCAGGAGGTGGCGGACCAGACGTCGGCGGCCACGTTCCAGTCGGCGGCGAGGAGCGCCTGCGCTTCAAGGATCCAGTGGATCGCGGTGCCCGAGGCCATCAGCTGGATCTTCGCGGCGTCGGCGGCCGGGGCGTTCTCCAGGTCGGAGGCCTGGTTGAAGCGGTAGAGGCCCTTGAGGATGCCCTCTTCCACGCCCTCCGGCATGGCCGGCTGGACCTTCGGCTCGTTGTAGACCGTGAGGTAGTAGAAGACGTCTTCCGGCGTCTCGCCGTACATCCGGCGCAGACCGTCCTTGACGATCACCGCGATCTCGTACGCGAAGGCCGGGTCGTAGTTGAGCGACGCCGGGTTCGTGGACGCGATCAGGTGCGAGTGGCCGTCCGCGTGCTGGAGGCCCTCACCGGTCAGCGTGGTGCGGCCGGCGGTGGCGCCGACGATGAAGCCCTTGCCGAGCTGGTCGGCGAGCTGCCACATCTGGTCGGCGGTGCGCTGCCAGCCGAACATCGAGTAGAAGATGTAGAACGGGATCATCGGCTCGCCGTGCGTCGCGTACGACGTGCAGGCGGCGATGAAGTCGGCCATGGCGCCGGCCTCGGTGATCCCCTCGTTGAGGATCTGGCCGTCCTTGGCCTCCTTGTAGTACATCAGCTGGTCGCGGTCGACCGGCTCGTACGTCTGGCCCAGCGGCGAGTAGATGCCGGCCGACGGGAAGAGGGACTCCATACCGAAGGTACGGGCCTCGTCGGGGACGATCGGCACCCAGCGCTTGCCGGTCTCCTTGTCCCGCATCAGGTCCTTGACGAGGCGGACGAAGGCCATGGTGGTGGCCATCTCCTGCTTGCCGGAACCCTTGAGC
Organism: Streptomyces manipurensis; assembly: GCF_049570255.1. Lineage (NCBI taxonomy): Bacteria > Bacillati > Actinomycetota > Actinomycetes > Kitasatosporales > Streptomycetaceae > Streptomyces > Streptomyces manipurensis. Next base: position 2,187,767 of record NZ_CP186950.1, on the reverse strand, counting down.
AGCGGGGCGAAGGAGCGGTCGGCCGGGGCGGGCAGGGCCACCTGCTTGACCTTGCGGGCCGGGGCCGGGCCGCCGAGGGCCGCGCGGCGCTCGTTCAGGTACTGCACCTCGGGGCTGTTCGCGCCGGGGTGGCCGTACGGGACCTGGCCGTCCTCGAAGGCGCTGTCCGGGATCGGGAGTCCGAGCTTGTCGCGCATGCTCTTGAACTCGTCGATCGTCAGCTTCTTCATCTGGTGGTTCGCGTTCTTCGACTCGAACCCGGCACCCAGCGTGTAGCCCTTGACGGTCTGCGCGAGGATGACCGTCGGCGCGCCCTTGTGCTCCAGGGCGGCCTTGTACGCGGCGTACACCTTGCGGGGCTCGTGGCCGCCGCGCGAGGTGCGGAAGCACTCGGCGATCTTCGCGTCGGTGAGCAGGCCGCCGAGGGCGGTCAGCTCGGCGTTGGCGCCGAAGAAGTGCTGGCGGATGTAGGCCACGTCGCGGGTCGCGTACGTCTGGAACTGCGCGTCCGGTACCTCGCGCAGGCGGCGTACGAGGGCGCCCGTGGTGTCGAGCTGGAACAGCTCGTCCCAGGCGGAGCCCCACAGGGTCTTGATGACGTTCCAGCCGGCGCCGCGGAACTGGGCCTCCAGCTCCTGGACCACGCGGAAGTTGGCGCGGACCGGACCGTCGAGGCGCTGCAGGTTGCAGTTGACGACGAAGGTCAGGTTGTCGAGCTGCTCCCGGGAGGCGAGGGCCAGGGCGGCGGTCGACTCGGGCTCGTCCATCTCGCCGTCGCCGAGGAAGGCCCAGACGTGCGAGTTCGCGGTGTCCTTGATGTTCCGGTTCTGCAGGTAGCGGTTGAAGCGCGCCTGGTAGATCGCGGAGAGCGGGCCGAGGCCCATGGAGACCGTGGGGAACTCCCACAGCCACGGCAGGCGTCGCGGGTGCGGGTAGGAGGGCAGGCCGTTGCCGCCGGACTCCTGGCGGAAGTTGTCGAGCTGCTGCTCGGAGATGCGCCCGTCGAGGAAGGCGCGGGCGTAGATGCCGGGGGAGGCGTGGCCCTGGATGTAGAGCTGGTCGCCCGATCCGTCGGCCTCCTTCCCGCGGAAGAAGTGCTGGAAGCCGGTCTCGTACAGCCACGCGGCGGAGGCGAAGGTGGCGATGTGGCCGCCGACGCCGTACTTGGAGCCGCGGGTGACCATGGCGGCCGCGTTCCAGCGGTTCCAGGCGGTGATCCTGGCTTCCATCTCCTCGTCGCCCGGGAACTCGGGCTCGGCGGAGGTGGGGATGGTGTTGACGTAGTCCGTCTCCAGCAGCTTCGGCAGGGCGAGGCCGGCGGCCTCGGCGTGCTGGAGCGTGCGGCGGAGCAGGTATTCGGCGCGGCGCGTACCGGCGGCCTGTGCGACGGCGTCGAGGGAGGCCGCCCATTCGGCGGTCTCCTCGGCGTCGCGGTCCGGGAGCTGGTCGAGCTCGCTCGGAAGCTTTCCTACGGGGTCGGACATCGCTGTGCGCCGCCTTCCGGACAAAGGAGAGGTGGTAAAGAAACCCTGACGGGCAGGACAGGGTCGGCGGACCTGGTTGAGGCCCGCGACGACTGTAAATCCCTGATCGATGATCGATCAAATAAAAGTGACAAAGAAACGTCCGTTCGACGAAAAGTCGGCACCGCGTGCCAGGAATCAGGGCACGCGGTGCCGGTCAAAACGGAACAAGCCGGGCGCTCAGGCCCGCGGTGCGCAGCCCAGGACGTGCCGCTTCACCAGCACCCCGATGTCCGGATCCCGACTCCGGAACGCCTCCACGAGAGCCTCGTGCTCCTCTGCGTAGGACTTCTGGACGGTCCCCAGCCAGCGGATGGACAGGGCCGTGAACACCTCGATCCCCAGGCTCTCCCAGGTGTGCAGCAGCACGCTGTTGCCGGCCGCCCGCACCATCTCCCGGTGGAAGCCCACCGTGTGGCGCACCTGCGCCGTGCCGTCCGAGCTGCGGTCGGCCTCCCACAGGGCCGCCACGTGCGGCTCCAGTGCCGAGCAGTCCGCCGCCAGCCGCGGCGCCGCCAGCTCGGCGGCGATCTGCTCCAGACCGGCCCGGACCGGGTAGATCTCCTCCAGGTCGGCCGCCGAGAGGTTCCGTACGCGCACGCCCTTGTTCGGCGCCGACTCGATCAGCCGCAGCGTCTCCAGCTCGCGCAGGGCCTCGCGCACGGGGGTCTGGCTGACCTCCAGCTCCACGGCGATGCGCCGCTCCACGATCCGCTCGCCGGGCTTCCAGCGGCCGCTGACGATCCCCTCCACGATGTGCTCGCGGATCTGCTCGCGCAGCGAGTGCACGACGGGTGGGGTGATCATCTGGGCTTCATCTCCTGGTGTGTGCAGGGTCGTGCGGGGCCTGATGCGTAGACAATACGGCGGCGCCCCCGCCCGGGAGTATCCCGGACGGGGGCGCCGACAGTGAGGCTGGTTACAAGCCGTTCGGCTCAGAGGCCGAGCTCGACCTCGAACTCGCCGGCCTCGAGGATCGCCTTGACCGCGGTGAGGTACCGGGCCGCGTCCGCGCCGTCCACCAGACGGTGGTCGTAGGACAGGGTCAGGTACGTCATGTCGCGGATGCCGATGTTGGTGCCCTCGGCGGTCTCGATGACCACCGGGCGCTTCACCGTGGCACCGATGCCCAGGATGGCGACCTGGTTCGGCGGAACGATGACCGTGTCGAACAGCGCACCGCGCGAACCGGTGTTGCTGATGGTGAAGGTCGCGCCCGACAGCTCGTCCGGCGTGATCTTGTTGCCGCGGACCTTGGCGGCCAGGTCGGCGGTCGCCTTGGAGATGCCCGCCAGGTTGAGGTCGCCCGCACCCTTGATGACCGGGGTCATCAGGCCCTTCTCGGAGTCCACGGCGATGCCGATGTTCTCCGAGTCGAAGTAGGTGATGGTGCCCTCGTCCTCGTTGATCCGGGCGTTGACGACCGCGTGGGCCTTCAGCGCCTGGGCAGCGGCCTTGACGAAGAACGGCATCGGGGACAGCTTGACGCCCTCGCGGGCGAGGAAGCCGGCCTTGGCCTTCTCGCGCAGCTTCATGATCTTGGTGATGTCCACCTCGACCACGGAGCTGAGCTGCGCCTGCGAGTGCAGGGCCTTCATCATGTTGTCGCCGATGACCTTGCGCATGCGGGTCATCTTGACCGTCTGACCGCGCAGCTCGGACACCGCGGCGGCCGGGGCCTTCGCGGCGGCCGGGGCGGCGGCCGGAGCCGGGGCGGCAGCGGCGGCCTTGGCGGCCTCGGCGGCGGCCAGGACGTCCTGCTTGCGGATACGGCCACCGACACCGGTGCCCGAGACCGAGGACAGGTCCACGCCGGACTCCGAGGCGAGCTTGCGCACCAGCGGGGTCACGTACGCGCCCTCGTCACCGGCGGAGGCCGGGGCGGCGGGAGCGGCCGGGGCGGCGGCCGGAGCCGGGGTCACCGGAGCCGGCGCGGCCACCGGGGCGGCGGCCTGGACCGGAGCCGGGGCGGCGACCGGGGCGGCCGGAGCCGGAGCCGCGGGAGCGGCCGGGGCGGCCGGAGCCGGAGCCGCGGCGGGGGCCGCGGCCTCGACCGGAGCCGGGGCGGCGGCCGGAGCCGGAGCGGCCGGGGCGGCACCGGCGACGCCGATGACGGCCAGACGGGCGCCGACCTCGGCGGTCTCGTCCTCGCCGACCAGGATCTCCAGCAGGGTGCCGGAGACGGGGGCGGGGATCTCGGTGTCGACCTTGTCCGTGGAGACCTCGAGCAGCGGCTCGTCGGCCTCGACCGACTCGCCGACGGCCTTCAGCCAGCGGGTGACGGTGCCCTCGGTGACGGACTCGCCCAGGGCGGGGAGCACGACATCGGTGCCGGAGGCGGCAGGGGCGGCGGCCGGGGCCTCGGCGGCCGGGGCCGGGGCCGCGGGGGCCTCGGCGACGGGCGCCGGAGCGGCGGCGGGGGCCTCGGCCGGGGCCTCGGCGGCGGCCGGCTCGGCGGCCGGGGCCGCAGCGGCGGCCGGGGCACCGGAGCCGTCGTCGATGACGGCCAGCTCGGCGCCGACCTCGACGGTCTCGTCCTCGGCGACCTTGATCGAGGCCAGGATGCCGGAGACGGGCGACGGGATCTCGGTGTCGACCTTGTCGGTCGAGACCTCGAGCAGCGGCTCGTCGGCCTCGACGCGCTCGCCCTCGGCCTTCAGCCAGCGGGTGACAGTTCCCTCGGTGACGCTCTCGCCGAGCGCCGGAAGGGTTACGGAAACCGACATGGTTTCTGTTGCTCCTTACGAAAGTGCGGAAGTGGTCGTCGCGCCCGGGACGAACTAGTCGTGGGAGTGCAGCGGCTTGCCGGCCAGGGCCAGGTGGGCCTCGCCGAGCGCCTCGTTCTGGGTCGGGTGCGCGTGGATGAGCTGCGCGACCTCGGCCGGCAGGGCCTCCCAGTTGTAGATCAGCTGGGCCTCGCCGACCTGCTCGCCCATCCGGTCACCGACCATGTGGACGCCGACCACGGCACCGTCCTTGACCTGGACGAGCTTGATCTCGCCCGCGGTCTTCAGGATCTTGCTCTTGCCGTTGCCCGCCAGGTTGTACTTCAGGGCCACGACCTTGTCGGCACCGTAGATCTCCTTGGCCTTGGCCTCGGTGATGCCGACGGAAGCGACCTCGGGGTGGCAGTAGGTGACGCGAGGGACACCGTCGTAGTCGATCGGGACGGCCTTGAGGCCGGCCAGACGCTCCGCGACCAGGATGCCCTCGGCGAAGCCGACGTGCGCGAGCTGGAGGGTCGGGACGAGGTCACCGACGGCCGAGATGGTCGGCACGTTGGTCTGCATGTACTCGTCGACCAGGACGTAGCCGCGGTCCATCGCGACGCCCTGCTCCTCGTAGCCCAGGCCCTGCGAGACCGGGCCGCGGCCGATGGCGACCAGCAGCACCTCGGCCTCGAAGGTCTTGCCGTCGGCCAGCGTCACGCGGACGCCGTTCTCCGTGTACTCGGCCTTGTCGAAGAAGGTGCCCAGGTTGAACTTGATGCCGCGCTTGCGGAAGGCACGCTCCAGCAGCTTCGAGCTGTTCTCGTCCTCGACCGGCACGAGGTGCTTGAGGCCCTCGATGACGGTGACGTCGGAACCGAAGGACTTCCACGCCGAGGCGAACTCGACGCCGATGACGCCGCCGCCCAGGATGATCGCGGACTCGGGCACGCGGTCCAGGACCAGCGCGTGGTCCGAGGAGAGGATGCGGTTGCCGTCGATGTCCAGGCCCGGCAGGGACTTCGGCACGGAGCCGGTCGCGAGCAGGACGTGGCGGCCCTGGATGCGCCGGCCGTTCACGTCGACGGAGGTCGGCGAGGAGAGGCGGCCCTCACCCTCGATGTACGTCACCTTGCGGGAGGCGACCAGGCCCTGCAGGCCCTTGTACAGGCCAGAGATGACCTCGTCCTTGTACTTCTGCACACCCGCGACGTCGATGCCCTCGAAGGTGGCCTTCACGCCGAACTGGGCGGCTTCGCGCGCCTGGTCCGCGATCTCGCCCGCGTGCAGCAGAGCCTTCGTGGGGATGCAGCCGTTGTGCAGGCAGGTGCCGCCGAGCTTGTTCTTCTCGATCAGCGCAACGTCGAGACCCAGCTGGGATGCGCGGAGAGCCGCGGCGTAACCGCCACTGCCACCGCCGAGGATCACTAGGTCGAAAACGGTGCTGGCGTCGTTCGCCACGTCACGTCCTCCATGCATGTGCGCCGGGCACCGGTCCTCTGTGACCGGGCGGCGGCTGGTGATCGGCCGCTTGTATCTTCGGCCCTGTGGTGGGGGCCCTGTCCTGCCGAGAACCCATCTTCGCATTTGTCGGGGGAGTGCGGGACGCGGGGCCCACGTTGTGACAGGGCGTTCTGTCCGATGTGACGGTTACCGCTGCGTAGAAACCTACGGATTCCGTCGTGGGAGCGCCGCACCCCGGGACCGGACCGGTCCCGGGGTGCGGCACGTCACACTGCGGGCGGTCAGCCCAGGTCGCCCGTGGCCGTGCGCTCGGCCAGGCGGACCAGGGTGCGCACGGCCGAGCCGGTGCCGCCCTTGGGGGTGTAGCCGTGCGGCGCGCCCTCGTGGAAGGCCGGGCCGGCGATGTCGAGGTGGGCCCAGGTGATGCCCTCGCCGACGAACTCCTGCAGGAAGAGGCCGGCGACCAGGCCGCCGCCCATGCGGACGCCCATGTTCGCGATGTCGGCGGTGGGGGAGTCCATGGTCTTGCGCAGCTCGGCGGGGAGCGGCATCGGCCAGGAGGACTCGCCGACCTCCTCCGCGATCTCGTGGATCGAGGTGCGGAAGGCGTCGTCGTTCGCCATGATCCCGAAGGTGCGGTCGCCGAGGGCCAGCACCATGGCGCCGGTCAGGGTGGCGACGTCGACGATCGCGTCCGGGTTGTCCTCGGAGGCCTTGGTCAGCGCGTCGCCCAGGACCAGGCGGCCCTCGGCGTCGGTGTTCAGGACCTCGACGGTCTTGCCGCTGTACATGCGGAGCACGTCGCCCGGCTTGGTGGCGGAGCCCGACGGCATGTTCTCGGCGAGCGCGAGCCAGCCGGTGACGTTGACCTTCAGGCCCAGCTTCGCCGCGGCGACGACGGAGGCGAACACGGCGGCGGCGCCGGCCATGTCGCACTTCATCGTCTCGTTGTGGCCGGCCGGCTTCAGGGAGATGCCGCCCGAGTCGTAGGTGATGCCCTTGCCGACGAAGGCCAGGGTCTTCTCCGCCTTGGGGTGGGTGTAGGTGAGCTTCACCAGGCGCGGCGGGTTCTCGGAGCCCTTGCCGACGCCCATGATGCCGCCGTAGCCGCCCTTGACCAGGGCCTTCTCGTCCAGCACCTGGACCTTGACGCCGTTCTCCTTCGCGGCCGCGGAGGCGACCGCGGCGAAGGCCTCGGGGGTCAGGTCGTTCGGCGGGGTGTTCACCAGGTCGCGGGCGACGTTGACCTCGGTGGCGACGACCACGGCCCGCTCGACCGCGGCCTTGTGCTCCTTGTCGCGCGGCTTGGCGCCCAGCAGGGCCACCTCGGCGAGCGGCTGCTTCGGGCCGGAGTTCTTGCCGTTGCCGGCCTTCTTCTCGCCGCCCTGGTAGGCGGTGAAGGCGTACGCGCCGAGCAGCGCGCCCTCGGCCACCGCGGTCACGGCGGAGGCGTCGTCGAGGGGCAGGGCGAAGGCGGCCTTCTTGGTGCCGTGCAGGGCGCGGGCGGCGGCACCGGCGGCGCGGCGCAGCACCTCCTCGTCGAACGACTCTGCCTTCTCGGGCACGGAGCCGAGGCCCACCGCGAGCACGACCGGGACCTTGAGGCCCGCCGGGGCCGGCAGCTTGGTGACCTCGCCTTCGGCGCCCGAGGCGCCGAGCGCGTCGAGCACACCGGCGAGCTTGCCGTCGAACGCCTTGTCTACGGCCTCGGCGCCGGCGGCGACGACCGGGCCCTTGGGGCCCTTCGCGACACCGACGACGAGAGCGTCGGCGCGCAGCGTCGCGGCACCGGCAGTGCTGAGAGTCAGAGCAGTCACGGTGGTGAAGTCTCGCTTCCGTTTGTGTGTGTGGGCCGAGTGGGTGGACGGCCATCCGTAGCGATCGTATTCGGGGCCCGACGGCCGCCGGGAACGAGCCTACGCGCACCCACTCGTCCGTACGCCACTCGAAGGTTTGGCAGGGTGTTCGATCAGACGGTCATCAGGTTCACCCATCTGTGGACTCTGCCCCAGGTTTGCCCCGCGGACCTCACGAGGTCCGTAAGACTCGGCGCACTCTCGCAAGGGGACGCGGGGTTCCTTTGCATGATTTCCACAGAGCCTCCCACGGCCCGGCACACCGCCTGGGGCCGCGTCGAGGGACGCCTGCGGGGGGAAAGGCCGAAATGGTCAACAAGAACCGGATGAACAGGCTGGCCGCCGTCATGGCGGCGGCCGCCCTGGTGTCCGTGGCAGTACCCGTCGCGACCGCCACGGCGGCCGTGACACCACCGCGGATCGACCTCAAGGTGCTCGTCGTCGACGACGGCGGCAGCTCGGTCGAGGCGATCACCGCGGAGCTCCGGGACACCGGGGTGCCCTACACCCGCGTGCAGCTGGGCAGCGCGGGCCGCCCGGTCATCAACGCGGCGTTCCTCAGCGACACCGTCGACGGCCGGCCGCGCGCCAAGTACCAGGGCGTCGTCCTGCCGAACGAGAACCCGTTCGGCGAGGGCTCCGCCGAGATGGCCGCGCTCGCCTCCTACGAGACGACGTACGGGATCCGCCAGGTCGACGCCTACACCTGGGCGCACCCGGGCGTCGGGCTGGAGTACACCGACAACGGCGGCTTCAGCGGGCAGCTCGACGGCACCCAGGCCGCGGTCACCGCCGCCGGCAAGGCCGGCCCGTTCGGCTACCTCGGCGGGCAGGTCACCTTCGAGGACAACTCCGCCCTCGTCCCCGAGAGCTACGGGTTCATGGGCAAGCCGCGCCCCGGCTACACCAGCTACGTCGACGCGCCCGTCGGCTCCGGCCGGGCCTCCCTGGTCGGCGAGTACACCCACGACGGCCGCAGCGAGCTGGTCGTCACCTTCGGCTACAACCAGCACCAGCAGCAGTTCCGGCTGCTCGCCCGCGGCATCGTCGACTGGCTGACCCAGGGCGTGCACCTCGGCCAGAGCCGCAACTACTTCGCCGTCCACGTCGACGACGTCTTCGCGCCCGACGCCCGCTGGAACAAGGAGCTCAACTGCACGCCGGGCGACTACGCCTGCGCGGGCGGCGAGGGCAAGGAGAGCACCATCCGGATGACCGCCGCCGACGCCGTGTACGCGGCGCAGTGGCAGACGTCGAAGGACTTCAAGCTCGACATGCTCTTCAACGGCGGCGCCGGCGAGGAGTGGAAGGCCGAGAACGGCGGGGTCGACGCGCTGACCGCCCAGCTCGTCGCCGACCGGGCCAAGTACCGTTGGATGAACCACACCTACACCCACCCGTTCCTCGGCTGCGTCCAGAACACCGCCGTCACCCCGTGGACGTGTACGAAGAACGCCCAGGGCGCGATCCAGTACATGAGCCGCGCCGAGATCTCCGCCCAGATCCGCGACAACAACAACTGGGCCGCGTCCAAGGGGATCACCCTCGACAGGACCGAACTCGTCACCGGTGAGCACTCCGGCCTGAAGACGGCCCCGCAGCAGCCCGTGGACAACCCCAACCTGGCCGGCGCCCTCGCCGACAACGGGGTCAAGTGGGCCGGCAGCGACAACTCCCGCGAGCCGGCGCAGCGGGCGATCGGCTCCACCCTCACCGTCCCCCGCCACCCGATGAACGTCTACTACAACACCGGCACCAACGCCGAGATGGCCGACGAGTACAACTGGATCTACACCAGCCGCGCCCACGGCGGCAGCGGCGTCTGCGAGGACAACCCGGCGACCTCCACCTGCCTGCCGGCCCCGCTCGACGTCAACACCGGCTACCTGAACTACATCGTCCCGGCCGAGGCCCGCACCGCCCTGCGCCACGTCCTCGCCAACGACCCCCGCCCGCACTACGTCCACCAGTCCAACCTCGCCGAGGACCGCACCCTCTACCCGGTGCTCAACCAGGTCCTCGACACCTACCGGGGCCTGTACGCCCCCAGCGCGCCGATCGTCAACCAGTCCATGAAGGACACCGGCGTCGAGCTCCAGCGCCGTGCCGCCTGGGACAAGGCCCTGGCCGACGGCAAGGTCACCGCCTACCGCATCGGCAAGGACGTCACCATCAAGGCGCCGTCCGGGGTCGTCGCCCCCGTGACCGCACCCAACGGCACCAAGAAGCAGATGCTGCTCGGCACGGCGGACTTCGGCTCCGCCTACGCCGGCAACCGCTCCGCCTGGACCGCCCCCGAGCTGCTGCAGAGCGCCGTCACGCTCAAGCTGCCCAGCTGACCCACCCGCATCACCTCACCACCGGTACCACCTACCGCCGGCGCTCCGCATCCATCGGGCGCCGGCCCCTTTTCCGTCCTGGGGGGACACACCGCATGAGTCATGGGCGTCATGTCACCATGCTCACCGAAGGCACCTATCCACACGTCCACGGGGGCGTCAGCACCTGGTGCGACCAACTCGTCCGCGGCATGCCCGAGGTCGACTTCAACGTCATAGCCCTGACCGGCTCCGGCCGTGAGCCGGTCACCTGGGAACTGCCCCGCAACGTCTACCGGCACACCGCCGTCCCGCTCTGGGGCCCGGCCCCGCCGCGGGCCCGCCGGGGCCACCGGCTGCGCGGCAGGGCCCGCCGCCGCTTCACCGACGTGTACGAGAGCCTGCTGCTCTGCCTGCTCGACCCCACGGGCGACTCCGCCCGCCACGACTTCTCCACGGCACTGCGCGAACTGGCCGTCCTGGCCCGGGCCGGGAAACTCGTACCAGCCCTTCGTTCAGAATCGGTTCTGCGCCTGCTGATGAACGTCTGGACCCGCCCCGGCCTCAGCACCGCCGAGGCCGCGCCCACCATCCACGACGCGCTCACCGCCACCGACCTGCTGGAGCACGCACTGCGCCCGCTCAGCGTGCGCATCCCGCCCGACAGCGTCGCCCACGCCGTCAGCAGCGGCCTCGCCACGCTCCCCGCGCTCGCCGCGAAACACCTCGACGGAGTGCCCTTCCTGCTCACCGAACACGGCATCTACCTGCGCGAGCGCTACCTCGGCTACCGCACCGCCGAACAGCGCTGGCCCGTCAAGGCCCTCATGCTCGGCTTCTACCGCGAGCTCAACACCGAGGGCTACCGCCAGGCCGACCTGATCACCCCCTGCAACCAGTACAACCGGCGCTGGGAGGAACGCGGCGGCGCCGACTCGACCCGGATCCGCACCGTCTACAACGGCGTCGACCCCCACGCCTTCCCCGAGGCCGGACCCGAACCCGACGTCCCCACCCTCAGCTGGTGCGGCCGCATCGACCCGATCAAGGACCTCGAAACCCTGATCCGGGCCTACGCGTTCATGCGCCGGGAGATGCCCGCCCTGCGGCTGCGCCTCTTCGGGCCCGTCCCGGCCGGTTGCGAGGAGTACCGGCTGCGCCTGGAGAAACTCGCCGCCGAACTCGGCGTGACCGACGGCATCACCTACGAAGGACGCATCGACGACGTGGCCCGAGCCTACGCCGCCGGCTCCGTGGTGATGCTCTCCAGCATCAGCGAGGGCTTCCCCTTCAGCATCATCGAAGCCATGTCCTGCGGCCGCACCACCGTCTCCACCGACGTCGGCGGCGTCCGCGAGGCCGTCGGCGACACCGGCCTGGTCGTCCCGCCCCGCGAGCCCGAGACCATGGCCCGCGCCACGCTCGCCCTGCTCCGCGACGACGAACGCCGCGCGGAACTGGGCCGCATGTCCAGGCGGCGGGTCGTGGAGAAGTTCACCCTCCACCAGTCCGTCGACGGCTTCCGGCACATCTACCGCGAACTCGCCGGCCAGCCCGTCCTGCCCGTCCACGACGGCGACGCCTGGACCCAGCGGCTCGGCGACCCCTGGTACCGCGAACTGGCCGCCATGGGACGCCCCCGGACCGAATCCGGCGAAGGAGGCCCGTGGTGAGCGGATCCCTGTGGCTAAAGCCGCCCGGCGCCTCCTCCGGCACCCTGCCGGCCGTTCCCCGGCCGCGCACCGGCGACACCGACCCCGGCCCCGCCGCCGACCCCCTGGACGAACTCGCCGAACGGCTCGACGTGTTCATCGCGGCCGCCGTCCACCCCGACGAGATCGCCGCCGTCCTCGAATCCGACGGCATGACCGACGAGTACATCCGGCTCACCTACGGCCGCCAGGACTCCTTCGGACTCGCCGAGGAACTCTACGCCCGGGTGCCCCGCTCCTTCCCGGAGCCGGGCCCCGCCCCCGACCCCTGGAGGGTGTCCCTCACCGCCTGCCTGCTGCGCGGGGTGATCTTCGCCCTGCCCGGCCTGGCCTACCTCCTGGGTGCCCCCCTCCTCGAAGGCCCCAAGGACCGCCTCGGCCTCCCCGCCGGCACGCTCACCCTGCTCGCCGGAGCCCTCATCGGCTGGGTCTGGGACCAGACCCTCTCCCACCGCGCCTACTCCTGGCTCGGGCTCGGCGAGCGGGCCGCCGCCGGACGGACCCTGCTCGTCGGCGCGCCCGTCGGCGCCCTGCTGGGCACCGCCGCCGCACTGACCGTGCCCGGCGGCCCTCCCTTCTCCTACGCCTTCGCCGCCGGGCAGGCCTGCTACGTGGGAGCCGCCACCGTCCTGCTGGTCCTCGGCCGGGAACGGGTCCTGCTCGCCGCGCTCGCCCCGATGGCCGCCGGATCCGTCCTCGTCCTCTTCGCCGACCTGCCCGTGCCCGTCCGGGTCGCCCTGCTGCTGGTCTCCCTGTGCGCCGCCTGCGGCCTCGCCCTGCGGGAGCTCCCGGTGGCCGCGGGGTGCCGGGCCGTCGCGCGCCGGATCCGCGGCCGCACCGCACGCCGGCCCGGGAAGGGTCCCGTGCGCTGGCGGATGCTGCGCGGAGCGGAGGAGGAGTACACGGCACGCGGGCCCCGGCTCGGGGACTCGGTGCCCTTCGGGGTGTTCGGCCTGGGCACCGGCCTGCTCGTGCTCTACGCCGCTCTCGGGGAAGTGCTCGCCGGAGGCCCCGCCGAAGCGGTCGCCGCCCCCTCGGCGGTCGCCCTCACCCTCAGCATGGGCCCCGCCGAATGGCTGCTCCACCGCTTCCGCAGCGGCAGCCTCTCCGGGCTGCGGGGCGCCCGCTCGCCCGGCGCCTTCCGCAGGCGCATGCTCGGCACCCTGGCCCGCTGCCTCACCCTCTACCTGGCGGTGCTGCTGGTCCTCGGGCTCACCGGAACCCTCCTGTGGCCCGGCGCCCCCGGCCTCACCGGGGTCCGCATCGCCACCCTCCTGCTGCTCGGCGCCGTCATGTGGAGCGGACTGCTCCTGCAGTCCTTCGGCGCGGTCCGGCCCGCGGCCGTCGTCTGCGCCTCGGCCGCCGTCGTCCAGAGCCTGGCCCTGCTCGCCGGAGTGGGCCAGCCCCGCGTCGTGCAGCTCGCCGTCGCCGGCACCGCCGCGGCCGCCCTGGCCGTGCTCGTCTGCCTGTTCCTCGGCCGCGCGACCGCCCACCGATGACGCACGAGAAGAAGGACCCCATGCTGCTGGTGCCCCTCTACGAGCATCCCGCCGACCGGCCCGAGGCCTGGGAGCGGCTCATCCGCTCCGCCGACCGGCTCCACTCGGTCGTGCTCAACCCCGGCAACGGGCCCGGCTCCGCCCCCGACGAAAGGTTCGCGCACGTCGCCGAACGGCTGCGGGACGCCGGTGTGCCCGTACTCGGCTACGCCGACACCGACTACGGGCGGCGCCCCCACGCCGCGGTGGTGCAGGACCTCCTGCACCACCGCGACTGGTACGCCACCGAAGGGGCCTTCCTCGACCAGGCCTCCGCCGACCCCGAACTGCTCCCGCACTACGGGCGGCTCGCCGTGGCCGCCCGCGCCGCGGGAGCCCGCACCCTCGTCCTCAACCACGGGGTCCACCCGCACCCCGGCTACGCGCGGCTCGCCGACCTCCTCGTCACCTTCGAGGGCCCCTGGGACGCCTACCGCGAGGCCGAGTCGGTGCCCTCCTGGACGGCCGACCACCCCGCCCGGCGCTTCTGCCACCTCGTGTACGCGGTCCCGCCGGGCGCACTCGCCGCCCGGCTCGCCGGGGAACTCGCCGCCGAACGCGGCGCCGGCGTGCACTGCGCCGTCCCCGGCACCGGCCCGCACCCCTGGGGAACCCTCCCGTACGCCCTGGAGGAGGCGGGATGAGGAAGCTCGCCCTGCTGCTGGCACTGCCCCTGCTGCTGCTCGCGGCGTGCACGTCCGCACCGGACGACGACGGCGACGACGAGCCCGTCCGCTGGCCGGAACTGGCCCCCGGACAGCGCTGGCAGCCACCCCCGGGGACGGCCTGGCAATGGCAGCTCACGGGCCGGCTCGACACCTCGGTGAAGGCCCCGGTCTACGACGTGGACGGCTTCAACACCACGAAGGAGCAGGTCGCGACGCTGAAGAAGGCCGGGCGCAAGACGATCTGCTACCTCTCCACCGGCGCCTGGGAGGACTTCCGGCCCGACGCGGGCGCCTTCCCCCGGGACCTCCTCGGCAAGGGCAACGGCTGGGAGGGGGAGCGCTGGCTGGACATCCGGCGGGTGAAGGAACTGGAACCGCTGATGGCGAAGCGGATGGACATGTGCCGGGAGAAGGGCTTCGACGCCGTCGAGCCGGACAACATGGACGGCTACGCCAACCCGACCGGCTTCCCGCTCACCGCCGACGACCAGCTGCGCTACAACCGGCTGATCGCACGACTCGCGCACGACCGCGGGATGGCGGTCGGCCTCAAGAACGACCTCGACCAGATCCCCCAGCTCGTCGGCGACTTCGACTTCGCGGTCAACGAGCAGTGCGCGCAGTACGACGAGTGCGAGCGGCTGACCCCCTTCATCGAGGCGGGCAAGGCCGTCTTCCACGCCGAGTACGAGCTGTCGACCTCGCGCTTCTGCGCGAAGTCGCGTGCCGCGAAGCTCAGCTCGATCCAGAAGCGCTACGACCTCGACGCGTGGCGCAAAACCTGCCCGTAGCCAAGTCCAGCCGGACCCGCGCCTCAAACGCCGGCGAGGCTGGATGTGCCGGCTAGGCCCACGGCAGGACGGCGTGGACGCGGTAGCCGCCGCCGAAGCGGGGGCCCGCGAAGCAGGAGCCGCCGAGGGCGCCCGTCCGCTCCCGCATGCCGAGCAGACCGTGTCCGCCGCCCGCGTCCCCGGGCTCCGGCACCTCGGCCGCCGCACCGCCGTCGTCGAGCACGGTGACCTCCACCGACGGCCCGACCCGGACCACACTCACCTCGGCCCGCGCCCCCGACCCCGCGTGCTTGCGCACGTTGGTCAGCGCCTCCTGGATCACCCGGTACGCCGCCAGGTCCACCGCCGCCGGCAGCGCTCCCGGCTCCCCGTCCAGCTGGAGGATGACCTCCACCGGCAGACCGGCGTGCCGGAAGGTGTCCACCAGCTCGTCCAGGACCGCGAGCCCCGGCGCCGGCTCCGTCGGCGCCTCCGGGTCGCCGGACTGCCTCAGCAGCCCGACCGTCGCCCGCAGCTCGTTCAGCGCCGACCGGCTGGCGTCCCGTACGTGGGCCAGGGCCTCCTTGGCCTGGTCCGGGCGCTTGTCCATGACGTGCGCCGCCACCCCGGCCTGCACGTTGACCAGGGCGATGTGGTGCGCCACCACGTCGTGCAGGTCCCGGGCGATCCGCAGCCGCTCCTCGGCGACCCGCCGCCGCGCCTCCTCGTCCCGGGTGCGCTCGGCCCGCTCCGCCCGCTCCCGTATGGCGTCGACGAAGGCCCGCCGGCTGCGCACCGCGTCCCCGGCGGCCGCGGCCATGCCGGTCCAGGCGAAGATCCCGATGTTCTCCTGCGCGTACCAGGGCAGCGGTCCCGCGAGCATCGCGACACCGGTCAGCCCGGCCATCGTCAGCAGCCCGATCCGCCAGGTCGTGGGCCGGTCGGTGCGCGCGGCAACCGTGTACAGGGCGATCACCGTGCACATGACGACGGGGGCCCTCGGCTCGCCGGTGGTCAGCTCCAGCAGCGACAGGCCGCAGGTCACCGCCAGCACGGTGCGCGGACGCCGGCGCCGGAAGATCAGGGCGGCCGCGCCCAGCAGCATCAGCACCAGCGAGAACGGATCGGGGGTGCGGGTCCCGAAGGTGGGCCCGTGGGGGCCGTGCGGATCGGCGAAGGAGCCCACGACCATGGAGACGAGAGCCCCGAAGCCCAGCACGGCGTCGGTGGCCAGCGGATGCGCCCGCATCCACTGCCGGGTGGGCGCGAACGGCCCGAGGTCTGTCGTCACCCGGATACGGTACGGCCTCCCGGGGCGGACGGGAGCCCGGCCGCAGGGCGGGGGCCTCAGCCGCAGGGCGGGGGTCTCGGCCGGGTGAGCGGGGCCACAGCCCGGGGGAGCGGGGTCTCAGCCCGGGGAAGGGGGGCGGGCCGCCCGGGCCCGGGTGCGTACCGGGCCCCACTGGGCCCGCACCACGCAGACCACCATGACCGCGGCGATGGCCGCCAGGTGCTCCTTGCCCGCCAGGTTGTTCTTGACCAGCACCTCGCCGATCATCGCCAGGACCACCAGGGCGCCCGTCAGGTACGCCCGGTAGCGCCAGCACACGTACATGGCGAGGCCGACGACCGCCGCCGACGGGCCGGTGTCGTTGACGATCCGGTCGGACAGCGGCAGCCCGAAGGGGTGCTCCGGGCCGAGGGCGAGCCCGATCCGCGCGTACGAGGTGCCGGCGAGGGTGGCGAGGTAGCCGACGAGCAGGGTCCGCCACCAGCCGATGCAGATCTCCGCGATGCCGAACACCAGCAGCATCTGCGCGAGCGCCCCCCACACGGGCAGGTCCAGCGCCGGGACGAACAGCGAGAGGGGGGTGCGCAGCAGGGCCAGCCAGAAGGGGTCGGCGGCCTTCACCGACCCCAGGTCCTGCACCGGCTGGAAGCCCCACGAGGTGTTCTGCACGATCTGGAAGAGCGTGGTCAGGCAGACCGCGCCCAGGGTCATCGGGACGGCCCGCCATCGTTCGCGGGTGAGTGCCTCCCGGACGGTCCGGAACATGGGGCCCCACTCACGGCGGGCGAACCGCCGCAGTGGGGTGGTGCTCCACGTTGTCAACGGCGGGTCTCCAGGTGTCTGCGGTGCAGCCACTTCGGAAGGCCGGGGGCCTCCAGGAAGCCCTCGGCCCGGCCCGCGGCGATGCCGATCCGCAGCAGGTCCGAACTCTTCTCGAAGAGCATGAACCGCGGTTCCCAGATCGGCCGGTATTTGGCGTTCGCCCGGTAGAGGGACTCGATCTGCCACCAGCGGGAGAAGAAGCTCAGCAGCGAACGCCACATCCGCAACACCGGGCCGGCGCCCAGCCGGGAGCCGCGTTCGAAGACCGACCGGAACATCGCGAAGTTCAGCGAGACCTGGGTGACCCCGATCTCCTTGGAGCGTTCGAGGAGTTCGATGACCATGAACTCCATCAGGCCGTTCTCGGAGTCGCGGTCGCGGCGCATCAGGTCCAGGGACAGCCCCTTCGGGCCCCACGGCACGAACGACAGCACGGCGCGCAGGTCGCCCTCGCCGTCGGTGCACTCCAGCATCACGCACTGCCCGTCGGCGGGGTCGCCCAGCCGGCCCAGCGCCATCGAGAAGCCGCGCTCGGTGGCGCCGTCGCGCCAGTCGTCGGCGCGCCGCACCAGCTCGGCCATCTCGTCCGCCGGGATGTCGGCGTGCCGGCGGATGCGGACGGTGTACCCGGCCCGCTTGACCCGGTTGTACGCCTGCCGGACGGTCCGCATGGCGCGGCCCTCCAGGGTGAACTCGGCGGTCTCCACGATCGCCTCGTCGCCCAGCTCCAGGGCGTCCAGGCCGTGCCGGGCGTAGATCTGCCCGGCCTCCTCGCTCGCCCCCATCACGGCGGGCACCCAGCCGTGCTCGCGGGCCTCGGCCAGCCACGGGTCGATGGCGCCGGGCCAGGCCTCCGGGTCGCCGATCGGGTCGCCGGAGGCCAGCGAGACCCCGCCGACCACCCGGTAGGTGACGGCGGCCTTGCCGGTGGGGGACCAGATGACGGACTTCTCGCGGCGCAGCGCGAAGTAGCCGAGGGAGTCGCGGTCGCCCTGCCGGGCCAGCAGCGCCCGCAGCCGCTCCTCGTCCTCCTCGCTGATCGGGTCGACGGCCCGGCGCGAGCGGAAGGCCGCGAACAGCACGGCGAGGAGCAGCAGCATCGACATGACGTTGATGGAGACGTCCACCCAGCCGGGGGTGGTGATCGACGCGTAGGCCCGGTCGTCCGGGGCCAGGGTGATCAGCCGCATCACGCCGTACTTCCAGCGCGCCGGGAAGGACACGTCGGCGCTGTTCGGGGCGGTGTTGGCGGCGCCCACGAGCAGGGCGGCGATCAGCGAGGTGACCAGCAGGCCCACGGCGGCCACGGCGGTCGCGAGGGCCGGGTTGGAGCGGTCGCCCCGGGCGTAGAACTCACGGCGGCCCAGCAGCAGGGCGCCGGTGAAGGCGGCGGTCAGGGCCAGGGAGACCCAGTTCTGCGGGTGCTCGCGGATCTCCTCGTAGGCGAAGAGCGCGTAGGCGAGCAGCAGCGCGAGCAGGCCGCTCAGGACGAGGTTCAGGATCCAGGAGGCCCGCTTGCGTCGGCCGAGGGTGACGGCCAGCAGCAGCGTGAACAGCCCGGAGGCGAAGCCGGCCGTGAGCATGTACGGGGTGTAGAAGTCCTCGACGTTGTGGCGCCGCAGGTCCTGCCCGAGCGAAACCCACACCGCGCTGAGGAAGTTGATGAAGGTGACGACGCGCAGGTACCACACCGCGAACGCGGCGCCGCGCCGTGACCGGGTGCTGCCCCGGCCGGTGTCCCGGCCGGCCCCCGCCGCCTTGCCGGCGGCATCGCCGGGCTCTTTCCTTCCGGATGACGGACCGGGCGCCTGTGCGGCGATGCGGTCGGTCTCTGCGCTGGTCAAACGGACCTCTCCCATAAAAAGCGATCATATGGGGCGCAGCTGTCCGTCCTTGTGCGGTCGGGGACCACGGCCTGGTCAGGGCCGCGGTCCCCGGCGGCTCATTCCGTCGGCTCCTGCGACGCCCGTACCGGCAGCTCCGCCGCGAGCGCGGCAGCCGCCTGGACGAGGGGAAGAGCCAGCAATGCCCCGGTACCTTCACCTACTGTGACGCCGTGATCGAGCACCGGGTTGAGCGCCATTCGGTCAAGTGCCTTCGCCTGGCCCGGCTCGCCGCTGGCCTGTCCGGCCAGCCACCAGTCCGGAGCCCGGAACGCGGCCCGCTGCGCCACCAGCCCGCACGCGGCCGAAACCACACCGTCGAGGATGACCGGCGTACGGCGCACCGCACACTGGAGGAGGAATCCGGTGATCGCGGCGACGTCCGCGCCCCCGACCGCGGCCAGCAGCGCGATCTGGTCACCGAGGACCGGGCGGGCCCGGCGCAGCGCGTCCCGGATCGCCGCGCACTTGCGCATCCACGCCAGGTCGTCGATGGGCAGCCCGCCGCGGCCGGTGACCACCGAGGCGTCCGTTCCGCACAGGGCGGCGACCAGGGTCGCGGCGACCGTGGTACCGCCGACGCTGAGGTCCCCCAGCACGACCAGGTCCGTGCCCGAGTCGGCCTCCTCGTCGGCGATCCGGATGCCGAGCAGCAGCGCCTCGCGGGCCTCCTCGACCGTCAGCGCGTCCTCGACGTCGATCCGCCCGCTGCCGCGCCGCACCCGGTGGGCCACCACGTCCGCGGGAAGCAGCTCGGGATCGCAGTCCAGCCCCGCGTCGACGATCCGTATCGTCGCGCCGAACCGGCCGGCCAGCACCGACACCGGGCTGGTCCCGTCGAGCACGGCCCGCACCAGCTCGTGCCCGGTGGAGGCGGCCCGGACGGAGACGCCCCGGGAGGCGATCCCGTGGTCGGCGGCGAACAGCACCACACGGGGCCGCTCGATGGGGGTGACCGGAACCCGCCCCTGCGCGGCGGCCAGCCACTCGGCGAGATCGTCCAGCCGTCCCAGTGCCCCGGGCGGCACGGCGAGGCGCTCGCGGCGGTCCTCGGCGTCACGCCGGACGCCCCCGTCGGGGCGCTCGATCAGATCGGAGAAGTCGTCGAGATTCAGCGTGGTCATCTGCCAGAGAGTACAGCCGGTGAACCCCTCCCTCGGGCCCCGTCCCGCCCGCTCCCGCGGGCCCGGCGGCCGGGCGGCGCGGCGGCCCGCCGGGACCGGTCCGGTCAGGGCCTGAGCACCGTCGCCTGGCCCGCCACCACGAGCAGCACGTGCTCGCACTCGCCCGCGACCCGCGCGTTCAGCCGCCCCAGCTCGTCGCGGAAGCGGCGCCCCGACGGGGTCGCCGGGACGACGCCCGAGCCGACCTCGTTGCTGACCAGCACCACGTGCCGGCCGGTCGCGCGGACCGCCGCGACCAGGGCGGCGGTCCGCTCGGCCAGGTCGCGCCGGCCACTGCGCTCCCAGACCTCGTCGTCCCACGCCCCGGCCCGGTCCATGGCGTCCGTGAGCCACAGGGCCAGGCAGTCGATCAGCAGCGGCGGCCCGTCCTGCGCCAGCAGCGGCACCAGCTCGCAGGTCTCCACCGTCCGCCAGCTCGCCGGCCTGCGCTCCCGGTGCAGACCCACCCGCCGGGCCCACTCGGGATCCCCGTCCCGGGTGCCGCCGGTGGCCACGTACTCCACCTCGGGGAAGGCCTCCAGACGGCGCTCGGCCTCCACCGACTTGCCCGAGCGGGCCCCGCCCAGCACCAGCGTGCGGCGCGGCAGGTCCGGCACCGCGTGGTACTCCCCGACGACGACGGTGGTCCCGTCCGGTACCGCCCGCGCCCCCGCGGCCGCGCACCGGCGCTCCAGCTCGCGGCCGGGCGGGGTGTCGTGGTCCAGGTGCACGGCGATCACGTCCGTGGCCGGGCCGACCGCACCGCTCGCCCGCAGCCGGGCCAGCCCCTCGGGCCGGCCGAGCACATCGGCGAGCACCATGTCGTACGGGCGCCGCGCGGGCCCGCCGTTCGTGCCGGCCGGGGCCCCGCCGGGCGGCAGGTAGAGCACCCGACCGCCGTCCGGGCCGGTCACCTCGTACCCGGTGCCCGGCGCGTCCATCGGCACCGCCCGCACCCGGTGCCCCGAGATCACCGAGAGCTCCTGCCCGTCCGGCACCCGCCCGGCGGTGGGCAGGCCCGGTGGCAGTTCCACCACGGGCCCGTCGTGCGGATGCGTCAGCAGGACCTGCCGCACACCGGCCAGGGAATGGCCGGCCCGGGCGCCCGCCAAGACCGCTCCGGGAGTGAGGTCGAGCAGCAGGGCCCCGTCCACGAGGACGGCGGTCGCCGCGCGCGAGGCCGCCCCGACGGAGACGGCGCAGGCCGCGCAGGGGCAGCCGGGACGGGGCAGGCCCTCGGGTGTACCGGTGCCGAGCAGAGTGAGTTCCACAGGATGATCCTCCCGCGTGGCGGAGACTGCTGCGCGCCTGGTTACTCTGCGGGCAGACTCAGGGCAGGAAGCGTGCGAGCAACGGAGGCTGAGATGGCGTGGACGTGGCGGTTCGAGACGGCCGACGGCAGTGAGACGAGCCCGTCGGTGGTGCCCGAGGAGTTCACGACGCAGGGTGACGCGGAATCCTGGATCGGCGAGTACTGGAAGGACCTGCTGGAGGGCGGCACCGAGCAGGTGAAGCTGTCCGACGACAGCGGGGCCGAGCTCTACACGATGAGCCTGCGCGACGCGCTGGAGGCGTAGCCGTCCACCGCCGCGGACCGGCAGGCCCGCGGCGCGACGGGGAAGGGGCGGTACGGGGAGTGCTCCCCGTACCGCCCCTTCCGCGTTCCCCGGCCCGTGGACCCGTGGATCCTCGGGTGTGCCGGCTTACTGGCCCCGGACGCCGCACAGGTGCAGCAGCGCGGCCACGCCCCGGTAGGGGTCGGTCCGGCCGGCCCGGTCCTCGGCGGCCAGCAGCCGTTCCAGTTCCCCGTCGGGCGGGAGCGCCCCGCCCGCCTCGGTCCCGTCGGTGAAGACCCGCACCCCGTACCAGGAGTGCAGCGGCGCACCGATCCCCGACAGCGTGGCCGTCAGCCCCGCCAGCCGGTCGGCGCGCACCTCCAGCCCCAGCCGGTTCGTGTAGTCGACGCTGTCGAAGGCCGCCAGCGCGCCCTTCCAGTCCCCGTCGAGGCCCGGCCGCATGGCGAGCGCGTCGCCGTTGCGCACCAGCAGGGACAGCAGACCGCCGGGGGCCAGCATCCGGGCCAGCCCGGCGAGCATGGCGTCCGGTTCCGGCACGTACATGAGCACCCCGTGGCACAGCACCACGTCGAAGCTGCCGGGCAGGAAGTGCGCGCCGGTCTCGCGGCCGTCGCCCTCCATCAGGCGGACCCGGTCGCGGATCCCCTCCGGCTCACCGGCGAGCGCCTCCTGGGCGACCGCCAGCATCCCGGGATCCTGCTCCAGCCCGGTCACCTTGTGCCCGGCGCGGGCCAGCCGCAGCGCCTGCGTCCCCTGGCCCATGCCCACGTCGAGTACCCGCAGCCGCTGCCCCACGGGGAAGCGCTGCGCGATCTGCTCGTCGACCTGCCGGCCCACGAGCTCCTGACGGACCGCGTTGCGCAGTCCGCCCAGGCCCTCGAGCCACAGGCGTGCCCCCTCGGCGAAGCCTTCCCCCGACGCGCCGGGCGCCCCTCCGGTCAGGGCCGTTCCCCGCGCTTGACCTGGGGCTTCGGCAGGCGCAGCCGGCGCATCTGCAGGGTGCGCATCAGGCCGTACGCGACGGCGCCGCGGCGCGGCTCGTCCGGGAAGCGCTCGTTGAGCGCCTTGCGCAGGCGGAAGACCAGACCGATGGAGTCCAGGATGATCAGCGCGATCACGCCGAGCCACAGGAGCAGCGCGATGTTCTGGATCGTCGGCTGCCGCACCATGCTGAGGACGAGGATGACCACGGCCAGCGGCAGGAACATCTCGGCGACCGAGAAGCGCGAGTCGACGAAGTCGCGGACGTACCTGCGGACGGGGCCCTTGTCCCTGGCCGGCAGGTAGCGCTCGTCGCCGTTGGCCAGCGCCTCGCGCTGCTTGGCCATCTCCACACGGCGCCGCTCGCGGGCGCGCTTCGCGTCCTCCTTGCGGTTGCCGGTCGAGGCCACGACGGCCTTGCGCTGCGACTGGGCCACAGCACGCTTCGGCGTCGGGCGGCCCTTCGGGGCCTGCGGGTCACGGGGCTGCGAGAGGTCGGCGCTCACCTTGTCGGTGGCGGCGGCCTTCTCTTCCTTGGAGGAGCGGCTACCAAACACAAAACCCAAGCCTACGTGGTCGAGGGCACGGGCCCCACCCCCGCGGGGAACGATCCGGCAACGGCGGGCGTCCTTCCCTGTGCACGGTGCGTACGGGGCCCACCCCCCGCACGGTCCGGGGCCCACCTACTCCTCACGCCTGACACGGCGGGGGAGCAGTCGTCCTGGAGGAGGAGCGCATCCGGCCTCGAACAGTGCGGTAATGGATGCAGGGCCCGTACTGTGGGACCTGTCGGTGACCTGGAGCACAGTCCGTCTAGAAGGGGGCGCGCGAAGCCCATGAGCGGTGTCATGAAGCGTATGGGGATGATCTTCCGCGCGAAGGCGAACAAGGCCCTTGACCGGGCCGAGGACCCGCGCGAGACCCTCGACTACTCGTACCAGAAGCAGCTCGAGCTGCTGCAGAAGGTGCGCCGCGGCGTCGCCGACGTGGCGACCTCCCGCAAGCGCCTCGAACTGCAGCTGAACCAGCTGCAGGGGCAGTCCGCGAAGCTCGAGGACCAGGGCCGCAAGGCCCTCGCCCTGGGCCGCGAGGACCTCGCCCGTGAGGCCCTCTCCCGTCGCGCCTCGCTCCAGCAGCAGGTCAGCGACCTGGAGGTGCAGCACCAGACCCTCCAGGGCGAGGAGGAGAAGCTGACCCTGGCCGCCCAGCGGCTCCAGGCGAAGGTGGACGCCTTCCGCACGAAGAAGGAGACCATCAAGGCCACCTACACCGCGGCCCAGGCCCAGACCCGGATCGCGGAGTCCTTCTCCGGCATCTCCGAGGAGATGAGCGACGTCGGCCTCGCCATCCAGCGGGCCGAGGACAAGACCGCCCAGCTGCAGGCCCGCGCCGGAGCCATCGACGAGCTGCTCGCCTCCGGCGCCCTCGACGACCAGAGCGGACTCGGCTCCAAGGACGACATCCAGGCCGAGCTGGACCGCCTCTCGGGCGGGACCGACGTGGAGCTGGAGCTCCAGCGCATGAAGGCGGAGCTCGCCGGCGGCCCGTCCGCCCAGCAGCAGGCCATCGAGGGCGGCGCCCAGGGCAACGCCCAGCAGCCGCAGACCCAGCACCGGTTCGACAAGCAGTAGGAACGGGGCCGTCATGATCGTCCGCATCATGGGGGAGGGCCAGGTGGAAGTGGCCGACGGCCACTTCGCCGAGCTCAACACGCTCGACGACGAACTGCTCAAGGAGATGGAGTCCGGGGACGAGGCCGGCTTCCGGCGGACGCTGGGCGCGCTCCTCGACGCCGTACGACGCCTCGGCACTCCGCTCCCGGACGACGCCCTGGAGCCGTCCGAGCTGATCCTGCCCGGTCCCGACGCCGGCCTCGACGAGGTCCGGGAGATGCTCAGCGACGACGGCCTGATCCCGGGCTGAGACGCCGCACCGGTACGACGTCTCACCGGTACGCGGGCCCACCCGACGGCGCACCGACACGACGGGCCCTCCCCCGGGCAGGGGGAGGGCCCGTCGCCGTGCTGTGCCGCGCCGTCAGTCCCCCTCCACCGGAGGTTTCTCCAGCGACACCCGCTGCGGGTCGGGGGCGCCGCCGATGAAGTCCTCGAACCTGCGCCGTCTCCGGGTCCAGCGCCGGTCGTGGTGGAAGGCCCGCAGCCCGGCCCTGGCCCGGGCGCGCGGCCGGTTCGCGTAGAACCTCTTCGCGTACGGGGACCCGGGCCGGGCCAGCCGGATCGCGCCGACCAGCGCCACGAAGGGCACCACCACCCCGAAGAGGGCGGTGCGCGCCTTGCCCTTCCACAGGGCGATCAGGGCCAGGCAGAAGTTGCCCGCCGCGTTCATCACCACCAGGCCCCGGCTCTGCCGCTCCTCGGGGGTCAGGTCGTTCACGCCGAACGGCACGAACCCGCCCAGCACCAGTGCCACCAGCGCGGCCGTCACCACCACGATCTCGACGCTCTTGCGGCCCTGCTCGCTCCAGTAGACGTCGTCGAGGTGCAGGATCAGCGCGAACTCGTCCAGCACCAGACCCGCCCCCAGGCCGAAGATGACGGCCGAGAGGGCCGCTCCGAAGCTGTTGCGGGCGCTCCCGATGGCACCGAACCCCCCGATGATCACGAGGATCACGCCCGGGACCACGTGGTGGATGTGCAGCCCGCCCGGGGTGACGTTCTTGAAGGGGCCGCGACCCGCCCGGATCATGCGGGTGATCACCCGGGTGACCAGGAACGACGTCACGAAGGAGACCAGGGCCAGCAGCATGGGGAGCTTTCCCGGCTCCATGATGTTCCGGTACCACCAGTGACCCATCCCACTGACTCCCTATTTGGCAGGTAATGGGTAATTTACCGCCCGCTCGGAGCGGGTAGCGTTCGCGCCGATGACAGATTCGTTCGACGATCCGCCCCCGACGCCGCCCGCGGAACGCGCCTCCCTCCCCGACGGCGTCCGCTTCGCCTTCGGCACCCTCACCGTCCTGCCCGCGCGGATCACCCGCTGGGACCGCCCCGCCGCCCGCACCGGCATGGCCTGCGCCCCGCTCGCCGGGCTCGCCGTCGGCGTGCTCTCCGCCCTCCCCGGGGTCCTCCTGCTCCTCCTCGGATCGGGCCCGCTGCTCGCCGCCGCCGTCACCGCCGCCGCACCCGCGGCCCTCACCCGGGGCCTGCACCTGGACGGACTGGCCGACACCGCGGACGGCCTGGGCAGCGCCAAGCCCGCCGGCGACGCCCTGCGCATCATGAAGAAGTCCGACATCGGCCCCTTCGGCGTCATCGCCCTGGTGCTCGCCCTGCTGCTGCAGACCGCCGCCCTGTCCGAGCTGTACGCCGAGAGCTGGGTCCACGGGGCCCTGGCCGCCGTCACCGCCGCCGTGACCGCCCGCCTCGCCATGACCCTCGCCTCCCGCGACGGCGTGCCCGCCGCCCGCCCCGAGGGCCTCGGCGCGGCCGTCGCCGGGGTCGTCCCCCGGCGCGTGGCCGCCGTCCTCGCCGCCGTGACCGCCGTCGCCGCCGCGGCCGCGGCGCTCCCGCTGGGCCTGCCCGCCGCGGTCCGTGCCGCGGCCGCCGTCCTGGTCGCCCTGGTCGCCGCGGAGCTGCTCCTGCGGCGCTGCGTGCGCCGCTTCGACGGGGTCACCGGCGACGTGTTCGGCGCCCTGGCCGAGGTGTCCGCCACGACCGCGCTGATCGTCCTCACCCTCGGCTGACCCTCCACCGCCCGGCCGCCGCCGCGGGGGCCCGCGTACCCTCGGCGCGTGGACCACACTCCGGCGGACCTGCCGCCCACCGTGCCGATCAGGGTGCTGCTCGCCGACGACCAGGCCCTGCTGCGCAGCGCCTTCCGGGTGCTCGTCGACTCCGAACCCGACATGGAGGTCGTGGGCGAGGCCTGCGACGGGGCGCAGGCCTTCGCCGTCGCCCGGCAGGAGCGGCCCGACGTGGTCCTCATGGACATCCGGATGCCGGGCACCGACGGGCTCGCGGCCACCCGCATGATCAGCGCGGACCCCGAACTCTCCGCCGTCCGCGTGGTGATGCTGACCACCTTCGAGGTCGACGAGTACGTGGTCTCCGCGCTGCGGGCGGGCGCCTCCGGCTTCCTCGGCAAGGGCGCCGAGCCCGACGAGCTGCTCAACGCCATCCGGGTCGCCGCCGCCGGCGAGGCACTCCTCTCACCGGCCGCCACCAAGGGGCTCATCGCCACCTTCCTCGCCCAGGGCGGTGGCGCCGGACCGGCCGCCCCGGCGGGCACGGACGGCCTGCACGCCGAGCGGCTCGCCGCGCTGACCGGCCGCGAGCGCGAGGTCCTCGTCCACGTGGCGGCCGGCCTGTCCAACGACGGGATCGCCGCACGGCTCGAGGTCAGCCCGCTCACCGTCAAGACCCACGTGAACCGGGCCATGGCCAAGCTGGGCGCCCGCGACCGGGCGCAATTGGTGGTCATCGCCTACGAATCGGGACTCGTCCGGCCGCGGCTGGAGCAGCCCGGTACGGCGCCGGAGTAGCACCGCGTACTACGGACGCGGTATGCCGCACATAAGGACGGCACCTGCGAGCGACGAAACCGGCCCCCTGCGTGGGACAGGGTGGGAGGGCCCTCGCCTTCGTCACTGCAGAGAGATCCCATACCCATGTCCTGGCTGTCCCGCTTCAGCCTGGCCCAAAGGGCGCTGGTCGGCCTCGTGTCGATCGTCGCGCTCCTCTTCGGCGCCATAGCGATCCCGCAGCTCAAGCAGCAGCTGCTGCCCTCCATCGAACTGCCCATGGTGTCCGTGCTCGCGCCGTACCAGGGCGCTTCGCCGGACGTGGTGGAGAAGCAGGTCGTCGAACCGATCGAGGCCACCCTCAAGGGCGTCGACGGCATCACCGGCATCACTTCCACCGCCAGCGAGGGCAACGCCCTCATCATGGCCACCTTCGACTACGGCGACAGCGGCACCAAGCAGCTCGTCGCCGACGTCCAGCAGGCCGTCAACCGGGCCCGCGTCCGGCTGCCCGCCGAGGTGGACCCGCAGGTCGTGGCCGGTTCCACCGACGACATCCCGACCGTCATCCTCGCCGTCACCTCCGACAAGGACCAGCAGGCCCTCGCCGACCAGCTGGAGAAGTCCGTCGTCCCCGTCCTGTCGGACATCGACGGCGTCGGCCAGGTCAGCGTCGACGGAGTCCAGGACCTCCAGGTCACCGTCACCCCCGACGAGGCGAAGCTCGCCGCCGCCGGCCTCGACGGCGCCGCCCTCGCCCAGGGCCTCCAGGCGGGCGGCGCAGCCGTCCCCGCCGGCTCCTTCGACGAGGCGGGCAAGAACCGCACCGTCCGCGTGGGCAACGGCTTCACCTCCCTCGCCCAGATCGAGGAGCTGCGCCTGAGCCCCGGCCCGGGCCGGCCGGCCGTCCGCCTCGGCGACGTCGCCACGGTCAAGCAGGAGCCGGCCAAGGCCGACTCCATCACCCGCACCAACGGCCGGCCCAGCCTCGCCCTCGTCCTCACCATGGACAAGGACGGCAGCGCCGTCGCCATCTCCGACGCCGTCAAGGACAAGCTCCCCGAGCTGCGTTCGACGCTCGGCGGCGGCGCCGACCTGACCGTCGTCAGCGACCAGGGCCCGGCCGTCGCCAAGTCCATCTCCAGCCTCACCACCGAGGGCCTGCTCGGCCTGCTGTTCGCGGTGATCGTGATCCTGGTCTTCCTGGCGTCGCTGCGCTCCACCCTGGTCACCGCGGTGTCCATCCCGCTGTCGGTGGTCCTCGCGCTCATCGTGCTGTGGACCCGCGACCTGTCGCTCAACATGCTGACCCTCGGCGCGCTGACCATCGCCATCGGCCGCGTCGTCGACGACTCGATCGTGGTCCTGGAGAACATCAAGCGCCACCTCGGCTACGGGGAGGAGCGCGAGGCCGCCATCATCACCGCGGTCAGGGAGGTCGCCGGCGCGGTCACCTCCTCCACGCTCACCACCGTCGCCGTCTTCCTGCCGATCGGCCTCGTCGGCGGCATGATCGGAGAGCTCTTCGGCTCCTTCTCGCTCACCGTCACCGCGGCCCTGCTGGCCTCGCTGCTCGTCTCCCTGACGGTCGTACCGGTGCTCTCGTACTGGTTCCTCAGCGCACCCAAGGGCGTCACCCCCGGGGACGCCGAGAGCGCCGCGAAGGCCCGCCGCGAGGCCGAGGAGAAGGAGGCCCGCAGCCGCCTGCAGAGCCTGTACGTCCGCGTGCTGGGCTTCGCCACCCGGCGCCGCCTGACCAGCGTGGCCATCGCCGTGGTCGTCCTGCTCGGCACCTTCGGCATGACCCCCATGCTGAAGACCAACTTCTTCGACCAGGGCGAGCAGGACGTCCTGACGGTCAAGCAGGAGCTCGCCCCGGGCACCTCCCTGGCCGCCTCCGACGAGGCGAGCCGGAAGGTGGAGAAGGTGCTGGCCTCCGTCGACGGGGTCAAGAGCTACCAGGTCACCGTCGGCTCCTCCGGCTTCCTCGCGGCCTTTGGCGGCGGCACCGGCTCCAACCAGGCCTCCTACCAGGTCTCCCTGAAGGACGCCGGCGACGGAGAGGCCGTGAAGAAGCGCATCGAGGACGGGCTGGCGGCCCTCGACGGGATCGGCGAGACCCGGATCTCGGCGGGTGACGCCTTCGGCAGCCAGAACCTCAGCGTGGTCGTCAAGGCCGGCGACGGCGAGGTCCTCGCCAAGGCCGCCGAGCAGGTCCGCGCCGAGGTGGCCAAGCTCGACAACGTCGCCGACGTGCAGAGCGACCTGTCCCAGTCCGTGCCCCGGATCTCGGTGACCGCCACCCCCAGGGCGGCGGAGGCGGGCCTGAACCAGGCCGCCCTCGCGGCGATCGTCGCCCAGGCCGTCCGCGGCACCCCGGCCGGCAAGGCCGTACTGGAGGACACCGAGCGGGACATCGTCATCCGCTCCGCGCAGCCGGCCACCACCCTGGCCGCACTGCAGGCACTCCCCGTCGGCCCGGTGAAGCTGGGCGACATCGCCGAGGTCAAGGAGGTCCCCGGCCCGGTCGCGATGACCCGGATCGACGGCGCCCGCGCCGCGACCGTCACCGCGCGCCCGCAGGGCGACAACACGGGCGCGGTCAGCGCCGAGCTGCAGACGAAGCTCAAGGCGCTGGACCTGCCCGACGGCGCGACGGCCTCCATCGGCGGCGTCTCCGAGGACCAGGACGAGGCGTTCGGCTCGCTCGGCCTCGCCATGCTCGCGGCCATCGCGATCGTGTTCATGCTGCTGGTCGCGACCTTCCGCTCGCTGGTCCAGCCGCTGATCCTGCTGGTGTCCATCCCGTTCGCGGCGACCGGCGCGCTCGGCCTGCTGCTCGTCACCGGCACCCCGATGGGCGTCCCGGCGATGATCGGCATGCTGATGCTCATCGGCATCGTCGTGACCAACGCGATCGTCCTGATCGACCTGGTCAACCAGTACCGCGCCCAGGGCCTGGGCGTCGTCGAGGCGGTCGTCGAGGGCGGCCGGCACCGGCTGCGCCCGATCCTGATGACGGCCCTGGCGACGATCTTCGCGCTGCTGCCGATGGCGCTGGGCGTCACCGGTGAGGGCGGCTTCATCTCGCAGCCGCTCGCGGTCGTGGTCATCGGCGGCCTGGTCAGCTCGACCCTGCTGACGCTGCTCCTGGTGCCGACCCTCTACACGATGGTGGAGCTCCGCAAGGAGCGCCGCCGCGCGAAGAAGACGGCCCGTCTGACGGTCGTCCCGTCGCAGGACCAGCCGGAGGAGACCCCGGCGAAGGTCTGATCCGGCCGGGCGGGCCGGACCCCCGGCCCGCCCGCCCGGCGCACGCCGAAGGGCGGCTCCCGCAGGGGAGCCGCCCTTCGTGTGCGTGCGGTGCCGGAGCCGCGGCGCCGTCCCTACGGGAGGGCGAGCATGCGCTCCAGGGCGAGCTTCGCGAAGCTCTCCGTCTCCTTGTCCACCTGGATGCGGTTGACGAGGGTGCCCTCGGCGAGGGACTCCAGCGTCCACACCAGGTGCGGGAGGTCGATGCGGTTCATCGTGGAGCAGAAGCAGACCGTCTTGTCGAGGAAGACGACTTCCTTGTCCTCGGCGGCGAATCGATTCGCCAGGCGGCGGACCAGGTTCAGCTCGGTGCCGATGGCCCACTTGGAGCCGGCGGGGGCCGCCTCCAGCATCTTGATGATGTACTCCGTGGAGCCGACGTAGTCCGCCGCCGCCACGACCTCGTGCTTGCACTCGGGGTGGACCAGCACGTTCACGCCGGGGATGCGGGCGCGGACGTCCTCGACCGAGTCGACCGAGAACCGGCCGTGGACCGAGCAGTGACCCCGCCACAGGATCATCTTCGCGTTCCGCAGCTGCTCGGCGGTGAGGCCGCCGTTCGGCTTGTGCGGGTTGTAGAGCACGCAGTCGTCGAGGGACATGCCCATGTCGCGGACGGCGGTGTTGCGGCCCAGGTGCTGGTCGGGGAGGAAGAGCACCTTCTCGCCCTGCTCGAAGGCCCACTCCAGGGCCTTCTTCGCGTTGGACGAGGTGCAGATCGTGCCGCCGTGCTTGCCGGTGAAGGCCTTGATGTCGGCCGAGGAGTTCATGTACGAGACGGGCACCGTGTCGCCGGCGACGCCGGCCTCGGTCAGCACGTCCCAGCACTCGGCGACCTGCTCGGCGGTGGCCATGTCGGCCATCGAGCAGCCGGCGGCCAGGTCCGGCAGGACCACCTTCTGGTCGTCCGAGGTCAGGATGTCCGCGGACTCGGCCATGAAGTGCACGCCGCAGAAGACGATGTACTCGGCCTCCGGCTTGGCGGCCGCGTCCTTGGCCAGCTTGAAGGAGTCGCCGGTGACGTCGGCGAACTCGATGACCTCGTCACGCTGGTAGTGGTGGCCGAGGATGAAGACCTTGTCCCCGAGCTTCTCCTTGGCCGCGCGGGCCCGCTCCACGAGGTTCGGGTCCGACGGCGAGGGGAGGTCGCCGGGACACTCCACCCCGCGCTCGCTCTTGGGGTCGGCCTCACGGCCGAGCAGCAGCAGGGCAAGGGGCGTCGGCTGGACGTCCAACGGCTGGGCGGTGGTCACGACACGCACCCTTTCTTTTCTGCGACAAGGGACTTCTGGATCAGCGCTTCGACTTCTCGTCTACTTGACGCTATCTATCATAACCGCTTCACGTCAGTTTGACGATGCCGATAGTGTCAATGTGACGCATCAGCCCCCGATTCAACTGGTCCCGCCGGGCGTGCGGTGTGCGAGCATGGAACATCTGAAAAGAAGCGTCGGGTCCCGGAATGAATCCGAGGTCCCGCTCGTTGCCACCGACGGCAAGAGTCCGACGTTTCCCCGCCCGCCGCGGGGAGCCGCCCACTTCGGGAGTGAATGCAGATGTCCGTACAGGACGACAAGACCACCGTGAGCGACGGCATCCTCCTGTCCGACGCCGCCGCCGAAAAGGTCAGGACCCTGCTGGAGCAGGAAGGCCGTGACGACCTGGCGCTGCGCGTCGCCGTTCAGCCCGGCGGCTGCTCCGGCCTGCGCTACCAGCTCTTCTTCGACGAGCGCTCCCTCGACGGCGACGTCGTGAAGGACTTCGACGGTGTGAAGGTCGTCACGGACCGCATGAGCGCCCCGTACCTGGGCGGCGCCTCCATCGACTTCGTCGACACCATCGAGAAGCAGGGCTTCACGATCGACAACCCGAACGCCACCGGCTCCTGCGCCTGCGGCGACTCGTTCAGCTAAGCCCGTACCCGTACGGCACGAAGGGGCCCGTCCCGGTCGCATCCGACCGGGACGGGCCCCTTCGCCGTCCCGTCCCGCGAGTCAGCCGCGGGGGAGCGGCTTGCCCGTGGTCGCGTCGACCACCGTCCGGTCACCCAGCGGCTGCTGCAGCTGCGCCGTCACCGACTGCTCCTCGGCGATCATGATGCACGCCTGGCCCGGCTTGTTCGGGGTGTCGGTGATCTTCACCATGACCGACGCGGCCTCCTCCCGCACCGTCAGCGCGTAGGTGCTGCACACCCCGCCCCAGAAGGTCACCGTCAGCTTCCGGTCGTCCACCGCGTACGAGATCCCCGGCACCGTACGGCCGTCCTTGGGTGCGGGAGTCCCGGCCCCCTCGGCCGTCGCCGGCTCCGCCACCGTACGGGCCGCGGCCCCGTCCCGGCCCGCCACCTCGAACAGCCAGGCCGGGACCAGACCCCGCTCGCCGTCCACCGTGCCCGAGGCCAGCCCCAGCACCGCACCCCGCACCGACTCCGTCCGCGGCGGCTTCATCGGCCGCGGCTCCGGGTTGCACGGCACCGTCTCCGCGGCCCCCGCCGGGGGGTCCTGGGCCAGCGGCACCGCACTCGCGCAGCCGCTCGGAGCCGGCTCCCCGCCCGTGCCGCCCGAGCGCGCGTTCAGCCGGGCCAGCGCCTCCACCGCACCGACCACCGGCTGGTCGGCCGCCCGGACCGGCGCCTTCAGCTCGCCGTTGCCGCCGACCACCGAACCGTCCGCCGCCACGCTCAGCTTCGTGGCCCAGCCCTGCGTGGCCAGCCCGCCGACCACCGGATCGGCGCTCACCACCCGCACCGCGCCCTGGGTCGCGCGCGCGTCCAGCTTCGCCCCGTCCTGCCCGGCCGCCGCCAGCACCGGGGCCGCGGCGGCCTTCGCCGCCTCCTCCGAGACGGGCTTGCCCGCACCCCCGGCCGCGCCGCCGTCCCGCGGGAGCGTGGCGGGGCCGCAGGTGTCCTTGCCGCGCACACAGTCGTCGCCCGCGCCGTTGCCCGTACCGGCGCCCCCCTGGAACCGGTTGAAGTTCCAGGTGCCCGGCGCCGTACGCGCCACCGTCAGCCGCGGCCCGGAGCCGTCGGAGGCCTCCCCGGCCAGCCAGACGTCACCGGACAGCCGCGGAGCGCCCGCCACACCCAGGGCCGAGGCGAGCCGCGCCACCTCCGCCTCCGTGACCTCGCCCGACACCCGGAAGGCGGGCGCGGAGGCCGGGGCCTCGGGCAGCTTCACGTCCGCCCGGTAGACCACCGCCCCGCCGGACGGGTCGGGCTCCCCGGGTGCGATCCCCGGCCCCGAGGGATCACCCGCGTCGCGGGGCGCCGAGGCCGCGCTGTCGCCCCCACGGCCGCCCGGAGCCCCGTCGCCGTGGGCCGTGGACGCCCAGTAGGCCGTACCGCCGCCCGCGAGCAGCACGGCGGCCGCGATCGAGCCGACGGCCCAGGCCGGCCGCCGTCGTGTGCCGCGTGATGTGCCGGGTTCTTCGCTGGTCACCGCATCGCTCCTTCACCTGTTCCGCAGTCTCTGATGCGGGTGTGACGGAACAGCGGCGCGACCGGTTCCCCTCCGGCGCGATCCGGCCTTTCCTCCGGGTCCTCCGGGGCGGCTACTGGTCCCCGTACGCGGCCGTGGACGCGATCAGCCGGGCCGAGGCCCGCGGGACGCTGATCCCGTGGATCTGCGAAGGAGCCACCCGGACCGGCCGGGGACCCGCCGGAACCGCCCAGTGCGGGGCCATCCGGGCACAGTCCCCGAGCATCCGCGCGAAACCGGGCCGCCCGCCGCCTTCCGCTCCGCGCCGCTCGGCGGTGTACTCGCAGTAGTCGTAACCGTCGGTAGAGGTCATGCATGCACCGTAGACATCACGCCTCTCGCGAAGAAAGAGCTACTAAGAGGTAGTTTCTGGGGTTCGGCATGGGCTCGCGCAACGGGTAGCTTTGACTGTCCCTCCCCGTCCTCCAGCAGGAGCGTCCACGCCGTGCGCATCGCAGTCACCGGCTCCATCGCCACCGACCACCTCATGACCTTCCCCGGCCGTTTCGCCGACCAGTTCGTCGCGGACCAGCTGCACACGGTCTCCCTCTCCTTCCTCGTCGACAACCTCGACGTCCGGCGGGGCGGCGTCGGCCCGAACATCTGTTTCGGAATGGGCCAGCTCGGCATCCGCCCGGTCCTCGTGGGCGCCGCCGGGTCCGACTTCGACGAGTACCGCGCCTGGCTCGACCGCCACGGCGTCGACACCGACTCCGTCCGGATCTCCGAGGTCCTGCACACCGCGCGCTTCGTGTGCACCACGGACGCCGACCACAACCAGATCGGCTCCTTCTACACGGGCGCGATGAGCGAGGCCCGCCTGATCGAGCTGAAGTCCGTCGCCGACCGCGTGGGCGGCCTGGACCTGGTCCTGATCGGCGCCGACGACCCCGAGGCGATGCTGCGCCACACGGAGGAGTGCCGCACCCGCGGGATCCCCTTCGCCGCCGACTTCTCGCAGCAGATCGCCCGCATGGACGGCGACAACATCCGCACCCTGATGGAGGGCGCGACCTACCTCTTCTCCAACGAGTACGAGAAGGGCCTCATCGAGTCGAAGTCCGGCTGGACCGACGAGGAGATCCTGGCCAAGGTCGGCACCCGCGTCACCACCCTGGGCTCCAACGGCGTCCGGATCGAGCGGGCGGGCGAGGAGCCGATCGTCGTCGGCTGCCCCGAGGAGAACGCGAAGGTCGACCCGACGGGTGTCGGCGACGCGTTCCGCGCGGGCTTCCTGACCGGCCTGGGATGGGGCGTCGGCCTGGAGCGGGCGGCGCAGGTGGGCTGCATGCTCGCGACGCTGGTCATCGAGACGCTGGGCACCCAGGAGTACACGCTGGCGCGTGCGCACTTCATGGAGCGCTTCACCAAGGCCTACGGCGACGAGGCCGCGGCGGAGGTCCGCACCCACCTCGGCTGACGCCGTCCCAGCGGTGGCTGGAGGCGTTTGAGGCGCGGGGTTCGGGGCGGCGCCCCGGGGAACCCGGCTCCGCCGGGCACCGGGCTCCGCCCGGACCCGCGCCTCAAACGCCGGCGGGGCTGGTCGTGCCCGGGCCCGGGCCTCAAGGGGCGGCGAGGCTGGATCGGCCGGCGGGGGCCGGCTACGCCTCGCGGCGAATCGTGTAGGCCGTGCCCGGGGGGCGGGGGGACTCGCCCAGGTACGTGTGGCCCCGCATCGCGCACCAGGCCGGGATGTCCAGGCGGGCGACCTCGTCGTCCGACAGGACCGTCACCGTGCCCCCCACCGGCACCGACCCGATGGCCCGCGCCAGCTCGATCACCGGCTGCGGGCAGCGCAGCCCCAGCGCGTCGACCTCCACGGACTCCGCGACCGGCGTCCGCGGCTCCGGCCCGGGCACGCCGAGCCGTTCCCGTACGCCCGCCACCGCGCCCGGCAGCACCTCCAGGAACGCGTTCACGTCCTCCGCCGTGGTCCCCGCCGGCAGCGACACCCGTACGTTGCCCTCCGACAGCACCCCCATCGCCCGCAGCACATGACTGGGGGTCAGTGTGGAGCTCGTGCAGGAGGACCCCGAGGACACCGAGAAGCCCGCCCGGTCCAGCTCGTGCAGCAGCGCCTCCCCGTCGACGTACAGGCAGGAGAAGGTGACCAGGTGCGGCAGCCGCCGCTCCGGATCGCCCACCACCTCCACGTCGGGCACCAGCCGCACCACCCGGCGCCGGATGCGGTCCACCAGGATCCGCAGCCGGGCCGCCTCGGCCTCGGCCTCGGCCCGTACGGCCCGCAGCGAGGCGGCCGCCGCCACGATCGCGGGCAGGTTCACGAAGCCGGGGGAGCGGCCCGACTCCCTTTCGTCCGCGGGGCCTTGGGGGGAGAACCGGGTCCCCTTGCGGACCGCGAGCAGCCCGACCCCGGGCGGACCGCCCCACTTGTGGGCGCTGGCCGCCAGGGCCGACCAGGCCCCCTCCACCGGACCCCAGGCCAGCGACTGCGCGGCGTCGACCAGGAGCGGCACCCCGGCCGCCCCGCAGACCTCGGCGACCTCCGCCACCGGCTGGACCGTTCCCACCTCGTGGTTGGCCGACTGGAGGCAGGCCAGCGCCGTCCGCGGGGTCAGGGCCTCGGCGTACCCGGCGGGGGAGACCGCGCCCGATCGGTCCACCGGGACCTCGGTCACGGTCCCGCCGCCCGCCCCGTGCGCCGCCGCGGCGTGCAATACAGAACTGTGTTCGACGGCCGATACGACCAGATGGTCCCCGGCGCGCCGGCGGCCCGCGAGGGCCCCGGCGACGCCCGTGTGAACCGCGTGCGTCCCCGAAGGAGTGAACACGAGCTCGTCGGCGCGGCACCCCACCGCCTCCGCGGCGGCCTCCCGCGCGGCGTCCAGCAGCAGCCGGGCGCGCCGGCCCTCCCGGTAGAGCCGGGCCGGATCGGCCCAGCCCTCGTCCAGCGAGGCCTGCAACGCCTGCCGGGCCACGGGGTGCAGGGGAGCGGCGGACGCGCTGTCGAAGTACGGCATCCGGCCACGCTAACCCCAGCCCGCGAGGGTGCGAGGTCAGGGGCCGTCAGATGCGCTCCGGAGCCCGCCGTTCGGGGTGGCTCCCGCCGTCCCCCGGACGGCGGATCCATCCCTTCGGGGGCAGTAGCGGCGCGTTGGGCACCCTCCCCGCGCGACCCCAAATAGCGTCCAGTAGGGTTTGGTCCGCATAAACATCCAAACCCCTGCCTGCGTCAGGGCCGGCGACCGACCCGAACACGGCCGCGGCCGGCCGCGCGGGCCGAGACTCTCGGGAAGGCGCTACGTGAGTCCCTACGGCTCCGACCGCTCGCCGCGGCGCCCGATGCGGCGGAAGCTGCTGCAGGCGCTGACTGCGGGCGTGGTCCTGGCGACCGCCACTGGTTGCTCGTATACATGGAAAGACTTCCCCCGCCTCGGAATGCCGACTCCGGTAACCGAGGAGGCGCCGCGCATCCTCTCCCTGTGGCAGGGATCCTGGGCGGCCGCGCTCGTCACGGGCATCCTGGTCTGGGGCCTGATCCTGTGGAGCGTCATCTTCCACCGGCGCAGCCGGACGAAGATCGAGGTCCCGGCGCAGACCCGGTACAACATGCCCATCGAGGCGCTGTACACGGTGGTCCCGCTCATCATCGTCTCGGTGCTCTTCTACTTCACCGCGCGTGACGAGTCGAAGCTGCTCGCCCTCACCCCGAAGCCGCCGCACACGATCAACGTGATCGGCTTCCAGTGGAGCTGGGGCTTCAACTACATCGAGAACGTCGACGGCGACGCGGCGACCCCGAAGGCGAACGCGGTTCCCAAGGAGCTCGCCTCCATCCCGGACCGCTTCACCAAGGACTTCCCGGCGGGTGCCGAGGGCGTCTACGAGAAGGGCGTCCCGAGCGACCGGAACCCGCAGACGGGCAACCCGGGTCCGACCCTGGTCCTCCCCAAGGGCGAGAAGGTCCGCTTCATCCTGTCGTCGAACGACGTCATCCACTCCTTCTGGGTGGTCCCCTTCCTGTTCAAGCAGGACGTCATCCCGGGCCACACCAACGTCTTCGAGGTCACCCCGTCCCAAGAAGGCACCTTCATGGGCAAGTGCGCCGAGCTCTGCGGCGTCGACCACTCCCGGATGCTGTTCAACGTCAAGGTGGTCTCGCCCGAGAAGTACCAGGAGTACCTGAAGGACCTGGCGGAGAAGGGTCAGACCGGCTTCCTGCCGGCCGGCATCCAGCAGACCGACCCGGCCCGGAATGCGGAGACGAACAAACTGTGAGCATCCTCAACGAATCCCAGGGTGCCGCCGCAGCTGACTCGTACGAGAACGAGCTGCCGGTGCGGCGCAAGCAGCCGGGCAACGTGGTCGTGAAGTGGCTCACCACCACCGACCACAAGACCATCGGCACGATGTACCTGGTCACGTCGTTCGTGTTCTTCCTCATCGGCGGCCTGCTGGCGCTCTTCATGCGCGCCGAGCTGGCGCGGCCGGGTACGCAGATCATGTCGAACGAGCAGTTCAACCAGGCGTTCACCATGCATGGCACGATCATGCTGCTGATGTTCGCCACCCCGCTCTTCGCGGGCTTCGCGAACTGGATCATGCCGCTGCAGATCGGCGCGCCCGACGTGGCGTTCCCCCGGCTGAACATGTTCGCGTACTGGCTGTACCTCTTCGGCTCGACCATCGCGGTGGCCGGCTTCGTGACGCCGAACGGCGCCGCCGACTTCGGCTGGTTCGCCTACTCCCCGCTGTCGGACGCCGTCCGGTCGCCGGGTATCGGCGCCGACATGTGGATCATGGGTCTGGCCTTCTCCGGCTTCGGCACGATCCTCGGTTCGGTCAACTTCATCACCACGATCATCTGCATGCGCGCACCCGGCATGACGATGTTCCGCATGCCGATCTTCACCTGGAACGTGCTGCTGACCGGTGTCCTGGTCCTGCTCGCCTTCCCGGTGCTGGCCGCCGCGCTCTTCGCGCTGGAGTCCGACCGCAAGTTCGGGTCGCACATCTTCGACGCCTCCAACGGTGGCGCGTTGCTGTGGCAGCACCTGTTCTGGTTCTTCGGGCACCCAGA
This sequence comes from Streptomyces manipurensis, assembly GCF_049570255.1. Taxonomy (NCBI): domain Bacteria; kingdom Bacillati; phylum Actinomycetota; class Actinomycetes; order Kitasatosporales; family Streptomycetaceae; genus Streptomyces; species Streptomyces manipurensis. Next base: position 2,149,181 of record NZ_CP186950.1, on the reverse strand, counting down.
GGTGTACATCATCGCCCTGCCGTTCTTCGGCATCGTCTCCGAGATCATCCCGGTCTTCAGCCGCAAGCCGATGTTCGGCTACATCGGCCTGATCGCCGCGACGATCGCCATCGCCGGCCTCTCGGTGACGGTGTGGGCGCACCACATGTACGTGACGGGCGGCGTGCTCCTGCCGTTCTTCTCCTTCATGACCTTCCTGATCGCGGTACCGACCGGTGTGAAGTTCTTCAACTGGATCGGCACCATGTGGAAGGGCTCGCTGTCCTTCGAGACCCCGATGCTCTGGACGATCGGCTTCCTGGTCACCTTCACCTTCGGTGGTCTGACCGGCGTCATCCTGGCCTCGCCCCCGATGGACTTCCACGTCTCCGACTCGTACTTCGTCGTCGCCCACTTCCACTACGTCGTCTTCGGCACCGTGGTGTTCGCGATGTTCGCCGGCTTCCACTTCTGGTGGCCGAAGTTCACCGGCAAGATGCTGGACGAGCGCCTCGGCAAGATCACCTTCTGGACGCTGTTCATCGGCTTCCACGGCACCTTCCTGGTGCAGCACTGGCTGGGTGCCGAGGGCATGCCGCGTCGTTACGCGGACTACCTCGCCGCCGACGGTTTCACCGCGCTGAACACGATCTCGACGATCAGCTCGTTCGTGCTCGGCCTGTCGATGCTGCCGTTCATGTACAACGTCTGGAAGACGGCCAAGTACGGCAAGAAGATCGAGGTCGACGACCCGTGGGGCTACGGCCGTTCGCTCGAATGGGCGACGTCCTGCCCGCCGCCGCGGCACAACTTCCTCACCCTGCCGCGCATCCGTAGCGAGTCGCCGGCGTTCGACCTGCACCACCCGGAGATCGCGGCCCTCGAGCACCTCGAGGACCACACCCCGGCCAAGGCCGTCACCGGTGGCAAGGAGGCCGGCAAGTGAAGATCCAGGGCAAGATGTTCCTCTGGCTCTCCTTCTTCATCCTGATCATGGCCATCGTGTATGGCGTGTGGTCGAAGGAGCCCGTCGGAACCACCGCGCTCTTCCTGGCCTTCGGCCTGAGCGTCATGATCGGCTACTACCTGGCCTTCACGGCCAAGCGCGTGGACGAGATGGCCCAGGACAACCTGGAGGCCGACGTCGCCGACGAGGCGGGCGAGCTGGGGTTCTTCTCCCCGCACAGCTGGCAGCCGCTCTCGCTGGGCATCGGCGGTGCGCTCGCCTTCATGGGCGTCATCTTCGGCTGGTGGCTCATGTACTTCTCGGCCCCGATCATCCTGATCGGCCTGTGGGGCTGGGTGTACGAGTACTACCGCGGTGAGAACGCGAACCAGTAAGCGGCATCCGCGCGGCACTGCCGCGCACCACGTGGGGCCCGGACACCTCTTCGGAGGAGTCCGGGCCCCTCGTTTGCAGTCACCCCGCGCGCCGTATTTGTCATATCTTCATAGCGTTGGCTCCATGAACCACACACCGCGTCTTTGGACGGTACTCAGCTGCTCCCTGCTGGTCGCGTCCCTCGGTGCCGGCGCCACCGCATGCGGGTCCGGCGACAACCCGCTGTCCGCCCGCCCGGTCGACGCGGGCGAACAGGTCGCCTTCAACCAGACCGCCGGCAGCCGCCCCGTCGACCCCAACCGGCCCCTCGAAGTCACCGCCAAGGGCACCGGCAACCGGATCACCGACGTCACGGCCGTGGACACCCACGGACGCCGTCTGGCGGGCGAACTCAGCGCCAAGGGCGACCGGTGGCACAGCACCGTCCCCATGGCCGCAGGCGTCCGCTACACGGTCACCGTGAGCACCGAGGACGAACGGGGCACCCCGGGCCAGCGCACGATGGCCTTCGACACCACCCCGTCCAAGGGCGTCCTCAAGGTGGAGTTCGGCCCGGAGGAGGGCAAGTACGGCGTCGGCCAGCCCCTCACCGCCGAACTCAACGAGCCTGTCAAGGACAAGGCCGCCCGCGCCGTCGTCGAACGCGGTCTGATCGTCGACGCCCCGGCCGGGGTCGAGGGTGCCTGGCACTGGGTCGACGACAAGAACCTGCACTACCGCCCGAAGGACTACTGGCCCGCCAACACCACCGTCTCCGTACGGAGCAACCTGGAGGGCATCCGGGTCACCGACCAGCTCCACGGGGCCGCCTCCAAGCCCCTGAAGCTGGAGATCGGCGACCGCGTGGAGGTCACCACCGACGCCGCGGCGCACTGGCTGACCTTCAAGCGGAACGGAGAAGTGATCAATTCCATTCCGGTGACCACCGGCAAGCCCGGCTTCTCCACCCGCAACGGCATCAAGGTGGTGCTGGGCAAGCAGTACTACGTACAGATGCGCGGGGACACCGTCGGCATCGGCGGCAGCGAGTACTACAACCTGCCCGTCTACTACGCCACGCGTGTCACCTGGAGTGGTGAATACGTACACGCCGCCCCGTGGTCCATCGGCTCGCACGGCTACGCGAACGTCAGCCACGGCTGCACCGGCATGAGCACCGGCAACGCCGCCTGGTTCTACGAGAACATCCGCGAGGGCGACCTCGTCCAGGTCATCAACAGCATCGGCGACGACATGGACATCTTCGGCAACGGCTTCGGCGACTGGAACATGGACTGGAAGGACTGGCGCGAGGGCAGCGCCCTGCTCAAGGGCACCCAGGAAGGCCGCAGTCACGTCGACCAGGCCCGCCTGAGGCCGACGGTCTAGCGCAGGCCCCCGTTCCCCTCCCGGCCGTCCGGGAGGGGAACGCACGGCATCCGGCTCCGCCGTCGCCCCCGGGGCGGGGGCGGAGCCCGCCCGCGCCGGGCGTCAGGCGGCCGAGGAGGCCAGCCGCGCCCGCAGCAGGCCCGCCAGGGCGTCCGCGAACTCCACGGGATCCACCGGAAGGGTCACCGCGGCGTCCGCGCGGCTCCAGGTGGCCAGCCAGGCGTCCTGGGGGCGCCCCATCAGCAGGAGCACCGGGGGGCACCGGAAGATCTCGTCCTTGATCTGCCGGCACACACCCATGCCCCCGGCCGGAACCGCCTCGCCGTCCAGCACGCACACGTCGATGCCGCCCGCGTCCAGCTCCGTCAGCACCGCCGGCAGCGTCGCGCACTCCAGGAACTCCACCGGCGGCAGATCCGCGGCCGGGCGGCGGCCCGCCGCCAGTCTCACCTGCTCCCGGGTACCCGCGTCGTCGCTGTAGACCAGAACCCGCGCAGTCGCCCGCATTTCGATCCTCCACGTGTCCCATGAATCACGTTGATGTTGCGCGGGATGCTACTCCTCCCGCCGCCCCGTCAACATCGCTTCGGACATGTGCGCGAGGGGTGTGTGCGGGGGGCGTCCGATGGGCCGTTCGGGCCTTGCACACGCCCCTGACACTCCGAACGGCACCCCCCGGGGTGAGGGCGGGATAAGCGACCGACATAATGTCGGTCGTGGCGACAGCAACGACAGTAGATACCGGGCACGCGCACCCGACGGTCAATCGGCCGAACCTCGTCAGCGTCGGAACCATCATCTGGTTGAGTTCCGAGCTGATGTTCTTCGCGGCCCTCTTCGCGATGTACTTCACCCTGCGATCCGTGATGGGCGCCGAGTACTGGTCAGAGCAGGCTTCATCCCTGAATCTGCCCTTCTCGGCGACGAACACCACGATCCTGGTGCTCTCCTCCCTCACCTGCCAGCTCGGCGTGTTCGCCGCCGAGCGCGGTGACGTGAAGAAGCTCCGGACGTGGTTCATCATCACGTTCGTCATGGGTGCGATCTTCATTGGCGGCCAGGTGTTCGAGTACACCGAGCTGGTCAAGCACGAGGGCATGAGCCTCTCGTCCGATCCGTACGGCTCGGTGTTCTACCTGACCACCGGCTTCCACGGTCTGCACGTGACGGGCGGTCTCATCGCCTTCCTGCTGGTCCTCGGCCGGACGTACGCGGCCAAGAGGTTCACCCACGAACAGGCCACGTCGGCCATCGTCGTGTCCTACTACTGGCACTTCGTCGACGTCGTCTGGATCGGCCTCTTCGCGACGATCTACCTGATCAAGTAGCGAACACGTCACCGGGCCCGACCCGGCACACCATCCAGACACACCGACGCAGAAGATCCTGACACCGGGGTAATCCGTGAAAAAGCTCTCCGCACGACGACGCCATCCGCTGGCGGCGGTCGTCGTTCTACTCCTCGCGCTGGCGGCCACTGGGGGGCTGTACGCCGCCTTCGCCCCCGCGGGCAAGGCGCAGGCCGATGAAACCGCCCAGTCCCTCGCCATCGAGGAGGGCAAGAAGCTCTACGCCGTGGGTTGCGCAAGCTGCCACGGAACCGGCGGTCAGGGTTCCTCTGACGGCCCGAGCCTGGTAGGCGTCGGCTCCGCGGCCGTCGACTTCCAGGTGAGCACGGGCCGCATGCCCGCCCAGCAGCCCGGCGCCCAGGTGCCGAAGAAGCCGGTCATCTACACCCAGGCGCAGATCGACCAGCTGGCCGCGTACATCGCCTCCCTCGGTGCCGGCCCGATCACGCCGACCGAGAAGCAGTACGACCCGGCGGACGCCGACATCGCCAACGGCGGTGAGCTGTTCCGCAACAACTGCGCGCAGTGCCACAACTTCACCGGTGAGGGCGGCGCGCTGACCAACGGCAAGTACGCCCCCAACCTTGAGGACGTTTCGCCGAAGCACATCTACGAGGCCATGCAGACCGGCCCGCAGAACATGCCCTCCTTCCCCGACAGCACCATGCCGGAGAAGCAGAAGAAGGACATCATCGCGTACCTCCAGAACGTGAACGGTGAGAAGTCGACCAACCCCGGTGGTCTCAAGCTCGGCGGCCTCGGCCCCGTGTCCGAGGGTCTGTTCGGCTGGATCTTCGCTCTGGGTGCGCTGATCGCTGTCGCCGTCTGGGTCGCGGCCCACACCGCTAAGGCCAAGAAGTCATGAGTAGCCAAGAGATTCCCGAAGAGAAGCACCTGCCGAGCGAGCAGGGCGACGCCCACCACGGTGGCGTAGCAGTCGCGGACGACCCGTTCGCCGACCCGGGCCTGCCGGTCCACAAGCCGCGCATCCAGGACATCGACGAGCGTGCGGCGAAGCGTTCCGAGCGCACCGTCGCGATGCTCTTCACGCTGTCGATGCTGGCGACCATCGCCTTCATCGCGTCCTACGTGATCTTCCCGGTCGACAAGATCGTCTACATCTTCCCGATCGGGAAGGTCAGCGCGCTGAACTTCGCCCTGGGCATGACCCTGGGCGTGGCCCTCTTCTGCATCGGCGCGGGCGCGGTCCACTGGGCCCGCACCCTGATGTCCGACGTCGAGGTCGCCGACGACCGCCACGAGATCGCCGCGTCGCCGGAGGTCAAGGCGAAGGTCCTGCAGGACTTCGCCGACGGTGCCAACGAGTCCGGCATCGGCCGCCGCCCGCTGATCCGCAACACGCTGATCGGTGCGATGGCCATGGTGCCGCTCGCCGGCGTCGTGCTGCTGCGCGACCTGGGCCCGCTGCCCGAGGAGAAGCTGCGCAAGACCCTGTGGGCCAAGGGCAAGCTGCTCATCAACCAGAACACGATGGAGCCGCTGCGCCCCGAGGACGTCCTCGTCGGCTCGCTGACGTTCGCCATGCCCGAGGGCCTGGACGAGCACCAGCACGACTTCCAGGTGCAGATCGCCAAGGCCGCCCTGATGATCGTCCGTATCCAGCCGGAGGACATCAAGGACAAGCAGGAACTCGAGTGGTCCCACGACGGCATCGTCGCCTACTCGAAGATCTGCACCCACGTCGGCTGCCCGATCAGCCTGTACGAGCAGCAGACGCACCACGTGCTCTGCCCGTGCCACCAGTCCACCTTCGACCTCTCCGACGGCGCCCGTGTCATCTTCGGCCCGGCCGGTCACGCGCTTCCGCAGCTGCGGATCGGCGTGAATGACGAAGGCTTCCTCGAAGCGCTCGGCGACTTCGAAGAGCCCGTCGGTCCTGCATTCTGGGAGCGCGGATGAGCACTGCCACCGACAACAAGACGGGGCGCAAAGCCCCCGCCGGCGAGCGCGTAGCGGACTGGGCGGACGGCCGCCTGGGCATCTACAGCCTCGCCAAGGCGAACATGCGCAAGATCTTCCCGGACCACTGGTCCTTCATGCTGGGTGAGATCTGCCTCTACAGCTTCATCATCATCATCCTCACGGGTGTGTACCTGACGCTGTTCTTCCACCCGAGCATGAACGAGGTGGAGTACCACGGCAGCTACGTCCCGATGCAGGGCGTGCTGATGTCCGAGGCCTTCGCCTCGACGCTCGACATCAGCTTCGACGTCCGCGGTGGCCTGCTGATCCGTCAGATCCACCACTGGGCGGCGCTGATCTTCGTCGCGGCGATGATCGTGCACATGATGCGCGTCTTCTTCACCGGCGCGTTCCGCAAGCCGCGCGAGGTCAACTGGATCTTCGGCTTCCTGCTGCTGGTCCTCGGCATGTTCACCGGCTTCACCGGTTACTCGCTGCCGGACGACCTGCTCTCCGGCACCGGTGTCCGCTTCATGCAGGGCGCCATCCTGTCCGTCCCGGTCGTCGGCACGTACCTGTCGATGTTCCTGTTCGGCGGGGAGTTCCCGGGCGGCGACTTCGTCGCGCGCTTCTACTCGGTGCACATCCTGCTGCTGCCCGGCATCATGATGGGCCTCCTCGTGGCCCACCTGATCCTGGTCTTCTACCACAAGCACACCCAGTACGCGGGCCCCGGCAAGACGAACAAGAACGTCGTCGGCATGCCGCTGCTGCCGGTCTACATGGCCAAGGCCGGAGGCTTCTTCTTCCTGGTCTTCGGTGTCATCGCGGTGGTCGCGGCAGTGGCCTCGATCAACCCGATCTGGGCACTCGGCCCGTACCGCCCGGACCACGTGTCCACCGGCGCACAGCCCGACTGGTACATGGGTATGCCGGAAGGCCTGATCCGAGCCATGCCCGGCTGGGAGATCAACCTGTGGGGCCACACGCTCGTCCTGGGCGTGTTCATCCCGCTGATCCTCTTCCCGCTGGTCCTCGGCGCGATCGCCGTCTGGCCGTTCATCGAGTCCTGGGTCACCGGCGACAAGCGCGAGCACCACATCCTGGACCGCCCGCGCAACGTCCCGACCCGTACGGCCTTCGGTGTCGCCTGGATCGCGGAGTACATCGTGCTCCTCATCGGCGGCGGCAACGACATGTTCGCCCAGTACTTCCACCTGTCGATCAACTCGATCACGTGGTTCGTCCGGATCGGCTTCTTCGTCGTCCCGGTCGTGGCCTTCATCGTCACCAAGCGGATCTGCCTCGGCCTCCAGCGCCGGGACCGGGACAAGGTGCTGCACGGTCGCGAGACCGGCATCATCAAGCGCCTGCCGCACGGTGAGTTCGTCGAGGTCCACGAGCCGCTGTCGCAGGGCAAGCTGCACACCCTCACCGCGCACGAGCAGTACAAGCCGGTCGAGATCGGCCCGACGGTCGACGAGAACGGTGTCGAGCGCAAGGTGAAGGCCACCGAGAAGCTGCGCGCGAAGCTCAGCAAGGGCTTCTACGCCGAGGGCAACCAGATCCCGAAGCCCACGGTGGAGGAGTACAAGGAGATCCAGTCCGGCCACGGCCACCACTGATCCCCGGCACCACCCCATGAGGGACTGATTCCGGTCAGTCCCGGCGTCGCCACGGCAAGAGCCCCGTCCACTGTCCGGACGGGGCTCTTTGCCGTAACCGGCGCTGGATAGGCTGATCTCCTTCCATTCGACGTGGAACCACTACCAGCAGCAGGAGCTGACCATGAACGTTGCGACCCCGGCAGGCGGCGACAGCGTGGCGGCCCGTGGCTGGCCGGGCGTCCTCGACGCCCTGCTCACCGGCCAGGACCTGAGCGCCGACGACACCGCCTGGGCCATGGACCGGATCATGCGCGGGGAGGCCACCGACGCCCAGATCGCCGGCTTCGTGGTCGCGCTGCGGGCCAAGGGGGAGACCGTCGCGGAGATCAACGGCCTGGTACGGGCCATGTACGCGCACGCCAACCTCATCGAGGTGCCCGGCCGGACCGTCGACATCGTCGGCACCGGGGGCGACGGGGCCAAGACGGTCAACATCTCCACCATGTCGGCGGTCGTCGTCGCCGGCACCGGCGCCAAGGTGGTCAAACACGGCAACCGTGCGGCCTCCTCCGCCAGCGGCTCCTCCGACGTCCTGGAGAAGCTCGGCGTCAACCTCGACCTCCCCATCGACGGGGTGGTGCGGGTCGCGGAGGAAGCCGGCATCACCTTCTGCTTCGCCGTGAAGTTCCACCCCGCCCTGCGGCACGTCGCCGGCGCCCGCCGGGAACTGGGCATCCGCACCACCTTCAACGTGCTCGGCCCGCTGACCAACCCCGCCCGGGTGCGCTCCCAGGCCACCGGCGTCGCCGACCCGCGGATGGCGCCGATCGTGGCCGGAGTGCTCGCCGAGCGCGGCTCCTCCGCCCTGGTCTTCCGCGGCGACGACGGCCTCGACGAGCTGACCACCACCGCGACCTCCCGCGTCTGGTGGGTCCGCGACGGCAAGGTCTCCGAGCAGACCTTCGACCCGCGCGACGTGGGCATCCCCCTCGTCGACGTCTCCGCCCTGGCCGGCGGCGACCCCTCCTTCAACGCCGACGTGGCCCGCCGCCTCCTGGCCGGCGAGACCGGCCCCGTCCGCGACGCCGTCCTGCTGAACTCGGCCGCGGCCCTGGTCGCCCTCCACCCCGGCCCGGGCACCCTGGAGGAGCAGATCGCCGCGGGCATCGCCCGCGCGGCCGAGTCCATCGACTCCGGTTCCGCCCGGTCCGCGCTGGAGCGCTGGGTGACGGCCAGCAACGCCTGACCACCCGCCACGACGGTACGTTTCGCGCCACAGCCCCGGTCCGCCATGTGGACCGGGGTCTTGCGACCGGCCGATCATGTGGCAGGATGCAGACCAGGTCACGAGTGACAGCGTTTAGGCCCCGGCTTGCTGTCCGGCAACCCTCCTTCCGTGGCGGGGTGCCCCGGGTGATGACCAGGTCGTAGGCAGCAAGGCCTACGGCAAGCGCGGATCCCTCGACACCAGGGGTCCTGGTCTCTCGAGGAGCGAATTCCGTGAGCAAGCGAATGCGATAGGGCGAATCCGCCCCTTCTTCACCCCTCGGACCAGGGTCACTTCCGCGTACCGCGACCGACCGTCCGAGGCCCCTCCCGTACCCCGGACGGCCGCGCCGCCGCACCCGCGTACGGGCACACCGAAGCCATTCAGCCCTGCCTGCCGGGAGATACCGCCATGTCCGCATCCCTGAACGCCGCCACCACCGCCACCGCCCAGGACCCCGCCTGCGCCGAGCCCCTCCCCGTCCTCGGCCGCGACGTCACCGTCCCGCTCGTCACCGGCGGAGAGGTCACCTACGCCGCCCTCGACTACGCCGCCAGCGCCCCCGCCCTCCAGCGCGTCTGGGACGACGTGGCCGCGTACGCCCCCTACTACGGCAGCGTCCACCGCGGCGCCGGATACCTCTCGCAGCTGTCCACCGACCTGTTCGAGCAGAGCCGCACCACCGTCGCCGAGTTCCTCGACTGCCGCCCCGGCGACCAGGTCGTCTTCACCCGCTCCACCACCGACTCCCTGAACCTGCTCGCCGCGGTCCTCCCCGCCGACTGCCAGGTCTTCGTCTTCGAGACCGAGCACCACGCCTCCCTCCTGCCGTGGACGAACGCGCAGGTCACCTACCTCAACGCGCCCCGCACCCCGGCCGAGGCCGTCGCCACCCTGGAGCGGGCGCTCGCCGACCGGGAGCCTTACGGCCCGGCGCTCGTGTGCGTCACCGGCGCCTCCAACGTCACCGGCGAGCTGTGGCCGGTCAAGGAACTCGCCGCCGCCGCGCATGCCCACGGCGCGCGGATCGTGCTGGACGCCGCCCAGCTGGCCCCGCACCACCCCGTCTCCGTGCGCGACCTCGACGTCGACTGGGTCGCCTTCTCCGGCCACAAGCTCTACGCGCCCTTCGGCTCCGGCGTCCTCGCCGGCCGCGCCGACTGGCTCCAGGAGGCCGAGCCGTACCTGGCCGGCGGCGGGGCCTCCCGCAAGGTCTCCCGCCGCGAGGACGGCGGCGTCGACGTCGAGTGGCACACCACCGCCGCCCGCCACGAGGCCGGCTCCCCGAACGTCATCGGCGTCTACTCCATCGCCTCCGCCTGCCGGGCCCTCACCGAGGCCGGCTTCGACCACCTGGTGGCCCGCGAGCAGCAGTTGGTGACCCGGGTCCGCGAGGGCCTCGCCGAGGTCCCGGCCGTCCGGGTCCTGTCCCTCTTCGGGGAGGACGCCCCGCGGGTCGGCGTCATCTCCTTCGTCGTGGACGGCTGGAACAGCTCCCACTTCGCCGCCGCCCTCTCCGCCGAGTACGGCATCGGCGTCCGGGACGGCCTGTTCTGCGCCCACCCGCTGGTACGCACCCTGCTGGGCAGCGAGCCGCAGGCCCAGGGCGAGTGCGGGGCCCCCGAAGCCGCCCCGGGCGAGCGCTCGCTGAACGCGATCCGCGTCAGCTTCGGCGCCGGCACCCCGGACGAGCACGTGGAGCGCTTCGTCCGGGCGGTGCGGGAACTCGTCACGGACGGCGCGAAGTGGCAGTACCGCACGCAGGAGGGCCGCTGCGTCCCCGCGGTCTGACAGTGCGGTCTGGCATCGTACGGATCATGAGCTACTGGGATCCGATACCGACGGTGTGGGCGTGCGTGGAGGGCGAGCCGCTGCCCGGGCTCTCCGAGTGGGTGCCCGCGTACAACCACTCCTGGGACGCCTGCCCCGACGTGTGGCAGGAGCGCAACTGGCGGAACGTACCGGGGCCGTTCTACGGGGCGATGACCGACAGCTGCTGGGTGGGCCGGGGCGTGGCTCCGGACCACATTCTGTACGACGACGAGTACGGGCTTGAGTTCGTCTACCGCCAGCCGCGCACCCCCGAGGAGACGCACCGGGTCATGGCCGCGGCCTGGCAGGACCCGATGGAGGGATTCCAGTGCGACGGGGACGAACGGTGGACGCCGGAGCTGGTACGGGACTGGTGGCGGGCCGGGGCCGCGTCCGGGAGTGGGCCGTGGCGCTGGACCGGACGTGGTCCGTGTCGGAGGACGAGGCCGAACGCGAGGCGGCGGGCGGTGCGCGGGCGTACGTGGCGTACATCGACGACGGCCTCGCGGACTACCTCCGCGGCTACCTGTTCTGGCTGACCGAACACCGCAGCCCGGCGCCGGGTGCCCCCCTCCCCAACCTCTAGCCCTGCGGGCTCGCCCGGCCGGTTCCCCCTGCGGGGTGGCTTCGCGGGTGACGGCGGGATTCGGCGGCGGGGGTGTCGGGGGTGTGGGGTGGGGACCCGGAGGAGGGTCTCCTCGGCTCGGCGCGTGCGGGTGTGTCGCGGCCAGGCGGCCTGGGGCGCGCGCTCGTCCTGCGGGGACCCTCCTCCGTGTCCCCACCCCACGGCCGACTCCGCCCAGCCCGCACCCACCGCCCAGTTGCCCCGCCGAGGCCCACACGACCAAGGCCCACCGCCTCACCGACCGGCAGAGCGGGAACGCGATCCGGGCCCACTGCCTCACCGACCGGCCGGGCGGGGAACACGGCCAGGGGTCGCTGCGCCGGGGGCCGGGGTCCGCGGCCGAGGGGGGCGGGGACGTGGCGGGGTGTCCCCGCAGGACGAGGCGCGACCACCGGGTACAGCCGAGAGGTGCCCGCACGCGCCGAGCCGAGGAGACACCCCGGCACGGCACCGCCCCCCGAACCCGGACCACCACCGCCAAGCCGAGCAGGCCCGCACCCGGATCCGCCGAGCGAGCCCGCAGGGCCGGCGCTATGCGTCCAGGCCGATGGCGAACGCCGCCTCCAGGTCGTGCTGGGAGTACGTGCGGAACGCGACGTGCGTGTCCGTGGCCTCCACGCCCGGGATCTTGCTGATGCGGCCCGGGATGATGTCCGCCAGGTTCTCGTGCCGGTTCACGCGGACCAGCGCGATCAGGTCGTACGTGCCGGTGACGGAGTAGACCTCGCTGACGTTGTCGAGGGCGGCGATGGACTCGGCGATCTCGGGGATGCGGTCCACGCTGGTCTTGATGAGCACGATCGCGGTGATCACGGCTGGCTGTCTCCCTCGGTGGCCGTCGCTGGTCGACTCACTCTAGTCGTACCCCGATAGCGCGCCCACGCGTAGAGGAAGCCGACCGAGAAGCCCACCAGGTGGGCCAGATAGGCGACCCCCGGCCCGCTCTCCGCCCGGTGCGCCGCCACCCACTGGAGCGCGAACCAGAACAGCAGCACGAGCCACGCCGGGAACCGCAGCGGCAGGAAGAACAGGAAGGGGAACAGGCTCGTGACCCTGGCCCGCGGCAGCAGGTACAGGAAGGCGCCCAGGACGGCCGAGATCGCTCCGGACGCGCCCACCAGCGTCTGCGAGGATCCCGCGTTGGCGGCCGCGTACGCCGCCAGTGCCACGTAGCCGGTGCAGATGTAGAAGGCGATGAAGGCCGGTCGGCCCATCCGCTCCTCCGCCATCGCGCCGAAGACGTAGAGGAAGAGCATGTTCCCGAGCAGGTGCAGCCAGTTGCCGTGGACGAAGAGCGCGGTGAGGGGGGTCAGCCAGGCCCGCGGGGTCGCGGTGAACAGCTCGTCGGGGACCACGCCCCAGCGCCGGAAGTACGCCGCTCCGGCGTCCAGCAGCTCGTCACCGGTCCCGTAGGCCGGATTCAGCCCCGAGGCCGGCCCGAGGACGAACACCACACCGCAGCCCGCGATCAGCGCATGGGTGACCACCGGTCCCCGGGCAGCTTCGCGCACGGCCCGCCACCTTACGATCATGTGACAGAGCATGACGCAAGGGACCCCACCTGAAGCGGTGGCAGGCCGTAGGGTTACGAGCTGCGGTCCGCCGGACGACGCATCCGGCCGACCGGACCGCTTTAATTGAATCAGTTACGAAGGAGAGAGCGGCCTGATGACGGTTCCCCTGCCGACCGACACGACCCGGTGGCGCTGCACCCTGTGCGGCAACCTCACACGCTTCGACGTCACCCGGTCGTCGAAGGTGGTCGAGTACGTCCACCTGGACCTCGCCGGGGAGCCGAAGGTCGAGGAACGCGAGGTGGTCAATGAGACCATCGAGTCGGTCCGCTGCCGATGGTGCAACGCGGTGGACCAGATCGAACTCGTGGACAGGCCGGGCGCGGACTCCTGACGGAGCCCCGCCCCGAACAGGACCATCACGGTAGGGGTGACGGATTGTGGAAGGCGCAAGCGGCGCTGAACCGGCCGACGCGGCCGGCGACGCCGCCGAGGCGCTCGACCGCCCGCTGCCGGAAGGCGTGCGGCGCCGGGTCGTCGCGCTCGTCTCGGACGCCTTCGGCGGCCTGACGGTCGCGGACCTGCCGGCGCAGCTGCGCCAGTACGCCCGCTTCACCCCGACCCGGCGGGCCAAGTTCGCCGGCAACGCGATGGCGGCGGCGGTCGAGACCGACGGCGTGTTCCGCAGCCGGGTCGCCGAGAAGCTGCGCGAGGCCCAGGCGGACCTGGCCGCGGCGCTGGAGTCCGGCGCGCCGCCCGCCGCGGCGGACCCGCTGGACGTGGCGGCCGCCGCGTTCGTGCTGCGTCCGCCGGGCTGGGTCAAGCTGGTGGCCGCCGCGGGGGAGGAGGCGCAGCGCGCCGATGCCGAGCGGGCCGACGAGGAGACCCGGCGCGAGCTGGAACGCCTGCGCGAGGAGCTGGCGCACGTACGGGAGGCACAGCGTTCGGGCGGTGAGCAGGTGCGCGCCGAGCTGGAGGCGGCGCGGAAGGAAGCCGAATCGCTTCAGCGTCGGCTGCGCAGCGCGCTCAGTGACGTCAAGCGCGGTGAGGCGGCCCTGCGCAAGGTGACCGCCGAGATCGACGGCATCCGCGGGGAGGCGGCCACCCAGGTGGCGGCCGCCGAGAGCGAGACCCGGCGGCTCAAGTCCCGTCTCGCGGAGGTGGAGACGGCGCTGGAGACCTCGCGCCGGGCCACCCGGGAGGGGCGCAGCATCGAGGACATGCGGCTGCGGCTGCTGCTGGACACGGTGCTGGACGCGGCGCAGGGGCTGCGCCGGGAGCTGGCGCTGCCGCCCGTGAACACGCGCCCGGCGGACACGGTGGACGCGGTGGAGCCGGGCCGGATGACGCCGAAGGACATCGCGGCGCGGGCCCTGTCGGAGACCGATCCGGCGCTGCTGGACCAGTTGTTGGCGCTGCCGCAGGCGCATCTGGTGGTCGACGGCTACAACGTGACCAAGACGGGCTATCCGACGATGCCGCTGGAGAAGCAGCGGCTGCGGCTGCTGGGCGGGCTGTCGATGCTGGCCGCGCAGACGGGTGCGGAGATGACGTGCGTCTTCGACGGGGCGGAGCTGGCGGCCCCCGTGCTGCTGGCGCCGCCGCGCGGGGTGCGGGTGCTGTTCTCCAAGGCGGGGGTGACGGCGGACGAGCTGATCCGGCAGCTGGTGCGTGCGGAACCGCCCGGCCGTCCGGTGGTCGTGGTCTCCACGGACCGGGAGGTCGCCGACGGGGTGGCGAAGGCCGGTGCCCGCCCGGTGGCGTCCGCCTTGTTGCTGAAGCGGCTTTCGCGCGTTTCCTAACTCCTGTTTCGAATGCCCGAATTAGTGGGTCCTGTGGAGGACGTACCGTCAACTGCCCGGCACGGAGCGTGCTCCGGAGGTAAAGATCCTGGTAGGGCGGCGATTTTTTTCTCGGCAGGATTTGAACTGATCACAGCTCGGTCACTAGGGTCTGCTCAAACCTTCGTGCGGTAGATCACTCATTCGGGGTGGCGGCGAAGGTGCTGCCGAGCCTGTCTTCTTCGGCGGCTCTAGGAAGAAGGAGATCGCCTTCGTGGCGTCCCACCGTCGACCCAAGCAGCCGACCCGCGCTCGTGTGACCGTCGTGACCGCCACCGCGGCGGCGGCCGTCGCCCTCTTCTCCCAGAACGCCTCCGCGGCGCCGGGGAAGCCGAGCAAGGACGAGGTCAAGTCCCAGGTCGACGCGCTCTACGAAGAGGCGGAGCAGGCCACCGAGAAGTCCAACGGGGCCAAGGAGCGCCAGGAGGCGCTCGAGAAGGAGATCGGGCAGATCCAGGACCAGGTGGCGCGCGGCCAGGGCGAGCTCAACGACCTGCGCAGCACGCTCGGTTCGATGGCCAGCGCCCAGTACCGCAACGGCGGCATCGACCCGGCCCTCGCCCTCCTCCTCTCCGAGGACCCCGACAGCTACCTCGACAAGGCCTCCTCCCTGGAGCACCTGAGCGGCAAGCAGGTCGAGGCGGTCCAGCGGATCCAGGCCAAGCAGCGCACCCTCGCGCAGCAGCGCCAGGAGGCCGCCGGCAAGCTCGCCGACCTCGACGCGACCCGCAAGGAACTCGCCGAGAAGAAGAAGGTCTCGAACGAGAAGCTCGCCGCCGCGCAGGCCCTCCTCAACAGCCTCACGGCGCAGGAGCGCGCCGCGCTGAAGGACGAGGAGACGCGCGCCAGCCGCGCCGACAGCCAGCGCGTCGACCTCGGCGACGTGAAGGCCTCCGGCCGTGCCGGTGCTGCGCTCGCGGCCGCCAAGACCAAGGTCGGAAGCGCGTACATATCGGGCCACGAGGGCCCCAACTCCTTCGACTGCTCCGGGCTGACGCAGTGGGCGTACAAGCAGGCGGGCGTCGGCATCAGCCGCGTCACCTACACCCAGGCCAACGACGGCACGCGCATCAGCCGCAGCCAGCTCCAGCCCGGTGACCTGGTCTTCTTCTACGGGGACCTGCACCACGTCGGCCTGTACGCCGGCAACAACATGACGCTGCACGCCGCGAACCCGCGGGGCGGCGTCAAGTACGAGTCCATGGACAACATGCCCTTCCAGTTCGGCGTCCGCATCGGCTGACCCCGGACCGGCGCGCCGTACGCCGCCCATCCGGGCGAATTCCACCGCCCCGCTTCGACCGCACGCCCCGCCGGTGACCTGCGTCTCCGGCGGGGCGTCGGCGTGTGAACCCTCCGGCGGTCGTTGGTCGGTGCGTGGTCGCGCGGCTACTGTCTGCCAGCGCGGAACCCGGCACACGGCCGTCCACGGAGGGCGGACCCGGGCCCGCGCTGCGGAAGGGCGGCCCCCCATGGCGTCCCATCGTCGGTCCGGACCCGGTGGCCATGACCGGAACACGGTCACGGCCACCGTCCTCACCGCTGCCGCGGCAACGGCCGCCGCCGCCATGGCGGGAGCGCCCGCGAGCGCCGCCCCCGGCCTGCCCCACGAGCCGGGCGGCGGAGCCAGGACCGGGGTGAGCGCCCAGGTGGACCGGCTCTTCGAGGAGGCCGAGCAGGCCACCGAACGCTTCAACGAGGCCGGGGAGAAGGCCGAACGGCTCCGCGCCGAAGTCGCCCGGGCCCAGGACGCGGTGGCGCAGGGCCAGGAGCGCATCAACACCATGCGGGGCGTCCTCGGCACCTTCGCGGGGGCCCAGTACCGCAGCGGCGGCATCGACCCCGCCGTGGGCCTGATGCTCGCCGAGGACCCCGACGCCTACCTGGAACAGGCCGCCGCCCTGGACCGGCTGACCGAACGCCAGGCCCACCGGCTCCAGGAGCTGCGCCAGGAGCAGCGCCGGCTCGGCCAGATCCGCTCCGAGGCCTCCCGCAAGCTCGCCGAACTCGACGCCCTGCGCTCCGACGTGGCCCGGCACAAGCGGTCGGTGAACGCGAAGCTGGCCGCGGCCCAGCGGCTCCTGAACTCCATGCCGTCGGCGGAGCGCGCCGACTTCGAACGCTCCTCGCGTTCCTCCGGCCGCGCCGACGCACTGCCCGACCCGGCCGCGTTCGACGGCTCCGGCGCCCCGTCCGGCCGGGCCGCGGCCGCCGTGATGGCCGCCCGGGCCGCGGTGGGCCGCCCGTACGTGTGGGGTTCCACCGGCCCCTCCGGCTTCGACTGCTCCGGGCTGATGGTGTGGTCCTACCGGCAGGCGGGCGTCTCCCTGCCGCGCACCTCCCAGGCCCAGCGCAACGCCGGGCGGCAGGTCCCGCTCTCCCAGGCCCGCCCGGGCGACCTCGTGACCTACCGCTCGGACGCCAGCCACGTCGGCATGTACGTGGGGAACGGCCAGGTGGTCCACGCCCCGTATCCGGGGGCCCGCGTGCGCTACGACCCGGTCGGGATGATGCCGGTCTCGGCGGTGACCCGCCCCTGACCCCGCGGGCAGCGGCGGATCCGCCCCCGCCGGCCCCGCTGCCCGCGGCACCCTGCGTACGATCGTCGGATGCTCCCCGTCCGCCGTCCGCCGCGCGTCCTGCCGCTCGCGGCGCTCCTCCTAGGAGCGCTGCTCGCGGGCTGCGGCCCCCGGCCCGCCGGCCCGGCCGACGGCGCCGGCAGCGCCGAGCGGGACGTCCGCCGGGCCGTGGCCGACTGGTCGCGGACCGTGCCCGGGGAGCTCGCCGGGATCCCGCTGACGGACTGGTCGTACGAGGTCTCCTCGGTGCGCCGCGACGGCGCGCGGGCCGTCGCGGCGGCCCGGCTGCGCTACCGGCTGGACGGCTACGACACCGCCCCCGAGGAGGCGGCGCGCGAGGTGGAGCTGGTCCGGGAGGACGGCGCCTGGCGGGTGGCGGCCGACCGGCCCGCCCCGGGCGCCCTGCCGAGGCTGTGGGACCAGGGCCCGGTCACGGTGGTCGGCGGGACCCACTCGCTGGTCCTCGGCGGGGCCGGGCAGAGCGCCGGGACCCTGCGGGAGATCGCCGCCGAGGCCGACCGGGCGGTGCCCGCCGCGAGCGCCGCCTGGCCCGGGCCCTGGGCGGGGCGGGTGGTCGTGGTGGTCCCCGGTTCCCTCGACGCCATGGCGCGGCTGCTGGGCCGCCCCGCCGACACCTACCGCGGGCTCGGCGCCGTCACCACCGGCCGGGTCGGGGCCGGCCCGGCCCCCGCGGACCGGGTCGTGGTCAACCCGGAGGGGTACGCCGGACTGGCCGCGGAAGGCCGCCGGATCATCCTGACCCACGAGGTCACGCACGTGGCCACGCGCGCGGCGACCACCGCGACCACCCCGCTCTGGCTCTCCGAGGGCTTCGCCGACCGGGCGGCGTACCGGGGCTCCTCCGCGACACCCGCGCAGGCCGCCCCCGCGCTCGCCCGGGCGGTGCGGCGCGGGGAGCTGCCGGGGGAGCTGCCCCGGACCGAGGACTTCGCCTTCGGCGGGGACCCCGAAGCGGCGGCCCGGGCGTACGAGGGCGCGTGGCTGGCCTGCCGGCTGATCGCGGCGAAGTGGGGCGAGAAGGCCCTGGTGGACCTGTACGGGCGGGCGGGCCGCGAGCCGCTGGAGACCGCGCTGCCGGCGGTCCTCGGGGTGGACCGGGCGGAGCTCACGGAGGCCTGGCGGGAGTCCCTGCGCGGGGAGCTGCGCTGAGCGGGTACTGTCGGCAGGCGATGCACAAGACCCTGATCGTGACCAACGACTTCCCGCCGCGCCCGGGCGGGATCCAGGCCTTCCTCCACAACATGGCGCTGCGGCTGGATCCCGACCGGGTCGTCGTCTACGCCTCCACGTGGAAGCACGGCGCGGAGGGCCGCGAGGCCACCGCCGCCTTCGACGCGGAGCAGCCGTTCCAGGTGGTCCGCGACCGTACGACGATGCTGCTGCCGACCCCGCGGGTGACGCGCCGGGCCGTCGGGCTGCTGCGCGAACACGGCTGCGAGTCGGTGTGGTTCGGGGCCGCGGCCCCGCTCGGCCTGATGGGCCCGGCACTGCGGCGCGCGGGCGCGCGGAGGATCGTGGCGACCAGTCACGGGCACGAGGCGGGCTGGGCGCAGCTGCCGGCGGCGCGGCAGCTGCTGCGCCGGATCGGCGAGGGCACGGACACGGTGACCTACCTCGGCGAGTACACCCGGTCGCGGATCGCCTCGGCCCTCACCGACCGGGCGGCCGCGCGGATGGTCCAACTCCCGCCGGGGGTCGACGAGAAGACCTTCCACCCGGCGTCGGGCGGCGACGAGGTCCGGGCCCGGCTCGGCCTGACGGACCGGCCCGTCGTGGTGTGCGTGTCGCGGCTGGTCCCGCGCAAGGGCCAGGACACGCTGATCGAGTCCATGCCGCGGATCCTGGCCGCGGTCCCCGACGCCGTGCTGCTGATCGTCGGCGGAGGCCCGTACGAGGACGACCTGCGCAAGCTGGCGGTGTCCACGGGCGTGGCGGGCTCGGTGGTCTTCACGGGGGCCGTCCCGTGGTCCGAACTCCCCGCGCACTACGGCGCGGGCGACGTCTTCGCGATGCCCTGCCGGACCCGGCGGGGCGGCCTCGACGTGGAGGGGCTCGGCATCGTCTACCTGGAGGCCTCGGCGACGGGCCTGCCCGTGGTCGCGGGCGACTCGGGCGGCGCCCCGGACGCGGTCCTGGACGGCGAGACCGGCTGGGTCGTGCGCGGCGGTGAGCCCGAGGAGGCGGCGGACCGGATCACGGCCCTGCTCCAGGACCCGGGCCTGCGTGCCCGCATGGGCGAGCGGGGCCGCGCCTGGGTCGAGGAGAAGTGGCGCTGGGACCTCCTGGCGGAACGCCTGCGCGAGCTGCTGTAACGGGTGCCGGTTCCGTGCCGGTGCCCTGCCGGTGCGGCGCCGCTGCCGGGGGCTCTGCCCCCGGACCCCCGCGCCTCAATCGCCGGCGGGGCTGAATTCGGCTGCCGCCGGCCGCGCAGCCATGTCTGACTGTTCCTCAGATGTCTGTCAACACCGCGTCTGGGCGGACGGCCGGATTCCGCTCATGATGCGGCCATGACACCCAACCTGACGCGCCGTCACATGCTGGGTCTCGGCGCCCTCTCGACCGCCGCCGCCCTCGGCTTCACCCGGATCGGAGCCGCGTCCGCCGCGGCCGTCGAGCCGGCCTCGGCCCCCTACGCCCCCGCCGTCGTGGTCGGTTCCGGCTACGGCTCCGCCGTCGCCGCCCTGCGCCTGGGCCAGGCGGGCGTGCGGACCGTCGTCCTCGAAATGGGCCGGCTGTGGGACACCCCCGGCCCCGACGGCAAGGTCTTTCCCTCCACCTCCGCCCCCGACCACCGCTCCATGTGGTTCCGCACCCGCACCGAGGCCCCGCTCGCGCAGTTCCTCTGGCTCGACGTGGTCAACCGCGACATCAGCCCGTACCCCGGCGTCCTGGACCGCGTCCACTACGGCGACATGTCCGTCTACGTGGGACGCGGCGTCGGCGGCGGGTCCCTCGTCAACGGCGGCATGGCGCCCACCCCGAGGCGCTCGTACTTCACCGAGCTCTTCCCCGGCGTCGACGCCGACGAGATGTACGGCACCTACTTCCCGCGCGCCCGCGCCATGCTCGGCGTGAACGACATCGACCCGGCCTGGTTCGAGTCCACGGAGTGGTACCGCTTCGCCCGGATCTCCCGCAAGCACGCCCACAACACCGGCCTGAAGACCGTCTTCGTGCCCAACGTCTACGACTTCGAGCACATGAAGCGCGAGGCGGCCGGGACCGCGCCCCGCTCGGCCCTGGCCGGCGAGGTCATCTACGGCAACAACCACGGCAAGAAGAGCCTCGACAAGACCTACCTCGCCGCCGCCCTCGGCACCGGCAACGTCACCATCGAGACCATGCAGCGCGTGGTCGGCGTACGCCCCGACCCGGCCGGCGGATACGTCCTGACGGTGCGGACCAGCGACGTGACCGGCAAGGTCACCCAGGTCCGCGAGATCGGCTGCCGGCAGCTCTTCCTGGGGGCGGGCAGCCTCGGCACCACCGAGATCCTGCTGCGGGCCCGCGACACCGGCGCACTGCCCGGCCTCGGCGACGAAGTCGGCCGCGGCTGGGGCCCCAACGGCAACGTCATGACCGCCCGCGCCAACCACCTCTGGGACACCGTCGGCGCCTGCCAGGCCACCATGCCCGCCCTGGGCATCGACGACTGGGACAACGCCGCGAACCCGGTCTTCGCCGAGATCGCCCCGCTCCCCATGGGCCTCGAACACTGGATCTCGATGTACCTGGCCATCACCAGGAATCCGGAGCGCGGGCACTTCACCTACGACGCGGCCACCGACTCCGCACGCCTGAACTGGCGGCGCGAACAGAACGGGCCGGCGGTCGGTGCGGCCAAGAACCTCTTCGACCGCATCAACCGCCGCAACTTCACGATCTACCGCTACGACCTCTTCGGCGGGAACCGGGCCTTCGCCGACGACTTCACCTACCACCCGCTCGGCGGCTGCGTCCTCGGCAGGGCCACCGACGCCTACGGCCGGGCCAAGGGCCACCAGGGCCTCTACGTGGTGGACGGCTCCCTGGTCCCGGGGTCGCTCGGCGTGAACCCGTTCGTCACCATCACCGCCCTCGCGGAGCGGAACATGGCACGGATCCTCGCCGAGGACCTCCGCTGACCGCGGCCTCCGGCCGCGGGCCCCGGTAGGCCGGGTCAGCCGCGGTAGAGCGCCTCGATCTCGTCCGCGTAGTCCTTCGCCACCACGTTGCGCTTGAGCTTCAGCGACGGCGTGATGTGGCCCGACTCCTCCGTGAACTGGGAGGGCAGAATGCGGAATTTCCGCACCGATTCCGCCTTGGAGACCGCCGCGTTGCCGTCGTCGATCGCCTTCTGGACGGCGGCGATGAGGTCCGCGTCCTCCCGCAGCTCCGCCGCCGTGACCCCGGCCGGCTTGCCGTTCTCCGCCGCCCAGCGGCCGAGGAACTCCTCGTCGATGGTGACCAGCG
Organism: Streptomyces manipurensis; assembly: GCF_049570255.1. Lineage (NCBI taxonomy): Bacteria > Bacillati > Actinomycetota > Actinomycetes > Kitasatosporales > Streptomycetaceae > Streptomyces > Streptomyces manipurensis. The sequence continues at coordinate 2,127,502 of NZ_CP186950.1, read as the reverse complement.
CGGCCACGAACGGCCTCGCGTCGCCGACCACCATGCACTCCGCGACCAGCGCGTGCGCCCGGATCCGGTCCTCGATCACCGCGGGGGCCACGTTCTTGCCGCCCGCCGTGACGATGAGCTCCTTCTTGCGGCCGGTGATCGTCAGGTAGCCGTCCTCGTCGAGGGTGCCGACGTCGCCGGTGTGGAACCAGCCGTCGGTCAGCGCCTCGGCGGTGGCCGCCTCGTTGTTCCAGTAGCCCGTGAAGATCTGCTCGCCGTGCAGCAGCACCTCGCCGTCGTCCGCGATGCGCACCACGGAGCCGGGCATGGGCTGGCCGACCGTACCGATCTTCTGCTTGTCCCACGGGTTGAAGGTGGTCGCCGCACAGGACTCGGTCAGGCCGTAGCCCTCCAGGACCGTGAAGCCGATGCCGCGGAAGAAGTGGCCGAGCCGCTCGCCCAGCGGCGCGCCGCCGGAGATCGCGTACTCGCCGCGCCCGCCGAGGACCGCGTGCAGCTTGCTGTAGACCAGCTTCGAGAAGATCTTGTGCTTGAGCTTCAGCCCGAACGACGGGCCCCGCGAGGTGTCCAGCGCGCGGCTGTAGGCGATGGCCGTGTCGGCCGCCGCGTCGAAGATCTTCCCCTTGCCGTCGGCCTGCGCCTTGGCGCGCGCCGAGTTGTAGACCTTCTCGAAGACCCGCGGCACGCCCAGGATCAGGGTGGGGCGGAAGGACTGCAGCTCGTCGGTGAGGTTCTTGATGTCCGGTACGCAGCCCAGGCGGATCGGCGCCAGGACGGCCGCCACCTCCACCAGGCGCCCGAAGACGTGCGCGGCCGGCAGGAACAGCAGCACCGAGCACTCGCCGGTCTTGAACAGCGGGCTCAGCCGCTCCACCGCGTTGCCGCACTCGGCGAAGAAGTTGCGGTGGGTGAGCACGCAGCCCTTGGGGCGGCCGGTGGTGCCCGAGGTGTAGACGATGGTCGCCGGGTCGTCGGCGTTCGCGAGGGTGCTGCGCTCCTCGACCTCGGCGTCGGAGACCTCCGCACCCGCCGCCTTCAGGCTCTCCAGCGCGCCCTGCTCGATCTCCCAGACCTCGCGGAGCTCGGGCAGCCGGTCGCGCAGCGAGGCCACGGCCGCGCTGTGCCCGGGGTTCTCGACGATCACGGCGACCGCGCCGGAGTCGCCGAGGATCCACTGGATCTGCTCCGGCGAGCTGGTCTCGTACACGGGGACGGTGACGCCGCCCGCGCTCCAGATCGCGAAGTCGAAGAGCACCCACTCGTAGCGGGTGCGGGAGATCAGGGCGACCCGGTCACCGGGGCGGACACCGGAGGCGATCAGCCCCTTGGCGGCGGCCCGGACCTCGGCGAGGAACTCGGTGGCCGTCACGTCCTGCCACCGGCCGTCGGCGGCCTTGCGGCTCATGACGGCGATGTCTGGGTGCTGGGCGGCATTGCGGCGGATGAGATCCGTCAGGTTCCCGTCCGACGGGACCTCGTACAGGGCCGGAAGGCTGAACTCGCGCAAGACTGCTGCTCCTCTGGGCGCCATCGCCACCATGTGGACCGACCGGACGTTACCCACCGGTAGTGGGTTCCCGATAGAGGGAACCGGCCAGATGTTCCGTGCGTCACATTCTGCACTCACACGGCCCGGCCCCAACGTCCCGACAGTAGTCCACCCCTTCGGCGACGCGGAAGTAACCGCAGGTAGGCCCACCTTTCACAGCCCCACTACCCGACCTCCACCGGTCCCCCTAGGGTTGTCCGCATGGCTGGCATCGAGCGGGGCGGGAACAGCGGCGGCAGGAGCGGTTCGAGCCGCACCCGGATCCACGTCGTGAGCGACGTGCACGGCAACGCCGAGGCCCTCGCCCGGGCGGGAGAGGGCGCCGACGCCCTCCTCTGTCTCGGCGACCTCGTCCTCTTCCTCGACTACGCCGACCACTCGCGCGGGATCTTCCCCGACCTCTTCGGCGTGGAGAACGCCCGCCGCATCGTCGCCCTGCGCACCGAGCGCCGCTTCGAGGAGGCCCACGCCTTCGGCCGGTCGCTGTGGGAGGGCCTCGACCGCGACCGCGTGATCGAGGACGCCGTGCGCCGCCAGTACGCCGAGATGTTCGCCGCCTTCCCCAGCCCCACCTTCGCCACCTACGGCAACGTCGACATCCCCGGCCTGTGGCCCGAGTACGCGGCCCGCGACGGGGTCACCGTGCTCGACGGACAGCGGGTGGAGATCGCCGGCCGCGTCTTCGGCTTCGTCGGCGGCGGCCTGCCCTCGCCCATGCGGACCCCCTACGAAGTGGACGTGGAGGAGTACGCGGCCAAGGTGGAGGCCCTCGGCGAGGTGGACGTGCTGTGCTCGCACATCCCGCCGGAGGTGCCCGAGCTCTGCTACGACACCGTCGCGCGCCGTTTCGAACGCGGCAGCGAGGCCCTGCTCGCCGCGATCCGCCGCACCCGGCCCCGGTACGCGCTCTTCGGGCACGTCCACCAGCCGCTCGCCCGCCGCATGCGGATCGGCGCCACGGAATGCGTGAACGTCGGCCACTTCGCCGCGACCGGTCGGCCGTGGGCCCTGGAGTGGTGAGAACCGGCCGCCCTCCGGCGGCCGGACCCGGGGTACGGGAGCCACTGGAGTGGCGTGGTCCGCACGCGCGGTAGCCTTCACGCGGCGGCCGGAGGCCGTACACATCCTCGAACTCCCGGCTGCCGCCGGGAGGTGCACACAGGACCGGAGGAGCGACCGCGATGGCGGAACACACCAGCTCAAGCATCACGATCGACGCCGCGCCCGGCGACGTGATGGCCGTGATCGCCGACTTCGCCCGCTACCCCGAGTGGACCGGCGAGGTGAAGGAGGCCGAGGTCCTGGCCATCGACGCCGACGGCCGCGCCGAGAAGGTCCGGCTGCTGCTCGACGCGGGCGCGATCAAGGACGACCACACCCTCGCCTACACCTGGACGGGCGCCGACGAGGTCAGCTGGACCCTGGACAAGTCCCAGATGCTCCGCCAGCTCGACGGCTCCTACCGGCTGGCCCCGGTGGACGGCGGCAAGCGCACCGAGGTCACCTACCAGCTGACCGTCGACGTCAAGATCCCCATGCTCGGCATGATCAAGCGCAAGGCCGAGAAGGTCATCATCGACCGCGCGCTGGCCGGCCTCAAGAAGCGCGTCGAATCCGTCTGAGCGGCCCGTCCGGTCCGCCGGGGCGGCCCGTCCGGCGCCCTGCCGTCCGGGCCGCCCCGACGGACCGGACGGGACCGGCCCGCCGCCCGACCGCGCCCCCACCGGGCACCGGTCCGCCCGGCCCCGCCCGACCCGTCCGCCCCTCTGACGGGCCCCACCGGGGCACCCGCCCCCCGGGGAGGGCACCGGGCACAGCCCCCGCCCGACCCGGTCCGCATGACGGGCCCCACCGGGGCACCCGCCCCGACCGGCCGAAGGACGGCGCCGGGCACCGGCCGAAGCCGCCCGCCCCGCCCGATCCGGTCCGCCCGACGGGCCCCCACCGGGCACCCCACCCCACCCCGCACGACCGGGCCCCCACGGGCACCGCGACGGCCCCCCACCGGGCAGCCGTCCGACCGCGCAGCGCACCGCGCACGGCCGGGAGCGGTGACGCCTCCCGCGGGCCCGCCCGGAACCGGCGCACCGACAGCCCCCACCGATCCGGAGCACCCCCCCATGCACACCCTGCTGATCACCGGCCCCGGCGGAGCCGGGCGGACCACCGTGGCCGCCGCCACCGCGCTGGCCGCCGCCCGCCGGGGCCACCGGGTGCTCCTGCTGTCCGGCGACCCCGGCGACCCGCTCACCCCCCTGCTCGGTGACCCCCTCCCGCCCGGCCTGCGCCTCGCCCGGGTCGACTCCGGCCGGGAGTTCCGCGACGAGCTCGTCGCCCTCCAGGAGCGCGGATCCGCACTGCTCGGCATGGTCGGAGCGCGGCCGCTCGCCGCCGAGGAGCTCACCGAGCTGCCCGGCGCCGAGGAGTTCGCCCTGCTGCGCGCCCTGCGCCGGGCCGCCGCCGCCCCCGGCACCGATCTCGTGGTCGTCGACCTCCCCCCGCTCCACCGGGCGGTCACCACCCTCGCCCTCCCCGCCCAGCTGCGCCGCTACCTCGCCCGGCTGCTCCCGGCGGAGAAGCAGGCCGCCCGCGCCCTGCGGCCCGTACTGGCCCAGCTGGCCGGCGTCCCCATGCCCGCGCAGTGGCTCTACGAGGCCGCCGCCCGCTGGGACGAGGAGCTCGCCGCCGTCCAGGCCGTCGTCGAGGCCGACACCACCGAGGTACGGCTGGTCGCCGAGCCCGGACCGGCCGCTTCCGACGCCCTGCGCCTCGGCCGGCTCGGACTGGCCCTCCAGCAGCTCGACGTCCGCACCGTCGTCGCCAACCGGATGGTCCCGCGGGACTGCGCCGACCCCTGGCTCGCCGGGATCGCCGCCCAGCAGGAGAAGCACGCCGCCGAGTGGGCCGCCGACCTCCCCGTCGTCCCCCTCGCCCACCTCGGCGCGGACCCCCGGGGCACCGACGACCTCGACCGCCTGGCCGCCGACGGGCTCGTCCCGCAGGTCCCCGCCCCCCGCCGGGCGTGGACCGTCGAGGACCGCCTCGCCGCCGACGGGGTCCTCGTCTGGGTGGTCCCGCTGCCCGGCGCGGTCAAGAGCGACCTCGACCTGGTGCGCCGCGGCGACGAGCTGATGCTCACGGCGGGCCCGCACCGCAGGATCGTTCCGCTGCCCTCCGCGCTGCGCCGCTGCACCGTCTCCGGCGCCGCCCTCGCCGACGGCGAGCTCCGCATCCGCTTCACCCCGGATCCCGGCCTCTGGCCCCGTACGCACTGAACGGGATACCTCCGTTCGGGTACCGTCGGAAGGAGACAGCACGCACGCCGAGCATCCGCCGCAGGAGAGTCCGCCATGAGCGAGGCCACCGACCGCCCCACCGACGACGACGCCTGGGCCAAGGCCTGCGCCGAGGACCTCGCCGCGGAGAAGGAGCGCCTGCGCGGAGAGGACCGGGCGGGCTCCGCGGGCACCGGCACCGCCGCGGAGGAGCTCTTCAAGCTCATCGACGCCGTCGCCGACAAGGTCTCCGGACTGAACAATCCGCTGTTCGGAGCCGCCGCACAGGGCGCCGTCCGGCAGATCGTCGACCAGGCCAGGACGGCCGCCCGGCCCGTGATCGAGCGCAACCCCGAGGTCTTCGACCACCTCGCGGCCGCCGGCTCCGAACTGCTGGCCGCCTACCGGTCCGCCGTCGAGGGCCACGAGGGCCGCTGGACCCGGGGCGAGGCCGCGGCCCCCCGCCGGGCACCCGAGGACCGCGACCCGCGCGGCGACGGCCCCGACGACGGCCCCGCGGAGCGGATCGATCTCGACTGAACCGGCGACGCCCTCGGGTACCGTTGGCCGTGGCGGGGCTTGACCGGAAACCGAGGGACTAATGGGACTCACCATCGGCGTCGACATCGGCGGCACCAAGATCGCGGCCGGCGTGGTCGACGAAGAGGGCACCATCCTTGAGACGTACACGGTGCCCACGCCGCCGACCGCGGACGGGGTGACGGAAGCGATCTGCTCCGCCGTCTCCGAGGTCAGCAGCAACCACAGCATCGAGGCGGTCGGCATCGGCGCCGCCGGGTACGTGGACGACAAGCGGGCCACCGTCCTCTTCGCGCCGAACATCAACTGGCGCCACGAACCGCTGAAGGACAAGGTCGAGCAGCGCATCGGCCTCCCCGTCGTCGTCGAGAACGACGCGAACTGCGCGGCCTGGGGCGAATACCGCTTCGGCGCCGGCCAGGGCCACGACGACGTCATCTGCATCACGCTCGGCACCGGCCTGGGCGGCGGCATCATCATCGGCAACAAGCTGCGCCGCGGACGCTTCGGCGTCGCCGCCGAGTTCGGGCACATCCGGGTCGTCCCCGACGGCCTGCTGTGCGGCTGCGGCAGCCAGGGCTGCTGGGAGCAGTACGCCTCCGGGCGCGCGCTGGTCCGCTACGCACGCCAGCGTGCCAACGCCACCCCCGAGAACGCGACGACCCTGCTCGCCCTGGGCGACGGCACGGCCGAGGGCATCGAGGGCAAGCACATCAGCGAGGCCGCACGGGCGGGCGACCTGGTGGCCGTCGACGCCTTCCGCGAGCTGGCGCGCTGGGCCGGAGCCGGCCTCGCCGACCTGGCCTCCCTCTTCGACCCGTCGGCGTTCATCGTCGGCGGCGGGGTCTCCGACGAGGGCGACCTCGTCCTCGACCCCATCCGCAAGTCCTTCAAGCGGTGGCTGGTCGGCGGCGCGTGGCGCCCGCACGCACAGGTGCTCGCCGCGCAGCTCGGTGGGAAGGCCGGCCTGGTCGGCGCCGCCGACCTGGCCCGCCAGGGCTGACGGCTTCCGTACGCAGCCGCCCGCCGCGCCCCTTGGGGGAGCGGCGGGCGGCTGCGTATCTTGCGGACATGGACCAGCTGCCGAAGTCCCGTACGGAGCCCGACGGTTCTGCCGTGATCAGGGTGCTCAGCTACAACATCCGCTCGCTGCGCGACGACGAGGAGGCGCTGGTGCGGGTCGTCCGGGCCTGCGCGCCGGACCTGGTCCTCGTGCAGGAGGCCCCCCGCTTCTTCCGCTGGCGCAAGCACGCGGCCCGGCTGGCCAGGAAATGCGACCTGGTGGTGCTGGGCGGGGGAGCGACGGCGACCGGCCCGCTGCTGCTGTGCTCGCTGCGGGTCTTCGCGGAACGCGCGGAGGACGTCCTGCTGCCGCACACGCCGGGACTGCACCGCCGGGGCCTGGCCACGGCCGTGGTGCGCATCGGCGGCGTGCGCCTGGGTGTGGTCTCGGCGCACCTGTCCCTGGACCGTACGGAGCGCCGGGCGCAGGCGGAGCTCGTCCTCGACCGGGTGGCCGCGCTGGACACCCCGTACGGGATCGCCGCGGGCGACGTGAACGAGGGACCGGAGGGCCCCGCCTTCCGGCGGCTCGCCGGCGGGCTGCAGGACTGCTGGTCGGTGGCCCCCTGGGGCGGCGAGCGGACCTTCCCCGCGACGGCGCCGGACCGGCGGATCGACGCGGTCTTCGCCACGGCGGGGGTGGAGGTACTGGCCTGCGGTGTCCCCGCGGGGCTGGCGGGGGTGTCCGGAGCGGACCTGCGGTCCGCCACGGACCACCTGCCGGTCCTGGCCGCGCTGCGGCTGCCGGCCGCGCCGTAGCCCGGTCCGGCCGGCGGGGCCGGGCGGCGGCGGGACGGGGGAGCGCGGCCGGGCCGGAAGCCCGGCCGCACCGGCCCGTCTCAGACCACGGCGCCGCGGCCCGGGTCGTCGTCCTCGTCGTCGCCGTGCTGCATGCGCGCGATCAGCGTCGCGAAGCCGCCCAGGAAACCGCCGATGCCCAGGGTCGTCAGCCACCAGGTCATGTCCCACTGCAGCAGCACCGCCAGCAGCAGGAGCACCGGGCCGCCGACCACCGCGAGCCACGCGAACTTCGCCGTCGTGTCCGCGGGCGGCAGCTCCGGCTCGGGCTGGACGAAGTGGCCCTCGTCCGCCGGGGTGGCCGGGTCCTCGTCGTCCGGCTCCGCCAGCGAGTGGTCACGGGGACCCGCCATGCCCACGCCCGGGGCGAAGACCACCGAGCTGCCCAGGGCGGGGGCGGGCCCGGCCGGGGCGTCGGTGCCGGAGCCGTCCCCGTCACCGGATTCGGCGTCCTTCCCGGGGGGCAGCGGCTTGACGTCCTCCTCCGGCAGCAGGAGGTTCTCGATGGGCCGGAACGGCCTGGCTCCCGGCGGGTCCGGGGGCTCCTGCCCGTATCCGGCGACGATCGCGGCCCAGGCCGCTTCCTCGTCGAGCGGCGGGATGCCGCCCGACTGCTCCTCGTGCTCAGCCACCGGCCTCCGCCCCCTCCCTGCCCACGCTCTCCGCCAGTCGGCCGACGAACGCAAAACTGTCCGCGAAGATCCGCTCCGCGTCATGGTCCAACGTCGCGACGTGGTAGCTCTGTTCCAGCAGGGTCTCGGTGACGTCCGTCGAGGACACCCGGGCCAGCACCCGCGCCGAGTCGACGGGCGGCACCACGTGGTCCTGCGGGCTGTGCAGGAGCAGCAGCGGCTGCGTCACCTGCGGCAGGTCGGCGTCCACGAGCTGCAGGAACTTCCGCAGCGAGTCCGCGGCGCGGGTCGGGACACGGTTGTAGCCGACCTCCTCGGAGCCCGGCTTGGCGATGTCGCTGGCGATGCCCGGCGTCGACCGGACGAAGTGCTTGGCGACCGGCAGCGCGAAGGCCAGTGGATCGTGCAGCTTGTTCGCCGGGTTGACGAGGACGATGCCGCTGATCGCGTCGCCGTGCCGGGCGGCCAGCCGCAGGGTCAGCGCGCCGCCCATCGACAACCCGAAGACGAACACCTGTTCACATCGGTCCAGCAGCTCCCGCAGGGCGCGGTCGACCTCGGCGTACCAGTCCTCCCAGCCCGTGAGCTGCATGTCCTGCCAGCGCGTCCCGTGCCCGGGCAGCAGCGGCAGCGACACCGTCAGCCCCCGCCCGGCGAGGTACTCGGCCCAGGGGCGCAGGGACTGCGGGGAACCGGTGAAGCCGTGGCAGAGGAGGACGCCGACCTCTCCGCCCTCGTGGCGGAACGGCTCGGCTCCAGGGAGGACGGGCACCAGGGTCTCCTTGGTCATGATGTACGTCGGGTGGGTGCGTTGCTCTGTGTGACTTCACCGTACGCGACCGGGGTGGCACCGGCCAGGGTCGTCGGGCCGCTGCCGGTGGAGGCAGGGGATAAGGTCTGTTCGACAGACACAGGAAGGCTTTCGAGTTGATCTACGGCGCAATGAAGTTCTCCATCGGCGGTTCGCTGAAGCTCGCGTTCAGGCCGTGGGTGGAGGGCCTCGAGAACATTCCCGCGGAGGGGCCGGCGATCCTCGCGAGCAACCACCTGTCCTTCTCCGACTCCTTCTTCCTGCCGGCCGTGCTGGACCGGAAGGTGACCTTCATCGCGAAGGCGGAGTACTTCACCTCCCCCGGAGTCAAGGGCAAGCTGACCGCCGCGTTCTTCAAGGGCGTCGGCCAGCTCCCGGTGGACCGCTCGGGCGCGCGCGGCGCCGGCGAGGCCGCCATCAAGAGCGGCATCGAGGTCATCGAGCGCGGAGAGCTGTTCGGTATCTACCCCGAGGGCACGCGTTCACCCGACGGACGCCTCTACCGCGGCAAGCCCGGAGGCCTGGCGCGGGTCGCCCTGGCCACCGGTGCGCCCGTGATCCCCGTCGCGATGATCAACACCGAGAAGATCCAGCCGCCCGGCAAGGTCATCCCCAAGCTCATGCGCCCCGGCATCCGCATCGGCAAGCCGCTGGACTTCAGCCGCTACCACGGCATGGACGGCGACCGCTTCATCCTGCGCTCGGTGACCGACGAGGTCATGTACGAGATCATGAAGCTCTCCGGCCAGGAGTACGTCGACATCTACGCGACGGCGGCCAAGCGCCAGATCGCCGATGCCGAGAAGGCCGCCAAGGACGCCGAGAAGGCGGCCAAGGCCGACAAGAGCGCCGACAAGAGCGCGGACAAGAGCGGCGACAAGGGCGACGGCGCCGCGTAGCACGGGCGGTACCGCCTGCGGGGGGTGGGGGAGATGGCGAGACGCGAACGTGTCGTGCGCATGTCGGTCGAGCAGCCGCTCTGGCGCGCCCTGACGGGGTACCGGCTGCTGACGATGGTCTACGCGGTGCTGCTGTTCGGCTCCGCGTACAAGGAGTTCCCCCGCCCCGGGGTCGCCATCGGCTACCTCGCCATGCTCTGCGTGTGGACCCTCGCGACCTCGCGGAAGGTCTCCGGCGCCGCGAGCTGCACCAAGGGCTTCCTCGTCGCCGACCTCACCGTCGCGGTCGGCGGCATCGCGCTGACCCCGGTCGCCGACACCCACGAGCGGATCACCGCCGGGGGCCCCACCCTCCCCAGCATCTGGACGGCCGGCGCCGTCCTCGGCTTCGCCATCAAGGGCGGCTGGCGCTGGGCCTGCTTCGCCTCCACCATCGTCGCCGCGGCCAACATCCTCGTCCACAGCGGCCAGCCCACCCGGGACACCCTCCACAACGTCCTGCTGGTCTGGGTCGCCTCGGTGGCCATCGGCTACGTCGTCGAGGTCGCCCGCGCCAGTGAGAACACCCTCGCCCGCGCCCTGGAGATCGAGGCCGCCACCCGCGAACGCGAACGCCTCGCCCGCGACATCCACGACGGGGTCCTCCAGGTCCTCGCCATGGTCCAGCGTCGCGGCGCCGAACTCGGCGGTGAGGCGGCGGAGATCGGCCGGATGGCGGGCGAGCAGGAGGTCGCGCTGCGCACGCTGGTCTCCAGCGGGCTGGTGCACACCTCCCGGGTCTCCCGCGACGAGTCGCGCGGCGCCCTGGTCGACGCCTACGAGGACGACGAGCCCGGGGCCGGCGACTCCGAGACCGACCTGCGCGGCCTCCTCGCCCCGTACGCGGGCTCCCGGGTCAGCTTCGCCGAACCGGGCACCCCGGTCCCGCTGCCCGCACCGGCGGCGAAGGAGCTGGCCGCGGCCGTCGGCGCCGCCCTCGACAACGTCCGCAAGCACGCCGGCGAGGGCGCCAGCGCCTGGATCCTGGTGGAGGACTGGGGCGACGAGGTGATCGTGACCGTGCGCGACGACGGGCCCGGCATCCCCGCGGGCCGCCTCGACCAGGCCGAGGGCGAGGGGCGGATGGGAGTGGCCCTGTCCATCCGCGGCAGGCTGCGCGACCTCGGCGGCAGCGCCGAGCTGGTGTCCGTACCCGGGCAGGGCACCGAAGTGGAACTGAAGGTCCCCAGGGCCAGGACGGACAAGAGATGAGCGAGCACACCGACGTGAACACCCCGCAGGAGCAGCAGGCGCCCGAGGTCAGGGTGATGGTCGTCGACGACCACCCGATGTGGCGGGACGCGGTCGCCCGCGACCTGGCCGCCGCCGGCCTCGACGTGGTGGCCACCGCGGGAGACGGCCCCGAGGCGGTACGCCGGGCCCGCGCCGTCGGCCCCGACGTCCTGGTCCTCGACCTCAACCTGCCCGGCATGCCCGGCGTGCAGGTCTGCAAGGAACTGGTCGGCGCCAACCCCGCGCTGCGGGTCCTGGTCCTGTCCGCGAGCGGCGAGCACGCGGACGTGCTGGAGGCCGTGAAGTCGGGCGCGACCGGCTACCTGCTGAAGTCGGCCGGAGCCCAGGAGCTGATCGACGCCGTCCGCCGCACCGCCGCCGGCGACCCGGTCTTCACCCCGGGCCTCGCCGGACTGGTGCTCGGCGAGTACCGCCGCCTGGCCACCGACCCCGCACCGGCCGCCCCGGACGACCCGAAGGCACCGCAGCTGACCGACCGGGAGACCGAGGTGCTGCGCCTGGTGGCCAAGGGGCTCTCGTACAAGCAGATCGCCGAACGGCTCGTCATCTCCCACCGCACCGTGCAGAACCACGTCCAGAACACCCTGGGCAAGCTGCAGTTGCACAACCGCGTGGAGCTGGTCCGCTACGCGATAGAGGCCGGGCTCGACGACGCCTGACGGCCCCTCCCGCCGGCCGTCGATCGTACTTACGTCCTCGTACGAGTGAACGGGCGTACGCAACGCCTCTCGATTCCACCGGAATTGCCGTTTCCGGAGCCCTTGCTGTGACCTGCGTCACCACTAGCGTGACCGTCATGGCGAAGGGAGATTCCATGAAGGTCGGAGTGCTGACCGGCGGCGGCGACTGCCCCGGTCTCAACGCGGTGATCAGGGCCGTCGTCCGCAAGGGCCACCAGGAGTACGGCTGCGCGTTCGTCGGGTTCAAGGACGGCTGGCGCGGCGCGGTCGAGGGCCGGACGGTGCCGCTCGACATCCCTGCCGTCCGCGGCATCCTGCCCCGCGGCGGCACCATCCTCGGCTCCTCGCGCACCAACCCGTTCACGACCGAGAACGGGGTGCGCGACATCAGGGAGAACCTCGCCAAGTACGAGGTCGACGCGCTCGTCGCGATCGGCGGCGAGGACACCCTCGGCGTCGCCGCCCGCCTCTACGAGGAGCACGGCGTCCCCTGCGTCGGCGTGCCCAAGACCATCGACAACGACCTGTCCGCCACCGACTACACCTTCGGCTTCGACACCGCCGTCGGCATCGCCACCGAGGCCATCGACCGGCTGCACACCACCGCCGAATCGCACATGCGGGTCCTGGTCGTCGAGGTCATGGGACGCCACGCCGGCTGGATCGCCCTGCACTCCGGACTCGCCGGCGGCGCCAACGTCATCCTCATCCCGGAGCAGCGCTTCGACCTGGACCGGGTGTGCGCCTGGGTGAACTCCCGCTTCAAGGCCAGCTACGCGCCCATCGTCGTCGTCGCCGAGGGCGCGATGCCCAAGGACGGGGACATGGTGCTGAAGGACGGCACCAAGGACTCCTTCGGGCACGTCCGGCTCTCGGGCGTGGGCGAATGGCTGGCGAAGGAGATCGAGGAGCGCACCGGCAAGGAGGCCCGCACCACCGTGCTCGGGCACATCCAGCGCGGCGGCACCCCCAGCGCCTTCGACCGCTGGCTCGCCACCCGGTTCGGACTGCACGCCATCGACGCCGTCCACGAAGGGGACTTCGGGAAGATGGTCGCCCTCAAGGGCACCGACATCGTCCGGGTCCCGATCGCCGACGCCACGGCGAAGCTGAAGACCGTGGACCCCGCCCTCTACGAGGAGGTCGGCGTCTTCTTCGGCTGAGCCGCCGCGCTCGCGCCCGCCATGGGTCGTATCGTGACGAACGGCCCATGGTCCGGCACTCCGGGAGACAGCGTGGAAATCCTTGCGTTCGGCGTGCAGGCCGACGAGAAACCGATGCTGGAAGCGGCCTTCGCGGGCCTGCACGAGGTGCGCTGCCTCGACGTCTTCCTCAGCGAGGACACCGCCCCCATCGCCGCCGGCTACGAGGTCGTCTCCTCCAGCGTCAACGCCGACCTGAACGCCCGGGTGCTGCGCATCCTGGCCGCCGGCGGCACCCGGATGATCGCCCAGCGCTCCACCGGCTTCAACAACATCGACCTCGACGTCGCCCGGCAGCTGGGCCTGACGGTGAGCCGGGTGTCCTCCTACTCCCCGTACGCCGTGGCCGAGTTCGCCTGGACCCTGGCCATGGCCGTGAACCGGCGCATCGTCCGCGCCTCGATGCGCACCCGGGACTTCGACTTCCGCCTCGACGGACTGCTCGGCCGCGACCTGCACGGCCGGACGGTCGGCGTGCTCGGCACGGGCAGGATCGGCGAGGCCTTCACCCGGATCGCGCACGGCTTCGGCATGCGCCTCCTCGGCTGGGACCTGGTGCAGAACCCGGCCTGCGCGGAACTGGGCATGAAGTACGTCGGCAAGGACGAGCTGTTCGCCTCCTGCGACCTCATCAGCCTGCACGTTCCCCTGCTGGAGGCCACCCACCACATCGTCGACGCGGCCGCGCTCCGGGCCATGAAGGACGACGCGATCCTGGTCAACTCCAGCCGCGGCGGGCTCATCGACAGCGAAGCGCTGGTCACGGAGCTGCGGGCCGGGCGCTTCACGGGGGTCGGCCTCGACGTGTACGAGGCGGAGGCGGGCGTCTTCTTCACCGACCGGTCCCTGGAGGCCGTCGAGGACGACACCCTCGCCCGGCTGGTCACCTTCCCGAACGTCGTGGTCACCTCCCACCAGGCCTACTACACGGCCGACGCGGTGGGCCAGATCATCGACACCACCGCCGCCAACATCGCCGACTACCTGGCGGGCCGCCACTCCGAGAACGTCCTCGTGCCGGCCGCCCCCTGAACACCCCGGCCGTCCCGCAGGCCCGCGGGCGCGCGCCACGGCCCCCCGACTTCGGCCGGAGTTCACCCCGCCGTCACCCCGCCCGCGCACCCCGGCACGTACCTTCGCCCCGTGGACATCCCCTCCTGGGCCCGCTCGGCCCTCCTGGCCCTCGCGGCCTTCCAGCTGCTCGGCGCGTACGCGGCCCTGCGCCGCCTCCGCAGCGCCGACGGCGCCCGCCGCACGGACGCCGGACTCGACCTCGTCGACGCGCTCGCCGGAGTCGTCGTCCTCACCGGACTGGCCTTCGGGCAGCTCGCCGTGTTCGTCGGCGGGCTCGCCGTCCAGGGGCCGGTCCTGGTGACCCAGCTGGTCCGGCGGATCCAGGCCCGCCGCGGACCGTCCGCCGACGGCCCCGGCGACCCGCTGAACCCCGGCCTGACCCAGGGCTAACGCCGTGCTCGCGCCGGAGCCGGGGCGCGGACGGCCGTCACCAGATCCCGCAGCAGCTCCGCGCCCCGCAGGGTCAGGACCGACTCCGGGTGGAACTGGACCCCCGCGAAGCCCCCGGCCGCGGACCGCAGGGCGTGCACCTCACCCGTCGACCGGTCCCGGGCCACCTCCACCCCGCGGGCGGCCAGCCCGGCGGCCGCCGGCCCGTCGCAGACGGCCGTGTACGTGTTGTAGAAGCCGACCACCTCCCGCGCCCCGAACAGGTCGACCTCCAGCTGCGCGCCCTGCGCCGGCTCCGCCTTGCGCGCCAGCGGCAGGCCCAGCTCGGCCGCCAGCAGCTCGTGGCCCAGGCACACCCCGAGCAGCCCGTGCCGGTGCCCGGCCAGCAGCTCCGCCGCCAGCCCGCGCAGCATCCGCATCTTCGGATCGGCCTCGTCCGCCGGGTTCCCCGGCCCCGGACCCAGCACCACCGGGCCCTCCCAGGCCAGGGCCGCGCCGCGCAGCCCCGGATCGTCGTAGCGGCGTACGGTCACCTCCAGTCCCGCCACCCGCAGGACGTGCGCCAGCATCGCCGTGAACGTGTCCTCGCCGTCCACCACCAGCGCGTGCCCGGTCACCGCCGGCGGCCGCTCCTGCATCCGCAGCCAGAACGGGGCCAGGTCCGCCCGCCGCGCGGCCAGCGCCGCCCGCACCCGCGGATCGTCCGCGAGCCGGGGCCCGCCGGACGTCGGCCGGGGCGCCGCCGGCCGCACCCCGAGGGCCGCCAGCACCCCGGCCGCCTTCGCGTGCGTCTCCGCCACCTCGCCCGCCGGGTCGGAGCTGCGCACCAGGGTCGCGCCGACCGCGACCCGCAGCGCGCCGTCCGCGGCGATGTCGGCGGTGCGGATGAGGATGGGGGAGTCGAGGGTCTGCGCCCCGGACGCGTCGAGCCCCAGCAGGGCCAGCGCGCCCGCGTAGTAGCCGCGGCCGCCGCTCTCGTACCGCTCGATCACCCGGCAGGCGTTCTGCACGGGCGAGCCCGTCACCGTCGCCGCGAACATGGTCTCCCGCAGCACCTCCCGCACGTCCAGCGAGGAACGCCCCCGCAGCTCGTACTCCGTGTGGGTGAGGTGGGACATCTCCTTCAGCCGCGGACCGACGACGACCCCGCCCCGGTCGCCGACCGTGCACATCATCTTCAGTTCCTCGTCGACCACCATCGACAGCTCCTCGGTCTCCTTGCGGTCGCCGAGGAAGGCGAGCAGGGACTCGGCCGTCGGGCCGCCCGCGGGATGCCGGTACGTCCCGCTGATCGGGTTCATCACCACCGTGCCCCCGGACATCCGCACGTGGACCTCGGGGCTGGCACCGACCAGCGTGCGCTCGCCGGTGTGCACGACGTACGTCCAGTACGCGCCCCGCTCGCCCTCCAGCAGCCTGCGGAACAGGGCCAGCGCGTCGGCCCGCCCGAAACCGTCGATCCGGCCCTCGAAGGTCCGCCGGACGACGAAGTTCGCGCCCTCGCCCTGGCCGATCTCGTCCCGCACCACCCGCTCGACCGTGTCCGCGTACGCCGCGTCGGAGACGTCGAAACCACCGTCCTCCACCCGCACCCGGTGCGCGGGCAGCTCCGCCATCGCCTCCGCGAGCGGGATCTCGTACGCCTCCTCGGCGACCAGCGCGCACAGCGGGGTGCCGTCGTCGCGCACGTCGAAGCCGCGCTCCCGGATCTGGCGGAAGGGGACGAGGGCGAGGGTGGGCAGGGGGCCGACCGGAAGGTCGGCGAGGCGGCCGGCCTCGTGGACGGGGCCCACGAGCACCTCGACCGTCTCGTGGTCACGGCCGGGGGTGCGCCTGCGCAGCAGGGCGAACGGCGGGCAGGTCTCGTCGAGCAGCCGGCTCAGCGGGTGCTGCCGGTCCTGGCGGCGGGTTTCCATGGCGGAGCGTCCTTCCGGTGGGAGGAGCGGCTCCGGCCGCCGACATCGCGGTCGGGAACGCGGAAGGCCGCCCCTCGGGGCGGCCTTCGCGTCGTGCGTGTCTCAGGTACGCGCGGGAAGTGGGCCGCCGGGAGCGGGCCACCACCAGTTCTGGTTCGAGTGCGCGTACATGGGAGGCACCTTAGCCCAGACCGAGCACCCGGCGCCCGGATCCGTTCCGGAAGCCGGGCCGAACCATGGATTCCGTTCCGTGCGGGGCCCGCCGCCTTCGAGAAATCCGTCTCACGTTGTGGGCGGGGGGCCGGACGCCCCCGCGGACGCCGTAATGTGTACGAGGTGACCGTGAACGCTGAAAACCACGCCCTCGCCGCCAAGGCGACCTGGCGAGACCTTCCCGCGGCGCAGCAGCCTTCGTACCCCGATGCCGAGGCTCTGCGCGCTGTCGTCGCGGACCTCGAGTCGTATCCTCCGCTCGTCTTCGCGGGTGAGTGCGACCAGCTGCGTGCCCGTCTGGGAGCCGTCGCCAAGGGCGAGGCGTTCCTGTTGCAGGGCGGCGACTGCGCCGAGGCCTTCGACGGCGTCTCCGCCGAACACATCCGTGCCAAGCTCAAGACGCTGCTCCAGATGAGTGCCGTCCTGACGTACGCGGCCTCCGTGCCCGTCGTCAAGGTCGGCCGGATCGCCGGCCAGTACTCCAAGCCGCGCTCCAAGGACACCGAGACCCGCGACGGCGTGACCCTGCCGACCTACCGCGGCGACTCCGTCAACGGCTTCGCCTTCACCGAGGAGGCCCGGGTCCCGGACCCGGAGCGCCTCAAGCGCATGTACAACGCCTCGGCGTCCACGCTGAACCTGGTGCGCGCCTTCACCACCGGTGGTTACGCCGACCTGCGCCAGGTCCACGCCTGGAACCAGGACTTCGTGAAGTCGTCCCCGTCGGGTCAGCGCTACGAGCAGCTCGCCCGCGAGATCGACAACGCCCTGAACTTCATGAAGGCCTGTGGCACCGACCCGGCCGAGTTCAAGGCCGTCGAGTTCTACGCCTCCCACGAGGCGCTGCTGCTCGACTACGAGGGCGCGCTGACCCGCACCGACTCGCGGACCGGCAAGCTGTACGACACCTCGGGCCACATGGTGTGGATCGGTGAGCGCACCCGCCAGCTGGACCACGCGCACATCGAGTTCTGCTCGCAGATCGCCAACCCGATCGGCATCAAGCTCGGCCCCACCACCACGGTGGACGAGGCGCTCACCTACATCGACCGCCTCGACCCGGAGCGCGAGCCCGGCCGGCTGACCTTCGTCGTCCGCATGGGCGCCGGCAAGGTCCGCGAGAAGCTCCCCGAGCTGGTCGAGAAGGTCACCGCCTCCGGTGCGGTCGTCGGCTGGGTCACCGACCCGATGCACGGCAACACCTTCGAGGCGGCCTCGGGCCACAAGACGCGCCGTTTCGACGACGTGCTCGACGAGGTCAAGGGCTTCTTCGAGGTCCACAAGGCCCTCGGCACCCACCCGGGCGGCATCCACGTCGAGCTCACCGGTGACGACGTCACCGAGTGCGTGGGCGGCGGCGACGAGATCTTCGTCGACGACCTGCACCAGCGCTACGAGACGGCCTGCGACCCGCGGCTCAACCGCAGCCAGTCCCTGGACCTGGCGTTCCTGGTCGCCGAGATGTACCGCGACCAGTGAGGAACGCAGCTCGGCGATGAGTCGTAGCTTCCTACGGCGATGGGGCGCGGATCGATGTGATCCGCGCCCCACCGTCGTATCCGGGGCTTTTAGGCGAACCTAACTTTGGGTACGGTTAGGTAAGCCTCACCGAATAGGTGAGGGCTCGCCGCACCAGAAGCGCCAGGAGGTGAACCGCGTGTACGTCTGCTCTTGTTTCGGGATCACCGACAGGCAGGTCAAGGAACACGCGGCTGCCGGGGCCTGCACGCCCCGCCAGATCGCCTCGGTCACCAAGGCCGGCACCGACTGCGGCTCCTGCGTCCGCACCATCCAGGGCATCCTCGGCCGCGGCGCGTGTCCCCGCCGGGAGCTGCTGGAGAAGGGCGACGCGGTGTCCGTGCTCGCCGCCGACCCGGAAGCGGCGCCCGCGCCCACGCCCGAGCTGGCCGAAGCGGCCTAGGAGGGCTCCGGGCCCGCACGGCCCGCAGGTCGGACCCGCTGCTAGCTCGGCTGCTCGATCAGCTGCGCGATGTACAGCGCCTCACCGAGGGACTCGATCAGCTCCAGCTGCGTGTCGAGGTAGTCGATGTGGTGCTCCTCGTCCTCCAGGATGTCCTCGAAGAGCCGCGCCGAGGTGATGTCGCCCTTGCCGCGCATGACCTCGATGCCCCGCTTGAGGCGGTCGATGGCCTCGACCTCGACCTGGCGGTCCGCCTGGAACATCTCCGTGATCGTCTGCCCGACGCGCACGTGGAAGAGTCGCTGGTAGTTCGGAAGACCGTCGAGCATCAGGATGCGCTCGGTGATCTTGTCCGCGTGCTTCATCTCGTCGATGGACTCTTCACGCGTGTACTTGGCGAGCTTGGTCCAGCCCTTGTTGTCCTGGATGCGGTAGTGCAGCCAGTACTGGTTGATGGCCGTCAGCTCGCCGGTCAGCTGCTCGTTCAGAAACTCAAGGACCTCGGGGTCGCCCTGCATCGCAGAGGCTCCTTCCAGGCAATGTCAGCTATGTGACGGGGCAGTTGCGCGCATCCTTGCACCGCCGCAGAAGGCCGTCCAGTAAGTGCCTCCTTAGTGGGAGTTGCCGCGACTTGCCCCGAATCGGCTCAGGCCTGGTCATCACCACCCTGCCCAGTCTGTCACCATGGAGTCATGGGTCAGCCGGAAAGCCGGGAATCTCCGGGAGCAGAGCAGCTGGAGCTTCCACCGGGACAGCGGTTGCAGAAGGGCTGGCCGGTCACCCACTACGGCCCCGTACCCAAGTTCAAGCCGGAGCGCTGGGAGTTCCGCGTCTTCGGCGCGACCGCCGACGGTGACAAGCGCTGCTGGAACCACGAGGAGTTCACGGCCCTGCCGTTCGACTCCGTCGTGGCGGACCTCCACTGCGTCACGAAGTTCAGCATGCAGGGCGCCGAATGGGGCGGCGTGCTCGCCCGGCGCATCCTGGAGCTCGCTCCGCCGGCGCCGCAGGTCACGCACGTGATGGTGTGGGCCGAGTACGGCTTCAGCTCCAACCTGCGACTGGCCGACTTCGCCTCGGACCGGACCGTCTTCGCCACTCACGAGGGCGGTGAACTCCTCACCGCCGAACACGGCTTCCCCGTGCGGCTGGTGGTCCCGCACCTGTACGCCTGGAAGGGCCCCAAGTGGGTCCGCGGCGTGGAGTACATGACCGCCGACCGCCGCGGCTTCTGGGAGGAGCGCGGCTACCACAACATCGGCGACCCCTGGCGGGAGCAGCGCTACTCCTACCAGGAGGAGCCCGGGGACGGCCCCGAACTCTAGGGCGCGTCCGGATCCGCGTCCCGCCGGTGTCCCTCAATGGTGGTACCGGTGGACCACCGCGTGTCCCTTCCCCCGGCCGATGAGCCACTTGTTGACCGGGGTCGTGATCACGAAGGCGGCCGCCAGGGCGATCGCCAGGACGATCCAGAACACCGGCTCCGACAGATGGGCGTCCATCGCGCCCGGCCACAGGGCGATCACCCCGTTGTCGATCAGTTCCATCACGGCGATCGAAAGGGTGTCCGCGGCCAGCGCCACCCGGACGGCCGCACGGAAGCCGACGCCCGCGGCGAGGATCCCGCGCAGCGTGAGGGCGTAGCCGAAGAAGAACGCGAGCACGATCGCCAGGACCATCGTCTGTACGTTGCCCCACCCCAGTGCGGTGCCGATCACCATGCCGAGGACCTCGCCGATGGCGCAGCCGGTGAGGCAGTGCAGGGTGGCGCGGGCCGCCACGGCCCAGCCGGTCTTCCCGTGGTTCCCGTGGTGCTCGTGACGGTGCTCGTGACCCTCGTGGCTCTGGTCCATGACGACCCCCTCGGGGAAATGCCGGGTGGTGGTTCCGCCGACACGACCGGAACCGTATACCCCCCTGGAGTATTCCCTCAAGGGTCGTGGATCACCGCGAGCCGCGCAGCTCCTTCAGCAGGGCCACGTCCGCCGCGTGCCCCTCCTTGCCCCCGGGCGTCTCGATGATCAGCGGAACGCCCTCCATCGCCGGGTGCGAGAACAGCTCCGCGAAGGCGTCCCGGCCGATATGGCCCTGGCCGATGTTCGCGTGCCGGTCCTTGTGGGCGCCCACGCCCTCCTTCGAGTCGTTCGCGTGGACCAGCTTCAGCCTGCCCTCGCCCACCGTGTCCACCAGCAGGTCCAGCGTCACCTTCGAGCCGCCGGGCTCCGCCAGGTCGTGGCCGGCCGCGAAGACGTGGCAGGTGTCCAGGCAGATCCCCAGCTTCGGGTGGTGGTCCAGCGCGTCGAAGTACGGACCGAAGTCCTCGGCGAGCGAGCACAGCGAGGAGCCCTGCCCGGCCGTCGATTCCAACAGCAGGAACGGGTCCTCGTCGTGGGTCAGCTCGTCCAGCAGCGGCAGCATGTGCTCCCTGATCTGCGCGTACGCGAGCTCCCGCGGCCGGCCGCCGGTCGCCGAGCCGGTGTGCACGACCACCCCCAGCGCACCGATCGCGCGGGCCCTGCGCAGCGAGTGGCGCAGGGACTCCACCGACTTCTCCACGGTCGCCGCGGTGTGCGAGCCGAAGTTGATCAGGTACGGCGCGTGCACGTACGCCGGGATCGACTCCGCCGCGCACTCCTCCCGGAACCGTTCGTCCTGCGCCGGGCTGCCGACCGGGGTGGCCCATCCCCGCGGATTGGCGACGAAGACCTGGACGGCCTCCGCGCCCATCTCGCGGGCGTACGTCAGCCCGACCGAGGCCAGACCGCCCGCCACCGGGACGTGCCCGCCCACTGGATTGCGCACCACTGCCGCCTACAGCCCCTTGGTCCGGATGGTGATCGTGCTGCCCTCGGGGGCCGGCTGCCCGGCCGGCACCGACTGGGCGTCCACGGTGTTGCTGAACGAGATGAGCGGCCGGTCGACCTTCACCTTGAAGCCCGCAGCCTCCAGCGCCTTGCGGGCCGGGTCCACGTCCTGGCCGACCACGTTGGGGACGGGCAGCATGCGGGGTCCCTTGGACACCGTCAGCGTCACCGTGTCACCGGCTGCGGCCTGCGTACCGGCCCCGATCGACTGGTTGGCGACCGTACCGGCCGGGGAGGGCGAGTCGACCTGCTCGGGAGCCGTCTGCACCTTCAGGCCCAGTGCCTGAAGGGTGGACGTCGCCTGGTCGACGGAGAGCCCCGTCACCCCGGGCACCGGCACCGGACGGCCCTTGCTCACGACGATCGAGACGGCGGTGTCGGGCGCCCGCTTCTCGCCGCCCGGCGGGTTGGTGCTGATCACCGAGCCCTGGGCGACGTCCTGGCTGAAGGCCTGCGTGACGGCGCCCGGGGCCAGCCCGGCCTTCGTCAGCTCGGACTTCGCCTCCTCCAGCGGCCTGCCCTTCAGGTTGGGCACGGCCACGACCTCGGGACCGCGGGACAGGGTGAGGGTCACCGCGCCGTTGCCGCGGATCTTCCGGCCGCCCGGCGGGTCGGTGTCCATCACCGTGCCCCGGTCGAAGGCGTCGCTGAACTTCCGCTCGACGCCCTTCACCCCGAGACCGGCCTCCGACAGCTGGGCGCGCGCCTGGTCCTCGGTCTTGCCCAGCAGGTTGGGCACCCTCGTGAACTGGCCCGAGTTGATGTACCAGACGCCCGTGCCCAGCCCGAGCGCCAGCAGCACGCCGACGACGGCCAGCAGGACGCCCCGGTTCGGCCGCCGCCCGGCGGAGGCCTGCGCCCGGTCGGCCGGCGGGGCCGGCGGAGGGGGCAGCGTCTCGAAGCGGGAGGTGAGGTTCACGGGCCGGTCCGCGGCCACCGGGCGGGGGATCACGCTCGTGCGGTCCTCGGTCGCCGAACGCTCCCCGGCACGCGCCTGCGGCGGTACGGCGTCCAGCTCGGCGTCGCCGAGCGGCGCCCGGGCCTCCAGGCTGAGGCCCAGCAGGGCCGCGGCGTCGGAGGGGCGCAGGTCGGGGTTGCGGGCCGTCGCGTGCGCGACGAGCTCGTCCAGTCCGGCGGGCAGCCCGGGCACGGCGGCGGACGGCGGCGGAACGTCCTCGTTCAGGTGCTGGTAGAGCACCTGCGCCGGGGTGCCGCCGAGGTGCGGCTTGCTGCCGGTGAGCATCTCGTACAGGACGACACCGCAGGCGTACACGTCCACCCGGGTGTCGGCGATGCCGTTCTCGATCTGCTCCGGCGCCAGGTAGGACACCGTCCCGAGCACCGAGTCGGTGGTGTTGGTCACCGAGTCCACGGACCGCACCAGCCCGAAGTCCGCGACCTTGACCCGGCCGTCGTCGCCGATCAGGACGTTCTCGGGCTTCATGTCCCGGTGCACGAAGCCGGCCCGGTGGGCGGCCCCGAGCGCGGCGAGGACGGGTTCGAGGATGTCCAGGGCGGCCCGGGGCTGCAGCGCGCCGCGCTCGCGCAGGACGTCGCGCAGGGTGCAGCCGGAGACGTACTCCATCGCCAGGTAGACGTACGGGCCGTCCGTGCCCTGGTCGAACACGGCGACCACGTTGGGATGGGCGAGCCGGGCCACCGACTTCGCCTCGCGGATGAACCGGTCCACGAAGGCGGCGTCGGAGGCGAGCGCCGGGTGCATCACCTTCAGGGCGAGCACGCGGTCCAGGCGGGTGTCGACGGCCCGGTAGACCGTCGCCATCCCGCCGGCCGCGATGCGGGCGTCGATGCGGTAGCGGCCGTCGAGCACGCGCCCGACGAGGGGGTCATCCAGGGTCGTATCCACCCGCCGATTCTACGAGCCGCCCCCGGCCCCCCGTCCGGGACGGGTCCCCCTTGCAGCGCAGCTGTGACGTGGGGCGCCCCGCCCCTCAGAACGCCGGGCGCTCGGGATCCAGGTGGGCGCGGCCCTCCGCGGGGGAGGAGGCCTCCGCGAAGCGGCGCTGCGGGATGCGGCCCGCGCGGTGGGCCAGCCGACCCGCCGAGACCGCGTCGCGCATGGCCGAGGCCATCAGGACGGGCTCCTGCGCCCGGGTCACCGCCGAGGCCAGCATCACCGCCGCGCAGCCCAGCTCCATCGCCAGCGCCACGTCCGAGGCGGTCCCCGCCCCCGCGTCCAGGATCACGGGCACGGAGGCCCGCTCCGCGATCAGCTCGAAGTTGTGCGGGTTGCGGATGCCCATGCCCGAGCCGATGGGGGAGCCGAGGGGCATGACGGCCGCGCAGCCGACGTCCTCCAGCTTCCGGGCGAGCACCGGGTCGTCGTTGGTGTACGGCAGGACGGTGAAGCCCTCGTCGACCAGGATCTCGGCGGCGTCCAGCAGCTCCACGCCGTCCGGCAGGAGGGTCCGCTCGTCGGCGACCACTTCCAGCTTGATCCAGTCCGTGCCGAGGGCCTCCCGGGCGAGCCGGGCCGTGAGGACGGCCTCGCCCGCGGTGAAACAGCCGGCCGTGTTCGGCAGTACGGAGATGCCCAGCCGGGCGAGCACGGACAGGACCGAGCCCTGCACCGTCGGGTCAAGGCGCCGCATGGCCACCGTGGTGAGTTCGGTGCCGGAGGCGACCAGGGCGCGTTCCAGGACGTCCAGGCTCGGGGCGCCGCCGGTGCCCATGATCAGGCGGGAGCCGAAGGTCCGGCCGCCCAGGGTGAAGAGGTCGTCCGCCACGGGTCAGCCTCCCTGGACGGCAGTGAGGATCTCGACCCGGTCGCCCTCGCCCACCGGCGTGGCCGGCCACAGCCCGCGCGGGACCACGGTCTCGTTGAGGGCGGCGGCCACCCCGGAGGGGGCCGCGGTCAGGGTGGCGACGACCGCGTCCAGGGTGGTGCCGGCCGCGACCTCGCGCGGCTCGCCGTTGACGGAGATGGTCATGCGGGGGACTCCTGACGTGCGGCGGAGAAGCGGAGGGGGGTGAAGGGGCGCGCGATCTCCGGTAGTTCGCCGGTGGCCAGCAGGTCGGCCATGACCTCGCCGGTGAGCGGGGTGAGCAGGACCCCGTTGCGGTAGTGCCCGGTGGCCAGGTGCAGGCCCGGCAGGTCGGTCGGCCCCAGCAGCGGGGCGTTGTCGGGGGAGCCGGGGCGCAGCCCGGCCCGGGTCTCGGTCAGGGGGAGTTCGGTGATGCCGGGGACCAGTTCGTGGGCGTCCCGCAGGAGTTCGTAGACCCCTCCGGCGGTGACGGTGGTGTCCCAGCCGAGTTCCTCGCTGGTGGCGCCGACGACGAGTTCGCCGTTCTCGCGCGGCACCAGGTAGACGTGACTGCCGCGGACGACGGCCCGCACGGTCCGCGAGAGGAACGGCGCGTACGCGGCGGGCACCGCGAGCCGCAGCACCTGTCCCTTGACCGGCCGTACGGGGGGCAGCACCTCGGCGGGCAGGCCGGCGAGCCGGCCGCTGAGCGAGCCCGCGGCGAGGACCACCTGGTCGGCGCGGAGTTCCGTACCGTCGTCGAGGAGGACGCCCGAGGCCCGGTCCCCGGTGGTGAGCAGCTGCTCCGCGGCGGCCCGGTGGACGGCGACCCCGGCCCGTTCGCAGGCCGCGAGCAGGGCGGTCGCGAGGCGGCGCGGGTCGACCTGGTGGTCGCCGTCGACGCGCAGGCCTCCGCGGACGCCGGGGGCGAGCATGGGTTCCAGGCGGCGGCACTCGCGGCCGGTGAGCCACTCGGAATCCAGGCCGCAGCGGCGTTGCAGGGCGTGCAGTTCGCGCAGGTGGAGCCGGTCGTCGGCGTCGAGGGCGACGGCGAGGGTGCCGCAGGCGCGGTAGCCGATGCCGAGGCCGCCGGAGGCCTCGGCGAGCTCGGCGGCGAACCGCGGATAGCGTTCGGCGGAGGCGAGGCCGAGGCCGAGGAGTGCCTCCTCGCCGTAGTGGAGTTCGGTGACGGGGGCGAGCATGCCGGCCGCGACCCGGGCGGCTCCGTCGCCGGGCACGGGGTCGGCGATGGCGGTGGCCAGGCCGCGCTGCGCGGCCCGCCAGGCGGTGACCAGGCCGATGATGCCGCCGCCGATGACGAGGACGTCGCAGCCGCGGGCGGATCCCTTCCGAGATGAGTGCATGGGCGTCCAGCCCCTCCCTTCGCCGGCATGACCCGGATCAGGTTCGTACGGTCGGAGGCCGTCCAGCCTCCCTCTCAGCCCGGTGCGCCGGGCTCCCGCGATAGGTACGGTGGCCAGACTATCCCGGCGGTCGACGGCCGGTAAGGCGGCACCTGTTCCTGATGGAGCGTCAGCTCAGTAGGGTTGTCGCGTGAGCGAGCAGACGGAACGCAATCAGCGCGGCGTGGTGATCGTCGGCGCCGGAATCGCGGGGGTGCAGACCGCGGTCGCCCTGCGCGAGCAGGGCTTCGACGGCCCCGTCACCCTGCTGGGGGCCGAACCCCACCAGCCCTACGACCGGCCCCCGCTGTCCAAGGCGGTGCTGCTCGGCAAGGCCGAGGACTCCGCCTTCGACGTGGACTTCGAAGGCCTCGGCATCGACCTCCGCCTCGGCACGGACGTCACCGGCCTGCGGGCCGCCGACCACGCACTGGACACCGCCGCGGGACCCGTCCCGTACGAGGTCCTGGTCCTGGCCACCGGCGCCCGGCCCCTGACCCTCCCCGGCACCGAGGGCGTCCCCGGCGTCCACCTCCTGCGCACCCTGGACGACGCGGCGCGGCTACGCCCCGTCCTGGCCGCCGGGGCCCGGGTCGTGGTCGTCGGCGCGGGCTGGATCGGCGCCGAGTTCGCCACCGCGGCCCGCGAGGCGGGCTGCGCGGTGACCGTCGTCGAGGCGGCGGAGCGGGTGCTCGCCGGAGCCATGCCGGCCGAGGTGGCCGACGCCATGGCCGGCTGGTACGCGCAGGCCGGCGCCGAGCTCGTCACCGGCGTGCGGGTCGCGGGGATCGAGGAGGGCCGGGTCCTCCTCGCCGACGGGCGCGCGCTGCCCGCCGACGCGGTCGTCGTGGGCATCGGCGCCCGGCCCGACACCGGCTGGCTGGCCGGATCCGGAGTGGACCTCGGACCCGACGGCTCCGTCACCGCCGACGCCTGGCTGCGGACCTCCCTGCCCGGGGTGTACGCCGTCGGCGACTGCGCCTCCTTCCCGTCCGCACGCCACGGCGAGCGGCTCCTCGTGCACCACTGGGACAACGCGCTCCAGGGGCCGAAGGCGGTCGCCGCCAACATCCTGGCGGGCGGACCGGCCGTGGCCTACGACCCGGTGCCCTACTTCTGGTCGGAGCAGTTCGGGCGCTTCGTCCAGTACGCGGGCCACCACGGCGAGGCCGACACCCTGGTCCTGCGCGGCGACCCGGCGCAGGAGGCCTGGTCCGTGTGCTGGCTCAGGGACGGCGCCCTGGTCGCGGTCCTGGCCGTGGGCCGGCCCCGCGACCTGGCGCAGGGCCGCAGGCTCGTCGAGGCCGCGCTCCCCGTGGACCCAGCCCGGGTCGCCGACCCCGCGATCCCGCTGAAGTCGGCCGCGGTTTAGGTCGTGTCGTCAAAGTCCCGTCTGGTCGGCGGGGTCTGGTACGCACGCTCGCCGCGTTGTCGTCGGTCACCGACGCTCCGCGTCGATTCCCTCCTCCGCCTTGCGATCGCACGCGCCAGACCCCGCCGACCCCGCCCTCCGGGCGGCCGACGCCACTTTGACGACACTTCCTAGTGCCGCGGAGCGGGCGGACCGCCACGGACGGGCCGCCCGGGTACCGGCTGTCGGTGGGAGGTGGCAGGCTTGGCCCGTGACCGAGATTGACGCAAAGACCGATTCCCTCGTCCCCGACTGGCTGTACCTCCCCGACATCGCGGAGATGCTGGACGTCGAGGTGACCCGGGTCCGCCAGATGGTCAAGGAAGGCCAGCTCATCGCAGTCCGCCGGGGCGAGAACCGCGCCCTGCAGGTGCCCGCCCCCTTCATCGACGGCGACAAGGTGGTCAAGGGGCTCGTCGGTCTGCTGACCGTACTGCGCGACGACGGCTTCTCCGACGAGGAGATGCTGGAGTGGCTCTTCACCCCGGACCCGACCCTGCCGGGCACCCCCGCCCAGGCGCTGAGCGAGAATCGCGGCACGGAGGTGAAGCGCCGCGCCCAGGCGCTCGCCCTCTGACCCGCTTCGCATCCGCACCACACGACGGTGCGCGGGCCCCCGCCGGCCCGCGCACCGTCGTCCATCACGGGGGGTACACCCAATGCAGCTGTCCGACGCCCGGCTCTACCTCTGCACGGACGCGCGCAAGCGGCAGGGAGACCTCCCCGAGTTCCTCGACGCCGTCCTGGCCGGCGGCGTGGACGTCGTCCAGCTCCGCGACAAGGGCATGGAGGCGGGGGAGGAGCTGGAGCACCTCCGGGTCTTCGCCGAGGCCGCCCGCCGCCACGGCAGGCTGCTCGCCGTGAACGACCGGGCCGACGTCGCCCACGCGATCGGCTCCGACGTCCTCCACCTCGGCCAGGGCGACATCCCCGTCCCCGCGGCCCGCGCCATCCTCGGCGGGCAGGTGCTGATCGGCCGTTCCTGCCACGCGGAGGACGAGGTCGCGGCGGCCGCCGCCGAACCGGGCGTGGACTACTTCTGCACCGGCCCCTGCTGGCCCACCCCCACCAAGCCCGGCCGGCACGCCCCCGGCCTGGACCTCGTCCGGTACGCCGCCTCCCTGGAGCAGGACCGCCCCTGGTTCGCCATCGGCGGCATCGACAGCACGAACCTGGACCAGGTGCTGGACGCCGGCGCCACCCGGGTCGTGGTGGTCCGCGCCCTCACCGAGGCCTCCGACCCCGGTGCCGCCGCCGCGGAGCTGGCGGGCCGGATCCGGGCGCGCCTGGCCTGACCCCGCAGGCACGGGCCGCAGGCCCCGGCCCCGTAGGCTCCGCCACCGGCCCGGACGGCCGGTGGCATTCCGCGCCTCCCTTTGCACGAAAGCCCCGCCGGGCCCGGCCCGACACGGCAAGTGTCCAAAAACCTGTCCAAAAGGCGGACACGGCTTCGGTGTCCGCCCGCCCGCGTCTAACCTGCCCCCATGGCCCTTGGTACCGCTTCCACCTGGTCGGACCGTGCACACACGGTCCGCGACCTCCTCGCGTCCGGGCGCTCGTACTCCTTCGAGTTCTGGGCCCCGAAGACCGAGAAGGGCGAACGCAACCTCTGGAACGCACTGCGTCGGATCGAGGCGGTATCCCCGAGCTTCGTCTCCGTGACCTACGGGGCCGGCGGCTCCACCCGCGGCGGCACGGTCAAGGCCACCCAGGAGATCGCCGCCGACACCACCCTGACGCCCGTCGCGCACCTCACCGCGGTGGACCAGTCGATCGCCGAGCTGCGCCACGTCATCGGCCAGTTCGCCGACGCCGGCATCCGGAACATGCTCGCCCTGCGCGGTGACCCGCCGGGCGACCCGATGGGCGACTGGGTGCCGCACCCGGAGGGCGTGCACTACGCGGCGGACCTGGTCCGGCTGCTCAAGGAGTCCGGCGACTTCTGCGTCGGCGTCGCCGCCTTCCCCGAGATGCATCCGCGTTCCGCCGACTGGGATACGGACATCCGGCACTTCGTGGACAAGTGCCGTGCGGGCGCGGACTATGCGATCACCCAAATGTTCTTCGATCCCGAGAACTATCTGCGGCTGCGCGACAGCGCCGAGAAGCACGGCTGCGACACCCCGATCATCCCCGAGGTCATGCCTGTTGTGGGCATCAAGCAGCTCGACCGGCTGCCCCAGCTGAGCACCGCGGTCTTCCCCGCGGACGTGAAAGAGCGCATGCTCGCCGTCAAGGACGATCCGGCCGCTGTACGCTCCATTGGAATCGAGTTCGCCACGGAGTTCTGCGCGCGGCTGCTGTCCGAGGGTGTCCCGGGGCTGCACTTCATCACGCTGAACAACTCCACGGCGACTCTCGAGATCTACGAGAACCTGGGCCTGCACCAGCGGGCCTGACCGGCCGCACCCGTGTGACGGCCGCACCGAGAGGGGCCTTGCATGGGAATGACGGTCCTCTACATCGCGTTCGGCATCGTCGCGCTGTGGCTGCTAGCCGAGGTCCTGATGCAGTACAAGGCCCGGCTGCGCTGGCGCCTGCTCGCCTTCGCCGGCTTCCTCGGCGTGGTCGCCGGGGTGATCCTGCCCTCCGTGCCCGTCATCGGGGCCGGCGCGGCCGCCTTCGCCGTGGGCCAGACCCTCGTCACGCTGTCCTTCCGCAAGGGCTTCGTCGCCGGCTGGGCGCTGCGCCGCGGCGGGGAGCCCGTACGGAAGCAGACCAAGCGGCGCCGCTCCGGGGCCGAGGCGCCGGGCGAACCGGCCCTCCAGGTCACCGCGCTGGAGTACGACGACGCGCAGGCCGCCGCGGAGGAAAGGGAGTTCCGCTCCCCGGCCCCGCCCGCGGAGGTCTACAGCCCGGAGCCGGTGCCCGAGGACACCGGGTCCTACGGCATACAGAGTTTCGCCCCGGCGCCGGACGCCGCGCAGACGGCCGCCTTCGCCTCGCCGTTCACCACGGCCGAGCAGGACGCGCACCAGTACGCCGCCTACTACGACCAGCAGAACCAGGGCGGTTACGACTATTCGGGCGGCTACCCCACGGGTGACCAGCCCCAGGTCTACGCCGCCTACTCGGACCCGTACATCGGCACCGGCGGCGGGGTCGCCCCGTCCCAGCCGTACGACTACGCCCCGTACGCCGACTACGGTCAGCAGCAGTACTCCACCGACACCCCGCCCGGCGGGGTCTGGGTCCCGCAGCAGCGGTCCACCGACGGCGCCGGCCAGGCCTACCCGCAGGACGGCCAGGAGCCGCCGCAGTACCCGTACCCGCAGCAGGACGGGTACGAGCAGTACCGCTACTGACCGGCGGGGCCGGGTCCGCGCGGCTCACTGCGAGCCGCGGAAGCCGGCCCCCTCGACGATCAGCCCGGACACCAGCGCCCCCGTCATCCCGGCGTGGGCGAGCCCGCCGCCCGGATGTGCCCAGCCGCCCGCCCGGAACAGCCCGGGCACGGCGGTGGCGTTGCCCGGGTACAGCAGCCGGCCCCCGGCGCCCGCGAGGGCGGGCGGCGGCACCGCGCCGCCCGGCGCGCCCGTCGCCGCCTCGACGTCGGCGGGCGTGCGCACCTCCTGCCACAACAGCCGCTCCCGCAGGCCCTGTACGGCCTTCTCCGCGAGGTTCAGCAGCTCCTCGGGCTCCGCGGTCCCCGGGCCGTGCACGGCGCTCACGGTGACCGCCTCGTGGTCCCCGTCGGGCCGGGTGGCGGGGTCGTCGGGCCGCATCACGGTGACCGGGGCCCCCGCGGAGTGGACGAGGGTGCGGTGGACCGTCCCGGCGGGCCGGGCGCCGCGCAGCGCCAGCAGCAGCGTGGTCCGGCCCGGCACGTCCTCCCCGCGGGCGGGGACCGCCTCCGGCGACCGGGACGGCGAGGCGGCCGGCAGCAGCCGCGGGTCGATCCCGCAGACGACGGAGTCGGCGGCCCGCTCGGACCCGTCGGCCAGCAGCAGGCCCGCCGCCCGGCCGTCCCGGACCAGCACCTCGCGGACCTCCGCCCCGAAGACGAACTCCACCTTCCGCTCCAGGCAGCGCTCGTACACGGCGGTGGCCAGCGCCCGCATCCCGCCGCGCACGTACCAGCTGCCGAAGGTCTGCTCCATGTACGCCAGCACCGTCGCCGAGCCGGGCGCCGACACCGGATCGACCCCGTACGTGCGCACCAGGCCGGTCAGGACCTCGGCGAGCGGGCCGCCCAGCTCCCGTCCGGCCACCTCGGCCAGGGTCGGGGGGCGGCGGCGCAGCAGCCCGCTGCGCCGCACGGCCGGATAGGGGTCGGTGCCCAGCGCCTGCCGGGCGCCCTCGCGCAGCGGCTCCTCCAGCAGCGGGCGGCGGGTGGCGTCCCAGACGTCCCGGGCCCGGCCGAGGACGCCGTTCCAGCGCTCGCCCGAGCCCTGCCCGAAGGCGCCGTCGAGGGCGGCCGCGACACCGCCGT
Source organism: Streptomyces manipurensis (assembly GCF_049570255.1). Classification (NCBI taxonomy): domain Bacteria; kingdom Bacillati; phylum Actinomycetota; class Actinomycetes; order Kitasatosporales; family Streptomycetaceae; genus Streptomyces; species Streptomyces manipurensis. Next base: position 2,096,372 of record NZ_CP186950.1, on the reverse strand, counting down.
GCGAGGCTCCGGGGAGGGTGACGTCGATGCCGTGGCGGGGCAGGACGTGCCGGACCGCCGGGTTCGCCTGGGCCATGTCGACGCAGTCCTCCAGGGACCGCTTCCCGGTCTTCACGAAGAGGTCGCGGTAGACGGCGGGCAGGTGCAGCAGCCCGGGCCCGGTGTCGAAGGCGAAGCCGTCGCGCTCGTACCACCCGACGGCCCCGCCGAAGGTTCCGGAGCGCTCGTACACCGTCACCCGGTGCCCCGCGACCGCAAGCCGGGCCGCCGTCGCCATCGCGCCCATGCCCGCGCCGATCACCGCAATTCGTGCCATGCGGCCGAGCCTATGGCCCCGTGCGGGGCCCGGTGGTCAGCGGGGTGGCCCGCCGGTCGTGGCGCGGACCTCGGAGGCCAGCCGCTTCTCCTCCCGGCGCTGCGCCCGGCGGTGCAGGAAGCGGCGGATCCGGCTCCAGAGGAAGACCAGTACGGCCAGCCCCAGGGCCAGCAGCACGGCCGCGATGATCGCCGCGGGCACCGGGTGGAAGATCGCGAAGGTGACCAGGCCGGCGACGCCGAGGTCCTCCGCGATGCTCATGGCGACGTTGGTGAACGGCTCGGGCGAGCTGTTGATCGCCATTCGGGTGCCGGCCTTGACGAAATGGCTGGCCAGGGCCGTGGAACCGCCGAGGGCGGCGGCGCTCAGGTCGGACAGCGAGCCGCTCTGGCCGGCCAGCAGCGCACCGATCACGGCGCCCGCCAGCGGGCGGATCACGGTGTGGACGGCGTCCCATATCGAGTCGACGTACGGGATCTTGTCGGCGACGGCCTCGCAGAGGAACAGGATCGCGGCGGCGATGAGCACGTCCGTGCGCTGCAGGGACGCGGGCACGTCGTCGGTCAGGCCGGTCGCGCCGAAGATGCCGAGCAGCAGGACCACGGCGTAGGCGTTGATCCCACTGGCCCAGCCGCTGGTGAAGACCAGGGGGAGCACACTCATTGGATCATCATGCCGTACGCGGGGTGCGGCGCGGAGAGGCGAAAGGACGGCCGCACGACGACGGCCGTCCCTTCACTCACGCGTTCGGGGGCCGGCTACTGCCCCTGCTCGTCACGGCGGCGCTGCCACCTGTCCTCGATGCGGTTCATCATCGACCGACGCTGCCGGTTGTGGCCGCGGGCCGAACCGCCGGTACTGCCGGAGACGGGCTGCTCGCCAGGCTTGGGGGCCTTGCGCCAACCGGTGACCACCAGGACCGTGCATCCCAGCATGACGAGGAATCCCACCACGCTGATCCAGAGCACGTTCGGAATGATCACACCGGTCATGAGGAGCGCGATACCCACCACAATGCCTGCGACTGCCTGGTAGACCCGTCGCCGGGTGTACGTACGCAGTCCGCTACCCTCAAGCGCTGTCGCGAACTTGGGATCTTCGGCGTACAGCGCTCGCTCCATCTGCTCGAGCATTCGCTGCTCGTGCTCCGAGAGCGGCACGGGAGTCCTCCTCATCCGTCGGTCGCGGGGGTGGCGACCAGGGGTCCCCTTCAGGATAGGCGGGGAATCGCCCCCGTGACACCCGCCCACTGCGCACCTTCCGAAATGGTCGGTCGCAGAAACGCACAGTTGGTACAGCCACTGCGAAAACCGTACCGCCGCAGGAGCGGTCACTGAGGCCGTTATTCCCCAATGGCCCGTTCACCATGCCGGTCACTGGTCCCGATCATACGGGGCCGAGCTCCGGTGCGGAGGGTCTGCGGGAGACTGGGTGCGCGGAAGAGCGCAGATCAGGCCTGCTTCTCGCCCAGGACGTGCAACTGCGTGGCCACCGCGTGGAAGGCGGGCAGCTCGGCGGCGGCCTCCTCCAGGCGCAGCAGCGCCTCCACGGCGCCCGGCTCGGTGTCCACCAGGACGCCGGGGACGAGGTCGGCGAAGATCCGCACGCCGTGGACGGCGCCGACCTCCAGCCCGGCGCCCCCGACGAGGCCGGACAGCTGCTCGGCGGTGAAGCGGCGCGGGACCGGGTCGCCCGAGCCCCAGCGGCCGGCCGGGTCGGCCAGGGCCGTCCGGGCCTCGGTGAAGTGGCCGGCCAGCGCACGGGCGAGCACGGCCCCGCCCAGGCCGGCGGCCAGCAGGCTGAGCGTGCCGCCGGAGCGCAGGGCGGCCACCGCGTTGGCCACGCCCTCGGCCGGGTCGTCCACGTACTCCAGCACGCCGTGGCAGAGCACCACGTCGTACGCGTCCCGCTCGACGACGTCCAGGAGGCCCTGGGCGTCGCCCTGGACGCCGCGGACGAGGTCGGCCACGCCCGCCTCGGAGACCCGGCGCTCCAGCCCGAACAGGGCGTTCGGGCTGGGGTCCACCACGGTCACCCGGTGGCCCAGGTGGGCCACCGGCACGGCGAACTTGCCGGTGCCGCCACCGGTGTCCAGCACGTCCAGCACGTCCCGTCCGGTCGCCTTCGCCCGGCGGTCGAGCGCCTCCTTCAGGACCTCCCACACCACGGCGGTGCGGAGGGAGGCACGGGGGCGGGAAGTGTCCGACACGGCTGATGGCTCCTCGGCGCGGTTAAGGATGAGCGGTCAGTGCCCCACCCTATTGCCTTCCACTGCCGGGCAGCTCATCCCGCGTCCGGACGCTCCGGACGGGGCTCCGGCACGGCGGGCGGCAGCACCTCCTGGGGCATCGCCGCGGCCAGCATCCGCTCCACCAGGCGCAGGAACATCGAGGCGGCGCGCACCAGATCGTCCGCGTCCCGGCCGGTGGCCGCGTCCGGTATCCCCGCCTCGGCCCGGGCCCGCCGTGCCGCGCCGGAGGCGAAGAGCGCGCTCCACTCGGAGAGCTCCGGCGCCAGCTCGGGCAGCACCTCCCATGCGCTGCGGATCCGGGGCCGGCGCCGCGGGTTGGCCGGCTCAGGCCGGGCGCGCGCGGCGAGCACCGCCGCCGCGGTGCGCAGCGCGGCGAGGTGCGCGGTGGCGTAGCGCTCGTTGGGCCGGGTGAGCCGGGCGGCCTCTGCCAGGCCGCTGCGGGCCTTGGCGAGCAGGTCCAGTGCGGCCGGCGGTGCCGCCGACTTGCGCAGGACGGGGTGGACAGGGGACGGGGACGGTGTGGCCATGACGAACCTCCTGTCGATGCGTTGCTCCCATGGTGACGCTCACCACTGACAATCCCGCTGACCTGCACCTTTTCGGTCGTATGCCCATCAACTGCCCCCCGATGCGCAGGTGATGCTCCGACAGGTGATAGTTTTTGAACTGACTGGTCAGTTCAAAAAGAAGGGGGATGGCGTGGACAGCCCGCACGGCGCGGCCGTCAAGGCCGAGGACTTCGGGATCAAGGGCCCGCGCGGCTGGGTCGTCCGGGGGATCGGCCTCGACGCGCGGCCCGGCTCGCTCATCGCGATCGAAGGCCCCTCCGGCACCGGCCGGACCTGCCTGCTCCTTGCCCTCACCGGACGGATGAAACCCACCGAGGGGCACGCCGAGATCGGCCCGCACCGGCTGCCGAGGAAGATGGCCGCGGTCCGCCGGATCGCCGCCCTCGGCCACGTCCCCGGGGTCAACGACCTCGACCAGGCCCTCACCGTCGCCGAGCAGCTGCGCGAGGGTGCTCTGCTCCAGCGCCGCTACGACGCCCCGGTCCGCGCCCTGTTCCGGCCGCGGGCCGAGCGCCGCGCCGCCGCCGAGGCCCGGATCCAGGCCGCCCTGGCCGCCGCCGGACTCGACCTCGGGACCCTGCCGAAGGGCGAACGCACCTCCGTGCGCGACCTGGAGCGGCTGGAGGCCGTACGGCTGTCCGTCGCCATCGCGCTGCTCGGGTCGCCGCGGCTGCTCGCCCTGGACGACCTGGACCTGAAGCTCTCCGACACCGAGCGCACCGAGGCCTGGGCCCTGCTCCGCTCGATCGCGGCCGCCGGGACCACCGTCCTCGCGGTGTGCAGCGAGGCCCCCGCCGACGCGGTGGTCCTGCGCACCGGCCCGCAGGACGAGGAGGGGCCGCGGGAAGGCGCCGCGGAACCGAAGGGGAAGCGCACCGCGGAGACCCCCGACCGGAAGATCACCTGGGGGGCCGCCGCGAAGCCCGCCGGGCCGGACGCGAAGCCCGCGGAGCCCGCGGAGCCCGCGGAGCCCGCGGAGCCCGCGGAGCCCGCGGAGCCCGCGGAGCCCGCGGAGCCCGCGGAGCCCGCGGAGGAACCAGCCGCCGGCGAACCCGAGCCCACGACGAAGCCCGCGGCCGGGACCGCCACGGACACCGGCAGCGCCACCGACGCGGACACCGACCGCGGCACCGACAACGACGACACGAAGGGGGCGGACGATGCGCTCGCCGAAGCTGGCCGCGCTTGAGCTGAAGCGGTTCGGGCGGGGGAAGCTGCCCCGGGCCGCCCTCGTCGCGCTGCTCCTGCTCCCGCTGCTCTACGGAGCCCTGTACCTCTGGTCCTTCTGGGACCCCTACAGCCGTCTCGACCGGGTGCCCGTCGCCCTCGTCAACGCCGACCGCGGCGCGACCGTCGACGGCAAGCGCGTGGACGCGGGCGACGAGATCACCAAGAAGCTCCGCGACAGCAAGACCTTCGACTGGCGCGAGGTCGGCGCCAAGGAGGCCGCGAAGGGCCTGGAGGACGGGAAGTACTACCTGACCCTGACCATGCCCGCGGACTTCAGCGAGAAGATCGCCTCCAGCTCCGGTGACGACCCCACCACCGGCGCCCTCCAGGTCCGCACCAACGACGCCAACAACTACATCGTCGGATCGATCTCGCGCACCGTCTTCTCCGAGGTCCGCACGGCGGCGTCCACCAACGCCTCCCGCGGCTTCCTCGACAAGATCTTCGTGAACTTCTCCGACCTCCACGACAAGACCGCCGAGGCCGCCGACGGCGCCGACAAGCTCAAGGACGGTGCGGGCAAGGCGCAGGAGGGCGCGAAGGAACTCGCCGACGGCCTCGACACCGCCAAGGAGAAGACCGGCGAGCTGAACGGCGGCCTGAAGAAGCTCAACACGGCCGCAGGCAAGCTGGAGACCGGTTCCAAGGACGTCGCGGACGGCACCCAGGCCCTCGCCGACAAGGTCAACGGCGCCGCCGACAAGGCCCGTCCCTTCGTGAAGGACCCCAAGAACCTCGCGGACACCGCCAAGCTCGTCGCCGACAGCGCCAAGGTGGTCAACAACCACCTCGACACCGTCGCGGAGAAGGCCCCCGCCGCCGCGGCCGCCGCCAAGCGCGCCTCCTCCGGCGCCGACGCCTACTACACCAAGCACTGCGTCACCCCGGGCGCCGAGCCCCACCTCGCCTCCTGCCCCGACCTGAAGCGGGTCAAGGACGACATGGCCGAAGCCGCCCTGCTCAGCGGGGACGTCAGCACCGTGCTCAAGAACGGCAACGCCGACATCGGCAAGCTCCGCACCCAGCTGACCGACCTGGAGAACAAGGCCCGCGAGCTCTCCACCAAGGCCCCGCAGCTCGCGGGCGACCTCGACGCGGCCGTCGCCAAGGTCAACGCGCTCAACGCCGGCGCCCAGAAGGTCGCCACCGGCATGGCGCAGCTCCACACCGGCATCGGCTCCGCCACCAACGGCTCCGGCGCCCTCAGCGACGGCGTCGGCAAGCTCGGCGACGGCGCCCGCACCCTCGACAGCGGCATGTACAAGCTCGTCGACGGCACCGGCGAACTCGCCGGCGGCCTGCACGAGGGCGCCGGGAAGATCCCCGACTACGACCAGCAGCAGCGCGACGCCCGCACCGAGGTCATGGCGGACCCGATCCGGCTCGCCAACCAGTCCCTGCACAAGGCGCCCAACTACGGCACCGGCTTCGCGCCCTACTTCATCCCGCTGTCCCTGTGGGTCGGCGCCATGGTCGCCTACATGCTGATCGCCCCGATGAACAAGCGGGCCCTGGCGGCCGGCGCGTCCCCCTGGCGGGTCGCGCTCGCCGGCTGGCTGCCCGTCGCGGGTCTCGGCGCGGCCCAGGTGAGCCTGCTGATGGCGGTCCTCCACTGGGCCCCGGGCCTCGGCCTGGAGATGGCCCACCCGGCCCTCACCGTGGCCTTCCTGATGCTGGTCACCGGCTGCTTCGCCGCGATCGTCCAGTGGCTGAACGCCAAGTTCGGGGCCGCCGGCCGCATCCTGGTCCTCGCCGTCCTGATGCTCCAGCTGACCTCGGCGGGCGGCACCTACCCCGTGCAGACCAGCCCGGACTTCTTCAACGCCGTCCACCCGTACCTGCCGATGTCGTACATCGTGGAGAGCCTGCGCCGCCTCATCACCGGCGGCGACCTCACCCCGGTCTGGCAGGGCTGCGCGGTGCTGATCGCCTTCACCGCGGGCGCCCTCGCCCTCACCGCGCTCGCCGCCCGCGGCAAGCAGGTGTGGACCATGGACCGGCTGCACCCCGAACTGAGCCTGTAGGGAAGTGTCGACCTGTGACAATCAGCGCCATGGAAAGCAGCAGGACCGGTACGGGCACCGGCGGCGGACGCCGGCAGGCCACCCGGCAGAAGCTCTACGAAGCGGCCGTCACCCTCATCGCCGAGAAGGGCTTCTCCGCGACCACCGTCGACGAGATCGCCGAACGGGCGGGCGTGGCGAAGGGGACGGTCTACTACAACTTCGCCAGCAAGAACGAGCTCTTCGAGGAGCTGCTCCGGCACGGCGTCGGGCTGCTGACGGCGTCCCTGCGGACGGCGGCCGAGGAGACCGAGGCCCGTGGCGGCAGCCGCGTCGAGGCACTCGACGGGATGATCCGCGCCGGCCTGGTCTTCATCGACCGCTACCCGGCCTTCACCCAGCTCTACGTCGCCGAGCTGTGGCGCACCAACCGCACCTGGCAGTCCACCCTCATGGTGGTCCGCCAGGAAGCGGTGGCCGTCGTGGAGAACGTGCTGCGCGAGGGCGTGGAGCGCGGTGAGCTGAGCGCCGAGATCGACGTGCAGCTCACCGCGGCGGCCCTGGTGGGCATGGTGCTGGTGGCCGCCCTGGACTGGCAGTCCTTCCAGCGCGAGCGGTCCCTCGACGACGTGCACTCGGCGCTGTCGCTGCTGCTGCGGGGCCGGGTCAGCGGCAGCCGCTGACCCGCGCGGCACCCCCCGGTCGGCGGTGTGGTCCGGCGGCGCGGGCCAGTACAACTGGTGGTGCTGCCGGGCACTGAGTATCCGTACCCAGTACGGGGATGAGTACCCGCGCGGATGGGCTCCCACCTGCGCGGACGTCAGACTGGGAGCAACGGACAGGAGACCCGGTCCGCACCGCCGACACGGGGCTGCGGAGCGGACCGGGTACCTCCTTCCGGCGCCGGGCGGGGGAGATCGGGTCCCGGCGCAGGGAAGCCGCGGACGCGGCGGGCTCGGGGGGATCGAGCCTGCCGCGTCCGCGGCTTCCGTGTTGTCCGGTCAGGCCCGTCCGCGCAGCGGGAGCCTGGTGCGCAGGTCCGCCAGCCGGGCCGACACCGCCGAGGCGGCCGCCGACCGGCGGGCCGCCACCGCCCAGGAGATCCGGGCCGCGGACCGGGGCAGCAGCAGGGCGCGCACCCGGGCCGGCCGGGTCACCCCCGCCATCAGCCCCGTACGGGCCGTCAGCACGTCCTCGGCCAGACCCGGATACGAGACCTCCGCGCCCGGCGGCGCGTACAGGGCCCGCTCCACCGCACCCGCCACCCGGTGCACCGCCTCGGCGGCGTCCCGTTCGAGGTGGCCGAGCTCGACGATCCGGTGGGCCGCCCGGCGCGGGGACAGCGCCTCGTCCGGTACGACGCCCACGTCCCAGGCGGTGTCGCCCAGTTCCCGCCAGGCCGTCAGCACCTCGCCGGTGCCCAGCCGGCGCGACCGCAGCCTGCCCCGCCACAGCACCGGCAGGAACGGCAGGGCGAGCACCGCGAGCACGGCCGCCGTCCAGCCGAGGACCGTGGTCACCGACGGGCCGTCGCCCGCGGCCGCGGCCTGCGCGGGCGTGGTGGTGCCGCACTCGCCGAGCTTCTTCAGCGTCGGAGGGCACTCCGGGGTCGCGGACGGCCCCGTCGACGGCTGTGCCGCGGCGCTCTGCGACGGCAGCGGCGCCGGCGCCGACGGCTGGGTGGCCGGGGCCTGCGCCCGGGAGTAGTCCGGGATGTTGATGCCGGACCGGGGCGTCGGCTCGAACCGGGTCCAGCCCACCCCCTCGAAGTACAGCTCGGGCCAGGCGTGCGCGTCCCGCATCGAGACGTTCACCAGCCCGGACGACTGCTTCTCACCGGGGGTGAAGCCCACCGCGACCCGCGCCGGGATGCCCAGCGAACGCGACATCGCCGCCATCGAGAACGCGAAGTGGATGCAGAATCCCTCCTTGTCCTGGAGGAACCGGGCGACCGCGTCCGGGCCCGTGCCCGAGTTCGTCCGCGTGTCGTAGCGGAAGCCGCCGGACACCGCGAAGAAGTCCTGGAGCCTGACCGCCCGCGTGTAGTCGTCCTTCGCGCCCTGCGTCACCCGGCGGGCGGTCTCCGCGACCACCGGCGGCAGGTTGTCCGGGAGCCTCGTGTACTCGCCGCGGATCGCCGGGTTGGGGGAGGGGGCCTTCTGCAGCTGTTCCACCGTCGGCTTCAGCTGCAGGCTCGTCACCCGGTACTGCGCGCCCTGGACGCTCTGGTAGCGGTCCCGGCTCAGCTGGTCGCCGACCAGCGTCCGGCCGGCCGGCTCGAATCGCCACTTCCCGCCGATCTCCACCGACGTCGCCGGATACGGCATCGGCAGGTAGCGCTGGGTGTACGTGTCGGCCGCCGACAGGGTGGTGGTGACCTCCGTGGCGGTGCCGCGGACGGTGTCCCCGAGCCCGGGCGGGGTCGGCCACTGCTTCGGGACGTCGGACAGCGCCCGCCCCGAGGCCTCCCACTTCACGCCGTTGAACTCGTCCAGGGCGAGGATCCGCAGGTACTGCTCCTGCTGCTGGGGGTTGTTCGTCCGGTAGCTCAGCACCACCCGGTTGTCCTGCGCGTTGAGGTTGCTCTGCAGGGAGACCAGCGGATTGACCGCCGAGATCGTCCCGCCGGGCCGGCCGGCCTCCCCGTCGTCCTTCCGGCCGCCGAGCAGTCCGTCGCCGAGCGCGGGCAGCGCCGCCGGCACGACCAGCGCCAGGCCGAGGGCCAGCGCACCGATGCGCCGGCCGAAGCGCACCGGCGCCATGGCCCGGCCGCCGCTGCTGCTGATGCCCGAGTCGGCCGCCCCGCGGCCGCGCGGGGCCGCGCCGAAGACCCGGCCCCACTGCGCGAGGCGGTCGCGGCCCTCCGACAGCAGCAGCATCAGGTAGCCGCAGCCCGCCAGCAGGAAGGAGACCCAGGAGGCCTCCCCGGCGCCCGAGAGGCCCGCGGCCACCGAGTACAGCGCGAGCAGCGGGAGCCCGGCCGCGGCCGCCGTCCGCGCGCCCACGGCCAGGACGTCCACGAGCAGCCCGATGAGCAGCACCCCGCACACCAGGAGCAGCTGGATGCCGTCCGTCAGGGGCGCGGGTATCGCGTACTCGCCGACGTCCCGGGCGCCCTGCGCGAACAGCGCGCCGAAGTCCGTCACCAGGTAGGCCAGCGGGCCGTCCCCGTCGGACCCGCCCTTCCCGGTGTACAGCAGCGCCAGCAGCAGGACCGACACCAGCAGCTGCGCGGCCACGGTCAGCGACCGGCCCACCGGCACCCGGCGGGCCCCCGCCCCGACCGCGCTCTGCACGATCAGCAGCAGTCCCGCCTGCAGCAGCCAGGCCTGCGACTCCACCAGCGGGGTCAGGGACCACGCGGTGAGCAGCGTCGCCAGCGCCGCGAACACGGTCAGTTTCGCCCGCCCGCTCATTCCCGGCCTCCGCTCGTTCCCGTACCGGCCCGTGCGGCCCCGGCCTGTCGCCACAGCTCCGCGAAGGCCGTGCCGGGCCGGACGGCCAGCGCCGTCCAGCCGGCCTCGTGCAGCCTGCGCAGTCGTTCCTCCAGCGGGGGCACCTCGTGCCCCGCCGCGGGGGCCCCGCCCCACGCGGCGGTGTCCAGCACGAAGGCCACCGCCCCCGAGGTGCGCTGGCGCATCTTCGCGGCCAGCTCGGTCTGTACGTCGTCGGTGTCCCCGAGGAACGCCACGAGGAGCCCGTCGCCGCCGCCCTCGCCGAACCCGCCCGCGCCGCGCACGGCGTCGTAGGCCCGGGACAGGCCCGCGCCGTCGGAGTGTCCGATCACGGCGAGGGTGTCCATCATCAGCCCGGCCGCCTCGGCGGACTCCTGCCCGCCGGCCGAGAAGCCGCCGGCGCCGTCGCCGGGCACCGAGGTGCCGGCGTCGGTGAGGAGCCGTGCGGAGAAGCCCTGTTCCAGGACGTGCACGAGGCTGGAGGCGGCCGCCGAGACGGCCCACTCGAAGGCGGAGTCGGGGCCGGCGCCGTCGAAGGCGAGGCGCCGGGTGTCCAGCAGGACGGTGGCCCGGCTGCGCTGGGGCTGCTCCTCGCGACGGACCATCAGTTCGCCGTAGCGGGCGGTGGAGCGCCAGTGCACCCGGCGCAGGTCGTCGCCGCGCCGGTAGCCGCGCGGGATCACGTCGTCGTCGCCGGCCAGGGCCAGCGAGCGGCGGCTGCCGTCGCCGTAGCCGTTGGACTCGCCGGTCAGCCGGACCGGCGGCAGCGGCTCGGTGCGGGGCACCACGGTCAGGGTGTCGTAGGAGCTGAACGAGCGGGTCAGCTCGACCAGCCCGAACGGGTCGGTCAGCCGCAGCTGGAGCGGGCCCAGCGGATAGCGGCCCCGCAGGTCGGAGCGGACCCGGTAGGACACCTCGCGCCGCCCGCCGGGCTCGACCCGGTCCAGGACGAACCGCGGCCGCGGACCGAGGACGTAGGGCACCCGGTCCTGGAGCATGAGCAGGCCGGTGGGCAGCCGGGAGACGTTGTCCATCCGCAGCTGTACGCGGGCCTCCGCGCCGGCGGGCACCCGCCCGGGGCTCAGCCGGCGGCTGCCGGAGACCCGGTAGCGGGTGCGGTGCAGGGCGTACACGCAGATCAGCGGCAGCACGGCCAGCAGCAGGCCCACCCGCAGGAGGGCCCCCTGGCCCAGGACGTACGCGCAGATCGACGCGGCGAGCCCGGCGGCCACGAAGGAGCGGCCGCGGGTGGTCAGCCCGGACAGGGAAGCGCGCAGTCCGCCGCCGTCCGCCGGACCGCCGGCGCCGCGAGGGGCACCGGCACCCATCAGAAGCTCCGGGCGCCCGCGCCGGGCGGCATCTCGCCGCGGCCGTGCGCGGCGGGGACGGGCGTGCGCTGGAGGATGTCGGCGACGACCTGCTCGGCGGTGCGGCGGTTCAGCTGGGCCTGCGCGGTGGGCAGCAGCCGGTGCGCGAGGACCGGGGCGGCCAGGGTCTGGACGTCGTCGGGCAGGACGTAGTCCCGGCCGTCGAGCGCGGCGGAGGCCTTCACGGCCCGCAGCAGGTGCAGGGTGGCGCGGGGCGAGGCCCCGAGCCGCAGGTCGGGGTGGGTCCGGGTGGCGGAGACCAGGTCGACGACGTAGCGCCGGACGGGCTCGGCCACGTACACGTCGCGGACCGCCTCTATGAGCTTGACGATCTCGTGGGCGTGCGCGACGGCCGTCAGGTCGCCGAGGGGGTTGACGCCGCCGTGCACGTCGAGCATCTGCAGCTCGGCCTCGGGGCTGGGGTAGCCCACGGAGACGCGGGCCATGAAGCGGTCGCGCTGGGCCTCGGGCAGCGGGTAGGTGCCCTCCATCTCGACCGGGTTCTGGGTCGCGACGACCATGAACGGGCTCGGCAGCGTGTAGGTCGTGCCGTCGATGGTGACCTGGCGCTCCTCCATCGACTCCAGCAGCGCCGACTGGGTCTTCGGCGAGGCGCGGTTGATCTCGTCGCCGATGACGATCTGCGCGAAGATCGCGCCGGGCTTGAACTCGAACTCGCGGCGCTGCTGGTCGTAGATGCTGACGCCCGTGATGTCGGAGGGCAGCAGGTCCGGGGTGAACTGGATGCGCTGCACCGAGCAGTCGATGGACTTGGCCAGCGTCTTGGCGAGCATCGTCTTGCCGACGCCGGGTACGTCCTCGATCAGCAGGTGCCCCTCGGCGAGGAGCACGGTCAGCGCGAGGCGGACGACCTCGGGCTTGCCCTCGATCACGGTCTCGACCGACCGGCGCACCCGGTCCACCGTGCTGGTCAGATCCGCGAGGCTCGCTCGGTCGTCATACGTCGTCACCTGGTTCTCCTCGGCCATTTCCCAGGGCCGACGCCCTTGGCGCATCGCCGGCCCACCCCGAATCACGGGACACCTTTCCCGGGTCCGTCCGGGTGGTGCCTCCCCGCATTCTTGACGGCGTCACGGCCTTGTGTCACTCAAGAGCCGGGATCGATCTCCCGCAGGAGCCCGGTGTGCACGTCGAAGACGAAGCCTCGCACATCGTCCGTGTGGGGCAGGAACGGGTTGGTGCGGACGCGCTGCATGGACTGGCGGACGTCCTGGTCGACGTCGCGGAACGCCTCCACCGCCCAGGACGGACGCTGGCCCACCTCGTCCTCCAGCTCGTGCCGGAAGTCCTCGGTCAGGCTTTCGAGACCGCAGCCGGTGTGGTGGATGAGTATCACCACACGGGTGCCGAGGGCCCGCTGGCTGATGGTGAGCGAGCGGATGGTGTCGTCGGTGACCACCCCGCCCGCGTTGCGGATGGTGTGGCAGTCGCCGAGCTCCAGGCCGAGGGCCTTGTGCAGGTCCAGGCGGGCGTCCATGCAGGCCACGACGGCGACGCGCAGCACGGGGCGGGCGTCCATGCCCGGGTCGGCGAACGCGGCGGCGTAGCGGCGGTTGGCCTCGACGAGCCGGTCGGTGACGGATCCCGGAGGGACGGCCCCGGGCGCGGACCCGGCGGGGAGGGGTGCGGAAGTCGTCATGGCCACGACGGTAGTGGTCACCGTCGACGGCCGTCCCGCGTGAGAAGGGGACGAAGGGCGTCAACGCCGCCCGGTGTGAGCTAACCCACAGGGGTGGGACTGCGGGGGCTGTTCGGATGATTCACGGCATTTGCCGCTTCGGTCCGAGAGCCGTGCACGGCACGCGGGGCGGTTCGTTGACCGCGGCGACCGTTGCACTAAAGTGACGCGAACCGGCCGGAGCCCGGCCCTGACCGGCCGCCCGGCCCCCGATGAACACTCCGCGTGCGCGGCGCGTACGTACGGCCCGGCCCTCTTCCGCCCACCGGCCCGGAGGACCGGCGGCGCGTACGCCTGCCCCGCCGTTATCTGAGAGGGCGCTTTGACTAGCGAGTCCCGACACGTCCCGGTGATGCTCCAGCGGTGCCTGGACCTGTTGGCCCCGGCGCTGGAAAGGCCCGGGGCCGTCGTCGTCGACTGCACCCTCGGCCTCGGCGGCCACAGTGAGGCCCTGCTGACCCGCTTCCCCGAGGCCCGCCTGATCGGCCTCGACCGCGACAAGGAGGCCCTGCGGCTCGCCGGCGAACGGCTCGCGCCCTTCGGCGACCGGGCCACCCTCGTCCACGCGATCTACGCCGACCTCGCCGAGGTCCTCGACGGGCTCCGCCTCCCCGCGGTCCAGGGCATCCTCTTCGACCTCGGCGTCTCCTCCATGCAGCTGGACGAGGCCGACCGCGGGTTCGCGTACGCCCAGGACGCACCCCTGGACATGCGCATGGACCAGACGACCGGCATCAGCGCCGCCGAGGTCCTCAACACCTACGCCCCCGGCGAACTCGTCCGCATCCTGCGCCAGTACGGCGAGGAGAAGCAGGCCAAGCGGATCGTCTCCGCGATCGTCCGCGAACGCGACAAGGAGCCCTTCAGCAACAGCGCGCGGCTCGTCGAACTGATCCGCGACGCACTGCCGCAGGCCGCCAAGCGGACCGGCGGCAACCCGGCGAAGCGGACCTTCCAGGCACTGCGCATCGAGGTCAACAGCGAGCTGTCGGGCCTGGAACGGGCCATCCCGGCCGCGGTCGACCGGATCGCCGTCGGCGGCCGCATCGCGGTCCTCTCCTACCACTCGCTGGAGGACCGCCTCGTCAAGCAGGTCTTCGCCGAGGGCGCCACCTCCACGGCCCCGCCCGGCCTGCCCGTGGTGCCCGAGAAGTACCAGCCCAAACTGAAGCTCCTCACCCGCGGCGCGGAACTGCCGACCGAGGAGGAGATCGCCGAGAACCGGCGGGCCGCCCCCGCGAGGTTCCGGGGGGTCGAACGCATCCGGGAGGCGCGGCTGTGACCAGGGCCGGGAAGGTCGCCACGCTGACCCGGGGCCAGGCCGCCCGGCTCGGCCGGGCCCTCGGTGCCCGGCCGGCCGCCCCGCGGCCCGGCGGGCAGGCGGCCCGGATGCCGTTCGTCCTGCTCGTCGTCGCCCTCCTCGCCGGCGGCCTGATCAGCCTGCTGCTCCTCAACTCGGCCCTCAACGAGGGCTCCTTCCAGCTCAGCCGGCTGAAGAAGGAGACCACCGCCCTCACCGACGAGGAACAGGCCCTCCAGCGCGACGTGGACGCCTACTCGGCCCCCGACGCCCTCCAGCGCCGCGCCCACGAACTGGGCCTGGTCCCCGGCGGCAGCCCGGTCTTCCTCGGCCCCGACGGCAGCGTCAGCGGCAGCGCCGCACCGGCGCAGGCCCCCGCGCCGCCGAGCCCCACCCCCACCCCGGCCCCGCCCGCCGCCCAGGCCGGCCCCGGCCGGCCCACGCCGACGGCCCCCACCGCACCCGCGGCCACGGCCCCGGAGGAGGCCCCGGCTCCTGCCCCGGCCTCCCCGGAACCGACCGCCGCACCCCCGGCCCGGCCCTCCCAGCAGCAGCCCACCCCCAACCCAGGCAGGTGACGTGGTGACCCCGACGGAAGGCGGTATCGCGGTGCCCGGGGGCAGCCCCGCGGGGCCTCCCCCCACCCCGGCCCCTCACCGCTCCCCGGGCCAGGCCCGGACCCGGTCCTCGCACGCCCCCGGCCTGCCCGGCCCGGCCCTGCCCGCGGCGGTGTCCGCATGAGCCCCGCGGGGGAGCCGCCCCGGCGGCGCGTCCCCGGACCGGCCCGACCACGCCCCGGCGGCGCCCGGCCCGCCTCCCGCCCGGCCTCCCGCCCCGCGACCCGGCGCCCCGCGGCCGCCCGCACCCCCCACACCATCCGGCTCGGCAGCCCCCGGCCCCGGCTGCGTCTGGTCGGCGTCGGGCTCACCCTCGTGATGCTCGCCTTCGTCGTACGCCTGCTCCAGGTGCAGGCCGTCGACGCCTCCTCGTTCTCCGCCGAGGCCTCCAAGAACCGCTACACCAGCGTCAAACTGGCCGCGGAACGCGGCGAGATCACCGACCGGCGGGGCGTGGCCCTCGCCACCAGCGTCGACGCGTACGACATCACCGCCGACCCGAAGATGTTCACCCCGCAGGACAGCAAGGCCCCCGACGCCCCCGAGCAGGCGGCCGCACTCCTCGCGCCCATCCTCGGCAAGGACGCCAAGGACATCGCCGCCAAGCTGAAGACCAAGAACTCCCGCTACGTGGTCCTCGCCCAGCGCCAGACCCCCCAGGTCTGGAACCAGATCAAGGACCTCAAGCGGGTCTTCGCCGACAAGGCCGCCGCCGACAAGCGCGGCAACGGCCCCGGCGCCAACGTCCTCGCCGGCGTCTTCAACGAGAACAGCAGCAAGCGCGTGTACCCGAACGGCGACCTCGCCGCCGGGATACTGGGTTACGTCAACGCCGAGGGCAAGGGCGGCGGCGGACTGGAGTCCTCCCTCGACAAGAAGCTCTCCGGCAAGGACGGGGAGATCACCTACGCCCAGTCCGGCGGCCGCCGGGTGCCCACCGCCGGATCCAGCGAGAAGCGCGCCGTCCCCGGCGACGACATCGAGCTGACGATCGACCGGGACATCCAGTGGGCGGCGCAGAGCGCCATCGCCGAGCAGGTCCGCAAGTCCGAGGCCGACCGCGGCTACGTCATCGTCCAGGACACCCGCACCGGCGAGGTGCTGGCCATGGCCAACGCCCCCGGCTTCGACCCCAACGACCTGACCCGGGCCAGCTCCGCCGCCATGGGCAACGCCGCGCTCCAGGACGTCTACGAGCCCGGCTCCACCGCCAAGGTCATCTCGATGGCCGCCGTGCTGGAGGAGAAGAAGGCCACCCCCGACACCCGGGTCGAGGTGCCCAACCGGCTGCACCGCGGCGACCGGCTGTTCAAGGACGACATCGACCACCCGACCTGGTACCTCACCCTCAACGGGGTCCTCGCCAAGTCCTCCAACATCGGCACCATCCTGGCCACCGGACAGCTCGGCCCGACGCAGCCCGAGGCCAACAAGGTCCTGCACTCCTACCTGACCAGGTTCGGCATCGGCCGCCCCACCGGCCTGGACTACCCCGGTGAGTCCCGGGGCCTCCTCGCCGCGCCCGAGAACTGGTCCACCTCGCAGCAGTACACGATTCCTTTCGGCCAGGGCCTCTCGCTCAACGCCATGCAGGCCGCCTCCGTGTACTCGACCGTCGCCAACGGCGGGGTCCGCATCGAACCGACCCTGGTCCGCGGCACCAAGGGACCCGACGGCCGGTTCACCCCGGCCCCGGCCCCCGAACAGACCAAGGTCATCAGCCCGGAGACGGCCAAGACCCTCGCCGCGATGCTGGAGTCCGTGGTCGACGACCAGGAGGGCACCGGAACCAAGGCGAAGATCCCCGGCTACCGGGTCGGCGGCAAGACCGGCACGTCCAACCGGGTGGATCCGGCCACCGGCCGCTACAAGGGCTACACCGCCTCCTTCGCCGGGTTCGCCCCCGCCGACAACCCGCGCATCACCGTCTACTGCGCCATCCAGAACCCCACCAAGGGCAGCTACTTCGGCGGCCAGATCTGCGGCCCCATCTACAAGCAGGTCATGGAGTTCGCCCTCAAGACCCTCCAGGTCGCCCCCACCGGATCCGCCCCCGCCGGGCTCCCCGTCACCTACGAACCCGGCCCCCAGCCCGCCCCCCAGCCCAGTCCGAAGCCCGGTCAGTGACCCACGGCCGCGGCCTGCCCGCCAGAAAAGCGTGAGGCACCATCAGTGACAACGATCACCCCCGAACCCGGGAACCGACCGGCCGCCGGCCCCGCGGCCGGGCCCTCACTTCGCGGCCCGGCCGCCACGCCCGGTACGCTCACCGCCGTGCCCCACGCTGATCAGCCCAGAACCGCCCAGAAAGACGCCCCGGCAGCGCCGCCGGGAGCGCCCAGGCCCGCGTCCGCCAGTCCGAGCCCGCTGGGCGAGCTGGCCGCCCTGCTGGGAATCCCGTCCCCAGGCGCTGCGCAGATCACCGGGATCACGCACGACTCCCGTGCGGTCCGCCCGGGAGACCTGTACGCCGCCCTGGCCGGCGCCCGGATGCACGGCGCCGAGTTCGCCGCCCAGGCGGCCTCCCTCGGCGCGGCCGCCGTGCTGACCGATCCCGCCGGGTCCGAGCGCGCCGCCGCGACCGGCCTGCCCGTCCTCGTCGTCGAGGACCCGCGGGGCCGGATGGGCGAGCTCGCCGCGGCCATCTACGGAGACCCCGGCAAGGACCTCCTCCAGATCGGCATCACCGGCACCTCCGGCAAGACCACCACGGCGTACCTCGTCGAAGGCGGACTGCGCGCGGCCGGCCGCAGCACCGGACTGGTCGGCACGGTCGAGATGCGCATCGGCGACGAGCGCATCAAGTCCGAGCGCACCACCCCCGAGGCCACAGACCTCCAGGCCCTGTTCGCGGTCATGCGCGAACGCGGTGTCGAGGCCGTCGCCATGGAGGTCTCCAGCCACGCCCTCGTCCTCGGCCGGGTCGACGGCTGCGTCTTCGACGTGGCCGTCTTCAACAACCTCAGCCCCGAGCACATGGAGTTCCACTCCGACATGGAGGACTACTTCCAGGCGAAGGCGGGGCTCTTCACCCCCCGCCGGGCCCGCCTGGGCGTGGTCAACCTCGACGACGAGTACGGCCGCCGCCTCGCCAAGGAGGCGACGATCCCGGTCGTCACCTTCTCCGCCGCAGGCGACCCGGCCGCCGACTGGCGCGCCGAGGACGTGGTCTTCGGTCCGGCGAGCTCCACCCTGACCCTGCTCGGCCCCGACGGGCAGCGCGTACGGGCCGAGGCGCCGCTGCCGGGCCCGTTCAACGTCGCCAACACCGTGGCGGCCGTCGTCACCCTGGCCGCGGCCGGACTCGACCCGCAGACCGCCGCCGACGGCGTGGCCGCCGTCCCCGGCGTCCCCGGCCGTCTGGAGCGCGTGGACGCGGGCCAGCCGTACCTGGCCGTCGTCGACTACGCGCACAAGACCGACGCCGTCGAATCCGTGCTGCGCGCGCTGCGCGAGGTCACCGCCGGCCGACTGCACATCGTGCTCGGCTGCGGCGGCGACCGCGACACCACCAAGCGCGGCCCGATGGGCGCCGCGGCCGCGCGGTACGCCGACGTGGCCGTCCTGACCTCCGACAACCCGCGCTCCGAGGACCCGCTCGCGATCCTCGCCACGATGTTCGAGGGCGCCGTGTCCGTCCCGCCCGCCGAGCGCGGCACCGTCCTCGTCGACGCCGACCGCGCCGCGGCCATCGCCGCCGCCGTCGCACGCGCCGAGCCCGGGGACACCGTCCTGGTGGCGGGCAAGGGACACGAGCAGGGCCAGGACACCGCCGGTGTCGTACGGCCCTTCGACGACCGCACGGTGCTCCGCGCCGCGATCGAGCACCGGCTCGTGCTCGACCGAACGACCCAGGCCCGACAGGCCGAGGTGAACCAGTGATCGCCCTCTCCCTCGCCGAGATCGCCGACATCACCGGCGGGCAACCCCACGACATACCGGATCCGTCCGTCCAGGTCACCGGTCCCGTGGTCTACGACTCCCGCGAGGTCCGCCCCGGGAGCCTGTTCGCCGCGTTCGTCGGCGAGCGCGTCGACGGCCACGACTACGCCGAACGCGCCCTCGCCGCCGGCGCCGTCGGCGTCCTCGCGACCCGTCCCGTCGGCGTGGCGGCCATCGTCGTCCCCGACGTCGTGGCCGCGCTCGGCGCCCTGGCCCGGGCCGTCGTCGCCCGCCTGGGCACCGACGTCGTCGCGCTGACCGGATCCGCCGGCAAGACCTCCACCAAGGACCTCATCGCGCAGGTGCTCCAGCACCACGCGCCGACCGTCTGGACCCCCGGAAACCTCAACAACGAGATCGGGCTGCCGATCACGACGCTGCGCGTCACCGAGGACACCCAGCACCTCGTCCTGGAGATGGGCGCCCGCGGGATCGGCCACATCCGCTACCTCACCGGACTGACGCCCCCTCGCATCGGCCTCGTGCTCAACGTCGGGACCGCGCACATCGGCGAGTTCGGCGGCCGCGAGCAGATCGCCCAGGCCAAGGGCGAGCTGGTCGAGTCCCTGCCCGCCGAGGCCGAGGGCGGCGTCGCCGTCCTCAACGCCGATGACCTGCTCGTTCGCGCCATGACCGCCCGTACGAAGGCGCGTACGGTCCTCTTCGGCGAGGCCGACGACGCCGAAATCCGGGCCACCGACGTCCGGATGACGGACACCGGGCAGCCATCCTTCACACTGCACACACCGACCGGGTGCAGCGACGTGACCTTGCGGCTGTACGGTGAGCACCACGTGTCGAACGCGCTCGCCGCGGCCGCCGTCGCCCATGTCCTGGGCATGTCCGTCGAGGAGATCGCCACCGCGCTCTCCGGGGCGGGCACGCTGTCCCGGTGGCGGATGGAGGTCACCGAGCGCGCGGACGGTGTGACGATCGTCAACGACGCCTACAACGCGAACCCGGAGTCCATGCGGGCCGCACTGCGCGCGCTCGCCGCGATGGGCGGTGCGGCCAGGGCGAACGGGGGACGCACGTGGGCGGTGCTCGGCCCGATGGCCGAGCTCGGAGACGACGCTCTCGCCGAGCACGACGCGGTCGGACGACTTGTCGTCCGGCTCAACGTGAGCAAGCTCGTCGCAGTCGGGGGCAGGGAAGCCTCCTGGCTGCAACTGGGCGCATATAACGAGGGTTCGTGGGGTGAGGAGTCGGTGCTCGTGTCCGACGCGCAGGCGGCGGTCGACCTGTTGCGCAGTGAACTGCGCCCGGGTGACGTCGTGCTGGTGAAGGCTTCCAGGTCGGCCGGTCTGGAGCGGGTGGCCCAGGCCCTGCTCGAGGGCACTGTCGAGGGCGAGGTCGCCGGCCGATGAGGCAGATCCTGTTCGCCGGTGTCATCGGCATGTTCCTGACCGTCATCGGTACGCCGCTGCTGATCAAGCTGCTGGCCCGCAAGGGCTACGGCCAGTTCATCCGCGACGACGGTCCGCGCGGCCACGCCGGGAAGAAGGGGACGCCCACCATGGGCGGTATCTCCTTCATCCTGGCGACCCTGGTCGCGTACGCGCTGACGAAGGTCATCACCGGTGAGGAGCCGAGCTTCTCGGGCCTGCTCGTGCTGTTCCTGATGGCCGGCATGGGCCTGGTCGGCTACCTGGACGACTACATCAAGATCGTCAAGCGGCGTTCGCTCGGTCTGCGCGCCAAGGCCAAGATGGCCGGCCAGCTGATCGTCGGCATCGCCTTCGCCGTGCTCGCGCTCCAGTTCAAGGACTCGCGCGGACTCACCCCGGCCTCCGACAAGCTGTCGTTCGTCACCGACTTCGGCTGGTCGCTCGGACCGGTGCTGTTCGTGGTCTGGGCGCTGTTCATGATCCTCGCCATGTCCAACGGCGTGAACCTCACCGACGGTCTGGACGGTCTGGCCACCGGCGCCGCCGTGATGGTCTTCGGCGCCTACACCTTCATCGGCGTCTGGCAGTTCCAGGAGTCCTGCGTCAACGCGCAGACCCTGCCCAGCCCGAACGCCTGCTTCGAGGTGCGCGACCCGCTCGACCTCGCCGTGGTCGCCTCCGCCCTCATGGGCGCCTGCTTCGGCTTCCTGTGGTGGAACACCTCGCCCGCCAAGATCTTCATGGGCGACACCGGCTCCCTGGCCCTCGGCGGCGCCCTCGCCGGCCTCGCGATCTGCTCGCGCACCGAGTTCCTGATCGCCCTCCTCGGCGGCCTGTTCGTCCTCATCACCATGTCGGTCGTCATCCAGGTCGGCTCCTTCAAGCTGACCGGCAAGCGCGTCTTCCGGATGGCACCGCTGCAGCACCACTTCGAACTCAAGGGCTGGTCCGAAGTGCTCGTGGTGGTCCGCTTCTGGATCATCCAGGGCATGTGCGTGATCGTCGGCCTCGGAATCTTCTACGCGGGATGGGCAGCCGACAAGTGACCTCCTGGCACGGCAAGAACATCACCGTCGCCGGCCTCGGCGTGAGCGGCATCAGTGCCGCCCGCGCCCTGGCCGGCCTCGGCGCTTCGGTGACCGTCGTCGACAACGGGGACGGCGACGCGCACCGCGCCCGGGCCGCCGAACTCGCCGAGGAGGGCATCGAGGTCCGCCTCGGGCGGCTGGCCGACGGGGGGCACGCCGGCGAGGTGCTGCCCGAGGGCACCGACCTCGTCGTCACCTCGCCCGGCTGGAAGCCCGACAGCCCGCTCTTCGCCGCAGCCGCCGCCGCGGGCACGGACGTCGTCGGCGACGTCGAGATCGCCTGGCTGCTGCGCGAGGTCGGCCAGGAGCGGCGGGCCGCCGCCGGCGCGCCCCGCAGGGAGCCGGCCCCCTGGCTGGCCATCACCGGCACCAACGGCAAGACCACCACCACCCAGATGCTGGCGTCGATCCTGAAGGCCGCAGGGCTGCGCACCGCGGCCGTCGGCAACATCGGCACACCGATCATCGACGTGGTGCTCGGCGAGCAGGAGTACGACGTGCTCGCCGTCGAACTCTCCAGCTACCAGTTGCACTGGGCGCCCTCGCTGCGCGTCCACTCCGGGGCCGTCCTCAACCTGGCCCCCGACCACCTCGACTGGCACGGCTCCATGGAGGCGTACGCCGCCGACAAGGGCCGCATCTACGAGGGCAACACGGTCGCCTGCGTCTACAACGCGGCCGACAAGGCCACCGAGGACCTCGTGGTCGAGGCCGACGTCGTGGAGGGCTGCCGGGCGATCGGCTTCACCCTCGGCGCGCCCGGCCCGTCCATGCTCGGCGTCGTCGACGGCATCCTCGTCGACCGCGCCTTCGTCGAGAACCGGCAGAAGAACGCCCAGGAGCTCGCCGAGGTCAAGGACGTCAACCCGCCCGCCCCGCACAACATCGCCAACGCCCTCGCCGCCGCCGCCCTCGCCCGCGCCTTCGGCGTGGAGCCGCGCGCCGTCCGCGACGGACTGCGCGACTTCCGCCCGGACGCCCACCGCGTCGCCCACGTGGCCGAGGTCGGCTCGGTCACCTACATCGACGACTCCAAGGCGACCAACACCCACGCGGCCGAGGCCTCGCTGGCGGCCTTCGAGCCGGTCGTCTGGATCGCCGGTGGCCTCGCCAAGGGCGCGACCTTCGACGAGCTCGTGCAGAAGTCGGCGAAGCGGCTGCGCGGCGTCGTCCTGATCGGCGCCGACCGGGCGCTCATCGCCGACGCGCTGGCGCGACACGCGCCCGAGGTCCCGGTCGTCGACCTCGACCGGACCGACACTGGGGCGATGCTCGCAGCGGTCCGGGAGGCGGCCGCGCTCGCCGAGCCCGGCGACACGGTCCTGCTGGCACCCGCCTGCGCGTCGATGGACATGTTCGCGAACTACAACAAGCGCGGGGACGCATTCGCCGACGCGGTGCGCGAACTGGCCGCCGGGAGCACTGCGGACACGGCCTAGGCCGGGGGCGCCCGAACAGGTTCCCTCCGGCCGGCTGCTCGCCCCGTACGAGTGGAGGGGAAGATCACAGATGCCGGCCAAGCAGATGCTGCCGGGGCGGCGGCCGTCCGCCGTGAAGGCGCAGGGCCGCAAACGCCCCGCGGTGAGGGTGAGGCGGCCCGCCGGGCGCGGGCCGCTGGCCGGCCTGCGGCGTACGCAGCGGCAGTTGCGCAAGGCCTGGGACCGCCCCCTCACCGCGTATTACCTGATTTTCGGCAGTTCCCTGCTCATCACCGTGCTCGGCCTGGTGATGGTCTACTCCGCCTCCATGATCAAGGCCCTCCAGCTGGGCCTCGGCGACGCCTACTTCTTCAAGAAGCAGTTCCTGGCCGCCCTCATCGGCACCGTGCTGCTGCTCGCCGCCTCCCGGATGCCGGTCACACTGCACCGGGCGCTGTCCTACCCCGTCCTGGCCGGCACGCTCTTCCTGATGGTCCTGGTCCAGATCCCCGGGATAGGGGTCTCGATCAACGGCAACCAGAACTGGATCTCCCTCGGCGGCCCGTTCATGCTGCAGCCCAGCGAGTTCGGGAAGCTGGCCCTGATCCTCTGGGGCGCCGACCTGCTGGCCCGCAAGGGCGACAAGGGCCTGCTGAGCCAGTGGAAGCACCTGCTCGTCCCGCTGGTCCCGGTGGCCTTCCTGCTGCTCGGGCTCATCATGCTGGGCGGCGACATGGGCACCGCGATGATCCTCGGCGCCATCCTCTTCGGACTGCTCTGGCTCGCCGGCGCGCCCACCCGGCTGTTCGTCGGTGTGCTCGCCTTCGCGGGTGCGATCGTCGCACTGCTCATCAAGACCAGCCCGCACCGGATGGACCGGCTCGAATGCCTCGGCGCCACCGAACCCGGCAAGAACGACCTCTGCTGGCAGGCCGTGCACGGAATCTACGCCCTCGCCTCCGGCGGCTGGTTCGGTTCCGGACTGGGTGCAAGTGTGGAAAAATGGGGTCAACTACCCGAAGCCCACACGGACTTCATCTTCGCCATCACCGGGGAGGAACTGGGTCTGGCGGGGACGCTGTCGGTGCTCGCCCTCTTCGCGGCTCTAGGCTATGCGGGTATCCGCGTGGCCGGACGCACGGAGGACTCCTTCGTACGGTTTGCCGCGGGAGGCGTGACCACCTGGATCACGGCCCAGGCCGTGATCAACATCGGTGCGGTGCTCGGCCTGCTGCCGATCGCCGGGGTCCCGCTCCCGCTGTTCTCCTACGGGGGGTCCGCCCTGCTGCCGACCATGTTCGCGGTCGGACTGCTCATCGCCTTCGCGCGTGAGGAGCCCGCCGCGCGCGCGGCACTCGCGATGCGACAGCCGAAGACCGGCTGGAGGCGGACCGGGGTGAGATGGAAGTCGATGAGACGGCGCGTCACGAAGCGTCCGTCCGGAGAGCGGTGAATTTCGGTGCATGTCGTACTCGCCGGTGGGGGGACCGCCGGCCACATCGAGCCGGCGCTCGCCCTCGCGGACGCCCTGCGCAGGCAGGACCCCACAGTGGGCATCACCGCCCTGGGCACGGAACGCGGACTCGAAACCCGCCTCGTGCCCGAGCGCGGCTACGAGCTGGGACTGATCCCCGCGGTACCGCTGCCCCGCAAGCCCACCCCGGAACTGATCACCGTCCCCGGGCGGCTGCGCGGCACCATCAAGGCCGCCGAGGAGATCCTCCAGCGCACCAAGGCCGACTGCGTCGTCGGCTTCGGCGGCTACGTGGCCCTGCCCGGCTACCTGGCCGCCAAGCGGCTCGGCGTGCCGATCATCGTCCACGAGGCCAACGCCCGGCCCGGACTGGCCAACAAGATCGGCTCCCGCTACGCGCACGCCGTCGCGGTCTCCACGCCCGACAGCAAGCTGCGCGGCGCCCGCTACGTCGGCATCCCGCTGCGCCGCTCGATCTCCACCCTCGACCGGGCCGCCGTACGCCCCGAGGCGCGCGCCGCGTTCGGCCTGGACCCCAACCTGCCGACCCTGCTGGTCTCCGGCGGCTCGCAGGGCGCCCGCCGCCTCAACGAGACGATCCAGCAGGTCGCTCCGACCCTCCAGCGCTCCGGCGTGCAGATCCTGCACGCCGTCGGGCCGAAGAACGAACTGCCGCGTGTCGACAACATGCCCGGGATGCCGCCGTATGTGCCGGTACCGTACGTGGACCGGATGGATCTCGCGTACGCCGCCGCCGACATGATGCTGTGCCGCGCGGGAGCGATGACCGTCGCCGAACTGTCCGCCGTCGGGCTGCCCGCCGCCTACGTCCCGCTGCCGATCGGCAACGGCGAACAGCGGCTCAACGCCCAGCCGGTGGTCAAGGCCGGCGGCGGCCTGCTCGTGGACGACGCGGAACTGACCCCCGACTGGGTGCTGGGCCAGGTCCTTCCGGTGCTGTCCGATCCGCACCGCCTCTACGAGATGTCCCGCGCCGCCGGAGAGTTCGGCCGCCGGGACGCCGACGACCTGCTGGTCGGCATGGTGTACGAGGCGATTGCGGCCCACAGGGCCCGCTGACGCGGGACGCTGACGCAGGAGGCACAGGAGTGGCCGGAGCGCCGACCGCACAGCGCGGAACACCGTCCGAACGGCCCGGCCGGCCCGCCCGCAAGGGGGCCGGCACCCCCCGGCCCCCCAAGCCGCCCAAGTCCTCCGAGCCCACGAGGAAGACCGCACCGCGGGGCCCCGGCGCGCGCCTGCGCCGGGGCCCCGTGCTGGCCTCCCTCGCCGCCGCCGTGCTGCTCGCCGGGGGCGGCACCTGGGTGCTCTACGGATCCTCCTGGCTCCGGGTGGAGAAGGTCACCGCCACCGGCACACAGGTGCTCACCTCCGAACAGGTGCTCTCCGCGGCGGCCGTGCCGCTCGGCGCACCCCTCGTGAGCGTCGACACGGAGGAGATCGAGAGCCGGGTGCGCGGCCGGCTGCCCCGCATCGATTCGGTCGATGTGGTGCGCGCCTGGCCGCACGGAATCGGACTGAAGGTGACCGAACGCAAACCCGTCCTGCTCATCAAGAAGGACGCCAACTTCGTCGAAGTGGACGCATCGGGTGTGCGATTCGACACGGTTCCGAAAGCACCCGCGGGTGTTCCGGTCCTCGAATTGAACGCCGGGGGCTCCCCGAGCGCCCGCCGCTTCGACGAGGAGCGGCTGCTGCACGAGGCCGTCCTCGTCGCCGGAGCCCTTCCTGGGCCGGTCGCGAAGCAAACCGTGCAGGTCACGGTGGGGTCCTACGATTCCATCGTGCTGGAGCTCACCGGGGGGCGCACCGTGCGGTGGGGGAGTGGCGAACAGAGCGATGCGAAGGGGCGCGCGCTGACCGCTTTGCTGAAAGCCGCTCCCAAGGCCGGTCACTTCGACGTGAGCGTTCCCACCGCCCCTGCTGCGGCCGGGAGTTGACGTCGGGTTCAACAGCGGCGCACCCTGGTTGGCCAGCGATACGGGTGATCACATAGGGTGAAAAGAAAAACGGGAGGTTCGGCGTGTTCGTTGAACACGCGCTACTTGTCGACTTAGTGTCCTGTTCGGAAGAGTCCAGGGAACAGACACACCCCTAACCCTAAACTTCAGGGTGAGGGTTCGGGTCGGCGCGTTCGGACCGTCCCATTTCGGCATCAGTCGTCGCAACGCAGGCCCGCGAGGCGGCGACACGTAACTCGAGGCGAGAGGCCTTCGACGTGGCAGCACCGCAGAACTACCTCGCAGTCATCAAGGTCATCGGTGTCGGCGGCGGTGGTGTCAATGCCATCAACCGAATGATCGAGGTCGGTCTCAAGGGCGTCGAGTTCATCGCCATCAACACCGACGCCCAGGCGCTGTTGATGAGCGACGCCGACGTCAAGCTCGACGTCGGCCGGGAACTGACCCGCGGCCTCGGCGCCGGCGCCAACCCGGCGGTCGGTCGCAAGGCGGCAGAGGACCACCGTGAGGAGATCGAGGAGGTCCTCAAGGGGGCCGACATGGTCTTCGTGACCGCCGGCGAGGGCGGCGGCACCGGCACCGGCGGCGCACCCGTCGTCGCCAACATCGCGCGCTCGCTCGGCGCCCTGACGATCGGCGTGGTCACCCGGCCCTTCACCTTCGAAGGCCGGCGCCGCGCCAACCAGGCGGAGGACGGCATCGCCGAGCTCCGCGAAGAGGTCGACACCCTCATCGTCATCCCCAACGACCGTCTGCTGTCCATCTCGGACCGCCAGGTCAGCGTCCTGGACGCCTTCAAGTCGGCGGACCAGGTCCTGCTCTCGGGCGTTCAGGGCATCACCGACCTCATCACCACCCCGGGCCTGATCAACCTCGACTTCGCCGACGTCAAGTCCGTGATGTCCGAGGCGGGCTCGGCGCTCATGGGCATCGGCTCGGCGCGCGGCGACGACCGCGCGGTGGCCGCGGCCGAGATGGCGATCTCCTCGCCGCTGCTGGAGGCGTCCATCGACGGCGCCCGCGGCGTGCTGCTCTCCATCTCCGGCGGCTCCGACCTCGGTCTCTTCGAGATCAACGAGGCCGCGCAGCTGGTGAGCGAGGCGGCGCACCCCGAGGCGAACATCATCTTCGGCGCCGTCATCGACGACGCGCTCGGCGACGAGGTGCGGGTCACCGTCATCGCCGCCGGGTTCGACGGCGGACAGCCCCCGGCCCGCCGGGACAACGTCATCGGCGCCGCGTCCACCAAGCGCGAGGAGCCCGCACCGGCCCCCGTCCGCGCCGCCCCCGAGCCGGCCCGCCCGGCCTTCGGCGGTCTCGGCACGGTCACCCCGCGCGAGGAGCCCCCGGCCCCCGTCGAGCCGGCGCCGGCCGAGATCCAGGCCCCGGCCCCGCAGGTCCCGACGGCCCGTCCGTACCAGGACAGCCCGGCCGAGGAGCTGGATGTCCCGGACTTCTTGAAGTGACACCGGAGCAGCACCACGTGGGCGGCGCCCACTTCGCCTTCACCGACCGGTGGGGCGGAGTGAGCGCCGTTCCGTACGAAGAGCTCAACCTCGGCGGCGCGGTCGGAGACGACCCGGCCGCCGTTCTCGCGAACCGGGCCCGTGCCGCAGGCTCCCTGGGACTCGACCCGGACCGGGTGGTCTGGATGAACCAGGTGCACGGCCGGGACGTCGCCGTGGTCGACGGTCCCTGGGGGGACGCGGAGATCCCGGCCGTGGACGCGGTGGTGACCGCGCGTCGGGGCCTCGCCCTCGCCGTGCTCACCGCGGACTGCACCCCCGTCCTGCTGGCCGACCCCGTCGCCGGGGTCGCCGCGGCCGCCCACGCCGGGCGGCCCGGGCTGGTCGCCGGGGTCGTGCCGGCCGCCATCGAGGCGATGGTGGCCCTCGGCGCGGAACCCGGGCGGATCGTCGCCCGGACCGGACCCGCGGTCTGCGGCCGCTGCTACGAGGTGCCGGCCGAGATGCGGGAGGCGGTGACCGCGGTGGTGCCCGCCGCCCGCGCCGAGACCAGCTGGGGGACACCGGCGGTCGACGTGGTCGCGGGGGTGCACGCGCAGCTCGCGGAGGCGGGGGTGGTGAACGGCCTCCGTTCCCCGGTCTGCACACTGGAGTCGCGGGACCACTTCTCGTACCGCCGTGACCGGGTGACCGGACGGCTTGCCGGTTATGTCTGGTTGACAGAGTCTTCCCGGGGGGCGACCCCCGGAGCCCC
Organism: Streptomyces manipurensis; assembly: GCF_049570255.1. Lineage (NCBI taxonomy): Bacteria > Bacillati > Actinomycetota > Actinomycetes > Kitasatosporales > Streptomycetaceae > Streptomyces > Streptomyces manipurensis. The sequence continues at coordinate 2,068,053 of NZ_CP186950.1, read as the reverse complement.
GGGGGAACAGCAGGATGACGGATCGTAAGGCGGAGCTCGCCGAGAACCTGGCGCGGGTGGAGGAACGAATCTCGTCCGCGTGCGCCGGGGCGGGCCGGGACCGGGACGAGGTGACGCTGATCGTGGTCACCAAGACCTACCCCGCGAGCGACGTGCGGCTGCTGGCGGAGCTGGGCGTCCGTCATGTCGCGGAGAACCGCGACCAGGACGCCGCCCCCAAGGCCGCCGCCTGCACGGATCTGCCCCTCAGCTGGCACTTCGTCGGCCAGTTGCAGACGAACAAGGTCCGTTCCGTTGCGGGATACGCGCACGTCGTGCAGTCGGTGGACCGGCCCCGGCTGGTCACCGCCCTCTCGTCGGCCGCGGTGAACGCCGACCGGGAGCTCGGCTGCCTCGTGCAGATCGCCCTCGACGCCGAGTCGGGCGAACGGGGCTCCCGCGGAGGGGCGGCGCCCGAACAGCTCGCGGAGCTGGCGGATCTCGTCGCCGGGTCACCGGGACTGCGGATCGACGGACTGATGACCGTCGCCCCGCTGTCCGGCCCCTACGCGGGACGCGAACGGGCCGCCTTCGAGCGGCTGGTGGAATTGTCATCCGGCCTGCGCGCGGACCATCCGACTGCCACGATGGTGTCGGCCGGGATGAGCGCAGACCTGGAACAGGCCGTGGCGGCCGGTGCGACACATGTACGCGTCGGCACTGCGGTACTCGGCGCGAGACCCCGGCTCGGGTAACGTCGCGAAGAAAGTCGGACCACAGCAGAAAATATGGTCATTCCCGTCGATGAGCGGGCAGACCACGTGGATCGCGGGCAGTTGGTGACATTCGTGACACGGCGGCACCTGCGACAGGGCGATCCACCACAGAGCGGAGGACTCGGAGAATGGCCGGCGCGATGCGCAAGATGGCGGTCTACCTCGGCCTCGTGGAGGACGACCGGTACGACAACCCGGGGTACGACCCCGACGACGAGTTCGAGCCCGAGCCGGAGATGGAACGGGCTCGGGAGCGGGATCGCCGACAGCAGCCCGTGCACCAAGCGCCCGTACCGGACGAACCGGTACGAGTCGCACAGCCTCCGGCGCAGCGGGAACCCATCCCAATTCCGGTGGAAAACGGACGTCCTGCGCGAATTGCCCCCGTGGCATCCATCACACCTGAACGCACGAACCTGGAGAAGAACGCCCCCGTGATCATGCCCAAGGTCGTCTCCGAGCGGGAGCCGTACCGCATCACGACGCTGCACCCCCGGACCTACAACGAGGCCCGTACCATCGGGGAACACTTCCGTGAGGGCACTCCGGTGATCATGAATCTCACGGAGATGGACGACACGGACGCGAAGCGTCTGGTGGACTTCGCCGCCGGACTCGTGTTCGGTCTGCACGGCAGCATTGAACGCGTGACACAGAAGGTGTTCCTGCTGTCGCCTGCTAACGTCGATGTCACGGCGGAGGACAAGGCCCGCATCGCGGAGGGCGGGTTCTTCAACCAAAGCTAGACCGATCCGTCAGACACGGGGCCGGGAACAGAGCGGGAAACGGGGAGAGGGAAGCACGGGATGGGTGTCGCACTGCAGGTGGTCTACATCGTGCTGATGTGCTTCCTGATCGTGCTGATCTTCCGACTGGTCATGGACTACGTGTTCCAGTTCGCACGCTCATGGACACCCGGCAAGGCGATGGTGGTCGTACTCGAGGCCACCTACACTGTCACCGATCCACCGCTCAAGCTGCTTCGGCGGTTCATCCCGCCGTTGCGCCTCGGGGGCGTGGCACTCGACCTGTCCTTCTTCGTTCTGATGATCATCGTTTACATCCTCATCAACTTCGTGAGCGCCGCTGCGAGAAGCGTGTGAACGATGAGCTGCCCCGCACGCGCGGGGACGGTCCCGATACGGTCTTGCCGACTGCCGACGACTACGTAGAGGTGAAGAAGACATGCCGCTGACTCCCGAGGACGTGCGGAACAAGCAGTTCACGACCGTCCGCCTCCGAGAAGGCTATGACGAGGACGAGGTCGACGCCTTCCTCGACGAGGTCGAGTCCGAACTGACGCGCCTGCTGCGCGAGAACGAGGACCTGCGCGCGAAGCTGGCCGCCGCCACGCGCGCCGCCGCGCAGAACCAGCAGCAGCAGGGAATGCGCAAGCCCGAGCCCCAGGACCAGCGAGGCCCCGGCGCCCCCGTGCCCGCGGCCATATCCGGCCCGCCGCAGCAGCCGCAGCAGCCGCAGATGGGCCCGCCCCAGCTGCCCGGCGGCGCGCCGCAGCTCCCGCCCGGCCCCGGTGGACACGGCGGCCCGCAGGGCCCCGGCCCCATGGGCGGCCCCATGCAGCAGCACCCCATGGGCGGACCGCAGGGCATGGGTCAGCAGCCCATGGGCCAGCAGCAGATGGGTCAGCAGCAGATGGGTCAGCAGCAGTCGATGGGCGGCCAGAACCCGCTCGGCCAGCAGATGCAGCCCATGGGCCAGCAGATGCAGCCGATGGGTCAGCCCATGCAGCCGATGGGCCAGCAGATGCAGCCCATGGGTCAGCCGCAGCTTCCGCAGCAGGGCCCCGGTGGCGACAGCGCCGCCCGCGTCCTGTCGCTGGCGCAGCAGACCGCCGACCAGGCGATCGCCGAGGCCCGCTCCGAGGCCAACAAGATCGTCGGCGAGGCCCGGTCGCGCGCCGAGGGCCTGGAGCGGGACGCCCGCGCCAAGGCCGACGCGCTGGAGCGGGACGCGCAGGAGAAGCACCGCGTCGCGATGGGTTCCCTGGAGTCCGCCCGCGCCACGCTGGAGCGCAAGGTCGAGGACCTGCGGGGCTTCGAGCGCGAGTACCGCACGCGCCTGAAGTCGTACCTGGAGTCGCAGCTGCGCCAGCTGGAGACCCAGGCCGACGACTCCCTCGCCCCGCCGCGCAACCCGGCCGGTCCGGCGCTGCCGCCGTCGCCGTCCCCGTCGATGGCTCCGGCCGGTGCGATGGGCCACTCCATGGGCGGCCCGTCCCCCATGGGCGGTCCCTCCCCGATGGGTGCCGGTCCGTCCTACGGCGGCCAGCAGCAGATGTCCCCGGCGATGACCCAGCCGATGGCGCCGGTGCGGCCGACCGCGCCGCAGCCGATGCAGGCGCCGTCGCCGATGCGGGGCTTCCTGATCGACGAGGACGACAACTAGGCGCCGCCGCGCAGTCGGCAGTCACGGGCCGGGCCCGGTTCCCCCACGGGGGCACCGGGCCCGGCCCGTTTCCGCGTCCGGGTGGTTTCCCGTCTGCGGCCCGGTGGCCGCGCCTCAATCGCCGGCGGGGCTGGGGGGTGTGCGGGGTCGGGGTCGGATGGGGGTGGGTGTGCGGGGCCGGCGGGGGGTGTCTCCTCGGCTCGGCGCGCGCGGGCATGTCTCGGCTGTGAGCGGTGGTCGCGCCTCGTCCTGCGGGGACACCCCCCACCGTCCCCACACCCCCACCGGCACATCCACCCCGCCCCGGCAGGAGGGACATCGGTCTCGAGGCATCCCCGACCCGGCACGCCCACACCCACCCGAGCGGGACCGGCCTGGGCACGCCCCTACCCCGCCGAGCGGCATGGCCCCGGGCCCGCCCCACCTCGCGCGGGCGGAAGCAGGCCCGAGGAGGACGCCTTTCCCACCCCCCTCGCGCGGGCGGGGCGGGCCCGGGGTGTGGGGGGCGTGGGGTGGGGACACTGTGGGGGCTCCCCGCAGGACGAGGCGCCACCACCGGGTACCACCCGTGACATGCCCGCACGCGCCGAGCCGAGGAGAGCCCCCGCAGGGGCACCACCCCACGACACCCACACCCCCCACCCCACCGACCCCGCCCCCGCACACCCCCCAGCCCCGCCGGCGATTGAGGCGCGGCCACCGGGGCGGAGACGGGAAACGGCCCGCACCCACCCCGGGAGGGGAAGGGCGGGCCGTTGGCCGGGGGTTACGCCTTGCGGAGGCGGAAGGTCAGGCCCAGGGGCTCGTCCGTGAACGGGTCACCGTACGCGCCGTCCGCCTCGCCCGACGCGAAGTCCGTCGCCAGGACCTCGTCGGCGATGAGGCCCGCGTGGTCCGTCAGGGCCGTCACGACCTCCGGGTCCGCGGAGGACCACCGCAGGGCGATGCGGTCCGCGACGTCCAGGCCGGAGTTCTTCCGGGCCTCCTGGATCAGCCGGATCGCGTCACGGGCCAGGCCCGCCAGCCGCAGCTCGGGGGTGATCTCCAGGTCCAGGGCCACCGTCGCGCCCGAGTCGGACGCCACCGACCAGCCCTCGCGCGGGGTCTCGGTGATGATGACCTCCTCGGGGGTGAGGGTGACCTGCTCCCCGTTCACCTCCACCGTGGCCTCGCCGGAGCGCAGGGCCAGCGACAGGGCCGCCGCGTCGGCCGCGGCCACCGCCTTCGCCACGTCCTGGACGCCCTTGCCGAAGCGCTTGCCGAGCGCCCGGAAGTTCGCCTTCGCCGTGGTGTCCACCAGGGACCCGCCGACCTCCGAGAGGGAGGCCAGGGAGGAGACGTTCAGCTCCTCCGTGATCTGGGCCTGGAGCTCGGGGGAGAGGGCGTCGAAGCCCGTCGCCCCGACCAGCGCCCGGGAGAGCGGCTGGCGGGTCTTCACGCCCGACTCCGCACGCGTGGCGCGGCCCAGCTCGACCAGGCGGCGCACCAGCTGCATCTGCTGGGACAGGGTCGGGTCGATCGCCGTCGTGTCGGCGACCGGCCAGGTGGAGAGGTGCACCGACTCCGGTGCCTCCGGGGTGACCGGGACCACCATGTCCTGCCAGACCCGCTCCGTGATGAACGGGGTCAGCGGCGCGAGGAGGCGGGTGACGGTCTCCACCACGTCGTGCAGGGTGCGCAGCGCGGCGGCGTCGCCCTGCCAGAAGCGGCGGCGCGAGCGGCGGACGTACCAGTTGGACAGGTCGTCGACGAAGGAGGACAGCAGCTTGCCGGCGCGCTGGGTGTCGTAGGACTCCATCGCCTCGGTGACCTCGGAGACCAGGGCGTGCAGCTCGGAGAGCAGCCAGCGGTCCAGGACCGTGCGGTCGGCCGGGGCCGGGTCGGCGGCGGAGGGCGCCCAGTTCGACGTACGGGCGTACAGGGCCTGGAAGGCGACCGTGTTCCAGTACGTGAGGAGGGTCTTGCGGACGACCTCCTGGATGGTGCCGTGGCCGACGCGGCGGGCCGCCCAGGGGGAGCCGCCGGCCGCCATGAACCAGCGCACCGCGTCCGCGCCGTGCTGGTCCATGAGCGGGATCGGCTGGAGGATGTTGCCCAGGTGCTTGGACATCTTGCGGCCGTCCTCGGCGAGGATGTGGCCGAGGCAGACCACGTTCTCGTAGGACGACTTGTCGAAGACGAGGGTGCCGACCGCCATCAGCGTGTAGAACCAGCCGCGGGTCTGGTCGATGGCCTCCGAGATGAACTGCGCCGGGTAGCGCTTCTCGAAGATCTCCTTGTTCTTGTACGGGTAGCCCCACTGCGCGAACGGCATCGAGCCGGAGTCGTACCAGGCGTCGATGACCTCGGGCACGCGGACCGCTTCGAGGGAGCAGCCCTCGTGGGTGCAGGTGAAGGTGACGTCGTCGATGTACGGGCGGTGCGGGTCCAGGTCCGAGTGGTCCTGGCCGGACAGCTCGGAGAGCTCGGCGCGGGAGCCGACGCAGGTGAGGTGGTTCTCCTCGCAGCGCCAGATCGGCAGCGGGGTGCCCCAGTAGCGGTTGCGGGAGAGCGCCCAGTCGATGTTGTTGTTGAGCCAGTCGCCGAAGCGGCCCTGCTTGACGGAGTCCGGGAACCAGTTGGTCTTCTCGTTCTCCCGCAGCATCGCGTCCTTGACGGCGGTGGTGCGGATGTACCAGGACGGCTGCGCGTAGTAGAGCAGGGCCGTGTGGCAGCGCCAGCAGTGCGGGTAGCTGTGCTCGTAGGCGATGTGCTTGAAGAGCCGGCCGCGCGCGTCGAGGTCGGCGGTCAGCTTCTCGTCGGCCTTCTTGAAGAAGACGCCGCCCACCAGGGGGACCTCCTCCTCGAAGGTGCCGTCGGGGCGGACCGGGTTCACGACGGGCAGGCCGTACGCGCGGCAGACCGCGAGGTCGTCGGCGCCGAAGGCGGGGGACTGGTGGACCAGACCGGTGCCGTCCTCGGTCGTGACGTACTCGGCGTTCACGACGTAGTGGGCCGGGGCCGGGAACTCGATCAGCTCGAAGGGGCGCTCGTAGGTCCAGCGCTCCATCTCCTTGCCGGTGAAGGACTCGCCGGTGGCCTCCCAGCCCTCGCCGAGGGCCTTCTCCAGCAGAGGCTGGGCGACGACCAGCTTCTCCTCGCCGTTGGTCGCGACGACGTAGCTGACCTCCGGGTGGGCCGCGACCGCCGTGTTGGACACCAGGGTCCACGGGGTGGTCGTCCAGACCAGCAGGGCCGCCTCGCCGGCGAGCGGGCCGGAGGTGAGGGGGAAGCGGACGTAGACGGAGGGGTCGACGACCGTCTCGTAGCCCTGGGCCAGCTCGTGGTCCGAGAGGCCGGTGCCGCAGCGCGGGCACCAGGGGGCGACGCGGTGGTCCTGGGTGAGCAGGCCCTTGTTGAAGATCTCCTTGAGGGACCACCACACGGACTCGACGTACTCGGGGTCCATGGTGCGGTAGGCGTCGTCCAGGTCGACCCAGTAACCCATGCGGGTCGTGAGCTCGGCGAACGCGTCGGTGTGGCGGGTCACGGACTCGCGGCACTTGGCGTTGAACTCGGCGATGCCGTACGCCTCGATGTCCTGCTTGCCGTTGAAGCCCAGCTCCTTCTCGACGGCGAGCTCGACGGGCAGGCCGTGGCAGTCCCAGCCGGCCTTGCGGGCCACGTGGTAGCCGCGCATGGTGCGGAAGCGGGGGAAGACGTCCTTGAAGACGCGGGCCTCGATGTGGTGGGCGCCGGGCATGCCGTTCGCGGTGGGCGGGCCCTCGTAGAAGACCCACTCGGGGCGGCCCTCGGACTGCTGCAGGGTCTTGGCGAAGGTCTTGCTCTCGCGCCAGAAGTCGAGGACCGCGTGCTCGAGGGCAGGCAGGTCGACCTGGGCGGGTACCGGGCGGTACTGCGGCGGTGTGGTCATGAGGCTGAACTCTTCCTCCGGCGGGGTGTCACTTCCGTCCGGAGGGACGAGAGCCGACTGCTGCTCCCGCGGTACCACCCTCCTTGGCCGCCGGACGGATCCGGTGGCCCCCTCATTGGGGTGCGAAGCCGGTTCTACTCGCCCTGCGGGGGACCCGCGGCTTTCTTCCGGCGGCTCAGGGGTGATCCTTCACGTCGCGCTCGCCCCCGGGCTCTCACCGTCCCCGGGTCGCTCCTGGCTGCGTCCGACGCTACTCGTCCCCGTCCATGCCTTTCGCTGGGGTCAGTGTACGGGGCCGGGGGGCGCCCGGCAGACCGGTTTTCGGTGCCGCGCCGGGGCCGGGGCCCGTCCGGCGGGGCGCCGGCCCCGCCTCCGGGGCCGTCCGGGGCGTCCGCGGCGGCGCCGGGGGTGACCCGGACGGACGAGCGGTGCGGGCCCGCCGTCGGGTGGGGCGGGAGGGGCGGATTACCGGGCCTCCGGATGGGCACAACGGATGCAGGTTGACCTCGACGGATGCGTGCCCCGTTGCCGTGGGGTCGGAGCCGATTTATCGTTCCGGCACGATTCGCGAGCAATATCACGGTATGTGAAGGGGCCGCGGCCATGGTGGCGAAGAAGACCGCCGGGAGTACTGCCGAAAGGGCCGTCGGGAGGGCCGCCTCGAAGGCGGAGGTCCCCGCGGAGGCGGCTCCCGCCAAGAAGACGGCCGCGAGGAAGACCGCGGTGAAGAAGGCCCCGGCCGAGAAGGCGGCCGCGAAGAAGACTGCTGCGAAGAAGACTGCTGCGAAGAAGACCGCTGCGAAGAAGGCCGCGGTGAAGGAGACCGCCGCGAAGAAGGCTCCGGCGAAGAAGTCTCCCGCCAGGAAGACGACCGCCGCAGGGAAGCGGACGGCCGCGGCCACGACGGCCGGGGCCGAGGGGGCGGCACACGCCGCGAAGGAGACGGGAGTCCGGAACGTGGTTGCCAAGAAGAGCAGCGGTGCGGCGAGGAAGACGGCGGAGGCCGCCACCAGCGGGCTGCCCAAGACCCGGGTCGCGGCGGCGGCCGCCCCCGGTGAGCTCGCCGTACGGCCGGGGGAGGACCCGTGGACCCCGGACGAGGTCGCGGAGGCCCGGGCGGAGCTGACGTCGGAGCTGCTGCGGCTGCGCGCCGAGCTGGACGCCTCCGAGGTCGCCATCTCCGGCCTGATGCGGGACTCGGGCGACGGCGCGGGCGACGACCAGGCCGACACCGGTACGAAGAACATCACGAGGGAGTCGGAGCTCGCCCTCCAGGCGAACGCGACCTCCATGCTGGAGCAGACCGAGCGGGCCCTGGAGCGGCTGGAAGCGGGCACGTACGGCCTCTGCGAGAACTGCGGGCAGCCGATCGGGAAGGCCAGGATGCAGGCCTTCCCCCGGGCCACCCTGTGCGTGGACTGCAAGCAGAAGCAGGAGCGGCGCCACTGACCCGCCTCCCTGCCGGCCGGCCCCCCGGGCGCCGGGCGGCGGGGCCCCGGGTGATTTGCGCTGCAGCGGGAGCCGGGACGGGCCGCTCGCGGGGGCCCTGACGTACCCTCGTGTCTCGTCAGGGTCCATGAGGAGCCTGGGTCGGCTAGTTCGAGGGACTCACGTGGCAGAGGCGGAGCGCATCATCGGTACGCCGGACATCGGGGACGGCTCCCAGCCGGAGTCCGCCGGGCCCGCGAAGGGGCGTCGGCGGATCGCGGCACTGCTCGTCGTGGCGGTGCTGGCCTACCTGCTGGACCTCGGTACCAAGATGCTGGTCGTGGCGAAGCTGGAGCACCAGCCGCCGATCGAGATCATCGGGGACCTGCTGAAGTTCGAGGCGGTCCGCAACCCGGGTGCCGCCTTCGGCTTCGGCGAGGCCTTCACCATCATCTTCACCGCCATCGCGGCGGCCGTCATCGTGGTGATCGTGCGGCTGGCCCGCAAGCTGTACAGCCTGCCGTGGGCGATCGCGCTGGGCCTGCTGCTGGGCGGCGCGCTGGGCAACCTGACCGACCGGATCTTCCGCTCGCCGGGCGTGTTCCGCGGGGCGGTCGTCGACTTCATCGCCCCGGCCCACTTCGCCGTCTTCAACATCGCCGACTCGGCGATCGTGTGCGGCGGCATCCTGATCGTGCTGCTGTCGTTCAAGGGCCTGGACCCGGACGGCACCGTCCACAAGGACTGAGCGCGGGACGGGCCGTCCGCCCCGTCCTGCATACTCGACGGGTGAGTACGATTCCCGAGATCCGCACCCTGCCCGTTCCCGATGGCCTCGAAGGCGAGCGCGTCGACGCCGCCATCGCCCGCATGTTCGGTTTCTCCCGGACGAAGGCGGCCGAGCTCGCGGCCGAGGGGAAGGTGTCGGTCGACGGCAGCGTGGTCGGGAAGTCCGAGCGCGTGCACGGCGGCGCCTGGCTCGAGGTCGAGATGCCCGCGCCGCCGCGTCCGGTCGAGATCGTGGCCGAGCCGGTCCCGGGCATGGAGATCGTCCACGACGACGACGACATCGTCGTGATCATGAAGCCGGTCGGCGTGGCCGCGCACCCGAGCCCCGGCTGGACCGGCACCACCGTCATCGGCGGTCTCGCCGCCGCGGGCTACCGGATCTCCACCTCCGGCGCCTCCGAGCGCCAGGGCATCGTGCACCGCCTCGACGTCGGCACCTCCGGCCTGATGGCCGTCGCGAAGTCGGAGCGGGCGTACACCTCGCTGAAGAACCAGTTCCGCGAGCGCGTCGTGGACAAGCGCTACCACGCGCTGGTGCAGGGGCACCCGGACCCGATGAGCGGCACGATCGACGCGCCGATCGGCCGGCACCCCAGCGCCGACTACAAGTGGGCCGTGACCCAGGACGGCAAGGCCTCCGTCACGCACTACGACCTCATCGAGGCCTTCCGCGCCGCGTCCCTGCTGGACATCAAGCTGGAGACGGGCCGTACGCACCAGATCCGCGTGCACATGTCCGCGCACCGCCACCCCTGCGTCGGCGACCTGACCTACGGCGCGGACCCGACCGTCGCCAAGCGGCTCGGCCTGACCCGGCAGTGGCTGCACGCGGTCCGGCTCGGCTTCGAGCACCCCGCGGACGGGCAGTGGGTGGAGTTCGAGAGCGGCTACCCGGCGGACCTCCAGCACGCCCTGGACGTGATCCGCGCGGAGAGCGAGTAGCGGTCCCCGACCGGCGGCCGGCCCCGGCCGCCGGAGTCCCGCGGCCGGGGCCGCCGACGGCCGTACGGGGTGTGCGGCGGCCGCCGACACGCGACCGCGGCCCGCACCGCCGCGGCCGGGCGCGGCAGCCTGGCAGGGTGGGGGAGTGGATCAGCTCGCCCTGCTGTTCGTGCTCCTGCTCGGAGCGGTGGTCACGGTGCCGCTCGGGGACCGGCTCGGACTGCCCGCGCCCGTCCTGATGACCGTCGGCGGGGTGTGCCTCGCCCTGGTCCCGGCCGTGCCGAACGTGGACATCCCGCCCGACTACATCCTCCCGCTGGTGCTGCCGCCGCTGCTGTACGCCTCCGTGCAGCGGACGTCCTGGCGGCAGTTCGCCGCCAACGTGCGGCCCATCCTCCTGCTGGCCGTGGCCCTGGTGTTCGTCACGACCGCGGCCGTGGCCGCCGTCGCGCACGCCGTGGTGCCGGGGCTGCCGATCGCCGCGGCCGTCGCGCTCGGCGCGCTCGTCGCCCCGCCCGACCCGGTCGCCGCCACGGCCGTCGCCGGGTCGCTCGGGCTGCCCCGCCGGATGGTGTCGATCCTGGAGGGCGAGGGGCTCTTCAACGACGTGACGGCCATCGTGCTCTACCACGTGGCGATCGCGGCCGCCGTGAGCGGCTCCTTCTCCTGGCCCGACGCGCTCGGGGAGTTCGTGCTGTCCGCCGTCGTCGCGGTGGCCGTCGGCCTGGCCCTCGGCTGGGCCACGCACCGGCTGATGGGCCGGCTGGGCGATGCCACGCTGCAGATCGGGCTGACGCTCCTGGTGCCCTTCGTGTCGTACGTGCTGGCGGAGGAGCTGGAGGGGTCCGGGGTGCTGGCGGTGCTGACGACGGCCCTGTTCCTCGCCGAGTACGCCAACGACGCCGACGACGTGCTGGGGCGCCTGGCCGGCCACACCTTCTGGGAGGTGGTCGACATGCTGGTCACGGGCGTGGCCTTCGGGCTGATCGGGCTGGAGCTGCACAACGTCTTCGGGACGACCCGGGGCCGGGAGCTGGAGATGGCCGGCTGGGCGGCCGCCGTGGTCGCGGTGGTGGTCGGCGTCCGGCTGCTGTGGCTGCTGCCGGCCGGCTGGCTCGCGCAGAAGCTGCACCGGCGGCGCGACTACGACGAGGAGATCCCGCTCAGCTGGCGCGAGAGCGTGGTCATGTGGTGGGCGGGGATGCGGGGGGTGGCCTCGGTGGCGCTGGCCCTGGCCGTTCCGCTGCGGACGGATGCGGGGGAGCCGTTCCCGGCCCGGGACGAGATCGTCTTCATCGCGTTCGCGGTGATCATGGTGACGCTGGTGTGCCAGGGGCTGACGCTGCCGTGGCTGGTGCGCCGGCTGGGCGTGGAGGCCGACACGGACGCGGCCCGCGACGCCGAACGGCAGCTGGCGATCCGCGCCGCAAAGGCCGCGAAGCAGCGGCTGAAGGAGATCGAGGAGGTCGAGGAGCTGCCGGAGGACCTGATCGAGCAGCTGACCCGGCGCGCCTACGACGTGGGGGCCCGCATCAGCCCCGACATGGTGGACGAGGAGCGGCGGGAGGCGTACGCGCAGCGGGTGGAGCGGCTGCACGCGATCCAGCGGATCCAGCGGGAGATGATGTCCGCCGCCCGGCACGAGGTGCTGGCCGCCCGCAGCGAGCCCGGTTCCGACCCGGAGGTCGTCGACCGGGTGCTGCGGCACCTGGACGTGCGCAGCCTGCGCTCGCCGTGAGCGGCCGCCCGGTGCCCGGGGCGGCCGCCCACGGTCTCAGGCCGGGTCCTGTTCCGGGGCGGGGGTCGCGTCGAGGGTGGTGATGCGGGGGAGGGCGTGCGGGTGGTGGGCGGCCAGCCAGGTGATCAGCTGCTCGCGGACGGCGCAGCGCAGCGTCCAGAGGTCGTCCGCGTCCTTCGCGGTGACCACGGCGCGGACCACGACCGTGTGCGGTGTGGTGTCCGTCACGGCCAGGCCGCCGCCGCGGCCGTCCCATTCGGGGAGTCCGGCGAGGACCTCGGCCAGCCGTTCGCGCATCAGGCCGACGGGGGCCGAGTGGTCCAGGTGCCAGAAGACCGTGCCGGTCATCTCGGCACCGCCGCGCGACCAGTTCTCGTAGGGCTTGCTCGTGAAGTACGACACGGGCATCGTGATGCGGCGCTCGTCCCAGGTGCGGACGGTCAGGAAGGTGAGGGTGATCTCCTCGACCCTGCCCCACTCCTTGTCGACCACGACCGTGTCGCCGATGCGGACGGTGTCGCCGAAGGCGATCTGGAGTCCGGCGAAGAGGTTGCTCAGCGAGGCCTGGGCGGCGATGCCCGCCACGATGCCGAGGATGCCGGCGGAGGCCAGCATCGAGGTGCCGACCGTGCGCATGGCGGGGAAGGTCAGCAGTATCGCCGCGACGGCGACCACGACCACGACCGCGGTGATCACCCGCTGGATCAGCGTGACCTGGGTGCGGACCCGGCGGACCCGGGCCTCGTCCTCCGTCACGGCGGCGTAGCGGGCGTACGTCGAGTCCACGGCCGCGGCGGCGACGCGTACCGCCAGCCAGGCCGCCGAGCCGATCAGGACCAGGGTGAGGAAGCGGCCGACGCCGACGGGATGGTCGGGCAGGACGCCGGCCCAGCGGTAGGAGGCTCTCAGCAGGCTGGTGCAGAGCACCACCTGGAAGGGGAGGCGGCAGCGGCGCAGCAGGCCCCACAGGGGGGTCTCGGGGTGCCGGGCGTCGGCCCGGCGCAGCAGCAGGTCCAGCAGCCAGCCCGCGATCAGGGTGGCCACCAGGGCGCCTGCGACGACCGTCCACGGGCTCTGGAAGTTCTCCGTCTCCATGGGAGGAACGTAGCGGGAAGCGGGGCGGGATCCCGGGCCTTCCGCGGCTGGCACGATGGAGGCATGAACATCATGCTCTTCCATTCGACGTACGGGCTGCGGCCCGCGGTGCACGAGGCGGCCGACCGGCTGCGGGCGGCCGGTCACGAGGTCCAGGTGCCGGACCTGTTCGAGGGCCGCACCTTCGAGACCGTCGAGGAGGGCATGGCCCACCGGGACGGCATCGGCCGTGACGAGCTGCTGAAGCGGGCGGTGCTGGCCGCGGCCCCGCACTCCGACCGGGGGCTGGTCTACGCGGGCTTCTCCTTCGGCGGCTCCGTCGCCCAGCACCTGGCGCTGGCCGACGAGAAGGCGCGCGGCCTGCTGCTCCTGCACGGGACGGCGGACCTGGAGGACGGCGCGTCGGTGGACGAGCTGCCGGTGCAGCTGCACATCGCCGACCCCGATCCCTTCGAGCCGCACGACTGGCTGACCGCCTGGTACCTGCGGATGCAGCGGGCGGGCGCGGACGTGGAGGTCCACAGCTACCCGGGTGCGGGGCACCTGTTCACGGACCCGGGCCTGGACGACTACGACGCCGAGGCGGCGGAGCAGGCCTGGAAGGCCGCGATCGGCTTCCTCGACAGCCTGTAGCCGCGGCGCGGGAACGAGAGGGGCCCCGGTCCGGCGTGCTGCCGGACCGGGGCCCCTCCCGCTGGGTCAGCCCGCCCGGTAGGCGGTCCAGCTGCTGCTCATGCGGGCCACCTGGCCGGCGGTGAACTGGTACATGCAGGAGTCGTACGTGTAGTCCATGAAGTTGCGGATCGGGTCGGCGCCCGGCTTGCTCGCGCAGCTGTCACGGCCGGTCGGGCACTCGTACGCGGCGCTCTTCTCGGCCGGGGTGTCGGCGACGTAGTCGCCGTTGCCGTTACAGCCGCCCTGGAAGGTGTGGTAGAGCCCGAGCCAGTGGCCGACCTCGTGGGTCGCGGTGTCGCCCTCGTTGTAGTTGGCGGAGGAGCCGCCGGGCAGCGAGCTGTCCAGTACGACCACGCCGTCCATCTTGGGGCTGGAGGCGTAGGAGGTCGGGAAGGTCGCCCAGCCGAGCAGGCCGCCGGAGAGCTTGGCGGTGTAGAAGTTGAGCGCGCCCGGCCCGCCCTTGCGCAGGGTGTTCTTCATGTCCTTCTCGGCCTGCGAGCCGGAGGCCAGGTTGTACCAGGACGCGTTGTCCGTGTAGTCCGTGGACGCCAGGGTGAACTGGAAGTTCGTGTTCACGTTTCCGGTGCCCTGGCCGCCGTAGGCCGCGTTGAGGACCGCGAGCTGCTTGCCGACGTCCGTGGACGTGAGCTTGCCGGTGCTGCCGGAGTGGATGACGTGGAAGTACACGGGGATGTTCACGACCGCCTCGGCGGCGGCGAGGCTGCGCTGCGGCTGGTTCTTCAGGGCCTTGTCGAGCTTCGCCTTCAGGTCGGCGTCCATGGCCTTGGCCTGCGCGTCGGTGAGCTCGTTGGGCTCGTCCGCGTGCTCGTCGTGGGCACGGGTCACGCGGGCGTTGGCCGGCCCGGTGGCCTCGTCGGCGCACACTTCGGCGGGGGTCTTGGCGGCCGCGAGCGTGGTGGGGGCCGCGAGCGGGGTGAACGCCAGGGTTCCGGCCAGGACCGCCGTGCCCATGAGGCGGCGGCGAAGCAGTGGGGATATGCGGGCAGTTGCGCGCACGTGTGCTCCTCGCGAGTGGGGGGTGGTGGCGTGAAGATCTTCTTCAGCTGGCGGGAAGCTTATGTGTCCATGACATATTCAGGTCAAGGGCCTTACGTAAAAGATTTGTTGCCGACCACGCACATGGGGCGCCTGGAATGTCCCGGGCGCCCCATGTGGCAGGAGATTCGACAGTCGATCAGTGGACGGGCTGGTGGATCCGCTCCACCTTCTGCGTGCCGTTCAGGGTCCGGTACGACCGGCTCCACGCGGACGTCGCGCCCGGCTGCCGCTTGTCCGAGACGACGTAGTAGTCCATCTGGGACCGCTCCGCCGTCACGTCCAGCACGCCGTACCCGTGGGAGTCCATGTCGAGCCACTTCACGTGCCAGTTGGCGGCCTTGATGGCCGACTCGGCGACCAGTGAGGCGGTGTCGGCCGGCACGTGCAGGAGGTCGTCGATGTTGTCCGAGGTCACCGACGTGACGACGAACTCGGTCGCCGCCGTGCCCGAGCCCGGGTAGGTGGCCATGTTCACCGGGACCTCGTTCGCCCAGGCCATGTGGATGTCCCCGGTCAGGAACACGGTGTTCTTGACGCCGCGCTCCTTCAGGTGGCCCAGCAGCTCCTTGCGGTCGTCCGTGTAGCCGTCCCACTGGTCCACGTTGATGGCGATGCCGCCCTCGGGCAGGCCGAGCAGCTTGGTGAGCGGCGCCAGCAGGTGCGCGGGCAGCGAGCCGAAGGCCACCGGCGAGATCATCACCGAGGTGCCCACCAGCTTCCAGGTGGCCGTCGAGCCCGCCAGGCCGGACTTGAGCCAGTCCAGCTGGGCGCGCCCGGTCAGGGTGCGCTCGGGGTCGTCCACCGAACCGCTGCCCAGCTTGGCCTGCTGCGAGCGGAACGACCGCAGGTCCAGCAGGTGCAGGTCGGCGAGGGTGCCGAAGCGCAGCCGGCGGTAGACGGTCCCGGCGATGGAGGCGCGTACGGGCATCCACTCGAAGTACGCCTGCTTCGCGGCGGCCGCACGGGCCGCCCACTCGCCCTCGGCGCCCGGCGTGTGGTTCTCGGCCCCGCCGGACCACGCGTCGTTGGCCAGCTCGTGGTCGTCCCAGATGGCGATGACCGGGTGGGCGCGGTGCAGGGCCTGGAGGTCGGCGTCCGTCTTGTACCTGCCGTGCCGGGTCCGGTAGTCGGCCAGCGTGACGATCTCGTGCTGCGGCTCGTGCCGGCGCACCACGTACTTCGCCTCGGGGTAGCCCCCGCTCTGGTACTCGTAGATGTAGTCACCCAGGTGCAGGATCGCGTGCAGATCCGTACGGGCGGCCAGGTGGCGGTAGGCCGAGAAGTAGCCCGACTCCCAGTTGGCGCAGGACACCACGCCGAACCGGACCCCCGCGGTCGTCGTCTCGTGGGCCGGCGTGGTCAGCGTCCGGCCGACGGGGGAGACGGTGGTACCCGCCGTGAAGCGGTACCAGTAGGGCGTCTGCGGCCGCAGGCCCCGCACGTCCACCTTGACCGTGTGGTCGGTGGCGGCGGTAGCCGTGACCGCCCCGGACGCCACGACCTGGGAGAAGCCCTGGTCAGAGGCGATCTCCCAGCCGACCTGGGTGGCGGCGCCCAGGCCGGAGCCGGGGACGGCGTCCGGGGTGGGGGTGACGCGGGTCCACAGCAGGACCCCGTCGGGCAGCGGGTCGCCGGAGGCGACGCCGTGGAGGAAGGAAGGAGCGGCGCCCGCCGCATGGGCGGCCGAGGCGCCCAGCGAGGTGAGGGGGGCAAGCGCGGCAGTGGCCGCGGCAGCCAGAACGACCGTGCGGCGACGGGGAGTTGCCGTGGTCTGAGAGGAGGTGAGATGACTGGTCACGGATGATCATATTACCGACGGGTACACCCTCGGGAACAGACGTGGGAATGCAAAGGGCGGGCGAACTCTGGGAGTCCGCCCGCCCGTTGGCGCAGCGCATGCGGCGGGGCGCCACCCGGCGCCCCGCCGGCGTCAGCCCTGCAGCGCCTTGTCGATCGCCGCCGTGAACTGCTCGGCGGTCTGCGGGGTGTCGATCTTCTTGTCGTCCATCTTCAGGGTCGGCGTACCCTTCACGCCCGACTTCTCGAAGCTCTTCGACATCTCCAGCGCCCACCGGTCGTACGTGCCGTCCTCGACGGCCTTCTTGAACTCGGCATTGCCCTTGAGCGCCGGAACGGTGTCCGCGACCTTCAGCAGGTAGTCGTCCTTGGCGAAGCTGTCGACGGTCTCCTCGGGGTGCAGCTCCTTGGAGTACAGCGCCCCCTTGAACTCCAGGAAGGCCTCCGGGCTGACGTTCAGCGCCGCGCCCAGCGCGCTCAGCGCGTTCTTCGAGCCCTCGCCCTTGACGGCGTTGTCGATGAAGGTGGCGCCGACGTACCGGAGCTTGTACTTGCCCGCGTCGACGTCCTTCTTGATCTGCTCGCCCACCGCCTGCTCGAAGGAGGCGCACGCCGGGCAGCGGGAGTCCTCGTACAGCTCCAGGGTCTTCTTCGCGTCGGCCTTGCCGACGACCACGGTGGTGCCGTCCTCGCCCGTGGCGTTCTTCGGGGTGACCAGCTGGGCCGTCGCGGCCTTCTCCCAGTAGTCGGGCTCGCTGGCCTTCATGACGCCGTAGGCGATGCCGCCTGCCAGCCCCAGCGCGGCCACGACACCGACGCCGACTATGACCTGCCGACGGACCCTGTCCTTCTTGGCCTGCGCCTCGCGCTCGGCGCGCAGCCGCTCGCGGGCCGCCGCCTTGTTCGCCTGGCTGTTGCGTGAACTCATGATGATCTCCGTGGTGTGTGACGCGGTGAGGGACTGCCGTACGCGGGTCAGGCGCGCGCGAGCGCGCCGGACACGGGCGGTCCCCGCCGTCCCACGGAGTGTGCGGGGAAGCGGGTAAGGGCCCCGGCGCCGGCCGGTGCCGGCCGCAGCGCCCGCCGCACCGGCCCGCGCGCCGCCGTGACGGCCGCCGCGGCCAGGCGCAGCGGCCGGAACGCGAAGGCGGCCACCGCACCCAGCAGCCGGCCCAGGGCCCGCTCGCCGTGGTGCAGCCAGGAGGCGGCCAGCAGCCCCACCGCGACGTGCGCGCCGAGCAGCAGCCACGGCGTGTAGGGCCCCGGTGACGCCAGCAGCGCGGCCGCGTCGGCGGCCGGCCCGCTCACCTCGGTGAGCGGACCGCCCACCGGGGAGCCCCCGCACAGCTCCTCCAGGCCCATGGCGCGCAGCGGCCCCGAGACGGGCCCGCCGGCCGGGCCGTAGCAGAGGTGCTGGCCCGCGGTGAAGACGGTGTCGGCGGCCAGCTCCAGCGGTACGAGCAGCCCGGCGATGGGGCCGAAGCCCCGTTCGCGGCCGGCGAGCGCGAAGGCGATCACGAACACGCCCGCGAAGGCCCCGGCCACCAGCGCGGGCGGCAGCGGGACCCGGGACATCAGGACGTGGGACCCGGAGGAGAGCAGCACGACGACGGCGCTGAACAGCGCGGCCCGCAGCCCTCTGAGTCCCTTCCCGGAAAAATCCATCCTCGCGAGTGTGTCACGTGTTCCTGTGGACGCCGTTTCAGGGGGTGAGACGCCCGTTGCGGAACAGGTCCACGAAGATCTGGTGGTCGGCGCGCGCCCGGGCCCCGTACGCGTGCGCGAAGTCCACCAGCAGCTCCGCGAAGCCCTCCTCGTCCGCGGCGATCGCCGCGTCGATGGCCCGCTCGGTGGAGAACGGCACCAGCGTGTGCCCGCTCTCGTCCTCGTCGGCGGCGCCGTGCATGGTCGCCGTCGCCCGGCCGAGGTCCGCGACGACCGCCGCGATCTCCTCCGGGTCGTCCAGGTCGGACCAGTCCAGGTCCACCGCGTAGGGGGACACCTCGGCGACGAGCTGGCCCGCCCCGTCCAGCTCGGTCCAGCCCAGCCACGGGTCGGCGTGCGCCTGCAGGGCCCGCTGGGAGATCACCGTGCGGTGGCCCTCGTGCCGGAAGTACTCCCGCACCGCCCGGTCGGTGATGTGCCGGGAGGCCGCCGGGGTCTGCGCCTGCTTGAGGTAGATCACGACGTCGTTCTCCAGGGCGTCGCTGTGGCCCTCCAGCAGGATGTTGTACGAGGGCAGGCCCGCCGAGCCGATGCCGACGCCGCGGCGCCCCACCACGTCCTTGACCCGGTAGGAGTCCGGCCGCACCAGGGACTCGTCCGGCAGGGTCTCCAGATAGCCGTCGAAGGCGGCCAGCACCTTGTACCGGGTGGCGGCGTCCAGCTCGACGGCGCCGCCGCCGGAGGAGAAGCGGCGCTCGTAGTCCCGTATCTCCGTCATGGAGTCCAGGAGCGAGAACCGGGTGCGGGAGCGGGCCGCGCGCAGGGCGTCCAGCAGCGGGCCCTCGGCGGTGTCCAGGGTGAAGGAGGGCACCTCCTCGTCCTTGGCGCCCTTCGCCAGCCGGTGGATCCGCTCGCGGTAGGCCCCGGCGTAGATCCGCACCAGCTCGCTTATCTGGTCGTCGCTGAGGGCCTTGGTGTAGCCGATCAGGGCGACGGAGGCGGCGAAGCGCTTGAGGTCCCAGGTGAAGGGGCCGACGTACGCCTCGTCGAAGTCGTTGACGTTGAAGACCAGCCGGCCGTTGGAGTCCATGTAGGTGCCGAAGTTCTCGGCGTGGAGATCGCCGTGGATCCACACCCGGCCCGTCCGCTCGTCCAGGTAGGGGCCGCCGTGCCGGTCCCGCTCCAGGTCGGAGTAGAACAGGCAGGCCGTACCGCGGTAGAAGGCGAAGGCCGAGGCGGCCATCTTGCGGAACTTGACGCGGAAGGCGGCGGGGTCCGCGGCCTGCAGCTCTCCGAACGCGGTGTCGAACACGTCGAGGATCTGCTCGGCGCGCTGCTCGTCGGTCGTCTCGGGGACCGCCATGGCGGGTTCCTCCTGGTGCACGGGGTGGTACGGGCTCTGCCGGACTGGACGCCGGACCGGTGCCCCTGGTTCTGCAACGCCCGACCGTACCGCTGCGTGCCCCGGATCTGTCACCCGCGGGACGTAGGATTCGAAGCTGCCCCCTCCCCCCGCCGCCAGGAGACCAGCGCCGTGACCAAGACGCCGTTCACGCACCTGCACGTCCACACCCAGTACTCGCTGCTGGACGGTGCCGCGCGGCTGAAGGACATGTTCAACGCGTGCAACGAGATGGGCATGTCCCACATCGCCATGTCCGACCACGGCAACCTGCACGGCGCCTACGACTTCTTCCACTCCGCCCGGAAGGCCGGCATCACGCCGATCATCGGCATCGAGGCGTACGTCGCCCCCGAGTCCCGGCGCAACAAGCGGCGCATCCAGTGGGGCCAGCCGCACCAGAAGCGCGACGACGTCTCCGGCTCCGGCGGCTACACCCACAAGACGATCTGGGCGGCGAACGTCACCGGCCTGCACAACCTCTTCCGGCTGTCCTCCGACGCCTACGCCGAGGGCTGGCTGACCAAGTGGCCCCGCATGGACAAGGAGACCATCAGCCAGTGGTCCGAGGGGCTGATCGCCTCCACCGGCTGCCCCTCCGGCGAGCTGCAGACCAGGCTGCGCCTCGGCCAGTTCGACGAGGCCCTCAAGTCCGCCTCCGAGTACCAGGACATCTTCGGCAAGGACCGCTACTTCCTGGAGCTGATGGACCACGGCATCGAGATCGAGCGCCGGGTCCGCGACGGTCTGCTGGAGATCGGCAAGAAGCTCGGCATCCCGCCGCTGGTCACGAACGACTCGCACTACACGTACGCGAGCGAGGCCGGCGCCCACGACGCCCTGCTGTGCATCCAGACCGGCAAGAACCTCTCGGACCCCGACCGCTTCCGCTTCGACGGCTCCGGCTACTACCTGAAGTCGACCGACGAGATGTACGCGATCGACTCCTCGGACGCCTGGCAGGAGGGCTGCGCCAACACCAGGCTGGTCGCGGACCAGATCGACACCGAGGGCATGTTCACCTTCCGGAACCTGATGCCGAAGTTCGACATCCCGGACGGCTACACCGAGGTCACCTGGTTCCGCGAGGAGACCATGCGCGGCATGCACCGCCGCTTCCCCGGGGGCATCCCCGAGGACCGCATGAAGCAGGTCGAGTACGAGATGGACACGATCATCTCGATGGGCTTCCCCGGCTACTTCCTCGTCGTCGCCGACTTCATCATGTGGGCGAAGAACCAGGGCATCGCGGTCGGCCCCGGCCGAGGCTCCGCGGCCGGCTCGATCGTCGCCTACGCCATGGGCATCACCGACCTCGACCCCATCCCGCACGGCCTGATCTTCGAGCGCTTCCTGAACCCCGAGCGCGTCTCCATGCCCGACGTCGACATCGACTTCGACGAGCGTCGGCGCGTCGAGGTGATCCGGTACGTCACGGAGAAGTACGGCCAGGACAAGGTCGCCATGATCGGCACCTACGGCACCATCAAGGCCAAGAACGCGATCAAGGACTCCGCGCGCGTCCTCGGCTACCCCTACGCCATGGGCGACCGCCTCACCAAGGCCATGCCCGCCGACGTCCTCGGCAAGGGCATCCCCCTCTCCGGCATCCTCGACCCCGCCCACCCCCGCTACAGCGAGGCCGGCGAGATCCGCAGCATGTACGAGAACGAGCCCGACGTGAAGAAGGTCATCGACACCGCCCGCGGTGTGGAGGGCCTGGTCCGCCAGATGGGCGTGCACGCCGCCGGCGTGATCATGTCCAGCGAGACGATCACCGACCACGTGCCCGTCTGGGTGCGGCACACCGACGGCGTCACCATCACCCAGTGGGACTACCCGAGCTGCGAGTCGCTCGGCCTGCTGAAGATGGACTTCCTCGGCCTGCGCAACCTCACGATCATGGACGACGCCGTCAAGATGGTGAAGGCCAACAAGGGGATCGACATCGACCTCCTGGCCCTCCCGCTCGACGACCCCAAGACCTTCGAACTGCTCGGCCGCGGCGACACCCTCGGCGTCTTCCAGTTCGACGGCGGGCCCATGCGCTCCCTGCTGCGCCTGATGAAGCCCGACAACTTCGAAGACATCTCCGCCGTGTCGGCCCTGTACCGCCCGGGCCCGATGGGCATGAACTCCCACACGAACTACGCCCTGCGCAAGAACAAGCAGCAGGAGATCACCCCGATCCACCCCGAGCTGGAGAAGCCGCTCGAAGAGGTGCTCGCGGTCACCTACGGCCTGATCGTCTACCAGGAGCAGGTGCAGAAGGCCGCCCAGATCATCGCCGGCTACTCGCTCGGCGAGGCCGACATCCTGCGCCGCGTCATGGGCAAGAAGAAGCCCGAGGAGCTGGCGAAGAACTTCACCATCTTCCAGGAGGGCGCCCGCAAGAACGGATACAGTGACGAGGCCATCCAGAAGCTCTGGGACGTCCTGGTCCCCTTCGCCGGCTACGCCTTCAACAAGGCCCACTCCGCCGCCTACGGGCTGGTCTCCTACTGGACCGCCTACCTCAAGGCGAACTACCCCGCCGAGTACATGGCGGGTCTGCTCACCTCGGTCAAGGACGACAAGGACAAGTCCGCGATCTACCTCAACGAGTGCCGCCGCATGGGCATCAAGGTGCTCCCGCCGAACGTCAACGAGTCCGAGTCGAACTTCGCCGCCCAGGGCGACGACGTGATCCTCTTCGGCCTCACCGCCGTCCGCAACGTCGGCCAGAACGTCGTCGAGTCGATCATCAAGACGCGCAAGGCCAAGGGGAAGTACTCCTCCTTCCCCGACTTCCTCGACAAGGTCGAGGCCGTCGTCTGCAACAAGCGCACCGTCGAGTCACTGATCAAGGCCGGCGCCTACGACGAGATGGGCCACACCCGCAAGGGCCTGGTCGCCCACCACGAATCGATGATCGACAACGTGGTCGCGGTCAAGCGCAAGGAGGCCGAGGGACAGTTCGACCTCTTCGGCGGAATGGGTGACGAGAGCGGCGGCGACGAGCCCGGCTTCGGGCTCGACGTGGAGTTCTCCGACGTCGAGTGGGAGAAGTCCTACCTGCTCGCCCAGGAGCGCGAGATGCTCGGCCTCTACGTCTCCGACCACCCGCTCTTCGGCCTGGAGCACGTCCTGTCCGACAAGACGGACGCCGGGATCTCCCAGCTCACCGGCGGCGAGCACGCCGACGGCGCCGTCGTCACCATCGGCGGCATCATCTCCGGCCTCCAGCGCAAGATGACCAAGCAGGGCAACGCCTGGGCCATCGCCACCGTCGAGGACCTCGCCGGCTCCATCGAGTGCATGTTCTTCCCCGCGACCTACCAGCTCGTCTCCACCCAGCTGGTCGAGGACACCGTCGTCTTCGTCAAGGGCCGCCTCGACAAGCGCGAGGACGTCCCCCGCCTGGTCGCCATGGAGATGATGGTCCCCGACCTCTCCTCGGCCGGCACCAACGCGCCCGTCGTACTCACCATCCCCACCGTCAAGGTCACCCCGCCGATGGTGACCCGTCTGGGCGAGATCCTGCGCCACCACAAGGGCAACACCGAGGTCCGCATCAAGCTCCAGGGCCCGCGCACCACCACCGTGCTGCGCCTCGACCGGCACCGCGTCCAGCCCGACCCCGCCCTCTTCGGCGACCTCAAGGTGCTGCTCGGCCCGTCCTGCCTGGCCGGATAGCGCCTCTCACGCACCACACGGAAGGGCCTGCCCGGCACCACCGGGCAGGCCCTTCCGGCTTCGGAACGTCACAGACCGACGCGAAGGCGTCAGTTGTGGCCGAACTTCTTCTGCTTGCTCTTGTGGGCCATCTCCATCGGGCTCGGCGCCTGGGAGGACTGCTCCGGGGAGCCGTCCGAGCTGCGCGTCGGATCCTGTCCGGTCGAGCGCTGCTGCTTCGGCTGCTTCTGCTGCTTGTTCTTGGCCATGGTGGAGCCTCCGTGAGGGTCTAGGGGCCAGGACCGCCTTCACACTCACACAGCGCCACAAACCGCGCATTTTGGATCATTACTACGTGTAGCCGCGCCCCTCGCCCCACCGGAACGTGACATCCGCCACGCCGATGATCGAGTTCCGGCCTTCAACACCCTTGAGGTCGGGCAGACTCGGGGAACCCGTGAAAAACACGAGGGACCCCCAGGGAAGAGGGTGGAACGCGTGGACCGCTGCGTCGTCCTGGTGGACGCCGGCTACCTGCTGGGCGCCGCCGCCAGCCTTCTCGCCGGGGAGCCCTCCCGCTCCCGGATCACCGTCGACCACGCCGCCCTCATCCAGGGCCTGCGCGAGCGCGCCGAAGCCGACACCGAACAGCCCCTGCTGCGCATCTACTGGTTCGACGGCGCACCCGACCGGGTGCCCCAGCCCGAACACCGCCGGCTGCGCGTCATGCCCCGCGTCACCGTCCGCCTCGGCGCCCTGACCCGCAGCGACGGACGCTGGGCCCAGAAGGGCGTCGACGCCGCCATGCACGCCGAGCTCACCGAGCTCGCCCGCAACCGCGCCTGCTCCGACGTGGTCCTGGTCACCGGGGACGGAGACCTGCTGCCCGGCCTGATGTCCGCCAAGGAACACGGCGTCGCCGTCCACCTCTGGGCCGTCCAGGCCGCCGACGGCGACTACAACCAGTCCGAGGACCTCGTCGCCGAGGCCGACGAACGCCGCGTCCTCGACCGGGCCTGGATCACCCGGGCCGTCCGCGCCAGGGACCTCTCCGGGCTGTGCTCCCCGCCGCCCGTGCCCCGCCCCGACATCGCCGCCATCCTCTCCGCGCCCCTCCCCGAGGCCGCACTCGCCGAAGCCGCCCGCAACGGCACCGCCACCACCACCGGCGACGACACGCGCGAGGGAACCCCCGTACCGGCGCCCACCGCCCCCGGGGGCAAACCCGTACCCACCCCCAAAGACCTCGCCGGCGCCCTGCGCGCCGCCCCCGGCCACCACGGCGGCCCCCAGGCCGCCGCGAGCACACCCACCCCCACCAGCGCCCTGCGCTGGTCCTCCGACAAGGGCTGGATCGACCGCGCCGGACCGCTCGGCGAACCCGCCGAGACCGCCTCCCTCCCCACCCTCGCCCAGCTCACCAGCGCCGAACAGCGCTGGGCCGACCGCGAGGAGGACATCACCACCGTCGGTGGGGACCCGTTCGAGGTCGGCCAGGTGTTCGCCCGGCGGTGGATGGAACGTCTCCCCGACACCGGACACCTCCAGAAACTCGCCACGATGTACCCGCGGATCCCGCACCGCATCGACGGCGAGCTGCTGCGCTACGCCGCCCGGTTCGGCCTGCTCGCCCACAAGGACGACCAGATCGACGAACACGACCGCTACGCCATCCGCGCCGGGTTCTGGCGCGAGATCGACGTCCGCGCCGCCGCCGAACACGTGGCCGCCGTACCCGGCGGTACCAACGGCGAACTCGCCGCCCCGCTGACCCCGGCCACCGAGTAGGGCCGGGAACCCCGTAGGCTGCTCCCTCGTGAGTACGGGCACAGCACACGCGGACAGCACGGCGGCCGCCGCGGGAGCGGCGTCGGACGTGGTCTGCGCGGTGCGTGACCTGGTCAAGACCTATCCCGCCGTACGCGGAGGCCGCGGGGCACCCGCCCTGCCCGAGACCCGCGCCAACGACGGGATCCACCTCGACGTGCGGCGCGGCGAGATCTTCGGCCTGCTCGGCCCCAACGGCGCCGGCAAGTCCACCCTGGTCCGCCAGCTCACCGGCCTGCTCCGGCCCGACTCCGGCAGCATCGACCTCCTCGGCCACGACCTCGTGCGCCACCCCGGACGCGCCTCCCGGCTGCTCGCCTACCTGGGCCAGGAGTCCACCGCCCTCGACGAGCTGACCGTCTCCCTGGCCGCCGAGACCACCGGACGGCTGCGCGGACTCGACGCCCGCACCGCCCGCACCGCCCGCGACGCCGTCCTGGACGAACTCGGACTGACCGCGATCGCCGGACGGCCCCTCAAGAAGCTCTCCGGCGGCCAGCGGCGCCTCGCCTGCTTCGCCGCCGCCCTGGTCGGCGAGCGCCCCGTCCTCGTCCTCGACGAACCCACCACCGGCATGGACCCGGTCGCCCGGCGCGCCGTCTGGTCCGCCGTCGACCGGCGCCGCGCCGAGCACGGCGCCACCGTCCTGCTCGTCACCCACAACGTCATCGAGGCCGAGACCGTCCTCGACCGGGTCGCCGTCATCGACCAGGGCAAGGTCATCGCCTGCGACACCCCGGCCGCGCTGAAGGCCGCCGTCTCCGGAGAGGTCCGGCTCGACCTGGTGTGGCGCGACGAGGCCCCGCTCGCGGTGCCCGAAGTCGCCCGGCTGCGTGACCGGGCCACCGAATCGGGGCGCCGCTGGGTGCTCCGGCTGGAGCCCGACGAGGCCAGGGCGGCGGTCGCCTCGATCACCGGCGGACCGGCCTTCGCCGCGCTCGACGACTTCACCCTGGCCACCCCCAGCCTCGAAGACGTGTACCTGGCCCTCGGCGGCAAGACGAAAGGGCTGGTGAAGTCGTGAGCGACCGTCCGACGGGGGCCGCCCGGGCCGTGCTCGCGCCCGAGGCCCCGCCGCTCCCCGCCCCCGCCGGTACGCAGGCGGCCGCCACCGCGGAGCACACACGGACCCCGCGGCCCGCGCCGCTGGCGCCCCGCGCCCGGTTCTTCCCGGCCCTGGCCGCCGTGTACCGGGCGCAGCTGTCCCGGGCCCGCGTGGCCCGGATCCCGCTGCTGTTCGTCGCCACCTTCCAGTCCGTCGGCATCATGATCCTCATGCGGGGCGTCGTCGACGGGGGCACGGAGGCCAGGGCCGTCGTCGCCGGTTCCTCCGTGCTCGTCGTCGCCTTCGTCGCGCTGAACCTGCTCGCGCAGTACTTCGGCCAGCTACGGGCCGGCGGCGGTCTCGACCACTACGCCACCCTGCCCGTACCGCCCGCCTCGGTGGTGCTGGGCGCGGCCGGCGCGTACGCCTCCTTCACCCTGCCCGGGACCCTGGCCACCGCCGTCTTCGGCTGCCTGCTCTTCGGGCTGCCGATGAGCGGACTGTGGATCCTCGCGGCAGTGGTGCCGCTGGCCGGGGCCGCCCTCGCCGGGCTCGGCGCGGCGCTCGGACTGCTGGCCCCGCGCCAGGAGCTCGCCACGCTGGCCGGGCAGCTCGGCATGTCGGCGGCGCTGCTGCTGGGCGTGCTGCCGCCCGAGCGGATGCCCGAGCCGATCGTGTGGGCCCGGGACCTGCTGCCGTCCACCTACGGGGTGGAGGCGTTCGCACGGACCTTCGAGGCGCGGCCCGACTGGAGCGCCGTCGCCGTCGACCTCGGCGTGTGCGCGGCCGTGGGCGTGGTCTCGCTGGCCGTCGCCACCTGGGCGTACCGGCGGGCAGCGGTCCGCTGACGCCGAGGACGGCCGCACCTGGCACGATGTGGGGGTGACCGAAGCCGTGACCCCGCCGTCCCCGTTCGACCCGCCGTCGCCGCCGCCCGAGAAGCCGGGCGCCGCCCCCGGGGCCATCACCCCCGCGGACGTCCGCGACGGGGCCGTCGTGGCCCTCGTGGTCGGGGTGGCCGGTCTGCTCCTCGGACTGCTGTGGGTCTGGCTGGCGCCGCGAGTCCAGTACGTCTCCAACGGCGAGGCGGTGTTCCTGCGCAACACCGAGAGCGAGGCGCGGATCGCCGCCGACGGGACCTTCTTCCTGCTGTCGGTGGGTCTGGGCGTGCTCAGCGCAGTCGGCGTGTTCCTGTGGCGCCGCACCGGCGGAGTGCCGCTGGTGGTCGGCCTCGCCGTCGGATCCTGCTTCGCCGCCCTGGCCGGGTGGCGGTTCGGGCTGTGGCTGGGGCCGTCGACCGACCTGGTGGCCGCCGCCGCCCGGGCGGGCAAGGGAGTGCCGTTCGACGCGCCGCTCCAGCTGCTCGCGCACGGGGCGCTGCTCGCCTGGCCGATGGCCGCCGTACTGCTGCACCTGGGGCTGACGGCGCTGTGGGGGCCGCGGGACCCGGATCCGGAGCCCGACTTCGGCTGGAGCGGCTACTACCGGGCGCCCGAGGCGCCGACCGCCACCGCGCCCTCCGCGGAGACCGGGCCCCCGGCCGCGCCGGAGACCCCGCGCCCCTGAACCTCCTGCCGGTGACGGCGCGCCCCTGATCCGGCGCGCCCCGGAAAGGTACGTTTCGCTCCCCGGGCGGGCACCGGGCCCGCGGCTACGCTCTCGCCGTGGGACAGCCCGAGCAGCCCGAGCCACGCGCCGACGGCGCAGGACCGTTCACCACCCGGCGCACCTGGAACCGCCCCGAGGGCGGGACGGTGGTGTGGGAGTCACGGCCCGCCCGCAGGCGCGGCGTGCTGTCGGTCAGCGGACCGGGAGAGGGCGCGGCACATGCCGCGACCGCCGAGCCCGCGGGCCTCACCCGCCTGCGCAGGCTCAACGCGGTCGCGTCCGCGGCGTTCGTCGTCGGCGGGGCCCTCTTCGCCCTCGGCGCCGCGCTCTCCCAGTTCGGTTCGGGCGACGCCATGGAGAGCGCCGCCGTCTACTTCGCCGGCGGCCTGTTCTTCAACACCGGGGGCTACGTCTCGCTGCTCCAGGTGCTGAACGCGCCCCGCCACACCGCGGACGGCGGCCGGCTGGTCACCTCCCGCTGGAGGTGGTGGGGGTACGAGCCGATGCGCCTGGACTGGCTCAGCACCTTCGTGCTGTTCGTCGGGACCCTCGTCTTCGGCGTCAACCTGCTGGACAGCTTCCTCCAGGGGCTCTCCGTGCAGCAGACCAACCGGCTGATCTGGACTCCCGACGTCATCGGGTGCGTGCTGTTCCTGATCTCCGGCCACCTGGCGTTCGCCGAGATCTGCCACCGGCCCTGGCCGTGCCTGCACCGGCGCAGCCTCGGCTGGTGGATCGTCGCCGTGAACCAGCTCGGGTCGGTGCTCTTCATGGTCTCGGCCGTCGCCGCGTTCACCCGGCCCGGCACCGGCGACCTGGTCAGCGAGGGCGTCGCCAACTGGGGCACGCTGACCGGCGCCCTGTGCTTCTCCGTCGGCGGTGTGCTCCAGGCCCTCGAACGGCCGTAGCGCCCCCGGCTCCTACGCGCGGGCGATCGGGGCCAGGGTGGCCGAGGTCAGCGCGGCCAGGTCCGACGCCGACAGCTCGACCTCCAGGCCGCGGCGCCCCGCCGAACAGCAGATCGTCGTATGGGCCGTGGCCGACTCGTCGATCACCGTCCGCAGCCGCTTGCGCTGCCCGAGGGGGGAGATCCCGCCGCGGACGTAGCCCGTCGTGCGCTCCGCCAGCGCCGGATCGGCCATCGCGGCCCGCTTGCCGCCCACCGCGGTCGCCAGCGCCTTCAGGTCCAGCGAACCCGAGACCGGGACCACCGCCACCGTCAGGACGCCGTCCACGTCCGCCACCAGGGTCTTGAAGACCTGCGTGGGCGACACGCCCATCGCCTCGGCCGCCTCCTCGCCGTACGAGGGGTGCGCCGGGTCGTGCTCGTACGCGTGGGTGGTGAAGGGCACGCCGGCCGCCGTGAGAGCCACGATCGCCGGGGTGCCGGCCGCCTGCTTCGTCTTCTTCGCCATCGTCTTCCGTCAGTTCGGGCTCGTCGGGGTACGGGTCAGCTCCACCGCCGGCAGGGAGGGGAGGTGCCGGATCACCGCCGTCTCCGTACGCAGCAGCTTCAGCTCCTCCGCCAGCCGGGTCGCGGTGTCGGGGGCCTGCAGCAGCCGCTGCTTCGCCGGGATGTCCAGCACCGCGGCCGCTGCCACCAGGTACGACACCACCGACGGCTCGTCGGGGAGCTCCGCGCCCGTCAGCGAGCGCTCGCGGGCCCCGGCCAGCCGCTTCTGGTAGCTGCGGAAGGCCCGCAGCACCCCCTCCGCGAGGACCCCGGCGCCGTCGCCCGCGTCCTCCGGGAGCTCCTCCAGCTCCGCCGTCAGGAAGGGCCCCGAGGCGTCGACCGAGAGCAGCCGGACCCGGGTCGTACCGGTCGCGAGGACCTCGAAGCTGCCGTCCTCCCGCTCGCGGATCGTCGCCGCCTCCGCCACACAGCCCACCCGGTGGAAGGCCTGGATGGGGTCGGCGCCGAAACCGGCGGCCGGGCCCCGCTCGGGCACGGAGGTCGGGTCCGGCAGCCCGGGCGCGGTCGGGGCGACCTCCCGGCCGTCGCGGATGGCGACGACCGCGAAACGGCGCGGGTCGTCCTCGCCCGCCTTCAGCAGCTCGCGCATCATGGCGCGATACCGCTCCTCGAAGATGTTCAGCGGGAGGACGAGTCCCGGGAACAGCACCGAGTTCAGCGGGAAGAGGGGCAGGCGAACGGTGGTCACGACGCACAGCGTAATCGTCCGGAGACTGCGCCCGTCACCCCCGGCGCAGCAGCCGGGAGGCCCCCGCCGCCACCGTGGTGGCCAGGATCCAGCCCATGACGACGAGGCCCGCCGCCCCCCACTGCCAGCCGCCCGCCAGTTTCCACTGGCCCTGCTGGCCGAGGTCGATCACCGGCAGCAGCAGGTCCAGGGCGTACAGCGGGGCGCTCCACTGCGGGTGCTCGTCCTCCTTGAGGGCGGGCGGGTCGAGCCGGGAGAAGAACAGCGTCCCCGCCGCCCACAGCACCGCCATCCACAGGGCGGCCCGGCCGGGCCGGTAGCCGTAGACCACCGTCCAGTCCTGGAGGTACCCCCACGCCTTCGGGCCCGGCGGCAGCGTGGCCCGGCGCCGCCGCTGCTTGGCGAGCAGCACCTCGCGGGCCTCCGCGTCCTCGCCGCTCGCCCGCAGGACCGCCGCCAGCCGCTCGTACGGTTCCGGCGAGTACTCGGGCGTGGCGGCCTCCAGCCAGGCCAGCCGCCGGGCCAGCGGGAAATGGCCCCGGGGCGCGAGGATCTCGTACTGGAACCCCTCGATGGACAGCGCGCCCGGGCCCGGCCAGCTCGTGGAGGTGTCGACGAGCCTGACCACCTTGGCCCCCGAGACCACCACCCGCCCGCGCTCGGGCCCCTCCCCGACAAAACGGAACTCGGGGGTCTGGATGCGCCGCAGGGAGATCTCCTGCTCGTCGGTCAGCAGGAACCGCGCCCCGTGGAAGTCCACGGCGTCCCCGAACCGGCCGTCGTCCAGCCGGAGCCCGCCCCGGCACTCGAAGCGCTGCCCGTGCCCGCCGCGACCCCCCGTCCGGCCCAGTCCGTACGGGGGAGTGGCGGAGCCGGAGCCGCCCGGCCCCCGGTCCGCGGCGATCGAGGTCAGGTACAGGGTCCGCTCGACCGTCAGCTGCGGGGCGTTCAGCGCGTGCCGGCCGTAGGGGTTGTGCAGGCGGGCCCCGCGCAGGTTCATCGACACGCCGACCTTCGCGCCGCGCAGGCTCACCTCGCCGTACGTCTCCAGCAGCTCCCCCTGGAAGTCCTGCGCGACCGACAGCCCGTCGGCGGCGATCGCCCGGCCCTTGGCGTCGCGCTGCACCACGGCCTGGCTGACCAGCAGGTCCGTGCCGATCTGCGCGTCGGTCAGCCGGATCCCGCGCGTCACCCGGCAGCGCGGCAGGTGCAGGTCACCCTCGGTGTGCAGCCGGGAGGCCTCCAGCCGCGGCACCGCGCAGTTGACCAGCCGCAGCGTGCCGACCCGGGCCTCCGACAGCTGGATCTCGCTGTCGAAGCGGCAGGACTGCAGCTCCACGTACGGGGCGACCGCGCCGCCGGACAGGTCGAGCCGCCCGGTGACCCGTACGCCGCGCAGCTTCAGGGAGGGCACCCGGCCCGGCACCGGGGGCGGCCCGTGCAGCAGGAGCAGGGCCACCACCTCGGCGCGGACGCTGCGGCCGGGGCCCCACACCCGGTCGGAGTGCGGGTCGTCCTGCCCGGCGGTGCGGGTGCTGAGGTCGCACACGCTGCCCGTGCGGAAGGCCTCCCACATCCGCCGCTCGGGAGCGGTGAGATCCTCCGGCTCCTCGCCCGCGCGCGCCTCGGCCACGGCGGCCCCCCTCCGCTGTCGTGTACATGTAGGCGAACGCTAACGGGCGCCCGTGACGTCCGGGGCGTGTATCAGCCAGTGATACGGGCGGACGGTGGTGCGAGGCGGTCTGAGAGAATTGGGAGGTGATCTCTCGTATCGACCTGCGCGGTGCCGCCCTCCCCGAGGGCGGCGCCCTGCGCGACCTGCTGCCCCGTGCCGAGTTCGACGTGGAAGCCGCCCTGGAGAAGGTGCGGCCCATCTGCGAGGACGTCCATCATCGCGGCACGGCGGCGCTGATCGAGTACGCGCAGAAGTTCGACGGGGTCGAACTCTCGCAGGTCCGGGTACCCGCACAGGCCCTCACGGACGCCCTGGAACAGCTCGACCCGGCCGTCCGCGCCGCCCTGGAGGAGTCCATCCGGCGCGCCCGGATCGTGCACCGCAACCAGCGCCGCACCGAGCACACCACCGAGGTGGTTCCCGGCGGCACCGTGACCGAGAAGTGGGTTCCCGTCGAGCGCGTGGGCCTGTACGCCCCCGGCGGCCGCTCGGTGTACCCGTCCTCCGTCGTCATGAACGTCGTACCGGCCCAGGAGGCGGGCGTCGAGTCCGTCGCGCTCGCGTCCCCGCCGCAGAAGGAGTTCGGCGGCCTGCCGCACCCCACCATCCTGGCGGCGTGCGCGCTGCTCGGCGTGGACGAGGTGTACGCAGCCGGCGGCGCCCAGGCCGTCGCGATGTTCGCCTACGGCACCTCCGGCCCCGACGGCTGCCCGCCCGCCAACATGGTCACCGGCCCCGGCAACATCTGGGTCGCCGCCGCCAAGCGCTACTTCACCGGCCGCATCGGCATCGACACCGAGGCCGGCCCGACCGAGATCGCCGTCCTCGCCGACTCCACCGCCGACCCCGTGCACGTCGCCGCCGACCTGATCAGCCAGGCCGAGCACGACCCGCTCGCCGCGGCCGTCCTCGTCACGGACTCCGCGGACCTCGCCGACGCCGTCGAGAAGGAGCTGGAGCCGCAGGTCGCCGCCACCAAGCACATCGAGGACCGGATCAAGCCCGCCCTCGCCGGCAAGCAGTCCGCGATCGTCCTGGTCGACAGCCTGGAGGACGGCCTCAAGGTCGTCGACGCCTACGGCGCCGAACACCTGGAGATCCAGACCGCCGACGCCGCCGCCTGGGCCGCCCGCGTCCGCAACGCCGGCGCGATCTTCGTCGGCCCCTGGGCCCCGGTCTCCCTCGGCGACTACTGCGCCGGCTCCAACCACGTCCTGCCCACCGGCGGCTGCGCCTGCCACTCCTCCGGCCTGTCCGTGCAGTCCTTCCTGCGCGGCATCCACATCGTCGACTACACGCGCGACGCCCTGGCCGAGGTCACCCACCACGTGGTCACCCTCGCCGAGGCCGAGGACCTGCCCGCGCACGGCGCCGCCCTCAAGGCGCGCTTCGGATGGAAGGTGCCCCAGCAGTGACCGGGATCGACGACCTCCCCATCCGCGAGGAACTGCGCGGAAAGTCCCCCTACGGGGCCCCTCAGCTCGACGTGCCCGTCCAGCTGAACACCAACGAGAACCCCTACGAGCTGCCCGCCGAGCTCGTCGCACGCATCGCCGAACGCGTCGCCGACGCCGCCCGCACCCTCAACCGCTACCCCGACCGGGACGCGGTCGAGCTGCGCGCCGGCCTCGCCGCCTACCTCACCCGTACCGGCAAGCACCCGGTCGGGCCCGAGAACGTCTGGGCCGCCAACGGCTCCAACGAGGTCCTCCAGCAGCTGCTGCAGACCTTCGGCGGGCCCGGCCGCACCGCGATCGGCTTCGAACCCTCCTACTCCATGCACGCGCTGATCTCCCGCGGCACCGGCACCGGCTGGATCTCCGGCCCGCGCCGCGAGGACTTCACGATCGACGTGGAAGCGGCCGAGCGGGCGATCGCCGAGCACGCACCCGACGTCGTCTTCATCACCTCCCCCAACAACCCCACCGGCACCGCCGTCGACGCGGAGACCGTCCTCGCCCTCTACGAGGCGGCCCAGGCGGCCAAGCCGTCCCTGGTCGTCGTCGACGAGGCCTACGTGGAGTTCAGCCACCGGGACTCCCTGCTGCCCCTCATCGAGGGCCGCCCCCACCTGGTGATCTCCCGGACCATGTCCAAGGCCTTCGGCGCGGCGGGCCTGCGCCTCGGCTACCTGGCGGCGCACCCCGCCGTCGTCGACGCCGTACAGCTGGTGCGCCTGCCCTACCACCTGTCGGCCGTCACCCAGGCGACCGCCCTGGCCGCCCTGGAACACACCGACACCCTGCTCGGCTACGTCGAGCAGCTCAAGGCCGAACGGGACCGCCTCGTCACCGAACTGCGGGCCATCGGCTACGAGGTCACCGAGTCCGACGCCAACTTCGTCCAGTTCGGGACGTTCGAGGACTCGCACACCGCCTGGCAGAAGATCCTCGACCAGGGCGTCCTGGTCCGGGACAACGGCGTACCGGGACGGCTGCGGGTCACCGCGGGCACCCCGGCGGAGAACGACGCGTTCCTGGAAGCGGTTCGCGCACTGAAGAAGGAGCAGCACGCATGAGCCGCATCGGACGGGTCGAACGGACCACCAAGGAGACCTCCGTCGTCGTCGAGATAAACCTCGACGGCAGCGGCAAGGTCGACGTCTCGACGGGCGTGGGCTTCTACGACCACATGCTCGACCAGCTCGGCCGCCACGGCCTCTTCGACCTCACCGTCAAGACCGACGGCGACCTGCACATCGACTCCCACCACACCATCGAGGACACCGCCCTCGCCCTCGGTGCCGCCTTCAAGCAGGCCCTCGGCGACAAGGTGGGCATCTACCGCTTCGGCAACTGCACCGTGCCGCTCGACGAGTCCCTCGCCCAGGTCACCGTCGACCTCTCCGGCCGCCCCTACCTCGTGCACACCGAGCCCGAGAACATGGCGCCCATGATCGGCTCCTACGACACCACGATGACCCGGCACATCTTCGAGTCCTTCGTGGCGCAGGCCCAGATCGCCCTGCACATCCACGTCCCGTACGGCCGCAACGCCCACCACATCGTGGAATGCCAGTTCAAGGCCCTGGCCCGCGCCCTGCGCTACGCCGCCGAGTTCGACCCGCGAGCGGCCGGCATCCTGCCCTCCACGAAGGGCGCCCTCTAGTCGTGAACGGCCTCAACACCATCCTGATCGTCGTCGGCCTCTTCCTGGCCGGCGGCGTCTACTCCTTCCAGAAGCAGCAGATGCCCAAGTCGGTCGTCGTCCTGCTCGCCATCGGCTCCGCGATGTGCCTCGCCGCCGGAGTCCTGCGGATCGAAGGTATCTGGGCATGAGCGCAGCCAACCCCACCAAGACCGTCGTGGTCTTCGACTACGGCTTCGGCAACGTCCGCTCCGCCGAACGCGCCCTCGCCCGCGTCGGCGCCGACGTGGAGATCACCCGCGACTACGACAAGGCCATGGACGCCGACGGACTCCTCGTCCCCGGCGTCGGCGCCTTCTCCGCGTGCATGAAGGGCCTCAAGGACGCCCGCGGCGACTGGATCATCGGCCGCCGGCTCTCCGGCGGCCGCCCGGTCATGGGCATCTGCGTCGGCATGCAGATCCTCTTCGAACGCGGCATCGAGCACGGCGTCGAGACCGAGGGCCTCGACGAGTGGCCCGGCACGGTCGGCCCCCTCAAGGCCCCCGTCGTCCCCCACATGGGCTGGAACACCGTCGACGCCCCCGCCGACAGCCAGGCCTTCGCCGGCCTCGACGACGACGCCCGCTTCTACTTCGTGCACTCCTACGCGGCCCACGACTGGACCCTGGAGGTCACCAACCCCAGGATCCGGGGCCCCAAGGTCACCTGGGCCACCCACGGCGAACGCTTCGTGGCGGCGGTCGAGAACG
The DNA here is from genome assembly GCF_049570255.1 of Streptomyces manipurensis. Taxonomy (NCBI): domain Bacteria; kingdom Bacillati; phylum Actinomycetota; class Actinomycetes; order Kitasatosporales; family Streptomycetaceae; genus Streptomyces; species Streptomyces manipurensis. Next base: position 2,032,579 of record NZ_CP186950.1, on the reverse strand, counting down.
GGGCCCTGTGGGCCACCCAGTTCCACCCCGAGAAGTCCGGCGACGCCGGCGCCCAGCTCCTCACCAACTGGATCGAGACCCTCTGATGCCGAACACGCTTGAACTGCTCCCCGCGGTCGACGTCCGCGACGGCCAGGCCGTCCGCCTCGTCCACGGTGTCTCCGGCAGCGAGACCTCCTACGGATCCCCCCTCGACGCCGCCCTCGCCTGGCAGGCCGCCGGCGCCGAATGGCTCCACCTGGTCGACCTCGACGCCGCCTTCGGCACCGGCGACAACCGCGCCCTCGTCGCCGAGATCACCCGCGCCATGGACATCAAGGTCGAACTGTCCGGCGGCATCCGCGACGACGCCTCGCTCGCCGCGGCCCTCGCCACCGGCTGCACCCGCGTGAACCTCGGCACCGCCGCCCTGGAGACCCCCGAGTGGGCCGCCAAGGCCATCGCCGAACACGGCGACAGGATCGCCATCGGCCTCGACGTCCGCGGCACCACCCTCAAGGGCCGCGGCTGGACCAGCGAGGGCGGCGACCTCTACGAGACCCTCGCCCGCCTCGACTCCGAGGGCTGCGCCCGCTACGTCGTCACCGACATCGGCAAGGACGGCACGCTCACCGGCCCCAACCTGGAGCTCCTGCGCAACGTCTGCGCCGCCACCGACCGGCCCGTCGTCGCCTCCGGCGGCATCTCCTCCCTCGACGACCTGCGGGCCCTCTCCGACCTGGTCCCCCTCGGCGTCGAGGGCGCGATCGTCGGCAAGGCCCTGTACGCCAAGGCCTTCACCCTGGAAGAAGCCCTGAAGGTGGTCTCCGCATGAGCAGCGCCTCCGACATCCGCCGCATCTCCTCCGGCGGCCCCTACGAGGACGTCATCGGCTACTCCCGCGCCGTGCAGCTCCCGAACGGCCTCGTCCTCGTCTCCGGCTGCACCGCCGCCGACGCCGGCGGGCCCTACGACCAGACCGTCAAGGCCTTCGAGGTCGCCTTCAAGGCGCTCGCCGACGCCGGACTGGGACCGGAGAACGTCGTCCGCACCCGGATGTACCTCACGCACGCCCGGGACGTCGACGAAGTGGGCCGCGCCCACAAGACCCTCTTCGACACCGTCCGCCCCGCCGCCACCATGCTGATCGTCTCCGGCTTCGTCGACCCCGGCATGGTCGTCGAGGTCGAGGTCGAGGCGTACGGGGAGGTGGCGTGATGACCCTCGCCGTACGGGTGATCCCCTGCCTCGACGTGGACAACGGCCGCGTCGTCAAGGGCGTCAACTTCCAGAACCTGCGCGACGCCGGCGACCCGGTGGAGATGGCCAAGCTGTACGACGCCGAGGGCGCCGACGAGCTGACCTTCCTCGACATCACCGCCTCCTCCGGCAACCGCGAGACCACCTACGACGTGGTCCGCCGCACCGCCGAGCAGGTCTTCATCCCGCTCACCGTCGGCGGCGGCGTCCGCACCGCCGACGACGTCGACAAGCTGCTGCGCGCCGGAGCCGACAAGGTCGGCGTCAACACGGCCGCCATCGCCCGCCCCGAGCTCATCCAGGAGATCGCCGAGCGCTTCGGACGGCAGGTCCTCGTCCTGTCGGTGGACGCCCGCCGCACCGCCGACGGCTCCTTCGAGGTCACCACCCACGGCGGACGCCGGGGCACCGGCATCGACGCCGTCGAGTGGGCGCACCGGGCGGCCGAGCTGGGCGCCGGGGAGATCCTGCTGAACTCCATGGACGCCGATGGCACGAAGGACGGCTACGACACCGAGATGATCGCGGCCGTGCGCAAGCACGTCACGGTCCCGGTGATCGCCTCCGGCGGCGCGGGGCGGCTCGGGGACTTCGCCCCGGCGATCGAGGCGGGTGCGGACGCGGTGCTCGCGGCGTCGGTGTTCCACTTCGGCGACCTGCGGATCGCCGAAGTGAAGTCGGCCCTCGCCAAGTCGGGCCACCCGATCCGCTGACCCCTCCCCTCCCGGGGGGAGGTGCGGGCCGTTTCCCGTCTGCGGCCCGGCCACCGGGCCGCAGACGGGAAACGGCGGTCAGATGCCCAGGGCCGCCACCGTCAGGGCCGCCACCGCGTCCTTCTCGCCGTCCAGCGTGACCGCCGCCGACGCCTGCCGCCCGAAGCAGAACAGCGTCAGCTCACCCGGCTCGCCCGTCACCGTCACCACCGGCGCACCCTTGTGAGCCACCGCCGTCTGCCCGTTCGGGCGCCTCAGCACCAGGCCCACCGGCGAGCGGCGTCCCGTCAGGCGGGCCAGCTTCTCCAGCCGTGACCACAGCGCGTCCGAGAAGACCGGGTCCAGCTCCCGCGGGGACCAGTCCGGCTGCGCCCGCCGGACGTCCTCGGCGTGGACGTAGAACTCCACCGCGTTCGCCGCTTCGTCGATCTGCTTCAGCGCGTAGGGGGACAGCCGCGGCGGCCCGGTCCGGATGAGCTGGATCAGCTCCTCGTACGGCTTGGCCGTGTATTCCGCCATGGCCTTGTCCAGGCGGGCCTTCAGGACGCCCAGCACGAGCCCGCCCGCCGCGTCCGGCCGCCGCTCCCGCACGACCACGTGCGCGGCGAGGTCGCGACAGGTCCAGCCGTCGCACAGCGTGGGGGCCTCCGGACCGGCCGCCTCCAACAGGTCCGCCAGCAGCAGGCGTTCACGCTTCGCATGGGTAGACATGCGGGCCAGCCTACGGCCGTATCGTGCGGGACGCCCGCCCATCCTGCGGACATGGATCATTCCGCCCGTCCGCGCCCGGCACAATGGCTGCATGAGTACGTCCCCCCGCCCCGACCGCCTCGACCCCGCCATCGCCGCGCGCCTCAAGCGCTCCGCCGACGGCCTGGTACCGGCCATCGCCCAGCAGTACGACACCGGTGAGGTGCTCATGCTCGGGTGGATGGACGACGAGGCCCTGCACCGCACCCTGACCACCGGCCGCTGCACGTACTGGTCCCGCAGCCGTCGGGAGTACTGGGTGAAGGGGGACACCTCCGGCCACTTCCAGCACGTCAAGTCCGTCGCCCTCGACTGCGACGGCGACACCGTGCTCGTCCGGGTCGACCAGGTGGGCGCCGCCTGCCACACCGGGGCCCGCACCTGCTTCGACGAAGACGTCCTCCTCCGCGCAGCCGACTAGTAGGGGCCCCTCGATGGATCTTGAGACGTTCCGCAAGCTCGCGGCCGACCGCCGCGTCATCCCCGTGAGCCGCAAGCTGCTCGCCGACGGGGACACCCCCGTCGGGCTCTACCGCAAGCTCGCCGCCGAACGCCCCGGCACCTTCCTCCTGGAGTCCGCGGAGAACGGCCGTTCCTGGTCCCGGTACTCCTTCGTCGGGGTGCGCAGCGACGCGACCCTGACGGCCCGGGACGGCCGCGCCCACTGGATCGGCACCCCGCCCGTCGGCGTACCCACCGACGGCGACCCCCTGGAGGCCCTGCGCGCCACCGTGGAGGCCCTGCACACCCCCCGGGACCTGGCGGGGGAGATGCCGCCCTTCACCGGCGGCATGGTCGGCTACCTGGGCTACGACATCGTGCGCCGCCTGGAGCGCATCGGCGAGCACGGCAGCGACGACCTGAAGCTGCCGGAGCTGACGATGCTGCTCACCTCCGACCTCGCGGTCATGGACCACTGGGACGGCACCGTCCAGCTGATCGCGAACGCCATCAACCACAACGACCTCGAGTCCGGGGTGGACGAGGCGTACGCGGACGCGGTGGCCCGCCTCGACGCCATGGAGGCGGACCTGGCGCGTCCGGCCCCGTACGTGCCGGCCCCGCTGCCGGCCTCCGAGCTGCCCGAGTTCTCCGCGCTCTGGGGCGGCGAGAAGTACCAGGCGGCCGTCGAGGACATCAAGGAGCGCATCCGGGCCGGCGAGGCCTTCCAGGTGGTGCCCTCGCAGCGGTTCGAGACCCCGTGCCGGGCGTCCGCGCTGGACGTCTACCGGGTGCTGCGGGCCACCAACCCGTCCCCGTACATGTACCTCTTCCGGTTCGAGAACGGCTTCGACGTGGTCGGGTCGAGCCCGGAGGCGCTGGTCAAGGTCGAGGACGGCCGGGCCATGGTCCACCCGATCGCGGGCACCCGGCACCGGGGCGCGACCCCGCAGGAGGACAACGACCTGGCCGAGGAGCTGCTGGCCGACCCCAAGGAGCGCGCCGAGCACCTGATGCTCGTCGACCTGGGCCGCAACGACCTCGGACGGGTCTGCGAGCCGGGGTCGGTGGAGGTCGTCGACTTCATGTCGATCGAGCGCTACTCCCACGTCATGCACATCGTCTCGACCGTGACGGGGCGCGTGGCCGAGGGGAGGACGGCCTTCGACGTGCTCACCGCCTGTTTCCCGGCCGGCACGCTCTCCGGTGCGCCCAAGCCGCGCGCCATGCAGATCATCGAGGAGCTGGAGCCCTCCCGCCGCGGTCTGTACGGCGGCTGCGTGGGCTATCTGGACTTCGCCGGGGACTCCGACACGGCCATCGCCATCCGTACCGCGCTGCTGCGTGACGGGACGGCGTACGTGCAGGCGGGCGCCGGTGTCGTCGCCGACTCGGTGCCCGAGCTGGAGGACAACGAGTGCCGCAACAAGGCCGCCGCGGTGCTGCGCGCGGTGGGAGCGGCGAACCGCCTCGGCGGCTCCTGAGGGCGTAGGGGATAGTGGGGTGCGTGAGTGCCGTACCCCCGCCCCGAACCGAAGCCGACGAGCCCGAGGCTCCCGACAGCCGCAGCAGCCGCCGCAGCGTGGCCGTCGCGCTGCTGCTCGGCGCGCTCGGCGCCACCGTCGTCCTGCTCGCCTCCGGCCGGGTCTGGGCCCGGGGCACCGCCGCGATCGGCGGTGACTCGCTCCCGCTGGCCGCGGACGGGCGGACGGTCACCGGTCTGCCGGCGGCCCTGGCCATCGTGGGCCTGGCCGCGCTGGTAGCCGTCTTCGCCGTCCGGGGCAAGGGGCGGCTGCTGGTGTCCGGACTGCTGGCGCTCAGCGGCCTGGGCGCCGGCCTGTCGGCCCTCTTCGGGGCGGACGGCCGCCGGGCCCTGGACGCGGAGGCCGCCCGCACGACCGCGGACACCGCGGCGCACGTGGCCGGCCTGACCCAGACGACTTGGCCGTACGTGACGGCCGCCGGCGCGGTCCTGCTGCTGGCCTCCGGGCTGCTGGCCCTGCGCTTCGGCAAGGGCTGGCCCTCGATGGGCGGCCGCTACGAGCGTGACGGAAGTCCCCGTCCGCGCACCGCCGCGGCGGTGGATCCCGACCGGCCGGAAGATCTGTGGAAGGCCCTGGACCGCGGTGAGGACCCGACCGGGGATTCCCGCGCCGACCGGTCCCGCTGACCGGACCCCCCTGGTGGGCGGAGCCGCCCGGTGCGGGACAATGGCACCGAGCGTCCGACACGGACCGCACGTTCGACGAAGCAGTGCGACAGAGCAACGAGGAGCAACTCATGGCGGGCACTAGCCACGGACACACCCCGGCCGCCTGGACCGGTGTCATCATCGCCTTCATCGGTTTCTGCATCTCCGGCGCCTTCATGGTGCTCGCCAACCCGCTCGGCTTCTGGGCCGGAATGGTCGTCGTCGCGGTCGGCGGTGTCGTCGGCCTCGCGATGCGGGCCGCGGGCATGGGTGCGCCGAAGGCCGCGCACAAGGACCTCGCCGAGGTCATCGCAGCCTCCAAGGTTCCCGCCAAGGCCTGAGCGCGGAGCGGAAACAGCCGAAAGGCGTGGCCCCGCCGGGCTGCGCCTTTTGTCATGAGCGGAGAGAATCAGCGGGTGGACGCCCCCCGTACCCCCGACGCCCGTCCGGTGACGCCCCCCGGACGGCCCACGGCCCCCGTGCCGACGCAGGCGGCGGCGCCCGCGCCGTCCCGGGCGAGGCGGCTGGCCGCCCCCGTGCTGTACGTGGCCGGTGCCGTCGCCGCCTTCGCCTACGTGGGCACCGTGGACCCGAACGAGCCCGGCCACTACCCGGTCTGCCCGCTGCTGCGGCTGACGGGCGTGCTGTGCCCGGGCTGCGGTGGTCTGCGCAGTGCGCACGCGTTCGCCCACGGCGATCTGGCCGCTGCTTTCGGGTCGAATGCGCTGGCCGTCGTCGGCTACTTCGTCTTCGCGGGTTTCATGGCCGTCTGGCTGGTTCGGGCCTTGCGCGGCGGACCCGTGCCGAGGGTCGTGCTGCGTCCTGCCTACTGGTGGGCCCTGGGCGCCGTGGTACTGGTTTTCGCCGTTGTCCGAAATCTCTCTTTCGGCTCCGCGCTGGCGCCCTGATCCCGCTGCGGGGCCCGTAAGAAGCCCGTATTCCGCATGTCCAGTTACTGGGACGCCGTCAACCGGGTGCGGAGGGCGACGCCCCGGGCGGATACCATTTGAGTGCTGACCTTGCAGTTGTACGTGTCTGCAGGGCGGCCGACCGTCATCGACCCGGAAGGGGGCCGCTCGCGTGAGTGTGCTCGACGAGATCATCGAAGGGGTCCGCGAAGACCTTGCCGAACGGCAGGCCCGCGTGAGCCTCGACGAGCTCAAGGAGCGTGCCGCCAAGGCGCCCCAGGCCAAGGACGGCGTCGCGGCCCTGCGCGGCGACGGCGTCAAGGTGATCTGCGAGGTCAAGCGCTCCAGCCCGTCCAAGGGCGCGCTGGCCGCGATCGCGGATCCGGCCGGGCTCGCCGCCGACTACGAGGCCGGCGGTGCGGCTGTCATCTCCGTCCTCACCGAGCAGCGCCGCTTCGGCGGCTCGCTCGCGGACCTGGAGGCCGTCCGCGCCCGCGTGGACATCCCTATCCTCCGCAAGGACTTCATCGTCACGGCGTACCAGCTGTGGGAGGCCCGCGCCTACGGCGCCGACCTCGCGCTGCTGATCGTCGCGGCCCTGGAGCAGGAGGCCCTCGTCTCCCTCATCGAGCGGGCCGAGTCCATCGGTCTGACCCCGCTCGTCGAGGTCCACGACGAGGAGGAGGTGGAGCGCGCGGTCGCCGCCGGCGCGAAGATCATCGGCGTGAACGCCCGCAACCTCAAGGACCTCAAGGTCGACCGCTCCACCTTCGAGCGCGTCGTCGGGGAGATCCCGCCCCACATCGTGAAGGTCGCCGAGTCCGGCATCCGCGGACCGCACGACCTGATCGCCTACGCGAACGAGGGCGCCGACGCCGTCCTCGTCGGCGAGTCCCTGGTGACCGGCCGCGACCCGAAGGCGGCCGTCGCCGACCTCGTCGCCGCCGGGGCCCACCCCGCCCTGCGCCACGGGCGGAGCTGACCCGTCCCCATGACCCCCGACCGACCCTGCGTCCGCACGCAGCCCGCGCCGCCGGCACCCCGCCGCGGCCAGGGCGGCGTGCCGACGGCGTACGCGCCCCTGGCGCGCGGTTGCCGCCCCCGCGGCTGCCGCGCCCCGGCCCGGCGCGTCCACGGTCGCCGGGTCCGGTACGTGATCGGCTCCGAGCCCGGCCAGGTCAACGGGATGCGATGGCGCCCGGGAGGCGCGCCGTAACGAGGGCTGCCCGGCCCGGTACGCGAGACGTACCGTGCCGTGGGGCGGTCCCGTACGGTCCGCTGCCCGGGCCGTCCGGCTCCGGGAGCGGGCCGCTCCGTACCGTACGCACGACATCCCCCTGCGGGATGTGCGCGCACGGGCGCGGGCGGCGCCATACGGTGAATCCAACCCGCCGCATCTCGCACCCGTAGGAGCACTGGACATGTCCAGCGAGTTCTTCATTCCGGACCCGGAGGGTCACGTCCCCAACGCCGAGGGTTACTTCGGCGACTTCGGCGGCAAGTTCATCCCGGAGGCGCTGGTCGCCGCCGTGGACGAGGTCGCCGTCGAGTACGAGAAGGCCAAGGGCGACCCCGCCTTCGCGGCCGAGCTGGGCGACCTGATGGTCAACTACACCGGCCGCCCCAGCGCCCTCACCGAGGTGCCCCGCTTCGCCGAGCACGCGGGCGGCGCGCGGATCTTCCTCAAGCGCGAGGACCTCAACCACACCGGCTCGCACAAGATCAACAACGTGCTGGGCCAGGCGCTGCTCACCAAGCGCATGGGCAAGACCCGGGTGATCGCCGAGACCGGCGCGGGCCAGCACGGCGTGGCCACCGCCACCGCCTGCGCCCTCTTCGGCCTCGAGTGCACCATCTACATGGGCGAGATCGACACCCAGCGCCAGGCCCTCAACGTCGCCCGCATGCGCATGCTGGGCGCCGAGGTCATCGCCGTGAAGTCCGGCTCCCGGACGCTCAAGGACGCGATCAACGAGGCGTTCCGCGACTGGGTCGCCAACGTGGACCGCACCCACTACCTCTTCGGCACGGTCGCGGGCCCGCACCCCTTCCCGGCGATGGTCCGCGACTTCCACCGCGTCATCGGCGTCGAGGCCCGCCGCCAGATCCTGGAGCGTGCCGGACGGCTCCCCGACGCCGTCGCGGCCTGCGTCGGCGGCGGCTCCAACGCCATCGGCCTCTTCCACGCCTTCATCCCGGACGCCGGCGTCCGCCTGGTCGGCTTCGAGCCCGCCGGCCACGGCGTCGAGACCGGCGAGCACGCGGCCACGCTCACCGCGGGCGAGCCCGGCATCCTGCACGGCTCCCGCTCCTACGTCCTCCAGGACGAGGAGGGCCAGATCACCGAGCCGTACTCCATCTCGGCCGGTCTGGACTACCCGGGCATCGGCCCGGAGCACTCCTACCTCAAGGACGTCGGCCGCGGCGAGTACCGCGCCGTCACCGACGACGCGGCCATGCAGGCCCTGCGCCTGCTCTCCCGCACCGAGGGCATCATCCCGGCGATCGAGTCCGCGCACGCCCTCGCCGGCGCCCTGGACCTGGGCAAGGAGCTGGGCAAGGACGGCCTGCTGGTCGTCAACCTGTCCGGCCGCGGCGACAAGGACATGGACACGGCGGCCCGCTACTTCGGGCTGTACGACACCGACGGCGAGGTCGCCGACAACGAGTTCTCCGAGGGGGACGACAAGTGAGCTCCACGCACGGACGCGGCAACGTCGAGCTGCTGAGCGCCACCCTCGCCAAGGCCAGGTCCGAGGACCGGGCCGCCCTCGTCGCCTACCTCCCCGCCGGCTTCCCGACCGTCGACGGCGGCATCGAGGCCGCCAAGGCGGTCCTCGCGGGCGGCGCCGACGTCGTCGAGATCGGCCTGCCGCACAGCGACCCCGTCCTCGACGGCCCGGTCATCCAGACCGCCGACGACATCGCCCTGCGCGGCGGCGTCAAGATCGCCGACGTGCTCCGCACCGTGCGCGAGGTCCACGAGGCGACCGGCGCGCCGATCCTGGTGATGACGTACTGGAACCCGATCGACCGCTACGGCGTCGAGCGGTTCACGGCCGAGCTGGCGGCGGCGGGCGGCGCCGGCTGCATCCTGCCCGACCTGCCGGTCCAGGAGTCCGCGCTGTGGCGCGAGCACGCCGCGAAGCACGGTCTCGCGACCGTCTTCGTCGTGGCGCCGAGCAGCAAGGACGAGCGGCTGGCCACCATCACCGCGGCCGGCTCCGGCTTCGTCTACGCGGCCTCCCTCATGGGCGTCACCGGCACCCGCGAGTCCGTCGGCGACCAGGCCGCCGACCTGGTCCGCCGGACCCGTGCCACCAGCGAGCTGCCCGTCTGCGTGGGCCTCGGGGTCTCCAACGCGGCCCAGGCCAAGGAGGTCGCCGCCTTCGCCGACGGTGTGATCGTCGGCTCGGCCTTCGTGAAGCTGCTCCTGGACGCCCCGGACCTGCCGTCCGGGCTGGACGCCGTACGGGAGCTTGCGGGCGGGCTTGCGGAAGGCGTACGCAGGAGCTGAGACAAAACGGACGCTCGATCGGGTTCTGTAGTCCGATCGGGTGGAATGGCGAGCAGGGAGGCACGCGAGTGCCTCCCTGCTTCGTTTGGCGGAGCGTGAGCGACAAGAACGACGGTGCGAACCGCGATGCGACGAAACGATCGGCCCGGGAACGACTCCAAGCGGAGCGCGAGCGGCAGAAGACCCGGGACAAGCGCCGGCGGACCCTCATCGTGGCGGCGGCGGTGGTCGGCGTCCTCGGTCTGGCGACCGTCGTCGGCGTGATCGCGGCCAACACCGGCAAGGACAGCAGCGCCAAGGGCGGGCCGGTCGTCGCCCCCTCCGGGGCCACCGGCAAGGACGCGCTAGCGATCCAGACCGGCAAGCCGGAGGCCAGGTCCACCCTCACCGTCTGGGAGGACTTCCGCTGCCCGGCCTGCAAGGCCTTCGAGGACAACTACCGGGACACCATCCACGAGCTGGAGGCCAAGGGCCTGCTCAAGGTGGACTACCACCTGGTCACGCTCATCGACGGGAACATGGGCGGCAGCGGCTCCCTCAAGGGCGCGAACGCGGCGGCCTGCGCCCAGGACGCCGGGAAGTTCACCGAGTACCACGACGTCCTCTTCCAGAACCAGCCGGAGGAGGTCGACGACGCCTACGGCAAGAACGCCAAGCTGCTGGAGCTCGCGGCCAAGGTCGACGGCCTGGACACCCCCGCGTTCCGCACGTGCGTCGAGGAGGGCACGCACAACAGCTGGGTCGCCAAGTCGCAGGAGGCGTTCCGTGAGGGGAACTTCCGCGGCACCCCGACCGTGCTGCTGGACGGCAAGGACATCTTCTCCGACCAGGCCAACCCGCTGACCCCGCAGAAGCTCAAGGAGCAGGTCGAGGCCGCGGCCAAGGGCTCCGGCGGGGCGGGCGGCGCCAAGGGGACCGCGAAGGCCTCACCGTCCGCCTCCGCCTCCGCTTCGGCCTCCGCCTCGGCCACGTCCTCCGCGAGCGGGTCCAGGGGGGACGGGAAGTCCTCCCCGTCCGCCTCCCGCACCGCCACGGAGGGGACGGCGCGCAGCTCCACGGGCGGGTCCTCGGGGGACTGACTTCAGCCGATCCATGTGTGGATTTGGTTTCGACCCTGCCGGGCGGGTTGCGGTACGCACCGCCCGGCAGGGTAGCGTCATGTCTGCCATGGACATTGCTTACATCCCCAGTCCGTCGACCGGCGTGATCCATCTCGGACCGATCCCGCTCCGCGGCTACGCGTTCTGCATCATCATCGGCGTCTTCGTCGCCGTCTGGCTCGGCAACAGGCGCTGGATCGCCCGCGGCGGCAAGCCGGGCACGGTCGCGGACATCGCCGTGTGGGCGGTGCCCTTCGGTCTGGTCGGTGGGCGTCTCTACCACGTGATCACCGACTACCAGCTCTACTTCGGCGAGGGCCGCAACTGGGTCGACGCCTTCAAGATCTGGGAGGGCGGCCTCGGGATCTGGGGCGCGATCGCGCTCGGCGCGGTGGGCGCCTGGATCGGCTGCCGGCTGCGCGGCATCCCGCTGCCGGCCTGGGCGGACGCCCTGGCCCCGGGCATCGCGCTGGCGCAGGCCTGCGGACGCTGGGGCAACTGGTTCAACCAGGAGCTCTACGGCCGGGCCACCGACCTGCCCTGGGCGGTCGAGATCAGCGCCGGACCGAACCGGGACGCCGGCACCTACCACCCGACGTTCCTGTACGAGTCGCTGTGGTGCATCGGCGTCGCCGTCCTGGTGATCTGGGCCGACCGCCGCTTCAAGCTCGGACACGGACGGGCCTTCGCCCTGTACGTGGCGGCGTACTGCGTCGGCCGCGGCTGGATCGAGTACATGCGCGTCGACGAGGCGCACCACGTGCTGGGCCTGCGTCTGAACGTCTGGACCTCGATCGTCGTCTTCGTCGCCGCGGTGGTCTACTTCGTGCTCTCCGCGAAGCTGCGGCCGGGCCGCGAGACCGTCGTCGAGCCGGACGCCCCCGGCGGTGCCGGCAAGAAGGCGGCCGACGGAGCGGACCCCGCCGCGAAGGACGCCACGGACGCCGCGGACACGAAGGGTGCCCAGGACGTCAAGGACGTCAAGGACACCAAGGGTGCGAAGCCGGAGGGCAAGGCTGCCGCCGGTGCCGCCCTCGCCGAGCCCGCGGCGGCGGGGTCCGTGCTGACCAAGGACGAGCCCGCGAACAAGGACCTCGGCACGGCGCAGCCGGCCGGGGACAAGACGCCGGAGCCGGGCACGCGCTGACGCGCCGACCGCAGCCGTCGTGAAGGGGGTGCCGCCCAGGCCGCGGCACCCCCTTCACGCGTCTCCGTCCGGGCCGCGGCCTCAGTGCACCGGGACCCGCGCGGCCAGCGCCAGGGTGCGCTGGGCGGTCGCCACCACGGCCGGATCCACGAACCTGCCGTCGGGCAGGGCCAGCGCGCCCGGTGCGCCACGGGCCGCGCTGAGGACCTGCTCGGCCGCGTCGACCTCCTCCGGCCCGGGCAGGTAGGACCGTTCGATCACCGGCAGCTGGCGCGGGTGGATGGCCGCCCGGCCCAGGAAGCCGAGCGACCGGCCCCGCGCGCAGGAGAGGGCCAGCGCGTCCAGGTCCCGGATGTCGGGGAACACCGACTGCGCCGGGGGAGCGAGCCCGGCGGCGCGGGCCGCCACGACCACCCGGGACCGGCACCAGTCCAGCCCCTCCTCCGCGCTGACGCCCAGGTCGGCCCGCAGGTCGGCCTCGCCCAGGGACAGCCCGCGCAGGGCGGGATGCGCGCGGGCGATGTCGTACGCGCGCTCCACGCCCAGCGCCGACTCCAGCAGGGCGTACAGGCTCACCCCGCCGGTGCGGCCGGCGACGGCGGCGATCTGCTCGGGGGCGCTGATTTTCGGCAGTCGGAGCCCGGCGAGGCCGGTGAGGGCGCCGAGCGCGGTGAGGTCGGCGCCGCCCCAGGGGGAGTCGAGGGCGTTCACGCGGACGTGCACCGGGACCGGGGGCCGCTCGGCGAGCAGCTCGGCGGTGGCGGCGCGCGCGTACTCCTTGCGGCAGGCCGCCACCGCGTCCTCCAGGTCCACGATGACCGCGTCCGCCCCGCGGCGCAGGGCCTTGGCGACGACCTCGGGCCGGTCGCCGGGCGCGTACAGCCAGGTCAGGATCACAGGGCTCCCTCGGTGCGCAGCGCGGCGATCTCGGCGCCGGTCAGGCCGAGCTCGGTCAGCACCTCGTCGGTGTCGGCCCCGTGCGGGCGGCCGGCCCAGCGGATCCCGCCGGGGGTCTCGGAGAGCCGGAAGAGGACGTTCTGCATGCGCAGGGGTCCCAGCTCCGGGTCGTCGACCTCCGTCACGGTGTCCAGGGCCGCGTACTGGGGGTCGGTCATCACGTCCCGCACGTCGTAGACGGGCGCGACGGCGGCCTCGGCCTCCTCGAAGGCGGCGACGACCTCCTCCGCCTTGTGCCGGCCGATCCAGCCGCCGACCGCGTCGTCCAGCAGGTCCGCGTGCCGGGCCCGCCCGGTTCCGGTGGCGAACCAGGGCTCGTGCGCCAGGTCGGGCCGGCCCACCAGCCGCACGACCCGTTCGGCGACGGACAGGGCCGAGGCCGACACCGCCAGCCAGCGGCCGTCGGCGCTGCGGTAGGTGTTGCGGGGCGCGTTGTTCGCGGAACGGTTGCCCGAGCGGGCCTGGACGTGGCCGAGCTGGTCGTACCAGAGCGGCTGCGGGCCGAGCACGGTCAGGATCGGCTCGATGATCGCCAGGTCCACGATCTGCCCGTGCCCCGTCCGCTCCCGCCCGGCGAGGGCCGTCATCACGGCGTACGCGCAGGTCAGCGCGGCGATCGAGTCGGCGAGCCCGAAGGGCGGCAGGGTCGGCGGGCCGTCCGGCTCCCCGGTGACCGCGGCGAAGCCGCTCATCGCCTCGGCGAGGGTGCCGAAGCCGGGGCGGTGGGCGTAGGGGCCCTGCTGGCCGAAGGCGGTGACGCGGGCGAGCACCAGGCGCGGATTGGCGGCGGACAGCTCGGGCCAGCCCAGCCCCCACTTCTCCAGCGTGCCGGGGCGGAAGTTCTCGACGACCACGTCGGCGGTGGCGGCCAGGCGCAGCAGGGTGTCCCGGCCGCCGGGCGTGGACAGGTCGAGGGTCACGGTCCGCTTGTTCCGTCCGAGCAGCTTCCACCACAGGCCGATCCCGTCCTTGGCGGGCCCGTGGCCGCGGGAGGGGTCGGGGAGGGCGGGGTGCTCGACCTTGACGACCTCGGCGCCGAAGTCCCCGAGCAGGGTGGCGGCGAGCGGACCGGCGAAGAGGGTGGCGAGATCCAGCACCCGCAGCCCGCGCAGCGGGCCTCCTTCCCGTCCGTGCCGGGGCTCCGCGGGGGTCACGAGGTGGCTCCGGCCAGCGCTTCGGTCTCCGCACGCGTCGGCATCGAGTCCTGCGCGCCGTGCCGCTGCACCGAGAGCGCGGCCGCCGCCGAGGCCCAGCGCAGGGCTTCGGGCATCGGCCGGCCCTCGCCCAGGGCCACGGCGAGCGCGCCCACGAAGGTGTCCCCGGCGGCGGTGGTGTCCACGGCCCGGACCCGGGGCGCGGGCACGGCCAGCGGTTCCCGGCCGCGTGCCGCGTGGAGGACCCCGGCCGCCCCGAGGGTCACCACCACCTCCGGTACGTCGGCGAGCAGGGCCTCGGCGGCCTGGTGCGGGTCGGTGAGCCCGGTCAGGGCGGCCGCCTCGTGCTCGTTGGGCACCAGCAGGTCGGTCGCGGCGAGCAGCGCCGCCGGCAGCGGCTGGGCGGGGGCCGGGGTGAGCACCGTGCGCACGCCGTGCGCGCGGGCGGCACGGGCCCCGGCGACCACCGCGGCCATCGGCAGTTCCAGCTGGAGCAGGAGCGTGCCGGCGGCGGCGATCCGGGCCTCGTCCCCCGCCTCCAGCCCGGTGACGGCGGCGTTGGCGCCGGGCACGACGACGATGCTGTTGCCGCCCTCGTCGTCCACGGTGATGTGGGCCGTGCCGCTGGACCCCTCGACGGTGCGCAGGCCGGCGGTCTCCACCCCGGCCGCGGTGAGCGCGGAGCGCAGCCGTACGCCGAACTCGTCGGCCCCGACCGCGCCGATCATCACCACCCTCCCGCCGGAGCGGGCCGCGGCGACGGCCTGGTTGGCGCCCTTGCCGCCGGGGACCGTGCGGAAGGCGCGGCCGGTGACGGTCTCCCCGAGGCGGGGGGCCTTGGCGACGTAGGCGACGAGGTCCATGTTGGTACTGCCGAGCACGGCGATGGCCGTCATGAGCGGGCTGCCTCCTGTGCGGTGAGCTGTGCGAGGGTGTCGAAGCCGGTGCCGTCGAAACCGGCGACGGTGGTGGACAGGCGGTTCCCGAGGGGCGCGGTCCAGCGGGCCGGGATCCTGCCCGGGGAACCGGCGAGCAGTCCCGCGAGGGCGCCGGCGGTGGCCCCGTTGGAGTCGGTGTCCCAGCCGCCGGACACGGCCCGGCACACGGAGCGGGTGAAGTCGCCGTCGGCGTGGGTGAGCGCCGCGGCGATCAGGGCGGTGTTCGGGACGGCGTGGACCCAGTGGTAGTGGCCGTAGCGGGCGTGCAGCCGGTCGACGACGAGGTCGAAGTCGGTCTCGGCGGCGGCCGTGCGGATCGCGAAGCGGACGGCCTCGGCGAGCCGCGAGCCGGGCGGTACGACGGCCAGTCCGGCCCGCAGCGCGGTGTGCACGTCCGCCCGGCCGCCGGCGGCCTCGGCGGTGGCGGCGGCGACGAAGAGGGCGGCGTAGACGCCGTTCCCGGTGTGGGTCAAGGTGGCGTCCCGGTGGGCCTGGGCCGCGGCGGCGACCGGGTCGCCGGGACGGGTCCAGCCGTGGACGTCGGCGCGGATGAGGGCGCCGATCCACTCCCGGAAGGGGTTGTGGTGGGTGGCCGTCGCGGGGGGCTCCAGGCCTTGGAGGAGGTTGCGGTAGGCGATCCGCTCGGCGGTGAAGGTCCGGCCGGCGGGCAGCTCGTCCAGCCACAGCCGGGCCACGTCGGCGGTGGTGAAGCCCTTGCCGTGGCGGCGCAGCAGGAGCAGGCCGAGGAGGGGGTAGTTGAGGTCGTCGTCCTCGGGCATGCCGTCGATGTTCTCGGCGAGCGAGGTGGGGGCGGAACGGCGGTTCCAGGGATGGGCGGCCAGCAGCCGCGGGGGGACGCCGCGGGCGGTGAACCAGTCGTCGAGCGGCCAGTTCCCGGCGGCGCGGGCGAGGGCCCGGATCCCGTCCAGCGGCAGCTTCTCGACGGGCTTGCCGAGCAGGCAGCCGACGGCGCGCCCGAGCCAGGCGGCCTCCAGCCGCTCCCGCAGCCGCTCGTCGACGGGCGGCGGGGGCTCCGCCACACCGCCAGGACGCGGGTCGGGGTGGGGGTCGCGGCCTGCGGCCGGGCGGTGGGCCGCCACGGGCTCCGGCCTCCGCGGGTGGGTGGCCGGCGTCCCGCCCGGGCGCGGGGGCCGGCCGTCGGCGGTCCGGCCGGGGGCGGCGGGCTCCGGGGCGCCGGCTCCCGCGCCGGGGTCCGTGCCGGGGTCCGTGGGGCCGCCCGGGCCGGGGTCCGTGCCCGGTTCCGTGGGGCCGAGCGGGCCGGGGCCGGGGGGTGCGGGCCAGGTGGCGACGATGGCGGCCCAGGCGGTCGGCTCGTGGGGCGCGACGGGGGAGGGGAGCGCGGCCAGTTCGTCCAGCAGCCGGCTCGCCAGCGCGCGCAGGTGCGGCGGTGCCGGGGCGTCGGAGGCGCCGGCCCGCTCGGGGGCGGGGCGGCCCCCGGCCGCGAGCCAGGCCCGCAGCGCGGGACCGGCGTCCCGGCCGTCCTCGGCCGCCTGGCGGAGCTCGTGCCCGATCAGGTCCTCGGGCTGCGCCCAGGTGAGCCGTACGGCGTCCGGGGGCTGCGCCCCCGCGAGCGGCCCGCCGGCCGCCGTCGTCCGGGCCCGCGGGGCGGGGCCGCGCTCCCGTCCCGCCGCGGGCGCCGCCCGGCGCCCGTACGACCGCGCCCCGGACTCACCGCCGGCGTCCGCGGGCCGGGTCCCGGCCGGTGAGGGGGGCCGCGGGGGCGGGGTGTCGCAGTGCGGCGTGGTCACCGGAGGGCCGCGATCGCGGTGAACGCCGATTCGTGGGCGCGGCGGCGGGCCCGGTCCAGGGCGAAGACCTCCCGGGCCACCTCGGCCGTCGTCGCGGCCGGCGCGTGCAGGTCGAGGCGGCTGGCCTCGGCGACCTGCTTGGCCCAGGCGGCCGGTACGGCCGCCTCGCCGCCCATCGCCCCGGCGATCGCGCCCGCCATGGTGGCGATGGAGTCGCAGTCCCGGCCGTAGTTGACGGATCCGAGAACCGCCGTCTCGTAGCGGCCGTCGGCGACGAGCAGCATCCCCAGGGCGACGGGCAGTTCCTCGATGGCATGGAGCCGGGAGGGGCGGCGGGCGTCGAGGGAGGGCGTCCGGTAGTCGGGGCCGACCGAGTCGTACGGGGCCACCGCCGCCCGCAGCGGTGCGAGCGCCGACTCGAAGTCCCGGTGCTCCGCGGCGACTTCGCGGACGGCGGCGATCGCGGCGCGGGTGCCGTCCTTGGCGAGGGACAGGGCCGTCTCCACGACCGAGGCCGCCGTGGCTCCCGGCGTGCACGCCGCGGCCACCGCGGCCGCGAACACGCCGGCGGCCTCCCGCCCGTACGAGGACTGGTGCGCCCCGGAGACGTCGACGGCCTCGGCGTAGGCCCCGGCCGGGTTGCCCGCGTTGACGATGCCGACGGGCGCCATGTACATCGCGGCACCGCAGTTGACGATGTTGCCGTTGCCGGCCTCCCGCGGATCGGCGTGCGCGTAGTGCAGCCGGGTCACCATCCACTTCTCCGCGAGGAAGATCCGCTGCAACGGCAGTGCCTCCGCCTCCAGTTCGGGGATCCAGCGGGGCGTGCCCATCAGGTCGGGCACCAGGTGCTCGGCGAGGGCGTGGGCGTCGAGGTGG
Source organism: Streptomyces manipurensis (assembly GCF_049570255.1). Classification (NCBI taxonomy): domain Bacteria; kingdom Bacillati; phylum Actinomycetota; class Actinomycetes; order Kitasatosporales; family Streptomycetaceae; genus Streptomyces; species Streptomyces manipurensis. The sequence goes on along the minus strand of NZ_CP186950.1, from coordinate 2,014,876 downwards.
TCCCGGACGGTGCCGTAGACGCGGACCAGGGCGTGCGTCATCAGGGTGTCGTCCGTGACGTGCCCGTCGCCCTTGTGGTAGGGGGCGATGGGGCGGGCGGTGCGCCAGTTCTCGTGCCAGGGCCCGACGATGCCGTGGACGCGGCCGCCGTGCCGTTCGAGGATCTGGTCCGGGGTCCAGCCCTCCACCGGGCCGCCGAGCGCGTCGCCGACGGCGGCTCCGATCAGGCAGCCGGCCGCCCGGTCCTCCAGAGTGAGCGTCATGTCCGAATCATCCCTTGGGTGAGGTGAGTTCTGTGCGTGCGAGGAGCGCGGCGAGTTCGACGAGGTCGGTGCCGGCGAGGCGGGGGAGGGCGCAGCCGGAGAGGGTGCGGCAGGCCTGGCGCCATGCGGCCGGGATCGTGTCGCCGCCGCCGGTCGCGCCGGTGAGCGCTCCGGCGAGGGCGGGGGCGGAGTCCGCGACGCGCGACAGGCAGGCGGCGGCCGGGACCGCCTCGGCGACCCGGCCGCGGGCGGCGGTGGCCAGGGCGAGGGCCACGGGGACGGTCTCGGCGGCGGCGATCCCGTAGCTGTAGACGTGGTCGACGATCTCGTGTTCGAGGGTGGGGACGATGGCGAAGGCGCCGCCGTCCGCGTGGGCGCGGGCCAGCAGGACGGCGTGCCGGGCGTTGCGGCCGATCTCGGTGGCCCCCGGGAGCTGGCCGAGGGCCGCGTCCACGGCGGCGTCGACGTCCGCCGTGGTGAGGGCGGTGGCGACGGCGGCGGCCATGGCGCGGGCGCCGTGGACGCCGTCCCCGTCCTGGGTGTAGCGGGCGTCGAACTCGGCGAGGTCGGCCGCGGCCTCGGCGTCCCCGGGGTGGACGACGGCGAGGACGCAGGCGCGCACGCAGGCGGCGTCGTCGAAGTAGTGCGGGTTGTCGTGGCCGGTGGCGGGCGGGCGCAGGCCGGCGGCGAGGTTGCCGAGCCCGGCCCGTACGGAGATCCGGGCGCGCAGCGGCAGCACGGCGGACTCCACCTCGGGTGCGCGTTCGGCCGCGGCGGCGACCTCGGAGGCGAGGGCGTTCCAGGCGAGGTCGAGGGCGGCGCGCATGCGGCGGGAGCGGGAGAGGTCGCTGAGGAGGACGCCCGCGGCGGTGAGCACGGACTCGGCCGCGAAGGCCGCCCACTCGGCGTCGTCGGAGGGGCCGAGGCGCAGCGGCTCGGGCGGCTGGTTGAGGGCGATGGGGACGGGGAGGGTGGTGGTGGCGTTCTGCTCGGCGAAGGTGTCGAGCTCGCGGGTGAGGCGCCGGGTCCACTCGGGCATGCGGCTGGCGCGGTGGCGGGCGGCGGGCCACCCGGCGGCGTCGCCGGCGGCGAGCCCGAGGAGGAGGCCCTCGATGCGGCGGGGCCCGTGCGGGTGCCCTGCGGGCGGCTCGGCGGGACGGGGGGCGACGGGCCGCCCCGCTGCCCGCACCACGGTGCCGATGCCCTGCGGGGCGCGGGGCGGCTCCGGGAGCGTGCGCCCGCCGGCCGGTGGGGACGCGTACGCCGAGTCGGCCGTCCGCACGGCCCCGAACCCACCCGCCGCCGCGTCCGGGGCGTGGTCCGGGGGCGGGACGGTGGCCGTTGTCGGGGCGGGCGGGGTGGTGGCCCGTGGTGGGGCGGGCGGGGTGGTGGCCCGTGGTGGGGTCGGGGTGGGCTGGGGTGCAGTCATCGGGCGGCCTCGCATTCCGGGGTGAGGAGGTCGGCGATGTCCAGGACGTGGTAGCCCCGCATCGACGGGAGGCAGCTGCCGCGCACCGGGCCGATGGCGGAGCCCCACGCCGCCGGGATCGCGGAGGCGCCGGACGTCGCGCCGGCCAGGGCGCCGGCCACCGCGGCCGTGGTGTCGGCGTCGCGGCCCATGTTCACGGCGGTGAGGACCGACGAGGCGAAGTCGCCGTGGCAGGCGGCGAAGGCGCCGAAGGCGAGCCCCACCGCCTCGGGGGCCAGGTCCGTCCACGGATAGCCGCCGATGACCACCGCCGAGCGCACTGCCCGTTCGCCGCGCGGGGCGGCGGTGACGGCCCGGCGCAGGGAGCGGGCCGTCCAGGAGTCCGAGGGGATCACGGACAGGGCGGCCGAGACGACGGAGGCGGGGGAGCCGCCGGCCATGGCCACGGCGACGCCCGCCGCCACGGCCTGGCCCCCGTAGATGCCCTCGCCGTCGTGGCTGACCGTGCCGTCGACGGCGACGAGCCGGGCCGCCTCCGCGGGCCGTCCCGCGGCGAACACGCCGAACGGCGCCGCCCGCATCGCCAGGCCGTCCGACCAGGCGTGCCGGTGCTGGGCGGAGATGGGGGCGGCCAGGCCCCGGCGGAGGTTCTCCAGCGTGCCGCGTTCGGAGAACCCGGCGCCCCGGAAGGGGCCTTCGTCGAGGTCGGCGATCCAGTGGTGCCAGGCGCGCTCCACGTGGGCGACGGTGAGGGCCGAGCCGTGGCGGGCGAGGAGCAGCCCGGAGAAGATCGCGTACTCGGTGTCGTCGGTGCCGGCCGGGTCGTCGGACACGAAGCCCTCGATCCGGCCCCATCTGGCGCGGATCTCCGACGGCTTCATGTTCTCGGCGGGGGCGCCCAGCGCGTCGCCCACCGCGAGTCCCAGAAGAGCGCCCCTGGCCCGTTCGAGGAGGACCTGCGGATCGGATGCAGTCAGCTCCATGGGCGCGCCTCTCCACGTGGTGGGGCCCATCTTGAGCCCTTGGGGGATTTGTGCCATGGCAGGTGGTTTGTCGGCTGTCGCGAAACACCCGTCGAACCTCGCCGTCACCCGGTCGCCGACCCGCAAAACCGCAGGTAAGTACGGCCTTCCTTGCTGGCGGGCAGCAGAAATCGTGCGTAGTTTCGAGGTGTTCAGGGGGAGCGGGGCGTGTCCTGGCGCCCGTTCGTACAAAAGGGGAGATTTCACGTCATGTCCATCATCGACATCGAAGCACCGCTGCACACCGCGCACCGCGACAACCACACCCACCGGGACGTCAACGGTGGCTGGCTGCGGCCCGCGGTCTTCGGTGCGATGGACGGGCTCGTCTCCAACCTCGCGCTCATGACCGGCGTGGCCGGCGGCGCCGTGGCCCCGCAGACGATCGTGATCACGGGCTTGGCGGGCCTCGCCGCGGGCGCCTTCTCGATGGCGGCCGGCGAGTACACCTCCGTGGCCTCGCAGCGCGAGCTGGTCCTCGCGGAACTCGACATCGAACGGCAGCAGTTGCGCAAGCACCCCGTCGACGAGATGGAGGAGCTCGCCGAGCTCTACGTCTCGCGCGGCGTCGAGCCGGCCCTCGCCCGCGAGGTCGCGATGCAGCTGTCCCGCGACCCCGAGCAGGCGCTGGAGATCCACGCCCGCGAGGAGCTCGGCATCGACCCCGACGACCTGCCGTCGCCCCTGGTCGCCGCCGTCTCGTCCTTCGGGTCGTTCGCGCTGGGTGCGCTGTTGCCCGTACTGCCCTACCTGCTCGGCGCCACGGCCCTGTGGCCTGCGGTGCTGCTCGCGCTGGCCGGGCTGTTCGCCTGCGGTGCGGTCGTCGCCCGCGTCACCGCCCGGACCTGGTGGTACAGCGGGCTGCGCCAGCTGCTCCTGGGTGGCGCGGCCGCGGGTGTGACGTACATCCTGGGAACCTGGATCGGCGGGGCCATAGGCTGACCGGCCTGGGAGTGAGACACTATGCAGCGCGCAACATAAGTAGTCCGTTACCCGGTGGTTTCGATTCCGTGTCCGCTGGGCATCACACCAGGACTCCGGGCAATGATGCCCGTCCTGCAGTCGGGACCTTCGCCCCGCGATACCTCCGTATAGCGCCGCGAATGTCCCGTCTTTCTGCCTCATGCAGTGTCCGCATGCTGGAATGGCATATCCGCTTCTCGGGATAGTCGTCATCATGTAATCTGCACGAAATTTCTCGCAGAGGGCCAACGTCGTCCCTCGGCTATGCACATATGCCACGACGACGACGGGAGAGCCGATGCGTTCCGCATCCACGCACTCCGCGACCGGCCTGAACACCGCCTGGTCGCCCATGGACGGTCGCCCCGCCCAGCAGGGCATGTACGACCCGCGCAACGAGAAGGACGCCTGCGGCGTCGGCTTCGTGGCGAACCTCACCGGCGAGGCCACCCACACTCTCGTCGAGCAGGCCCTGACCGTCCTGCGGAACCTCGAGCACCGCGGCGCCACCGGCTCCGAGCCGGACTCCGGCGACGGCGCGGGCATCCTGTCCCAGGTGCCGGACGCCTTCCTCCGCGAGGTCGCCGGATTCGAGCTCCCCGAGGCCGGCGCATACGCCGTCGGCATCGCCTTCCTCCCTGCCGACGGCACCGCACAGGCCGCCGCCGCGGAGCGCATCGAGGCCATCGCCGCCGAGGAGAACCTCACGGTCCTCGGCTGGCGCGAGGTTCCGGTCACCCCCGACCTGCTCGGCAACGGCGCCCGCGCCACCATGCCCGCCTTCCGCCAGCTCTTCGTGAGCAACGGCAGCACGGGCATCGAGCTGGACCGCAAGGCGTTCGTGCTGCGCAAGCGCGCCGAGCGCGAGGCCGGCGTGTACTTCCCGTCGCTCTCCGCCCGCACCATCGTCTACAAGGGCATGCTGACCACCGGCCAGCTGGAGCCCTTCTTCCCGGACCTCTCCGACCGCCGCTTCGCCTCGGCGCTCGCCCTGGTCCACTCCCGGTTCTCGACCAACACCTTCCCGTCCTGGCCGCTCGCCCACCCGTACCGCTTCGTCGCGCACAACGGCGAGATCAACACGGTCAAGGGCAACCGGAACTGGATGAAGGCCCGCGAGTCCCAGCTCGCGTCGGACGCCTTCGGCGACGGCGCGCTCGACCGCATCTTCCCGATCTGCACCCCGGACGCCTCCGACTCGGCCTCCTTCGACGAGGTCCTGGAGCTGCTCCACCTCGGCGGCCGGTCGCTGCCGCACAGCGTGCTGATGATGATCCCGGAGGCGTGGGAGAACCACACCTCCATGGACCCGGCCCGCCGCGCCTTCTACCAGTACCACTCCACGATGATGGAGCCCTGGGACGGCCCCGCCTGCGTCACCTTCACCGACGGCACCCAGGTCGGCGCGGTCCTCGACCGCAACGGCCTGCGCCCCGGCCGCTACTGGGTCACCGACGACGGCCTCGTCGTCCTCGGCTCCGAGGTCGGCGTGCTCGACATCGACCCGGCCAAGGTCGTCCGCAAGGGCCGCCTCCAGCCCGGCCGCATGTTCCTCGTCGACACCGCCCAGAAGCGGATCATCGAGGACGACGAGATCAAGAACGAGCTCGCCTCCGCCGCCCCCTACGCCGAATGGCTGGAGACCGGCGAGATCGAGCTGACGGACCTGCCCGAGCGCGAGCACATCGTGCACACCCACGCCTCGGTCACCCGCCGCCAGCAGACCTTCGGCTACACCGAGGAAGAGCTCCGCGTCATCCTCGCGCCCATGGCCCGCACCGGCGGCGAGCCGCTCGGCTCCATGGGCACGGACTCCCCGATCGCGGCCCTGTCCGAGCGCCCCCGGCTGCTCTTCGACTACTTCACCCAGCTGTTCGCGCAGGTCACCAACCCGCCGCTGGACGCCATCCGCGAGGAGCTCGTCACCTCGCTGCTGTCCTCGATCGGCCCGCAGTCCAACCTGCTGGAGCCGACCGCCGCGTCCTGTCGCAGCGTCACCCTGACGTTCCCGGTGATCGACAACGACGAGCTGGCCAAGCTCATCCACATCAACGCCGACGGCGACATGCCCGGCATGAAGGCCGCCACCCTCTCCGGCCTCTACCGGGTCTCCGGCGGCGGCGAGGCCCTGGCCGCCCGGATCGAGGAGATCCGCGCCGAGGCCGACGCGGCGATCGCCAACGGCGCCCGCCTGATCGTCCTCTCCGACCGCCACTCGGACGCCGAGCACGCGCCGATCCCGTCGCTGCTGCTCACCTCCGCCGTGCACCACCACCTCATCGCCACCAAGCAGCGCACCCAGGTGGGCCTGCTGGTCGAGGCCGGCGACGTCCGCGAGGTCCACCACGTCGCCCTGCTCATCGGCTACGGCGCCGCCGCGGTCAACCCGTACCTCGCCATGGAGTCCGTCGAGGACCTGCTGCGCGCCGGTACGTTCATCGAGGGCATCGAGCCCGAGCAGGCCATCCGGAACCTGATCTACGCCCTCGGCAAGGGCGTCCTGAAGGTCATGTCCAAGATGGGCATCTCCACCGTCGCCTCCTACCGCGGCGCCCAGGTCTTCGAGGCCGTCGGCCTGGACGACGAGTTCGTCGGGACGTACTTCAGCGGCACCGCCACCAAGATCGGCGGCGCCGGCCTGGACGTCATCGCCAAGGAGGTGGCCGCCCGCCACGCCAAGGCGTACCCGGTCTCCGGCGTCGCCGCCACACACCGCGCGCTGGAGATCGGCGGCGAGTACCAGTGGCGCCGCGAGGGCGAGCCGCACCTGTTCGACCCGGAGACGGTCTTCCGCCTCCAGCACGCCACCCGCAACCGCCGGTACGACATCTTCCGGCAGTACACGGACCGCGTGAACGAGCAGTCCGAGCGCCTGATGACGCTCCGCGGCCTCTTCGGCTTCACGTCCGACCGCCCGTCGATCCCCCTCGACGAGGTCGAGCCCGTCTCCGAGATCGTCAAGCGCTTCTCCACCGGCGCCATGTCGTACGGCTCCATCTCCAAGGAGGCGCACGAGACCCTCGCCATCGCCATGAACCAGCTGGGCGCCAAGTCCAACACCGGTGAGGGCGGCGAGGACCCGGAGCGCCTGTACGACCCGGAGCGCCGCTCCTCCATCAAGCAGGTCGCCTCCGGCCGCTTCGGTGTCACGAGCGAGTACCTGGTCAACGCGGACGACATCCAGATCAAGATGGCGCAGGGCGCCAAGCCCGGCGAGGGCGGCCAGCTGCCCGGCCACAAGGTCTACCCGTGGGTCGCCAAGACGCGTCACTCGACGCCCGGCGTCGGCCTGATCTCCCCGCCGCCGCACCACGACATCTACTCCATCGAGGACCTCGCCCAGCTCATCCACGACCTCAAGAACGCCAACCCGGTCGCCCGCATCCACGTGAAGCTGGTCTCCGAGGTCGGCGTCGGCACGGTCGCGGCGGGCGTCTCCAAGGCCCACGCGGACGTCGTCCTCATCTCCGGCCACGACGGCGGTACGGGCGCCTCCCCGCTCACCTCGCTCAAGCACGCGGGCGGCCCCTGGGAGCTCGGCCTCGCCGAGACCCAGCAGACCCTGCTGCTCAACGGCCTGCGCGACCGCATCGTCGTCCAGACCGACGGCCAGCTCAAGACCGGCCGCGACGTGGTCATCGCCGCGCTGCTCGGCGCCGAGGAGTTCGGTTTCGCGACCGCGCCGCTCGTCGTCTCCGGCTGCGTCATGATGCGCGTCTGCCACCTGGACACCTGCCCGGTCGGCATCGCCACGCAGAACCCGGTCCTGCGCAGCCGCTTCTCCGGCAAGGCCGAATTCGTCGTGAACTTCTTCGAGTTCATCGCGGAGGAGGTCCGCGAGATCCTCGCCGAGCTGGGCTTCCGCACCATCGAGGAGGCCGTCGGCCACGCCGAGCTCCTCGACACCAGCAAGGCCGTCACCCACTGGAAGGCGCAGGGCCTGGACCTGGAGCCGCTCTTCCACGTGCCCGAGCTGCCCGAGGGCGCGGTCCGCCACGCCCTGATCGCGCAGGACCACGGCCTGGAGAAGGCCCTCGACAACGAGCTGATCGAGCTCGCCGCGGACGCGCTGAACGCCGAGTCCGCCGAGAGCGCCCAGCCGGTCCGCGCCCAGGTCGCGATCCGCAACATCAACCGGACCGTCGGCACCATGCTCGGCCACCACGTCACCAAGAAGTTCGGCGGTGCGGGCCTGCCCGACAACACCATCGACCTGACCTTCACGGGCTCGGCCGGCCAGTCCTTCGGCGCCTTCGTCCCGAAGGGCGTCACGCTCCGCCTGGAGGGCGACGCCAACGACTACGTCGGCAAGGGCCTCTCCGGCGGCCGGATCGTGGTCCGCCCGGACCGCGGCGCCGACCACCTCGCCGAGTACTCCACCATCGCCGGCAACACCATCGGCTACGGAGCCACCGGCGGCGAGATGTTCCTGCGCGGCCGCACCGGCGAACGCTTCTGCGTCCGCAACTCCGGCGCCCTGGTCGTCTCGGAGGGCGTGGGCGACCACGGCTGCGAGTACATGACCGGCGGCACCGCGGTCGTCCTGGGCGAGACGGGCCGCAACTTCGCGGCCGGCATGTCGGGCGGCGTCGCGTACGTCATCGACCTCGACCCGCACAACGTCAACGTCGGCAACGCGGGCGCCGTGGAGGCCCCGTCCGACACCGACAAGCAGTGGCTGCACGATGTGGTGCGCCGTCACGAGGAGGAGACCGGCTCGACCGTGGCCGCGAAGCTCCTGGCTGACTGGTCCGTCGCGGCGGACCGCTTCAGCAAGATCATCCCCACCACGTACAAGGCAGTGCTCGCCGCCAAGGACGCCGCTGAGCTCGCCGGACTCTCGGAATCCGAGACCACGGAGAAGATGATGGAGGCGGCGACCCATGGCTGACCCGAAGGGCTTCCTCACCACCCCCCGCGAGACCGCCTGCTCCCGTCCCGTCGCCGACCGGCTGAAGGACTGGAACGAGGTCTACGTCCCGGGCTCGCTGCTGCCGATCATCAGCAAGCAGGCCGGACGCTGCATGGACTGCGGCATCCCGTTCTGCCACAACGGCTGCCCGCTCGGGAACCTCATCCCGGAGTGGAACGACTACGCCTACCGCGAGGACTGGACGGCGGCGTCGGAGCGGCTGCACGCGACGAACAACTTCCCGGAGTTCACGGGCCGCCTGTGCCCGGCCCCGTGCGAGTCGGCGTGTGTGCTCGGCATCAACCAGCCGGCCGTCACCATCAAGAACGTCGAGGTCTCGATCATCGACAAGGCGTGGGACAACGGGGGCGTCACCCCGCAGGCCCCCGAGCGCCTGTCCGGCAAGACCGTCGCCGTGATCGGCTCGGGCCCGGCCGGCCTGGCCGCCGCCCAGCAGCTCACCCGGTCCGGCCACACCGTGGTCGTGTACGAGCGCGCGGACCGCATCGGCGGCCTGCTCCGCTACGGCATCCCCGAGTTCAAGATGGAGAAGGTGCACATCAACCGCCGCATCGAGCAGATGCGCGCGGAGGGCACCAAGTTCCGCACCGGCATCGAGGTGGGCCGCGACATCACGGCCACCGACCTGCGCAAGCGCTTCGACGCGGTCGTCATCGCGGCCGGCGCCACCGTCTCCCGCGACCTGCCGGTCCCCGGCCGCGAGCTGAACGGCATCCACTTCGCGATGGAGTACCTGCCGCTCGCGAACAAGGTGCAGGAGGGCGACTTCGTGGCGCCCCCGATCACCGCCGAGGGCAAGCACGTGGTCGTCATCGGCGGCGGCGACACCGGCGCGGACTGCGTGGGCACCGCCCACCGCCAGGGCGCGGCCTCGGTCACCCAGCTGGAGATCATGCCGAAGCCGGGCGAGGAGCGGAACGCCAACCAGCCCTGGCCGACGTTCCCCATGCTCTACAAGGTCACCTCGGCCCACGAGGAGGGCGGCGAGCGGGTCTACTCCGTCTCCACCACCCACTTCGAGGGCGACGAGGACGGCAACGTCAAGGCCCTCCACCTGGTCGAGGTCGAGTTCGTCGACGGCAAGCTCGTCCAGAAGCCCGGCACCGAGCGCGTCCTCCCCGCGCAGCTGGTGACCCTGGCGATGGGCTTCACGGGCACCGACCAGGCCAACGGTCTGACCCAGCAGTTCGCCCTGGACATGGACGCCCGCGGCAACATCGCCCGCGACGCCTCCTACGCGACCAGCGCCCCCGGCGTCTTCGTCGCCGGCGACGCGGGCCGCGGCCAGTCGCTCATCGTCTGGGCCATCGCGGAGGGCCGATCGGCCGCCCGCGGCGTGGACCGCTTCCTGACCGGCAGCAGCACCCTCCCGTACCCGGTCAAGCCGACGGACCGCTCGCTGATGGTGTAGCCCCGCAGCACCCCCGCTCCGCGAAGGGCGGGACCCCTCAAACGGTCCGTACAACGGAGTACGGGACACCCGACACGCCGCCCGCCACGTCCCCGACCAGGGGTGGCGGGCGGCGTGGCGTTCCGCGGTCGTATGAATGCGTTCCGGAGCGCCTGCGGGGCGGCGAGGACTACGCTTCTCGCCGAACAGGGGCACTGCGGAAGCGGGGAGTTGGCTCATGGCCAAGTCGAAGGACATGGGCGGGGCGCGGACGCCGGAGGAGTTCGCCCGCGAGGAGCTGCGGCGCCACCGGGAGGCGGCGGGGCTGACCCAGGAGGGCCTGGGCGAGCGGATCTTCACGAGCGGGGCGTACGTCGGCCAGATGGAGTGCGGGACGCGGAGGCTCCGGCCGGAGATCGCGGAGTTGATCGACGGGGTGTTCGGCACCGGGGACTACTTCACCCGCCTGGCCAGGGCCTTCAAGCCCAAGTACGAGGACTACTTCGCCGAAGCGGCCGAGCTGGAACGTCGGGCGACGGCCATCTACGAATACGCCTCCACTCTGGTTCCCGGGCTGTTCCAGACCGCCGACTACGCCCGGGCCGTGATGCGGGGTGGCAATCCCACCGCGCTCGCCGAGTACGTCGACGGACTGGTCGCGTCTCGTCTGGAGCGGGCGGCCCTGCTCGACGACCCGGCGACCCCCGAAGTGTGGGTCGTCCTGCACGAAGCGGTACTGCGTACGGAGGTCGGGGGACCCGGCGTGATGGCCGCGCAGCTGCGGCACATCGCCGCCTGCGTCCGAGGCCATCGGATCACCGCGCAGGTGGTGCCCTTCTCGGCCGGTGCCCAAGGGGCGCTGGGGTCTCTGGTGAGCATCATGCAGTTCGCGGATGCGCCCGACGTGGTCTACACGGAGGGGCCCCGCGTGGGGCAGTTGCTCGACTATCCGGTCCTGGTACAGCGCCATTGGAAACTCTACGATCTGGCCAGGGCCGCTGCGCTGTCGCCGGAAGTGTCCCTGACCCGTATCGAGTCGGTGGCGGAGGAATACGCGAAGTGCGCGCAGACGTGAACAGCCTGTCCTGGAGGACGTCCTCTTACAGCAACTCCGAGAGCAACAGCTGCGTCGAGGTGTCCGACGACCTCCCCGGCCTCGTCCCGGTCCGCGACAGCAAGCTCGCCGCCGTCGGGCCGGTCCTGCTCTTCCCCGCCGCCGTGTGGGTGCCGTTCATCCGGGCTGTGAAGGGCCGAGCCTGATCTCGTAGCGCACCTGTTGGCGTCCGGCCGGCATGAGCATCACGTCCGCCTGGATGGGGCGGTCCGTGGCGTCGTAGGTGGTGCGGGTCAGGCGGAGGACCGGCTCACCCGCCCCGAGACGCATTCGCTCGCGTTCGTCTTCGTGCGGGATCTGCGCCGTCACGTCCTCCACGACCCGTACGCCGACGTGCCCCAGGGCGGCCAGCAGCGTCACTGCGCCGCCGCGGATCTTCGCCGTGCCGGCGAGGGGCGTGCCGGCGGCGATGTCCCGGGGGTAGTACGTGTCGGTCAACTCCACTGGCTCGTGGTCGAGTTCGATGAGTCTGCGTCGGGTCACGACCGTACTTCCGGCCGTCAGCCCGAGCAGGAGGGCGACGCGAGCGGGGGCCACCACCTCTCCGGCGTGCAGGATGCGCTGACCGCCCCGCCGCCCTGCTTCCGCGGCCTCCTCCGTCCACGCGTCCGCCGCGCCCGGCGGCCGGGCGGTCAGATACGGCATCGACCTGCTGGTCCACTCGCCGCCGCCCACCGTGCCTCCCACCCCTTGAAGCCCGCTCCGTCGCCCCCACGCCATGCGACGGAGCCCGGCTTCAGGTCGCCGCGGCGTGTTCCGGCTACTCGGGCTGGGTGACCGTGGCGCCCCAGCGGGTGGTCGGGGTGGAGGTGGTCACCCAGGCGGTGAAGCCGCCGTGGAGGCCCGTGCCGAGGGGGAGCGTGACGAGCGTCGGGTCCGTGCCCGGGCAGTCGACGGTGAACGGGGCCGGGGAGCGGTCCGGGTGCTCCTGGAGCCGGAACGACACCTCGATGCTGCCGCCGTCCGCGCATCCGAACGTGATGAACGTCTCCAGGCGCGAGGAGAGGCCGCCCGAGACGAAGCCGCTGGTGCCGGCCTGGTCGGCGATCCAGATCAGGCCGTCGGGGCCCGGGTAGCCGATGACCTCGCCCGCCGGCGCGGCCTGCGCCGGGGCCGCCGCCAGGGTCAGGGCGAGGGCCGCGCCCAGTGCGGCCACGGCTGTCGTGCGCTTCTTCATGCAGTCCCCCAGGGTGTCGCGAACGTCCGTCCGTCGGACGTCCGCGACGCTACCCGCCACCACAGACACGGGCCTGAGTACGGATACTCAGCCGCCCCGGGCCCGGCCGGCCGCTCAGCGGGTGAACAGCGGCGACGCCGCGTTCTCCGAGGTGCTCTGCCAGTACGTCACCCGGGCCTTGGCGTCCATGTACACGCCGCCCGGGGGCAGTTCGAGGAGGGTGCCCTCGCCGGTGTTCTCCCGGGGGTCTTGGCCGTGCGGGGCGAGCGCCAGGTCCGTCGTGAGGGTGCCGGCCGACTTGGCGCCCTGCCGCAGGAGCAGGCCCGCGTAGGCCTCCTTGCCGGGTTCGAGGACCACCGGGGCCGCCGGCCTGCTGTTCTCGAAGACGGCCACCAGCCGGCCGTTGCCGTCCTTGACCCGGAGCACCGGGTAGGCGGTGAGCAGGCAGCTCTTGGTGCCCTTGTTGGCGGCGGTGAGCAGCAGCTTCGAGTCGTCCTTGGCGGGCGGTACCGCCCACTCCACGGACACCTGGGCGTACTCGTCGGAGCAGTTGCCGTTCCTGCCCACCGGGTCGCCCTCCGCCTCGCCCGGCCGGGGCACGGGGGCGATGGAGGGGGAGGGTGCAGTCGACGGGGTGCCGCTGCCGGTGCCGGCCCCCGGGGCGGTCGTGGACGTGGAGGGGGCGGGGGTGGCCGGGGGGCTGCCCGCCTTGTCGTCGCCGGCGGGCCCGCAGCCCGTGGTCGTCGCGAGGAGGGCGGCGGCGGTCAGGCCCGCGAAGGCGAGCGTCCGGGCGCGTCCTGTGGTGGTGCGGCAGAGGTGCATCACGATCCCCCGTGGTGACTCGCCGTGCGGGCGGCCGGCCGGGTGGCCGGCCGGCCGCGTCGGCGTGGATTCGGTTCCGGTGCGGTCAGGTTGCCCCGTGCGGCGTCGCGTTCACGCCATGCGGGGAATGGTCGCAGGACGCGCATGTGGACGCCACGCGTCCGTCATCAGGCGCCCGGCACCGGGTCCTCGCGGGCCGGTTCGTCGTCGTTGCCGCGGCGCAGGGTGCGCAGGGGGTGGTCCGGGGTCCAGGTGCGGATCACCAGGTCGTCGCCCTGCACGGTGATGCGGACGACCTCCGTCAGGTCGGCGTAGAAGAGGTGGAAGGGGTGCGGGGTCTGCGTCTCCTCCGCGTACCGGTGCAGTTCGGGAGGGTCCACCAGCTCCACCGCCCGCCCGGAGATCCGTACGTCCCCGTCCGGCATGGTCTCGCCCGCGCCCGGGTTGGTGTGCAGGGAGAAGCGCGGGTCGCGCTGGAGGTCCCTGGCCTTCATCGAACCGGCCATCATGCCGAGCCACAGCTCGCCGCCCCGGACGTCGACGTTCAGCCCGGCCACCCGGGGCGAGCCGTCCTTGCGCAGGGTGGCGAGGACGTGGTGCGGGTACTGGGCGAAGCGGGCCCGGACGGCCGCGGCGAACTCCGGTTCGGCCTTCTCGAAGACTTCCCAACTGGTGTGCGTCATCCGTCCATCAAAGCGCGGGCCGCCACCGGCGCGGGTCAGGCGCGCACGATGCCCGCGTCGCGGGCCGCGGCCGGCCAGGCGGGGAACTCCGAGACGAGGCGGTCGTACAGTTCCGCGTCGGGCACGGCGCGGGGGTCCGCCCGCCCTCCAGGCCGTGCTCGCGCAGGGAGACCGCGGCGCCCTTGTAGAGGCTCACCAGGGCCGGAGCCGTCTGCTCGACCTTGCGGAAGCTGATGGCGCTGCTCGTCATGGCGCGAGGGTACGTCAGCCGGACGGCTCGGCGGCGGGCTCCGGCGGACGGGCGGCGATCAGCGCCTCGACGTCGTCGAGCATGGCCGCCGCGAGGTCGCGCTCCGCGGCGTAGTAGCGCTCCGCCCAGCGCAGGGTCAGGACCGGCATGGCCCATGCGGGCTCGTCCTGCGCGGCCAGCGCGTCGGCCACGGCACCGCGCCGCATCTCCTCGGCGAACTCCTGCTGCCGGATCAGCACTTCGCGCATCTGCTCGGGTTCCAGCAGGTGCCCCAGCCACAGCCGCAGCATCGGCCCGTGCTTGAGGACGGGCGGGTCGACCGGCATCTCGCGGGCCCACCGGCGGACGGCTTCCATGCCCTCGCCGGTGATCCGGTAGATCCGCTTGCCGCGGGTCGCGCCCTCCTGGGTGAGCGTGCGGGAGGTCGCGTAGCCGGCCTTCTCCAGGCGTCGCAGCTCGCCGTAGATCTGGCTGAAGGACGGGCTCCAGTAGAAGAAGCGCAACGAGCGGTCCGCCCACTTCTTCAGGTCGTAGCCGGAGAGCTCCTCCCCGAAGGAGAGCAGGCCGAGGACGGCCCAGCCCGTCGCGGGGAGGGAGGGGGTGTTCGTCTCGTCGGCCACGCGCGCAGTCTACGACCGGGGCGTGCGGGCGCTCTTCCCTCGCCCGGCCCCCGCTGCTAGAAGTATGCCTAATAGGCATATTCGACGGGTGGGAGGCGGTCCTGTGGTGTTCTCCGGGCTCGACGGGAAGACCGTCATCGTCACCGGCGCGGGACGCGGCCAGGGCGCCGCCGAGGCGCGGCTGCTCGCGGAGGCCGGGGCGCGGGTCGTCGTCACCGACGTCCGGGAGGAGGAGGGCCGCGCCGTCGCGGCGGAACTGGGCACCCAGGGCCTCTACGTACGCCACGACGTGGCCGACCCGCAGAGCTGGGCGGAGGTGGCGGCCGCCGCGGTCCGCGCCTTCGGAACCGTGTCGGCGCTGGTCAACAACGCGGCCCTGTGGCGCACGGCCCACGTGGAGGAACAGCGGCTGGAGGACTTCGAGGCCCTGCTGCGGGTCAACCTGCTCGGCCCGTTCCTCGGCATCCAGGCGGTGGCCCCGCTGCTGCGGGAGGCCGGGGGCGGCTCCGTCGTCAACATCTCCTCCACCGCCGGACTGGTCGGGATCCGCTGCCACGCGGCCTACGGCTCCACCAAGTTCGGGCTGCGCGGCCTGACCCGCTCGGCGGCCCTGGACCTCGCCCCGGACCGGATCCGGGTCAACTCGGTCCACCCGGGGGCCATCGACACCCCGATGGTGTCCGGGGCGGTCGAGGGGCGGGACTGGGCGCACGTGCCGCTGGGGCGGATGGGCCGGCCGCGGGAGGTCGCCGAGCTGGTCCTCTTCCTCTGCTCCGACGCCTCCTCGTACGTGACGGGAGCGGAGTTCACCGTGGACGGCGGGACGACCGCCGCCTGACGCCGGGCGGCCTGGGCCCATGATGTCCAGGCCTCCCGGGCATCATGGGCCCATGGCTGAACCGATACGCAGGTTGCCGGGCGCGGTCCTGCGCAACTGCCTCCTGCTCGCAGTGGAGTTCGGGGCGATCTGGCTGCTCCGGGGACCCGGCGGCGCCTGGATCCCCGTCCTGCTGGCCGTCTTCGTCGTCGCCGCCGCCGTACCGCACGGGACCGACGCCGAGTTCGTCGCCCGCACCGGGGTCGCCCTCGTCGCCGTCGGGCTCGTGCTGCTCGGCGGGGCCGCCTGGGACCGGCAGGTCCTCCACGACCGGGGCCGGGAGGAGACGGCCGTCGTCGCGCAGCGCACGGCGGGCGGGGACGGCGCCGACGGCTCCCCGGCGCTGCGGCTGCGCACCGAGGCGGGCCGGGAGCTGCCCGGGACCGTCGAGGAGGACCTCCCGGTCGGCGCGCGCCTCGCCGTGACCGTGGACCCCGACGGACCGGCCTGGGCGCCGGGCGGACGCCCCGGCCTGCCGCTGGCGCAGACGGCCGGAGCGGGCGCGCTCCTGCTGCTGCAGACCGTCCTGGTGGGGCGGCTCTCCCTGCGCCGCTCCCGCCGCTGACGGCCCGTGCCGCGCCGCCCCGGAAGGCGGCCGCGCGCTACTGCTTGATGGTGTACGAGCAGCCCTTGACCGTGCTCACGCCGTCGCTCTGGGCGACCTGCTTGCCATCGACCTTGATGGTGCAGGGTGCCTGCTGCAGCTTGCCGTCGGGGCCCGTGATCGTGCCCGGGACCACGTTGACCAGGTAGCCCACCTTCTGCTCGGCGGCGGTGAGTTCGACGGTGTCCGTCTTGGACCACGGCAGGTTCTGCTGCTCGAACCCGCTGCCCACGCCGCTGAACATGACCGCCGTCCGGCCCGTGCCGCCGACCTCCAGCGTCACCTCGTGCTTCGCACCGCCGCCGGCCTTCGCCGGGGCCGACGCGGAGCCCTGGCCCTGCGAGGCGGCCGGCTGCGGCTGCTGCCCGCCCCCGTCGCCGGCCGGCTTCGGCTCGGCGCTCCCGCAGCCCGTGAGCAGCAGCGCCGCCGCGGCGCACAGGGCCGGCCCGGTGATCGTCCTTCGCATGATCCTGATACCTCGATCTTGTTGCTTGTTGCTTGTTGCTTGTTGCTTGTTGCTACGCGCGTGTGTTCGTGCGTGTGATCGAAAACAATGGACGCATGACGACACGTGCCCGTTCCTTCGACGCCGCGGCAGCTTTGTACGGCAAGCACCGGCCCGGCTATCCCCCCGCCCTGTTCGACACCCTCCAGGAGCTCGCCGGGCGCCCCCTCGCCGGAGCCCGGGTGGCCGACGTCGGCGCCGGCACGGGCATCGCCACCGCCCTGCTGCGCGACCGCGGTGCCGAGGTCCTGGCGGTCGAGCCCGGGGACGGCATGGCCGCCGAGTTCCGCCGCAGTCACCCGGAGATCCCGATCGTGCGCGGGGACGGGGACCGACTGCCGCTGCCGTCCGGAGCGTTCGACCTGCTCACCTACGCCCAGGCCTGGCACTGGACCGACCCGGAGCGCTCCGTCCCCGAGGCCCGCCGCGTGCTGCGCCCGGGCGGGTCGCTCGCCGTCTGGTGGAACGACCCGGACGCCTCCGTCCCGTGGATCGCCGAGCAGGACCGGCGGATGCGCGACCGCTTCGGCGAGGGGGACGGCTCCTTCCGCACCCCGCCCCTGGGCCTGGGCGAGTGCGCCACCCGCTCCGTGCGCTGGTCCCGGCGCATCCCGCTCGACGAGCACCTCGCCAACCTCGCCAGCCACTCCGCCTTCCTGATGCTCGGCGAGGAGGCCTCCCGCGCGTACTTCGCCACCGAACGCGAGCTGCTGGCCCCGCTCTTCCCCGACGGCACGGTGGAGGAGAGCTACGTCGTCACCCTCCGCGTCGTGCGGGTGTGAGGGAGCGCAGGACCTCCGCCCGGCAGTCCGCCGGCGTGCCCCAGGCGTCCCGCAGCGGGCGGGCCTTGCGCAGCCACAGCGACAGGTCCAGCTCCTCGGTGTAGCCGATCGCGCCGTGCAGCTGGAGCGCCGTCCCGGCCGCCCGGTACGCCGCCTCCCCGCAGCGCAGCTTCGCCGCCGCGACCTCGCCCGCGCCCGGGGACAGCCCGGCCGCCCACAGCAGCGGGCGGGCGAACTCGATGCCGAGGAGGGTGTCCGCCAGCCGGTGCTTGACCGCCTGGAAGGCTCCGACCGGCATCCCGAACTGGGTGCGGCTGCGGGCGTGTTCGACCGTCCGGTCGAGCAGCGTCTCGGCGACGCCCAGGCACTGGGCCGCCGTCAGCAGCCGGGCCCACAGACCCGCCACCGCCGCCGCCCGGAGCACGGCCGGCCCCGCCGCCAGGACCTCGCCGCCCTCCGCCGGGAGCCGGAACAGCCGCCGGGCCGGGTCGGTGGACCGGACCGGCCCCCCGGCGCAGCCGTCCGCCAGCCGCAGCTCGCCGTCCCCCGACACGGTGAGGCGGTGGGCCGCCGCGTCCGCGTCCAGGGCGTACGGACTCCCCCCGGGCAGGGTCAGCGCCGCCCAGGCCTCGCCGGACACCAGGCCCGGCAGGAAGCGCTTGGCCAGGGTGTCGTCCCCCAGCTCCGACAGCAGTACGGCCGCGGCGGCGCTCTCCACCAGCGGCCCCGGCGCCCCGGCCCGGCCCAGCTCCACGAAGCCGAGCGCCAGCTCCAGCGGGAGCGGGCCGGCCCCCTCGTACCGCTCGTCCGCGGCCAGGGCGAACAGGCCCGTCGCCGCCAGCCGGCAGCGCAGCGCGCCGCCCGGCCCGTGCTCCCCGTCCGCCCAGGCCCGTACGGCCGCCGGGACCCCGGCCGCGGCGAGCAGGGAGCGCAGCGTGCGGGCGAAGTCGCTCTGCTCGTCGGTCGGCAGGAAGCGCATCAGCGGCGGCCCTTCGGGAGGCCGAGCAGCCGCTCGGCGATGATGTCGCGCTGGATCTCGTTCGTGCCCGCGTAGATCGGGCCGGCCAGGGAGAAGAGCCACGGCTCGGCCCAGGCGCCGTCCGCGTGCTCGGCGTCGGCTCCCAGCAGGTCCAGCGCCGTCTCGTGCAGGGCGATGTCGTACTCCGACCAGAACACCTTGTTCAGGCTGGACTCCGCTCCGGCGGACCCGCCCGCCGCGAACCGGGCGGCCCCGGCCCAGGTGAACAGCTCGTAGGCCCGCGCCCCCACGACGGCGTCGGCCACCCGGCCGGCCAGCGCGGTGTCGGACGGGTCGCCCTGCGCCTGCCACAGGCGGGCCAGCCGGTCCGCCGCGGCCAGGAAGCGGCCGGGGGAGCGCAGGGTCAGCCCCCGCTCGTTGCCGGTCGTCGACATGGCGATCCGCCAGCCCTGCCCCGGCTCCCCGATCACGTCCTCGTCCGGCACGAACACCTCGTCCAGGAAGATCTCCGCGAAGGCCGGCTTGCCGTCGAGGCGGCCGATGGGCCGCACCGTCACCCCCGGCGCCCGCAGGTCGAACATCAGGTACGTCAGCCCGTGGTGCGGTTTCGGGGCGTCCGGGTCGCTGCGGAAGATCCCGAAGGCCCGGTCCGCGAAGGCCGCCCGCGAGGACCAGGTCTTCTGCCCGGACAGCAGCCAGCCGCCCTCGGTGCGGACCGCCCGCGAGGTCAGCGAGGCCAGGTCCGAGCCCGCCTCCGGCTCCGACCAGGCCTGCGCCCAGACCACCTCGCCGCTCGCCATCGACGGCAGCACGCGGGCCCGCTGCCGCGCCGTCGCGTGTTCGAAGAGCGTCGGCGCGAGCAGGCTGATGCCGTTCTGCGAGACCCGCCCGGGCGCGCCCGCCGCCCAGTACTCCTCCTCGAAGACCAGCCACCGTACGAGGTCGGCGCCGCGGCCGCCGTACTCCTCGGGCCAGGACACCACCGCCCAGCGGTCCGCGTGCAGCCGGGCCTCCCACGCGCGGTGCGCGGCGAAGCCCTCCCGGGTCTCCAGTGAGGGCAGCGGGCGGGCGGGCACGTGGTCCGCCAGCCAGGCCCGCGCCTCGGCCCGGAAGGCCCGCGTCTCCGCCGTGTGGGTGAGGTCCATCAGGTGCCCGCCTCCCTCGCGGCGCCCGTCCGGGACCGCCGCCGCACGCTTCCCTAACAAGTGTTTGGTAGGTTAACGTACGGCCATGAGCAGCGTCGAGGAACCCTCGTGAACGAGCCCCGGTACACCCCCGGCCACCACCTGCTGCACGACCGCACCGCCGTCGTCACCGCGGCGGCCGGGGCAGGCATCGGCGGCGCCACCGCCCGCCGCTTCCTGGAAGAAGGCGCCCGCGTCGTCATCGGCGACGCCCACGTCCGCCGGCTCAAGGAGACCGAGCAGGCGCTGGCCGCCGAGTTCGGGGCCGCCCGGATCTCCTCACTGCCCTGCGACGTCACCGACGAGGACCAGGTCCAGGCACTCTTCGCACACGCCGAACAGACCCACGGCCGCCTCGACATCGTCGTCAACAACGCCGGACTCGGCGGCACCGCCGCCCTCGCCGACATGACCGACGCACAGTGGTCCCGCGTCCTGGACGTCACCCTGAACGGCACCTTCCGCTGCACCCGCGCCGCCCTGCGCTCCTTCCGGGACTCCGGCGCCGGAGGCGTCGTCGTCAACAACGCCTCCGTCGTCGGCTGGCGCGCCCAGACCGGCCAGGCCCACTACGCCGCCGCCAAGGCCGGGGTCATGGCCCTCACCCGCTGCGCCGCCCTGGAGGCCGCGGAGTTCGGCGTACGCGTCAACGCCGTCGCCCCCAGCCTGGCCATGCACCCGCACCTGGTGAAGGTCACCAGCGAGGAACTCCTCGCCGACCTCACCGCCCGTGAGGCCTTCGGCCGGTACGCCGAGCCCTGGGAGGTCGCCAACGTCATCGTCTTCCTCGCCAGCGGCTACGCCTCGTACATGACCGGCGAGACCGTCTCCGTCAGCAGCCAGCGCGCCTAGCGCTGTGACCGCGAAGGCCCACCGTGTCGCGGCGCCCGGCACGGCACCTCGCCGCGTTGTCGGACCACGCGAGTACATCCGGTACGAGCCGCGGCCCTCCGCCTTGCGATGCACCGCACCGGACACCGCGACCCGGCAAACCTTCCCGGCCACAGCACTGGCCGCCGTTCCCCCGGACGGAGAATGGACGCGTGCCCACGAACAAGCCGGCCCCCGCGCCGACAGCCAAGAAGAAGCCGCAGGCGACGCCCTCGCCCGAGCGGCGCCGTGAACTCCTCGACACCGCCGCCGAGGTGTTCGCCGCCCAGGGCTACAACGCCACCACCGTCCGTAAGATCGCCGACGCCGCCGGGATGCTCGCCGGAAGCCTCTACTACCACTTCGATTCCAAGGAATCGATGCTCGACGAGATCCTCTCCGTCTTCCTGACCGAGCTCTGGGACGGCTACGACGCCGTCCTCGCCGCCGGTCTCGGCCCCCGGGAGACCATCGAGGCCCTCGTCACCGAGTCCTTCCGCGAGATCGACCGGCACCGCGCCGCCGTCGCGATCTACCAGAAGGAGGCCCGCACCCTCTCCGCCCAGCCCCGCTTCCACTACCTGTCCGACTCGCAGCGGAAGTTCGAGAAGGCCTGGCTCGGGACCCTGGAACGCGGGGTCGCGGCCGAGGCCTTCCGGGCCGACCTCGACATCCGGCTCACCTACCGCTTCGTGCGCGACACGGTGTGGGTCGCGGCGTCCTGGTACCGGCCGGGCGGCCTGCACAGCCCCGAGGAGATCGCCCGCCAGTACCTGTCGATGGTCCTGGACGGGATCGCCCTACGCCCCTGACCGACCGGAGGACCCCCATGCCCGAGGCCTACATCGTCGAAGCGGTACGCACCCCCGTGGGGCGGCGCGGCGGCGGCCTGGCCGCCGCCCACCCGGCCGACCTCGGCGCACACGTCCTCACGGCCCTCGTCGAACGGTCCGGGATCGACCCGGCCGCCGTCGACGACGTCGTCTTCGGCTGCCTCGACACCGTGGGCCCGCAGGCCGGTGACATCGCCCGCACGGCATGGCTGGCGGCCGGCCTGCCCGAGGAGGTGCCCGGGGTGACCGTCGACCGGCAGTGCGGCTCCTCGCAGCAGGCCGTGCACTTCGCCGCGCAGGGCGTCCTGTCCGGCACCCAGGACCTGGTGGTCGCCGGCGGCACCCAGAACATGTCGATGGTCCCGATCGCCTTCGCCTCGCGGCAGGCCGCCGAGCCGCTCGGCCTCACCGAGGGCCCCTACGCCGGATCGGCCGGGTGGCGGGCCCGGTACGGCGACGCCCCCGTCAACCAGTTCCACGGAGCGGAGCTGATCGCCGAGAAGTGGGGGATATCCCGCCGCGACATGGAGGAGTTCGCCCTGCGCTCCCACCGCCGTGCCCTGCGCGCCGTCGACGAGGGCCGCTTCGAGCGCGAGACCGTGCCCTACGGCCACGTGGGCGTGGACGAGGGCCCCCGCCGCGGCACCAGCGCGGAGAAGATGGCCGGCCTGAAACCGGTCGTCGCGGGCGGCACCATCACCGCGGCGGTGTCCTCCCAGGTCTCCGACGGCGCCGCGGCCCTGCTCATCGCCTCCGAGCGGGCCGTCCGCGAGCACGGCCTGCGCCCCCGCGCCCGCGTCCACCACCTCTCCGTACGCGGCGAGGACCCGATCAGGATGCTGTCCGCGCCCATCCCGGCGACGGCCCACGCCCTGAAGAAGGCCGGCATGACGCTCGCCGACATCGACCTGGTGGAGATCAACGAGGCCTTCGCCCCGGTCGTCCTCGCCTGGCTGAAGGAGACCGGGGCCGACCCGGACCGGGTCAACGTCAACGGCGGGGCCATCGCCCTCGGCCACCCGCTGGGCGCCACCGGGGCCCGGCTGATGACCACGCTCCTGCACGAGCTGGAACGCACCGGCGGCCGCTACGGCCTGCAGACCATGTGCGAGGGTGGCGGCCAGGCCAACGTCACGATCATCGAGCGCCTCTGACCGGAGCCCTCCGGCCGGAGCCTCCGGGGCGGCCGGGCGTCCGGGCCGGGCGGGCGCGGCTCAGGCGGGGAGCAGGCCGAAGCCCAGCAGGACGGCCGCGTCCACGCGCACCGAGCCGGGGGAGAGGGTGCCGTCCGCCTCGGGGTCGCCGTCCGGGCGCCCGCCGTGGCCGCTCATCGACTCCGGGTCGACGTCCTCGACGTGGATCACCGGGCCGAGCTTCACCCCGCACGCCTCCGCGTACACCTCGGCCTTGCGCCGGGCGGCCGCCACCGCCCGGCGCCGGGCCTCGTCCCGCATCGCCGGCTTGTCCTCGGCCTCGAAGCGCACCGCGTCCACGCGGTTCGCGCCCGCCGACACGGCCTCCTCGATGAGCAGGTCCAGGCCCCCGAGCTCGGTCGTCCGCACGGTGTACGTGGCCACGCAGCCGTAGCCGTGGAACGTCCGGTCCGCTCCGTGGCCCTTGTACTGAGAGGTGAGCTGCAGCCGGGAGCCCGACACGTCGGCGTCCGGTATCTCGTGGTCGCGCAGGACGGCCCGCAGCCGGGTCACCGCCGCACCGGCCTCGGCGAAGGCCGCCTTCGGCGTCGGGGCGATGAGGTCGACGGCCAGGTCGACCCGGGCGAGGCGGGGTTCGGCGGACACGCTGCCCGCACCGAGCACGCTGAGCCCCCAGGGCTCTCGGATCGCTGTCATTCCATGATCCAAGCAGGCCCGGGCCCCGGTCACCAGTGCCTTGTCGAGACGACCCGGCGCGAGGTGTGCTAGCTTTGGGGCCGTTGCAGTTGTGGTACCCATGAACTTTATGTGCGCCTGACGTAAGACGTCAGGCGCTTTTATTGTTTTTGCCGGAATCTCCGGATGGGGCCCTCGCCGCCTATTCAGGAGATTCAAAATGGCACTTGGCACCGTGAAGTGGTTCAACTCGGAAAAGGGCTTCGGCTTCATCGAGCAGGACGGTGGCGGCCCGGACGTCTTCGCCCACTACTCGAACATCGCCACCTCCGGCTTCCGTGAGCTCACCGAGGGCCAGCGCGTGTCCTTCGACGTGACGCAGGGCCAGAAGGGCCCCCAGGCGGAGAACATCATCCCCGCCTAAGTTCTTCAGCATGCCGGGGTCCGCACCGCGAGGTGCGGGCCCCGGCTTGTCTGCATGCAGTTCGACCTTTGTTCCACCTGCTTCGTTCCACCTGCTTCGTTCCACCCGCCGGTTCCAGGAGGGCCTTCACGCATGACCAGCTCCAGCTCCGCACGACCCAGCCGCCGCCCCGCCCGGGGACGAGGAGCGGCCCAGGGGCGTCCGAAGGCTGGCGCGGGACGCCAGAAGTCCGCCCCGCCCGCACCCCGGCCGCAGGAATTCACCATGCCCGAGCCGACCGTCCCGGCGCTGCCGCCGGTCGAGGCGTTCGAGGACATGGACATGCCCGAGGCGCTGCTGAAGACCCTCGCCGCCCAGGGCGTCACCGAGCCCTTCCCCATCCAGGCCGCGACCCTGCCGAACTCCCTCGCAGGCCGCGACCTGCTCGGCCGCGGACGCACCGGCTCCGGCAAGACGCTCGCCTTCGGCCTGGCCCTGCTGGCCCGCACCACCGGCCGCCGCGCCCAGCCCAAGGCGCCGCTCGCGCTGGTCCTCGTACCGACGCGCGAGCTCGCCCAGCAGGTCACCGACTCCCTGAGCCCGTACGCCACGGCCGTCAACCTGCGCATCGCCACCGTCGTCGGCGGCATGTCCATCAACCGGCAGTCCGGGGCCCTGCGCCGCGGCGCCGAGGTGCTCGTCGCCACCCCCGGCCGGCTGAAGGACCTCATCGACCGCGGTGACGCGGACCTCTCCCAGGTCTCGATCACCGTCCTCGACGAGGCCGACCAGATGACCGACATGGGCTTCATGCCGCAGGTCACCGCCCTGCTCAAGCAGGTCGAGCCGGACGGCCAGCGCCTGCTCTTCTCCGCGACCCTCGACAAGAACATCGACAAGCTCGTCAAGATGTTCCTCACCGACCCGGTCGGGCACTCCGTCGACCCGTCGGCCGGCGCCGTCACCACCATGGAGCACCACGTGCTCTATGTGATGGACGAGACCGACAAGAAGGCCGTGGCCACGCGCATAGCGGCCCGCGACGGTCGCGTGATCATGTTCGTGGACACCAAGCGCGGCGTGGACCGCATGGTCAAGAAGCTCCTGGCCGAAGGCGTGCGCGCCTCCGGCCTGCACGGCGGCCGCTCCCAGCCGCAGCGCAACCGCACCCTGGACTGGTTCAAGACCGGCGAGGTCACCGCGCTGATCGCGACCAACGTCGCGGCGCGCGGCATCCACATCGACGACCTCGACCTCGTCGTCAACGTCGACCCGCCCACCGACCACAAGGACTACCTGCACCGCGGCGGCCGCACCGCCCGGGCCGGCGAGTCCGGCAGCGTGGTCACGCTGGTGCTGCCCGACCAGAAGCGGGACATGACCCGCCTCATGGCCGACGCCGGGATCTCCCCGCGCACCGCGCAGATCAAGTCCTCCGACGAGGAGCTGGCCCGCCTCACCGGCGCCAAGGAGCCCTCGGGCGTCCCGGTCGTCCTGGAGGTCCCCCAGCAGCCCGCGCCGAAGCCGCGCAGCGGCTCCGCCGCCGGCTCCGGCGGGCGCCGCCGTTCCGGCGGGCAGCGCTCCGGCTCGGGCACGGGCGCGGCCCCGGCGGGCGGCACCCGCGGACGCCGCTCCGGATCCGGCTCCTCCGGGCAGGCCCCGGCGGCCGCCGGCGCCGGCCAGGCCCGTCGCGGCCAGGGTGGTCAGGGCGGCTCCGCCGGGACGGGCGAGCGCCGCCGCGGCTCCGGCTCCGCCACCTCCTCCGGCGGCGGTGCCGCCGCGGCCTCGGCGCGCAGCCGGGTCGGCGCGGGCGGCCAGGGCCGCCGCCGGGCGGTCTGACCGGACCACCGGAACACCGGCACACCCGCCCGTCCGCGGGCGACGACACGGACCCGACGGCCGTGCCGGACGGCGCATTCCGCGCCGCCCGGCACGGCCGCGGCCGTCACCGGACCAGCTTGTCCTGCAGCTTCGCGAGCGTGCGCAGGTCCAGGCCGAGCCCCCGCGTCAGATAGCCGTGGAAGCCGCCGTAGTCGGCCTCGATCCGCGCGGTCGCCGCGTCCAGGTAGTCCCGGCGGACCTCCTGGAGCGGGATCAGAAGGTCCGGGTTCTGCATCCGGCCCGACTGCTTCAGGCCCGCCCGCACCCGGGCGTCGTACGCGGCACGGAAGGTGTTGGACGCCAGGTAGTCGCTCCCGGCCGTCTCCTCGGGCACCGCCAGCGCCCGCAGCAGGACGTAACTCAGCCAGCCGGTACGGTCCTTGCCGGACGTGCAGTGGTACAGGACCGGGCCCTGCCGGCCGTCCGCGATCTCCCGCAGCGTCGTCGCGAACTGCGCCCGGTTCTCGGGCGAGGTGACGAACGTGCGGTAGATGTCGCGCATGTAGGCCTCGGCGCGGCCGCCGCCCAGCATCTGCTCCTGGACGACCGGGTCGCCGCTGCCGATCGCGCCGACCAGGGTCGCGTAGAGCCCCAGGTCGCTGACCGGGCGCGCGGTCGGCGCGAGTCCCGCGGGCAGCCGGTCGGCGCCGTCGTACTGGACCTCCATCGGGATGCGGAAGTCGACGACCTTCGTGAGGCGCAGACCGGAGAGGGCGGTGACGTCCGCGTCGGTCAGCTTGCCCAGTGCGTCGGAACGGTAGACGAGCCCCTGGCGGACCTGCCCGCCGGTCCAGGTGCGGTACCCGCCGAGGTCGCGGACGTTGACGGCGCCCTGGAGGACGATCTGACGGATCGTTTCCGCCTGCTGCTGGTGGCCCGGACGGAGACCGGCACCGGGCCCGGGCGCCGCGTGCGCGGAAGCGGGCAGGGCGGCGAGGACGAGGGCGGCGGCGGCCGAGGCGACCGCCGGACGGAGTCTTGCACGGCTCATGGAGGCAACTCCCCGAAGGAGAAGGACGTCACCCTGGTGGTGGCAGGGTGTGGAGCGCGTGCGGTCCGCCCGACTGGTGCAGTCGGTCCAGCACGGTGTGCGCCTCGGACATGACGCGGGAGACGAGCTCCGCACAGGACGGGAGGTCGTCGATCACTCCCGCGACCTGCCCCGAAGCCATGACGCCGAGGTCCGTACGGCCCTCGACCATGGACGCCTTGAGGAGCATGGGGGTGTTCGCCGCCAGCAGGACCTGGCTCCAGGACAGGTCCTTGCCGTGCTTCATCGCCAGGCCGTCGCGGACCATCCGCCGCCAGCTCGTCCCGGACAGACGCCGGAAACCCGCCGCGTGCCGGACCGCCCTGACCAGCGCCCGGGCGCGGCCCGACCGCTCCAGGGAGTCGACCAGCTCCGAGCGGAGCATGCGGTGCGGCAGCCCGTCGACGGCCGTGGTGACGACGACGTCCCGGACACCGGCCTTCAGGTACTCGGCCTTCACCGCATCCGGCACGGTGGAGTCCGAGGTGAGCAGGAACCGCGTGCCCATCGCGATGCCCGCCGCCCCGTACGCCAGCGCCGCGACCAGCCCGCGCCCGTCACCGAAGCCGCCCGCCGCGACCACCGGCACGTCCACGGCGTCCACGACCTGCGGCAGCAGCACCGTGGTGGCCACGTCCCCGGTGTGCCCACCGCCCTCACCACCCTGCACGATCACCGCGTCCGCGCCCCAGGCCGCGACCTTCTCGGCGTGCCGGCGCGCCCCGACCGACGGGACGACGACCACGCCCGCGTCCTTCAGCGTCCCGATCAGCTCCCGCGACGGGGCCAGCGCGAACGAGGCGACCCGCACCCCCTCGTCGATGATCAGCCGGGCCCGCTCGGTCGCGTCCCCCGCGTCCGCCCGCAGGTTCACCCCGAAGGGCGTCCCCTCCGGGACCCGCGACCTGACCTCGTGCACCGCGGACCGCAGCTGCTCCAGCGTCATCGTCGCCGACGCCAGGATCCCCAGGGCGCCCGCGTTGGCCGCGGCCGACACCAGCCGGGGACCGGCCACCCAGCCCATCCCCGTCTGCACGATGGGGTGCTCCACCCCGACCAGCCTGGTGAACGCCGTCTCCACCGCTCAGCCCCGCACTTCGCGGTCGCGCAGCCCCCGGGGGTCGATCACCTCACGGATCAGCCGCAGCTCCCGCGCGGACGGCTCCCGGGTGAACGGCACCCCCTCCGGGCCGCCGTCGGCCACCGGGTCGAAGCCCGTCGCCGCCCGGACCTCCGCGACCGTGACCCCCGGGTGCACCGAGACCAGCCGCATCGACCGGCCGGGCCCCCCGAAGTCGAAGACCCCGAGGTCGCTGACCACCCGGCGCAGCCCGTGGAAGCGGGTCACCCCGGCCTCGGCGGCACGGTCGTGGCCGACCCCGCACACCATGTCGACGCGCTCGACGAACACCCGGGGCGAATGCCGGGGGATCCAGTAACTCACCGGATTGTTCAAGGTGTTGACCGGCGCCCCGCGCACCCCGAGAAGCTGGCGGGACGGCCGCTCCCAGTCGCCGATGCAGGAGATGTTCTGGTTCCCGAACCGGTCGATCTGGCTCGCCCCCATCATCACGTGCCGCCGGCCGCCCGTGACCATCGCCAGATGCCGCCGGTACGGCAGCCAGCCCTCGACCGTGCCGTCCGGCCCGACGAGCATCGCCTCGCCGTCCGTGAGCAGCAGGTCGGGGGAGAAGGTCCGCTTCGCCAGGCGGGCCCCGAAGGTGGGGATCGGCCCCATCGCGCCGGCCAGCACCTCCCCGTCGCCCCGCCAGGCCTCGGCGCAGGCGATCACACAGTACTCGGCCCGGGTGGCGGGCGCCGGCGCGGTGTCGGTGGTCACTGCTGCTCCTCGTGCCAGGTACGGACGGCGCGCTGGTAGTCCCGCTCGCTCTTCCCGGACAGGAAGCGCTCGGCGAACTCGGTCCAGGGCGTGGTCGCGTAGAGCTTCTGGAAGGCCTCGTCGCGCTCGTGGTCGGGCGCGCAGGAGGTGAAGTGGGCGCCGTTGGGGGTCTCGACGACACCGGTGACGCTGTGCCGGCTGACCAGCAGGGACTGCGGGGGGCCCGCCTTGGCCAGTTCGGCGGTGCCGACGATCTGCTCGCAGGAGACGTACGCGGTGTCGGCGGCCTCGCAGAACAGGTCGTCGAAGTACGGGTCCGGGCCCAGGTACTGGCCGTTGCCCAGCCGGTCGGCCCGGTTCAGGTGGACCAGGGCGGCGTCCATGCGCAGGGCCGGCACGGCCACGAACTCCTCGCCGTCGGCGTACGGGGAGGTCACCGTGCGCAGCCCGGGGTTGACCCGCATCACGTCGGAGCCGAGGGCGGAGCGCACGGGCAGGAACGGCAGCCGGTTGGCGGCGGCGTGCAGACCCCACATGAACATGGCCTCGTCGTACTCGGTGAGGGCGAACGCGCCGCGCTCGCGGGCCGCGCGGTAGTGCGGCTCCAGCGGGATCGAGTCGAGGGTGACGAAGGGCGCGACGAGCCGGCGGATCCGGCCCGCGGCCGCCAGCAGGCCGACGTCGGGGCCGCCGCAGGAGACCACGGTGAGGTCGGTGACCCCGGACCGCAGCAGCGCCCGGACCAGGGCCATGGGCTTGCGCCGGGACCCCCAGCCGCCGATGCCGAGGGTCATCCCGCTGCGCAGCCGCCCGACGACCTCCTCGGGCGTCATGGTCTTGTCGGTCATGCGCGCGTCTCCTTCCCGAAGGTGTCGCGGATCCGGTCGGCCACCCCGCTGAGGTTGGCCTCGAAGGTGAACCCCTGCTCGAAGCGGTAGCTGCGGCGCACGTCCACCGGGTCGATGCCGTTGATGGCGGCCTTGGCCAGGCGGATCAGCTCGCCGTCCTTCCGGGCGATCTCGGCCGCCAGCTCCAGCGCCGCGGCGCGCAGCGCGGCGGCCGGCACCACCTTCCAGACCGAGCCGTGGGCGTGCAGTTCGGCGGCGCTCGCGGTGCGCGAGGTGTAGTACAGGGCCCGCATCAGGTGCTGCGGCACGAGCCGCGCCAGGTGGGTGGCGGCGCCGAGCGCGCCCCGGTCGAGCTCGGGCAGGCCGAAGACGGCGTCCTCGGAGGCGACGATCGCGTCGGCGTTGCCGACCAGGCCGATGCCGCCGCCCAGGCAGAAGCCGTGCACGGCGGCGACCACCGGCACCTCGCACTCGTAGACGGCGGCGAAGGCCTCGGCGCAGCCGCGGTTGGCGCCGAGGAGCGCGGTGTGTCCGCTGTCGCGCTGCATCTCCTTGATGTCGACGCCCGCGTTGAAGCCGCGCCCCTCGGCGGCGAGGACCACGCAGCGGACCTCGGGGTCGCGGCCGGCCGCGCGCAGGGCGTCGGCCAGGTCGTACCAGCCTTGTACGGGCAGGGCGTTGACGGGTGGGAAGTCGGCCGTGACGCATGCGACGCCCTTGTCGGGGCGTGAGGTGGAGACACCCATGAGCGGATCAGCTACCTTTCCACCAAACATTTGTTAGGTGAGGAAGGTAGCAGCCCATGGAGCTCGACGGGAGGGTCGTGGTCGTCACCGGGGGAACCCGCGGCGTCGGCGCCGGAATCGCCCGGTCGTTCCTCGCGGCCGGCGCACACGTCACCGTCTGCGCGCGGCGGCCCCCGGACACGCCGGTCTCGGCCGACGGCCGGGAGGCCTCCTACACCCCGGTCGACCTGCGCGACGCGGACGCCGTACGGGAGTTCTTCGACACGCTCGCCGCACACCACGGACGACTCGACTGCCTGGTCAACAACGCCGGCGGCACCCCGTACCGGCTGCTCGGCGAAGGAGCGCCCGAGCACCACGCACGCGTCGTCGCACTCAACCTGCTCGCACCGATGACTGCCTCGCTGGCGGCCCGCCCCTGGCTGCGCCGCTCCCGCGGGTCGGTGGTCATGATCGGCAGCGTCAGCGGCACCCGGCCCTCTCCCGGCACCGCGGCCTACGGCGCCGCCAAGGCGGGCCTGGAGAGCCTCGCCCGCTCCATGGCCGTCGAGTGGGCCCCGGAGGTACGGGTGAACACGCTGGTCCTCGGCATGGTGCGGACCGAACTGTCCCACCTGCACTACGGGGACGAGACGGGGATCGCGGCGGTCGGCGCGACCGTCCCCCTCGGCCGGCTGGCC
Source organism: Streptomyces manipurensis (assembly GCF_049570255.1). NCBI lineage: Bacteria > Bacillati > Actinomycetota > Actinomycetes > Kitasatosporales > Streptomycetaceae > Streptomyces > Streptomyces manipurensis. Next base: position 1,984,319 of record NZ_CP186950.1, on the reverse strand, counting down.
GAACCGTCGGACGTGGGGGAGGCGGCGGTGTTCCTCGCCTCCGACCGGGCGCGCTACATCAGCGGGGCCGCCCTGCTGGTGCACGGGGGCGGGGAGCGCCCGGCCTTCCTGGACGCGGCAACTGTCAACAAGGAGGACTGAGATGGCGGGACTGTGCGAGGGCCGGGTCGTGATCGTCACGGGGGCCGGACGGGGACTGGGGCGGGCGCACGCGCTCGCCTTCGCGGCGGAGGGCGCCAGGGTCGTCGTCAACGACCTCGGGGTGGGGCTGGACGGACGGCCCGAGCCGCAGGGCCCGGCGGCACGGGTGGTCCGGGAGATCGAGGCACTCGGCGGCGAGGCCGTGGCGCACGGCGGCGACATCGCGACGGCGGCGGGCGCGGCCTCGCTGGTCGAGGCGGCCGTCGACACCTTCGGCCGGCTCGACACCCTGGTCAACAACGCCGGGTTCCTGCGCGACCGGATGCTGGTGAACCTCGACGAGGACGACTGGGACGCGGTCGTCCGGGTGCACCTGAAGGGGCACTTCCTGCCGCTGCGGTCGGCTGCCGCGTGGTGGCGCGCGGAGTCGAAGGCGGGCCGGCCGGTGCGGGCCCGCGTGGTCAACACCTCGTCCGGCGCCGGACTGCTGGGCTCCGTCGGCCAGGGCAACTACAGCGCGGCCAAGGCGGGCATCCTCGCCATGACCCTCGTCGCGGCCGCCGAGATGGGTGGCCACGGGGTCCAGGTCAACGCCATCGCCCCGGCCGCCCGGACCCGCATGACCGAGGAGACCTTCGCGCAGACGATGGCCGCCCCGCAGCCGGGCACCTTCGACGCCATGGCCCCGGAGAACGTCTCGCCCCTGGTCGTGTGGCTCGGCTCGGACGCGTCGGCAGGGGTCACCGGCCGGGTCTTCGAGACCGAGGGCGGCCGGATCACGGTGATGGAGGGCTGGAGTCCGGGGCCCACCGCCGACCGCGACTCCCGGTGGACGCCCGCGGAGGCGGGCGAGGCCGCACTGAAGCTCCTCGCGGCGGCGCGGCAGGCGCTGCCCGTGTACGGGTCGCGGTAGCCGCACCGCCGGGGAGGACTACGTACGGTCCAGGAACGGGCCGAGGGCCGCGGCCAGTTCGGCGGGGGAGTCCAGCGCGATCAGGTGGGCGGCGGAACCGAACTCGACCAGGGTGGCTCCCGGGATCGCGGCGGCGTAGCGGCGGGCGATGTCCTGGAAGTCGGCGACGTCCAGCCGGCCGATCCCCACCAGGGTGGGGACGCGGACAGTGGTGACGTCGCCGGCCGGGGTGTCGCGGGAGTGCGCCCCGACGGCGTCCTGGTTCTCCAGCGAGGTCCGCAGCGGGCCGCGCAGCGCGTCGGCCAGGCCGTCGGCGACCTCGTCCCAGCCGCGGGCCGGCCCGCGCAGCCACATGTCCAGGTTGACGGCGACGGCGGTGTCCAGGTCCCCCGCGGCGAGGGCCGCGGTCTCGGCCTCGTCGTAGGCGATCATCTCCGCCGACCAGTCGAAGCCCGGCCACGGCGGGGACAGCAGGGCCAGCGACCGCACCCGGTCGGGATGGGCCACGGCGAACTCCACGGCCACCCGTCCGCCCCAGGACGCGCCGACGAGCCGGACGCGGTCCAGGCCCAGGTGGTCCAGGAGGCGCAGCAGGTCGTCGGCCTCGTCGAAGGGCCCCGCCGGGGGCGCGGACGCGCCGAAGCCGCGCAGGTCGTAGCGGACGACCGTGTACCGCTCGGCGAGGGCGGGGACCACCGCGTCCCACATCCGGTGGTCGGCGACACCGGCGTGGACGAGGACGACGGGGGGTCCGTCGCCGGTGACGGCGTAGGAGAGGAGGCCGATTTCGTCGGCGAGTTCGGGCATCCGCAGATGATCGCAGAGGGCGCGTGTACATGCCATCGGGTAACCGGGGCCGGGGCCGGAGGCCGGTGGCGGGCCCGGGCCGGGCCGCGGTCAGGCCGCGGCCGGCTGCGCCTCGGGCGCGGTGGCGGTGCCACCGCCGGTGCCGCCCGGGCCGCCGGAGCCGTCGCCGGTGCGGTGCCTCGCCCCGCGCAGGTCCGGCAGCAGGGTGAACAGCCCGAGGAAGGCCAGGAGCGCGCCGAGCACCAGCGGAGCGCGCAGCCCGTGGGCGCTGATGCCGACGCCGCCCAGCCAGGAACCGAGGACGATGCCGAACGTGATGAAGGAGGAGTGCACGGTGTTGACCAGCGGGCGGGCGTTCGCGGCGCGCTGGACCCGGGTGATCATGCACGGGTTCATCGTGACGCCGACCAGGCCGATGCCCGTCATGAAGAGCAGGGCGGGCACGGTGACCTCGGCGAAGAGGGCGAAGCCGGCGAGGAGGAGCATGTTCAGACCGAGCCCGACGAGCTGCGTCACGATGGTGTGCCGGTCCGCGAAGCGCGCCACGACGGCGTTGCCGACGACGGTCGCGGCTCCGTGGGCGACCAGCAGCCAGGGCACGGAGCCCTCGCCGACGCCGGTGAGCCCGGTGAGGATCGGCGTGAAGTAGCTGAAGGCGGAGAAGGTGGCGCCGATGGTGAGCGTGGAGGTGGCGAACGCCAGCCACAGCCGCGGGTTCCCGAAGGCGCGCAGCTCCTCGCCGAACGGGGTGCGGTCCCGGCCCTCGCCCCCGGTACGGGTCCCGGTCCCGGAGGGCACGCCGACGGCGGTGGCGAGGGCGACCACGGCGGTGAGGGCCGAGATCGCCCAGAACGCCGCCCGCCAGCCGAACTGCCCTCCCACGAAGGTGGAGAGGGGCAGCCCCAGCAGGGTGCCGAGCATGAGCCCGTTCATGGCCGTGCCGATGGCCCGGCCCCGCAGTCCGGGCGGGGTGATCTCGGCGACGAGCGAGAGCGCCACACCGAAGAAGGCGGCCGAGGCGACCCCGGTGACGACGCGGCCGACGGCCATCGTCGTGTAGTCCGTCGCCAGGGCGGCCAGGACGTTGCCGCCGAGGAAGACGGCGAAGAGCACCATCAGGGCGCTCTTGTGCGGGAGCCGGAGCACGGCCGCCGCCAGGACGGGCCCTCCGAGGGCCATCGCGAGGGCGAACGCCGTGATCAGGTAACCGACGTGGGGGATGGTGGCCCCCAGCCCGGCGGCGATCCGGGGCATCAGGCCCGCGACCGCGAATTCGCTGGTGACCATGGCGAAGATGCCGAGGGCGAGGACGTGGACGGCCTTGGGCACGGCCGTCACCACCTTTCTGTCGGGAACGATCGTTCCAGAATGTGGGCAGGCGCAGCCCGGCCGCGCGAACGGGCGGCGGGGCGGGGGCGGTGCGGGTGCGGTGAGGTGGGGTGCGGTCAGGCGGGCGGGGACAGGCTCGCGAGGGCCTGGTCCACGACCTGGGTCAGATAGGCGCGGCCGGCCGTCCGCTCCATCACGCGCAGCCCCTGCGTCAGGGTGACGAGGAGGCGGGCGGAGGACCGTACGTCGGTGCCGGGTGCCAGCTCGCCGGTCGCGCGGGCCCGCAGCAGCAGGTAGGCGTACGCCTCCTCCAGCGAGCCCAGCGCCCCGCCGAGCCGTTCGGCGGCCTTGGCGTCGCCGGGCAGCCGCTCCAGTACTCCGTGGGTGACCATGCAGCCGCCGCGCAGCGGATCGGCCAGCGCGGATTCGACGTAGGAGAGGAGGAAGGCGCGCAGCACCGGCAGGGCGGGCCCCGCGTCGGACCCGGCGAGGGCCTGCTGGGCCCGGTCGGCCTCGACGGCGCAGTACAGGTCGAGCGCCTTGAGGTAGAGGTCGTGCTTGGAGCCGTAGGCGGCGTACATGCTGGAGCGGTTGACGCCCAGCGCGTCCACCAGGTCCTGCACCGAGGTGGCCTCGTACCCCTGGCGGCGGAACAGCTCCATGGCGGCCACCAGGGCGGTCTGCGGGTCGAACTCCTTGGATCGTGCCATGGGGGCGACCCTACCCCATTCCCAACCGGTCGTTCCAGAAAGGCGGAACGGGTGGAACCGGGCCGGGAACGAAGGCGGGCCCGGCCCCCTGGCGAGGGGTCGGGCCCGAGTCTTCGGTGGTGCGTTGGGATAGGACTACCCGCTACGGCCGCCCGCTGAACCGCGCGGGGCGCTCCGGTTGTGCGGAGAAATCGTGGAGGTGGGGATCAGGACAACTTGCCCCCGTAGTCCGGCAGCTTGACGGTGCGTTCGGCGTGACCGCCGACCAGGTCGGTCGGGCTGTTGCCGATGTTGGCGATGATCGTGTAGCCCCGGGCCTCGATCTCGGCGCGCTTGCTCGTCTTGTACTCGCTCACCTCGTCGAAGAGGTCCGGCAGGCTGCGGACGTAGAGCCCCGACACCGGGTAGCCGACGGCCTTGAGGTTGTACTCGGTGAGCGACTCGATGATCCCGGGCCGGGCGGTCACGAAGAAGATCGCGACACCGCGCGCGTGTGCGTACTGGGTCAGCGCGCGGACCTTGGAGATCGCCGGCGTCGGATACGTCCAGAACCAGTGGAAGTCCGTCTCCAGCGAGGTGTTGTCGATGTCGAGCACCAGTGCGGGCTTCTCCCCGGCCGGGGAGGCGGCGATGCGCTGTTCGATGGCCGGGCGGGCCGCGTCGACGATGGCGGCGACCTCGCGCTGCCAGGTGCCGTAGTCGATGCCGAGGATCGCCGCGTTGCCACCGGGTGCGGAGGTGGACGCGGCCGCGGAGACGGGAGCCGGTGCCGCCGCGGAGACCGGCGCCGGGGCGGCGGCGGGCGCGGCCTGTGCGGCGGTGGCCGGAACGAGGGTCAGGACGGCGGCCGCGGCGGCCAGGCCGGCGGCGGCGGTACGGGACGTGCGAGTGCGGCGGGACATGCGCATGGGGGGCGGCTCCTCGGTCACGAATTGGCATGGACGTGACCAGAGTTGGCGAGAACTCCTCCAGTGTCTACTGGCCGGTAGGAAACTTTTTGTGGCCGGCCGGTGAATGATCTTGGGTCGTGCCCGTCCACCTCAGGTGTCGCATTCCAGTACGGTCCCGCACAGCCCGCAACGCGCCCGCAACGGCCCGCGCACCGGCACCCGCAGCCGCTGCTCGCACACCGGGCAGGGGAATCCCACCCGTAGCCCGCCGTCCGTCCCGCCCCGCTCGAAGCGGTACTCCGCCCCGCCCGCCGCAGGGACCCCCGCGCCGGCCGCCGCCGCGCGCCGCGCCTTCGCGTAGCGCCGCCGCGTCATCGGGCCGGCCGCGGCCAGGGGTGCCCGGCGCAGGTCCCGGGCGGCCAGGGCGCTTCCGGTCGTGTACGCCTCGTACGCCCGGGGGCTGGTGAACCAGGGGGAGGGGTCCTCGCCGAACAGTGCCGCGCGCTTGGCGAGGACGTAGCCGAACTCCTCGGGGGTGAGGTAGCCGAACTTCTGGTGGGTGAGCGCGTCCTCGCGGTAGGCGTCGAGGAGCAGCCGGCCCGCGCCGAGGTAGACGGCGGCCGTGTCGGTGAGGATCTCGTTGTCGGCGGTGTCCGGGAACTCCAGGCCGAGCCGGTGCAGCAGGACGTGCGCGACCTCGTGGGACAGCGCGGCCGGGAGGTCCCGCCGATGGGTCCGGAAGCGGTCGTCGACCTCGACGAAGTACTCGGGCCCGGCGGCCGGTTCGACCGTCGCGGCCTGTTCCGTCGGGCGGAAGGCCACCACCGTGCGGGCGTCGGGCAGTCGCAGCGCGCGCACCATGGCGGAGGCCACCCGGTGGGCGCCCGGGTGCAGGTCTTCGGCCGCGTCGAAGGCGGCCTCGGCGGGGGAGACGCTCGTGGCGTAGGCGCGGACGCCGTCCGCCGTCAGCCGGCGGAAGAGGGCGGTGATCGAGGCGCGCACGACGGGGAGGTGCGGAAATCCGTGCTCGATCCGTCCGGGCGGGCCGCCGTTGTGCTCCATCGGGTCCTCCATACAGCAATCCCTTTCGTGGAGAAGGGAGTTGGCCGAAAGTGGGTTCTTGATGTGCGTCACATCCCTGATGTGTCATGGACCCGTCATTCCCCGATGACACGCACGGCCCAACCCCCCACGAAAGGCAGTGTGTTGACCATGAGCACCCTTGTGCGATTCATGAAGCGCAGCCTCGCCGTCGGCGCCGTCGCCCTCGCCGCCGTCAGCCTCCAGCCCGGCACCGCCAGCGCCGGCCCCGCGCCGGTCGTCGGCGGCGTCCGCGCCGCCCAGGGCGAGTTCCCCTTCATGGTGCGCCTCTCCATGGGCTGCGGCGGCGCCCTCTACACCCAGCAGATCGTCCTCACCGCCGCCCACTGCGTCAGCGCCTCCGGCAACAACACCTCCATCACCGCCACCGCCGGAGTCGTCGACCTCAACAGCTCCAGCGCCATCAAGGTCAAGTCCACCAAGGTCCTGCGCGCCCCCGGCTACAACGGCACGGGCAAGGACTGGGCCCTCATCAAACTCGCCAAGCCCATCAACCTGCCCACCCTCAAGATCGCCGAGACCAAGGCCTACGACAACGGCACCTTCACCGTCGCCGGCTGGGGCGCCACCCGCGAGGGCGGCGGCCAGCAGCGCTACCTGATGAAGGCCACCGTCCCCTTCGTCTCCGACGCAGCCTGCAACGCCGCCTACAGCGACCTCGTACCCGGCGAGGAGATCTGCGCCGGCTACATCGACCAGGGCGGCGTCGACACCTGCCAGGGCGACTCCGGCGGCCCCATGTTCCGCCGCGACAACGCCGGAGCCTGGATCCAGGTCGGCATCGTCAGCTGGGGCATCGGCTGCGCCCGCCCCGACTACCCGGGCGTCTACACCGAGGTCTCCACCTTCGCCGCACAGATCAAGAGCGCGGCGGCCACCCTGTAACCCGCACCACCCGCACCACCTGTCCCCTTCGTCCCGGCCCGGCACCGGCCGGGACGAAGGGGACACCGCCACCGCAGCCGCCGCCGGGGGACCCGACACCCCCCGGGCGGCGCGCCGTGCGGTTGCGGCCCGCCACACCCGCCGGTGCCACGTCACCGGCATCGTCGTCGAGGCCCGCGCCGCCCGCTTCACCAAGGTCACCGCCGACCACGCCGCCGAGATCTTCGGCCGCATCGAAACCGCCGGGGACGAAGCCCTCGCCTCCATGCGGCGCCTCGTCAAGGTCCTGCGCGACGACACCGGCACCGCGCCCGCCACCCCGTCCGCCCCCGCCGTACCGGCCTCCACCACCCCCGTCGCCGGGCTCGCCGAGATCCGCGAGCTCACCGAACGCTCCTCCCGCACCGGACCGCCCGTACTGCTCACCGTCGAGAGCGGACTCGAAGAACGCCACGGCGCCTACGCGTTCGGGTCCCACTCCGCGAGCTGCTCCATCGGCCCGGTGTCCCCGGTGTTCTCCAGGGCGTCCATCGGCAGGCGCGCGTAGAAGTACAGGACCAGGTCGCTCGCGGTGCCCCGCATCACCAGGTCACCCGGCTCCGCGCCCCCCGCCAGACCGTCGCAGCGGACACCGCCGGCGTCGAGCGTCAAGCGCCAGGAACGGCCCTCGGCAGCGTGCAGGTCGATGGTCGCCGGCTCGAACGGCCAGGGGACCGACGTCGCCGCCACGGTCGTCAGGAACGCCTCGACACCGTCCACGGCGACCTCCGCCGGCAGTGCCTGCGCGGCGCCCCCGGCGAGCTGCACGTCGTAGGTGTGGACGGCGAGCTCCTGCACCTGGTGCCGGGCCACGGCCCCACTGGTCTGCGGGGCCTGCGAACGGCCCCACCAGGTCCAGCAGCCGCGGTCCGGCCCCGCCTCGCGCAGCGCACCGAGCATCGACTCCGTCGACGCGGCGAGCCAGGCGTCCAGGGCCCCGCGGTCGCGGGGCGCCGTCGGCGCACCCTTCGGGTCCGTCCGCGCCGGGGGCTCGGCGCCCGGACCCGCCGTGACGACGGCCGCCTGACGGCGACGGCCGTCACCCAGGTGCTGCGCCAGCTCGCGCAGCGTCCAGTCCGGACACGTCGGCACCCGGACGTCGAGGTCGGGCGCGGACGCGAGCGCGGCGCGGAACGCGCCCGAACGCTCTTCGATCAGCCGCAGGACATCGGGAAACTGCAAGACCTTTTGCACCGCGGTTGTCTACCACGGAGCCCCGGCCACCGGACAGCGAATTAGTCGTACGAACGCCTCGGCGGCCCCTCCGGGCATCCGCCCACCGGCCCGCCGCACCCGACCCGTCTCACCCACCGACAGCCCTGCGACCAGCCGCCCCACCTCCACGTATTCTCGGGAACCATGAACACCAGCGACCTCGACAACGGCAACGGCAACGCGGGCATCGACGAGAACGTCACCGCCGAGCTCGCCCGCCTCCGCGACAGCATCGACAACATCGACGCGGCCGTCGTCCACATGCTCGCCGAACGCTTCAAGTGCACCCAGCAGGTCGGCCATCTCAAGGCCCGCCACCAGCTGCCCCCCGCGGACCCGGGCCGCGAGGCCAGCCAGATCGCCCGACTCCGCCAGCTCGCCGAGAACGCCAAACTCGACCCCGCCTTCGCCGAGAAGCTCCTCAACTTCATCATCGCCGAGGTCATCCGCCACCACGAGACGATCGCCGCGGGCGAAGAGTAGAAGCTCGGGGTCCGGCCGCCCCCTGCGGCAGCATGGGCCCCATGTCCGCACTGACGCGCACCGAAGCGCAGCTCCGAGCCCAGCTCCTCGACGTCCACCACTACGCCGTCACCCTCGACCTCACCGGCGGCGACGACACCTTCGGCTCCACCACCGCCATCCGGTTCACGGCCCTCACCGCCGGCGACACCTTCATCGAGCTGAAGCCCCAGGAACTGCGCTCCGCCACCCTCGACGGCAACCCCCTCGACGTGGCGGCACTCGACGACAACCGTCTCCCGCTCACCGGCCTCACCCAGGGCCCCCACGAACTGCACCTCGACACCCGGATGCGCTACTCCCGCACCGGCGAGGGCCTGCACCGCTTCACCGACCCCGCCGACGGACACACCTACGTCTACAGCCAGATGTTCCTCGACGACGTCCAGCGGGTCTTCCCGGCCTTCGACCAGCCCGACCTCAAGGCCGTCTTCGAATTCACCGTCACCGCCCCCGCCCACTGGACCGTCCTCGCCAACGGCGTCACCACCCGCCTCGCCGACCGCGACACGGACGGCGCCGGCATCTGGCAGTCCGCCCCCACCCCCCTCATCTCCACCTACCTCGCCGCCGTCGCCGCCGGCCCCTGGCACAGCGTCACCACCGAACACGCCGGACTGCCCTTCGGCATCCACTGCCGCCAGTCCCTCGCCCCGTACATGGACGCCGACGCCGACGAGATCCTCTCCCTCACCACAGCCTGCTTCGACCGCTACCAGGTCAAATTCACCGAGCCCTACCCCTTCGACTCCTACGACCAGGCCTTCGTACCCGAGTTCAACGCCGGCGCCATGGAGAACCCCGGCCTCGTCACCTTCCGCGACGAGTTCATCTACCGCTCCGCCGTCACCGACACCGAACGCCAGTCCCGCGCCATGGTCATCGCCCACGAGATGGCCCACATGTGGTTCGGCGACCTCGTCACCCTCGCCTGGTTCGACGACATCTGGCTCAACGAGTCCTTCGCCGAATACATGGGCTACCAGACCCTCACCGAAGCCACCCGCTTCACCGACACCTGGACCGACTTCGGCGTCACCCGCAAGCCCTGGGGCTACGACGCCGACCAGCGCCCCTCCACCCACCCCGTCGCCCCCGCCCCCGACGACGTCCCCGACACCGCCTCCGCCCTCCTCAACTTCGACGGCATCTCCTACGCCAAGGGCGCCTCCGCCCTCCGCCAGCTCGTCGCCTGGCTCGGCGAGAAGGACTTCCTGGCCGGCATCAACACCCACTTCGCCCGCCACAAGTTCGCCAACGCCTCCCTCGCCGACTTCATCGACTCCCTCGCCACCCACACCGACCGCGACGTCCGCGCCTGGGCCGCCGCCTGGCTGCGCACCACCGGCATCGACACCCTCACCCCGCGCATCGAGGACCCGGAAGGCACCAACGGCTGGACCCTCACCATCGACCACGACGGCAGCCGCCCCCACCACATCGCCGTCGGCGTCTACGACCGCGACCCCGTCGACGGCCGCATCCTCGAACTGCGCGAACTCCTCGACCTCGACGTCCCCTCCGGCGAGGTCATCTCCGCCGACGGCACCCGCCCCGCACTGCTCCTCCTCAACGACGCCGACCTCACCTACGCCAAGATCCGCCTCGACGAGACCTCCCTCGCCACCGTCCTCGACGGCCTCTCCGGCATCCCCGAGGCCCTCACCCGCGCCGTCGTCTGGAACGCCCTGCGCGACATGGTCCGCGACGGCGAACTCGCCCCGCAGGACTACCTGGCCACCGCCGCCGCCCACCTCCCCGCCGAACACGACCTCGCCATCGTCCAGGGCGTCCTCGCCTTCGCCCGCACCCAGATCGCCGACCACTACGTCGCCCCCGAGGACCGGCCCGAGGCACTGGCCACCCTCACCAGCATCGCCCGCGACCTGCTCCGACGCACCGAGGACGGCTCCGAACCGGGCATGCGGCTCACCGCCGTACGCACCCTCGTCGGCAGCGCCACCCAGCCCGACACCCTCACCGGCTGGCTCGCCGACGACACCGTCCCCGGCGGCCCCTCCCTCGACCCCGAACTGCGCTGGCGCATCCTCGCCCGCCTCGCCGTCCTCGGCGCCGTCGGCGAAACCGAGATCGACGCCGCCCTCGAAGCCGACCCCAGCGCCACCGGCCAGGAAGGCGCCGCCCGCTGCCGCGCCTCCCTCCCCACCCCCGAGGCCAAGGCCGCCGCCTGGGACCGCCTCTTCAACGACGACAGCCTCTCCAACTACCTCTTCAGCGCCACCGCCCAAGGCTTCTGGCAGCCCGAACAGACCGAACTCCTCCAGGACTACGTGACCCGCTTCTACCCCGAAGCGGTCGCCCTCGCCGCCCGCCGCGGCCCCGCCATCGGCGAGGCCGCGGGCCGCCACGCCTTCCCCGCCCACGCCGTCGACGAGGACAACCTCAAGGCCGGCCAGGCCTGCCTGGCCGACCCCGCCGTCATCCCCCTCCTGCGCCGCAAGCTCGTCGACCAACTGGACGACCTCACCCGAGCCCTCCGCGTCCGCAACTGACCGAAGCCTCCGCGACCCGGCCCCCCTCCGCCTCCCAGGACGGCGGGCCGGTACGGGCCGCCCCCAGCGGGTGACGGACCTAGCGGGCCGGCACGGGGCCGTCCCCGGCGGGTGACGGACGGCGCGCGGGCCGGTGACGGGGGCGGGGTGGGGTGCTGTCCAGGACGCAGAACGTGATGTGTTGGCGCGGCAGGAGCCCGCCTGGGCACATGGACCTGGGGCGCCATGAATCATGCAGTCCAGGACGGCACCCCGCCCCGCCCCCGGCGCCGGCCCCACCCCCGCACCCCACCCCCCACCCTCCGATCCGGACAAACCCCGGCGGTTACCCCATTCGGGTCTGATCGTTGTACGGGCAAGGTGCCCCACACCGCACGGCACCCCGCCAGCCCCCGGAGGTCCCGTTGACAGCGCCGCACGGCCACCCGCTCGCCGGCGGAGCCACCGGCCCCGAGGCCCTGCGCCCCCTCCTCGACACCGCCCTCGACGCCCTCCGCACCGGCACCACCGCCCGCCACGGCCCCCTCCCCGCCGGCGGCCCCGACACCGTCACCGCCCGCGTCCGGACCGCCCTCGGCGACATCCTCCCCGACCACGGCACCGGCGACCACGAAGCCCTGCGCACCCTCGTCCACACCCTCGCCGCCGGCGCCGCCGACCCCGCGGACCCCCTCTGCGCCGCCCACCTGCACTGCCCCCCGCTGGCCGTCGCCGCCGCCGCAGACCTCGCCGCGGCCGCCCTCAACCCCTCCCTCGACTCCTGGGACCAGGCCCCCGCCGCCTCCGCGATCGAGGCCCTCCTCACCCGCACCCTCGCCGCCGAGTTCTACGACACCCCCCACCCCGACGCCCTCGTCACCACCGGCGGCACCGAAGCCAACCAGCTCGCCCTCCTCCTCGCCCGCGAACGCCACGGCCCGCACCTCACCGTCCTGCACGGAGCCAACGCCCACCATTCCGTGCCCCGCGCCGCCTGGCTCCTCGGCCTGCCCCCGGCCACCGAACTCCCCACACCCGCCGGGGTCCTCGACCCCGAACGTCTCGCCGAGGCCCTCGCCGCCACCCCCGGCCCCACCCTCGTCACCGCCACCGCCGGCACGACCGACGCAGGCCTCATCGACCCGCTCCCCGCCATCGCCGACCTCTGCGAGCACCACGGCGCCGACCTCCACCTCGACGCCGCCTACGGCGGCCTCCTCGCCCTCAGCCCCCGCCACCGCCACCACCTCGACGGACTCGGCCGCGCCCACTCCCTCACCGTCGACCTGCACAAACTCGGCTGGCAGCCCGTCGCCGCAGGACTCCTCGCCGTCCCCGACACCGCCCTGCTCGCCCCCCTCGCCCACCAGGCCGACTACCTCAACGCCACCGACGACACCGAAGCCGGCCTGCCCGACCTCCTCGGCCGCTCCCTGCGCACCACCCGCAGACCCGACGCCCTCAAGATCGCCACCACCCTGCGCGCCCTCGGCCGCGACGGCCTCACCGACCTCATCGACCGCACCTGCGCCCTCGCCCGGCACCTCGCCCGCCGCCTCGACGCCCACCCCGGCTTCGAACTCCACTCGGCCCCCACCCTCACCACCGTCCTCTTCCGGCCCACCCACGCCACCGACGAGGACCTCGCCACCCTGCGCCGCACCCTCCTCCACCAAGGCCGCGCCGTCCTCGGCCGCACCCACGCCGACGGCCGCCTGTGGCTCAAAGCCACCCTGCTCAACCCGCACACCACGGCGGGAGACCTGGACACCCTCATCGCCCTCCTGGAAGGCAGCACCCACCGATGACCGCCCACCTCGATGCGCCCCACGACCTCGTCGGAATCGGCATCGGCCCCTCCAACCTGTCCCTCGCCGCCCTCGCCCACGGCCTCCCCCGGCAAGGAGCGGGGGAACTCGGCACCGCCTTCTACGAGCGGCGCCGCGACTTCCGCTGGCACCCCGGACTCCTCATCGACGGCGCCACCCTCCAGGTCCCCTTCCTCGCCGACCTCGTCACCCTCGCCGACCCCGCCAGCCCCTGGAGCTTCCTCAGCTACCTCAAGCAACAGGAACGTCTCTTCCCGTTCTACTTCGCCGAGCAGTTCCACATCCACCGCGCCGAATACGACGCCTACTGCCGCTGGGTCGCCGACCGCATCCCCGGACTCCACTTCGGCCACCAGGTCGACGCCGTCCGCTGGAACCCCGAACGCGACGTCTTCGAAGTCGACTTCACCCAGCTCGACACCACCGGAGAGGCCCAGGCCCTCGGCCGCACCCACACCCGCCACCTCGTCCTCGGCATCGGCACCGCCCCCTACGTCCCCGAACCCCTGCGCCCCCTCGCCGAAACCCCCACCGTCCCCGTCATCCACTCCGCCGACTACCTCGACCACCGCCGCCGCATCCTCGGCGCCGAGCACATCACCGTCATCGGCTCGGGACAGTCAGGCGCCGAGGTCTTCCTCGACCTCCTCCGCGCCCGCCCCGCCGGCCGCGAACGCCTCACCTGGCTCGCCCGCACCCCCTCCTTCGCCCCCATGGAGTACTCCAAGCTCGGCCTCGAACACTTCACCCCCGACTACACCCGCTACTTCCACTCCCTCCCCGAACCCGTCCGCGACCGGCTCGTCCCCGCCCAGTGGCAACTCCACAAGGGCATCGACGCCGCCACCATCGCCGCCATCCACGACGAGCTCTACCGCCGCAGCCTCCACGGCACCTGGCCCGACACCGTCCTCACCCCCGGAGTCACCGTCCGCACCGCCGGACGCATCGCCACCACCCAGGTCGAGCTCCACCTCGAACACACCGAGCAGGGCACCCGCTCCCGCCTCACCACCGACGCCGTCGTCCTCGCCACCGGCTACCGCGAACGCCCCCTCGGCAACCTCCTCGCAGGACTCGACCCCTACCTGCGCAAGGACTCCTCCGGCCGCCCCCGCATCGACGACCGCCACCGTATGGTCCTCGACCCCTCCGTCACCGGCAGCGTCTTCGTCCAGAACGGCGAACGACACACCCACGGCGTCGGAGCCCCCGACCTCGGCCTCGCCGCCTGGCGCAGCGCCGCCATCCTCAACACCCTCACCGGCAAGGAGCCCTACCCCCAGCCCCTCCGCACGGCCTTCACCACCTTCGGCCTCGAACAGCGCACCCACCCCCGCCCCCGCCCCGCCGGCGAACTCCGCCCCCTCGTCGACCACCCCTGAACCACAACGGCCCGCACCCGGGCCCACAACGGGCCCCAAGCCCGGCCCGGAACGGGCCCCCACACCCGGCCCCGGAACGGGCCCCCACAGCTGGCCCACAACGGGGGCCCTACGCCCGGCCGATGACGGGCCCCTACGCCCGGCCCACGACGGGCCCCGCAACGGGCCCTAAGCCCGGCCGACGACGGCCCCCACGACGGGCCCCAAGCCCAGCCCACGAGACGGGCCCCGCAACGAGCCCCACGCCCGGCCCCCGCAACGGGCCCCACACTCGGCCCACAACGGACCCGACAACGGGGGCCAACGCCCGGCCCCCCACTACGGGCTCCCGCCCGGCCCCACGCCCCGGCCCCCACAACGGCCCCCACCCCGGGGCTCCCGACCGGCCCCGCAACGAGCCCCACACCCGGCCCCGCCCCGGGGCCACACCCCCCACGCCCCGCCTCCCCGCACCGGCACTATCGTCGCCGTCATGCAGCGCAGCAGTACCGACGGGGTCACCGTCCTGTGGCAGACCGCCCCCGCCCCCGGTCCCCTCACCGCCGTCCTCTCCTTCGGCACCGGGGTGCGGGACGAAACTGCCCCCACCCTCGGCGTCACCCGCCTCGTCGAAGCCCTCGCCATGACCCGGGTCGGCAACCGCCCGCACGAGTTCGGCAGCACCGTCGGCGAGGAGACGACCCACTTCATCGCCACGGGATCCCCCGACGACATCACCGGCTTCCTCCACGCCGTCTGCAGCGCCCTCGGCGACCTCCCCCTGCACGACACCGCGCACACCACCCGCCTCCTCGGCATCCACGCCCCCCTGACCTGCGACCACCGCGGCTCCGCCCCCCTCGACGCCCGCTACGGACCCCACGGCCTCGGCCTCCTCGCCCACCAGGGCCCCGAGACCTACGCCCGGCTCCGCCCCGACACCGCCCGCACCCACGCCGCCACCCACTTCACCCGCGGCAACGCCGTCCTCACCCTCGACGGCCCCCCGCCCGCCGGCCTCACCCTCCCGCTGCCCGACGGACCCCGCCCCCACCGGCCCGCCCCCCGCCTGCGCGCCGGCACCGCCGGAACCTGGCAGCAACGCCAGATCGACACCGTCTCCCTCCTGCTCACCTCGCACGCCCACGAACCCGCCGCCGACGCCGCAGCCCACGTCCTCGGCCGGCGCGTCGAGCAGAACACCCACCACACCCGCGGCATCACCGACGAACCCACCCACCACCGCTTCCTATGCGACCGCCTCACCCTCGACCGCGTCCTGGCCCTCCACCCCGCCGACGGCCACGCCGAAGAAGCCGCCGAGATCCTCTGGAACGAAGCCCTCGACCTCGCCCGGCGCGGCCCCACCCCCGAAGAGCTCGCCGCCTTCACCGCCCACGCCCGCGACCTGTACGACTGCCACCACAGCCACTGGACCACCCTCCACCGCGCCTTCACCGCCGAACACTTCGGCATCCCCCACCACGACGCCCGCACCCTCCTCGCCCAGCACACCGCCGTCACCGCACAGGACGTCACCCACTACCTCCGCCGCACCCTCCCCGAAGCCGTCCTCGTCGTCCCCCTCGACGCCGCCCCCCGCCCGGCCACCCTCCACGGCACCCCCCTGCCCAGCTCCACCTGCTGGCGCTTCCACAGCCGGCACTCACCGACGCCCGGCACCCGCTTCCGCCCGAACCCCCTCCGCCGCGCCACCACCCCCCGCCACGAACGCGCCGAGTACGTCCTCACCTCCTGGGGCCTCGTCGCCCGCGACGCCCAGGACGAACACCCCCTCCGCTTCGACGAGATCGCCCTCATGCGCCACGACGGCGCCGGCCGCATCGTCCTCGCCGGCTGCGGCTGCACCCAGCACGTCCACCCCGACCAGGTCGCCCGCGGCGAACGGCTCATCGCCGCCCTCGACGCCGCCGTCCCCCCGCACCTCGTCCACACCGGCCCCTGACACGCCGAAGGGGCCGGAGCCCGCCACCGCGGACCCCGGCCCCTCCCACACCACCCGGCCCGGAACACCGGGCCCGGAACACCCGGCCTAGAACACCGGAACACCCGCACGCGTCAGCCGCCAGTCCACCGCGGCGAACTGCGCCGGATCCACCGTCCCCTTCGCCTTCACCCACTGGATGATCGTGTTGCGGATCTCGTCCGAATTCGCCCACAGCTGCCTGGCCTGCGGAACGTGCGGGAAGTTGCCGCCACCCGAAGCCCGGTAGTTGTTCACCGCCAGCACGAACTGCGCCGCCGGATCCACCGGCTTCCCCTGGAACGACAGCCCCGTGATCCGCGCCCCGGCCGGCTGCGCGATGTCGATGTCGTACGAGAACCCGTACACCGCGTCGTAGTTGTAGTCCGGAATCCCCTCCGCATTCGTCAGCTTCGCCGGATCGACCGCGTCACCCGACGCCGTCCGCACGAAGTACCGCGCCGAGAACTCCAGGTACTCCTTCAGCTGCGCACCGGTCAGCAGCCGCGCCTCAAGGGTGTTCTCGAACGGGTACAGACCCGCCGCGTCCCGGATCGTCACCTTCCCCGCCGGTATCGCCGCCGTACGCGAGAAACACGACGCCTGCGACAGCACCGGCAGCGCCGCCCACTCCGTACCCGCCAGAGCGGCCTTCACCGTCTCCGCCTGGACGTGGTTGATCAGATCGATGATCGCCACGTCCTTCACCGGGCCCTCCGCCGACGACATCGCCTGCGTCGAGGTGCCGATCACCTGGTTCACGTACGCCACGACCTTGCGGTGCTCGTCCGACAGCAGCCGCGTGATCTTCGCGTCCTCCGCCACCGTGTTGGAGTTCAGCACCTTCGCCGCGACCTTCGCCACCGACCAGCGGCCCTTCTCCCACGTCAGCTCGAAGTCGAACAGCGTCAGCCGCTGCCCCCACTTCAACGGCTCCGACAGCACCACGTCCTTGCCGGTCGCCCGGTTCTTCACCCGGTACTCCGGGATCTCCGTGTGCGCGTGCCCCACCAGGATCGCGTCGATCCCCGGCACCTGCTCCGCCACCAGCGCCGCCGCGTTCTCCACGTGCGGCAGCTGGTCCCCGTACGACGACGTACCGCTCGACCCCGAGTGCGCCGACACGATCACCACGTCCGCACCCATCGAACGCAGCCGCGGCACATACTTCGCCGCCTGCTCCTCCAGCCCCGGGAACGTCATCTTCCCCTGCACGTTCGCCTTGTCCCACAACGCGATGCCCGGGTTCGTCAGCCCCAGCACCGCCACCTTCACGTCCCGGCCGCAGGGCGTGCGCAGCCTGTGCATGCTGTACGGCGCGAACGCCGGCCGCAGCGTCTTCGCATCCAGCGCGTTCGCCCCCAGCAACGGGAAGTCGCACTGCTCCTCGAACTTCCGCAGCACCGGAATGCCGTAATTGAACTCGTGGTTCCCCAGCGCCGCCGCGTCATAGCCGATCGCGTTCATCGCCTGCGCCATCGGGTGCACCGGACCACGCCGCGCCGTGATCGGATCCACCTTCGCGTAGTAGTACGACAGCTGCGTCCCCTGGATGGTGTCACCCGCGTCGATCAGCAGCGTGTTGCGGCGCCCCTTCTCCGCCCGCACCTGCTCCACCAGCGTGGAGATCTTCGCCAGGCCGACGTCGTTGTGCGCCTTGTCGTCGAACTCCTTGTCCGTGAAGTAGTCCCAGTTGAAGACGTTCCCGTGCAGATCGGTCGTCCCCATCACCGTGAACGCGTACGTCCGCGGCTTCCTCCGCTCCGCGTCCTGCGGTCCGGCAGCCGCCGCCGGGGTGCTCGTGGCCCCCGTCAGCGCCACGGCCGCACCGGTCACGGCCGTGGTCCCCATGAAAGTCCTGCGGTCGAACGCCATGCCATCTCCCTTTCGAGGCCTGAACAACGCGCGTAGATTCTGACCCACCGGTAACAAGCCGCAACACCCCCGCCAGGTTTCGATCCGATGACCGCACCCATCCGAGCAACAGTGCGACAGTGAATCCATGACCCAGGACGCATCGCAGCACCAGCCCTACGGAACGCCCGAAGTCCCCCGCGTCGCAGTCCGCGGCGAAGCCCGCCTCGAAGTCGACCCCGAGATCGCCCGCATCGGCATCACCGTCGGAGCCCGCGGCACCGACCGCCGCACCGCCCTCGACGACCTCACCCGACGCAACAACGCAGCCCTCGACCTCATCAAGAGCTACGGCGACGCCGTCGAAAAACTCGAAACCGGCTCCTTCTCCATCACCCCCGAACTCACCCGCCACGGCCGCGCCGAACGCGTCCGCGCCTACACCGGCCGCGTCCACATCACCGCCGAACTCGCCGACTTCACCGCCCTCGGCGAACTCACCACCCGCCTCGCCGACCTCGAACTCACCCAGGTCGACGGCCCCTGGTGGGCCCTGCGCCCCACCTCGCCCGCCCACGGCCAAGCCCGCCGCCAAGCCGTCCTCGAAGCCGTCCAGCGCGCCCGCGAATACGCCGACGCCCTCGGCGCCACCCTCGCCGCCCTCGTCGAACTCGCCGACCTCGACGCCGACAACGCAGGCCCCCTCGGCTCCCCGGCCGGCTCCGGAATGCGCACCATGGCCTTCGGCGCCACCGAGGACACCGGCCCCGCGCCACTGGACCTCGAACCCCAGCGCCAGACCGTCCACGCGAACGTCAACGCCCGCTTCACCATGACCCCTCCACGGCTCTGAGAAACCGCGGAAAAAGCCTCCGGGGGGTGCTCATCAGAGCACCCCCACGCACATTCAACAGTTGTCAACAACCCTTCGCCCAAAGGTTGTTGATAGGACACCCGGAAGCGATTACCTACCCGTTGGTAGGGGAATAGGCTCGCCCCATGCGCCGAGCGAAAATCGTATGCACCCTGGGCCCCGCCACCGACTCGTACGACCAGATCAAAGCCCTGGTCGAAGCCGGAATGGACATCGCCCGCCTCAACCTCAGCCACGGCACCTACGCCGAACACGAGGAGCGCTACCAGCGCGTACGCAAGGCCTCCGACGAGACCGGCCGCAGCGTCGGCATCCTCGCCGACCTTCAAGGCCCGAAGATCCGCCTCGGACGCTTCCACGAAGGACCCGTACTCCTTGAACGCGGAGACGAATTCACCATCACCGTCGAAGACCACCACGGCGACCGCCACACCTGCGGCACCACCTACAAAGGACTCGCCACAGACGTCACCCCCGGCGAACGCATCCTCGTCGACGACGGCCGCGTCACCCTCGAAGTCACCACCGTCGACGGCCCCCGCGTCCACACCCGCGTCATCGAAGGCGGCATGGTCTCCGACCACAAAGGCCTCAACCTCCCCGGCGTAGCCGTCTCCGTCCCCGCCCTCTCCGACAAGGACATCGAAGACCTCCGCTGGGCCCTGCGCACCGGCGCCGACGTCATCGCCCTCTCCTTCGTCCGCAGCGGCCGCGACATCGAAGACGTCCACCGCATCATGGACGAGGAAGGCCGCCGCCTCCCCGTCATCGCCAAAATCGAAAAGCCCCAGGCCGTCGACACCATCGACGAGATCGTCGCCGCCTTCGACGGCATCATGGTCGCCCGCGGCGACCTCGGCGTCGAAATGCCCCTGGAACAGGTCCCCATCGTCCAGAAGCGCGCCATCAAACTCGCCAAGCGCAACGCCAAACCCGTCATCGTCGCCACCCAGATGCTCGACTCGATGATCGACAACTCCCGCCCCACCCGCGCCGAAGCCTCCGACGTCGCCAACGCCGTCATCGACGGCACCGACGCCGTCATGCTCTCCGGCGAAACCAGCGTCGGCAAATACCCCGTCGAAACCGTCGCCACCATGTCCCGCATCGTCGAAGCCGCCGAAGAAGACATCCTCGCCAAGGGCCTCCCACCCCTCACCGACCGCAACAAGCCCCGCACCCAAGGCGGAGCCGTCGCCCGCGCAGCCGCCGAAATGGGCGACTTCCTCGACGCCAAATTCCTCGTCGCCTTCACCCAGAGCGGCGACACCGTCCGACGACTCTCCCGCTACCGCAGCCCCATCCCCCTCCTCGCCTTCACCCCCGACCCCGCCACCCGCTCCCAGCTCAACCTCACCTGGGGCGTCGAAACCTTCCTCGGCCCCCACGTCGACTCCACCGACGCCATGGTCGCCCAGGTCGAAGAAGAACTCCTGCGCATCGGCCGCTGCGTCCCCGGCGACACCGTCGTCATCACCGCCGGCTCACCCCCCGGCGTCAGCGGATCCACCAACCTCGTCCGCATCCACCACATCGGCGACCCCGTACGCTGACCCCCCTCATGCCACCCCACCGCGCCGGCCACCCCGGCGCGGTGCGGACCCCCACCCCACGGACCCCGCCCCTTGACCCCAAGCCCACTTGAGGTCCTACGGTCACACCATGACCACCACCCGGCAGTACTCCCAGGAGCAGCTCGCCGCCCAGCCCATCGGCCACTGGAGCCGCACCGCCGCAGACCTCGTCATCGGCGGCCTGCGCAGCGCCCTCGCCGAAGAGAACCTCACCCAACCCCACTGGTGGACCCTCAACCACCTCGCCGGCGCCCCGAACCGATGGACCCGACCCGCCCTCACCGCCAAGCTCGCCCCCTACGACGAACAGCACACCGACTTCGAAGCCGTCTACGCCGACCTCACCGCCCGCGGCTGGATCACCGAGACCGCCGACCACCTCGCACTGACGGAGGCGGGCGAGGCAGGCCGCCTCCGCGCCCGCGACCGCAACGCCAAGGTCCACGCCCGCATCAGGAACGGCATCGACGACACCGCATACGCGGCCACCATCGACGTACTGCGCCGCATCGTCGCCAACCTCGGCGGCGACGGCGACCTCCCCTGACCACCGGAAAAGGGCTGGCGACCGGCCCGGCCGCCGCGTAGGAAGAGCGCCATGAGCACCCCCCTACGGACCTTCGTCCGCACCTCACTCGACCTCGGCGACGTGCAGCTCCACCCCTGGGGCCGCGAACCGGCCGGACCGGAACGCCTCGACGCCCTCGTCGCCGCCGCGGCCGACCCGACGATCGCCCTCTGGAACCCCCTCCCGACGGCCGACCCCCAAACCGCCCAGGCCTGGCTCGAAGCCCGCGAGGACGGCTGGAACCGCGGCGCCGGCGCCGCCTTCGCCGCCCTGGACACCACCCACGGCACCCTGCTCGGCACCGTCAACCTCCGCTGGACCGACCGGGCCGACGGCCAGGCCATGATCGGCTACTGGTTCCTGCCCGAAGCCCGCGGACGCGGCCTCGCCACCCGGACCACCCGGGCCGTCACCACCTGGGGCTTCCGCACCGCCGACGCACGCCGCATCGAACTCGCTCACGCCACCGGCAACGACGCCTCCTGCCGCGTCGCCCTACGCTGCGGATACCTCCCCGAAGGCACCCTGCGCGCCTCCCACCTCTTCGGCGACGGCCGCCACCACGACGAACACCTCCACGCCCGCCTCACCACCGACCCGGAACCGGGCCCCCGAGGCGGGTAGCGGAAGCGGTCCGAGAGACAGCCGACGCGTCAGTCCCGGGGCAGGGCGGCCAGCCAGCGGCCGTCCTCGAACTCAGCGGGCACCTCGTCCTCCCACGGATCGATCCCACGGCGTTCCAGCTCGTCGAACCATCGGTCCCGCCGCGATGCCGGGAGGCGCCGACCGCACCAGGGGCAAAAACCGATGATCCTGCTGGACGTACCGCCGTCGTGGATGATCAGCCCGTACTCCTGGAACTTGGCACTGAAACCGATCAGCGCGTCCGGGCACGCGAAGGGGTCGTCGTGCTGCTCGCAGCGCACGCTCAGACAGCGGCTCATCGCCTCGCAGCAGTGGGTGGTCATGACCCCGGCCTCTCGTTGATCGGCACTGTGCCCAGCAGTAGATCACGGCCTACGGGATCCTGTTGGCCACGCCCAGAACCCTCAGCCGCCGGCGGCGCCGTCCCCTACAGTGCCGAAGGTATGACAGCACTCGCATCCTTCACCTTCGTGCGCCACCTCGATGGGCTCCGCCACCACTTCGAGCGCGACGGCGAGCGCAACGGCCGCCCCGCCTATCGCCGAACGGACGGAAACGTGTCGTGCGTCTGGTCGCCGACCGACGGCTGGCACTGCGAAATCGCTGACGGGCTCGTCACCGCGCATCCCCTCGACAGCCCCGGTGACGAACCCGAACCCCCGGCCACCGTGTGGCGCAGCTTCAAGAACGACCGCTCCTACCTCTACGACCTCCGGCCCACAGCCCCTGAAGCATGATCTGCCGGACAGCGCCTAGTACTTCGGCCCGATGTGGGCGTCCATGAGGGCGACGGAGTCCTTTCGGGCGATGGAGACGTTCAAGGGGTCGCTGCCACGGGCCAGGACCGTCCACTCGACGCCGAGCGCGGTGAGCGTGTCGGTGCAGAGCCTGCGGATGTCGTCGGACTTGTTGGTGAAGAAGTACCGCGGGTACTCGTAGCGCTTGCCGTTGCGGACGGTCCAGTTGGTGACCCGGCACCCGTCGGAGTGGATCAGCCCACGGACGAACGCCCACGGGTGGGTGTCGACGATCTCCTGCTGCCAGTTCTCGAGGACGATCCGCCGCTCGTGCTTCTTCCCGGGCCCGTGCTGCGGGAACAGGCATTCCAGGTGCTTCGAGTACACCTTGATGTTGTGGCAGCCGATTTTGCGCACGCGGCAGACTTGGTTTTGCGGGAAGGTGCGCCGCACGGCCTGTTCGGCGCATTCCATGAGGCCGGGCCAGCGATCGTCGCAGGTGATCATGAGGTTGGGGACCCGGTGCCCCGAGTAGTGGCTTATGTGGCCGTCGCCGAGGTAGAGGCCGAGCAGGTATGAGTAGGCCTGCTCGTCCAGTGCCCTCCCGTCGCACCGTGGGCAAGCCGGATCGTGCGTCCCGGGGCACTCGCCCCGCTTGGCCCTGTCCATGTGCTTCCAGTAGCTCACGGTGCCCACGGGGACACCGAGCTGACGTGAGACGTCGGAGTTTCTCGCGCCACCGCGCAGCAGCGAAAGGGCCGTTCGTCGTATCTCAACGCTATGCAACTTCATGCAGCAACTGTGCGTGTGCATGCGTGGCTGTGAGTAGCGAAAAGCGGACGTTCACGCGAAGGTGAACGTCCGCTTTTCGGACAAGTACCGGGTGCGGGATTCGAACCCGCACGTCCTTTCGGACAGATGTGTTTGAGACATCAGCGTCTGCCATTCCGCCAACCCGGCTAGGTCGCTGGTCGGAGTGTACCGGGTGACCATCACGTACTGCAGCTAGGTAGGCTCATCCTGAGCAGCAGAGCCCCGCCAAAGGAGCCCCCCGTGACCGCCGAGCACGAGTCGACGCCCACGCCCGACGCCGACCAGTCGCACGTTCCGCCGCTGACGACCCGGGTCGTCATCGCCGAGGACGAGGCGCTCATCCGTCTCGACCTGAAAGAGATGCTCGAGGAGGAGGGCTACACCGTGGTCGGCGAGGCCGGCGACGGGCAGACGGCCGTGGAGCTGGCCCGTGAGCACCGCCCCGACCTGGTCATCCTCGACGTGAAGATGCCCGTTCTGGACGGGATCTCCGCCGCCGAGAAGATCGCGCAGGAGTCCATCGCCCCGGTCCTGATGCTGACGGCGTTCTCGCAGCGCGACCTCGTCGAGCGGGCGCGTGACGCCGGCGCCATGGCGTACCTCGTGAAGCCGTTCAGCAAGAGCGACGTGGTGCCGGCCATCGAGATGGCCGTGTCCCGCTTCGCTGAGCTGCGTGCGCTGGAGAAGGAGGTCGCCGACCTCTCCCAGCGGCTGGAGACACGCAAGCTGGTCGACCGGGCGAAGAGCATCCTGCAGACGCAGTACGGGCTGACCGAGCCGGCCGCGTTCCGCTGGATCCAGAAGTCCTCCATGGACCGCCGGATGTCGATGCAGCAGGTCGCCGAGGTGGTCATCGAGGACGCCGAGGCGAAGCAGAAGGAGAGCGGGAAGTAGTTCCCGCTCCGGGCGCTCCGCCGCTCCGGGACATGCGTGAGGCCCGCCTCCCCCCGAGGGGAGGCGGGCCTCACGCGTGGTGTCAGTCCTCGCCGAGGTAGGCCTTGCGGACGTCCTCGTTGTGGAGGAGGTCCTGGCCGGTGCCCGAGAGGACGATCTTGCCGATCTCCATGACGTGCGCCTGGTCGGCGAGGGAGAGCGCCGCCTGGGCGTTCTGCTCGACGAGCAGGATCGTCATGCCCGAGGCCTTGAGCTCGGAGATGGTCGACATGATCTTCTGCATCATCAGCGGGGAGAGACCCATGGAGGGCTCGTCCAGCATGAGGAGCTTGGGCTGGCACATGAGCGCGCGGCCCATGGCGAGCATCTGCTGCTCACCGCCCGAGAGGGTGCCGGCGGCCTGCTTGCGACGCTCGCCCAGGATGGGGAAGAGGTCGTAGGCGCGCTGGATGTCCTTCTCGATGCCGTCCTTGTCGGTGCGGAGGAACGCGCCGAGCTGGAGGTTCTCCTCGATCGTCAGCCGGGGGAAGATGTGGCGGCCCTCGGGGGAGTGCGCCAGCTTCAGGGCGACGATCTTGTGGGCGGGGACGCCGACCAGGGGCTGGCCGTCGAAGGTGACGCTGCCCGCGGTGGGCTTCAGGAGCCCGGAGAGGGTGCGCAGGGTGGTGGTCTTGCCGGCGCCGTTGGTGCCGACGAGGCAGACGATCTCGCCCTGGTTGACCTCGAAGGAGATTCCCTTGACGGCTTCGATCTTGCCGTAGGCGACCTTGAGGTCCTCGACCTTGAGCAGTGCGGTCACTTGGCCTCTCCTTCCGTGCTGGTGGTGCCGGTGGTGCTGTTCGCGTCGGCGTCGGCGTCCGTGTCCGCGGCGGGGGCGTCGTCCGGCTCGGCCGCGGGGGCCTCGTCGTCCGCGGCTTCCGCCTCGGGGGTCGCCTCGGCCTCGGCCTCGGCCGGGGCTGCGGGCTCCGGCTCGGCGGCCGGCTTCGCCTCGGCCTCGGCGTGGGCCTCGGCGGCCTCGACCTCGGCGATCTCGGCCGCGCCCGGCTCGCCCTCGAAGGGGGTGCCGAGGTAGGCCGCGATGACGCGCTCGTCGCCCTGGACTTCGGAGGCGGTGCCTTCGATGAGCTTCTCGCCCTGGACGAGACAGGCGACGCGGTCGCACAGGTTGAAGATGAAGCGCATGTCGTGCTCGATGACGAGTACGGCGATGCCCATGTCCCGGATCGCGAAGATGAGCTCTTCGGCGGCGCGGGTCTCCTGCGGGTTCATGCCGGCGGTGGGCTCGTCCAGGAGGATGAGGCCGGGGTCGCTGGCGAGGGCGCGGGCGATCTCCAGCTTGCGCTGTTCGCCGTAGGGGAGGTTCTTCGCGAGGTGGTCGGCCTTGTGCTCCAGGCCGATGAACTCGAGGAGTTCCATGGCGCGTGCCTCGCTGGCGGCTTCGGCCTTCTTGAAGCCGGGGCCGCGCAGCAGGGCGGACCAGAGGCCTTCCTTGGTGCGGGTGTGGCGTCCGACGAGGACGTTCTCCAGCACGGTCATGTTGTGGAAGAGCCGGATGTTCTGGAAGGTGCGGGCGATGCCGGCCTCGGTGACCCGGTGGGGCTTGGGCGGGAGGATCTTGCCCTTGTAGCTGACGGAGCCCTCGGTGGGGACGTACAGGCCGGTGAGGCAGTTGAAGAAGGTGGTCTTGCCGGCGCCGTTGGGGCCGATGAGTCCGACGATCTCGCCCGCGTTGACCTGGAGGTCGACGCCCTTGACGGCGGTGAGGCCGCCGAAGCGCATGGTGACGCCCTTGGCTTCGAGGACCGTGGTCTTCGTGGTGGTCGTGGTGGTGGTGTCCGTGGTGGTCGTCATGTCGTTCACGCCCCCGCCTTGGCGGTGGCCAGGTCCTTGGGGGCCTGGTCAGCGGTGTCGTCGTGGAACTCGAGCTGCGCGCGCTTGTTGGCGATGAGGCCTTCAGGGCGGAAGCGCATGAGCAGGATGAGGGCGATGCCGAAGGCGAGGAGCTGGTAGTCCTGGAGGAAGGCCAGCTTCGCCGGGATCAGGAAGAGGAGTGCGGCGCCGAGGATGGGGCCGCGGATGGTGCCCATGCCGCCGAGGATGACGGCGGCGAGGAGGAACGCGGAGTTCGGCGGGACGGGCCCGGCGAAGACGTAGTTCTCGGGGACGACCGTGGTGTTGACGTGTGCCTGGACGGTGCCGGCGAGGCCGGCGAGGGTGGCGCCGAGGGCGAAGGCGATGAGCTTGACCTTGAAGCCGTTGATGCCCATGGCTTCGGCGGCGGTCTCGTCCTCGCGGATGGCGACCCAGGCGCGTCCGATGCGGCTGTTGCCGGCGCGGGCGAAGACCAGGACGACCAGGGCCATCACCAGCAGCATCAGGAAGTAGTAGTTGGCGTAGGCGCCGAGTTCGATGCCGGCGACGATGTGGGACTCGCCGAAGTTCCACCCGAAGATCTCGAGGTGGGGGATGTTCGGGATGCCGTTCGGGCCGTTGGTGATGTCGGGGCCGGAGGTGCCGTCGAGGTTGCCCATGGCGATGCGGAAGATTTCTCCGAAGCCGAGGGTGACGATGGCGAGGTAGTCGCCGCGCAGGCGGAGGGTCGGTGCACCGATGACCACGCCGAAGACGAGGGAGACGATGGCGCCGACGATGACCGCCGCCCAGAAGGGGAGGTGGATGCCGAAGGCGGAGGCGGTGCTGCCGGAGACCAGGGCGGCGGCGTAGGCGCCGACGCCGAGGAAGGCGACGTATCCGAGGTCGAGGAGGCCGGCGAGGCCGACGACGATGTTCAGGCCGAGGGCGACGGTCGCGAAGATCAGGATGTTGACCGCGATCAGCGTGTAGGTGTCGCCGCTCTGCTGGATGAACGGGAAGGCGATCGCGGCGGCCGCGGTGCCGAGGAGGGTGACCTGGCGGTTCTTCGCGGTGAGCACCGAGAAGCGGGCGAGGAGGCCCGACTTGTTGAGTGCGAGGGCCGCGAGGCCGACGGTGATCAGGTAGGCGACGAAGAGCTGCGGTTCCTTGTCGTCGGTGTCGATGCCGAAGGTGACGACGAAGAGGCCGAGGGCGAAGACGCCGGTGATGATGAGGATTTCGGCCCAGTTGGGCAGCGTGCTCTTGGCCGGGGTGAACTTGCGGCTGTCGTCGGGGAGCTTGTACGCGGCGAGGGCCGGGACGAGGGAGCCGACGAGGGCGACGTAGGCGCCGGGTTCGAGGTTGACGATGCCGCCGAGGACGACGGTGATCGCGATGACCGTGAACCAGGTGGCGGCCGCGTTGCCGAGGGCGAGGAACCAGACGGCCTTGCGGGAGCCGGCGGGGGTGAGCCAGGTGAAGCCCTTGACGCCCAGTGCGGCGAGCGCGTGGACGAGGGTGAGGGCGGCGCCGGCCAGGGTGACGTACTGGAGGTCGGCGGGGCTGCCGTAGAAGGTGAGGTCGCCGGGGAAGTCGGCGGTCCACGTCCAGGCGAGGAAGGCGCTGACGATGGTGAGGAGGCTGCCGCCGATGATCGCGTAGAGGAGCGCGGTGGGGGCGGGCGTCGTCTGCGCGGTCTGGGTGGGCGTCTGCGTCTGCGGGGTGGTGTTGGTGGTCATGGTTCTCACGCCCGATCCGTGACGCGCTGGCCGAGCAGGCCTTGGGGCCGCACGAGGAGGACGACGATGAGGAGTACGAAGGCCCAGACGTTGGACCAGGCTCCGCCGCCGAGCTGCTGCATGCCGGGGATCTCTTCGATGTAGGCGATCGAGAGGGCTTCGGCGAGTCCGAGGACCACGCCGCCGACCATGGCTCCGTAGATGTTGCCGATGCCGCCGAGGACGGCTGCGGTGAAGGCCTTGAGGCCGAGGATGAAGCCCATCTCGAAGTTGATCTGGCCCTTGTCGACGCCGTAGGCGACGGCTGCGACGGCGGCGAACGCGGCACCGATGGCGAAGGCCATGACGATGATGCGGTCGGTGTTGATGCCCATCAGCTTGGCGGTGTCGGGGTCCTGCGCGGTGGCCTGCATGGCGCGTCCGCTGCGGCTCTTCTGGACGAAGACGCCGAGGGCGAGCATGCAGAGGGGGGCGAGGATGAGGACGAAGAGGTCCGCGCGCTGGATGGCGAGGCTGTCGCTGATCTTGAAGGCCGGGCCCGTGAACTCGGGGAAGCTGACTGCCTTCTTGGCGTCCGGGTAGAACTGCCAGACGAGCTGCTGGAGCGCGATCGAGAGGCCGATTGCGGTGATGAGGGGTGCGAGCCTGGGGGCGCTGCGCAGGGGGCGGTAGGCGAAGCGTTCGGCTGCGCATGCCACGGCGACGGAGCAGATGGCGCCGCCGACGATCATGACGGGTATCGCGATCAGCAGGGTGGTGCCGGTCGGGAGGATGGCGTAGGCGGTGAGCGCGCCGAAGCCGCCGATCATGAAGATCTCGCCGTGGGCGAAGTTGATGAGCTGGACGATGCCGTAGACCATGGTGTACCCGATGGCGATGAGGCCATAGAGAGCACCGAGGGCCAGGCCGTTGGCCAGCTGTTGCGGCAGTTCGTGCACCGCAGGGCCTCCGATGAGCGTGTCGGATAAGACTCCGCGCGAGGGCACTGTTTGCGCCCTCGCGCGGCGATGGTTCAGGTGTTGCGGGTGTTACGGATGGTG
This sequence comes from Streptomyces manipurensis, assembly GCF_049570255.1. Taxonomy (NCBI): domain Bacteria; kingdom Bacillati; phylum Actinomycetota; class Actinomycetes; order Kitasatosporales; family Streptomycetaceae; genus Streptomyces; species Streptomyces manipurensis. Next base: position 1,955,506 of record NZ_CP186950.1, on the reverse strand, counting down.
CTGGGTGCTACGGGCTTACTGGTTGAAGGTGTCGCTCTTGACGTCGACCCACTTGCCACCCTCGACCTTGTAGACCGTGAGCTGCTTGTTGGTGGTGTCGCCGTACTGGTCGAAGGCGACCTTGCCGGTCACGCCCTCGAAGGAGACCTTGCCGAGGGCCTCGACGACCTTGGCGCGGGCGTCGTCGGGGAGCTTGCCGCTGTTGGCGGCGGCGACGGCCTTGACGGCCTGGATGACGGCCCAGCCGGCGTCGTAGGAGTAGCCACCGTAGGCGGCGTACGGGTCCTTGTAGCCCTCGGCCTTGTAGTCCTCGATGAACTTCTTGGCGGTGTCCAGCTTCTCGACCGGGTAGCCGATGGAGGTGGAGAGGTCGCCCTCGTTGGCCTCACCGGAGGCGCTGATGAAGGCGGGGTCCTGGATGCCGTCGCCGCCCATGAGCGGGACGTTGGCGCCGGTCTTCTTGATCTGGTCGGCGAGCAGGCCGCCCTCGGGGTACTGGCCGCCGAAGTAGACGGAGTCGGCGCCGGAGGACTTGACCTTGTCGGCGGTGGAGGAGAAGTCGGTCTCCTTCACGGTGACGTGGTCGGTGCCGACGATCTCGCCGCCGAGCTTCTTGAACTCTTCGGAGAAGATGGCGGCGAGGCCGGCGCCGTAGGTCTGCTTGTCGTCGACGACGAAGACCTTCTTCTTGCCGGCGTCCTTGAAGAGGTACTGGGCGGCGAACTTGCCCTGGACCACGTCGGTGGCGGCGGTGCGGAAGTAGGTGTCGAAGGGGCGCTTGAACTCGCCCTTGCCCCAGTTGTCGCCCTGGCTGAGCGCGGGGTTGGTGTTGGCGGGGGAGACCTGCGCCAGCTTGGCGGAGGCGAAGACGCCCTGCATCTGCTGGGCGACGCCCGAGTTCAGGGGGCCGACGACGCCGAGGACGTCCTTGTTGCCGACGAGCTTGGTGGCGTTGGCCTGGCCGGAGGCCGGGACGGCCTGGTCGTCGAGGGCCTCGACCTTGAACTCGATGCCCGGGACCTCGTTGTTCTTGTTGGCCGTCTTGGCCGCGAGGTCGACGGAGTTCTTGATGCCCTGACCGAGAGCGGAGAGGGATCCGGTGAGCGGGGCGTCGACGCCGATGACGACGACGGTCTTCTTGCCGCCGCTGTTGTCCTTGGAGCCTCCGTCGCGCGATCCGCAAGCGGTGAGGGTCAGTGCTCCCGTGGTGATCACGGTGGTGAGGATGAGCAAAGAACGGTGTCGCACGATTCTTCCTTTCCCTGGCGCGGCGCGCTCTGTCGAGGTGCCGTTGGGTCGCCGGGCCGCACTGGAGAGGTCCACGGCCGTGCTGATTCGCGCCCTGCGGCGCGGTGACTGGCCGTGACTCTAGGGCCGAGGTGGCGAGCACGGGGAGCAGGGAAAGGAGGATGTGACGCTCTTGTTATGCCAAGGCCAAGAATGTGCGGGGGGAGTGTGGACAAAACGGGCGCTTTTCCACCCCTGACCGTGTCCGCATCGTGAGAAATAGCAGTTCCACTAAGGGGCTTGGGGGGTTCATGCACCTGTCTTAGATCAAATTGAGCCGAATGTGGCTGCGCGTGTCCGAAAGAATCCCGGGGGTGGCCATTCTCAAAGGAAAAGGCGGATTCGGGCCGGGTTGACCATTACGCAGAGTGATTGTCAAGGCCTGCCGTCCAGGGCGGTGTGGATCTTGTTCTGGCGGGGGCGGTGCCTCCGACCTGCGGTTCGCCCCCGGCGGGGATGCTGACCGGAAGACGGACACCGCTTCCGGGAATGCGGTGACCCGTGTCACGTCGGCGGACGCCAGTTCTCCGAACTGGCGGTCGCGCCCCCCTGTTCGGTGCACCGCTGTGCGGTGAGCCGGTCGATCAGCTCAAGTGCCTTCTCCCGTCCGGCAGTTAGATCCTCGCCCCGAGCTGCGGCGACGACTTCCTCGTGGATCGCGTACTGGGCGTTGGAAAGGCCCTTCTGCTCCCAGTCCAGACCCGACCACGGGGTGCCCAGGAGGGTCTCCCTCGCCCAGTAGGACACCAGGCTCGTGCAGATCTGCACCGGGGTGGAGGGGACGGGCGAAGGAGTGCCGGCGGAGTCCGCCGCGGGGGGTGGCGCGGAGGTCGAGCAGCCGGCCAGGGCGAGCGCCGCCAGGAGGATGCGGGCGGCGTACCGGGCCGTGCGTGGCAGGGTCCCCATGCAGGCGACGGTAGGCGGTGACCATCGGTGACACAACACGGGGCACCGCCCTGCGCGCGGACTGGCGGATTCCGGGCGGTTGGGCGCCGGGGGAACGCCGGCGCGGGAGGCCCGGGGGCGGCCGCGGACCGCTGTCCGCCGGCGGTGAACACCCGTCCGGCCGCCCGCGACGGTCACTACGGTCCCTCGCATGACGACGGTGACGACGGTGACGACGCGCGCGGTGGAGTATCCGGCCGACGGCCTGACGATGACGGGGCACCTGGCCCTCCCGGCCGGTACCGGCCGCCGGCCCGCGGTCCTGATCGGCCCCGAGGGGATGGGCCTCGGCCCCGTCGAACGCCGCCGGGCCGAGGCCCTCGCGGAGCTGGGGTACGTGGCACTGGCCTTCGATCTGCACGGCGGGCGCTATCTGGGCGATCCCGGGGAGATGCTGGCCCGGTGCATGCCGCTGCTCGCCGATCCCGACCGGATGCGGGACGTCGGCCGTGCGGCGCTCGACGTGCTGCGCGCCGAACCGCGGACGGACCCGGCCCGGGTCGCGGCCATCGGCTACGGCACCGGGGGCGCCGTCGCGCTGGAGCTCGGTCGCGACGGCGCCGACCTGCGTGCGATCGGGACGGTCAACGGGCTGATCACGGGTCGGCCGGGCGAGGCCGCGCGGATCCGCTGCCCGGTGTGGGCCGGGGTCGGTTCGGAGGACCCGATCATGCCGCCCGCGCAACGGGAGGCGTTCACCGCCGAGATGCAGGACGCGGGCGTCGACTGGCGCCTCACGGTGTACGGCGGTGCGCTGCACGCCTTCCACCACCCGCCGGTCGACCACGCCGCGCCCCCCGGGGTCGGCCACCATCCGCGGCATGCGCGACGGGCCTGGCGCGACGTCGTCGACCTGCTCGACGAATGCCTGCCGGTGACGCCGTGACGTGATGGCGCGGTGACGTGGCCGGCCGCCGGCGCCCCGCTCCGGCCCCGCGGCGGTGTCAGGCCTGCGCGGGGGCCTCGGCGCCGCCGGCGGGCTGCTCGACGTCGCGCAGCAGGCAGGTCAGGCGGGCGGTGCAGATCCGCTTGTCCTGCTCGTCGGTGATGACGATCTCGAAGGTGGTGGTCGAGCGGCCGCGGTGGACCGGGGTGGCGACGCCGGTGACGATGCCGGTGCGGGCGCCCCGGTGGTGGGTGCAGTTCAGGTCCACGCCGACGGCGATCTTGCCGAGGCCGCCGTGCATCATGGCGCCGACGGAGCCGAGGGTCTCGGCCAGTACGGCGGAGGCCCCGCCGTGCAGCAGTCCGTACGGCTGGGTGTTGCCCTTGACGGGCATGGTGCCGACGACGCGGTCGGCCGAGGCCTCCAGGATGCGGATGTCCATGCGCTCGCCGAGGTCGCCGGCCGAGAACAGCGCGGGCAGGTCGATGCCCAGGGCCGCGTACTCGTCGAGGACCTCCTGCGGGAACTTCACTGCGTGCTGCTCGGTCATGGTCGGGCTCCGTCCGTCAACGCTCGTTAACCTGCAATTCCTGAAGGTCGTTCTATCAGGCCGGTTCGAAGCGCACGACGACGGACTTGCTGGCCGGGGTATTGCTGGTGTCGGCGGTGGAGTCGAGCGGGACCAGGACGTTGGTCTCCGGGTAGTACGCGGCCGCGCAGCCGCGGGCGGTCGGGTAGTGCACGACGCGGAAGCCGGGGGCGCGGCGTTCCACGCCGTCCTTCCACTCGCCCACCAGGTCGGTGTACGAGCCGTCGGCCAGGCCGAGTTCGGCGGCGTCCTCGGGGTTGACCAGGACGACGCGGCGGCCGCCGGTGATGCCGCGGTAGCGGTCGTCGAGGCCGTAGATGGTGGTGTTGTACTGGTCGTGGCTGCGCAGGGTCTGCAGAAGCAGGCGGCCCGGGGGGACCCGCGGGTACTCGACGGGCGCGGCGGTGAAGTTGGCCTTGCCGGTCTTGGTGGGGAAGCGGCGTTCGTCGCGGGGGGCGTGGGGGAGGCGGAAGCCCTCCGGGCGGGCGGCGCGGGCGTTGAAGTCCTCGAAGCCGGGGACCACGCGGGAGATCCGGTCGCGGACGGTGGAGTAGTCGCGCTCGAACTCCTCCCAGGGGGTGGCGGAGGCGGCGCCGAGGACGGCGCGGGCCAGGCGGGCCACGATCGCCGGTTCGGAGAGCAGGTGCGGGGAGGCGGGGGCGAGGTTGCCGCGGGAGGCGTGGACCATGCCCATGGAGTCCTCGACGGTGACGAACTGCCTGCCGGAGGCCTGTACGTCCTTGTCGGTGCGGCCGAGCGTGGGCAGGATCAGGGCGCGCCTGCCGGTGACGGCGTGGGAGCGGTTGAGTTTGGTGGACACGTGGACGGTGAGGCGGGTGCGGCGGATCGCGGCCTCGGTGACCTCGGTGTCGGGGGTGGCGCCGACGAAGTTGCCGCCCATGGCGAAGAGGACCTTGGCGGTGCCGTCGCGCATGGCCTCGATGGAGCGGACCACGTCGTAGCCGTGCTCGCGCGGCGAGGTGATGCCGAATTCCCGGTCGAGGGCGTCGAGGAAGGCGGGCGCGGGGCGTTCGAAGATCCCCATGGTGCGGTCGCCCTGCACGTTGGAGTGGCCGCGGACGGGGCAGACGCCGGCGCCGGGGCGGCCGATGTTCCCGCGCAGCAGGAGGAGGTTGACGACCTCGCGGATGGTGGCGACGGCGTGCTTGTGCTGGGTGAGGCCCATGGCCCAGCAGACGATGGTGCGCCGCGAGGCGAGGATCATGGCGAGGGCGCGTTCGATCTCGGGCCGGGTGAGGCCGGTGGCGGTGAGCGTCTCCTCCCAGTCGGCCTCCTTCGCGGCGGCGGCGAGGTCCTCGTAGCCGTGGGTGTGCTCGCGCACGAAGTCCTGGTCTACGGCGCCCTCGGTCTCGATGACGAGCTTGTTGAGGAGGCGGAAGAGGGCCTGGTCGCCGCCGATGCGGATCTGCAGGAAGAGGTCGTTGAGGGCGGTGCCGCGCAGCATGCCGAGGGGGGTCTGCGGGTTCTTGAAGCGCTCCATGCCGGCTTCGGGCAGCGGGTTCACCGAGATGATCTTCGCGCCGGCCGTCTTGGCCTTCTCCAGGGCGGAGAGCATGCGCGGGTGGTTGGTGCCCGGGTTCTGCCCGGCCACGATGATCAGGTCGGCCTGGTGGAGGTCTTCGAGGGAGACGCTGCCCTTGCCTATGCCGATGGTCTCGGTCAGGGCCGAGCCGGAGGACTCGTGGCACATGTTGGAGCAGTCCGGCAGGTTGTTCGTGCCGTACTCGCGGGCGAAGAGCTGGAAGAGGAACGCGGCCTCGTTGCTGGTGCGGCCGGAGGTGTAGAAGAGGGCCTCGTCGGGGGAGCCGAGCGCGGTCAGCTCCTCGGCGATGATCGCGAAGGCGCGCTCCCAGGACACGGCCTCGTAGCGGTCGCCGCCCTCGGGCAGGTACATCGGCCGGGTGATGCGGCCCTGCTGGCCCAGCCAGTAGCCGGAGCGGGTGGCGAGGTCGGCCAGGGGGTGTTCGGCGAAGAACGCGGGGGTGACCCGGCGCAGCGTGGCTTCCTCGGCGACGGCCTTGGCGCCGTTCTCGCAGAATTCGGCGGTGTGCCGCTTGTCGCCCTCGGGCCAGGCGCAGCCGGGGCAGTCGAAGCCGTCCTTCTGGTTGACCTTGAGGAGGGTGCGGGCGGTGCGGGCCAGGCCCATCTGCTCCTGGGCGATCCGCAGGGTGTGGCCGATCGCCGGGAGGCCGGCCGCCGCGTGCTTGGGCGGTGTGACCTGCGGTGCGTCCTGGACCGGATCACCTGTGGGCGGCTTGGTCGCCATCGCGCTCCCCTTCGAGCGTACGTACGTGTGCAGCACGGGTGGCCGCGTGCTTCGATCCTTGCACGGACCACGGGAACAGGGGAGGGCGGTCGGGTGCTCGTCGCGGCCCGGGCGGGTGCGCCGGGGGCGGCCGCCGGGGCGGGTGCGCCGGGTGGGGCGGCGGGGGGAGGCGGCGGGCCGGGATTGTCGGCGGGGGCGCCTAGGATCGGGGGCGTGGCAGATTCAGCATCGAAGAAGACGGACCAGACGACCGCAGCGGACCGCCCCCGCCTGATGCTCATGGACGGGCACTCCCTGGCGTACCGGGCGTTCTTCGCGCTGCCCGCGGAGAACTTCACGACCGCGACGGGCCAGCCGACCAATGCCATCTACGGCTTCGCGTCGATGCTGGCGAACACGCTGCGCGACGAGGCGCCCACGCACTTCGCGGTGGCGTTCGACGTCTCCCGCAAGACGTGGCGGTCGACGGAGTTCCCCGAGTACAAGGCGAACCGCTCCAAGACCCCCGACGAGTTCAAGGGGCAGGTCGAGCTGATCGGCGAGCTCCTGGACGCCATGAAGGTCCCGCGCTTCGCGGTCGACGGCTTCGAGGCCGACGACGTGATCGCCACGCTGGCGACCCAGGCGGAGGCGCTGGGCTTCGAGGTGCTGATCGTCACCGGCGACCGTGACTCCTTCCAGCTCGTCTCCGAGCACACCACCGTGCTGTACCCGACCAAGGGCGTCTCGGAGCTGACCCGCTTCACCCCGGAGAAGGTCGAGGAGAAGTACGGCCTCACCCCGCAGCAGTACCCGGACTTCGCGGCGCTGCGCGGCGACCCGTCGGACAACCTGCCGGGCATCCCGGGCGTCGGTGAGAAGACCGCCGCCAAGTGGATCACCCAGTTCGGGTCGTTCGCGGAGCTCGTGGAGCGCGCCGAGGAGGTCAAGGGCAAGGCCGGGCAGAACTTCCGCGACCACCTGGAGGCCGTCAAGCTCAACCGGGTCCTGACCGAGATGGTCAAGGACGTGGAGCTGCCCAAGGGCGCCGCCGACCTGGGCCGGCTGCCGTACGACCGGTCCGCGGTGACGGGTGTGCTGGACGTGCTGGAGATCCGCAACCCGTCGCTGCGCGAGCGGCTGCTGGCCGTGGACCCGGGCGCCGCCGAGCAGGAGGCCGCCCCGGCGCCCGCCGCCGGCGTGGAGCTCGACGCGTCCGTGCTGGGCACGGGCGAGCTCGCGCCGTGGCTGGAGAGCCACGCGGGCGGGCCGCTGGGCATCGCGACCGTCGACAGCTGGGCCCTGGGCCAGGGCAACGTCGCCGAGGTCGCGCTGGCCGCCGCCGGGGGAGCCGCCGCCTGGTTCAGCCCGGCCGAGCTGGACGAGAGCGACGAGCAGGCCTTCGCGGCCTGGGCCGCCGACGCGGCCCGCCCCAAGACCGTGCACAACGCCAAGGGCCTGATGCGGGTCTTCCCCGAGCACGGCTGGAGCCTCGCCGGCGTCACCATGGACACCGCGCTCGCCGCCTACCTGGTCAAGCCGGGCCGGCGTTCCTTCGCGCTGGACGCCCTGTCCACCGAGTACCTGCACCGTGAGCTGGCCCCGGCCGCCGCCGACGGGCAGCTGGCCTTCGGCGCCGACGAGACGGCCGAGGCGGAGGCGCTGATGGCGCAGGCCCGCGCCGTCCTGGACCTCGGCGACGCCTTCTCCGGCAAGCTCACCGAGGTGGGCGCCGCGGAGCTGCTCCACGACATGGAGCTGCCGACCTCCGAGCTGCTCGCCCGGATGGAGCGCGCCGGCATCGCCGCCGACCGCGACCACCTGGAGGCCATGGAGCTGCAGTTCGCCGGGGCCGTGCAGCAGGCGGTCAAGGAGGCGCACGCGGCGGTCGGCCACGAGTTCAACCTCGGCTCGCCCAAGCAGCTCCAGGAGGTCTTCTTCGGCGAGCTGGACCTGCCGAAGACCAAGAAGACCAAGACCGGTTACACCACGGACGCCGACGCGCTGGCCTGGCTGGCCACGCAGACCGACCACGAACTCCCGGTGATCATGCTCCGGCACCGGGAGCAGGCCAAGCTGCGCGTCACCGTCGAGGGCCTGGTGAAGACCATCGCCGCCGACGGCCGGGTGCACACCAGCTTCAGCCAGACCGTCGCCGCGACCGGCCGGCTGTCCTCCACCGACCCGAACCTCCAGAACGTGCCCGTGCGCACCGACGAGGGCCGGGCCATCCGCCGCGGCTTCGTCGTCGGCGAGGGCTTCGAGTCGCTGATGACGGCCGACTACAGCCAGATCGAGCTGCGCGTGATGGCCCACCTCTCCGAGGACGAGGGCCTGATCGAGGCGTTCGCCTCCGGCGAGGACCTGCACACCACCGTCGCCTCACAGGTCTTCGGCGTGGAGCGCGACCAGGTCGACGCCGAGATGCGCCGCAAGATCAAGGCCATGTCCTACGGGCTGGCCTACGGGCTGTCCGCGTTCGGTCTCTCCCAGCAGCTGAACATCGAGCCCGCCGAGGCGCGCGGCCTGATGGAGACCTTCTTCGAGCGCTTCGGCGGGGTCCGCGACTACCTCCAGCGCGTCGTGGACGAGGCCCGGGCCACCGGGTACACGGCGACGGTCTTCGGCCGCCGCCGCTACCTGCCCGACCTCAACAGCGACAACCGCCAGCGCCGCGAGGCCGCCGAGCGGATGGCCCTCAACGCCCCGATCCAGGGCACCGCCGCCGACATCGTGAAGGTCGCGATGCTGCGGGTGGACAAGGCGATCACCGAGGCCGGCCTGCGCTCGCGGATGCTGCTCCAGGTCCACGACGAAATCGTGCTGGAGATCGCCCCCGGCGAGCGCGCGCAGGTCGAGGAGCTGGTGCGCCGCGAGATGGGTGCCGCGGTCGAGCTGCGCGCCCCGCTCGACGTGTCCGTCGGTGTCGGCGCGGACTGGGAGTCCGCCGCGCACTGACCGCCGTGACGCACGGCGGCCGACGCCCGTCCCCGCTCAGGCGGTGGGGACGGGCGTCCGCGTCTCCTCGTCGGCCGGACGCCGGCCGGAGCCGCCGCGGTGGCGCAGCCGTACGAGCGCCCCGTACAGCAGCAGGCCCACGGCCAGTCCGCCGCCCGCCCCGAAACAGACGGTCGGGATGATGTCGAGGGGGGTGCGGATCCGGTCGAAGAAGGTGAAGAAGCGGATCACGCGGACGGTGACCCCAGTGGCCACGCACAGCGCGATCAGGGTGAGCGCGGCGGCGACCTCCCGGCGGCCGAGCACGGGGACGCCCGCCGGGACGGCGGCGGCGGGGGTGCGGCGCAGCCCGGTCACCGTGAACCAGAGCAGGACGCAGGCCGCGACCGCCGAACTGCCGTACTGCAGGAAGGTGTAGGCCGGGAAGCCGAAGGCGACCGGCTCGCCGAGCCACGGCATCGCGTTCGTCCCCCACCGGTCCAGGTGCGTGAAGCTGTCCCACACCACGTGCGTGAGCGAGCCGATGACGGCGGAGACGTAGAACCAGGCGGCGAGCGCCGGCAGCCGGCGGTGCGCCCGCCACTCCTCACCGCGTACGAAGGCGTGCACCCTGCCCTGCGCGGGGCGCGGCAGGAGGGCGGTCAGCGGTTCCCGCAGCAGCAGCCAGCAGCCGACGAGCACGGCGGTGAGCACGGCGTCCAGGGTGAGCACCCCGGGCAGCGAATGCGTGAAGGCCCCGTAGGCCATGACGCCTTCCACGACGGCGTCCGTGAAGTAGAAGGTGTCGGGGGCGAAGGACCCCAGGACGAGAGCGGACGCCACGAGCGGGCCCCGCGCACGTCCCGTCCGGCGCAGGGCCGGCAGTACGGCGGCCGCGTGGCTGAGAGTGAAGGGCATGGCACCTCTCCTGGACGTTCCCGTGGTCGTTGCCTACTTCGGGCCAATGCGGCCGAAGGGTCCCGACAGTATGCGTGACCTGTACACGGACGTGGGGATGTGGTGAATTCCCGCGCACCACCCGTGTCCTCTCGGGGCAGTTGACGTAGGGTCACGCGGACGTCGAGGGGGAGGGGTCCGGCTCATGTCGTCCATCACAGGCGGACGCAGGCTGTACCGGGGTGCGACAGCCGCCCTGGTCTGTGCTCTCACGGTCGCCGCGCTGACCGGTTCGCGCGGCCCGTCGGCCGCCGGTCAGGCGCCGGCAGCGGCGGCCGGGGCGGCCGGGGAGCAGCCGCCCCCTCCGGCGGACCCGAGCGGCGGCGACACCGCCTACTTCACCGAACTCCCGCCGCCGGCCGGTCCGGAGGCCCCGGCGGCGGCACCGCCGGAGGCCGCGGCGCCCGCCGCGCCGCAGGGGGGAGCGCCGGCGACGGTGGTCGCCGTGGGCGGGGCGGCGCAGGGGATACCGGCGAGCGTGCTCGCGGCGTACCGGCGGGCCGAGCAGACGGTGGGGCGCACCGACCCCGGCTGCGGTCTGCGCTGGCAACTCCTGGCGGCGATCGGCAAGGTGGAGTCCGGGCAGGCGCGCGGCGGGCAGGTGGACGCCGCCGGGACCTCCCTGCGGCCGATCCTGGGCCCGGTGCTCGACGGCAACGGCTTCGCGAACATCCGCGACACCGACGGCGGCGCCTACGACGGCGACGCGCGGTACGACCGGGCGGTCGGGCCGATGCAGTTCATCCCCTCCACCTGGGCGGCCTGGGGCCAGGACGCGGACGGCGACGGGCGCCGCAACCCGAACAACATCCACGACGCGGCCCTCGCGGCCGGCCGCTACCTGTGCGCGGGCAACCGCGACCTGAGGGTGGAGGCGGACCTGGACCGGGCCGTGCTCTCCTACAACCGCTCCACGGAGTACCTGCGGACGGTCCGGTCGTGGTTCGCGTACTACCTCAAGGGCGCGCACGAGGTCCCGGACGGTGCGGGCGCCGGCCCGGACACCCCCGCGACGCCGAAACCGACACCGACTCCCACGCCGAGCCCCACACCCACCCCGACGCCCACCCCGACTCCCACCCCGACTCCCACGCCGACGCCCGACCCGACGCCGAAGCCGACCCCCACTCCCACCCCCACGCCGAAGCCGACCCCCACCCCCACCCCCACACCGAAGCCGACCCCCACCCCCACCCCCACCCCCACACCGAAGCCGACCCCCACCCCCACCCCCACCCCCACGCCGACCCCCACCCCCACGCCGACCCCCACGTCCACGCCCAAGGCCACGCCCAGTCCGGCCGTCACCCCGTCGTCGCAGCCCGCCCCCACGCCGGCCGCCACCGCGCCGGCACCGGCACCGGCAGCGTCATCGACGCCGCGGCCCTCGACGTCACCGGCGGCCCCCTGACGGGCCCCGGCCGCACCGGCCGGCCGTGACCCAGGAGCCGTCCGCCCCCTCGCCGGGGCGGACGGCTCCTCGGCGTTCCGGGTCCCGCCCCGGGCCACCGCCCGGACGGTTCTCATCTCGCCCGTCCGTTGCTACGGTGCCCCTCCCCTGACGCCTCATCAGATTCCGGAGCCCCGGCATGCGCGCATTCGCCGCCGCCGCGATCGGCCTCGTGGCCGCGCTGGCCCTCGTGTTCGCCGTCACGGCGTTCGGGGTGCCCGAGGGCGAGACCTCGCCCAAGCCCCTGCTCACCACCGCGCCCCCCGCGCCCGGACAGTAGAGGAGGGCCCGCCGTGCGTCGCAGAGCGAGCCTCGTCCTGCTGGCCCTCGCCGTGTTCTGCGCGGCCCTCGCGCCGCTGCTGCGCTGGTACGCGTACCCGCGCCTGGCGAAGATCCCGGCGAACCAGTACCAGGAAGTGGTCCTGGAGGCCCGGGACGCGACCCTCCTCGACTACACCGGCGGCATGCAGCCCAAGAAGGTCGACAAGGTCACCATCGTCCAGACCCTCAAGGGCAACGTGGAGGCGTCGAAGGAGATCGAGGCGAGCGCCGGCAAGGACGTCGTGGTCTGGGACACCCTGTCCCACATCATCGGTCCGGACGGCAAGATGGTCTCCCAGATCCCCGAGCGCTACATCTTCGACGCGCACACCCAGGAACCGGTGCACGCCACCGGCGAGATGGTCGACGGGGACCCGGTCGAGCGCCAGGGCATCGAGTTCAAGTGGCCCTTCTTCACCGAGCCGCGCGACTACCTCTACTTCGACGCGCAGACCCGCACCTCCTCGCCCATCCACTACGTCGGACCCCGCCGCTTCAAGGGCATGGACGTCTACTACTTCGAGCAGACCGTCCCCTGGACCAAGGTGCCCATGCCGAAGAAGATGCCGATCGAGGGCATCGACCCGGCGACCATCGAGGCGGCCACCGGCACCACCCTCTGGTACACGACCACGGCGCGGTTCTGGGTCGACCCGGTGACCGGCGCGCCCGTCAACGCCGAGCAGGACATCCAGCAGGAGATGCGCGGCGGCATCGCGGCCGGCGGGCCCGACGGCAGGCTCACCGCCTTCGCCGGGCACGTGACGATGCGCGAGGACTACTCCGAGCACACGGTCGCCCTGGTCAAGGCGAACCGGGCGAAGGTCCTCGCCCTGCACACCTACGCCCCCGCGGGCCTGGGCACCGGCGGGCTCCTGCTCCTCGCGCTGGCACTCTGGCTGGAGGCCCGAGGCCGCCGCGGCCGGGCAGGGCGGCCGGACGGGTCCTAGACCGTCGCCCCGAGGGCGTCAGCCGCCGCGCTGCAGGCGGGCGTTGGTGTGCCGCGTGGGCAGGGCGGTGGCCGGATCCTCGGGCCAGGGGTGCTTGGGGTAGCGGCCGCGCAGCTCGGCCCGGACGGCGCGGTAGCCGCCCTGCCAGAAGGAGGCCAGGTCGGCGGTGACGGCCGCCGGGCGCCCCGCCGGGGACAACAGGTGGACGAGGACGGGGACCCCCGCCACCCGGGGCGTCTCGGCCAGCCCGAACAGCTCCTGGAGCTTGACCGCCAGCACCGGCTGCCCGTCCGTGTAGTCCACGCGGATCCTCGAACCGCTCGGCACCTCGATCCGCTCGGGCGCCAGCTCGTCGAGCCGGGCCGCCTCGCCGGTGGACCACGGCAGCAGCCGGTTCAGGGCCTGCCCGGCGTCGATCCGGCCGAGGTCCGCGCGGCGGCGGGCCCGGGACAGCTCGGGCTCCAGCCAGTCGTCGGCCCGCTCCACCAGAGCCGCGTCGTCCGCCACGTCGGGCCAGGCGCCGCCGAGCGTCCGGTGCAGGAATCCCAGCCGGGCCCGCAGCGTCCGCGCGTCCGCCGACCAGCGCAGCAGCCCGAGCCCCTCGGAGCGCAGCCCGTCGAGCAGGGCCGCCCGGACGAGCGCCGACTCGGGCTCGCGCAGCGGGCGCGCCGCGAGCTCGATCGCGCCGAGGCGTTCGACGGCGCGGGCGACGAGGTCCCCGGCCTCCCAACGGACCTCCTCACCCGCGGAGAAAAGGTGCCCCGCGGCCGCGCGGGCGGTGTCCTCGTCCACGACGGCGCCCAGCCGGATCCGCGCCGACGCCGCGTGCGGGCTCCGGTCGGCGACGGCCACGGCCAGCCAGGGCGCCCGCCGCAGCCCGGAGCCCTCGCCCAGCTCGGCCCCGGTGCCGGAGGCCATCAGGAAGGCGCCCTCGCCCCGGGCCCGGGCCACCCGCTCGGGGAACGCCAGCGCCGCGACCAGCCCGGCGGCCCCGTCGTCACTCCTGACCCCGTCGTCGCTCCCGGCCCCGCCGCCACCCGGGCCCGCCGCACCGGGCTCCCCGCCGCCCGCACCCGTACCGGCCGCGGCGCCGGCGCCCGCCCCCGCCGCGCGTTCCAGGCGGCGGGACTCCGTACGCCAGCGGGCCTGGTAGCCGTCGCCGGCCGTGCGGGCCCGCCGCCACGCCGCCGCCAGGTCGTCCCCGTACTCGCGCGGCGGCTCCTCGCTCAGCAGCGCCACCAGCTCCGCCGCCCGGCGGGCGCCGAGCGCCGCCGCACCGTCCAGCAGGGCCCGCGCCAGCCGCGGGTGCAGCCCGAGCCCGGCCATCCGCGTCCCCCGGGGCGTCGCCCGGCCCGCGCCGTCCACCGCGCCGACCGCGCCGAGGACCTCGCGCGCCGCGGCCATCGCCCCGGCCGGCGGCCGGTCCAGCAGGGCCAGGCCGGAGGCGTCCGGATCCCCCCAGCAGGCGGCTTGCAGGGCGAACTGCGCCAGGTCCGCGATCCGGATCTCCGGCGCGGGGAACGCGGGCAGGCGGCCGTCCTCCGCCTCCGTCCAGCAGCGGTACACCACCCCGGGGGCCTCGCGCCCGGCGCGGCCCGCGCGCTGCCGCCCGGCCGCACGGGACGCCCGTACGGTCGCCAGCGCGCCCAGGCCGCGGGCGTGGTCCACCCGCGGCTCGCGGGCAAGGCCCGAGTCCACGACCACCCGTACGCCCGGCACCGTCAGGCTCGACTCCGCGACCGCGGTCGACAGGATCACCCGGCGGTGGCCGGCGGGAGTCAGCGCCGCGTCCTGGACGGCCGCCGGGGCCCGGCCGTGGACCTGGAGCACCTCCGCGTCCACCCCGGCCAGCTGTCCGGCGACCCGGGCGATCTCGCCCACGCCGGGCAGGAAGCACAGCACGTCCCCGGAACGCTCCGCCAGCGCCCGGCGCACCACCGAGGCCACGTGCGCGAGCTGTGCCGGATCCACCCGCATCCCGTGCGGCGGCCGCACCGGCCGGGCCGGCGGCGCCCAGACCGTCTCCACCGGGTGCGCCACCCCGGCCGCCTCGACCACCGGGGCGTCCCCCAGCAGCCGGGCCCAGCCCGCCGCGTCGGTGGTCGCCGAGGCCGCCACCAGCCGCAGCTCCGGCCGCAGGGCCGCGCGCACGTCCAGCAGGAACGCGGCGACGGTGTCGGCGTCCAGGTGCCGCTCGTGGCACTCGTCCAGGACCACCACGTCCACCCCGGCCAGCTCCTGGTCGCGCTGGAGCCGCTGGAGCAGCACGCCGGTGGTCACCACCTCCACGACGGTGTCCGGTCCCACGAACCGCTCGCCGCGGACCGTGAAGCCCACCGAACCGCCCACGCCCTCGCCCAGCAGCCAGGCCATCCGGCGCGCCGCGGCGCGGGCCGCGATCCGCCGCGGTTCGGCCACCACCACCCGGCGGGGCGCACCGCCCCCGACCAGCCCCGCGAGGACCAGCGGTACCAGGGTGGTCTTGCCGGTGCCCGGCGGGGCGCACAGCACGGCGGTGCCGTGCGCGTCGAGCGCGGAGACGAGGGCGGGCACGGCCTCCCGTACGGGGAGGGCGTCGAGGGCGGCGCTGCGCGGGACGGGGGCCACGGTCAGTCGCGCTCGCAGACGAAGATCGCCGTGCCCGGGATCAGGTTGCCGCGCAGCGGGGACCAGCCGCCCCACTCCTGCCCGTTCCACGCCGGCCACTCCGGCTCGACCAGGTCGACCAGGCGGAAGCCGCCCGTGACCACGTCCCGGACCCGGTCGCCCAGGGTGCGGTGGTGCTCGACGTACACCGCGCGGCCCTGCTCGTCCTGCTCCACGTACGGGGTCCGGTCGAAATAGGAGGCGGCGACGGTGAGGCCCTCGGGGCCGGGCTCGTCGGGGAACGCCCACCGGACGGGGTGGGTCACCGAGAAGACCCAGCGGCCGCCGGGGCGCAGCACGCGGTGCACCTCGCGCATGACGTTGACGGGGTCGGCGACGAAGGGGACGGCGCCGTAGGCGGAGCAGGCCAGGTCGAAGGAGGCGTCCCGGAAGGGGAGCCGGCCCGCGTCGGCCTCGACCAGCGGCAGGTCGCCGCCGCCGATGCGCAGGGCGTGCTGGAGCTGGCGGTGGGAGAGGTCGAGGGCGACCGGGCGCGCGCCCCGGGCGGCCAGCCAGCGCGAGCACTGCGCGGCGCCGGCGCCGATCTCCAGGACGTCCTTGCCCTGGAGGGAGGCGGCGGGGCCGAGGAGCGCGGCGTCCGCCTCGTCCAGGCCCTCGGGGCCCCATACGAAGCGGTCGTCGCCGAGGAAGGCGCCGTGCTCGCTCTGGTACTCGTCGGCGTTGCGGTCCCACCAGCCGCGGCTCGCGCGGCTGCTCTCCGCTTCGCCCGCGTCACGCCGGGTGGCCTCGGCGTCCTCTTCCGGGCCCGGATCCGCCTCGTGGGCCTCTTCGGGGGCGTAGTCCTCTTGGTTCATGGGGCCCGTCGTCGTAGTCTGCGGATGTCTTGGGAAGTGGTACCGGACGCCATCAGGGCGTCGCTGTCCACGAATTGTGCCGGTTGTGCGGTGATCCGCCCGGGGTGTGGGCCTTCGCGCATTGACCCTGTCCGGCTGCCCCCGTATGCTACAAGTTGCGCTGCGAGCCTGTGCTCCTCAGACCTAGCAGGCTGCGCTTGCATTTGTTGATGTCCCCTCGGTTTTCGAGGCCCCGCCGCTTTCGCGGAGTGTGGGTCTCCTTGGCTGTCCGGCTTCGGCAGATGCCGATATGGGCTCCCGGCGTAGCAGTACCTACGACTTTCTGTCCGTAACCGGAGCCCTTTCCCACATGACGAGCAGCACCGAGACCACCTCGACCACTCCGCAGGTAGCGGTCAACGACATCGGTAACGAGGAAGCCTTCCTCGCCGCGATCGACGAGACGATCAAGTACTTCAACGACGGCGACATCGTCGACGGCGTCATCGTGAAGGTCGACCGGGACGAGGTCCTGCTCGACATCGGTTACAAGACCGAAGGCGTGATCCCGAGCCGTGAGCTCTCGATCAAGCACGACGTCGACCCGAACGAGGTCGTCAAGGTCGGCGACGAGATCGAGGCCCTGGTTCTCCAGAAGGAGGACAAGGAAGGCCGTCTGATCCTGTCCAAGAAGCGCGCTCAGTACGAGCGTGCCTGGGGCACGATCGAGAAGATCAAGGAAGAAGACGGCATCGTCACCGGTACCGTCATCGAGGTCGTCAAGGGTGGTCTCATCCTCGACATCGGCCTCCGTGGCTTCCTGCCGGCCTCCCTCGTCGAGATGCGTCGTGTCCGCGACCTCCAGCCCTACGTGGGCAAGGAGCTCGAGGCCAAGATCATCGAGCTGGACAAGAACCGCAACAACGTGGTCCTGTCCCGCCGCGCCTGGCTGGAGCAGACCCAGTCCGAGGTCCGCCAGACGTTCCTCACCACCCTGCAGAAGGGTCAGGTCCGCTCCGGCGTCGTCTCCTCGATCGTCAACTTCGGTGCGTTCGTGGACCTGGGCGGCGTCGACGGTCTCGTCCACGTCTCCGAGCTGTCCTGGAAGCACATCGACCACCCGTCCGAGGTCGTCGAGGTCGGTCAGGAAGTCACCGTCGAGGTCCTCGACGTGGACATGGACCGCGAGCGTGTCTCCCTGTCGCTGAAGGCGACGCAGGAGGACCCGTGGCAGCAGTTCGCCCGTACCCACCAGATCGGCCAGGTCGTCCCGGGTAAGGTCACCAAGCTGGTTCCGTTCGGTGCGTTCGTCCGCGTGGACGAGGGCATCGAGGGTCTGGTCCACATCTCCGAGCTGGCCGAGCGCCACGTGGAGATCCCGGAGCAGGTCGTCCAGGTCAACGACGAGATCTTCGTCAAGGTCATCGACATCGACCTCGAGCGTCGCCGGATCTCGCTGTCCCTCAAGCAGGCCAACGAGTCCTTCGGTGCCGACCCGGCGTCGGTCGAGTTCGACCCGACCCTGTACGGCATGGCCGCGTCCTACGACGACCAGGGCAACTACATCTACCCCGAGGGCTTCGACCCCGAGACCAACGACTGGCTCGAGGGCTACGAGAAGCAGCGCGAGGCCTGGGAGACCCAGTACGCCGAGGCGCAGGCCCGCTTCGAGCAGCACCAGGCTCAGGTCATCAAGAGCCGCGAGGCCGACGAGGCCGCCGCTGCCGAGGGCGCTGCCGCCCCGGCCGCCGGTGGCAACGCCGGTGCGGGCATCTCGGGTGGTTCGTACTCCTCGGAGTCGGACGAGACCTCCGGCGCCCTGGCGTCGGACGAGGCCCTGGCCGCGCTCCGCGAGAAGCTGGCCGGCGGCCAGAGCTGATCGCAGCGCCGCGCCGCACTCCGGTGTGAGCAGAGCCGCGTCGAGTTGAACGGTGAGGCCCGTCCCCTTCGGGGGGCGGGCCTCACCGCGTTCCCCCGGCCCGTCCCGGAACTGATCCATTGCGTTCCTGTGAAAGCCGCCAACAGGGGAATGGCGGCGCTCCCTTGGGCGTTCTTGGCTGAGAACGAGGCGAGGAGGAGTGGTGGCAGTGCTCGATCCACAGGGTTTGTACGAATGGGACGCCAAGGGTCTGGCGGTGGCCGACCTGGCCGTCGCCCAGGACTCGGCCGGACTGGTCATGCTGTACCACTTCGAGGGCTACATAGACGCGGGCGAGGCCGGCGAGCAGATCGTCGAGCGGCTCCTCGACACGCTGCCCCACCAGGTGGTCGCCCGCTTCGACGCGGACCGGCTGGTGGACTACCGGGCGCGGCGCCCGCTGCTGACCTTCCAGCGCGACCACTGGACGGAGTTCGAGGCCCCGCAGCTGGAGGTCCGGCTGGTCCAGGACGCCACCGGAGCGCCGTTCCTGCTGCTGTCCGGCCCCGAGCCGGACGTGGAGTGGGAGCGCTTCGCCGTCGCCGTCCGCCAGATCGTCGAGCGGCTCGGGGTGCGGCTCTCGGTCAACTTCCATGGCATCCCGATGGGCGTCCCGCACACCCGGCCCGTCGGCATCACCCCGCACGGCAACCGCACCGACCTGATGCCGGGCCACCGCAGCCCCTTCGACGAGGCGCAGGTCCCCGGCAGCGCGGAGTCCCTGGTGGAGTTCCGCCTGTCCCAGGCCGGGCACGACGTCCTCGGCGTCGCCGCACACGTACCGCACTACGTCGCCCGCTCCCCGTACCCGGACGCCGCGCTGACCGTGCTGGAGGCCATCACGGCGGCCACCGGGCTGGTCCTGCCGGCCGTGGCGCACGCGCTGCGCACCGAGGCGCACCGCACGCAGACGGAGATCGACCGGCAGATCCGCGAGGGCGACGAGGAGCTGGTCGCCCTGGTGCAGGGGCTGGAGCACCAGTACGACGCCGCGGCCGGGGCCGAGACCCGCGGCAACATGATCGCCGAGCCCGCCGAGATCCCCTCCGCGGACGAGATCGGCCGCGAGTTCGAGCGGTTCCTCGCGGAGCGCGAGGGCGAGGGCTGAGCCCCTCCGGCCCCGGGCCCCGGACCCGATCCGGCCCCGGGGCCGCCCGCCCGGCGGTGTGCGCCTAAGCTGCCGGGCATGCTGAAAGTGGGCCTGACGGGCGGAATCGGAGCCGGCAAGAGCGAGGTCTCGCGGCTGCTGGCGGGGTACGGGGCGATCGTCGTCGACGCCGATCGGATCGCGCGCGAGGTGGTGGAGCCCGGCACACCGGGCCTCGCGGCCGTGGTGGAGGCCTTCGGGGAGTCCGTGCTGACCCCCGGGGGCACGCTCGACCGGCCGAAACTGGGGGCGATCGTCTTCGCCGACCCCGAGCGGCTGCGGACCCTCAACGCGATCGTCCATCCCCTGGTCGGGGCGCGGTCGGCCGAGCTGGAGGCCGCCGCGGGACCCGACGCGATCGTGGTGCACGACGTACCGCTGCTCACGGAGAACGGCCTGGCCCCCCTCTACGACCTGGTGGTCGTCGTGGACGCGGCGCCCGCCACGCAGCTGGAACGGCTGACCGCCCGGCGGGGCATGGCCGAGGAGGAGGCGCGGGCCCGGATGGCCGCGCAGGCCACCCGGGAGCAGCGGCTCGCGGTGGCCACCCTCGTGATCGACAACGACGGCCCGCTGGAAGCCCTGGAACCGCAGGTGCGCAAGGTCTGGGAGGAGCTCACGGCACGGGCGGCCCACGACGGCGGCGGCGAGTGACGTGCGCGCCGTGTGACGTGCGCGCCGTGTGTGCCGTGTGACGTGTGCATGGAATAGCGGCGGGGGGTGGCGCGTTGCAGGAGCCCGTAGAGGAAAGGATCCCGACGTGCCCGAATCCACGCGTCCCACACCGCCCAGTCCGGAAACCCACGTCATAGACTTCCGGGCCGCCGAGCAGCTGCTCGCCGCCCGCGACCCGCGCGGCGCGGTCAGGCTGCTCGACTCGGTCGTGGCCGCGCACCCGGAGAACACGGCGGCGCGGCTGCTGCGCGCCCGGGCCTTCTTCGCGGCCGCCCAACTGCGCCCGGCGGAGCTGGAGTTCGAGCTGGTGCTGGAGCGCGAGCCGGACAACGCCTTCGCGCACTTCGCGCTGGCCCGCACCCACGAGCGCGCGGGCCGCCCCGAACAGGCGCGCAAGCACTTCCGGCTGGCCGCCGCCCTCGACCCGCAGCCGGAGTACCTGGCGGCGGCCCGCTTCGACGAGCAGGCCTGACCCGCCCGGTCGTCCCCGGCCTCAGTGGGGGGCGGGCGGCTCGTACGGCGGGACGTCCCGGCCCGGCTGGTAGTGCGGGCCCTGCCGGATGTGGCGCAGGATCATGAAGAGGTCCACGCACACGACGACGGCCAGCGCCCCGCAGGCGGCCGCCCAACCGGTGCGGCCGGCCAGCGAGAAGGCGACCGTGCCGCCGACGGACCAGACCAGTCCCCACACGCCCAGCCACAGCCGCAGCCGCAGTGGGCTGCGCGCCGTCACGGGCTCGTTTCCGGAACGCATGGACATCGCTCCTCTCCCGTCCATGGTCCCACTCCGGTGTGCGGGGACCGGTGCGCCGGCCGCTACGGGTTGAGCTTGTTCACGGCCTTGGTGGTGGTCTTCTTGAAGCCGGCGACCGGGGCCCCGGACAGGTCGCCCATCTGTCCCCACTGCACGACGGTCACGGTGGCGCCGTCGCGGCCGATCCCGAAGAGGTGCACCCCGGGCTCCGACTCGGGGATCGAGGTGTGCACCCCGTAGAGGTGCGCGCCCTCCTCGACGGGGAGCGTCCCGTAGTCCTGCCAGGAGGCCGTGCCCCCCGGGGTCGCGCGCAGCCAGTCGGCGGCGCAGGCAGCGACCTTGCGCTCCAGGGCGCCGGCGAGCTTCACGGCCGCGGCGGTCGAGGAGGCCCGCACGGAGACCTGCACGGCGCCGGTGTCGACGTCCGTGCCGAAGCTGCGGTGCCAGCTGCCCGCCGCCGGAAGCACGCCGTCCAGGCAGAACGGCGCGGTCTCGGGCAGGCCCTTGGTGACCGCGCCGGCGTACCAGGGCGAGGAGGCGTGGGGCGGGAGGTCGGCGCCGTTCAGGAAGCCGGGCGCGGTGGCGGCCGTGGCCGGGCCCGAGGCGGTCAGGACGAGGACCCCTGCCGCCGCGGTGAGGGCGGCGGTGAGGGTGGCTGCGGTGCGGGTGCGTCGGAACATGTCGGTTCTCCCCGTGGACGTGCGGACGTGGTCGTCTGCCGCGCTGTGCGGCGTCGTGCCGTGCGGTGTCGTGCTGCGCTGTGCCTGACGAGCCTGTTCCCCGGAGGTGCCGCAGCGCCACGGGTTGGCGCGAAATCGGGACACTGGAACGCCCGTACGGGCTGCCACCTGGGGGAACATCTCTGCATGGAACGGGGACGTGGGACGGAAGACGGGGGACACCGTGAGTGAGGCCGGGGATTTCGCACGGCTGATGCGGGAGCTGAAGGAACGCGGCGGGCTGAGCTACGGGGCTCTCGCGCGCAGGCTGCACACGAGTACGTCGACCTTGCACCGGTACTGCAACGGGGAAGCGCTGCCGGCGGAGTTCGCGGTGGTGGACCGCTTCGCGCGGGCCTGCGGTGCCTCGGCCGCGGAGGCGGTCGACCTGCACCGGGTCTGGCTGCTCGCGGACGCCCGCCGCCGCGCGGGCACCACGCCGCTCCGCCCGGACCGCCCGGCCGCCGCCGACCGGGAGCGGGAGGCGGGTGCGGATCCCGGACCGGAGCCCGCGCCGGCGGGTGGAGCGGGGCCCGATCGTGCCCCGGAGCCGGAGCCGGAGCCGGAGCCGGAGCCGGAGCCGGAGCCGGAGCCGGTGGTGGCGGTGTCCGGGGAGGGGACGGCCGGGCCCGCCGGCAGGGGCCGGTACCGGCGGCGGGCGGTCGTGGCCGCGGCCGCCGCGGTGGCCGCGGGGGCGGTGGCCGCGGCCCTGCTGGCGGTCGCCGGGCCCGGAGCGGGCGGGCCGGGCACCGGAGCGGGTCCGAACGCGCCCGGCCCCGCCGCGGCGGCCTCCGGCCCCGCGACTCCGGGCGTTCCGTCCGGCACCGGAGCGGCGCCGACGGCCCCGCAGGGCGCGGCGGCGACGCCGTCGGGCCCGGACGGCGGGCCCTCCGCGGGGTCCGGCCCGTCCTCGGGCGCGGCGTCCGGGACGGCGTCCGGCACGGCCGCCCCCGGCCCGGCCGTGCGGACGCCGCTGAAGGCTGCGGTCCGGTCCCACGTGTGGGCCGCCGGATGCGACCACGCCTACCTGTCCGAGCGCGCTCCCGGCTCGGTGCCCGCGCCGCCCGTGGAGGCGGACGCGCCCGCCTGGGCGGCGGCGCAGCGGGCCGTGCACGCCGGCTCGCAGACCGTGGAGGTCACCCTGCACGGCACCGGGGAGGGCGCCGTGGTGCTGGAGGACCTGGAGGTGCGCGTGACCGCCCGCCGGACCCCGCCCGCCTGGAACGTCTTCCAGATGTCCCAGGGCTGCGGCGGCGGTCTCACCCCCGCCGCCTTCGCCGTGAACCTGGACGCGCCCCGTCCGCTGGCCCGCCCCGTTCCCGGGAACGACGCGGGGAACCGGCTGCCGGCCCCCGCCTTCCCGCTGCGCGTCTCGGCGGCCGATCCGGTCGTGCTGAGGGTGGACGCCGCCACCACGGGCTGCGACTGCGACTGGTTCCTGGAGCTGCGGTGGAGCGCGCCGTCCGGCTCCGGCACCCTGCGCATCGACGACGCCGGCCGGCCGCTGCGCACGAGCGCCGCCGCGGGTCGTCCGGTCTACGGCTACGCACTGGAGCAGGGCCGCTGGAGCCGGTGAAACCGCAGCTCAGCGGTGCTGTCAGTGGACCCGCCTAGACTCGTGGCGCGGACCCTGAGCCGCCCCGAGCAGAGGACCGAGGAGGGAGGGGAACACCATGACGGACCAGTCGCCGCAGCCGCAGCCCGGCCACGCGCTGCTGCGCCACGCCGCGGTGTTCCTGCCCGCCGCCGTCCCGCGCGAGGGACGGGTCGCGTTCTGGGCGCCCGACGGGGACCCGCTGCCCGACGCGGGCGCACCGGGCCCGCTGACCGTGGTGCGCCCGCACGGTGCGGGGGTCCGCAGCCGGACCGTGCCCGCGGTCTCCTTCTCCGTCACCGCCGCGCTGCCCCTGCTCGTCCGGGCGGCCCGCGGCCGTACGGCCCATCCCGCCACCCGGGCCTGGGGCGCCGCCGCCGCGCAGGCGCTCACCCTGGCCGCCCGCGGCCGCCTGCTGCCCGGGCTCACCCCCGAGTCGGTGGACGCCTGGCGGGCCGGCCCGCTCGACGCGGACGACGTCGCCCACCTCCGGGCGGTCGCCGCCGCCCTGCCCCCCGAGGGGTACGCCACGCCCCTGCCCGGCCGCCGTCCGCTCCACGTGGCCGAACCGGAAGCGCTGGTCCGGGCGTTCCTCGACGCCGTCGCCGACAGCCTGCCGCGCACCCCGGCCGCGCCGGTGGCCGCCGGGAAGCCGTTCGCCGCGCGGGACCCGCAGCGGATCCCGGAGATGGGGGAGTGGGCCGCCCAGGTCGCGGCCGGGGCCGACGCCGGCGTCGGCCTCTCCCTCCGGCTCGACCTGTCCTCCTTCCGCCTCTTCGACGAGGCCGAGGGTGAGGAGACCCGCCGGGCCGGAGCCGCCGTCGTCCAGGTGCACAGCCTCGCCGACCCCACCCTCGTCACCGACGCCGCACAGCTGTGGGCGGGCACGGCGGGTGCCGGGTTCGGCCCCCGGGCGCGCATCGACGCCGTGCTCGCGCTGCGCCGCGCGGGCCGGGTCTGGCCGCCGCTGCTGCGCCTGCTGGACCAGCCCGTCCCCGACGCGCTCGCCCTGTCCGACCCGGAGCTGGAGGACCTGCTCGGGGTGGCGGCGAGCCGTCTGGCGGCCGCCGGGGTCGCCGTCCACTGGCCGCGCGACCTCGCCCGTACGCTGTCCGCGACCGCCGTCGTACGCTCCACCGCGCCCGGATCCGCGACCGACGGGACCGCCTTCTTCGACGCGGAACACCTCTTCGCCTTCTCCTGGGAGCTGGCCCTCGGCGGCGACCGGCTCACCCCGGGGGAGATGGACGCCCTGGCGCAGGCCCACCGGCCGGTCGTCCGGCTCCGGGACCAGTGGGTGCGGGTCGACCCGGAGCTGGTGCGCAAGGCGCGCAAGCGCGAACTGGGCCTGCTGGACCCGGTGGACGCGCTGGCCGCGGCCCTGTCGGGGACCGCGGAGGTCGGCGGGGAACAGGTCGAGGCGGTGCCCGTGGGGGCACTGGCCGCCCTCCGGGAACGGCTCACCGCCGAGCTGGTCCCGCTGCCGCAGCCCGCCGCCCTCAAGGCCACCCTGCGCGACTACCAGGCGCGCGGCCTCGCCTGGCTCGACCTGATGACCTCCCTCGGCCTCGGCGGCTGCCTCGCCGACGACATGGGCCTGGGCAAGACCGTGACGCTGATCGCCCTGCACCTGCACCGGGACCGCCGCGAGCCGACCCTGGTCGTGTGCCCGGCCTCCCTCCTGGGCAACTGGCAGCGGGAGATCGAGAAGTTCGCCCCCGGCACGCCCGTGCGCAGGTTCCACGGCGGGGCCCGCAGCACGGAGGACCTGACCTCCTGCGAGGGCGGGTTCGTCCTGACGACCTACGGCACGATGCGGGCCAGCGCCGCCCTGCTCGCCGCACAGAGCTGGGGCATGGTCGTCGCCGACGAGGCGCAGCACGTCAAGAATCCGCACTCGGCCACGGCCAGGGCGCTGCGCACCGTGCCCGCGCCGGCCCGGGTGGCGCTCACCGGCACCCCCGTGGAGAACAACCTCTCCGAGCTGTGGGCGCTGCTCGACTGGACCACGCCGGGCCTGCTGGGCCCGCTGACCACCTTCCGGGCCCGTCACGCCCGCCCGGTGGAGCACCAGCAGGAGGAGGACGGCGGGAACGAGGCAGCGGTCGCCCGGCTGTCCGCGCTGGTGCGGCCGTTCCTCCTGCGGCGCAGGAAGTCCGACCCGGGCATCGCGCCCGAGCTGCCGCCCAAGACGGAGACCGACCACCCCGTGTCCCTCACCCGGGAGCAGGCCTCGCTCTACCAGGCCGCGGTGGACGAGGCGATGGCCGTGATCGGGGCGAGCGAGGGCATGGAACGGCGCGGCATGATCATGAAGCTGCTGGCCTCGCTCAAGCAGATCTGCAACCACCCGGCGCAGTACCTGAAGGAGGAGCGGCCGCGGATCCCGCACCGCTCCGGCAAGCTCGCCCTGCTGGACGAGCTGCTCGACACCATCCTGGCCGAGGACGGATCCGTCCTCGTCTTCACCCAGTACGTGACGATGGCCCGGCTCATCGAACGGCACCTCGCGGAGCGGGGGATCACCGCGCAGCTCCTGCACGGCGGGACCCCGGTGCCGCAGCGCGAGGTCCTCGTCGACCGCTTCCAGGCGGGCGAGGTCCCGGTGTTCCTGCTGTCGCTGAAGGCGGCGGGCACGGGGCTGAACCTCACCCGCGCCGGGCATGTCGTCCACTTCGACCGCTGGTGGAACCCGGCCGTGGAGGAGCAGGCCACCGACCGGGCCTACCGGATCGGCCAGACGCAGCCCGTGCAGGTCCACCGGATCATCGCCGAGGGCACCGTGGAGGACCGGATCGCCGAGATGCTGGAGGCCAAGCGCGCCCTGGCCGACGCCGTCCTGGGCTCCGGGGAGTCGGCGCTGACCGAGCTGACCGACCGCGAGCTGGCCGACCTCGTCTCCCTGCGGAGGCCCGCATGATCACCGCACGGGAGGACCGCCGCCGCACCTTCGAGACCGTGCCCGCCGGGGCCGAGGCGGTCAGCTGGTGGGGCGAGGCCTGGGTGGCAGCGCTGGAGGAGGGCGCGCAGGACGCCGCCCGGCTGGCCCGCGGCCGCGCGTACGCCGAGGCCGGCCACGTGGACGCGGTGACCGTCACCCCCGGCCGGATCGTCGCGTACGTCCGGGGCAGCCGGGCCCGCCCCTACCGCACCGAGCTGGCCCTGCCGGCCTTCGCCGACCCGGAGTGGAGCGCACTGCTGGAGTCGGTCGCCGCCGACCCCGCGGCTCTCGGCGCCCTGCTGGAGCGGGAGGTTCCGCAGTCCCTCGCGGACAGCGTCCTGCCCGGCCCGGGCGAGCTCGTCCCGCGCTGCTCCTGCCCGGACGTCGCCCGCCCGCCGTGCAAGCACGCGGCGGCCCTCTGCTACCGCGCGGCCCGCCTGCTCGACGAGGACCCCTTCGTCCTGCTGCTCCTGCGCGGCCGCGGCGAACGCGAGCTCCTCGACGAGCTCACCCGCCGCAACGCCGCCCACGCCGCACGCGAACGGCCCGAGTCGGCGTCCGGCTTCCCCGGGGTCCCGGCCCGCGAGGCGTTCGCCCGCACCGGCCCGCCCCTGCTCCCCGTACCGCCGGCCGTGCCCGCCGTGCCGGGCCTGCCGCCCGCGTACCCGGCCGACCCGGCGGCGCCCGACCCGCTCGCCCTGGACCAGCTCGCCTCCGACGCGGCCGCCCGGGCCCTCACCCTGCTCACCACCGGCGAGGACCCGCTGGCCGGCCTGTCCCCGTGGCAGGACGCCGTACGGCTGGCCTCGGCCCATCCCACGGCCGGCCTGACCGGCCCGGCCCGCGCCCTCTACCGGGACCTGGCCCGCGCGACCGGCCGTACCACCACCGACCTCGCCCGGGCGGCGGCGGCCTGGCGGCAGGGGGGCCTGCCCGCCCTCGCCGCGCTGGAGGACCCCTGGGACCCCCCGGCCGGGCCCTTCGACCGGGCCCGCCCGGCCCTCCTGGCCGCGTCGCAGGGCTCCTTCCGCCCGGACCGCAACCGCCTGACGTCCCGCACCCGTCAGCTGCGCCTCGGCCGTGACGCCCTCTGGTACGCCTACGAGTCCCGCCCGGACGAGGAGGACTGGTGGCCCAGGGGCCGCCCGTCCGCCGACCCGGTCAGCGCGCTGCTGGGCTGAGGCCCTCCGCCCAGCGGGTCAGTTCGGCGAAGTCGCGGTCCCGGAGCCCGTGCCGCGGGTGGACCCGCAGCAGCAGGGCCGGAGCCGGGTGGTGCGCCGCGACCCAGGCACGGTCACGGGCGGTGATCATGTCGTCGACCCAGGCGAACGGGCGTCCGCCCGCCCAGTTGCTGAGGTGGCGGGTCTTCCACGACAGCCCTTCCGGGTCCCTGGCGAACAGTTCGGGCCATTCGACCACGGTCAGGTCGCCGGGCAGGCCGATGTGCGGGGAGATCATCGTGTTGGCCTGGTGCGTCCAGGCGGTGGCCCACGCGAGCTCGAAGGGCAGCCCCAACAGCCGTGCGCCGTGGGACGGATGGAGCCGGACCCGTACGCCGCGCCGGGCCTTGCGGGAATCCGGATCGCGGTAGGAGAGCCACACTTCCGGCCGCATCCGGTGGCTCCGGTATCCCCGCAGTCCCGCGAAGGGCGACCGGAACGGGTTGAGCGGGCCGTCCACATCGAGGAGCAGCAGCGGGCGATCAGTCATGAAGTAGCCAGTACCCAGTACACGATTGAGTGAAATGCCTACCGGCGCTATAACCCGTACGGGTCTCCGGTCGTTGTTCCCGCGCGGGACGAATCCCGCGAACTCCTCCGGAAAGCAGGGAAACTGATGCGTCACACTCGTCGGAACGGCGTCATCGCGGCGGTGGTAGCGGGAGGCGGGCTGGCGGTCGCGGGCGTCGGCGGATTCGCGCACGCCGATGCGGACGCGAGCGGCCGCGCCGCGGGCTCGCCGGGGGTGGGCTCCGGGAACCTGATCCAGCTTCCGGTGAACGTGCCGGTGAACGCCTGCGGCAACACCGTGAACGTGGTCGGCCTACTGAACCCGGCCGCGGGCAATCGCTGCGCCAACGTGTCGCAGGGCGGCGCGCAGGCCGGGTCCTCGTCCTCCTCGTCCTCGTCCTCCTCTTCGTCCACCGGGTCCTCGGCGTCCTCGCAGGCGGCGGGCAACCACTCCGGCGCGACGGCGCAGGGGAGCACGCAGGGCTCTCCCGGAGTGATCTCCGGCAACGGCCTCCAGCTGCCGGTCGACCTCCCGGTCAACATCAGCGGGAACTCCGTCAACGTGGTCGGCATCGGGAACCCCTCGCTCGGCAACACGTCCGTCAACGGCGAGCAGCCCACGCCCAACGAACC
Organism: Streptomyces manipurensis; assembly: GCF_049570255.1. Lineage (NCBI taxonomy): Bacteria > Bacillati > Actinomycetota > Actinomycetes > Kitasatosporales > Streptomycetaceae > Streptomyces > Streptomyces manipurensis. The sequence continues at coordinate 1,927,367 of NZ_CP186950.1, read as the reverse complement.
CGTGCAGCCCCCGGTGGTCGAGAAGCCGGTCACCCCGGTCACGCCGGTGGTCCCGCCCGCCCCGGTCACCCGGGTCACCCCGCCCGAGGCCCCGAAGCACGAGGCCCTCGCCCACACGGGCGCCGACGGCGCCGCCTACCTGGTCCCCGGCGCCGGGGTCCTGCTGCTCGGCGGTGTCCTCCTCTACCGCCGCTTCCGCGTCAGCCCGACGGTCTGACCTCCGCGCCGTGCGCCGCCGGTGACTCCGTACGCCAGCCGTCCAGGACGGCGTCGATCCGGGCGGCCAGCCGGGCGCGCGCCGCGAAGCGGGGGACTCCCGCCATCAGCAGCGCGTCGTACTCGGTGTCGGTGTGCCGCACGGCCGCCCGTACCGCGACCGAGACCGCCGTCTCGTCCAGAGCCCGGCCGGCCGCGGTACGGCCCACCCGGCCGCTGCCCCGCAGCGAGGCGTGCAGGGCGATCGCCACGGCCCGGTCCGCCGGACAGCCCGGGAACAGCCGCACGATCTCTGCGGCGAACGCGGCGGTGAAGCGGGTGTCCTCGGCCTCCCGCCGGCGCCGGTCGCGTTCCCTGCGGCGGGCCCGCGCCTCGGCGTCCGCGAGGCAGGCGCGTTCGGCCCGGGCCAGGGCCGCCTCCTCGACCAGGAGTCCGAGGCGCTCGTAGCGGCGGCGCCGCCGGTGGAGGCGGACGACGACCGCCGACAGCGAACTGGCCTCGCGGGAACGGCGGGTCAGCGCGGCGTCCCCGCGCGGGAGATAGACGAGATGGCCGAGGTCCGCGCAGTCCAGACAGCGCGGCACCCCCGCTTCCCGCACGAGATGCCGCAGCGGCCCCTGCCGGCAGTCGGCGCAGTGGATCTGCTTCGGTGACTCGAACACGACCAGGCTCATACAGGTGTGATACCGCCGTGCGATCCTCATATCACCTGGTGAACAAGCCGGGTTGAGGTCCGGTCGGCTCTTCCGGGAGGGACCGGTGTCCTCTTACGGTGTGGCGCGGGACCGCCTTCCACGGGCCGGTCCGCCGAGGAGGGGAACATGGGCGGGGCACAGGCGCTGACGGCACGGCCGCAGGCCGAGCAGGAGGCTGTGGGGGCGTGCGTGGCGACGCTTCCACCGGACCGGACCATCGTCATCCCGCCGGGCGGCTGCACCGGCTGGCACTACCACCGGGTACGGCTGGACGCGGTGGTCCTGTCGGGAACCCTCACCCGGGTCCTCCACGACCTGTCCGTCGTGGTCCACCACACGGGCACCACCTTCGTGGAGCCCGCCGGCAGCGGGCACATCCACCTCGGCCACAACCTCGGCACCGAGCCGGTCGTCCTCCACGTCACCCCCCGGCAGCCCGAGGGAACGCCCTTCTCCATACCCACGCCCGCGCCGGCCGGGGCCACCCGGGCGGTCTGCGGGCAGCACACCCGGTGAACCGCACCCGACGGGACGTCAGACCAGCCGGCGGATCTCGCCGCGGACCCGGTAGAAGCCCCCCGAGGCGGCATGCAGCCCGTCGACCACGTACCGGGCGCCGGCCTCCCGGATCCCGCGCGGAAACTGCACGTTCCACGGCTCGAAGCCGCCCGACACCACCTGCACGCGCATCCGGCCGCCCTGCTGGACGCACTCCACCACCACGCCGTCCGCAGGAGCCGCCGCCACCGTGACCGTCGCCACCGCCGAGGCCGACGCCGCCGGGGTGAACACGGGCAGGGCCGCCGCCGACTTCACGTCCCGCGCCGCCGGGACCGTGCCCTGCTGGGCCGCGGCGATCGCCTGCTCGCTCGCGTCCACGCAGACCAGCGAACCGTCCGTGGTGACCAGGTACAGCCGGCCGTCCAGATACTGCATCGACAGCGCCGACCCGCCCCCGGTGCCCAGCTTCCACAGCCGCTGCCCGTCCGCGTCGAAGCAGTAGACCGACGAGGAGGAGTCACCGGCGAAGACGTGCCGCCCGTCGGGCGAGGTCGCGCACGAGTAGACGGACGCGTCGCACACGTAGGAGGCCTCCGTCGCCCCCGTCGCCTTCGACAGGCGCTGCACCCGGTTGCGGACCGTGCCCGCGTACACCGCGTGCTCCTCCTGCCAGCCGAACAGCACCCCGCCGGGGGTCGTCGCGTGCCACAACTGGCCCGTCCCGTCGGCGGCGTAGGCCGTCACACCGCCGCCGTGCCCGTGGAAGACGGCCCGCTCGTCCGCCCGGACCATCCACGCGTGCTGCCCGGCGGACTTCCGCGACCACTGGTGCTCGTCCTCGTGGTCGATGACGGTCAGGCCGCCGTTGGCGTCGGAGACGTGCAGCACGCCCTCGTGGATGTCGAGCCAGAAGATGTCCACATCCTGCGCGATGGTGTACGCGCCGAACGGGACCTTCGACGACAGGTCGTACACCGTGCCGTCGTCGCAGCCCGCGTAGATCCAGAAGTCGTCCGCGACCAGGCACTTGACCCCGTCGGGCAGCGAGTAGCGGGCGAGCACGTCACCGCCGTGGCTCAGCGTGTACACGTCGCCGGCCTGGTTGCCGACCCAGCAGCGGTCCTCGTCGATGTGGATGCCGAAGGCGGCCGAGCCGGTCCGGAAGCGCCACAGCACCGGAGCCACCGCACGCGCCGTCGACGGCGCCGACGACACCTGGCGGCGGGTCACCGCGCGGGCCGCGCGCTGCCCCTGCACCGCCGGGGCGTAGCCCTTGCGCACCTTCTCGCCGATCTTCTTCGCGGCCGCCGCCCGCGCCTTGTCCACCGTGGGGAAGGAGGAGCTCTGCAGCTGGCCCGGCGCGCCGATCCGGCCGTACCGCACGGAGACGAACGTGCCGTCCACGGTCACCTCGTAGAACTTGTGCGCACCGCCGCCCTCCTGCGACAGCTCCAGGTACGTCGTCTCCCGAGCCATGACAGACCCCTCCCGAACACCGGCCCACCGGAGCCCTTTTCCGCCGGTGATCCCTTGGGAAGAAGCTACGGCCGGGCACTGACAATGGGCCCGTGCACTGGGAAGCGATCACATGGCAGCGGATGGCCGAGCGGCTCGCCGGTCACCTGGACGACCCCGGCCCCGGCCCCGATCCAGGCCCCGGCCCCGGCCCCGATCCAGGCCCCGGCCCCGACTCCGGACCGGCGCCGGAGCCCGCGCGCCGGCTGCGGGTGGGCATCGACGGAGCGCCCGCCGCCGACACCGGCCTCCTCGCGGGACGGCTCGCCGAGGAGCTGCGCTCCCGCGGACGCCCGGTGCTGGTGGTGCCCACCGCCGGGTTCCTGCGGCCCGCCTCCCTGCGCTTCGAGTACGGCCGCCGGGACGTGGACGCCTACCTGGACGGCTGGTACGACACGGCCGCGCTCTGGCGGGAGGTGTTCGGGCCGACGGACCCCGGGGGTTCCGGGCGGGTGCTGCCCGACCTCTGGAACCCGGAGACCGACCGCGCCACGCGGAGCCCGTACGTGGAACTGCCGCCCGGCGGCGTGGTCGTGGTGCACGGCCCGCTGCTGCTCGGGCAGTGGTACCCCTTCGACCTGAGCGTCCACGTGCGGCTGTCGGCCGGGGCGCTCACCCGGCGGACGGCGGAGCCCGAGCGGTGGACGGTGGCCGCGTTCGCCCGCTACGAGGCCGCGACGGACCCCGCGGCGGTCGCGGACGTGGTGGTGCGGGCCGACGATCCGCGGCACCCGGCGTGGACGGGCCTGCCCGGCCGCTGACCCCGCCCGGCGGGCCCGGCCCGTGAGCACCCGCCGGCCGGGCCGACCGCGGTCGGCGGCAGACCCGCTTCGGGCGGCCGCTCGGGCGGCAGACCCGCTTCGGGCGGCGCCTCGGGCGGGAGGCCCGCTTCGGGCGGCCCCTCGGCCGGGAGAGCGTCGCCGTCGAAACCCTGGTCACCACCGGCCTCGTCCCCACCGCGGGCGAAGCCACTACGGGCGGGCCCCCGGGCGGGTGACCGCCTCCGCCGCCGCGCGGCAGCCGCGACGGGCCGCCTCCGCCGGGCCCGCGCCCTCCAGACGGGCCGCCAGGAACCCTCCCGCGAAGGCGTCGCCCGCGCCCGTGGAGTCCACCGCCTCCACCGGGTGGGCCGCGACCTCCGCCGTGATCCGGCCGCCCTCGGCGATCAGCGCCCCCTCCCCGCCCAGGGTCACCACCACCAGCGGCACCCTGCGGCTCAGTGCCACCGCCGCCCGGGCCACCCCCGAGGACTGCCGCAGCCCGGCCAGCAGCCGGGCCTCGTCCGCGTTCGGCAGCAGGACCTGCGCCCCGGCCGCCGCCTCCATGAACCGCTCCGGTCCGAGCCCGGCCAGGAAGCCCGCCGAGGCCGGGTCCACGCTGACCGGCACCCCCCGCGCCCGTGCCTCGCGCAGCGCGACCACGGCCAGCTCCCGGCTGCGGTCGGCGAAGTACAGGTAGCCGGACAGGTGGAGATGGGCCGCGCCGTCCAGCAGGGACGGAGCCCAGTCGGCGGGGGACAGCCGCAGGGAGGCCCCGCTGTCCGTGAGGAAGGTGCGCTCCGCGTCCCCGTCGACCAGCGCCACGACCGTTCCGGTGGGCTCCTCCGGGTCGATCACCAGCCGCGGCCGCACCCCCGCGTCCACCAGGGCCCGTTCGTGCCAGCGCGCCGACTCGGTGCCCACGCGGGCGAGCAGGCGCACCTCCGCGCTGCCGGTACGGGCGGCCCAGCAGGCGGCGTTGGCGCCGGCGCCGCCCGGCAGGGTGCGGATGCGGGCCGTGGTGTCGGTCGCCGGGACTATCGGCTCCGGGTGCATCGCCACGACGTCCGTCACCACGTCCCCGACGACGAGCAGGGCTCCCGCTGCCGTCATGCCCGGGCCGCCCGGGCCCCCGCGATCCGGGCCCCGAGCCGCACGTTCCCGCGCACCGCCGCCAGGTTGGCCTCCAGCGAGGCGCCGCCCGTGGCCCGTACCAGGAAGCCCAGCAGGAACGGGGTCACCGCCTGGCCGGTGACCCCCTGGTCGCGCGCGGCGGCGAGCGCCTCGGCCAGGACCCGGTCGTGCAGCTCCGGGTCCAGCTGGTCCGCGGCCGCCACCGGATTGGCCACCAGCAGCGCCGACTCCGGTCCGCCCAGCGCGTCCTGGGCGGCCATCACCGCGGCCACCTCCTCCGGCCGGTGCACGGTCCAGTCCACCGGCTCGCCGGAATCGGCGAGGTAGAAGCCGGGGAACCGGTCCGTGCCGTACCCGAGCACGCCCACCCCCAGGGTCTCCAGCCGCTGGAGCGTCGCCGGCACGTCCAGGATGGACTTCACGCCCGCGCACACCACCGTGATCCGGGTCCGCGCCAGCAGGGAGAGGTCCGCCGACTCGTCCTGCGTCTGCGCCCATTCGCGGTGCACGCCGCCCAGCCCGCCCGTCGCGAAGACCCGCAGGCCCGCCCGGGCCGCGAGGAAGGCCGTCGCGGACACCGTCGTCGCCCCGGTGGCGCCCGTGGCGAGTGCGGGTGCCAGGTCCCGGTGGCCGAGCTTGCGCACGCCGTCACCGGCCGCGATCCGCTCCAGCTGGGTCTTGTCCAGGCCGGCACGGGCCACGCCGTCCACCACCGCGACCGTCGCCGGGACCGCGCCCTCCGCGCGGACCAGTTCCTCCAGTTCGAGGCCCACCTCCAGGTTGCGGGGGCGGGGCAGGCCGTGCGCGATGATCGTCGACTCCAGGGCCACCACGGGCCTGCCCTGCGCGAGCGCCTCGCGCACCTCTTCCGACAGGACCGGTACGCCGGGCGCGGATGCCGTTGCTCTGTGCTGTGACATGTCCCCATCCATGGCACGCGACCGGCGCCCCCAAACGCACTCCCGCCCCACCCGTCACAAGCTGTCCGAGTAGCGTTCCCCCGTGGACACGCGCGGCTTCTACGACGGGCTCGCCGACCGCTACGACCTCGTCTACGCGGACTGGGACGCGTCCGTGGCCCGGCAGGGCCGGATCCTCGACGCCCTGCTCACCGCCGCGTCGGGCCCGGGACCGCACACCGTCCTCGACACCGCCTGCGGCATCGGCACCCAGGCCCTCGGCCTCGCCGCACGGGGCCACAGGGTCACCGGGACCGACCTCAGCCCCCGCTCCGTGGCCCGCGCCGCCCGGGAGGCCGCCCGCCGCGGACTCGATCTCCCGGTCGGCGCCGCCGACATGCGGGCCCTGCCCTTCGCGGACGCCTCCTTCGACGCCGTGGTCTGCGCCGACAACGCGCTGCCCCACCTGCTCACCGCCCGGGACGTGCTCGCCGCCCTGGCCGAAACCCGGCGGGTCCTGCGCCCCGGTGGACTGCTCCTGCTCTCCACCCGCCCCTACGCGGATCTGCTCCGCGCCCGGCCGCTGAGCGAGGCCCCGCACGTCCGCACCGGCCCCGACGGGCAGCGGACGATCACCTTCCAGCTGTGGCACTGGCACCCCGACGGGGAGCGCTACGACCTGGAGCTCTTCCAGCTCCTGCCGGCCGGGGACACCTGGACGCCCCGGACCTCCCGCGCCACCTACTGGGCGCTCCCGCAGGAGGCGACCGCGGCGTTCGCCCGGGAGGCGGGCCTGTGCGACACCGTCTGGCACGCGCCGGCCGACACCGGCTTCCACCAGCCCGTCCTCACGGCCAGGCGGCCGGGTCCGGCCGACTGGACAGGATGACTCGTGGGCCGGTCCGTTCCTGGACGCTGTGGTCACCGCGCCGGCCGGACGGGTCGCACTAGGCTGGCGCGCCATGAGCACCAGTGATCACTCCGCCCCCTCCGCCCCCGCCTCCTTCGCCGTCACCGTGGCGGACGTGGAGCTGGAGCCCGAGGACCTCGACCCCGCACAGATCGTCTCCGGCGCACCGGTCGTCACGGGCCGGGTCCTGTGGGAGTCGGCCGACGGCACGCAGGTCCGCGGCATCTGGCAGATCACCCCGGGCGTGGTCACCGACGTCGAGGCGGACGAACTGTTCGTGGTGGTCAGCGGCCGCGCCACCGTCGAGGTCGAGGGCGGCGCGACCCTGGAGCTGGGCCCCGGGTCGGCCTGCGTGCTGCGCGAGGGCGACCGGACGACCTGGACCGTCCACGAGACCCTCCGCAAGGCCTACCAGATCAGCTGCTGACGGAGTCCTTCCCCGCCGGCGGCGCGGGGTGGCGGCGCGCGGTGAACAGGGCGAGGGCCGCCATCGGCAGCAGCAGCGACGCCCCGACGGCGTTGAGCCAGCCGTAGCCGGCCTGGGACATGACCAGGCCGGCCGCGGCCCCGCCCACACCCGCGGCCGTGTTCATCGTGAGGTCGCTCAGCCCCTGGACGGCGGCGCGCGCGGGCTGCGGCACCGAGTCGGTCAGCAGGGCCGAGCCGGACACCATGCCGGCCGACCAGCCGAGGCCCAGCAGGAAGAGGCCCAGCGCGCTCCGGCCGTGGCTGGTCCCGGCCGTTCCCGCGAGCAGGGCGGCGACGGACAGCAGCCCGGCGGCCAGGCCGATGACGGAGAACCGGCCGATACGGTCCGCCAGCCACCCCATCACCGGCGAGAACGCGAACATGCCCGCGATGTGACCGCTGATCACGAGCCCGATCAGCTCCAGTCCGGCGCCGTGGTGGTCCAGGTCCATCGGGGTCATCACCATGATCGAGACCATGACGGTGTGCGACACGGCCACGGTGACCAGGGCGAGCCGGGCCCGCGGCGAGGCACGTACGGCGGCGATCCCGGCGCGGATCGAGCGGCCCTCGCCGGACCGCTCCTCGGGCGAGGCCAGCGCGCGGGCCGTCAGCAGCGGGTCCGGGCGCAGGAACACGGCGATCAGGGCGCCGGTGAGCACGAAGACCACGCCGGCCCACACGAAGGGGCCGGCGGTCTCGGGCACGGCGGTCCCGGCGAAGCTCCGGCTGGCGGGCGCGGAGAGGTTGGGCCCGAGCACGGCGCCGAGGGTGGAGGCCCACACGACGACGGAGATGGCCCGGGCCCGGCGGTCCGGCGCGGCGAGGTCGGCGGCCGCGAAGCGGGCCTGGAGGTTGGCCGAGGAGGCGGCGCCGAAGGCGGCCATGCCGAGCATCAGCAGCGGGAAGTTCCCGATCGCGGCGGCCAGGACGACCAGGGCGGCGCCGGCGGCGCCGATCGCGTAGGCGAGGACCAGCCCGGGCCGCCTGCCGCGCGCGGTCATCAGTGCGGCGAGCGGCAGCGAGACCACGGCCGTGCCGATCACGGCGGCGGTGGAGGCGAAGCCGGACAGGGCCTCGGTGCCGCTGACCTCGGTGGCCAGTACGGGGGCCAGGGCGATGCTGATGGGCACGCCGAGGCCGCCGAGGACCTGGCCGGCGATGAGCACCCGGGTGGTGCGCCGCTGGAGCCGTTCGACGTCGGGGAGGGCGAGCGGGGGAGCCGGGCGGTCCGTGCCGGGCGCGGCGGTCATGCCGCGCCCCGCGGACAGCGCAGTGCGGCGCGGGGCGCGCGGGTGGGTATGGAGCCGGGTGCGGCGGCAGCAGTAGTCACCGCCGCAGTGTGCCACCCCTTACCGGCGGGTGGAACAGGCCCGGCGCCGGGAGGAACGCACCCGCCCCGGGGTCGGACGGCCGCGGTCAGAACAGCGGCTGCGGGAGCACGCCCTCCAGCGCCAGCAGCTGCCGCTTGGTCTCCACCCCGCCGCCGAATCCGCCGATGCCCCCGTCGTTCTCCACGACCCGGTGGCAGGCCACCACCAGCGGCAGCGGATTGGACCCCATGGCGTTGCCCACGGCCTGGGCGGCGCCGGGCTGGCCGACCCGGGCGGCGAGCTCCCCGTAGCCGACGACCGATCCGTAGGGCACGGAACGGTCCAGCTCCTGGAGCACCTGCCGGTTGAACCCCGAGCTGAGGCGCCAGTCCAGCGGCAGGTCGAAGCGCCGCAGCGATCCGGCGAAGTAGGCGCCGAGCTGCCGTACCGCCTCGGCGAGCAGCACCTCCTCGCCCGGCGCGGGCCGCCGGGCGTCGGCGCCGAGCCGGGAGACGAGCGCCCCGATCATCGCCTCGGCCCGGTCCGGCCCGGCATGGAACTCGATCCGGACCAGCCCCTCCGGGGTCGCGGCCAGGAGGAGGGGGCCGATGTCGCTGGCGACGACGGTCCATTCGAGGTGCGGCCCGCGGGGCCGCTCGGTGGTGTCCACGCCCCCACGGTACGGCCGCGGACCGACAACGCCGGTCCCGGACCGTCCCGGACGACGGCTGCCGCCAGGCACTTCCCGGGCCGTGCGCTCAGAACCCGCCGACCGCCTCGCGGACCACGTCCGGAGCGTTGGTGATGATCCCGTCCACGCCCATCTCCTGCACCTTCCGCGCGGTCGCCGCGTCGTCGACGATCCAGGTGTCCACCTCCATGGGCCTGCCGTGCGCCCCGAGCAGGCCGTGCACGGCCGCGACCCACTCCGCCGAGATCGTGGTGTGCCACGGGTTGATCCGGTCGGTGAACTCCGCGTACGCCGACAGGTCCGCCACCTTCGGGGTGCCGAGGAAGGCGGTCACCAGGTCCGGACGCAGCGCGTGCACGGTCCGCACGCTGTCCGCGCTGAAGCTCTGCACCACCAGGCGCCCGCTGACGCGCCGGCGGTCGAGCCAGCCCGCCTCGTCCAGCACCCGCAGGGTCTGCTCCTCGATGCCCGGGTACAGCTCCGGCTTCTTGATCTCCAGCAGCAGGCGCTGCTGGTTGCGCCGCACCCGGTCGAGGTACTGCCGCAGGGTCGGCACGCCCGCCCCCGCGTACTCCTCGCCGAACCAGCTGCCCGCGTCCAGCCGGGCGATCTCGGCGGCCGTGAAGTCCTTGACACGCCAGGGCCTGCGGTCGGGGAAGAGCTCCTCGACGTCGGTGGTCCGGGCCAGGGTGTCGTCGTGGATCACGACCAGCTCGCCGTCCCTGGTGCGCTGCACGTCGTTCTCGACCCACTCGAAGCCCAGCCGCATCGCCAGGTCGACCGCTTCGAGGGTGTTCTCGGGGGCGTACGCCGAGGCCCCGCGGTGGGCGTACACGACGGGGCCGCCGAGGGCCGCCGGGCCGGGTCCGGTGCCGGGGCCGGCGGCGGCCTGCGAGGCGGTCCCGCCCAGCAGGGTGAGGACGAGGCCCAGGAATGCCGCGGCGGCCGCGGCGGCGGGTCGGACGTGCATGTGCGTTCTCCTCGGGTCGTGAGCCCTGTTCCTGCGTCAGACGGGTGCGGAGCGGCAGACGTTGTGGCGATGCACTTCAACGCGATCATGGGGTTGAAGATCACGGGGCCGCCACCGAACTGCGACAAACGGACCAGAACGAATGACACCGGGCGCCGGTCGGCCGTCCGCCGGAGCGCGCCCGGCCCCGGCGGGGCGCGTGAGTGTCAGTGCGGGGTCGTACGGTGGAGTCATGCGGCCCGTATCGAAGATCGAACGCACGGTGGCGCCTTTCGAGGTCGTCAGCCCCTACCAGCCCAACGGCGACCAGCCGGCGGCCATCGCCGAGCTGGAGAAGCGCATCCGTGCAGGTGAGAAGGACGTCGTCCTGCTGGGTGCGACCGGCACGGGCAAGTCGGCGACCACGGCCTGGATGATCGAGAAGCTCCAGCGCCCCACCCTGGTGATGGCACCGAACAAGACGCTGGCCGCACAGCTGGCGAACGAGTTCCGCGAGCTCCTGCCGAACAACGCCGTCGAGTACTTCGTCTCGTACTACGACTACTACCAGCCCGAGGCGTACGTCCCGCAGTCGGACACCTACATCGAGAAGGACTCCTCGATCAACGAGGAGGTGGAGCGGCTGCGGCACTCCGCGACCAACTCCCTGCTGACCCGGCGCGACGTGATCGTCGTCGCCTCCGTGTCCTGCATCTACGGCCTGGGCACCCCGCAGGAGTACGTCGACCGGATGGTCCCCCTCAAGGTGGGCGAGGAGATCGACCGGGACCAGCTGCTGCGCCGCTTCGTCGACATCCAGTACACGCGCAACGACGTGGCCTTCACCCGGGGCACCTTCCGGGTCCGCGGCGACACCATCGAGATCTTCCCGGTCTACGAGGAGCTGGCCGTCCGCATCGAGATGTTCGGCGACGAGATCGAGGCGCTCTCCACCCTCCACCCGCTGACCGGCGAGGTCATCAGCGAGGACCGGGAGCTCTACGTCTTCCCCGCCAGCCACTACGTCGCCGGTCCGGAGCGCATGGAGAAGGCGATCACCGGCATCGAGGCCGAGCTGACCGAGCGCCTGGCGGAGCTGGAGAAGCAGGGCAAGATGCTGGAGGCGCAGCGCCTGCGCATGCGCACCACCTACGACCTGGAGATGATGCGCCAGATCGGCTCCTGCTCCGGCATCGAGAACTACTCCCTGCACATGGACGACCGTGAGCGGGGCTCCGCGCCCAACACCCTCATCGACTACTTCCCGGAGGACTTCCTCCTGGTCATCGACGAGTCGCACGTCACCGTGCCGCAGATCGGCGCCATGTACGAGGGGGACGCCTCCCGCAAGCGGACCCTGGTCGACCACGGCTTCCGGCTGCCGTCCGCGCTGGACAACCGCCCGCTGAAGTGGGAGGAGTTCCAGGAGCGCATCGGCCAGACCGTCTACCTGTCGGCGACCCCCGGCAAGTACGAGCTCTCGCGCGGTGACGGCTTCGTCGAGCAGATCATCCGCCCCACCGGCCTCGTCGACCCGGAGGTCGTGGTCAAGCCCACCGAGGGGCAGATCGACGACCTGGTGCACGAGATCCGGCTGCGCGTGGAGAAGGACGAGCGCGTCCTGGTCACCACCCTCACCAAGAAGATGGCCGAGGACCTCACGGACTACTTCCTGGAGCTCGGCATCCAGGTCCGCTACCTGCACAGCGATGTGGACACCCTGCGCCGCATCGAGCTGCTGCGCGAGCTGCGGGCCGGCGAGTACGACGTCCTGGTCGGCATCAACCTGCTGCGCGAGGGCCTCGACCTCCCCGAGGTGTCGCTGGTGGCCATCCTCGACGCCGACAAGGAGGGCTTCCTGCGCTCCGGCACCTCCCTGATCCAGACCATCGGCCGTGCCGCGCGCAACGTGTCCGGCCAGGTCCACATGTACGCGGACAAGATCACGCCGGGCATGGAGAAGGCCATCGAGGAGACCAACCGGCGCCGCGAGAAGCAGATCGCCTACAACACGGCGAACGGCATCGACCCCCAGCCGCTGCGCAAGAAGATCAACGACATCGTCGCGACCATCGCCCGGGAGGAGCTGGACACCGAGCAGCTCCTCGGCACGGGCTACCGGCAGGCGAAGGACGGCAGGGCGGCCGTGGCGCCGGTCCCGGACCTCGGCGGCCGCGCCGCCGGGGCCGCGGCGGGCGCCAAGGGTGCCGGGAAGGCCGGGAAGGCCGGCAAGGCGGCCGGGGCGGGCAGGGGCGCCAAGGCCCCCGAGGCGCTCACCGACCGGCCCGCGGCCGAACTGGCCTCGCTCATCGAGCAGATGACCGAGCGGATGCGCGCGGCCGCCGCGGAACTGCAGTTCGAGGTCGCGGCCCGGATCCGGGACGAGGTCGGGGAGCTGAAGAAGGAGCTCCGGCAGATGAAGGAAGCGGGCCTCGCCTGAGGAGGGGCCTGTCAGTAGGGTTGGGTCACAGCCGCAGGTACACGCTGCGCACCAGGCAATGGGGCGGGCAATGGAGAGGGGACGCGCGTGACGGTCAACATGACCAAGGGTCAGGCCATCAGTCTGCAGAAGGCGGACGGAGGCACGCTGACCGCGGTTCGGATGGGCCTCGGCTGGCAGGCGGCCAAGCGCCGCGGACTGTTCGGCTCGCGGACGCGGGAGATCGACCTCGACGCCTCGGCGGTGCTCTTCGCCGACAAGCAGCCCGTCGACGTGGTCTTCTTCCGCCACCTGCAGAGCGACGACGGCTCCGTGCGCCACACCGGCGACAACCTCGTCGGCGGCGTGGGCCAGGGCGGGGACGACGAGGCGATCCTCGTCGACCTCCAGCGCGTCCCGGTGCACATCGACCAGATCGTCTTCACGGTGAACTCCTTCACCGGCCAGACCTTCCAGGAGGTGCAGAACGCCTTCTGCCGGATCGTCGACGAGACCAACGGCCAGGAACTGGCCCGCTACACCCTCGACGGCGGCGGCCAGTACACCGCGCAGATCATGGCGAAGGTGTCCCGCGTCGGCTCCGGCTGGCAGATGACGGCCCTGGGGAACCCGGCCAACGGCCGCACCTTCCAGGACCTGATGCCGGCGATCCTGCCGCACCTGTAGCAGTACCGGACAAGAGAAGAAGGCACGGGGAGGGGCTGCACGATGACGGCCGAACTGGTCCGGGGGCAGAACCACCCCGTGTCCCAGAGCCGGGTGGAGATCAGGGTCTCGGCGGGCACGCCCGTACTCGCCCTGGCCTCGCTCTGCGACGAGGGGGGCCGTCTCACCGGCCGTGACGCGCTGGCCCACCCCGGCGCCAGGTCCCTCCCCGGGGTGGAGGCGCCTGGGGAGGTCGCCGACCGGCACACCTTCGCCGTCGATCTCGACGCCGTCGCGCCGGAGGTCCACCGGGTCGGCGTGCTGCTCGTGCTGCCGCAGGGCGGCCCGGTGCGCTTCGGAGCGGTGCCCGCCTCGTACGTGGCCGTGGCCGACCCGGCCGGCACCGAGCTCGCCGGGTACACCCTGACCGGCCTGGAGGCCGAGACCGCCGTCGTCGCCCTGGAGCTCTACCGCCGCCAGGGTGCCTGGAAGGTCCGTGCCGTGGGCCAGGGCTACGCCGACGGGCTCGGCGCCCTCCTCGCCGACGGCGGACTGCCCGCGCCGGACGCCGCGGCGCTGGCCGCCGCCGCGCTGCGCACGGGCCCGCCCGCCGTCGATGCCGACGTCACGCTCGCCGCCGCGACCGGGGTCGTCGGCGAGCTGCGCGCCGCGCAGCCGTCCGCGCAGCCCCCCGTCCCGCCCGCGGAGCCCGGCCCGGTGCCCGTCCCCGGTGTCCCCCTCGCGGGGAGCACCGGCCCGGCGCCCGCCGCCGACGGCCCGGGGTCCCCGCCCACCATCAGCTACGCCCACCCGCGGCGGCGCCGTACGAGCAGCGAGCCGCCCGAGCCCGCCCCGCGGCCCGCGGCCGCGCAGCCCGGGCAGCCGCCCCGGCCCGTGGCGGGGGACGCCAGCGGCTGGTCCATGGAGGAGCGTCTCTACAACCAGGTCTGGGGGATGTTCGAGGACCTCGCCCGTACCGTCGCCGCGTACCGCGGCGCCGTGGACTTCGCCGACCAGCGGATGGACCGCGAGCTCGACGGGGCCCTGGCGGATCCGCGCCACCGCCTCGGCGGCTCCGGCAACGCCGCCCAGGACACCGCCCGGGCCCGCCGCGAGGAGCTGGTCTCCCAGGCCCGTGCCGCCCTCGACCGCGATCTCGCGCAGCTCGTCGCCGAGGCTGAGGTGGTAGAGCCCGCGCTGCCGGCCGCGTACGCCGGCTGGGACAACCCCGTCTGGCACGGCCACGGGACGCCCGAGGAGGCGCCGCTGGCCCTGCGGCTGGGCGACCTGCACCTGCCCGAGCGGCCCGACCTGCGCATCCCGATGCTGGTGCGGGTCCCGCTGGAGCGCGGGCTGTGGATCGACAACGGGCGCACCGGTTCCGAGGCGGCGATGGCCATGGACACCGACCGGCTGCGCCGGGCGGCCCTGGACATGGCCGTCGCGTACGCGGTGCGGCTGCTCGCCGTGCACCCGGCCGACCGGCTCTCCGTGCACGTGATCGACGCGGCCGGGGCCGGTGCCGCCGCGCTGGAGCCGCTCGTACGGGCGGGCGTGCTGGCCGCGCCGCCCGCGGCGGGGGCCGCCGGGGTGACCCGCACGCTGGAGGCGCTGACCCGGCGGGTGGACCTCGTACAGATGGCGCTGCGGGCCGGAGCGCCCGAGGACCTGCCGCCGGACGTGGACCGGGCCGGCCAGCTGCTGATCGTGCACGACTTCCCGCACGGCTTCGACGACCGGGCCGTCACGCGGCTGCGCTACCTCGCGGACGAGGGCGCGGCGGTCGGCGTGCACCTGCTGATGGTCGCGGACCGCGACGAGGCCTCGGCGTACGGGCCGCTGCTGGATCCGCTGTGGCGCTCCCTGATGCGGCTGTCGCCGGTGCCGGACAACCATCTCGTCGACCCGTGGGTGCAGCACGCCTGGACCTTCGAGCCGAACCTCCCGCCGCGGGGCAGCGAGGTGCTGGAGCGGGTGCTCGGCCGGGTGGCGGAGGCCCGCCGTACTACCCGTCCGTGACCATTCCTTGGTGATCCCTTTACCTTTTCGGTCGGTCGCGGGTATGCTCGTCAGCGCGGAGGGGAGTATTCCTGCTTTCCTGCTACGGCGTACCCGTCAATACGGACCACTGCGGTTGCATCAACCCGGTGTCCCGGGGCGTCGGCCCACGGCCTCCAGGCCGCCCGGGTGGAAGAGACCTCCGGCAGCGATGACGCTGACGAAGTGCTGAGCCATCCGCCGGAGGCATGTTTCACCATGGAAGTTTCCTGGGCCCTGTGGGTCGCGACCATCCTCGGTCTCTCCCTCCTCATCGGCGCCGATTTCTTCATCGGCCGCAAGCCGCACGACGTGTCGATCAAGGAAGCAGGCACCTGGACGGTCGTCTGGATCGTCCTCGCCGTGCTCTTCGGCATCGGCCTGTGGCTCTTCGGGACCCCGCAGGCCTCGCAGGAGTTCTTCGCGGGCTTCATCACCGAGAAGTCGCTCAGTGTCGACAACCTCTTCGTCTTCGTCCTGATCATGGCGAAGTTCGCGGTCCCGTCGCACCTGCAGCAGCGCGTGCTCCTCATCGGCGTGCTGATCGCCCTGGTCCTGCGCGCGATCTTCATCGCCGCCGGAGCCGCGATCATCGCCAGCTTCTCCTGGGTCTTCTACATCTTCGGCGCGTTCCTGATCTACACCGCCTGGAAGCTCATCCAGGAGGCCCGCAAGGACGAGGACGACGAGGAGTTCGAGGAGAACCGCCTCCTCAAGTCCGTCGAGAAGAAGTTCGGCGTCGCCGACAAGTACCACGGCACCAAGCTCTTCATCATGAGCAACGGCAAGCGCGTGCTGACGCCGCTGATGATCGTCATGCTCGCCATCGGCACCACCGACGTGCTGTTCGCCCTGGACTCGATCCCCGCGATCTTCGGCCTGACCCAGGACCCGTACATCGTCTTCACGGCCAACGCCTTCGCCCTGATGGGTCTGCGCCAGCTGTACTTCCTCATCGGCGGTCTGCTGGAGAAGCTGGTCCACCTCAGCTACGGCCTGTCGATCATCCTCGGCTTCATCGGCGTCAAGCTGGTGCTGCACGCCCTGCACGAGTCCGGGGTGCACGTCCCGGAGATCTCCATCCCGTTCTCCCTCAGCGTCATCTGCGGTGTCCTGATCATCACCACGATCACCAGCCTCATCGCCTCGAAGAAGAAGGCGGCGGCCGAGGCCGCCGCCGGCACCGAGAGCGTCGACGCCTGACCGTCCTGACGGTCTAGACGGGGGCGGCCGCTTCGGCCGCCCCCGTCTCCTTTTCGCGGTCCGCCCCGCCGGCGGCCTCCGCCCGCTCGCGCAGGGCCCGCGGACCGGTCTCCGGCAGCAGGGCGAAGCAGGCCAGGCTGACCAGGGCCACCCCGGTGAGGTACGCCGCGACGCCCCACGGCGGACCGGAACCGTCCGCCAGCGCCGTCGCCACCACCGGGGTCAGCGCCCCGCCCAGGACGCCGCCCAGGTTGTATCCGACGGCCGCGCCCGTGCAGCGGATCCGCGGCGCGTACAGCTCCGGCAGGTACGCGCCCACCACCGAGAACATCGTGACCATGCCCAGCAGCGCCCCGGCGAAGCCCAGGGTCATCAGCAGCGGGTCGGCCGTGCGCAGCAGCGCCACCAGCGGGAACATCCACACCACGCAGAGCGTGCACCCCGCCAGGCACAGGGGTCTGCGCCCGTAGCGGTCGCCCAGCATCGCGATCAACGGGGTCACCACGCCCTTGAAGGCGACCGCGGCCATGATGCAGGCCAGCATCACCGTACGGCTCACCGACAGCCGCTCGGTGGCGTACGCGAGGGACCAGGTGGTCACCGCGTAGAAGACCGCGTACCCCACGGCCAGTGCCCCGCCGGTCAGCAGGAGCAGCCGCCAGTGGCCCCGCAGGACCTCGGCCAGCGGGGCGTCGGCCCGGCTCCCGCTCTCGGCGAGCGCGCGGAACTGCGGGGTCTCCTCCACCGACCGGCGCAGCCACAGCCCGGCCAGGGCCAGCAGCCCCGCCGCCCAGAAGGGCACCCGCCATCCCCACGAGGTGAACGCGGAGTCGCTCAGCGAGGCGGACAGGCCCAGCATCATGCCGTTGGCCAGCAGGAATCCCACGGCCGGGCCGATCTGGGGGAAGCTCGCCCACAGCCCGCGCCGTCCCTCGGGGGCGTGCTCGGCGGTCAGCAGCACGGCCCCGCCCCACTCGCCGCCCAGCCCGAGGCCCTGGAGGAAGCGCAGGAGGAGCAGCAGGACCGGCGCCGCCGCGCCGATGGTGCCGTACGTCGGTACGCAGCCCACCGCGACGGTGGCGACCCCGGTCAGCAGCAGGGAGGCCAGCAGCACCGGGCGCCGCCCGTAGCGGTCGCCGACGTGCCCGAACAGGACCGAGCCCAGCGGGCGGGCCAGGAAGCCGACACCGAAGGTGCCGAAGGCGGCGAGGGTCCCCGCGAGCGGGGAGAAGGAGGGGAAGAAGAGGGGGCCCAGCACGAGGGCGGCGGCGGTTCCGTAGACGAAGAAGTCGTAGAACTCGATGGCGGTCCCGGCCAGGGCCGCCGACGCCAGGCGGAGCATGCCGGGACGGGCCGGCCCGGCGGGACCGGGGCGGTCGGCGGACTCGGCGTGTCCGGGGCGTCCGGGGGCCGCCGTGGGGGAGGGGGCGGCGGGAGGGGAGGGGTCCTGATGCATGCGGCACCACATACCGCCTCCCCGCCCGCGGGGCATCGGTTCGGACGCTCAACGACCGGAAGGAGTGGTCGTCGCGCCGAAGTTGACGCGTTGCCGTCCCTACCAGCCGCGCTCGCGCCACTCGGCGAGGTGCGGGCGCTCCGCCCCCAGCGAGGTGTCGTTGCCGTGCCCGGGGTAGACCCACGTCTCGTCCGGCAGCTGCGCGAAGAGCTTCTCCTCGACGCCGTCCAACAGGCTCTTGAAGGCCTCCGGGTCGTCGTGGGTGTTGCCGACGCCGCCCGGGAAGAGGCAGTCCCCGGTGAAGACGTGCGCGTGGCCGTGCGGGTCGTCGTAGACGAGGGCGATGGAGCCGGGGGTGTGGCCGACCAGGTGGCGCGCGGTCAGCTCGACGCGCCCGACGCGCACGGTGTCGCCGTCCGCGACCGGGACGTCCGTGGGCACCGGGATGCCCTCGGCGTCCAGGGCGCCGGCGTAGGTGGTCGCGCCGGTGGCGTCCACGACCTCGCGCAGGGCGCCCCAGTGGTCTCCGTGCCGGTGGGTGGTGACGACCGCGGTGATGCCGTCGTCCCCGATCAGGTTGAGCAGGGTCTGCGGTTCGGCGGCCGCGTCGATGAGCAGCTGCTCGTCGGTCGCCCGGCAGCGCAGCAGGTAGGCGTTGTTGTTCATCCCGCCCACCGCGACCTTGGAAATCATCAGGTCCGCGAGTTCGTGCACGTCGGCCGGACCGCCGACCTTGACCTCTCCGGTGTACGTCATGGTGTGATCCTAGTGGTGTCTTCCTACAGGGGCGGGAGCTCGGGCAGGTCGCCGCCCGCGGTCGTCAGGGAGGCGCCCTTGTCGCCGCGGCCGGCGAGCCAGGCGAGCAGGCCGGCGGGGGTGCCGGTCACGGTCACGACGGGGTCCCCCGCGGAGCCGGTGCGCCAGGTCCGCCCGTCCGGCGCGGCCAGTGCGGTCGGCGGTACGTCGGGGCGCCCGGACCAGCGGTCGGCGAGGAAGGTGATCTCCCGGTCGGTGAAGTCCGCGGGGAGGTCGGAGAGCTCGTAGCCGATGTTCAGGTCGACGTGGTGCAGGTCCACCTCGACCCAGCGGCGGAACGGCACGTTCGCGGCGAGGTCCGTGACGCCGTTGCGCAGCTCGACGGTGCGGGACCAGTCCTGCTCGGGCTCCGTGGTCGCGAGGAAGCGGTCCCCGGAATCACGGAGGTCCGCGAGGTGTTCTTCGAGGGGCCGGCCGGCGTCGCGCGCGATGTCGGCGTCGCGCGCGTCGGCGCTCTCGTACATGGGGCGCGCCTCGAAGACGTTGACGAGGGCGTCGGCGTTGCGTGCGAGGTGGGCCAGGATGTGGCCACGGGTCCAGCCCGGGAGGTGTGACTCCTCGGACAGGGCGGCGTTGTCCAGTTTCGCGGCCGCGGTCAGCAGCCGGTCCGTGGCTTCACGTACAGATCGCAGGTCGTGCACATGATCAGTCATGGTGTCGAGCCTAGTGGCCCGGCTCCCTCAGGCACACGATCGGGTGAAGAGGTCTCCGGAGTGCCGTAAATCGAATGTGCGTGCTATACGCTCGAAGTCAAGACCCCACTCCACCGCTGCGGCGCCCCCCATACCCTGGACAGCCGGGGCAGTGCCCCGCTCTCTCAAGAAAGGTGCGGACCGGCGTGACCGACCGTCTCATCGTTCGTGGCGCTCGCGAGCACAACCTCAAGAACGTCTCGCTCGACCTGCCCCGCGACTCGCTCATCGTCTTCACCGGACTCTCCGGGTCGGGCAAGTCCTCCCTGGCCTTCGACACGATCTTCGCCGAGGGCCAGCGCCGCTACGTCGAGTCGCTCTCGTCGTACGCCCGCCAGTTCCTCGGGCAGATGGACAAGCCCGACGTCGACTTCATCGAGGGCCTCTCGCCGGCCGTCTCCATCGACCAGAAGTCCACCTCGCGCAACCCGCGCTCGACCGTCGGCACCATTACCGAGGTCTACGACTACCTCCGCCTGCTCTTCGCCCGCATCGGCAAGCCGCACTGCCCCGAATGCCGCCGGCCCATCTCCCGCCAGTCGCCGCAGGCCATCGTCGACAAGGTGCTGGCGCTGCCCGAGGGCAGCCGCTTCCAGGTGCTCTCGCCGCTCGTGCGCGAGCGCAAGGGCGAGTTCGTCGACCTCTTCTCCGACCTGCAGACCAAGGGCTACAGCCGGGCGCGGGTGGACGGGGAGACCATCCAGCTCTCCGAGCCGCCCACGCTGAAGAAGCAGGAGAAGCACACCATCGAGGTGGTCATCGACCGCCTCACGGTCAAGGACAGCGCCAAGCGCCGGCTGACCGACTCCGTCGAGACGGCCCTCGGCCTCTCCGGCGGCATGGTGATCCTGGACTTCGTCGACCTCGCCGAGGACGACCCGGAGCGTGAGCGGATGTATTCCGAGCACCTCTACTGCCCCTACGACGACCTCTCCTTCGAGGAGCTGGAGCCGCGCTCCTTCTCCTTCAACTCGCCCTTCGGTGCCTGCCCCGAGTGCACCGGCATCGGCACCCGCATGGAGGTCGACCCGGAGCTGATCGTCCCGGACGAGGACAAGTCCCTGGACGAGGGCGCGGTCTCCCCGTGGGCGCTCGGCCACACCAAGGACTACTTCCAGCGGCTGATCGGCGCCCTCGCCGGGGAGCTAGGCTTCCGCACCGACATCCCCTGGGCCGGGCTGCCCGCCCGCGCGAAGAAGGCCCTGCTGTACGGCCACAAGACGCAGATCGAGGTCCGCTACCGCAACCGGTACGGGCGCGAGCGGGCCTACACGACGGCCTTCGAGGGCGCCGTGCCGTTCGTGAAGCGCCGGCACGCCGAGTCCGAGAGCGACGCCAGCCGCGAGCGCTTCGAGGGCTACATGCGCGAGGTGCCCTGTCCGACCTGCGAGGGCACCCGCCTCAAGCCGATCGTGCTCGCCGTGACGGTGATGGAGAAGTCCATCGCCGAGGTCGCCGCCATGTCGATCAGCGAGTGCGCCGACTTCCTCGGCCGCCTGCGCCTCGACGCCCGCGACAAGAAGATCGCCGAGCGGGTCCTCAAGGAGGTCAACGAGCGGCTCCGCTTCCTCGTGGACGTCGGCCTGGACTACCTCTCGCTCAACCGCGCCGCCGGCACCCTCTCCGGCGGCGAGGCCCAGCGCATCCGGCTCGCCACCCAGATCGGCTCCGGCCTGGTCGGCGTGCTGTACGTGCTGGACGAGCCCTCCATCGGCCTGCACCAGCGGGACAACCACCGGCTGATCGAGACCCTCGTCCGGCTGCGCGACATGGGCAACACGCTCATCGTCGTCGAGCACGACGAGGACACCATCAAGGTGGCCGACTGGGTGGTGGACATCGGCCCGGGCGCGGGTGAGCACGGCGGCAAGGTGGTCCACAGCGGTTCCCTGAAGGAGCTGCTGAAGAACACCGAGTCGATGACCGGGCAGTACCTCTCGGGCAAGAAGTCCATCGAGATCCCGGACGTCCGCCGCCCGGTGAACGGCGAGCGCAGGCTCACCGTCCACGGGGCCAAGGAGAACAACCTCCGGGACATCGACGTCTCCTTCCCCCTCGGCGTGCTCACGGCCGTGACGGGCGTGTCGGGCTCCGGCAAGTCCACCCTGGTCAACGACATCCTCTACACGCACCTGGCCCGCGAGCTGAACGGCGCCCGTTCGGTGCCGGGGCGCCACACGCGGGTGGACGGCGACGAGCTCGTCGACAAGGTGGTGCACGTCGACCAGTCGCCGATCGGCCGGACCCCCCGGTCGAACCCGGCCACGTACACCGGTGTCTTCGACCACGTCCGCAGGCTCTTCGCGGAGACGATGGAGGCGAAGGTGCGCGGCTACCTGCCGGGCCGCTTCTCCTTCAACGTCAAGGGCGGCCGGTGCGAGAACTGCGCCGGCGACGGCACGATCAAGATCGAGATGAACTTCCTGCCGGACGTCTACGTCCCCTGCGAGGTCTGCCACGGCGACCGGTACAACCGGGAGACGCTGGAGGTCCACTACAAGGGCAAGTCGATCGCCGAGGTGCTGAACATGCCGATCGAGGAGGCCCTGGGCTTCTTCGAGGCGGTCCCGACGATCGCGCGGCACCTGAAGACGCTGAACGAGGTCGGCCTCGGCTACGTCCGGCTCGGCCAGTCCGCGCCGACCCTCTCGGGCGGTGAGGCGCAGCGCGTGAAGCTGGCCTCCGAGCTGCAGAAGCGCTCGACGGGCCGGACGGTCTACGTGCTGGACGAGCCGACGACGGGCCTGCACTTCGAGGACATCTCGAAGCTGATCAAGGTGCTGTCGGGGCTGGTCGACAAGGGCAACTCGGTGATCGTCATCGAGCACAACCTGGACGTCATCAAGACCGCGGACTGGGTCATCGACATGGGCCCCGAAGGCGGCTACGGCGGCGGCCAGGTGGTGGCCGAGGGCACCCCCGAGCAGGTCGCGTCGGTGGGCGCGAGCCACACCGGCAAGTTCCTGCGGGACATCCTCGGGGCGGACCGGGTCTCCGACGCGGGGGCGCCTCCGGCGCGGGCCGCCGCGAAGAAGACCCCGGCCAGGAAGGCGGCCGCCGCGAAGAAGGCGGCTCCCGCCAAGAAGACGGTGGCCAAGAAGACGACGGCGAGGGCCCGCAAGGCCTAGTCGCTGCGCTCGGCTCGGCAGCACAGGAGGGGCCCGGCCGTCGTACCGGGCCCCTCCCGCCGTCCCGGGGCCTGCCCCGGTCCCCGTTCGGCGGAGACCCCACCGCGCCGTGGCCGGGCGGAAGGGGCCCGGGGCCGGTGCGGGGGCTGCGCGGCCGGACCCGGCGGGCCGGTGGCGCGGCGCTCGTGCCGTCCGGCGGCTGTGCGCCGGGTTCCGCCGCCGGCCGGGAGGCTAGGCGCCGAGCTCCGCCGCGTACGGGGGTTCGGCGCCCGGGCGGGTGCAGGTCAGGGCCGCCGCGTGGGCGGCGTACGCCAGGACCTCCGGCCAGTCCACCGGCCCGCCGGGAGCGGCCGTGAGCCGGTGCAGCAGGGCGGCGTTCACGGTGTCGCCCGCGCCGATGGTGTCCGCCACCGCGACCGGGCGGGCCGCCGCCGAGTACTCCCGGCCGTCCCGCGTGCGGACCGTCAGGCCGGCCGCGCCACGGGTGAGGACCACCGCCGACGGCCCGGCCGCCAGCCAGTCGTCGACCCGCCCTCCCAGCCAGGCCGCGTCCTCCTCCGACAGCTTCAGCACGCTCGTGTGCGGCAGCAGCCGCTCGGCGAACCTGGCGCGGTGGGCCGCCGGGTCCGCGATCAGCGCGGGGCGGATGTTGGGGTCCAGCAGGGTCAGCAGCCCGCGCCGCGACTCCCGGCGCAGCAGGGCCTCGTAGGCGCTCGCACCCGGTTCCAGGACCAGCGAGCAGGTGCCGAGGGCGAGGGCCCGGGCCGCGTCCGGGAGGGCGGCCGGCAGGCCGAAGAGCCGGTCCGCGGTGCCCTCCACGTAGAACCCGTACGACGCCGAGCCGTCCGGGGCCAGCGACGGCACGGCGAGGGTGGTCGGTTCCGGCCCGCGCTGCACCAGCGACACGTCCACCCCGGCCGCGCGCAGCCCGGCCAGCAGGCCCTCGCCGAACCCGTCCGCCGAGACCCGGGAGCAGAAGGCCACCTCGGCGCCGAGCCGCCCGAGCGCGACCGCGGTGTTGTACGGCCCCCCGCCCGGCCGGGGGAGCAGCGCGCCCGGCGGCTGCGCGAGGGGCACCAGGTCGATGAGGGCTTCTCCGCCGACGACGATCACGCGGGGGAAGGTACCCCATACGGCGGCGGTATCGTCGGGTGGGCCGCCGGTGCCCGGGCCGGGATCCCTCCCGCGTCCGCGTTCCGCACGCCGCCCGACCGCGCCCGTACCCCAGGAGATCCGCATGTCCGCGCCGCAGCCCGCCGCCCGCCGTACCGTCCTCAAGGGCGCCGCCGCGCTCGCCGGTGCCGCCGGGGCGGCGGCGGTGCTCACGGCCTGCTCCACGCAGACCAACAGCGGCGGCGGCACGCCCGCCACCCCCACCGCCCCCGTGGACCTGGGCGCGGCCGCCGAGGTGCCGGTGGGCGGCGCGAAGCTGTACCGCGAGGAGAAGCTGGTCGTCAGCTGTCCGGCGGAGGGACGCTACAAGGCCTTCAGCGCCCAGTGCACGCACTCCGGCTGCGTCCTGGACAAGATCGTCGAGGGTGAGGGGAACTGCCCCTGCCACGGCAGCCGCTTCGACGTGGCCACCGGCGCCGTCCTGCGCGGCCCCGCCGCCCAGCCGCTGCCCGAGGTCCCGGTCAAGGCCGAGAACGGCCGGCTCGTCGCGGGCTGAGCCCGCACCGGCCCGCACCAGGTGCGCGGGAGCCGGTCAGTCCCAGTCCCAGGCGATGCCCAGGATGCCGCGCCGGACCGACTGGTCGACCAGGTGCACGGCGCGGTGCCGGCCGCTCGGCGTCAGGTCCGCCACGCCGGTGTGCGGGGACTGCGGTCCGCTGCGGGCGAAGCGCCGGCAGCGCACCGGCAGCGCCGCCTCGTCGAAGCGGACCTGGAGCATGTACTGCCCGCCCGCGTAGCTGAAGCCGCGGACGTACTCGCCGCTGCGCGGCCCCGTGCCGTCCTCGACGCCGTAGCCGAACACGTACGTGTCCCCGCGCCGCAGCCGGGCGTCGAAGAGCAGCTCGGCGACCACGATCCCGGCTTCCGGATGGCACCGCACGCGTCCGGTGCGGCAGTTCTCGTACGCGGTGACGCGGACCCGGGACACGTCGCAGCCGGGGTCGCCCTGGTGGACCGCGAGATAGCGGTCGACGCCGTCGCGGTGGGCGCGGACGATCTGCTGCGACTCGCGGGTCCGCAGCTCACCCGCCGCTCCGATGCGGACCCGTTCGTGGTGCCCGACCGAGTGCAGGCCGCCGTCCGGCGGGAGGTCCATCCCGTCCAGCAGGTGCTCCACCGTCCCGCCCACGCCGAGCAGCGCCCGGTAGGAGCGGCCGGGCGGGCGGCGTGCGCCGCCGCCCGCGGGCCGGGGGTCGGCCAGCAGGCGGACCAGGGACCCGTCGGGCAGTTCCAGGATCCGTTCCAGTGCGGTGACGGCCCGCAGGGACTCGGGGTGGTGCGGCCGGCGGGCGCCGCGCTGCCAGTAGCTGAGGCTGGTCACCCCGACCTTGATGCCCTGCGCCGCGAGGCGGTGCTGGACCCGGTGCAGGGGCAGCCCGCGCGCGGCGAGTGCGGCGCGCAGGGCGAGGTGGAAGGGGCCGCCGCGCAGCAGCCGGTTCAGTTCGGCGGTACTCGCGGGGTCGGTGGAAGGCCGCATCGCGACTCCTCTGTGAACGTTCACACGCGCCGTGGTGGGGGTCACGGCGGCAGCGTCGGGGGGGCCAGGTGAAACGACAGCAACCGTTCACACCGCAGTCCCACCGTTCACACTGCAACGTCATCGCGTATTGAAGCGTGTTGACCTGATCGCGACAACTCCCTGATGCTCCTGCACAGCGTCCGGACGCGCTCCTCCACCCCCCCCACTCCCCCCATCGGGAGGAACGCGATGCGCACCCGAAACCGGCGGCTCTCCCCGGCCGCCGCCGTCACCGCCCTGCTCAGCGCCCTGATCCTCGTCCTGCCCGGCGCCGCGACCGCCACCGCGGCGCAGGCCGGCACCGACTCCGCCCTCGCCACCAAGCGGCTCAACATCACGATGCAGGCCCAGCAGAAGACCAACTGGTGCTGGGCCGCGGGAGGCAACACCATCGCCACCTGGTTCGGCCGTGACCACAGCCAGAACCAGTTCTGCAACGCCGCCTTCAACCGCCAGCAGGGCACCGACTGCCCCAACAACCAGGCCACCCTCGGCAACGTCCAGACCGGGCTGCGCTGGGCGGGCGTCAGCCCCGGCTCCTACGTCACCGGCTGGCTGCAGTACTCCACCGTCCAGACCGAGATCAACGCGAACCGGCCGATCGAGACCCGTATCCAGTGGTCGGGCGGCGGCGGCCACATGCACGTCGTCTACGGCTACGACACCGCCTCCAACTGGGTCTACTGGGGCGACCCCTGGCCCTCCAGCGACCGCTACAACTGGGCCTCCCACGCCTGGTACGTCAACAACAACACCTTCTCCTGGACCCACTCTCTCTACCGGATCGGGGCGTGACCGCCATGACCCTGCGCGCTTCGGCCGCCGCGGCCGTCCTCGCGGCCACCGCCCTCCTCGGGCTCGCCGCCCCGCAGGCCGCCACCGCGGCCCCCGTGCCGCAGCCCGCCGCGGCCACCGCCGAGAACAGGGCGGCCGCCGGGCGGGCGGCGGCCGCCCCCGACACCCTGGCCACGCTCTCCCGGTTCTTCGCCCGGGAGGGCAAGGTGTCCCTCGCCGCCGCACGGCCCCGCATCGAGGGCGAGGCGATACCGGTCCACCACCTCTCCCCGGAGTTCGTCGCGGGCCGGGCGGAGGCCCCCGTGGCCCGCCTGGAGTTCCTCGCCAGCCGGGCCGTCTCCTCCGACGGGCAGCAGGCCGCCCTGTGGACCGCGCGGACGGAGGCCGGCTGGCAGGTCGTGAACATCGCGACCGGCGACGACGAGTTCCGCTATGCGCGACAGGGCGCCGCGAAACTGCCCGGCGGGACGGTGTTCCGCGAACCGCAGATCGACGCCTGGTACGTGGCCGACGGCGCAAGGGTGCTGCCGCTGGACGAGGACGCCGAGCGCGCGGTGGGTGCCGCGGGCACGACGCTGGACGCCTACCGGACGCGGGTCGCCCGGGCGTACGGGGACAAGCTCCCCGGTTCCCCGTACGCGGAACGCGGCGCGGCGGGCGGCTACGCGGAGGCCGGTGCGGTGCCGGTCCCTGCGCCGGTCGCTGCGCCGGCCGCCGCCGAGGGGGCCGAGGTGCCCTGGGCGGCGGGGGCCGGTGTGCTGGCGCTCGGGGTGCTGGGTGCGGCCGCCGTGCGGCGCTCCCGCCGGGCGGGCCCGCGGGCCTGAGCGGCCGCCCCCGCGGGGCCCGGCCCGCCCCCCACCCCGGGGCCGGGCCCCGCGGGCGGCTCTCCCCGCCCCGCCCTTCCCCCGTTCCCCGGGGCTCCGCCCCCGACCCCGCGCCTCAATCGCCGGCGGGGCTGGTCGGGGTGCCCCGGTGCTCCGCCCCGGACCCCGCGCCTCAGTCGCCGGACGGGCTGAAACCCGGCCCGGCGGCCCCTGCCCGCGTACCGCGCCGGAGGCCAAAGGGCTGCGGGGCGTTGTCGGTGCGCGCCAGTAGGGTGGGCGGCATGGCCGACCCTTCCAGCTATCGTCCCCAGCCGGGTCAGATCCCCGACTCCCCGGGGGTCTACCGATTCCGCGACGAGCACCGCCGGGTGATCTACGTCGGGAAGGCCAAGAGCCTGCGCCAGCGCCTGGCGAACTACTTCCAGGACGTCGCGGGACTGCACCCCCGCACCGCCACCATGGTCACCACCGCCGCCTCCGTCGAGTGGACCGTGGTGTCCACCGAGGTCGAGGCGCTGCAGCTGGAGTACTCCTGGATCAAGGAGTACGACCCCCGGTTCAACGTCAAGTACCGCGACGACAAGAGCTACCCGTCCCTCGCCGTCACCCTCGGCGAGGAGTACCCGCGCGTCCAGGTCATGCGCGGCCCCAAGAAGAAGGGCGTGCGCTACTTCGGGCCGTACGCGCACGCCTGGGCCATCCGCGAGACCGTCGACCTGATGCTCCGGGTGTTCCCCGTACGGACCTGCTCCGCCGGGGTGTTCAAGCGCTCCGCCCAGATCGGCAGGCCGTGCCTGCTCGGCTACATCGGCAAGTGCTCCGCGCCCTGCGTCGGCCGGGTCACCCCCGAGGAGCACCGCGAACTGGCCGAGGAGTTCTGCGACTTCATGGCCGGCCGCACCGGCGCCTACCTCTCCCGGCTGGAGAAGGAGATGCACCTCGCGGCCGAGGACATGGAGTACGAGAAGGCCGCCCGGCTGCGCGACGACATCGGGGCGCTGCGCCGGGCCATGGAGAAGAACGCCGTCGTCCTCGCCGACGCCACCGACGCCGACCTGATCGCGGTCGCCGAGGACGAGCTCGAAGCCGCCGTGCAGATCTTCCACGTCCGCGGCGGCCGGGTCAGGGGCCAGCGCGGCTGGGTCACCGACAAGGTCGAGGCCGTCGACACCGCCGGCCTGGTCGAGCACGCCCTCCAGCAGCTGTACGGCGAGGAGAAGGGCGAGTCCGTCCCCAAGGAGGTGCTGGTCCCGGCCCTCCCCGAGGACACGCAGGCGATGGCCCAGTGGCTCGCCGGGCGCCGCGGTTCGCAGGTCAGCCTCCGGATACCGCAGCGCGGTGACAAGAAGGCCCTCATGGAGACCGTCCACCGCAACGCGCAGCAGTCCCTCGCCCTGCACAAGACCAAGCGCGCCGCGGACCTCACGACCCGCTCGCGGGCCCTGGAGGAGATCGCCGAGGCCCTCGACCTGGACGGCGCGCCGCTGCGCATCGAGTGCTTCGACATCTCCCACCTCCAGGGGGACGACGTCGTCGCCTCCATGGTCGTCTTCGAGGACGGACTCGCCCGCAAGAGCGAGTACCGGCGCTTCCAGATCAAGTCCTTCGCCGGCCAGGACGACGTCCGCTCCATGCACGAGGTGGTCTCGCGCCGCTTCCGCCGCTACCTCCAGGAGAAGCTGAGGACCGGCGAGTGGGAGGCCGAGGAAGGCGAGGGAGCGGCGCCGGAGGACGACGGCAGGCCCAAGCGCTTCGCGTACCCGCCGCAGCTCGTCGTGGTCGACGGCGGGCAGCCGCAGGTCGCCGCCGCCAAGCGGGCCCTGGAGGAGCTGGGGATCGACGACGTCGCCGTGTGCGGGCTGGCCAAGCGGCTGGAGGAGGTCTGGCTGCCGGGTGAGGACGACCCGGTCGTGCTGCCCCGCACCAGCGAGGGCCTCTACCTGCTCCAGCGGGTGCGTGACGAAGCCCACCGCTTCGCCATCCAGTACCAGCGCAGCAAGCGCGGCAAGCGCCTGAAATCGGGGCCGCTGGACGAGGTGCCGGGCCTCGGCGAGAGCCGCAAGCAGGCCCTGGTGAAGCACTTCGGTTCGGTGAAGAAGCTGAGACAGGCGACAATCGAGCAGATCTGCGAGGTCCCGGGTGTCGGCCGCAAGACGGCCGAGACCGTGGCCGCGGCCCTCGCCGGGGCGGTCCCCGCCGGTCCTGCCGTGAACACGGCCACAGGAGAGATCATTGAGGACGAGACCTCCGCCCCGGCCGGCGGAGGCGCCCCCGGCGACAGCCGGGGGACACCGTCCGAACGGGGGACCGAGCAATGACCGAGCCGAACAGCACGCACGACCGAGACGGAGCACAGGTGAGTACCGGCACGACAGTGGAGCCCGGTGAGACCGCAGAGGCGGCCATCCCCGAGCTGGTGATCATCTCCGGTATGTCCGGGGCCGGCCGCAGCACGGCGGCCAAGTGTCTGGAGGACCTCGGCTGGTTCGTCGTCGACAACCTCCCGCCGGCGCTGATCCCCACCATGGTGGAGCTCGGCGCCCGCTCCCAGGGCAACGTGGCGCGCATCGCCGTCGTCGTCGACGTCCGCGGACGCCAGTTCTTCGACGCCCTGCGCGAGTCGCTCGCCGACCTCGACAGCAAGGGCGTCACCCGCCGCATCGTCTTCCTGGAGTCCTCCGACGACGCGCTGGTCCGCCGCTTCGAGTCGGTCCGCCGCCCGCACCCGCTCCAGGGCGACGGCCGCATCACCGACGGCATCGCCGCCGAGCGCGACCTGCTGCGCGAGCTGCGCGGCGACGCCGACCTGGTGATCGACACCTCCAGCCTCAACGTGCACGAGCTGCGCGCCAAGATGGACGCCCAGTTCGCCGGGGACGAGGAGCCCGAGCTGCGGGCCACCGTCATGTCCTTCGGCTTCAAGTACGGCCTCCCCGTCGACGCCGACCTGGTCGTGGACTGCCGCTTCATCCCGAACCCGCACTGGGTGCCGGAGCTGCGCCCCTTCACCGGGCTCAACGAGGAGGTGTCGGGGTACGTCTTCAGCCAGCCCGGCGCCAAGGAGTTCCTCGACCGCTACAGCGAGCTGCTCCAGCTCATCGCCACCGGCTACCGCCGCGAGGGCAAGCGCTACGTGACCATCGCGGTCGGGTGCACGGGCGGCAAGCACCGCAGCGTCGCCATGTCCGAGAAGCTCGCCGCCCGCCTCGCCTCCGAGGGAGTCGAGACCGTCGTCGTCCACCGGGACATGGGGCGCGAGTGACCGCACGGACCCCGCGGCTGAGCCGCCTGCGCCGCCTCACCCCGGGACGGGGCGAGGACGGCGCGGGACGCTCCGGCCGCCGGCGCGGCGCGACGCCCAAGGTGGTCGCGCTCGGAGGCGGACAGGGGCTGTCGGCCTCCCTCGCCGCGCTGCGCCGCATCACCGGTGACCTCACCGCCGTGGTCACCGTCGCCGACGACGGCGGCTCCAGCGGCCGGCTCCGCGAGGAGCTCGGCGTGCTGCCGCCCGGAGACCTGCGCAAGGCGCTGGCCGCGCTCTGCGGGGACGACGACTGGGGGCAGACCTGGGCGCGCGTCATCCAGCACCGCTTCCAGTCCGAGGGCGACCTGCACGGGCACGCCGTCGGCAACCTGCTGATCGTCGCCCTGTGGGAGCAGCTCGGCGACCCCGTCCAGGCCCTGGACCTGGTGGGCAGGCTGCTCGGCGCCCAGGGCCGCGTGCTGCCGATGTCGGCGGTGCCCCTGGAGCTCCAGGCGCTGGTGCGGGGCCACGACCCGGCCCGACCCGAGGACGTGGACACCGTCCGCGGACAGGCCACGGTGGCCCTCACCCCGGGCGAGGTGCAATCCGTACAGCTGGTGCCGACGGCCCCGCCGGCCGTGCCCGAGGCCGTCGCGGCGGTGCTCGACGCCGACTGGGTGGTGCTGGGTCCGGGGTCGTGGTTCTCCTCCGTCATCCCGCACCTGCTGGTGCCGGAACTGCTCGACGCGCTGATCGAGACGAAGGCCCGACGGGTCCTGTCGCTGAACCTCGCGCCGCAGCCCGGCGAAACAGAGGGCTTCTCTCCGCAGCGTCATTTGGAGGTTTTGGCCCGACACGCCCCTAAACTCGCCCTGGACGTGGTGCTGGCCGACGAGGCCGCCGTGCCCGACCGCGAGTCCCTCGCCGATGCCGCGAAACGGTTCGGAGCCGCGGTCGAGCTGGCCCCCGTGGCCAGGCAGGACGGCTCGCCGAAGCACGACCCGGAGCTGCTGGCCGCCGCGTACGACCGTATTTTTCGGATGCATGGAAGGATCGGCCCATGGCGATGACGCCAGCGGTGAAGGATGAGATCTCCCGGCTCCCCGTCACCCGGACCTGCTGCAGGAAAGCGGAGGTCTCGGCGATCCTTCGGTTCGCGGGCGGGCTGCACCTGGTGAGCGGCCGGATCGTCATCGAGGCGGAGCTCGACACGGGGATCGCCGCCCGGCGCCTGCGCAAGGACATCCTGGAGATCTTCGGCCACTCCTCGGACCTGGTCGTGATGGCACCCGGCGGACTGCGCCGCGGCAGCCGCTACGTGGTGCGCGTGGTCGCCGGCGGCGACCAGCTGGCGCGCCAGACGGGCCTCGTGGACGGCCGCGGGCGCCCCATCCGGGGCCTCCCGCCCCAGGTGGTGTCCGGAGCGACCTGCGACGCCGAGGCGGCGTGGCGCGGCGCCTTCCTGGCCCACGGCTCGCTCACCGAGCCCGGCCGGTCCTCCTCCCTGGAGGTCACCTGCCCCGGCCCGGAGGCCGCCCTGGCCCTGGTGGGTGCCGCCCGTCGGCTCTCCATCGCCGCGAAGGCGCGCGAGGTGCGCGGGGTGGACCGGGTCGTCGTCCGCGACGGCGACGCGATCGGTGCCCTGCTCACCCGGCTCGGCGCGCACGAGTCGGTGCTGGCCTGGGAGGAGCGGCGGATGCGGCGCGAGGTCCGCGCCACGGCCAACCGCCTCGCCAACTTCGACGACGCCAACCTGCGCCGCTCGGCCCGGGCTGCCGTGGCCGCCGGAGCCCGCGTGCAGCGCGCCCTGGAGATCCTCGGCGAGGAGGTGCCCGAGCACCTCGCGGCCGCCGGCCGGCTGCGCATGGAGCACAAGCAGGCCTCCCTGGAGGAGCTGGGCGCCCTGGCCGACCCGCCGCTGACCAAGGACGCGGTCGCGGGCCGGATCCGGCGCCTGCTGGCGATGGCCGACAAGCGCGCCCAGGACCTCGGCATCCCGGGCACGGAGTCGAACCTGGACCTCAGTGAGGAAATGGCCGACAACATGGCCGGTTAGCCCGAAGCCCTACGGCAGAAGGGGTCCGCGCGATCACTCGTGCGGGCCCCTTCGCCGCACGCCCCATTGACATGAGCATGGGTGGTCTTGAGTCTGGCGTCCGAACCTTTCGTGGCAGACGACGCCCAGGGGGGCACATGAGTCACCGCGCGAGAGTCATCCTCGCCGCAAGCGCACTCGTCTTCGGAACCACACTCGCCGCGTTGCCCGCGGCCGCCCAGGCCCAGCCCGCTCCCGGCGCCGCGTCCGGCGCCGACGAGGTACGCGTCTACGACGCCGACATCACCCGGGAACAGGTCCCGCTCGTCCTCGCCGCCGGCCAGGACGCCCACGAGCTCGCCGAACGCGCCCCGGAGACCGGCACCGCCCACGTCGAGCTCTACCTCACCGCCGGCCAGGCGGCCGGTCTCACCGCCCAGGGGATCGAGCTCGCCGAGCGGAAGCCGGCCGACCGGGGACGCGCCCGCGCCGAGGCCGCCGGGGACGGCGTCTTCCGCCCGTACAGCGGCAAGGGCGGCCTCCAGGAGGAGATCCTGCGCACCGCCCGGGAGAACCCGGCGCTCACCAAGGTCGTCTCCATCGGCAAGACCGTCCAGGGCAAGGACATCCTCGCCCTCAAGGTCAGCAAGAACGCGAAGAGGACCAGGGACGGCTCCAAGCCCTCCGTGCTCTACATGTCCAACCAGCACGCCCGTGAGTGGATCACCCCCGAGATGACCCGGCGGCTGATGCACCACACCCTCGACAACTACGGCAAGGACCAGCGGATCACGAAGCTCGTGGACTCCAGCGAGCTGTGGTTCCTGCTCTCCGCCAACCCCGACGGCTACGACTTCACGCACGCCGCCGAGGGCCGTCGGCTGTGGCGCAAGAACCTGCGCGACACCAACGGCGACGGGAAGATCACCGCCGGCGACGGCGTGGACCTCAACCGCAACTTCGCCTACAAGTGGGGCTACGACAACGAGGGCTCCTCGCCCGACCCGGCGAGCGAGACCTACCGCGGCCCCACCGCGTCCTCCGAGCCCGAGACCGTCGCCCTCGACGCCTTCGAGAAGCGCATCGGCTTCGACTACGCCATCAACTACCACTCCGCCGCCGAGCTGATCCTCTACGGCGTCGGCTGGCAGGTGGCCACCCCCACGCCCGACGACATCGCCTACAAGGCCCTCGCCGGCACCCCCGAGAACCCCGCGGTCCCGGGCTACTACCCGCAGGTGTCCTCGGAGCTCTACACCACCAACGGCGAGGCCGACGGCCACGGCGCCAACGTCAACGGCATCATGATGTTCACGCCGGAGATGACCACCTGCCAGACCGCCTCGGCGATCGACCCGGACGACCGGTGGAAGCCCGAGGACTGTGCCTCCGGCTTCAACTTCCCCGACGACGAGAAGCTCATCCAGGCGGAGTTCGCCAAGAACGTCCCCTTCGCCCTCGCGGTCGGCGAGAGCGCCGCCCGCCCGGACCGCCCGGTCTCCTCCGTCGGCCTGAGCGCGGCCGACTTCACCACGGACCCCTTCACCACCTCCTACGCGGCCCGCGGCCAGGACCAGGAGGTCGCCGTCACGGCCCGCAAGGCGCTGAAGGACAAGGAGCTCAACTACCGGATCAACGGCGGCCGCACGCACGACGAGGACCTGAAGGCCTGGAAGGGCGGGGAGGTCTACGGCGGCGAGGACAACAACTGGTTCGACGAGTACCGCGCCGAGGTCGAGGGCGCCCGGCCCGGCGACAGGGTCGAGGTCTGGTTCACCGGCCGCGACGGCTCCGGCAGGCAGGTCTCCAGCGAGCACTTCACGTACACGGTGGCCGAGCGGCCGCGCGCCGACGTCCTGGTGATCGCCGAGGAGGGGGCCGCCGCCCAGCACGCCCAGAAGTACGTCGACGCGCTGCGCGCGGGCGGCCGCTCGGCCGCGGTCTGGGACGTCGCCGTCCAGGGCGTCCCGCACCACCTCGGGGTCCTGTCCCACTTCGGTGCGGCCGTCCACTACACCGGGGCCAAGTCCCCGGGCGGGGACACGCAGTCGGCGATCCGCGACTTCCTCAACGAGGGCGGCCGGCTGGTCGAGGCCGGCGAGCTGGCCGGCGGCAACGCCCAGGTCGGCCGCGCCGTGACCAACGACTTCAGCCAGTACTGGCTCGGTGCCTACGGCCGTACGAGCACCCCCGGTGCCACCGGCTTCGCCGGCGCCGGCGCCCTGAACGGCGCGGGCGGCGGCCTCGGCGACGCGGCCGGCAACCCGCTGAACGCCCCCGGCGCCTACACGGTGACCTCCGACACCCTGGCCCCCGCGCAGTTCCCGCAGTTCAAGAGCGCGCAGGCGGGCCAGTACACCGGCATCACCAACCCGTACGCCCCCTACGCCGGCACCGGGATGGCGTCCGCGCTGCACACCGACAGCGACTGGAAGCGGCTGGTGCGCACCGTCGACCTCACCGGCGTCACCGCGGGCGACAAGCCGCAGCTGAAGCTCGCCCTCAACTGGAACACCGAGGAGGGCTACGACCACGCCGCGCTGGAGGCCCGTACCGCGGGCGGCGAGGACTGGACCATGCTGCCCGAGGCGGGCGGCCTGAGCAGCGCGGCCGTCCCGGAGGAGTGCGAGGCCGGGTTCTTCGTCAACGGCCACCCGTTCCTGCGCCATTACCTGACCCTGGACGCCGGCGGCTGCACCGCGCAGGGCACCAGCGGGCGGTGGAACACCTTCACCGGGTCCTCCGGCGGCTGGAAGCAGGTCTCCTTCGACCTGAGCGCGTACGCGGGCAGGTCCGTGGAGCTCTCGCTGTCCTCCATCACCGACCCCGGCTCGGGCGGCCGCGGCGTCTTCGCGGACGAGGTCCGGCTCGCGACGACCGCGGGGGAGCAGGCCGTCGAGGGCTTCGAGACCTCCCTCGGGGCCTGGGCGGCCGGGGGCGCACCGGCCGGGAGCCCCGAGGTCGCGGGCGACTGGTCGCGCACCGGGGAGCTCTTCCGTTCCTACGCCTCCGTGACCACGCGTGACACCGTGCTCCTCGGATTCGGCCTGGAACACCTGCCCGCGGCGAAGGACCGCGCGGTACTCGTCGGTAAGGCGCTCCGGGCGCTCGACCGCTGATCGACGACCCCTCCGGCGCTCACCCTGAGTGACCGGGACCGGGGCCCCGGGGCCCGTGCCGGAGCGTCCGGTACGCGGCCCCGGCGCGGGTACCCCCGTGAAGCGGGGGGAGTGTCAGGCCCCGACCGATGTGACCCAAAAGCTCACGGAGAGGTAGGGTCGTAAGCGGTCGGGGACATCCCATTTCAGCTCGCCGGCGCTCTTACCGGCGCACCAACGAGGAGATCGGTTCGTGACGATCCGCGTAGGCATCAATGGTTTTGGCCGAATTGGTCGCAACTACTTCCGGGCGCTCCTGGAGCAGGGAGCGGACATCGAGATCGTCGGTGTCAACGACCTGACTGACAACGCCACCCTGGTGCACCTTCTCAAGTACGACACCATCCTGGGCCGCCTCAAGGCCGAGGTCTCCCACACCGACGACACCATCACCGTCGGCGGCAACACCTTCAAGACCTTCGCCGAGCGCGACCCCGCCAACCTCCCCTGGGGCGAGCTGGGCGCCGACATCGTCATCGAGTCGACCGGCATCTTCACGAAGAAGGCCGACGCCGCCAAGCACCTCGCGGCCGGCGCGAAGAAGGTCCTCATCTCGGCCCCGGCCAAGGACGAGGACATCACCATCGTGATGGGCGTCAACCACGACAAGTACGACGCGGCCGCGCACCACGTCATCTCCAACGCGTCCTGCACCACGAACTGCGTGGCGCCGATGGCCAAGGTCCTCGACGAGAACTTCGGCATCGTCAAGGGCATGATGACGACGGTCCACGCGTACACGAACGACCAGCGCATCCTGGACTTCCCGCACTCGGACCTGCGCCGCGCCCGCGCCGCCGCCGAGAACATCATCCCGACGTCCACCGGTGCCGCCAAGGCCACCGCGCTGGTCCTCCCGCAGCTGAAGGGCAAGCTGGACGGCATCGCGATGCGCGTCCCGGTCCCCACCGGCTCGGTCACCGACCTCGTCCTGGAGCTCGACCGCGAGGTCACCCGCGACGAGATCAACGCCGCCTTCCAGAAGGCCGCGGAGGGCCAGCTGCGGGGCATCCTCGACTACACCGAGGACGCGATCGTCTCCTCCGACATCGTGAACTGGCCGGCGTCCTGCACCTTCGACTCCTCCCTGACCATGGTCCAGGGCAAGCAGGTCAAGGTCGTCGGCTGGTACGACAACGAGTGGGGCTACTCGAACCGTCTCGTGGACCTCACGGTCTTCGTCGGCGGCCGGCTCTGAGTTTCCAGGGCTGACACCACGATGTGAAGCACAGGGTCCGGGCCGCGCGACGATGCGCGGACCGGACCCTGTAGCTTGCCAGTCGTTCTTCGCCCCCGACACGGGCGCCCAAAGGAGTCAGAAACACATGAAGACGATCGACGAACTGCTCGCCGAAGGCGTCAAGGGCAAGCGGGTCTTCGTCCGCGCGGACCTCAACGTCCCGCTCGCCGAGGGCACCATCACCGACGACGGCCGCATCCGCGCCGTCCTGCCCACGATCGCGAAGCTCGCCGAGTCCGGCGCCCGCGTCGTCGTGGCCTCGCACCTCGGCCGCCCCAAGGGCGCCCCGGACCCGGCCTTCTCCCTGGCGCCCGCCGCCGCGCGACTCGGTGAACTGCTCGGCGCGGAGGTCGCGTTCGCCACCGACACCGTCGGTTCCTCCGCCAAGGAGACCGTCGGCGCCCTCACCGACGGCCGTGTGGCCGTCATCGAGAACCTCCGCTTCAACGCCGGCGAGACCTCGAAGGACGACGCCGAGCGCGGCGCCTTCGCCGAGCAGCTGGCGGAGCTCGCCGACCTCTACGTCGGCGACGGCTTCGGCGCCGTCCACCGCAAGCACGCCTCGGTCTTCGACCTGCCTGGGCGCCTGCCCCACGCGGCCGGCTACCTGATCGCCACCGAGGTCGGCGTCCTGAAGAAGCTGACCGACGAGGTCAAGCGCCCCTACGTCGTCGTCCTCGGCGGCGCCAAGGTCTCCGACAAGCTCGCCGTCATCGACGAGCTGCTCGGCAAGGCCGACCGCCTGCTCATCGGCGGCGGCATGGCCTACACCTTCCTCTACGCCAAGGGCTACGAGGTCGGCATCTCCCTGCTCCAGAAGGACCAGGTCGACGTCGTCAAGGAGTACATGGCCCGCGCCGAGGCCAACGGCGTGGAGCTGGTCCTGCCGGTGGACATCCTGGCCTCGGCCGAGTTCCCCGACCTGAAGACCAAGGCCCCGGCCGACTTCACCGTCGTCGACGCGGACGGGATCCCCGCCGACAAGGAGGGTCTGGACATCGGTCCGAAGACCCGCGAGCTGTACGCGTCGAAGATCGCCGACGCGGAGACCGTCTTCTGGAACGGTCCCCTGGGCGTCTTCGAGCACCCCGACTACGCCGGAGGCACCCGCGCGATCGCGCAGGCCCTCGTCGACAGCGACGCCTTCACCGTCGTGGGCGGCGGCGACAGCGCCGCCGCGGTCCGCACCCTGGGCTTCGACGAGAACGCTTTCGGCCACATTTCCACCGGCGGCGGCGCCTCCCTCGAATACCTCGAGGGCAAGACGCTCCCCGGCCTCGCCGCCCTGGAGGGCTGAACCGCATGACCACCCGCACCCCGCTCATGGCGGGCAACTGGAAGATGAACCTCAACCACCTCGAGGCCATCGCCCACGTCCAGAAGCTCGCGTTCGCGCTCGCCGACAAGGACTACGACGCCGTCGAGGTCGCGGTCCTGCCGCCCTTCGTCGACCTGCGCTCGGTCCAGACCCTGGTCGACGGCGACAAGCTGAAGATCAAGTACGGCGCCCAGGACGTCTCGGCGCACGACTCCGGTGCCTACACCGGCGAGATCTCCGGCCCGATGCTGGCGAAGCTGAAGTGCACGTACGTGGCCGTCGGCCACAGCGAGCGCCGCCAGTACCACGGCGAGGACGACGAGATCTGCAACGCCAAGGTCAAGGCCGCGTACAAGCACGGGATCACCCCGATCCTGTGCGTCGGCGAGGGCCTGGACGTCCGCAAGGCCGGACAGCAGGTCCCGCACACCCTCGCCCAGGTCGACGGCGGCCTGAAGGACGTCCCGGCCGAGCAGGTCGAGTCCATCGTGATCGCCTACGAGCCCGTCTGGGCCATCGGCACCGGTGAGGTCGCCACCCCCGAGGACGCCCAGGAAGTCTGCGGGGCGATCCGCGGCCGGCTGGCCGAGCTGTACTCCCAGGAGCTGGCCGACAAGGTCCGCATCCAGTACGGCGGCTCCGTGAAGTCCGGCAACATCGCGGCGATCATGGCCCAGCCCGACGTGGACGGCGCCCTGATCGGCGGCGCGGCGCTCGACGTGGACGAGTTCGTCAAGATCGTCCGCTTCCGCGACCAGTGAGTATGCGGTAGGACCGATCCGTCGTACCCTTGCGGGGGCCAGAGGCTGAACCACCAGCCGCTGGCCCCCGCGCACATCCCGCAAAGCCGGAAAGCCTGAAACGCCAGAAAGTAGGAATCAGCCGTGATTATGGGGTTCTCGATCGCCCTGATCGTCTTCAGCGCCCTGCTGATGCTGCTCGTGCTGATGCACAAGGGCAAGGGCGGCGGCCTCTCCGACATGTTCGGTGGCGGTATGCAGTCGTCGGTCGGCGGTTCCTCCGTCGCGGAGCGGAACCTGGACCGCATCACCGTCGTCGTGGGTCTGCTCTGGTTCGCCTGCATCGTCGCGCTCGGCCTCCTGATGAAGTCGAGCAGCTGACGGATCTCGCCATTCCGGCAGTCCGGTCGATACCGCCAGGCCTATCATGAGGTCCTGCGTCCATGACCTGGAATCAGTAACTCCGGTCACTGGACGTGCGTTGGGCCTTACGTAGACTTGGGCGCTCCGCGGCGGAATTTCCACTCACGCTCCGCGGCACCATCACGCAGGGAGTTACGACCGTGGCAAGTGGCAACGCGATCCGTGGTAGCCGGGTCGGAGCGGGCCCGATGGGTGAGGCGGAGCGCGGCGAATCCGCGCCCCGCCTGCGCATCTCCTTCTGGTGCTCGAACGGGCACGAGACCCAGCCGAGCTTCGCCAGCGACGCGCAGGTGCCGGACACCTGGGACTGCCCGCGCTGCGGGTTCCCGGCAGGCCAGGACCGGGACAACCCGCCCGCGCCGCCGCGCACCGAACCGTACAAGACGCACCTGGCGTACGTCCGTGAGCGGCGCTCGGACGCCGACGGCGAGGCGATCCTCGCCGAGGCCCTCGCCAAGCTCCGGGGCGAGATCTGACGCCGGGGGCGTGAAGGACGTGAGGCCCGGTCGCGCAGGAACATCTCCTGCGCGACCGGGCCTCTTTGTGTGTGTTGTCCCGCTTGTGATCCCTTAGGTTGGAGCACGGCGGGGCACGACAGGACGGAAGAAACGGGTTGATGTCCGAGATGAACGCAGAGAGCAGGGCGAAGCTCAACCGGACGCCGGAGTGGCTGGCACTCGGCAAGCACCGGGAGGAGTTCGGGCAGACGCACCTGCGGGAGCTCTTCGAGGAGAACCCCGGCCGGGGAGCCGGATACACCCTGCGGGTCGGCGACCTGCACATCGACTACGCGAAGCACCTCGTGACCGACGAGACGCTCGCACTGCTGCGCGAGCTGGCCGCGGCCACGGGCGTGGCCGCGCTGCGCGACGCCATGTTCCGCGGCGAGAAGATCAACACCACCGAGGACCGGGCCGTCCTGCACACCGCACTGCGCGCCCCCAGGGGCGCCGTCGTCGAGGTGGACGGCGAGAACGTCGTCCCCCACGTGCACGAGGTCCTGGACAAGATGGCGGACTTCTCCGACCGCATCCGGTCGGGGGAGTGGACGGGCCACACCGGCAAGCGCATCAGGAACGTCGTCAACATCGGCATCGGCGGCTCCGACCTCGGTCCGGCCATGGCCTACGAGGCGCTGCGCGCCTTCGCCGACCGCGGCCTGACCGTCCGCTTCGTCTCCAACGTCGACGGCGCGGACCTGCACGAGGCCGTACGGGACCTGGACCCGGCCGAGACGCTGTTCATCATCGCCTCCAAGACCTTCACCACCATCGAGACCATCACCAACGCGACGTCGGCGCGCGGCTGGCTGCTGGCCGGCCTGGGCGGCGACAGTGCGGCCGTGGCCCGGCACTTCGTGGCCCTCTCGACCAACGCCGAGAAGGTCACCGCGTTCGGCATCGACCCGGCCAACATGTTCGAGTTCTGGGACTGGGTCGGCGGCCGCTACTCCTTCGACTCCGCCATCGGCCTGTCGCTGATGATCGCGATCGGCCCGGACGCCTTCCGCGAGCTGCTCGCAGGCTTCCACCTGATGGACGAGCACTTCCGCACCGCCCCCGCGGAGGAGAACGCCCCCTTCCTGATGGGCCTGTTGGGGATCTGGTACGGGGCCTTCTTCGACGCCCAGTCGCACGCGGTGCTCCCGTACAGCCACTACCTCTCGCGCTTCACCGCGTACTTGCAGCAGCTGGACATGGAGTCCAACGGCAAGTCCGTGGACCGCGACGGCCATCCGGTGGACTGGCAGACCGGCCCGGTGGTCTGGGGCACCCCCGGCACCAACGGGCAGCACGCCTACTACCAGCTCATCCACCAGGGGACCAAGGTGATCCCCGCCGACTTCATCGGCTTCGCCCGCCCGGTCGCGGAGCTGGAGGCCGCCCCGGCCGCCCAGCACGACCTGCTGATGGCGAACTTCTTCGCGCAGACCCAGGCCCTGGCCTTCGGCAAGACCGCCGACGAGGTGCGCGCCGAGGGGGTCCCGGAGCCGCTGGTCCCGCACAAGACCTTCCACGGCAACCACCCGACGACTACCATCCTGGCCCCCGAGCTCACCCCGGGCGTGCTCGGTCAGCTGATCGCCCTCTACGAGCACAAGGTGTTCGTCCAGGGTGCCGTGTGGAACATCGACTCCTTCGACCAGTGGGGCGTCGAGCTCGGCAAGGTCCTCGCCAAGCGCGTCGAGCCCGCCCTGACCGAGGGTGCCGACGTCCCCGGCCTGGACGCCTCCACCAAGGCCCTCGTGGCCACCTACCGGACGCTGCGCGGCCGCGGCTGAC
Organism: Streptomyces manipurensis; assembly: GCF_049570255.1. Classification (NCBI taxonomy): domain Bacteria; kingdom Bacillati; phylum Actinomycetota; class Actinomycetes; order Kitasatosporales; family Streptomycetaceae; genus Streptomyces; species Streptomyces manipurensis. Next base: position 1,886,150 of record NZ_CP186950.1, on the reverse strand, counting down.
CGGCACGTACGTCACGTACGTCACGTACGCGAAGGGCCCGCTCTCTCCGGGAGAGCGGGCCCTTCGCGTACGTGGGGGTGCGTGTCGTCAGGAGGAGACCGGCGGATACATCCCGGCCGGGAGCTTGGCCGCGGCGGCCCGGTCCAGCAGCCACAGGGTCCGCGAGCGCCCGTAGGCCTCGGCGGCCGGGGCCTGCACCCCGCCCGCCCCGCCGAGGGCGATGGAGACCGCCCCGGCCTTGTCCTCGCCGGCCGCCAGCAGCCAGACCTCGCGGGCCGCGCGGATCGCCGGAAGCGTCAGCGAGACCCGGGTGGGCGGGGGCTTCGGGGCCCCGTGGACGCCGACCACCGTCCGCTCGGTCTCGCGGGCCGCCGGGTGCTCGGGGAAGAGCGAGGCCACGTGCGTGTCCGGGCCTACGCCCAGCATCAGCACGTCGAACCGGGGCACCGGCCCGTGGTCCTCCGGACCCGCCGCCGCCGCGAGCTCGGCCGCGTAGGCCGCCGCGGCCGCGTCCACGTCGGCCCCGTACGGGCCGTCCGAGGCCGGCATCACGTGGACGCGCGCCGAGTCCACCGGGACGGAGTCGAGCAGGGCCTCACGGGCCTGGGTGTGGTTGCGCTCGGGGTCGTCGGCGGGCACGTAGCGCTCGTCGCCCCACCACAGGTCGAGCCGCTGCCAGTCGACCGCGTCGCGGGCCGGGGCCGCGGCGAGCGCGGCGAGCAGGCCGTTGCCGTTGCGTCCGCCGGTGAGCACCACGGACGCGGTGCCGCGGGCCGCCTGCGCGTCCACGATCTTCGTGATGAGCCGGGCGGCCGTGGCCTGCGCCATCAGCTCCTTGTCCCGGTGGACGACGACCTGGGGAGTCGTCATACCCATGTGCTGCCGCCTTCTGTGGAGTTCCGGGGGTGCGCATGCCGCTGCGCGGAGCCCGTCCCCGCCCGGACCCGGCGAAAGGGCGGGGAGAAGCTCCGCGCAGCGGGTGGTTACTTGGCCGGGGTCTTCTTCGACGGCTTGGCGGCCGGCTTCGAAGGCTCGGCCTTGGCCGGAGCGACCGCCTCATCCGTGGCCGGAGCTTCGGCCTCCGGCTTCGAGGAGGCCGCCGCCAGCTGGGACACGCCGTACTTCAGCGAGGCCTCGTACGTGTTGTCCGGGTCCAGCCGGCGCAGCTCCTCCGCCAGCAGCTCGGCCGTGTCACGGCGCTTGAGCGCCACGTTCCGGTCGGGCTGCCCCGGCATGCACAGCGTCGCCAGGCCGCCGTCCGCGCGGTTCAGGACGATGTCGCCGTCCTTGGTCGACAGACGTACGGCCGTCAGGCCCGGACCCGCCGACAGCGTGCGCCGGACCGGGACCTGGAGCCGGTCGGCCAGCCACATCGCCAGCAGCTCGCAGCTCGGGTTGTCGGCCTCGCCCTCGACGGTCGCCGAGACGACGCCCAGGGCCTGCTGGTCCAGTGCCGCGGCCAGCATGGAACGCCACGGGGTGATCCGGGTCCAGGACAGGTCCGTGTCACCGGGGGCGTAGGCGCCCGCCCGGGCGCCGAGCGTCCCCACGGGGTCCTCGCAGGAGTAGGTGTCCGTGATCCTGCGCTGCCCCAGCGCGCCCAGCGGGTCGCCCGCCAGGTCCGTCGGGGCACCGTCCGGCCACCAGACGACCACGGGGGCGTCCGGGAGGAGCAGCGGGAGAACCACCGACTGGGCGTGGTCGACCAGTTCGCCGTGAAGGCGGAGCACGACCGTCTCACCGCTGCCGGCGTCCGCCCCGACGCGGACTTCCGCGTCGAGCCGGGCGTCACGGCGGCTGCGTGGGGAGCGGCTGGCCCGCTTGATGACGACGACGATCCGCGAGGGGTGTTCGTGGGACGCGTCGTTCGCCGACTTGAGCGCGTCGTACGCGTTCTCCTCGTCGGTCACGATCACCAGCGTGAGGACCATGCCCACGGCCGGCGTGCCGATGTCCCGGCGTGCCTGCACCATCGCGGCATTGATCTTGCTGGAGTTGGTCTCCGTGAGGTCGATCTTCATGGCCGGCGCCAGCTCCGTCCGTCTCGTGCGAGCATCTCGTCCGCCTCGACCGGCCCCCAGGTTCCCGCCGGGTACTGCGCGGGCTTGCCGTGCTTGTCCCAGTACTCCTCGATCGGGTCGAGGATGTTCCAGGACAGCTCGACCTCCTGGTGGCGGGGGAAGAGGTTCGCGTCGCCGAGGAGCACGTCGAGGATGAGCCGCTCGTACGCCTCGGGGCTCGACTCCGTGAAGGACTCGCCGTAGGCGAAGTCCATCGTGACGTCCCGGACCTCCATGGAGGTGCCCGGGACCTTGGAGCCGAAGCGGACCGTGACGCCCTCGTCCGGCTGCACCCGGATGACCAGGGCGTTCTGCCCCAGCTCCTCGGTCGCGCCCGACTCGAACGGCAGGTACGGGGCCCGCTTGAAGACCACCGCGATCTCCGTCACCCGGCGGCCCAGGCGCTTGCCGGTCCGCAGGTAGAAGGGGACGCCCGCCCAGCGGCGGTTGTTGATCTCCAGACGGACGGCCGCGTAGGTGTCGGTCTTCGACTTGGGGTCGATGCCGTCCTCTTCGAGGTAGCCGACGACCTTCTCGCCGCCCTGCCATGCCGCCGAGTACTGGCCGCGCACGGTGTGCTTGCCCAGGTCCTCGGGCAGCTCCACCGCGGTCAGCACCTTGAGCTTCTCGGCCACCAGCGCCTTGGGGTGGAAGGAGCCGGGCTCCTCCATCGCCGTCAGCGCGAGCAGCTGGAGCAGGTGGTTCTGGATGACGTCGCGGGCGGCGCCGATGCCGTCGTAGTAGCCGGCCCGGCCGCCGATGCCGATGTCCTCGGCCATGGTGATCTGCACGTGGTCGACGTACGACCGGTTCCAGATCGGCTCGAACATCGTGTTCGCGAAGCGGAGCGCCAGGATGTTCTGGACGGTCTCCTTGCCGAGGTAGTGGTCGATGCGGAAGACCTCGTCACGGGGGAAGACCTCGTGGACGACCTTGTTGAGCTCCTCGGCGCTCTTCAGGTCGTGGCCGAAGGGCTTCTCGATGACGGCGCGCCGCCAGGAGCCCTCCTTCTGGGCCAGGCCGTGGTCCTTGAGCTGCTGGACCACCTTGGGGAAGAACTTGGGCGGGACGGACAGGTAGAAGGCGAAGTTGCCGCCCGTGCCCTGCGCCTTGTCCAGGTCCTCGATCGTCGCCTTCAGGGTCTCGAAGGCGGCGTCGTCGTCGAAGTCGCCCTGCACGAACCGGCAGCCCTGCACCAGCTGCGCCCAGACCTCCTCACGGAAGGGGGTGCGCGAGTGCTCCTTGACCGCCTCGTACACCTCCTGGGCGAAGTCCTCGTGCTCCCACTCGCGGCGGGCGAACCCGATCAGCGAGAAGCCCGGGGGGAGCAGGCCGCGGTTGGCCAGGTCGTAGACGGCAGGCATCAGCTTCTTGCGCGACAGGTCACCCGTAACGCCGAAAATGACCAGGCCGGACGGCCCCGCGATACGCGGGAGCCGCCGGTCCTGTGCGTCACGAAGCGGGTTCGCTCCGTTTACAGACAAAGTGGTCAGGCCTCCGTGGGGGCGAGGCGCTGCAGCTCCGCCTCGGTCGACTTCAGCAGGTCGTTCCAGGACGCCTCGAACTTCTCGACGCCCTCGTCTTCCAGCAGCTGAACCACATCGTCGTACGAGATGCCCAGCTTCGCGACCGCGTCGAGCTCGGCGCGGGCCTGCTCGTAGGTGCCGCGCACGGTGTCACCCGTGATCCGGCCGTGGTCCGCGGTGGCCTCCAGGGTGGCCTCCGGCATGGTGTTCACCGTGTTCGGGGCGACCAGGTCGTCCACGTACAGGGTGTCCTTGTACGCCGGGTCCTTGACGCCCGTCGAGGCCCACAGCGCGCGCTGCTTGTTGGCTCCGGCGCGCTCCAGGGCGGTCCAGCGGTCCGAGGAGAAGACCTCCTCGTAGGCCTCGTAGGCCAGACGGGCGTTGGCGAGCGCCGCCTTGCCCTTGAGGGCCTTCGCCTCGTCGGTGCCGACGGCGTCCAGGCGCTTGTCGATCTCGCTGTCCACGCGGGACACGAAGAAGGACGCGACCGAGTGGATCAGGGAGAGGTCCAGGCCTGCGGCCTTGGCCTTCTCCAGGCCCGCCAGGTAGGCGTCCATGACCTCGCGGTAGCGCTCCAGCGAGAAGATCAGCGTGACGTTGACGCTGATGCCCTTGCCGATGACCTCGGTGATCGCCGGCAGGCCGGCCTTCGTCGCCGGGATCTTGATGAGCGTGTTCGGCCGGTCCACCAGCCACGCGAGCTGCTTGGCCTCGGCGATCGTCGCCGCGGTGTTGTGGGCCAGACGGGGGTCGACCTCGATCGAGACGCGGCCGTCCTGGCCGTCGGTGCGGTCGTAGACGGGGCGCAGGATGTCGGCGGCGTCCCTGACGTCCGCCGTCGTGATCATGCGCAGCGCCTCGTCCACGGTGACCTTGCGGGTCGCGAGGTCGGTGAGCTGCTGCTCGTAGCCCTCGCCGCCGCTGATCGCCTTCTGGAAGATCGCCGGGTTGGTGGTGACACCGACCACGTGCGACTGGTCGATGAGCTCGGCCAGGTTGCCGGACGTGATGCGCTTGCGGGACAGGTCGTCCAGCCAGATCGCCACGCCTTCGTCGGAGAGGCGCTTGAGTGCGTCTGTCATGGGAATTGCATCTCCTACTGGTGTAGTACGGGCGTCAGCGCGCGGCGGCGGCGAGGGAGTCGCGGGCGGCGGCGGCGACGGCCTCCGGCGTGAACCCGAACTCGCGGAACAGCACCTTCGCGTCGGCCGAGGCACCGAAGTGCTCCAGCGACACGATCCGGCCCGCGTCACCGACGTAGCGGTGCCAGGTCAGGCCGATGCCCGCCTCGACCGCGACCCGGGCCTTGACGGAGGGCGGCAGGACGCTGTCCTTGTACGCCTGGTCCTGCTCCTCGAACCACTCGACGGACGGCATCGAGACCACGCGGGTCGGGATGCCGGCGGCCTGGAGCTGCTCGCGCGCCTCGACGGCCACGTGCACCTCGGAACCGGTGCCGATGAGGACGACCTGGGCGTCGCCGCCCTCCGCCTCGAAGCGCACGTAGCCGCCCTTGACGGTGTTCTCGTCGGCCTCGTACGTCGGCACGCCCTGACGGGTGAGGGCCAGACCGTGCGGGGTGCCCTTGCCGAACACCTTGGTGTGACGCTTGAGGATCTCGCGCCAGGCGATCGCGGTCTCGTTCGCGTCGGCCGGGCGGACGATCGTCAGGCCCGGGATGGCGCGCAGCGAGGCCAGGTGCTCGACCGGCTGGTGGGTCGGGCCGTCCTCGCCGAGGCCGATGGAGTCGTGCGTCCACACGTAGGTCACCGGCAGGTGCATCAGGGCGGACAGGCGCACGGCGTTGCGCATGTAGTCGGAGAACACCAGGAAGGTGCCGCCGTAGATGCGGGTGTGGCCGTGCAGGGCGATGCCGTTCATGGCCGCGGCCATGGCGTGCTCGCGGATGCCGAAGTGGATGGTGCGGCCGTACGGGTCGGCCTCCGGCAGCGGGTTGCCCACCGGCAGGAACGAGGAATCCTTGTCGATGGTGGTGTTGTTGGAGCCGGCGAGGTCGGCCGAGCCGCCCCACAGCTCCGGGATGACCGCGCCGAGCGCCTGGAGGACCTTGCCGGAGGCGGCGCGGGTCGCGACGGCCTTGCCGGCCTCGAAGGAGGGGAGTTCGTCCTCCCAGCCCGCGGGCAGCTCGTTGGCGTTGATGCGGTCGAAGGAGGCGGCGCGCTCCGGGTTGGCGGTGCGCCAGGCGGAGAAGTCCTTCTCCCAGGCGGCCTTGGCCTCGCGGCCCCGGTCCAGCGCCTTGCGGGTGTGGGCGATGACCTCGTCGGCGACCTCGAAGGTCTGCTCCGGGTCGAAGCCGAGCACGCGCTTGGTGGCCGCGACCTCGTCGTCGCCGAGCGCCGAGCCGTGGGCGGCCTCGGTGTTCTGGGCGTGCGGGGCGGGCCAGGCGATGATCGAGCGGGCCGCGATGAAGGACGGGCGGTCGGTGACGGCCTTGGCCGCCTGGAGCGCCGCGAACAGGGCCTTCGGGTCGAGGTCGCCGTTCTCCTGTTGCTCGACGCGCTGGACGTGCCAGCCGTAGGCCTCGTAGCGCTTCATGGTGTCCTCGGAGACGGCCGTCTCCGTGTCACCCTCGATGGAGATGTGGTTGTCGTCCCAGAGGAGGACGAGGTTGCCGAGCTTCTGGTGGCCGGCGAGGGCGGAGGCCTCGTGGGAGATGCCCTCCTGGAGGCAGCCGTCACCGGCGATCGCGTAGACCATGTGGTCGAACGGCGACGTGCCCGGGGCGGCCTCGGGGTCGAACAGACCGCGCTCGTAGCGGGCGGCCATGGCCATGCCCACCGCGTTGGCGACACCCTGGCCGAGGGGGCCGGTGGTGGTCTCGACGCCGGTCGTGTGGCCGTACTCGGGGTGGCCCGGGGTCTTCGAGCCCCAGGTGCGGAACGCCTTCAGGTCGTCCAGTTCGAGCCCGAACCCGCCCAGGTACAGCTGGGTGTACAGGGTGAGGGACGAGTGCCCCGCGGAGAGCACGAAACGGTCGCGGCCCACCCACTCGGGGTCCGCCGGGTCGTGCCGCATCACCTTCTGGAAGAGGGTGTACGCGGCGGGGGCCAGGCTCATCGCCGTACCGGGGTGGCCGTTTCCGACCTTCTGGACCGCGTCGGCGGCCAGGATGCGGGCGGTGTCGACGGCCCGCTGGTCCAGTTCGGTCCACTCGAGCTCTGTGGTGGTCGGCTTGGTGCTCACCGTGGGTCAGGGCTCCTCTCCACATGTTGTATCCCGGTGACGAACGGTGCACCGGCGATTCCGAGCCTACCCCCGCAACGGCGTGCAGCTATTCGAGTGCAGGCAGTCCGTCACCGTGCCGCCCGTCGCCGTTCACCCGCCCACGCGTGCGCGGGGGGCGCCGTCGCCCGTAGGTACGCACGGTCCGATCGGCCCAACACGAAGCGACCCCGGCGCAGGGCGGGGTGAGGGCAACGTCTAGAGTGGCGTGGTACGCGCAAGCCTTAGCCGGGCGCCGACCTTCTGGGCGGCCCGAGTCGGAGCTTGCTGGATTCTCTCTCAGGGGTGTGCGTGACGGCCGTCGAATCCCGTCCAGCGGGGGTGCTCGGGACGAGCCCCGGTCACCGGCCGTTCGGGACCCGCGTCATGGCTTTCGTGGCATTGACCAAGCCGCGGATCATCGAACTTCTGCTGATCACCACAGTGCCGGTGATGTTCCTGGCGGAGCAGGGCGTGCCGTCGCTGTGGCTGGTTCTGGCCACCTGCGTCGGCGGCTACCTGTCCGCGGGCGGCGCCAACGCCCTGAACATGTACATCGACCGCGACATCGACGCGCTGATGGACCGGACCGCGCAGCGCCCGCTGGTGACCGGCATGGTCAGCCCGCGGGAGTGCCTGGTCTTCGGCATCACCCTCGGTGTGGTGTCGACCCTGTTCTTCGGCCTGCTGATCAACTGGCTGTCGGCGGCGCTGTCGCTGGGCGCGCTCCTCTTCTACGTCGTGGTCTACACGATGCTGCTGAAGCGGCGCACGACCCAGAACATCGTCTGGGGCGGCATCGCGGGCTGCCTGCCGGTGCTCATCGGCTGGTCCGCGGTCCGCAACGAGGTCTCCTGGGCCGCCGTCATCCTCTTCCTCGTCATCTTCTTCTGGACGCCGCCGCACTACTGGCCGCTGTCGATGAAGGTGGCCGACGACTACGCGCGCGTCGGCGTGCCGATGCTCCCCGTCGTCGCGGGCAACAAGGTCGTGGCGCGGCAGATCGTCCTCTACAGCTGGGTGATGGTCGGCGTCTCGCTGCTGCTGACCCCGCTCGGCTACACCGGCTGGTTCTACACCTCGGTGGCGCTGCTGGCCGGCGGCTGGTGGCTGTGGGAGGCGCACGCGCTGCACGCGCGGGCCAAGGCGGGCGTGACGGGCGCGAAGCTCAAGGAGATGCGTCTGTTCCACTGGTCGATCACCTACGTGTCGCTGCTGTTCGTGGCGGTGGCCGTGGATCCCTTCCTCCGCTGATTACTCGCCGGTAGCATGGCTTCCATGGGAGACACCGCAGACACCGCCGCCGCCGCAGGCGCCGCGGACAAGAAGCAGGACCGCAAGGCGGCGAAGCTGGCCAAGCAGATCGGCGCGTTCGCCAAGGAGCACGGCGGCGCCGAGGGCCAGCTCGCCCACATCGGCCAGGCGGGCACCCGCATCGTGCTCGTCGGCACCGACGGCGGATGGGGCGACCTGGTGGCGCCGACCTACGCGGTGGCGGAGCTCGCCGCCCAGAAGGCCGGGCTGACCCTCCACGACGAGTTCGACGGCGAGTTCGCCCTGCGGGTGCGAACCGGTCCGTACGAGTGGACGCGGATGGCCGGCCTCCAGCTCGGCGGGCCCGCGAACCCGGCTGCCTGACCCTCCCGCCCCCGGACCCGTCCGGGGGCGGAGTGCGTCTCGGTCAACAGCCCGAGCAACACCTCACACCCCGCTCACCCGTTAGGACGTGTGGAAGCGCCTTCCCCACGTCCGCAACGGGATGCCCGGATGATCGAAACGCCGCCCCTGGTGGACCAGTACTGCCACGGATTCCTCCGTACGGAGCCGGGCCTGGGCACCTTCGAGACCCACCTGATCCGCTCGGCGGGCCCGCCCGCCGCGGGCACCACCTTCTTCGACACCCAGACCGGCTTCGCCGTCCGCCGCTGGTGCCCGCCGCTGCTGGGCCTGGAGCCGCACGCCGCCCCCGCCCGCTATCTGGCCCGGCGGCGCGAGCTCGGCCCCGCCGAATCGGCGCGCAGGCTGCTGAGGGGCTCCGGAGTGGCCGCCTACCTGGTCGACCCCGGGCCGGCGGCCGACGACCCCGACGGCGAGCGCACCGGCCCCAAGGAGCTGGCGCTCGCCGCCGACGCGGAGGCCTTCGAGACCGTCCGGCTGGAGCCCCTCGCCGAGCAGGTCGCGGACACCTCCGGCACGGTCGCCGCCTTCCTCGCCAACCTCGCCGAGGCCGTCCACCACGCCGCCGCCGGAGCCGCGGCCTTCACCTGCGCCACGGCCCTCGACCGCCCCGGCGGCCCGGCCTGCGCCCCGGGCCCGCCCGGTCCGGGCGAGGTGCGCGGGGCCGCCGGGCGGTGGCTGGCCGGGCGGCCCCGGGGCGGCGAGGTCCGTGACCCGGTCCTCCTGCGGCACCTGCTGTGGAGCGCGGTGGCGTCCGGGCTGCCGCTCCAGCTGCGCACGGGCGCGGCGGATCCCGTACCGCTGACCGGGTTCCTCCGGGCGACGGCGGGCCTGGGCACACGGCTGGTCCTGCTCGGGGGACACCCGTACCACCGGCAGGCGGCCGCCCTCGCGGAGGCGTTCCCCCACGTGTACGCCGACGCCGGCGCCGCCCTGGGGCGGAGCGGGGCGCGGGCCGCGGGCGTGCTGGCCGAGCTGCTGGAGCACGCGCCGTTCGGGAAGGTGATGTTCTCCAGCGGCGGCCGGCGGCTGCCGGAGCTGCACGCGGTCGGCGCGCTGGTGTTCCGGGACGCGCTCACCCGCGTGCTCGGCGGCTGGGTCGCCGAGGGGTCCTGGTCCTGGCGGGACGCGGAGCGGGTGGCCGCCATGGTCGCGGCCGGCAACGCTCGCCGCGTCTACCGCCTGGACGGGGACTGAGGGGGAGGGCTCAGACCGTCGAGAGCCGGGCGTCGTCCTCCGCCGGGGCCACGGCCTGCTCGGACGGCCGCTCGCGCAGGCTCAGCGCCAGCCGGAGCACGGCGATCCACACCAGGCAGGAGCCGAGCATGTGCGCGGCGACCAGGGCCTCGGGCACCTGGGTGGCGTACTGCACGTAGCCGATCGCGCCCTGGGCGAGCAGGACGACCAGCAGGTCCCGGGCGCGGGCCCGGGTGTCGGAGGGGGCGTCCACGACGCGCAGGACCAGCCACATCGCGACGGCGAGCGCGCACACCAGCCAGGCGGCCACGGCGTGGACGTGGGCGGTGGTGTCCCAGTCGAAGGGCATCCGCTTGATCTCGCTGCTGTCGCCGGCGTGCGGACCGGAGCCGGTCACGACGGTGCCCGCCGCGATCAGGACGAAGGTGGTGGCGAGCAGCGCCCAGGACAGCTTGCGCACCGGGCCGGGCACCCGCGGCTTCGGGGCGCCGTCGCCCTCGCGGATGCGCTGCCAGGTGAGCGTCGTCACGGTGATCAGCAGGGTGGCGAGCAGGAAGTGCCCGGCCACGCTGTAGGGGTTGAGCCCCGTCAGGACGGTGATGCCGCCGAGCACCGCGTTCGCCAGCACGATGAAGAACTGCACCCAGCCGAGCTTCGTCACGGAGCGCCGCCACGGCTCGGCCGAGCGGGCGGCGACGATGCCCCAGCCGACGGCCGCGCTGAGCACGTAGGTCAGCATGCGGTTGCCGAACTCGATGGCGCCGTGGAAGCCCTGCTCCTGCGTCACGAAGAGGCTGTCGTCGGTGCACTTGGGCCAGGTGTCGCAGCCGAGGCCGGATCCGGTCAGCCGAACCGCGCCGCCGGTGACGACGATGACCACGCTCATGACGAGCGCGGCGAGTGCGGCCCGCTGGACGGTCCGGGGTGACGGGGTCCAGCGGCTGGCGATGTGGGCGAGGGGGTTCAACACGTCCCATATCGTAGGCGACCCCTTGTGCAAACTTTCACGAGGGGGTGCCGGTCGCCGGGTCCGGCCCCGCCGCCCACCGGAAGGCGGCTCCCGCGGGGTCGCCCTCCTCGTGCCACCACACGTGGACGCGCCAGGGGGCGCCGTCTCCGGGGTGAGCGGGCGAGCCGGTGAACCCCCGTATCAATTCGTCCGCTACGTCTGCAGCCGTCCGGTTCCTCACTTCTGTGGTGCTGTGCCAGGGATGCGGCAGCGCGTTCCACAGGCCGTCGGGGCCGCGCACGTCGAAGCGCCACACGGCGAGCCACGGCGTCACCTCCAGCATCGTCCGCACCTGCTCCCCGCCGAGGCGCAGCCGGGCGGAGATCTCCGGCTCCTCCACCGACCGGATACGGGCGGCCACCACCGCCTGCGGCAGCAGCCGTTCGGGCAGCAGCCCCCGCGCGCGCAGGCCGACCAGGGCGTCGAAGCCCAGGAAGCGCAGGCGCAGTTCGAGCTGGCGACCGAGGTGGTCCAGGGCCTCCTCGGCCTCCTCGGCGCCCCGCTCCGCGGGCCCGGACAGCAGCAGCCGCCGGAAGTCGGCCTCGGCGTCGACGGCCCACGCCACGGCGTCCTCGGTGGCACCCAGCTCGGCCAGGCGGTCCCCGAGGAAGACCTTCGCCTGGGCGAGCCCGCGCCGGTTGACCGGATCGCCCTGGTCCAGCCCGGTCCACACCTCCACCGCGGTCCGGGTCAGGTCGCGGGCGCGCTCACCGGCGGCGCGCTCCATGGCGCTCGGGCCCTCGCCGGCCCCCGGCCCCAGTGGATGCCTCGGCAGCCGGTCGCCGTCGCTCAGCGGCCAGGCGAGCCACACCCCGTGGTTGATCAGCCCCCGGGCGTACCAGCGGGCGAACTCGGGGGAGTGCCGGGCCGCGCGTTCGGAACTGTGCAGGCCCTCCTCGATCGTGGCGAGGGCGCCCGCCCGGTCCCCCGCGGCGAACCGCAGGGCGGCCCGGTCGGCCAGGCGCAGGCCGAGGAGCGCGGTGCACTCCGGGTCGTCGGGGAGGGCGCGCAGGGCGCCGATCAGTTCGTCGAGCAGCTGCTGGTGCTCCGCCGGCTCCGTGGGCCCGTCCCCCGCCCGTACCCGCGCCCACCGGTCGTCCAGCCGTAGAACGGCCTCCCGCTGCACCATGTCCGCCCCCCGGCTTCATGTGTGGAGGCGCCCATCCTCGCGGCTGCGCCGCCGCGAGGGAAAGGGTTTCATTCCCAGCGGAAGAGCCGCGCCGCCGCGCCCAGACCGAGTACGGACCAGGCCGCGAGGACGGCGGCGTCGCCCCAGGGCAGCGCGGCCCCGTGCTGGAGCACCTCGCGCAGACCGCCGGAGAGGGCCGAGATGGGCAGCAGACCCAGCACCGACTGCACGGCGTCCGGGAACTTCTCCATCGGCACGATCACCCCGCCGCCGACCAGCAGCAGGAGGAAGACCAGGTTCGCGGCCGCCAGGGTCGCCTCGGCCTTGAGCGTGCCGGCCATCAGCAGCCCGAGGCCCGAGAACGCCGCGGTGCCCAGCAGCAGCAGCGCCGCCACGGCGAGCGGGTTGCCGTGCGGCGACCAGCCCAGCGCCAGCGCGATCACCGTGAGCAGGGCGACCTGGAGCACCTCGGTGACCAGGACGGACAGGGTCTTGGCCGTCATCAGGGCCCAGCGGGGCAGCGGCGAGGCGCCCAGCCGCTTGAGGATGCCGTAGCGGCGGTCGAAGCCGGTGGCGATGGCCTGGCCGGTGAAGGCGGTGGACATCACCGCGAGCGCGAGGATCCCCGGGGCCAGGAAGTCCACGGACGCGCCCGCGCCGGTGTCGATGACGTCGACGGCCGAGAACAGCACCAGCAGCAGCGACGGGATGATCACGGTGAGCAGCAGCTGCTCCCCGTTGCGCAGCAGCATCCGGGTCTCCAGCGCCGTCTGGGCGAGGATCATGCGGGACACGGGCGCGGCCCCCGGGGCGGGGGTGAACGTGCCGGCGCTCATGAGCGCAGCTCCTTGCCTGTGAGCTCGAGGAAGACGTCTTCGAGGGTGTGCCGGGCCACCGAGAGGCTGTCCGGCAGCACGCCGTTCTGGGCGCACCAGGAGGCGACGGTGGCCAGCATCTGCGGGTCGACGTCGCCGGTGACCCGGTAGACGCCCGCGGTGACCTCGGCGGCCCGGGTGCCGTCGGGCAGGGCCTTCAGCAGCGAGGCCAGGTCCAGGGCGGGGCGGCCGGTGAAGCGCAGGGTGTTCTCGGCGCCGCCCCGGCACAGCTGCCCGGGGCTGCCGTGGGCGACGACCCGGCCGGCGTCCACGATGGCCACCTCGTCCGCGAGCTGCTCGGCCTCGTCCATGTGGTGGGTGGTGAGCACGACGGTGACCCCGTCGGTGCGCAGTTCCCGTACGAGGTCCCAGGTCGCGCGGCGGGCCTGCGGGTCCAGACCGGCGGTGGGCTCGTCGAGGAAGACCAGCTCGGGGCGGCCCACGACCGCCATGGCCAGGGACAGGCGCTGCTGCTGGCCGCCGGACAGTCGGCGGTAGGGGGTGCGGCCGCAGCTGCCGAGGCCGAGGCGCTCGACCAGGAGGTCCGGGTCGACCGGGTGGGCGTACAGCGTGGCCATGTGGCGCAGCATCTCGACGGCGCGCGCTCCGGAGTGGACCCCGCCGGACTGCAGCATCACCCCGATCCGCGGGCGCAGGGCCGCGGCCTGGGCGACCGGGTCGAGGCCGAGGACGCGGACGATGCCGTCGTCGGGGCGGTGGTAGCCCTCGCAGGTCTCCACCGTGGTCGTCTTGCCCGCGCCGTTGGGACCGAGGACCGCGGTGACGGAGCCCCTGCGGACGGTGAGGTCCAGGCCGTCCACCGCTGTCTTGGTGCCGTACCGCTTCACCAGTCCGCGGATCTCCACGGCGGGGTCGTTGCTCATGGGGGGTGAGTCTACGGAGCGTGCGCGGGGGTCCCCGGTTCCGGGTCCGGTCGCCCGGGGTATTCGAACGCCACGTCGCGAATGCGGTTCTTTTCCTTGCGGCGGGCCCCGGACGGCTCAGTGGGTTTGCGTGATCCTTTCCGGGTGGTTCCGTTTCCGCGGGCGGGCTCGGCGGCGGGTGAAGGAATGCTGGTGGGAGGCTGTTCGGCCGAGGTCCGGAGGGTTCGGGGGCATTGCGGAATTAACTCTTCCGAATAACTCTCCGTCGATAGATAAGGTAACCCTTAGTGATGGAGACCACCGGTAGTGGCGTCCGTCACGGCTTGTCCGGGCTCGGTTAATTACGCAACAATGGCGTTGTGAAAAACGGCGAACGGATGATCGAGACCCCCCAGGGGGAGCTCGCCACCGGGGAGCGGTCAACCCGCAACCGCGTGGCGCGCTCGATCCTGGACCACGGTCCGTCCACCGTCGCCGACCTCGCCCGGCGTCTCGGCCTCACCCAGGCCGCCGTCCGCCGCCACCTCGACACGCTCGTCGCCGACGACGTGGTCGAACCCCGTGAGCAGCGTGTGTACGGCGCACGCACCCGGGGCCGGCCCGCCAAGGTCTTCGCGCTCACCGACTGCGGCCGCGACGCCTTCGACCAGTCCTACGACACGCTCGCCGCGGACGCCCTGCGCTGGATCGCGCAGTCGGCCGGCGGCGGCGAGCGGGGCGAGGCGGCGGTCGCCGCGTTCGCCAGGGCACGCATGGAGACGCAGGCGCGCGCCTACCGGGAGGCCGTCGAGGCGGCCGCACCCGCGGACCGCGCAGGGGCCCTGGCCAAGGCGTTGACCGCGGACGGGTACGCTGCTACGGCGAAGAGCGCTCCCGGTCCGCACAGCGGTGAACAGCTCTGCCAGCACCACTGCCCGGTCGCCCACGTGGCCGAGCAGTTCCCGCAGCTCTGCGAGGCGGAGACCGAAGTCTTCTCACGCCTGCTCGGGACGCACGTGCAGCGCCTCGCCACGATCGCCCACGGCGACGGAGTGTGCACGACGTTCATTCCGCGAGGCGCGAGCACCACACAGACCGACACATCAGCAAGTACGGCCGGGAGGAACCCCGCATGACCACGGAGACTGCTCACCCTGAGCTCGAGGGTCTGGGCAACTACGAGTACGGCTGGGCCGACTCCGACGCGGCCGGCGCCGCCGCCAAGCGGGGTCTGTCCGAGGACGTCGTCCGCGACATCTCGGCGAAGAAGTCCGAGCCCGAGTGGATGCTGAACCTCCGCCTCAAGGGCCTGAGGCTCTTCGACAAGAAGCCCATGCCGATGTGGGGTTCCGACCTTTCCGGCATCGACTTCAACAACATCAAGTACTTCGTGCGTTCCACCGAGAAGCAGGCCGCTTCCTGGGAGGACCTGCCCGAGGACATCAAGAACACGTACGACAAGCTCGGCATCCCGGAGGCGGAGAAGCAGCGCCTCGTCGCCGGTGTCGCCGCCCAGTACGAGTCCGAGGTCGTCTACCACCAGATCCGCGAGGACCTGGAGGAGCAGGGCGTCATCTTCCTCGACACGGACACCGCGCTCAAGGAGCACCCGGAGCTCTTCCAGGAGTACTTCGGCACGGTCATCCCGGTCGGCGACAACAAGTTCGCCTCGCTGAACACCGCGGTGTGGTCCGGCGGCTCCTTCATCTACGTCCCCAAGGGTGTCCACGTGGACATCCCGCTCCAGGCCTACTTCCGCATCAACACGGAGAACATGGGCCAGTTCGAGCGGACGCTGATCATCGTCGACGAGGACGCCTACGTCCACTACGTCGAGGGCTGCACCGCCCCGATCTACTCCTCGGACTCGCTGCACAGCGCCGTGGTCGAGATCATCGTGAAGAAGGGCGGCCGCTGCCGCTACACGACGATCCAGAACTGGTCGAACAACGTCTACAACCTGGTCACCAAGCGCGCCGTGGCGTACGAGGGCGCGACCATGGAGTGGATCGACGGCAACATCGGTTCCAAGGTCACGATGAAGTACCCGGCCGTGTACCTGATGGGCGAGCACGCCAAGGGCGAGACCCTGTCCATCGCCTTCGCCGGCGAGGGCCAGCACCAGGACGCCGGCTCCAAGATGGTCCACATGGCGCCGAACACCTCCTCGAACATCGTCTCCAAGTCGGTGGCCCGGGGCGGCGGCCGCACCTCCTACCGCGGACTCGTCGAGATCGGCGAGGGCGCGGCCGGATCGAAGTCCAACGTGCTCTGCGACGCACTGCTCGTCGACACGATCTCCCGCTCGGACACGTACCCGTACGTGGACGTCCGCGAGGACGACGTCACGATGGGCCACGAGGCGACCGTCTCCAAGGTCTCCGACGACCAGCTCTTCTACCTGATGCAGCGCGGCCTCACCGAGTTCGAGGCCATGGCCATGATCGTGCGCGGCTTCGTCGAGCCGATCGCGAAGGAGCTGCCCATGGAGTACGCGCTGGAGCTCAACCGGCTGATCGAGCTGCAGATGGAGGGCTCGGTCGGCTGACCGGCCGCACGCCCCCGTACCGCAGTACAGCGACGATTCTGTAGACGTAGGAAGAGAGCAAGACGACAGCCATGGCTGAGGCTCAGAACGCCCCCAAGAACCTGACGGTTCAGGGCGGTACCCCCGCGGCGGGCTCCACCACCGCCGGCGCGATCGCGGTGGCCGCCGAGTCCACCGTCGCCACCCGGATGAGCGCGCCCCCGTCCTTCGACGTGGCCGACTTCCCGGTCCCGCACGGCCGTGAGGAGGAGTGGCGCTTCACCCCGCTCGCCCGCCTCAAGGGCCTGCACGACGGCACCGCGGTCGCCAACGGCACGATGAAGGCCCAGATCGACGCGCCCGAGGGCGTCACCGTCGAGTCCGTGGAGCGCGGCGACGAGCGGATCGGCAAGGCCGGCACCCCCGTCGACCGCGTCGCCGCGCAGGCCTTCTCCGCGTTCGCCAAGGCCACGGTCGTCACCGTGCCCAAGGAGACCGTGCTCGCCGAGCCCATCCGCGTCGCCCTGCACGGCGAGGGCGGCACGACCTTCGGGCACACCGTCTTCGACGTGAAGCCCTTCGCCGAGGCGATCATCGTGATCGACCACACCGGCGACGGCGTGCGCGCCGCCAACGTGGACATCCTCGTCGGCGACGGCGCCAAGGTCACCTTCGTGTCCGTCCAGGACTGGGACGACACCGCCGTCCACACCTCGCAGCACAACGCCCTCGTCGGCCGTGACGCGAGCTTCAAGTCCGTCGTCGTCACCTTCGGCGGCGACCTCGTCCGCCTGCACCCGCGCGTCACCTACGCGGGCCCCGGCGGCGAGGCCGAGATGCTCGGCCTGTACTTCACGGACGCCGGCCAGCACCAGGAGCACCGCCTCCTGGTCACGCACGACGCCCCGCACTGCACGTCCAACGTGGTCTACAAGGGCGCGCTCCAGGGCCAGGACGCCCACGCGGTCTGGATCGGCGACGTTCTCATCGAGAAGAGCGCCGAGGGCACCGACACGTACGAGATGAACCGCAACCTCGTCCTCACGGACGGGGCGCGGGTCGACTCCGTGCCGAACCTGGAGATCGAGACCGGCGAGATCGTCGGCGCCGGCCACGCCTCCGCCACCGGCCGCTTCGACGACGAGCAGCTCTTCTACCTCCAGGCCCGCGGCATCCCGGCCGACGAGGCCCGCCGCCTGGTCGTCCGCGGCTTCTTCGCCGAGCTCGTCCAGCAGATCGGTGTCGACGACATCGAGGAGCGCCTGATCGCCAAGATCGAGGCCGAGCTCCAGGGTTCCGTCTGATGAACTACGTCAAGGCCTGTGCGCTGAGCGAGCTGGAGGAGGACACCCCCAAGCGGGTGGAACTCGACGGCACGCCGGTGTCCATCGTGTCCACCGAGGGGGAGGTGTTCGCGATCAACGACATCTGCTCGCACGCGAACGTCTCGCTCTCCGAGGGCGAGGTCGAGGACTGCATGATCGAGTGCTGGCTGCACGGATCGGCCTTCGACCTGCGCACCGGCAAGCCCTCGGGTCTGCCCGCGACGCGCCCCGTCCCCGTATACCCCGTAAAGATCGAAGGGGACGACGTGCTCGTCTCCCTCACCCAGGAGTCCTGAGGTATCCATGGCAACGCTTGAAATCCACGACCTGCACGTCTCCGTCGAGGCCGAGAACGGCGCCCGCGAGATCCTCAAGGGCGTCGACCTCACCGTCAAGCAGGGTGAGACGCACGCCATCATGGGTCCGAACGGCTCCGGCAAGTCCACGCTGGCCTACTCGCTCGCCGGCCACCCGAAGTACACGATCACCGGCGGCACGGTGACCCTCGACGGCGAGGACGTCCTCGAGATGTCCGTCGACGAGCGCGCCCGCGCCGGCGTCTTCCTCGCCATGCAGTACCCGGTCGAGGTCCCCGGCGTCTCGGTCTCCAACTTCCTGCGCACCTCCGCCACCGCCATCCGCGGCGAGGCCCCCAAGCTGCGCACCTGGGTGAAGGAGGTCAAGTCCGCGATGGAGCAGCTGTCGATGGACCCGGCCTTCGCCGAGCGCAACGTCAACGAGGGCTTCTCCGGCGGTGAGAAGAAGCGCCACGAGATCCTGCAGCTGGAGCTCCTGAAGCCGAAGATCGCGATCCTCGACGAGACCGACTCCGGCCTCGACGTCGACGCGCTGCGCATCGTCTCCGAGGGCGTCAACCGCGTCCGCGAGTCCGGTGAGGTCGGCACCCTGCTGATCACCCACTACACGCGCATCCTGCGCTACATCAAGCCCGACTTCGTGCACGTGTTCGCGAACGGCCGCATCGCCGAGTCCGGCGGCGCCGAGCTCGCCGACCAGCTGGAGAACGAGGGCTACGACAAGTACGTGAAGGGTGGCGCGACCGCGTGACACAGCTGCCTGGCCTCCTCGACATCGAGGCGATCCGCAAGGACTTCCCCCTGCTGGATCGTGTGGTCCACGACGGGAAGAAGATCGTCTACCTGGACAACGCTGCGACCTCGCAGAAGCCGCGCCAGGTACTCGACGCGCTGAGCGAGTACTACGAACAGCACAACGCCAACGTCCACCGCGGCGTGCACGTGCTGGCCGAGGAGGCCACGGCGCTGTACGAGGGCGCCCGCGACAAGGTCGCCGCCTTCATCAACGCGCCGAGCCGCGACGAGGTGATCTTCACCAAGAACGCCTCGGAGTCGCTCAACCTGGTCGCGAACATGCTCGGCTGGGCCGACGAGCCCTACCGGGTCGACCGCGACACCGAGATCGCCATCACCGAGATGGAGCACCACTCCAACATCGTCCCGTGGCAGCTGCTCGCGCAGCGCACCGGCGCGAAGCTGAAGTGGTTCGGCCTCACCGACGACGGCCGGCTCGACCTGTCGAACATCGAAGAGGTCATCACGGAGAAGACGAAGATCGTCTCCTTCACGCTGGTCTCCAACATCATGGGCACGGTCAACCCGGTCGAGGCGATCGTCCGGCGCGCCCAGGACGTCGGCGCGCTGGTGCTCATCGACGCCTCCCAGGCCGCTCCGCACATGCCGCTGGACGTGCAGGCGCTCGGCGCCGACTTCGTGGCCTTCACCGGCCACAAGATGTGCGGCCCGACCGGCATCGGCGTCCTGTGGGGCCGCCAGGAGCTCCTGGAGGACCTGCCGCCGTTCCTCGGTGGCGGCGAGATGATCGAGACGGTGTCGATGCACGCCTCGACCTACGCCCCGGCCCCCCACAAGTTCGAGGCCGGTACGCCCCCGATCGCCCAGGCCGTCGGCCTCGGCGCGGCCGTGGACTACCTGTCCGCGATCGGCATGGACAAGATCGCCGCGCACGAGCACGCGATCACCGAGTACGCGATCAAGCGCCTCGCCGAGGTGCCCGACCTGCGGATCATCGGCCCCACCACGGCCGAGGACCGCGGCGCCGCGATCTCCTTCGTGCTCGGCGACATCCACCCGCACGACGTCGGCCAGGTCCTGGACGAGCAGGGCATCGCGGTCCGCGTGGGACACCACTGCGCACGCCCGGTCTGCCTGCGGTACGGAATTCCGGCGACGACGCGAGCGTCTTTCTACCTGTACTCCTCTCCGGCGGACGTCGACGCGCTGATCGACGGGCTGGAGCACGTACGGAACTTCTTCGGCTGACGGACGAGGCGACGAGGACGCAGTGAAGCTGGATTCGATGTACCAGGAACTGATCCTGGACCACTACAAGCACCCGCACGGGCGTGGCCTGCGCGACGGCGACGCCGAGGTGCACCACGTCAACCCGACGTGCGGCGACGAGATCACGCTGCGCGTGAAGTACGACGGTGAGACGCTGACGGATGTCAGCTACGAGGGCCAGGGCTGCTCCATCAGCCAGGCCAGCGCCTCCGTGCTGAACGAGCTGCTCGTGGGCAAGGAACTGGCCGAGGCGCAGAAGATCCAGGCCGTGTTCCTGGAGATGATGCAGTCCAAGGGCAAGATCGAGCCCGACGAGGCCATGGAGGAGGTGCTGGAGGACGCGGTCGCGTTCGTCGGCGTCTCCAAGTACCCCGCCCGTGTGAAGTGCGCCCTGCTGAGCTGGATGGCGTGGAAGGACGCGACCGCCCAGGCCCTGGGCGACGCGGAGAGGAAGACGGCATGACCGAGAACGCGACGCCCGAAGCGTCGACCAAGCCGGCCACCGAGGAGGAGGTCCGCGAGGCCCTCTACGACGTGGTCGACCCCGAGCTGGGCATCGACGTCGTCAACCTGGGCCTGATCTACGGCATCCACATCGACGACGCGAACATCGCCACCCTCGACATGACCCTGACCTCGGCGGCCTGCCCGCTGACGGACGTCATCGAGGACCAGGCGAAGTCGGCCACGGACGGCATCGTCAACGAGCTCCGGATCAACTGGGTCTGGATGCCGCCGTGGGGTCCGGACAAGATCACGGACGACGGCCGCGAGCAGCTGCGCGCGCTCGGCTTCAACGTCTGAGACCTACCGACGTCCCCCCGGGCCGTCATGGCACGGAGAAGGGCCCCCGGCACGATCGCCGGGGGCCCTTCTCGTGTGCGCGCGCCGCTCAGCCGTCCGCGCGGGGGTCCGGCTGCGTCGGGTGGGACTGCGGCGGGTGGGGCTGCGTCGGGTCCGGCTGCGGGGGCACGGGGGATGCGGGAGCGGTCCCCGGGGCCTGCGCGGCGAGTTCGGCGAGCATGTGGGGGACGAGATTCTCGTGCCGGATGCGCCGGTCCACGTAGAGCAGGCCGGTGACCAGCTGGGTGTAGCCGGTCTGGAACATCTGGCCCAGGGTGCCGCCCACCAGCACGCAGAGGAGGCCGAACCCGATCGCGACCGTCATCCCGGCGATGTCGACGCTCTCGGAACCGCCGCCCGACTCGGCCATGAGCGGGATCAGCCCGAACATGCCGATGAACTGGAAGGGCATCTGGATCACGTAGGCGATGCTCGCGCCGATCATCCCGCCCAGCATGCCGATGCCGAAGACCCGCCACCAGTGGTCCTTGACCAGGGCGGCCGAGCGGCGCAGCGCCGTGACCGGGCCGGCCTCCTCCATGACCGCCGCGGCGGGGGCCAGGCTGAGCCGGACCTGGAGCCAGACGGTCACCGGCAGGGCGGCCAGCAGGAGGACGGGCAGCAGCGCGACGGCTCCGGAGGAGGGGTCGTCGCCCGCGAGCGAGACGATCATCAGCGGGACCGCGACCGCCAGCGCGGCGAGCAGGGGGGCTCCCGCGATCAGGATCGTGAGGGCCAGCGTGCCCAGGACCGCGGGGGTCCTGCGCCGGG
The DNA here is from genome assembly GCF_049570255.1 of Streptomyces manipurensis. Taxonomy (NCBI): domain Bacteria; kingdom Bacillati; phylum Actinomycetota; class Actinomycetes; order Kitasatosporales; family Streptomycetaceae; genus Streptomyces; species Streptomyces manipurensis. The sequence continues at coordinate 1,864,784 of NZ_CP186950.1, read as the reverse complement.
CCTCGCTCCACATGGCGCGGAAGGTGGTGGGCCGGCCCATCACCGACTCGCGGAGCACCGCCGGGAAGAGCGCCGTCAGCATCGCCAGGGCCACCAGTCCCACGGCGAGCAGCAGCACGAAGAGGACGACCGCGGCGACGAGGAACGGGGTGAGGTGCTCGGGTGCCGGGTCCTGCCCGTAGGGCGGGTCGAAGACCGGCTCGATGTGCTCGTGGACGACGGCGAGCGCGGCGCCCGCCAGCAGGGCCATCACCAGCAGGCAGGCGCCCTGCACCGCCAGCATCGCGCCGGCCAGGGGCTTCCAGTGGCGTCCGAGGGTGGCGAACGAGGCGTTCACGATGTCCCCGAGGCCCAGGGGCCGCAGCGGGATCACCCCCGGCTTGGGCGGTTGCGGCGGGGCCCATCCTCCCCACGGCTGGGGACCGCCCCAGCCGCCGGGACCGGGTGCCCCCGCGGGTCCCCACCCTGTGTTCTGCGTCATGCATGTGCTCCGTACTCTCGTTCCCCCGTCGAACGCACACCGTATCCCAGCTTGTCAGGGGCACAGCAGTGAATTCCCCGGGCTTGTGTACGGCCGTACGCATCGCTGTGTACAGTTGTACGCATGCCCTACGCGCTGCTTGCCGCGGCCATCGCCGCCGAGGTCGCCGGAACCACCGCCATGAAGTACAGCGAAGGCTTCACCCGGCTCTGGCCCTCGCTGGGCACCCTGCTCGGTTACGCCATCGCCTTCACCCTCCTCGCGCAGACCCTGAAGTCCTTGTCCGTCGGCACGGCCTACGCGATCTGGGCCGGGGTCGGCACCGCCGCCATCGCCGCGATCGGCATGGTCTTCCTCGGGGAGCAGGCCACCGCGGCGAAGATCGCCGGGATCGCCCTGGTGATCGCGGGCGTGGTCCTGCTGAACCTCGGCGGGGCGCACTGATGTCCCCGGCCAGGCGGCGCCACGACCCCGAGCGGGCCCAGCGGATCATCGACGCGGCGATCCGCGTGGTGGGCGACAAGGGGATCGCCGGGCTCAGCCACCGCAGTGTGGCCGCGGAGGCGGACGTGCCGCTGGGGTCGACGACCTACCACTTCAAGACGCTCGACGACCTGCTGGTCGCGGCCCTGCGGCAGGCCAACGAGGGCCTCGCGCGCACGGTGGCCGACTCGCCGGCGCTGGCGGACCCGGACACCGACCTCGCGGGGGCGCTCGCCCGGCTGCTGGGGGAGTTCCTCGCGCCGGACCGCGCCCGGGCGGAGCTGGAGTACGAGCTCTACGTCGCCGCCCTGCGTCGCCCGGCCCTGCGGCCGGTGGCCGCGGAGTGGTACGCGGCGGCCTCCGAGGAGCTGACCCGGCGGACCGATCCGGTGACGGCCCGGGCGCTGGTGGCGGTGATGGACGGCATCACCCTCCAGGTCCTGCTGACCGACACCGCGTACGACGAGGCGTACGCCCGCGAGGTCCTGTCCCGGGTCCTGCGCACGGCCTGACATCCGGCGACGGAGCCCCGGCCCGGCGGGATCCGGCGACCGGGCCCGGCCCGCCCCGGCGGATCCGCCACCCGTGACCGATCCCGCCCGATCCCGCCCGCGCCATCCGGCCCTGCCCGGTGCGGATCGCGCGGCCTAGGCGTCGCCGTGCCCGCCCGAGCGGACGCAGTCCAGGGCCGCCCGGACGCTCGCCTCGATGTCCAGGACCGGGTAGAACACCTCGCGGACGGTGCGCTCGCGGTCGATCACCAGGGTCAGCCGCTTGATGCGGCTCACGCCCGCCGCGCGGAAGGTCGGCAGGCGCAGCGCGGCCGTCAGCGTCAGCTCGGCGTCCGACAGGAGCGGGAAGCGCAGCCGTTCGTGCTCCGCGAACTCCCGCTGCTCGTCGGGCCGCTGGGTGGACACCCCGTGCACGGTGGCGCCGGCCGCGGTGAACTCCGCGAGCTGGTCGCGGTACGTGCAGGACTCCAGGGTGCAGCCCCGCGCGCCCGGGATCCCGCCCCAGCCCGGAGGGTAGGACTCGGCGCGCGCGTAGGCGCCGGGGAAGCAGTACAGGACGGTGAAGGGGGTGTCCGCCACCGGGTCGCCCAGCCCGCCGAAACGGTCCGGCAGCAGCAGCTCCGGCACCCGGGTGCCCCGCAGCGCGTGCACCCGTTCCGCCTCGCGCGATGCCTCGTCGGTCGTCGCCGTCATCTCTCCGTCTCCCAGGACCCAGGTGTCTCCCCAGTCCTGGAGGGCCACCAGGACCGGCAGCAGCGCCCGCCCGCGCGGGGTCAGCCGGTACTCGTGCCGTACCGGACGGTCCTGGTACGGCTCGCGCGACAGCACCCCGGCCTCCACGAGCAGCTTCAGCCGCTCCGCGAGGACCTTGCGGGAGACCCCGAGCTCGCGCTGGAGCTCGTCGAAGCGGTGCAGACCGCGCGCGGCGTCGCGCACGATGAGCAGCGTCCACCAGTCGCCCACGACGTCGAGGGCCTGGGCGATGGAGCAGTCCGCGTCGCCGAGGTGCGTGCGCTGGGCCATGGGCACTCCCTTTGTCCGTTGACCCAAGGCTGTCATGCTGACATAGTCCGTTCCCAAAAGGAACTTACTCGGAACGCAGGGGGGCACGGGTGTGCTGCAGGGGTTCAAGGACATACCGAGGGTCGTGTGGCTGCTGGCTGCGGGGGTCTTCGTCAACGCCGTCGTCAGCTTCACGTTCGTCTTCGTCTTCCTCTACCTGACCGGCCCGCGCGGACTGGGCACCTCCGAGGCCGGCCTCATCAGCGGGATCGGCGGAGTCGGCCTGGTCGTCGGCAACTTCACCGGCGGCTGGTACGGGGACCGCTTCGGGCACCGTCGGGTCCTGCTCGCCGCCTCCGTCGTGGGCGGACTGGTGCTCTCCGCACTCCCGCTGCTGCCCCTGCCGCTGCTCTGGGTGGCGCTGCCCGCCGCCCAGTACGCCTCCGGCGTGGTGAGGGCCGCCAATGCGGCGCTGGTCGCGGTCACCGTCCCCGAGGGGGCCCGCCGGCAGGCCTTCGCCCTGGTGCGCTGCGCCTCGAACGGCGGGTTCACCCTCGGGCCGCCGATCGGCGCCCTGGTCGCGGTCGGCCTCTCCTACGACTGGCTGTTCGTCGCCGACGGCCTCGGCACCCTGCTCTTCGCCGTCTGGACCGCGCGCGTCGTCCCGGCGCGCGGCGCCGCCCGCAAGGACCCCGCGGCCCCGGACGGGGGTCGGGGCCGCGGCACACTGGCCGAACTGCGCGCACGTCCGGCCCTCCTGGCCCTGCTCGGCGCGGTCCTCGTGACCGACGTCGTCTACCGCCAGCAGTACTCCACCTTCCCCGTCTTCCTCGCCGACCACGGCCTGGACGCCAGGGTCTTCGGGCTCGTCATCGCCCTCAACGGCGGGGTGATCCTGCTCCTGGAGCTGCCCGCGGCCGTGGCCCTGCGCCGCCGGCCCGCGCTGCCGGTGATCGGCACGGGCATGCTCCTGGTCGGCGCCGCCCACGCCGTGCTGCTGCTCGGCCCCGGGATCGGCACCGCGGTGGCGATGATGGTGCTGCTGAGCCTCGGGGAGATCCTCTACAAGACCACGGCCACCGCCCATGTCGCCGACGAGTCGCCCGAGCACGCCGTCGGGCGGTTCCAGAGCCTGTACGCGGGCGTCTCGGTCAGCGGGGTCGTCCTCGGGCCGACCCTGGGCGGAACGCTGTACTCCCACGCGCCGGGGATGCTGTGGCCGGCGTGCGCGGTGCTGGCGGCGGGAGCCGGCGGGGTGGTGCTGTGGGCCTCGGCACGGCAGCGGCGACACGTGGCCCGACCGGCACATGAGACCGGTTCGCAACCTCGGGCCGTCGCCGGTTAGGTTTCGGATATGACTGCTACGCGTACCACCGGCGCCGTCGCCGCCGGACTTGCCACCCTCACCGCCGACGGCACCGTCCTCGACACCTGGTTCCCCGCCCCCGAGCTGGTCGCCGAGCCCGGCCCGGCCGGCACCGAGCGCCTCACCGCCGAGCAGGCCGTGGAGCTCCTCGGGGCCGCCGCCGCCAAGGCGATCCGCAGCGACGAGGTCCGCGGGGTCGAGGTCGTAGCCGTCCGCACGGTCATCGCCTCCCTGGAGGACAAGCCGCTGGACGCGCACGACGCGTACCTGCGCCTCCACCTGCTCAGCCACCGCCTGGTCAAGCCGCACGGCCAGAACCTCGACGGCGTCTTCGGCCTGCTGACCAACGTCGCCTGGACCTCGCTCGGCCCCGTCGCCGTCGACCAGGTCGAGACCGTCCGCCTCAAGGCGCGCGCCGAGGGCCTGCACCTCCAGGTCACCTCGATCGACAAGTTCCCGCGCATGACGGACTACGTCGCGCCCAAGGGCGTGCGCATCGCCGACGCGGACCGGGTCCGCCTCGGCGCGCACCTCGCCGAGGGCACCACCGTCATGCACGAGGGCTTCGTCAACTTCAACGCCGGAACCCTCGGCACCTCCATGGTCGAAGGCCGCATCTCCGCGGGCGTCGTCGTCGGCGACGGCTCCGACATCGGCGGCGGCGCGTCCACCATGGGCACCCTCTCGGGCGGCGGCAAGCAGATCATCTCGATCGGCGAGCGCACCCTGGTCGGGGCCGAGGCGGGCATCGGCATCGCCCTCGGCAGCGAGTGCGTCGTCGAGGCCGGCCTCTACGTGACCGCGGGCACCCGCGTCACCCTGCCGGACGGCCAGGTCGTCAAGGCCCTGGAGCTCTCCGGCGCCGACAACATCCTCTTCCGCCGCAACTCGGTCACCGGCGCCGTCGAGGCCCGCCCGTACAAGGCGAACTGGGGCGGCCTGAACGAGGTCCTGCACAGCAACGACTGACGCCCCGGCGCAGCCGACGTCCCCGAGCGCCGTCCCGGACCCACCGCGGTCCCGGACGGCGCTCGGCGCGTTCCGCCCGCCCGCCGGCCCGGCCCTGGGGTCCGCGCCGTCAGTCGCGGCGTTCGACGGCGCCGGGCTGCAGCCTCAGCTCCTGGACCTGGTAGCAGTCCGAGTACACGGTGGCCACCACGGCTCCGCAGACGCACACCAGGTTCGGTCCCCACTCGCCGTCCATCCCGCAGCAGTACCCGCGGCGCAGCTCCGGGTCGGGGTGCGCCTCCAGGTGGATGCCGTCGCCGGGATGGAGGACCACGGTGCCCGTCGGGCCGGACTCGACGAGGAGGCCGGAGGAGGCCTCCAGCACGTACGGGGGGCCGGACGGTTCGGGATCTACGGCGAACGTCCCCGGAGCCATCCGCACGATCGGCGCGTCGGTGTGGCCGTCGGCGTCCGCCGGCGACACTTCGGGCCGGAACCACCCGTCGTCGGTTCCCGGATCCGGCAGGGGCCGCTCGGCGACGGCCGGGGTCACCGCGCGTCGGCACGCACGGCACGCGAACACCGTCATCGGGGCACCTCGCCGCTTCGTACGGGTGCTCAGTGCAGCGGAATCGTGCGGACCAGGCCGGCGAAGGCCTGCTCCTCCGCCTCGGTCAGCTGGACGGTCTCCATCGGGTGCCCGGCCGCGCTGCGCTGGGCCGGGATCAGCGGAAGGGCCTGCGGGGCTCCCGGCTGCGGGCGGTGGGACCGGCCGTCCCGCACCATGCGGCCGACGCCGAACCAGACGAGTACGGCCGTCAGCAGGACGGCGAGGCCGATTTCCTGGGCGAGGGAGATCGAGGGGAACACCAGGATCCTCCGGGGAGAGCGGTCGGTACGAGCCGGGACAAGATCGGGCGTGCAGATACTCAACACCACAACCGGTCTATTCGGTGAAGATGTGGCGCACGTCACGCCAGGGTCGAAAGTCCCCGACTCCGCCGAGAAGGTCCCGTGGCGGCCTCGTACGGGTTTCAGAGGTGCAGCTTGAACCCCTCGTGGCTGCGGGCGAAGCCCAGCCGCTCGTAGAAGCGGTGGGCCGCGCCCCGCTGCTTGTTGCTGGTGGGCTGGACCAGGCCGCAGCCGCGCCCGCGGGCCCGCTCCACGGCCAGCCGCATCAGCTCCGCGCCCAGGCCCTCGCCCCGCCGGTCCGCGCGGACCCGTACGGCCTCCACCAGGGCCCGATCCCGGCCGCCCTGGCCCAGGCCCGGTACGTACGTCGGCTGCAGGCAGCCGAGGACGACCTCGCCCGCATCCGCGCCGGCGTCCGCGTCCCCGTCCGTGAGGACCAGCATCTCGTTGCGGGCGTCCGACGAGATGGCGGCGAAGGCCCGTTCGTGTGGCAGGGGGCCCGTCCGGGACGGCGGGCGGGCCCCCTGCTGCTCATCGCCCCGGGGTCACGGGCGGAAGCGCAGCACCTGCGGGTCGTGGTCGCTGTTCTGGGCGGCGAACTCCGCGTTGATGTGGACGCTGTCGTACGTGAACTTCTTGATCGCCGGGCTGGTCAGGATCTGGTCCAGCACCTGGGCGTTGCCCTGGTAGACGTAGGAGTACCGTTCCGCCTTCGGCAGCGACTTGATCGCCGGGTACAGGGCCCCGCCGTCCGCCAGCGCGTCCGTGGTCGCCGAGAACTCGAAGTCGTTGATGTCGCCGAGGACGAGGACGTTGGCGTTCTTGTCCTCCGCCAGGATCTGCTTCACGAAGCCGTTCACGGCCTGCGCCTGGAGGAGGCGCTTGGCCTCCGAGGAGCGCAGCGGCGGCTGGTGGTGGGAGGTCAGGCCCTCGTCGCCGCCCTTGGAGCCGAAGTGGTTGGCGATCACGAAGACCGTCTTTCCGCGGAAGACGAACTCGCCCGCGAGGGGCTTGCGGCTGTCGGCCCACGCCGGGTTCGCGGGGTCCACGCGGCCGGGGGAGTGGGTCAGGTGGGTCTTGCCGTTCTCCTTGACGACGCCCGTGGCGGTCACCGCGTCGCCCGGGGCGCGCTCGGTGAAGGAGACGCGGGCGGGGTTGAAGAGGAAGACCTGACGGATGTTGCCGCCGGGCTCGCCGCCGTCCTTCTTGTCCTCCGGGTTGACGGTCCGCCACTGGTAGGCGGGGCCGCCGGCAGCCGCGATGGCCGCGGTGAACTTGGTCAGGGTCTGCTCGGCCGAGACCGTGCCGTCGTTCTTGGCGCCGTTGTCGTCCTGGATCTCCTCCAGGGCGAGGATGTCGGGCGAGGCGAGGTTCTCGACGACCGCCTTCGCCAGCGCGTCGAACTTCTCCTGCGGGTCCGTCGGGTCGAGGTTCTCCACGTTGTACGTGGCGACCGCGAGCTCCTGCTCGGTCTGCGGCTTGGTCTTCTCGGGGGCGAGGGTGCCCGCCTTGACGGTGCCGAGGGTGCGGGCCACCAGCGTGTAGCCGCCGAACTGGTTGAAGTCCAGCGGGCCTTCGGTCGTACCGGTCAGCTTGTCGCCGACGTTGGCCACCGGGAAGGGCTGCTGCGCGATGGGCGCGAGCTGCTGGATCTGCAGGCGGCCGGTGTTCTGGGACTCGTAGGAGCCGTAGACGGTGCCGCCGCGCTTGGCGGCGTTCTCCCAGCCCTTCACGGTGACCCACAGCTCCGAGTACGGGTCGGTGGCGCCGACGACCCGCGAGGTGCCGATCTTGACGTTCATGCCCTCGAGGGACTCGTAGAAGTCCAGGGCGTAGCGCGCGGGGTCCAGGGTCAGGCCGTTGATGCTGCCGCCGGCGGCCGGGTCGCCGGCCGGGGTGTACTCGGCGGGCACGGTGTACTCGTTGATCGCGGTGGCCTCGGGCAGCGCGTTGCCGGAGGAGACCACGGTGACGGCGGGCTTGGAGATCTGGGTGACCGACTGGTTGCCGGAGTTCACCCCTCCGGGGACGTACTCGCCGACCGTGCCGGAGACCTTGACCGCGTCGCCGACGGCGACGGTCGGGACCGCGTTGGTGAAGACGAACACGCCTTCGCTGGTGGCGGCGTCGTCGTCGGCGTCCGGGTCCTGGATCCAGAAGCCGCGCGAGCCGTAGGTGCGCACGCCGGTGACGATGCCCTCGACGTCGGCGACCTGCTTGCCGTTGAGCGGGGATATGCGGGTGGTGCCCTGGATGTCGTGGATGCGGACCGGCTCGGCGGACGCCGCGCCCTCGGCCGCGTCGGCGGAGCCCGCGAGCAGGCCGGTGGCCAGCGCGGAGGCGACGAGGGCCGCGACGGCGGCGGAACGGGGATGCGAGGAGCGCATGGTCAGGAACTCCGGTGTGGGAGAGGGTCAAGGAGGGGGGTGCGGCATCGGGGTCCGCGGTGGTCTTGCCGCCCCCGATACGTCTACGCGCGTCAATTTCCTGGTTGGTCAGCAAAGTTGTCAAGCCCTCCAGGGAAGACGGCAGCCGACTGTGGGATGAACCAAAGGGGATGGCCCGGCAGGGGTGCCCGATATGCGTCTACGCTGGAGCGCCGCATGGCGGCCGGGAGTGTCGTCTGCGCCACATCCGCCATGCCCGCACCGCCCGTCATGTCGGCCATGTCGCCGGTTTTCGGGCGTACATGACGGAGCGGCCGCAGTGGCGCCCGTCACTGCCCGCTCCACCCCACCGCGTCCGCGAGGAGACCCGCCGCATGTCCGCTGAGTCGCACCCCACACTGCCGCCGGTACGGCTGCACTCCGACGCGGAGCTGGCCCGCGACGCGCTCGGCGCCCCGCTGTTCGCCCGGGCCGTGCGGCTCGCCCGGTGGGCCGGGCCCGCGACGCGCGTCGGCGCCGGCGGCGAGCTCGCCGCCGAGCAGCTGTCCGAGGCCGCGGCGCACCTCGGCCTCGACACCGGCGACGCGGACTCCGCCGGGTACGCGAGCCAGGCGTGGCGGGTGGCCCTCGACACCGGGCTGGTGGAGGTGACCGAGCCGGACGAGGACGCCGCTGACGGCGGGAGCGCGCCGGAAGCCGACGAGGCCTTCGGCACGGCCGCGCCCGGCGAGGACCTCGCGCTGGTGACGGGCGGCGCCCCCGGAGACGTCCTCGACCTGTGGCTCGCCGCCCTGGACACCGTGCTCGCCGACGCGGCGGTGCCCGACCTGGACGACCTGGTCGACGCCCTGGACGCCGGCGGCGAGATCGATTTCCACCGCCTCGACTGGAACCCGGGACGCGAGGCGGACTTCCTCGACGGGGTCCTCACCAACCTCTACCTGCTCACCGTCGCCGGGGGCGGGGCGGCGGACCGCCCGGTGCCGCTGCCGGTGCTCGCCGCGTCCATGGTCGTGCCCGACGGGATGGGCGACCCGACCGACGCCGTGCTGGAACAGGTGTCGGACGCGATGATGCGCCTCGACGACCAGTTCCGGCAGCTGGAGCCCATCGGGCTGGTGGAGTTCCGCCCGGTCGACGAGGAGCTCATGGCGGAGGCCGGGGACGAGGAGATCGCCGCGGGTACGGCGGGCGGTGACGGAGCCGACGAGGACGAGGACGTCTCCCGCTACGGCATGGTCCGCCTGACCCCGCTCGGCCTGTACGGGATCCGGGCCCGGCTGCTGGAGGCGGGGGCCGAGGCGCCCGCCGTCGGCGAGCTGGCGGACAAGGGCGCCGACGCGCTCCTCGACGCCGTCTCCCACTACCCCGAGGGCGCCGCGCAGGCCGAGATCGAGCAGTGGCTGGCCGGCCGCGAACTGCCCGCGGCCGTCACGGAACTGCTGGCCGCGGCCCGCGGCGACGACGAGGGTGGCCCGCTGCGCCGGCTGCGCTGCCAGCAAGCCCTGGCCCCCGCCGGACCGGAGGCCGAAGCGGCGGTGCGCTCCGTCCTGGACGACGCGGAGCTCGGCGGGCTCGCCCGGGTCTGGCTGGCGGAGCGCGGGGCGGCCGACGTACCGGCACCCGACCCGGAGATGGTGTTCTGGCTGACCGTCGACACCATCGCGGCGCAGCTCGCCGCCGACGGGGAGACGGAGGAACTGCCGCTGCTCATGGAGACCCTGACCGCCCACCACGCGGAGTTCTTCGAGCAGGTGTGGCGGGTCGACCACCCCTCGACGGCGTACGTCCTGGAGGCGATGGGGCGGCTGCACCCGGACCGGAAGACGGCGAAGGAGGCCCGCAAGGCGGCCTTCAAGGCACGCTCCCGGCGCCCCTAGGGCCGATCCGGGGCGGTGGCGACAATGCGCCGTTCCTGGTGCGGAGTTGGCCATTCCGCCGACCGGCAAGGGGTCGGTTCCCCTTCGTGGGTAGTTCAGCCGCCGTTCACGTGCGGGCGGGAGCGTGTGCGCCGACGACCGCACGACAGGCGCACCACTCCCCACCCCTGGAGACCCGATGCCGCTCAGCCGTAGAGACTTCACCGCCCGCACCGTCATCGCCGGTGCGGGCGTGGCGCTCACCGGGACGGTCGGCGCGCTCGCCACCGCCCCGGGGGCGCTGGCGGCCGACGACGGCACCCACCGCGACGAGCGCGGCCGGCCCTGCGAGCCCGGCTACGGCCCGCTGGTCCCCGACCCGGCCGGGATCCTCGCCCTCCCCGCCGGATTCACCTACCGCGTCATCACGCACAGCGGTGTCACCCGGCTGGAGTCCGGCGAGACCACCCCGTCGAACCACGACGGGACGGCCGCGTTCGAGGGCCAACGCGGCGTCACCCTCCTGGTCAACAACCACGAGCTGAAGGGCCGGCGGGAGACCTGGGACCGCCCCGTCCCGCTCGCGGAGGGCCTGGTCTACGACCCGGCCGCGGCCGGAGGCTGCACCGTCGTCGAGGTCCGGCGCGGCGGCGAGGTCGCCGAATGGGTGGGCATCGCCGGCACCTCCACCAACTGCGCGGGCGGAGCCACCCCCTGGGGCACCTGGCTGACCTGCGAGGAGAACTCCGACCTCGCGGGCAAGAACGGCATGACCAAGGACCACGGCTACGTCTTCGAGGTCGACCCGCACGACCGCCGCGCCAACCGGGACCCGCGGCCGGTCAAGGCCTTCGGCCGCTATGACCACGAGGCCGTGGTCATCGACCCGCGCCAGGGCCACGCCTACCTGACCGAGGACGCCTCCGGCCCGAACGGCCTGCTCTACCGCTGGACCCCGCCGCGCGGCTTCCGGCACGGACGCGGCCGGCTCCGTACGCTCGCCCCCGACGCGGGGGCGCTCCAGGCGGCCAAGTGCACCGACAGCTCGGGGCGGTTCGTCGACGACCTCTCGCGCGCCACGCGGATCGGCACCGTCTACGGGGTCGACTGGGTGGACGTGCCGGACCGCGACGCCCGGACGGTGCCGGTGCGCCGGCAGTTCGCGGACCACGAGGTGACCCGCGGGCGGAAGCTGGAGGGCATGTGGTGGGCCGACGGCGGCGCCTACTTCGTCTCCTCCTACGCCCGTGAGGAGAGCCCCGGCGGCGCACACGACGGTCAGGTCTGGTTCTACGACCCCAAGCGGCGCACCATGAGGCTGACCGTGCTGATCGGGGTGAACGCCGATCCCTCGGCGGACGGCGGGTACGACGGCCCCGACAACATCACGGTGTCCCCGTACGGAGGCCTCGTCATCGCGGAGGACGGCTCGGGGCTGCAGCACCTCTTCGGCGCGACCGAGTCCGGCCGCACCTACCCGCTGGCCCGCAACGAGCTGAACATCGGAACGCCCGAGGAGCCCGAGTACGCGGAGTTCACCGGGGTCTGCTTCGCCCCGGACGGGCGCACCCTCTACGCCAACATCCAGGACCCGGGGATCATGCTGGCCGTCACCGGGCCGTGGCGGCGCGCACACTGACGCCCTGCCGGGCGGTGACGGGCGGCAACAGGCGGGCGGCGCGGGCCTTCGGGTCCGCGCCGCTGCCGTGTCACGGGACGGCGGAAACCTCCGCACGGGAGGCCTCGGCCCACTCGGAGAGCAGGAACTCGTACGCCTCCGAAGGCCACTCGCCGTCCACCCGGGTCTCGACGAGGTGCCGTATCGCCTCGTTCGCCTCGGCGGCGGACGGGCGGGCGGGCCCCGCGGGTGTGAGTGTCTGGTGCATGCCTACAAGGCTACGGGCGGGCACGGACAGCGACTCGCGTATGACGCGTGGTTTCCATCACCCGCCCCGCGCCCCGGTGGCCGCACGTGCCCGCCCACCTGCTCAGAGTGCCTGCGCGGCGGGCTTGACCATGCCGCGCACTGTGCGCGACTTCACAAACTCGCCCATGGCCGTCATCTCCCACTCCCCGGAGAACTGCCGGATGAGCTTCGCCATCATCACGCCGGTCTGCGGTTCGGCGGAGGTCAGGTCGAAGCGCACCAGCTCCTCGCCGCTCGCCGCGTCGATCAGACGGCAGTAGGCCTTGGCGACGTCGGTGAACTTCTGGCCGGAGAAGGAGTTCACCGTGAAGACCAGGCCGGTGGCCTCGGCGGGGAGCCGGCCGAGGTCCACGACGATGACCTCGTCGTCACCGGCGCCCTCGCCGGTGAGGTTGTCCCCGGAGTGCTTGATGGCGCCGTTCAGGATGGACAGCTTGCCGAAGTAGCAGCTGTCGATGTGGTTGCGCTGCGGGCCGTAGGCGATGACGGAGGCGTCGAGGTCGATGTCCCCGCCGCGGAAGGCCGGCTCCCAGCCCAGGCCCATCTTGACCTGCGAGAGCAGCGGGCGGCCGCCCTTGACCAGGGACACGGTCTGGTTCTTCTGGAGGCTGATCCGCCCCTTGTCCAGGTTGATCTTCCCGGAGGCGGCCGGTGCGGCCGGGGGCGCGGCCGGCGCGGGGGCCGGAGCCTGCGGGGCGGCGGGCGTCGTGGCGCCGCCCAGCCAGGGGGAGGGCGGGTAGGAGGCGGCCGGGGCCGGCGGCGCCGGGGGAGCGGCGGGGGCGGGCGGGGCCACCGGGGCGGCCGCCGCGGGAGCCGGCTCCTCCTCGACGGAGACGCCGAAGTCGGTGGCGATGCCGGCGAGGCCGTTCGCGTACCCCTGGCCGACGGCGCGCACCTTCCACACGCCGCCCCGCTGGTAGATCTCGACGACGACGAGCGCGGTCTCGGTCGCGAGCTGCGGCGGGGTGAAGGCGGCGATCACCGCGCCGCCGTCGGCGTTGCGCACGGTGGCCGTGGGCTCGATGCCCTGGAAGGTCTGCCCGGCGGCGTCCGGGCTGGCCGTGACCACGATCCGCTCGATGCCCGGGGGCACCGCGGAAGTGTCCACGGTGACCGAGTCCGGCGCCGCGCCCCCGCCGGACCGGTAGACGACACCGGGCCCGGTGGGCTGGTTGAAGAAGATGAAGTCGGCGTCGGAGCGCACCTTGCCGTCGGCCGTCAGGAGCAGGGCCGATACGTCGAGCCGCACCGGCGCGGCCACGTCCACCGTCACGCGGACGGCATTGAGCGGCAGGTTGGATCCAGGGGTCATAGCGGTCATGCCCCAAGAACGACCGGAGGTGCCGTGCCGTTCCCTTGCCTCACCCGGTGTTTCCCCCGGCCGGCCGTGGTCAGGCGCCGGTCACCCGGCGGGGCAGACCCAGCGGGTTGGCCTCGCGGAGCTCGGGCGGAAGGAGGGCGTCCGGCATCGACTGGTAGGCCACCGGGCGCAGCCAGCGCTCGATCGCCGTCGCCCCCACCGAGGTGGAGTGCGAGGTGGCGGCCGGGTACGGGCCGCCGTGGTGCTGGGCGGGGGCCACCGCCACACCGGTCGGCCAGCCGTTGACCACGATTCGGCCTGCCAGCGCGGTGACCCGTTCGATCAGCGCGCGCGCCGGGCCCGGGGCGCCCGCCGCCTCGGCGGCCGACAGCTGGAGGGTGGCGCTCAGGTTGCCGGACAGCCGTCCGAGGACCGCGTCGGCCTCGTCCTGGCCGGCGTAGCGCACCACGACGGTCACCGGGCCGAAGCACTCCTCCAGGAGGAGCTCGTACCCCTCGCCCGCCAGCAGGTCCGCGGCGCTCACGCTCAGGTATCCGGCCCCGACGGTGTGCTCCCCGCCGGAGCCGGGCGTCACGGGCGCCTCCACGCCGGGCAGGGCGGCGCGTTCGCGGACCCCGGAGACGAAGTTCTCCCGCATGCGGTGGTCGAGCAGCACGCCCGGCTCGGTCTCGCCGAGTGCCTTGGTGAGTTCGGTGGTGAGCCGGTCGCCGTCGGTGCCCTCGGGGACCAGCACCAGGCCGGGCTTCACGCAGAACTGGCCGACGCCGAGCGTGACCGAGCCCGCGAGCCCGGCACCGATCTCCTCGGCGCGTTCGGCGGCGGCGGCCGGGGTGACCACGACCGGGTTGAGGGAGCCCAGTTCGCCGTGGAAGGGGATGGGGACGGGCCGGGCGGCGGCCGCGTCGAACAGGGCGCGCCCGCCCCGGACCGATCCGGTGAACCCGGCGGCGGACACCAGCGGGTGCCGGATCAGTTCCAGGCCCGCGTCGAAGCCGTGCACCACGCGCACCACGTCGGCGGGCAGTCCGGCGGCGACGGCGGCCCGGCGCAGCAGCGAGGCGCACAGCTCGGAGGTGGCGGGGTGGTCGGGGTGCGCCTTGACGACCACCGGGCAGCCCGCGGCCAGCGCGCTCGCCGTGTCACCGCCGGGTACGGAGAAGGCGAGGGGGAAGTTGGAGGCGGCGTAGACGGCCACGACGCCGAGCGGGACCTTGTAGCGGCGCAGCTCGGGGCGCGGCGGGCTGAGGGTGGGGTCGGCGCGGTCGATCCTGATGTCGAGGTGGGACCCCTCGTCCACGGCGTCGGCGAACGCGCGCAGCTGGCCGCTGGTGCGCGCCAGTTCGCCGGTGAGCCGGCCCGGCCCGAGTGCGGTCTCGGCGTCGGCGGCCTCGATGACGTGCGCGGCGGACTCGTCGAGGAGCGCGGCGGCGGCGCGCAGGAAGGCCGCCCGCGCGGGGGCGTCCGCGAGGGCGCCGCGGGCCGCGTGGGCGGCGCGTACGGCTTCGTCCACCTCGTGGGGTGTGGCCTCCACCGCAACCTGTTCGCGCTGCTTCCCGGTGCGGGGGTCCACACTCCAGACTGGTGTCGCTGTCATGGCCCACTGCCTCCTGGATCGTTCAGTATTCTGAACGCCGTTCCGGTGGATGAATGATCACATCTGCTGCGGACTCTATTTCCGGGTCCTCCGCGTGACAAGAGGCGACCAGAGGGGAAGCAGGCGTATGACGACGGCCGAGTCGGGGGTCCCCGCCCAGGCGGCACCGGTCAAATCGGCGGTACGGACGGTCCTGCTGCTGGAGCACTTCGCCGCACGCCCGGGCCTGCACAGCCTCGCCGACATCCAGAACGACCTCTCCCTCCCCAAGTCCAGCCTCTACATGCTGCTGCGCACGCTGGTGAACCTGGGCTGGGTGGAGACGGACGCGACGGGCACCCGCTACGGCATCGGCGTGCGGGCCCTCCTGGTCGGCAGCTCCTACATCGACGGCGACGAGGTCGTCGCCGCGGCCCGGCCCACCCTCGACCGGCTGTCCGACGACACCACGGAGACCATCCACCTGGCCCGGTTGGACGGGACCAGCGTGGTCTACCTGGCCACCCGGCCGTCCCGGCACTACCTGCGGCCCTTCACCCGGGTCGGGCGGCGGCTTCCCGTGCACTCGACGGCCCTCGGCAAGGCCCTGCTGGCCACGCACACGGACGCGGAGGTGCGGGCGCTGCTGCCGCGGAGGCTGGAGGCCGTGACCGAGCACACCACCACCGACCGTGAGCTGCTCATCGAGGAGCTGGCGCTGGTGCGGGAACAGGGCTACGCGGTGGACCGGGAGGAGAACACGCTCGGGCTGCGCTGCTTCGGGGTGGCCGTGCCCTACCGCACGCCGGCCCGGGACGCGGTGAGCTGCTCGGTCCCGGTGGCGCGGCTGACGCCGGCGCACGAACAGGTCATCAAGGCGGCGCTGTTCGAGGCGCGGGACCGGCTGACGATGGTGACGCGCCGGATGTGAGGCGGGGCGCGGCCGCCGCGCGGGGCAGCGGGGAGCGCCGACGCCATCATGAAGAAAAGCTGAGAACCCGGCCACAATCGGGGCAGAGCGGAACGGCCCGGGCCGCTGGGACGTCTCTCCGGGAGATGAACAAGACGATCAGGCGTGCGTCGGTCTTCTGTCTGCTCCTGGTGCTGGCCCTGCTGGTGCGGGTCACCTGGGTGCAGGCGTACCAAGGCCGGGCCCTCGCAGAAGACAAGAACAACCGCCGCAATGTCATCGGGCAGTACGAGAACCCGCTGGGCAACATCATCGTGGGCGGGGAGGCGATCACCGGCTCGGAGAAGACGGGCGGCAAGGACTTCGGCTACAAGCGGACCTACGTCGACGGCCCCCTCTACGCGCCGGTGACCGGCTACAGCTCCCAGGTCTACGGCACGAGCATGCTGGAGGGCATCTACAAGAACGTCCTCAACGGCTCCGACAGCCGGCTGAAGACCGTGATGGACATGCTCACCAACAAGCGGGCCGCCCCGGGCAACGTCCTCACCACCATCGACAAGGACGTGCAGAAGGCCGCCTACGACGCCCTCCAGGGCAAGCAGGGCGCGGCCGTGGCCCTGGACCCCGGGACCGGCGAGATCCTCGCCGTCGTGAACAACCCCTCTTTCGACCCGGGCACCATCGCCGGGGCCAACGACGAGAAGGCCTGGACCGAGCTCTCCGCGGACAAGGGCAAGGCCATGGAGAACGTGGCGCTCCGCAAGCCCCAGGCGCCCGGTTCCACCTTCAAGCTGGTCACCCTCACCGCGGCCATCGAGAACGGGCTCGTCTCCGACATCGACCGGCCGACCGGGATCCCCGACCCGTACACGATCCCCGGCACCCGCACCCTGCTGCCCAGCGAGGCGGGCTCCGCGGCCTGCAACAACGTCTCGGTGCGCACCGCCCTGCGGCTGTCCTGCAACAACGTCTTCGCCGAGCTCGCGTACAAGCTCGGCCAGGACAAGATGCGCGCGACCGCCGAGAAGCTCGGCTTCAACACGCAGATCGACACCCCGGTCCGCACCAACCCGCCGAGCAAGTACCCGTCGAAGAAGATGTCCGTCGACCAGGTCGCCCAGACCGGCATCGGCCAGTTCGACGTGCAGGCCACCCCGCTGCAGATGGCCATGGTGACGGCGGCCGTCGAGAACGGCGGCAAGCTCGTCGCCCCGCACATGGTCTCGGAGGTCACCGACGCCAACGGCAACGTGCTGGAGAGCTTCAAGGACCCCAAGTCCCAGCAGGTCATGAAGGAGAGCACGGCCTCGATGATCCGCGACGCCATGCGCACGGTGGCCACCGAGGGCGGCGGGAAGCCGGCGCAGGTCGCGGGTGCCGAAGTGGGCGGCAAGACCGGCACCGCGCAGCGCGGCGTCAACAACAGCCTCGCGCCGCTGGCCTGGTTCACCTCCTACGGCAAGCAGGGCGGCAAGCAGATCGCCGTCGCCGTGGTCATCGAGAACTCCGACACCGACCGCTCCGAGATCGGCGGCGGCAAGCTGGCCGCCCCGATCGCCCAGAAGATGATGCAGGCCTGGCTGAAGAAGTAGCCCGGCCCGCCGCGGCCGCCGCGGCCGCCGTGCGCCGGGAACCGCCGGAGGTTCCCGGCGCGTGTCCTCATCCATGATCAGGACCGCGCACCCCGCCGACCTCGACGCCATCGCAGCCCTCCACACCCGGGCCCGCGCCACCTACTACCAGGGCCACATACCCGAGGAGGCCTACGCCGGGCAGGCCGAACGGGACCGGACCCGCGAGGGCTGGACCCGCGCGGTGGCCCGCGACCCCGCCGAGGGCGGGGTCCTCTGCGCCGAACAGGACGGACGGCTCACCGGAGTGGCCGCCTACCGGACCGAGGACGGTGTGACCACGCTCACCCAGCTGCACGTCGACCCTGACCACTGGCGCCGCGGCACCGGCGCCGCCCTGCACGCCGCCTGCCTGGAGGCCTGGCGCCGCACCGGGGTCCGCCGCGTCCGGCTGGAGGTCTACGAGCACAACCTGCGCGCCCAGGCCTTCTACGCCGCCCAGGGCTGGACCCCGGACCCCGCCGACGACGGGGCCGCCGGCACCCACCGCATCCTCCGGCTGGAGATCGGTCCCGGCCCCGCGGCGTCCGGGGAATGAGACGCGGGGGCGGACGGTTGACCACCCTTGGCCGAAGAAACCGTTTCGTCCCGGTACCCCGTACCCGGTACCCCGTACCCCGCGACCCCGGAGAGAAGAAGGAACATGCGCGTCGAGATCTGGAGCGACATCGCCTGCCCGTGGTGCTACATAGGCAAGGCCCGCTTCGCGAAGGGGCTGGCGGAGTTCGCCCACCGCGACGAGGTGGAGGTCGTCTTCCGGTCCTTCGAGCTCGACCCGGGCGGCGCCAAGGGCGTGACCGCCCCGGTCGTGGAGATGCTGGCCCGGAAGTACGGCCGCACCCTCGACGAGGCGCGCGCGATGGAGGAGCACGTCGCGCAGAGCGCCCGCGCCGAGGGGCTGACGTACCGGACCGAGGGCCGTGACCACGGCAACACCTTCGACATCCACCGGCTGCTGCACCTGGCGGCCGCCCGGGGCCGCCAGGAAGAACTGCTCGACCTCGCGTTCCGGGCCAACTTCGGCGAGGAGCGCTCCGTCTTCGACCCCGAGGTGCTGGCCGCCCTCGGCGTGGAGGCCGGGCTGGACGAGGCCGAGGTACGCGCCGTCCTCGCCGACGACTCCGCCTACGCCGCCGAGGTCCGCGCCGACGAGCGCGAGGCCGCGGAGCTGGGCGCGAACGCCGTGCCGTTCTTCGTCCTGGACCGCCGCTACGGGATCTCGGGCGGCCAGCCGGCCGAGGTGTTCACCCGGGCCCTGGAGCAGGCGTGGGCCGGCCGGGCCGTGGAGGAGCCGGCCGACCCCGCCGACGCGTGCGAGCCCGACGGGTCCTGCGCGGTCCCACAGGTATAAGTATTCCTTGGGGTGGACGCGTAAAAATCGGCAATGGACTTTGGGTCCCCCCTCACGCAGAGTGGAGGGCATGGATCTTCCGCTCGCCGAGGCGACCCGTGCCGAGTTCGCTCCCTCCACCACCTACCTCAACACCGCCACCTGCGGCGTCCTCCCGCTGTCCGCCGTCGCGGCCGTACGTGAGCTGGCCGAGGCCGCGGGGGCCGGCGCCCCCGCGGGCTTCGGGGACTTCGACCGCGTCGACCGGGTCAGGGCGGCCTTCGCCCGCCTGGTCGGCGTGGACACCGGCCGGGTGGCCGTCGGCTCGGCCGTGGCCACCCACGTCGGCCTCGTCGCCGCCTCCCTGCCGTCCGGCGCCGAAGTCCTCTGCCCGGAGGGCGACTTCGCCTCCGTGATCAACCCCTTCGTGGTGCGCGGCGACCTCACGGTGCGCTACGCGCCGCTCGCCGCCCTCGCCGAGGCCGTCGGCCCGGACACCGCCCTCGTCTCGCTCAGCGCCGTGCAGTCCGCCGACGGCCGGATCGCCGACCTGGCGGCCGTGCGCGCCGCCACCGCCGCACACGGCGCCCGGATGCTCGTGGACGCGACCCAGGCGGCGGGCTGGTTCCCCTTCGACGCCTCGCCGTACGACTACACGGTCACCGCCGGCTACAAGTGGCTGCTCGGCGCGCGCGGCGCCTCGTACCTGACCGTGTCGTGTGAGGCCCAGGACTCCCTCGTCCCGCTCCACGCCGGCTGGGTCGCGGCCGAGTCCATGTGGGACGCCACCTACGGCCCCATGCCGGAACTGGCCCACGGGGCCCGCCGGTTCGACGAGTCGCCGGGCTTCCTCGCCTACCACGCGGCCGAGCCCTCGCTGGCGCTGCTCGAACGGATCGGCATCGACGCCGTCCACGCCCACAACACCGCCCTCGCCGCCCGCTACCGCGCCGGTCTCGCCCGCCTGGGCCACGAGCCGGTGCCCGGCCGGGCGGCCATCGTCTCGGTCCCCGGACTCGCCGGCCGCCAGGCCTCCCTCCAGGCAGCGGGGATCGCCACCTCGGCCCGGGCCGGCCTGCTGCGCGCCTCGTTCCATCTCTACACCACGGAGGCGGACGTGGACCGGCTGCTGAACGCCCTGGAGGACCGGGCCTGAAACCCCGCGCGCGAGCACGGGTCCCGTTGTCGGACCCGGGTGCCAGACTGCGCGCCATGTCCCTCGCCGAACTCACCCTCAGCCACTGGTGCTCCCTCGACCCGGCGGCGGCCCGGCGCCTCGCGCAGCGGGCCGCCGACGCGGCCGACGGCCGCCTGACGGGCTTCGAGACCGCTCCGCACCGGGGCGCGCCCCTGCACCGGGTCCGCATCGAACGGGACGGGCAGGCGTTCGCCCTCGTGCCGGGGGGCACGGTGTCCGTCGGCTTCGACCTCGACCGCTGGCGGCCGGCGCCCGGTCAGGAGGCCGACTACGCGGCGAGCCTGGAGCAGGGCTTCGGCTCCGGCCCCGACCTGCGCGCCCACCTCGCCGGCCTGCTGAGCCCGCGGCGCAGCGCCGATCTGCCCGCGCTGCTCGTGGCGGTGGAGGACGAGGAGCTGACCGTCCCGCCCGCCGAGGTCCCGGACGTCCTCGCCGCCCGCGGCCTGCGGATGCCCACCCCCGACGAATGGGAGTACGCCTGCGGCGCCGGTGCGGCCACCCTCTTCCGCTGGGGCGACGACTGCCCGCTGGACCGGATCCCGTACGGGGACCGCGGCGGCCCGCAGAACGGGCCGAGCGCCTTCGGGCTGCGCATCGCCCACGACACCTACCGCGCGGAACTGACCGGCGACCCCGCGGCCGTGCACGGAGGGGACGGCGGCGAGTCGGTGTGCGGGGGCTACGGCAACCTGCTGGGCTGGCTCCCTCTGGCCACCGCCAACCGCAACCCGTCCATGGCCGAGTTCGTGCACGGACCGGACGGCGACGGCCTGTACGAGGACTTCTCCACACGGCCCGTCCTGCCCCTGTGACGGGCCCCGCGCCGGCCGGGCACCGCACCGGCAGCTGGCGCCCGCCCGCGCTCCGCGGGCCGCGCGTACAGTGCCGCCATGAGCGATGTGCTGCACGTGAAGGGACGGGTGCTGGTCGGGCCCGACGAGGTCCGCGACGAGCTCTGGGTGGTCGGCGGGAGGATCTCCTACGACCGGCCGCCGGCCGCCCGCGAGATCACCACGGTCACCGGCTGGGCCCTGCCCGGGCTGGTCGACGCGCACTGCCACGTCGGGCTCGACGCCCACGGACCGGTCGACGCCGAGACCGCCGAGCGCCAGGCCCTCACCGACCGCGACGCGGGCACCCTGCTCATCCGCGACGCCGGATCGCCCTCCGACACCCGCTGGATCGACGACCGCGACGACCTGCCGAAGATCATCCGGGCGGGCCGGCACATCGCGCGCACCCGCCGCTACATCCGCAACTACGCCCACGAGATCGAGCCCGCCGACCTCGTCGCGTACGTGGGCCGCGAGGCGCTGCGCGGCGACGGCTGGGTGAAGCTCGTCGGGGACTGGATCGACCGGGACGCCGGGGACCTCACGGCGTGCTGGCCGCGCGCCGAGGTCGAGGCGGCCATCGCCGAGGCGCACCGGCTGGGCGCCCGGGTCACGGCCCACTGCTTCGCCGAGGACTCGCTGCGCGACCTCGTCGAGGCGGGCATCGACTGCATCGAGCACGCGACCGGCCTGACCGAGGACACCATCCCGCTCTTCGCGGACCGCGGGGTCGCCATCGTGCCCACCCTCGTGAACATCGCGACCTTCCCGAAGCTGGCGGCGGGCGGCGAGGCCAAGTTCCCGCGCTGGTCCGCCCACATGCGCAGGCTCCACGAGCGGCGCTACGACACCGTCCGCTCCGCCTACGAGGCGGGCGTCCCCGTCTACGTCGGCACCGACGCGGGCGGCTCGCTGCCGCACGGGCTGGTCGCGGCTGAGGTCGGGGAGCTGGTGAAGGCCGGGATCCCGCCGCAGGCCGCGCTCTCCGCGACGACCTGGGGGGCGCGCGAGTGGCTCGGCAGGCCGGGGCTCACCGAAGGGGCGCCGGCGGACCTGGTGGTCTACGGATCCGACCCGCGCGCCGACGTGCGCAGCCTCGCCCAGCCGATGCGGGTGGTCGTGAACGGGACGGTGCGGGCCTGAGGACGGGGCGGGCCTGAGGGCGGAGCACAATTCGAATCCACGCACGGAAACCACCCTTTGGGGTGAAGTGCCGTTGGATCGCTGCCCGTTCACCCACATTGAGTAAGGATTCCGAGGGTCGAAGCCGTCGGCGCGCGCGATGTCCCCCATTGGCCGCGCGACGGCACCCAACTCCTCGGGGGTTCCACCACCTTGAACAGCAATACCTTCCGCATGCCCGCGGCCGCGCTGCTCGCCACGGGAGCGGTCGCCCTGCTCACCGCGCCCCCCGCCCACGCCACCGGCGGCGGGGGCGGCTCCGAGGGCAAGGCCGGTGCCGTCGTCCTGCGGGCCGGCCTCGACGTGGGGCTGCTCAACAAGACCGTGCACGTCCCCCTGAAGACGACCCTCAACGAGGTCGAGGCCCCGGCGGCCCCGGCCGAGAAGACCGCGCTGACCGTCACCCTGGACGGGGTCGAGGGCAACAAGCCGGTCAGGGTCCTGCGCGCCGACGTGGCCACCTCCAAGGCGTCCGCGGACCGGAAGCGGGCGGAGGCCGAGGCGAACCTGGCCAAGGCCACCGTGCACGTGCCCGGCCTGCCCCTGCTGTCCCTGATCGAGGTGGAGAAGGTCACCTCCAAGGCCGTCTGCGAGGCCGGGAAGAAGCCGGTGGCCAGCGCGAACGTCCTCGGCACGGTGACCGCGCTCGGCAAGAGGGTCACCCTGTCCGCGGGCGGCCCCACCACGCTGGACGTCCCGGGCGTGGGCAGCGTCCGCATGGAACTGTCCGGCACCCAGACCACTTCCACCACGGCCGCCGCGGCCGCGCTCCGCCTCAAGGTGGCGGTGAACCCCCTCAACCTGAACGTGGCGCAGGTGGACGGCGAGATCGTGCTCGCGGAGGCGCGCTGCGAGACCCCGAAGGGCACCGCGGCCGCCGCGAACCCGCCCGCGCAGGAGCCCGGGGACCCCGACGTCAAGACCCAGACGGGCACCGGGACGGGTACGGGCACGGCGCCCGGCACGCCGGCCGGCTCCGGGACCCCGGCCGGCGCCAACCTCGCCGAGACCGGCGGCGGTTCGATGACGCCCTACATCACCGGCGGCGCGCTGTCCCTGCTGGCCCTCGGCGGCGGCGCGCTCTACCTGACGCGGCGCGGCCGGACCTCCTGAGCCGGGTCCGGCAGGCCCCGCCCGCCAGGCGGGACGTGCCGGACCCGAGGGCCGGACCCGAGGGCCGGGGCGCCGGTGCCGTCGCCCGGGGAGCACACGGAGGGGAGTGCTCAACGGGTGGCGTGCGTCAGCCCCTGGCCCTCGGCCCCGCGCGAGGTGACCGCCTCGGTGACCTGCCGGTCGATCCGGGCGTACTCGGTGCGCTTGGCGGCCGGCAGCGATCCGTCGGCGGCGGCGCAGGAGGCGCAGACGACACGGAAGGGCGGGCCCGTGTCCGAGTACTGCGTGAGGTACTCCGCCTTCACCACCTCCCAGCGCCCCGGCCGGTCCGCGGCCGGGGCGAAGGTGAAGCGGGGCACCGAGGACCGGTTGCCGCGGAGCTTGTCCGCCGGGACGAAGCTGGCGACCTGGTCGCCCATGCCGAAGACCACCCACGTCCCGTTGATCTTCTCGTAGGGCTGTGGAACGTGGTTGTGGGTGCCGATGATCAGATCGATGTCGGGGAGGCCGTCGGCGGCACGGGAGGCGGTCAGCTCCTGCGCCAGTTCCGTCTGCTGCCGGTCGGGGGCCGTCTGCCACTCGGTGCCCCAGTGGACGCTCAGCACCACCACGTTCGCCCCGCGGGCCCGGGCGGCACGCGCGTCGGCGATGATCCGGTCCCGGTCGATCAGGTTCACGGCCCACGGCTTGCCCTCGGGGAGCGGTATGCCGTTCGTGCCGTACGTGTACGAGAGTTGGGCGACCTTCGCGCCGCCCGCCGAGAGCAGCGCCGGTGCCGCGGCCTCCTCGGGGCTGCGCGCCGACCCGGTGTGCGCGATGCCGACCCGGTCGAGGTGCTCCAGGGTGCGGGCCAGACCGTCGTAGCCGTCGTCCAGCGTGTGGTTGGAGGCGGTGGAACACCCGTCGTACCCGGCGTCGTGGAGCGCGTCCGCCAGCTGGTGCGGGGCCTTGAAGGCGGGGTAGCCGGTGTAGGGGCCGCCGGGGCGCCCGTACGGTATCTCGTGGTGGCACAGCGCCAGGTCGGCCGCGGAGACCAGCGGTGCGACCCCGGCGAATATCTCGCGGAAGTCGTACTCCCCGGACTTCCCGGCGTCGGCCGCCGCGCGCCGGACGATCGAGGGGTACGGGATGATGTCGCCGGTCGCCACGAGGGTGAACGGCCGGCCCGTGACCGCGTCCCGCGACGGGGCCGGCGTACCGGGGCCCGGCTCGGCGCCGAGCCGCTGCCGGGAGTCCGGCGCACCGCCCCCGCCGAACAGCCCCGGTGCGGCGAGCACGCCGCCGCCCACGATCGCCACCCCGGCGAGCACCACGCCCGCTCTGGCGGATGCCTTCATTCCCGACCCCCGGTGATGCGTCCCGATGCGGGGATCGTCACGCGACCCCGCGCCCCGGGCCATCGTAGGCGGGCCGTCCGGGTGACCCCCTGCCGCGGGTCAGCGGGAGGTGAGGGTGAGGGCCCGGTCCAGTGCCTGGAGGAGCCGGCCCGTCGTCGCCCGGTCCCGGACCGCCAGCCGCAGCCAGGAGCGGTCCAGGCCCGGGAAGGTGTCCCCGCGCCGGACGGCGAAGCCCAGGGCGCGCAGCCGGGTGCGGACCTCCGCGGCCTGCGCGACCCGGATCAGCACGAACGGCCCTTCCGCCACCCCCGCCACCTCCACCTCGTCGAACTCCGCCAGACCGGCCAGCAGGTGCGCCCGGTCCACCGCGATCCGCCTCGCCGCCTCCTCGGCCTCGGCCAGCGCGGTCGGCGCCACGCAGGCCTCCGCCGCGACCAGGGCCGGCGTCGACACCGGCCACAGCGGCTGCGCCGCCGCCAGCTTCGCCACGACCGCGGGCTCGGCCAGCACGTAGCCGATCCGCAGCCCCGCCAGCCCCCAGGTCTTCGTCAGGCTGCGCAGCACCACGAGCCCCGGCAGGTCCGTCCGCCCGGCCAGGGCCTCCCGCTCGCCCGGAACGGCGTCCATGAACGCCTCGTCCACCACCAGGATCCGGCCCGGCCGGGCCAGCGCGGCCAGGGTCGCGGCCGGGTGGAGCACGGACGTCGGGTTCGTCGGGTTGCCGATCACCACCAGGTCGGCGTCCTGCGGCACCTGCTCCGGGTCCAGCCGGAAGCCGTCCTCCGCCCGCAGTACCACCCGCTCCACCCGGTGCCCCGCGTCCCGCAGCGCCGCCTCCGGCTCGGTGAACTGCGGATGCACCACGACCGGCCGTACGGCGTCCAGGGCCCGCGCGATCAGCACGAAGGCCTCCGCCGCCCCGGCGGTCAGCAGCACCCGCTCGACGGGGAGCCCGTGCCGGGCGGCCACCGCCGCGCGGGCGGCGCGCCCGTCGGGGTAGGCGGCGAGGTCCCCGAGGGAGCCGGCGATCCGCTGCCGGAGCCACTCCGGCGGGGTCTGCGTACGGACGTTGACCGCGAGGTCCACGAGCCCCGAGCCCGCGTCGATCACCTCGGCGTCCCCGTGGTGGCGCAGGTCGTGGTCCTGGGCCGTGGCCACCGCGCAGGTCGCCGACACCGACCGCCGTTTCGGCACGAGCAGTTCCCCGCCCGCCGCGAGGGCCGCGGCCTCCGCCACCGACGGGGTGCCGGCCGCGCTCCGCACGGTCTCCGAGGGGTCCGGTACGTCGACGGCGGCCAGCCGGTCGGCCGGATAGCCGACCAGGGGCACGCCGAAACGTTCCGCCGCCCCCACGAGCCCCGGCTCGCCCGTCTTCGAGTCCACCGTGGCCAGCGCCGTCACGGCCTCCGGGGCCAGTCCGGCACCCCGCAGGGTCTCCTCCACCAGGGCGCACACCTCCGCGACGGAGACCCCCGCCCGTCCGCCGACCCCGACCACCAGCCGGGTCCTGTCCTCGCCCACCGGGGGCCCTCCCTCCGTCGTCACGGTCACCGGCACCTCACCGGACACCTGTCGTCCACCCGTCCCCCGGCCGCGGCCGCCGCTGCGACACGGGCGCCGTGCGTCGTGAGTCTCGCGCGTCCGGCCGCCGGTGACGAGCCGTCGGCGTCAACCGTTCTCCGCCCGCCCCGCCGGAGCGGACGTGCGCGGCGGCGGGGAAATCTGTATGCAGGGGCACATGGCCGTGATCGTGGCGCTGGGCGCGTTCCTGATGACCCTCGCGGGCGGATGGACGGCGCAGCGCGTCACCGACCGCCGCCACCTCGTGCTGGGACTGGCCGGCGGGCTGATGCTCGGCGTCGTCGGCCTCGACCTGCTGCCCGAGGCCCTGCACGCGGCGGGCGACGAGATCTTCGGCGTCCCGCTCGCCCTGCTGCTCTTCGTGGCCGGCTTCCTCGTCGCCCACGTCGTCGAACGCCTGCTGGCCGTACGGCATGCCGCGCACGGCGCCGAGGACGGCGCCCGCGTCCCGCAGGTCGGGCTCACCGCGGCCGCCGCCATGGTCGGCCACAGCCTCGCCGACGGGGTGGCGCTGGGCGCCGCCTTCCAGGTCGGCGGGGGCATGGGCGTCGCCGTGGCGCTGGCCGTCATCACCCACGACTTCGCCGACGGCTTCAACACGTACACACTGACCAGCCTCTACGGCAACGACCGCCGCAAGGCCCTGCTGATGCTGTTCGCGGACGCCCTCGCCCCGGTCGTGGGCGCGGCGTCCACTCTGCTGTTCACCCTTCCGGAGGAACCGCTCGGCGCGTACCTCGGCTTCTTCGGCGGCGCCCTGCTCTACCTCGCGTCGGCCGAGATCCTGCCCGAGGCCCACCACCGCCACCCCGCCCTGTCCACGCTGCTGTGCACGGTGGGCGGTGTGGCCGGCATCTGGCTCGTGGTGGGCATCGCGGAGTGATCCGGCCGGGTTCACCGGCCCGCTGCCGGGACTTCCCGTGCCGCCGCCGCCGAGGCCGCGGCCTGCGTGAAACGGCGGGCGACGGAGGGTTCCGCGGCCCAGTGCGTGTGCAGGTAGCTCGCGTGCACGCCCTGCCGGACGAAACCCTCCACCCGGCGCTCCGGGTGCGTGAACCCCCAGGCCGGGGACTCCCCGGCACCCGGATCGGTCACCGTCCGGTGGAACTCGTGCCCGCGCAGGCGGGTCCCGGCCGCCGCGAGGACGCTGTCGGAGACCGCCACCGCCTCCCTGTAGCCGAGCGTCAGGCGCTCCGACATCCGCGCGTCGGTGTCGAGCACCCCGCACATCGGCCGGCCGTCCAGCGACCGCGCCAGGTACAGCAGCCCGGCGCACTCGGCCGCCACCGGGCCCCCGGCCGCCGCGAACTCCGCGACGGCCGCCCGCAGCGGCGCGTTGGCGGACAGCTCGGGCGCGTAGACCTCGGGGAAGCCGCCTCCGATCACCAGACCGGCCGTGCCCTCGGGCAGCGCCTCGTCGCGCAGCGGGTCGAAGGTGACGACCTCCGCGCCGGCCGCGGTGAGCAGTTCCGCGTGCTCGGCGTACGAGAAGGTGAACGCGGCTCCGCCGGCGACGGCGACGACGGGCCGGTCGTGCGGCGCGGCCCCACCGCCGGGGCGCCACCCCGGACCCCGCGCCCCGGACGCCGGCGGGACCGCCGGCCGCGGCCCGGACGCCGCCAGCGCGCCCTGCGGCGACCACGCCTCGCAGGCCAGCGGCGGGGCCGTACGGGCCAGCGCCATCAGGGCGTCCAGGTCGCAGCCCGCCCGCACCTGGTCGGCCAGCGCCGCGACCGCCGCCAGCGCGTCGGCGTGCCGCTCGGCCACCGGCACCAGGCCCAGGTGCCGCGAGGGCGTCGCCACCTGCGGAGCCCGCCGCAGGACACCGAGCACCGGCATCCCCGCCTCCTCCAGGGCCTCCCGCAGCATCACCTCGTGCCGGTCGGAGCCGACCTTGTTGAGGATGACGCCGCCCAGACGCACCTGCGGGTCGAAGGACGCGAAGCCGTGCACCAGCGCCGCCACCGACCGCGACTGCGAGGACGCGTCGACGACCAGCACCACCGGCGCCCGCAGCAGCTTCGCCACCTGCGCCGTCGACGCCAGCTCGCCCCGTCCCGCCGCCCCGTCGTAGAGGCCCATCACGCCCTCGACCACGGCGAGGTCGCAGCCGGCCGCCCCGTGCGCGAAGAGCGGAGCGACCAGCTCCGGCCCGCACATGAAGGCGTCCAGGTTGCGGCCGGGCCGGCCGGTGGCCAGCGCGTGGTAGCCGGGGTCGATGTAGTCGGGCCCGGCCTTGTGCGGGGACACGGCGAGGCCGCGCTCCGCGAAGGCCGCCATCAGGCCCGTGGCCACGGTGGTCTTGCCGCTGCCGGACGACGGCGCGGCGACGACCAGCCGGGGCATGTCGAACGAGGTCACCACTCGATGCCCTTCTGGCCCTTCTGGCCGGCGTCCATCGGGTGCTTGACCTTGGTCATCTCGGTGACGAGGTCCGCGAACTCCACCAGCTTCTCCGGCGCGTTGCGGCCCGTGATCACCACGTGCTGGGTGCCGGGACGGCCCCGCAGCACCTCGATGACCTCGTCGACGTCGATCCAGCCCCAGTGCATCGGGTACGCGAACTCGTCCAGCACGTACAGCTTGTGCGTCTCCGCGGCCAGGTCGCGCTTGACCTGCTCCCAGCCCTCCTTGGCCGCCTGCTCGTTGTCGAGCTGCGCGTCGCGCTGCACCCAGGACCAGCCCTCGCCCATCTTGTGCCAGACGACCGGGCCGCCCTCGCCGGAGGCACCGAGCACCTTCAGCGCGTTCTCCTCGCCGACCTTCCACTTCGCCGACTTGACGAACTGGAACACCCCGATCGGCCAGCCCTGGTTCCAGGCGCGCAGCGCCAGGCCGAAGGCCGCCGTGGACTTGCCCTTGCCGGGGCCTGTGTGCACGAAGACGAGCGGGCGGTTGCGGCGCTGACGCGTCGTGAGTCCGTCGTCCGGAACGACGGACGGCTGTCCCTGGGGCATTACGCGACCCTCCTGTGGGTGTGGGATGCGGGAGCGGGGGATGACACCGCGGTACGTACGTCCTTCACGAGCCCGGCCAGCGAGTCGGCCCGCAGCCCGTCCAGGGTCACGGCCGGCCCGCCGAGATCGGCCGCCAGGGCCCCGGCGAGGCCGAGCCGGACGGGCCCCGACTCGCAGTCCACGACCACCGAAGCGACCCCCTCGGCCGCCAGCAGCCGGGCGCTGCGCGCCGACAGCTCGCGCGGGTCGCCGCCGGCCTCACCGGCCGAGGTGGCCCGCCCGTCGGTGACGACGACCAGCAGCGGCCGCCGCGACGGGTCCCTGAGCCGCTCGATCCGCAGCACCTCGTGCGCCTTGAGCAGGCCCGGGCCCAGCGGGGTCCGGCCGCCGGTGGGCAGCTTCTCCAGCCGGGCGGCGGCCGCGTCGACCGAAGAGGTCGGCGGCAGCGCCAGCTCGGCGCGGGCGCCCCGGAAGGTGATCAGGCCGACCTTGTCCCGGCGCTGGTAGGCGTCCAGGAGCAGGGACAGCACCGCACCCTTGACCGCGCTCATCCGCTGCCGCGCCGCCATCGAGCCGGAGGCGTCGACCACGAAGAGGACGAGGTTGCCCTCGCGGCCCTCGCGGGTGGCCTGGCGCAGGTCGTCCTTGCGGATCACCAGCCCGCGCCCGGCCCGGCCGCGCGCCTTCTGGTGCGGGGCCGCGGCGTGCACGGTGGCTGCCAGGTGCAGCTTCGTGAGGTGCCCGCGGGGCCGCTGGGAGCCGGTGGTACGGCCGTGGGCGGTGCGGGCGCGCGAACGCCGCCCGGCCGCGCCCTCGCCGAGACCCGGCACGCTCAGCATCCGGGTGCGGAAGGGCTCGGCGGCCCCCACGGCGGCCTGCTCGGGGCCGTCCGGCCCCTGGGCCGAGGGCTGCGGCGAGCCGGGGGAGTCCGCCTGCGACCCGGCGGGCGGGGCCGGTTCGGGGGACCCGGGGTCCTGCGGGGACCCGGCCGGGGACTGCGCGTCCTGGGGGCCGTCGGCCTGCGGGGGCACACCGCCGCCGTCGGGACCGCCGTCGCCCCCGGGGCCGCCCTCGGGGCCCGGGTCCGGCTCCGGATCGGGCTCGTCGTCCGACTCCTCGTCGGGGAAGCGGTCCAGGATCTCGTCCAGCTTGTCCTCGTCCAGCCCCGGCGCGTCGAAGGGGTTGCGCCGCCGCCGGTGGGGGAGCGCGAGCAGCGCGGCCTGCCGCACGTCCTCCTTGCGCACGGAGGTCCGCCCGGCCCACGCGGCCAGCGCGGTCGCGGTCCTCGCCATGACGATGTCGGCGCGCATCCCGTCGACCTCGAAGCCCGCGCAGGTCGCGGCGATCTGCAGCAGCGCGTTGTCGCCGAGGCGGACCTGCGGCAGCAGCGCCCGCGCGGCCACGACCCGGGCGCGGACCTCGCTCTCGTCCCCCGACCAGCGGGCGGCGAAGCCCGCGGGGTCGTCCTCGTAGGCGAGCCGGCGGCGGACCACCTCCACCCGCTGGGCGGGCTCGCGGGAGGCGGCGACCTCCACGGTCAGCCCGAACCGGTCGAGGAGCTGCGGGCGCAGCTCGCCCTCCTCCGGGTTCATGGTGCCGACGAGCAGGAACCGGGCGGCGTGCCGGACGGACACGCCTTCGCGCTCGACGTACGAGGCGCCCATCGCGGCGGCGTCCAGCAGCAGGTCGATCAGGTGGTCGTGGAGCAGGTTGACCTCGTCCACGTACAGGATCCCGCGGTGGGCGTCGGCGAGCAGGCCCGGCTCGAAGGCCTTCACGCCCTCGGCGAGGGCCCGTTCGATGTCGAGGGCGCCGACGAGACGGTCCTCGGAGGCACCGACGGGCAGCTCCACCATGCGGGCGGGCCGGGTGTCGCCCGATCCCGCCTCGTGCGGACCGTCCGGGCAGCCCGGGTCCGGTGCACCGGGCGCGCACGAGAACCGGCAGCCCGGGACGACGTCGACGGCCGGCAGCAGCGCGGAGAGCGCGCGCACGGCGGTGGACTTTGCGGTCCCCTTCTCGCCGCGCACGAGCACCCCGCCGACCGACGGGCTCACGGCGTTCAGCAGGAGCGCCAGCCGCAGGTCGGTCTGGCCGACCACCGCGGTGAACGGATAGGGCGTGCTCATGCGTTGCCTC
Source organism: Streptomyces manipurensis (assembly GCF_049570255.1). Classification (NCBI taxonomy): domain Bacteria; kingdom Bacillati; phylum Actinomycetota; class Actinomycetes; order Kitasatosporales; family Streptomycetaceae; genus Streptomyces; species Streptomyces manipurensis. The sequence continues at coordinate 1,833,799 of NZ_CP186950.1, read as the reverse complement.
TCTCTGTACGGGTTCGGGTGTGCGGGCGCGGGCTGTTCCCCGTGCCGGTGCGGCGCCGTGGCGGGGGGTGCGCGGCCCCGGGCGTCACGGGGCGCCCGGCGGGAGGAAGGGCAGGCCCGGCGGGGCGCCCGTCTCGATCAGCCGCAGCAGCGCGTCCGTGTCCGCGTGCTCCTCGATCAGGTCGCCCAGCAGGTCGAGCTGTTCCTCCCGGAGCGCCGCGAACGAGGTGTCCGGCGACGGCACGAACCGCCGCCCGGCCGCGGCCGCCACCTCGCGCAGGAAGGCCCGGCGGAAGCCGTCCGACTCCAGCGAGCCGTGCCAGTGGGTGCCCCACACGGCACCGACCCGGCACCCGTCCAGGAACGGTTCCCCGCCCAGGACCTCGGCGACCCCGTGGTGGATCTCGTACCCGTCGACCGGCTCGCCGAGCGCGGTCCCGGTCGGGCGGGCCAGGGTCTTCTCGCGCTCGAAGCGGACCCGCACCGGCAGCAGGCCGAGACCCTCCACCGAGCCCGCCCTGGACTCGACCTCGTCCTCGATGTGCTCGCCCAGGGCCTGGAAGCCGCCGCAGATGCCCAGCACCGGCCGCCCCTCGGCGGCCCGCCGGGCCAGCGCGTCCGCCAGACCGCGTTCGCGCAGCCAGGTCAGGGCCTTCACCGTGCCGCGGGTGCCCGGTACGACGACCAGGTCCGCGTCGGCCAGCTCCTCGGCGCGGTCCACGAAGCGCACCACGACCCCCGGCTCGGCCGCGAGCGCGTCCACGTCCGTGAAGTTCGACATCAGCGGCACCGCGCACACGGCGACCCGCAGCACGTCCGCGCCCACGGGCGGCGCCACCACGGACTCGCGGACGGCGCCCCGCAGCGAGACGCGCAGGCCGTCCTCCTCGTCGATGCCCAGCCCGTGCCGGAAGGGCAGCACACCGAAGGTGGCCCGCCCGGTCAGGCCGCGCAGCATCTCCATGCCCGGCTCCAGCAGCGAGACGTCGCCGCGGAACTTGTTGACCACGTAGCCGGCGATCAGCTCCTGGTCCTCGGGGGAGAGCAGCGCCGTCGTCCCGAAGAAGGAGGCGAAGACACCGCCGCGGTCGATGTCGCCGACCACGACCACCGGGAAGCGCGCGGCCCGCGCGATCCCCATGTTCACGATGTCGGTCCGGCGCAGGTTGATCTCGGCCGGACTGCCCGCCCCCTCGCAGATCACGGCGTCATACGTGCCCCGCAGCTGCTCCAGGCAGTCCGTGACGATGCCGAGCAGCTGCTCCTGCCGTCCGCCGTGGTAGCCGCGGGCGCTCATCTCGCCCACCGGCTTGCCCAGCAGCACCACCTGGCTGCTGCGGTCGCTGCCGGGCTTGAGCAGCACCGGGTTCATCAGCGCGGTGGGCTCCACCCGGGCCGCCTGGGCCTGCATCGCCTGGGCGCGCCCGATCTCGGCGCCCTCCCGGGTGACGAAGGAGTTCAGCGACATGTTCTGCGCCTTGAAGGGCGCCACCTTCACGCCCCGGCGGGCCAGCCAGCGGCAGATGCCCGCCGTGACCACGCTCTTGCCCGCGTCCGACGTCGTGCCGGCGACCAGCAGCCCGCCGCCCCGCTTCGCGCCGCTCATGCGCGTCCCCCTCGTCCTCGTGCCGCCGCGGCCAGCGTCCGCGCGGCCACGCAGGCCCCCAGCGCCAGCCAGGTCACCTGCCGTGACAGCCGTACCGCCCGGTCGATGTCCCCGACCTCCACCGGCCGTCCCGTCCCGCCGTTGAGCACGGCCCGGTGCTCGACGCGTCCGCCGTACGCCAGCGTTCCGCCCAGGCGGACGCCGAGGGCCCCGGCGAAGGATGCCTCCACCGGTCCGGCGTTCGGGCTGGGGTGGGCGGCGGCGTCGGCGCGCCAGGCCCGTGCGGCTCCCCGCCGGTCGGGGCCGGCCAGGACGGCGGCGAGGGCCGTCAGCCGGGCCCCGGGCCAGCCGGCCAGGTCGTCGAGCCGGGCGGAGGCCCAGCCGTAGCGCAGGTGGCGCGGGGACCTGTGGCCGACCATCGCGTCCAGGGTGTTCACGGCGCGGAAGGCGAGCAGCCCGGGGACCCCGCCGACGGCACCCCACACCAGGGCTCCCACGACGGCGTCGGAGGTGTTCTCGGCGACGGACTCCACGACGGCGCGGGCCATCTGCTGCCCGTCCAGTGCCTGGGGGTCGCGGCCGCACAGGTGCGGCAGCCGCTCGCGGGCGACCTCGACGTCCCCCGCGGCGAGCGCGCCGCCGATGGCGCGGGCCTCCCGGCCCAGCGAGGTGCCGCCGACGACGGCCCAGGTGGCGGCCGCGGTCAGGGCGATGCGGGCGGCCGCGGGCCGGGAGCGCACGGCGCGGGCGCCGAGCGCTCCGACGGCGGCCGCGCCCCCGACGCACAGCGCGGTGTGCAGGACGCCCCGGGCGCGGTCGTCGCGCCACAGGGTGCGCTCGACGGCGGCGGCGGCTCGTCCGAAGGCGGCCACGGGGTGCCCTCGGCGGGGATCACCGAGGATCCGGTCGCCGATCAGGCCCGCCGTGGCGCCGTACGCGAAGACGCGATCGGCACGCATGGTGGCAGGTATGTCCTCACTCAGGGTCCGCGCCCTGGTTCGACGTGTCCGGCGGCGAGAGTTCCTGGCTCCCGGGGGAGGCGCGCGCGGGGCGTGCGCCGCCCGGTGACAGTGGCGGGACCGCGCCGGATTCGCACCGGACTTCCTCTCCATGCCGCCGTATTGGCTCGGGCAGTCCACCACGCACCGCGAAGGCCCGTCAACTCGCCGTTGACCTGCGACGCGGCCGGGGCGGGGATGCGAAAAGCTCCCTCCGGGACAAACCCGGAGGGAGCTTTCACGCCGTGTCCGCCGCGGGGCGGCGGATCAGGCGACGATCAGGTAGATCCCGTAGCACACGGCCGCCGTGACGAGCGCGAAGCAGGCGTAGGCGCCGCTGCGGGCGAGGGTGGCGGTGCCGCCCTGCTCGGTGGCCGTCTCGTGCTTGGACAGGCCCACCAGGCCCAGGGTGAAGAGGGCCACGAGGGCGACGGTGGCGAGGAGGCTGACCCCGAAAACGGAGCCGAGCGCTGCCCAGTCGATCTTCATACTGCCGGTTCCTCTGTGTCTGTGGTCTCGGTCAGACCTTGGCGGCCGGAGCCGTCTCGGTCTGCGTCGCGGCCGGGATGGTGGCCCTGAGGTCCTCGTCCGTGACGGCGGCGGCGGTGCCGGCGGCGGCGACGGTCGGCGGGACGGTGACGGCCGCCATCGCGGTGGTGACGACGCCCGGGTCCTCGGTGGTGCCGGCCGGCTCCACCTCGTTGACGTTGTTGTGGTCGACGACCTGGCGGCGCGAGATGAGCCAGATGGCAAGGCAGGAGCCGACCAGGAAGACCGTGACCGCGGCGACGCCGACGTCACCGACGCGCATGACCAGCTCGGCACCGGCCGAGACCAGCGCGGCGGCCGGCAGGGTCAGGCCCCAGGCCACGAACATGCGGGTCGCGGTGGACCAGCGGACCACACCGCCCTTGCGGCCCAGCCCCGCACCCATGACCGCGCCGGAGCACGAGTGGGTGGTGGAGAGCGAGAAGCCGAGGTTGGAGGAGGCGAGGATGACGGACGCGGCCGAGGTCTGGGCGGCGAAGCCCTGCTGCGGCTGGAGGTCGGTCAGGCCCTTGCCCATGGTGCGGATGATGCGCCAGCCACCCAGGTAGGTGCCGAGCGCGATGGCCACACCGGCCGAGACGATGACCCACACCGGCGGGTTCGCGTCGGGTGCGAGCGCGCCGCCGGCGATCAGGGCCAGGGTGATGATGCCCATCGTCTTCTGCGCGTCGTTGGTGCCGTGCGCGAGGGAGACCAGACCGGCCGAGGCGATCTGGCCGGCGCGGTAGCCCTTCGCGGAGGTCTTCTCGCCGACCTTGTCGCCCAGCTTGTAGGTGAGCTTGGCGGCGAGGTACGCGGCGATGCCGGCGACCAGCGGGGCGGCGATCGCGGGGATGAGCACCTTGGTCACGACGGTCCCGCCGTTCACCGCGCCGATGCCGGCGGAAGCTACCGCGGCACCGATCAGGCCGCCCATCAGGGCGTGCGAGGAACTGGACGGGAGTCCGACCAGCCAGGTGACGAGGTTCCAGAGGATCGCGCCGACCAGCGCGGCGAAGATCACCTCTGGCTGGATGCCTTCCTCGTTGACCAGTCCCTTGGAGATCGTCTTGGCGACCTCCACGGACATGAACGCGCCGACGAGGTTGAGCACGGCGGACATGGCCACCGCGGTCTTGGGCTTGAGGGCGCCGGTCGAGATGGTGGTGGCCATCGCGTTGGCCGTGTCGTGGAAACCGTTCGTGAAGTCGAACACGAGAGCGGTGATGATCACGATCCCGAGGAGAAGCGTTATGTGCTCCATTTACCCAGGCTTCTGTTTGGCGTCAGTGGCTCGGTGAACGTAGGCAACCTGGATGAACGGAAGATGAACTGGCTCGGGCGGAGCGGTGTACGGGCACGGGGCGTGATCCGGACATTCGTCCTGATTCATCCGTCGATACTGCCATTGATGCACGTCAGAGCCGGGTGAACGAACCCCCGCGCCGCTACCCGCAAGCACCCCCGGCCCCTCCTCCCGTCCTTCCAAAGAGATCCAGATCACGTACGCCCCCGGCTGACGCGGGGGCCGCCCCCGGCACCGACCCGCCGGATTCCGCTTCGGGTGGCCCCCAGGCCCTCGCAGCCCGACACTGGAGCAGTGCGTACCGTGACTGCGACGGCAGCGGCCGTCACCACGACCCTTCTCTGCGCGGGTGCTGCCGCCGTGGCGATCGGCAGGTACGCCGCCGACGCCGCCCTGCGGCCCGAACCCGGCCGCCCGCTCCCCGGCGGGCCCCGGCTGAGCGTCCACTCCGCGGGGGAGGACCGCGTCGCGCTGACGCGCTCCCTCGTCTCGCTCCGCCCCGGCACCTACGGACTCGCCGCCCCCGGGGTGCACGCCGCCGTCGGGCCCGTCCTGCCCGACGCCGACCACGACCCGGACACCGTCGTGCGCCGGCTCCTCTCCGTCACCCACGGCAGGCTCGACCCCGGCACCCGCGTCACCCTGACCCCCCAGGTGTACGCCGGCAACCCGCGCAGCGCCCTCGGGCTCGACCACGCCGACGTGGACGTCCCCGGGGAGCTCGGCGCGCTCCCCGCCTGGTTCGTGCCCGCCGTCCGGGACACCTGGGTGATCACCGTCCACGGGCTGGGCGGCACCCGGGAGCACCCGATGGTGGTGATGCCCTTCCTGCACCGCCACCGGCTGCCCGTCCTCGACCTCGCCTACCGCGGCGACCTCGGCGCCCCCGCCTCCCCGGACGGCCTCGGCCACCTCGGCGAGTCCGAATGGCGGGACCTGGACGCCGCCATCCGCTACGCCCTGCGCTACGGCGCCCGGCGGGTGATCCTGCACGGCTGGTCCACCGGCGCCACCATGGCCCTGCACGCCCTCGAGCGCTCGGCGCTGGCCGACCGCATCTCCGGGCTGGTGCTCGACTCCCCGGTGCTCGACTGGCACACCACCCTGCGCGGACTCGCCGCGGCGCACCGCACCCCGGCCGTGGTGCTGCCGCTCGCGGTGCGGTCCGCCGAGGGACGCACCGGCCTGCGGGCCGACCGCCGGCCCCCGGGTGCCGACCCCGGCGCGCTGCGCGTCCCCGTACTGATCTTCCACGGGCCCGACGACGCGCTCGCCCCGTGGGAACCCTCCCGCAGGCTCGCCGAGGCCCGCCCCGACCTGATCACCCTGCACACCGTCCCGGGCGCCGGGCACGGCGCGATGTGGAACGCCGATCCGGCCGGCTACGAGGAGGCCCTGCGCCGCTTCCTCACCCCCCTGATGTGAGGCGCGGCGCGGTGCCGGCCGCCGGGGACGATGTGAAGGCCGTGTGACGGAGCGGGCCCTCCGGGCGGCTTGTCCCGGTCTGCCCCTCGGGCCTCCGGCGGCAGGGGGCCATTCCGTTTGGGCTTTCGGCCAGTGACGGGCGAGACTGCTTCCGTGACGTCCCGAAAGCCTGATGAGCAGTTGGCTCGCGACTCCAGACTCCGACTCGTCTCCCCGCGCTCCGTCGCGGCGGCCCGCAAGGCGGTGACCGACCGCCGGACCCGGCCCGCCCCGAGGCCCCCCGCGGGCACGCCCGCCACGGCCGACCTCGCGAACCGGGCACGGGCCTCGCTCGCCGACGCCGTCCGGCTGACCCGCTGGGCCGAGCTCAACCTCGGCGCGCGTGACGGCGGAAGTCCGGCCCCCACGGGAGCCCTTCCCGCCGCCTACGTCGAACGCGCCGCCGAGGAACTGGGGCTGACGCACGGTCAGATCCGGGTCGGCTGGGACCGCGCCCGGCTCGCCGGCCTGGTCGAGGTGCACGGCGGGCACGCCCGTCCGGGCTGGCGGCTGCGCGCCTGGGACCGCGACGACACCGCCGTGCTGCGCGGCTGGGTCGCCCTCTTCGACGCCTGGTCGCTCGTCCACCCCGCCCCCGCCGACATCGCCCCCGCGGCCGTCGCCGAGGTCGTCGAGGCGATGCCCCAACTCCTCTCGCTGCTTCAGCTGTCCGCCGGTCCGGTGACCGTGCCGGACCTGCTCGACCTGCTCGGGCAGCGGGTCAGCGAGCTGCGCGACGAGCGCTGCGAGATCCCCTACGAGGCCGAACAGGCCGCGGTACGGGCGACCTCCCCCGCGGTGGAGGACCGGGCGGCCCCCGCCCGCCCGCCTGCCCCGGCCGCCTGCTCCGCGGCCCCGGCCACCACGCTCGCGGCGCCCCCGGCGTCCGCCGCTCCCGCGCCGGCCTCCGCTTCCGCCTCCGTTTCCGCGGAGGGCCGCGCCCTGCCCCTCGCCCGGCTGCTGCGCTGGGCGCTCGGCGGGCTCGCCGCCGTCGACGCCGTCACCCTCGGCCCCGCCCGGGCCACCCTCACCCCGCTCGGCAGCTGGGCCGTCTGGGTCAAGCTGGAGCAGATCTGCGTCGCGGCGCAGAGCCCCGCCGGCAACATCGAGCAGTCCGCCGCCGCCATGCTCCACGGCTGCGCCCGGCTCACCCCCGGCCCGGCCCGGGCCGAGTACCGCGCCTGGCTGGCCGCCCGGCCCGTCGGCCACGCCGTCGCCGAGCTCCTCCAGGCCGCCCGCGGCGAGGACGCCCTGCTACGCGGGCTCGCCTTCGAGGCGCTGCGGGTGGTCGGGGCCCCCGCCGAGCCCGAGGTGCGGGCCGCCGTACGGGAGCCCGGCCTGCGGCCGTACGCCCTGCTCTGGCTCGCCGAGCACGACGGAATCGACCCCGAGGAGGCGCAGGACGTCCTCACCGCGGAGGAGTCCACCTGGCTCTGGGTGGACACCGCCGCGGCCATCGCCGACCACGGCGAGGCCGACCTGCTGGCCCGCCACCTGGACTCGGCGGTGCGCACCACCGTGCCGCGGCTGCTGGACGAGGTCCGCGCGGTCGGCCACCCGCGCACCGTGCAGGTGCTCGTCGCGCTGGCCGCGGCGCACCCGGACCCGGCCCTGGCCAAGGCGGTCCGCCGGGCGGCCTTCCAGGTCCACACCGGCGGCGTCTGACCGCCGCGCTACGCGCGTACGCGCCGCGGGGCTCAGACCTGCGGCGCGTACGTCCCGAAGCTCCAGATGTTGCCCTCGGCGTCCCGGGCCATGTAGTCCCGGGAGCCGTAGTCCTGGTCGGTGGGCTCCATGAGGATCTCCGCGCCGTGCTCGGCGGCCCGCCGGTGGTGGGCGTCCACGTCCTCGACCACCACGTAGACCCCCGAGGGGCCGCCGCCCTCCATGGCCTTGTCGAAGACGCTGCCGGTGCCCTTGCTGCCCAGCATCACCATGCCGTTGCCGTACGCCAGCTCCGCGTGCACCACCGAGCCGTCCTCGCCCTCGTACACCGCGACCTGGCTGAAGCCGAAGGCCTCGGTCAGCAGCCTGATGGCCGCCTTCGCGTCGCGGTAGACCAGCGTGGGACAGATGGACGGAACGCCTGCCATGACGATCACTCCCTCTCGTGATGGTGACCCGCGTCACACAGCATGGCAGGCGAGGCCGACGGTCAGCGGAAGGTGTTGCACTGGGCCATGTCGCCGGTCCGGTAGCCCTGGTAGAACCACTGCTGGCGCTGCTCGGCCGAGCCGTGCGTCCAGGACTCCGGGCTGACCCGCCCCTGGAACTTCTCCTGGATCCGGTCGTCGCCCACCGCGGCCGCCGCGTCCAGCCCGTCGCGGATGTCCTGGTCGGTGAGGTTGGTGATCAGGGGGCGTCCTGTGGACTCGTCCGGGGTCCGCGTGGCGTTGTGCGCCCAGACGCCCGCGTAGCAGTCGGCCTGCAGCTCGACCTTGACGGCGTTGCTGTTCGCCCCCTGCTGCCCGTCCTGCGCGCGCTGGAGGGTGCCCAGCTGGTTCTGGATGTGGTGCCCGTACTCGTGGGCGACCACGTACGCCTGGGCGAAGGGGCCGCCGCTCGCGCCGAACTTCGTCCGCAGCTCGTCGAAGAACCCCAGGTCCAGGTAGACCTGCCGGTCGGCCGGGCAGTAGAAGGGGCCCACCGCCGAGGTGGCCGCCCCGCAGGCGGTGTTCACCCGGCCGGTGAAGAACACCGTCGACGCCGGGGCGTACTTCCCGCCCCGCCGGGCGAACTCCTGGCGCCAGTAGTCCTGGGTGCTGTTGACCACCGCGACCAGCCGGCAGTCCTCCCGTGAGTTCGCGTCCTGGCCCGTCCGGCACGCCTGCTGCACCTGGTTCACCGAGGACGCCGCCGGTGCGGGTTCCTGGTCCCCCGAGGAAAGGCCCAGCTGGTCCGGGCCCACCCCGAAGATCAGCCCCAGGATCACCGCGAGGATGCCGACGAGACCGCCGCCGATGGTGGCCCTGCCGCCGGGGATGCGGCTGCCGCGCACGTCCTTGACCTCGGACGTGTCCAGATTGGCGTTGTCGTCGAACTGCATCCCGCACCGCCCTCGTGAAGTGGACGCGGTCCCGCGGCCGCACCTCCCGCGAGTATCAACCCGTTCGTCCTGATCTGCGCCCCGGCCCTTCCGGGTACGTCCCTGGGCCGAACGGGTGGCGCCCGGCGGTGTCCCGGCCCGGCGGGCGGCCCGTACGGCGCCCCGGAAACCGGTTGCGCACCCCCGGTAGAATGTCTCCCATGGCAAATCTCCTCGCGGATTAGCGGCGTCGAAGCATCGCGTCCTGCCCCCCTTCCGCCGTCCCGACCGCCCTGGAGTATTTCCGTGATCACCGCCACCGGCATCGAGCTGCGCGCCGGCGCCCGCATCCTCATCGAGTCCGCTTCCTTCCGCATCGCCAAGGGCGACCGCATCGGCCTGGTCGGCCGCAACGGAGCGGGCAAGACCACCCTGACCAAGTGCCTCGCCGGCGAGGGCATGCCCGCCGGCGGCACGATCACCCGCTCGGGCGAGGTCGGCTACCTCCCGCAGGACCCCCGCACCGGCGACCTGGACGTCCTCGCGCGCGACCGGATCCTGTCCGCCCGCGGCCTCGACGTCCTGATCAAGAAGATGCGGATGAACGAGGAGCGCATCGCCACCGGCTCCGGCGCCACCCGCGAGAAGGCCCTGAAGCAGTACGAGCGCCAGGAGACCGAGTTCCTCACCAAGGGCGGCTACGCGGCCGAGTCCGAGGCGGCGACCATCTCGGCCGCCCTCAGCCTCCCGGACCGGGTCCTCGGCCAGCCGCTGCACACCCTCTCCGGCGGCCAGCGCCGCCGTGTGGAGCTCGCCCGGATCCTGTTCTCGGACGCCGACACCCTGCTCCTCGACGAGCCCACCAACCACCTCGACGCCGACTCGATCGTGTGGCTGCGGGACTACCTGAAGAACTACCGCGGCGGCTTCGTCGTGATCTCCCACGACGTCGACCTGGTCGAGACCGTCGTGAACAAGGTCTTCTACCTGGACGCCAACCGGTCCCAGATCGACGTCTACAACATGGGCTGGAAGCTCTACCAGCAGCAGCGCGAGGCCGACGAGAAGCGCCGCAAGCGCGAGCGCCAGAACGCCGAGAAGAAGGCCGCGGCCCTGAACTCGCAGGCCGACAAGATGCGCGCCAAGGCGACCAAGACCGTCGCCGCCCAGAACATGGCCAAGCGCGCCGAGCGGCTGCTGTCCGGGCTGGAGGCCGTCCGCGTCTCCGACAAGGTCGCCAAGCTGCGCTTCCCGGACCCGGCGCCCTGCGGCAAGACCCCGCTGACCGCGGAGGGACTGTCGAAGTCCTACGGCTCGCTGGAGATCTTCACCGACGTCGACCTGGCCATCGACAAGGGCTCGCGCGTGGTCATCCTGGGCCTCAACGGCGCCGGCAAGACCACCCTGCTGCGGCTGCTCGCGGGCGCCGAGCAGCCCGACACCGGCTCGGTGGTACCGGGACACGGCCTGAAGCTCGGGTACTACGCCCAGGAGCACGAGACCCTGGACCCGGACCGCACGGTCCTGGAGAACATGCGCTCCTCCGCGCCCGACCTGGACCTGGTCGACGTGCGCAAGACGCTGGGCTCCTTCCTGTTCTCCGGCGACGACGTGGACAAGCCGGCCGGTGTGCTCTCCGGCGGCGAGAAGACCCGTCTGGCCCTGGCCACGCTGGTCGTCTCCTCGGCGAACGTGCTGCTCCTCGACGAGCCCACGAACAACCTCGACCCGGCGAGTCGCGAGGAGATCCTCGGCGCCCTGCGGACGTACAAGGGCGCGGTCATCCTCGTCACCCACGACGAGGGGGCCGTGGAGGCGCTGGAGCCTGAGCGGATCATCCTGCTCCCGGACGGCGTCGAGGACCTCTGGGGCCCGGACTACCGGGACCTGGTCGCCCTCGCCTGATCCCCGGAGCGGCCCCCGCGGGGTTCCGCTTCCGCCCCCGAGGGGGCCCGCCGCGGCCCCGCCCGGCCGCGCCCCCGGGACTGATCCAATTCCTTATGGATCATTCGGCTCAGGGGTGATCCATCATCTGAGTGAGACGGTCTCGTACCGTCGCGCGTCGTCCGACGGCCCCGGCCGCACCTCTCGCGGTGCCCCGCCGGGGCCTTCCGTTTTCCTCCGTCCGGCCCCTGACCTGGAGATTCCTCCGGCGGGGGGTGAAGTGTGACGGAAGTCATTCAGCGGAAGAGGGGATTCCGTTCTGCGTGTGCGTCCACCCCTCGGGAAATGCCGCCGTACCGACCTTGCTGAATGGGTGGCCAGGAAGCCGGGGAGGGGTGATCATGAGAAGTCCAGAGCGCACTTCCCATGAGGAGGCACGGGTGGCCGAGACTCTGAAGAAGGGCAGCCGGGTGACCGGCGCCGCGCGTGAAAAGCTCGCGGCAGACCTGAAGAAGAAGTACGACTCCGGTGAGAGCATCCGGGCACTGGCCGAGGCAACCGGCCGGTCCTACGGATTCGTCCACCGGATGCTCAGCGAGTCCGGGGTCTCGTTGCGCGGGCGCGGTGGCGCCACGCGCGGCAAGAAGGCCGCTACACCCTGACCCCGGCTCCACCGGTTCCAATGCCCCAACCGCTCCGAGGCCCACATGATCCGACGGTTCCTTCGGTGACCCCCGGTCGGCCCTCAGGCCGTCCGGGTGGTTACTGTGCAGTCACTTAGGCCGGGCTTGCGGCCGACTGCACACCGGAGGCACACAGATGGCTCTGCTCGACAAGGACGGCGTACGACTCACCGTCGACGACACGGTCGCCACGGTGACACTGACCAATCCGGCCAAGCGAAATGCCCAATCCCCCGCGCTCTGGCGGGCTTTGGCCGAGGCGGGCAGGTCGTTGCCGGGGACCGTCCGCGTGGTCGTGCTGCGCGGCGAGGGCAAGTCCTTCTCCGCAGGGCTAGACCGGCAGGCGTTCACCCCCGAGGGATTCGAGGGCGAGCCGTCCTTCCTCGACCTGGCGCGCGGTGCCGACGAACCGCTCGACGCCACGATCTCCGAGTACCAGGAGGCGTTCACCTGGTGGAGGCGTAACGACATCATCTCCGTCGCCGCCGTGCAGGGGCACGCGATCGGCGCCGGCTTCCAGCTCGCGCTCGCGTGCGATCTGCGCGTCGTCGCGGACGACGTGCAGTTCGCCATGCGCGAGACCAGCCTGGGGCTCGTACCCGACCTGGCCGGCACCCAGCCGCTGGCCTCCCTCGTCGGCTACGCCCGTGCGCTGGAGATCTGCGCCACGGGCCGTTTCGTGCACGCCGAGGAGGCGGAGCGGGTCGGCCTCGCCAACCTCGTGGTCCCCGCGGACGAGCTCGACGCCGCCGTGCAGGACCTCACCACCGCCCTGCTCGCCCCGCCGCGGGACGCCGTGATCGAGACCAAGGCCCTGCTGCGCGGTGCGCTCTCCCGCACGTACGACGACCAGCGCGCCGCCGAGCGCGCGGCCCAGGCCCGCCGGCTGCGGGACCTGGCGGGACTCTCCGACTGACCGAACGGGCCGTGCGTGCCGTGCCGCGCCCCGGGATTACGCCGACCGGCGTAGTCCCGGGGCGCCGTTCTGTCCCCACGCGCCTAACGTGGTGCGGAGTGAGTCCGTACACGTGAAGGGACACGCGATGACCGAGAGCGCATCAGGGGGCTCCCACAAGGCACCCGGCGAACGGGGACGCACCACCATCGCGGACGGAGTGGTCGAGAAGATCGCCGGCCTTGCCGCCCGTGAGGTGGTTGGAGTCCACGCCCTGGGCAGCGGCTTCTCCCGCACCCTCGGCGCCGTCCGCGACCGGGTCCCCGGAGGCGGGAAGGACGCCGCGGTCACCCGCGGGGTCAAGGCCGAGGTCGGCGAGGTGCAGACCGCCCTCGATCTGGAGATCGTCGTCGACTACGGCGTGTCGATCCGTGACGTGGCCCGGGCGGTCCGTGAGAACGTCGTCTCCGCGGTCGAGCGCATGACCGGCCTCGAGGTCGTCGAGGTCAACATCGCCGTGGGCGACGTCAAACTGCCCGACGAGCCCGACGACGAGCCGGAGTCCCGACTCCAGTAGCCGAGAGGATCCACATGAGCATGGCGGTCGCCGGCCTGTTGGCCGGCATGGCCCTGGGGTTCGCCGGATACTTCGGCGGATTCGGTGCCTTCCTGCTGGTGGCGGCCCTCGGAGCCGTCGGGTTCGTCGTCGGACGCTTCCTCGACGGGGACCTGGACGCCGGGGACCTGTTCCGCCGCCGCGACGACCGGCGGAGGTGAGCCCGCGATGAGCACCCCGCCGCAGGCCACCACCTCGCCGGGCCCCGCCGCGCGGGGCAACCCGGCCGCGGTGCCCGCCGCCGACCGCGGCGCCACGCGCATCGCGGACCGGGTCGTCGCCAAGATCGCGGCCCAGGCCGCCCGGGAGGCGCTCACCGCGGTCCCGGGCGCACCCCCGCACGCCACCGTCACCGTCCACCACGACATCGCCCGGGTGCACATCGGCCTGGAGCTGGGCTACCCCTCCGACCTCGCCGCACAGTGCGCCGCCGTGCGCGGCCGGGTCGTACGCCTGGTCGAGGAGTACGCGCAGATGGCCGTGCCCGAGGTGGACATCGACATCGAGCGGCTGCACTCCGCCCACACCCGGACCGCCGCCGGGCGGGACCGGCGGCTGCGGTGACCGCCGGCCGCTTCCGGTCCGCCCGCCGTATCCCCGCGGCCCTCGTCGCCCTGCTGGTGATCGGCGTGACCGGGCTGTTCCTCTACGACCTGGCCGCCGTACGGGCCGGCCGCCCCGCCATGGCCTGGCGCCGCGAACTCGCCCTCCGGCTGGAGACGTACACCCCGGACGACGCGGTGGTGCGGCTGGCCGGTGGGGTGCTCGCGCTGCTCGGGCTGGTGCTCCTGGTGCTCGCCCTCACCCCCGGGATCCGCCGGATCCTGATGATGCGCGGCCCCGAGCGCGAGGGCGAGGAGGCCCCCGGCCCCGCACTGCGGGCCGGGATCGGCCGCAAGGACGCCGCGATGGTGCTGCGGGACCGGGCCATGGAGGTACCCGGCGTACGGTCCGTGCGGGTCCGGATGGGCCGTTCGCGGGTGCGGGTGCGGGCCACCTCGCACTTCCGCGAACTGGACGAGGTACGGGCCGACCTGGACGAGGTCATGGCCGTCGGGATCGACGAGCTGGGCCTGGCGCGCCCGCCGCGGCCGCGCGTACGGGTCAGGAGGTGAGCGGATGCTCGGAACGGTGAACCGGATCCTGCTGGCGGTGGCCGGGGTGGTGCTCCTGGTGGCCGGGGCCGTCCTGCTGACGGGCGTACGGCCGCTCCACGGCCGGACCGCGCCGCTGCTGACCGCCGCCGACCGGCGCCGCTACCTGCACGCCGACGGCTGGTGGTGGTGGCTGCTCGCCGCGGCCCTGGCCGTGTGCCTGCTGCTGGCGCTGTGGTGGCTGCTGGCCCAGCTGAGGCGTTCGCGGCTGCGGACCGTGCCCGTCGACACCGGGGACGGGGCCTTCGCCGTACTGCGCGGTCGCGCCCTGGCGGACGCGGTCGCCGCCGAGGCCGGCGCCCTGGACGGGGTCTCCGGCTGCCGGGTGGTGCTGCGCGGCCGGCGCGGTTCGCCCCGGCTGCGCGTGAAGGTGGAGCTGGAGCCCCACGCGGTGCCCGCCGACGCGCTGGCCGGGCTGGCCGGGCCGGTGCTCGGTCACGCCCGGGACTCGGCGGGCCTGGCGGACCTCCCCGCGGAGGCCCGCTTCAAGGTCGGCTCCCACCGGGCCCGGCGCGTGAGCTGACCGACCGGTTCCGCGCACCCGCCCCGGGGTGCGCGGACGCCGGAGTATGCGGGCGGCCGGTCAGAAACCGTGCCGGAAGCCGCCGTCGACGGGGAGCATCACGCCCGTCAGGTACGAGGCGGCCGGCGACAGCAGGAAGGCCGCCGTCCGTCCGAACTCCTCCGGCGCCCCGTACCGGCGCAGCGGGATGCGTGACTCGTGCCCCGCACGCGCCGCCGCCGCGTCGCCCGACAGCGCGTCAAGCTCCCGGACCCGGTCGGTGTCGATGCGGGCCGGCAGCAGGCCGACGACGCGGATCCCGCGCGGGCCGAGCTCCACGGAGAGGGACTTGGCGAAGCCCGCGAGACCCGGCCGCAGGCCGTTGGAGATGGTCAGGCCGGGGATCGGCTCGTGCACCGAACCCGACAGGACGAAACCGATGACGCCGCCCTCGCCCAGCTCGGCCGCGGCCTCCCGGGCCAGGCGGACCGCGCCGAGGAAGACCGACTCGAAGGCCGCGGTCCACTGCTCGTCGGTGTTGCCGGCCGCCGTGCCCGGCGCCGGACCCCCGACGCTGATGAGGATGCCGTCGAAGCGGCCGAAGCGCTCGCGCGCGGTGGCGATCAGCCGTGCGGCCGCGGCCGGGTCGGAGTTGTCGGCGGCCACGCCCACGGCGTCCGGGCCGAGCTCGGCGGCTGCATCGGCCGCCCGCTTCGCGTCCCGGCCCGTGAGGACGACCTTCGCGCCGTCGGCGGTCAGCTCCCGGGCGGAGGCCAGGCCGAGCCCGCGCGTGGCCCCGGTGACGATGTAGACGCGGTCCTTCAGTCCAAGATCCATGCCGCCACGCTACGCCGTCGCGGGAGCGGCTTCCGAGGCTTCGGCGGCATCCGCCGCGGCGGCGGCCTGCTCGCGGTCGCGCTTCTCGCGCCGGACGAGGACCACCCAGCCCACCGGCACGCTCGACGCGAACAGCCACCACTGGACCGCGTAGGCCATGTGCGCGCCGATCGAGTCGTGGTCCGGTTCGCCGACCGGCTGCGGGCTGCCGTCCGCCGGTGCCGGGGAGGTCAGTTCCAGGTACCCGCCGAGGACCGGCTTGCCCAGGTACTCCGCCTGGCGCTCGCTGTTGATCAGCATCACCTGGCGGTCGGGCAGGCCCTTGCGGTCCTTGATGCCGCTGCCGCCGCTGGTCTCGTCGGCCTTCAGCCGGCCGGTGACCGTGACCTCGCCGGCCGGCGCGGGCGGCACCGGCGGATAGGCGCGCGGGTCGTCCCCGCCGGCCACCCAGCCGCGGTTGACGAGGACCACGCGTCCGTCGGCGAGGACGAGCGGGGTCAGGACGTGGAAGCCGACCTTGTCGTCGTTGTCGGTGCGCATGCGCACGACGACCTCGTGGGCGCTGTCGTAGGTGCCGGTCGCGGTGACCGCGCGCCAGTAGTCCGCCCGCGGGACCCGGTGGCCGGGGGAGGTCACCTCGGTCATGGGGACCGGCTTCGCCCGCAGGTTCGTCTCGATCAGCTGGTTCTGCGCGACCCGGCGCTCGTGCCGGTGGTACTGCCAGAACCCGAGCTTGATCATCACGGGGATGAGGACGAGCGCGATGAGGGTGAGGGACACCCACTGCCGGGTCAGCACAAAGCGGTACACGCCCACGACGGTACCCCCAGCGCGCAGGACCCCGGCGGCCGGGTGGCCGTCCGGGGTCACGTCGACGGGTGGAGGGGGAGAGGGCGGGGGAGCGCCCGGGGGTCAGACGCGGTCGACGATGCCCACCTTCCCCTCCGAGCGGGCGCAGTGCGCCCCGCAGAACCACTGGCCCTGGACCTCGACGCCCTGCCCGATG
Source organism: Streptomyces manipurensis (assembly GCF_049570255.1). Taxonomy (NCBI): domain Bacteria; kingdom Bacillati; phylum Actinomycetota; class Actinomycetes; order Kitasatosporales; family Streptomycetaceae; genus Streptomyces; species Streptomyces manipurensis. The sequence continues at coordinate 1,817,296 of NZ_CP186950.1, read as the reverse complement.
ATGGAGACCCGGCAGTGCTCGCAGACGGGCGCCATGCGGTGGATGGCGCAGGAGAAGCAGTCGAAGACGTGCACCGCGCCCTGCGCGTGCACCTCGAAGGACATGCCGTAATCGTTTCCGCAGACCTCACAACGTGCCATGCGCCGAATGCTGCGCACGGCGGAGGACCGGAACAAGATCCGGTGTGGTGAGTCGCCGCGCCTGCACCCGGGCGGCGCAACGGCCGCGCTCCGCGTGCCGGCGCCGCCCGCCGGGATCAGGAGTCGGCCGGGGCCACGTCCCGCAGCAGCTGGGTGAAGGCCGCCTCGTCGACGACCGGGGTGCCGAAGGACTTCGCCTTGACCGTCTTCGAGGTCGCGGAGTCCGGGTCGTTGGTCACCAGCAGGCTGGTGAGCCGCGACACGCTCGTCGCCACGTGCAACCCCGCCTCGACCGCCCGGTCCTCCAGCAGCTCGCGCTCGACCGAGGTGTCACCGGAGAAGGCGATCCGCATGCCCTGCTTCAGCGGGCTGCCGTCCTCGAAACGGCCCGGATTGGGGTGGGGGCACGGGGGCCGCTTGCGCGAGGGCCGCCAGCTGTTGCCCCGGTACGAGGCCTGGTGGCCGATCCGCGGGGTGACGGCGGAGTCCGACCACTCCGTCAGCGGCCGGCACTCCAGCAGGGGCAGCCTTACCCCGTCCCGCGCGGCGGCGTGCAGCGAGGGGCGGAAGGCCTCCGCCAGGACGCGGGCGTCGTCGAGGGCGTGGTGGGCGCGCTGCTGGACCACGCCGAAGTGGGCGGCTAGCGACTCCAGCTTGTGGTTGGGCAGCGGGAGGTTCAGTTCCTTCGACAGGGCGATGGTGCACAGCCGCTGGCGGACCGGGGCCGTCGTGGCGGCCCGCGCGTACTCCCGGGCGATCATCTGCCAGTCGAAGATGGCGTTGTGCGCGACCAGCACCCGGTCCGCGAGCCGGTCGGCGAACTCCTCGGCGATGTCCCGGAAGAGGGGGGCGTCCTCGAGCATCGCGCTCGTCAGCCCGTGGATCCACACCGGCCCCGGATCCCGCTGCGGGTTGACCAGGCTGTACCAGTGGTCCTCCACGTTGCCCTGCGCGTCCAGCCGGTAGACCGCGGCGGAGACTATCCGGTCGTCGCGCGCGAGCCCGGTGGTCTCCACGTCGACGACCGCGTACCCCTCGGGGTACGCGGTCGGCCACGTCGTCTCTGCGGTCGTACGGTCGTCGAGCATGGTCACAGAGGATATCGGCACGCACCGACACCGTGGCCCCACCCTGGGTCAGCCCGGGGCGGAGGAGGAGCCGGACCCGTCGGCCGCGGGTGCCAGCAGAGCCGTCACCAGCGCCCGTACGGAGAGCAGGAAGAGGCGTTCGGGATCGGCCGGGCGGGCCAGGGCCCGGGCCAGCGAGGGGTCGTCCGGGGCGGCGGCGGGGTCCCAGAGCTCGCTCTCCGCGGGGGACTGGGCGGGCGCGCGTTCGCGGTTGCGCTCCACCAGCAGGAAGCCGACGATCTGGAACTGCACCGCCCGCACCGCGTCGGCGGCTCTGGCCCCGCGCAGTCCGGCGGCGTGCACCTCGTGCACGAGCGCCTGCTGCGCGGGCAGGAACATCCGCTCGGTGAGGCCCCGTTCGTGGACCATCGCGATCAGGTGGGGGCGTTCGCGCAGCTCGTGGCGGAGGGTCCGGGCGACGGACAGGATCCGCTCGGCGGGGGTGCGGCCGACCGGGCGGAGGGCGCCCATTTCCTCGACGGTGCGCCGGACGAGGGCGTCGAGGAGGGACTCGCGATTGCCGACGTGCCAGTAGATGGAGGTCACCGCGGTGCCCAGTTCGGCGGCGAGCCGGCGCATGGTGAGGGCGGCCGGCCCGTGCTGCCTGACCAGGGACGCGGCGGCGTCCAGCACCTCGTCCCGGGTCGTCGGGGATCTGGTCATGTCGGTGGTCCACCGATCTGTTGATCCGTCAGTTCTGGTGTGTGCAGGGGGCTTTACCCTTCATCGCCCGCGGTGTAACTGTGTTACAGACCCGAACCGAGAGGTGGTGCGATACATGGCACGCGTACGGTACGGAGCGCGCACCGAGGCCGAGATCGCCGCGTCGCGCGAGAGGAGTTCCAAGCTCCCCGACATCTGGTCCACCGGCGTGGTCGCCGTCTGGGAGACCGATCCCGACGTGGTCGCCGCGGTCCTCCCGCCGCCGCTCAAACCGGCCGGGCGGCCCCTGGTACGGGCGAACATCAGCAAGGTCGACCTGCCCGGCTACCCGCTCGGCGCCGGCTCGGTGGCCGTCGCCGCCCGGCACGACGGCGTCGAGGGCTGGTACCCGCTGGTCATGCCGATGACCCACGAGCGGGCCCTGACCGGCGGCCGCGAGGTCTTCGGCGAGCCGAAGAAGCTGGGCGAGGTCACCGTCGAGCGCGACGGCCTCGTCGTACGGGCCGCCCTCGCCCGGCACGGCATCGCCTTCGTCGAGGTGCGCGGCGCCGTGGACCGCCCGCTCCCGCTGCCCGGGCCCAGCCTGAAGACCGACTTCTACTTCAAGTTCCTGCCCGCCGTCGACGGGTCGGGGCTCGACACCGACCCGGTCCTCGTGCACTGCGTCCGCAACGAGAAGGTCCGCAAGCTGGAGCACGTCACCGGTGACATCGTCCTGCGGGAGTCGATGTTCGATCCCGTCGCCGACCTCCCCGTCCGCCGGATCGTCGAGATCACCCTCGGCGAGAAGACCACCGACCAGCAGGGCCGGGTCGTCGAGCGGGTCAGCGCCCGGGCCCTGCTCCCGTACATCCACCAGCGCTACGACGACCCGATGCAGATCCTCGACGGCCCGCCGGAAGGGAGCCTGTGAGATGCGGCTCGAAGCGGGACAGACGGCCGTCGTCACCGGCGCGGCGAGCGGCATCGGCCTCGCCATGGCCCGGCGCTTCGCCGCCGAGGGGTTGAAGGTGGTCCTCGCCGACGTCGAGGAGGCCGCCCTGCGCAAGGCCGCCGACGAGCTCGCCGCGGACGGCGCGCAGGTACACGCCCGGACCGTCGACGTCAGCGACCGCGACTCCGTGTTCGCCCTCGCCGACGCGGCCTACGAAGCCTTCGGCGCCGTCCACGTGCTCTGCAACAACGCGGGCGTCGGCTCCGGCGCCGAGGGCCGGATGTGGGAGCACGAGCCCAACGACTGGAAGTGGGCCTTCTCCGTCAACGTGTGGGGCGTCTTCCACGGCATCCAGGCCTTCGTCCCCCGCATGATCGCGGGCGGCGCCCCCGGACACGTCGTCAACACCTCCTCCGGCGACGGCGGCATCGCGCCGCTGCCCACCGCCTCCGTCTACGCCGTCACCAAGGCGGCCGTGGTCACCATGACCGAGTCCCTCTACGCCCACCTCAAGGCCGAGGGCGCGGCCGTCGGCGCCTCCGTGCTCTTCCCCGGCCCGCACATGCTGCGCACCGGGCTGTGGGAGTCCCACCGCAACCGGCCCGAGCGGTACGCGAAGCAGCGCCCGCGCAGGACCCCGTACCGCACCCTCGACCAGTACGAGGCCGCGATGAGGCAGGCCGGCCACGAGGTGGAATTCACCCCCGTCGAGGAGGTCGCGGAGCACGTCGTCGACGGCATCCGCGCCGACCGCTTCTGGATGCTGCCGCCGAACGAGCACAGCGACCGGCAGATCCGCGCCCGGTCGCGGTCGATGCTCGACCGCGCCGATCCCGCCTACCTGGAGAGCTTCATCCTCGACTGAGGAGCGTCCGCCATGAGCGACAGCACGCACGACAGCACGCACGACAGCACGAGCGCCGGCACGAGCGCCGGTACGGGTCGCACACCGTACGAGGACCCGTACCTGATCATCTCCTCCGACTGCCACGCGGGCCTGCCCACCGAGGAGTACCGCCCCTACCTCGACTCCCGCTTCCACCGCCGGTTCGACGAGTTCCTCGGCCAGCGCGACGCCCGCCGCGCGGAGGCCACCCGCCTGGGCATCCGCAACGAGGCCTTCGCCGAGAAGTGGTTCCGCGACCACGAGGAAGGGCTCAAGGGCGGCTGGGACACCGGGCAGCGGCTGAAGGAACTCGACGGCGACGGGGTGGCCGCCGAGGTGGTCTTCCCCGACGCGGACGCCGTCGACAGCCAGACCGCCGCCCCCTTCGGCGTCGGTCTCGGCCTCTCCGGCGACCAGGACCCAGAGCTCGGCATGGCGGGCGCGCAGGCGCACAACCGCTGGCTCGCCGAGTTCGTCTCGCAGACCCCCGAGCGCCACTGCGGCGTCGCCCTGCTGCCCGTCACGGGCGACCCGGACACGGTCGTGGCCGAGGTCCACCGGGCCAAGGAGTCCGGGCTGGGCGCGCTGATGATCCCGGCCATGTGGGTGGACAAGGCGCCCTACCACGATCGCCGCTACGACCCCGTCTGGGCGGCGGCCGCCGAGACGCGGATGCCGATCGTCACCCACTCCGGTTCCTCGCCCCGCCACGAGTACGGCGACCACCTGGGCATCTTCGTCTCCGAGGTCACCTGGTGGCCGGCCCGCCCGCTGTGGTTCCTGCTCTGGTCGGGCGTCTTCGAACGCCACCCCGGGCTGAGGTTCGGCGTCGCCGAGTCGGGCTGCTGGTGGTTGCCGAACCAGTTGTGGTTCATGGACCGGCTCTACCTCGGCGCGCACGGCGGCAAGAAGCTCTCGCCGTTCGAGGAGCTGAAGCGGCCGCCGAGCGAGTACCTGGACCGCCAGGTGTTCGTCTGCGCCACGAACACCAAGCGCCGCGAGCTCGCGCAGCGCTACGAGATCGGCGTGGACAACATCCTGTGGGGATCGGACTTCCCGCACCCCGAGGGCACCTGGCCCAACACCCGGACCTGGCTGAGGAACACCTTCCACGACATCCCGGTCGCCGAGACCCGCCGGATGCTCGGGCTGGCGGCGGCCGAGGTGTTCGGCTTCGACACCGCGAAGCTCGCCGCGACCGCCCGCCGGATCGGCCCCACCCCGGCGGAGCTGGGCCAGTCGCCGGACCAGGCGGCGGTGGAGGCCTCCTGGGCGCGCTCCCGCGAGGTGGGCCGCCACTGGCTGACCGAGCACGACTTCCCGGTACTGGGGGTTTCGCGGTGACGGGCGACGACCGCTACACGGTGATCTCGGCGGACTGCCACGCGGGCGCCGACCTGCTGGACTACAGGCCGTACCTGGAGAAGCGCCACCACGAGGAGTTCGACGCCTGGGCCGCCACGTACGTGAACCCGTACGAGGACCTCCTCGCGGACACCGCCGACCGCAACTGGAACTCGGCGCGCCGCCTCGCCGAGCTGGAGGCGGACGGCATCGTCGCGGAAGTCCTCTTCCCCAACACCGTCCCGCCGTTCTTCCCCAAGGCCTCCCTGATGGCCCAGCCCCCGACGGCCGCCGAGTACGAGCTGCGCTGGGCCGGGCTGCAGGCCCACAACCGCTGGCTGGCGGACTTCTGCGCGGACGCCCCGGGACGGCGGGCGGGCGTCGCGCAGATCCTCCTCAACGACGTGGACGCGGCGGTGCGGGAGATCCGCCGTACGAAGGCGGCGGGCCTGACGGGCGGCATCCTGCTGCCCGGCGTCCCGCCCGGCTCCACGGTGCCCGAGCTGTACTCGGCGGTGTACGACCCGATCTGGGCGGTGTGCGACGAGCTGGACGTCCCGGTCAACCACCACGGCGGCTCGGCCTCACCGCCGCTGGGCGAGGAGCCGGCGGCCCGCGCCGTCTTCATGGTGGAGACGACCTGGTTCTCCCACCGCGCCCTGTGGCACCTCGTCTTCGGCGGAGCCTTCCGCCGCCACCCCGGCCTCAAGCTGGTCCTGACGGAGCAGGGCTCCGGGTGGATCCCCGGGGTGCTGGAGATGCTGGACTACTACCACGGGCGGCTGGTCGCGGCGTCGGCGACGGCCGAGTCCAAGTTCGGGGCGGGCCTCGCGGAGTCGATGGGGCGGGGTCCGAGCGAGGTCTGGCGGGACAACTGCTTCGTCGGGGCGAGCTTCATGCGCCCCCACGAGGTCCCGCTGCGGGAACGGATCGGCCTCGACAAGATCATGTGGGGCAGCGACTACCCCCACGACGAGGGCACCACCCCCTTCTCCCGCGAAGGCCTCCGCATCGCCTACGCGGGCCTCCCGCGCGAGGAGGTCGCCGCGATGGTCGGCGGCAACGCGGCCCGCGTGTACGGCTTCGACCTCACCCTGCTCGACGCGGTCGCGGCGAAGCACGGGCCGACGGTCCCGGAGATCGCGCGGCCCCTGACGGAGATCCCGCCGGGGGCCACCAGTCCGGCCTTCGCCCGGGGCAGCTCGGTCCGCGTCTGGTGATCCGGCGCCCCGCCGCGGGCGGCCCGGCTAAGCAGCGGAGCCGCCCCGGCGGGCCGGCGATTCCCCACCCTCGTCGAACCGCCGGTAACCCCGATGGATACCGATCGGTAACAACCCCTAGCGGCACCCCCGAGGGCGCCTCTATGGTGCGGGACATGCCGAACCTGCCCGATGTCGTGCTGTGGTCCATACCTGCCTTCGTGCTGCTCACCGTCATCGAGGTGGTGAGCTACCGGCTCCACCCCGACGACGACACCGCCGGCTACGACACCAAGGACGCCGCCACCAGCATCACCATGGGGCTCGGCAGCATCGGCTTCGACCTGCTGTGGAAGATCCCGGTGGTCCTGGTCTTCACCGCCGTCTACGAACTGACCCCGCTGCGGGTGCCGTTGCTGTGGTGGACCCTTCCGCTGATGCTGCTCGCGCAGGACTTCCTCTACTACTGGCAGCACCGCGGCCACCACGTCATCCGCATCCTGTGGGCCTGTCACGTGGTCCACCACAGCAGCCGGAAGTTCAACCTCACCACCGCCCTGCGGCAGCCCTGGACCAGCGCCACCACGTACTGGTTCTACCTGCCGATGGTGGCCCTCGGGGTGCACCCGGCGGTGATCCCCTTCTGCTACGGCATCAACCTGCTCTACCAGTTCTGGGTGCACACCGAGCGCATCGGCAAGCTGCCCCGCGCCTACGAGTACGTCTTCAACACCCCCTCCCACCACCGCGTCCACCACGCCTCCCAGGGCGGTTACCTGGACCGCAACTACGGCGGCATCCTGATCGTCTGGGACCGGATGTTCGGCTCCTGGGTGGGCGAGACCGACAGGCCCGTCTACGGCCTCACCAAGAACATCGAGACCTACAACCCGCTGCGCGTGGCCACCCACGAGTACGCCGCCATCGCCCGGGACGTACGCGCCGCCCGGACCTGGAGCGAGCGGGCCGGCCGGGTCTTCCGCGGCCCGGGCTGGCAGCCCGCGGCCCCGGCCCCGGCACCGGCCGCCTCCGCCGCGGTCCCGGCCGCGGCTCCCGCGGTCGCGCCCGCAGCCCCGGCACCCGCCGCATCCGCATCCGCACCCGTCGCCGACCCGGCCGCCGTACAGGAGAGCACCGCGTGAGCACCGAGTCCCCGGGCCGCCCCGCCCCCACCTGGGCCGCCCCGCGGCCGACGGCCGACCGGGAGCGTCTCGGCCGCCTCGCCCTCTGGGCCTTCGCCGTCGCCACCGCCGCCGACCTGGGCTCGCTGCTGGCCGGCTGGGACCTCGGGCACGTCATCGCCAAGCCGCTGCTGATGCCGCTGCTCGTCGCCCACGTGATCACGCGCGGCGCGCCCCGCCTGCTCGTGGCCGCCCTGCTCTTCGGCTGGGGCGGCGACCTCGCGCTGCTCTTCGACGCCGAGGCCGCCTTCCTCGTCGGCATGGGCTCCTTCGCCGTGGGGCACGTCTGCTACCTGGTCCTCTTCGGCAGGCGGCCCGCGAACCCGCTGCTCGGCGGCGCCTACCTGCTCGCCCTGACCGGGACCGTGGTCCTGCTCTGGGGCGACCTGCCCCCGGACCTGCGGATCCCCGTCGCCGGCTACAGCCTGCTGCTGACCGCCATGGCCTTCCGCTCCAGCGCGCTCGGCCTGCGGGCGGGCATCGGCGGCGCGCTGTTCCTGCTGTCCGACACCCTCATCGCGTCCGGCGTCGCCGACTGGCCCCAGCTGCCCCGTCCGGACTTCTGGATCATGGCCACGTACGCGGCCGCCCAGTACCTGCTGGCCACCGGCTCGACACCCACCCGCGGAGCAGGCGTACGGTAGGACGGACGTCAGTCGTACAAGACTGAACCATCTCTACCGGAGGAATGCACCACCATGCGCGCCACCGTCATCCACGCCCCGTACGACATCCGCGTGGAGGAGGTGCCCGACGCTGCGATCCAGCGCCCCGAGGACGCCGTCGTCCGCGTCCTGCGCGCCTGCATCTGCGGCAGCGACCTGTGGGCCTACCGCGGTGAGGCCCAGCGCCAGCCGGGCCAGCGGATCGGACACGAGTTCCTGGGCGTCGTCGAGGAGACCGGCTCCGGCGTCTCCGGCGTGCGCGCCGGAGACCTCGTCGTCGCCCCGTTCATGTGGTCGGACGGTACCTGCGAATTCTGCAAGGAAGGCCTCTACACCTCCTGCGACCACGGTGGTTTCTGGGGCTCGGTCGGCCACGACGGCGGCCAGGGCGAGGCCGTCCGCGTCCCGCACGCCGACGGCACCCTGGTCCGGCTGCCCGCCGAGGCGCTGTCCGACGACCACCTGCTGACCGGCCTGCTGGCGCTCTCCGACGTCCTGGGCACCGGGCACCACGCCGCGCTGGGCGCGGGCGTGCGCCCCGGCTCCACGGTCGCCGTGGTCGGCGACGGCGCGGTGGGCCTGTGCGGCGTCCTGGCCGCCAAGCGCCTGGGCGCCGAGCGGATCATCGCGCTGGGCCGCCACACCGTCCGTACCGACACGGCCCGGCTCTTCGGGGCCACCGACGTCGTCGCCGAGCGCGGCGAGGCCGCCGAGGAGGCCGTGCGCGAGCTGACCGGCGGCCGGGGCGCGCACGCGGTCATCGAAGCGGTCGGCACGGAGCAGTCGATGCGGACCGCGGTGAACATCACCCGCGACGGCGGCGCCATCGGCTACGTCGGCGTCCCGCACGGCAGCGGCACGGGCCTGGACCTGGGCGTCATGTTCGACCGCAACATCACCCTGCGCGGCGGCGTCGCCCCCGTCCGGGCCTACATACCGGAGCTGCTGGAGGACGTGCTCAGCGGGGCCGTCGACCCCGCGCCCGTCTTCGACCGCGCCGTCCCGCTGGACGAGGTCCCGGAGGGCTACCGCGCGATGGACGACCGCAGCGCGCTGAAGGTGCTGATCAAGCCCTGACCGTCGTCGGGCACGGACGCGGAAGGGCCGGGCGGGGTGATCCCCGCCCGGCCCTTCCGTCCGTCCGGAGGACTACTTCACGGCCTTGAGGGCGTCCACGACGCCGGCGCCGTAGTAGCCGGTCTGGCCCCACTTGGCCTGGCAGGTGGTGGCGTCGATCAGCGCGCCCGTGGAGTCGTAGATCTGCGTCGGGCAGGCCGCCTTGGTGGACTGCGCCTTCAGCATCGCCCGCAGCTGCGACGGGGTGGCCGAGGGGTGGGCGCTCTTGAGCAGGGCCGCGACGCCGGCCACGTGCGGGGCGGCCATGGAGGTGCCCTGCTTGTAGCCGTACTCCCCGCCCGGGAGGGTCGACAGCACGCGGCCGTTGGCGTCCGGGGTGGCCGGCACCTGCCACTTGTCGCCGCCGGGGGCCGCGACGTCGACCACTCCGAGGCCGTAGCTGGAGTAGTACGAGCGCAGGCCCTTGTCGCCGGTCGCGGAGACGGTGACCACGCCGGGCAGCTGCGTGGGCAGGTCCAGGCAGACCTTCGGGTCGACGGTGCGGGGGACCGGCGTGGTGTCGTTCGGGCTGGTCACGTCCTGGAGGGAGGGCGCGGCCAGGTCCTGGTTGGAGTTGCCGGCCGAGGCCACGTGGAGGGTGCCCTTGCGCTCGGCGTACTTGGTCGCCCGGCCGATGGCCTCCACCAGCGCCTTCTGGTCGTCGTCGGAGCCGCAGTTGAACAGCCAGGGGTCGACGTAGTAGCTGTTGTTGGTCACCTCGATCCCCTTCTCGGCGGCGAACATGAAGCCGCAGACGACCGCCTCGGTGTAGAAGAGGCTGGTCGTGGGCTCGCTCACCTTGATCGCGGCGATCTTCACGCCGGGGGCGACACCGCTGATGCCGAGGCCGTTGCGTGCGGCGCCGATGGTGCCGGCCACGTGCGTGCCGTGGTCGCTGCCGTCGGCGTACGGGCGCCAGGCGCCCTCGGTGGTGTCCGCGACGCCGCCGACGCAGTTGGCCGACTGGCCCTTGGAGAAGTTCGGGGCGAGGTCGGGGTGGGTGTCGTCCACGCCCGTGTCGATGACGCCCACGGTGACGTTCCGGCTGCCATCGTTGATCTTGTGAGCCTCGTCGGCCTTGATCGTCCGCAGGTCCCACTGGTTGGGCTCCAGCGGCTCCTGACCCTGCCGGGCCCGCGCCGCCGCCTTGGCCGCGTCGGCCGCGTCCAGCCGCTGGGTGGCGCCCTCCTCGGTGGTCTGCACGGCCTTGAGCGGGGCCGTCCGGGTGGCTCCGACCGACACGAACAGGCCGCGCTGGGTGCGCAGCTGCTTGGCGAAGTCCGGGTTCTGGGAGTGTGCGACCACCACCCCGATCTGCTCATAGGCCGTGACCACCGTGCCGCCGGCCCGCTCGACGGCCTTCCTGGCCGCCTTCACGTTGGCGTACGCGTTCAGGTTGGCCACGTAGGACAGCTCGGGACCGGAGACCGCGGCCCCTGCGGCCGTCGCCGCGCCGGCCGTGCTGCCGCCCTCGGCGGCGGTGGCCGCGGCCGTGGGCAGGAAGGCGAGCGATGCGGTGAGCGCCAGTCCGACCGGTACGGCGAGGGCACGCCGACGGCGGGGTCCCAGATGAGCCATGGGTTCTCCAGATCATCGTGAAAAAGCCGTCCGTACGCGGTCGCGTTGGACGGGTCCATGACAACCGAACCTAGTGCCGTCGTTCCCCTCTCCGCCATCTGTTCGAGAAATCAGTTCTCCGGGAATCCACGGGTGTTGAACCGTCCGGACGCGCCGTACGTGCCGTTGACAGGGGGGCTCGGCACCACCGTCCCCCCCACACGGAGGTTGTTTTGTCCGTCGTCCCCACCGCACCCGCGTCACAAGGAGAGCCCCCCGTGACCACCGAAGCAGCGCCGCCCCCGGGCGGCGCGGGAACGCCCCCCGCGACCCCCGCGCCCGAAGACTTCACGAGCGTCCAGCAGAGCCCCGAGTTCGCAGAACTGCGCAGCTCCTACCGCTCCTTCGCCTTCCCGCTCACCGTGGCCTTCATCGCCTGGTACCTGCTCTACGTCCTGCTGTCCAACTACGCGGGCGGCTTCATGGGGACCAGGCTCTTCGGCAACATCAACGTCGCCCTCGTCCTCGGCCTCGCACAGTTCGCGACGACCTTCCTCATCGCCTGGCTCTACGCACGGCACGCCGCGGCCAAGCTCGACCCCAAGGCCGAGGCCATCAAGGCGCGGATGGAGGGCGGCGCATGAGCGGCGCGCTCCCCGTGACGACGCTCGCGGCGGGTGCCACCGAGCACCGGCCGCTGATCATCACCCTCTTCGGGCTGTTCGTCGTCGCCACCCTGATCATCACCGTCCGGGCCGGCCGCCAGACCAAGGGCGCCGCCGACTTCTACGCCGGCGGCCGCCAGTTCACCGGCTTCCAGAACGGCCTGGCCATCTCCGGCGACTACATGTCCGCCGCGTCCTTCCTCGGCATCGCCGGAGCCATCGCCCTCTTCGGCTACGACGGCTTCCTCTACTCCATCGGCTTCCTCGTCGCCTGGCTGGTCGCCCTGCTGCTCGTCGCCGAGCCGCTGCGCAACTCCGGCCGCTACACGATGGGCGACGTCCTCGCGTACCGGATGCGCCAGCGGCCCGTCCGCACCGCCGCCGGCACCTCCACCATCGTGGTCTCGATCTTCTACCTGCTCGCCCAGATGGCCGGGGCCGGCGTCCTGGTCTCCCTGCTCCTCGGCATCACCAGCGACGGGGGCAAGGTCGCCGTCGTCGCCCTGGTCGGCGTCCTGATGATCCTCTACGTCACCATCGGCGGCATGAAGGGCACCACCTGGGTCCAGATGATCAAGGCCGTCCTGCTGATCGCGGGCGCCCTCCTCATCACCCTCCTGGTGCTGCTGGAGTTCGACTTCAACGTCTCCGACCTGCTCGGCAAGGCCGCCGAGAACAGCGGACAGGGAGCCAAGTTCCTGGAGCCCGGGCTCAAGTACGGCAAGGACTCCACCTCGAAGCTCGACTTCCTCTCCCTCGGCATCGCCCTCGTCCTCGGCACCGCGGGCCTGCCGCACATCCTGATCCGCTTCTACACCGTCCCCACGGCCAAGGCCGCCCGCAAGTCCGTGAACTGGGCCATCGGCATCATCGGCGCCTTCTACCTGATGACCATCGCCCTCGGCTTCGGCGCCGCCGCCCTGCTCTCCCGCGCGGACATCCTGGCCTCCAACAAGGCCGGCAACACCGCCGCGCCGCTGCTCGCCCAGGCCGTCGGCGGCGGCCCGGACTCCACCGGCGGCGCGATCCTGCTCGCCGTGATCTCCGCGGTCGCCTTCGCCACCATCCTCGCCGTCGTCGCGGGCCTGACCCTCGCCTCCTCCTCGTCCTTCGCCCACGACCTGTACGTCAACGTGATCCGCAAGGGCAAGGCCACCGAGCAGGAGGAGGTCCGCGCCGCCCGCTGGTCCACCGTCGTCATCGGCGCGGTCGCCATCGGCCTCGGCGCCCTCGCCCGCGACATGAACGTGGCCGGCCTGGTCGCGCTCGCCTTCGCGGTCGCCGCCTCCGCGAACCTGCCGACGATCCTCTACAGCCTCTTCTGGAAGCGCTTCACCACCCGGGGCGCGCTCTGGTCCATCTACGGAGGCCTGGTCTCGGCGGTCGGCCTGGTGCTCTTCTCCCCGGTCGTCTCCGGCAAGCCCACCTCGATGTTCAAGGACGCCGACTTCTACTGGTTCCCCCTGGAGAACCCGGGCATCATCTCGATCCCCCTCGGCTTCCTGCTCGGGTGGCTGGGAACCGTCCTGTCCAAGGAGAAGGCCGACCCCCAGAAGTTCGCCGAGCTGGAGGTGCGCTCCCTCACCGGGACAGGGGCGCACTGACATCGTCCGAACACCCAGCGTGGCCGCGTCGTAGGTTCCTACGACGCGGCCACGTTACGTATCGTTCATTCGGGCAGCTCTCCCGGACACACGCGTCACGTAGTCTCGAAATAGAACGCGTGACGTAGATCCCGTCGCACGCGAACCTCTAGATCCGGACAGGGGAGGGGGCCCACAGTGCTTCTCGACACCTATGGCCGCGTGGCCACTGACCTGCGCGTCTCGCTCACCGACCGGTGCAACCTGCGGTGCACGTACTGCATGCCAGAGGAAGGCCTGCAGTGGCTCGGCAAGTCCGACCTGCTCACCGACGACGAGATCGTCCGGCTGATCCGCATCGCCGTCACGCACCTGGGGATCACCGAGGTCCGCTTCACCGGCGGCGAGCCCCTGCTGCGCCCCGGGCTGGTCGGGATCGTCGAACGCTGCGCGGCCCTGGAGCCGCGCCCCCGGATGTCCCTGACCACCAACGGCATCGGCCTCAAGCGCACCGCGCAGGCGCTCAAGGCCGCGGGCCTGGACCGGGTGAACGTCTCCCTCGACACGCTGCGCCCCGAGGTCTTCAAGACCCTCACCCGCCGCGACCGGCACAAGGACGTCATCGAGGGCATGGCCGCCGCCCGCGACGCGGGCCTGACCCCGGTCAAGGTCAACGCCGTGCTGATGCCCGGGCTCAACGAGGACGAGGCCCCCGACCTGCTGGCCTGGGCCGTCGAGAACGCCTACGAGCTCCGCTTCATCGAGCAGATGCCGCTCGACGCCCAGCACGGCTGGAAGCGCGACGGCATGATCACCGCCGGGGACATCCTGCAGTCCCTGCGCACCCGCTTCACCCTCACGGAGGAAGGCGCGGAGGAGCGGGGTTCCGCCCCCGCCGAGCGCTGGGTGGTCGACGGCGGCCCCGCCACCGTCGGCGTCATCGCCTCGGTGACCCGCCCCTTCTGCGGAGCCTGCGACCGCACCCGGCTCACGGCCGACGGCCAGATCCGTACGTGCCTGTTCGCCACCGAGGAGTCCGACCTGCGCGCCGCCCTGCGCTCGGGCGCCCCGGACGAGGAGATCGCCCGGCTGTGGAAGGTGGCGATGTGGGGCAAGAAGGCCGGTTCCGGTCTGGACGACCCGTCCTTCCTCCAGCCCGACCGCCCCATGTCGGCGATCGGCGGCTGAGCCGCGGACGGCCCCCGCTCAGCGGGGGCGTTCCGAGCCCTCCGGCTGCACCCACTCGCCCAGCGCCACCACGTCCTTGAGGAATCCGCGGACCCCGAGGAACTGCGACAGGTGCTCGCGGTGCTCCTCGCACGCCAGCCACGTCTTGCGCCGTTCGGGCGTGTGCAGCTTGGGGTTGTTCCACGCCAGGACCCAGACGGCGGCGTCGCGGCAGCCCTTGGCCGAACAGCTGGGGATCTCGTCGGGGCCGGAGGCGTCGGAGGAAGTCACGACCCCACCCTAAAGGGTGAGCCGCCGGCGACGGCAGGGCTGCCCGCGGAACGGAATGGCGACGCCGAGCAGCCACGGGGGGAGCTGCCCGGCGTCGGTCCGTCGCTCCGACGGGGGATGCGGAGCGCGTGAGCAGTATGTCACGCAGGACCCGGTGCAGTGCACCGGAACTTCATGATTGATCTGAGCTTTTCCTGAGGTTTCCCGCCTCCAGCGCCGGGTGCACCGGGGCCGGGACGAAGTGGGACGGCAGCGAGGGCGTCGACTCGCGCCCCGCGTTGGCGATGACCACGGCCACGTACGGGAGCAGCGCGCCCGCGACGAGCGTGATGATCGCGACCGGCCGCTGGACGTTCCACAACAGCACCGTGGCGATGATTGACAGGGTCCTGATTCCCATGGAGATCACATAACGGCGCTGACGGCCGCGCACGTCCTCGGCGAGACCCATCCGGGCACCGGTGATCCGGAAGACCTCGGACCCGTTCCGCTTCTGCCGCTTCACCCGTTCCATGTCCTACCACCCGATCGCCGGCCGGGCGCTTCCCGGCCCGGACCCTCCCACGGTACGCGGCCCCCGCGTCCGGCGGGACAGGGGGACCCCACCTGGCGCCGTCCGAAATGCGCGGTACGCCGGGCGGGTCGAAACTGGGCCCACGTGCGCACACCGCGCCAGGAGGAGGATCGACATGTCTTGGTTGTGGGCGATCATCGTCGGTTTCGTGCTGGGGCTGATAGCCAAGGCCATCCTGCCCGGCAAACAGCACCAGCCCCTCTGGCTGACCACCCTGATGGGCATCATCGGCAGCGTCCTCGGCAACGCCGTCGCGGCCTGGATCGGGGTCGCCGACACCCGGGGCATCGACTGGACCCGGCACCTGCTGCAGCTCGCGGGAGCCGTCCTCTTCGTCTTCCTCGGCGAAATGGTCTACAAGGCGATGCGCGGAGGCAGTCGCCAGATGAGCTGAACCGCCCGGGGCACCCGCGGCACATGACGGAGGGGCCGGCCGGACAGGACGTCCGAACCGGCCCCTCCGGCGTGTGCCGTCAGGCGCCGGTGACCTCGACCGCCGCCAGGTTCTTCTTGCCGCGGCGCAGCACCAGCCAGCGCCCGTGCAGCAGATCCTCCCGCGACGCGACCGCGTCCTCGGCGGTGACCTTCGTGTTGTTCACGTAGGCGCCGCCCTCCTTCACGGTCCGGCGGGCGGCCGACTTGCTCGCGACCAGGCCCGTCTCCGCGAACAGGTCCACCACCGGGCCGAGCTCCGCCACCTGGGCGTGCGGCAGCTCCGACAGGGCCGCGGCGAGCGTGGCCGCGTCCAGCTCCGCCAGGTCGCCCTGGCCGAACAGCGCCTTCGACGCGCCGATCACGGCGGCGCACTGCTCGGCGCCGTGCACCAGGGTGGTCAGCTCCTCCGCCAGCGCCCGCTGGGCGGCACGCGCCTGCGGCCGCTCGGCGGTCTGCGCCTCCAGCTCCTCCAGCTCCTCACGGGACTTGAAGGACAGGATCCGCATGTAGGTGGAGATGTCCCGGTCGTCCACGTTCAGCCAGAACTGGTAGAACGCGTACGGCGTGGTCATCTCCGGGTCGAGCCACACGGCCCCGCTCTCGGACTTGCCGAACTTGGTGCCGTCCGCCTTGACCATCAGCGGCGTCGCCAGCGCGTGCACGACCGCGCCCGGCTCGACCCGGTGGATCAGGTCGAGCCCGGCCGTCAGGTTGCCCCACTGGTCGGACCCGCCCTGCTGCAGCACGCAGCCGTAGCGCCGGTACAGCTCCAGGAAGTCCATGCCCTGGAGCAGCTGGTAGCTGAACTCGGTGTAGCTGATGCCCTGGTCGGAATCCAGCCGCTTGGCGACGGAGTCCTTCGTCAGCATCTTGTTCACGCGGAAGTGCTTGCCGATGTCCCGCAGGAACTCGATGGCGGACAGGCCCGCCGTCCAGTCCAGGTTGTTGACCATCAGGGCAGCGTTCTCGCCCTCGAAGGACAGGAAGGGCTCGATCTGGGTGCGCAGGCGCGCCACCCAGTTCGCGACGGTCTCCGGGTCGTTCAGCGTCCGCTCGGCCGTCGGCCGCGGGTCACCGATCTGCCCGGTGGCCCCGCCGACCAGCGCCAGCGGCCGGTGGCCGGCCTGCTGGAGCCGGCGCACGGTGAGCACCTGCACCAGGTGTCCCACGTGCAGCGAGGCCGCCGTCGGGTCGAAGCCGCAATAGAAGGTGACGGGACCGTCCGCGAAGGCCTTGCGCAGCGCTTCTTCGTCGGTGGACTGGGCGAAGAGCCCGCGCCACTTCAGTTCGTCGACGATGTCCGTCACGATCTCTCGACTCCTTACGATTTGTGGAAATGCCGTGCTCAGTCTAGGTCCGTCAGACGCCCTTGCTCACCGAACTCATGTTGAAGTCCGGGATGCGGACGGCGGGCATCGCGGCCCGCGTGAACCAGTCGCTCCATTCGCGCGGCAGGGTCTTCTCGGTGCGGCCGGCCTCCGAGGCCCGGGACAGCAGGTCCACGGGGGACTCGTTGAACCGGAAGTTGTTGACCTCGCCCACGACCTGCCCGTTCTCCACCAGGTAGACGCCGTCCCGGGTCAGGCCCGTGAGCAGCAGCGTCGCCGGATCCACCTCGCGGATGTACCACAGGCAGGTCAGCAGCAGGCCCCGCTCGGTCTCGGCGACCATCTCGTCGAGGGACTTCTCGCCCCCGCCGTCCAGGATGAGGTTGCCGAAGCCGGGGGAGAGGGGCAGGCCGGTCAGGCCGGCCGTGTGCCGGGTCGTGGACAGCCGGGACAGCACGCCGTCCTTGATCCACTCGGTCGCCGGGACGGGCAGGCCGTTGTCGAAGACCGAGGCGTCGTCGCCGGAGCTGTGCGCCACGACGAACGGCGCGGACTCCAGGCCCGGCGCGTTCGGGTCGCTGCGCAGGGTCAGCGGCAGCTCGGTCAGCCGCTCGCCGAGCCGGGTGCCGCCGCCGGGCTTGGAGAAGACCGTACGGCCCTCCACCGCGTCCCGGGCCGCCGCCGACCACATCTGGTAGATCATCAGGTCCGCCACGGCCGTCGGCGGCAGCAGCGTCTCGTACCGGCCCGCGGGCAGGTCGATCTTCCGCTCCGCCCAGCCCAGCCGGACGGCGAGCTCCGCGTCCAGCGCGGTGGGGTCCACGTCCTTGAAGTCCCGGGTGGACCGGCCCGTCCAGGCCGAGCGCCGGCGGTCCGGCGACTTCGCGTTGAGCTCCAGGGTGCCGGTGGGCTGGTCGTGGCGCAGCCGCAGCCCCGTGGAGGTGCCCACGTACGTGGAGACCAGCTCGTGGTGGGCGAAGCCGTACAGCTCCCGGCCGCCCGCCCGGGCCCGGGCGAAGGCCTCGCCGAGGGCCGGGGCGAAGTCCGCGAACACGGCGGAGCCGGTCTCGGCCGGGGCGTCGGCGAAGTCCGGTGAGGCCGGGGTCCCGGTGACCAGCGGCCGGGCGTCCTCGGCGGGACCCGCGCCCCGCGCGGCCGCCTCGGCGGACCGCACCAGCTCCTCCAGCTCGTCGGCGGTGACCGCCGAACGCGACACGACCCCCGAGGCCGTGCCCTCCTTGCCGTCCACGGTGGCGATGACCGTCAGGGTCCGCCCGCGGGTGACCCCGTTGGTGGTGAGGGCGTTGCCGGCCCAGCGCAGGTTGGCGCTCGACTCCTCGTCGGCGATGACGACGCATCCGTCGGCGGTGGACAGCTCCAGGGCCCGCTCGACGATCTCGTGCGGCTTGGTCGATCGGCTCATCGGCCGGCCTCCTGCGTGGTGTTCAGACTGTGCTGTCCCGGGTGGCGACCCCCGGACCCCCGGCGGATCCCGTGGTGGGCGTGCGCGCTCATCGGCCGGCCTCCTGCGTGGTGTTCAGGATGTTCACGTCGCGGAACAGCGCGGACGGGCAGCCGTGCGAGACGGCCGCGACCTGGCCCGGCTGGGCCTTGCCGCAGTTGAAGGCGCCACCCAGGACGTAGGTCTGCGGGCCGCCGACCTTCTCCATGGAGCCCCAGAACTCGGTGGTGGTGGCCTGGTAGGCGACGTCGCGCAGCTGACCGGCCAGCCTGCCGTTCTCGATCCGGAAGAAGCGCTGCCCGGTGAACTGGAAGTTGTAGCGCTGCATGTCGATCGACCAGGAGCGGTCGCCGACCACGTAGATCCCGCGCTCCACCCCGCCGATCAGGTCCTCGGTGGACAGCCCGCCCGGGTCCGGCTGGAGGGAGACGTTCGCCATCCGCTGGACGGGTACGTGCCCGGGGGAGTCCGCGAAGGCGCAGCCGTTGGAGCGGCCCAGCCCGGTCAGCTTCGCGATCCGCCGGTCCAGCTGGTAGCCGACCAGGGTGCCGTCCTTGACCAGGTCCCAGCTCTGCGCCTCGACGCCCTCGTCGTCGAAGCCGACGGTGGCCAGCCCGTGCTCCGCGGTCCGGTCACCCGTCACGTTCATGATCGGGGAGCCGTACGTGAGCTTGCCGAGCTGGTCGAAGGTGGCGAAGGAGGTGCCCGCGTACGCCGCCTCGTAGCCCAGCGCCCGGTCGAGCTCGGTGGCGTGGCCGATGGACTCGTGGATGGTGAGCCACAGGTTGGACGGGTCCACCACCAGGTTGTAGCGCCCGGCCTGCACGCTCGGCGCCCGCATCTTCTCGGCCAGCAGGCCGGGGATCTCCTCCAGCTCGGAGTCCCAGTCCCAGCCGGTGCCCGTCAGGTACTCCCAGCCGCGGCCGGCGGGCGGGGCGATGGTGCGCATGGAGTCGAACTCGCCGGTCGAGCCGTTGACGGCCACCGCCGTGAGCTGCGGGTGGATGCGGACCCGCTGCTGTGTGGTCGTGGTGCCCGCGGTGTCGGCGTAGAACTTGTTCTCGTGGACGGCGAGCAGCGAGGCGTCGACGTGCGCGACCCCGTCGGCCGCCAGCAGCCGCGAGCTCCAGTCGGCGAGCAGGGCGGCCTTCTCGGCGTCCGGCACCTCGAAGGGGTTGACGTCGTAGGCCGAGATCCACGTCCGGTCCGCGTGCACCGGCTCGTCCGCCAGCTCGACGCGCTCGTCCGAACCGGCTGCCTTGATCACCTGCGCGGACAGCTTCGCCATCGCCACGGCCTGCGACGCCACCCGGGCGGCGCCGTCCATGGTCAGGTCGACGCCGGAGGCGAAGCCCCAGCTGCCTCCGTGCACCACCCTGACCGCGTATCCGAGGTCGGTGGTGTCGGATCCGCCGGCGGGCTTGGCGTCGCGCAGGCGCCACGAGGCGCTGCGGATCCGCTCCAGCCGGAAGTCGGCATGCTCGGCGCCCAGCGCGCGGGCCCGGGCGAGCGCCGCGTCGGCGAGCGCCCGCAGGGGCAGCGCGGTGAAGGCCGCGTCGATGGAATGGGGCACGGAGGTCCTCCAGGGGTCGGGGACGGTCGCCCCGATCATGTCGCGATCGGGGGCCTCGTGCCTACATCTTTCTGTAGGGATTCGACAGAGCGCGTCCCAAGGCCCTGTCGGGGGTCGATTCTCCGTACGACCGCGCCGACCTATAGGTTTTCGGTATTCAGACCGCTAGCGAAAGGGTGATCCGTTGAGCCGCTCGGTTCTCGTCACCGGAGGAAACCGGGGCATCGGCCTCGCCATCGCCCGAGCCTTCGCGGAGGCCGGCGACAAGGTCGCGATCACGTACCGGTCGGGGGAGCCCCCGGAGGCGCTCACCTCGCTCGGCGTCCTGGCGGTGCGGTGCGACATCACCGACTCCGAGCAGGTGGAGCAGGCCTACAAGCAGATCGAGGACGCGCACGGCGCGGTCGAGGTCCTCGTGGCCAATGCGGGCATCACCAAGGACACGCTGCTGATGCGCATGTCCGAGGAGGACTTCGCCTCGGTCGTCGACACCAACCTCACCGGCACCTTCCGCGTGGTCAAGCGCGCGAACCGTGGCATGCTGCGCGCCAAGAAGGGCCGCGTCGTCCTGATCTCCTCGGTCGTCGGCCTCCTCGGCTCGGCCGGCCAGGCCAACTACGCGGCCTCCAAGGCCGCGCTCGTCGGCTTCGCCCGTTCCCTCGCCCGCGAGCTGGGCTCCCGCAACATCACCTTCAACGTCGTCGCCCCCGGCTTCGTGGACACCGACATGACGAAGGTCCTCACCGACGAGCAGCGCGCCGGCATCGTGGCTCAGGTGCCGCTCGCCCGCTACGCGCAGCCCGAGGAGATCGCGGCCGCCGTCAGCTTCCTGGCGTCCGACGACGCCGCGTACATCACCGGAGCCGTCATTCCCGTTGACGGCGGATTGGGCATGGGTCACTGATCACCATGAGCGGAATTCTCGAGGGCAAGCGCGTCCTCATCACCGGCGTGCTGATGGAGTCCTCCATCGCGTTCCACACCGCCCGGCTGGCCCAGGAGCAGGGCGCCGAGGTCATCCTCACCGCGTGGCCGCGCCCGTCGCTGACCGAGCGCATCGCCAAGAAGCTGCCCAAGCCGGTCAAGGTGATCGAGCTCGACGTCACCAACCAGGAGCACCTCGACCGCCTCGAGGGCCTCGTCCGCGACGAGCTCGGCGGCCTCGACGGCGTCGTCCACTCGATCGGCTTCGCCCCGCAGGACGCCCTCGGCGGCAACTTCCTGAACACCCCGTTCGAGTCGGTGGCCACCGCCATGCACGTCTCGGCGTTCTCGCTGAAGTCGCTGACCATGGCCTGCAAGCCGCTCTTCCCGGCGGAGGGCGCGGCCGTCGTCGGCCTCACCTTCGACGCGCAGTTCGCCTGGCCGCAGTACGACTGGATGGGCCCGGCCAAGGCCGCGCTGGAGGCCACCAGCCGCTACCTCGCCCGCGACCTGGGCAAGGAGAACATCCGCTGCAACCTGGTCTCGGCCGGTCCGCTCGGCTCGATGGCCGCGAAGTCCATCCCGGGCTTCTCGGACCTCGCGGACACCTGGAACCACCGCTCCATGCTGTCGTGGGACATGAGCGACCCGGAGCCCACCGGCCGCGGCGTCGTCGCCCTGCTGTCGGACTGGTTCCCGAAGACCACCGGCGAGATCGTCCACGTGGACGGCGGTCTGCACGCGATGGGTGCCTGATCCCCGATCAGGCCCCGTGCTCACGACGGCGACGGCCGCGCCCCCCTGCCGGGGGCGCGGCCGTCGCCGTTCCCGCGTGCCGGTCCACCGGGGTGCTCGATCGGATGTTCACCGGCCGATGGGATCTTCCCGAGTCGAAAACCCGGACAGATGCCTGCAAACTGGCCAGGTCGGGATCGCCCCGGCTCCTGCGGGGAGGAGTGGGAGTGCGTACGAGGCCGAGCCGAGCGGTATCGATACTGGTCACGTCGGTGATCCTGACCGGACTCCTGATCCCGGCGGTCGCCGCGCAGCCCGCGGGGGACGAACCGACCACCGGCCCGGAGGCGGTGGCGCCGGCCGTGGTGGACCTCTCCGACATCCCCGCGGAACCCCCCGCCCCGCCCCCGCGGCCCGCCGCCGGCGAGCTCTTCGGCGCCGACTGCGACACGTCCGTCGAGGGCTCCCAGGTGACGGCGCACTGCCACAACGCCTATCCCGAGACCGACCTGGTACGCCTGCACATCGAGTGCGACCGCTGGTGGGACCTGGACGGCGACGGCGCCGCCGTGGCCGTCGGCCCGGCCGGGCGCGTCGAGCTCACCGGCCGGTGCTGGAAAGAGGTCCGCGCCGCGTGGGTCAGCCACCGGCGGCCGTGACCGCGTCCCCCCGCCCGCCCTCGCCGAGGCAGGCGAACGGATAGCCCGCCGCCTCCGAGGCCGCCGTGTCCCCGTCACCCCGCCGGATCGCCTCGATCAGCCGGGCGTGGTCCAGGTGGGCCGCCGGGTGCAGCTCGGTGCCCACGTCGGTGCGCAGCCAGTCCGCCACCAGGTCCCCGAGGTCCGCGTACAGCTCGATCAGCACCTCGTTGTGCGAAGCCGTCACCACCGCCATGTGCAGGCCGACGTCCGCCGCGACGAACACCTCGGCGTCACCGCCCGCCCACGCCTCCTCCCGGCGCGCCAGCAGGGAGTCCAGCTGCGCCAGGTCCCGCTCGGTGCGCCGCTCGGCCGCCAGCCGGGCGGCCGAGGACTCCAGCGTCGAACGCAGCTCCGCGATGTGCCGGGGGTCGGCCCCGGCGAAGCGGCGGTGCATGACCCCGGCCAGCTCGCTGGTGGCCAGGACGTACGTCCCCGAACCCTGCCGGATGTCCAGGAGGCCGTTGTGCGCCAGGGCCCGCACGGCCTCGCGCACGGTGTTGCGGGCGACGCCCAGCAGCTCCACCAGCTCCGGCTCGGTGGGGATGCGGGCGCCGACCGGCCACTCGCCGGAGGTGATCTGGTTGCGCAGCTGGGCGATCACCTGATCGACGAGCGCGGAGCGCCGGGGCGAGGACAGTGGCATGGGTCCCTCTCGATACGGCCAGCGGACGACTGGACAACCAATCATCCCATGATTCTATGATGGATGGATGTCCGACGAAGATATACAGACCCTCGACCGGCCCACGACGGCCCGCACCACGACCCCCACCCCCGCCGAGACCTCCCCGCCGGCCTGGCTCGGCCCGCTGCTCATCGTCGGAATCGTGCTGGCCGCCCTCAACCTGCGCCCCGCCATCACCAGCCTCGGCGCCCTCTTCGAGGAGACCCGCACCGGCCTCGGCATGAGCGGCACCGTCGCCGGACTCATCACCTCCGTCCCCGCCCTGTGCTTCGCCGTCTTCGGCGTCACCGCGCCCCGCCTCTCCCGCCGCTTCGGCCCGGTCTCCGTCGTCTGCGCCGGCATGGCCGCCGTGGCCGCCGGACTGCTCGTACGGCCCTTCGCGACCGGCGCCGCCGGCTTCCTCGCCGCGAGCGCCCTCTCCCTGGCCGGCATCGCCCTCACCAACGTGCTGCTGCCGGTGATCGTCAAGCGCTACTTCCCGGACCGCGTCGGCACCATGACCGGCCTCTACTCCATGGCCCTCGCCGCCGGCACCTCGCTCGCCGCGGCCGCCACCGTGCCCCTGACCCAGGCCCTCGGCGGCAGCTGGCGCACCGGCCTGCTCGTATGGGCCTCCCTCGCCCTGGCCGCCGTCCTGCTGTGGCTGCCCATCGCCCGCGCCGCCCGGAACGCCGACCGGGCCGTCGCTCCCGCGCACCCCGCCGTCGGCGCGCCCCGGTACACCGCGGCCGGACCCCGCATCGTCCGCAGCCGCACCGCCTGGGCCCTCGCCTGCTACTTCGGCCTCCAGGCCACCGGCGCGTACATCACCATGGGCTGGCTCCCGCAGATCTTCCGCGACGCCGGGGTCTCCGCCTCCACCGCCGGCGTGCTCCTCGCCGTCACCATGGTCATGGGCGTCCCGCTGGCCTTCGTCATCCCCGGGCTCGCCGGCCGGATGAAGAACCAGGGCGCCATCGCCGTCACCCTCGGCGTCTTCGGCCTCATCGGCTACGCCGGCCTCTATGCCGCACCCGTCGCCGGAGCCTGGGCCTGGGCCCTCCTGCTCGGCGTCTCCAACTGCGCCTTCCCGCTCGTCATCACCATGATCGGACTGCGCGCCAAGTCCCCGGCCGGCGTGGTCAAGCTCTCCGCGTTCGCCCAGAGCACCGGCTACCTGATCTCCATCCCCGGCCCGCTCGTCGTCGGCACCCTCTACCAGCACAGCGGCGGCTGGGACCTCCCGCTCGCCCTGATGGCGGCCCTGCTCGTACCGCAGATCGCCCTGGGCGTGCTCGCAGGCAGGGACCGCACGATCGAGGACGAATGCGGCGTGCGAGACTGACGGGCATGTCCCCCGTACTCGAACCGAACCCCGAGGGCGGCCGCCGCAAGCTCGGCCTCGTCCTCGGCGCCATCCTCGCCATCACCGTGGTCATCTCCGTGATCGCCACCGTCGCCTCCCCCTGAGGGCGCCTCTCCCCGAGGGTTGGTGGGGATAACCCCACCAACCCCTAGGGGGCAGGGCTCAGGGTGAAGTGGGGTGTGCCCCGGATGGGAACCGCCGCCGCGAATCCATAGATTCGAAGGCAGCGAGCCAGTCCGGTCCACCACACCCACGGAGGCGGCCATGTCGGCCCCCACGCACATCCGGCCCCTCCCCGCCCCCCGCCGTACGCGGACCGCCATCGGCCCGAGCACCCGCCTGCACTGGTGGGCGCTGGCCCTGCCCGCCCTCGGCTTCTGCCTGCTCCTGCTGCTCCTCGCCGGATCCGGCGAGGCACACGCGGCGACCGGCGAGGTCTCCGGTCTCGTCCAGGTCGCGGAGCAGCTCCTGCGCGCCGTCGAGTGACCTCCCGAGCGCCCTCACCACCAGGGATGAGCCCCCTCAACACCCTGCGCCCCGTGGCCCGTTTCGTGCGAAGCTGGGAGCCATGAGCGCCGACACACCCCGCAGGATCGCCCTCCTCCGGCACGCCAAGGCCGACTGGCCCGATGTGTCCGACCACGACCGGCCGCTGGCCGACAGAGGCCGCAAGGACGCGCCGGCCGTCGGTCTGAAGCTCGCCGAGACCGGCATCGCCTTCGACCTGGCCCTCTGCTCCACCGCCGCCCGCACCCGGGAGACCTGGAAGCTCGCCGTCCAGGAGATGCCGCACCGGCCCAGGACCCACTACGAGGAGCGGATCTACGACGCCTCCCCGGGCGAGCTCGTCGCGCTGCTCAACGAGACCCCCGACGAGGTCCGCGACCTCCTCGTCATCGGCCACAACCCCGGCATGCACGCCCTCGCCGACCTGCTCACGGCACGCGCCGAGGGCGACACCCTGGCCCGCATGACCCGTACCGGCTTCCCGACCGCGGCGCTCGCCATCGTCTCGTTCACCGGCACGTGGAAGTCCGTGGAACACGGGGTCGGCACCCTGCTCGACTACTGGACCCCCAAGGGGCATTGACCCCGGAGGCATGCGAAGGGCCCCGGCGGCCGGACCGGCCGCCGGGGCCCTTCGCATGCCTCCGCAACGCGGCCGTCAGGCCAGGTCGGCGGCCTCGACCTCTTCGCGGGTGATCCCGAGCAGGTACAGCACCGCGTCCAGGAACGGCACGTTCACCGCCGTGTGCGCCGCCTCGCGGACCACCGGCTTGGCGTTGAACGCCACGCCCAGCCCCGCCGCGTTCAGCATGTCCAGGTCGTTGGCCCCGTCGCCGATGGCCACGGTCTGGGCCAGCGGCACACCCGCCTCGGTGGCGAAACGGCGCAGCAGCCGGGCCTTCCCCGCCCGGTCCACGATCTCGCCGGTGACCCGGCCCGTCAGCTTCCCGTCGACGATCTCCAGGGTGTTCGCCGAGGCGAAGTCCAGTCCCAGCCGCTCCCGCAGGTCGTCCGTCACCTGGGTGAACCCGCCGGAGACCACGCCCACCTGGTAGCCCAGCCGCTTCAGCGTGCGGATCAGCGTCCGCGCGCCCGGCGTCAGCTGCACCTCGGCGCGGACCTTGTCCACCACGGAGGCGTCCAGGCCCGCCAGCAGCGCCACCCGGGCGTGCAGCGACTGCTCGAAGTCCAGCTCGCCGCGCATGGCCCGCTCGGTGACCTCGGCGACCTCCGCCTCGCAGCCGGCGTGGGCGGCGAACAGCTCGATGACCTCGTCCTGGATGAGCGTGGAGTCCACGTCCATCACGACCAGCCGCTGGGCCCGGCGGTGCAGCCCGGCCGACACCACGGCCACGTCCACGCCGATGTGCGAGGCCGACGTGGCCAGCTCGGTGCGCAGCGGTTCCGTCTCCACGCCGGAGACCGCGAACTCCACCGCCGTCACCGGGTACTTCGCCAGCCGGAAGATACGGTCGATGTTGCCGCCGGTGCCGGTGATCTTCGCGGCGATGGCGGCCGTGGACTCCGCCGTGAGGGGGTGTCCCAGCACGGTGACGTGGGAGCGGCCGCTGCCGCGCGGCCGGTTGTCGCCCGTACCGGAGAGGATCTCCGCCTGCAGCTTGAGCGACTCGGCCCAGCTGTGGACGGTGGCCCGCAGGTCGCCCTCGGTGCCGCCGACGGGCATGGTGACGAGGGCGCACAGGACGATGCGGCCACGGGTGACGACCTGCTCGATGTCGACGACGTCGACGGAGTAGGCGGCGAGGGTGTCGAACAGCCCGGCGGTGATCCCGGGACGGTCCTTGCCGAAGATCTTGACGAGGAGGGTGGGGACGGCGGAGGTCTGCGATGCGCTCATGGTCCCCTCACCGTATCTTCCCGGCACCCCCGGCAGGACCCCCGTCCCACTTCCTGAACGTGCCGGTCACCCGCCCGTAACCGGCCGTCCCGCCGGTGGTCACCGCACCCCGGCCGGAAGCCGGCCCGGGGCATGACGGCGGGCGGTGTTCCCGGCTCCCCGCATCCGCGACCCCGAGTACCGGGACGCCGTCCCGGCGGCGCGTGGTTCCACCCGGGGCGAGACGTCCTCTATCTCCCCCTCCGGGTGCGTTTCGCCCCCGCCGCCCGGCGGCCGCGGACGCCCGGACACGGCCCGGATTCCACATACGGCTGCGGGCCTGAAATAGTTCCCCCGGATGTTCGCCATCCCTAGACTCCCTGACGTCATGGGGGAATCTCGGGGGACTTAAGTGGGGCTGGAGTGCCGGAACTCGTACTGGAATTGAACGGAAGGACCTGGACGCTCGATCCGTCCAGGTCGTACTCGCTGGGGCGCGATCCCCAGGGGGACGTGGTGATCGACGATGCCCGGGTGTCGTGGCGGCACGCCACCATCGCCTGGAACGGCCAGGGTTGGGGCATCGAGGACCACGGCAGCACCAACGGCACCTACGTGCACGGTGCCAGGGTCCAGCAGACGGCGCTGGTGCCCGGCACGCCCGTCCACCTGGGCAATGCCACCGACGGCCCGCGGCTGAACTTCAGCGCCACCGCGCCGCAGCCGGCCGTGGCCCAGCAGGGACAGCAGGCGCAGCAGGCCGCGCCCCAGGCGTACGCCCAGCCGCAGGCCCCGGCCTACCAGGTCCCGCAGCAGCCCCAGCAGCAGGCCCAGCAGGCCTGGAACCAGCAGCCGCAGCAGCAGGCGCATCAGCACCAGCCGCAGGCGCACCTTCCGCACCAGCAGGGCGGCGCCGCCGCGGCCCACCCGGCCCAGGGTGCGACGCCGGGCTACAGCGACCGCAGCCCGACCACCTTCCACCAGCTGTCGCTGGGCCACGTCATGCGGATCGGCCGTGCGCTGGAGAACGAGCTG
Organism: Streptomyces manipurensis; assembly: GCF_049570255.1. Lineage (NCBI taxonomy): Bacteria > Bacillati > Actinomycetota > Actinomycetes > Kitasatosporales > Streptomycetaceae > Streptomyces > Streptomyces manipurensis. Next base: position 1,789,637 of record NZ_CP186950.1, on the reverse strand, counting down.
GTGGTCTCCGACCTCCAGGTCTCCCGCCACCACGCCGAGTTCCACTCGATGCCCGGCGGCCGCTTCGAGATCCGCGACCTCGGCAGCCACAACGGCACCTACGTCAACGGCCAGGCGCTGCCCAAGTCCGGGACCCAGCTCCTCGGCCCGAACGACATCGTCGGCGTCGGCCACTCGACGTTCCGGATCGTCGGCGACCGCCTCGAGGAGTTCGTCGACACCGGTGAGGTCTCCTTCTCCGCCCGCCACCTCACGGTCACGGTCGACGGCGGCAAGCAGATCCTCAAGGACGTCACCTTCGGCGTCCCGGAGAAGTCGCTGATCGGCGTCATCGGCCCGTCCGGCTCCGGCAAGTCCACCCTGCTCAAGGCGCTGACCGGCTACCGGCCCGCCGACCAGGGCGACGTCCTGTACGACAACCGCAACCTGTACAAGCAGTTCGCGGAGCTCCGCCAGCGCATCGGCCTGGTCCCGCAGGACGACATCCTGCACAAGGAGCTGAGGGTCAGCACCGCGCTCAAGTACGCGGCCAAGCTCCGCTTCCCCGGCGACACCGCCGAGTCCGAGCGCGCCGCCCGCATCGACGAGGTGCTGCGCGAGCTCAAGCTGGACATCCACAAGGACAAGAAGATCACCGCGCTCTCCGGTGGCCAGCGCAAGCGCGTCTCCGTCGCGCTGGAGCTGCTCACCAAGCCGTCGCTGATCTTCCTGGACGAGCCCACCTCCGGCCTGGACCCGGGCATGGACCGCGACGTCATGCAGCTGCTGCGCGGCCTCGCCGACGACGGCCGCACGGTCCTCGTCGTCACGCACTCCGTCGCCGAGCTGTCGCTCTGCGACAAGCTGCTGGTCATGGCCCCGGGCGGGTCCGTCGCCTACTTCGGCCCGCCGGACGACGCCCTGAACTTCTTCGGCTACAGCACGTGGGCGGACGTCTTCTCGGCCTTCGAGAACTACCGCGACTACGACTGGGCCGGCCGCTGGAAGGGCTCCCAGCACTACCAGCTCTACGCCGCCGAGCTCGACGCGGTCGCCCCGCAGCCGGTCGTCATGCCCTCCGCCCAGCAGATGCGCCCGACCAAGCCGCAGGGCTGGGGCTCGCAGCTGTGGACGCTGATCCGCCGCTACGTCTCGGTGATCGCCTCGGACAAGGGCTTCATGGGCCTGATGCTGATCCTGCCGGCGGTCCTGGGCGTGGTCTCCACGGTCATCCCGGCGACCTTCGGCCTGGCGCCGCCGACCCCGCCGTCGCGGTTCAACGGCGACGCGGGCACGATCATGCTGATCCTCGCGGTCGGCATGTGCTTCTCGGGCGCCGCCAACTCGGTCCGTGAGCTGATCAAGGAACGGGTCATCTACGAGCGGGAACGCGCCACCGGCCTGTCCCGGTCGGCGTACCTCATGTCGAAGGTGATCGTCCTCGGCTTCATCACGGCCATCCAGGGCGTGATCATCTGCGCGATCGGCTTCGCCCCGCGCGAGCTTCCCGCCGAGGGCCTGCTGATGCCGCCGGCCGTCGAGCTGTGCGTGTCGGTCATCGCGCTCGGCTTCACCTCGATGATGTTCGGCCTGGTGATCTCCTCGCTGGTGAAGACCGCCGAGAAGACCATGCCGCTGCTGGTCATGTTCGCGATCGTCCAGGTCGTCTTCACCGGCATCCTCTTCCAGGTCTACGACTCCCCGGGCCTGGAGCAGTTCGCCTGGCTGATGCCGTCCCGCTGGGCCGTCGCCGCCGCGGGCACCACGCTGAACCTCGGCAAGCTCATGCCGCCGTGGGACCACGACAACCCGACCAACACCGACCCGCTCTGGGACGCCACGGTCGGCCAGTGGAGCCTGAACATCATCATCCTGCTGGCCCTGGGCATCGCCTGCGGCTTCCTGGTCCAGCGCCTGCTGCGCCGCCACGAGCCGGAGGTCATGCGCGCCGGCAAGTGACACCGGACGACACACACGCCGAAGGGCGGCACCCGGGATCCGGGTGCCGCCCTTCGGCGTGTGTGGGGTGGGGCGAGGACCGCCGCAGGCCTAGTAGGCGCTGTTGACGTTGTCCATCGAGCCGTAGCGGTCGGCCGCGTAGTTGCAGGCGGCGACGATGTTGGCGACCGGGTCGTACTGGTCGAACTTGGTGCCCTTGACGTGGTACGCCTTGAAGGTCGGGTAGATGACCTGGAGCAGACCCTTGCTGGGGATGCCGTTCCGGGCGTTGATGTCCCAGTTGTTGATCGCCATCGGGTTGCCGCTGGACTCACGCATGATGTTGCGGTGAATGCCGGCGTAGCTGCCCGGAATGCCCTCCTTCTTCATGATGAAGAGGGCTTCCTTGATCCAGCCGTCCAGGTTGTTGGCGAACACCGGGGTGCGGGCGGCGGCGCGGCTCGCGGCGGCCTTCTGCTCGCGCGCCTTCTTGGCGGCGGCAGCGGCCTTCGCCTTGGCGTCGGCGTCGGCCTTGGCCTTCGCGGCGACGGCGGCGGCCTTGGCGTTCGCGTCGGCGATGACCTGCTGGGTGGAGAGGTGGCCGTACAGCGCCTTCGTCTGGGTGCCGTTCACGGCCTGGGCCCAGGCGACGGGGGCGGCGGAGATGGTGGTCTCCGTCTCCGCGGCGTCGGCGGGAACCAGGGAGAAGGCGACGGCGGCGGCGCTGAGCGTCGCGACACCGGCGATGGACAGCTTGTGTGCCTTCGTCAGACGACTGTGACCGGGGGTGCGGGAAGCAGACATGGCGGGGCAACCTCTTCGAATAGCGGGGGCCGCAGGGAGGCGCCGTACGGATCCGGGATCCGCGGCGCCTGGCGACGGGAGCAATTCTTAGCGGCGGCAAAATCCTGTGGCAAAGGTGTGACGTACGATCCCGCTTAGTGGATCAGGGCCGCGCGCCGAGGCTCGATATACGGCCCCGGCGCTAGGCCCACCCGCACTGACAGGTCCTTTATGTATCCACTAGGGAGCTTCGTAAGTGATGTGGGTCCTATGCCGGGGCTCACACCGGACACCCGCCTGCTTCACTATGAGTGGCTTCAGCAATTCATTCCGTGACGGTTCTCATCCTTGAGTAGCAGATGGACGTCGCCGAACTCGTGCCAGAGGCACCCCCGGGCCAGCGCCTGGGTGTACCCGAGGCGTACGGCGGCCCGCCCCGCGACCGCCTCCAGCATCAGCAGGTGGGACGCCTCGGGCTCGTGCAGCCCGGTCAGCAGCCCGTCCACCACCCGCACCCCCCGCTCCGGGGTCACCACCAGATCCGTCCACCCCGCGGCGGGCCCCACCCGCCCCCGCCCGTCCGCCGCCGACTCCAGGGCCCGTACCGCCGTGGTCCCCACCGCGATCACCCGCCCTCCCGCCGCCCGGGCGGCGTTCACCAGCGCCGCCGTCGTCGCCGGGACCGCGTACCGCTCCGGGAAGGGCGGCTCGTGCGCCTCCTGCGAGGCCACCCCCGTGTGCAGGGTCAGCGGCGCGAACTGCACCCCGCGGCTCACCAGCCGCGCCACCAGCTCCGCCGTGAACGGCCGCCCGGCGCTCGGCATCTCCGCCGACCCCGACCCGTCGGCCGCCGGCAGCGCGAACACCGTCTGGTGCGCCGACAGCGGCTGGTCCCGCTCCGTGTACGCGTACCGGATCGGCCGCCCGTGCTCCCGCAGCAGCGCCGGCACCCCGTACGGCACGGGGGAGGGGCGGGCCCACCACAGCCGGTCCGCGCCCGCGGCCAGCGGCTCCTCCAGGACCAGGCGGCCGCCGCCCGGCAGCTCCACCACCGCCCCCGCCGGCCCCCCGGCGTGCGGCCGGGTCGTCCCCCGGCCGGCCGGGGTGCGCAGCTCCACCGCCCAGCGCCCGTCGTCCCCCCGGGTCGAGAAGTGCACCACCAGGTCCTCGCCGCCCAGCCGGGCGTCGACCGCGGCCGCCAGGGTGGCCGAGGTGTTCACCACCAGCACGTCCCCGGCCCGCAGCAGCCCCGGCAGCTCCCGGAAGGCGTGCAGCGACACCCGCTCCGCGCCCCGGGACACCAGGAGCCGCACGGCGTCCCGCCCTGCACCCGGACTCCGCTGCTCGGCCGGGACGCGCGCCAGTAGTTCGCGAGGAATGTCCCTTATATACAGTCCCCCCTCCTCCCGGACCGACCCCCGGCCCGTGACCCCGCTCATCGCCCCGCCCCAGCGGCCAGACCCTCCGCCGTGTACCGCCCGCCCGGCAGGCCCTCGTCCAGCAGCCGCAGCAGCACCGCGGCCACCTCCTCCGGCGCCGGCAGCCCCGCCAGATCCTCGCCGGGCTCGGCCGCCGCCATCATCCGCGTCCGCATCGACCCCGGATCCGCCCACCACACCCGCAGCCCCGGCTCCTCCGCCGCGAGCACCGCCGACACCAGGTCCCCCGCCGCCTTGGTCGCCCCGTACGCCCCCCACGTCGCGTACGCCACCACCGCCGCGTCCGAGCTGATGTTCAGCACCGCCCCGGCCCGCGCCGCCCGCAGCAGCGGCAGCCCCTCCTGGACCAGTCCCAGCGCACCCACCACGTTGACCTCGAACGCCTCCCGCAGCCCCGACAGCGGCTGGGCGGCCAGCGGCACCAGCGGCTCCGCCCCCAGCACCCCCGCGTTGTTCACCAGCAGGTCCAGCCCGCCCAGCTCCCGCGCCGCGGCCACCAGCGCCGCCCGGTACGCCCCCGAGGACACGTCCCCGGCCACCGCGACCACCCGCGGCCCCTCCCCGCCCGGCCGCCGCAACCCCGCCGCCGCCTCCTCCAGCGCCCGCCCACCGCGCGCACCCAGCACCAGGTCCCAGCCGCGCGCGGCCAGCTCCCCGGCCAGCGCCCGGCCCAGCCCCCGCGAAGCCCCCGTCACGATCGCCACCGACATGACCGCACCCTCATCCTTCGTACCGATCAACAGATGACCCCACCGTAGGAACGGGCCACCCGCCGCCGGATCGGTCGCCGGCCCCACCCCGGAAGGACCTTGGACCTACGCCCACAGGCCCCCTCCCCCCTCCCTCCCGCGCCCGATCCCCGCAGGTCACGGCCGCGGGTACGGTGACCCCATGACCGCCAGCCACCCGCAGGGCGGACCCCACAGCGGCCTCGCCGCCGTGAGCACCGCGCTGCTCGCCATGAGCCGCCGCCTGGAGGTCCGCGACGTCCTGCGCACGATCGTCGTGTCGGCCCGCGAACTCCTGGACGCCGAGTACGCGGCCCTGGGCGTCCCGGACGACCACGGCGGCTTCGCCCAGTTCGTCGTCGACGGGATCAGCGCCGAACAGTGGCGCAGCATCGGCCCGCTGCCCCGCCAGCACGGCATCCTCGCCGCGATGCTCCACGAGGACGGCCCCGAGCGCCTGGCCGACGTGCGCCAGGACCCCCGCTTCGAGGGCTGGCCCTCCGCACACCCCGAGATGTCGGACTTCCTGGGCATGCCCGTCCGCGACGGCGAGGAGACCCTCGCCGCCCTCTTCCTGGCGAACAAGCGCGGCACGCCGCACGGCGGCGGCTTCACCGACGAGGACCAGGAACTCCTCTCCCTCCTCGCCCAGCACGCCGCGATCGCCCTCACCAACGCCCGCCTCTACGAACGCAGCCGCGAACTCACCATCGCGGAGGAACGCTCCCGCCTCGCGCACGAGCTCCACGACGCCGTCAGCCAGAAGCTCTTCTCGCTGCGCCTCACCGCCCAGGCCGCCGCCGCCCTCGTCGACCGCGACCCGGGCCGCGCCAAGGACGAGCTCCAGCAGGTGGCCGTCCTCGCCGCGGAGGCCGCCGACGAACTGCGCGCCGCCGTGACCGAGCTGCGCCCGGCCGCCCTCGACGACGACGGCCTCGTCGCCACCCTGCGCACCCACGTCCAGGTCCTCGACCGCGCGCACACCGCCCGCGTCACCTTCACCTGCGACGGCGTACGGGCGCTGCCCGCGGCCCAGGAGGAAGCACTGCTGCGCGTCGCCCAGGAGGCCCTCCACAACGCCCTGCGCCACTCGGACGCGGACCGCGTCGAGGTGACCCTGACCCGGACGCCCGCGGGCGGCGCCGTCCTCGCGGTCACCGACTCCGGCAAGGGCTTCGACCCGGGCACGGTCCGGCGGGCGGGCCGCCACCTCGGACTCGTGTCCATGCGGGACCGCGCCGCCGGGGCCGGCGGCCGGCTCGCCGTGCACTCGGCGCCCGGACGGGGCACCACGATCGAGATGGAGGTCCCCGGTGGCTGACAGCACCGGCCGAACCGGCAGCCGTATCCGCGTCCTGCTCGTGGACGACCACCAGGTCGTCCGCCGGGGCCTGCGCACCTTCCTGGAGGTCCAGGACGACATCGAGGTGGTCGGAGAGGCGTCCGACGGGGAGGAGGGCATCGCCCGCGCCGAGGAACTGCGCCCCGACGTGGTCCTCATGGACGTCAAGATGCCCGGCACCGACGGCATCGAGGCGCTGCGCCGGCTGCGCGCGCTGGCGAACCCCGCCCGGGTGCTGATCGTCACCAGCTTCACGGAACAGCGGACCGCGGTCCCCGCCCTGCGGGCCGGCGCGGCGGGTTACGTCTACAAGGACATCGACCCCGACGCCCTCGCCGGGGCCGTCCGCTCGGTCCACGCCGGCCACGTCCTGCTCCAGCCGGAGGTGGCCGAGGCCCTGCTCGCACAGGAGGAGCAGGGTCCGGCGGCGGGCCGGCCGGGCTCGCTGACCGACCGGGAGCGCGAGGTCCTGTGCCTGATCGCTGACGGCCGCTCCAACCGTGAGATCGCGCGCGCCCTGGTCCTGTCGGAGAAGACGGTCAAGACCCACGTCTCGAACATCCTGATGAAGCTGGACCTTTCCGACCGGACCCAGGCCGCATTGTGGGCGGTCAGGCACGGAATCGGCGCGTAGGGATGCCCCAATCGGACCGTCTGCTTCCGGTCAGGGATTCATACGGTCGGGTGTATGTAGCCCACATGGCGTATCCGGGGCGCCGGGCGACCGTTCTCCATGGCGTGCCGCGACGGCTGGTCGCGGACGACGTACTGGAGGACGAGAACGTGAAGAACTTCAAGAAGGCCGCAGCAGTCACCATGATCGCGGGCGGGCTCCTCGCCGCCGGCGCCGGTGTCTCCTCGGCGCACGGCGGTGCGTCGGCGGAGGGCGAGGCCCTGAACTCGCCCGGCGTGGCCTCCGGAAACCTCCTTCAGGTCCCGGTCCAGGTCCCCGTGAACGTCGTGGGCAACACCGCTACCGTGATCGGCCTGCTCAACCCCGCCTTCGGCAACAGCGGCGTGAACGCCTGACCCCCCGCACGGCCTGACCCCGCCCGCGCGGCCCCGCTTCCTCCCCTCTCCCCGGGAAGCGGGGCCGCGTCGGTGCGTCCGGGTGACGGCCACGGGGCGGACGGGGGCCGTCCCGCGCCCCCGGCGCGAGCCTCACCCGGGCACACCGCAGTCGGCCCTACCGTGCCCCGCATGACCAGGAACCGGGACGTCTGCCGCCGCGCCGCCGCCGCACTCGCCGTGACGCTGGCCCTGACCGGCCTGCCGGACCGACCGCAGGCCCACGCGGCCACGGGCCCCGCCGTGACCGGTCCCGCCGTGCGCCCCGACCGGGCCGCCCCCGGCCGGGTGTACGTCGCGAACCTCCACTCCGACACCGTCTCCGTCGTCGACCCCCGCACGGGCACCGTCACGGACACCGTCCCCGTGGGCGACGCCCCCGACAGCGTGGCCGTCAGCCCCGACGGCGCCCGCGTCTACGTCACGAACTCCGCGGCGGACACCGTGTCCGTGATCGACACCCGCACCATGACCGTCACGGGAACGGTCGCGGTCGGTCGCGAACCGAGCAGGGTGACCGTCTCCCCGGACAACCGGAAGGTCTACGTCTCCAACGTCGCCTCGGGCGAGGTCTCGGTCATCAGCACCCGCACCCGCACCGTCACGGACACCATCGCCGTGGGCGGCGCCCCCCTGGGCCTCGCCGTCACACCGGACTCCCGCACCCTGTACGTCGCCGACGCGGGCTCCGACGAGGTCGCGGTGATCCGCACCGCCGACGGCACGGTCACCGGCACCCTGCCCGCGGGCGGCGGACCCACCGCCCTCGCCCTGGCACCCGACGGCCGCCACCTCTACGTCTCGAACCTCACCACCGACGACGTGTCGGTCCTCGACCTCCGGCGCGGCACGGAAACGGCCCGCGTCCCGGTCGGCGACCAGCCCGCGGGCATCGGGGTACGACCGGACGGCCGCCGCGTCTACGTCGCCGACCTCGGATCGGACACGGTGTCCGTCATCGACCCGCGCGCCGGCACCGTCACGGACACCGTCCCCGTGGGCGACACCCCCAACGGCCTCGCCGTCGCCCCGGACGGCTCGCGCGTCCACGTCGCCGACTTCGGCTCGGACACCCTCTCGGTGATCGACACCCGCACGGCCACGACCCTCCGCACCGTCCCGGTGGGCTCCGGCCCCACCGGCGTGGCCACCACCCCACACCCCTGATCCGGGGCCGCGGGGCCCGGCACGGCACCTCGCCGCGTTGCCGAAACGCCCGGACAGCTCCGCCATCGGGGCGCTCCGGCGCCCTGCGACGCACCGCACCGGGCCCCGCGGCCCCACCGAACCTGGTCCGCCGGACCTAGTGCTGCTCCACCGCCGCGTTGTACGCCGCCACCAGCGCCCGCCGGGCCACCCGTTCCACCGGACGCAGGGCCTCCGCCCGCGCCGCCATCTCCGACGCGGCCACCGCACCCCCGTGCCCGCTCTCGCACGCCAGCGACACCATCAGGTCCACCCGCTGCGCCAGCGCCAGCACCCGGACCGCCCGCGGCGGATAGCCCGGGGCCAGGGTGTCCCGCCCCGCCTCCGCCCGCGCCCGGTACGCCGACAGCGCGGCCTCCGCCGCCGGACCCGAACCCGCCACGTCCAGCCGGGTCAGCACCACCGTCGCCTCGCGCAGCGCCTCTGCCAGCTCCCGCTCCGCCTCGCCGAGCGAGGGCACGTCCGCCGGCGGGGCCTCCCGTACCGGCAGGCAGTGCCACGTCACCGACACGTGGACGTCCCCGGCCGGCCCCGCCTCCGAGACCTCCGGCACCAGCCCGAGCGCCGCCCCCACCGCGACGACCGCCTCCTCGGCCTCCAGGGCCCGCGCGTTGAACTCCGGCGGCCCGCTCAGCCCCAGCGGATGCCCCGGCACCGGCAGTGCCACCCGCATCCCGCTCACCCCCAGCGCCCGCAGCCGGCCCAGCGCCAGGGTCAGCCCGACCGGACCCGTCTCGCCCGGCAGCCCCTCCACCCGGTGCACGGCGTCCTCGCCCACGATCGACATCGCGGCCTCGTCGGGCGAGACCAGACCGGCCAGCAGCGCGTTCCCCCAGGCGGCCAGCCGCCCTGAACGTGGTTCGAAAAGCATCCCCCCACTTTACGGATCGCCACCCGCATCGGGCCCCGGCCCCGGAGCCCGCCCCGAGTGGCGTAGGTTTTCCCCTGGGGCTGGGTCTACCGGCGCACAGACAACCGTGACTGCAAGGGGTGACAACACGCTCATGAGCGATGTTCTGGAGCTGGTGGACGTATCCGTGGTCCGCGAGGGCCGGGCTCTCGTGGACCAGGTCTCCTGGTCGGTGAAGGAGGGGGAGCGCTGGGTGATCCTCGGCCCCAACGGCGCCGGCAAGACCACACTGCTCAACCTCGCCTCCAGCTACCTCTTCCCCACCAAGGGCAGCGCCACCATCCTCGGCAGCACCCTCGGCAAGGTCGACGTCTTCGAGCTGCGCCCTCGCATCGGCGTGGCCGGCATCGCCATGGCCGACAAGCTGCCCAAGCGGCAGACCGTCCTGCAGACCGTGCTCACCGCCGCCTACGGCATGACGGCCACCTGGCAGGAGGAGTACGAGGAGGTCGACGAGCTGCGTGCCCGCGCCTTCCTCGACCGCCTCGGCATGACCGAGTACCTCGACCGGAAGTTCGGCACCCTCTCCGAGGGCGAGCGCAAGCGCACCCTGATCGCCCGCGCCCTGATGACCGACCCCGAGCTGCTGCTCCTCGACGAGCCCGCCGCCGGCCTGGACCTCGGCGGCCGCGAGGACCTCGTACGCCGTCTCGGCCGGCTCGCCCGCGACCCGCTCGCCCCCTCCATGATCATGGTCACGCACCACGTCGAGGAGATCGCGCCCGGCTTCACCCACGTGCTGATGATCCGCCAGGGCAAGGTCGTCGCCGCCGGCCCCATCGACCTCGAACTGACCTCCCGCAACCTCTCCCTCTGCTTCGGCCTCCCGCTGGTCGTCGAGCGCACGGAGCACGACCGCTGGTCCGCCCAGGGCCTGCCCCTGCGCTAGGCCGTCCTCCGGATCCTGCCGGGCCCGCGCCGCCGACGGGCCCCGGATCCGAACACCCGTCCCGCACAACGGACATCGCGCCACCGCACCCTGTCCCGACCGCGCCCGGCCGACCTACCATGAACACGTGGACATCGACGCGTGGGTGTGGTGGCTCATCGGCGCGGTCGGACTGGGCATCCCCCTGGTCCTGACCGCCATGCCGGAATTCGGCATGTTCGCCGTCGGGGCGGTCGCGGCCGCCGTCACGGCGGCCCTCGGCGGGGGAGTGGTGGCCCAGGTCCTGGTCTTCGTGGTGGTCTCGGTCGCGCTCATCGCCGTGGTCCGCCCCATCGCCAACCGGCACCGCGACCAGCGTCCCCAACACCGCAGCGGTGTCGACGCGTTGAAGGGCAGGACCGCCGTCGTCCTCGAACGCGTCGACGGCAGCGGAGGACGCATCAAGCTCGCCGGGGAGATCTGGTCCGCGCGCAGCCTCGACGCGGACACCAGCTTCGAACCCGGCCAGTCCGTCGACGTGGTGGAGATCGACGGGGCGACCGCCGTCGTGATGTGACAAGCAGCCTGCTCGCGGCCCACAGGTCTGCGAGACTCCGATCAACGGGGCAGCACAGACAGCCGGAAGGGCACGGGGAACCGCATGCAACCGATCATCATCGTCCTGATCATTCTGGTGGTTCTGGTCTTCATCGCACTGGTCAAGACGATCCAGGTGATCCCGCAGGCCAGCGCCGCCATCGTCGAGCGGTTCGGCCGCTACACCCGCACGCTCAACGCGGGACTCAACATCGTCGTCCCGTTCATCGACTCCATCCGCAACCGGATCGACCTGCGTGAACAGGTCGTCCCGTTCCCGCCGCAGCCCGTCATCACCCAGGACAACCTGGTCGTCAACATCGACACCGTCATCTACTACCAGGTGACCGACGCGCGGGCCGCGACCTACGAGGTCGCCAGCTACATCCAGGCGATCGAGCAGCTCACCGTCACCACGCTGCGCAACATCATCGGCGGCATGGACCTGGAGCGGACCCTCACCTCCCGCGAGGAGATCAACGCGGCCCTGCGCGGAGTCCTCGACGAGGCCACCGGCAAGTGGGGCATCCGCGTCAACCGCGTCGAGCTCAAGGCCATCGAGCCGCCGACCTCCATCCAGGACTCGATGGAGAAGCAGATGCGCGCCGACCGCGACAAGCGCGCCGCGATCCTCCAGGCGGAGGGTGTCCGCCAGTCGGAGATCCTGCGCGCCGAGGGCGAGAAGCAGTCCTCGATCCTGCGCGCCGAAGGCGAGGCCAAGGCCGCCGCCCTCAAGGCCGAGGGCGAGGCCCAGGCGATCCGCACCGTCTTCGAGTCCATCCACGCCGGCGACGCCGACCAGAAGCTCCTGGCCTACCAGTACCTCCAGATGCTCCCGAAGATCGCCGAGGGAGACGCCAACAAGCTCTGGATCGTCCCCAGCGAGATCGGCGACGCGCTCAAGGGCCTGTCCGGAGCCATGGGCAACTTCGGCCCGCTGGGCGGAGGTTCGGGCTTCAACCCGCAGAACTCCGGCAAGGGCTCCGGCGGCGGCGCCGGCACGGCCGACAAGGGCGGCGCTGAACGCCGCGAACAGCCCCCGATCGACTGACCACCACCCCCTCCTGCATGATCAGTGAGGCCCCTCGACCTTCATGGCGGGGAGGCGACTCACTCATGCAAAGGGGATGGCACCGTCCATGTCCGTCTGGGAAATGCTCGCGGTCTTCGCCGCCGGTGTCGGAGCCGGCACCATCAACACCATCGTCGGCTCCGGCACCCTCATCACCTTCCCGGTGCTGCTGGCCACGGGCCTGCCACCGGTCACCGCCAACGTCTCCAACACCCTGGGACTGGTGCCCGGTTCCATCAGCGGAGCCATCGGCTACCGCAGGGAGCTCAAGGGGCAGCGCTCCCGCATCCTGCGCCTCGGCTCGGTCTCCCTCGTCGGCGGTCTGGCCGGCGCGGCCCTGCTCCTCGCCCTGCCGTCCGACTCCTTCGACACGATCGTGCCCGTCCTGATCGGACTCGCCCTGGTCCTCGTCGTGCTCCAGCCCCGGCTCGCCGCCGCGCTGCGCAGACGCCAGGAAGCCGCCGGAGGCGACGCGGGACACCCCGACGGAGGCCCCGCCCTGCTCGGCGGCATGCTGTTCTCCAGCGCCTACGGCGGCTACTTCGGCGCCGCCCAAGGGGTTCTCTACTTGGCCCTGATGGGGCTGCTGCTCCGCGACGACATGCAACGGATCAACGCCGTCAAGAACGTCATCGCCGCACTCGTCAACGGCATCGCGGCCGTCTTCTTCCTCTTCGTCGCGGAGTTCGACTGGACGGCCGTGCTCCTCATCGCCGTGGGCTCCACCATCGGTGGACAGATCGGGGCCAAGGTCGGCCGGCGGCTGTCGCCGACCGTCCTGCGCGGGGTCATCGTGACCGTCGGACTCGTCGCGATCGTGCAACTCCTGGTCCGCTGAGCGACGTAGGCGTACGGAGACATACGTAGAAGAACTACGTCACCGACGTCGCCCAGCACAGGACCCCTACGAGGCGGACCGCTCCAGCCAGTCCGGCAGCGCATCCTGCCCGGCCACACCCAGCGCCAGCAGCATGGCGTCCGCCGGAGACGGCACGAACGGCTTCCGGAGGAGCGGCATCCCCGCCTCCTCCGGAGTCCGGGCCGCCTTGCGGTGGTTGTCCTCCGCGCAGGAGGCCACCGTGTTCAGCCAGGTGTCCCCACCGCCCTGGGCCCGGGGCAGCACATGGTCCACCGTCGTCGCGCGCTTCCCGCAGTACGCGCATCTGTGCTGGTCACGGACCAGCACCCCCCTCCGCGACCACGGAGCATGTCTTCGGAAGGGCACCCGTACGTACCGGCAGAGCCTGATCACCCGGGGCATCGGGAGGTCCATCGTCGCGGCGCGCACACGCAGATCGGGATGCGACTGTTCGACCACGGCCTTGTCCTGGAGGACCAGGACCACGGCTCGATTCAGCGTCACCGTCGACAGCGGCTCGAAGCTCGCATTCAGCACCAGCGTGTCCCGCATCTCGCCCACCTCCCGTGTGCAGGCCCGCGACCTCCCTGGCGGCAGGGCCCGCAACCACTCTGGCCGCGCGCGCCACGCGGGACAACGCAATAAAAATGCCCGGTCCTGGCCTTCTTTAGACCAGGACCGGGCAAACGCTCGGAGAACGATCAGCGCGCGAGCGGCGCCTCGTACTCACCGACGAGCTGCGCCCGCCCGAGGGCGTGGAACCGCAGATGGAACCCGACGACCGCCGGCGAGGAGTCCTCGTCCGGGCCGAGCTGCTCGCGGTCCACCGCGTACACGGTGAAGACGTAGCGGTGCCGCTCCCCGCGCGGCGGGGCCGCGCCGCCGAAGTCCCGCGTGCCGTAGTCGTTGCGCGCGTGCACGGCTCCCTCGGGCAGCCCCGGGAAGTCCCCGCTGCCCGCGCCGGCCGGCAGCTCCGTCACGGACACGGGCAGGTCGAAGAGCACCCAGTGCCAGAACCCGCTGCCCGTGGGCGCGTCCGGGTCGAAGCAGGTCACGGCGAAGCTCTTGGTGCCCTCGGGGAAGCCCTCCCAGCGCAGCTGCGGCGAGACGTTCTTGCCCGTGAGGACCTGTGCCGCGTGCAGATCGGCCCCGTGGGCGACGTCCTCGCTCGTCACCGTGAAGGACGCGACCTCGGGGTGGAAGTCGTGCGGAAGGGGCGCCCTGCTCTGCTCTGACACTGCTGAACCTCCGGAAGCGGGGGAAAGACATCGGACCGTGCGGCCGTCCGCGGACGGCCGCACTGCCGAGCCTAGAACCAGTTGCGCTGCGAACCGACTCCGGCGATCCACTGGTTCAGGTACGCCGCCCAGTCCGTCCCCTCGTACGACTGCAGCCCCACCTGGAAGCAGCGGTAGGTGTCGCTGCCCTCGCTGAACAGACCGGGCTTCTTGTCCATCTCCAGGACGACGTCCATCTCCCGGCCGTCGGAGATGAAGGTCAGCTCGACCTGGTTCAGCCCGCGGTACTGCGACGGCGGCAGGAACTCGATCTCCTGGTAGAACGGCAGCGTCTGGCGGGTGCCCCGGATGTGACCCCGCTCCATGTCCGCGCTGCGGAAGGTGAAGCCCAGCTGGCGGAAGGCGTCCAGGATCGCCTGCTGCGCCGGCACCGGGTGCACGTTGATCGCGTCGAGGTCGCCGGCGTCGACCGCGCGCGCGATCTCCAGCTCCGTGCTGACGCCGATGTTCATGCCGTGCAGGTGCTGACCGCCGAAGTGGGTGATCGGCGTCTCCCAGGGGATCTCCATGGCGAACGGCACCACGTGCAGCGCGCCGGCCTGGACCTGGAACGCACCGCCGAGCCGCTGCTTGGTGAAGACGACGTCCTGCTTGTACTCCTGGTCCCCGCCCTCGACCTCGACCCGCGCCTGCAGCCCGACGGACAGCCCCTCGATCTGCTGCTCCACGGATCCGCCCTGGATCCGGACCTCGCCCTGGACGATCCCGCCCGGGACGACGTTCGGCTCGGTGATGATCGTGTCCACCGAAGCACCACCGGCACCCAGGCTCGCGAACAGCTTCTTGAAGCCCATGCTCAAACTCCCCTTGAACGATCTGGCGACTACGCCGCGACTACCCCTTACAAACGCGGAACCCTAGGTCCCGGTTGCAGGGGAGTGCGGTCCACTACGCTCGACCGGATGAGCGCGCGTCTCGACCGTACGCCCCTGCCCAGGTCCTTCTTCGACCGCCCGGTCCTCACGGTGGCCCCGGACCTGCTGGGCCGCACCCTGGTCCGCCGCACCCCGGACGGCCCCCTGGAGCTCCGCATCACGGAGGTGGAGGCGTACGAGGGCGAGTCCGATCCGGCCTCCCACGCCTACCGGGGCCGGACCGCCCGCAACGCGTCGATGTTCGGCCCGCCCGGACACGCGTACGTCTACTTCATCTACGGCATGTGGTTCAGCCTCAACCTGGTGTGCGGCCCGCCGGGCCTGGCCAGTGGTGTTCTGGTGCGGGCCGGGGAGATCACGGTGGGCGCGGAGCTGGCCGCCAAACGTCGAGTTTCAGCCAGAAAACCTGTTGATCTCGCCAAAGGGCCGGCCCGTCTGGCCACGGCCCTGGACGTGGACCGCAGCCTCGACGGCGCGGACCTGTGCGGCGGCCCCGACGCACCCCTGTCCCTCCTGGCCGGCACCCGCACCTCGTCCGACCTGGTGAGCAGGGGTCCGCGGACGGGCGTCGGCGGTGCCGGCGCGGAACACCCGTACCGCTTCTGGCTCACAGGCGACCCGACGGTGAGCCCGTACCGCGCTCACGCGCCGCGCCGCCGCTCAACTTGACTCGCCCCGACGGGGCGCCTAACGTTGCTCGAGCCGCTTTTACGGGGCACCGCCATCGGCGGACCCCCGGAGCGGCCAAACCACACCTACGACTTACCCCTGGCGGGGCTGTATTCGGCATGCCCGAATTCCCGGCCTGCGGCTCGATTATGAGTTGCAAGGGACAAGCGCTAACGTGGTGGAGCGCCGAAAGGCAAAGACCCCCAACGGTCACCGAATTCAAATCCAAGCCGGAAACGGCGGCGGAAATGATCTGGTAGAGTTGGAAACGCAAGAACACAGCAGGACAACAGAGCGAAAGCCCGGAGGAAAGCCCCAGCCAGTGTTGCTGAGGGTGAGTACGAAGGAAGCGTCCGTTCCTTGAGAACTCAACAGCGTGCCAAAAATCAACGCCAGAAGTTGATACCCCGTCCACTTCGGTGGATGAGGTTCCTTTGAAAAAGACCTGTGAGGTCGCCTTCGGGTGATGCTTGCAGGCAACCAAACACAGCGAGGACGCAGTGGTACGTCGGTCATATTCCGACATGACGTGCCCGCTCAACGTGATGTGTGGACCCGATTACGGGTAAACATTCATGGAGAGTTTGATCCTGGCTCAGGACGAACGCTGGCGGCGTGCTTAACACATGCAAGTCGAACGATGAAGCCCTTCGGGGTGGATTAGTGGCGAACGGGTGAGTAACACGTGGGCAATCTGCCCTTCACTCTGGGACAAGCCCTGGAAACGGGGTCTAATACCGGATACCACTCCTGTCCGCATGGGCAGGGGTTGAAAGCTCCGGCGGTGAAGGATGAGCCCGCGGCCTATCAGCTTGTTGGTGGGGTAACGGCCCACCAAGGCGACGACGGGTAGCCGGCCTGAGAGGGCGACCGGCCACACTGGGACTGAGACACGGCCCAGACTCCTACGGGAGGCAGCAGTGGGGAATATTGCACAATGGGCGAAAGCCTGATGCAGCGACGCCGCGTGAGGGATGACGGCCTTCGGGTTGTAAACCTCTTTCAGCAGGGAAGAAGCGAAAGTGACGGTACCTGCAGAAGAAGCGCCGGCTAACTACGTGCCAGCAGCCGCGGTAATACGTAGGGCGCAAGCGTTGTCCGGAATTATTGGGCGTAAAGAGCTCGTAGGCGGCTTGTCACGTCGGATGTGAAAGCCCGAGGCTTAACCTCGGGTCTGCATTCGATACGGGCTAGCTAGAGTGTGGTAGGGGAGATCGGAATTCCTGGTGTAGCGGTGAAATGCGCAGATATCAGGAGGAACACCGGTGGCGAAGGCGGATCTCTGGGCCATTACTGACGCTGAGGAGCGAAAGCGTGGGGAGCGAACAGGATTAGATACCCTGGTAGTCCACGCCGTAAACGTTGGGAACTAGGTGTTGGCGACATTCCACGTCGTCGGTGCCGCAGCTAACGCATTAAGTTCCCCGCCTGGGGAGTACGGCCGCAAGGCTAAAACTCAAAGGAATTGACGGGGGCCCGCACAAGCGGCGGAGCATGTGGCTTAATTCGACGCAACGCGAAGAACCTTACCAAGGCTTGACATATACCGGAAAGCATTAGAGATAGTGCCCCCCTTGTGGTCGGTATACAGGTGGTGCATGGCTGTCGTCAGCTCGTGTCGTGAGATGTTGGGTTAAGTCCCGCAACGAGCGCAACCCTTGTCCTGTGTTGCCAGCATGCCCTTCGGGGTGATGGGGACTCACAGGAGACCGCCGGGGTCAACTCGGAGGAAGGTGGGGACGACGTCAAGTCATCATGCCCCTTATGTCTTGGGCTGCACACGTGCTACAATGGCCGGTACAATGAGCTGCGATACCGTGAGGTGGAGCGAATCTCAAAAAGCCGGTCTCAGTTCGGATTGGGGTCTGCAACTCGACCCCATGAAGTCGGAGTCGCTAGTAATCGCAGATCAGCATTGCTGCGGTGAATACGTTCCCGGGCCTTGTACACACCGCCCGTCACGTCACGAAAGTCGGTAACACCCGAAGCCGGTGGCCCAACCCTTGTGGAGGGAGCTGTCGAAGGTGGGACTGGCGATTGGGACGAAGTCGTAACAAGGTAGCCGTACCGGAAGGTGCGGCTGGATCACCTCCTTTCTAAGGAGCACAGTACCGATTGCAGACAAACGTTCTGCACGGTCAGCTCATGGGTGGAACGTTGATTAGTTGGCACGGTTTCTGACACTTCCTGCAAGTACTGCTTCGGCGTGGAACGCAGCGAAAGTCGACGGAATCGTGCTTGGCACGTTGTTGGGTCCTGAAGGTACGGCCGTACGGCTGTTCTTCAGTGCCGGCCCCAGTGAACTCACTAGCTTGTCTGGTGGGGTGATGGGTGGCTGGTCGTTGTTTGAGAACTACACAGTGGACGCGAGCATCTGTGGCCAAGTTTTTAAGGGCGCACGGTGGATGCCTTGGCACCAGGAACCGATGAAGGACGTGAGAGGCCGCGATAGGCCCCGGGGAGCTGCCAACTGAGCTTTGATCCGGGGGTGTCCGAATGGGGAAACCCGGCAGTCGTCATGGGCTGTCACCCACTGCTGAACACATAGGCAGTGTGGAGGGAACGAGGGGAAGTGAAACATCTCAGTACCCTCAGGAAGAGAAAACAACCGTGATTCCGGGAGTAGTGGCGAGCGAAACCGGATGAGGCCAAACCGTATGCGTGTGATACCCGGCAGGGGTTGCGCATGCGGGGTTGTGGGAATGAGCTTTCACAGTCTGCCGGCTGTGAGGCGAGTCAGAAACCGTATGGATAGGCGAAGGACATGCGAAAGGTCCGGCGTAGAGGGTAAGACCCCCGTAGCTGAAATCTGTACGGCTTGCTTGCTCATCTCCCAAGTAGCACGGGGCCCGAGAAATCCCGTGTGAATCTGGCGGGACCACCCGCTAAGCCTAAATATTCCCTGGTGACCGATAGCGGATAGTACCGTGAGGGAATGGTGAAAAGTACCGCGGGAGCGGAGTGAAATAGTACCTGAAACCGTGTGCCTACAAGCCGTGGGAGCGTCGCTCATTGGGTTTACCCAATGGGTCGTGACTGCGTGCCTTTTGAAGAATGAGCCTGCGAGTTAGCGGTGTGTAGCGAGGTTAACCCGTGTGGGGAAGCCGTAGCGAAAGCGAGTCCGAACAGGGCGATTGAGTTGCACGCTCTAGACCCGAAGCGGAGTGATCTAGCCATGGGCAGGTTGAAGCGGAGGTAAGACTTCGTGGAGGACCGAACCCACCAGGGTTGAAAACCTGGGGGATGACCTGTGGTTAGGGGTGAAAGGCCAATCAAACTCCGTGATAGCTGGTTCTCCCCGAAATGCATTTAGGTGCAGCGTCGTGTGTTTCTTGCCGGAGGTAGAGCACTGGATAGGCGATGGGCCCTACCGGGTTACTGACCTTAGCCAAACTCCGAATGCCGGTAAGTGAGAGCACGGCAGTGAGACTGTGGGGGATAAGCTCCATGGTCGAGAGGGAAACAGCCCAGAGCATCGACTAAGGCCCCTAAGCGTACGCTAAGTGGGAAAGGATGTGGAGTCGCAGAGACAACCAGGAGGTTGGCTTAGAAGCAGCCACCCTTGAAAGAGTGCGTAATAGCTCACTGGTCAAGTGATTCCGCGCCGACAATGTAGCGGGGCTCAAGCGTACCGCCGAAGTCGTGTCATTGCAGCAATACTCCCAACGGAGGCTGTGATGGGTAGGGGAGCGTCGTGTGCCGGGTGAAGCAGCAGCGGAAGCTAGTTGTGGACGGTTCACGAGTGAGAATGCAGGCATGAGTAGCGATACACACGTGAGAAACGTGTGCGCCGATTGACTAAGGGTTCCTGGGTCAAGCTGATCTGCCCAGGGTAAGTCGGGACCTAAGGCGAGGCCGACAGGCGTAGTCGATGGACAACCGGTTGATATTCCGGTACCCGCTTTGAAACGCCCAATATCGAATCAGGCGATGCTAAGTCCGTGAAGCCGTTCCGGACCCTTCGGGGAAAGGAAAGTGGTGGAGCCGACGAACCAGACTTGTAGTAGGTAAGCGATGGGGTGACGCAGGAAGGTAGTCCAGCCCGGGCGGTGGTTGTCCCGGGGTAAGGGTGTAGGCCGAGGGGTAGGCAAATCCGTCCCTCATACAAGGCTGAGACCTGATGCCGAGCCGATTGTGGTGAAGTGGATGATCCTATGCTGTCGAGAAAAGCCTCTAGCGAGTTTCATGGCGGCCCGTACCCTAAACCGACTCAGGTGGTCAGGTAGAGAATACCGAGGCGTTCGGGTGAACTATGGTTAAGGAACTCGGCAAAATGCCCCCGTAACTTCGGGAGAAGGGGGGCCATCACTGGTGATCGGACTTGCTCCGTGAGCTGGGGGTGGCCGCAGAGACCAGCGAGAAGCGACTGTTTACTAAAAACACAGGTCCGTGCGAAGCCGTAAGGCGATGTATACGGACTGACGCCTGCCCGGTGCTGGAACGTTAAGGGGACCGGTTAGTGACCTTTCGGGGTTGCGAAGCTGAGAACTTAAGCGCCAGTAAACGGCGGTGGTAACTATAACCATCCTAAGGTAGCGAAATTCCTTGTCGGGTAAGTTCCGACCTGCACGAATGGCGTAACGACTTCTCGACTGTCTCAACCATAGGCCCGGTGAAATTGCACTACGAGTAAAGATGCTCGTTTCGCGCAGCAGGACGGAAAGACCCCGGGACCTTTACTACAGTTTGATATTGGTGTTCGGTTCGGCTTGTGTAGGATAGGTGGGAGACTTTGAAGCAGCCACGCCAGTGGTTGTGGAGTCGCCGTTGAAATACCACTCTGGTCGTGCTGGATGTCTAACCTCGGTCCGTGATCCGGATCAGGGACAGTGTCTGATGGGTAGTTTAACTGGGGCGGTTGCCTCCCAAAGGGTAACGGAGGCGCCCAAAGGTTCCCTCAGCCTGGTTGGCAATCAGGTGTTGAGTGTAAGTGCACAAGGGAGCTTGACTGTGAGACCGACGGGTCGAGCAGGGACGAAAGTCGGGACTAGTGATCCGGCGGTGGCTTGTGGAAGCGCCGTCGCTCAACGGATAAAAGGTACCCCGGGGATAACAGGCTGATCTTCCCCAAGAGTCCATATCGACGGGATGGTTTGGCACCTCGATGTCGGCTCGTCGCATCCTGGGGCTGGAGTCGGTCCCAAGGGTTGGGCTGTTCGCCCATTAAAGCGGTACGCGAGCTGGGTTTAGAACGTCGTGAGACAGTTCGGTCCCTATCCGCTGTGCGCGTAGGAATATTGAGAAGGGCTGTCCCTAGTACGAGAGGACCGGGACGGACGAACCTCTGGTGTGCCAGTTGTCCTGCCAAGGGCATGGCTGGTTGGCTACGTTCGGGAGGGATAACCGCTGAAAGCATCTAAGCGGGAAGCCTGCTTCAAGATGAGTATTCCCACCTCCTTGAGAGGGTAAGGCTCCCAGTAGACGACTGGGTTGATAGGCCAGATGTGGAAGCCCGGTAACGGGTGAAGCTGACTGGTACTAATAGGCCGAGGGCTTGTCCTCAGTTGCTCGCGTCCACTGTGTTAGTTCTGAAGCAACGAACAGTTGCTGGTTTCTAGAGCTGGAACACATAACTACAGAGTGTGCTTGTTCGCTCGAAACCGATAGGGTTTCGGTGGTCATAGCGTTAGGGAAACGCCCGGTTACATTCCGAACCCGGAAGCTAAGCCTTTCAGCGCCGATGGTACTGCAGGGGGGACCCTGTGGGAGAGTAGGACGCCGCCGAACAATCTTTCAAAGGACCTTTGGTCCAGCGTTCAACGCTGGACCAAAGGTCCTTTTTTGTTTTTCACCTCTTTACGTCGAAGCGCGGCCATGGGTTGGTTGCGCGAGAATGACTAGCGGTACCCCGAAGACAGGAGTCACACCCATGTCCAACTCTCCCGACGATCGTCCGGAGCGCGAGCCTCGGCGCAACGACGGCGGTGACAGGGGCGGCTACCGCGGGGGCCGTGACGACCGTGGTGGCGACCGTCCCGCCTTCCGTCGTGACGACCGTGGTGGTCGGCCGGCCGGCGGTGGCGGCGGCGGTTTCCGTCGTGACGACCGTGGCGGGCGTCCCGCCGGCGGTGGCGGCGGCTTCCGTCGTGACGATCGCGGTGGCGACCGTCCGTCGTACCCGCGTCGTGATGACCGTGGTGGGGACCGTCCTTCGTACCCGCGCCGTGATGACGACCGTGGTGGGTACCGCGGCGGCCGTGACGACCGCGGCGGCGAGCGCCCGTCCTACCCCCGTCGCGACGACCGAGGCGACCGTCCCTCTTACCCGCGCCGCGATGACCGTGGCGGGGACCGTCCGGCCTTCCGCCGTGACGACCGCGGCGACCGTCCCTCTTACCCGCGCCGTGATGACCGTGGTGGGGACCGCCCCTCGTACCCGCGCCGTGATGACGACCGCGGTGGGTACCGCGGCGGCCGTGACGACCGCGGCGGCGACCGCCCGTCCTACCCCCGCCGTGACGACCGCGGCGACCGCGGCGAGCGTTCCTTCGGCGGCGACCGCCCCTCCTACCCGCGCCGCGACGACCGAGGAGGCGACCGCCCCTCGTATCCGCGCCGCGATGACGACCGCGGCGGTTTCCGTCGTGACGACCGGGGCGACCGTCCGTCGTACCCCCGTCGTGACGACCGAGGTGGCGACCGTCCCTCGTTCCGTCGCGACGACCGAGGCGACCGCCCCTCCTACCCGCGCCGCGATGACCGTGGCGGGGACCGTCCGGCCTTCCGCCGTGACGACCGCGGCGACCGTCCCTCTTACCCGCGCCGTGATGACCGTGGTGGGGACCGCCCCTCGTACCCGCGCCGTGATGACGACCGTGGTGGGTACCGCGGCGGCCGTGACGACCGCGGCGGCGACCGCCCGTCCTACCCCCGCCGTGACGACCGCGGCGACCGCGGCGAGCGTTCCTTCGGCGGCGACCGCCCCTCCTACCCGCGCCGCGACGACCGAGGAGGCGACCGCCCCTCGTACCCGCGCCGTGATGACGACCGTGGTGGGTACCGCGGCGGCCGTGACGACCGCGGCGGCGACCGCCCGTCCTACCCCCGTCGCGACGACCGCGGCGACCGCGGGGACCGTCCGGCCTTCCGCCGTGACGACCGGGGCGACCGTCCGTCCTACCCGCGCCGCGACGACCGCGGTGGCGACCGTGGCGGGTTCCGTGGCGGCCGTGACGACCGCGGTGGCTACCGGGGCCGTGACGACCGTGGTGGCGACCGCGGCTACCGCGCGGACCGCGACCGGGACCCGGTCAAGCGCCTCCCGATCGACGAGGACGTCACCGGCCTGGAGATCGACGCCGACGTGCGTCAGGAGCTGCTGAGCCTGCCCAAGGGCCTGGCCGAAGAGGTCTCCAAGAACCTGGTCATGGTCGCCCGGCTGATCGACGAGGACCCGGAGCAGGCGTACGCGTACTCGCGCATCGCCCTGCGCCTGGCCTCCCGCGTCGCCGCCGTCCGCGAGGCCGCCGGCTTCGCCGCGTACGCCACGCAGAAGTACAGCGAGGCCCTCGCCGAGTTCCGCGCCGCCAAGCGCATGACCGGCTCCGTCGAGCTGTGGCCCGTGATGGCCGACTGCGAGCGCGGCCTCGGCCGCCCCGAGCGGGCGCTGGCCATGGCCGGCGAGCCCGAGGTGCAGAAGCTGGACAAGGCCGGTCAGGTCGAGATGCGTCTCGTCGCCGCCGGCGCCCGGCGCGACCAGGGGCAGCTCGACGCGGCCATCGTGACCCTGCAGAGCCCCGAGCTGGCCTCCAGCTCCGTGCAGCCCTGGACCGCGCGCCTGCGGTACGCCTACGCCGACGCCCTGCTGGCGGCGGGCCGTGAGGACGAGGCCCGCGAGTGGTTCGGCAAGGCCCTGGAGGCGGACAAGGACGGGGCCACCGACGCCTCCGACCGTCTCGCCGAGCTCGACGGCGTCGAGTTCGTCGACGCCTCGGTCGACCCGGCCGACGAGGACGCGGACGACGACCGCGCCGAGGACGAGGACGACGACCGGGACCGCGACTTCGACGAGGACGAGGACGACGAGGACGACGAGGACGACGAGGAGCAGGACGCGGCGGAGGTCGCCGCGGCCGAGCGCGCGACCGACGTCACCGAGTACTACGACGAGGACGACGAGGAGTACGAGCCCCTCGACGAATCCGCGGGCGACACCGACGCGCAGGACCGCAAGGCCTGAGCGCTGACGTGAACACAAGAAGGGCGGTACCCCGGCAGGGGTACCGCCCTTCTTGCGTCGTCGGGCCCGTCAGACCCGTCAGGCCAGGCCGCGCAGGACCAGGCCCGTGGCCGGCTTCGGTCCGAAGGAGGTGGACTTCCGCGGCATGGTGACGCCCTGGCGGGCCAGGTCGCGTACGACCTCCTCGCGGACCGGGTGGAGCAGGACCGCGGTGCCCCCGTGGCGCTCCGCCATGGCCACGGTGGCGGCGGCGTCGTGGATGTACGTGATCTGGTCGGGGGTGTCGGGCACGTTCCAGATGGTGTCGAGCAGCGTCGAGTGCAGTACGGTGGCGTCCAGCCGGCGCCAGGCCTCGGGCCGGTCGTGGCGGACCGTGCGGTCGAGGAGTTCCGGGTCCGGATCGGTGACCAGGTGGAAGCTGCCGTCACCGGCGAGGAGGAAGGCGTTGCCGCGTTCCGAGGCGTCCGCGAGGGCCTCCAGGGCCAGGGGCAGCGGGCCGTCGACGGGGCGGGTCCGGAAGTGGTCCCGGGCCGCCGCCAGAGCGTCGGGGGCCGGGAGGCGGCGCAGCATCCGGTGGATGGCGCGGACCTGGAGGGGGTAGCGGGCGGTGTCCACGAGGAGGACCAGGCCGAAGTCCCAGGCCGTGGGGGAGCCGTGCTCCTCCTGGAGGCGCAGGTAGGTCGCCCAGCGGTGGTGGCCGTCGGCGATGAGGGCCTGGCGGTGCCCGAGGTCCGCGGTGACGACGGCCAGCTCGGCGGGGTCCGTGATGGCCCACAGCCGGTGCTGGATGCCGTCCTCGGTGGTGGTCGACAGGAGCGGTTCGCGCCGGGCGGTGCGCTCGACGACCGCGGCCGCGCCGGCGGCGGGGTCGTCGCCCCGGTAGGTGAGCAGGAGCGGTTCGAGGTTCGCCGAGGTGGCGCGCATCAGGCCGGCCCGGTCGGTGACCACGTCGGGCATGACGTCCTCGTGGGGCAGGACGATGCCGGCGTCGGCGGTGGACAGGGCCAGGGCGCCGATGACGCCGCGCTGGAGCAGTCCGGCCCGGCGCTGCTCGTACACGTACAGGGCGGGCTCGGGGTCGGCGCTGAGGACGCCCTCGGCGAGCCACTCCCGCAGGGTCCGCGCGGCCTGCTCGTTGCGGGCGGCCGGGGTGCCGGCCTGGGGGAGGATGAGCCGGACGATGTTGTGCGGGTCCGCGGACTGGAGGTGGTCCACTCCGTCGGGGCGCACGACCACGTCGTAGGGGGGCGAGGTGACGGCGGCGAGGCTGCCGACACGCTCCGGGACGTAGCGCAGGCCATGGAAAGGGATCAGGCGCAGGCCGTGGTCCGCGGTGCCAGAAGTGGTCATTGGTGCATGGTAAATCGCGTCTCGCCATGCGGGATGATCGGGGCAGTACGGAATCGGACATGATCGATCGCGTGAGGAGCGGCAAGGATGACCCGGCAGATCAGGACCAGTCCGGCGGCGTGTGAGCAGAGTCTGCACCAGGCGTACGACACCGCTCTGCTGGACCTGGACGGTGTGGTGTACGCGGGCGGTGCGGCCATCGCGCACGCGGTGGAGTCCCTGGGGGCGGCCCGTGCCGCGGGCATGCACCTCGCGTACGTCACGAACAACGCGCTGCGGACGCCGGACGCCGTCGCCGAGCACCTGGGCGAGCTGGGCGTCCCGACCGAGGCGGGCGAGGTGATCACCTCGGCGCAGGCCGTGGCCCGGCTGATCGCGGAGCAGGTGGAGCCGGGGTCGAAGGTGCTCGTCATCGGCGGGGAGGGGCTGCGGGTCGCGCTGCGCGAGCGGGGTCTGGTGCCCGTGGAGTCGGCGGACGAGGAGGGGCTCGCGGCGGTCGTGCAGGGCTACGGGGGTCCGGACCTGCCGTGGGGGCGGTTCGCGGAGGCCTCGTACGCGATCAACCGCGGGGTGCCGTGGTTCGCGTCGAACACCGACCTGACCATTCCGGGGGCGCGGGGGATCGCGCCCGGTAACGGGGCCGCGGTGGAGGTCGTACGGATCGCCACGGGCGCGGAGCCGCAAGTGGCGGGCAAGCCGTTGCCGCCGATGCACCGCGAGACGGTGCTGCGGACCGGGGCGGAGCGGCCGCTGGTGGTCGGGGACCGGCTGGACACCGACATCGAGGGGGCCTTCAACGGCGAGGTGGACTCGCTGCTGGTGCTGACCGGGGTGACGGACGCCGCGCAGCTGCTGCGGGCCGAGCCGCGGCACCGGCCGACGTACGTGGACCGGGACCTGCGCGGGCTGATGGCGGGGCAGCCGGAGGTGGTGCCGGTCGAGGAGGGTTTCCGGTGCGGGGGCTGGACGGCGGTCGCCCTGAACAACGGCGTGCTGGAGCTGCGCGAAGCCGACGAGGCGGGCGGTGACGGCGGATCCGGCGGTGACGGCGGGTCGGGTGCGGATCCGCTCGACGGGCTGCGGGCGCTGTGCGCGGCGGCCTGGACGGCGGCCGGGGACGGTGCCTGCACGCTGGACGCGGCGAAGGCGCTGGCCAGACTGGGGCTTTAGGGCCGTACGGGTGACCCGTTCGGGGTGGAGGCTAGGCTAACCTAACCTGCGTGTTGGTCGAGAGTCCCCCCGAACCCGAACGGAACGCGGTGCCCGAGCAGGGCGCCGACGCCGCCGTAGCCCGTCCTCGCCGTGCTCCGCGCATCGCCGGACTGGCCGCCGCCCTCGTCGTGCTGGCATTGGTCGCCGTGCTGAGCATCGCCGTCGGCGCCAAGCAGATGCCCCTGGACGAGGTCTGGCACGGCCTCTTCGACTACACGGGGACGCCCTCCGACGTGGTGGTCCGCGACCTGCGGATCCCGCGCACCCTGCTCGGCCTGATGGTCGGGCTCGGACTCGGCCTGTCGGGTGCGGTGATGCAGGCGCTGACCCGCAACCCGCTGGCCGAGCCCGGCATCCTCGGCGTGAACGCCGGTGCGGCCGCGGCCGTGGTCTCCGCGATCAGCTTCTTCGGCGCGACCTCGCTCAGCGAGTTCGTGTGGTGGGCCTTCCTCGGTGCCGCGGTCGTCTCGGTGGTCGTCTACGTGCTGGGCGGCAGCCGCAGCGCCACACCGGTCCGCCTCGCGCTCGCCGGTACGGCGGCCAGCGCGGCCCTGGTCGGCTACATCAACGCGGTGCAGCTGATGGACAGCAAGGCGCTGGACAAGCTGCGCTTCTGGACGGTGGGTTCGCTGGCCTCGGCCAACCTGGACACCGTCCGCCAGGTGGCGCCCTTCCTCGTGGTGGGCGCGCTGCTGGCGCTGACCCTGGGCCGGCCGCTCAACGCGATGGCGATGGGCGACGACACGGCCCGGGCCCTCGGCGCCCACCTGACCCGGACCCGGATCGGCGCCATGGTCGCCGTCACCCTGCTCTGCGGCGCGGCGACCGCGGCGTGCGGGCCGATCGTCTTCATCGGGCTGATGATCCCGCACCTGGTCCGGGCCTTCACCGGGCCGGACATGCGCTGGGTGCTCGCGTACTCGGCCGTGCTGTCGCCCGTCCTCCTGCTCGGCGCCGACGTCGTCGGCAGGGTCGTCACGCGCCCGGCCGAACTGCAGGTCGGCGTGGTGACCGCGCTCATCGGCGGCCCCGTCTTCATCTACCTGGTTCGGCGCAAGAGGATGGCCCAGCTGTGACCGCGACCGTGACCGACACCTCCCGCACGCCGGGGAAGCCCGTGCCCCCGGGGAGCCGGCAGGGACCCCGCCCGCTGCGCCTGCCCGGCGGGTTCTCGCTGCGGATCGAGCGGCGCGCGCTGAGCGCGGCCGTGCTGCTGACCGCCGCGGCCCTCGGGATGGCGGTGCTGCTGATCGGCACCGGCGACTTCGACATCGCGCCGTGGGACGTCGTGCAGACCCTGCTCGGCAACGGCACCCCGGCCAACGACTTCATCGTCAACGACCTCCGCCTCCCGCGGGTCCTGGTCGCCCTGCTGGTCGGCGCCGCCCTCGGCATGGCCGGAGCGGTCTTCCAGTCCGTCTCCCGCAACCCGCTCGGCTCCCCCGACCTGCTGGGCTTCGGCTACGGCTCGGTGGTGGGCGCGCTCGTCGTCATCATCCTGTTCAAGGGCGACGCCACCGCGGTGGCGGTCGGCGCGCTGGTCGGCGGTCTGCTGGCCGGAGCCGCCGTCTACCTGCTGGCGTACAAGAAGGGCATCCAGGGCTACCGGCTGGTGCTCGTCGGCATCGGCGCCTCGGCCATGCTCATGGCCGCGATCCAGTACCTGATCACGAAGGCCCAGATGATCGAGGCCACCCGCGCGATGGTGTGGCTGACGGGCTCGCTGGCGGGCCGGGACTGGGCGCAGGTGTGGCCGCTGCTCGCGGTCTGCGCGGTGCTCTTCCCGCTGGTCCTCGGCCAGGGCCGGGCGCTGCGGATGATGGAGATGGGCGACGACGCGGCGTACGCGGTCGGGGTGCGCGTGGAGCGCACCCGGATGCTGCTGATGCTCGCGGCGATCCTGCTCACGACGGCGGCGAGCGCCGCGGCGGGGCCCATCAGCTTCGTCGCGCTGGCCGCGCCGCAGCTGGCCCGGAGGCTGACCCGCTCGCCCGGCGGGAACCTGATGACCGCCGCGCTGATGGGCTCGGTGCTGCTGATGGTGTCCGACTGGGCGTCCCAGCGGGCCTTCGGCGCCGACCAGCTCCCGGTGGGCGTGGTGACCGGTCTGGTCGGCGGCGTCTACCTGCTCTGGCTGCTCGTCACCGAGCGCAAGGCCGGGCGCATATGAGTGCGACTGACAGCAACCTGAGGAGTACGGAAGTGCAGCGGCTGACCGCGGAGAACGTGACGCTCGGCTACGACCAGCGGGTCATCGCCGAGGACCTGTCGGTGGAGATCCCCGACAACTCCTTCACGGTGATCGTCGGCCCCAACGCCTGCGGGAAGTCGACGCTGCTGCGGGCCCTGTCCCGGATGCTGAAGCCGTCGGCGGGGCGGGTGCTGCTGGACGGGCAGGTGATCGGTTCGCTGCCGGCCAAGAAGGTCGCCAAGACGCTGGGGCTGCTCCCGCAGTCCTCCATCGCGCCGGACGGCATCACCGTCGCCGACCTCGTCTCGCGCGGCAGGTACCCGCACCAGGGCCTGCTGCGGCAGTGGTCCGCGGAGGACGAGCGGGTGGTGCAGGAGTCGATGGCCTCCACCGGTGTCGCCGAGCTCGCCGACCGGGCCGTGGACGAGCTGTCGGGCGGGCAGCGCCAGCGCGTGTGGATCGCGATGGCGCTGGCCCAGCAGACCCCGCTGCTGCTTCTCGACGAGCCGACGACCTACCTCGACATCCAGCACCAGATCGACGTCCTCGACCTGTGTGCCGAGCTGCACGAGGAGCAGGGGCGCACGCTCGTCGCGGTGCTCCACGACCTCAACCACGCGGCCCGCTACGCCACGCACCTGATCGCGATGCGCGGCGGGAAGGTCGTCGCCGAGGGGCCGCCGCAGGAGGTGGTGACCGCGGAGCTGGTGGAGAAGGTGTTCGGGCTGCGCTGCCAGGTCATCGACGACCCGGAGACCGGGACGCCGCTGGTGGTCCCGGCCGCGCGCAAGGCCCGTACGGCCGTCGTGCCGGCCTAGACCGGGCCACCGGTCCGCGGGGGAGGGCCCGTTCCGCCGCGGGCGCGCGTCAGAGCAGGCTCTTCAACCGCAGCAGGTCGCGGAAGCCCGCCTCCAGCCGGACCCGGCCGGAGGCCCAGGCCTTCGCGAACTTCAGCTCGCCCCCGACCATCGCCACCAGGTCGTCGCCGGTCATCGCGAGCCGGATCTCGGCCTTGGTGGCGGGCGGGCCGGGGGAGACCGCGTCCACCCGGATCCGGCCCGCGTCGAGGCGGCCCGTGAAGGTCTGGTCCAGGTCCGTGATGTGGCAGCTCAGGGAGCGGTCGAAGGCGGCCGCGCCGCGTACGCCGTCGTCGGCCCGGGCGAGGTTGTCGGAGAGGGTGTCGAGTGCTGCTCGGCACTCATGGATCGTAGCCATCGTGATCACGACCGTACCGCAGAGGCGTGCGCGGTCGCGGGGGGCTTCGGGGTAGCGTCGGGGCATGAGCGACGAAGCAGCCGGGATCCCCGGCGGGGCCGTGGCGGCGGCCGGGCCGGAGGCCGGGGACGCCGCGGGGCCCGCACCGCTGGGTGTCGTGCGCACGCCCACCGGCCACGCCGGGGTGGACGCGCACCTGGCGCGGCTGGCCGACGCGGACCACCTCGAGGCCGACGGACACCTCGAGGTGTACGAGGATGTCCACCGGGGGCTGCGCGAGGCGCTGGACGCGCTGGACGCACCGCCCCTCCCCGGTCCGTACGAAAACAGGAGCTGAACCGAACGTGGCAGGAGTGGCACGCCGCCGCCTGGACGCCGAACTGGTACGCCGCAGCATGGCCCGCTCGCGGGAGCACGCCGCGCAGCTGATCGCCGCGGGCCGGGTGACCGTCGGCGGCACCACCGCGACGAAGGCCGCCACCCAGGTGGAGACCAGCGCGGCCCTCGTGGTCCTCAAGGACGACAGCGACCCCGACTACGTCTCCCGCGGCGGGCACAAGCTCGCCGGGGCCCTCGCGGTCTTCGTGCCGCAGGGGCTGCGGGTCCAGGGGCGCCGGGCGCTGGACGCGGGCGCGTCCACCGGCGGCTTCACCGACGTGCTGCTGCGGGCGGGCGTGGCGCACGTCGTGGCCGTCGACGTCGGCTACGGCCAGCTCGCCTGGTCCCTGCAGAGCGACGACCGGGTCACGGTCAAGGACCGGACGAACGTGCGCGAGCTGACCGTCGAGCAGATCGACGGGGTCCCGGCGGACATCGTGGTCGGCGACCTGTCCTTCATCTCGATCGGACTGGTGCTGCCGGCGCTGGTGCGGTGCACGGCGCCGGACGCCGACCTGGTGCTGATGGTCAAGCCGCAGTTCGAGGTGGGCAAGGACCGGCTGGGAAGCGGCGGCGTGGTCCGCAGTCCCGAGCTGAGGGCCGAGGCCGTGCGCGAGGTGGCGGCGCAGGCGGCCGGGCTGGGGCTGGGCGTGGTCGGGGTGACGGCCAGTCCGCTGCCGGGGCCGTCCGGCAACGTCGAGTACTTTCTGTGGCTGAGGGCGGGGGCTCCGGCGCTCGACCCGGCGGATGTTGACCGTGCAGTGGCGGAGGGGCCGCAGTGACAGATTCTTCGGGGGTTTCCGGGCAGCGCACCGTCTTCCTGCTGGCGCACACCGGGCGGCCTGCGGCCATCCGCAGCGCCGAGCTGGTCGTCAAGGGGCTGCTGCGCTGTGGACTGGGTGTACGGGTCTTCGACCACGAGGCGGTGGACCTGCCGCTGCCGCCCGAGGTGGAGCTCGTGACCGAGTCCACGCCGGGCGTGCTGGACGGGTGCGAGCTGCTGATCGTGCTGGGCGGGGACGGGACCCTGCTGCGCGGCGCGGAGTTCGCGCGCGCCTCGGGGGTGCCCATGCTGGGCGTCAACCTGGGCCGGGTGGGCTTCCTGGCCGAGGCCGAGCGCGACGACCTGGACAAGGTCGTCGACCGGGTGGTGACGCGCGCGTACGAGGTCGAGGAGCGGATGACCCTCGACGTGATCGTGCGGACCAACGGCGACGTGCTCCACCGGGACTGGGCGCTGAACGAGGCCGCGGTGCAGAAGATCTCCCCCGAGCGGATGCTCGAGGTGGTGCTGGAGATCGACGGGCGTCCGGTGACGGGCTTCGGCTGCGACGGCATCGTCTGCGCCACGCCGACCGGTTCGACGGCGTACGCCTTCTCGGCGGGCGGTCCGGTGGTGTGGCCGGAGGTGGAGGCACTGCTGATGGTGCCGATCAGCGCGCACGCGCTGTTCGCGAAGCCGCTGGTGACCTCGCCGGACTCGGTGCTGGCGGTGGAGGTGCAGAGCGGCACCCCGCACGGTGTGCTGTGGTGCGACGGGCGGCGCATGCTGGACCTGCCGGCCGGCGCCCGGGTCGAGGTCCGGCGCGGGGCGGTGCCCGTGCGGCTGGCCCGGCTGCACCACGCCTCGTTCACGGACCGGCTGGTCGCGAAGTTCGCGCTGCCGGTGTCGGGGTGGCGCGGCGCGCCGCACTGACGGGTTCGCCCGCGCGGCCGGGTGCGGGGACCCTCATCCGTCACAAGCCCGGCCGCGCGGACGGGTGTTGCCGTCGCGCCTCCAGTAATAGCACACACGTTCGAAAGATTCCCGGGTGGCGACGTCACATGGCACCCGGGAAACCTCGGTATGGTCGTCCCGTGCTTGAGGAGATGCGGATACGGTCGCTCGGGGTCATCGACGACGCGGTGGTCGAGCTGTCGCCCGGTTTCACCGCGGTGACCGGCGAGACCGGCGCGGGCAAGACGATGGTCGTCACCAGCCTCGGCCTGCTGCTCGGCGGGCGCGCCGACCCGGCCCTGGTGCGGATCGGCGCCAAGGCGGCGGTGGTCGAGGGCCGCGTCGTCGTGCGCCCGGACGCCCCCGCCGCGGTACGCGCCGAGGAGGCCGGAGCCGAGTTCGACGACGGCGCCCTGCTGATCAGCCGGACCGTGTCCGCCGAGGGGCGCTCGCGTGCCCACGTCGGTGGCCGCTCCGTGCCCGTGGGCCTGCTCGGCGAGCTCGCGGACGACCTCGTGGCCGTGCACGGGCAGACCGACCAGCAGGGACTGCTGAGGCCCGCCCGACAGCGGCAGGCGCTCGACCGGTACGCCGGCGACGCCGTCTCCGTCCCCTTGGAGAAGTACGCGGCCGCCTACCGCCGGCTGCGCGCCGCGTCCGTCGAACTGGAGGAGATCACCACCCGGGCCCGGGAGCGGGCCCAGGAGGCCGACCTGCTGCGGTTCGGGCTGGACGAGATCGCCGCCGTCGAGCCCGTGGCCGGCGAGGACGCCGAGCTCGCGGCCGAGGCCGAGCGCCTCGGCCACGCCGAGTCCCTGGCCTCCGCCGCGCAGGCCGCCCACGCCGCCCTCGCGGGCAACCCGGAGGACCCCGAGGCCGTCGACGCCAACCTCCTCGTCGCGGGCTCCCACCGGGCCCTGGAGGCCGTACGCTCCCACGACCCGGCCCTCGGCGCGCTCGCCGAGCGGATCGGGGAGATCGGCATCCTGCTGTCCGACGTCGCGGGCGAGCTCGCGGGCTACGCCGACGACCTGGACGCCGACCCGCTGCGGCTCGCCGCCGTCGAGGAACGGCGGGCGGCGCTGACGCAGCTCACCCGCAAGTACGGCACCGCGGGCACCGTGGACGGCGTCCTGGAGTGGGCCGAGCAGGGCGCCTCCCGGCTGCTGGAGCTGGACGGCGACGACGAGCGGATCACCGAGCTGACCGCCGAACGCGACGGACTGCGCGCCGAACTGTCCCTCCTGGCACAGACCCTGACGGACGCCCGGGTCGAGGCCGCCACCCGCTTCGCCACCGCGGTGACCGAGGAACTGGCCTCGCTCGCGATGCCCCACGCACGGGTGACGATCGACATCCGGCAGACCGAGGACCCCGAAGGAGTGGAAGTGGACGGCCGCCCGGTCGCCTACGGCCCCTCCGGCGCCGACGAGGTCGAACTGCTCCTGGCCCCGCACCCCGGGGCGCAGCCCCGGCCGATCGCCAAGGGCGCCTCGGGCGGCGAGCTCTCCCGGGTGATGCTCGCCGTCGAGGTCGTCTTCGCCGGCACCGACCCGGTGCCCACCTACCTCTTCGACGAGGTGGACGCCGGAGTCGGCGGCAAGGCGGCGGTCGAGATCGGCCGGCGCCTCGCCCAGCTCGCCAAGTCGGCGCAGGTCGTGGTCGTCACGCACCTGCCGCAGGTGGCGGCTTTCGCCGACCGCCAGCTGCTGGTCGAGAAGACCAACGACGGCTCCGTCACCCGGTCCGGCGTCACCGTCCTGGAGGGCGAGGACCGGATCAGGGAACTGTCGCGCATGCTCGCCGGTCACGAGGACTCCGTTTCCGCGCGGGCCCACGCCGAGGAGCTGCTGGCGGCGGCGCGCGCGGACCTCTGAGCGCGCCCCGCGCCGCGCGGACGGCAGGTGGAGGGCCCGGAACGCGTGCGTTCCAGGCCCTCCACCTGTCCCGGACCGGGTCAGCACGGCAGGTTCCGCTTACGCCGTGTGGGTGAGGCCGGAGGGGGCATCGCCGCATCTCCTGCGGGATCCGCACCCGTATGGTCCCGGAACGCGCGTGCGGACTGGCATCCTTGGCGAGGTCCCGACGTCATCTCACCCTGGAGCTTCGGCCCGTGAGCAGCTCCCCGGTCTCCACCACCGCCCCGGCACAGCCCTACGGACGCCCGCCGCTGCGCACCGTCCAGGTGCTCGGCCCCGGCGCGGGCGCGGGCAACTGCGCACACGTGCGGTCGCTGTCCACCGGCCTCGCCGCCCGCGGGGTGCGGGTCACCGTCTGCGCACCCGTCCGCGCCGAGGGCGAGTACGACTTCACCGGCGCGGGCGCGCAGTTCGCCCCCGACGCCGTGAGCGTCCTGCGCGCCGCGTGCGCCGCGGCGGACGTCGTCCACGCGCACGGCGTACGGGCCGGTCTGCGGGCCGCCCTTGCCCTGCGCGGGCGCCGGGTGCCGCTGGTGGTGAGCTGGCACGGCGAGGACCCGGCGGCGCCCGGCGCGCTCGGCCGGCTCGCCCGGCTGCTGGAACGCCGCGTGGCCAAGGCCGCGGCGGTGGTCCTCGGCGCCTCCTCGGACCTGGTGGACCTGGCCCGGCTGCGGGGCGCCCGGGACGCACGGCTGGCCCCCGTGGCCGTACCGGTGGCGTCCACGGGCGGCGACACGGTGGACCCGGGCAAGGTGCGCGCGGAACTCGGCGCGGTGGAAAGGCCGTTGCTGATCGCGGTCGGCAGCCTGGTGCCCCACCGCGGCTACTCCGTCCTGCTCGACGCGGCACGCGAATGGCGGGGCCTGGAGCCCGCACCCCTGCTGGTCATCGCGGGGGAGGGGCCGCTGCGGCCCGAACTGGCCCGCCGCATCGAGGCGGAGGGCCTGCCCGTCCGGCTGCTGGGCCGCCGTCGGGACGCGGCGCAGCTGCTCGCCGCCGCGGACCTGGCGGTCCTGCCCAGCCGCTGGGAGGCGCGGGCGCTCCTCGCGCAGCAGGCCCTGCGGTCGGGGGTGCCGCTGGTGGCCACGGCCGTCGGCGGGGTCCCGGAGCTGGTGGGGGAGGGCGCGGTGCTGGTCCCGCCCGGCCGGCCCGGCCCCCTCGCCGCGGCCGTGACGGACCTGCTGGCGGACCCCGACCGCCGGGCCGCCCTGGCGGTCGCCGGACGCACCCAGGCCGCGACCTGGCCGTCGGAGGACGACACCGTGGCCCAGGTCCTGTCCGTCTACGACGAACTGACCGAACGCCGCCGCTGAGGACCGGCCGGACCCGCCGGCCGGGACGAGGCGGCCGGACCCGGCGGGTGGGGACGGGCGGTCGGCGAGCCGGTCAGGACGGGGAGGCGTGGCGCCGGGCGCGCAGCGCCAGGCTCAGCGACAGCACCGTCTCCGGATCGTCCAGGTCCGTGCCCAGCAGCTCCGCGATGCGGGCCAGCCGGTTGTAGAGGGTCTGGCGGTTCAGGTGGAGCTCACGGGCCGTCTCCGCCTTGCGTCCCGCGTGCGCCAGGTACGTCTCCAGGGTCGGCAGCAGCGGCGGGCGGGAGGTCTGGTCGTGCGTGCGCAGCGGGCCGATCGCCCGGTCCACGAAGGCCGCCAGGTCCGGGTGTTCGCGCAGCCGCCACAGCAGCAGGTCGATGTCGAGCCGGCGGGCGTCGTACCAGGGGCGGGCCGGCAGACCGTGCGCCGCCGTGGCCGTCTCCGCCGCGTGCCGCAGCCCCGCCGAGGCGGCCGCCCAGCCGCCCGCCACCCCGACGACCACGGCGGGCGGGGCGGTGGCCCGGTCCAGGCCCGCGCGTTCGACGCCCGCCCGCAGTGCCGCCGCGACCCGGTCGGCCACCGCCGTGCGCTCCGATTCCGCGCGCAGCGACACCAGCAGCGGCACCCGGCCCTCCACCGGGCGGACGCCCAGCAGCACCGGCACCCCCACCGAGGACAGCTCCTCCAGGACCGCCCGGGCCAGCACGGCCCAGTTGCCCGACGGGCCGAGATCCGTGGACAGCCGCATCACCACCGGCAGCAGCGGGCCGCCGCCCGGCCGGAAGCCCAGGACCCGGGCCTGGGCCGGGGCGTCCTCCGCGGAGATCCGGCCCTCCGCCAGGTCCGTCAGGAAGTCGCCCCGGCCGCGCGCCGCCAGCTCCTCCTCCTGCCGCGCCTGCATCAGCACCACCGCCAGCACGCCGGCGGTCCGCTCCGCCGCCATCCGGTGCACCGGCAGCAGCGGCGCCGAGACCCCGACCAGGACCAAGCGCGCCCGGACCGAGCCCGCGCCGTGGCCCCCGCCCGGCACGTCGACCACCACCGTGTTCGCCGACGGCTCCGCCTCGCGCTGGCCC
The DNA here is from genome assembly GCF_049570255.1 of Streptomyces manipurensis. NCBI lineage: Bacteria > Bacillati > Actinomycetota > Actinomycetes > Kitasatosporales > Streptomycetaceae > Streptomyces > Streptomyces manipurensis. The sequence goes on along the minus strand of NZ_CP186950.1, from coordinate 1,753,456 downwards.
CGGAGCCCCTCCCACACCTGGAGCGGGTCCGCGCCCGCGTCCCCGGCCGAGCTGGCGGCCGCGTAGAGCAGCTGCCCGTCCGGGGTCTCCAGGAAGACCGGGTTCCCGGTGAAGTCCGCCAGGATGCGCAGCACCTGCGGGATGCCGCCGCCGCCCAACAGGGCCTCCGTACAGCGCCGGTGGACCTCCTCGGCCCGCTGGAGGAGGGCGTAGTGGCCGTTGACGATCTCGGTGTGGACCTCCTCCGTGACGGTGACGAAGGGGACCTCCCGGTGCAGCTGGACCAGCGGCAGCCCCGCCGACCGGGCCGTCTCCACCAGGGTCGCGGGCAGCCGGGTGAAGCGCGGGCCCAGCTCGACGACCAGCGCGGCGATACCCCGGTCCGCGAGGCGGCGTACGAACGCCCGCTGCTCGGCGGGCCGGGTGCCGAGGCCGAGCCCGGTGGTCAGCAGCAGCTCGCCGCCCTTGAGCAGGGAGGCGATGTTCGGGACCTCGCCCGCGTGCACCCAGCGGACCGTCCGGCCGAGCCGGTCCGCGCAGGCCACCACCTCCGGCAGGCCGCTGCGCAGTCCCGGCAGTTCCAGTGCCCGCTGAACGGTGATCCCGCCCTGGTTCTCCATGACGCGGGACGCTATCAGGGCCCTCAGGCGGGCCGGATGTTGTGGTTGAAGCGGAAGACGTTGTCCGGGTCGTACTCCCGCTTCACCCGGCCCAGCCGCCTCATGTTGTCCGCGCCGAGCCCGGAGACCACCCGGTCCGAGCCCTCGTCCCCGGTGAAGTTCAGGTACACCGCGCCGGTGCTCCACGGCTCCACGTCCGCCCGGACGTCCTTGACCCACTGCCGGCAGCGTTCGTCGTCGGCCGGATCCTCCCAGATGCCGAACGGGTGCACCACCCAGGGCGATCCCCGGTACGGCACCGGGTAGTCCGCGGGACCGGAGGCGATCGCCCCGCCCTGCGGGAAGAGGATGTGCTGGGTGCCCGTCGGCACCGGCATGGACGCGGCGCGGGCGCAGAACACGTCGACGAACGCGTCCGGCGCGGAGCTCAGGTACTCCGCCGACCAGTAGTTCCGCATCCCCGGCGGGTCGTCGATCATGCACTGGAGATCGGCGTACGGGATGGCGGTGACCATCGCGGCCTCGTGCGGCACCGCCAGCAGCGGCCGCGCGAGCTCCCGCAGCCGCTCCTCCGGGCCCGCGTACGTGAGCAGTGCCGCGCACACCAGCCTGCCCGCCAGGTGCGCCGGCACGAACTCGTCGTCCGGCGGACCGGTCAGGAAGATCACCCCGCCGCTCGCCTCCACCGGACCGCCCTCCAGCAGGTCGCGGTAGGTCCGCAGCACCTCGGCGCCGTGCTCGGGCAGGTACAGGACGAACGCGATCGCCATGGCGGGCAGTTCGTGCAGGCGCAGGGTGAGGGCGGTGGCCACGCCGAAGTTCCCGCCGCCGCCGTGGAGGGCCCAGAACAGCTCCGGGTGCTCCTCGGAGGTGGTCTCCACGACCGAGCCGTCGGCCGTCACCAGCTCCACGCCCAGCAGGTTGTCCACGGCGAGCCCGCACTTGCGGTCCAGCCAGCCGCTGCCGCCGCCCAGGACGAAGCCGCCCACCCCGGTGGTCGAGGCCCGGCCGCCGGTGGTCGCCAGCGCGTACGGGGCGCAGGCCCGGTCCAGGTGGCTCATCGTCGCCCCGCCCTCGACCCGTACCGCACGGGCCCCCGGGTGGACGGTGACCTCGTGCATCCGGCGCAGGTCGACCACCAGCGCCCCGTCGCCGAGGGCGGAACCGGAGACGCTGTGCCCGCCGCCGCGCACGGCGATCTTCAGGTCGAGGTCCCGCGCGAAGCGGACGGCGGTCGCCACGTCCTCGGCGCTCTCGCACTGGGTGATGACGGCCGGCCTGCGGTCGATCATCGCGTTGAAGACGGTCCGGGCCCCGTCGTACCCGGGGTCGCCGGGGGCGAACACCTCACCGGACAGATCCTCGCGGAGCGCGGTCAGGGCCGCGCCCGCCTTCGAGAGGGGAGCCATGGCTGCCCCCTTCCACCGGACGGAGGGCGTGGGACCATTCCAGCGTAGGCGGCGCCGATCACCGGGGCGCGGCGAACGGCACCGCACCCCGGGGCGCCGGCCGCCCGCCGGCCGCGCGGGTCTCAGCCCCCGTACGCGCCGCTCGCCGTCAGCCGCAGCGCGGTGTCGATCAGCGGAACGTGGCTGAAGGCCTGCGGGAAGTTCCCGACCTGCCGCTGGAGCCGCGGGTCCCACTCCTCCGCCAGCAGTCCGAGGTCGTTGCGCAGGGCCAGCAGCCGCTCGAACAGCCGCCGCGCCTCGTCCACCCGGCCGATCATGGCCAGGTCGTCGGCCATCCAGAACGAGCAGGCGAGGAAGGCCCCTTCGTCCCCCTCCAGGCCGTCCACACCGGCCTCGTCGCCCGCGGTCGGGTAGCGCAGGATGAAGCCGTCGGGGGTGGACAGCTCGCGCTGGATCGCCTCGATGGTCCCGATCACCCGCTTGTCGTCCGGCGGCAGGAAGCCCATCTGCGGGATGAGCAGCAGGGAGGCGTCCAGCTCCTTCGACCCGTACGACTGGGTGAAGGTGTTGCGCTCCTTGTCGTAGCCCTTTTCGCACACGTCCTGGTGGATCTCGTCGCGCAGCTCCCGCCAGCGCTCCAGCGGGCCGTCCGCGTCGCCGCTCTCGATCAGCTTGATCGTGCGGTCCACGGCCACCCACGCCATCACCTTCGAGTGCACGAAGTGCCGGCGCGGGCCGCGCACCTCCCAGATGCCCTCGTCCGGCTCGGACCAGTGCGTCTCCAGGTAGCGGATCAGCTTCAGCTGGAGCAGGGAGGCGTAGTCGCTGCGGGCCAGGCCCGTCATGTGGCCCAGGTGCAAAGCCTCGGTGACCTCGCCGTACACGTCGAGCTGGAGCTGGCCGGCCGCCCCGTTGCCGACCCGGACCGGGCGGGAGCCCTCGTAGCCGGGCAGCCAGTCGAGCTCGGTCTCGCCGAGCTCGCGCTCGCCCGCGATCCCGTACATGATCTGGAGGTTCTCCGGGTCGCCGGCCACCGCGCGCAGCAGCCACTCGCGCCAGGCGCGGGCCTCCTCGCGGTAGCCGGTGCGCAGGAGCGAGGAGAGGGTGATGGCGGCGTCTCGCAGCCAGGTGTAGCGGTAGTCCCAGTTGCGGACCCCGCCGATCTCCTCGGGCAGGGAGGTGGTCGGCGCCGCGACGATGCCGCCGGTGGGGGCGTAGGTGAGGGCCTTGAGCGTGATCAGGGAGCGGACCACGGCCTCCCGGTAGGGCCCGTGGTAGGTGCACTGGTCCACCCACTCGCGCCAGAACTCGGCGGTCGACTCCAGCGCCGCCTCGGCGTCCGGGGGCTCCGGCGCCCCGCGGTGCGAGGGCTGCCAGCTGATGCTGAAGGCCACCCGGTCGCCGGGCCCGACGGTGAAGTCGGAGTACGTGGTGAGGTCCTTGCCGTACGTCTGCGCGTCGGTGTCCAGCCAGACCGAGTCCGGTCCGGCGACGGCCACGGTGCGCCCGTCGATCTTGTGCACCCAGGGCACGACCCGGCCGTAGCTGAAGCGCATCCGCAGCGTCGAGCGCATCGGGACGCGCCCGCTGACGCCCTCCACGATGCGGATCAGCTGCGGCGCGTGGTCCTCGCGCGGCGGCATGAAGTCGATCACGCGGACGTTGCCGCGCGGGGTGTCCCACTCCGACTCCAGCACCAGCGAGTCGCCGCGGTAGCGGCGGCGGGTGGCGCGCGGGGCCTCGGCGCCCGCCGGGACAGCGGGGCCGATCCGCCAGAACCCGTGGTCCTCGGTGCCCAGGAGGCTGGCGAACACGGCATGGGAATCGAAACGTGGCAGGCACAGCCAGTCCACTGCCCCGTCCCGACAGACCAGCGCAGCGGTCTGCATGTCCCCGATCAGTGCGTAATCCTCGATGCGCCCGGACACGTGCATCTCCAGTCGAACGGCCACGTCCGCCCCGAAGGGCGCTTGCAATGCGCGTTTGCGCGGTCTCCTGTGTGCAGGGATCCCCGCGTGAGCCCATGATTCCGTATATCGGCTCGGTTAGGCCGTCCGACGGACTGCCCGGCGGTGATGTGTGCAATATCCGAGCAGGATATGACGGCACCCTAGTGATCTCGACGAGCCCGCGAGGAATGCCGTTACGCCGAACGGGTGAGGCCGAGGGCTCCCGGCCCGGCGCAGTTCGGCGCCCTGCTACCGGCCGTGTGCGGCGCGTGGCCGGAGGCGGACCGGCCCGGGCGCTGATAGGCTGGTACCCCGTGGACCGGTGGTCTGCCTGTGCGAATCAGGGGCCCCGAAACCGCAGCTTCGGCGCCCCCTGAGACCCTTCCGGATCGACGGCGGCCCGCGCCGGACGCACCTCACCTCGCGACCACGGGAGCCCCCTCTTGGCGATGCCGCCCAAATCCATGACGACCAAGCACATCTTCGTCACCGGGGGTGTCGCTTCCTCCCTCGGCAAGGGCCTCACGGCCTCCAGCCTGGGTGCACTCCTGAAGGCGCGCGGTCTGCGGGTCACGATGCAGAAGCTCGACCCGTACCTGAACGTCGACCCCGGCACGATGAACCCGTTCCAGCACGGCGAGGTGTTCGTCACCAACGACGGCGCCGAGACCGACCTGGACATCGGCCACTACGAGCGCTTCCTCGACGTCGACCTCGACGGCTCGGCCAACGTCACCACCGGCCAGGTCTACAACACGGTCATCGCCAAGGAGCGCCGCGGCGAGTACCTCGGTGACACCGTGCAGGTCATCCCGCACATCACCAACGAGATCAAGCACCGCATCCGCCGCATGGCGACCGAGGACGTCGACGTCGTCATCACCGAGGTCGGCGGCACCGTCGGCGACATCGAGTCGCTGCCGTTCCTGGAGACCGTCCGCCAGGTCCGCCACGAGGTCGGCCGCGACAACGTCTTCGTCGTGCACATCTCGCTGCTGCCCTACATCGGCCCCTCCGGCGAGCTGAAGACCAAGCCCACCCAGCACTCCGTCGCCGCCCTGCGCAACATCGGCATCCAGCCCGACGCCATCGTGCTGCGCGCCGACCGCGACGTGCCCACCAGCATCAAGCGCAAGATCTCGCTGATGTGCGACGTGGACGAGGCGGCCGTGGTCGCGGCCATCGACGCCAAGTCGATCTACGACATCCCCAAGGTCCTGCACACCGAGGGCCTGGACGCCTACGTCGTGCGCAAGCTCGACCTGCCCTTCCGCGACGTCGACTGGACCGTCTGGGAGGACCTTCTCGACCGGGTCCACAACCCCGACCACGAGGTCAAGGTCGCGCTCGTCGGCAAGTACATCGACCTGCCCGACGCCTACCTGTCGGTGACCGAGGCGCTGCGCGCCGGCGGCTTCGCCAACAAGGCCCGCGTCCAGATCAAGTGGGTCACCTCCGACGACTGCAAGACCCCCGCGGGCGCGGCGGCGGTGCTCGGCGACGTGGACGCGATCTGCGTGCCCGGCGGCTTCGGCGACCGCGGCGTGAACGGCAAGGTCGGCGCGATCACCTACGCCCGCGAGAACAGGATCCCGCTGCTCGGCCTGTGCCTGGGCCTGCAGTGCGTGGTCATCGAGGCCGCGCGCAACCTCGCGGGCATCGAGGACGCCAACTCCACCGAGTTCGACGCCTCCACCCCGCACCCCGTCATCTCGACCATGGAGGAGCAGCTGGCCTTCGTCGAGGGCGCGGGCGACCTCGGAGGCACCATGCGCCTGGGCATGTACCCGGCGAAGCTCGCCGAGGGCTCCATCGTGCGCGAGGTCTACGGCGACCAGGCGTACGTGGACGAGCGCCACCGCCACCGCTACGAGGTCAACAACGCCTACCGCGGCGAGCTGGAGAAGAAGGCGGGCATCGTCTTCTCCGGCACCTCCCCGGACAACAAGCTCGTCGAGTACGTCGAGTACCCGCGCGAGGTGCACCCCTACCTGGTGGCCACCCAGGCCCACCCGGAGCTGCGCTCCCGCCCGACCCGCCCCCACCCGCTCTTCGCGGGCCTGGTCAAGGCGGCCGTGGAGCGGCAGCAGTCCGCGAAGTGAGCGCCTGACCGCATAACGTAGACGGCCGGGGTACGGAAGATCCGTACCCCGGCTGTCGCGTTCGTGGAGGGCTACGGGGAATGAACATCAAGGACACGCCGGAAACCTGGGAGACGCTGTCGACCCGGCGGCCCTTCCAGGGCGCCAAGACGGCGGTGGACTCCGACGAGGTCCGCATGCCGGACGGATCCACCGCCCGCCGCGACTACCAGGTGCACCCCGGCTCGGTGTGCGTGCTGGCCCTGGACGAGCAGGACCGCGTGCTGGTCCTCAGCCAGTACCGCCACCCGGTCCGGCGGCGGCTGTGGGAGCTCCCGGCCGGGCTGCTGGACGTACCGGGGGAGAACCCCCTGCTCGGCGCCCAGCGCGAGCTGTACGAGGAGGCGTACGTCAAGGCCGAGGACTGGCGGGTCCTCGTCGACTTCTACGCCTCGCCCGGCGGCTCGGACGAGGCGATCCGCGTCTTCCTCGCCCGGGGCGTATCGGAGGCGGACGGCGAGCGGTACACGGAGTCCGGCTCGGAGGAGGCGGACATGGAGGTCACCTGGGTGCCGCTCGCCGAGCTGGTGCGCGGGGTCCTGGCCGGCGAGCTCGGCAACCCCGGCCTGGTCACGGGTGTGCTCGCGCTCTCGGCCGCACGGGCCTCGGAGGGCGGCCCCGACGCGCTGCGCCCCGCCCTCGCGCCCTGGCCGGCCCGCCCGTACGAGGCCTAGGCCGGCTCCTCCGGACCGTGCCGGGCCCGCGCCCGCACCCGGTCCTCCGGGCCCGCCCGGAGGACCGGTTCCCCGCCGGCCGCATGGCGCGCGGGGTACGGGGCAGAGCCCCGGTGGACGACGGGCGGGGCACGGACCGGCGCCGCGCCGGGACCGCGCGGGATAAAGCCGACCATCCGCTGATCCGATTGGGGGATTTACCCGCCGCGCTCCCCACGGACCGTCGCTCTGCGTGAACTACGCTCGCAGTCCGGAGGCAGGGAGAGGAGCGGATCCGTGACGGATTTCGTCGGGCGGCGGCGTGAGCTCAAGGAGCTGCGCGAGGACATCGCACGGACCGGGCTCGACACCCTCTCCGGCCGCAAGGCCAAAGCGCCCCGCGCCCGGGTGCTGCTCGTCGCCGGACGCCCGGGCTCGGGCCGCACCGCCCTCGCCGAGGCCTTCGTGCGGGAGGTCGCCGACCAGTACCCCGACGGGGTGCTGCGCACCCGGCTCACGGCCCCCGGCGGCGAGACCGTCGACACCGGGCGGGCCGTCCGCGACCTGCTGGAGGGCCTCGGGCAGCGCACCCCGCCCGGAGCCGGCGAGGACGAGCTCAGCTCCACCCTGCGCACCGCGCTGAAAGGCCGCCGGGCGATCGTCCTCATCGACGACGCCGCCGACCCCCACCAGGTCGACGCCCTCCTGCCCGACACCCCCGAGTGCCTGGTCGTGGTCACCGCCGAGGGCCCGCTCACGGGCATCCCCGACGTGCGGCCCTGCACCCTGGGCGGGCTCGACCCCCAGTCCGCCGTGGGGGTTCTCGCCCGCCGCATCGGCGACACCCGGATCAGCGCCGACCCCCGCGCCGCGGAGACCCTCGCCGAAGCCTGTGGCGGCCAGCCCGCCGCCCTCGCCCTCGTCGGCGGCTGGCTCGCCGCCCGCCCCAAGGCCGCCGTCGCCGACGTCGCCAAGCAGCTGCACGACATGCCGGCCGTCGCGGGCGGCCCACTGGCGCGCGGCTTCCGGCTCGTCTACGACTCCCTCCCGCAGCCCGCCCAGCGCACCCTCCGGCTGCTGCCGCTCGCCCCCGCCGGGCTCGTCGACTCCCACACCGCCTCCGCGCTGGCCGGCTGCTCCGTGGCCGCCGCCCAGTCCACGCTCGACGACTTCGCCGGGCTCGGCCTGCTGCGCCACGCCCAGGACGGCCTCTACCTGCTGCCGGGCTGCCTCACGCCCCTGCTGCGCTCCCTGCTGGAGGCCAAGGAGCGGCCCGCCGAGGTCCAACTGGCCCGGGCCCGCATGCTGGAGCGCACCGTACGGCTGCTGCACTCCTGCCGGGCCATGGCCGCGGCCGAGGGACCCGACCTGGACGACGACCTGCGGGAGCTGCTGGACGGCCTGCCGCGCGCCCTGCGCTTCCCCGACCGGCGGGCCGCCGCCACCTGGCTGGACACCCGGCTGCCCGCCCTGACCGCCGCCGCCACCCTGGCCGTGGCCGACGGGGACCTGGACACGCTGGCCCGGCGGCTCGTGGCGGCCCTCGTCCGGGCCCTGGCGGAGCACCGGGGGACCGCGGAGGCGGCCCCCGAGCTGTACGGCCTGCACCGCCTGGTGCTGGACGTCGCCGAGCGGCGCTCCCTGCACCGGGAACAGGCCGCCGCCCTGCTGAACCTCGCCGACCTGGACGCCGAGACCGGCCGGACCCAGGAGGCGCTGGAGCGCTACCGGGCCGCGCTGGACGCCGGGCGGGCCGCGAAGGACCCGTACGCGATCGGCCGGGCGATGGAATCCGTAGGAGGCGCCTACCAGGAGCTCGCCGACTGGCACCGGGCCTCCGACTGGTTCGGCCGGGCGCTGGCCCACGCCCTCTCACGCGGGGAGCGGGCGGACGAGGCCCGGCTCTACGGCCGGCTCGGCAACGTCCACACGTACGCGGGCCGCTACGGAGAGGCGCTGCGCAGCTGGCGGGCGGCCGCCGCGGGCTACCGCAAACTCGCCGATGTGCCCGGTCAGGCAAAGGCGTTGAGCGAGATGGCCCGGGTCCAGGAGTACGCCGGCCGGCCGGAGGAGTCGCTGCACACCTGCCGCGAGGCGGTGGAGCTCGCGCGCCGGGCCGGGGACCAGCGACTTCAGGCCGCGCTGCAGGTCAGGCTGGCCGACACGCTGGACCGGCTGGGGGACCCCGCCGCCGCCAGGCTGCACCGATCCGCAGCGGACAGACTGCTGGGAGATGACCCTGCGGCCTGCGAAATCCGCAGTGGATCCGACTGAGATTATTGGTTTGCAAGGCTAGACAGCGCGTCGTCCTTCATTAAACTGGGTTCACCACGTCATCTCGTGGTGCATCCCGTTGCGCGTACTTGTGGGCGGGTATGTATGGAAGTGACCCGTTAAATCCCCCCGAGTCAAGGACCGTGATCGACGATGAAGGTCGGCATCCCCCGCGAGGTCAAGAACAACGAGTTCCGGGTCGCCATCACGCCCGCCGGCGTGCATGAGCTGGTCCGCAACGGCCACCAGGTCTTCATCGAGCAGAACGCCGGCGTCGGCTCCTCGATCACGGACGCCGAGTACGTCGCGGCCGGCGCGGAGATCCTCGGTACCGCCGACGAGGTCTGGGCCACCGCCGACCTGCTGCTCAAGGTCAAGGAGCCGATCGCGGAGGAGTACCACCGCCTTCGCAAGGACCAGACGCTCTTCACCTACCTGCACCTCGCGGCCTCCCGCGAGTGCACGGACGCCCTGCTCGAGTCCGGCACCACCGCCATCGCGTACGAGACGGTCGAGCTCGCCAACCGCGCGCTCCCGCTGCTCGCCCCCATGTCCGAGGTCGCGGGCCGCCTGGCCCCGCAGGTCGGCGCCTACCACCTGATGCGCTCGGCCGGCGGCCGCGGCGTCCTCCCGGGCGGTGTCCCCGGCACCCACGCCGGCGAGTGCGTCGTCATCGGCGGCGGCGTCTCCGGCTGGAACGCCGCGCAGATCGCCATCGGCATGGGCTTCCACGTGACCCTGCTCGACCGCGACATCAACAAGCTCCGCGAGGCCGACAAGATCTTCGGCACGAAGATCAAGACGATCGTCTCCAACGCCTACGAGCTGGAGAAGGCCGTCGTCGAGGCCGACCTCGTCATCGGCGCCGTCCTGATCCCGGGTGCGAAGGCCCCGAAGCTGGTCACCAACGAGCTCGTCGCCAAGATGAAGCCCGGAAGTGTCCTTGTCGACATTGCGATCGACCAGGGCGGCTGCTTCGAGGACTCCCGTCCGACCACCCACGCCGAGCCGACCTTCCAGGTCCACAACTCGGTCTTCTACTGCGTCGCCAACATGCCGGGCGCGGTGCCGAACACCTCCACCTACGCGCTGACCAACGCCACGCTGCCCTACATCGTGCAGCTCGCGAACCTGGGCTGGGTCGAGGCGCTGCGCCGCGACCCGGCGCTCGCCCTGGGCCTCAACACCCATGACGGACAGGTCGTTTACGGTCCCGTCGCCGAGGCCCACGGCCTGGAGACCCTCGAGCTGAGCACGCTGCTCGGCTGACCCGTCAACGACTGACGTCAATCTCACGTATCCGGCCGGACCTTGCCCGCAAGGTCCGGCCGGACGCGTTTGCGGGCCGACCCCGGATCCGGCTCAACTCGCCTCGAACGTAACCCTTTAACCCTTTCGCACACCCGCGAAACTTCGCAGCGACACCTCGGACGCCCTTGACAGAGTGGTGTTCGGTTGCCGACACATCGTGCCGGGTCCGGCGGATTGTGTTGCCGCTGGGTGGTGACACGCCATAGAGTCGCCAACCGTCGGCATGGTGCCACGCTGACCTATCGATAAGTGTCCAGGTCACGTCCGAGGAGGTAAGACGACTTGTGAATGAGTCGACATTTTCTCCTGGGGGTGGTCGAGCAGACATGCCTGAGCGGGGCCAGGGCCCTGCCGGGCTCGAAGCTGTCGGCTCCGTCGCAGTACGCACCTTCGCAAACCACCAGCACATGACGACGCCCCAAAAGAGCATGGACGGCCTAGACGTGAACTCCAGGGCCGGCGACCTGAGCGGCGATACGCCCACGGGATTCGCCGACTACGACAATGTGCCCGAGGGGCACTTCTACGACCCCGACGCGGAGTACGAACCGGACCCCGAGTACGCGGCCACCCTCGCCCCCGACGCTGCCCGCCAGCGCCGTGAGCGGATCGGCCCGACCGGACGCCCGCTCCCGTACTTCCCGATCCCGGGTCCGCTGACCGACCACGGTCCGGCGAAGATCATCGCGATGTGCAACCAGAAGGGCGGCGTGGGCAAGACCACGTCGACCATCAACCTGGGCGCCGCACTCGCCGAGTACGGACGACGGGTGCTGCTCGTCGACTTCGACCCCCAGGGCGCGCTGTCCGTGGGTCTCGGCGTGAACCCGATGGAACTCGACCTGACGGTCTACAACCTGCTCATGGAGCGGGGCATGTCGGCCGACGAGGTGCTGCTCAAGACCGCGGTCCCCAACATGGACCTGCTGCCGAGCAACATCGACCTGTCCGCTGCCGAAGTGCAGTTGGTCAGCGAGGTCGCGCGCGAGTCGACGCTGCAGCGGGCCCTGAAGCCCCTGATGGCCGACTACGACTACATCGTGATCGACTGTCAGCCCTCGCTCGGTCTGCTGACCGTGAACGCCCTGACGGCGGCTCACAAGGTCATCGTCCCGCTGGAGTGCGAGTTCTTCGCGCTGCGCGGCGTGGCGCTGCTGACCGAGACCATCGAGAAGGTGCAGGAGCGGCTCAACCCCGAGCTGGAGCTCGACGGCATCCTCGCGACGATGTACGACTCCCGCACGGTGCACAGCCGCGAGGTGCTGGCGCGCGTCGTCGAGGCCTTCGACGACCACGTCTACCACACGGTCATCGGCCGGACGGTCCGCTTCCCGGAGACCACGGTCGCCGGCGAGCCGATCACGACGTACGCCTCCAACTCCGTCGGCGCCGCCGCCTACCGCCAGCTCGCCAGGGAGGTGCTCGCCCGGTGTCACGCCGAGTGAGTCTGCCCGGAGCCGACGAACTGTTCCGTACGACCGGTGGGATGGCGCTCCAGTCGTCCTCGCCGCGCCGCGGGGGCGAGGAGGCTGCCGCCGCGGAACACTCGGCCGCACCGGCCGGGAGCACGGCGGGGGAGGGCCGCAGCCGGGAGGCGGAGGCCACGACGGAGACCGGCGCACCCGTGGTGGGCCAGCCCAGGCGACCGCAGGAAGGTTCTGTCAGCCCGGCGGGACCGGGGGCGCCCGCCGCGCAGGGCGGCCCCGCCCGGCGCGGCAAGGGCCAGGGCCGCGGTGCGAACCGGCGGCCCAGCGGCCGCGAACGGCACGACGAGAAGATCACGGTCTACGTCTCCGCCGAGGAGCTCATGGACCTGGAGCACGCGCGGCTGGTGCTCCGCGGAGAGCACGGGCTGGCCGTCGACCGCGGCCGCATCGTCCGCGAGGCGGTCGCCGTGGTCCTGGCCGACCTGGAGTCCCGCGGGGACGCGAGCATCCTGGTGCGCCGCCTGCGCGGCCGCTAGAGGGGCCCGCGCCGGTCCTGACGGGGCCGTGCCGCCCGAACGTCCTGCCGAGAGGCCGCCGACCCGCCGTCGGCGGCCTCTCGGCGTTGCGGCCGTGCCCGCCCCGGCCCGCCGCGGCGGGAAAACGTTCTGGCAGGGCCTAGGCTCTTCGTGGCCGACCTGCCGTTTCTTCCCGTACCCACCTGGACCGCCATGCCCCTCGACCACGACGCCGCCCGCCCGGCCCGCCGGACCCTGGGCCGCGGTCCGGGAGCCGCCGCCGGGCCGGAGCGGGCGGAACCGGCCGCGGAGCCGGACGGGCCCGCACCGGCTGCCGTACCGGGGGAGACGGACACGGTCGGGGCCGAGACCCCCGTACCCGGGTCGCGGGAGCCCGCGGACGGTGTGGCGGCGGCCCCCGCCGGGGGCGACGGACGGTTCACCCTGCGGCTCGACAACTTCGAGGGCCCCTTCGACCTGCTGCTCCAGCTGATCTCCCGGCACAAGCTCGACGTCACCGAGGTCGCGCTGTCCAGGGTCACCGACGAGTTCATGACGTACATCCGGGCCATGGGTCCCGACTGGGACCTCGACCAGACCACCGAGTTCCTCGTCGTCGCCGCCACCCTGCTCGACCTCAAGGCCGCCCGGCTGCTTCCCGTCGCCGAGGTCGAGGACGAGGGCGACCTCGCCCTGCTGGAGGCCCGGGACCTGCTCTTCGCGCGCCTGCTGCAGTACCGGGCGTACAAGCGCATCGCCGAGATCTTCGAGCGGCGGGCGGACGACGAGGGCCGGCGCCACCCCCGTACCGTGGGCCTGGAGCCGCACCACGCCGACCTGCTGCCCGACGTCGTCATCAGCATCGGCCCGGAGGGCTTCGCCCGGCTCGCCGTCAAGGCCATGCAGCCCAAGGCCGAGCCCCAGGTGTACGTGGACCACATCCACGCCCCCCTGGTCAGCGTGCGCGAGCAGGCCGGGCTCGTGGTGCGGATGCTGAAGGCGCGCGGCGAGGCCACCTTCCAGGAGCTCACCGAGGACGCCGGGGACACCCTCACCGTCGTGGCGCGCTTCCTGGCCCTCCTGGAGCTCTACCGGGAGAAGGCGGTCGTCCTCGACCAGGAGGAGGCCCTGAGCGCCCTCACCGTGCGCTGGAGCGGCGGGGACGGCGACGGCATGCCGACCGTGACCGACGAGTTCGACCGGATCGTGGAGGCGAAGGATTGAACGGCGACGACCACGAAGACCGCGACCGCGACGACCACGGCGACCGTGAGGGCCGCGGGGGCGGCGCGGTGGCCGCGCTGGAGCTGAAGCCGGCCCTGGAGGCCGTCCTCATGGTGGTGGACGAGCCCGCGACCGAGGCGCACCTCGCCAAGGTGCTGGAGCGCACGCCCCGCGAGGTCGCGCAGGCCCTGCGCGAGCTCGCCGACGAGTACACGGCCGCCCGCCGCGGCTTCGAGCTGCGGCTCGTCGCGGGCGGGTGGCGGTTCTACAGCCGCGCGGAGTACGCCCCGGCCGTGGAGGGCTTCGTACTGGACGGCCGGCAGGCCCGGCTCACCCAGGCGGCGCTGGAGACCCTGGCGGTCGTCGCGTACCGCCAGCCGGTGAGCCGGTCGAGGGTCTCCGCGGTGCGCGGGGTCAACTGTGACGGGGTCATGCGGACCCTCCTCCAGCGCGGTCTGGTGGAGGAGGCGGGGACGGAACCCGAAACAGGTGCGATCCTATACAGGACGACGAACTACTTTCTGGAGCGGATGGGCCTGCGCGGCCTGGACGAGCTCCCGGAGCTCGCGCCCTTCCTCCCCGAGGCGGACGCGATCGAAGCCGAGACGCAAGAAGGTGTGCCGTCGTTCGATCCGGACGCACCGTACGCGCCGGATACTTCTGAAGACGACAAGACGACGGAACTTTGATGCGAAGCAGCGGCAGCGGAAACGGTGGCAACAGGAACAGCGGCGGAGGCGGCGGGCGCGGTGGCGCCCGTGGCGGCTCCGGCGGCGGCGGTGGCTACCGCGGCGGCAGCGGTTCGGGCGGTGGCGGCGGTTACCGCGGCGGCAGCGGCTCGGGTGGCGGCGGCGGTTACCGCGGCGGCAGCGGCCAGGGTGGCTCGCGCGACGGCCAGGGCGGCTCGCGCGACCGTGACCGCGACCAGGCGCCCCAGCGCCCCCGCAACCCGCGCCCGGAGGAGCGCCGCTACGACGTAGGCCCCGAGGGCGAGCGCACCCGCGGCGCCCGCGGCGCGGAGGCGCGCGGCGGTGCCAAGGGCGGCCCCAAGGCCTCCCGCACCCCGGGCATCGGCGGCGCGGGGGGCCCGCGCCGCGGTCCGGGCAGCCGCAGCGGCCAGTCCCGGCCGCGCGAGCTGGACGCGCGGATCGAGGAGCGCGTGCGCGACCGGTACGCCGACAAGCCGGTGATCCGCACCCCGAAGACCTTCCCGGGCGCCGAGCAGGAGGGCGAGCGGCTGCAGAAGGTCCTCGCACGCGCCGGCATGGGCTCGCGCCGTGCCTGTGAGGAGCTCATCGAGCAGGCCCGTGTCGAGGTCAACGGCGAGATCGTCACCGAGCAGGGCAAGCGCGTCCTGCCGAAGGACGAGATCAAGGTGGACGGTCTGACGGTCGCGACCCAGTCGTACCTGTTCTTCGCGCTGAACAAGCCGGCCGGCGTCGTCTCCACCATGGAGGACCCGGACGGCCGCCAGTGCCTGGGCGACTACGTCACCAACCGCGAGACCCGCCTCTTCCACGTCGGCCGGCTCGACACCGAGACCGAGGGCATCATCCTGCTCACCAACCACGGTGAGCTGGCCCACCGCCTCACGCACCCGAAGTACGGCGTGAAGAAGACCTACGTCGCCGCCATCACCGGCTCGCTGCCGCGTGACATCGGCAAGCGGCTCAAGGACGGCATCGAGCTGGAGGACGGCTGGGCCCGCGCCGACAACTTCCGCGTCCTGGACCAGGTCGGCAAGAACTACATGGTCGAGGTGACCCTCCACGAGGGCCGCAAGCACATCGTCCGCCGCATGCTGGCCGAGGCGGGCTTCCCGGTCGACAAGCTCGTCCGGACCTCCTTCGGTCCCATCGAGCTGGGCGACCAGAAGTCCGGCTGGCTGCGCCGCCTGACCAACACCGAGGTCGGCATGCTGATGCGCGAGGTCGGCCTGTAGTACGTCCGGCAGGACCCGGCCCCACGAGAAGAGCCCGCAGCGCCCCGGCGCCGCGGGCTTTTCCCTTGCCCCGACCCCACGCCGCTGTTTATAGTCACTGTGACTATTAAGGGAAGTGGGGGCCGGTATGAACTGGACCTTGAGCTGGACCGAGGTGCTCGGCTTCGCGACCGGCGCCGTGTGCGTCTGGCTGGTAGCCCGCCAGCACGTGGCCAACTGGCCCGTCGGCATCGCCAACAACGTCTTCTTCATCGTGCTGTTCACCCAGGCCGGCCTCTACGCCGACGCCGGGCTGCAGATCGTCTTCATCGCCCTCGCCGCGTACGGCTGGTGGTCCTGGACCCACGGGGGTGGACCGGGAAGCACCGGAGCCCTGCCGGTGCGCCGCACCACGCGCACCGAATGGGTGTGGCTGGCCGCGGCGGGGGCGGTGACGACCCTCGGCCTGACCCTGCTGCTCGACCACGCCACCGACTCGACCGTCCCCTTCTGGGACGCGGTCACGACCGCGCTGTCCCTGACCGCGACCTACGGCCAGTGCCGCAAGCTCGTCGAGTCCTGGTGGCTGTGGATCGCCGCCGACCTCGTCTACGTCCCGCTGTACGTCCACAAGGGGCTGCACCTCACCGCCCTGCTGTACGTCGGCTTCCTCGCCCTCTGCGTCGCCGGCCTGCTCGGCTGGCGCCGGACGCTCCGCGAGCGCACCACCCCCGCGGCCCTGGGGGCGACGGCATGAGGCGCTTCGGCCACGGGCTGGTGCTCGGCAAGTTCTACCCGCCGCACGCCGGCCACCACCACCTGGTGCGCACCGCCCAGGACCGTTGCGAGCGGCTGACCGTCCTGGTCTGCGCCTCCTCCGTGGAATCCGTGCCGCTCGCCGACCGCGTCGCCTGGATGCGCGAGGCGCACCCCGGCGCGGATGTCGTCGGAGCCGTCGACGACATCCCCGTCGACCTGCACGACCCGGAGGTCTGGGAGGCCCACATGGCGATCTTCCGGGCCGCCGTCGGCCGGCCCGTCGACGCCGTCTTCACCTCCGAGGAGTACGGGACCGAGCTCGCGCGCCGGTTCGGCGCCGAGGAGGTGTGCGTGGACCCCGCCCGTACCCTGTTCCCGGTCTCCGGGACGGCCGTCCGGGCCGACCCGGCCGCCTGCTGGGACTTCCTCGGCCCGTCCGTCCGGGCCCGGCTCGCCCGCCGCGTCGTCGTCCTCGGCGCCGAGTCCACCGGCACGACCACCCTCTCCCGGGACCTGGCCGCGCACTACCGGGCCCGCGGCGGGGTCTGGGCCGCCACCGGCTGGGTCGAGGAGTACGGCCGCCGGTACAGCGAGGAGCGGCTCGCCGCGGCCCGCGCCGCCGACCCGTCGGCCACCTGGGCGGACGTCACCTTCACCTCGGAGGAGTTCCCGCTCATCGCCCGCCGCCAGGACGCGTCGGAGGAGGCGGCGGCCCGCCTCGGCTCCCCGGTGCTGATCTGCGACACCGACTCCTTCGCCACCGGCATCTGGCACGAGCGGTACATGGGCGGCCGCAACCCCGAGGTGGAACGCATCGCCGCGCTCACCGACCGCGACCTGTACCTGCTGACCGAGGACGCCGACGTGCCCTTCGAGGACGACGGCCTGCGCGACGGCCCCGAGCTGCGGCCCTGGATGACCGGGCGGTTCCGCGAGGAGCTGGAGGCGACCGGCAGGCGCTTCCTCGCCCTCCGCGGGGACCGGCGGGAGCGGCTCGCCGTGGCCGTCGCGGCCGTGGACGGACTCCTCGCCGAAGGCTGGCGGTTCGCCGACCCGCTCCCGGAGAACCGGTGAGCGGGGGAGCGGGGCCGGAGTACGACCCGCACGCCTTCGCCCCCTTCGCGGTCGCCGTCGACCTCGCCGTGTTCACCGTCCGGGCCGGAGCCCTGCACGTGCTGCTGATCCGGCGCGCCCAGGAGCCGTACGCGGGCTCCTGGGCGCTGCCCGGCGGCTTCGTCCTGCCCGCAGAGTCCGCCGAGACGGCCGCCCGGCGCGAACTGGCCGAGGAGACCGGCCTGCCGGACCGGGTCGTCGCCGGCCTCCACCTCGAACAACTGCGCACCTACAGCGAACCGGACCGGGACCCCCGGATGCGGGTGGTGTCGGTGGCCTTCACCGCACTGGTCCCCGACATGCCGGAACCGGCCGCGGAGGGCGGCGGCGACGCCGACCGCGCCCGCTGGGTGCCGGTCGGCGACGTCACCCGGCCGGCCTTCGACCACGCGGACATCCTGGCCGACGCACGCGAACGGATCCGCTCGAAGCTCGAGTACACCTGCCTGGCCACCGCCTTCTGCCCGCCCGAATTCACCCTCGGAGAGCTCCAGGCCGTCTACGAGACCGTCTGGGACACCGTCCTCGACCGCCCCAACTTCCGCCGCAAGGTCCTCGCCACCCCCGGCTTCGTCGAACCCGTACCGGGCGCCGCGCGCCTCACCGGGGGCCGCGGCAAACCGGCCGCCCTCCACCGCCGCGGCCCGGCGACCACCCTGCACCCGCCCCTGCTCCGTCCCACGGAAGGACACCAGCGATGACGACCACCCCGAAGCGCGCCGCCACCGGCGCCCTGATCGGCCTGGCCCTCGGCGACGCCCTCGGCTTCCCCACCGAGTTCAACGACGTGCCCGCGATCCTCGCCAAGACCGGTCCGTGGCGCCGGATGGAACTGCCCCGCCCGGCGGTCGTCACCGACGACACCCAGATGACCCTCGCCCTCGCCCGCGGTATGCGCACCGCCGCCGGACGCGGCCCCGTCGGCCCGCTCCGGCTGGCCCGGCCGGTGCGCGAGGAGTTCGTCGACTGGTACCGGTCGCCCGAGAACAACCGCGCCCCCGGCAACACCTGCCTGCGCGCCTGCTCCCTGCTGCAGCAGGACGGCCTGGACTGGCGCGACGCCAGCCAGATCGGCTCCAAGGGCTGCGGCGCCAACATGCGCGTGGCCCCGATCGGGCTGGTGCCCGGCTGGACCGACGAGGAACGGGCCGGCGCCGCCCAGCTCCAGTCCGCCCTCACCCACGGCCACCCGACCGCCCTCGCCGCCTCCGACCTGACCGCCCGCGCGGTGCACCTGCTGGCCTCCGGGACCGAGGTCACCGGCCTCGTCGGCCGGCTGCGCTCGTACGCCCTGGAGAACCGCACCCGCTACCACGAGCGCTGGCTCGGCGACCTCTGGATGCGCACCGCCTCCGACGCCTCCCCCGAGTCCTTCATCGCCCGCGGCTGGGACGAATGCCTCGCCGTCCTGGAGCGGCTCGCCGCGGCCCTGCGCACGCCCTCCCCGGAGACCGACCCCTGCCTGACCACCGGCGAGGGGTGGATCGCGGAGGAGGCCCTCGCCACCGCGCTGCAGTGCTTCCTGCTCTTCCCGGACGAGCCCCTGCTCGCCCTGCGCCGGGCCGCCTGCACGAAGGGCGACTCCGACTCCCTGGCCTGCCTGGCCGGCGCCTTCGCGGGAGCCCACCTCGGCGCCGAGGTGTGGCCCCACGAGTGGGAGGGCCGCATCGAGTACCGCGACGAGCTCCTGGCCTTCGGCGCCCTCTGGGACGCCTGACCCCGGCTAGGCGGCCGAGGCGCGGCGGGCGCGGATCAGGAAGTCCTCCACACGGGCGGTGTCCGGGTCGGCGGGCAGCGGCGTCCCGGACAGGGCCCGCTCCGTCTCCTCCTGGAGACGGGTCATCCAGGCGTCGACCTCGTCCCAGCCGAGCTCGCCGCGCCGTACCGCGAGGAGGCGTTCGCGGTGCGGGCCCGCGTCGATGGTCAGACGGCCCGTGCGCAGGAGGTCCAGGCAGGACTGCAGCAGGCGCAGCAGGTGCATGGCGTGCTTCCAGCGCGGGGCGCCGTGGAGCCGGACGTCCGCGAGGAGCTTGCCGTGCTGGGAGGCCGCGTACCGGCCGAAGCTGACGTGGGCCCGCCGGGAGAGGAAGGCGCCCCGTAGGGACAGCAGTTCCTCGCCGAGCGGGGTCAGGTGTTCCACCAGGGGCGAGTGCAGGCACTCCAGGATGTTCGGGTTGGCCCGCAGGGCGAGCTCGCAGAATCGTTCCAGCTCCCAGGAGAACTGCTCCTCCCGCGGACCCTCCACATGGGTGGGGGGCTTGTCGAACCGCCAGAACAGCGGCGTCGGGGCGAGGTAGACCCCGCGCCGGTCGGTGTCGCTCGCCTCCGTCGCCAGCCCGAACGCGCGGGAGCCCATCACGCACCGGTAGACCGAGTGGTCCCGCACCAGTGAAAGATCGTCCATTCGGGGAGCGTACGGGACGGCTCCCCGGCCCCGCCCTCCCCTTTTTCCCGGCCGGAGGGCCGGGCATCGCGTACGGCCGGCCGAACGGAGGGCGGGAGGGGCGGGGAGCGGGCCCGTCAGGCGAGGGTGATGTTCCCGTCCGCGGCCACCTTGATCTTCTTCTCGGCCAGGCCCTTGGTGGCCGGGCCCTTGATCCGCGCCCCGTCGGTGGCGTTGAACTCGCTGTTGTGGCAGGCGCAGTCGATGGTGCCGTTCCCGACCTTGGTCACCAGGCAGCCCTGGTGCGGGCAGACCGCCGTGAAGCAGCGGAAGGAGCCGGCCGTGGGCTGGGTGACCACGATCTTCTCCTCCTTGAGGATCTTGCCGCCGCCCACCGGGACGTCCGCGGCCTTGGCGATCACCTGGGCGCTGCCCGCGGCCGGGTCCGCCGCGGCGGGAGCGGAGGCCGGCGGAGTGGCGGCCCCCTGTTCCCCCTGCGGCGCCGAGCCGCCGTCCCCGCCGCCACAGGCGGTGAGCGCACCGCCGGCCACGGCGGCCGCGCCCGCCGCCAGTACCGTGCGCCGGGCGGTGTGCGTGAGGTCACTCATGAGTCTCTCCTCGCTCTGTGGCCGGATCAGCGTGCAGCATCCTGGCCTGCGGCGGGCTCCGGGTGAAGCCTGCCGCGCCGATTCACGGGCCCGGCTCCCACGGTGCCAGTGAGGCGGGTGCGCCGGGTGTTCTTACGACCTCCCACACGCGGACCACGGCGTCCCGGTTCAACGGGCCGTGGACGTGTGGATAGCGGCCACCGGAATCACCTTCCCGGCGGACCTCCGCGGTGAGCGCGTCCTCGTCGAGTCCCACCGCCAGCAGGGTCCCCCGCACCGCGCGGTAGTGCGAGTCCACGATCTCCAGGGCCGTAGCCCGGTCGGCCGAACAGTGCACGAACCCCTCCGAACGCAGGGAGGAGGGGGCGTACGGGAGGCCGGGCTGCGCGGCCCAGTCGGCCAGGGTGACGATGTGGAAGATCATGCCGATCGTTCTACCGCAGCGGGCGGGGGCGTGTGGGCCAAGTGGCGGCACCATCCGCTTCGGGTGACATTGTCCGTGTCTCTCAACCGGGTACGGCGCGGTCCGCGCGACCCGGCCCTCTGCGGAAGGGCAGGACCATGGCAGGAAACGACCTCGGCTCGCTCCTGGGCGGCCTCCTCGGCGGCGGCCAGGGCGGGAGCGGCGGGGGCAACATCCTCGGCGCGCTCCTCGGTTCGCTCATGGGCGGCGCCGGCGGGGCACAAGGCGCCGGAGGAGCGGGCGCGAGCAACGGCGGCAACCCCCTCGGCGGCCTCCTGGACATGCTCACCAAGTCCGGGCTCGCCGACCAGGCCCAGTCCTGGATCGGCACCGGAGACAACAAGCCCGTCAGCGGCGCCCAGATCGCCGAGGCCCTCCCGGACCAGACCCTGCAGCAGGTGGCCGAACAGGCCGGGGTCACCCCGCAGGCCGCCGCCGACCAGATCGCCCAGACCCTGCCGACGGCCGTCGACAAGCTCTCCCCCCAGGGACAGCTGCCGACCGGCTCGCTGGAGGACATCATCCGCTCCCAGCGGCTCTGACGGCCGGCACCGGAGCACGGGGCCCGGCCGCCGTCCCACCGGGCGGACGGCCGGGCCCCGCCGCGCACGGGCTGGCTAGTCTGTGACCGAAGATCGTCACCGCCCGTCCGCACCCCTGGAGCATCCCGTGAGAACCGCCGCCGTCATCGGAACCGGACTGATCGGCACCTCCGCGGCGCTCGCCCTGGCCGCCCGCGGGATCACCGTGCACCTCGCCGACCACGACCCCGACCGGGCCCGCACCGCCGCCGCGCTCGGCGCCGGCACCGACGAGCCGCCCCAGGGCCAGGTGGACCTCGCGATCGTCGCCGTCCCGCCCGCGCACGTCGCCGCGACCCTGGCCGACCTGATCGGGCGCGGGGCGGCCCGCGCCTACGTCGACGTCGCCAGCGTCAAGGGCGGACCGCGCCGGGAACTGGCCGCGCTCGGCGTCGACACCACCGCCTACATCGGCACCCACCCGATGGCCGGCAAGGAGCAGTCCGGCCCCCTCGCCGCGACGGCCGACCTCTTCGAGGGCCGCCCCTGGGTGCTGACCCCCACCCGCGACACCGACCACGAGGTCCTCAACCTCGCCCTGGAACTGGTCGCGCTGGCCCGCGCCGTACCCGTGGTCATGGACGCCGACGCCCACGACCGGGCCGTGGCCCTCGTCTCGCACACCCCGCAGCTCGTCTCCAGCATGGTCGCCGCCCGCCTGGAGGAGGCCGACGAGACCGCGGTGCGGCTGTGCGGGCAGGGCATCCGCGACGTGACCCGGATCGCCGCCTCCGACCCGCGGATGTGGGTGGAGATCCTCTCGGCCAATCCCGGACCGGTGGCCGACGTCCTCGCCGGGATCGCGGCCGACCTGGAGGAGACCGTGGAGGCCCTGCGCGGCCTGCAGTCGGCCGACGTGGAGAAGCGCCGCGGCGGCGCCGCGGGCATCGAGGACGTGCTGCGCCGCGGCAACGCGGGCCGGGTGCGGGTGCCGGGCAAGCACGGCGCGGCGCCGACCGTCTACGAGACGGTCGCCGTGCTCATCAGCGACCAGCCGGGCGAGCTGGCGCGGATCTTCGCCGACGCGGGCCGGGCGGGTGTCAACATCGAGGACGTCCGCATCGAGCACGCCACCGGCCAGCAGGCCGGTCTGGTCCAGCTGATGGTCGAGCCGCGGGCGGCCGCCGGGCTCACGGCCGAGCTGCGCGAGCGGGGCTGGGCGCTGCGCCAGCAGTGAGGCCCCCCGCGCGACGCGGTCCCGGCCGGACGGCCGGGATCCGCACGGGGTGAGGCGGATCGCCGGCCCGGTGGCGGACCGGAACGTACGTGCGGAACCGGCGGGCGCCGGGGCCCGGTAACCTTGGAGAGGGGCGCTTTGCCGCGCCCGGACACGTAGGCGCAACCAGGAAGGTGCCCACACCGTGGAAACCGCAGCTCCGTCCGCCGTGATCGTCGCCATCGACGGTCCCTCCGGCACGGGCAAGTCCAGCACCTCCAAGGCCGTGGCCGCCAAGCTCGGGCTGCGCTACCTGGACACCGGCGCCCAGTACCGGGCCATCACCTGGTGGATGATCACCAACGGCATCGACACCGACGACCCGCAGGCCATCGCCCTGGCCGCCGGCAAGCCCGCCATCGTCTCCGGCACCGACCCGGCCGCCCCCACGATCACCGTGGACGGCCTGGACGCCTCCGGCCCCATCCGCACCCAGGAGGTCACCTCGAAGGTCAGCGCCGTCAGCGCCGTCCCCGAGGTGCGCACCCTGATCACCGAACTCCAGCGCTCCATCGCCGCCGAGGCGGCCGAAGGAGCCACCGGCATCGTCGTCGAGGGCCGGGACATCGGCACCACCGTCCTGCCCGACGCCGACCTCAAGATCTTCCTCACGGCCTCCGCCGAGGCGCGCGCCGCCCGGCGCAGCGGCGAGCTCCGCGGCAAGGAGGCCGCCGACCTCGCGGCCACCAAGGAAGCGCTGATCAGGCGCGACGCCGCCGACTCCGGCCGCAAGACCTCCCCGCTGGCCAAGGCGGACGACGCCGTCGAGGTGGACACCACCGAGCTCACGCTCGACCAGGTGATCGAATGCGTCGTGACCCTGGTCGCGGACCGCCGGGACGCGGGCGCGGAGAAGCGGGCGGCCGGCAAGTGAGCCAAGCGCCCTCCCTCAAGGGTGCGGCGGTCGGCAGGCGCATCGGCATCGGCCTCATGTACGGGCTGTGGAAGCCGCGCGTACTGGGCGCCTGGAAGGTGCCCGCCTCGGGCCCCGTCATCCTCGCCGTGAACCACACGCACAACATCGACGGCCCGATGGTCATGGGGACCGCGCCGCGACCGCTGCACTTCCTGATCAAGAAGGAAGCGTACGTGGGCCCGCTCGGCCCCTTCCTGGACGGGATCGGGCAGGTCAAGGTCGACCGCAGCGGTACCGACCGCACCGCGGTGGGCCGCGCCCTGGCCGTCCTCGACCAGGGCGGCGCACTCGGGATATTCCCCGAGGGCTCCCGGGGCGAGGGCGACTTCGCCTCGCTGCGCGCGGGCCTCGCGTACTTCGCGGTCCGCAGCGGCGCGCCCGTCGTCCCCGTGGCCGTCCTCGGCAGCGGTGACGGACGCGGCAGGCTCATACCGGGGCTCCCGCCCTTCAAGAGCCGGGTCGACGTCGTCTTCGGCTCGGCCTTCGACGCCGGGGACGGCAGTGGCCGCCGGACCCGTACCGCACTGGACGAGGCCACCGTACGCATCCAGGACCGGCTGACCGCCCACCTGGCCGACGCCAAGCGCCTCACCGGGCGCTGAGCGAGACTTGACCCAGTAGTGGAACCGCGCTGCGCGGGCACCACCGATCACCACGAACGACGAGGAACGGACTTCATGAACGACCAGCACGACCACGGAGCACTCGGCGACGCCGAGTACGCGGAGTTCATGGAGCTCGCCGCGGAAGAGGGCTTCGACCTCGACGACGTCGAAGGTGCCATCGAGGAGGCGGGCCACGGCCCGCTGCCCGTCCTCGCCGTCGTCGGCCGCCCGAACGTGGGCAAGTCGACCCTGGTGAACCGCATCATCGGCCGCCGCGAGGCCGTCGTCGAGGACAAGCCCGGCGTCACCCGCGACCGCGTCACCTACGAGGCGGAGTGGGCCGGCCGCCGCTTCAAGGTCGTCGACACCGGCGGCTGGGAGCAGGACGTCCTCGGCATCGACGCCGCCGTCGCCGCCCAGGCCGAGTACGCCATCGAGACCGCCGACGCGGTCGTCTTCGTCGTGGACGCCAAGGTCGGCGCCACCGACAGCGACGAGGCCGTCGTCAAGCTGCTGCGCCGGTCCGGCAAGCCCGTCGTCCTGTGCGCCAACAAGGTCGACGGCCAGAGCGGCGAGTCCGACGCGGCCTACCTGTGGTCGCTGGGCCTCGGCATGCCCTACCCGGTCTCCTCGCTCCACGGCCGCGGCACCGGTGACATGCTGGACGCGGTCCTGGAGGTCCTGCCGGAGGCCCCCGCGCAGACCTTCGGCGGCACCGCCCCCGGCGGTCCGCGCCGCATCGCCCTGATCGGCCGCCCGAACGTCGGCAAGTCCTCGCTCCTGAACAAGGTCGCGAAGGAGGAGCGGGTCGTCGTGAACCCGCTGGCCGGCACCACCCGTGACCCGGTCGACGAACTGATCGAGCTCGGCGGCGTCACCTGGAAGTTCGTCGACACCGCCGGCATCCGCAAGAAGGTCCACCTCCAGCAGGGCGCCGACTACTACGCCTCCCTGCGCACGGCCGCGGCCGTCGAGAAGGCGGAGGTGGCGGTCATCCTGATCGACACCACCGAGACCATCAGCGTCCAGGACCAACGCATCATCACCATGGCCGTCGACGCCGGCCGCGCCATCGTGATCGCCTACAACAAGTGGGACGAGCTGGACGAGGAGCGCCGTTACTACCTCGAGCGCGAGATCGAGACCGAGATGCAGCAGGTCTCCTGGGCGCCCCGGGTGAACGTCTCGGCGCTCACCGGCCGCCACATGGAGAAGCTGGTCCCGGCGATCGAGACCGCCCTCGCGGGCTGGGAGACGCGCGTCCCCACCGGCCGGCTGAACGCCTTCCTCGGCGAGGTCGTCGCGGCCCACCCGCACCCGATCCGCGGCGGCAAGCAGCCCCGCATCCTGTTCGGTACCCAGGCCGGCAGCAAGCCGCCGCGCTTCGTCCTCTTCGCCTCCGGCTTCCTGGAGCACGGCTACCGGCGCTTCATCGAGCGCCGGCTGCGCGAGGAGTTCGGCTTCGAGGGCACCCCGATCCACATCTCGGTGCGGGTGCGCGAGAAGCGCGGCGCCCAGTACAAGAAGAAGTAGCGGGCGGTGCCGGGGTCAGTAGCCCCGGCGCGGAGCGGGCGGCAGGGCCGCCGGGACGGTCGTCATACCGGTCTGGTGCTGCCGCCCGCCGCCGTATCCGGACCCGCCCGCGTAGGAGTAGGCCGGCTGGGCCGGGGTCTGCGCGGGTGCCTGGCCCTGGCTCCCGTCCTGCTGCGGGGCCTGCGCCGGGTAGGAGGGCTGCCAGTCCGTCCGCTGCCAGGCGGAGCCGCTCCAGGCGCCCCCGTACGAGCCGACGGTGTAGCCGCCGCCGTACGAGAAGGCCGTGAACCCGAGGTTCTCCTCGCCCGTGCGGTCGCCCGGCAGGGCCCGGAAGGCGCGCAGGTACTCCGAGTACAGCGTGTCGTAGATCGGGGTGTGCGAGACGGCCGGCGAGCTGTCCCGGTCGCGTACGGGACGCATGGCGGGGACGGCGCTCGGATAGGACGGGGCGCGGGAGGAGTCGTATGGATGCACGTATCAGCCAACGAAACCGGCGCGCTGCGGATGCGGGGTGACGGGCCCGGAAACACAGATCGCCGGGGGTGTGCGGGACGGACCGCACACCCCCGGCGCATGCCCACCGGCCCCCATGGCAGGGGGCCGGGCGGCCGTTCCGGTTCCGGCCGGGATCAGGCGCCGGACGTACCCGCCAGCGGCATCGCGGCGGCGACGAGCTTGCCGGCCGCGGCCGCCTTGTCGAGCGCGTCGCGCAGCAGGTCCTCCCGGGGCTGCTGGCCGATGGAGCCCACCGGGGCGGCGTAGACGAGGACGCGCTGGGTCTTGTTGACCGCGGTCCGCCAGCCCTCGGTGACCGACAGGGCCTGGTGGGCCTGCCACCAGGCGACCTGGCCGCCGCCCTCGGCGCCCGGCTGCAGGACGGCGTGCAGCTGGCCCGCGGCCAGCAGCACCGACCAGCCGCCCAGCAGGGTGGGCAGCTCGGAGGTGTCGGTGACCGGGATGAACCCCTGCTCGATCAGCAGCGGGAGGAAGTCGTCGCCGGGGCCGTCGCTGCCGGGGCGGGCGATCGGCGCGGTCGGCTCGACGACCAGCGCGGGGTGCAGCTCGCCGCCGATCAGGACCAGGCCGCTGGTGATGCCGAGGACGGCCTGGCCGCCCGGCACGTTCTGCGGGGCGGCCGTGCCCTCGGGGGCGGCCGGACTGTCGCCGGTGATGCTGCGGACGGCGCCCTGGAGCTGCTCCTCGGAGACGGAGACGACCTGCGAGGGGATGCAGGCGGCGTGGGCGAAGGCGAGCACGGCGGTCTCCTCGCCGACGAACAGCACCGTGCTGGTGCGCTCGTTCTCGGGGTCGCCCGGGGTGCGGCAGGAGGTGCAGTCGTAACTGCGCGGCGCGTCGTCGCCGACGAGCAGCCTGTCGGCTTCTTCGTCGCCGATCTCGGCACGTACCTCATCACTGACGTCGAGCATGCGCGGCACGGGGTGGCTCCTCGGCATAGGTGCGGGTCCGGGAGGCTCCCGGCTCGCCGGGCTCAACGGGACAGCGGCGGCCGGGGTCACGCCATTTGAGGGAACGGATTCGAACCGGGCGCCCGGAAGGGTGAACTGCCCGACCTCGGTTTCGGAAACGTGTCAACGTGCATCCGATTGTGCGCAGTTGATGGCCGGGGGTGGCCGTTTGGAGGGGTGTGGCGGCTCGGCCGACCGGGTGGGGAGCGCCGGTCCGCCGCGTGGCGGGCCCCGGCGGGCGGCCGGGGTCTGCCTAGCGTGATCCGATGCCGAACCTCCGGATCGCCCGGGCCGCCGGGGTCGCCGCCGCCGTGCTGGTGCTCGCCCTCCCCGGGGGGCGGGCGGACGCGGCCCCGCCCCCGCCCGCCCCCGGACCGGCCGGAGCCGCGCACCCCGGCTCGCCCGGGGTGATCGGGAGCGGCCCGGGGGACTGCGGTCCGGGCGGGCAGTGGCCCTGGGACTGCGTGGCCGACTGCGAGAGCGGTGGGCGGTGGGCGGTCAACACCGGCAACGGCTTCTACGGCGGGCTGCAGTTCTGGCAGCCGACCTGGGAGGAGTACGGGGGGCTCGCCTTCGCCCGGCGCGCCGACCTGGCGAGCCGCGCCCAGCAGATCCGGGTCGCTGAGGAGGTCCTCGCCGCGCAGGGGTGGAACGCGTGGCCGGTGTGCTCGAAGCGGTACGGGCTGGCGGGGCGGATGCACACCGTCCGGCCCGGGGACACCCTGGCGACGATCGCCCGCAAGCGCGGGGTGAAGGGGGGCTGGCAGGCCCTGTACGAGGCCAACCGGGAGGTGATCGGGGTGAGTCCGGCCGCGATCGCGGTGGGCACCCTGCTCCTCCTCCCGGAGCCGCGCCCGGCGCCGCAGCCGAAGCCCGAGCCGGCACCCGCGCCCGCACCGGCTCCGGACCCCGGTCCCGTCCCGGACCCGGGACGGGCCCCCGTACCGGGACCGGTGCCGCACCGCTGACCGCCCCCCGGCCGCGACCGCGGCCCTGGCAGACTCGGGGGGTGCCCGATACCTCCGCCCGGCTGCTGCGCCTGCTGTCCCTCCTCCAGGCCCGACGCGATTGGAGCGGCCCCGAACTCGCCGAGCGGCTCGGGGTCACCCCGCGGACGGTCCGGCGCGACGTGGACCGGCTGCGGGAGCTCGGCTACCCCGTGAACGCCACCCCCGGCACCGGCGGCGGCTACCGCCTGGGCGCCGGGGCCGAGCTGCCGCCGCTGCTGCTGGACGACGACGAGGCCGTCGCCGCCGCCGTCGGGCTGCGGACGGCCGCCGGGAACGGCGTCGAGGGCATCGGGGAGGCCTCCGTACGCGCCCTCGCGAAGCTGGAGCAGGTCCTGCCCTCCCGACTGCGGCGCAGGATCTCCGCGCTCAACGAGTTCACCGTGCCGATGCTGCGCCGGGCCCAGCGCTCCACGGTGGACGCCTCGGTCCTGAGCGGGCTGGCCGCCGTGTGCCGGGACGCGGAGCGGCTGCGCTTCGACTACCGGGACCACGACGGCAACAGCACCCGCCGCACCGTCGAGCCGCACCGGCTGGTGTGCACGGAACGGCGCTGGTACCTGGTGGCCTGGGACCTGGACCGGGCCGGCTGGCGGACCTTCCGCGCCGACCGGATCGAGCCCCGGCCGCCGCACGGACCGCGGTTCGTGCCGCGCCCGCCGCCCGCCGAGGACCTGGCCGCCTACGTCTCCCGGGGGGTGTCGCAGCGGGTCTACGCGGCGCAGGCGGTGGTGCGGCTCAGGATGTCCGCGCACGAGGCGGCGCAGGTGGTCGGTCCGAGCGACGGGGTGCTGGAACCGGTCGACGACCGCTCCTGCCTCCTGCGCACCGGCGCGGCGAACCTGGACGTCCTGGTCATTCACATCATGCTGCTCGGCTGTGAGTTCGAAGTCGTGGAACCGCCCGAGCTGACGGACCGGATCCGGGCCGCGCGAGATCTCCTCGGGCGTGCCCTGGACCAGGGCGAAGTGAAGGAAATGTAGGGGATCTGAGGAGGGTTCAGCCCCGCCGGTCCGTGCTTCGGGTCCAAATCGGATGCGTCAATCGCGCCGATATCGACGGGAATTCCAATGCGTTCGTGGGCCGGGCGTGTCGCGGGTCGGAAAGCAATTGGCGACTGTAGATATTCTGTGACACAAGCGTGACCCGGGATGGACGAACGTCCGGGCGTGGCGCTGACGAACGCCGAAGGCGGGCCGGGTCCAGGACCCGGCCCGCCTTCTCCGCGCGGGGCACGTGGTGCGTACCGCCCCGCGCCGCGGTCTCAGCCTCCGGCGACCGGACGGGCCGCCGTGCCCCGTGCCGCGGCCCGCTCGGTGTGCGCGGGGCGGCGGCTGCCGGCCGGGGTGACGGGCGTCCGCTCGGAGCGGATCACGTGCTGGCGTCCGGCCGTGTGCGCGGCGGGCCGGGGCGCCGGGGAGTGCCCGCCCGGGGTCGCCGCGGCGGTGCCCGAGGGTGCGGCCGGGGCCGGGGCCGGAGCGGGGGCCGGTTGGCCGGCGCCCTCCGCCGCGGGCCTCAACTGCCATTTGCCGCCCGCGGAGAGCAGCGGGGTGAGCGCGGCGACGACCGGGGCCGGCATCCGGCCGGTCTCGGCCCGGCGGCGCAGCGCCTCGCGCACGTCGAAGACGTAGGCCTCGGTCCGGGCGATGAGCGGCTCGAACCAGGGGAGGGCCAGCATGATCAGCAGACCCGCGGACCAGCCCAGCAGGACGTCGCTCACCCAGTGCGTGCCCAGGTACACGGTCGTGGCGCCGACGCTCAGCGATACGACCGCGGACACCACCGACAGCACCCGCCGGGTGACCACCGTGGACGCCAGGTAGGCCAGGATTCCCCAGGTCACGACGGCGTTGGCGGTGTGGCCGGAAGGGAATATATCGCCGCCCGCGAAGAGTTCGGCGGAGCCGATCTCGGTGGCGTAGTGCGGGCCGAGCCGGCCGAGTCCCAGCTTGACCGAGCCGACGGTGACGTTCAGCAGGAGCAGCGCGACGCCGAGGGTGATCAGCGGGCGCAGGGTGTGCTGCCGCCAGGAGCGCCAGCCGAGCCACGCGGCGACCATGACGGCCGTCGGGCCGCGCTGGCCGAGCACGACCAGGTAGTCGAGGAAGGCGTGCAGCTGCGGCCACTGCTCGTACGGGCGGAAGAACATGATCTGCCAGTCCAGGCGGACCAGCCAGGACGTGGTCAGCACGGCCACCACGATGGCCAGGTAGAACGCGAGGGTCGACCCCAGGAGCACGACGCGGTGCCGGCTCATCTGCGGGGTCTGCAGATGAGCCGGTCGCTCCGGTTCCCGGTCCAGCCGGGCGAAGACCCGCTCCAGACGGGTCAGGATTTGATCGGTACGCACTCAATCGACGTTACCGCCCGGCGATGGTCGGCCCGGGCGAATCGCGGGCTTTGTGATGACCATGTGATGTGGAGTTGGTCTCACGCGGTGCTTAATTGCCGGTATTTCGGGAGGGGTTGGATGCCCTTCGATCCCGAGTCCGAAAAAGGTTTCGGGTACTTATTTCGACTTTATTGGCGCAGGTGGATTCCAATGCCCGCGGAAAGCCGGGACACCGCTTACGGCGGCCCGGAGCCGTTCAGCCAGAACGCCCCGTACACCGCCGAGCCCACCGCGGCCGCTCCCACCACCAGCACCGCCCACCGGGTCCGCCACCCCGCCAGCGCCGCCGCCGGCACCAGCATCAGGGGGAACGCCGGCAGCAGCAGCCGCGGCTTCGACCCGAAGTACCCGGACGCGCACAGCGCCAGCGCGACGACGATCCCGCAGTACACCAGCAGCGGGGCGGGCTGCCGCCGCCGCACGCACAGCACGTACAGCCACACCACCAGCACCACCCCGGCCGTCAGGCCCAGCCCCGCGGGGAACGCGGACGAGGCCAGCTTCTCCCCGACGAACCGGGCGAAGGCCCAGCCGCCGTCGAAGCCGTTGCCCCAGCCGGCCTGCACGTCGAGGTAGCCGAACAGGCCGCCCCCGGTGTGCGCCCCCACCCACAGCACGTACGCCGCCGCGCCCGCCGGAGCCAGCAGCGCCCCCGCGGCCATCCGCCACGAGCGCTCGCCGCGCCGCAGCGCCAGGGCCACGGCCACCCACACCGCCACGACGACCGCCGCGCCGACCGGGCGGGTCAGCCCGGCCCCCGCCGCCAGCAGCCCCGCCGTCACCCACCGGCCGCGCAGCGCCCCGTACAGGCCCCAGGCGGCCAGGGCGGTGAACAGCGACTCGCTGTAGGCCATCGACTGCACGATCCCGACCGGCAGCGCCGCCCACACGGCGACCGCGAACACGCCGGTGCGCCGGCCGTACAGCAGGTCCGCCACCGCGAAGATCCCCCAGGCCGCGGCGAGACCGGCGAACGCCGACACCACCAGGCCGGCCGAGCCGTACGACAGTCCGGTCGCCGCCGACACCAGCCGCTCCAGCCACGGCAGCAGCGGGAAGAACGCCAGGTTCGAGTGCACGTCCCCGTTCGGGAGGACCACCTCGTACCCGTACCCCCCGCCCGCGATGCGGGCGTACCAGAGCGAGTCCCAGCGGGCCGACAGCAGCGTGTGCGGGCTGCTGCCGGCCACCGCGCCCCACACCGCGAGCACGGCCAGCCCGAGGAGCCGGACCGCGGCGAAGGCGGCCAGGGCGGGCGCGGCCCGGCGAAATCCAAGATCTTCCACGGGCATGATTATCGACGGCGCCGGATCGGGGTCGGGGCCGAGAACCACGGTGCGTGATCGGGCGTGTACACGGGGGAGGGGTTGGTGCGGGGGAGTGGCGCACGCCACACGCGGGCCGTCTCCGGGATGAGAGCTTGACCACGTGTCGGACACACGAACTCGCGTACGCTGACCGTTCACTCGCGTGTCGATGCCGGACCCCGTTGGACGCCGCACAGCGCACCACACCCCGCGGCTCCACGACGCTGGTCCGCCGAACGCGGGGGGATCACCTGGGAGGTACATGCATGGCGGGGACGAACGCGGCCACGGCCGGGACCCCTTCGCCCTGGCAGCGGCTGGGCGCCGTCTCCGGCGGTGCCAACCGCTGGGTCGTCCTGGCGGTTCTCTGCGTCAGCCTGGTGCTCGTCGCCCTCGACGCGACGATCCTGCACGTCGCGGTCCCCTCCGTCACCGAGGACCTCCGTCCCGGGCCGATGGAGCTGCTCTGGGTCGTCGACGCCTACCCGCTCGTCTGCGCCTCGCTGCTGATCCTCTTCGGCACCCTCGGCGACCGCGTCGGCCGCCGCCGCATCCTCCTGCTCGGCTACGGGCTCTTCGGCGCCGCCTCCGCGATCGCGGCCTTCGCCGACAACGCCCAGGTCCTCATCGCCGCGCGCGCCCTGCTCGGCATCGGCGGCGCGATGATCATGCCCGCCACCCTGTCGATCCTGCGGCAGGTCTTCCCCGACCGCCGCGAGCGGGCGCTCGCCATCGGCATCTGGACGGCCGTCGCCGCGATCGGCGCGGCCAGCGGCCCCGTCCTCGGCGGGTTCCTCATCGAGCACTTCTGGTGGGGTTCGGTCTTCCTCATCAACATCCCGCTGATGGCGTTGATCCTGCCGCTCGGCCGCTGGCTGCTCCCGGAGTCGCGCGGCTCCGCGGACGGGCCGTGGGACGTGCTCGGCGCGCTCATGGCCGCCGCGGGCGTGCTCGGCGCCGTGCTCGGGATCAAGCGGCTCGGCGCCGAACGCCACCTCCTCGACGCCGAGGCACTGGTGCCGCTGCTGACCGGCGCGGTGCTGCTCGTGCTGTTCGTGCGGCGCCAGAAGCGGCGCGAGCACCCCCTGATCGACATGCGGATGTTCTCGCGGGCGGCCTTCTCGACCTCCGTCGCCTGCATCGTGCTCGCCATGCTGGCCCTCGTCGGCCTGGAGCTGATCGCCGTCCAGTACCTCCAGCTGGTGCTGCACCTGAGCCCGCTGGAGACCGGCCTGCGGCTGCTGCCGCTGACCTTCGCCGCGATGGCCGCCGGCGCGACCGGCTCGTACACCCTGGCCCGCGTCGGGCCGCGCACCATGGTGTCCCTGGGCTTCGTGCTCACCGGCTTCGCCGTGCTGCTGCTGACGCTGATGGGCCAGCAGGACCGCCCGGTGCTGCTCACCGTCGGCTTCGTCCTGCTGGGCTTCGGCCTGCAGACCACCCTGTTCGCGGCCTACGAGTCGATGCTGAGCGAGGCCCCGGCCGAGACCGCGGGCGGCGCGGCCTCGATCGGCGAGACCTCCTACCAGCTGGGCGCGGGCATCGGCATCGCGCTGCTCGGCAGTGTGATGAACGCCGCGTACCGGCCGGGCCTGGCGTCCGTGCCGGGGGTCTCGGCGGCCGACTCCGCGGGCGCCGCGAACTCCCTGGGCGAGGCCTACCAGATCGCCGCGGCCCTCGGCGGTCCGGCGGGCGCCTCCCTGCACGCCGCCGCGCGGCACGCCTTCGTGCACGGGCTGCACGTGACCCTGCTGGTCAGCGCGGGTCTGCTGTTCGCCGGGGCCGTCATGGCACTGAAGCTCCCGCGGGTGATGGACTGCGGTGCCTCCGCCGACGAGGCCGAGCCGGTGCGGCTGCCCGCGCAGGCGAAGGGCGAGAAGGTCCGGCCCGCCGCCGTGGAACAGGCCGGCTGACCGCGCCGGCCCCGCCGGGAGGGGCTGGATTTGAGGGCCCCGGGCCAATAGCGTCGGCCGGGCGCGGAAAACTTGCGCCGCTAGGTTCCAGCTCAGGCCGCCGGGAGGCCCCGTGTCCTTCGTACCCACCGATCCGCTCGGGCTCGACGAGCTCCTCGGACCCGAGGAGCTCGCGGTCCGCGACACCGTCCGCTCCTGGGCCGCGGACCGTGTGCTGCCCCACATCGCCCAGTGGTACGAGAGCGGGGAGCTGCCCGCGATCCGGGAGCTGGCGCGGGAGCTCGGCTCCCTCGGCGCGCTCGGCATGTCCCTGGAGGGCTACGGCTGCGCCGGCGCCAGCGCCGTGCAGTACGGCCTGGCCTGCCTGGAGCTGGAGGCCGCAGACTCCGGCATCCGCTCCCTGGTCTCCGTCCAGGGCTCGCTGGCCATGTACGCGATCTGGAAGTACGGCTCGGAGGAGCAGAAGCAGCGCTGGCTGCCCGGCATGGCCGCGGGCGAGCTGATCGGCTGCTTCGGCCTGACCGAGCCCGACGTCGGCTCCGACCCGGCCGCCATGCGCACGTACGCCAAGCGCGACGGCGGCGACTGGGTCCTCAACGGGCGCAAGATGTGGATCACCAACGGCTCCGTCGCCTCGGTGGCCGTGGTGTGGGCGCAGACCGACGACGGGATCCGCGGGTTCGCGGTGCCCACCGACACCCCCGGCTTCTCCGCGCCCGAGATCAAGCACAAGTGGTCGCTGAGGGCGAGCGTCACCAGCGAGCTGGTGATG
Source organism: Streptomyces manipurensis (assembly GCF_049570255.1). Lineage (NCBI taxonomy): Bacteria > Bacillati > Actinomycetota > Actinomycetes > Kitasatosporales > Streptomycetaceae > Streptomyces > Streptomyces manipurensis. The sequence goes on along the minus strand of NZ_CP186950.1, from coordinate 1,718,978 downwards.
GACGACGTCCGGCTGCCCGCCGACGCGGTGCTGCCGCACGTCACCGGGCTCAAGGGCCCGCTGGGCTGCCTCAGCCACGCGCGGTACGGGATCGTCTGGGGCTCGATGGGCGCGGCGCGGGCCAGCTTCGAGGCGGCACTCGACTACGCGCGCACCCGCGAGCAGTTCGGCAGGCCGATCGGCGGCTTCCAGCTCACCCAGGCCAAGCTCGCGGACATGGCCCTCGAACTCCACAAGGGGATCCTGCTCGCCCACCACCTCGGCCGGCGGATGGACGCGGGCACCCTGCGGCCGGAGCAGATCAGCTTCGGCAAGCTCAACAACGTCCGCGAGGCCATCGAGATCTGCCGCACCGCGCGGACGGTCCTCGGCGCCAACGGGATCTCCCTGGAATACCCCGTCATGCGGCACGCCACGAACCTCGAATCGGTGCTCACCTACGAGGGCACCGTCGAAATGCACCAGCTGGTGCTGGGCAAGGCGCTCACCGGTCTCGACGCCTTCCGGTGAGGGCCCCGCTCAGCTCTGGTTGAAGAAGTCGCGGGAGCGCCCGCCGGGCTCGCCGCTCACGATCTGGGTGTCGGCCGGGGTCAGCAGGAAGACCCTGGTCGCCACCCGCTCGATCGAACCGCGCAGACCGAAGGTCAGTCCGGCGGCGAAGTCGACCACGCGCTTCGCGTCACCCGGGTCCATGGACGACAGGTTGACGATCACGGGGACGCCGTCGCGGAACAGCTCGCCGATGCCGCGCGCGTCCCGGAAGCCGTCCGGGGTGACCGTGGCGATCCGGCGGCCGTGCTCCACCGCCGACTCGGAGGCCACCTTGACCCGGGGGTCGGTGACCCACTGGTCACCGGGGCCGGCCACCGATCCGTGAGCGGCCTCCGCGTAGTCGTCGTCGTAGTAGCGCTCGTCGTCGCCGTCCTCCACGAGACCCAGCCAGGCACTCGCCTTGCGCACCGAACCCATGGACTGCCTCCTTTCACCGCGGTCAGTCTGTCTTCTCTCCGCTGCCCCTATGCTCGTCCATGATGCTGACAACGCGCCAAGTGGATAGTCGCCGCGCAAGTGTTTCGTGACGGTACTGGTGCAGAACATCCGTTGCACGGACAAGGATCCCGGTCGCTACCGCTGCTGACTGAGTGAAAATACGACTGCCACCGCCGTACGGGTGGGCGGCGGGGACGTACGGGTGAAGCGCGCGGGTCGATACGATGCCCGGCAAGCACGCGCACGACTCACGGGGGAAGCGGTTTGTTCGGCATAGTCAGACCTTGCACGCACCGGCTGGGAGAGCGGTTCAAGACGGAGTGGATGGCCCATCTGTGCGGGCTCTGCCTGGCACTTCGCGGGGACCACGGGCAGTTCGCCAGGATCGTCACGAACTACGACGGTTTGCTGGTCTCCGTTCTGACGGAGGCTCAGTCGGGTCCCGTGCCCGGGTCCCGGCGCACCGCCGGACCCTGTCCCCTGCGCGGCATGCGCACGGCTGCGGTCGCCAAGGGCGAGGGCGCCCGGCTCGCGGCCGCCGTCTCGCTGGTGCTGGCCTCCGCCAAGGTGCGCGACCACGTGGCCGACCGGGACGGCCTGTTGGCCCGCGCCCCGATCGCCGCCGCCGCGCGCCGGGTGGCCCGGGGCTGGGACCGGGCCGGCGCCCGCACCGGCGCCTCCCTCGGCTTCGACACCGCCGTGCTCGTGGACGCGGTGGACCGGCAGGCGGGCATCGAGACGCTGGCCGGCCGCGGCACGCCCGTGCTCGTCGTCACCGAGCCGACCGAGACGGCGACGGCCGCCGCCTTCGCCCATACCGCGCAGCTCGCGGGCCGGCCAGGCAACGCCGCGGCCCTCGCCGAGGCGGGCCGGTACTTCGGCCGCCTCGCGCACCTGCTGGACGCGGTGGAGGACCAGGGCGCCGACGCGGTCGCCGGGGCCTGGAACCCGCTGACCGCCACCGGGACCCCGCTCACCGAGGCCCGCAGGCTCTGCGACGACGCCCTGCACGGCATCAGGCTGGCGCTGGACGAGGTCGAGTTCACGGACGCCGGACTCGCCCACCGGCTGCTCGTGCACGAGCTGCGCACCTCCGTCGACCGAGCCTTCGGCACCGGCAGCTGCGGCCACACCGTCACCGCATCCACCGGACAGGGCCCGAACCCGTACGGGCAGAACCCGTACGGCCAGACCCCCGGCACCCCCTACGGCGGCGCGCCCCACGGCGGGAACCCCTACGCGGGCGGCCCCCACGGCCCGAACGCCCCCCAGGCTCCCGGCGGTCCGGCCGGACCGCCGCCCGGGGGGCCGGGCGGCGGCTTCGGTGGCGGCGGCTTCGGTGGTGGTGGCGGTGGTTTCGGCGGCGGCGGTCCGCACCAGCAGCGCCCCCGCCGCGGGCTGCTGGCCGGCTGCGCGGTCGCCATCGGGCTCTTCTGCACCTGCCAGATCTGCTGCACCGAGCACGAGGGCCCCTGGTCGCGCAAGAAGCGGGACCCGTGGTGCGACGCCTGTGAGTGCTGCAACTGCTGCCGGCCGAACTCCTCCCCGACCGGGGGCTCCGGCGGCTCCGGGGGCGGATCCGGCGGGGGCGGTGGCGGCGGTGGTGGCGGGGGCTGCTGCGACTGCAACTGCTGCTGCGACTGAGGTCGCGTCAGCTCCGGCCGCCCGGACGGCGTATGCGGGGATTCCCGCCCCGGCCCGCGTGGAAGGGCTGAGCGGGATGAGCGACGACGCAGACGATCCGCACCCGGCCGCCAGGCGGACACGGCGCGTGCACGGGGCCCCGGCGGCGTCCGGCCCGTGCGCGCCGCTCCCGTCGTGCGCGCCGCTCCGGGCCGACGGTGCCGCACGTGCCGCCGGATACCCGGAAGGTCGAATTCCGGCCGTTCCGGGGCCCCGGCGCGCCGCCGCCGGGGGAGCCGCCCGGAGGGTTGTCTGCGACCCGCCCGCACACCGGCACGGCGCGCCCCGGGCGGACCGGTCCCGGCCGGCCGCGACGGCGTCGCGGACCGCGCCCCGCCCGCGCCGCGAGCGGCGTGCCCGGCCCGCCGACGCGGCGCCCGGGAGCGTACGGACGCCGGCCCGCCCCCGTCCGTACGCCGCGGGAGCCCGACTCCTGACGGGACGTCCGGCACCGGCCCGCCCGGAGCCTCCCGCCGCGCCCCGCCCCGACCGGACCGGCCAGGCAGTGGCGCGATCCGGTGGGAGCCCGCAGTCCCGCGCGGCCGCGGCGGCCGGCCCGCGCGGGAGCGCGGCACGCGCCCCCCGGGCGGCCTTTCGCGCGACCGCCGCAGGACATCGGCGGCGCCCTCCGCGGCACCCCGGGAACGGCATATCCGACGCGCGGGGCGCGAGCACCGCGGATCCCGACCGGGCTTCGCCGCGCCACCGGACCGCGCCTTCCCGCACCCCTCGCTCCGGCCCCTCCGGCCTTCCGGGAACCCGTCGCCCCGCGCGGTGACGGTGGGCCGGGAGAGGCCGAAAGCCGCTCTTGCGACCGGTATCCGACCACAGGACACTCCCGACAGCGCTTGTCAGGGACACGGCCAATCCCCGTTCGGCCCGCCGTGCCCCCGGCTGCGCCTCACGGGTCCGCGCACCCCCACGACCGCCGGGCCCCCGAACCTCTCCAGGAGGACGAGAAGTGAGGATCAAGCGCACCACCCGTAACAGGCTGCTCGCGGTGGCCACCGGCCTGGCCGCCGCCGCAGCGCTCGCCGCACCGACGGCGGCGAGCGCGGACTCCCAGGACGGCGGATTCGGCGCCGACCGGCTCGCCGCGGCCGGCGCATCCGTCCTGCGCGCCGACGTCGCGGGCACCGCCTGGCACACCGACCCCGCCACCGGAACCCTCGTGGTCTCCGCCGACTCCACCGTCTCCGCCGCCGGCATCGCGAGGATCAAGCGCGAGGCCGGAGCCGACGCCGGAGCCCTGCGCATCGAACGCATCCCCGGCAAGCTGACCCGGCTCGCCTCCGGCGGCGACGCGATCTACGCGTCGAGCTGGCGCTGTTCCCTCGGCTTCAACGTACGCAGCGGAAACACCTACTACGCCCTGACGGCCGGTCACTGCACCGACGGAGCGGGCACCTGGTGGACCAACTCCGCCCGCACCACCGTCCTCGGCTCCACCGTCGGCTCCAGCTTCCCGAACAACGACTACGGGCTCGTCAAGTACGCCAGCAACACGCCCGTGCCGCCCGGCACCGTCGGCAGCCAGGACATCACCAGCGCCGTCAACGCCACGGTCAACATGTCCGTGACCCGGCGCGGCTCCACCACCGGCACCCACAGCGGCCGGGTCACCGGCCTCAACGCCACCGTCAACTACGGCGGCGGCGACGTCGTCTACGGCATGATCCGCACCAACGTGTGCGCCGAACCCGGCGACAGCGGCGGCCCGCTCTACTCGGGCACCCGCGCCGTCGGCCTGACCTCCGGGGGCAGCGGCAACTGCTCCTCGGGCGGCACGACCTTCTTCCAGCCCGTGGTCGAGGCCCTCAACGCCTACGGGGTCAGCGTCTACTGACCCCCGGGAGCCGGCGCCGAACCGACACCCGTACGCCCCCGTCGGCACCCTGGACGTCCTCCGCCCTTCTGGGAGGATGTCCAGGGCGGCCGTGTCCCCGGGGGAAGCAGGTACCTGCATGAAACGCATCGGCGTGACCGGGCACCGGTCCCTCCCGGACTCGGTGCTCGGCCCCGTGGAGAGCGGCCTGCGGGCCGTGCTCGGCGGGCACGACGGACCGCTGGAGGCCCTCTCCAGCCTCGCCGAGGGCGCGGACCAGCTCTTCGCCTCCGTCGCCCTCGAATGCGGAGCCGACCTCACCGTGGTGATCCCCAGCGGGGACTACGAGGACGGCTTCGAGAGCGCCGAGGCCCTGGCCCGCTACCGGCGGCTGCGGACGCGGGCCGCCCAGGAGGTCCGCATGGACTTCCCCCGCTCCACGGACGAGGCCTACTACGCCGCCGGCACCTACATCGCCGACTCCTGCGACCGGCTCGTCGCCGTCTGGGACGGGCAGCCCGCCCGCGGACACGGCGGCACCGCCGAGATCGTCGCCTACGCCCGGGCCATCGGCAAGCCCGTCACCGTCCTGTGGCGCGAGGGCGTGACCCGCGACTGAGCCACGCCCCCACCCACGGCCCCCGCACTCCCGTGCGGCCGCCTCAACTGCTGTGCCGGGCCAGCCAGTCCGTGTGCTGCGGAGAGACGTACCGCTCGGTCTCGTACACCGACGACGGCCACTGCGACTCGGTGATCGTCGTCTGCATCACCACCATCATCGCCGCCAGGTCCTGCTCGATCAGACTGTGCGCCTCGATCAGCGGATGGTGCCGGCGCACCTCGTTCCAGGCGATGCCGGCCGCCGCCGCCGCACTCAGCACCCCGGTCGTACCCGCACCCGGACCGGAGTCCAGCGCCCCCAGCAACGAGAACAGCAGGGCCAGACAGGTCAGCAGCACGATCGTCCACGACCACACGTGCGTCGCCCGCCGCGACACCTCCGTCCGCCGCCGGTACCAGTTGCGCTGCTCGATCAGCCGGTCCCGGACGTACGTCTCCCGCCGCGCCTGGTAGTCGCTCTCGCGCAGCCGCCGCATCGCACCGGTGATCTCCGCGCCCTCCGGCACCGCCCCGGACGCCCGCGGATCCTCCCAGCCCATCTTCCGCAGCTCCGCCAGACCCGCCTCCAGCCGCGTCCGGTACACCTCCTCGGGAGCGCGGACCTCGCTCCCGAACGGCGCCCCGTGAACCGCGTACCGCCAGGCCAGGGACTTGATGAACTCGGCGGCACTGCGGTTGAGCTGCCACTGCGGGCGGGCCCGCCGCCGCGTCGCCCGCACCCCCACGCCCAGCACCCCCGCGTACGCGAGCGCGCTCAGCAGTCCGAAGAAGTGCAGCGGCCCCAGCTTCGGCCCCGGGGGCAGCGCCGCCGCCCCCGCCGCCGCGACCAGCAGCAGCAACTGCGCCCGCGTGGCCTGCGTGGACTCCCGCTGCCGGGAGATCGCCGCCTGGTCCGTGTGGTGGAAGAGGGCCGGCAGGTCCTCGTTTCGAAAGGTCAAGCTGTCGGTCACAGCGCCCCCCTGAGGTCGGGTGGCGGGCGGCGGGGGCCGAAGACCCCCGCCGTCCCCCGTCGGATCACACGGCGAGCGGTTCCAGGTCCCGGTGGATCCGCCGCTCGTCACGGGCGTAGCGGGTCAGACTGTGGTCCTCGCCGAGCAGCCGGGTCAGCTCGGACACCGCCTCCGCACGCAGCCGGGCGGCCTCCTCCTTGCGCCCCATCGAGTCCAGGCTGACCGCCATGTTCGAGCTGCTCGCCAGGGTCTCGGGATGGTGCGCCCCGAGCGCCTCGCGCAGCCGCATCACCGAGAGCCGCTCCAGCTCCAGGGCACCCTCGGGATCGCCCAGGTCGGCCAGCGCGTTCGCCAGGTTGAGATGGGCGAAGACCGTGTGCGGGTGGTTGTCGCCCAGGACGTCCCGCATCAGCCGGATCGTCTGCCGCAGCATCGTCCCGGCCGCCTCCGCCGCGCCCGTGCCCCAGTGGAAGACCGCCAGGTTGTTCACGGCCGCCAGGGTGTACGGGTGCCGCTCGCCCGGCACCTTCATGTACTCGTCCACGACCTCCTGCGCCAGGTCCCGCGCCCCACCCGGATCGCCGGTCGCGAACAGGTCCGAGGCCAGGTTCAGCTCGCAGGAGAGCAGGTCCGGGTTGACCGAGGTGTACTTGGCCCGGTAGCGGGCCCTGGTCGCCGTGGTCAGCCGCAGCGCGTCCTCCAGCTGGCCCGCCCTGCGCAGCGACACCGCCAGGTTCTTCGCGGCCGACAGGGTGCCGGGGAAGGCCCGCCCCAGGGTCCGCTTGTAGATCTCGTACGTCCGGCTCAGCAACTGCACCGAGTCCTCGTACCGGCCCACCTCGCGCAGGTCGCGCGCCAGGTTCTGGGCCGACGACAGCGTGTACGGGTGCTCCGGCCCCAGCACCTCCGTACGCAGGTCGTGCACCTCCTGGTCGATCTCGCGGGCTCTGGTGTACTGCCCCACCAGCCGCAGGTTCAGCGCCAGGTTGTTCGCGGCCGCCAGCGTGCGCGGGTGCGCCTCGTGGAAGATCTGGCTGAAGCCCTCGTGCGCCTCCGTCGCCAGCTCCATCGCCTGCCCGTAGTCGCCCAGCGCGCCCAGGGTGTTGGCCAGACCGCTCATGGTCATGTACGTGTGCGGATGCGAGTGCCCCAGCACCGCCTTCTGGCGCTCCAGCGTGACCTCGTCCAGCTCCTTCGCCTCCACGAACCGGCCCTGCGAGCGCAGGATGTTCGACAGGTGGAAGCGCAGGTAGAGGTACTGGAGGTCGTTGTTGCCCAGCATCTCCTTCCACGAGTCGCGCAGCTCCTCGCCGAGCTGGTAGGCGGCCTTGAAGTCGCCGCGCTTCCACAGGTAGCGCACCCGGTCGATCAGCAGCCGGCGGGTCTCCGGCTCCTTGCAGTACCGCGCCTCGGACGGGGCCAGGTGCGACCAGATGGTGTTGAACCGCGGCCACGTCTCCGGATTGTCGATCGGCTCGTCGTCGTCCGGCCGGGCCCCCGCCAGGATCCGGTGGACCGCATGCCGGGCCTCCCGCTGCTCCTCCTCGCTCAGCTGGGCCCGGATCACCGCCTGGACCAGCCGGTGCACCTGGATGCTGTTGCTGACCTGGTCGACCTTGGCCAGCGCGAACCGGCCGATCTCCCGGATCACCCGCCCCAGCACCAGCTTCTCCTGCAGCGAGGAGTCGTAGGGCTTGAGCGCGTCGATCATCTCCTTGCTGTAGAGCAGGTTCGCGGAGATCGGCTCCGGCGCCAGGAACGCGCAGAGCTGCAGCAGCCGCACCGCGGCGGGGGAGCGGGACTGCAGCCGCTCGATGGAGATGTTCCAGGTCGCCGCCACCGGCTCCGGGTAGCCGGGCGGCTGGTTCAGCGCCAGCACCCGTGCCGCCTGCTGCGCCAGCTGCTCGATGTACGCCGACACCGGCGTCGCCGTCTCCGCGATCCAGGCACCCGCCTGCTCCACGGCCAGCGGCAGGTCGCCCACCGCCACCGCGACCTGCTCGGCGTCGTCCTTGCTGAGCCCCGGGGCCCGGCGCTGGAGGTGCTCGATGGACTCCTCGCGCAGGAACACGTCCACCGGCAGGGCGTCGCCGTACTGCGACCACGACTGGTTGCGGGAGGTCACCAGCACGTGCCCCGGGCCGCCCGGAGGGAAGAACCGCTTGAGGGTCTCGGGGTCGTCGGCGTTGTCGAAGACCAGCAGCCAGCGCGAGGAGGGCACCCCGCGCCGCAGCAGGTCGATCGCCTCCTGGGAGGCGGCCGCCATGTCCTCGCCGGTCTGCACGCCCAGCCGCACGGCCAGCTCCGCGAGGGCCGCCACCACGTCGTCGGTCTGCTCCGAGGAGATCCACCACACCAGGTCGTAGTCGGCCATGAACCGGTGCACGTACTCCAGGGCCACCTGCGTCTTGCCGACACCGCCCAGCCCGAACAGGGTCTGCGGCTGCGGCAGCACCACGGCCATCCCGCCGCCGAGCTGGTCGCGCATCCGCTCCAGGACGATGCTGCGCCCCGTGAACCCCGGGTTCCGCGGCGGCGCGTTCCAGATCTTCGGGACCGTCCCCGGGAAGCGGGGGCCGGGCTGGGAGGCGCTGGCCACGCTGTCGGGCAGGGCCATCGGCCGCTCGACCGCACGCAGCAGCGCGGCGGTGGCGTGCACCTCGTCGAGCCGGAACAGGTCCACCGGGTTGCGGTCGATGTACGGGGTGGACAGGCGGACGTCGCCCACCCTCAGCGGCACCAGGTGGCGCCGGCCCCCCGTCGGATCCTCCGCGGCGGCGCGTTCCCACACGTCCACGGCCCGCGTGGACTTGAGGTACGCGCTGGAGAGCAGCACCACCGTCCGGGCGGCGGTGTCCACGCTGATGCCCGCCCCGCCCAGGGTGTCGCCGCCCGAGCCGGAGCCCGGGCCGGTGTCCGCGGGCCGTTCCGCCGAGACGTCCTTGGGGACGACCCGGAAGCCCGCGCGGGTCAGCACGGACTCTATCCAGTCCGCCCACATCCGGTTCTCCGCGACGTAGGAGAGGAAGAGGTCGGCGGGCAGGGCCGGCCGGCGCCGGGTGAACGCGTCCCGGATGCGCAGCCGGACCTCCTCGCCTATGGCCGGCATGGAGGTGATCTCGCCCCCCGTCACCACGGACGTGAGCCGTTCGAAGGCCGACAGCAGGGAGTTGGTCAGCCCCGCCTCGTCGCCGAAGGTGGCCAGCGTCTCCTCGTACGCGTAGTACGGCCGGTAGGGGATCTCCACCGCGCCCCAGTAGGAGGTCAGCTCGTCCCCGACCAGACCGCCGGGGAACCGGTCGAACTTCAGCCGGGCCAGCGCCCGCCCCGCGTCCGCCTTCTCCTTCTCGCCCTCGTCGATGCGCATCGGGACCGGGTAGATCTTGATGCCGCGGTCGTTGAAGCGCTCGTCGATCTGCCGGGCCACGGAGGCGGCCCCGTCGATCGACTGGTCGGAGAGGGTGAAGCAGTCCACGAGGACGTCCGGGAGGTGCACCGTGCAGATGTCCGCGATGTCGGACAGGCCGGTGCGGCTGTCGATCAGGACGTAGTCGTAGTTCCGCTTCATGTCGGCGCGCAGGGCGTCGAAGAACAGGCCGCCGCCGAGCCGGTTGTAGAAGTTGTCCCAGTCGAAGGTCGAGACGGTCGCGGAGTACTCGCGGTTCTGCCGGCCGGCGGAGACGAAGTCCAGCGTGCCGCCGTCCGGGAACTCCCAGCCCAGCGTCTCCGGGGTGAGGGAGACGGCGTGCGGCTGGATCCGCGCGTAGTCCTTGTGCCAGTCGTCGGCCCGCTGCACCGGACTGGTGGCGGCCCAGGCGTACTCGCTGATGAGGTCGATGACCCCGGTGGTGGCCCCCAGCGTGGACGGGTCCAGGAAGGGGTGGAAGAAGCGGTGCAGGCCGGGCGCCTCCAGGTCCCAGTCCACGGCGAGCACCCGCTTGCCGTTCGCCGCGAGGATCCAGGCGGTGTTGGCGAGCGCCATGGTGCGGCCCGTACCGCCCTTGTACGAGTAGAAGGTGACGATGCGTCCGTCACGGCTGTCGATGCTGTCACGACTCGCTGTCATCCGCGTCCCCCCGGTCGGTGTCGTTGCTGTCGTTGCCGTCGTTGTGGCCGCCGAACGTGTCGGGCGGGAAAGGGGCCGGAGGCGGTACGGGAGGCCCGCCCATCCCCATCGGCCCGAGCAGCCGAGGGCGCTCGGACTGGGTGCCGGCCGGCAGGTAGACCTGGGCGTGTCTGAGGTACTGCTGGGCCGCGGCCTCGACGACCTGCGGCAGGATCTGTCCCAGGGTCTCCATGTTGGCGACACCGTTGGCGGCGGCCCGGCACGCCGCCCGGCCCTGGCCCATCTTGACGGGCAGGGTCTCCTCCAGCCGCTGCGCCAGCTCGTTCTCCTTCGCCCGGCTCTGGTGGTCGTACCGGTTCCACGGCACGACCACGTTGATCCACGGGCGGGACTCCTGGTCGAAGGCGGCCAGGCGCTGGCGGCGGTCGGGATCCTCCACCGCCCACCGGTCCACGATCAGGATCTCCGGGCGGGTCGGCGGCTGCTTGCTGTCGAAGTGCCCGGCCTCGTCGTCGAAGGAGCCGATGCTCGTCTGGTAGTTGAGGTTCTTGACCAGCTCCTCGGCGACGTAGGCGACGGGCCGCCGGGACACCGGGTGGTACGGGTTCCACTCCAGGGCGCTGTCCCCGTAGTACTCGGGGCTGCGCCCGTCGGGCAGGTCGTGGCGGGAGGCGGCGGCCACCGTCACGTGCAGGCTGCGCGACACCCCGCCGGCATGACCGCCCGCGGGACCGAAGGCGCTCGGCACCACGCGGTAGTCCACGGGGCGGACCGGGGTGAGGCGGACGGTCTCGGCGACCCTGACGATGCGCTTGGCGAGCTCGTACACCGCTCGCTCGTACTGCTCGGCGTACCCGCGCAGTTTGATCAGGCCGTACAGCCCGTCGGTGACGTAGCGCTCGCCGAAGGTGTTGTGGTTGAACTGCAACCGCTCAGCCGGGCGAGGGAGTTGGGAGGGTGGGACCGGTACCCACAGGGCGGGCACGATGGCCTCGGCCGGCTGGTTGCTGACCGCCCCCTGGTGGATGGCGCGCTGGGCGAAGGCGAACCACTCCTTCCCGCACATCTCACTGGCGAAGTACCGGGGCGAGAACAGGGGGACGAACACCCGGCAGGTGGCGAGCGCCGCTCCGAGCCGTTCCGACCAGCCCTCGCCGCTGCGTATCTCCCGGTCCATGAAACCCGCTTCGGCCCCGGCGGGCAGATCCGTCAGTGCCATGACATGACTGCAGAGATCGCGGTAGAGGCGCTCGACCCACATGTCGGGGTCGGGCCCCCCGGCCCCGAATCTCGGTGTATGCGCGTAGCTGAGAAAGAAATACGGCTGCACTGATGCGGGCACACGCCCCCCGTCCCGAAGATGCAAAGCGAAGAAACATCATTCCGGAGCTGCTTCGCCACATCCCCTCATGGTTCAGTCAATCAGCATCGGTTTTCGGTCATCCAGTCAAGGGCGTGGTCGACGGCATCGGGGAGGGAGAACAGCATGGTCGACGCCCCTCCGATCCGCCCCCGGCGCACCCGGGAATCCGGGAACGCCCTGCCGATCTCCGCGAAATCCCCGTCGTCCAGCGCGACGTCCTCGTACGCGGTCCACTCCCCCTCCCGGCGGGACCCCGAGCGGCCCCCCGGAAGATTCACCTTCACCACACACTCGTACATGCGCAAGGGGGGCTTCGGAATTCGATACTCCGCGAGATGGAAAGCGGTACAGACGGAAAACCCCACATTGATCATGAGTACCTGGCCACCCTCCCAGCACAGCTTTCCCAGGGGAGACTCCTCACCCAGATGACAGGTGAGGCGATGACCCGCGCACAGCCGCCGCGCATCCGCGCCGAGCGCGGCGAACGAGGTCTGCGGGTGCGCACTGCGCGCGGCGCCCGGAGCGGTCCGGACGGCCTCCGCCAGCGACCCCATCCCCTGACTCGGGGTGCTCGCCGGGTCGAAGGCCGGCATCCGGTCCAGGAAGGCCCGGACCTCCGCCTCGTCCATCCCCTCGATCCGCTCCAGGTGCGCGGCCGAGGTCCGGGAGTTCTCCGGGGTGAACGCCGGCACCACCAGCGTGCCCTGCGGACCCAGGACACCCGTCAGGGCGTCCCGCAGCTGCTCCGCGCGCAGCCCCGTCCCGCCCAGCGAGGCGTGCACCAGCAGCCGCATGCCCGGCCGCACCCCGAGCAGCCGCAGCTGCACCGGCAGCTGGAGGGCACCGGAGGCCCGCCGGCCCCGGCCCGGACCCGCCGGACCCGGCGCGGGGGAGGGGGCGCTCACGCGTCCACCGCCTTCAGTTCGTAACGCAGCTCCGCCACCAGACGCTTGCCCGTGACCGTCAGCTCGGCCGCGTCCGACAACCGGTCCAGGGCCTCGTGGAGACGGTCCGAGCCGCCCGGCGCGGGCCGGGCCGTCGCCCGCTCGTACGCCTCCACGGCCACCCGCTCGTGCACGTCGGCCAGCAGCCGGGACACCGGCACCGGCCGCTCCCGCCACGGCGACGCATGGCTCCACTCGCCGTCCAGCGCGTACAGGTCGGCCACCTCGGTCAGCGCCCGCAGCCTGGCCCGCCGCCGCCCCGTCAGCAGCGCGAGCGCCGTCTCCCGCACCCCCGCCGCGTACGGCACGCCGAGCGCCCCCGGCCCGTGCCGCCCTGCCTCGCCCCAGCCGACCGCCAGCGGCCCGCCCGCCAGCGGCGTCAGCGTGGTCAGCCCCTCCGCCGCCTCCCGGGCGAACCCGGGCACGGCCCGGTGCAGCAGCGCCCACGCCCGGTCGAGCGTGCCCCGCCACTCCTGCGCCTCCCCGGCCCCGAGCCGCAGCCTGGGCGGCCGGGCGAAGCAGTTGCGGTACGGGTCCAGGTCCTCCAGCGCCACCGGGGCCGCGTCCGGCCCGGGCGACCAGGTCCGTACGGGCTGCCAGCGCGCGTCCCCGGCCGCGGGGCCGAAGCGGTGCTCGGCGCGGCCGTCCCGTACCGCGTACCCGTCGCCGGACACCCGCAGCGAGGCCACGCCCTGCGTCCCGGGCTCCCCGAGCCTCAGCAGCCCCAGCGTCGGCAGGTACACCTCGCCGTCCCGGTAGGCCACCTCGGCCGGCAGGTCCAGTCCGCCGCGCAGCACCGCGGCGGCGGCCAGCGCGGTCAGCCTGCGCGCCGCCGCGGGGCCGTCCTGGCGGCCCTCCCGCGCGGCGTCCAGGGCGGCCAGCACCCAGGTCCGGGTGAACGGGTGGTCCAGTACGGCGTCCAGCGCGTCCGCGCCCGCGTCCCCGGCCTCCTCCACCGCTGCCACCAGGTCCCACGCGCGGGCCCAGGCCCGGTCGCCGGCCAGGTCGGTGTGCAGCCGGGCCAGCAGGATCCGGGTCAGCTCCTCCTGGGAACGGGCGAGTGCGGCGGCGTCGGACAGCTCCGGGGCGGTCTCGCGCGGCGCGGTGCGGCCCTCGACGCCGTCCACCAGCTCGCGCAGGTCGGTGCAGTACACCGAGGGGTGGTCGAAGTCCGCGGTGCCGCCCGCGCCCGTGTCCCGGTAGCGGTGGGTGTAGAGACCGCCGCCGCACGAACGTACGACGGGGCAGCGGCGGCACGAGTCGCTGACACCGTCCAGGCCGAGCTGGCGGGCCCGCACCCCGGGGTGGGCCGCGACCTCGTCGAAGGCGTGGTCGAAGACGTTGAAGCCGGTGGCCGCGGCCCCCTCGAAGGCGCTCTTGAGCGAGTCGACCTGCTCCAGCGTCCCGTCGGTCTCGACGACGACGAGGTCCGTCGGGGCCAGGCCCAGCGACTCCGTGAGGCTGGGGCCGCCGCGCAGGGTGGACAGGAGGGACTCGAAGAGCCGGACGGGCACCGGGCGGCCCAGCCGCTCCCAGTGGTCGAAGACCCGCAGCAGCCAGCGCGCGTAGGCGTCGGGGGCCCCGTCGGGGCGGACCGGGGGAGTCTCCCAGGTGGCGTGCGGGAGGAGGAAGTCCACCCGCGGAGGCTCCAGTTCGACCAGCGCGTCAAGGACGGCGACGGGGTCGTTGGCCACGTCCACGGTGCAGAGCAGGCCCTGGTAGAGGTGGCGGTAGGGCGCGGAGCGCAGCCGGGCGACGGCGGCCAGGACGAGGGGGTGGCTGGTGCGGCCGTCGGCGAAGCGGCGGTGGCGGTCGTTGGCGGCGCGGTCCCCGTCGAGGGAGACGCCGACGCGGACGCCGAACTCGGCGAAGAGGTCGAGGAAGCGGGTGCCCAGCTGGAGCCCGTTGGTGTGGATCCGCAGGTCGAGGTCCGCGATCCCGGACAGCGCCCGGTGGAACTCCTCGCACACGAGCCGGAGCCGTGCCGTGCCCGCCAACAGGGGTTCCCCTCCATGGAGAATCACCGTGACGGAGGGGAGTGCATGGTCACGGGCATGTTCGGCGAGTCGCGACGCGGTACGTGAAATAACCTCGGGGGAGATCACTTTCGGCCGGGCCCGCCAGCTCTGATCAGCGTGTTCGTAGACGTAGCAGTGATCACAAGCAAGATCGCATCTGCTGTGAACTTTCAGGACGATCTCGCGAAATGCGATCAGGCCGGTCATTCCGCCAGTCTAGGGCTCCTGATACGGCGTCAGAGCGCGGAGTTGAAGATAGGTGCCTGAATGGGGCGGCGCGATGCGGACGGCATCATCCGACCGAGCGTCGCGGCCGCGGAGGCGGTCTCGACGTCGATCTTGGCGAGCGGGATCCGGCGGGCCTTGACCGTGCTGGTCGGGGGGGTTGCGGAAGTGTTCACGACACCGTCCTCGGGGAAGCCATGTGGAATGGGCATGTGAATGACAACAGCGACGCGCTGCCGTCAATCGAGGACTTTACTCGGCCGCACCCCATTGGCAACTGAAGACATGACGCCTGGTCAACCGTTCTAAAGGCGGCCCGGGGGACGGGCCCGGGAGCGGGATTCGGCCGTTTGCCGGACGGCAAGATCCTTTTCACCGGGGCCGTCCCGCGGAAAGCATTTCCGCCCGGTCGCGAACCCGCTGCACCCGCCCCGGCCGCGAGCCGCTGACCTGCCGGATCGCGCCGCCGCGACCTCCGGCGCGGGAGGCGTGCGCGCCGGCTCGCACACCGGGGGCCTCCTCCTCCTCGTCGTCGTGCTCAAGTGCCGCTCCGGGGGCCGGTGTCGGGGTGCGCGTGCCCGGGGCGGGTGCGGGAGGCCCGGCCGGTGGCTCGCCAACGGGTCTGTGCCTCAGGGGAGATGGGGGGCGGAGGGGCGGGCGGGGTCCCGCCGGTGAGGGGCGGGACGTCGCGGACGGGCCCTACGCGGGCTGCTGTTCGGTGAGGTCGGGGGCGGGGAGATCGCGCAGGAGCCAGGTCAGCACGTCCGGCAGCGCGCGCAGGGCCGCGAAGTGCGCGGCGGCCGGTTCGATGGTGGCGGTCGCCCCCGGGATGCGCCGCGCCAGCCAGCGGGAATGGCCCACGGGGGAGAAGACGTCGAGCTCCCCGTGCCAGATCAGCACCGGGCAGCGGATGTCGGCCGGGTCGAAGCCCCAGGGGCGGCTGAACGCGAGCACGTCGTCGATCCACCCGTACGCCGAATGCCGCAGCCCCTCGCGGTAGTTGCGCAGCAGCATCGACCGCAGCCCGGCGTCGGAGACGATCATGCGGTCGTTGTCGGTGAGCTCCTGGCGCAGCTCGTCCAGGAGACGGCCCGGGTTCCTGCGGATGCCGTCCGCCCGCGGGATCAGGCGCGCCGCCAGCTCCTCCGGGTCGGTGGTGGCGGTGGTGTACTCCTGGACGTTCGAGGCGGCCATTCCGGCGAACCAGTCCAGGTCCTCGGCGTCGCGGGGGGCCAGTCCGACCATCGCCGCGGTGCGGGTGACCCGGTCCGGGAGCAGGGCGGCGCAGGCCAGGGCCCCGGCGGCGCCGCCGGAGCGGCCGGCCACCGCGAACCGGTCCAGTCCCAGGGCATCGGCGACGGCCGCCACGTCCTCGGCCACGTCGGCGACGGTGCGGCCCGGGTGGCGGTCGGAGCCGCCGTAGCCGGGTCTGTCGTAGGCGATGAGCTGCATGCGGCGCTGGTAGAGGACCATGCCCCGGGGGGCCGGGCCCAGGCGGCTGCCGGGCATGCCGTGCAGGAGGAAGACGGGCTTGCCGTCCGGGTCCCCCCAGCGCTCCACGGTCAGAGCGCGCCCGTCGGCTGTGCGCACCTGATGGCGCACGCGCTCCCTCCCTCACGTGTCGGTGCGGGTCGTCACGGCGATTGTGCTCGCTGGGGGAGGAGTGCGGTAGGGCGCACTTCGGGGGAAATTCCCGCGAAGGCCCTCGCGGGGCCGTCCGCGCTCCTGCCGCTCCCGCGCATGCGCAGCTCACGCCGTGTCCGGAGGGGCGTGAACGTGCGTGAACGGGTGGGAGCGCCCCCTCGCGCCGGGCCGGGGGCGGTGCGTCCGGTCAGGCCGGGGGGATCAGGGCCGCGGCCGCCGAACGGGCCCGGGCCAGGGCCAGGGCGCGGTCCGCGCCGCGCTGGCCGAGGACCACGCGGGTGCTGAGGCCGTCCAGCAGCGCGAGCAGCTCGGAGGCCCGTGCGGGCACGTCGAGGGGGGCGAAGCGGCCCTGGTCCGCGCCCTTGGCCAGCAGCGCCTCCAGATCCCGCTGCCAGCCCTCGTCGATCTCCTCCTGCGCGGCCTTCAGCGGCTCGTTGGAGGCCGTACGGGCCCACAGCTCGATCCACAGGGTCCAGCGCGGGTCCCGCGGCCCCAGCGGGAGGTACAGCTCCAGGAACAGGTCCAGCTTGCGCGCGGCGGTCACCCGGCGGCCCAGCAGTTCGCCGCGTTCCACGGCGAGCCGATCCTCGCTCCAGCGCAGGGCCTCCAGCAGGAGCCGGTCCTTGCTGCCGAAGTAGTACAGGATGTGGCCGCCGCTGGTGCCGAGCCGTTCCGCGAGCGCGGACATCGTCAGCGTGGCCAGCCCGTCCTCGGCGATCGCCGCCATGGCCTCCTCGAGCATCCGCTCCTGGGCGATCCGCCCGTCGCGCCGTCGCGCCGCTCCCGCCACCAGTCCCGCCCTCCGGATCCTCGTGCGCCCGACCTTATCCCGGACAGGGTCTTGACGCCGTCCGCATCCACCCCTCATCTTGAATGCCATTCAATAACCTAGAACGCCATTCAAGATCGCTCAAGGTCAGGGGCCCCGCCATGGGACAGCAGGAGACAGCCGACGTCGACGAGGTGTTCCGGGTCGAGACCCACGGCATCGACCCCATTCCCGACGCCGAACGCCACGGCAGCGCCAAGGACCTGTTCTGGCTCTGGTTCGGCTCGAACCTCACCTTCACCTACGTCATCAACGGCGCCCTCGCCGTCGCCTTCGGGCTCTCCTTCTGGCAGGCCACCGCCGTCGTCGTGCTCGGCGGCCTGTCCTTCTTCGCCATCAGCGCCGCCGGCCTCAGCGGCATCCGCACCGGCACCGCCACCCTCGTCGTCTCCCGCGCCGCCTTCGGAGTCCGCGGCAACATCCCCGCCGGCGTCCTCAACTGGGTCGTCAGCATCGGCTACACCATCGTCAACACCGTCGTCGGCACCCTCGCCCTCGAAGTGTTCTTCGCCGAGGCCGGCTGGAACGGCGGCACCACGGGACGGGCACTCGCCCTGCTCCTCACCCTCGCCCTCACCTTCGCCGTCGCGATGTGGGGCCACGCCACCGTCCAGTTCGCCGAACGCTGGATGGCCTACGTCCTCGCCGCGGGCTTCGGCGCCCTGCTCCTCTTCGTCCTCCCCGGAGCCGACACCGCCACCCGCGCCGCCGAAGCCCCCGGCATATCCGGCTGGAGCCTCGCCCTCGTCGTCGTGTTCGCCGGACCGTTCTCCTACGTCCCGATGCCCGCCGACTACACCCGCTACCTGCCCCGCACCACCACGCTCAGGTCCATCACCTGGACCGGAGCCCTCGGCGGCTTCCTCTCCTCCGTCGCCCTCGGCGTCGCGGGCGTCGCCGCCGCCACCCAGACCGACATGACCGACGCCGTCGCCGGGACCGAGAGCCTCCTGCCCGGCTGGTTCCAGCCGCTGTTCCTGGCCCTCGTCCTGGGCGGATCCGTCACCAACTCGATCATCACCCTCTACTCCTCCAGCCTGAACCTCCAGGTCCTCGGCATCCCCTGGAGCCGCGCCCGCGCCATCGTCATCAGCGCCGCCGTCACCGCCCTCGGCTCGCTCGCCGCCCTCTTCCTCACCGACTTCACCACCTCCCTGCTCTCCTTCCTCTCCCTCCTGATCATCGTCTTCGCCCCCTGGGGCGGCGTCTTCCTCGCCGACATGCTGCTGCGCCGCTGCCGCTACGACGCCGACGCCCTGCACGCCGGCCGCGCCGGCACCTACTGGTACCGCTCCGGCTACCACCCCGCCGGCCTCACCGCCCTCCTCGCCGGCATGGCCTTCGCCGCCCTCACCTGCGACTCCGAGCTGTGGACCGGCCCCCTGGTCGCCCCGCTCGGCGGCGCCGACCTCACCCTCCTCGGCTCGGTCGTCTCCGGACTCACCTACTGGGCCCTCGCCCGCCGCAGCCTCCCCGCCTACGTCCCGGCCGCCTGAACCACCCCACCGCCCCCGAGGGAGACCCCCCGCATGACCCGCCACCCCTTCCCCGCCGACCTGCTGCTCACCGGAGCCCGCATCCACACCGTCGACCCGGACCTGCCCGAGGCCCAGGCCCTCGCCGTCCACGACGGACTGATCGTCTGGGTCGGACCCGACACCGGGGCCGAGGCCTGGGCCGGACCCGGCACCCGCCGCATCGACGCCGGCGGCAAGCTCGTCCTGCCCGGCTTCATCGACGCCCACAACCACGTCCGCCTCGGCTCCGACGACGCCTGCGTCCAGCTCGCCGGCGTCCGCACCCTGGACGGCATCCACGAACGCATCCTGGCCTGGCGGGAGGCCAACCCCGACGCCCCCTGGATCGAGGCCGAGGCCTTCGACTACTCCGCCATCCCCGGCGGCCGCATGCCCCGCGCCGCCGACCTCGACCCCGTCACCGGCGACACCCCCGCACTGGTCCTCTCCTACGACGTCCACACCGCCTGGCTGAACACCGCCGCCCTGCGTCGCCTCGGCGTCACCCGCGACCGCACCGACCTGCCCTTCGGTACCGCCGCCGTCGACCCCGGGACCGGCGAACCCACCGGCTTCGTCACCGACTTCGCCATCAAGGGACTCTCCCGCGACGGCCACCGCGCCCTGCGCGAACTCGGCGTCCCCTGGGCCTCCCCCGACCGGCAGTACGGGCGCCTCGCCAAGAGCCTCGACGACGCCATCGGCTTCGGCATCACCACCGTCGTCGAGCCGCAGAACTCCCTCGACGACCTCGAACTCTTCGCACGCGCCCGGACAGAAGGCCGCCTGCGCTCCCGGATCGTCGCCGCCCTCTTCCACCCGCGCGGCACCGACGACGCCGACCTCGACGACTTCGCCTCCGCCGCACAGCGCTTCGCCGACGACCGGCTGCGCGTCGGCCCCCTCAAGCTGTACATCGACGACGTCGTCGAACCACGCACGGCAGCCCTGCTGGAGCCCTACACCGGCTGCGGCTCCCACCGCGGCGACACCTTCTACCCCGCCGAGGAGTTCGCGGAGCTGCTGGCCAAGCTGGACGCCCGCGGATTCCAGTGCTTCGTGCACGCCACCGGCGACCGCGGCATCCGCACCGTCCTGGACGCGGTCGAGCACGCCCGCGCGCTCAACGGCCCGCGCGACGCCCGCCACCAGGTCGTACACGTGGAATGCCTCGACCCCGAGGACGTGCCCCGCTTCGCACGGCTCGGCGTGGTCGCCTGCATGCAGCCGCGGCACTGCGCACCGGAGATCGCCGGACCGGGCCAGGACTGGGCCGAGAACGTCGGCGAACAGCGCTGGCACAAGGCCTGGCCGATGCGCAGCCTGCACGAGGCCGGGGCCGTACTGGCCTTCTCCAGCGACTGGAACGTCGCCGAGATGGACCCCATGATCGGCATCTACACGGCGGTCACCCGCCGCCCCCTCACCGGCGACGGCCCCGCCTGGCAGCCCGCCGAGACGGTCGACGTGGAGACGGCGGTGCACGGCTACACGATGGGCTCCGCGCACGCCAACTTCCTCGACGGGGAACGCGGCTCCCTCACCGTCGGCAAGGCCGCCGACTTCGTGGTCCTCTCCCGCGACATCCTCACCGTCCCGGCCGACGAGATCCCCGGCACGATCGCCGAGACCGTCGTCGTCGCGGGAGAGATCGTCCACCGCGCGCCGTGACGGCCCGGCCGCTCACCGCTTGGGCCAGTACCAGAGCGGCTCGTCGAGCGGCCCCTCACGGCCGGCGACCTCCGTCCGGCCGAACTCCTTGACCAGCTCCACCGTCCGCAGGTCCACCCGGTGCCGCCGGGTGCCCGCGGCCAGGGCCTCGGCCAGCGGGGCCGCATGCGTCACGACCACCGTCTGGGTGTCGCGCGCGGCCGTCAGCACCAGGTCCGCCAGCGGGGCCAGCAGATCCGGATGGAGGCTGGTCTCCGGCTCGTTCAGGACCATCAGCGCCGGCGGGCGCGGCGTCAGCAGCGCCGCCACCCACAGCAGGTAGCGCAGGGTCCCGTCGGACAGCTCCGCCGCGCCCAGCGGCCTCAGCAGCCCGTGCTGGTGCAGCTCCAGCCCGAAGCGGCCGTCCCGGTCCGTGACGGACACCCGCGTACCGGGGAACGCGGCGTCCACCGCCGCGTCCAGGGCGGCCGCGTCCCCGGTCTCCCGGATCGTCTGCAGCGCGGCCGGCAGGTCGGAGCCGTCGGCGGCCAGCACGGGCGTACGGGTCCCGACCCGCGGGATCCGGGCCGGCGCGGCGGCATCGGTGCGGAGGTGGTTGTAGAACCGCCAGGACCGGATCCGCTCCCGCAGCGCCAGCAGGTCCGGGGCCAGCTGGGGGTCCGCGAGCTCGCTCAGCATCGAGTCGTACGGGCGCAGGGCGTTCTGCGTACGGTGCCAGCCCCCGTCCGCCGTACGGGTCCGCACGGCGGGCCCCGACCGGTCCGACAGCACCGCCGCCGGACGCAGCACGGGCCCGGCCCAGGTGCACTCGCGCTTGATCTCCGGATCCAGGGAGAACAGCGACTGCCCCACCGGCACGGGGTGCCCGAAGTCGACCGCGTACCCGAACTCCTCCCCGGCGAAGCCGAGCCGCAGGCTGACCGGCTCGCTACGGACCGTGCCCTCCAGCGGCCGGAGCCCCTCGCGTACGGCGCGCGACAGCGTCTCCGGGCCCGCCCACAGCGTCGACGGCAGCCCGCCCTCCCGCGCCAGCGCGGCGACGGCACCACCCCGGGCGGAGTCCGCGAGCAGACGCAGGGAGCGGTACAGGCTGGACTTGCCCGTGCCGTTCGCGCCGGTGACGACGGTGAGCCGGCCGAGGGGGACGACGAGGCGGCGGAGGGAGCGGTAGTTCTCGACGGCGAGGGTGGTGATCACGCCCCGATCATGCCGGGTCGCTGGCGCGCTGTGCGTTGGCGGGTTGGGGCTTGGCTGCGCCGGGTCGGTGTTCTGCCTGTGGGGCCGGGATTCGGTGCGGCCGGCCTGTGGTGTGGGGTGGGGCCCCGGTGGAGTGTCTCCTCGGCCGGGTCGCTGCGCGCTGGGCGTCGGCGGGTTGGGTTTGGCTTCGCCGGGTCGGTGTTCTGTCTGTGGGGCGGGGTTGGGGTGCGGGTGGCCTGTGGGGGTGTGGGGTGGGGCCCCGGTGGAGTGTCTCCTCGGCTCGGCGCGTGCGGGTGGGTCGGTCTGTGGCGGGGTGGTTGCGCGCTCGTCCTGCGGGGACACTCCACCGTGTCCCCACCCCACGCCGAGGCTTCGACACCCCGGGCCGATCCCCTCGCCGTCCCGTGCGGGACCTGGCCGCACTGCGATGCCATGGCTTCGGCGGGGCTGGTGTGGCGGAGCGGGGGTTGTGCTGTTGGTGCGGGGACGGGGAGGGGTGTCCCCGCAGGACGAGCGTGCAACCGCCTCGTACGGGACGAACCCCGCCGCACGCGCGAGCCGAGGAGACACCCCTCCCCGGCCCCGCACCCCACCCGCACAGGAACGGATCGACCCCGCACCCCTTTGGATCCGGACCCCACAGGACCAGGCCGCACCCGCATTGCCCCGCACGGGCTGATCCGGGCACCGGGGGACCAGGCCGCACCCGCACCACCCCGCACCGGCCGATCCCGAGCCCGCGGGCCGGCCCGGATCTGCGACCCCCCGCGGGAGCTACCGGCGGCGGGTCGTTGCGCAGGCCAGGGTGACGGCCGCGCCCACCACCGCCCAGGCCGACAGGACCAGCATCGGGCCGCCCGCGCCGTTGCCGCCGAAGTAGGTGATGGAGCGGGCGGCGTACGTGCCGGCGCCCGGTGGCAGGGCCGGGCCGATGGCGCTCCAGAACGGCGGCAGCAGCGGATAGGGGTAGGCGCCGCCCGCACTCGGGTTGCCCAGCACCACGATCACCAGGATCGCGAGGCCGATGCCGATCACGCCCGCCAGCCCCTGGAAGGCGAGGGTGATCGCGCCGACCGCGAAGACGACCAGGGTGCCGAGCCCCCACAGGCCCCAGATGCTGCCGGGCAGCGCGTCGAGGACCGGGCCGGCGATGAGCGCGCCGAGCAGACCGGCGGCCAGGGCGTAGCCGAGCAGCGCGCCGAGCCGGATGACGGCGCGGTGCGGGTTCGCGGGCCGGGCGCCGGCGCTGATCGCGAGGATCGCGGCGCACAGGTAGCCGCCGACGCACCAGCCGATCACCAGGTAGAAGGAGCTCAGGCCGCGGCTGTCGCCCTTGGCGGCCGGGGCGACGTCGGTGACCCGTACGGTCCGGCCCTGGGCCTGTTCGGCGCGGCCGACGACCTCTTCCAGGGCCTGGGACAGCGAGGCTCCGGCGCCGGAGGCGACCAGCAGCAGGTCGGTCCGGCCGGCCGGGTCGATGACCAGTGCGCCGTCGACGTCGCGGTTCTCGACCTGGGCGCGCGCCTCGGCCCCGTCCTTGACCACGTGGGGGTCGAGCGGGTCTCCGGGGAGGGCGCCGAGCTGCTGGGCGGACCGTTCGGCGACGGGTGCGGCGGGGGCGGCCACGGCGATCGGGATCTCGTGGGGTTTCGGCAGGTGGAAGGCCCCGATGTAGGAGGTGACGAAGGCGAGCTGGAGGACCAGGACTCCCAGGACGAGCAGTGCCGCCCGGGTGGTCACGGCGTCCTTGACCTCGGCGAGGAAGCCCGTGGGCGGGCTCGGGGCGGTGCTCTCGGCGTTTTCGGGGGGCTGGGTCATGTTCCACACGCTCGGCGGACCGGCGGGCGGGCGCAGCAGGGGCGAGCCGAATGGATGACCCAGGTGGTCGAACATGTGTTTCGCACGGGTATTCGAATTGCTCTATGGTGGAAGCGGGGGTGGTCGAAACGAGCGAAGCAGGAGGCCGCGGGTGCCCGGTTTTACGCATCTGCACACCGTTTCGGGGTTCTCCGTGCGCTACGGGGGCTCGCATCCGGAACGGCTGGCGGAGCGTGCCGCCGAGCGCGGCATGGACGCCCTCGCGCTGACCGACCGCGACACCCTCGCGGGCGCGGTGCGCTTCGCGAAGGCGTCGGCGAAGGCGGGGATCCGGCCCCTGTTCGGCGTGGACATGGCCGTGTCGGCCGCCCCCGGGACGCACGTGGCGGGTCCGGCCGGGCCGGGGGGCCCGACGGGGCCCGCCGCGGGCACCGGCCGCGGGGCCGACGGCGCGGGCCCGGAGGCCTCGTACCGCAGGCGCACCCCCGTCAAGGGCGGGGCCTTCCTGGACGAGTCCGCCGCGCGGGCCGTGTTCCTGGCCCGGGACGGGGCCGCGGGCTGGGCCGAGCTGTGCCGGATGGTCACCGCCGCCCACGCGGGCGCCCCAGAGGTCCCGGTGGTCCCGTGGGAGGCGCTGCGCGGGGAGGGCGTGTTCGTCCTCCTCGGGCCGGGCTCCGAGGTGGGGCGCGCCCTTGCCGCGGGCCGTCCCGACCGGGCCGCCCGGCTGCTCGCGCCCTGGCGGGAGGTCTACGGCGACTCCCTGCGGCTGGAGGCCGTCCACCACGGCCGTGCCGGCACGGGGTCCGGCTCGCTCCGGCTCGCCGCCCGTACCGTCGGCTTTGCCGCCGAGCAGGGCGTCCCGGCCGTGCTCACGAACGCCGTCCGCTACGCCGATCCCGGCCAGGGACCGGTCGCCGACGTCCTCGACGCGGCCCGCCGCCTGGTCCCCGTCGACCCGCGGAGCTCCCGCTACCCGCTCGACGGCGGCGAGCGCTGGCTGAAGGACCCCGCCGCCATGGCCGGGTCCGCCGAGCTGATCGCCCGCGCCGCCGGCCTGGGCCCCGCCGACGCCCGGCGGCTGCTCGCGGAGACCCGGCGTACCGCCGAGGCCTGCCGTGTCGACCCCGAGGACGACCTGGGCATGGGATCCGTGCACTTCCCCGAGGCCCGGCTCGTCGGCGCGGCCCACCGCAGCGCCCAGCGGGTCCTCGCCTCCCGGGCCTCGGCGGGCATGGTGCTGCGCGGCTACGCGGAGGACCGCGCCTACTGGGACCGGATGCACCGGGAGCTCGACATCATCGAGTACCACGGCTTCGCCACCTACTTCCTGACGGTCGCGCAGGTCGTCGACGACGTACGGGAGATGGGCATCCGGGTGGCCGCCCGGGGCTCCGGCGCGGGCTCCCTCGTCAACCACCTGATCGGGATCGCGCACGCCGACCCCGTCGAGCACGGCCTGCTCATGGAGCGCTTCCTGTCCAAGCGGCGGCGGGTCCTGCCCGACATCGACATCGACGTGGAGTCCGCGCGCCGGCTGGAGGTCTACCGGCGGATCATCGACCGGTTCGGCTCCGAGCGCGTCGCCACCGTCTCCATGCCCGAGACCTACCGCGTGCGGCACGCCGTCCGGGACGTCGGCGCCGCCCTGTCCATGGACCCGGCCACCGTCGACCGGCTCGCCAAGTCCTTCCCGCACATCAGGGCCCGCGACGCCCGTGCCGCGCTGCAGGAGCTGCCCGAACTGCGCGATGTGCGCGGGGAGTCGTACGGGCGGCTGTGGGAGCTCGTCGAAGCGCTGGACGCGCTGCCGCGCGGGACCGCCATGCACCCGTGCGGGGTGCTGCTCTCGGACGCCTCGCTGCTCGGCCGTACGCCGGTGGTGCCCACCAGCGGCGAGGGCTTCCCCATGTCCCAGTTCGACAAGGACGACGTGGAGGAGCTCGGGCTGCTCAAGCTGGACGTGCTGGGCGTGCGGATGCAGTCGGCGATGGCGCACGCGGTCGCGGAGGTCCGGCGCGGCACGGGGCGCGAGCTCGACCTGGACGACCCGGCGCAGGTGCCGCCGGGCGACCGGGCCACGTACGAACTGATCCGCTCGGCGGAGACGCTGGGCTGCTTCCAGATCGAGTCACCGGGCCAGCGGGACCTGGTGGGCAGGCTGCAGCCGGCCACCTTCCACGATCTGGTCGTCGACATCTCGCTGTTCCGGCCGGGGCCGGTGGCCGCCGACATGGTGCGACCCTTCATCGAGGCCCGGCACGGCCGGGCGCCGGTCCGTTTCCCGCACCCCGACCTGGCCGACGCGCTGCGCGAGACGTACGGGGTGGTGGTCTTCCACGAGCAGGTCATCGAGATCGTGCACGTGATGACCGGCTGCGGGCGGGACGAGGCGGACCGGGTCCGGCGCGGCCTGTCCGACCCCGAGTCGCAGGCCCGGATCAAGGTCTGGTTCGCGGCGAAGGCGGCGGAGCGCGGCTATCCGGCGGAGGTGATCGGGCGGACCTGGGAGATCGTGGAGGCCTTCGGCAGCTACGGCTTCTGCAAGGCGCACGCGGTGGCCTTCGCGGTGCCCACCTACCAGTCGGCGTGGCTGAAGGCGCACCACCCGGCGGCCTTCTACGCCGGTCTGCTCACCCACGATCCGGGCATGTACCCCAAGCGGCTGCTGCTGGCCGACGCGCGGCGGCGGGGCGTCCCGGTGCTGCCGCTGGACGTCAACCGCTCGGCGGTCGACCACCGTATCGAACTGGTGTCCGGTGAAGGGTCCGGTGCGGGCGGGGTGTGGGGGCTGCGGCTGGGACTGTCCGACGTCCACGGCATCAGCGGGGCCGAGGCCGGCCGGATCGACTCCGGCCGCCCCTACGCCTCCCTGCGCGACTTCTGGGACCGGGCGCACCCGGGCCGGCCGGTGGCCGAACGGCTCGCGCAGGTCGGCGCGCTGGACGCCTTCGGCGCCAACCGGCGCGACCTGCTGCTGCACCTGGCGGAACTGCACGGGGCGCAGCGGGCCGCGGGCCTGCGCGGCCCTCAGCTCCCGCTGGAGGGGGGCCGGTCCACCGCCTCCGTCGGCCTGCCCGACCTGACCGACGCGGAGCGGCTCAGTGCCGAGCTGGGAGTCCTCGGCATGGACGCCTCGCGCCATCTGATGGGTGACCACCACGCCTTCCTGGCCGAGCTGGGAGCGATCCCCGCCGCACGGCTGCGGGACGCCGAGCACGGGCGGACGGTGCTGGTCGCGGGGGCCAAGGCGGCCACCCAGACCCCGCCGATCCGGTCGGGGAGGCGCGTCATCTTCACGACGCTGGACGACGGGACGGGCCTGGTCGACCTGGCCTTCTTCGACGACAGCCACGAGCGGTGCGCGCACACCGTCTTCCACTCCTTCCTGCTGCTGGTGCGCGGCGTCGTGCAGCGCAGGGGCCCGCAGAGCCTGAGCATCGTCGGGGCGGCGGCGTGGAACCTGGCCGAGCTGGCGCAACTGCGGGCCGAGGGAGGCCTGGACGCGGTCGCGGCCCGTCTCGCCGAGCCGGCCGCGAAGGAGCCCGCCGCCCCCGGCGAAGGCGACCAGGACCCGCCGGCCGGTGACGGCGCGGACGGCGCAGGTCCGGCGACGACGGCCCCCGGCCGCACGATCCGCATGTCCACGGGGTACGAGATGAACCCCTGGGCCGATCTCCAGCCGCCCGGCACGGGCCCCGCGACGGGCCGCAAGCTGTGGCACTCCAGCCCGGGGAGCGCCGGATGAACGCGCCGGCACGGACCGTGATGTGCCTGCGGCTGCGCCCCGCCGACGGAGGCCCGCTCGGGGCACGGGAGTACGCCGGGGTCCTCGCGCTGCTGGGCGGGATCACCCCGGCCGTGCAGGCCCTGCCGCCCGACGCCGCCCTCGCGGACGTCCGGGGCGCGCTGCGGTACTTCGGGTGCGACGCGGTCCGGCTCGCCGCCCTGGTCCGGGTGCGGGCCCTCGCCCTGTACGGGGTGGACGCCGCCGTCGGCGTGGCGGGCAACCCGATGCTGGCCCGGGCCGCGGCCCGGGAGGCGGCGCCCGGCGCCACCCTGGTCGTTCCCGGGGAAGCCTCCGCCGTACGGGACTTCCTCGCGGACAAGCCCGTCGTCACCCTCGACGGGGTCGGGCCCAAGGCCGCCCGCACCCTGTGCTCCTACGGCCTCGATTCCGTCGGCAGGGTCGCCGCGGCCCCGCCCGCCGCCCTGCGGCGGATCCTCGGCGCCCGGCTCGGCCGGGAGGTGCACGAGCGCGCCCTCGGGATCGACCGAACCCCCGTCCGGCCGGGCGCCGCCGCCCGCGCCGTCGCCGCCGAGCGCTCCTTCGAGCGGGACGAGCTGGATCCCGTACGGCACCGGCGGGCGCTGCTCTCGCTGACGGAGGAGCTCGGTGCGAAGCTCCGTACCCAAGGGGGCGGGCAGGTGTGCCGTGGCCTCGCGCTCACCGTCCGCTGCGCCGACCGCACCACCCTGACGCGCACCCGCACCCTGGCCGAACCCACCGCGCACTCGGCGGCGCTGACCGCCGTGGCCTACGCCCTCTACGAGGGGCTCGGCCTGCAACGGGCCCGCGTCCGCGCGCTCTCGCTGCGCGCGGAGGAGCTGCTCCCGGCCGAGCGGGCCGCGCGGCAGCTCAGCCTGGACCCCGAGGACGAGAAGGCCCGTCGTCTGGAGGCGGTCACCGACCGGGTGCGCGCGCGGTTCGGCCACCGGGCCATCGCCCGCGGCACGCTCGCCGCCTGACGGCCCGCCGGCCCCGCCGGACGACACGTCAGTTTTTACCGACGCGTAACTTCCCTGTTTTGCTACTCGCCCGTAATTTGACGGCAGCAGCCCCCCTTGTGATCCGGATCACGGGACGAACCCCCACGCTCATCCCCTTGAGTCGACCCGCAAGGAGATCACCCGATGCTGCCTTGGAGACGTCTGCTCCGCCCGCTGGCCGTCCTCGCCCTCACCGCCGCCGCCCTCGTCGCCCCCACCGGAACGGCCCAGGCCGCCGCCCCCGGCAGCGGCTGGAACAACTGGTCCTGCAAGCCGTCCGCCGCGCACCCGCGCCCCGTCGTCCTCGTCCACGGCACCTTCGGCAACTCCTGGGACAACTGGCTCGGCCTGGCCCCCTACCTCGTCCACCGCGGGTACTGCGTCTACTCGCTCGACTACGGCCAGCTGCCCGGCGTCCCCTTCTTCAACGGGCTCGGCCCCATCGACAAGTCCGCCGAACAGCTCGACGTCTTCGTCGACAAGGTCCTCGCCGCCACCGGGGCGTCCAAGACCGACATCATCGGGCACTCGCAGGGCGGCATGATGCCGCGCTACTACCTGAAGTTCCTCGGGGGCGCGCAGAAGGTGAACGCGCTGGTCGGCCTCGCCCCCGACAACCACGGCACGACCCTGCTCGGCTTCACCAAGCTGCTGCCCTACTTCCCCGGGGCCGAGCACCTGATCAGCACCGCGACACCGGGCCTCGCCGACCAGATCGCCGGATCGGCCTTCCTGCAGAAGCTGAACGCCGGCGGGGACACCGTGCCCGGGGTCAAGTACACGGTGATCGCGACCAAGTACGACGAGGTGGTCACGCCGTACCGGAGCGGCTTCCTGGAAGGGCCGAACGTACGCAACGTCGTGCTCCAGGACCTGTGCGCCGTGGACCTCTCGGAGCACGTGGCCATCGGGCTCGTCGACCGGATCGCCTGGCACGAGGCGGTCAACGCCCTCGACCCGGCCAACGCCGAACGGACCACCTGCGCCTCGGTCTTCGACTGAGCCGTCCGACTCGTCGAAGAGGCGCGGACGGTCCGTCCGGCAGGCTGCGTCCGCGGACTAGCGGCCGTGGCGTCCCGCCGTCGTCGCACGGCGGCGGGTCACCGCGAACAGCACGCCCGCGCCCACGGCCAGGGCGGCCGCCCCGGCGAGCGCGATCGACGGGGTGGCGCTGTTGCCGCCCGTCTCGGCGAGGTTTCCGTTCGCCGGGGCGGAGGGGGCGGCCTGCGCGGCGATCGGGGAGGCGTTGCCGCCCGCCGTGCCGTTCGTCTTCGGGTCGTTGTCGCCGTGCCCGTTGTGCTCGACGCCGGACTTGCCGGCGCCGTCGGCGATCTGCTGGTCCGTCGGGGCCGAGGGCTTGTCGGCCGGCCTCTCGGAGGGCTTCCCGGAAGGCTCGCCGCCGGTCCCGGGCTTCGTGCTCGGTCCGGCGGTGCTGCCGCCGTTGCCGCCCCCGTTGCCGCCGCCCCCGTTGTCCTTGCCGAAGACCACGTCCGAGCAGGTGTAGAAGGCCTCCGGGCTGTCGGAGCGCTGCCAGATGCTGTAGACGAGGTGGCGCCCGGACTTGTTCGGGACGGTCCCGGAGAACACGTAGTCGCCGTTCTGCATGCCGGGGTCGGTGGCCTTCGCGAACGGCGCGGGCTCCAGGTCGGACCACTTCAGCGGCTTCGTCGGGTCGTAGCCGTCCTTCGTCATGTACAGCTCGAAGGAGCCCTTGTGCGGGGCCGTCCCCTTGTAGCGGAAGGTGTGCGCGCCGGCGGACATCGGGCTCGCGGGCCAGTCGGCGCGGGCCAGGTCGAGCCCCCGGTACTTGTCGTTGCCGGCCGAGCACAGCTTGCCGTTCGGGATCAGCGAGCGGTGGTTCCCCGCGGCGTTGGCGATGTTGACCGCGTTCCAGTCGTAGAACGCCTGCGCGCCGCTGGAGGCGACGGCCGCCTTGCACGCGGCGGTGCGCGGCGACTCCGGTCCCTCCGCGTAGCACGCGGCCACCCTGCTCACGGGGTCCGTCATCGAACCGTGCGCGGCCGCGGGGGCCGCGGCGTACGCGGCGAGCGCGAGCGGGGCCAGCGCGACGGCGGCGACACGGATCGGCGTCACGGTACGGCGGCGTGCGGGCATGGGTGGATCTCCTTCGGGCAGGGGGTGGGCTCGCCGGCGGTCGGGGCGGTGCGGCGGCGCCCCGACGGCACCGCCCCCGGCCCTCCGCCGGCTCGGCCACGCTAGCCCGCGGGACCCCGCGTTCCACCCCGCCGGGCCCCCGTGCGGGGATCCTTACGATCCGCTTAAGGAAGGGGTAAGAGGCAGATCAGGAACCGCCCGGTCACGGCAGGAGCGCCGCCAGGCCCTCCGGTGTGCGGGCCTGGTCGTCCAGGGCGTCGAGGGCGCGCACGGCCCGGGCCGCCGCCTCCGGATCGGTCCTCGCGAGCCCGCTCGCCGCGAACTCGTCCTCGTCCAGGCGCAGTACGGAGCCCCCGTCCGCGGAGACCCACAGGTCGAGGTCCAGGTCCTCCACGTGGATCTCGCCGCTGCGCACCACGGCGGGGCGCGTGATGTCGCAGTACCAGCCCTTGAGGGTGCCGTCGCCGGCCCGCACCTCCTTGACGGCGTACCAGCGGGTGCGCCAGAAGTGCTCGACGAACACGTCCCCCGGCTCGAAGCGCACGAAGCCGAAGTCCCGTACTCCCTCGGCCGCCCAGGGCGCGCGCACCGAGATCCGGTCCCCGTCGTCGGCGACCTGCACCGCCGGGTAGCGGATCTTGGTCCGGCCGGCCTTGGTCAGGTGGACGGTCAGTGGCAGGCTCATGCGGCTCCCAGCTTCCTCGTGTAGCGCGTCTCGGTCGCGCAGATCCCGTAGCCGAACCACTCGTTGATCGCGAGCATCGGTCCGTTCCCGGCGTCGTTGCCGGTGAAGGCCTCGGTGTACCCGGCGGCGCGCGCCCGGTGCAGGGAGGCCGTCTTCGCGAGCTTCGCCAGGCCCCGGCCGCGGAAGGCGCGCCGGGTGCCGGTCATGGCCGAGGCGTAGCGGGTGGCTCCGTCGGTGGCGGCGGCGCTGAAGGAGGCCACCGTGCCGTCCACCAGGGCGACGACCGTCAGCTCCTTGTCGAGGGACGGGCTGTTCCAGGTGTGCGCGAGCCAGTCCTCGTAGTCGTCCAGCTCGGCCTGTACGTCGCCCGGTTCGTCGGAGGTGGCCTCGGCGTCGGCCTCGAAGAGGGGGCGCGGGTCGGCGGCGAAGGCGGAGCCGGGGCGCAGCTCCACCCCCGGCGGGAGGGTGCCGGGCAGTGCGGGCAGCGGGGCCGCGGCGAGGTCCAGGCGCAGGAAGTGCGCCGAGCGGCCCGGACGGTATCCGCGGCGCTCGGCGAAGGCCCGGTGGGCGGGCTCGTCGAGGACCCAGGTGTAGACGTCGGTCGCGCCGTGGGCGGCCAGGTGCTCCTCGGCCGCGCGCAGCAGGCCCCGTCCGGCGCCGAGGCCGCGCCGGGCGGGGTCGACGTAGGTGTTGGCGTAGCCCTTGCCGGGCTCCGGGCTGTCGTGCGCGATGCCCGCCCGGGTCACGCCGACGACCTCGCCGTCCGGGGTCTCGGCGACGAGCACGCGGTGGTGGCGGGCGGGGTGGGCGGCGGCGACCTCGAAGGCCACCTCCGCGGGTGTGGTGATCAGGTACGGCAGGGCTGCCCGGCGCACCCGTACCACCGACTCCAGGTCGGACGCGTCGGCCGGGCGGATGTCGCGGATCAGAACGGTCATGGTCCAGACGCTAGGCGGGCCGCCAGGGGCCGCGCCTCCGAATTAACCGGCGATGGGGGAGAATCGGCCCCGTGAGCTCGACGAACCTGAAGGTCACCATCGACGGCTCGGCCGGTGCGGCCGCCCCGTACGAACAGCTGCGCGCGCAGATCGCCGACCGGGCCCGCACGGGCCGGCTGCCCGCGGGCTTCAAACTGCCGACCGTCCGCGGCCTGGCGGAGGAGCTGGGCCTGGCGGCGAACACGGTGGCCAAGGCCTACCGGGCGCTGGAGGCCGACGGGGTGATCGAGACGCGGGGCCGGAACGGGACCTTCGTCGCGGCGGCCGGGGACGCGGCCGCCCGTGAGGCCGCGGCGGCGGCGCAGGCCTTCGCCGACCGGGCGAGGCGGCTGGGGCTGACCCTGGAGGACGCCCGCGCGGCCGCCGACGAGGCCCTGCGCGCGCGGTACGCGCAGTAGGGTTCCCGCGCGCCGGTGCCGGGCCGGCCGGCCGCCGGGCGCACGGGTCAGAGGTAGAGGCCGGCCTCCGAGTGGGACTGCGGCGGGAGGACGGCCGCGGGTCCCGTGCCGCGCCGGAGGGCGAACAGCTCGGCCAGGGTCGCGCCCTCGCGGGAGACGCCCTCGTCCGTGCCCAGCCAGTCCACCGCCTCGCCGTGGGTCAGCCGGCCGACCTCGATGCGGGCCAGGCAGCGGCCGGGGCGGACCACCGCCGGGTGGAGCCGCTCCAGGTCCTCGTTGGTGGTGACGCCGACCAGGACGTTGCGGCCCTGTCCCAGCAGTCCGTCGGTCAGGTTCAGCAGCCGCGACAGGGCCTGGCCGGCCGTGTGGCGGACCTCGCCGCGGATCAGTTCGTCGCAGTCCTCCAGGAGCAGCAGCCGCCAGCGCCCCTTCGCGGTGCCCTCGTCCTCGCCGATGGCGATGTCCATCAGGTAACCGACGTCGTTGAACAGCCGCTCCGGGTCGAGGACGCAGTCCACCTGGCACCAGTCGCGCCAGGACCGGGCCAGGGTGCGCAGGGCCGAGGTCTTGCCCGTTCCCGGCGGCCCGTGCAGCAGCAGGAGCCGGCCCGCGATGTCGTCCGGGGTCACCTTCATCAGCCGGTCCATCGCCGTGGCCACCGGCGCGGTGTAGTTGGGCCGTACCTCGGGCCAGGTGCCGGCGGCGATCTGGCGGGTCGTCCGGTACGGGCCGCGGCGCGGGGAGACGTACCAGAACCCCATGGTGACGTTCTCCGGCTGCGGTTCGGGTTCGTCCTGCACGCCTTCCGTGGCCTCGCCGAGCACGGTGGAGGCGAGTTCGTCGCTGACGGCCGTCACGGTGACGTCCGCGCCGCGGCTCCAGCGGGAGACGAGCATCGTCCAGCCCTTGCCCTCGGCGAGGGTCGCGCTGCGGTCGCTGTCGCGCGCCGAGCGCAGCACGGTGGCCTCCGCAGGGAGGAGGGTGGCCTCGGCCTTGACCCGTTCGATCGACACGCTGTGCGAGTAGGGCTGCTCTCCGGACGCGAACCGGCCGAGGAACAGCGCGTCGACGACGTCCGACGGTGAATCGCTGTCGTCGACGTTGAGCCGGATCGGCAGCGCGTCATGAGGGTTGGCTGGCATGGCGCCCATGATCCGGCACGAGTTGCCCTCGTGCACCCGTGTTTCGCCGGATCGGGTGCGCAAGTTCCCCCTTCAAACGCAGGGCGGGTGAAGATTCCCCCGCAACTCCACCCCGAAGATTCTTGGCATGGACACTTCCGGGATGGGGCGGCTGCTTGTACCACGGACTCAGGAGTAACCCCCACAAGGAGCCGCACACATGAGCATGAGAATGTCGCGCTTCGCCGCCCTGACCTCCTCCCTCCTCCTCGCCGCGGGCGCCGCCCTGTTCGGTGCGGGCCAGGCATCCGCCGCGGCCGACTTCGGCTACGTCGCCCTCGGAGACTCGTACTCCTCCGGCGTCGGAGCCGGCAACTACGACAGCGGCAGCGGCAACTGCAAGCGCACCAGCCGCGCCTACCCCGCTCTGTGGGCTGCCGCCCACTCTCCCCAGAGCTTCGCCTTCACCGCCTGCTCGGGCGCCCGTACGGGTGATGTCCTCTCCGGCCAGCTCGGCCCGCTGAACTCCGGCACCGACCTGGTCAGCATCACCATCGGCGGCAACGACGCAGGATTCGCCGACGTCATGACGACCTGTGTCCTCCAGTCCGAGTCCACCTGCGTCAACCGCGTCAACCAGGCCAAGGCCTACGTCACCTCCACCCTCCCCGGCCTCCTCGACCAGGTCTACAACGCGATCGACAGCCGGGCCCCCTCCGCCCGGGTCGTCGTCATCGGATACCCCCGCTTCTACAAGCTGAACGGCACCTGCACCACCGGCCTGACCGAGGGCGAACGCGCCGCCATCAACGGCGCCGCCGACCACCTCAACGCCGCCATCGCCAAACGCGCCGCCGACCACGGCTTCACCTTCGCCTCGGTCGCAGGCGCCTTCACCGGCCACGAGATCTGCTCCGGCAGCGCCTGGCTGCACAGCGTCAACTGGCTGAACATCGGGGAGTCCTACCACCCGACCGCCGCCGGACAGTCCGGCGGCTACCTGCCCGTCTTCACCAACGCCGCCTGATCCGTGCCACCGGCCGCGGAGCTCTCCACGGGGCTCGCCCCCGGAGTCTCCGCGGCGCTCGGCGTCGGCGAGGCCGGCGACGGGCTCGGAGCGGGGGAGGAGGCCCCGCCCGTCGGGCTCTCCTCCACGCACCTCACGGAGGTCCCCACCCACTCGGTGGTGACCTCCGCCGGTCCGCGCACCTCCAGCCGGACCGCGTCGTCGTACACCGCGCCGGGCACGTGCGTCAGCTCCGTGTGCTCCAGGCCCCGGCTCTTCGGCCCGTCCACCCCGTACGTGACGGACTGCCAGCCCGGCCCCGACGTACGGCCGCCGCGCGTGGCCCAGCGGTACTCCAGGACCACCGGCAGCCGCTCCACCCCCACCGTCGCCGTGAAGGCGGGCGCCTCCGCGGCGGGCGGCGGGCAGGCGCCGGTGTAGGCGGAGCGCACGGCCACCACGTGCACGGCGAGGTGCTGTCCCGCACCGGCGGTGGCGGAGGCGGCCGCCGTCGCGGGCGGCGCGGGCGGCGCGGCGGGGGTGGAGGCGTGTGCGGTGGTGGGCGTCACCGCCGGGGCGCCGCCGGCCGGACCCTCCCCGTCCCCGCGGTCCTTGACGAGCAGCCAGACCAGCGCGGCCACGGCGAGCAGCATCAGCGCGATCCCGGAGGCCGGCACCAGTGCGGCCCCGCCGCCGCGGCGCTCCTGCGCCGGTCCGCCGCCCGGCCCCCGGCCGGCGGGCAGCGGGACGGTCCGCGCCGACGCGGGCGGGCCGCCCGGACCGCCGCCCCGCGGATCCCGTTCCGCGACGGCCGTGACCGCCGCCGGGTCCGGACCCGACACCGGCCCGCCGGAGGCCCGTACGCCGCCGCCCGCGCCGACGACCCGCAACATCCCGGTGGCCTCCGCGGCCGACAGCCGCGCGGCCGGGTCCTTGCGCAGCAGCCCCTCCAGCACCGGCTCCAGCGGACCCGCCCGGCGCGGCGCGGGCGGCTCCTCGTCCACCACCGCCCGGAGGGTCTCCAGCGGGCCGGCGCCCCGGAACGGCGGCCGCCCCTCGACGGCGGTGTACAGCAGGACGCCCAGCGACCACAGGTCCGACGCGGGTCCCGGGTCGCGTCCCAGGGCCCGTTCCGGTGCCAGGAACTCGGGGGAGCCCACCACCTCGCCGGTCATGGTGATCGCCGAGGAGCCCTCCAGGCTGGCGATCCCGAAGTCGGTGAGGACCACCCGCCCGTCGTTGGCGATCAGGACGTTCGCGGGCTTCACGTCCCGGTGCAGCACCCCGGAACCGTGCGCGGACCGCAGTGCCGCCAGGACCTGCTCCCCGATGTGGGCGGCGCGCTGCGGGGGGATCGGCCCCTCGGCCTCCAGGACGTCCGCCAGCGACAGCCCGCGCACCAGCTCCATCACGATCCACGGGCGCCCGCTGTCCGCGGCCACGTCGTAGACCGTCACCGCCCCGCGGTGCGAGACCCTGGCGGCGGCCCAGGCCTCCCGTTCCAGCCGGCGGTACATCCGCTCCAGTTCGGCGGGCTGCAGCCCGGCCGGCGCCCGGACCTCCTTGACGGCGACCTCGCGGGCCAGGACCTCGTCCCGGGCCCGCCACACGACGCCCATCCCGCCGCGGCCGATCGGCTCCAGCAGCCGGTAGCGGCCCGAGACGACACGATCGGGGGGCGTCGCCCCACCCGCTTCCCCGTCCGTGTCCGACACGTTCCCACTCATGCGTGCGCCCCCATGTGTGTTCCTGTGCGCCCATGCGTGATGAGGCGGTCACTTCAAGTTAGCGCAGAGCGCCCTCCATGGCGCCTGCTGCGGGCTGACTTGCGTCAACAGCCCCCGAAATCACCCGATCTGTGCGGAGAGTGACGAATGACTCCGCTGAGTAACCGTCAACTACCCGTCGCCACAGGGGTAATTCACACCACCGGGATACCCGCGGGCGTTGCAGGGGCGATAGGGTTAACCTGCCCGGGCCGGGTGCCCTCGTACGGGTGGGGAGAGATCATGGAACAGATAGCAATGCGCAGCAGGCCGCCCCGCGTGCCTGCCATCACCTGCGGCAGTGGTGCGACCAGCTCGCGCCTCGACCGCCACCTCGCCGTGCTGGGCGGACCCGCCGTCCCGCACCGGGAGGCCGCCGAGGCGACCTCGCTCATGCGCGAACTCACCTCCCGCGACCACACGCACCGCCTGCGGAGCCGGAGCGCGCGCGTCTCGCTCTTCGCGCCGCTGCGCCGCCTGCGTCGCTCGCTCTTCGGCAGCCGCCGCTCGTAACCGCCCCCGCACCCGTGGCCGTTCCCCCGGCGGCCCCGGTCACCCGGCCCTAAGCGATCACACCGTCCCGGCGCAGCTCCGAGATCTGCGTGCCCGCCATCCCCAGGCCGCGCAGCAGTGCCTCGGTGTGCTCACCCAGCGCGGGCACCGCACCCATGTGCGGTGCCGCGCCGCCCGGCAGCACGATCGGCGGCAGCAGCGCCCGCAACGGGCCGGCCGGCGATCCCACCTCGCGCCACCGGTCCCGCGCGGCCAGCTGCGGATGCGCCGCCAGCTGCGCCACCGAGTTCAGCCGCGCGCAGGCGATGCCCGCCGCCTCCAGTCGCCGTACGGCCTCCTCCGCTCCCAGCGCGCCCAGCGCACCGGCCACCACGGCGTCGGTCTTCTCCCGGTTCGCGGTGCGCGCCGTGTTCGTCGCGTACTCCGGATCCTCGGCCAACTCCGGCTGGTCCAGCACCTGTTCGGCGAGCCGACGCCACTCGCGGTCGTTCTGCACCGACAGCAGCACCCGGTCCCCGTCCGCCGTCGGATAGGCGTCGTAGGGCGCGATCACCGCGTGCGCCAGCCCGGTGCGCACCGGCTCCCGCCCGCCGTGCATCGTGTGGTGCAGCGGGTGCCCCATCCACTCGGCCAGCGCGTCCAGCATCGACACCTCCACCCGGCCGCCACGCCCGGTGACCCCGCGGCGCAGCAGCGCGGCCAGTACGCCCGAGAAGGCGTACATGGCCGCCGCGATGTCCGCCGCCGGAACACCCGCCTTGACGGGCTGCTCCGGGGTGCCGGTCACCGACACCAGCCCGGCCTCGCACTGCACGAGCATGTCGTAGGCGCGCTTGTGGGCGTACGGTCCCTGCGCGCCGTAGCCCGAGACGTCCACGGCGACCAGCCGCGGGTACCGCGCGCACAGCGTCGCCGCGTCGAGCCCGAGCCGGGCGGCGGCGCCCTGCGCGAGGTTCTGCACGAACACGTCGGCGTCGGCCAGCAGTCCGTGCAGCACCTCCCGGCCGCGCGGGTCCTTCAGGTCCAGGGCGAGGGACTCCTTGCCGCGGTTCGCCCACACGAAGTGCGACGCGAGGCCGTGCGCGGCGGTGTCGTAGTGGCGGGCGAAGTCGCCGCCGTCGGGACGTTCCACCTTGATCACCCTGGCGCCGAGGTCGGCGAGCTGCCGGGTGGCGAAGGGGGCCGAGACGGCCTGTTCGACGGCGACGACGGTGATGCCGTCCAGCGGGAGCGGTTCGATGGTCATGGGCCCTGCCTACCCGGTCGGACGGGGCCCTGTCACCCGTCCGGACCGGCTCAGGCGCCTCGGGCGAACCGGCGGGTGGCCGCCGGGACGCACACGGCGAGGAGCAGCAGCGACCACAGCAGCGCCGCGGCCACCGGGTGCGCGGCCGGCCACGCGGCGCCGTCGGCGGCCTGCGCCCCGGCGTTCCCGCACAGGTGGCGCACGGCCGTGGCGGCGGCGCTGATCGGGTTCCACTCGGCGACCGTGCGCAGCCCGCCGGGCAGTCCGGCCGGGGGCAGGTACGCGCTCGACAGCATCGGCAGGACGAAGGTGGCACTGCCCAGTTGCCCCGCCGCCTCCTCGCTCCGGCTCGGCAGGCCCAGGTTTGTGCCGGCCCAGGCGGTGGCGAAGCGGAAGAGCAGCAGCACGCCGAGTGCTCCCAGTGCGCCGGGCAGGCCGGTCTCGATCCGCCAGCCCATTGCCAGTCCCACCAGCATCAGCGGCACCATGGAGACGCCCGTGGTGAGGAGGTCGGCCGCGGTCTGGCCGAGCGGGACGGCGGCGCGGCTCACGGGCAGGGTCCGGAAGCGGTCCGTCACCCCGCGGTGGGCGTCCTGCGCGGCCGTGAACATGCCGGTCATCACCCCGTTGGCGGCGGTGGCCGCCAGCAGTCCGGGGACCAGGAACTCCCGGTGCTCGGCCCCCGGCATGGCGAGCGCGCTGCCGAAGGCGTAGCCGAAGAACAGCAGCATGGTGATCGGCATGGTCTGGGTGAGGACCGGCAGGGCCGGGGCGTGCCGTGCCTTCTGGAGCTGGCGGACGAGGACGGCGGCGCCGTCGTACGGCAGGGTGCTCATGCGGCGGTCTCCCGCTCCGGCCGGGCCGCCGTCGGTTCGGGCGGAGCCGCCGTCAGGGCCCCGGTGAGGCGCAGGAACACCTCGTCCAGGGTGGGCGGCCGCAGGCGGGCGTCGGTGACGGGGGCGCCGGCGCCGTCGAGGGCGCGGACGATGCGGGGCAGGGTGAGGGCGGGGTCGAGCACACTCACCCCAGCGGTCAGCCGTTCGGCGTCGAGTTCGGGCCGGCCGCCCGTGAGCCGGTCGAGCACGGCGGCGGCGCCGGCGAGCGCCTCGGGCGAGGTGACGACGGCCTCGGCGCGGGCGCCGATCCGCTCCTTGAGCCCGGCGGGCGTGCCGGTGGCGACGGCCCGGCCGTCCGCGAGGACGGCGACGGAGTCGGCGAGCCGGTCGGCCTCCTCCAGGTACTGGGTGGTGACCAGGCACGGTGGTGCCCTCGTCGGCGAGGGTGCGGACGGCGGCCCGGATGCGCTCGCGCGAGGCGGGGTCCAGGCCCGTGGTGGGTTCGTCGAGGAACAGCACCCGGGGGCGGGTGATCAGTCCGGCGGCGAGGTCCAGGCGCCGCCGCATCCCGCCCGACCAGGTGGAGGCCACCCGGTCGGCGGCATCGCCGAGCCCGGACCGCTCCAGCAGTTCGTCGGTGCGGCGGCGCCCCGCGGATCCGCGCAGCCCGCTGAGCCGTGCGAACAGCCGGAGGTTCTCCCGCCCCGTCAGGTCCCCGTCCACGGAGGCCTGCTGGCCGGTGACGCCGATGGCGCGGCGGACGGCGGCCGGGTCGCGGACGACGTCGTGTCCCGCGACGAGGGCGCGTCCGCCGGTGGGGGCGGTCAGGGTGCTCAGAATCCGGACCGCGGTGGTCCTGCCGGCGCCGTTGGGGCCGAGGAGGCCGCAGACGGCGCCCTCGGGGACGGCCAGGTCGAGGCCGCGCAGGGCGTGCACCCGCCCGTAGGACTTCTCCTGGCCTTAACTAAGTGCAGCGTACGTAGTCGTCGTCATGGCGTCACCGTACCGCACTACGTACGGCGTACGTAACTAAGATGGTGGCGAGACGACGAGGTGGTCTGAGCGATGACAGCCGGCGGGCGACCCGCTGAACCCGAAGTGATCTGGTCCAGGCCCCAGCGGGCCGGCCGCGGCCCCCGGCCCGCGCACAGCCGTGAGTCCATCGCGGCCGAGGCCGTGCGCATCGCCGACGCCGAGGGGATCGAGGCCGCCTCCATGCGCCGCGTCGCCGCGGGCATCGGCGCGGGGACCATGTCCCTCTACAACTACGTGCCGCGCAAGGAGGAGCTGTACGAGCTGATGGTCGACGCCGTCAGCGCCGAGTACGACTACCCCCCGCCCAGCGGCGACTGGCGCGCCGACCTGCTCGCGCTGGCCCGGCAGACGCGGGCCCTGATGCACCGCCACCCCTGGCTGCCGCGTCTGCTGACCCCCGTGTACGGCTTCAGCCCCCACGCCCTGCGCTACCTGGAGCACATCCTGGAGTGCCTGGCCCCGCTGGAGATCCCGGAGGCCGAGAAGCTGGAGCTCGTCGCCGCGGTCAACGGCTCGGTCGCGACCTATGTGGCGGGAGAGCTCGCCCTCGCCGAACGCGCCAGGTCGCTGCCCTGGAGCGAGGGCGAGGAGCAGGGCGTGCGCGCGGCCTGGCTCGGTTCCCGGCTGGCCACGGGGGAGTACCCGCGCCTGGCCGCGGCCCTGGCCGGCGGCGGTCCGGTGCCCGGTACGGGCCTGGACATGTCCGCGGTCTTCGACCGCTCGGTGTCCCGGCTGCTGTCCGCCTGGGGCGGGTAGCGGCAGGTCCGGCCGGAGAGCGTCCGGGCGTGGCGGGCCGGCCGCGGCGCGTCCGGCAGCAGCGGACGGGGCTCGGCGCGCGCCGGGGCCCCGCCGCGGTCGGATCAGAGCAGGGCGAACTGGCCGCCCGGGCCCTCCTCCTGATGGTCCAGCACCGAGGCCGGCCGACGACTCCAGGACGGCGGCGGAAGCACCCCCGACGCCCGCAGCGCCTCGGCCGGCAGGAGCGGGCCCGGCTCGAACGCGGCCCGCTCCGGGGCCAGCCCGGCCAGCAGGCCCAGCGTGGTCACCAGGGCCAGCAGCTCCGAGGTCCAGCCCTGCGGCCACCGGTCCGGGCCCAGGGCCGCCAGCCCCTCCGCCCCGGGCTCCCGGTGCGCCGTACGCGCGGCGCACCACGCCTCCAGGACCCGCACGCCCTGCACCTCGTACTCCCACGCGCCCGTCGGCACCGGCGAGACCGTGCCGTCGCCGACACCCAGCGTCCGCGTCTCCGCGTCGTACGCCAGCCCGCGCGGCCAGGACCCGACCGCGGAGCGGACGTACGGGCGGTGCCCGCCGGGCAGCCGGGGCGGCTCGCCGCCGCGCGCACCGCGCAGGCGGACGGTGAGCAGCCGGTGGCCCAGCTCCAGCCCCGCCCGCCAGCGCCCGGGATCGGCGGGCAGCGGGACCTCGTGGCCGCGGGGCCCCGGACGGCCCGCCGCGAGGATCCAGCACAGCACGTCCTCCGAGGTGACCCGGCCGCCGTACCGCTCGCCCAGCAGCGGCAGCAGGCCGGGGGCCAGGTTCGGCTCGGCGCCCCCGGGGCGCCGGTGCAGGGGGCGGATCCGGCCGAGCCGCCCCACCGGCAGGTGGGCGGTGACCAGCACCTCCGGGCCCTCCACCAGGAAGAGCTGGTGCTCGTCGCGGACCCGCCACAGCTCCGGGCGGGCGCTGTCGATCAGCCGCTGGTCGGGCAGCAGCCACTGCTCGTCGAAGGGCTCGCGGAGCACGCGCACGGGTTCGGGGCACGGCCCCGGGGCGTCGGCGAAGCGGGCCGTGGCCGCCGAACGCTGACCGGGCAGCGCGGCGACGGAGGCGGTGGGCGTACGGCTCCGGCTCGGGCGGAACAGCCTGTCCCGCTCGGCCCCTTCGGAGCCGGCCAGGACGGCCCAGCGGGTGCGCAGGGTCGCCGGATCGGGCGCGGCCACCCAGTCCCGGCCCAGGCGCAGACCGCCCACTGCCCAGGGCATCAGATCGTCCAGCAGCGCTACGTCGTCGCTCACGCCGCCGATGGTAGCGACGGGCCCGCGCGGCCGGGCTCGCCCCGGGCCGAAGAGCTACGCTCCTTGTGTGGGCACGTGTGCCGGGTGCGCGCACACGTGCCGGACCGCCGACCGACCGAGGAGAGGTCAACCGAGGAGAGGTCATGAGTCAGTACGACGAATACTCGACTCCGTCGCAGGCCGAGGGCGAACGCCTCGACGAGGACATGGACGAGGCCCAGCGCAGGCAGCGCCACCCCCTGACGATGCGGACCACGCCCTCCCAGGCGGAGGGCGAACGCACCGCGGAGGACGACGAGAAGTAGACCCCGTCGCCGGAAGTAGCCCTCGTCGCCGGCCGGGGCCAGGGGCCGGGCGGGTGCTCAGTGCGCGTCGACGGTCACCGTGAAGGAGAACCGGTCGCCCCGGTAGCGGATCCGGGCCACGTCCACCACCCGGCCGTCCTCGTCGTAGGTCACGCCCGTGTAGTGCAGGATCGGGCTGAGCAGCGGAA
Source organism: Streptomyces manipurensis (assembly GCF_049570255.1). Lineage (NCBI taxonomy): Bacteria > Bacillati > Actinomycetota > Actinomycetes > Kitasatosporales > Streptomycetaceae > Streptomyces > Streptomyces manipurensis. Next base: position 1,676,617 of record NZ_CP186950.1, on the reverse strand, counting down.
CCCTCAGCAGCTCCGCCGTCTCCGGGTCGGCCAGCCGGGCCTCCACCGTGTCCGTGATCCGGCTGATCCGCACCCCCACCACGTCCCGCAGCACCTTCGTCATCGGCCAGCGCTCCAGGTCGGCGAGGTCCACCGCCTCCGCGAACTCGGGCAGCAGCGCGTTCTCCGCCCAGTTCGTGGGCTCGCCGCTCTCGCGGTCCAGGCGCAGCCTCCGGTACGTCATCACCTCGGGGACGTCCGGGAAGTGCTCCAGCAGCTCCCCGGCCACGGGCGTCCGCCCGTGGCCGAGGATCGTCGTCCGGTCGCCCGACTGCTGGGCCACGATCGCGTCGACCGAGCCCAGCAGCCGTACCGGCGTGCTGCGCAGCGCTCCCGGCTCGATGAAGGTGCCGCGCCGCCGGTGCCGGCTGATCAGGCCCTCGCCCTCGAGCTCCTTGAGCGCCTGCCGCATGGTCAGCACACTCACCCCGTAGTGCTCGGCCAGCTGCTCCTCGGTGGGCAGGCGCAGCGAGGCGTCCGGGGTGCGCCCCAGTATCGAGGCGCGCAGTGACTGCGAGACCTGGTACCAGAGGGGCAGCTTCCGGTTCAGGACCAGCGAGTCGGGGGCGAAGGCGGTCACGGGTGGATCTCCGAACGGCTGGGCAGGGCGGGGGTGCGGCGCATGCAGGGTATGCAGCGCAGGTCAGGCGCGGAAGTGCCGCTGCAGACCCTGCCACACGTCGTCGTAGCCGCGCTGGAGGTGCTCCGCGCCCGCGGCCTGGGCGGTGGCGGTGATCGGCCAGCGGGTCTCGAACATGAAGGCCAGCCCGTCGTCGATCTTCTGCGGCTTGAGCTCGGCCGCGCTCGCCCGGTCGAAGGTCTCGTGGTCGGGGCCGTGCGCGGACATCATGTTGTGGAGCGAACCGCCGCCCGGGACGAACCCCTCGGCCTTGGCGTCGTACGCGCCCTCGATCAGGCCCATGTACTCGCTCATCACGTTGCGGTGGAAGTACGGCGGGCGGAAGGTGTCCTCGCCGACCAGCCAGCGCGGCGCGAAGACCACGAAGTCCACGCCCGCCAGGCCCGGGGTGTCCGAGGGCGAGGTCAGGACGGTGAAGATCGACGGGTCCGGGTGGTCGTAGCTGATGGTGCCCAGGACGTTGAAGCGGTGCAGGTCGTAGACGTAGGGCACGTGGTTGCCGTACCAGGCGACGACGTCGAGCGGCGAGTGGCCGTAGGTGGCCGACCAGAGGTTGCCGCAGAACTTGTTGACCACCTCGACCGGGCGCTCGACGTCCTCGTACGCGGCCACGGGCGCCCGGAAGTCGCGGGCGGCCGCCAGGCCGTTGGCGCCGATCGGGCCCAGGTCGGGGAGGACGAAGGGCCGGCCGTAGTTCTCGCAGACGTAGCCGCGGGCGTCGGCGTCCAGCAGCTCCACGCGGAAGCGGACGCCCCGCGGGATGAGCGCCACCTCGCCCGGACGGGCGGCGAGCAGGCCCAGCTCGGTGCGCAGCAGCAGCCCGCCGCGCTCGGGAACGATCAGCAGCTCGCCGTCGGAGTCGCTGAACACCCGGTCGGTCATGGAGGCGTTGGCGGAGTAGAGGTGGACGGCCATGCCGGCGCGCTGCGCGGCGTCGCCGTTGCCGCCGAGGGTCCACAGGCCGTCCAGGAAGTCGGTGCCGGGGGCCGGGTCGGGCAGCGGGTTCCAGCGCAGCCGGTTGGGGTCCGCCGGGGCTTCGGTGAAGGGGGCGGTGCGCAGGGCCCCGTTGTCGACGCGCGTGAACGGCGGGTGGGCGGCCGACGGGCGGATCCGGTAGAGCCAGGAGCGGCGGTTGTGGCTGCGCGGCTCGGTGAAGGCGCTACCGCTGAGCTGCTCGGCGTAGAGGCCGAGGGGTGCGCGCTGGGGCGAGTTCCGGCCGAGCGGCAGTGCGCCGGGGACGGCCTCGGAGCTGTGTTCGTTGCCGAAGCCGGTGAGGTACTCCAGGGCCTCGGCCGTCTTCCGGGCCTGCTCGCTGCCGGCCTGCTCGCTCATGTGCTGCTCCCGCTCCGTCGAAGGAATCCTATGGTCGACAGTAGGATTCCGCGGCTCCCGCGTCAACGGTGAACCCGGACGGCCGGACGGACGGGCGGCGGGCGGACTCCGGGTGGCGGATGCGCGCTCGGGGGTCTGATGCGCGAACCCGGGACCCCGATCCGTGCGCGGGGGGATCCCAAAAGATGAACATTGCTCTACTCTCACGCGCATGTCGTGGACCCGCAGGTTTCCTGCCGTGCCGGCGGCGCTCCTCGCCGCCCTCCTCGCGCTCCTGTCCCTCTTCGTCGCGGCGCCCGCCGCCCTCGCGCACGAAGAGCGCCCGGTCACCTTCCCGGACGGCTCCGGCTCCGTCCCGGAACACCGCACGACCGAACCCGACCTCATCGTCTGCAAGACGGACCGGCAGGCCTTCGAGCGGCGCATATCCGCCTTCCCCGAGGAACTGCGGGCCCGCAACCTCGCCCTGTACGAGCGCTGCGAGCAGAGCGGCTACCGCCACCTCCAGGAGGCCGTCGACGCCGTCGACCGGCCCGGAATGAACATCGCGATCCTTCCCGGCCTCTACGAGGAGGAGCCCTCGCTGCCGAAGCCGACGGGGGAGTGCGCCGCGCTCAAGGCGCCCGACTCCGCGCTCGGCTACCAGATCCTGTCGTACGAGCAGCAGGTGCAGTGCCGCCACAACCAGAACCTCGTCGCCATCCTCGGCAAGAAGAACCTGCAGATCGAGGGCACCGGAGCGTCACGGCTCGACGTGGTGATCGACGCCAAGTACCAGAAGCTGAACGCCATCCGGGCCGACAAGTCCGACGGCGTCTACTTCCGCAACTTCACCGCCCAGCGCACCACCTTCAACTCGCTGTACGTCCTCGCCGCCGACGGCTTCGTCATCGACGACGTCCTCACCCGTTGGAACGACGAGTACGGCTTCCTGACCTTCGCCAGCGACCACGGCCTCTACAAGAACTGCGAGTCGTACGGAAACGGCGACTCCGGCATCTACCCCGGCAGCGCCTCGAACATCAACGACGGACGGGGCTACGAGGTCCCCCGCTACTCCATCGAGATCACCGGCTGCCGCAGCCACCACAACATGGTCGGCTACTCGGGGACCGCGGGCGACTCGGTGTGGGTGCACGACAACGAGTTCGACCACAACATGGGCGGCGCCTCCATGGACAGCGCCTTCCCCGGACACCCCGGACTCCCGCAGAACCACGCCAAGTTCGAGCGGAACCTCATCCACGACAACAACCAGGACTACTACCGTCACGTCGCCGATGGCACCTGCGCCAAACCGCCGGTCGAGCGCGGCTACGAGCGCGGCGTCGTCTGCCCGCAGATCTCCATGCCCCCGGGCACCGGCATCATCACCGCCGGCGGCAACTGGAACCTCTACGAGGGCAACTGGGTCTACGGGCACGAGCGCGCCGGCTTCTTCCTCAGCGCGGTCCCCGCCTTCATCCGGGGCGAGGAGGCCTGGTCCAAGCAGGCCGACACCTCCCACCACAACCGGTACGCCGGCAACGTGCTCGGCAAGGACAAGGCCGGGGCCTCCCGCCCCAACGGCATGGACGTCTGGTGGGACGGCCAGGGCCGCGGGAACTGCTGGCAGGACGGACCCGACGGCTCCACCCCCGGAACGGTCCCGCAATGCGGCGAACGCCGCGGCGACCTCACGGGCGCATCGGCCCGCCTCGTCGGCGAACCGGTCAAGCTCGTCCAGCTCCTCGTCTGCGCCGACTACAACGTCCAGGCCCGCAAACTCCCGGCCGGCTGCGACTGGTACGGGGCCCGCGGCCTCGAACGGGTCGAGACCCAGCTCGCGCTGGCCGTCGCCGCGGTCCTGCTCCTGGTCGGAGGGGTGCTGTGGTGGCGCCGGCTGCGGTGCTCCGGCCTGGGCACGGCCGCCTCCCTGCTCGGCCTGGCCGGCCTGGTCCTCGACGTGGCCGGCTCCACCACCCCGCTCACCGCGACCTTCGTCCCGGCCCTCGCCCTCCTCCTGCTCGGCCTGTGGTGGACGGGCGCCGGTCTGGTCCTGCGGCCCACCCGCCCGTGGCTGGCCCGCCTCACCCTGCTCCTCGCCGCACTCACCCTGCTCGACGCCTTCGACAAGGCCGTCCTGATGATCCCGTGGACCCCGCTCAGCCCCGCCTGGGCCCGCGCCCTGCTGGTCGTGGTCTGGGTCCTCTGGGCCGCCGTCGCCTCGTCCCGCCCGGACCCCGCCCCGTCCAGCCCCGCACCGCCGGACCACACCCCGAACGGCACCCCGGACGGCACCCCGGACGGCAGTCCGGGTGACGGCCCGGGCGACGGCCCCGGACACGGCTCGGACGAAGGCCGGGGGCACCGCCCGGACGGCACCCCGGCCGGTACGCCCGATCACGGCTCGCGTGTACCCCGCGCCGCCGCGGAACCGGGGGCGGGCCCGGCCGAAGGGGGCCGGTCGTGACCGACAGCCCGGAGGCCATCGACCCCTGCGTCACCTGCGTCACCTGCGTCACCTGCGCGGACGGGGCCGGGCCCGGTGCGCCCGGCGCTGCAGGGGCGGCGCCCGGCCGTCGGAGCACGGCCGGCGAGGCGAGCGCGGCGGGGGCGAGCCGCGCAGCCCGTCCCGGTCGCACGGCCCGGGCGGCCCGGACAGCACGCGCGGCGGGTCCGGGGCGGGCGGGCGGCCGGAACCGCCGGGCCGCCCGGACGGCGGCCCTGATCACCCTCGCCCTGGTCCTGGCCGGTGGCGCGGCGACCGGCTGCGGCGGGCGGGCCACCACCCACCACAAGCCCGGCACCAGCCACGAGCAGGCCTCCGGCACCGCCGGGACCCTGCTCGACGTCGCCGACCCCGCCGGCCACAAGCTGCGCGAGGTCCCGGCCGACGGCGCCCCCGAGGTCCGGCTGGTCGTCCGCCCCGACTCCGAGGACGGATGGAACCTCCAACTGGCGGTGAAGAACTTCCGCTTCACCCCTGACAGCACCGGCGGCGCGGCCCTCACCGGCGCGGGCCACGCCCACCTCGAGCTCGACGGCCGCAAACTGGCACGGCTCTACGGCCCGTGGTTCCACCTGTCCGCGGCGCAGGTGCCCGAGGGGGAGCACACCCTGACCGTCCGCCTCTACGCGGACGACCACACCGCCTGGGCCGTGTCCGGCAAGCCGGTCGAGGCGACGGCCGCGCTCACCGCCGCCCCGGGGGCATCGGGCGGCCACGGCCACGGCAGCGCACCGCCCTCGGCACAGCCGGACCCGCCGGCCTCCGAGCAGGCCGACCGGACGGTGACCATCACCGTCCGGGACGGCAAGGTCACCCCCGCCCCCGCCCGCACCGAGCTGCGGCGCGGGGAGCGGGTCGCCCTGCGCGTCACCAGCGACCGCGCCGACACCCTGCACGTCCACGGCTACGACAAGGAGGTCGCCCTGCCCGCGGGCCAGGAGGCCACCCTGACCCTGACGGCCGACCGCACGGGCCTCTTCGAGGTCGAGACGCACGAGTCCCGCCTCGTCCTGACCCAGCTCCTCGTCCGGTGACCCGCACGACGATCCCGCCCCGACGGGTCCGACGGGCCCGGCGGGCCCGGACCCGCACCCTCCCGTACCGGGAGGGGCAGGCCGTCGGCAGGAACACCCCCTCGGCGGGGCGGTGGTGACGCCCATGGGACCGGTGTCCCTCCTGGGCGCCGACGGCGCCGGGCACGGCCAGGGCGTGGTCCTACACCCGGCCGTCCCCGCCTCCGATCCCGCCTCCGCCTCCGATTCCGCAGCCGACCTCGGCTCCGACGCCGTGACCGTGCTCGCGCACGGCATCGGGTCGCAGCACGATCTGCCGATCTCCCCCTTCTACGCGTTCGCGGGGGCCTTCGCCGCCCTCTTCGTCTCCTTCCTCGCACTCGGCCTGCTCTGGTCCGCCTCCCGCTTCCGCGGGACGCGGTCGGGGCTCGCCCTCCCCGCCGCGTTCCAGCGGGCGGCCGACGCACCGGCCGTCCGCACGGCCCTGCGCGCCCTGGGCCTCACCGCCGCTCTCGCCGTCCTGCTCCACCTCCTGCTCGGTCCCGACGATCCGGCGCGCAACCCCGCTCCCGGCGCCGTCTACGTCCTCCTCTGGGTCGGACTGGTCCCCGCCTCCCTCCTCCTCGGTCCCGTCTGGCGCCTGCTCAATCCGCTCCGCACCCTGCACCGCCTCGCCGCCCGGGCCCTGCGCCGCCGCACCCCCTACCACCCCCTGCCCGCCCGGCTTGGGCAATGGCCGGCCGCAGCCGGACTGTTCGCCTTCACCTGGCTCGAACTCGTCTCACCCGATCCCGCATCCACCACCACCCTCCTCATCGCCCTCACCTCCTACGCCGTCGTCCAACTCCTGCTCGCCGCCCGCTTCGGCGAGCGCTGGTTCGACGACGGCGACGCCTTCGAGGCGTACTCCACCCTCCTGGCCCGGCTCTCCCCCCTCGGCCGCCGCGACGACGGCCGCCTCGTACTCCGCAACCCCTTCCACGGACTCGACGCGACACCCGAGCGGCCCGGACTCGTCGCCACCGTCTGCGTCCTCCTCGGATCGACCGCCTACGACGGCTTCTCCGACAACCCCGCCTGGATCGACACCCTTCAGACCTCCCCCCTCGGCCGCACCCCCACGGCCACCCTCGGACTGCTCGCTTCCGTCGCCCTCGTCGCCACCCTGTACTGCCTCTGCGCCGCGGCCACCCGCCTCGTCAGCGGCCCGCACCCCCGCCCGCTGACGGCCTTCGCGCACTCACTCGTACCGATCGCACTCGGCTATCTCATCGCCCACTACTTCTCCCTCCTGGTAGTCGAAGGACCACGCACGGTAAGCATGGCACTCGGCACTGACAACGCCTCCGCACCCGACCCGCCCCTGGGGCCGGGCGGCCTCGCCGCCCTCCAGGTCATCGCCGTCGTCGTGGGTCACGTACTCGGCGTCGTCGCAGCTCACGACCGTTCCGTGCGCCTCTTCCCGCCCGCCCGGGCCGTGGCCGGCCAACTGCCGCTGCTCGCCCTGATGATCACGTACACCCTCGGCGGCCTCAGTCTCCTGCTGAACTGAGGCCGCCGCCGGACCCGGAAGCGAGGAGCGGCATGATGGACCCCGTGCCTCCCGCCCCCTCCCTGCGCCGTACGCCCATCCAGCAGCGCAGCGCCGACCGGCTCGCCCGGATCCTCGACGCCTGCGCCGAGCTGCTGGACGAGACCGGCTACGAGAACCTCACCACCCGTACCGTCGCCCAGCGGGCCGGCGTCCCGATCGGCTCCGTGTACCGCTTCTTCGGCAACAAGCGGGCCATGGCCGTCGCCCTCGCCCACCGCAACCTCGACCGCTACGTCGACGGCATCGCGGACCGGCTCGCCGAACTCCCCGCGGCCACGCACTGGCGGCCGGTCGTGGACGCGGTCCTCGACGAGTACCTGGCCATGAAGCGCAGCGTGCCCGGCTTCGCGCTGGTCGACTTCGGCGTGCCGGCGCCCCCGTCCGAGGACGCGGAGGGAGAGCCCAACCGCCAGGTCGCCGCCCGGCTGACCGAACTGCTCTCCGCCCACCTCGGCCTGACCCCCGACGCCGAACTCGAACGCGCCGTCCTCGTTGCCGTCGAGGCCACCGACGCGCTGATCCAGCTGGCCTTCCGGACCGACCCGGCCGGTGACCCCGGGATCGTCACCGAGACCCGCGCCATGATGCACGCCTATCTGGCCCGCGTCCTGGACTGACCTCCCGGCCGCGCCCCCTCGCCTCGCCCCCGCAGTCCGTGGCAGCCGGCCGCGCACGGCCCTCGTCATCGTGCCTACCGGTCGGTATGCTCGGGGCGCCCGTGTGCCCGTGCCGCAGCCTGCCCGCCCTGGAGGGCCCATGCCCCGCACCGCCCTGCGCATCTGCCCCCTCTGCGAAGCCACCTGCGGGCTCACCCTCACCATCGAGGGCACCACCGTCACCGGCGCCCGCGGTGACCGCGAGGACGTGTTCAGCCGCGGTTTCATCTGCCCCAAGGGGGCCGCCCTCGGGCAGCTCGACGCCGATCCCGACCGGCTGCGCACGCCCCTGGTGCGCCGCGACGGCAGGTTGCGCGAGGCCACCTGGGAGGAGGCGTACGATGCCGTCGCCGCGGCCGTCCCCGCCCTGCTCCGGGAGCACGGACCCCAGTCCGTGGGCGTGGTGCTGGGCAACCCGAACGTCCACACCATGGCCGGCGCCCTCTACCCCCCGCTGCTGATCAAGGCCCTCGGCACCCGCAACCTCTTCACCGCCAGCACCCTCGACCAGATGCCCAAGCACGTCTCCAGCGGACTGCTCTTCGGCGACCCCTTCGCCATCCCGGTCCCCGACCTCGACCGGACGGACTTCCTGCTCCTCCTGGGCGCCAACCCGGTCGAGTCCAACGGCTCCCTCTGCACCGCCCCCGACTTCCCCGGCCGGCTCAAGGCACTGCGCGCCCGCGGCGGGACCCTGGTGGTCGTCGACCCGCGCCGGACCCGGACGGCGGCCCTCGCCGACCGCCACCTCGCCCCGCGCCCCGGCAGCGACGCGCTGCTCCTCGCCGCTCTCGCGCACACCCTGCTGGCCGAGGGGCTCGCCGCTCCCGGCCCGCTGGAGGAAACGACCCTGGGCATCCGGGAACTCGGCGTCGCCCTCGCGAGTTTCACTCCCGAGGCCGTGGCCCCCGCCTGCGACCTCCCGGCCGACGAGATCCGCACACTCGCCCGCGAGCTCGCCGCCGCGCCCACCGCCGCCGTCTACGGCCGGATCGGCAGCTGCACCGTCGAGCACGGCACGCTCGCCAGCTGGCTGGTCGACGTGCTCAACATCCTCACCGGCAACCTCGACCGGCCCGGCGGAGCCCTCTTCCCGCTCTCCGCCACCGACCGCGCACCGAGGCCGGCCGGGCCCGGCCGGGGGTTCACGGTGGGCCGCTGGCACAGCCGGGTCAGCGGCCACCCGGAGGTCAAGAGCGAACTGCCCACCGCCGCCATGGCCGAGGAGATCGAAACGCCGGGGGAGGGGCGGATCCGCGCCCTGATCGCCATCGCCGCGAATCCCGTCCTGTCCGCCCCCGACGGCGACCGCCTCGACCGGGCACTGGTCGGCCTCGACTTCATGGTCTCGGTCGACCCGTACCTGAACGAGACCTCCCGCCACGCCCACGTGGTGCTGCCCCCGCCGCCACCCGCCCAGAGCGCGCACTTCGACTTCGCGTTCAACGCCTTCGCCATACGCAACCAGGTCCGCTACTCACCCCCCGCCGTGCCCCTGGAGGAAGGGCGCCTCGACGAGTGCGAGATCCACGCGCGCCTGGTCCTCGCCGTGTCGGGACTGCACGGAGCCCCGCCGGAAGCGGTGGACGAGCGCGTCATCGCCGACACCCTCGCCCGGGCCGTCGGCGACCCGCACTCGCCGCTGCACGGCGCCGACGCCACGGCGTACGCCCGCACCCTGACGGGCCGTACGGGCCCGGAGCGGCGGCTGGACCTCATGCTGCGCCTCGGCCCCTACGGACTCGGCCTCGACGACCTGCGACGCGCCCCGCACGGCATCGACCTCGGCCCGCTGCGGCCCCGGCTCCCCGAGGTGCTGAGGACCCGCAGCGGCAGGATCGAGCTGCTCCCGGAACCGGTCGCGGCCGAGCTCCCCAGGCTGCGCGCGGCGCTCGCCGAGCGCCCCGCCGCCCTGGTGCTCGTGGGCCGCCGCCACCTGCGGTCCAACAACAGCTGGTTGCACAACGTCCCGGCCCTCACAGGAGGTTCCAACCGCTGCACCCTGCACGTCCACCCCGAGGACGCGGCCCGGCTGGGCCTCGCCCACGGAGGGCGGGCCCGGGTCACCGCCGCCGGCGGCAGCCTGGACGTCCCCGTCGAGGTCACCGACGCCGTCCGCACCGGTGTGGTGAGCCTTCCGCACGGCTGGGGACACGACCGCGCCGGAGCCCGCCTGGAGGTGGCCGCGACCGTCCCGGGGGCCAACGTCAACCAGCTGCTCGACGGGACCCTGCTCGACCGGCTCTCCGGCACGGCGGTGCTCAACGGGTTCCCCGTGCAGCTCGCGCCCCTGCCCTGAGCTGGGGTTTTGCTCGTATTGCTCACGCGTCGACACCTTGTTGGCCCCGGGAGGTGCCCCCTACGTTCCCCCCATGCTGACCTTCCTCGGCTTCGCCATGATCGCGACGTTCCTCGTCCTGATCATGATGAAGAAAATGTCGCCCATCGCGGCGCTCGTCCTCATCCCCGCGCTCTTCTGCGTCTTCGCCGGGAAGGGGGGCGCACCTCGGCGACTACGTCATCGACGGCGTGGGCAAGCTCGCGCCGACGGCCGCCATGCTGATGTTCGCCATCGTCTACTTCGGCGTGATGATCGACGTCGGCCTCTTCGACCCGATCGTCCGGGGCATCCTGCGCTTCTGCAAGGCGGACCCGATGCGGGTGGTGGTCGGCACCGCCGTCCTCGCTGCGATCGTCTCCCTCGACGGCGACGGATCGACCACGTTCATGATCACGGTCTCGGCCATGTACCCGCTCTACAAGCGGCTCGGCCTCAGCCTGGTGGTCATGACCGGGGTCGCGGCCACCGCCAACGGCGTGATGAACACCCTGCCCTGGGGCGGCCCCACGGCCCGGGCGGCCACCGCCCTCAAGCTGGACGCCGCCGACATCTTCGTCCCGATGATCCCGGCCCTCGCGGCGGGCCTGGTCTTCGTGTTCGCCCTGGCCTACGTCCTGGGCCTCAAGGAGCGGCGCCGCGTCGGCGTGCTGGCCCTGCCGGGCGCGCGCGGAGCGGAGCCCGAGTCGGAGGATCTCGTTCCGGCCGCCGCCACCCCGACTGCCGCCACCGCCACCGCCACCGCCACGACCGCGGGGACTGCCACCCCCGCCTCCGGTTCGGCCGCCCCCGTGCCCGCCACCTCCGACCCCGTCTCCGGTGCGGCGCCGCCGGGGGAGGCGGCGCCGGCCGGCGCCGAGGACGGGTTCCAGGGGCTCGACCCGGACCGCCCCACCCTGCGCCCCCGGCTGTACTGGTTCAACGCGGGTCTCACCGTCGCCCTCCTCACCGCGATGATCATGGAGTTGCTGCCCATCCCCGTGCTGTTCCTGCTCGGCGCCGCCCTCGCCCTGACGGTCAACTTCCCGCACATGCCCGACCAGAAGGCCCGGATCGCTGCCCACGCCGACAATGTCCTGAACGTCGCCGGCATGGTCTTCGCCGCCGCCGTGTTCACCGGCGTCCTCACCGGCACCGGCATGGTCAAGCACATGGCCGACTGGCTCGTCGGTGCCATCCCCGAGGGCATGGGCCCGCACATGGCGCTGGTCACCGGGCTGCTCAGCCTGCCCCTCACCTACTTCATGTCGAACGACGGCTTCTACTTCGGGGTGCTGCCCGTCCTCGCCGAGGCCGGCGCCGCCCACGGGGTGTCCCCGCTGGAGATCGCCCGCGCCTCCCTGGTCGGTCAGGCGCTGCACATGTCGAGCCCGCTGGTTCCGGCCGTCTACGTCCTGGTCGGCATGGCCAAGGTGGAGTTCGGCGACCACACCCGGTTCACCGTGAAGTGGGCGGCCCTCACCTCCCTCGTCGTCCTCGCGGCAGGGATGCTTTTCGGCATCATCTGATGTCCGGTGCCCTCTGGCCGAGGAAAACTACCGGCGCTAGTTTGTAGGGTGTCGGAGGTCGGACCCACGCACGTGGTCCCTGCACGCGGTCCGCGCACGCTCGTGCGCACTCGGGAGGAATGCCATGAAGGCCCAGGACGGGATGTACATCGACGGCGCGTGGCGGCCCGCCGCCGGGAGCGACCTGATCGACGTCGTCAATCCGGCCGACGGCCAGGTCATCGCCTCCGTCCCGGCCGGCAACGAGGAGGACGTGGACGCGGCGGTACGGGCGGCCCGTGCGGCGCTCCCGGGCTGGGCGGCGACCCCGCAGGCCGAACGCGCCGCCCTGGTGGGCGCCTTGCGCGACGCGCTGGTGGCGCACAAGGACGAGCTGGCCGACACCATCACGGCGGAGCTGGGCGCGCCGCTCGCCTTCGCGAAGGCGGTCCACGTCGGCGGGTCGACCGCCGTCGCCTCCTCCTTCGCCGAGCTGGCCGCCTCGTACGCCTTCGAGGAACGGATCGGGAACTCCACCGTGCTGCTGGAGCCGGTGGGCGTCGTCGCGGCCATCACGCCCTGGAACTACCCGCTCTACCAGATCGTTGCCAAGGTGGCGCCCGCTCTCGCCGCCGGCTGCACCCTCGTCCTCAAGCCGGCCGAGGACACCCCGCTGACCGCACAGCTCTTCGCCCGGGCCGTGCACGAGGCGGGCGTCCCGGCCGGAGTCTTCAACCTGGTGACCGGTACGGGTCCGGTGGCCGGGCAGGCGCTGGCCGCGCACGAAGGGGTGGACCTCGTCTCCTTCACCGGCTCGACCGCCGTCGGCAGGAAGATCGGCGCCACGGCGGGCGCCGCCGTCAAGCGGGTCGCCCTCGAACTGGGGGGCAAATCGGCCAACGTCGTCCTGCCCGGCGCCGACCTGGCCAAGGCCGTCGCGACCGGCGTGGGCCATGTCATGGCCAACACCGGTCAGCGCTGCAACGCGCTCACCCGCATGCTCGTCCACCGGGACCAGTACGAGGAGGCCGTCTCGCTCGCGGCCGCCGCCGTCGCCAAGTACCCCTCCGGCGACCCCCGCCAGGACGACACCCGCCTCGGCCCGGTCGTCAACGCCCAGCAGCACGAGCGCGTCCTCGGCTACATCGCCCGGGGCATCGAGGAGGGCGCCCGGCTGGTCGCCGGGGGCCCGGACGCCCCGCACGAGCAGGGCTACTTCGTGGCCCCGACGGTTTTCGCCGACGTCACCCCCGACATGGCGATCGCCCAGGAGGAGATCTTCGGCCCGGTGCTGTCGATCCTCTCCTACGAGGACGAGGAGGAGGCCCTGCGCATCGCCAACGGGACCGTCTACGGGCTCGGGGGCGCGGTCTGGGCCGCGGACGAGGAGACGGCCGTGGCGTTCGCGCGCCGTATGGAGACCGGCCAGGTGGACATCAACGGCGGTCGCTACAACGTGCTCGCGCCCTTCGGCGGCCACAAGCAGTCGGGCGTCGGACGCGAGCTGGGCAGCCACGGACTGGCCGAGTACCTCCAGACCAAGTCCCTGCAGTTCTGACCCGGTCGGCCGGCCGACCGACCGACCGACCGGAGCCTCTGCCCGCCCCGGCGCGGGCTTCGGTTCCGTCCGGCCGCCCCGTTCCGCCCCTTCCCCTGCCGCCCGCACCCCGTACCGGAAAGTCGAGACGACGCCCATGGTCCGCGCCGCCATCCTGCCCGCCGTCGGAGCCCCGCTGGAGATCCGGGACATCGTGCTGCCCGATCCCGGCCCCGGGCAGGTCCGGGTCCGCCTCGCCGCGGCCGGGGTCTGCCACTCCGACCTCTCCCTGACCAACGGCACCCTGCGGGTGCCCGTGCCGGCCGTCCTCGGCCACGAGGGCGCGGGCACCGTCCTCGCCGTCGGGGAGGGTGTCACCCACGTCGCCCCCGGCGACGGCGTCGTGCTCAACTGGGCGCCGTCGTGCGGGCAGTGCCACCACTGCGCCATGGGCGAGGTCTGGCTCTGCGCGAACGCGTTGACCGGAGTGGGGAACGTCCACGCCCACGACGCCCGGGGCACCGAGCTGCACCCCGGGCTGAACGTGGCCGCCTTCGCGGAGGAGACCGTCGTCGCGGCCGGCTGCGTCCTGCCCGCGCCCGAGGGCATCCCGCTCGAGGAGGCCGCGCTGCTCGGCTGCGCCGTCCTGACCGGCTACGGAGCGGTGCACCACAGTGCGCAGGTCCGCCCGGGCGAGTCGGTGGCCGTGTTCGGAGTCGGCGGGGTCGGCCTGGCCGCCCTCCAGGCCGCCCGGGTGGCCGAGGCGGGCCCGGTGATCGCCGTCGACGTGTCCCCGGCGAAGGAGGAGCTGGCGCGCGCGGCGGGGGCCACGGAGTTCGTGCTCGCCGGTGCCGAGGGTGCCGCCCGGCAGGTCCGTGCGCTGACCGGCGGCCACGGAGCGGACGTCGCGGTCGAGTGCGTCGGGTGGGCGGAGAGCATTCGCGCGGCCTGGGAATCCACCCGGCGCGGCGGCCGCACGACGGTCGTCGGGATCGGCGGCAAGGAGCAGCAGGTCACCTTCCACGCGCTGGAGATCTTCCACTTCGCCCGGACCCTGACCGGCTGCGTGTACGGCAACAGCGATCCGGCCCGCGACCTGCCGGTGATCGCCGAGCACGTCCGCGCTGGCCGGATGGACCTGGGGGCCCTGGTCACCGACCGGATCGGTCTTGACGACATTCCGGCCGCGTTCGACGCGATGCTGGCGGGCAAGGGGGGCCGCTCCCTCGTGGTCCTCCCGTAGGCCCGCCCTGCCGGGGCCGCCGGCCGGGCCGGGAAGCGCGCCGCCACGGGCCTACCGCCCTACCGCCCTACCGGTCCACCGCCGTTCCGCCGGGTCGCCGTAGCGACGGCCCCGGTCACCCGCCGTGCGCCGGCAGAGGGCCCGGTCCCGGTCCCGGCGGCGTGCGGTCCTCGTGCCGCAGGGCGTCGTACTGCAGGGCCAGGCCGTCCAGCAGGGCCGTCAGGCCCGTTTCGAACGCGCCGTCGTCCACCTCGCGCTGCCGTTCGGCCAGCAGGTGGGCCTGGCCCAGGTGCGGGTAGTCCGCCGGGTCGTAGGCCGCGCGGTCGTCCACGAACCCCCCGGCGAAGGAGCCGACGGCCGAGCCGAGGATGAAGTACCGCATGAGCGCGCCGATCCGGGTCGCCTGCGCCGGCGGCCAGCCCGCCGCCGTCATGGCGCCGAACACCGCGTCGGCCAGCCGCAGTCCGGCCGGACGGCGGCCCGGGCCGCGCGCGAGGACGGGCACGATGTTGGGGTGGTCCGACAGGGCGTTCCGGTAGGAGTGCGCCCACGCGCGCAGCGAGTCCCGCCAGTCCCGGCCGTCGTCGAACACGGACAGGTCGACCCGCACGCTCACCGCGTCCGCGACCGCGTCCAGGATCTCGTCCTTGGTGCGGAAGTGGTTGTAGAGGGACGGGCCGCTCACCCCGAGCGCCGCCGCCAGCCGCCGGGTCGACACCGCTTCCAGGCCTTCCGCGTCGACCAGGGCTCCGGCCGCCTCCACGATGCGGTCCCGGCTGAGAAGGGGCTTGCGCGGTCTGGCCATGCGCCACATAGTAGGGCCTGCCCCCAATAAACTACCGGTGCTAGTTAAAGCCGCCGGTCGGCCGCCCCCCGGAGGAGGTCCCGGTGGATCTGCAGCTGAGCGACGAGCAGAGCGCCGTACGCGGGCTCGCCCGCGCGTTCACCGAGCGCGAGATCGTCCCGTACGCCGCCGCGTGGGACCGCGCGGAGAGCGTGGACCGGGCCGTCGTGAAGAAGCTCGGCGCGGTCGGCTTCCTCGGCCTCACCGTTCCCGAGGAGTACGGAGGCTCGGGCGGCGACCACCTCTCCTACGTCCTCGTCACCGAGGAGCTCGGGCGCGGCGACTCCGCCGTGCGCGGCATCGTCTCCGTCTCCCTCGGGCTGGTGGCCAAGACCATCGCCGCCTGGGGGACCGAGGAGCAGAAGCGGGACTGGCTGCCCCGCCTGTGCTCCGGCGACGTGCTCGGCTGCTTCGGCCTGACCGAGCCCGGCAGCGGATCCGACGCGGGCAGCCTGGCCACCCGCGCCGTGCGCGAGGGGGACGCGTACGTCCTCGACGGCAGCAAGATGTTCATCACCAACGGCACCTGGGCCGACGTGGCGCTCCTCTTCGCGCGTACCGGCGAGGAGCCCGGGCACCGCGGGGTGTCCGCCTTCCTCGTCCCCACCGACACCCCCGGCCTGACCCGCCGCGAGATCCACGGCAAGCTGGGCCTGCGCGGCCAGGCCACCGCCGAGCTCACCCTCGACGGCGTCCGGGTGCCCGCCTCCGCGATGCTCGGCCCCGCCGGCAAGGGCTTCTCGGTGGCCATGTCCGCCCTGGCCAAGGGGCGGATGTCGGTCGCCGCCGGCTGTGTCGGCATCGCCCAGGCGGCGCTGGACGCGGCCGTCTCGTACGCGGCGCAGCGCGAGCAGTTCGGCCGGCCTATCGCCCACCACCAGCTGGTCCAGGAACTGATCGCGGACATCTCCGTCGACGTGGACGCCGCGCGGCTGCTGACCTGGCGGGTGGCCGACCTCGTCGACCGCGGCCTGCCCTTCGCCACCGAGTCCTCCACCGCCAAGCTCTTCGCCTCCGAGGCCGCCGTGCGCGCCGCGAGCAACGCCCTCCAGGTGCACGGAGGTTACGGCTACATCGACGAGTACCCGGCCGGGAAGCTGCTGCGCGACGCCCGGGTCATGACCCTGTACGAGGGCACCAGCCAGATCCAGAAGCTGCTCATCGGCCGCGCCCGCACCGGGGTCTCCGCCTTCTGAGCCCTGAGGGAGGGCGCAACTGCTGAGTACCGGCCTGAGTACGTGTGCGGATGTGCTCGGCCGCCGCCCGCCCGATATTCGTCCCATGAACGAGACACCGGTCAAGCAGCAGAACACGGGCGCCTACTACGGCCAGGCCGTCGCGTCCTTCGGCATCGCCCTCGTGGCCGTCGCCGTGGGGATCTACCAGCTGGAGGCTGACGGCTGGGTCCGGGCCTTCCTCGGGATCGCCGTCCTCTACCTCACCACCTCCGCCTTCACCCTGGCCAAGGTGATCCGGGACCGGCAGGAGGTCGGGCAGATCGTCAACCGGGTCGACCAGGCCAGGATGGAGAAGATCATGGCGGACTACGACCCCTTCACGCCGAAGTAGCCTGGGCGCCCGCGCGAGAAGGCTAAGCGCTTGCTCACCCTCCGGTAAGGTGTTCACTCCCATACGGCGAAGAGGTGAGTGAGCGATGGAGAGCGCGGAGGACACGGTCGACGGCTACCGGCCGTGGTCCGAGGTCACCCCCGACGCCGCGCGGCGGCTGCTGATCGCCGCCGTCGACGCCTTCGCCGAGCGCGGCTACCACGCCACCACCACGCGCGACATCGCGGGCCGCGCCGGGATGAGCCCGGCCGCGCTCTACATCCACTACAAGACCAAGGAAGAGCTGCTCCACCGCATCAGCCGGATCGGCCACGACAAGGCGCTGGAGATCCTCACCACCGCCGCCGAGGGCCCCGGCTGCGCCGCCGAGCGGCTCGACGCCGCCGTACGGTCCTTCGTACGGTGGCACGCGGCGCACCACACCACCGCGCGGGTGGTCCAGTACGAGCTCGACGCCCTCGCCCCCGAGCACCGCGCGGAGATCGTGGAGCTGCGGCGGCTGAGCGACGCCGCCGTGCGCCGCATCCTGGCCGACGGGGTCGCGGCGGGGGAGTTCGACGTCCCCGACGTCCCCGGCACCACCCTCGCGGTGCTGTCGCTGTGCATCGACGTGGCCCGCTGGTTCAGTGCGGCGGGCCGGCGCACCCCCGACGAGGTCGGCGCGCTCTACTCCGACCTCGTCCTGCGCATGGTGGGAGGCGCGGCCGCGCCTCCGCGCGCGCCTCAGAAGTAGTACCGCGACACCGAATCCGCCACGCACACCGGCTTGTCGCCGCCCTCGCGTTCCACCGTGACCGTGGCCGTGACCTGTACGCCGCCGCCCGCCTCCGTGACCTCCGTGATCACGGCCGTCGCGCGCAGCCGTGAACCGACCGGCACCGGCGCGGGGAAACGGACCTTGTTCGTCCCGTAGTTGAGGCCCATCCGCATGCCCTCGACCCGCATGATCTGCGGGACGAGGCTGGGCAGCAGCGACAGGGTCAGGTAGCCGTGGGCGATGGTGGACCCGAAGGGGCCGTCCGCCGCGCGTTCCGGGTCCACGTGGATCCACTGGTGGTCGCCGGTCGCGTCGGCGAAGAGGTCGATCCGCTTCTGGTCCACCTCCAGCCATCCGCTGGGGCCGAGCGGTTCGCCGACCCCGGCGTGCAGCTGCTCGGCGGACGTGAAGACCCTCGGTTCGGCCATGCCCTGTTCCTGCCTCTCGCGGATGATCGCGGACGGATCGCGGACGGGTCGCGGGACGGATCCTGGGCGGACCACTGATCGATCCCGGACGAATAAGCGCTTGCTCAGCATGCTGGGACCGCATGTGTATGTCAACGGACGCCCGACTACGCTCGGCCGGGTGCCGCAGATTCCCGAAAAAGTCCACGAGCTCACCGTCGGCCAGCTGTCCGCCCGCAGCGGCGCCGCGGTCTCCGCGCTCCACTTCTACGAGACCAAGGGCCTGATCAGCAGCCGCCGCACCGCCGGCAACCAACGCCGCTACACCCGAGACGCCCTGCGCCGGGTCGCCTTCGTGCGCGCCGCCCAGCGCGTGGGCATCCCGCTGGCCAGCATCCGCGACGCCCTGGCGCAGCTCCCCGAGGAGCGCACCCCCAACCGCGAGGACTGGGCCCGCCTTTCGGAGGCCTGGCGCGCCGAACTCGACGAACGGATCAGCCGGCTCGGCCGGCTGCGCGACCACCTGACCGACTGCATCGGCTGCGGCTGCCTGTCGATGGAGACCTGCGCGCTGTCCAACCCCGACGACGTCTTCGGCGAACGGATCACCGGCTCGCGGCTGTAGGCCCGCAGCGGGGTTCCGTGCGCTCGATCTCCCGCGCAGCGGCGACCAGTTCGGCGTTGGACCGGGCGGGCCGGCCGTCGGGGAGGCGCAGTACGTCCCCCACGCCGGTCCGTACGACCGCACCCCACCGTACGGCGAGACGCGCCGCCGGCCAGGCGGCCGCGTCCCGCCCGAACAGCACCCAGCCCGCCGCCGGCGGTTCGCGCAGCCACCGCGGGGGGCCGTCGTCACCGTCCCCGATCCGCAGCACGGCCGCCTCCGGGACCGCCTCCCGCACTCCGTCCCACCCGGGCCCCCGAGCCGCCTCCGGCGCTCTGCCCCGTCCGGGCCCCGGTGCAGCCTCCCGCGTCCCACCCCACCCGGCTCCCCGCGCCGCCTGCCGGGTCCCGGCCGGCCCCGGCCCCCACGCCCCACCCCACGTCGGCTCGCCCGCGGTCGTCCCGCGGCCCGTCAGGTCCACCACCGGCCGGACCTCCCCGGGCAGTTTCCGCCCCCAGGGCGCCGGCCCGTCCGCCTCCGCGGCCGGCCCGTCCGCCTCCGCGGCCGGCAGGGCCGCGTCCACCGCGATCCCCCGGAGCAGCAGCGCCCGTACCAGCTCCGCCGCCCCCGGCTCCGTCCACCGCACCACCGCCCGGTCCGGCAGGACCGTCCAGGACCGTACGCGCGCCACCCGCCCCGCGGGATCCGGCTCCGTCGCGACGCTCACCGGCACCGCCAGCGGTACGCCCACCCCCGCGTCCCGCAACGCCCGCAGCACCGGCCCGACCACCCGCGGGGAGAGGCTCTCCCGCCCGCACGGGGTCCGCGGGTGCACCAGCACCTCGCCGGCCCCGGCTGCGACCGCCTCCGCCGCCGACCGCGCGAGGTCCTCGGGCGACATCGGCACGGCCGGGCCGTCCGCGGCCCCGCGCGAGCCGTTCAGGGACACCACGGGCAGCGGTCTCACGCGGCCCCTGCCGACGGGGTGTCGGCCAGGGCCGGTCTGGGAACCACGATCCCGCAGCCCGCGCACACCGGACCGTCCCAGCCCTGGGCCCCCGGCCAGGCGCAGAGCGAGGTCACCTGCGGCCAGTGCAGTTCACTGTCCCCGCAGACCGGGCACCCGGTACCCGGCTCCGACTCCAGCGCGTGGACCAGCCGCCTGAGCACCTCGCCCAGCGTCCCCTCCGGCCGCACGCCCGGATCCGCGCACCGCACCACGGCGTCCCCGCTGCCGCCCCAGGCCCATTCCGGGCGCCGCAGCCCGTGGTGCTTCTCGCGCCGTCTCCGCTCCGCGAACTGCCGTTCGTACTCCAGCCACACCCTGCGCGCGTCCTCGAGCTCCTCCAGCGCCGCGACCAGCCGCAGGGGATCCGCACCCCGGTCCTCGGGGGCGATCCCGTGCCGGTCGCACAGGTGCCACCACGTGGCCCGGTGCCCGTAGGGCGCGAACCGCTCCAGGCAGCGGCGCAGCGAGTGGCGCCGCAGAGCCCGGTCGTTGCGTGCGTCCCGCACCTGGTAGGCCAGACTCCGAAATCCCGCCATCACACCATCACCTCCGCCGATGTGCCCAACATGCCCTGCTCACCCTGGGCGCATGCGGGGGCGGTCGAGGCGTGCGGGTGGCACATGGCCGGATCTCAGCGCCCCATGCGCCCCGCAGCCACCACGAGCCGGGCCAGTTCCTCGTGGCAGATGTCGCTGTGCGCCCCCGAGGGGGCGCCGCCGCGCCGGACCACGGAGCCCGCGTCCACGCTGACGCAACCGGCCGCGGGCACCCCCGCGCGCAGGGCCGTGTCGAGGGCGAGCCGCGGAGTCCCCGGTACCGCTTGGACCCCGTCGTGACCGATCGCGCCCCACCGCTCGTCGAAACCCAGAAGTCCGGCCGAATCCCCCGCCATCCGGGAGGCCAGCGGATAGAAGACCCGCAGGGCCGAGTCGTGCGGGGAGTGGCAGGCCACCACCGGCCCGTCGACCCTGCGCTGGAGTCCGCGCAGGGCGCCGCCGCGGCCCTTGTCGTGGGGCAGCCGGTCGGAGAACGCGTAGTGGGAGAAGGCGCCCTGGAGGAGGGTCACGGACTTCACGTACCGGGCCCCGTCCGGCACGGAGCGCAGCGAGAAGGACACCACACGGGCGCCGAAGCTGTGGCCGATCAGATGGAACCGCAGGGCGGGGCGGGCGGCGGCCAGCCCCGCCAGCACCGGTCCGAGCCCGCGCTCGCCGACGATGCCGGCCCGCTTCTTCATCCTGTAGTACGCCGCCTGCCGCAGCAGCTCCTTCGCGCCGCCCCACAGCCCGTGGGGGTCGCCGTCGGCCGCGGCAGCCGGACCGTCCGGCCCCTCGGCCGCCGGCCCGTGCGGCCCCGCGGCGGACGGGCCGCCCGCCCTCGCCAGGGCGCGGGAGAAGGCCGCGCACACCTCCAGCACGTCCTGCGTGAAGATCGCCGGCACCTGGGTGGCGGTCGCCGCGGCCCCCGCCGCCGTGGTGGTCACCGCGTCCACCCCCGCCAGCTCCCGCACCAGCGCGCCGAACTCCACGAAGGCGGCCGGTGACCCCGGCCGCTCCGCCAGCAGGTGCGCCACCCGGTCCAGTTCCGCGGTCCGGCCCGGCCAGAACTCCCCGAGCGCCCGCCGGGTACCGGGGTCCAGCGCGCTGCCCCCGGCCCCTCCCGCGCGCGCGCCGGGCGGGTCGAAGTCGGGTATCGGCTCGACGGAGAACCGCATCGAGGGCCATACGACACCGACGTAGCCGAGCCGTACCCCCGCCCCCACGAGGGAGGGGAAGGGTGCGAAGAAGCGGTCGTAGAGCCGTGTCGCCGTCGAGCGGTCGCTGTTCCACCCGTGGGCGAAGACGAGGACGTCCGTGGCCTCCATCCGGGCCACCGCCCCCTGCGTGACCCGGTCGACGTCCCCCTCGGAGTCGAAGGTCAGCTCCGCGTACGGCGCCACGCCCACCGCCGCCCCCGCCGCCACACCCGCTGCCCCGCGCACGGCGGCACCCACCGCCCCGCCCGCCGCCGTACCCACCGGCCCGGCCACCGGGCCACCCGTGTCCGCCATGACGTCCCCCTTCACGCCGTGCCCTCCGGTACGCCCCGGCACCCTGCCGCCGGGCCCGCCCGGCCACCGGCCAGGCTCCGGGCCGGCTCACCGGTACAGGAGGTATTCCCCGCGCAGCGCCTCGAACCGCGCGAGTTCCGCGGCCCAGTCGCCCGCCACGTCCTCCACCCCGGCCCCCGCGTCGACGAGTTCACGCACCCGGGCCGAGCCGGTCAGCCGGTCGATCCAGTGGTCCGCCCGCCACGCGAAGCCGCCCCACACCCGGCGGGCCGTCACCAGCAGCCCGATCCCGGCCCGCACCGGATCAAAGGCGGCCCGGTCGTGCACGACCAGCCGGACCCCGCCGCACACCCGCCCCGCGTGCTTGGAGAAGGAGGGCGTGAAGTACGTCTCCCGGAACCACACCCCGGGCAGGCCCAGCCCGTTCGCGGCCTCCGCCCACCGCCGGTCGACGCCCTCGGCGCCCACCACCTCGAACGGAGTGGTCGTCCCGCGCCCCTCGGAGAGGTTCGTCCCCTCGAACAGGCAGGTGCCGGCGTACGCGAGAGCCGTGTCCGGGGTCGGCATGTTCGGGCTCGGCGGCACCCACGGCAGCCCGGTGTCCCCGAAGAAGGAGCCCCGGCGCCACCCGGACATCGCCACCGTCGTCAGCCGCACCGGGGCGTCGGCCAGGAACTCGCCGTTGAACAGCCGCGCCAGCTCCGCCGCCGTCATCCCGTGCGCGAGGGCGATCGGCTCACGGCCCACGAAGCTGGCGTACGCCCGTTCCAGCACCGGCCCCGCGGCCCGGCGGCCGCCCACCGGGTTCGGGCGATCCAGCACCACCACGGCCTTGCCGGCGAGCGCGGCCGCGCGCATGCAGTCGTAGAGCGTCCAGACGTAGGTGTAGAAGCGCGCCCCGACGTCCTGGATGTCGAAGACGACCGTGTCGACACCGGCCGCCGTGAACACCTCGGCCAGCCGCTGCCCGCTGCGGCCGTACGTGTCGTACACCGGCAGGCCCGTCGCCGGGTCCGTCGAGGCGCCCTCGGAACCCCCGGCCTGCGCCGTCCCCCGGAAACCGTGCTCGGGGCCGAACACCGCCCCCAGGTCGACGCGTTCGTCCGCGTGCAGTACGTCGACGAGGTGCCGGGCGTCGGAGGTGATCCCGGTGGGGTTGGTGACCACCCCCACCCGCTGCCCGGCGAGCACCCCGTAGCCGTCCGCCGCGAGCCGTTCGAAGCCGGTCCGCACCCGGCGCCCCCGCGGCTGCCCGGCGTTCCCCGAGGGCGTCGCCCCGGCCGCCGCGCCCGCGCCCGCCGCGCCCAGGGCGCCCGCCGACCCCACGGCCCCCGCCAGACCCAGCACCCCGCGTCGCGTCACCGTCATCCGGCCACGCTAGGGGCCGCGCCCCTTCCGCCCGCACATACCGACTGGTTAGTCTGCCGCTGATCCGGATCCGGCAGCATGCCGTCCGCCCTGCGAGAGGTGATCCCCGTGAGCGCGTACCAGGACCAGCGAATCGTCGTCACCGGAGCGGGCGGCGGCATCGGCGCCGCCCTCGCCCACCGCTTCGCGGCCGAGGGCGCCCGGGTCGTCGTCAACGACCTCGACCCCGCACGGGCCGCCGCCGTGGCCGCGTCGATCGGGGACCGGGCCGTCGCCGTGCCCGGCGACGCCTCGCAGATCGTGGCCGAGGCCCGCGAGGCGCTCGGCGGGACCGTCGACGTCTACTGCGCCAACGCCGGTCTCGCCTCGGGCGGCGGCGCCGACGCCGAAGAGGCCGTCTGGGAGGCCGCCTGGGACGTCAACGTCATGGCCCACGTCCGCGCGGCCCGGCTGCTCCTGCCGGACTGGCTGGAGCGGGGGAGCGGCCGGTTCGTCTCCACCGTCTCGGCCGCAGGGCTGCTGACCATGATCGGAGCGGCCCCGTACAGTGTCACCAAGCACGGTGCGCTCGCCTTCGCGGAGTGGCTCTCGCTGACCTACCGGCACCGCGGTGTCCAGGTCCACGCCATCTGCCCGCAAGGGGTGCGCACCGACATGCTGACCGCCGCGGGCTCGGCGGGCGAACTCGTCCTCGCACCGACCGCGATCGAGCCGGAAGCGGTCGCGGACGCGCTGTTCGACGGCATGGAGAAGGGCCGTTTCTTGATCCTCCCGCACCCCGAGGTCGCCGGGTACTACGCGGTGCGCGCCACCGAGCCGGACCGCTGGCTCGACGGCATGAACCACCTCCAGCAGACATGGGAGACCAGGTGACCGCCTCGGTGTACGCGGCCAGGCCCTGGCTCGCGCGGCTCTCCCCGGCCCAGCGGCAGCCCGTGACACCGCCGCCCAGCGTGCTGCACGCCTTCCGGGCCGCCGCCGCCCGCGCCCCCGGGCACACCGCGCTCGCCTACTTCGACGGCCGGATCTCCTACGCCGAGGCCGACGCGCTCTCCGACTCCGTCGCCGGACACCTCGCGGCGCGGGGCGTCCGGCGCGGCGACCGGGTCGCGGTCATGCTGCAGAACACCCCGCAGTTCGTGCTCGCCGTCCTCGCCGCGTGGAAGGCCGGGGCCGTCGTCGTGCCCCTCAACCCCATGTACAAGTCCGGGGAGGCCGGGCACGCCCTGCGCGACTCCGGGGCCGCCGCGCTGGTCTGCGACGGCCCCGCCTGGACGGCGTACCTGCGCGACGCGGTGCGGGGCAGCGCCGTGCGGACCGTGCTGACCGCCTCGGACCGGGACTTCCAGACGCGCGACGACCCGCGGGTCTTCCCCGCCGGGGACCGGGCCCCGGCCGCGGTACCGTCCGCGCCGGGCGTCC
The DNA here is from genome assembly GCF_049570255.1 of Streptomyces manipurensis. Taxonomy (NCBI): domain Bacteria; kingdom Bacillati; phylum Actinomycetota; class Actinomycetes; order Kitasatosporales; family Streptomycetaceae; genus Streptomyces; species Streptomyces manipurensis. The sequence continues at coordinate 1,652,217 of NZ_CP186950.1, read as the reverse complement.
CGGAGGGCGCCCACGAGGCCGCCCCGGAGCCGGCCGACCTCGCGGCCGTCGCCCGGCTGGGGCACCGGCCGCCCCGGGACCCGCGGCTCACCGCCGCCGACACCGCCCTCATCAGCTACACCTCCGGCACCAGCGGCACCCCCAAGGGCGCGATGAACCCGCACGGCGCCCTCACCTACAACGCGGTCCGGCAGGTCACCTCCCACCCGCTGGCCGAGGGGGCCGGCTACTTCGCCCTCGCGCCGCTCTTCCACATCACCGGCATGGTCTGCGAGCTGACCGCCTGCTTCGTGAACGCCGGCACCCTCGTCCTCGCCCACCGCTTCGACGCCGGCACCGTCCTCGACGCGTTCCTCGAACACCGTCCGGCCTACACCGTCGGCCCGGCGACCGCGTTCATGGCCCTCGCCGCCCACCCCGCGGCGACCCCCGACCACTTCGCCTCGTTCCGGGTCGTCTCCTCCGGCGGCGCCCCGCTGCCGCCCGCCCTCGTCGAACGGCTCCGCGCCGCCTTCGGCTTCTACCTGCGCAACGGCTACGGCCTCACCGAGTGCACCGCGCCCTGCGCCAGCGTGCCGGTGCACCGTGAGGCCCCCGTCGACCCGGCGTCCGGGACCCTCGCCGTGGGCCTGCCCGGAGCCGACACGGTCGTGCGCATCCTCGACGAGCGGGGGGCCGAGGTCCCCCTCGGCGAGACCGGCGAGATAGCCGTCCGCGGACCCCAGGTCGTGCCCGGCTACTGGGGCCTGCCCGCCGAGAGCGCCCGCGCCTTCCCCGGCGGCGAGCTGCGGACCGGGGACGTCGGCTTCATGGACCGGGACGGCTGGCTGTACGTCGTCGACCGCAAGAAGGACATGATCAACGCCTCGGGCTTCAAGGTCTGGCCGCGCGAGGTCGAGGACGTGCTGCACGCCCATCCCGCCGTGCGCGAGGCCGCCGTGGTGGGCGTCCCCGACCCCTACCGGGGGGAGAGCGTCAAGGCGTACGTGAGCCTGCGTCCCGGCGCCTCGGCGGGGCCGGAGGAGCTGGCCGCCCACTGCGCCGCGCGCATGGCCGCGTACAAATACCCGCGGCAGGTGGAGATCCTGCCTGTCCTTCCGAAGACGACCAGTGGCAAGATCCTGCGACGGGAATTGCGCGATCGCGGCTGAAAACAGTCGTTCGCTCGTACAGCTGGTCGCGGTGACCAGGCAGGAACGAGGAAGGGAAGGTCAGCGACATGGCGGCCAGGACCACGGAACCCGCAGGCACGCACGAGGCCCCGGTACCGCAGCGGCTGCTGGCCGTCGCCACCCGGCTCTTCGCCGAGCGCGGCTACGACCGCACCTCCGTGCAGGAGATCGTCGAGGCGGCCGGCGTCACCAAGGGGGCGCTCTACCACTACTTCGGCTCCAAGGACGACCTGCTGCACGAGGTGTACGCGCGCATGCTGCGCCTGCAGCAGCAGCGGCTCGACGCGGTGGCGGAGTCCGGCGCGCCCGTCGAGGAGCGGCTCCGGGCCGCCGCCGCCGACGTGGTCGTCACCACCATCGAGAACCTCGACGACGCGATGATCTTCTTCCGGTCGATGCACCAGCTCAGCCCGGAGAAGTACAAGCAGGTGCGGGCGGAGCGCCGGCGCTACCACGAACGTTTCCGGGCCCTCGTCGAGGAGGGGCAGCGCACCGGCGTGTTCTCCGACGCCACCCCCGCCGACCTGGTGGTCGACTACCACTTCGGCTCCGTGCACCACCTGTCCACCTGGTACCGGGCGGACGGCCCGCTCACCCCGCAGCAGGTCGCCGACCACCTCGCGGACCTGCTGCTCCGGGCCCTGCGCCCGTAGGCCGGCCCGGGCCCCGTCCCCGGTGCGTACGGCGCGCACGACGGCGGGCGGCCCGTCCTCCGGGCGCCCCTGGCGGGGCGGCCGGAGGACGGGCCGTCGCTGTGGTCGGGCCTCCCGTTACGGGGCGACCTTGAGCAGCTTGTTCGGCGTGCCCGCCGACGGGTTGGTCACCGCGCCCGTGGTCGCGGCGGCCGTCAGTGCGGCGGACGCCTGCGCCGGGGTCGCGGACGGGTTCCCGGCCAGGTAGACCGCCAGGGCGCCCGCCACGTGCGGCGCGGCCATGGAGGTGCCGGAGATGGTCTTGGTGCCGGTGTCACTGTCGTTCCAGGCGGACGTGATGTCCGAGCCCGGCGCGTACAGGTCCACCACCGAGCCGAAGTTGGAGAACGAGGACTGGGCGTCGTCCTCCGTGCTCGACGCGACGGTCACCGCCTCGGGGACGCGGGAGGGCGAGCCCTGCCCGGCGTCGCTCGACTCGTTGCCGGCCGCGACGGCGAAGGTGACGCCCGAGGCGATCGCCCGGCGCACCGCCTCGTCGAGCGCCTCGTCGGCGCCGCCGCCCAGGCTCATGTTGGCGACCGAGGGCCCCGAGTGGTTCTGGGTGACCCAGTCGATCCCCGCGACGACCTGCTCGGTGCTGCCGGAGCCGTTGTCGTCCAGCACGCGCACCGCGACGATCTTCGCCCTCTTGGCGATGCCGTGCTCGGTGCCCGCTATGGTGCCGGCGACGTGCGTGCCGTGGCCGTTGCCGTCGTCGGCGCTGTCGTCGTTGTCGATGGCGTCGAAGCCGCTCGTGGCCCGCCCGCCGAAGTCCTTGTGCGTGGTGCGGACTCCGGTGTCGATGACGTAGGCGGTGACGCCCTCACCCGCGCTGTCGGGGTAGGTGTACTTCTTGTCGCCCGCGGTTTCCTTCTGGTCGACCCGGTCCAGCCCCCACGAAGGCGGGTTGTCCTGGGTGGCGTTGATGGTGAACTTCTTGTTCTGCACGACCTTGCCTACGGCCGGGTCCGCGGCGAGCCGCTTGGCCTCCGTCTCGGTCAGGCCCGAGGCCGAGAATCCGTTGACCCCGGAGCCGTACGACCGCTTCAGCTCGCCACCGTACTTGCGGGCCAGCTCCTCCTTGTTCGCGGATGCGTCGAGCATGACGACGTAGCTACCGCTGATCGCACCGGGCGCACCCAGTCCGTACACCGTGCCCTCGGGCGGTGCGGCCGCCCCCGCGAAGGGGGACGCGAACAGGGTCGCGGCGGCCGCCGTGGCAGCTCCCGCACCGATGGCCGCGTACCGGAAACCGCGCGAACGCTTGTGAGTTGACATAGAGAGGGTTCTCCTCGTGTTGACGTGTGGGGCGTCAAACCTTCTGGAAAACCCTCTTCCGATTGACAGGAGCAAATCAAGGCCGCCCAGGCCGTCCGGCCATATTCAACAAGGTTTCTTAAAGGGCCCCCCGCACCGCCTTCACGTCGTACACACGTTCACCCGAACTCCCGCACCAATGCCCCACGTTCACGGCCGGCCCGGGTACTTCGCCAACTCCCGCCGCGCGAGGGACCTCTGGTGGACCTCGTCCGGGCCGTCCGCCAGCTGCAGGGTCCGGGCCGCCGCCCACAGCTCCGCCAGCGGGAAGTCCTGGCTCACCCCTCCCGCACCGTGCAGCTGCACCGCCCGGTCGAGGATCCCCACCACCGCCCGCGGCGTCGCGATCTTGATCGCCTGGATCTCGGTGTGCGCACCCCGGTTGCCGACGGTGTCCATCAGCCAGGCGGTCTTCAGCACCAGCAGCCGCAGCTGCTCCACCGTCACCCGGGCGTCCGCGATCCAGTTCTGCACGACGCCCTGGGCTGCCAGCGGCTTGCCGAAGGCCGTACGGTCCAGCGCGCGCCGGCACATCAGCTCGACGGCCCGCTCCGCCATGCCGATCAGCCGCATGCAGTGGTGGATGCGGCCCGGCCCCAGCCGCGCCTGGGCGATCGCGAAGCCGCCGCCCTCCTCGCCGATCAGGTTCGCCACCGGGACCCGCGCCCCGTCGAAGACCACCTCCGCATGCCCGCCGTGGTCGTGGTCCTCGTACCCGTACACCGTCATCGCCCGGCGCACCTCGACCCCCGGGGTGTCCCGCGGGACCAGGACCATCGACTGCTGGCGGCGCGGGTCGGCGCCCTCGGGGTCGGTCTTGCCCATGACGATGAAGATCCGGCAGTCGGGGTTCATGGCACCGGAGATGAACCACTTCCGCCCGGTGATCACGTACGAGTCGCCGTCGCGCTCGATGCGCGTCTCGACGTTCGTCGCGTCCGAGGAGGCGACCTCCGGCTCCGTCATCGCGAAGGCGGAGCGGATCTCCCCCGCCAGCAGCGGGTGCAGCCACTGCTTCTTCTGCTCCTCGTTCCCGAACTGGGCGAGCAGCTCCATGTTCCCCGTGTCCGGGGCGGCGCAGTTGGTCGCCGTCGGGGCCAGGTGCGGGCTGCGGCCGGTGATCTCCGCCAGCGGGGCGTACTGGAGGTTGGTCAGCCCGGCGCCGTGCTCCGGGTCCGGGAGGAAGAGGTTCCACAGGCCCTGGCGGCGCGCCTCGGCCTTCAGCTCGCCGAAGACGGCCGGGGTGTCCCAGGGCGAGGCCAGCCGGGCGCGCTGCCCGGCGGCGACGGCCTCCGCCGGGTACACGTACTCCTCCATGAACGCGAGCAGCCGCTCGCGGAGTTCCTCGGTCCGGGCGTCGAATGCGAAGTCCATGGGTGTGGCTCAGCCTTCCTTGAGTTCCTGAAGGGTGGTCAGTCCGTGTGCGATGAAGACCGGGACCAGCTCGCCGATCCGGTCGAAGCCCGCCCCGACCGTCTGGCCGAGCGTGTAGCGGTAGTGGATGCCCTCGAGGATCACCGCGAGCTTGAACCAGGCGAACGCCGTGTACCAGGCGATGGCCGAGGTGTCCCGCCCGGACCGGGCCGCGTAGCGCTCCACCAGCTCGGCGGGTGCCGGATGGCCGGGCGCCCCGCTCGTCGTGCTGACCGGGGACCCGGCCAGGCCCAGGTCGGCGCTGTACATCACGAGCAGCCCGAGGTCGGTCAGCGGATCGCCGAGCGTGGACATCTCCCAGTCCAGCACCGCCCGGATGCCGTCGTCCGGCCCGCCGATCAGCACGTTGTCCAGCCGGAAGTCCCCGTGCACCACGGCCGCGGCGGGGGAGCGGGGCAGGCCGCGGCCGAGGGCCGCGTGCAGCTCGTCGATCCCGGCGAGCTCCCGGCCCCGCGAGGCCGCGAGCTGCTTGCCCCAGCGGCGCAGCTGCCGGTCGAGGAAGCCCTCGGGCCGGCCGAAGTCGCCCAGCCCCACCGCCTCCGGGTCCACCGCGTGCAGGTCCACCAGGGTGTCGACCAGGCCCAGCACCGCCCGCCGGGTGCGGTCGGGGCCGAGCGCGGCGAGCTGGTCCGCCGTCCGGTAGGGGACCCCGTCCACGTACTCCATGACGTAGAACGGGGCGCCGAGCACCGCCTCGTCCTCGCACAGCAGCACCGGCTCGGGTACCGGCACGGCCGTCCCGTGCAGGGCCGCGATGACCCGGTGCTCGCGCTTCATGTCGTGCGCGGTGGCCAGGACGTGGCCGAGCGGCGGGCGTCGCACCACCCAGCGGGCGGCTCCGTCGGTGACCTCGTAGGTGAGGTTCGACCGGCCGCCCTCGATCAGCCGGCCGCGCAGCGGGCCGGCCGCGAGACCGGGCCGGACCCGGTCGAGATGGCCGCGCAGCCGCTCCAGGTCCAGGCCGCGCGGGTCGGCGGGGGCTGAGGTCATGGACGCACCTCCGTGCGGAGAGTCGGTGAGGGACGAGCGGCGGCGCGTCGGTGCACCGCCGACGCCCATCATGCCGACCAGTCGGTATGTCGTCCAGAGGGCGGGCCGGAACGACGCCTCCGGCCCGCCGGTCTCAGGCGTGGCAGAGGATCGGCGTCCCCCCGTTCATCACGGTCATGTCCCCGAGGACGGTGAGCAGGTCCAGCGGCGCACCCTCGGGCCGCCCCTCCAGCTCCGCGTACGCCCGGTGCACGTTCGCCACCAGCCGCTCGCTCTCGCGCCAGGCGGCGAACTCCCCGAGGTCGGCCCGCCGGGCGACCTCCAGCGGGGTGAGCCCCCGCGCCCGGCCCTCCGCGGCGAGCTCCGCCACGCGGCGCAGGTAGCGCTCGGTGGCGTCGTAGGCGGAGCCGTCGGTGAGGGGGCCGTGGCCGGGCACGACGGTCTCCGCGTCCAGCGACCGCAGCAGCTCCAGCGCGCGCAGGGAGCCCGCGAGCGAGCCCATCGCGAGGAACGGCGTCCCCCCGGCGAACACCAGGTCGCCCGTGAAGACCACCCGCTGTTCGGGCAGCCACACCACCGAGTCCCCGGTGGTGTGGGCGACGCCGGGGTGGATGACCTGGACCTCGGTCTCTCCTGTGTACAGGGTCATCCGGTCGCTGTAGGTGACGTCGGGCGGCACGATGGCGATCTTCCCGAAGTCGGTGCCGGGCCAGATGGCCTCCAGCTGGTGCCCGGCGGCGAGCTGTTCGGCCCGTGCGTTGTCGTGGCCGAGCACCAGGGCCCCGGGGGTGAAGACCCCGTTCCCGTAGGTGTGGTCGCCGTGGTGGTGGGTGTTGACCACGGTGCGGGGGAGCGGCAGACCGGTGGCGGTCAGCGCGTCGCGCAGGGCGAGCGCGCGGCGTTCGGTGGCCGCGGTGTCCACGAGCAGGGTCCGGTCGCCGCCGGCGACAAAACCGGCGTTGTTCAGGCACCAGCCGCCGTCCGGCTGGACGTACGCGTACACCCCCCGCGCGGGCTGGACGACGTACGGTGCATCGACGGACATGGGCGCTCTCCCCGGCTCGCTCCGACAGGTGAGCGGCATCCTGTCAGCCGGCGGCGCGCCGGGGGAGGGCGGGTGTCGGAGCGGTCAGTGGTCGTCGTAGTGACCGTCGTGCTCGGCGTGCCGGTGGCCGTCGTGCAGGTAGTCCAGGTGGTCGCCGTGCCGGACCGTGTCGTGGCCGCAGCCCTCGCCGTGCGCGTGGGCGTGGCCCGCGTGGGCGGTGTGGCCGGAGGGCTCGCACTCGTCCCAGTGCCCCGAGTGCTCCCGGTGCAGGTGGCCGTCGTGCGCGTAGTCGACGTGGTCGCCGTGCGGGACCGCCCGGTGGCCGCAGTCCGCTCCGTGGGCGTGCTGGTGCGTGGGATGTTCGTGGTGAAGGGTCGTCATGGCGCCGAGACTAGTGCGAATGGTGGGATATCGCCCGTTCTGTCCGGTGTGGTCCGATGAAGTCGGATCGTCGCACCGGCCGGCCGCCCCTCAGAGGACGACCGTCACCGCGAACACGGCCAGACCGGCCGTGCACACCACCACCGCCAGGGCCGCCCGCGGTGCCAGCGCCCGCGGCCGGACCGCGGCCAGCGCCCGGATCCGCCGGTGCGCCACCCCCAGGAAGGCCAGCCACAGCAGCACGATCACCGCGGCCCCGCCCACCTCCGCCGAGGAACCGGACCCCCGCAGCATCTGCCGCATCGCCAGCACGGCCACCACCGAGGCGGCCAGCGTCGTACGCCGCCACGCCAGCCGGGTCCGCTCGGGCTGCAGCCCCGCGTCGCGGTCCGCGCCCGCCGTGCTCACCGCCCCGACGTCCAGCCCAGCAGGACCACCACCACCATGGCCACCGCCACCAGCCCCACGCCCAGGCTCAGGACCACCGGGAAACGCGAGAGCGGAAGGTCCGCGCCGCGCCGCATCGCCCGCTCGCACCGCACCCAGTGGTTCACCGCCCGCAGGGCGCAGGCCGCACCGACCGCGAGCAGCGCGAGGGCCATCCCGACCCGCACCCCCCACCGCAGGTCGGGCAGGAACTGGTCGACGGCGAAGCCGCCGCCCACCAGCGCCAGCGCGGTGCGGATCCAGGCCAGGAACGTCCGCTCGTTGGCCAGCGAGAAGCGGTAGTCGGGGGTCTCGCCCTCGTCCTCCAGCCGCGCGGGCGCGAACCACAGCCGTACGTCCTTGACGAAGTCGATCACCCGATCAATCTACTGGCGGCGGTCCGGACGCGCGCAGCCGCCGGTACGCCTCCAGCCCGTCCGGCACCCACGGCCACTCACCGTCCCCGATCCGCCGGTCCAGCTCCTCCTGCGTGAGGAAGGCGTACCAGTCGACCTCGGACTCCTGCGGGGACACCGGGAGCGCGCACCGCACCTCGTGCACGTACGACCACCAGGCACCGCCCGGGCCCTCGTACAGGAACTTGAACAACGGCTCGGGCTGCGGCAGCCCCCGTACGCCCAGCTCCTCCCCGGCCTCCCGCAGCGCGGCCCGGGCGTAGCTCTCGCCGGCGCCCACCACCCCGCCCACGAACATGTCGTAGTACGCGGGGAAGACCAGCTTCGAGGCGGTCCGCCGGTGCACGAAGATCCGCCCCTCGGCATCCCTGGCCTGCACGAACACACAGCGGTGGAGCAGCCCGCGGGCGTACACCTCGCCGCGCGGGGCCCGCCCCGTCACCCGGTCGTCCCGGTCCACCACGTCCAGCACTTCATCAGCGGCACTCACCTGTTCATCCAACCACCGCTGTTGACTGGTTACCGCTCCGTAGCAAAGGATCTGCCCCACCACCGACGGAGGACGGGTATCCGCATGACGTACGACGCAGACGTGATCGTGATCGGAGCCGGGCTCGCGGGCCTCGTGGCCACCGCGGAGCTCGTCGACGCCGGCCGCAGGGTCATCCTGCTCGACCAGGAACCGGAGCAGTCCATCGGCGGACAGGCGCACTGGTCCTTCGGCGGGCTGTTCCTGGTGGACTCGCCCGAGCAGCGCCGGATGCGGATCAAGGACAGCCACGCGCTGGCCCTCCAGGACTGGCACGGCACCGCCGGATTCGACCGCGAGGAGGACGCCTGGCCCCGCCGCTGGGCCGAGGCCTACGTGGACTTCGCGGCCGGCGAGAAGCGCTCCTGGCTGCACGCGCGCGGCGTCCGCTTCTTCCCCGTGGTCGGCTGGGCCGAGCGCGGCGGCTACGACGCGAACGGCCACGGCAACTCCGTCCCCCGCTTCCACATCACCTGGGGCACCGGCCCGGGCCTGGTGGAACCCTTCGAGCGGCGCGTCCGCGAGGGGGTCGCGCGCGGCCTGGTCCGGCTGCGCTTCCGCCACCGGGTCACCGGCCTGGGCGCCACCGCCGGGGCGGTGGACACCGTCACCGGAGAGCTGCTCGAACCCTCCGACGCGGTACGCGGCACCGCCAGCAGCCGCGAGAGCACCGGCTCCTTCTCCCTGCGGGCCCAGGCGGTGATCGTCACCAGCGGCGGCATCGGCGGCAACCACGACCTCGTACGGGCCCAGTGGCCCGCCCGGCTCGGCACCCCGCCGCAGCGGATGCTCTCCGGCGTCCCCGCGCACGTCGACGGCCTGATGCTGGGGATCGCGGAGCGGGCGGGCGCCAGCCACATCAACAAGGACCGGATGTGGCACTACACCGAGGGCATCCAGAACTGGGACCCGATCTGGCACCGGCACGGGATCCGCATCCTGCCCGGCCCCTCCCCGCTCTGGCTCGACGCGACGGGCAAGCGGCTGCCCGTGCCGCTCTTCCCCGGCTTCGACACCCTCGGCACCCTCGACCACATCATGCGCACCGGCCACGACCACACCTGGTTCGTGCTCAACCAGCGCATCATCGGCAAGGAGTTCGCCCTCTCCGGCTCCGAGCAGAACCCGGACCTCACCGGCCGTTCCGTCCGCGACGTCATCGACCGCGCGCGCCAGGCCGTACCGGCCCCCGTGAAGGCCTTCATGGACCACGGTGCCGACTTCGTCGTCGAGAAGGACCTCTCCGCACTGGTGCGCGGGATGAACGCGGTGACCAAGGAGGACCTCCTCGACGAGGCCACCGTCCGCGCCGCGGTCGTCGCCCGCGACCGGGGCATCGCCAACCCCTTCACCAAGGACCTCCAGGTCACGGCGATCCGCGGCGCCCGCAAGTACCTCGGCGACCGGCTCATCCGCACAGCCGCCCCGCACCGGATCCTGGACCCTGCCGCGGGCCCCCTGATCGCCGTACGGCTCTCGATCCTCACCCGCAAGTCCCTCGGCGGCCTGGAGACCGACCTGTCCTCCCGGGTCCTGACCGCCGCCGGCGAACCGCTGCCGGGCGTCTACGCGGCCGGCGAGGCGGCCGGGTTCGGCGGAGGAGGGGTGCACGGCTACCGGGCCCTGGAGGGGACCTTCCTCGGCGGCTGCATCTTCTCCGGCCGGGCCGCGGGCCGCGCCGCGGCCCAGGCCGTCGGCTGACCCGCGACCGCTGCCGGGGCCGTGCCACGGCCCCGGCAGCGGTCGCGGGACCCAGCCCCGGCACCGCTCCCGCCCCGGCCCGCCCGTCGACGGGCGGGCCTACGGCAGCAGCTGCACGACGCGGAACCGTTCCGCCACGACCCGGCTGTCGTCGTCGACCGTGAAGGCCGGGTCGCCGACCGCCGCGCGCACCGGCTCGCTGTGCCAGAACTCCTCGTGCGCCGTGCGCCATTCGGCCACCGACGCGTACCCCTCGCCCTCGTCCAGCGCGTGCTGCAGTCCGACGTCCCCCAGCCGCAGCACCTCGACGGCGGTGACCTCCACCACAGCGACCCCCTTCCCGGCGGAGTCGACGAGCAGGGACCGGGCGCCGGGCTCCGGCAGCGGCTCCCGCTCCGCCTCGTACTCCGCGAGCAGGCCCGTGGTGCTGGTCTTCGCCCCGCTCAGGACGGCCGCGACCAGCTGGTCGCGCAGCGGACCGGGGAAGCCGAGCAGGTACGGCGGAAGATCGTCGTGTGCAGTCATGTGATCACCCTACGATGCCCGCCGGTACCTGCCGGAACCGCCACAACCAACCCAACTCACACGGGCGTCAGTGCAGTTGAAACCCGCCAGCGCATGGACCGGACCTTGACTCGGAGCTGCGCCTACCGGTTTGCTGTGCGTGATCACCGGAGTGCTCACCGGAGTCTGTCCGAAGAACCCCTCCGGTGCCGCCCCGACCCGCCCGGCCGCACCACCGCCCGCCCCCGCGCGCGCGAGTCGCCGCCGGCCTTCGTCCGCCCGTGTCCTGGAGGGAAAACCGCGGATGTCCCCGCCTCCGCCGCCCCTCGGCCGCGCCCGCAAGCGGCAGGCCCAGCTCTTCGACCCGGCCCTCTGCGACACCGAACTCGTCGACGTGCGCACCCAGTTCGCCCAGGGCAGATGGTCCAGGGCCCGGGCGCTCCTGGTCGGCACCGGCGACGACTGGGACCGCCGGGGCCACCGTGTCGTCGTCCTCGCCCAGACCCCGGCGGCCACCGCCTGGGCCCGCGAGTGGCTGCTCGCCGAACCGGAGAGCGCCGACGCCGCCACCCTCCTCGCCTGCGCCGCCGTCTTCGGCGCCCTGCGCCACAAGGGCGCGCCGGCCGCCGCCGAGGAGGCCTGCCGCAGGGCCGCCGCCCTGCTCCCCGACGACCCCACGCCCTGGCTCGGCCTGCTCCTGCTGTCCCGCGCCTTCGGCACCGAGGAGGAGTTCAGCCGCCACTTCGACCAGGTCCGGGCACGCCACCGCGAACACCACCACGCCCACCACCTGATGGTCGCCCGGCTCGCCGAACGTATGCCCGCCCCAGCCCAGGACCCGCTCCACGAGGTCTACGACTTCGCGGCATGGGCAGCCGAGGAGTCCCCGGCGGACTCCCCGCTGGCCGTGCTCCCCGTCGTCGCCCACGCCGAGCGCTACCGGGTGCTCGCCGCCACCCGCGGCCACAGCCAGGAGGCGGCCGCCGCCCACTGGGCCGGCCGCCGGGCCCGCCAGGTCCTGCGCTCCGCCTTCGACTGGTGGCTGGAGTGGGAGCGCGAGGACCACCCCCGCAACCGGGTCGACCTCAACTTCCTCGCCCACGCCAAGCTCTGCGAGGGCCGGCCCGCCGAGGCCGCCGCCCTCTTCCACCGCATCGGCAGCCATGCGACCCGCGCCCCCTGGTCCTATCCGGACCGGGACCCGCAGAAGGCCTTCCTCGCGGCGCGCAGCGTCGCGCTGGGCACCGCCTGACGCACCGCCTGACGCACCGCCTGACCGACGCGCCCCCGACGCCCCGCCCGCACCACCGGCGCCGCACCCGCCGCACGCACTCCGTACGCCCCCACCCCCGAGAGAACCGCGCTCCCGAAAGGACGCCGCCATGCCGACGGGAAGATCCACCACGCTCCACGAGCCGGCCGAGATACGCACGTACAAGGGTCAGGACCGCGCCCTGCGCGCCGACCGCCTCGGCACGGCCGGCCTGCTGCTCTCCGTGCTCGCCGCCAGCGCCCCCCTGATGGTCGTCGCGGGTGTCATGCCCACGACCTTCGGCTTGATGGGCGTCGTCGGCCAGCCCCTCCTTTTCGTCGTGCTGGGACTCGTCCTCGCGCTCTTCAGCGTCGGCTACGCCGAGATGAGCCGCCACGTCCACAACGCCGGCGCCTTCTACGCCTACATCGCGCGCGGCCTCGGCCCCACCGCCGGCGCCGGTGCCGCCCTCGTCGCCCTCGTCGCCTACAGCGCCATGCAGGTCGGCGTCTTCGGCATCCTCGGCTTCGAGATCTCCGGCCTCTTCGCCACCTACCTGGACATCGAGCTCGCCTGGTGGATACCCGCCCTGCTCGCGGTCGCCGCCACCGGCGCCCTCGGCTGGCTCAAGATCGACCTCAACGCCAAGGTGCTCGGCGTCCTCCTCCTGATCGAGTGCGCCCTGGTCGTCGCCTTCGACGCCGCCGCCCTCGCCAAGCCCGGCCCCGAAGGCCTCTCCCTGCACGCCTTCAACCCCGAGACCCTCAGCGGCCCCGGCCTCGGCACCGCCCTGTGCTTCTGCATCGCCGCCTTCGTCGGCTTCGAGCAGTCCCCGGTCTACGCCGAGGAGACCAGCAAGCCGCACATCGTCGTCTCCCGCGTGATGTTCCTCGCCGTCGGCTTCGTCGCGCTGTTCTTCGCCTTCAGCGCCTGGGCCCTCACCGTGGCGACCGGCCCCGGCGAGGTCGTGAAGACCTCCGCCGAAGCAGGCCCCGGCCTGCTCTTCCAGCTCACCGAGTCCCGCCTCGGCGCCACCTTCACCGACGTCCTGCACGTCCTCTTCGTCACCGGCATGTTCGCCGCCATGCTCAGCTTCCACAACGTCGTCGCCCGCTACGCCTTCGCCATGGGCCGCGAGGGCCTGCTCCCCGCCGCCTTCGGCCGCACCAACGCCGGCACCGGGGCCCCCGCCACCGGCTCCCTCCTGCAGACCGGCGTCGCCACCCTGGTCGTCCTCGCCTTCGCCGTCACCGACGACCTGCCCACAGGCGACCCCACCGCCCCCGTCCTGCACCTGTTCACCTGGATGGGCAGCGTCGGCGCCCTCGGTGTGACGCTCCTCATGGCCACCGCCTCCTTCGCCGTGATCGCCTTCTTCGTCCGCCGCGGCACCGCCGGCGCCCAGGTCTGGCGCCTGGTCGCCGCCGGCGCGGCGGGCCTCGCGCTGCTCGCCATCGCCGTCTACACCGTCAAGGACTTCGCGGTCCTGGTCGGCGCCGAGAAGGGTTCCGTCCTCAGCTGGATCCTGCCCGGCATCATCGGGGCCGCAGGCCTCGGCGGCCTGCTCTACGGGGCGATGCTGCGCCGCAGCCGGCCAGAGGTCCACGCCCGGATCGGCCTCGGCAACGAAGCCTTCCGCCTCGATCAGGCAGCAGAGGCGACACCGGTCGACTGACCGCGGTTTCCAGCTCCGACGAAGCCCCCGACACCCGTTTCCAAGGTCGTCGGGGGCTTCGGCGTTCAGGGGCTGATTTTGGCGGCCGGCCGGGCCTCGTGGTCTCCTGGGGCGATCAAACCGCCCGGACCGCATCACAGGGGACATCACCCCGCTCCCTCGCGAGGCGCTCCGGCAGGTGCCTGTCCCACCCACGAAGGCGAAGTCGTACATGAGTGACCGCACCTTGACCGAGGCTCCCGCCCCGGCGCCCTCCCGACATGTCGACGCGGGTGACGAGGGTTACAGCAAGGACCTCAAGTCCCGCCACATCAACATGATCGCGATCGGCGGCGCGATAGGCACCGGCCTCTTCCTCGGTGCGGGCGGCCGCCTCGCCGGCGCGGGCCCCTCCCTCGCGATCGCCTACGCGGTCTGCGGCGTCTTCGCCTTCTTCGTCGTACGGGCCCTCGGCGAGCTGGTCCTCTACCGCCCGTCCTCCGGCGCCTTCGTCAGCTACGCCCGCGAGTTCATGGGCGAGAAGGGCGCCTACACCGCCGGCTGGCTGTACTTCCTCAACTGGTCCACGACCACCGTGGCCGACATCACGGCCGCCGCGACCTACGCCCACTTCTGGTCGATGTTCACCGACGTCCCCCAGTGGGTCCTCGCCTTCATCGCCCTCGCCGTCGTCCTCACCGCGAACCTGATTTCGGTGAAGTACTTCGGCGAGATGGAGTTCTGGTTCTCCCTGGTCAAGGTCGCCGCCCTGGTGATCTTCCTGATCGTCGGCATCTGGCTCGTCGCCACCAGCCACGACATCGGCGGCACCACCCCCGGCTTCGCCAACATCAGCGACAACGGCGGCATCTTCCCCGCCGGCGTACTGCCGATGCTCCTGGTGATCCAGGGCGTCGTCTTCGCGTACGCCTCCGTCGAGCTCTGCGGAGTCGCCGCCGGCGAGACCGAGAACCCCGAGAAGATCATGCCGAAGGCGATCAACTCGATCATGTGGCGCGTGGGCCTCTTCTACGTCGGCTCCGTGGTCCTCCTCGCCCTCCTCCTGCCCTACACGGCGTACTCCTCCGACCAGAGCCCCTTCGTCACGGTCTTCGACAAGCTCGGTGTCCCCGGCGCCGCCGGCATCATGAACCTCGTCGTCCTGACCGCGGCGCTCTCCAGCCTGAACTCCGGCCTCTACTCCACCGGCCGCATCCTGCGCTCGATGTCCCTCGCGGGCTCCGCACCCAAGTTCACCGGCGTCATGAACAAGGGCAAGGTCCCCTACGGCGGCGTCCTGTTCACCGCAGCGTTCGGCGTGGCCGGCGTCGGCCTGAACGCCTGGATGCCCGGCGAGGCCTTCGAGATCGTCCTCAACCTCGCCTCCCTGGGCATCCTCGGCACCTGGGCCATGGTCATGCTCTGCTCGCTCTTCTTCTGGCGCCGCGCGAAGGAGGGCAAGGTCGACCGCCCCGCGTACCGGCTGCCCTGGGCGCCCTACACCCAGATCGTGACCCTCGGCTTCCTCCTCACGGTCCTGGTCCTGATGTGGTGCGACGGCGGCGTCGGCCGCACCACCGTCATGTTCGTCCCGGCCATCGCCGCCCTCCTGGTCGGCGGCTGGTTCCTGGTCCGCGGCCGGGTGGCCGAGCTCGCCGCCCGCCGCTGACCCACCTGCACCCCACCTCACGGGCCCCCGCGCCGGAGCACCCCTCCACCGCGGGGGCCCGTCCCGTTCCCGCCCTCAGCTCCGCCGCGCCGCGGCCCGGGCCGCCGGCGCCGTCACGTCGTCCTGCGCCCGCGCGACCCCCAGCGCCGCGAGCACCGTGTCGAGGAACTCCGGCAGGGCCCCGCCCACCGGCAGCTCCACACCCGTCAGCCGGCGCAGCGAGGTGTCGATGTCCTCCCCGCGGCGTTCGACCAGCCCGTCGGTGAACAGCATCAGGACGCAGCCCGGCTCCAGCGGCAAGGAGGCGGCCTCGTACCGTCCGAAGCCGGCGCCCAGGGGCGGGCCCACCGGCACCGGCACGAGGAACGGTCCCCGCCCGCGGCCGACGACCATCGCGGGCAGGTGCCCCGCACTCGCGTGGACGCACCGTCCGGCCGCCCGGTCGACCAGCACCAGCAGGCACGTGGCCATCCGGTCCAGGCCGCCCGCCGGCACCACCTGGTCGGCCTCCCGCAGGATGTCCGCCGGCTGCTGCCCGGAGGCGGCCAGCGCCCGGACGAGCGAGCGGTAGTGGCGCATCGCCACCGCCGCCTCCACCCCGTGCCCCATCACGTCGCCCATCACCAGCAGCGTCCGGCCCCCCGGAAGGGCCAGGCAGTCGAACCAGTCCCCGCCGACCAGCACGCCCGTCCCCGACGGGAGGTACCGCGAGGCCACCACCAGGTCGTCGTGCGGGAACATCGGCTCCGACAGCAGCGCCTGCTGCAGCTCCAGGGCCATCCCCCGCTCCCGGGCGAACCGCGCCGCCTTCGCCAGGCCGGCGGCCGCCCGCTCGGCGAGGGTCCGGGCCACCACCACGTCCTCCCGCCCGAAGGCCGGGGAGTCGCCGGCCCGCACCAGGGTCAACGTGCCGATCGGGCGGTCCTGGGCGACCAGCGGCACCACCACGCCCGAACGGATGCCCGCCTCCCGGTACGCGGCGACCCGGCCGCTGCTCGGCGCCGCCCGGCCGAGGACCTCGTCGGAGGAGAAGTTCCCGACCCACGGCTCGCCGCTCTCCAGGCTCTGCCGCACCGCCGAGCCACGGTCGGTACTCCACGTACTCCCCGGCCGCGCCCAGCGCCCGCACCCGCGGGGCCAGGTCACGCACCGCCGCCACGGCCACCCGCCGCAGCCGCACGGCGGCCCCGGCGGCGCACTGCCCGCTCCCGACGTCCGGCCGGCCGCCGCCCGGCGGGTCCCGGGGGAGCAGCTCCACGCTCGCCGCGTCGGCCAGCTCCGACACCAGGAACCCGGTCAGCTCGCGACAGGTCGTGTCCACGTCCAGGGTGGTGCCCACCCGCACCGCCGCGGTGTCCAGCAGGAGCAGGCGCCGGTTGGTGCGGGACAGCGCCCGCTGCCGCTCCCGGGGCCCGCTGACCTCCAGCCCGATCCCCGCCAGCCCCAGTACCCGCCCGTCCTCCTCCAGCCGGTGGTACGTCCCGGGACGCGTAGGGGGAGTCCGCGTGGGTCCGGCCCTCCAGGATCAGCTCCCGGGGCCGCCCGTCGCGCAGCACCTGGCGCAGCACCTCGTCGGGGCGCTCCACGTCCGGCAGCACCTCGCCCAGCGTCCGCCCGAGCATGGCCCGCGCGGGCACCCCTTTCATCACGGCCATGTGGGGGCTCACGTACAGGTAGCGCAGGTCGGTGTCCAGGAGGGCGATGCCCGCCCGGGCGCCGTCGAGGACCTCCCTCGGCCGGTCTGCCCGTCCGATGTGGTCCCAACGTAACAACATGCGAAAGAGCCGGTCGGAAGCGATGTCACATCGCTTCCGACCGGCTCTTTCTGGTCCTGGGACCGTGGTGTCCGAGGGGGGACTTGAACCCCCACGCCCGATAAAGGGCACTAGCACCTCAAGCTAGCGCGTCTGCCATTCCGCCACCCGGACAAGGTGTCTGTCTCGCGTCCCTCGCGGGCCGTTCCGACGTGGAAAACATTACCAAACATTCCGGGGTCCTCGATCACACCCCCCGACGGCCGGGGATCGCCCTTGGGGAGAGCGGCCGGGGGCGGGAGGATGGGGAGGTCCGGTACCGACCAGTGGGAGGAAGCAGCGTGAGCGACTCGAGCGCGGGCAGGACCGTCTCCGGCGAGGACGAGGTCGTCGACCTCTGCCGGGACCTCATCCGGATCGACACCAGCAACTACGGAGACCATTCGGGCCCGGGGGAGCGCAAGGCGGCGGAGTGGGTCGCCGAGAAGCTCGCCGAGGTGGGCCTGGAGCCGCAGATCTTCGAATCGCACAAGGGCCGCGCCTCCACCGTCGCGCGGATCGAGGGCGAGGACCCCTCGCGGCCCGCCCTGCTGATCCACGGGCACACCGACGTGGTGCCCGCCAACGCCGCCGACTGGACGTACGACCCCTTCTCGGGCGAGATCGCCGACGGCTGCGTGTGGGGCCGGGGCGCCGTCGACATGAAGGACATGGACGCGATGACCCTGGCCGTCGTCCGCGACCGGATGCGCAGCGGCCGCAAGCCCCCGCGTGACATCGTCCTGGCCTTCCTCGCCGACGAGGAGGCGGGCGGCATCTACGGGGCCCGGCACCTCGTCGACAAGCACCCGGGCCTCTTCGAGGGCGTCACCGAGGCGATCGGCGAGGTCGGCGGCTTCTCCTTCACGGTCAACGAGAACCTGCGCCTCTACCTCGTCGAGACGGCGCAGAAGGGCATGCACTGGATGCGGCTGACCGTCGAGGGCACCGCGGGCCACGGCTCCATGACCAACAACGACAACGCCATCACCGAGCTGTGCGAGGCCGTGGGACGCCTCGGCCGCCACCAGTGGCCGGTCCGCGTCACCAAGACCGTGCGGTCCTTCCTGGACGAGCTGTCCGACGCCCTCGGCACGCCCCTGGACCCGGACGACATGGACGCCACCCTGGCCAAGCTGGGCGGCATCGCCAAGATGGTCGGCGCGACCCTGCGCAACTCGGCGGCCCCGACGATGCTCGGCGCCGGTTACAAGGTCAACGTCATCCCCGGGCAGGCCACCGCCCACGTCGACGGCCGCTTCCTGCCCGGCTACGAGGACGAGTTCTTCGCCGACCTCGACCGGATCCTCGGGCCGCGTGTGAAGCGCGAGGACGTTCACGGGGACAAGGCCCTGGAGACGGACTTCGACGGCCGTCTGGTGGACGCGATGCAGGGCGCCCTCAAGGCCGAGGACCCGATCGCGCGCGCGGTCCCGTACATGCTCTCGGGCGGTACGGACGCCAAGTCCTTCGACGACCTCGGCATCCGCTGCTTCGGCTTCGCCCCGCTGCAGCTCCCGCCGGAGCTGGACTTCGCGGGGATGTTCCACGGCGTGGACGAGCGGGTGCCCGTGGAGGGACTGAAGTTCGGCGCGCGGGTGCTCGACCGATTCATCGACAACGCCTGAGATTCGGGAAGGTGTGCGCATTCCACTGAGAAGAGTGAATGCACTCATACGCTCGTAGCCCCGGTGATCCCTCCTCGTTACAGGTGGTGCGGTCCGCGGCTGGGACCGCATTGCCTACTAGGAGGAACAATGCTCAAGAAGGTTGTCGCCGCTGCGGCTGCCACCGGTGGTCTGGTTCTCGCGGGTGCCGGCATGGCCGTCGCCGACGCTGGTGCCCAGGGTGCGGCCATCGGCTCCCCCGGTGTCCTGTCCGGCAACGTCGTCCAGGTCCCGGTCCACATCCCGGTCAACGTCTGCGGCAACACGATCAACGTGATCGGCCTGCTGAACCCGGCCTTCGGCAACACCTGCGTCAACGCCTGACGCGTCTGAAGTCTTCGGCCCCGGAGCGCATTCCAGCGCTCCGGGGCCACCGGGCTTTCAGGCCCGGAATCACATCTTTCGGCATACCAGGCGGGGGAGCCTGGACGGCCGGGCCGTGGAGCGCCGGCCGAACGTACACACCAGGGGACGAGTACAGATGCGACGACCGGCACAGGTCACCAGGAAGACCCTGATCACGATGGCTGCCGCGGGGGGTGTCCTCGCCCTGGGCGGGGGCTACGCGCACGCGGATTCCGGCGCGAAGGGCCACGCCGCCAACTCTCCGGGCCTGCTGTCCGGGAACACCGTTCAGGCGCCGGTGGACGCGCCGGTGAACGTCTGCGGGAACTCCGTCACGGTGGTGGGAGCCCTCAACCCCGTCTTCGGGAACCACTGCTCCAACATCTCGAACCAGCCGGAGCCGAACCCGCCGACCCACCCGGGCGACGACGAACCGTGCGACGACCACCCTGGGAACCCCGGTAACCCGGGCAACCCGGGCAACCCCGGTAACCCGGGCAACCCCGGTAACCCGGGCAACCCCGGTAGCCCGGGCAACCCCGGTAACCCGGGTAACCCCGGCAACCCGGGTAACCCCGGCAATCCTGGGAACCCCGGCAACCCGGGTAACCCCGGCACTCCCGGTAACCCTGGGAACCCCGGCAACCCGGGTAACCCCGGTAACCCCGGCAATCCTGGGAACCCGGGCAACCCCGGCAACCCGGGCACTCCCGGGACCCCCGAGACTCCGGCCAACCCCGGTACTCCCGGCACCGGTTCGGTCCCCCCGGCACCCGGTCTCGCCGCCACCGGGTCCGGTGACGTGCTGACCGCCGGTCTGCCGATCGCCGGCGGCCTGCTGCTCGCCGGCACCGTGCTCTACCGGCGTGCCCGCAGCGCCGCCTGACGGTCGCTCACGGCGCGGGCCCCGCACCCGGGGGCCCGCGCCTCACGCCTCACCAGGTCGCGCGGACCTGACGGATGATCCGGCGGCGCAGCCGTACGCGGCGGCTGCCGTCCCGGAGCAGGCTCAGCCTGTCCAGCTCCCAGTTCCCGTACTCGGCATGGTCGGTCAGCAGGCGGGTCGCCTCCTTGCGGGGGACCCCGCGGGGCACGTACACATCGACAAATTCGTATTCCGGCATCGGTATCTATTGTGCGGGCACAGGCCTGCTACGGATAGCGTCTGCTGTATGTCTGATGCCGCTCTGCCCACTGTTGCCGAGGTCCGCACCGCCGCCGAGGCGGTCAAGGCCGCGCTCGACCGCCACCTCGCCGCGGTCGAGCGCAGGATCGGGGACGAGGATCCGGACGTCTACGCCGCCTTCAACGAACTCGCCGCCGCCGCCGAGGAGTACGACGAACTCCTCTACGACCGCTACGACGAGGTCACCCCCTTCGAGATCCCGACCCCCGAGGACGGCGTCCCGTACACCGGCCCCGCCGAGCCGGCCGCCTTCAGCGTGCTCATCCGCCGGGACTACGCCGTGGTCGAACCGCCGCGGCTGATCGCCCAGGCGGAACGGGTCGCCACGCACGAGCGCGACCCCGAGTTCGTCCACGACGGCGGCACGGCCGACGCCCTGGGCGTGCTCTTCGCGGAGTACGAACCCGACGAGATCGCCTCCCGCTACAAGGACTTCGGGCTGGAGGAGGGCGACTCCACCCTGTGGATCGCCGCCTCCACGGAGGCCACCGAGCCGGGCGAGTGGCTGGGAGCGCCCTTCGCGCCGATCGACCCGCAGGACGTCCTGCACCGCTTCGACGTCAGCTCCGTCTTCGACGAGGACGCCGACGACTTCGACGGGGAAGAGGACGAGGAGGAGGGAGCCGCGCAGCCGGGGCTGGCCCCCGCCTGACCGTGCTCCCGCCGCCGGTGCCGCGACCGAGAAGGTCCGCCTGCCCCGGCGGAGGCACGACGGCCGTGGCCTCCCACCCCTCGGGGTGGGAGGCCACGGCCGTCCGGGGCCGCTCCGGCCCACCAGGCCCTAGCTGTATTGCCCTGTGAGGTTGGGGACGCGGCTGGCGGGTGGTTTGCCTGCGAGCGCGGTGTGTCCGCGGTGGTGATTGTAGGAGTGCAGCCAGCCGGGGAACGCGTCACGTCGTTCCTGCTCTGACTGGTAGGGGCGGGCGTAGGCCCATTCGTCGAGCAGGGTGCGGTTGAGGCGTTCGACTTTGCCGTTGGTCTGGGGCCGGTAGGGCCGGGTTCGTTTGTGGGTGATCCCGGCCGCCGCCAGGGTGTCGCGCCAGGCGTGGGACTTGTAGCAGGCGCCGTTGTCCGTCAGGACGCGTTCGACGGTGATCCCGACGCTGGTGAAGTAGGCCTGTGCCCGGGCCCAGAACGCGGTGGCGGTCTCCTTCTTCTCGTCGGTGTGGATCTCGCTGTAAGCGAGGCGGGAGTGGTCGTCGACGGCGGTGTGGATGTAGCTGTAGCCCGTGCCGGACCTGGTCTTGCGGCCGGCCTGTCGGCCGAGGGCCTTGTGACCGCCGCCGTCGGGGATGTTGCCGAGCTTCTTGATGTCGACGTGGACGAGTTCGCCGGGCTTGTCGCGTTCGTAGCGTCGTATGGGCCGGCCGGTGGCCCGGTCCAGGTGAGACAGGCGGGCCAGGCCGAACCGGGTCAGCACTCGGTGCACGGTGGAGGGCACCAGGCCGAGCAGGTGGGCGATGCGGGCGGGTCCCCACCGGCGCAGGACGCGGACCTTGATGATCCGGCGTTCGGTGCGGGTCAGGGTGCGGCGCGGGCTGTGGTGCGGGCGGGAGGACCGGTCGTACATGCCGGCCTCGCCCAGGGTCCGGTAGCGGGCGGCCCACCGCTGGGCAGTGGTGGGCGAGACCTGGAACCGGTCGGCCGCGCGTCGCAGCGGCCAGCCGTCTTCGACCACGCAGCGGGCCAGGCGCAGTCGTCCGGTCTCGGTCAGGGGTGCATTACGGTGGGGCATGAGGGCCTTCTGCCGGTTGGTGTAGACGTCGCAATCCACACCGAACCCGGAAGGCCCTCACCCATTCAAGATCCCTCAGCCGAGACCTGCATCACCCGGCCACAACCTCCCTGGACAGAACACCTAGCCGTCCTGCCCGTCGGCGGCCGTCAGGGACTTCAGCAGACCCGCCAGCCGGGTCGTGCGCGGCTTCGCCGGGACCTCGGCCACCGCGCGGGGCAGCGCCTGGTCGACGCCGTGCACCACCGACAGGTGCCGCTCGGCCCGCCCGAACGCCGTGTACACCCAGTCCCGCGAAAGGGCCTGCGCCGCGTCCCCGGGGAGCACCACCACCACCGCGGGCCAGCGCCCGCCCACCGCCTGATGTGCCGTCACCGCCCAGCCGTGCCGCACCCGGGCCTCGACGAACTCCTTCGGCACCACGATGCGTACGTCCCCGCGCTCCAGGTGCAGGCCCTCCGCGTCCGCGGAGACCACCCTGGCCGGCTCGGCCCGTCCCGGCGCCGGCACGTGTACGACCCGGTCGCCCGGGTCGAAGCCGCCGAACCGGCCCGGGCCCGGGTTCAGCCGCTCCTTCAGCGCCGCGTTCAGAGCCCGCGTCCCGGCGGCCCCGCCGTGCCCCGGGGTGATCACCTGCACCTCGTCGGCGCGGACGCCGAAGGCCCGCGGGACCGACTCGGCCACCAGCTGCACGGTGCGGTGCACGGCCTCCCCGGCGTCCTGCACCGGGACGATGACGACCTCCTTGCCGGGCGCGTCGACCTGGTTCAGCTCGCCGATCCCGATGCCGGAGACCAGCTCGCCGACCGGCCCCGGATCCGGGGTACGGGAGACCACCTGCGGGCACGTACGGGCTGCCAGCACATCGGCGAACACCTGCCCGGCCCCCGCCGACCCCAGCACGCCCGGGTCCCCGGACAGCACCAGCCGGGCCCCGTCCGGCACGGACTCCACGAGGGCGGCCGCGCCCTCCACGTCGAGCTGCGGCGCGTCCAGCACCACCAGCAGGTCCACGGCGAACTGCCCGTCGGCGTCCCGCCCCGGGCCCTCCGTACCGGCGAGCAGCCCGGCCACGGTGACCGCGTCCGGGCCGCCGCCGGGGGCGTGCGCGGCCAGGCAGACCCGCAGGCCCAGGGCCCGCGCCGCCGTGACCAGGGCCAGCGGTTCGGCGCGGGCGGCCTCGCCGCCGGTGTGCGCGACCAGGCCGTGGCCGGCGGCCGCACGGATCAGCTCGGCGGCGGAGGGCCCCGGCGCCGACGCGGCGGCCTCCTTCCAGTCCGCCGGGCTCTCGAAGGTGCTGCTCAGCCGGGCGAGGCCGTCGGCGAGGCTCTCCTCGGCCATCGCGGCCCCCTCCAGGCCCACGAGGATGCGTACCGGCTGCTCCTCGCCCTCCTCCACCGGCGGGCCGAGGGGCTCGTGGAAGACCAGGACCGAACCGTCCGCGACGGCCCCCTCCAGGGCCTCCGACGGATCCGGGACGCCGTACTGCGCGAGGGCCTTCTCCAGCAGCGGCGCCTCCAGAACGGTGTGCCCCTTCAGCCCGGCCTGCTCCAGCAGCCAGCCCACCAGGACGGCCGTGCGCCGCTCGTCGCCGGGGCCGGCCTCGGCACCCAGCAGGGCGCGCGCGAAACCGTCCGCCTGGGCGGGACGCACCGAAGCGACGGCCAGCAGCCGCCAGGGATTCGCCGCGAGCTCGCGGGCCGCCCCGTCGCCGAGGGCCGCGGCGGCGGCAGCGGCCAGGGTCTCGGGGGCGCCCCCGCGTGCCAGGACGGCCCGGACGCCGTCCACGGTGTCGGCGGAGGGAGCCGTGGGCTCCGGGGCGGGGGCCGCCCGGCGCGGCGGCGGGGGAGCGGGCGCCGCCTTGCGGGGGGCGGCCGGGGCGTCGTCGAAGTATCCGGCGGAGGGCTGCGTCCCGCTCTCCACGGCCCGTACGGCGGCCAGCAGGTCGGCGGCCTTCCCGCTCAGCTTGCCGCCGGCCTCGACGGGCGCCTCCCGCTCGGCCCTGCGGCGGGCGATCCGCTCCCGTTCGACCCGCTGCGCGGCCAGCTCGGCCTGCGCCTCGCTGAGTTCGGGTGCGGCCGGGGCGCTGCCGTCCTGCCCGGCGGCGGCCCCGGTGCCGTCCGCCGCGGACTCCTCGGCAGTCCCGTCCCCGCCGGCGGCGGGGTCCGCGCCCGCCGGGTCCGCGTCCGGCCCGTGCGGGCCCTCCGGGGCCGCGGACGGCCCGGCCTCCGGGGCGGCCGGGTCCTCCGCGGCGGCGGTGTCGGCCTGAGGGTCCGTACTCACAGCGTGCTCCAGTCCTGATCGGGGTAGCGGTGCAGCGGTGCCGAGACGTCGTCCAGAGCCCGGCAGATCTCCTCGGGAAGACTAAGGGCCTCCACCGACAACGCCGCCGCGAGCTGCGCCGATGTCCGCGCGCCGACGATCGGGGCGACCACGCCGGGCCGGTCCCTGACCCAGGCCAGGGCCACCTGCAGCGGGGTGACGGCCAGCCCCTGGGCCGCCGTGACCACCGCGTCCACGATCCGGCCCGCCGCCTCGTCGAGGTACGGGTCCACCAGCGCGGCCAGGGAGGGGGAGGCGCCCCGCGAATCGGCCGGGGTGCCGTCGCGGTACTTGCCCGTCAGCACCCCGCGGCCCAGCGGCGAGGACGGCAGCAGCCCCACCCCGAGGTCCAGCGCGGCCGGCAGCACCTCCCGCTCCACACCGCGCTGCAGCAGCGAGTACTCCATCTGCGTCGAGGCGATCCTGGTCCGCACGCCGGGCGCGGCCAGCTGCCAGGTGGCCGCCTTCGCCAGCTGCCAGCCGCAGTAGCCCGCCACACCCGCGTAGCGGGCCCGGCCGCTGCTCACGGCCAGGTCCAGCGCCTGCAGGGTCTCCTCCAGCGGGGTGTCCGGGTCGAAGGCGTGCAGCTGCCAGAGGTCGACGTGGTCGGTGCCCAGGCGGTCCAGCGAGGCGTCCAGGGCCGCCAGCAGGTGCCCGCGGGAGCCGTCGAAGCGCCGGTCCGGGTCCCGGACGCTGCCCGCCTTCGTCGCGATCACCAGGTCCCGGCGCGGCACGAGCCCGTCCATCAGCCTTCCGAGGAGGTACTCCGCCTCCCCGCCGCCGTAGACGTCGGCGGTGTCCACGAGCGTGCCGCCCGCCTCCCAGAAGGTCTTCACCTGCTCGGCGGCGGCTTCCTCGCCGGTGTCGCGGCCCCAGGTCAGGGTGCCGAGGCCGATCCGGGAGACGCGCAGTCCGGTGCGGCCGAGATGCCTGTGCTCCATGAGCGCTGAGACTACTGGGGCGCTGACGCGGAGCACCGGGGCGCGCTAGAGTCCCCGCACACCTACGTTACTGATCGGTACACCGGTAAGGGGACGACACATGCGGCTCGGCATCAATCTGGGGTACTGGGGCGCGGGCATGGACGGCGACAACCTCGCCGTCGCCCAGGAGGCCGACCGCCTGGGATACGACGTCTGCTGGGCCGCGGAGGCCTACGGATCCGACGCTCCGACCGTGCTCTCCTGGGTCGCCGCCCAGACCGAGCGCATCGACGTCGGCTCCGCGATCATGCAGATCCCGGCCCGCCAGCCCGCGATGACCGCCATGACGGCGGCCACCCTGGACTCCCTCACGAAGGGCCGCTTCCGCCTCGGCCTGGGCGTCTCCGGACCGCAGGTCTCCGAGGGCTGGTACGGCGTCACCTTCGACAAGCCCCTCGCCCGCACCCGCGAGTACGTGGAGATCGTCCGCAAGGCCATGAGCCGCGAGCGCCTCACCTACGAGGGCGAGCACTGGACGCTGCCGCTGCCCGGCGGCCCGGGCAAGCCGATCAAGCTCACCGTGCACCCGGAGCGCGAGCACATCCCGCTCTACATCGCGGCCATCGGGCCCAAGAACCTGGAGCAGACCGGCGAGATCGCCGACGGCGCCCTGCTGATCTTCCCGGCCGCCGAGCACCTGGAGGCCACCGCGCTCACCCACATCCGGGCGGGCCGCGAGAAGGCCGGCCTGACCATGGACGGCTTCGACGTCTGCCCGACCGTGCCGCTCGCCCTCGGCGACGACGTGAACGCCCTCGCCGACATGTTCCGCCCGTACACCGCCCTCTACGTCGGCGGCATGGGCAGCCGCAAGCAGAACTTCTACAACCAGCTCGCCGGGCGCATGGGCTACGAGAAGGAAGCCGCCGAGATCCAGGACAAGTACCTGGCGGGCGACAAGAACGGCGCCGCCGAGGCCGTCCCGCACGCGCTGATCGACTCGACCACCCTGCTCGGACCGGTCGAGCGCATCGCCGACGGGATGCGCGCCTACGCGGAGGCCGGAGTCACCACCCTCACCCTGGCCCCGGCCGGATTCACGCTCGACGAGCGGATCGCCGCCCTGCGCGCCGGCACCGAAGCCATGGAGCGCGCGGGCCTCGCCTGATGGGGTGGACCTGCGGCCGTGGTGGGGGCTCGGGGGTCTTCCCCGCCACGGCCGACACCCCCACAACGCGCGGGGGACCCCCGGGGTTACGCGCCGCGCCCCGCGCCTTCGGTTCGTTCATTCGGACGAGCCGCGCGGGCGCGCGGTTGCCCGCCCCGGCGACCGGCGTTTGACTCGTTCCATGCTCTCTGCCCGCAGCCTGTTCCAGGAGATCGTCGACAACGACGACTCCTTCCAGCTGTTCTGTTCCATCGCCGCCAGCGGGGAGGCCCAGGGCGGCTGGGAGAACGCGCGCATCGCGGCCCTGGTGCCCGACGGCATGCGCGACCTCGCGCCGAAGATCGTCCGCCACGGCGCCGACGAGGACAAGCACGGCCGGATCTTCAACGCCCTGCTGCGCAAGCGCGGCCTGCCCCCCGTGCCCGTCCCGCCCGAGACCGACTACACCATGCTGCTGGAACGCCGCGGCATCGGCCTCGCACACGAAAAACTGCGCCGCCGGGAACCGCTGAGCGAGCGCGACATCGTCGTCTACCTCGCGCACAGCCGCGTCACCGAACAGCGCGCCGCCGACCAGATGGACATGCTCGTCAGGTACTTCGGCGACCACCCCGAGGTCGGCAGGGCCATCCACATGATCAGCAACGACGAGGACAACCACCTCGCCTACTGCCACGAGGAACTGCTCCGCCTGGCCCGCGCCGGCCACGGCCGGACCATCCAGCAGGTCCTCCGCGAGAGCGCGCTCGCCGAGATCTCCGTCTACCGCGACGTCAGCCTCGCCGTCATGGACCACATGGGACGCCTGCTGCACTGGCCCGCGCCCAAGGCCGCCCTCCTCGCCGCGGGCATCCGCGCCCTGTACGCCTACGAGCGCTTCAGCGGCTGGCACCGGATGGTGGACCTGCGGATGCCGCAGCGCCGCAACGCCCTCGGCGGCGCCCCCCTTCCCGCCTCCGGCCTGGCCTAGCCCCGTCCCGCGCGCGGGACCGGCCGCTACAGCCAGCCCCGCCGCTTGAACATCCGGTGCAGGCCCAGGCAGACGCCCACCATCACCAGCACCACCACCGGATAGCCCCAGACCTGCCGGAGCTCCGGCATGTGCTCGAAGTTCATCCCGTAGATCCCCGCGACCATCGTGGGCACCGCCGCCATGGCCGCCCAGGCCGAGATCTTGCGCATGTCGTCGTTCTGTCGCAGGCCCGTCTGCGCCAGATGGGCGGCGAGCGCGTCCGACAGCAGCCGGTCCAGGCCCTCGATGTACTCGCTCGCCTTGGTCAGGTGGTCCGCCACGTCGCGGAAGAACGGCTGCGCGTGCTCGTGGACGAACGGCACCTCCCCGAAGGCCAGGCGGTCCATCGGCTGCAGCAACGGGTTCGTCGCCCGCCGGAACTCCAGCACCTGCCGTTTGAAGGCGTAGATCCGGGCGGCCGTGTTCTTCGTGTCCGAGGCGTTCGGCGCGAACACGTCCGCCTCCAGCTCCTCCAGGTCCGCCTGGAGCTCGGCCGCCACCTCGATGTAGTGGTCCACCACCGCGTCGGACACCGCGTACAGCACCGCCGTCGGCCCGTGCCGCAGCACCTTCGGATCCTCCTCCAGCCGGTGGCGCACGGCGGCCAGCGGAGCCCCCTCGCCGTGCCGGACCGTGACCACGAAGGAATCCCCGATGAACAGCATCAGCTCGCCCGCCGACACCGTGTCCGTCGCCTCGTCGTAGAGCACCGGCTTCAGCACCACGAACAGCGAGTCGTCGTACACCTCCAGCTTCGGACGCTGGTGCGCGGTCAGCGCGTCCTCCACCGCCAGCGGATGCAGGCCGAACTCACGGCTGACGTGATCGAATTCCGCTTCCGTCGGCTCGTACATGCCGATCCACAGGAACGCGTCACCGCTCGCCCGCGCCGCGTCCAGCGCGTCGGAGAGGTCCCCGGGCCCCTCGATGCGGCGCCCGCCGCGGTAGATCGCGCAATCCACAATCACACGCAGTATTCTCACCCGCCCCGGCCCCGCCCGCACGCCCCCGCGACCGCCTAGGCTGGCCCCCATGGCCACGCTGATCCTCGTACGGCACGGGCGGTCCACCGCCAACACCGCAGGGCTCCTCGCCGGGTGGACCCCCGGCGTGGCCCTCGACGAGCGGGGGGCCGAGCAGGCCGCCGCGCTGCCCGGACGGCTCGCGGGCGTACCGCTCGCCGCCGCCGTCACCAGCCCGCTGCAACGCTGCCGCGAGACCCTCGCGCCCCTGCTGGCCGCCCGGCCGGAACTGGAACTCCACACGGACGAGCGCATCGGCGAGTGCCACTACGGCGACTGGTCCGGCCGCAAACTCGCCGAGCTCTCCGAAGAACCCCTCATGAAGATCGTCCAGCAGCACCCCTCCGCGGCCGCCTTCCCCGGCGGCGAGTCCATGCGCGCCATGCAGGCCCGCGCCGTGGACGCCGTACGGGACTGGAACGACCGCGTCGAGGAGCAGCACGGCAGCGACGCCGTCTTCCTGATGTGCTCCCACGGAGACATCATCAAGTCCCTTGTCGCGGACGCCCTGGGCATGCACCTGGACCTCTTCCAGCGCATCCACGTCGACCCCTGCTCCGTGACGGCCATCCGCTACACCCCGACCCGCCCCTTCGTCTTCCGGCTCGGCGACACCGGCGACTTCGGCGGGCTCGTACGCCGCCCCGCCGCCGAACCGGTCGCCTCCGACAAGGACACCGAGGACGCCGGGGACGCCGTCGTAGGGGGCGGCGCGGGCGCGGCGTGATCGGCGGGCGCAGTAGGGTGGACGGGCCAACACAAGGGCGCAGACCTGCCCCCACCGCCGAGACTTGGAGACTGGACGTGCCCCGTCAGGTGTTCCTCTACGACCCCCCGGACCGCTTCGTGGCCGGCACGGTCGGTCTGCCGGGACGCCGGACGTTCTTCCTCCAGGCCTCCTCCGGCCCCCGCGTCACCAGCGTCTCCCTGGAGAAGACCCAGGTCGCCGCGCTGGCCGAGCGGATGGACGAGCTGCTCGACGAGGTCGTGCGGCGCACCGGCGGCAACGCCCCGGTCCCCGCCGTCGCCCCCGCCGAGGCCGCCGACACCGCGCCCCTGGACGTCCCGGTCGACGAGGAGTTCCGCGTCGGCACCATGGCCCTGGCCTGGGACGGCGAGGAACAGCGCATGATCGTCGAGGCCCAGGCCCTCGTGGAGCTCGACGCGGACTCCGACGAGGACCTCGCCGAGGCCGAGGAACGGCTCCTCCAGGACGAGGAGAACGGCCCGCCGATGCTGCGTGTCCGCCTCACCGGCGCCCAGGCCCGCGCCTTCGCCAAGCGGGCCCTGGACGTGGTCAACGCGGGCCGCCCGCCCTGCCCCCTGTGCAGCCTGCCACTGGACCCGGAGGGACACGTGTGCCCGCGCCAGAACGGCTACCGGCGCCAGGCGTGACGGACCCGGGGGACATCGAGGAACTGCTCGCCGAGGGCGAGCTGACCGTCGTGGGCCGGATCAGGGAGGCGTCCAACGCCGTCCTGCTCTGCACCGTGACCCGCGACGGCACCAGCACCGAGTGCGTCTACAAGCCGGTCAAGGGCGAGCGCCCGCTGTGGGACTTCCCCGACGGCAACCTCGCCCGCCGCGAGGTCGCCGCCTACCTGGTCTCCCGCGCCACCGGATGGGACCTGGTCCCCGCCACCGTGCTGCGCGACGGACCCTACGGCGAGGGCATGGTCCAGCAGTGGATCGCATCGGCGGGGCCGGAGGGCGAATCCCCGGAGGGAGCCCTCCTCGCGCTCGTCGAGGGCGAGGAGGCCGGGGACGGCTGGAAGCCCGTGGCCCTCGCCGAGGTCGGCGA
The DNA here is from genome assembly GCF_049570255.1 of Streptomyces manipurensis. Taxonomy (NCBI): domain Bacteria; kingdom Bacillati; phylum Actinomycetota; class Actinomycetes; order Kitasatosporales; family Streptomycetaceae; genus Streptomyces; species Streptomyces manipurensis. The sequence continues at coordinate 1,622,061 of NZ_CP186950.1, read as the reverse complement.
AGGCCGCACCGCCCTCCTCGTGCACGCCGACGACCCGCGGCTGCGCCGCCTCTCCGTCCTCGACGCCGTGATCAACAACGGTGACCGCAAGGGCGGCCACCTGCTGCCCGCGACCGACGGACGGCTCTACGGCATCGACCACGGCGTGACCTTCCACTCCGAGGACAAGCTGCGCACCCTGCTGTGGGGGTGGGCGGGGGAGCCGCTGACCGACGAGGCCCGCGACACGCTCACCCGCCTCGCCGCCGATCTGGCCGAGGGAGCCCCCCTCGCCACCCGGCTGGCCGAACTGATCACCACGGCCGAGCTGGCCGCCGTACGGGACCGGGTGGCGCACCTGCTGAGCACCGGCACCCACCCCCACCCGTCCGGGCAGTGGCCCGCGATCCCCTGGCCACCGGTCTGAACCGGCCACCGGCCGGACGCACAGAACCGGCCGGACCGCAAGAGCGCCGATCCAGACAACAGTGCAGGTCCGGTTCGTTACCGGAACATGCGTCCGGTTAGGCTCGAGACATGCATGCCTGGCCCGCTTCTGAGGTCCCCGCCCTTCCCGGCAAGGGCCGCGACCTCCAGATCCACGACACCGCGACCCAGGGGAAGATCACCCTCGACCCCGGTCCCGTCGCCCGCATCTACGTCTGCGGCATCACCCCGTACGACGCGACCCACATCGGTCACGCGGCGACCTACAACGCGTTCGACCTCGTGCAGCGCGTGTGGCTCGACACCAAGCGGCAGGTCCACTACGTCCAGAACGTCACGGACGTGGACGACCCGCTCCTGGAGCGGGCCCAGCGCGACGGCCACGACTGGACCGAGCTCGCCGAACGCGAGACCGCGCTCTTCCGCGAGGACATGACCGCCCTGCGGATGCTGCCGCCGCAGCACTACATCGGCGCCGTCGAGGCCATACCGGGCATCGTGCCCCTGGTCGAGCGGCTCCGGGACGCCGGCGCCGCCTACGAGCTCGACGGCGACATCTACTTCTCCGTCGAGGCCGACCCGCACTTCGGCGGGGTCTCCCACCTCGACGCCGAGGCGATGCGCCTGCTCTCCGCCGAGCGCGGCGGCGACCCCGACCGGGCCGGCAAGAAGAACCCGCTGGACCCGATGCTGTGGATGGCGGCCCGCCCCGGCGAGCCGAGCTGGGACGGCGGCTCGCTGGGCCGCGGCCGGCCGGGCTGGCACATCGAGTGCGTCGCGATCGCCCTCGACCACCTGGGCATGGGCTTCGACATCCAGGGCGGCGGATCCGACCTGGCCTTCCCGCACCACGAGATGGGCGCCTCGCACGCGCAGGCCCTGACGGGCGAGTTCCCGATGGCCAAGGCGTACGTCCACGCGGGCATGGTCGCCCTGCACGGCGAGAAGATGTCCAAGTCGAAGGGCAACCTCGTCTTCGTGTCCGCGCTGCGGCGCGCCGGCGTGGACCCGGCGGCGATCCGCCTGGCCCTGCTGTCGCACCACTACCGGGCGGACTGGGAGTGGACGGACGCCGTCCTCGCCGAGGCCGTGGCCCGCCTGGAGCGGTGGCGCGCGGCCGTCTCCCGCCCCGACGGCATCCCGGCCGACGGCCTGGTCGAGGAGGTCCGCGAGGCCCTGGCGAACGACCTCGACGCCCCCGCGGCCCTGGCCGCCGTCGACCGCTGGGTGGAGCGGCAGAACGCCACCGACGGCGACGACGAGTCGGCCCCCGGCCTGGTCTCCCGGACCGTGGACGCCCTCCTGGGCGTGGCCCTGTAACGCCGCCCGCACACCTCGAACGTCGGCGGGGCTGGAAGATCCAGCCCCGCCGACGTTCGAGGCGCGGGGTGTGGGGCGGAGCCCCACGAGGCCCCGGCCCGGCCCCGCCCCGCTACGAGCCCGGGGTGTCCTCGCCCGGTTCCTCCGGCGGAGCCTCCGGGGGCGGTGGAGACACCGGCGGCTGCGGCTTCGGGGGCCGGGGGAGACCCCCGCCCGTGTCCCGCAGGTACGAGCCGTCGCCCGGATCCGCCGCCGGGCCCGCCGCCGGGTCACGGCGGCGCAGGTACCGCTCGAACTCGCGGGCGATCGCGTCGCCCGACGCCTCCGGCAGGTCCGCGGTGTCCCGCGCCTCCTCCAGCGTCTGGACGTACTCCGCCACCTCGCTGTCCTCGGCGGCCAGTTGGTCCACGCCCAGCTGCCACGCCCGCGCGTCCTCGGGCAGCTCGCCCAGCGGGATCCTGATGTCGATCAGGTCCTCCAGCCGGTTCAGCAGTGCCAGCGTCGCCTTCGGGTTCGGCGGCTGCGACACGTAGTGCGGCACCGCCGCCCACAGCGACACCGCCGGCACCCCCGCGTGCGTACAGGCCTCCTGGAGGATGCCCACGATGCCCGTGGGGCCCTCGTACTTGGTCTCCTCCAGTTCCATGGTCCGCGCCAGGTCGGCGTCGGAGGTGACCCCGCTCACCGGCACCGGCCGGGTGTGCGGGGTGTCCCCGAGGAGCGCCCCCAGGATGACCACCATCTCCACGCCCAGCTCGTGCGCGAAGCCGAGGATCTCGTTGCAGAACGACCGCCACCGCATGGACGGTTCGATTCCGCGCACCAGCACCAGGTCCCGCGGCTTGGCCCCGCCGATCCGGACCACGGACAGCCGGGTCGTGGGCCACGTGATCTTCCGTACCCCGTTGTCCAGCCACACCGTGGGCCTGTTGACCTGGAAGTCGTAGTAGTCCTCGGCGTCCAGAGCCGCGAAGACCTCGCCCTTCCACTCCCGGTCCAGGTGTGCGACCGCACCGGAGGCCGCGTCACCCGCGTCGTTCCAGCCCTCGAACGCGGCCACCATGACCGGGTCGATCAGCTCGGGCACGCCCTCAAGCTCGATCACCCAGGTCTCCTTCCGAAGTTCCTTGCGTACGTGGGTCAGCCTAAGCCTTGTGGGGACACCGGCCACAGCCCACGACAGAGGGGCGGTTCCCCTCGGAACCGCCCCTCTTCCCCACCTGCGTGGGAGCTATGCCTTGCGGCCCAGCATCTCCTCGACCCGGGCCTTCACCGCGTCGTCGTCCAGACCGCGGATCGTGACCGTCGTACGGCGGCGCAGCACGTCGTCGACCGTCTCGGCCCACTCGTGGTCCCGGGCGTAGGCGACCTGCGCCCAGATCTCCGGACCGTCCGGGTGGATGCGCTCGGCCAGCGCCGGGTCCTCGTTCGCTATGCGCGCGATGTCGAAGGCCAGCGAGCCGTAGTGCGAGGCCAGGTGGCGCGCGGTCAGCGGGTCCATCCGGGCGCCCGGCTCGCGGTCCACCAGCAGCCGGTGGGCGACCGCGTTGGGGTTGGCGACACCGGGCAGCGGAACGCGCCGCACGAGGGACTTCACCGGCTCCATGTCCTCGGTCAGCGGGCTGCCGGGGAGCTTGGCCAGCTTGTCCATGACGACGCGGCCGATGTGCCGGTACGTGGTCCACTTGCCGCCGGCGACGGACAGCATGCCGCCCGCGCCCTCGGAGACGACCGTCTCGCGCTTGGCCTTCTCCACCCCGCCGGGACCGCCGGGCAGCACCCGCAGGCCGGCGAAGGCGTAGGTCATCAGCGAGCGGTCGAGGTCGGCGTCCTTCACCGAGAAGGCCGCCTCGTCCAGGATCTGCTGGATGTCGGACTCGGTGGCGCGCACGTCCGCCGGGTCGCCCTCGTACACCTCGTCCGTGGTGCCGAGCAGCAGCTGGTCCTCCCACGGGAGGGCGAAGGTGATGCGGTACTTGTCGATCGGGGTGGCCATGGCGGCCTTCCACGGCGACTTGCGCTTCATGACGATGTGCGCGCCCTTGGAGAGGCGGATCGACGGCAGCGAGTGCTTGTCTTCCATGCGCCGCAGGTGGTCCACCCACGGGCCGGTGGCGTTGAGCACGACGCGGGCGTCGACCCCGAACTCGGTGCCGTCCAGGCGGTCCTTGAGCTCGGCACCGGTGACCCGGCCGCCGGTCTTGCGCAGCCCGGTGACCTCGGCGTGGTTGAGGACGACCGCACCGGACTCGACGGCCGCGCGGACCGTCATCACGGCGACGCGGGAGTCGTTCATCTGGTGGTCGTAGTAGACCGCGACGGCCTTGAGGTTGTCGGTCTTCAGACCGGGGTTGTCGGCGACGGCACGGGCCGGGGATATGACCTTGCCCATGCCGTCGCCGAAGGCCGAGAGGGCGGAGTAGGCGAAGACGCCCGCGCCCAGCTTGGCCGCACCCACCGGACCGCCCTTGTAGACCGGCAGGTAGAACGTGAGCGGGTTGACCAGGTGCGGGGCCACGTCCTTGGCCAGCACCCGCCGCTCGTGGTGGTTCTCCGCCACCAGCTTGACCGCGCCGGTCTGCAGGTAGCGCAGACCGCCGTGGACGAGCTTGGAGGAGGCCGACGAGGTGGCGCCGGCGAAGTCGCCGGCGTCCACCATGGCAACCCGCAGACCCGACTGCGCGGCGTGCCAGGCCACCGAGGTGCCCAGGATTCCACCACCGATGACCAGCAGGTCGTACGTGGCCTTCGCCAGCTGCTCGCGGGTCTCGGCACGGCTCGCGTTCGCGCCGGCGGTCGGGTGCGTACCCAGGGCGGGAACGCTCTGCAGGGTGCTCATATCTCTTTCAGCTCCTCGTCGATTGACTCAGCTGGTGCGGTCAGCTGGCGTCTTCGTCGTCGACCCAGCCCATGGACCGCTCCACGGCCTTGAGCCAGCTCTTGTACTCGCGCTCCCGCTGCTCGGCGGGCATCCGCGGGGTCCACTCGGCCGCGCGGCGCCAGTTGGCGCGCAGGGCGTCGGTGTCGGGCCAGAAGCCGACGGCCAGGCCGGCGGCGTAGGCGGCGCCGAGGCAGGTGGTCTCGGCGACCATCGGACGGACCACGGGGGCGTCCAGGAAGTCCGAGAGCGTCTGCATCAGCAGGTTGTTGGAGGTCATGCCGCCGTCGACCTTGAGGGCCGCGAGCTCGACGCCCGAGTCCTTGGTCATGGCGTCGGTGATCTCACGGGTCTGCCAGGCGGTGGCCTCCAGGACGGCACGGGCGATGTGCGCCTTGGTGACGTACCGGGTGAGGCCGGCGATCACACCGCGGGCGTCGGCACGCCAGTACGGGGCGAACAGGCCGGAGAAGGCCGGCACGAAGTAGGCGCCGCCGTTGTCCTCCACGGAGGAGGCCAGGGTCTCGATCTCGGCCGCGGACTTGATCAGGCCCATCTGGTCGCGCATCCACTGGACGAGCGAGCCGGTGACGGCGATGGAGCCCTCCAGCGCGTAGACCGGCTTCTGGTCGCCGATCTGGTAGCCGACCGTGGTCAGCAGGCCGCTGTAGGAGTTGATGACCTTGTCGCCGGTGTTCATGAGCATGAACGTTCCGGTGCCGTAGGTGGACTTGGCCTCGCCCTCGGCGAAACAGGTCTGGCCGAAGAGGGCGGCCTGCTGGTCGCCGAGCGCCGAGGCGACCGGGACACCGGCGAGGACGCCGTCCTTGACGTGGCCGTAGACCTCGGCCGAGGACTTGATCTCGGGGAGCACGTTGAGCGGGACGCCCATGGACTCGGCGATCTTCTCGTCCCAGGCCAGGGTGTGCAGGTTCATCAGCATGGTGCGCGAGGCGTTGGTGACGTCCGTGACGTGCACACCGCCCTCGGTGCCACCGGTGAGGTTCCAGATGACCCAGGAGTCCATGGTGCCGAAGAGGATGTCGCCTGCCTCGGCGCGCTCGCGCAGGCCCTCGACGTTGTCGAGCAGCCAGCGGACCTTCGGGCCCGCGAAGTAGCTCGCCAGCGGCAGGCCGGTCTCGCGGCGGAAGCGGTCCTGGCCGACGTTGCGGCCGAGCTCCTTGCAGAGCGCGTCGGTACGGGTGTCCTGCCAGACCAGCGCGTTGTGGACCGGCTCGCCCGTGTGGCGGTCCCACAGCAGGGTGGTCTCGCGCTGGTTGGTGATGCCGACGGCCTTGACGTCGGCCGCGGTGATCTCCGCCTTGGCGATGGCTCCGGCGACGACCTCCTGGACGTTGGTCCAGATCTCGTTGGCGTCGTGCTCGACCCAGCCGGGCTTCGGGAAGATCTGCTCGTGCTCCTTCTGGTCGACGCCGACGATGCGGCCGTCGCGGTCGAAGACGATGCAGCGGGAAGAGGTGGTGCCCTGGTCGATCGCGGCGATGAAGGGGCCGGTGCTCGTGGTCATAGTGGCTGCTCCTGGCAGATCTGGTGAGTAGGCGGAATCAGGAGGGCGGTGCGGATCTTGCGATCGTGCCGGTACTGCTGATCAGGCGAACGCGATGTTGTAGAGACCGCCGGCGAGAACGGCGCCGACGAGCGGGCCGACCACCGGGATCCAGGAGTAACCCCAGTCGGAGCCGCCCTTGTTGGGCAGCGGCAGCAGGGCGTGCACGATGCGCGGACCGAGGTCGCGCACCGGGTTGATGGCGTAGCCGGTCGGGCCACCCAGGGAGAGGCCGATGCCGACGACCACGAAGGAGGTGATCAGGACACCGATGACGCCGAGGCCCTTGCCGTCGTCCTGGAGGCCCTGGGTCAGGATCGCCAGGACCAGGACGGCGGTACCGATGATCTCCGTCGCGAGGTTCTGGACGACATTACGGATCTCGGGGCCCGTGGAGAAGATGCCGAGCACCGGGCCGGCCACGTCGTGCGGGTGCGGGTCCTCCGGGCCGAGCGTGGCGTCGCGGATGTGCTCCGGGTCGGCCAGGTGGACGCGGAACTGCCCGTAGTAGGTGATCCACATCAGGACGGCGCCGAGCATGGCGCCCAGCAGCTGGCCGGCGAAGTAGACCGGGGTGTCGCCCCACTCGCCGGTCTTGACGGCGAGGCCGACGGTGACCGCCGGGTTCAGGTGGGCCCCCGACAGCGGCGCGGAGACGTAGGCGGCGATCAGAACGGCGAAGCCCCAGCCGAACGTGATGGCGAGCCAGCCCGCGTTGCGTGCCTTGGAGCTCTTGAGCGTCACTGCGGCGCAGACGCCACCGCCGAGAAGGGTGAGCAGGGCGGTACCGATGGTCTCGCCGATGAAGATGTCGGAGCTGGACACCCGCGACTCCTTTGTACGTCCAGGGGTGGGCGGACACCGGGTCCCTCCGGTGGTTCCGCGCACTCGGTGAGTGCTGCACCGGTCCGTGGCCTTGTCGCATCCTAGCGCGTATTGCCGGTAGGTGTTCGACAATGTCGACCGGTGAACGGCAGTTTTCCGCCCAAGTGAAGAACGCGTCAAGGGTCGGCCAGGCCAATGTGTCGGATCGTTACCACGCGGTGCGATCAGCCAAAACCGGCCATACGAAGGTCGGGATATGGCGAAAAGTGGGCAGAAAGAGGCCCAGGGGCAGCCCGAGGCTGCTAAAGGAAGCTCAGAACCGGCCTGCGCCGAGATCGCGTGAAACCGCACGCGCACAGTCCCGGACCGACGCCACGAGGGCCGCACGGGGCTCGCCGGACTCGCCGCAGACCCGTTCCACGGCACCCGCCACCGCCACCGCGCCCACCGGCATCCGCCGCCGGTCGTGGATCGGCGCGGCCACGGAGGCGATGCCCTCCCAGGTCTCCTCGACGTCCGCGGCCCAGCCGCGCGCCCGCGTCAGGTCCAGGACCTGCTCGAAGCCGGCCCCGTCCGTGACCGTCCGCGGGGTGAACGCCTCGCGCTCCACGTCCACCGCCTGGCTGTGCGCGACGGGGTCGTAGGCGGACAGCACCTTGCCCAGGGCCGTCGAGTGCAGTGGCTGCATCGCCCCCACCTCCAGCACCTGGCGGCTGTCGTCGGGCCGGAACACGTGGTGCATGATCAGCACCCCGCTCTGGTGCAGCACGCCCACGTACACGCTCTCGCCGCTCGCGCGGGCCAGGTCGTCCGTCCAGACCAGCGCGCGGGCGCGCAGCTCGTGCACGTCGAGATAGCTGTTGCCCAGGCGCAGCAGCTCCGCGCCCAGCTGGTAGCGGCCGGAGGCCGGGTCCTGCTCCACGAAGCCCTCGGCCTGCAGGGTGCGCAGGATGCCGTGGGCCGTACCCTTGGCCAGGCCCAGCGAGGACGCCACGTCCGAGAGCCCCAGCCGGCGCTCGCCGCCCGCCAGGAGTCGCAGCATCGCAGCGGCTCGTTCGAGCGACTGGATGTTCCGTGCCATCGCGCAGCCTCCTGCTGACCTTCGGTGTTACTGACCATCTTGACGCGGTTCGACAATGCTGAACACTATCGGTCGATGCCGACCTCCCGCACCGTCGGAGATCTGTTCGCCGTACCCGCGCGGGCTCGTCCCGCGGCACGTCCCCGCCACAGAATGCAGTCCGCCACGTGGGACACCCACACCGGGGCCGGGGCCCCGCGGTTACCCTGGCCGCGTGCACCCCTGACACAGCGGGGGTGCAAAGCCGACAGCCGTCGCATCCCAGGGAGCTCAACCATGGCCTCGTTGCCGAACCCGCCCGCCGACACCCAGACCCGGGCCGATGCCCTCCGAGAGGCGCTCACGACCCGCGTGGTCGTCGCCGACGGGGCCATGGGAACGATGCTCCAGGCGCAGGACCCGACGCTGGAGGACTTCCAGCAGCTGGAGGGCTGCAACGAGGTCCTCAACGTCACCCGCCCCGACATCGTGCGCTCGGTCCACGAGGCGTACTTCTCGGTGGGTGTGGACTGCGTGGAGACCAACACCTTCGGCGCGAACCACGCGGCGCTGGCCGAGTACGACATCGCCGAGCGCAACTTCGAGCTGTCGGAGGCCGGCGCCCGGGTCGCCCGCGAGGTCGCCGACGAGTTCACCGCCTCGACGGGCCAGCAGCGCTGGGTGCTGGGCTCCATGGGGCCGGGCACGAAGCTGCCGACGCTGGGCCACATCACCTACGGCCAGATCCGCGACGCCTACCAGACCAACGCCGAGGGCCTGCTGACGGGCGGCGCGGACGCCCTGCTGGTGGAGACCACCCAGGACCTCCTGCAGACCAAGTCCTCCATCATCGGCGCCCGCCGCGCCATGGACGCCCTCGGCATCGACGTCCCCCTGATCTGCTCGGTCACGGTCGAGACCACCGGCACCATGCTCCTCGGCTCGGAGATCGGCGCCGCCCTCACCGCCCTGGAACCGCTGGGCATCGACATGATCGGTCTGAACTGCGCGACCGGCCCGGCCGAGATGAGCGAGCACCTGCGCTACCTCGCCCGCAACGCCCGCATCCCGATCTCCTGCATGCCCAACGCCGGCCTGCCCGTCCTGACCAAGGACGGCGCCCACTACCCGCTGACCGCCCCGGAGCTGGCCGACGCCCAGGAGACCTTCGTCCAGGAGTACGGGCTCTCCCTGGTCGGTGGCTGCTGCGGCACCACCCCCGAACACCTGCGCCACGTCGTCGAACGCGTCCGGGGGAGCGCACCCGGCCCCCGCGACCCCCGCCCCGAACCGGGCGCCGCCTCCCTCTACCAGACGGTGCCGTTCCGGCAGGACACCTCGTACATGGCGATCGGTGAGCGGACGAACGCGAACGGGTCGAAGAAGTTCCGTGAGGCGATGCTGGAGGCGCGCTGGGACGACTGTGTGGAGATGGCCCGGGACCAGATCCGTGAGGGCGCGCACATGCTCGACCTGTGCGTGGACTATGTGGGCCGTGACGGCGTCGCCGACATGGAGGAGCTCGCCGGCCGTTTCGCGACGGCCTCCACGCTGCCGATCGTGCTGGACTCCACCGAGGTCCCCGTCATCCAGGCGGGTCTGGAGAAGCTGGGCGGGCGTGCGGTCATCAACTCGGTGAACTACGAGGACGGCGACGGGCCCGAGTCCCGCTTCGCGAAGGTCACGCGGCTGGCGCAGGAGCACGGCGCCGCGCTGATCGCGCTGACCATCGACGAGGAGGGCCAGGCCCGCACCGTCGAGCACAAGGTCGCCATCGCGCAGCGCCTGATCGAGGATCTCACGACGAACTGGGGGATCCGTGAGTCCGACATCCTCATCGACACCCTGACCTTCACCATCTGCACCGGTCAGGAGGAGTCCCGTGGGGACGGCATCGCGACGATCGAGTCGATCCGTGAGCTCAAGCGCCGCCACCCCGACGTCCAGACCACCCTGGGCCTGTCGAACATCTCCTTCGGTCTGAATCCGGCGGCCCGTGTCCTGCTGAACTCGGTCTTCCTGGACGAGTGTGTGAAGGCGGGCCTGGATTCGGCGATCGTGCACGCGTCGAAGATCCTGCCGATCGCGCGTTTCGACCAGGAGCAGGTCGACACGGCCCTGGACCTGATCTACGACCGGCGCCGCGAGGGCTACAACCCGCTGCAGAAGCTGATGGCCCTCTTCGAGGGCGTGAACACCAAGTCCCTCAAGGCCGGCCGCGCGGAGGAACTCCTCGCCCTGCCCCTGGACGAACGCCTCCAGCGACGCATCATCGACGGCGAGAAGAACGGCCTCGAAACCGACCTGGACGAGGCGCTGGAGACGCGGCCGGCGCTGGACATCGTCAACGACACCCTGCTGGAGGGCATGAAGGTCGTCGGTGAGCTGTTCGGGTCCGGACAGATGCAGCTGCCGTTCGTGCTCCAGTCCGCCGAGGTCATGAAGACCGCGGTGGCCTACCTGGAGCCGCACATGGAGAAGTCCGACGCGGAGGGCAAGGGCACCATCGTGCTGGCCACGGTCCGCGGCGACGTCCACGACATCGGCAAGAACCTCGTCGACATCATCCTGTCGAACAACGGCTACAACGTGGTCAACATCGGCATCAAGCAGCCGGTCTCCGCGATCCTCGAGGCCGCCCAGGAGCACAAGGCCGACGTCATCGGCATGTCCGGCCTCCTGGTGAAGTCCACCGTGATCATGAAGGAGAACCTGGAAGAGCTCAACCAGCGCAAGCTGGCCGCCGACTACCCCGTCATCCTCGGCGGCGCCGCCCTCACCCGCGCCTACGTCGAACAGGACCTCCACGAGATCTACGAGGGCGAGGTCCGCTACGCCCGCGACGCGTTCGAAGGCCTGCGCCTGATGGACGCCCTGATCGCCGTCAAGCGTGGTGTCCCCGGCGCCACCCTGCCCGAGCTGAAGCAGCGCCGTGTCGCCCGTCGCGACACGCCCGCCCTCCAGGTGGAGGAGCCCGAGGAGACCGGCGGCCGTTCCGACACCTCCGTGGACAACCCGGTGCCCACCCCGCCGTTCTGGGGGACCCGCGTGGTCAAGGGCATCCCGCTCAAGGACTACGCCTCCTGGCTCGACGAGGGCGCCCTCTTCAAGGGCCAGTGGGGTCTGAAGCAGGCCCGCGCCGGCGGAGCCACGTACGAGGAGCTCGTCGAGAGCGAGGGCCGGCCGCGGCTGCGCGGCCTGCTGGAGAAGCTGCACACGGAGAACCTGCTGGAGGCCGCCGTCGTCTACGGCTACTTCCCCTGCGTCTCCAAGGGCGAGGACCTGATCCTCCTCGACGACGCCGGCAACGAGCGGACCCGTTTCACCTTCCCACGCCAGCGCCGCGGCCGCCGCCTGTGCCTCGCGGACTTCTTCCGCCCCGAGGAGTCCGGCGAGACCGACGTCGTCGGCCTCCAGGTCGTCACGGTCGGCTCGAGGATCGGGGAGGCCACCGCCAAGCTGTTCGAGTCCGACTCCTACCGCGAGTACCTGGAGCTGCACGGCCTGTCCGTCCAGCTCGCCGAGGCCCTCGCCGAGTACTGGCACGCCCGGGTCCGTGCCGAGCTCGGTTTCGGTGGTGAGGACCCGGCCAAGGTCGAGGACATGTTCGACCTCAAGTACCGCGGCGCGCGCTTCTCCCTCGGCTACGGCGCCTGCCCCGACCTGGAGGACCGCGCCAAGATCGCCGACCTCCTCCAGCCGGAGCGGATCGGCGTCCACCTGTCGGAGGAGTTCCAGCTCCATCCGGAGCAGTCCACCGACGCGATCGTGATCCACCACCCCGAAGCGAAGTATTTCAACGCACGCTGAGCTCCGCCGACGTACACTTGTCGGTCCCATACAGGCCGGTCGCCTGTTCCCCGGGGGTTGCCCCGCGGGAAGAGGTGACCGGCCTTCTCGTCCCCCAGAAGAGGTACGCGCATGACGAGCACCGTTCCCGCACCCGTCCCCCGCACGGCCGACGGCTCGGCCCTGCAGGCGGTGCTGCTCGACATGGACGGCACGCTGGTCGACACCGAGGGCTTCTGGTGGGAGATCGAGGCGGAGGTCTTCCGCGAGCTGGGGCACCGGCTGGAGGAGTCCTGGCGCGACGTGGTCGTCGGCGGCCCCATGAGCCGCAGCGCGGCCTTCCTCATCGAGGCCACCGGAGCTGCCATCACCGTCGGCGAGCTGAGCGTCCTGCTCAACGAGCGCTTCGAGGCCCGCATCGCCGACGACGTCCCGCTGATGCCCGGTGCCGAGCGGCTGCTGTCCGAGCTGGCCCGGCACAACGTGCCCACTGCCCTCGTCTCCGCCTCGCACCGCCGGGTCATCGACCAGGTGCTGCTCACCCTGGGCCGCGACCGCTTCACCCTGACGGTCGCGGGCGACGAGGTGGTCCGCACCAAGCCGCACCCGGACCCGTACCTGCTCGCCGCGCGCACGCTGGGCGCCCACCCCTCGCGCTGCGCCGTCATCGAGGACACCGCCACCGGGGTGGCCGCCGCCGAGGCCGCCGGCTGCCGGGTGGTGGCCGTGCCCTCCGTCGGGATGATCGAAGCGGCTCCCGGCCGTACGGTCGTCGGCTCGCTGGAGGACGTCGACCTCGCTTTCCTGCGCTCGCTCATCGCCCCGATGAACTGAGTGCCCGGCCCGGAACGCCCCCCGCGCGGCTACGCTGCGTGAGCGTGCACTCAGCCCGCATACATTGGTATGCGGGCACTTTCATCCGTATGCACCAATACGGACAGGAACCCTCCGGGCACACTCCGTACCGAACAGAACCTCGGTCCTTCCGATGCCTGACGGAAGGATCTTCCGCGGGATGCCCCGGAGGCTGAAATTCCATCCCCTCCGCGGCCGTCGCTCAGCGTGACCTTGGTCACCTGCCGCACCCCCCGGGGGCCCTCAAGGGGCCCCCGGGGCCTTCCCTTGTGTCCGGATTGATCAGTCACTGACCGAATCTCCGCGGCCTCACGCGTGGACAGGCAGTTCCCTCCCATCACAGTGCGATTACGCACCAAGTCCGGCCAGTTCCAGCCATCCCGCCCCGGACCACTAGTGTCGGGCCGGGCACTGCGCCGCACCCAGCCGTCCCGGACACACACCCCTGTGCCGGAACCGCGTGGACCGATCGTCATACCACCGGCCCGATCGTTCCGCCCCGAACGGGCGACCGCCGCGAAGAGCCCTCTACGCCGCTTCAACCAAGTGCCGGTTACAGGGAGTACTTCCAGCATGAACCGCAAGACCATGGTGCTGACGGCCGCGGCCGGACTGCTCGCCCCGACGCTGACCGCATGCGGCAGCGCGACCGGCGGAGGAGCAGGATCCGGAGCGATCGTCGTCGGGACCACCGACCGGTTCGAGGCCGCAGACTTCGCTCCCGCCCCGTTCGACCCCGCGTACGCCTACGACGCCGGCGCCTGGAACGTCCTGCGCCAGACCGTCCAGACGCTCATGCGCACCCCCCGCGGCGGCGGCCAGCCCGTCCCCGAAGCGGCCTCCGGATGCCGCTTCACCGACACCGGCAACGAGAGCTACCGCTGCACCCTCCGCCCCGGCCTGAAGTTCGCCGACGGCGAGCCGCTCACCGCCAAGGACGTGAAGTTCTCCATCGACCGCGTCCTCGCCATCAAGGACGAGAACGGCCCCTCCTCGCTGCTCTCCACCCTCGACAACGTCGAGGTCAAGGGCACCGACACCGTCGTCTTCCACCTGAAGACCGCCGACGCGACCTTCCCGTACAAGCTCTCCACCCCCGCCGCGGGCATCGTCAGCGCGAAGAACTACGACGCCAAGAAGCTCCGCGAGGGCTTCACCGTCGACGGATCCGGCCCCTACACGATGAAGGCCGAAGCCAAGGACAACCACCTCGTCCGCGCCGTCTTCAGCAAGAACCCCCACTACAAGGGCGACATCAAGCTGCAGAACGACAAGGTCGAACTGCGCACCTTCGACGACTCCGAGACCATGGGCAAGGCGCTCACCGACGGGAAGATCCACATGGTCTCCCGCACCCTGTCGCCCGCCCAGATCACCGACCTCAGCGCGAACCCGCCCAAGGGCGTCAAGCTCGTCCCGATGCCCGGCCTGGAGATCCGCTACCTCGGCTTCAACACCGACGCCCCCGTCGTCAAGGACAAGGCCGTACGCCAGGCCCTGGCCGCCGCCGTCGACCGCGGGTCCCTCATCTCCAAGGTCTACGGCAAGTCCGCGCAGCCGCTCTACTCGCTGGTCCCCACCTCGGTGACCGGCCACGTCAACTCCTTCTACAACAAGTACGGCGAGGCCAACACCGCCAAGGCCGCCGCGCTGCTGAAGGACGCCGGGATCAAGACCCCGGTCAAGCTGACCCTGCACTACACCAACGACCACTACGGCGACGGCACGGCGGCCGAGTTCGAGGCCCTCAAGGCCCAGCTCAACTCCACCCAGCTCTTCGACATCACCGTCCAGGGCAGCGAGTGGAACAGCTTCCGCCCCACCCAGAAGAAGGGCGACCACGCCGCCTACGGGCTCGGCTGGTTCCCCGACTACCCGGACGCCGACAACTTCCTCGCCCCGTTCCTGGAGCAGGACAACTTCCTGGGCACCCCGTACGCCAACAGCACGGTGCGCACCAGGCTCCTCCCCGAATCCCGGCGGGCGGCCGACCGCAGCGTCGCCGCCCCCGCGATCGCGGAGATACAGGACATCGTCGCCGAGGACGTGCCCGTCCTGCCCCTGTGGCAGGGCAAGCAGTACGTCGCCGCACGCGACGGGATCACCGGAGTGGAGTGGTCGGTCAACGCCATCTCCGACCTCCAGCTGTGGGAGCTCGGCCGCGGTGTGAGCGGCTGAGAAAGGCAGAGACCGGCAGCGGATGTCGCGGGCCGGAGCAACGAAACAGTTCGACTGTGAAGGACGTTCGCGTGAATCGACGTAACCAGTGGCTGGCGGCCCCGCTCGGCGCAGCCACCGCCGCCGCGCTGCTCAGCGGTTGCGGTTCGACCGATGGCTCCAATGCCGGCAGCGGCAAGGGCGTGGTCATGGGCATATCCGACAAGGTGAAGTCCACCGACCCGGCATCCGGCTACGACCCGGGCTCCTGGCTGCTCTTCAACAACGTCTACCAGTCGCTGCTGAGCTTCCCCAAGGGCGGCATCGCCCCCGAGCCGGACGCCGCCCAGTCCTGCGCGTTCGAGGGCGCCGACAGCAAGCTCTTCAAGTGCACCCTGCGGACCGACCTGAAGTTCAGCAACGGCAACAAGCTGACCTCCAAGGACGTCAAGTTCTCCTTCGAGCGCACCCTGAAGATCAACGACGAGAACGGCCCCGCCGTCATGCTCTCGTCGATCGCCGGCATCGACGCCCCCGACGAGCAGACGATCGTCTTCCGCCTCAAGACCTCCGACGCCACCTTCCCCAGCAAGATCGCGTCGGGTGCCGGCTCCATCGTCGACCACCGCGAATACCCGGCCGACAAGCTGCGCACCGACAACAAGGCCATCGGCTCCGGCGTCTACAAGCTGGACTCCTTCGGCGAGAAGAGCGCCACCTTCTCCGTCAACGAGTCCTACACCGGCAAGGCCAAGCCCAAGAACACCGGCGTCACGCTGAAGTTCTTCAACGGCGACCAGGCCGGTCTCAAGACCGTCCTCGAAAGCGGAGACGTCGACTTCGCCTTCCGCGGCCTCGCCGCCAAGGACATCGCCGCCCTCGCCTCCAGCAAGACCGGCGACGACAAGATCGACGTCGTCCAGGGCACCGGCGCCGAGGTCGAGCACATGGTCTTCAACGTGAACGACCCGGTCGTCGGCAAGCTCCCCGTCCGCAAGGCCATCGCCTACCTCATCGACCGCGAAGCGCTCGTCAAGGACGTCTACCAGGGCACCGCCACCGCCCTGTACTCCATCGTCCCGACCGGCATCGCCGGCCACACCACGCCGTTCTTCGACCGCTACGGCGGCACCCCGCAGCCCGAGAAGGCCAAGGCCGTCCTCAAGGCCGCCAACATCAACGGCAAGGTCAAGGTCACCCTCTACTCGACCCCGTCCCGCTACGGTCCCTCCACCGACCAGCAGTTCGAGATCATCGCCAAGCAGCTCAACGACAGCGGACTCTTCGAGGCCGACGTCAAGTCCGTCGAGTACGAGCAGTACGAGAAGGACATCCAGGCCGGCAAGTACGGCATCTACGTCAAGGGCTGGGTCCCCGACTACCCGGACGCCGACAACTTCACCCAGCCGTTCTTCGGCCCGGGCAACGTCCTGAACAACAACTACGACAACAAGGAGATCACCGGGACCATCATCCCGTCGACCTCCGCCAAGTCCGACCGCACCGCGGCCAACACGGACTACAACCGCCTCCAGGACATCGTCGCGGACGAGCTCCCGCTCATCCCGCTCTGGCAGGGCAAGCAGTACGCCGTCACCCGCCAGAACGTCACCGGCCTGCAGTGGTCCCTCGACGCCTCCACCGTCTTCCGCTTCTGGGAGATCAGCAAGGGCTGAGCCGGCACCGCACCGGAAACAGCGGAAAGAGGGGCACCCCGCGGCGACCGCCGCGGGGTGCCCCTCCGCCGTACCTGCGGCCCTACTGGGCCCCCGGCCGCACCAGACCGCTCTCGTACGCGTACACCGCGGCCTGCACCCGGTCCCGCAGACCCAGCTTCGTCAGCACGTGACCCACATGCGTCTTCACCGTCGTCTCGCTCACGAACAGGTCCGCCGCGATCTCCGCGTTCGACAGCCCCCGCGCCACCAGCCGCAGCACCTCGACCTCGCGCTCCGTCAGCGTCCCCAGCGTGTCCGGCAGGGACTCCTCACCCGACGGCAGGTGCCCCGCGTACTTGTCCAGCAGCCGCCGCGTGATGCTCGGAGCCAGCATCGCCTCGCCCGCCGCCACCACCCGGATCGCCTGCACCAGCTCGGCGGCCGGCGCGTCCTTCAGCAGGAACCCGCTCGCCCCCGCCCGCAACGCCTCCACCACGTACTCGTCCAGATCGAACGTGGTCAGCACCAGCACCTTCGCCGGACCGTCCCGGCCCGGACCCGTGATCTGCCGGGTCGCCTCCACCCCGTCCATCCGTGGCATCCGGATGTCCATCAGCACCACGTCCGGCTGCAGCGCCCGCACCTGGTCCAGCGCCTGCAGACCGTCCCCGGCCTCGCCGACCACCGCCAGGTCCCCCTCCGCCTCCAGGATCATCCGGAAGCCCGTGCGCAGCAGTGGCTGGTCGTCGACCAGAAGGACGCGGATGGCCACGGGGGATACCTCGTATTCGTCGCGATTCGTCGGACCGCCCATTCTGCCCTGGCCCGACGATCAAGGACTCACGCCCCCGGCGGCAGCCCGGGCTCCCCGGCCGGCCGCGGCACCACCGGCAGCGGATACACCGGGGGAGTACCACCGAACTCCGGACACACCGCCTGGTGATCACACCAGCCGCACAGCTTCGTCGGCCGCGGCCGCCACTCACCCGTCAGCGTCGCCTCCCGGATCGCCTCCCACAGCGCGAGCAGCTTGCGCTCCACCCGCTCCAGATCCGCCACCACCGGGTCGTACGTCAGCACGTCCCCACTGCCCAGGTACACCAGCTGCAACCGCCGCGGCACGACCTGCTTCAGCCGCCACACCACCAGCGCGTAGAACTTCATCTGGAACAGCGCACCCTCCGCGTACTCCGGCCGCGGCGCCTTCCCCGTCTTGTAGTCGACGATCCGCACCTCACCCGTCGGCGCCACGTCCACCCGGTCGATGATCCCCCGCAGACGCAAGCCCGACTCCAGCTCCGTCTCCACGAAGAACTCCCGCTCCACCGGCTCCAGCCGCGTCGGGTCCTCCAGCGTGAACCACCGCTCGACCAGCGCCTCCGCCTCCGTCAGCCACCGCGCCAGCCCCGCCCCCTCGTCCCCCGGCGGGAACAGCTCCGTCAGCTCCGGCTTCGACTCCAGCAACCGGTCCCACTGCCCCGGAACCAGCGCCTTCGCCCGCGGAGCCGTCCGCTCCTGCGCGGGATCGTCGAAGAGCCGCTCCAGCACCGCGTGCACCAGCGTCCCCCGCGTCGCCGCCGCACTCGGCTTCTCCGGCAGCCGGTCGATCACCCGGAACCGGTACAGCAAAGGGCACTGCATGAAATCGCTCGCCCGGGAAGGAGAGAGCGAAGAAGGCGCCACGGCGGCCGGCACGGCAGGCACGGCCGCACCCGGCTCGGCCCCAGGGGTCATCGTCATGCACAAAACCCTACGACCCGCCACGGACAGCACGCGCATACCATCGACGCCAAGCCCCCTCGCACTGCATGATCGGAGCATCACCCGGCGCCACAGCACAGCGCCCCCCACCACCGAACGCGACGCACACCCCACACGAACCACCAGCACCGAACGAAGGACAGCCGTGGCAGACACCGACCAAACCGGCGAGCGCGGAAACCGCCGCTCAGGACCGGGCGGCGGACTCCTCATGGGCCGCCCCTTCGGCGTACCCGTCTACGTCTCGCCCAGCTGGTTCCTCGTCGCCGCCCTCATCACCTGGGTCTTCGGCGACCAGCTCGACCGCGTCCTCCCCGACCTCGGCCCCGTCCGCTACCTGGTCTCCCTCTTCTTCGCCGTCGCCTTCTACGCCTCCGTACTCGTCCACGAACTCGCCCACACCGTCGCCGCCCTCCGCTTCAAACTCCCCGTCCGCCGCATCCAGCTCCAGTTCTTCGGCGGCGTCTCCGAGATCGAGAAGGAGTCCGAGACACCCGGCCGCGAATTCGTCCTCGCCTTCGTCGGCCCCCTCCTCTCCCTCCTCCTCGCCGGAGCCTTCTACCTCGGCATGAAAGCCGTCGACCCGGCCACCGTCCCCGGCGTCCTCCTCGCCGGCCTGATGATCTCGAACCTCCTCGTCGCCTTCTTCAACCTCCTCCCCGGCCTCCCCCTCGACGGCGGCCGCATGCTCCGCGCCGTCATCTGGGGCATCACCGGCAAACCCATGACCGGCACCATCGCCGCCGCCTGGGTCGGCCGCGCCCTCGCCGTCGCCGTCCTCCTCGGCCTGCCCCTGCTCACCCACACCGGACTCCTCGGCAACCGCACCGAAGAGATCGGCGGCATGGACACCGTCATGGACGCCCTCCTCGCCGCGATCCTCGCCGCCATCATCTGGACCGGAGCCGGCAACAGCCTGCGCATGGCCCGCCTGCGCGAACACCTCCCCGAACTCCGCGCCCGCACCCTCACCCGCCGCGCCATCCCCGTCGAGAACGCCACCCCCCTCTCCGAGGCCCTCCGCCGCGCCAACGAAGCCGGAGCCCGCGCCCTCGTCGTCGTCGACGGCCACGGCGACCCCGTCGCCATCGTCCGCGAAAGCGCCATCGCCTCCGTCCCCGAACACCGCCGCCCCTGGGTCGCCGTCAGCACCCTCGCCCAGGACCTCACCGACGGCATGAAGGTTTCCGCGGACCTCACCGGCGAAGAACTCCTCGACCACCTCCGCGCCACCCCCGCCACCGAGTACCTCGTCCTCGAACCCGGCGGAGCCGTCTACGGCGTCCTGTCCACCCTCGACGTCGAGACCGCCTTCGTGAAGGCCATGGCACGGCCCCGGTCCTGAAGCCAATACACTGGTCACATGTCCGAACCGACCGGTGCCGCCCGCCGACGCGGGCCCTTCAAGGTCGGGGACCAGGTTCAGCTCACCGACCCCAAGGGCCGCCACTACACGTTCACGCTCGAAGCCGGGAAGAATTTCCACACCCACAAGGGTTCCTTCCCCCACGACGAGCTGATCGGCGCTCCCGAAGGCAGTGTTGTCCGTACCACGGGGAACGTCGCCTACCTCGCGCTGCGCCCCCTGCTCCCCGACTACGTCCTGTCCATGCCCCGCGGCGCCGCCGTGGTCTACCCCAAGGACGCGGGCCAGATCCTGGCCTTCGCCGACATCTTCCCCGGCGCACGCGTCGTGGAAGCGGGCGTGGGCTCCGGCTCCCTGAGCAGCTTCCTGCTGCGCGCCATCGGCGACCAGGGCATGCTCCACAGCTACGAGCGCCGCCAGGACTTCGCCGAGATCGCCACCGCCAACGTGGAACGTTACTTCGGCGGCCCCCACCCGGCCTGGCAGCTCACCGTCGGCGACCTCCAGGACAACCTCTCCGACACCGACGTCGACCGGGTCATCCTCGACATGCTCGCCCCCTGGGAATGCCTCGAGGCCGTCTCCAAGGCCCTCGTCCCCGGCGGCATCCTCTGCTGCTACGTGGCCACCACCACCCAGCTGTCCAAGACCGTCGAGTCCATCCGCGAGATCGGCTGCTTCGCCGAACCGCAGCCCTGGGAATCGATGATCCGCAACTGGCACGTCGAAGGCCTCGCCGTCCGCCCGGACCACCGGATGATCGGCCACACCGGCTTCCTCGTCACCGCCCGCCGCCTCGCGGACGGCGTCGAACCCCCGATGCGCCGCCGCCGCCCCGCCAAGGGCGCCTACGGCGAGGACTACGAGGGCCCCGGCAGCGACCGCTCCGCCTGAGCCCCGGGCCCACCCAACACCACGGCGCTGCGGCGCAGTTCCCCCGACCACCCGGGAACTGCGCCGCAGCGCCTTTTCGTTGCCCCGCAACGGCCCCGGACCCGCCCGTTCCACCCCCGTGTGAGGTGTGGCACGATGCTGGCTCCCCGTCACCCGTCGCACAGGAGACACCCCGCGTGCTGCACAGCCCCGCCGCGCCGGCACCGAACACGGACCTGGACCACACCCGGACCAAGACCCTCCACTGGCTCGCCACGGCCACCGCCATGGCAGCCGTCATAGCCACCGCGGGACTCGTCCAGCCGGCCACCGGCACCCCCGCGGCCACCACCGGCACCGCCGCCGCCCCGGGCCCCCAGGCCGCCGCTCCCGACCCCGCGGCCGCCGCCTACCCCCTCGACTGCAAGGGCGCCCCCCGCGCCGTCACCGCCAGCGCCCAGGGCGACCTCGACGGCGACGGCCGCCCCGAAACCGTCGCGGCCGTCCGCTGCCAGGCCGGATCCGGCACCCCGCCGCACGCGATCTACGTCCTCACCCAGGACCGCACCGACCCCGCGGGCGCCCGCGTCGTCGCCACCCTCCTGGACACCCCCCAGCGCCAGAGCGCCACGGAACTCACCGTGAGCGACCGGACCGTCTCCGCCACCCTGCTCGGCTACTCGGGCCCCGACGTACCCCGCTGCTGCCCCGACAAGACCCAGCTCGCCAAGTGGCGCTGGACCGACGGAAAATTCCGCCAGGAGCTTACGGACTCGGCCGCCAGGAGTGTTTGAACCGTCACTCCGCGTCCGGGCCGTATACCTCCACCCTGTCCGAAACGCGCCTTACGTGAATGCAGTCACCCGGGCACTCCTTCGCCGAGTCGACCACGTCCTGCAGCAGCGTCAAGGGAACCGGAGTGGTCGCCCCCACGTCCTGCAGCAGCTCGTCGTCCGCGCTCTTCACGTACGCCAGACCGTCGATGTCCAGCTCGAACACCTCCGGCGCGTACTGCGCACAGATGCCGTCCCCGGTGCAGAGGTCCTGGTCGATCCAGACCTCAAGCGGCTCGCCGGCCCCATCGGCGCCACCCGTCGGAGCCTCCTGCTGCACGCTCATATCTCCTGCCGTTCCCTGCGGTGAGTGATCCATCCCGGTCACGACCCGAAGCAAGTCGCGCGGGCCCTGACGGGTGTTGAACACTTCGACCTTACAACCGGCTGCTTCCCGAGTTTGATGGGTGGGTATTTCCTTGGCGTGAGGGAGTACGCAAGGGTGAAGATCGGACACACCCCTATCGTCTTTGTGATCTAGGGGTTTCAATCACCACCAGCCCAGGTAGGGTCAGGAAGCGTCCAGCTCCCCTTGGAGGAGGTGAGGACCGTGGCAGCCCACGACGACGACATCAACCGCGGCATCCGGCCCGCGCGAGGGTCCGAGGACCCCGCCGGTCAGGTTGCCTATCTCGAGCAGGAAATCGCCGTCCTGCGACGAAAGCTCGCCGACTCTCCGCGACACACGAGGATTCTCGAAGAGCGGATCGTCGAGCTCCAGACAAATCTGGCCGGCGTCTCCGCACAGAACGAACGACTCGCGAATACCCTCCGTGAGGCCCGCGATCAGATCGTGGCCCTCAAGGAGGAAGTCGACCGGCTCGCACAGCCGCCGGCCGGCTTCGGTGTCTTCCTGCAGTCGAACGAGGACGGCACCGTCGACATCTTCACCGGAGGCCGAAAGCTCCGCGTGAACGTCAGCCCCAGCGTCGACCCGGAAGACCTCCGGCGCGGCCAGGAGGTCATGCTCAACGAGGCCCTCAACGTGGTCGAGGCCATGGAATTCGAGCGGGCCGGGGACATCGTCACCCTCAAGGAGATCCTCGAGGACGGCGAGCGCGCCCTGGTCGTCGGGCACACCGACGAGGAGAGGGTGGTGAGGCTCGCCGAGCCGCTCCTGGACATCACCATCCGCCCCGGCGACGCCCTCCTGCTCGAACCCCGCTCCGGCTACGTCTACGAGGTCGTCCCCAAGAGCGAGGTCGAGGACCTCGTCCTCGAAGAGGTCCCCGACATCGACTACGACAAGATCGGCGGCCTGGGCGACCAGATCGAGCTGATCCGCGACGCGGTCGAGCTCCCGTACCTCTACCCCGACCTGTTCAAGGAACACGAACTGCGGCCCCCGAAGGGCATCCTGCTCTACGGCCCGCCCGGCTGCGGCAAGACGCTCATCGCCAAGGCCGTCGCCAACTCCCTTGCCAAGAAGGTCGCCGAGGTGACCGGACAGGCCCAGGGGAAGTCGTACTTCCTGAACATCAAGGGACCCGAGCTCCTCAACAAGTACGTCGGCGAAACCGAGCGCCACATCCGCCTCGTCTTCCAGCGCGCACGCGAGAAGGCGAGCGAGGGGACCCCCGTCATCGTCTTCTTCGACGAGATGGAATCCCTCTTCCGCACCCGCGGATCCGGAGTCAGCTCGGACGTCGAGAACACCATCGTCCCGCAGCTCCTCGCCGAGATCGACGGCGTCGAGGGCCTGGAGAACGTCATCGTCATCGGCGCCTCCAACCGCGAGGACATGATCGACCCGGCCATCCTGCGCCCCGGCCGCCTCGACGTGAAGATCAAGATCGAGCGTCCGGACGCCGAGGCCGCGAAGGACATCTTCGCGAAGTACCTCAAGGCCTCGCTGCCCCTGCACACGGACGACCTGTCCGAACACCAGGGCTCCACGGCCGGCACCGTCCACAGCATGATCCAGACCGTCGTCGAGCAGATGTACGCCGAAACCGAGGAGAACCGCTTCCTCGAGGTCACGTACGCCAACGGCGACAAGGAAGTCCTCTACTTCAAGGACTTCAACTCGGGCGCGATGATCCAGAACATCGTCGACCGTGCGAAGAAGATGGCCATCAAGGCCTTCCTCGAGCACAACCAGAAGGGCCTCCGGGTCTCCCACCTCCTCCAGGCGTGCGTGGACGAGTTCAAGGAGAACGAGGACCTGCCCAACACCACCAACCCGGACGACTGGGCCCGAATCTCCGGAAAGAAGGGCGAGCGGATCGTATTCATCCGCACCCTCGTCACCGGAAAGCAGGGCGCGGACACCGGACGCTCCATCGACACGGTGGCGAACACCGGTCAGTACCTCTGAGGCGGAGCGGCTGCGGATGCCCTCCCCGGGCATCCGCAGCCGCCTGCTTTACCCCACCGCTTAACCGGCCGCTTTTCAGCCGGTGACAGGGCAGATTCAATGACGGAAATGATCTCCCCACGAGCGCGCAGTGGTTCTAGGCTCTTCCGTACCGCCGGACGCGCAGTGCGGGGACGGGCACCGCACAGTCACACGCACCGGAGCACCAGCGGTACTTGAGCGCCGCCCCCGGAGGGGGGCGCCGCCGGGCAAGGAGGGCCGCATGACCGTACGGCGAGTAATGGGGATCGAGACGGAGTACGGGATCTCCGTCCCCGGTCACCCGAACGCCAATGCCATGCTCACCTCGTCCCAGATCGTCAACGCCTACGCGGCGGCGATGCACCGGGCGCGACGCGCCCGCTGGGACTTCGAGGAGGAGAACCCGCTGCGGGACGCCCGCGGCTTCGACCTCGCCCGCGAGGCCGCCGACAGCAGTCAGCTCACCGACGAGGACATCGGCCTCGCCAATGTCATCCTCACCAACGGTGCCCGGCTCTACGTCGACCACGCGCACCCCGAGTACAGCTCCCCGGAGATCACCAACCCCCTGGACGCCGTCCTCTGGGACAAGGCCGGCGAACGGATCATGGCCGAGGCGGCCGTACGCGCCGCCCAGCTCCCCGGCGCCCAGCCGATCCACCTCTACAAGAACAACACCGACAACAAGGGCGCCTCCTACGGCACGCACGAGAACTACCTGATGAAGCGGGAGACCCCCTTCTCGGACATCGTGCGCCACCTGACTCCCTTCTTCGTCTCCCGCCAGGTCGTCACCGGCGCCGGACGCGTCGGCATCGGCCAGGACGGCCGCGAGCACGGCTTCCAGATCAGCCAGCGCGCGGACTACTTCGAGGTCGAGGTCGGCCTGGAGACCACCCTCAAGCGCCCCATCATCAACACCCGCGACGAACCCCACTCGGACGCCGAGAAGTACCGCCGGCTCCACGTGATCATCGGCGACGCCAACCTGTCCGAGATCTCCACCTACCTCAAGCTCGGCACGACGGCGCTCGTCCTGTCCATGATCGAGGACGGGTTCATCAGCGTCGACCTGGCCGTCGACCAGCCCGTACGCACCCTCCACCACGTCTCCCACGACCCCGGGCTGAGCTACCTGATCACGCTGCGCAGCGGCCGGACACTGACTGCGGTGCAGCTCCAGATGGAGTACTTCGAGCTGGCCAGGAAGTACGTGGACGAGCGTTTCGGCTCCGACGCCGACGAGCAGACCAAGGACGTGCTGGCCCGCTGGGAGGACGTGCTGGGCCGGCTGGAGAGCGACCCGATGAGCCTTTCGGGGGAGCTGGACTGGATCGCGAAGCGGGAGATCCTGGAGGGCTACCGCCGCCGGGACGGCCTCGACTGGGACGCGGCGCGGCTGCACCTGGTGGACCTCCAGTACTCGGACGTACGGCCCGAGAAGGGCCTGTACAACCGCCTGGTGGCCCGCGGCAAGATGAAGCGGCTGGTGGACGAGACCGCGGTGGAGCGGGCTCAGAGCAAGCCCCCGGAGGACACCAGGGCCTACTTCCGCGGCCGCTGCCTGGAGCAGTACGCGGACGACGTGGCGGCGGCCTCCTGGGACTCGGTGATCTTCGACCTCCCGGGCCGGGACTCGCTCCAGCGCGTCCCGACGCTGGAGCCCCTGCGGGGGACCCGCAACCACGTCAAGGAGCTCCTGGACCGCTGCCGCACGGCGGAGGACCTGGTGCGGGTGCTTTCGGGGCAGTGAACGCGGCTGAAATGCCGGCTGTCCGGGAATCATGAGGAGAACCGGACTGCGAAAGTACGGGGACGAATGTCGGACCCTCCCTATAGGGTCCGACGTAGGGTCTGATCTTGAGAGATCCCGAATCCCGGGGTCTCTCGACATGAGCGTGCGAACCGAGCGGGGTGAGGTAGACATGGCGACCAAGGACACCGGCGGCGGACAGCAGAAGGCGACGCGCTCGACCGAGGAGGTCGAGGAGGCGGCGGTCGAGGAATCGACCGACCTCAAGGAGCGCCAGGAAAAGCTCTCCGACGACGTCGACTCCGTACTTGACGAGATTGACGATGTACTCGAGGAGAATGCTGAGGACTTCGTGCGGTCCTTCGTGCAGAAGGGTGGCCAGTAGGGCCGTTTGACCTTCGAATCGAAGGTTCGGTGGTTGGGTGGTTGTCCGAGGGTACGAAGCGGTGTTCGCGCTGTAAGCAGGACAGGCCGCGGGCGGAATACGCGAGCAACCGCTCCAACGCCGACGGCTTACAGGCGTACTGCCGCACGTGCTGGGCGGAGTACTGCAAAGCCCGCCAGGAAGCGCAAGGGCGGACGGTGCGGGTGAAGGTGGCCGTGCCGTCAGGCCACAAACGATGTCCTCAGTGTGAGGAGATCAAGCCGCATTCCGAATGGGAAGCGAATGGAACCACCCCGGAGGGATGGGCCAGCTCGTTGCTCAGGGCGGGGTCTGCGTGATCTGCCAAGAAGGCCCGGCAGAGCATGTGGATCACGATCATCAGACGGGTAAGGTCCGAGGCGTACTGTGCTTCAGCTGTAACGCAGCCCTGGGGCAGTTCAAGGATCGGCCGGACGTCATGAGGCGTGCAGCCGCTTACGTGGAAGGAAACCTGTGGAACCCAACACTCGTAGCACAGGGCGTCTACCGGCAGCCTTCCTGACGCCGGGGTCGTCGTCCTTCATGGACTTCCTGGGCGCGCACGCGCCGGAGATGCTGCCGGGGAAGCGGCAGCTGCCCGAGGGGGTCGTCGAGGCCCCGCACGGGACGACCATCGTCGCCGCCACCTTCCCCGGAGGGGTCGTGCTCGCCGGTGACCGGCGGGCCACCATGGGGAACATGATCGCGCAGCGGGACATCGAGAAGGTGTTCCCGGCGGACGAGTACTCCGCCGTCGGCATCGCCGGTACGGCCGGCCTCGCCGTGGAGATGGTGAAGCTGTTCCAGCTGGAGCTGGAGCACTTCGAGAAGGTGGAGGGGGCGACGCTCTCCCTGGAGGGCAAGGCCAACCGGCTCTCGACGATGATCCGCAGCAACCTCGGCATGGCCATGCAGGGCCTGGCCGTGGTGCCGCTCTTCGCGGGCTACGACGAGAGCAAGGAGAAGGGGCGCATCTTCTCCTACGACGTCACCGGCGGCCGTTCCGAGGAGCACGGCTACGCGGCGACGGGCTCGGGCTCCATCTTCGCCCGCGGTTCCATGAAGAAGCTCTACCGCCCCGACCTGACGGAGGATCAGGCCACCACGCTGGTCGTGCAGGCGCTGTACGACGCCGCCGACGACGACTCGGCGACCGGTGGCCCGGACCTGTACCGCAAGATCTTCCCCATCGTCACCGTCATCACCGACGAGGGCTTCCGGCGGCTGACCGAGGGCGAGTCCCAGGAGCTCGCCCGCAAGGTCACCGACCGCCGTCTCCAGGAGCCGGACGGCCCGCGCGCCGCCCTGCTCTGATCCGATCAGCCCTCCAGGAGCCCAGTAGAAAGGGACGGATACCGGTGTCGACTCCGTTCTATGTGTCACCCCAGCAGGCCATGGCCGACCGGGCGGAATACGCCCGCAAGGGCATCGCCCGCGGTCGCAGCCTCGTCGTGCTGCAGTATGCCGACGGCATCGTGTTCGTCGGCGAGAACCCGTCCCGCGCGCTGCACAAGTTCAGCGAGATCTACGACCGGATCGGCTTCGCGGCCGCCGGCAAGTACAACGAGTACGAGAACCTGCGGATCGGCGGTGTGCGTTACGCGGATCTGCGGGGGTACACCTACGACCGCGACGACGTGACGGCCCGTGGGCTGGCGAACGTGTACGCGCAGACCCTCGGCACGATCTTCTCCTCGGCCGGCGAGAAGCCGTACGAGGTGGAGCTGGTGGTGGCCGAGGTCGGTGCCACGGCGGCCGGTGACCAGATCTACCGGCTGCCGCACGACGGTTCGATCGTGGACGAGCACGGCTCGGTCGCGGTCGGCGGCAACGCCGAGCAGATCAGCACCTATCTGGACCAGCGTCACCAGGACGGGATGACGCTGTCCGAGGCGTTGAAGCTGGCGGTGGCGGCGCTGTCCAGTCAGGCGAACGGTGCCGACAAGGCGATCCCGGCGGAGCGGCTGGAGGTGGCGGTGCTGGACCGGACCCGGTCGCAGCAGCGCAAGTTCAAGCGGATCCGGGGCCGGCAGCTGTCCCGGCTGCTGGAGGCGGACGTGCCGGCGGCCGCGCAGGCGGACGCGGTGTCCAATGACGAGGCGCCGGAGGACGACGCCGAGTAGGACGCCGGGCAGGGTGTGAGGACGCGGCCCCGGCCGCCCCTTCGGGGGTGGCCGGGGCTTCGTCGTGTCCGGGCGGGGCGCTGTCCGGTCAGGGGGCGGGGGCGGGGCCGCAGGAGTCGCGGACGACGAGGTGGACGGGGATGTCGGGGGCGGTCCAGGGGGTGCCGTCGAGGACGGCGAGGAGGGCGGTCATGCCCTGTTCGCCGACGCGTTCGGCGGGGAGGTGGACGGTGGTGAGCTCGGGGTCGACGGCGGTGGCGAGGGCGAGGTCGTCGAAGCCGGTGACGGAGAGGTCCTCGGGGACGCGCAGGCCGAGGCGGCGGGCGGCCTTGCAGGCGCCGGCGGCGAGGATGTCGTCGTCGCAGACGATGGCGGTGGGGCGGTCCTCGGGGGCCGCGAGGGCGGCCTCCATGGCCGTGCGGGCGCCGTCGACGGTGAGGGGCGCCCGGACGGTGCGCAGTGCGCGGCCGGGGCCGAGGAGGGCGCTGAGGGCGTCGGCGCGGGTGTCGAAGGTCCAGGAGTCGACGTCGGGGGCGAGGTGGAGGAAGCGTCGGTGGCCGAGGGCGAGGAGGTGTTCGGTGACCTGGCGCATGCCGTCGGCCATGGCGAGGTTGACGTGGGCCGAGGCGGCTCCGGCTGCGGGGTCGCTGTCGAGCATGACGAGGGGGAGGGTGTCGCCGCCGATGGCGTGGAGGGCGTCGGCGGCCATGGAGGAGGCGATGACGCCGTCGAGGGCGGCGCGGGCGGAGGCGAAGGGGTCGCGGGCGGGGCCGGTGCCGTCGGGGGAGGGGTAGAGGACGACGCCGAAGCCGTGTGCGGCGGCGACGCGGGCGGCGCCGGTGTAGACGCGGGCGAAGAACTCGTTGGTGAGGGCGGGGACGACGAGGAGGGCGGTGCGGGTGGAGCCGAGGCGGAGGTTGCGGGCGGCGAGGTTGGGGCGGTAGCCGAGCCGGGCGGCGGTCTCGCGGACGAGGTCGGCGGTGCGCGGGGAGACGCGGCCGGTCCACTTGTCGCCGAGGACGAGGGACACGGTGGCCTGGGAGACCCCGGCGGCGGTGGCGACGTCGCGGCTGGTGGGTCTCGTCACACGGGGCTCCTGTCGTGCGAGGTCGGGGGTGGTCGTGCGGTTCGCGGGGTGGACCCGCCGACTGCGGCCATGGTACGTATGACTCCTGACGTTATACGTATTACCCCGGCTGGATCCGGGCAGAAGGGGGCTGTGATGGCCGCGGGATACGCGGAGCTGCTGGGGACCCGGCACGCCGCGAGGCTGCTGGTGGGCACGCTGACAGGCCGGCTGCCCAATGCCACCGCGCCGATCGCGATCGTGCTGTTCACGCGGGCGGAGGGCGGCAGCTACAGCCTGGCGGGCGCGCTGGCGGCGGCGTACGGGCTGGCGAACGCGCTGGGCCAGCCGCTGCTGGGCCGGGCCGTGGACCTGTTCGGGCAGCCGCGGGTGCAGCTGCCCGCGGCGGTGCTGTCCGCGCTGGGCATGGTGTGGCTGGCGTTCGCCGGGACCGGATCGGCGCCGGCGGCGTACACCGCGGTGGTGGTGGCCGGGCTCTTCACGCCGCCGCTGGAGGGCGGGCTGCGGGCGCTGTGGCCGGGCGTCCTCGGAGGCCGCGAGGAGAAGGTGCACGCGGCGTACGCGATGGACGCGGTGGCCCAGGAGATCATGTTCACGGTCGGTCCGCTGCTGGTGACGCTGTTCGTGGCGGTGTGGTCGCCGGCGGGGGCGCTGCTGGCGCTGAACGCGGTCGGCGTGCTGGGTGCGCTGTCGGTCGTGGTGAGCGAGCCGTCGCGGAAGTGGCGTTCGGAGCCGCGTGAGGCGCACTGGCTGGGTGCCCTGCGTTCGCGGGGGCTGCTGGCGCTGCTGGGTGCGTTCTTCTTCGTGGGCATGGCGCTGGGGTCGATCACGGTGGCCGCGGTGGCGTACGCGGACGACCACGGCGGGCAGTCGGTGTACGGCTGGCTGATGGCGGCCCTGGGGCTGGGTGCCCTGGTGGGCGGTGTCTTCTACGGTTCGCGGCCGTGGCCCGGTTCGGCCGAGGGCCGGCTGCGGGTGCTGGTGGCGCTGCTGGCGGTCTGTTACCTGCCGTTGCTGCTGGTTCCGGGGCCGGTGGCGATGGCGGCCCTGTCGGCGCTGGCGGGTGTGTTCCTGGCTCCGTCGCTGGCGTGCGCGTTCATCGTGGTGGACCGGCACGCGCCGACGGGCACGGTGACGGAGGCGTTCTCGTGGCTGGTGACGTTCTTCGGCGTGGGGGCGGCCATCGGTACGGCCGCGGCGGGTCCGGCGGTGGAGCTGGGCGGTGCCGCCGCGGGGTTCGGCGTGGCGTGTGCCGGAGGTGTCGCGGCGCTGGTGGTCCTGATGCTGACTCAGCGGGCGCTGTCGGCCGCCGGGCACGTGGCCGCGCCGGTGGCGGCCGGGTCCGGGGAGGTTTCGGACGGGGTCCGCGAGGGCGCGGGGGAGGCCCGGTCGGCGCAGTGAGGCGGGGCCGCGGCGGTGCGGCGCGCCGGGGTGTCCGGCCGCCGTCCGCCCGGCATGTGGGGGTCCGCCGAGGGGAACTGATCGAACCGGGCAGGCGAACCCGGTTTCAGAAGAGGGCAGAAGGCGTAATGTTCAGTCATGGACCGCCGCATTTTCGGGCTGGAGAACGAGTACGGCGTCACGTGCACGTTCAGGGGACAGCGCCGACTGTCTCCTGACGAAGTGGCGCGCTACCTCTTCCGCCGTGTCGTGTCATGGGGCCGCAGCAGCAACGTCTTCCTGCGGAACGGTGCCCGTCTGTATCTGGACGTGGGTTCGCATCCGGAATATGCAACTCCCGAATGCGACAACGTGACCGAGTTGGTCACCCACGACAAGGCCGGCGAGCGCATTCTCGAAGGACTGCTCGTCGACGCCGAACGCCGCCTGCACGAGGAGGGAATCGCGGGCGACGTCTATCTCTTCAAGAACAACACCGACTCGGCGGGCAACTCGTACGGCTGCCACGAGAACTACCTGGTGGCCCGGCACGGGGAATTCTCCCGTCTGGCGGACATTCTCATTCCGTTCCTCGTCACGCGTCAGCTGATCTGCGGCGCGGGCAAGGTGCTGCAGACGCCGCGGGGTGCGGTGTACTGCGTGAGCCAGCGGGCCGAGCACATCTGGGAGGGCGTCAGTTCCGCGACGACCCGTTCGCGTCCGATCATCAACACGCGCGACGAGCCGCACGCGGACGCGGAGCGGTACCGCCGGCTGCACGTGATCGTGGGCGACTCGAACATGTCGGAGACGACGATGCTGCTGAAGGTCGGGGCGACCGACCTGGTGCTGCGGATGATCGAGGCGGGCACGGTGATGCGCGACCTCACCCTGGAGAACCCGATCCGGGCGATCCGCGAGGTGAGCCACGACATCACGGGCCAGCGCAAGGTGCGCCTGGCGAGCGGCCGGGAGGCGTCGGCGCTGGAGATCCAGCGGGAGTACTACGACAAGGCGGTGGACTTCGCCGAGCGCCGGGGCATCCGTACGGGTGTCGTGGACCAGGTGCTGGAGCTGTGGGGCCGCACGCTGGACGCGATCGAGGCGGAGGACCTGGACCGGATCGGGACCGAGATCGACTGGGTCATGAAGTACCAGCTGATCGAGCGGTACCGGGCCAAGCACAACATGACCATGTCGAATCCGCGGGTGGCGCAGATAGACCTCGCCTACCACGACATCCACCGCCGGCGGGGGCTGTACTACCTGCTGGAGCGGAAGGGGCAGGCGGCGCGGATCTGCAACGACCTCAAGATCTTCGAGGGCAAGTCGGTGCCCCCGCAGACGACGAGGGCGCGGCTGCGCGGCGACTTCATCCGGCGGGCGCAGGAGCAGCGGCGGGACTTCACCGTCGACTGGGTGCACCTGAAGCTCAATGACCAGGCGCAGCGGACGGTGCTGTGCAAGGACCCGTTCCGTTCGGTGGACGACCGGGTGGAGAAGCTGATCGCAGGCATGTAGGCCTGGTGTGTGACATCGCACTCTGTGAAGGGCCCCGTACGTTTCTCGTGCGGGGCCCTTCGCACGGCTTAGAGTGGCGGGCGACCACCTTGCCGTCTGAGATCTGAGGAACACGTGCGCCGACTTGCCGGCCTGCTTGTCGTACCCCTTCTGCTGCTGTCGACAGCGGCGTGTGGCGATGACAGCGGCTCCGACTCCGCCCAGATGAAGAACGGGGCGCCCGCCATCACCAAGGGCGCCGAGTTCGGGCAGACGCCCACCCTGTCGACGGGGAAGGGCGAGCCGCCCAAGGAGCTGAAGGTGGTGACCGTCAGCGAGGGCACCGGCCCGGCGCTGAAGAAGGGCGACATCGCCCAGGTCAACTACTACGGCCAGGTCTGGGACGGCAAGGAGCCGTTCGACCAGAGCTTCGGCAAGGGCAAGCCGTTCGACGTGACGATCGGCGCGGGCGCCGTCATCAAGGGCTGGGACCAGGGCCTGGAGGGCCAGAAGGTCGGCAGTCGCGTGGAGCTGGTGATTCCGCCGGACCTCGGTTACGGCGCCCAGGGCTCGCCGCCGAAGATCCAGCCGAACGCCACGCTCGTCTTCGTCGTGGACATCGTCAAGGGCACCACGGTCCCGGCCTCGGCCGCGGGCAAGGAAGTCGCCCAGGACAACAAGGACCTGCCCAAGGTCGGCACGAACACGGACGGCAAGGAAGTCTCCGTGACCGTCCCGAAGGACGTCACCCCGCCGGCCAAGCTGGTCTCGAACTACGTCATCGAGGGCGACGGGCCGGAGGTGAAGGACACCAACACCGTCACCGTCAAGTTCAACGGCAAGACGTGGAAGGACGACAAGACGTTCGAGAGCACCTACACCTCGGACCAGACGGTGACCTGGCCGCTGGAGCAGCTCTCCGTCAAGGGGCTGAAGGACGGCCTCGTCGGCAAGAAGGCCGGCAGCCGCGTCCTGCTGGTGATCCCGCCGGACATGGGCTTCGGCGACAAGGAGCAGGGCACCATCCCGGCCAATTCGACGCTGGTCTTCAGCCTCGACATCCTCGCCGTGATGTAAGACTGTCCCGGTAGTCCCATCAGTTTTGAGGAGCAGTTCCGTGAGCGACAAGCTCGAGAAGCCCGAGATCGACTTCCCCGAGGGCCCGGCCCCGACCGACCTGGTCATCGAGGACATCTGGCTGGGTGACGGCGCCGAGGCCAAGGCCGGTTCCCGCGTCTCCGTCCACTACGTGGGCGTGGCGTTCTCCACCGGCGAGGAGTTCGACGCTTCCTGGAACCGCGGCTCCGCGCTGCAGTTCCAGCTGGGTGTCGGCCAGGTCATCGCCGGCTGGGACCAGGGCGTCCAGGGCATGAAGGTCGGCGGCCGTCGCAAGCTGACGATCCCGGCCCACCTCGCCTACGGCGACCGCGGCGCGGGCGGCGCGATCGCCCCGGGCGAGACGCTGATCTTCGTGTGCGACCTGATGGCCGCCTGACCCCGGGCAGTCGTGTGTGGAGGGCCCCCGCCCGAGGCGGGGGCCCTCGCTTTTGTCCGGGACCGCCGGGACGGTACGGTCAACGGTCACGAGTGTGTGTCGAGAACGGGGGGAAGGGCGTCCATGGCGATTGCCAAGGCCGAGCGGCTGATGAATCTGGCGCTGTGTCTGCTGGGGACGCGCCGGCCGCTGAGCAAGCGCGAGTTGCGCGGCTCCATCGAGGCGTACATGGAGGCCGGCAACGACGAGTCCTTCAACCGCATGTTCGAGCGGGACAAGGACGACCTGCGCGAACTGGGCCTGGTCATCGAGACGGTGGAGAACCTGGAGGGCGAGACCGGCTATCTGGCCCGCCGCGACAGCAACCGGCTGCCCCCCGTCTCGCTGGACGCCGAGGAGGCCGCGGCCCTGGGACTCGCCGCGAAGGTCTGGCAGCAGGCCCGGCTCGCCGGCGCCGCCAGCGGCGCCCTGCAGAAGCTGCGCGCCGGCGGGATGCCGGAGGCGGAGGACGCCTACGGCTCCCAGGGCAGCGCCATCGAGCCGCGCATCCCCGTCCACGAGGCGGCCTTCGAGCCGCTGATGCTGGCCTGCCGGGACCGCCGCCCGGTGGTCTTCGACTACCGCAAGTCCACCGCGGCCCGGCCCGAGACCCGGCAGGTGGAGCCGTGGGCGCTGGAGTGCTGGCGCGGGCACTGGTACCTGGCCGGCTACGACCGCGACCGCGGGGCGGAGCGGGTGTTCCGGCTGTCGCGGATCACCGGGAAGGTCCGCTCCCGGGCGGCGAAGTACACCGCGGAGGTCCCCGACGTGGTGACCGTGCGGGAGACCGTGGCCGGCTGGGCGGGGGAGGGCGGGGACCGTTCCGCCCTGATCCGCCTGCGGGCCGGGGCGGGCTACCCGCTGCGGGCCAGGGCCACCGCGGTCCGCGAGGGGGCGGACGGCTGGGACGAGCTGGAGATCCCCTACGGGCACGGGCTGGACGCCTGGCTCGTCGAATTCGGTCCCGACGTCGTCGTGGTCGGGCCCTCCGACCTCCGGGCGGACGTGGTCGACCGGCTGCGGGCCGTGGCCGGGGCCTGACGGCCCCGCCGGGAACCGCCTCCGGCGCGGCCGGTCCGCCGCCGCGCCCTTTCTTCCGAACCGCGACATCCACAGACGTGCCCTGAGGGGGAGACGTACCAGCATGGCCGCCAACGCCATCGACCAGACCCGCCGGATGCTGTCCCTGGTGACCTACCTGCGCGAGCGCCCCGGTGCGCACGTCGCCGACGTCGCCCGTGCCTTCGGCATCACCGAGGACGAGCTGATCTCCGACCTCGACGTGCTGCCCATGTGCGGGACCAGCTTCCGGGGCGGGGACCTGCTCGACATCGACACCGACGGGGAGCGCATCTGGTGGCGCAACCCCGACGCCTCGGGCGAGTCCACCGCCGAGCCGCTGCGGTTGGCCGCCGACGAGGCGACCGCGCTGCTGGTCGCGGCGCGCGCCGTGGCCACCCTGCCCGGTCTGCGCGAGAGCGACCGCGACGCCCTGCTGCGGGCGACCGCGAAGCTGGAGGCGGCCGCCGGCGAGGCGGCGGGGGCCAGCTCCCGGCTGTCGGTGACCTTCGAGTCCGAGGGCGGCGTCTTCGCGGACGTCGACCGGGCCATCGCCGAGCGCCGCAGGCTGTGGCTGCGCTACTACTCGCCCGCCCGGGACGAGCTCACCGAGCGCGAGGTCGACCCGATCCGGCTGTTCGCCGTGGGACACACCTACCTGGAGGGCTGGTGCCACCTCTCCGAGGCGCGCCGCACCTTCCGGCTCGACCGGGTCGCGGAGATCCGGCTGCTGGACGAGCGGGCGGAGCCCCCGGCCATCGAGCCGCGGGACCTGTCGGTCGGGCTGGTCCAGCCCTCCGCCGAGGACCCGGAGGTCGTGGTCGAGGTGGGGCCGGGCGGCCGCTGGGTCGCCGAGTACTACCCGCACGACAGCGCCGAGGAGCTCGCGGAGGGCGGTCTGCGGATCACCCTGCGCAGCCCGGACCCGGGATCGCTGCGCCGGCTCGCCCTGCGGCTGGGCCGTGAGGGGCGGATCGTGGCCCCCGCAGCGCTGGCGGACAGTGCGCGCAACGCCGCGCGGGAGGCCCTCGCGGGGTACGGGGAACAGGTCTGAGGGGAGCGCGGTCCATGTCGCGAACGTCCGGACCCGTCGCCTTCAAGGCGTCCTGTCCCGACTGTCGAGCCCGCTTCGAGCTCGACGCGAGCGCCCTGCGACTGGCCATCGGCGGCAGCCGGAGAGCCACTTTCTACTCCTTCACGTGTCCCGAATGCGGCGTGTCCGTCCGGAAACCCGCAGGTGAGCGGATTGTGGAGCTGTTGACCGGTGGCGGAGTGAGCACCCTGCGCAGCATCTGAGGGCCGTGGTGGCCTAGGCTCGGCCCATGCTGTGGCCGATGTTTGCAATCGCTCTGGGATTCCTCGGGCTCGTCGTGCTCGCCGTGGCGGCGGTGCGGGTCTTCGTGGAGGTCCGCAGGCTGTCCGCCGAGGTCGCCCGGGCCAGCCGCCGGATCACCGAGGCGTCGGGGGACCTGGAGCAGGCCGCGGCGGGGCTGGCCAGGGCCGGTCACGGCGTGCGGCAGTAGCAAACGCGACAGCCGTGTGACGGGAGGGTTGCCGACCTTGAGGGACGCAAGACAGGGGACGCCCGGGGATTGCCGGGCGTTAACCCCCTGGGGTTACGATCCTCATAGAGACAGTCCTAGGCGCCCGTGCCGGTGTGCTGTGAACCTCGGAGAAAAGGAAGATACCTATGTTCGGCAACCTCAGGGGTTGGGAAATCTTCGTCATTCTCGGAGTCATCATCCTGCTGTTCGGCGCCAAGAAGCTCCCCGACATGGCCCGCTCCCTGGGCAAGTCGGCGCGCATCCTCAAGAGCGAGGCCAAGGCCATGAAGAAGGACGGCGAGAACGAGGACGCCGCCGCCGCCCCGGCCGCGGACCAGACCGCGCCGCAGCAGCCCGCCCCGCGCACCATCCAGGCCGCGCCCGGTGACGTCACGAGCTCCCGTCCGGTCGGCGAGCCGAACCGCACCGCCCAGGGCTGACAGCCGCCCGGCACTCCAGTCATCTGCAACGAGACAAGGGACGTGGGTTGCTCAAGTCTGCCCGCAAGCAAGGGAAGCCAGAACGACAGGCGAAGGACGCCGAAGGGCGCATGCCTCTCGTCGAGCACCTGCGTGAGCTGCGAAACCGCCTGCTGAAGTCGGTCCTGGCGATCCTGGTGATCACCATCGTCGCCGCCTTCTTCTACCGCGACATCATCAACTTCCTGCTGAAGCCGATGCTCGACTCCGTCGGCTGCACCAACGGCGTGGTGACCCAGCGCAACGGCCGTCCCTGCGCCGACATGACCGTGAACGGCCTCATCTCGGCGTTCTCGATCGCCCTCAAGGTCTCGTTGATGGCCGGCGTGGTGCTGTCCGCGCCGGTGTGGCTCTACCAGCTGTGGGCCTTCGCCGCGCCCGGGCTGCACAGCCACGAGAAGAAGTACGCGCGCAGCTTCGTCGCGGTCGGCGCCCCCCTGTTCCTGGCCGGCGCGGTCCTCGCGTACAAGATCCTCCCGCAGACCGCGACGATCATGCTCGAGTTCACGCCCGACCACGCGCGGAACCTGCTGCCCGTCGACGACTACCTGGACCTGGTCACCCGCATGGTGATCGTCTTCGGTCTGGCCTTCGAGCTGCCGCTCCTGCTGGTCCTGCTGAACTTCACCGGTGTGCTCACCGGCAAGCGGCTCGCGGGCTGGTGGCGCGGGTTCGTGCTCGGCATCACGATCTTCGCGGCGTTCGCGACGCCCACCGGTGACCCGCCGACCATGCTGGCGCTGGCCGCCCCCATCGTCGCGCTCTACTTCCTCGCGCTCGGCCTGTGCCTGCTGAACGACCGGCGGCGCCGCCGCAAGGATCCCGACGCGGGCCTGAGCGACGACGAGGCCTCGCAGCTGGACCTCACCCCCGAGCCGGTCGGTGAGCTGGAGGCCGTACCCGCCCCCACGGCACTGCCCGGGCAGGCCGACGGCGGACGCCAGCGGATCAACGGTTACGACGACGCCACCTGACCGGTAGATTCCGGCGGGTGAGCCACGAGGTCACCCTCTTCGTCAATCCCACCGCGGGACGCGGCCGGGGCGCGCACGCCGCGCAGCCGGCCGCTTCCGCGCTCCGGGACGCCGGTTTCTCCGTACGCACCGTCGTGGGCACCGACGCCCGCGACGCGCTGGCCCGGCTGAGGACCGCCGTCGGCGAGGGCGCCGGCGCGGTCGTCGCCGTGGGCGGCGACGGGATGGTGTCGCTGGCGCTCCAGGCGCTCGCCGGCACCTCCGTGCCGCTCGGGGTGGTGGCGGTGGGCACCGGCAACGACTTCGCACGGGCCACGGGCCTGCCCGTACGGGAGCCCGCGCGGGCGGGCCGGGCGGCGGCCGAGGCCCTCAAGGAGGGCCGCACCCGCGCCGTCGACCTGGGGCGGGTGGGCTCCACCTGGTACGGGACGGTGCTGTGCTCCGGCTTCGACTCCAGGGTCAACGACCGGGGCAACCGGATGCGGCTTCCGGCGGGCCGGTTCACGTACGACCTGGCGATGATCGCGGAACTGGCCGCCTTCCGGCCGTTCCCGTACCGGATCACCCTGGACGACGGCCCGGTGATCGAGACCGAGGCGACGCTGGTGGCCGTCGGCAACGGCTCCTCCTACGGCGGCGGCATGCGGATCTGCCCGGACGCCGTGCCCGACGACGGACTCTTCGACGTGACGGTCGTCGGCGACTGCAGCCGGGCCACCCTGCTCAGGGTGTTCCCGCAGGTCTACCGGGGCGGGCACGTCGGCCACCCGAAGGTCACGGTGCACCGGGCCCGCAAGGTCGCCCTGGAGGCCCCCGGTCTGACCGCGTACGCGGACGGCGAGCCGCTGGGGGCGCTGCCGGCCGTCGCGGAGTGCGTCCCCGGGGCGGTCCGTCTCCTCGTATAAATGATCGCGACTGTTGTCGGAGGGGGCGGGTAGGCTCGAGAACAAGATGACCGAAGAACTCTCCCCCGCCGAGCGGTACGCCGCTGCCCGGCGCCGCGCCGCCGAAGACGCCACTGCCCTGGCCCCCTTCCGCGAGATGTACGATTTCGACCTCGACGCGTACCAGGACGACGCCTGCAAGGCGCTGGAGGCCGGCAAGGGCGTCCTCGTCGCCGCCCCGACGGGCTCCGGCAAGACCATCGTCGGCGAGTTCGCCGTGCACCTGGCCCTCCAGCAGGGCCGCAAGTGCTTCTACACGACGCCGATCAAGGCCCTGTCGAACCAGAAGTACGCCGACCTCGTCAAGCGCTACGGCGCCGACAAGGTGGGCCTGCTCACCGGCGACAACAGCGTCAACTCCGAGGCGCCGGTGGTCGTGATGACCACCGAGGTGCTCCGCAACATGCTCTACGCGGGCTCCCAGTCGCTGCGCGGCCTCGGCCACGTCGTGATGGACGAGGTCCACTACCTCTCCGACCGGTTCCGCGGAGCCGTCTGGGAGGAAGTGATCATCCACCTCCCCGCGTCGGTGACCCTGGTCAGCCTCTCGGCGACCGTGTCCAACGCGGAGGAGTTCGGCGACTGGCTGGACACCGTGCGCGGCGACACCGAGGTGATCGTCTCCGAGGAGCGGCCCGTCCCGCTGTGGCAGCACGTCATGGCCGGCCGCCGCATCTACAACCTCTTCGAGGAGGAGTCCGACCACGGCGGCCGCGGCTCCGCGCGCCGCGAGGTCAACCCCGACCTGCTGCGCATGGCGCGCGAGGAGAACAGCCGCACCTACAGTCCCAAGGACCGGCGGCGCGGCAAGATGGTCCGCGAGGCCGACCGCGAGCGCGAGCGGCGCTCCCGCGGCCGGATCTGGACCCCGTCCCGCCCCGAGGTCATCGCCCGCCTCGACAACGACGGGCTGCTGCCCGCCATCAACTTCATCTTCAGCCGGGCCGGCTGCGAGGCCGCCGTCCAGCAGTGCCTGTTCGCCGGCCTGCGCCTCAACGACGAGGCCGCGCGCGTCCGGGTGCGCGAGATCGTCGAGGCGCGGACGGCCTCCATCCCGGCCGAGGACCTCCACGTCCTCGGCTACTACGAGTGGCTGGAAGGCCTGGAGCGCGGCATCGCCGCCCACCACGCCGGCATGCTCCCGACCTTCAAGGAGGTCGTCGAGGAGCTGTTCGTCCGCGGCCTGGTGAAGGCCGTCTTCGCCACGGAGACCCTGGCGCTGGGCATCAACATGCCCGCGCGCACGGTGATCCTGGAGAAGCTGGTCAAGTGGAACGGCGAGCAGCACGCCGACATCACCCCCGGCGAGTACACGCAGCTGACCGGCCGGGCCGGCCGGCGCGGCATCGACGTCGAGGGCCACGCGGTCGTGCTCTGGCAGCGCGGCATGGACCCGGCCGGGCTCGCCGGACTCGCGGGCACCCGTACGTATCCGCTGCGCTCCAGCTTCAGGCCCTCGTACAACATGGCCGTCAACCTCGTCAGCCAGTTCGGGCGGCACCGTTCGCGCGAACTGCTGGAGACCTCCTTCGCGCAGTTCCAGGCCGACCGCTCGGTCGTCGGGATCTCTCGGCAGGTGCAGCGCAACGAGGAGGGCCTGGAGGGCTACCAGGAGGGCATGACCTGCCACCTGGGCGACTTCGAGGAGTACGCGCAGCTGCGCCGCGACCTCAAGGACCGCGAGACGGACCTGGCCAAGCAGGGCGCGGCCCAGCGGCGGGTGCAGGCGGCCGGATCGCTGGAGAAGCTCAAGCCGGGCGACATCATCCACGTCCCCACGGGCAAGTTCGCCGGGCTGGCGCTGGTCCTGGACCCGGGCGTCCCCGCCGGACGGGTCCACGGCCACCGCGGCCACGAGTACGCCGAGGGCCCGCGCCCGCTGGTGCTCACCGCCGAGCGGCAGGTCAAGCGGCTCGCCGCGATCGACTTCCCGGTGCCCGTCGAGGCCATCGACCGGATGCGCATCCCGAAGAGCTTCAACCCGCGCTCGCCGCAGTCCCGCCGGGACCTCGCCTCGCAACTGCGCAGCAAGGCCGGTCACATCGCCCCGGAGCGGCGCGCCCGCGGCCGTGCCGCGGCCGCCGACGACCGCGAGATCGCACGGCTGCGCGCCGCGCTGCGGGCCCACCCCTGCCACGGCTGCGACGAGCGCGAGGACCACGCCCGCTGGGCGGAGCGCTACCACCGGCTCAAGCGGGACACGCAGGCGCTGGAGCGGCGGATCGAGGGCCGGACGAACACCATCGCCCGCACCTTCGACCGGATCCACGCCCTCCTCACCGAGCTGGACTACCTGCGCGAGGACGAGGTCACCGTCCACGGCAGGCGGCTCGCCCGGCTCTACGGCGAGCTCGACCTGCTGGCCTCCGAGTGCCTGCGGGCCCGGATCTGGGAGGGGCTGTCCCCGGCCGAACTGGCCGCCTGCGTCTCGGCGCTGGTCTTCGAGGCGCGGCAGTCCGACGACGCGGTCGCACCCAAGGTGCCGGGCGGCGCCGCGAAGGTGGCGCTGGGCGAGATGGTCCGCATCTGGGGCCGGCTCGACGCACTGGAGGAGGAGCACCGCATCAACCAGGCGGAGGGCGTGGGCCAGCGCGAGCCGGACCTCGGCTTCGCGTGGGCGGCGTACCAGTGGGCCTCCGACAAGAGCCTGGACGAGGTGCTGCGGGAGGCGGAGATGCCCGCCGGTGACTTCGTGCGCTGGTGCAAGCAGGTCATCGACGTCCTCGGGCAGATCGCCGCGGCCGCCCCGTCGGCCACGGGCGACAGCGGCAGCACGGTCGCGAAGAACGCCCGCAAGGCCGTGGACGCCCTGCTGCGCGGCGTGGTGGCCTACAGCTCCCTGGGCTAGGGCGTGCTCGCCCGCCGGTGCCGTCCGCCCGTGGGGCGGGCGGCACCGGGTCGTCGTGACCCGGTGGGCCGTGACCGCCACCGTGCACCGTACGGGCCGGAGCCTGGGCTCAGGGGCCGTTCTCCCAGCCGGGGCGGTCGTCCCAGGCCCGCAGCGTCCGGGCGCTCTCGAAGCGGTGGGCTGCGCCGGTCACCGGGTCGGTGAACGCGAGCGTGCGGGCCAGGAGTTGCAGCGGCCTGCGGTAGTCGTCCGGGGCCGGGTCGGTCACCCGCGGGTAGACCGGGTCGCCCAGGATCGGCAGGCCCAGGCCGTTCATGTGCACCCTCAGCTGGTGGGTGCGTCCGGTGTACGGGGTGAGCCGGTAGCGGCCCAGGCCGCCCCGGTCCGCGAGCAGCTCCACGCGGGTCTCGGCGTTGGGGGTGCCGGGGACCTCGGCCGCCGCGATGACCCCGCGGACCTTCTCGATCCGGCTGCGGACGGTGCGCGGCAGGGAGAGGTCCGGGGCGACGGGTGCCAGGGCCTCGTACTCCTTGTGGACCTCGCGCCGTTCGAAGAGCTGCTGGTAGGCGCCGCGGTCCTCGGGCCGGACGCTGAACATGACCAGTCCCGCCGTCAGCCGGTCCAGCCGGTGCGCGGGACTGAGGGCGGGCAGCCCCAGCTCCTCCCGCAGCCGGGCGAGCGCGGTCTCGGTGATGTGGCTGCCGCGCGGCGTCGTCGCCAGGAAGTGCGGCTTGTCCACGACCAGCAGGTGGGCGTCCCGGTGGACGACGCGCAGCGCGAAGGGCACCGGCGGCTCGGGTTCCATGTCCCGGTGGAACCACAGGTAGGCGCCGGCCTCGTACGGGTCCCGGGCGCACAGCACCCGTCCGCCCGGGCCCAGGACCCGGCCGGCGGCCAGCAGGCGTGCCATCGACTCCGCGCCGCGGGTGCCGGCGTAGCGGTCCGTCAGGTAGCTGCCGAGGTCGGGCCAGGCGCCGTCCGGGTCGGGGGGCAGCCGCAGGCGGACCGGGTCGATGCCGGCGCGCTGGGGGAGGGGCGAGGGCGGTG
This sequence comes from Streptomyces manipurensis, assembly GCF_049570255.1. Classification (NCBI taxonomy): domain Bacteria; kingdom Bacillati; phylum Actinomycetota; class Actinomycetes; order Kitasatosporales; family Streptomycetaceae; genus Streptomyces; species Streptomyces manipurensis. Next base: position 1,579,680 of record NZ_CP186950.1, on the reverse strand, counting down.
CCTGGGTTCTGCGTCTCATCGGGGACAGGCTATGCGGCTACCGGCGGGTGAACGTGCCGAGGCCGTCGGCGTCGAGGTACTCGACGCGGAGCGTGCCGTCGGCGAAGGTGACGCCGGTGCGGCCGACGGCGTTCTCCCCGGCGGTGACGAAGCTGAACGTGTCGCCGTCGTAGTGGGTCAGGGGGTAGCGCTGCGGCTCCGGGCCGAGCGCGAGGGTGAGCGCTCCGGCGCGGTCGGCGGTCACGGTGGCCGCGCCGTAGAAGGGGTTGTCGTAGCTGCCGGTGTACGCCGCGCCGTCCCGGGCGGGCTTCGCGCCGGCGGGCGGGCGGGAGTAGTCGGTGGGGGAGCGGCCCGCAGCGTCCATCTGCGCGTAGAGGGAGCCGGCGAGTCCCAGCCAGTCCGTGGTGACCTTGCCGTGTTCGGCGAAGTCGAAGAAGTCCAGGGCGACGGCGTCGGCGAGGCCGACGGGGGCGCCGTTGGTGAGGACGACGATGCCGAGCTTCTCCAGGGGGAGCATGGTGACGTTGGTGTTCGCGCCGAGCTCGAAGGCGCCGGAGTGGCTCAGGCGCAGGCGGCCCGCGTCGTCGTAGGAGACGTTCCAGCCGAGGCCGTAGAAGCCGGTCCGGGCGGTCGGGGTCGCGGGCGGCTGGGACACGACGTGCGGGACGTGCGTGCGGGCGAGGGTGTCGGAGGGGACGATGCGCTTGCCGTCGAGGGTGCCGTCGGCGAGCTGCAGGCGCAGCCAGCGCGACATGTCCCGGGCGGTGGAGCTGACACCGCCCGCGGGGGCCTGGGCGTCGGGGTCGCGGACGTGGGCCGCGCTCCAGGTGCCGTCCGGGTTCCTGACGTGCGTGAAGGCCCGGTCGGGACGTTCGGCGAACGCGGAGAACTCCGTGCTGGTGGAGGTCATCCCGGCGGGCTTGAAGAGAGTGTCCTCGGCGAGCTTCTGCCAGCTGGTGCCCTCGGCACGGGCGACGGCCTCGGCGGCCGCGGTGAGGCCGAAGTTCGTGTAGGCGTAGCTCGACCGGAACGGCGAGAGGGGTTCGAGCCGGAGGTGGTCGAGGATGTACGACCGGTCGTAGCCGAGGTCTTCCAGGAGGTCGCCGGCGTGGTCGGGCAGCCCGCTGCGGTGCGAGAACAGGTCGGCGGTGGTGACGTGCCCGGTGACCCAGGGGTCCTTCACGGCGAAGCCCGGCAGCTCGGTGCGGCGGTCCCACTGGTCGGGGTCGGTGAGGGTGGCGGCCACGACCGTGGAGGAGACGGGCTTCGAGAGGGACGCGATCTGGAAGACGGTGTCCGGGTCGACGGCGGCGCTCCCGCCGGCGCGGCGGACCCCGAAGGCCTCGAGGTGGACGACCTCGTCGTCGTGGACGACGGCGACCGAGACGCCCGGCACGCCGGTGCGGCGCATCATGTCCGTGACGGTCCGGTCCAGCCGGTCGACGGCCCGCTCCACGGCGGCGTCGTCGATCTGCGGCTGCGGGGCGGGCGGCGGAGAGGGTGCCGCGGCCGCGGGGGCCGTGGCAGCGGCGGCGGTCAGCAGGACCGCTGCGCCTGCGGCCCCGAGTGCGCGGAGCGTACGCATGGGGACATTGTCGCGCGGGGCGCCCCGGCCCGCGCGTCCTGGGCGGGGGGCGGGCACCGGAGCGGGAGAAGCCCCCGCCGGTGAGGGCGGGGGCTTCTCCGGACGGCGTCTCGCCGGAGGGTCAGGCGGCGGCGCGGTGTTCCTGCTCCGCCTCGACCGTCGCGTTCCAGTCGCGCTTGATGGCCCGCCAGCCCTCGTCGGTCTCGCCCAGGCGCCAGTAGCCGGAGATCGAGAGGCGTTCGCGTGCCACACCGCGCTCCAGGCGCAGGTGCCGGCGCAGGTCCTTGACGAAGCCGGCCTCGCCGTGGACGAAGGCGTGGACGTCGCCGGAGGGGAACTCCAGGGCCTGTACGGCCTCCACCAGCATCCGGCCGACCGGGCGGTCGCCGCGGTGGAGCCAGACCGGGGTGATCCCGTCGGGGGTGGCGACCTTCAGCTCGTCGGCCGGGCCTTCGATCTCGATGAAGGCGTGGACCTCCGCGCCCGCCGGCATCCGCTCCATGGCGGCGGCGATGGCGGGCAGCGCGCTCTCGTCGCCCACCAGCAGGTGCCAGTCGGCCGTCGGGTCCGGTGCGTAGGCGCCGCCGGGGCCGAGGAAACGTACCTCCTCACCGGGCTGGACCCGGGCCGCCCACGGGCCGGCCAGGCCCTCGTCGCCGTGGACGACGAAGTCGAGGGTCAGCTCCAGGCGGACCGGGTCCCAGTGGCGGACGGTGTACGCGCGCTGGCGCGGCCACTGGGCCCGCGGGAAATCGGCGCGGATGCGTTCGAGGTCCCAGGGAGCGGGGTAGTTCACACCCGCGGGAGCGAACAGGAGCTTGACGTAATGGTCGGTGTACGCGCCCGCGCCGAAGTCCGCCAGTTCCTCACCACCCAGCACGAGCCGCACCATGTGCGGCGAGAGCCGCTCGGTGCGTACGACGACGGCGGTGCCGACGGTGCGGGCGCGTCCTTCTGCCACGGTGTCTCCCCTGAACTCCTGCGAAACTTAGCCTTACCTAAGTTAGCACCTCAGGAGTGCAAGGCGCCGCTCAGACGGGACACGGCTCCACCCAAACCCCACCGATGGGCTAGTGCATCGACCATCTCGGGCTGCGCCGGAGCAGCCGGAAGAGCCGCGCTGAACTGCGGCAACGGCACGTCGGAGGCCACCCGGACCACCTTCGGAGCCACGGCCAGATAGGGCCTCGACTCGTCCAGCCGCCTGCGCTGCGTCGGGGTGAGCTTCGAGGTCGGATCGTCCACCGCGGCCAGGATCCCCGCCAGGTCGCCGTAGGCGTCGAGCAGCTTCGCCGCCGTCTTCTCGCCGATGCCCGCCACCCCCGGCAGGCCGTCGCTCGGATCCCCGCGCAGCAGCGCCAGGTCCGCGTAACCGGTGCCGTCCACCCCGTACTTCTCCCGCAGCCAGGCCTCGTCCGTCACCTGGAGGGTGCCCACACCCTTGAGCGGGTACAGCACCCGGCGCTGCCGGGCGTCGTCGACCAGCTGGTAGAGGTCCCGGTCCCCGGTGACGATGTCCACCGGCCCCGTCGCCCGGGCCGTGAGCGTGCCGATCACGTCGTCCGCCTCGTAACCCGCCACCCCCACCCGCGCGATGCCGAAGGCGTCCAGCGCGGCCTCGATGATGGGCACCTGCGGGGCCAGCGTGTCCGGGGTCTCCTCCACGTCCGGTCCGGACTCCGTCTCCACGGCGACCCGGTGGGCCTTGTACGACGGGATCAGCTCCACCCGCCAGTGCGGGCGCCAGTCGGCGTCCATGCACGCCACCAGGTCGTCCGGCCGGTGGTCCTGGACGAGCCGGCCGATGAAGTCGAGCAGCCCGCGCACGGCGTTGACCGGGGTCCCGTCGGGAGCCTTCACGGAATCCGGAACGCCGAAGTAGGCGCGGTAGTAGAGGGAAGCGGTGTCCAGGAGCATCAGGCGTCGTGTCGTCACGGAGTCGATGATGCCGCAACGCCCCGCGCCCCCGGCCCGGCCGGCGGGCCCGCGCCGGGGCGCCGCGGACCGCCACGGTCCGTGAGCGAGTGGGTACGGGAAGAGCCGTGCGGGCGAAACCGGAGGCGGTTGCTGCGTAAGGTGCTTACAGCACACCGATGTGCGACGGACATGGGGAGGGCAGCCCCGAAATGAACAGCAGGGACGGTACGGACGGTACGCGCGGCACGATGGACGACAGGGACGACAAGGGCAAGGACAAGGACGGCAAGGAGCCGCTGAGAGTCGGCGTGGCCGTGCGCAAGCGGCGCCGCGCGCTGTCCCTCACGCTCGCCGCCGTGTCGGCGCGCAGCGGCCTGTCGGTGCCCTTCCTGAGCCAGATAGAGAACGAGCGTGCCCGGCCCAGCATGCGGTCCCTCGAACGGGTCGCCGACGCCCTGGAGACCACCGCCGTCGAACTGCTCGCCGCCTCCGACACCGCCCGCACGGTGGACCTCGTACGGGCAGGCGACGGCTCGGCGCTCAACCCCGTGCCGGGCGTCCGCCCCCTGGTCCGCGGCCACCACCAGCTGCACGCACTGGAGTTCACCGGGGACCAGGACGCGGGCCGGGAGTACCAGCACCGCAACGACGAGCTGATGTACGTGGTCGAGGGCGCCTGCCAGGTGGAGGCCGAGGGCCGCGCCTACCGGCTGGAGAGCGGGGACGCGCTCTTCCTGTCCGGGGGCGTGCGGCACCGCTGGCGGGCCGTCACCGGGGACACCCGGATCCTGGTCGTCGCCGTCGGCGAGCACATCCATGCCACGTCCGAGCCCCCCGCGCCGGGACGCTGAGCGGTATGCGGAGGGTCGTGTCGCTGGTGCCGTCCCTGACCGAGGCGGTCGCCGTGAGCGCACCGGGGCTGCTGGTCGGGGTCACGGACTGGTGCACGCACCCCGAGGACCTCGGCGGTGCGGTGCGCATCGGCGGGACGAAGAACCCCGACGTGCGGGCGATCGTGGAACTCCGCCCTGACCTGGTGATCGCCAACGAGGAGGAGAACCGGGCCCCGGACCTGGTGGCGCTGCGCGCCGCGGGGCTGGAGGTGCTCGTCACGGAGGTCCGGGACCTCCCCCAGGCGCTGCGGGAACTGGACCTGCTGCTGGTGGGGGTGCTGGGGCTGGCGAGGCCGGGGTGGCTGGTGGACGCGGAGGTGGCGTGGGCGCGCGTGGAGCCGGTGGGGGAGCTCACCGCGTTCGTGCCGGTCTGGCGGAAGCCGTGGATGGTGCTGGGGCGGGACACCTTCGCGGGTGACCTGCTGGCGCGGCTCGGGGTGCGCAACCTCTACGCCGGGCACGCGGAGCGGTATCCGCGGATACCGCTGGAGGAGCTGGCCGGGTCCGGCTGCGACCTGGTGGTGCTGCCGGACGAGCCGTACCGCTTCACGGCGGAGGACGGCCCGGAGGCCTTTCCCGGCATCCGGGCGGCGCTCGTCAGCGGGCGGCACCTCACGTGGTACGGGCCGTCGCTGGCGCGGGCGCCGCGGATCCTGGCGGAGCGGTTGCGCTCGCGCTGACGGTGTGTCGGGGGCGGGGTGGCTTTGGCTTCGCCGGGTCGGTGTTCTGCCGGTGGGGCCGGGTTTCGGTGCGGCCGGCCTGTGGTGTGGGGTGGGGCCCCGGTGGAGTGTCTCCTCGGCTCGGCGCGTGCGGGTGGGGCGGTCTGAGACGGCCTGGGTCGCGCGCTCGTCCTGCGGGGACACTCCACCGTGTCCCCACCCCACGGCCCGTGCTTCGACACCCCGGGCCGACCCACTCCCGGTACGACGTCCGGTTGTGCTGTCGGTGCGGGGACGGGGAGGGGTGTCCCCGCAGGACGAGCGTGCAACCGCCTCGTACGGGACGAACCCCGCCGCACGCGCGAGCCGAGGAGACACCCCTCCCCGGCCCCGCACCCCACCCGCACACCGACGTATCGACCCCGGCACCCTCTGGATCCGGATCCGCACGACCAGGCCGCATCCGCATCGCCTCGAACAGGCCGATCCCGACCCCGTGGGCCGGCCCGGATCTGCGACCCCCCGCGGGAGCGGAGCCGCTAGCCCCGCCGGAGGGAGCGGGCCGTGTGGGTGGCGGTCAGGAGCCAGGCGGTGAGGAGGGCGAGGAAGAGGGCGGCCGCCAGCCAGGAGAGGGCGGTGAGGCCGGTGTGGCGGGCGAGGCCGGCGGCGCCGGTGACGCAGGTGCCGACGGGGAACGTCAGGGCCCACCAGGTCATCGCGAAGCCCATGCCGTCCCGGGCCGCCCGGACCAGCAGGGCTCCGGCGAGGGCCAGCCAGAGGAGGGCGAAGCCCATCACGGGGACCCCGTAGACGACCGCGAAGGCGCCGAGCGCGTCGGCGTAGGGGGCGCCGATGGCCTGGGGGGCGGCGTCGGCCAGCTGGTTCACGGCGGTGGTGGACTGTCCCAGGGGGCCGAGGACCAGGAAGAGGGTCGGGGTGAGGGCGAGGGGGAGGGGGCCGCCGAGGATGAGCCGGCCGAAGATCAGGGGGAGCATCAGCAGGGTGGCCAGGAGGCTGATGCCGAACATCGCGTAGCAGGCGAGCAGCAGGGCCTCGCGGGGCTGGCCGGGGGGCAGGTGGGGTATCAGCAGCGGGCCGAGCGCGGCGGAGACCATCGGGGCGACCAGGGGGAGCAGCCAGACGGGGGTGGCCTGGCGGGGCTCGATCCTGTGGCGGACCACCATGAGGTAGGGGACGGCCACGGCGGCGGTGAGGCCGATGGCGGTGCCGGCGGTGTAGAGGACGGCGTCCACGGCGACGGCGGCGTCCGTCCCGATGAGGTCCTTGCCGACGATGAGGGTGCCGCCGCCGACGGCCAGGAGCGCCATGGCGAGGCAGCCGTAGAAGGGGGCGACGGCGGGGTCGAGGAGGTGGGCGCGGGCCTGGTCGCGGTGGTGGATCCAGTGCCCGGTGCGGGCGGTGAGCACGGCGGCGAGGGCGAGGGCGGACAGGGCCCAGACGAGCTGGCAGGCCACCCGCTGGCCGGGGAGCTGGTACGGGAGGGTGGCGCCGGCGTTGGCGATGATCGCGGTGCCCATGACGGGGGCGTACCAGTTGGGGCCGAAGTGCCGCAGCGCCGGTGCCTTGTGGGCGATGGGGGCGGGTTCGGTGACGGGTCGCACGAGGGTGGTGGCCATGGGTCCAGCGTCCCGTCGGGGCGGGCCGTCCGGCAGAGGTGATCTGTCTATAAGGCCATAAACTGATGTTATGGGTGAGGAGAAGTGGGTTCCGCTGGCGTACCGCGTTCCGGACCTCGGTGCGCTGGAGCTGCTGCTGGCGGTCGCCCGGGTGGGGAGCCTGAGCGGTGCGGCCCGCAGGCTGGGGATCACCCAGCCTGCGGCGAGCAGCCGGATCCGGGCGATGGAGGCGCGGCTGGGGGTGGCGCTCGTGGACCGTTCGCCGCGGGGGTCGACGCTGACGGCCGAGGGTGCGCTGGTCACGGACTGGGCGCGGCGGGTGGTGGAGGCGGCGGAGGCCTTCGACGCGGGGGCGCAGGCATTGCGCGGGCAGCGGGATTCGCGGCTGCGGGTGGCCGCGAGCATGACCATCGCCGAGTACCTGCTGCCGGGCTGGCTGATCGCGCTGCGCGGGCAGCGGCCGGACACGGCGGTCTCGTTGCACGCCGGGAACTCGGCGGTGGTCGCCCGCCGGGTCCTCGCGCACGAGGCGGACCTGGGGTTCGTGGAGGGGCTGACGGTGCCGGACGGGCTGGACTCGGCGGTGATCGCCCAGGACCGGCTGGTGGTGGCGGTGGCGCCGGGCCATCCGTGGGCGCGCCGTACGCGGGGTGTGGAGGCGGCGGAGCTCGCGTCGACCCCGCTGATCCTGCGGGAGCGGGGGTCGGGGACCCGGCAGGTGCTGGACGCGGCGCTGGCCGGGAGCGGCGGGCTGGCTGCGCCGCTGCTGGAGCTGGCCTCGACCACCGCGGTGAAGGCGGCGGCGCTGAGCGGGGCGGGGCCGTGCGTGCTGTCGGAGCTGGCGGTGGTGGACGAGCTGGCGGCGCGCCGCCTGGTGGAGGTCCCGGTGCCGGGGGCCGAGCTCGGCCGGGCGCTGCGGGCGGTGTGGCCCACGGGTTCCCGTCCCGCGGGCCCGGCCCGTGATCTGCTCTCCCTGACCCACCACCGGCCCTGACCGCGGGCCGGCGGTCAGCCCGCGGGGAGCGGGCGGACGGTGAGGATCTGCGTGGCGTGGCCGACGGGGCCCTCGAGGTCGTGCAGGACGCTGCTGGTCAGGCCCTGGCCGGACGGGCCGAAGGAGACGGTGGTGTCCAGGCCGGTCCACGGGCCGCGCGGCGGGCGGTGCAGGTGGACGGTGAGGTCGAGGTTGGGGAACATCCAGCTGCGCGGGTCCTGCTGCACGGCGATGCCGTTCGCGGTGTCCACGAGGCCGACGTACGCGGCGAGGGCGCTGCTCGGTTCGCCCGCGACGAGGTCCAGCGGGGAGGACACCCAGGCCCGGGAGCGGCCCCTGCGGACGAGGGGAGTGCGCCGGACCTCGATGGAGGACACGTAGCCGCCGGCCCACTCCTGGTCCATGGACCAGACGGCGAGCTCCTCGGGGCGGGGCAGGGGCTCATGGGGGCTGTCGGCGACGGCCGCGGTGTCGGGCGAGGCGAGCAGCCAGGCGCGGGCGCGGACCACGGGGCGGCCGCCGATGGCCACGGTCGCCTCCAGGAGCTCGATGGTCCGGCCCGGGCGGAGCGTCTCGACGGTGATCTCGCACTCGTCGAGGGCGATGCGGCCGAGGATGTCGTAGCTGATCCGGGAGAGGGCGAGTCCGTCGGCCCGCTCGCCGAGGTGCCGGTCGAGGGCGTGGACGACGAGCCCGGCGAGGGGGCTGAAGTGCTGGTCGTCGGTGCTCCAGGCACCGCCCGCGTGCGCCGTGGGCTTGTAGCGCCGTTCGCCGGTCCGCTGGTAGTAGCTCTCGCGTGTGACGGCGCCGGTGCTCACGGGTTCGGCCTCCACGGACGGGGCAGGGCTGCCCGGATTGGGTGTACTGATCACGCATCGTAGGAGCCGGCGCCCCTTGCGTCACTGTGATCTGGCGGACACCCGCGCCCGTACCGCGCCGCTCAGGCGTTGGCCTCCTCGCCGCTGCGCGCCCGGAGGTTCTTGGTCAGCAGGGAGCCCGCGACGATCAGGGCGACGCCCAGCCACCACATGTTGTCGAAGATCAGCACCGCGATGCCGATGGGGACGAGCAGACCGGCCAGGGGTACGAGGAAGCCCGCCCACGGGGTCGGGCCGGGCGGCTGTCCGGAGGCCTCGCGGACCGCTCGGGCGCGGGCCACGTCCGGGTACCAGACGGTGAACTTCACGGCCGCGACGATCGCCAGGACCTGGACGATCCAGCCGGTCCAGATGTTGTTGGGGTTGTGCAGGACGAGGTCCCCGAAGGCTCCCGCGAGCGCCGCCACGAGGAAGGCGATGCCCCAGGCCCCGGTGATCATGTAGTTGGTGCGCAGGAAGCCGCGGGTGTGCCAGAGCGCCGGATCGACCTTCTCGCGGGCGTACTGCAGGGTGAAGGGCATCCGCACGGCCATGGAGCCGAAGGCGATCACCGCGAGGGCGATGTTGGCGACCTCGCCCGCGTACGTCTCCAGCCAGCGCAGCGTGCCCGCGCTCGCGAGTGCTCCGATGACGGCCATCGCGGCGAAGAAGACCACGTCGGCCAGTTCCAGCAGCTTCCAGGAGCTGCCCCGGTTCACGAGGTGGGTCAGCGCGACCAGGGCGACGGCCGCGGCCAGGGCCAGTCCGACCGCGAGCTCGAACCGCCCGGGTCCCACCAGCAACGAGAAGACGATCCACGGCGCCATGCCCACGACCGGGTTGTCCAGGAACCCGGAGACGGGGCCGGTGGCGGTGCCGTGCGCCTCGGTCGTCACCCTTCCAGCCTGCCCGCCCGTCGGCCGTCGGGCCATTCGTACGGGGCGCGGGGAGGGCCGGCCGCGGGGACCGGCGCTGGGGAAGGCGCCAGTGCCCCGCGGCCGGCGGCCGGTCAGGCCACCGGTACCGCGCTGCGCACGGAGGCGGCCTCGATCAGGGAGGACATCACCCGGGTGTCGGTGTCGCGCTCGGGGTGCCACTGGACGCCGAGGACCCAGCGCGCCGGGTCCGGGAGCTCGATCGCCTCGACGGTCCCGTCGGTGGCGTGGGCGGAGACGACCAGGCCGCTGCCGAGCCGTTCGACGGCCTGGTGGTGGTAGGTCGGAACCTGCGCCTCCTCCGGGACGAGCGCGGCGTACCGGGTGCCGGGGACCGGGCGGACCGGGTGCCAGGACATGGTGCCGGGGGTGTCCACGTGGCCGTCGATGTGCTGGACCAGGGTGCCGCCGAGGACGACGTTGAGGGCCTGCATGCCCCGGCAGATGCCGAGCAGGGGCAGTTCCGCGTCGAGTGCCGCCGCGATCAGGGCCAGCTCCCAGTGGTCGCGGACCGTCGCGGGGGCGCCCGTACGGGGGTCGCGCGCGGCGCCGTAGTGGACGGGGTCCACGTCCGGGCCGCCCGCGACGACCAGGCCGTCCACCCGGCTCAGCACCTCCGCGGCCGATCCGGGGTCGTCCGGGGGCAGCAGCACGGCCGCGCCGCCCGCCGCCTGGACGAGGTGGTGGTACCCGGACGGTACGAGGGACGTCGGCAGGTCCCACACCCCGTAGCGGGTGGACTCCTCGACGTAGGTGGTGATGCCGATGAGCGGCCTGGGCACGTTCGTTACCTCCAGCGGGGGCGGGGGCGGACGGTGACAGGGTTTCAGTCGCGGGACAGCTCCGCCTCGGCTTCCGCGAGGGCCGCGAACTCCTCCTCGGGCGCCGAGGCCACGAGGTGGTGCCGACTGTAGAACGCGAAGTAGGCGAGGGCGACGGCGTACACGGCCAGTGCGATGAATGCCGCGTCCTTGTCCACCAGGAAGGTGGCGACCAGGGCCGACAGGGCGAGCGCGAAGGCGACCGACGAGGTCAGGATGCCGCCCGGGGTGCGGTAGGGGCGTTCCAGGTGGGGTTCCCGGCGGCGCAGCACGATGTGCGAGAGGGCCATCAGCGCGTAGGAGATGGTGGCGCCGAAGACGGCGATGTTGAGCATGCGGGCGCCGTTGCCGGTGGCCGCGGCGAGGGCGAAGCCGATCGCGCCGGGGATGACGAGGCCGAGATAGGGGGCCTTGCGCTTCGAGGTGAGGGACAGGAAGCGGGGGAGGTAGCCGGCGCGGGAGAGGGCGAAGAGCTGGCGCGAGCCCGCGTAGATGAGCGAGAAGAAGGAGGCGACGAGTCCGGCCAGGCCGGCGTAGTTCACGAAGCGGCTGAGGGCGGTGGGGCCGCCGTCGCCCTCCAGGGCCACGACCAGGGGGTTGCCGGCGGACTTGACGGCGTCGGCGCCCTGCGCGCCGGTGGCGGCGAAGAAGGTGATGAGCGCGAGCAGGGCGAGGACGCCCATCGAGATGGCCAGGGCCTTCGGCATGGAGCGGACCGGGTCCTTGGCCTCCTCGGCCGCCAGCGGTACGCCTTCCACGCCGAGGAAGAACCACATGCCGAAGGGGAACGCGGCCCAGATGCCCAGCAGGCCCATCGGCAGCCAGGAGTTCGAGCCGAGGGCGTCGGCGTCGACCGGGATGTCGTTGAGGCCGGAGGCGTCGAACTCGGTGAAGGCCCCCACGGCGAAGATCAGCAGCGCGGCGACGGCCACGGCGGTCACGACGAGGCTGAAGCGGAGCGCCTCGCCGACGCCCCAGAGGTGGACGCCGATGAAGATCACGAAACAGCCGAGGTAGACCGGCCAGCTGGAGGTGAGGCCGAAGAGGCCGAGCGATTCGACGTAGTCGCCGATGAAGATCACGATCGCGGCCGGGGCCAGGATGTACTCGATCAGGATGGCCGTGCCGGTGCAGAAGCCGCCCCAGGGGCCGAGGGCCCGGCGGGCGAAGCCGTAGCCGCCGCCCGCGGTGGGCAGGATGGTGGACAGCTCGGCGAGGGAGAAGACCAGGCAGGCGTACATCGCGCCCATGAGGACGGTGGCGATCGCGAGGCCGCCGAACCCGCCCTTGTCGAGGCCGACGTTCCAGCCGGAGAAGTCACCGGAGACGACGTAGGCGACGCCGAGGCCGGTGAGGAGCAGCCAGCCGGCGCTGCCGCGGCGCAGGGTGCGGCGGGCCAGGTACTCGTCGCGGCCGTCACCGCCGTCGGGGGACGTGGGGGGTGCGGGCACGGCGGTCAGCCGTGCTTCGATGTCGTCGGCCATCGGTGCGCTCCTGCCTCAGGGCAATGGTTGTGGGGCGTACCTTTGTACTGGTGAAGCGGAGCGCGCAAGACCCCTGCGTAAAACAGAGGTTACGAAAACCTCTCGGGCCCCCTCCGGATCCGTCCCGCCGCGCCGCTCAGGCCAGGAAGCCCCGCAGCAGCGCCGCCGTGCCGCAGCAGTGCTCGCGCATGGTCGCGCGGGCCCGGTCGGCGTCCCCCTCCAGTACCGCCTCGACCAGCGTGCTGTGCTGCTGCTGCGAGTGCTCCAGGTTGCGCACGAGCAGCGGGATGCAGTCGAGGAGGTCGTTGACGGTGGCCCGGACCGCCGCGTACTGGGCCGTCAGGGTGGCAGATCCGGCCAGTTCGCACAGGGTGAGGTGGAAGAGGGTGTCCTGGCGGCGGTAGTCGGCGAGCGGGGCGTCGTGGGTGGCCGCCAGCGCGGCGCGCAGCCGCCGGGCGCCCTCCTGCGTCAGCCCCTGGGAGGCGCACAGCCCGGCCGCGCCCGCCTCCAGGACCTCGCGGAAGCGCAGGACGTCCTCGATGTCCACGCCCGCGACGCGCCGGCGCAGTTCCTCCTCGACGCCGCCGGCCGGGGTGTCGGGGCGGGGGCGTACGAAGGTCCCGCCGTACCGCCCGCGCCGGGCCTCCACCAAACCCTGGTCCTGGAGCACCTTCAGCACCTCGCGCAGCGTGACCCGGCTGATTCCCATCCGCTCGGCCAACTCCCGCTCGGGTGGCAACCGTTCCCCGCCGGGCACCAGGCCCAGCCGGACCACTTGCAGGATCTGCTCCAGCGCCTCCTCGAACCCGTTGCCCGCCCGCACCTGGCGCAGTACCGGATCCAGCCGTCGCGCGGAGTCACCTTCGCTCGCCGTATCGGTCATCTCGGCTCCTCCCCTTCCCAAGCAATGGTTCTGTTCAATACCTTAGGCCTCCTCGGCTCACCGAAGGAGAGAATCCCGTGGTAGACCGCAAGCCGCCGCTCGCGACCGAGGAGCTCCGCGCCCTCGTCGCCAGCGGTGAGATCGACACAGTGGTCCTGGCCTTCCCCGACATGCAGGGGCGGCTCCAGGGCAAGCGGTTCGCCGCACAGTTCTTCCTGGACGAGGTCCTCACGCACGGCACCGAGGGCTGCAACTACCTGCTCGCCGTCGACACCGACATGAACACCGTCGACGGCTACGAGATGTCCTCGTGGGAGCGGGGCTACGGCGACTTCGCCATGCACCCCGACCCGGCCACCCTGCGCCGCATCCCCTGGAACCCCGGCAGCGCCTTCCTCCTGGCCGACCTGGCCTGGAACGACGGCACGCCCGTCGTGGCCGCCCCCCGGCAGATCCTGCGCCGCCAGCTGGAGCGCCTCGCCGAGCACGGCTACACCGCCATGGTCGGCACCGAGCTGGAGTTCATGGTCTTCCAGGACACCTACGAGCAGGCCTGGAACGCCCACTACAAGGGCCTGACCCCCGCCAACCAGTACAACATCGACTACTCCGTCCTCGGCACCGGCCGCATCGAGCCGCTGCTGCGCCGGATCCGCAACGAGATGCAGGCCGCGGGCCTCACCGTCGAGTCGGCCAAGGGCGAGTGCAACCTCGGGCAGCACGAGATCGCCTTCCGCTACGACGAGGCGCTGACCACCTGCGACCAGCACGCGGTCTACAAGACCGGCGCGAAGGAGATCGCCTCCCAGGAAGGTGTCTCGCTCACCTTCATGGCCAAGTACGACGAGCGCGAGGGCAACTCCTGTCACATCCACCTCTCGCTCACCGACGCCGACGGACGCAACGCGATGGCCGGCGACGGGGACGACCAGGACGGCATGTCACCGGTGATGCGCCATTTCCTGGCCGGCCAGCTCGCCGCGCTGCGCGACTTCTCCCTTCTCTACGCCCCCAACATCAATTCGTACAAGCGTTTCCGGCCGGGATCCTTCGCCCCGACCGCCGTCGCCTGGGGCGTGGACAACCGCACCTGCGCCCTCCGCGTCGTCGGACACGGCCGCTCCATGCGCTTCGAGAACCGCCTCCCCGGCGGCGACGTCAACCCCTACCTCGCCGTCGCCGGCCTGGTCGCGGCCGGTCTCTACGGCATCGAGAACCGGCTGGAGCTCCCGCCCGTCTGCGCCGGGAACGCCTACACCGGCGACTACGCGCACGTCCCGGCCACCCTGCGGGAGGCCGCCGAGCTCTGGGAGAACAGCGAGATCGCCAAGGCGGCCTTCGGCCCCGAGGTCGTCGCCCACTACCGCAACATGGCCCGCGTGGAACTCGACGCCTACGACTCCGCGGTGACCGACTGGGAGCTGCGCCGCTCCTTCGAACGCCTGTAGTCATCCACGCCACCGAACCGAAACTGTGAGGCACCACGTGTCCGATGCGCTGGCCCCTTCCCACCTGAGAGTGCTGAATCCGGCCACCGAGGAACTCGTCGCCGTCGTCCCGGCCGCCACACGGGACGACGTCGACGCCGCCGTAGCCCGGGCCGCCGCCGCCCAGCGCGCCTGGGCGGCGGCCGCCCCCGCCGACCGGGCCCGGCTGCTGCGCCGCTTCGCCGCCGTCGTCGACGGGCACGTCGAGGAGCTGGCCCTGCTGGAGGTCAGCGAGGCCGGCCACACCATCGGCAACGCCCGCTGGGAAGCGGGCAACGTCCGCGACCTGCTCGAATTCGCCGCCGGGGGAGTGGAACGGCTCTCCGGCCGGCAGATCCCCGTCGCCGGCGGCATCGACGTCACCTTCCTCGAACCCCTCGGCGTCATCGGCGTGATCGCCCCCTGGAACTTCCCCATGCCGATCGCCGCCTGGGGCCTCGCCCCGGCCCTCGCCGCCGGCAACGCCGTGATCCTCAAGCCCGCCGAGACCACCCCGCTGACCGCGCTGCGCCTCGCCGAGCTCGCCCTCGAGGCCGGGATCCCCGAGCACCTCTTCCAGGTGCTGCCCGGCCACGGCGACACCGCGGGCGACGCCCTCGTCGAACACCCCGGCGTCGCGAAGATCGTCTTCACCGGATCCACCCGCGTCGGCAAGCAGATCATGGCCAAGTGCGCGGACCGGGTGAAGCGGGTCACCCTCGAACTCGGCGGCAAGAGCCCGAACATCGTCTTCGCCGACGCCGACCTGGAGGCCGCCGCGGCCGCCGCCCCCATGTCCTTCCTCGACAACAGCGGCCAGGACTGCTGCGCCCGCACCCGCATCCTCGTCCAGCGCTCCGCCTACGACCGCTTCCTGGAGCTCGTCGCCCCCGCCGTGCAGGCCGTGGCCGTGGGCGACCCGCTCGACGACAAGACGCAGATGGGCCCGCTGATCTCCCGGGTCCAGCTCGACCGCGTCCGCTCCTTCGTCACCGACGACCTCACCGCCGTCCGCGGCAGCTGCCCCGAGGGCCCCGGCTTCTGGTACCCGCCGACCCTCGTCACCGGCGCCGCCCCCACCGACCCCGTCGCCCGCGAGGAGGTCTTCGGCCCGGTCGCCGTCGTCCTGCCCTTCGAGGACGAGGAGGAGGCCGTACGGCTGGCCAACGCGACCGAGTACGGCCTCTCCGGCTCCCTCTGGACCCGCGACATCGGCCGCGCGCTGCGCGTCTCGCGCGCCGTCGCCGCCGGCAACCTGTCCGTCAACTCCCACAGCAGCGTCCGCTACTGGACCCCCTTCGGCGGCTACAAGCAGTCCGGCCTCGGGCGCGAGCTCGGCCCCGACGCCCTCACCGCTTTCACCGAGACCAAGAACGTCTTCATCAGCACGGAGGCCTGAACCGACATGACCGACCGCACCGAAGAGATCATCTGCCGCCGCCTCGTCGGCCGCACCGCCGTCATCACCGGAGCCGGCAGCGGCATCGGCCTCGCCACCGCACGCCGCCTCGCCTCCGAGGGCGCCAACGTCGTCTGCGGCGACATCGACGAGACCGCCGGCAAGGCCGCCGCCGAGGAAGTGGGCGGCACCTTCGTCAAGGTCGACGTCACCAGCCCCGAGGACGTCGAGGCCCTCTTCAAGACCGCCTTCGACATCTACGGCTCCGTCGACATCGCCTTCAACAACGCCGGCATCTCGCCCCCGGACGACGACTCCATCCTCACCACCGGCCTGGAGGCCTGGAAGCGGGTCCAGGACGTCAACCTCACCTCCGTCTACCTCTGCTGCAAGGCCGCACTGCCCTACATGCAGCGCCAGGGCCGCGGCTCCATCATCAACACCGCCTCCTTCGTGGCGATCATGGGAGCGGCCACCTCCCAGATCTCCTACACCGCCTCCAAGGGCGGAGTCCTCGCCATGTCCCGCGAACTCGGCGTGCAGTTCGCCCGCGAGGGCATCCGCGTCAACGCCCTGTGCCCGGGCCCCGTCAACACCCCGCTCCTCCAGGAGCTGTTCGCCAAGGACCCCGAGCGCGCCGCCCGCCGGCTGGTGCACATCCCGCTCGGCCGGTTCGCCGAGCCCACCGAGATCGCCGCCGCCGTCGCCTTCCTGGCCAGCGACGACTCCTCCTTCATCAACGCCACCGACTTCCTCGTCGACGGCGGCATCTCCGGCGCCTACGTCACCCCCCTGTAGCCGCCACCCCCACCCAGCCCCCCACCGCACAGCCGGGCGTCGCACGACGCCCGGCTGTCGTGCTCCACCGCCCGTGACCTCCCTCACCGCCAAGGAGCGTTCACCCATGTCCCCACGCACCGCCACCCGGCGCCTCCAGGCACTCGCCGCCGCCGCGCTCACCGTGGCCGCCCTCGTCGCCGTCGCCCCCGACGCCGAGGCCGCCCGCCCCACCGCCGGCTGTAGCGCCGTACAGGTGGGTCCCGGCTGGTACGGGTCCAACCGGGCCCGGCTGCAGGAGCTCGTCGACCGCCACGGCCGCTGCGACCCCCACCGGCCCGGCCGCGCCCGCCCCGTCGCCGTCTTCGACTGGGACAACACCGTCGTCAAGAACGACGTCGGCGACGCCACCATGTTCTGGCTGCTCCGCAACTCCAGGATCCGCCAGCCCGCCCACGGCGACTGGAGCACCACCAGCCGCTTCCTGACCCCCGAGGCGGCCCGCGCCCTCGCCGACGCCTGCGGCGCCCTGGCCCGCCCCGGCACCCCGCTGCCCACCGGGACCCCCGCCGGAGCCGGCTGCGCGGACGAGGTCAACGCGGTCTACGGCACCGCCTCGACCCGCACCGGAGCCGCCGCCTTCGCCGGCTGGGACCGCCGCACCATGGAACCGGCCTACGCCTGGCTGCCCCAGCTGATGCAGGGCTGGACCGCCCGCGAGATCCGCGGCTTCGCCGCCGCCGCCCGCGCCGAGAACCTCGCCGCGCCCGTCGGCGCCACCCAGCAGGTCGGCACCGGCCGGGCCACCGGCTGGGTGCGCTACTACGACCAGCAGAAGGACCTGGTCAAGAGCCTCCGGAAAGCCGGCTTCGACGTCTGGATCAGCTCGGCCTCCCCGCAACCGGTCGTCGAGGTCTGGGCCGAGGGCGTCGGCATCGGCGCGGACCGCGTCATCGGCATCCGCAACACCACGACCCGCGGCGGGGCCTACACCACCCGCCTCCAGGGCTGCGGATCCGTCCGGGACGGCGCCGACACGATGATCACGTACATCGACGGCAAGCGCTGCTGGATCAACCAGGAGGTCTACGGAGTGCGCGGCGCGGCCGCCGAGCACGTCCAGCCCGCCTCCCGCCGGCCGGTCTTCGCGGCCGGGGACTCCGACACCGACATCTCGTTCCTGCGGGACGCCACCGCCCTGCGGCTCGTCGTGAACCGGAACAAGAACGAACTGATGTGCCGCGCCTACGACAACAGCGACGGCAAGTGGATCGTGAACCCGATGTTCATCGAGCCCAAGAAGCAGCGGACCAGCCCCTACCCCTGCTCCACCACGGGCTACGTCGACCACGACGGCACGCCCGGCCCGGTCCGCCGCGCGGACACCAGCGTCGTCCCGGACCAGGCGGACACCGTGTTCTAGGCCGTGCTCCGGACCGTGCTCCAGGCCGTCACAGGAAGGTGCGGCCCTCGCCCCGGTAGGTCGGGGCGGTGGCCGTCACCCGGTCGCCCTCGATCAGGTGCAGCACGTCGAACCGCTCGCACAGCTCGCCCGCCTTGGCGTGGCGGAACCACACCCGGTCCCCGATCAGCAGGTCGTCGGCCGCGCTCCCCAGCAGCGGCGTCTGCACCTCGCCCGCGCCCTCCTGGGGGTCGTAGCGCAGCCCCTGCGGCAGGTACGGGACCGGCAGCCGGTCCGGGCCGGCCGCACCGGACGCCGGGTAGCCGCCGCCGAGCACCGTCACCACCCCCACACCGGGCCGGCGCACCACCGGCTGCGCGAACAGGGCCGCCGGACGCCCGCTGAACGACGTGTAGTTGTCGAAGAGCCGCGGCACGTACAGACCCGACCCCGCGGCGATCTCCGTCACCGCGTCCTCGGCCGCCGTCTGCTGCACGCTGCCCGTGCCACCGCCGTTGACGAACTCCAGGTCCGGTACGACCTCCCGCACCGCCCGCACCACCGCGGCCCGCCGCGCCGCGAGCTCCCTGCGGGCCGCGCCCTGCATCAGCCGGATCGCCCGCGACCGCAGCGGCCGCCCGGCCAGCGCGTCCCCGACCCCCGCGACATGCCCCTCGTACGCCATCAGCCCCACCACCCGGAACCCGGGCCGGGCCGCGACCGTGCGGGCCAGTGCCGCCAGCTGCGCCGGCTCGCGCAGCGGGGACCGCCGTGCCCCCACCCGCACCCGGCCGCCCAACAGGTGCAGGGCGGTGTCCAGTTCCAGGCAGACCCGGACCTCCTCGGAGCCGCCGTCGCGGGCCGCGTCGATCAGCTCCAGCTGCGCCGGGTCGTCCACCATCACGGTGACCGCGGCGGCCAGCTTCGCGTCGTTCGCCAGCTCGCCGAACCCGGCCCGGTCGGCGGAGGGATAGGCGAGGAGCACGTCCTCGAAACCGGACCGCGCCAGCCACAGCGACTCGGCCAGCGTGTACGACATGATCCCGGCGAACCCGGGCCGCGCCAGCACCCGTTCGAGCAGGGCGCGGCACCGCACCGACTTGCTGGCGACCCGGACCGGCTTCCCGCCGGCCCGGCGCACGAGGTCGTCGGCATTGGCGTCGAAGGCGTCGAGGTCCACGACGGCCAACGGTGCGTCCAGGTGCGCGGTCGCCCGGTCGTACCGGGCGCGGTCGGCGGCGGGGGAGTTCATGGGCGGCAGCTTGCCAGAGGTCCGTACCGGTGGGTAGGGGTGCACGGTCCCGCGCTGCGGCTCCCGGCCCGGCCCGCCGCCCGGGCAGGCCCCCGCGGCGAACCCCGTAGAGTACGGACAGGCAGCCGTACGGAACGGGGGGCGGAGCCGCCGGATGACCACGACGACACCGCGGACCACACTGCCGGGCGAGCCCGACCCCTGGTCCCCGCCGCCCCCGGACCTCCCCGCCCGCGCGCGCCGCAGCCCCGGCCGGATCCTCGCCGCTGCCACCTGCCTCCTCCTCGGCGGCGCCCTCGTCGGCGGAGCCGCCGTCGCCACCTGGGCCGAACACCGCGCCGCGCAACGCCCCCCGAGCGCCGCGGCCGCCTACCGCACGGCCGGTTCGCTGTGGCGCTCCGCCCCCGTCGACAGCCTCTTCCCGCCCGTCCTCACCGGGCCCTCGACCGGCCCGGGCGGAGCCGACCGGACCTGGACCCGGATCGCGCTCGCCCCCGACGCCGACTGCCCGGCCGTCCTCGCGGCCGACTGGCAGGCCGTGCTGGCCCCCGCCGGCTGCACCCGCGTGCTCCGCGCCACCTACACGGACGCCACCCGCAGCTCCCTGGTCGCCGTCGGCATGGTCTTCACCCCCGCGGACGCCCCCACCATGGCCGCCCTCGCCGGCCGGTTCACCGCCCCGCCCGCCTACGGGTTCGCCGAGACCCGGCGCGCCGCGTGGGCCGCCTCCGTGAGCGACGAGGCCCCCGTGGTCGTCTACGCGGTCTCCGCCTTCGCCGACGGCCGGCCCGTGGAAGCGCCCCTGCCCGCCGAGGAGGCCGCCGCGAAGGACGCCACCGGAGCGGTCGCCGGGGCCGGCCTCGGCCACGAGGCCAAGGCGGTCGCCGCCCGCATCGACGACGCCCTGGCCGCGCTCGCCGCCCCGCCGCGCCCCGCACCCGCCCCGGAGCCCGCACGATGACCCCCGACGCCCGCGGACCCCTCGGCCGCCCGGGCCCGCCCGGCGGACCCGGGCGCGGGGCACCCGCCCGGGTCCGCACCCGGGGCGCCGCCGCCCTGGCCGCCACCGCCGCCCTGCTCGTCGCCGCCACCGCCTCCCCGGCCGCGGCCGACACCGCCCGGGACCGCCAGTGGGGCCTGCTGGCCCTGCGCGCGGAGGAGGCCTGGGGCACCACCCGCGGCGACGGCGTGACGGTGGCCGTCCTGGACACCGGGGTGGACGACTCCCACCCCGACCTGGCCGGGCAGGTCCTGGAGGGTCACGACCTCATCGGCATGGGCGCCGGCCGCGGGGACCGCACCTGGGCCCGGCACGGCACCGCCATGGCGAGCATCATCGCCGGACACGGCCACGGGCCGAGCCGCTCCCAGGGCGTCCTCGGCATCGCGCCGCAGGCCCGGATCCTGCCGGTCCGCGTGATCCTGGAGGAGGGCGACCCCGGCCGCGCCCGGGCGCGCGAGAGCAAGGGCGGCGCGCTGGCCGAGGGCATCCGGTGGGCCGCGGACCACGGGGCCGACGTGATCAACATGTCCCTCGGCGACGACAGCGACTCCGCCCACCACGAGGCGGGCGAGGACGAGGCCGTGCAGTACGCCCTGTCCAAGGGGGTGGTGGTCGTCGCCTCCGCCGGCAACGGCGGCGAGTCCGGCGACCGCGTCTCCTATCCGGCCGCCTACCCGGGGGTCATCGCCGTCACCGCGGTGGACCGCCGCGGCCGCAAGGCGAAGTTCTCCACGCGCAACTGGTACGCCACCGTCAGCGCTCCCGGCGTCGACGTGGTGATCGCCGACCCGGACCGGTCCTACTACGAGGGCTGGGGCACCAGCGCCGCGGCGGCCTTCGTCTCCGGGGCCGTGGCCCTCGTCAGGGCGGCCCACCCGGACCTGTCCCCGGCGCAGATCAAGAAGCTGCTGGAGGACACCGCCACCGATGCGCCGGCCGGCGGCCGCGACGACGCCCGCGGGTACGGCACGGTGGACCCCGTCGCCGCCCTCCAGGCCGCCGAGGCCCTGCGGCCCGAGGCCGCGGTGCCCGCTCCGGCCGCGGCCGCAGCCCCGTACTTCGGGCCGGGTCCCGAACCGGCCCGGCCGGCCGGCCGGGGGTCCGCGCCGGTCGCCGGGGCGGCCGCGGTCGCGGGGGCGGTGCTGCTGGTCCTGGCGGCCGTACTGGCGCGGCGCCCGCGGCGGGGTACCCGGGGCGGGGACCCCGCCCCGGCACAGTAGGGTCGGGTAACTGTGGCGAACATGGCGAACAAGAACATTCCCGACCCGGGCTTCTCCGACGACGACGGCACCGCCGATCCCGAGCTGACCGCGGCCCTCGCCGCGTGGGCCGGGGACCGCGCGCAGGAGCCGCGGGTGCTGGCCGCGCTCAAGGGCGCCAGGCTGCTGGTGCCCGTGGTCGCCGTGCTCGGCGAGGTGGAGACCGATCCGGAGACCGGCCTCCGGCGGGAGAAGACCAGCGACATGGCCGTCCCGACCCTGCGCGCGGGCGACCGGCGGGCCCTGCCCGCCTTCACCTCCACCGCCTCGCTGGCGCTGTGGGACCCGGCCGCCCGGCCGGTGGCGGTCCCGTTGCACCAGGCCCTGGCGGCCGCCGCGCACGAGAAGGCCGACACGGTGGTCATCGACCTCGCCGGCCCGGTGTCCTACCAGCTGACCGGCCCGGCTCTGCTGGCCCTCGCCGAGGGCCGTACGGACGCCGACCCGCTGGCCGACCCCGCGGTGCGCGAGGCCGTACGGGCCGCCGTGGCGGCGGAGCCCGCCGTGCTGGGCGCCCACCTCGGGCCGGGCGGCGCGGACGCCGACGGCACCCTGGCCATCGTGCTGGCCGTCGAGCCGGGGGCGCAGGCCGCGGCCCGCCGGGTCGCCGAGGCACTGGCCGCCGACACCACCCTGCGGGCCCGCCTGGTGCGCGGGCTCGACCTCGCGCTGTTGCCGGCCGGTGCCCCGGTGCCGCCCGGCGAGCCCCTGTTCACCCGCTGAGGGCGTCGGCCACGGGCGGCAGGCGGGAACGAAGAGAGGCGGGTCACACAGGGACTCCTGTGTGACCCGCCTCTCCTTCTCCCGGGTGGGATCAGGCGAAAACGGGACCCGTGAACTTCTCGCCCGGCCCCTGGCCCGGCTCGTCCGGCACGAGGGACGCCTCGCGGAAGGCGAGCTGGAGCGACTTCAGGCCGTCGCGCAGCGGGGCGGCGTGGAAGGAGCTGACCTCGGTGGCGCTCGCGGTGACCAGGCCGGCGAGGGCCGTGATCAGCTTGCGGGCCTCGTCGAGGTCCTTGTGCTCGGAGTCCGGCTTGTCCAGGCCCAGGTTGACCGCCGCGGCGCTCAGGAGGTGCACGGCCACCGTGGTGATGACCTCGACGGCGGGCACGTCCGCGATGTCGCGGGTCATGGCGTCGTAGTCGGGGGCGCCGTCGGCGGCGGGGTCGGTGGAGGGGGTCGCGTCAGTCATGTGCCCCACGATATGCCGTGCGGCGGGCTTGCATCGCGGGTGCTAGTATGTAGCTCGACCGGCCGGATACTCGCGTGTCCGGCCCACAAGTGGAGGCTCCGTTCTCCCACCCGACCACCCTCCGGGGCGGCGGGTCACCGGTCAGGTGGCATCCATCGTTCCGTACGGACGATGGAAAGCCGCCCGATTTTGCGCCCCGCGTGATGCATGCGGCGGTGTTCCGGTTGTTTTGGAGCCCCTGCCTGTGCCCGGCGGGGCTTTTTCATTCTCCCGCTGTGGTCGGTCTGACGGAAATACACGTCAGCGGCTGTCTGCCAGGCAGTCGTGTGGTGCTACCGAGGAGGATCCATCAGCACCGAGCCCCGCATCAACGACCGGATTCGCGTTCCCGAGGTACGGCTTGTCGGTCCCAGCGGCGAGCAGGTCGGCATCGTGCCGCTTGCCAAGGCGCTTGAGCTCGCGCAGGAGTACGACCTCGACCTGGTCGAGGTAGCGGCCTCCGCACGCCCGCCGGTCTGCAAGCTCATGGACTACGGCAAGTTCAAGTACGAGTCGGCCATGAAGGCCCGTGAGGCGCGCAAGAACCAGGCGCAC
This sequence comes from Streptomyces manipurensis, assembly GCF_049570255.1. Classification (NCBI taxonomy): domain Bacteria; kingdom Bacillati; phylum Actinomycetota; class Actinomycetes; order Kitasatosporales; family Streptomycetaceae; genus Streptomyces; species Streptomyces manipurensis. The sequence continues at coordinate 1,556,671 of NZ_CP186950.1, read as the reverse complement.
ACGGTCATCAAGGAAATGAAGCTCCGGCCGAAGATCGACCCGCACGACTATGACACCAAGAAGGGTCACGTCGTTCGGTTCCTCAAGCAGGGCGACAAGGTCAAGATCACGATCATGTTCCGCGGTCGTGAGCAGTCCCGGCCGGAACTCGGCTACCGACTGCTGCAGCGTCTCGCTTCGGACGTCGAGGAGCTCGGCTTCATCGAGTCGAACCCGAAGCAGGACGGCCGAAACATGATCATGGTCCTCGGTCCGCACAAGAAGAAGACCGAGGCCATGGCCGAAGCCCGCGAGGCGCAGGCCGCCCGCAAGGCAGAGCGCCAGGGTGCTGCCGCGGCCGGTGACGAGGCTCCTGCGAAGGAGACCGAGCCGGCCGAGGACGCCACCGAGGTCGCCTCCGCCGACGCCGACGGGCCGAACGCCGAGGCCTGATCCGGGACACCCCGTCCCTGATCACCCACACAACTGACGCTCCCGCGAGCCGGTCCGAGACTGGGCCGGTGGGAGCGCCACCGACGAGGAGATAACGGCGCCATGCCGAAGAACAAGACGCACAGCGGTACCAAGAAGCGCTTCAAGGTCACCGGCTCCGGCAAGGTGCTCCGCGAGCGCGCCGGCAAGCGCCACCTGCTCGAGCACAAGTCGTCCCGCCTGACCCGTCGCCTCACCGGCAACGCGGAGATGGCTCCCGGCGACGCCGCGAAGATCAAGAAGCTTCTCGGCATCTGACGTCCTCCGCTCCCGGTGCAGGGAGCGGATCCACGTCAGACCGGGACCCCATCGAATTTCGGGCCGTGTGAAGACATCCACGGCCCCGCTACAAGGAGTTAAAAAGTGGCACGCGTCAAGCGGGCAGTAAACGCCCACAAGAAGCGCCGGGCGATCCTCGAGGCGGCCTCCGGCTACCGCGGTCAGCGTTCGCGCCTGTACCGCAAGGCCAAGGAGCAGGTCACCCACTCGCTGGTCTACAACTTCAACGACCGCAAGAAGCGCAAGGGCGACTTCCGTCAGCTGTGGATCCAGCGCATCAACGCCGCTGCCCGCCAGAACGGCATGACCTACAACCGCCTCATCCAGGGTCTGAAGGCCGCCAACATCGAGGTGGACCGCAAGATCCTCGCCGAGCTGGCCGTCAACGACGCCAACGCGTTCGCCGCGCTGGTCGAGGTCGCGCAGAAGGCCCTCCCGGCCGACGTCAACGCCCCCAAGGCCGCTGCCTAAGGGCTAGCCGGCCCGCGATCACGCGGCCGGCCCCCACGGACCCGCAGGCATTCGCCTGCGGGTCCGTGTGCTTTCGCCCCGCACCCCGTCCGCCCGCGCCGGCCGCGCCCGCGCGCGCTCCGGCAACCCCGAGAGAGAACCGCAGAGACCATGGGTACCCCCGCCGAGCTGATCTCCCCCCGATCCCCGCGGGTGGCCGCCGCCAGGCGACTGGCGCGGCGCAACTTCCGCACCAAGGAGCGCCGGTTCATCGCCGAGGGCCCGCAGGCGGTCCGCGAGGCCGTCGAGCACCGCGGCCCCACGGGGGAGTCGACGCTGATCGAGCTGTTCGCCACCGTCGAGGCGGCGGAGCGTTACGCCGACATCGTCGAGGCGGCCCGCGAGGCCGGTGCCCGCGTCCACCACGCCTCCGACGAGGTGCTGGCCGAGGTCTCGCAGACCGTCACCCCGCAGGGGCTCGTCGGTGTCTGCCACTTCCTGGACTCCCCCTTCGAGGAGATCCTCAAGGCCGGACCCAAGCTCGTCGCCGTCCTCGCGCACGTCCGCGACCCCGGCAACGCCGGCACCGTGCTGCGCTGCGCCGACGCCGCGGGCGCCGACGCGGTCGTGCTGACGGACGCCTCCGTCGACCTGTACAACCCCAAGTCCGTCCGGGCCTCCGTCGGCTCCCTCTTCCACCTCCCGGTCGCGGTCGGCGTACCGGTGGAGCAGGCCGTCGAGGGGCTGCGCGCGGCCGGCGTACGGATCCTGGCGGCCGACGGCGCCGGCGAGGACGACCTCGACGCCGAACTGGACGCGGGCACCATGGGCGGCCCGTCGGCGTGGGTCTTCGGCAACGAGGCCTGGGGCCTGCCCGAGGAGACCCGGGCCCTCGCGGACGCCGTGGTGCGCGTCCCGATCCACGGGAAGGCGGAGAGCCTGAACCTCGCGACGGCCGCCGCCGTGTGTCTCTACGCGTCCGCCCGTGCACAGCGGGCGCCCGGAGGGTGCCGCTCCGTGACCCCCAGCTAGTAATGTGGCGGCCCGGGGGCCCACTGCGCTACTCGGAGATGTGGGGTACGGGGACATGACCGTGGGTACGAACAGCTCGCCCGGAGCCGCCGGCGCGGCCGAGGAGCAGTACCGGGACGCCCCCGAGGCCGCCGCCGCGGGCGACGGGCTGAGCGGTGTGCCACCGCAGGCGGTGGACTCGGCCCGGGCCTCCGGCGCCCGCGGCGGCCGGACCGCCGGGGTCCCCGGGGCCCCCCCCGCCGACGCGTTCGGCCCGGGTTTCGGGATGGACCCCGACAGCCTGCCCGACGGGCTCGTCGTCGCCGATGCCCGCGGCCGCGTGATCTGCTTCAACTCCGCCGCCGCGCGCATCACGGCCCTGGCCCCGGACCGGGCGCTCGGCGCCCCGATCGAACACGCGCTGCCGCTGGAGGACCTGGAGGGGCGCCGCTGGTGGGCCCTCACCGACCCGTACGGGGGACTGGCCACCCGCCGCGGGCAGCCCGAGCGGAACCTGCTGCTCCCCGGCGGCCGTGAAGTGCTCGTCTCGGCCAGCTACGTCCGTACCCACCCCACCGGCCCGGTCCGCCGCCTCGTGGTCACCCTGCGCGGCACCGAGGCCCGCCGGCGCACCGAGCGCAGCCATGCCGAGCTGATCGCCACGGTCGCCCACGAGCTGCGCTCCCCGCTGACCTCCGTCAAGGGGTTCACCGCGACGCTGCTCGCCAAGTGGGAGCGGTTCACCGACGACCAGAAGCGGCTGATGCTGGAGACGGTCGACGCCGACGCCAACCGGGTCACCCGTCTCATCGCCGAACTCCTCGACATCTCGCGCATCGACTCCGGGCGTCTGGAGGTGCGCCGCCAGCCGGTCGACATCGCCACCGCCGTCGGCCGGCACGTCCAGGCGCTCACCGCGAACGGCCAGGCACCCGAGCGGTTCCTCGTCAGCGTCGCCCGCCCGCTGCCCGACCTGTGGGCCGATCCCGACAAGATCGACCAGATTCTCGGCAACCTCCTCGAAAATGCGGTGCGGCACGGCGAAGGAACGGTCACCATCGGGGTATCGCCGCACGAGAAAGGAACCGCCGTCACCGTGAGCGACGAAGGCCCCGGGATCCCCGACGAGTCGATGGCCCGCGTCTTCACCCGCTTCTGGCGGGGGAGCAAGCGCGGCGGCACCGGCCTGGGCCTGTACATCGTCAAGGGCATCGTCGAGGCCCACGGCGGGACCATCACCGTCGGCCGCGGACCCGGCGGCGGCGCCGAGTTCCGATTTATCCTGCCCGTGAGCGCCCCGGCGTACCTCACGCAGTAGTCCTGCGGAGCGTCTCGTCGGGCGGCCCACGGGCTTCTCCACCCCCGGCGGCCCTTAGACTCGTCCTTTGGCACCTTTGTGTCCTTGTGCCGAGCGCGTCCTGCGCGTCGCCCGGGGGACCCAACCAGCCAGCCATCGGAAGTACGGGAAGAGATGTCGGCACCGAACAAGTCGTACGACCCTGTCGAGGTCGAGGCACTGAAACCGGAAGAGATCGAGCGCATGCGGGACGAGGCGCTCGCCGCCTTCGCGGCCGCCGGCGACCTCGACGCGCTGCGCGAGGCGAAGACCGCGCACATGGGCGACCGCTCGCCCCTGGCGCTCGCCAACCGCGAGATCGGCGCCCTGCCCCCGCAGGCCAAGGCCGAGGCGGGCAAGCGCGTGGGCCAGGCCCGCGGCGCCGTGAACAAGGCCTTCGGGGCCCGCACCGTCGAGCTCGAGGCCGAGCGCGACGAGCGGGTGCTGGTCGAGGAGGCGGTGGACGTCACGCTGCCCCACGACCGCACGCCCGCGGGCGCCCGGCACCCGCTGACCACGCTGATGGACCGCATCGCGGACATCTTCACGGCCATGGGCTACGAGGTCGCCGAGGGCCCCGAGGTCGAGGCGGAGTGGTTCAACTTCGACGCCCTCAACTTCACGCCCGACCACCCGGCGCGCCAGATGCAGGACACCTTCTTCGTCAAGGGCCCCGAGGGCACCGAGGGCGACGAGTCCGGCGTCGTGCTGCGCACCCACACCTCCCCGGTGCAGGCGCGCTCGCTGCTGGAGCGCAAGCCCCCCGTCTACATCGTCTGCCCGGGCCGCGTGTACCGCACCGACGAGCTCGACGCGACGCACACCCCGGTCTTCCACCAGGTCGAGCTGCTCGCCGTGGACGAGGGCCTGACCATGGCGGACCTGCGCGGCACCATCGACCACATGGTCAAGGAGCTGTTCGGCGAGGAGACCACCACCCGCCTGCGCCCGCACTTCTTCCCGTTCACCGAGCCGTCCGCCGAGATGGACATGCAGTGCTACGTGTGCCGCGGCGAGTCGGTGGGCAACCCCGACCGCCCGTGCCGCACCTGCTCCAGCGAGGGCTGGATCGAGCTCGGCGGCTGCGGCATGGTCAACCCCAAGGTGCTGACCGCCTGCGGCGTGGACCCGGAGAAGTACAGCGGGTTCGCCTTCGGCTTCGGCATCGAGCGGATGCTGATGTTCCGTCACAACGTTGAAGACATGCGAGACATGGTCGAGGGTGACGTTCGTTTCACCCGGCCTTTCGGGATGGAGATCTGATGCGGGTCCCGCTTTCGTGGCTGCGGGAGTACGTCGACCTCCCCGCGGGTGAGACCGGTCGCGACATCGCGGCCAGGCTCGTCGACGCCGGCCTGGAGGTCGAGACCGTCGAGCAGCTCGGCGCCGGGCTCCAGGGCCCGCTGGTCGTCGGACAGGTGCTGACCATCGAGGAGCTCGAGGGCTTCCGCAAGCCGATCCGGTTCTGCACGGTGGACGTCGGCGCGGCCAACGGCACCGGGCAGCCGCAGGAGATCGTCTGCGGCGCCCGGAACTTCTCCGTCGGCGACAAGGTCGTCGTGGTGCTGCCCGGCGCCGTCCTGCCCGGTGACTTCGCGATCGCCTCGCGCAAGACCTACGGCAAGACCTCGCACGGCATGATCTGCTCCGGCGAGGAGCTGGGCATGGGCGACGACGGCACGCACGGCATCATCGTGCTGCCGCCGGAGCACGAGGTCGGCACCGACGCGATCGAGCTGCTCCAGCTCGTCGACGAGGTGCTGCACATCGACGTGACCCCGGACCGCGGCTACTGCATGTCCCTGCGCGGCATCGCCCGCGAGGTGGCCACCTCCTACGGCCTGCCGCTGCGCGACCCGGCGCTGCTCGACGTGCCCGGGCCGAACTCGTACGGCTACCCGGTCACGATCGACGACCCGGCCGGCTGCGACCGCTTCACCGCCCGCACGGTGACCGGTCTCGACCCCGAGGCCCGTTCCCCGATCTGGCTCCAGCGCCGCCTGCAGAAGGCGGGCATGCGCCCGATCTCGCTCGCCGTCGACATCACCAACTACGTGATGCTGGAGCTCGGCCAGCCGCTGCACGCCTACGACCGCTCGCGCATCGACGGCGCCATCGGCGTGCGCCGGGCCGAGCAGGGCGAGAAGTTCACCACCCTCGACGGCGTCAAGCGCACGCTCGACGCCGAGGACCTGGTGATCACCGACAACAGCGGGCCGATCGGCCTCGCCGGTGTCATGGGCGGCGCCGACACCGAGATCGCGGACTCCGTGACCGATCCGGCGACCGGCCTCGTCACCGGGACCACCGAGGTGGTCATCGAGGCCGCGCACTTCGACTCCGTGTCGATCTCGCGCACCGCCCGCCGGATGAAGCTGTCCTCCGAGGCCTCCAAGCGCTTCGAGCGCGGCGTCGACCCGCAGGCCGCGGCCGCCGCCGCGCAGCGGACCGTCGACCTCCTCGTGCTGCTCGCCGGCGGCACCGCGGAGGCCGGCGTCACCGAGGTCGTCGCGCCGGGCGCCCCGCGCACCATCGCGATGCCCGCGGACCACCCGGACCGCGTCGCGGGCATGGAGTACGGCCGCGAGACCGTCGTCCGCCGCCTCCAGGAGATCGGCTGCGACGTCTACGGCCAGGACGAGCTCGTCGTCACCGTCCCCTCGTGGCGGCCCGACCTCGCCGCGCCCAACGACCTCGCCGAGGAGGTCATCCGGCTGGAGGGCTACGGCAACCTGCCGTCGACCCTCCCGCAGGCCCCGTCCGGCCGCGGTCTGACCGCCCGGCAGCAGCTGCACCGCCGGGTGGGCCGCGCGCTGGCCGGCGCCGGCTACGTCGAGGCGCTGAACTACCCGTTCATCGGCGAGGGCGTCTTCGACCAGCTCCAGCTGCCGGAGCACGACGCGACCCGCCAGGTCGTCACCCTCGTCAACCCGCTCTCCGACGAGGAGCCGGCGCTGCGCACCACGCTGCTGCCGGGTCTGCTCGGCGCGCTGCGCCGCAACGACAGCCGGGGCAGCCACGATCTCGCGCTCTTCGAGACCGGTTCGGTCTTCCGGGCCGCCGCGCAGCCGGGCGTCGCCGTACGGCTGCCCGTCGACCGGCGTCCCACCGACGAGGAGATCGCCACCCTCGACGCGGCCCTGCCCGCACAGCCGCGGTACGCCGCGGTGGTGCTGGCCGGTGCGCGCGAGCAGGCCGGCTGGTGGGGCAAGGGCCGTCCGGCCGACTGGGCGGACGCCGTCCAGGCCGCCCGCGCGCTGGCCGTCGAGGCCGGTGCCGAGCTGGTCGTCCGCCAGGGCCAGTACGGTCCCTGGCACCCGGGCCGCTGCGCGGAGCTCGTCGTCACGCTCGACGGCGTCGAGCAGGTCATCGGCCACGCCGGCGAGCTGCACCCGCGCGTCGTCAAGGCGATGGGCCTGCCGGCCCGCACCAGCGCGATGGAGCTCGACCTGGACCGCCTCGCGGCGGCCGGGGGCGAGGCCCTCCAGGCGCCCCGGATCTCCTCCTTCCCGGTGGCGACCCAGGACGTCGCGCTGATCGTGGACGCGTCGGTCCCGGCGTCCTCCGTCGAGGCCGCCCTGCGCAAGGGCGCGGGGGAGCTGCTGGAGTCCCTGCGGCTCTTCGACGTGTTCACCGGTGAGCAGGTCGGCGAGGGCAAGAAGTCCCTGGCCTACGCGCTGCGCTTCCGCGCGGCCGACCGGACGCTGACCGCAGAGGAGTCCACGGCCGCGCGTGACGCGGCGGTGGCGCTGGCTGGCGAGCGGACCGGGGCGGTGCTGCGGGGCGCGTAGCCCTCGGTCCTCGGCACGGTTCGAGGGTCACACGCCCAGGGGGCGCATCCGGAGCACCGGGTGCGCCCCTTGCGCGTGTTCCGGGACGGCCGGGAGACGCTCACCCGTCCGGGTGAGAACGCGGGCGGTCCGGGTCCGTGACCTTTCCTGTCGCGCGGCCGGCGGCGCACCGGTCCGGCCGCGAACACGCGTGCCGGGCCCGGTGGATGGGCCCGGCACGCGTCCGGTCCGGTTCCTGCCGGGGCGCGGCGACCAACCGGGCGTCGGCGGAACCGGGGCGCGCCGCCCGCCTGCCGTGGAGTGTCGGGCAGACAGCAGAACGGGCGGCGCGGTGACGGGTCGTCGCACTGTTCGAGGGGGAGCCGACGACCCGAGCTCCTCTTGGCGAGGGACTCAAGTGAAGCGCGAGCAGGGGTCCGTGCGGCAGAGTGCGCATCGCATTTATGCGCGTACTCACTTCACACCCCGTGTGAACCGCGCACCCACTAGCCTGAGACCGACGAGCCACAGGAGCGGCCCATGCAGCCAAACGTCCTGCTCGACGCCCTCCTTTCCGAGGCGGGCATGTCCCACGCGGGACTGGCCGCGCACGTGAACCAGGCGGGCCGCACCCGCGGCCTCGCCCTGCGCTACGAACACACCGCCGTCACCCGGTGGTTGAAGGGTCAGCGCCCGCGCGGCCAGGTCCCCGACCTGATCTGCGAGGTGCTGGGCCGGCGGCTCGGCCGGCCCGTGGCCCTGGACGACGTCGGGCTGGGCCTGCCGGACCGGCCGCCGTCCCCGCACGCCTCCCAGCTCAGCGGGTTCGTGGACCGGGCCGCCGCCCTGTGGCGCTCGGACGGACAGGCACGGCCGCAGCTCCTCGCGGCGGAGGCGGTCACCGGTACACCGGCCGTCATCCCGGTCTGGGAGTGGGAGAACCCGCCGGAGGACGCCGACGTCTCGCGCGAGGGGCCGCACCGGATCGGGCCCGAGCACATCGAGGTCCTCAAAACCGCCCGCGCCCACTACGAGCTGATGTACCGCCGGGCGGGCGGGCTCGCCACCCGCGACCGGATCGTCCGGTTCCTCGGCAGCGAGACGGCGCCCATGCTGCGGGGCAGCTACTCCGACGGCCTCGGCCGCCAACTGCACCGGGCGACCGGATCGCTGGTGGCGGTGGCCGGGATCTGCGCGTACGACTCGGACGCGCACGGGCTGGCCCAGCGCTACTTCCACCAGGCGCTGCGGCTGGCCAAGGCGAGCGGGGACCGGGGGCTCGGCGCCTACGTCATCGCGCTGATCGTCAACCAGTCCCTGCACCTGCGCGAGTACCGCCAGGCCGTCGCCTTCGCCGAGGCAGCGCTGCGCGCCGCCGGCGGGCACACCACCGCGGCCCTCACCGCCGACCTCTACGCGATGCAGGCCAAGGCGTACGCACAACTCGGCGACTCCCGGGCGGCGCTGGCCTGCATCGGGCGGGCCGAGGAGGCGGCGGCGCAGATCAGCCCGGGGAGCGAACCGGACGAGACCGGCTACGTGCAGCCGGGTCTGGTCAACGTACAGGTGGCCGAGGCCCTGCTCAGCCTGGGGGACCTGGACGCGGCACGGGCGCAGGCGGCGGCCGCCGTGGGCACTCCGGCGCACGACCGGGGCCGGGTGCACCGGCTGGCGATGCTGTGCGAGATCCAGTTGCGCCAGGGGGAGCCGGACCGGGCGGCGGCGGGTGCGGCCGAGATGGCCGAGCGGGCCCGGGGCATGGAGTCGCTGAGGCTGCGCGACCGGTTGCGGACGGTCCGCGAACAGCTTCTGACCAGCGGTTGTTCGGACGCGCGGGAGACCGCGCAGCTCATCGACGGGGCGCTGCGCGTTCCGCTGTGACAGGTGAGCTGGTGCCATGTTTGCCACCTACTCGAACGAAAGGTGGCACAGTCGTGCAGTGGACGAACCTGAGTGAGCAGACCGTGTACAAGAACCGCTGGTTCCACGTGAACCTCGCGGATGTCGAACTCCCCGATGGGCGGCACCTGGACCACTTCGTGATCCGGCTGCGCCCGGTCGCCGTGGCGACGGCCGTCAACGAGGCCGACGAGGTGCTGCTGCTGTGGAGGCACCGGTTCATCACGGACAGCTGGGGCTGGGAACTGCCCGCCGGAGTGGTGGAGGACGGCGAGGACGTCGCGGCCGCCGCGGCCCGCGAGATGGAGGAGGAGTCGGGCTGGCGGCCCGGCCCGCTCCACCACCTGATGACCGTCGAACCCTCCAACGGCCTCACCGACGCCCGCCACCACCTGTACTGGGCGGACGGGGCCACCTACACCGGCCACCCCGAGGACGACTTCGAGTCCTCGCGCCGGGAGTGGGTCCCGCTCAAGCTGGTGCCGGACATGATCGCGCGCGGGGAGATCCCGGCCGCCAACATGGCGGCCGGGCTGCTCCTGCTGCACCATCTGCGGTTGGGCAGGACCTGAACGCAGACCCCGCGGGCCGGCGGGCGGGTCAGCTGTACGGGTAGAAGCCCGCGCCCGTCTTGCGGCCCAGGCGGCCCGCGTCGACCATCCGCTGGAGCAGCGGCGGAGCGGCGTACAGGGGCTCCTTGTACTCGGAGTACATCGAGTCGGCGATGGAGGCGATGGTGTCCAGGCCGATCAGGTCCGACAGCTTCAGCGGGCCCATCGGGTGGGCGCAGCCGAGCTCCATGCCGTTGTCGATGTCCTCGCGGCTGGCGATGCCCGACTCGAACATGCGGATCGCGGACAGGAGGTAGGGGACGAGCAGGGCGTTGACGACGAAGCCGGAACGGTCCTGGGCGCGGACCGCGTGCTTGCCGAGCACGTCCCGCACCAGGGCTTCCGCGCGCTTGACCGTCTCCTCGCCCGTGGTGAGCGCCGGGATCAGCTCGACGAGCTTCTGGACCGGGGCCGGGTTGAAGAAGTGGATGCCGATGACCTGGTCGGGGCGCGAGGTGGCCACGGCCAGCTTGACCAGCGGGATCGACGAGGTGTTGGAGGCGAGGATCGCGTCCGGGCGGGTGATCACCTGGTCGAGGATCTGGAAGATCTCGGTCTTGACCTGCTCGTTCTCGACGACGGCCTCGATCACGAGGTCGCGGTCGGCGAACTCGCCGAGGTCGGTGGTGAAGGTGAGGCGGGCCAGGGTGGCGTCCCGCTCCTCCTCCGTGATCTTGCCGCGTTCGGCGGCCTTGGTCAGGGAGTTGTGCAGCCGGGTACGGCCGATCTCCAGGGCTTCGCCGGTGGTCTCGGCGACCTTGACCTCAAGGCCGCTTCGGGCACACACCTCGGCGATACCCGCACCCATCTGGCCACAGCCCACTACGCCGACCCGTGTGATGTCGGAAGGGAGGTCAGTCACTTCGTGCCTTTCGCAGCTCATCCGTCGGCGGGTCCCCCGTACGATTCCGGCGCCCGCCACGCCCCCCGACGTTACTCCCGACCTTGCGCGGGACGGCGGCCCGGGGCGGGCATGCTGAGCGAACACCGTTCAATGTCACTCAGTGAAACGGAGTCATCACATGGCGTACATCGGTCGACGGGCGCTGCTGGCCGGAGCGGCGGGGGTGATCGCCGCCGCGACCGGGGGGACGGCGCTGGCGGGGCCGCGGAGCGCGGGCCCGCTGCCGGGCGGCGCGGGTGCCGCGGAGTTCCGGGGGATGTGGGTGGCCTCCGTCTCGAACGTGGACTGGCCCTCGCGCACCGGGCTGTCGGCCGCCACGCAGCGCAAGGAGCTGCTGGCCCTGCTCGACACCGCCGTCCGCCGGCGGCTCAACGCGGTGATCCTCCAGGTCCGGCCGGCGGCCGACGCCCTGTGGCCCTCGCCGTTCGAGCCCTGGTCGCAGTGGCTGACGGGGCAGCAGGGCGTGGACCCGGGCTGGGACCCCCTGGGCACGGCGGTGGCCGAGGCGCACGCCCGCGGTCTGGAGCTGCACGCGTGGTTCAACCCCTACCGGGTGGCCAACCACGCCGACCTCGACCGGCTGGTGCCCGGTCACCCGGCGCGGCAGGACGGCTGGACGGTCGCGTACGGCGGGAAGCTCTACTACAACCCCGGGGTGCCCGAGGTGCGGCGCTTCGTGCAGGACGCCATGCTCGACGCGGTCACCCGCTACCCGCTGGACGCCGTCCACTGGGACGACTACTTCTACCCCTACCCGGTCGACGGCGAGTACTTCGACGACGACGCGGCCTTCGAGGAGCACGGGGCCGGCTTCTCCTCGCGGGCGGCCTGGCGCCGCAACAACACCGACACCCTGGTGAAGGAGATGTCCGAACGGCTGCGGGCCCTGCGGCCCGCGGTCCGCTTCGGGATCAGCCCCTTCGGGATCTGGCGCAACTCCGACCGGGACCCGGCCGGATCACAGACGCGCGGGCTCGCCGCCTACGACGAGCTCTACGCGGACACCCGCAAGTGGGTCAGGCAGGGCTGGATCGACTACGTCGTGCCGCAGGCGTACTGGCACATCGGGCACCCGACGGCCGACTACGCGGTGCTCGTCCCCTGGTGGGCCCGGACCGTCGCGGGCACCGGCGTCGACCTGTACGTGGGGGAGGGGCTCTACCGCTGCGACCGCAACAGCCCCACGGCGGCCTGGCGCGATCCGGCGGAGCTGTCCGAGCACGTCCGGTTCGCCCGCGGATACCCGGAGGTCCGCGGCCACGTCTACTTCTCGGCGAAGCAGGTGGCCACGGACCCCAACGGTGCGATGGCGCGGGTGGTCGCCGACCACTACGGCTCGGCGGTGCCGCCGCGCTGATCCGGTGCCCGGTCGTTGCCCGGTCCGGTTGTCCGGTTCAGTGGCTGGGCTCTGCGGGGTGGCGGACCGTGCAGTCGGGTCCGGGAGCCATCAGCGCCTCGTGCCCGTCCTCGAAACGGACCCGGTACGGGGGGGTTCCGTTCTCTCCGAGCACCTGGGTGATCTCGCCCACCTTGTCGTGCTGTCCGACGATCCTGCCGTGCTGCACCAGCTGGTCGCCCTCGGTCGCTCGCATGACTGACCTCCCTCGGTGGCGCTCCGATCCGGTGCTAGCAGTTTAGGTCGTTCTACGGCTGTTTGACCCGTTGGGTGACCGCGATACAGACGAGAACCGCGCAGGCGGCGGCCGGCGCCGCGGGCGAGAGCCGCTCGCCCAGCAGCGCCACCGACCAGACCAGGGTCAGCAGCGGCTGGGCGAGCTGCAGCTGGCTGGCCCGGGGCGCCCCGATCTCCGCCATGCCCCGGTACCAGACGTACAGGCCGAGGAAGGTGGAGCCGGCCGCCGCCCAGACGAGCCCGGCCAGCCCGTGGCCGGTGAGGTGCACCGGCTCGTACGCGAGCCCCAGCACGGCGCCGGCCACGCTCAGCGGCAGGCACAGCACCAGCGCCCAGCCGACCACCTGCCAGCCCGGCATCTCCCGGGCGAGACGCCCACCCTCCGTGTAGCCCGCGGCGCACACCAGGAGCGCGGCGAAGAGGTAGCCGTCGCCGGCCGACAGGGATCCGCCGCTCTGTGCCAGGGTGAAGCCGAGGACCACCACGGCTCCCGCGACGGCCGCCGCCCAGAAGGCCCGCGGCGGCCGGTTCCCGGTGCGCGCCGCGGACAGCGCGGCCGTGGTCAGCGGCAGCAGGCCGACGACCACGGCCGCGTGCGAGCTGGTCGAGGTCTGCAGGGCCAGGGTCGTCAGCAGCGGGAAGCCGATCACGACCCCGCCGGCGACGACCGCCAGTCCGGCCCGGTGCTCGCGGGCGGGCAGCGGGACCCGCCGGGCCAGCAGGAAGGCGCCGGCGAGCGCGGCCGCCAGGACGCTGCGCAGCGCGACGAGCGACCACGGGCCGAAGCTCTCCAGCCCCCAGGCGGTGGCGGGGAAGGTCAGGGAGAAGGCGACGACGCCGAGCCCGGCCAGCGCGGTCCCGCGGAGCAGGGGGCTCTGGACCGCTATCGCGTCCGGGAGAGTAGCGCTATTCTGTGCTGTCATGTATGAGCGTAGCAGTGTGACGGAACTGGCGGAATCACTGCGTTCCGAGCTGGACCGCTACTCGATCGGTGGAAAGCTGCCGTCGAGCAGGGCCCTGGTGGAGCGCTACCGGGTCAGCCCCGTCACCGTGTCCCGGGCCCTGGCCCAGCTCGCCGCCGAGGGCCTCGTGGTCACCCGGCCCGGCGCCGGGGCCTTCCGCGCCGCGCCGCGCACGACGGCCGCGGCCTCCGGGGACACCTCCTGGCAGGAGGTGGCACTGAGCGCGGAGGCCTCCGGGGAGATCGTGCCGCGTTCGGTCGACGCCTCCGGGGTGCTCGCGTGCCTGGCCGCGCCGCCGCCGTCCGTGATCGGGCTCAACAGCGGCTACCTGCACGCGTCGATCCAGCCCGAGCGGGCCATGGCCGCCGCCCTCGCGAGGGCCGGCCGGCGCCCCGGGGCCTGGGAGCGGCCGCCGATGGAGGGGCTGCCCGAACTGCGCGACTGGTTCGCCCGGGAGATCGGCGGTGCGGTCTGCGCCGCCGACGTGCTGGTGACCGCGGGCGGGCAGAGCGCCCTGGCCACCGCGCTGCGGGCGCTCGCCCCGCCCGGCGCCCCGATCCTGGTGGAGTCCCCGACCTATCCCGGGCTGCTCGCCATCGCCCGGGCCTCCGGATGCCGGCCCGTGCCCGTGCCGGTGGACCCCGAGGGCGTCCGGCCCGAGCTGCTGGCCGCCGCGTTCGAGGCGACCGGCGCGCGGGTGTTCGTCTGTCAGCCGCTGTTCCAGAACCCGACCGGGGCGGTGCTGGCCCCCGGGCGGCGGGCCGAGGTGCTGCGGATCGCCCGGGCCGCCGGCGCGTTCGTGGTCGAGGACGACTACGCCCGGGCGCTGGCGCACGAGGACTGCGGGCCGCTGCCCGCGACCCTGGCCGCCGAGGACGCCGAGGGGGTCGTGGTGCACGTCCGCTCGCTCACCAAGGCCACCTCGCCCAGCCTCCGGGTCGGCGCGCTGGCCGCCCGCGGCCCCGTCGTGGAACGGCTGCGGGCCATCCAGGTCGTGGACAGCTTCTTCGTGCCCCGGCCGCTCCAGGAGGCCGCCCTGGAGCTCGTGGGCGCGCCCGCCTGGCCGCGCCACCTGCGCGCCGTCGCCGCCGAGCTGCGCCACCGCCGGGACGTGCTCGCGGGCGCCCTGCGGCGGGAGCTTCCCGAGCTGACCCTTCCCCATCTGCCGTCGGGCGGCTACCAGTTGTGGGCGCGGCTGGCGGAGGGCGACGAGACGGAGTTCGCGGGCGCCGCCCTGCGGGCCGGGGTCGCGGTGGCTCCCGGCCGCCCCTACTTCTGCGCCGAGCCGCCGGCCCCGTACGTCCGGCTGAGCTTCGCCGGGGTCTCGGGCCCGGGAGAACTCGCCGAGGCCGTACGGCGGCTGCGGTCCGGTCCGGGGGGCGCCCGGCCGTCCGGGCCGTCCGGGGTCCCGGCCGGGAACGCTTGACCGTTCGCCGTGCGCGGCCCACCATCACCGCATGCCTGTTCGGGTTTCGCTGGTGGCCGCAGCCCGCAGTTCCGCGCTGCTCGCCGAGCGCTTCGACGACGACCGCCCGCTGGACGGGGCCGGGTGGCGGTCGGTGGAGTCCGCCGCCCGCGGTCTGGTGCCGCTCGGCGCGGCCGAGCTGCGCTACTGCTCGCCGACCCCGCGCAGCCGGGCCACCGGGGAGGCCCTCGGGTACGCGCCCCTGGCCCAGCCCGCCCTGCGCGACTGCGACATGGGCCGCTGGCGGGGGCTGACCCTCTCCGAGGTGACCGCGCGCGAGCCCGCCGCGGTGGACCTGTGGCTGAGCGACCCGCGTTCGGCCCCGCACGGCGGGGAGTCCCTGCTGTCCTTCATCGCCCGGATCGGCGGCTGGCTCGACACCCGGCCCGCCGAGGACGGCGGCGCGATCGTGGCGGTGGCGGAGCCCGCGGTGGTCCGGGCGGCCCTGGTGTACGCGCTGAAGGCGCCCCCGCCGACGTACTGGAACGTCGACGTCCGGCCGCTGTCCACGGTGACCCTGACGGGCTGGTCCGGCGACTGGCACCTCAGCCTGCAGCCCCCGGCCTGACCGCGTACCGGCACCCGACGGTCCGGCGCCGTCCAACTCCGGGGCCGGGTCCGGACGCGACCGGCGGAATCGCCGCCGGAACGGGGGCTTTCCTGCTAGACATCTTTCCTGGGGCGCGCTGCGCGCCCGTTCCTCCGGCCGGGCCCTCCCGCGGAGATCAGAAACATTGCATAAAAGTGCGGACGTACGTATAGTCATGCCATCGATGAGGAGGGTCCGATGGTGGTACGTGCAGCGGTGGCCGGAGCGAGCGGATACGCGGGCGGAGAAGTCCTGCGCCTGCTGCTCTCCCACCCGGAGGTGGAGATCGGCGCGCTGACCGGCAACTCCAATGCCGGACAGCTTCTCGGCTCCCTCCAACCCCACCTCGTGCCCCTCGCCGGCCGCACCCTGGAGCCGACCACCCCCGAGGTCCTCGCCGGCCACGACGTCGTCTTCCTCGCGCTCCCGCACGGGCAGTCCGCCGCCGTCGCGGCCCGGCTCGGCGAGGACGTCCTCGTCGTCGACATGGGCGCCGACCACCGGCTCAAGGACTCCGCCGACTGGGACGCCTTCTACGGCGCCCCGCACGCCGGGACCTGGCCCTACGGCCTGCCCGAACTCCCCGGCGGCCGCGCGGAGCTGGCGGGCACCCGGCGCATCGCGGTCCCCGGATGCTTCCCCACCGCCGTCTCCCTCGCGCTCTACCCGGCCTACCAGGCGCGCCTCGCCGAGCCGGAGGCCGTGATCGTCGCCGCCACCGGCACCTCCGGCGCGGGCAAGGCCCTCAAGCCGCACCTGCTCGGCGCCGAGGTGATGGGCTCCGTCACCCCGTACGGCGTCGGCGGCGGCCACCGGCACACCCCCGAGATGGTCCAGAACCTCAGCCCGCTCGCCGGGCAGCGGGTCTCCGTCTCCTTCACCCCCACCCTGGTCCCCATGGCCCGCGGCATCCTCGCCACGTGCTCGGCCAAGGCCCTGCCCGGCACCACGGCCGAATCGCTGCGCGCCGCGTACGAGAAGGCCTACGCGGACGAGCCCTTCGTGCACCTGCTGCCCGAGGGCCGCATGCCCTCCACCAAGTCCGTCCACGGTTCCAACGCCGTCCACGTACAGGTCGCCTTCGACGCCTCCGCCCAGCGGATCATCGCCGTCAGCGCCATCGACAACCTCACCAAGGGCACCGCCGGCGGCGCGGTGCAGAGCATGAACATCGCCCTCGGGCTCCCCGAGCAGCTCGGGCTCTCGACGATCGGGGTCGCACCGTGAGCGTCGCACGCGCGGCCACCGGGCCGCAGACGACGACCATGGCCGCACCGGCACGCCGCGCGGGCGCAGAAGCGAACAAGGAGACACAGTGACGGTTACGGCTGCACAGGGATTCACGGCGGCGGGCATCGCCGCCGGGATCAAGGCCAACGGCAATCCGGACCTGGCCCTCGTGGTCAACCACGGGCCGCGCCTCGCCGCCGCGGGCGTCTTCACCTCCAACCGCGTCAAGGCCGCGCCGGTCCACTGGTCCGAGCAGGTCCTGCGCGGCGGGACGGTCAGCGCCGTGGTCCTCAACTCCGGCGGGGCCAACGCCTGCACCGGCCCCAAGGGCTTCCAGGACACCCACGCCACCGCCGAGAAGGTGGCCGCCACCCTCAACGGGTCGGGCACGGGCGCCGAGCACAACGCCGGCGAGATCGCCGTGGCCTCCACCGGCCTCATCGGCGTCCTGCTCCCGATGGACAAGCTCCTCCCGGGCATCGACACCGCGGCCGCGGCGCTGTCCGCCGACGGCGGCGAGGCCGCCGCCATCGCCATCAAGACCACCGACACCGTGCACAAGACGGCCACCGCCTCCCGCGACGGCTGGACGGTCGGCGGCATGGCCAAGGGCGCGGGCATGCTCGCCCCGGGCCTGGCCACCATGCTCGTCGTGCTGACCACCGACGCCGACGTGGACGGCGCCACCCTCGACAAGGCGCTGCGCGCGGCCACCCGCACCACCTTCGACCGGGTCGACTCCGACGGCTGCATGTCCACCAACGACACGGTGCTGCTGCTGGCGTCCGGCGTGTCCGGCCGGGTCCCGGCGTACGAGGAGTTCGCCGAGGCCGTGCAGAGCGTCTGCGGCGACCTGGCACGCCAGCTGATCGGCGACGCCGAGGGCGCCAGCAAGGACATCCGCATCGAGGTGATCGGCGCGCTCAGCGAGGACGACGCCGTCGAGGTCGGCCGCTCCATCGCCCGCAACAACCTGCTCAAGTGCGCCATCCACGGCGAGGACCCCAACTGGGGCCGGGTGCTGTCCGCGATCGGCACCACCCGCGCCGCCTTCGACCCGGACCGGCTCAACGTGGCCATCAACGGCGTCTGGGTCTGCAAGAACGGCTCGGTCGGCGAGGACCGCGACCTGGTCTCCATGAAGGACCGCGAGGTCCGCATCACCGCGGACCTGTCCCACGGCACCGAGTCGGCCGTCATCTGGGCCAACGACCTCACCGCCGAATACGTCCACGAGAACAGCGCGTACTCCTCATGAGCGACGAGAAGGCCGGGCAGCCCGGCACCGCACGCAAGCACACCGCCCTGCCGAAGGCGCAGATCCTCATCGAGGCCCTGCCCTGGCTGCGCCGCCACAACGGCAAGGTCGTCGTCATCAAGTTCGGCGGCAACGCCATGATCGACGAGGACCTCAAGGCCGCCTTCGCCCAGGACGTGGTCTTCCTGCACCAGGCGGGCCTCAAGCCGGTCGTCGTGCACGGCGGCGGCCCGCAGATCAACGCCCAGCTCGACAAGCAGGGCCTGGTCAGCGAGTTCAAGGCCGGCCTGCGCGTGACGACCCCGGAGGCCATGGACGTCGTACGGATGGTGCTGGCGGGCCAGGTCCAGCGCGAGCTGGTCGGACTGCTCAACCAGCACGGCCCGCTGGCCGTCGGCATGACCGGCGAGGACGCCCGCACGATCACCGCGACCAAGCACAGCCCGGAGATCGACGGCGAGCTCATCGACATCGGCCGGGTCGGCGAGATCACCGCCGTCGACACCGGCGCCATCGAGGCGCTGCTGGCGGACGGCCGGATCCCCGTCATCTCCTCCATCGCGCGCAGCGCCGACGACCACCACGTCTACAACGTCAACGCCGACACGGCCGCCGCGGCGCTCGCCGCCTCCCTCGGCGCCGAGACCCTGATGGTCCTCACCGACGTCGAGGGCCTGTACGCGGACTGGCCGCACAGCGACGAGGTCATCAGCCGGCTGACGGTCAGCGAGCTGGAGAAGCTGCTGCCCGAGCTCTCCAGCGGCATGGTGCCCAAGATGGAGGGCTGCCTGCACGCCGTGCGGGGCGGCGTGCGCACCGCGCGCGTACTCGACGGACGGGTCCCGCATTCGATCCTGCTGGAGATCTTCACCGACTCCGGCATCGGCACGATGGTCGTGCCCGACGGCAAGCCTGGGGGAACGCAATGACCAGTGGCACCGGCAACCGGGCCTACGGCGCGCGCTGGCAGGCCGCGCTCACCGACAACTACGGGACGCCCGCGGTCGCCCTCGTCCGCGGCGAGGGTTCCCAGGTGTGGGACGCCGACGGCAGGCAGTACACCGACTTCGTCGGCGGCATCGCTGTCAACGCGCTCGGCCACGCCCACCCGGCGATCGTCTCCGCCGTGACGGAACAGGTCTCCACCCTCGGCCACGTCTCCAACCTGTTCATCTCCGAGCCGGTCGTGGCCCTCGGCGAGCGGCTGCTCCAGCTCATCGGCCGCCCCGGCAAGGTCTTCTTCTGCAACTCCGGCGCCGAGTCCATCGAGGCCGCCTTCAAGATCGGCCGGCTCACCGGACGCACCCACATGGTCGCCACCGACGGCGGCTTCCACGGCCGGACCATGGGCGCCCTCGCGCTCACCGGCCAGCCGAAGAAGCAGGAGCCGTTCCTGCCGCTGCCCGGCGACGTCACGCACGTCCCGTTCGGCGACGTGGAGGCCCTGCGGGCCGCGGTCACCGAGGAGACCGCGATCGTCGTCATCGAGCCCATCCAGGGCGAGAACGGGGTCGTCGTACCGCCCGCCGGCTACCTGACGGCGGCCCGCGAGATCACCCGCGCCACGGGCACCCTGCTCGTCCTCGACGAGGTGCAGACCGGCATCGGCCGGTGTGGCCAGTGGTTCGAGCACCAGGCCCACGAGGACGTCGAGCCCGACATCGTCACCCTCGCCAAGGGCCTCGGTGGCGGACTGCCCATCGGCGCGGTGCTCGCCCTCGGCGCCACCGCCGACCTCCTGCGGCCCGGCCAGCACGGCACCACCTTCGGTGGGAACCCGGTCGCGTGCGCCGCAGGCCTCGCCGTCATCGACACCATCGCCACCGGCGGGCTGCTCGACCAGGTCAAGGCCCGCGGGGAGCGGCTGCGCTCCGGGATCGAGGGCACGGGCCACCCGCTGGTCTCCCACGTCAGGGGCGCCGGCCTGCTGCTGGGTATCGTGCTGACCGAGCCGCTCGCCGCCCGGGTGCAGCAGGCGGCTCAGGATGCCGGCTTCCTGGTCAACGCGCCCGCCCCCGACGTCGTACGCCTGATGCCCCCGTACGTGCTCACCGAGGCGGAGGCGGACGCGTTCGTCGGGGCCCTGCCCGGCATCCTTGACGCAGCAGGCGGGGACGGATCCGGAGAATGAGACGACGATGACCCAGGCGCAGGACAACGAGCACGGCGGACCGGCGGTACCCCAGACCCGCACCGCGCGCCACCGCCGGATCGTGGACATCCTCAACCGGCAGCCGGTCCGCTCCCAGAGCCAGCTCGCGAAGCTGCTCGCCGACGACGGGCTGAGCGTCACCCAGGCGACGCTCTCGCGCGACCTGGACGAGCTGGGCGCGGTCAAGATCCGCAACACCGGCGGCGAGCTGATCTACGCGGTGCCCAGCGAGGGCGGTTTCCGCACCCCGCAGGCACCGCTGGGCGAGTCCGCGAAGGAGGAGCGCATGCGGCGCCTCTCCGGGGAGCTGCTGATCTCGGCGGAGGCCTCCGCCAACCTCGTGGTCCTGCGCACCCCGCCCGGCGCGGCACAGTTCCTGGCCTCCGCCATCGACCAGGCGGAACTGAGCGCGATCCTCGGCACGATCGCGGGTGACGACACCCTGATGCTGATCAGCAGGGACCCCACCGGCGGCCAGGCCCTCGCCGACCACCTCCTGCGCCTGGCGCAGAAGGAGGGGTAGGGGGCGGCCGCGCCGGGCCCGCGGGTTCGGCGGTGCCGTCGGGCCCGCGGGTTCGGCAGTGCCGAAAATGATAAGATCGTGCCGGTTTTCGCTGCCCCCCGGCCAGCCCGGCCAGACCCCGCCGTCCGGGACGGCCGCGGCGGCACCGACGAGCACCCCCGACCCCACCGGGCCGGCCCTGCGACGCATCGACCCGGCCGAGCTCCGGTCCGCGGTGGAGCGCGCCGCCGAGGCCCTGTCGGTCCCCGGCGCCGTGGTGCTGCTCCGCACCCCCCAGGACACCTTCCGGGTGGCCATCGGCACCGCCGAGCTCGGCGCCGACCGGCCGCCCACCGCTGCCGACCACTTCCGGATCGCCTCCAACACCAAGACGATGACCGCGGCCCTGATCCTCCTCCTCGCCCAGGACGGCAGGCTCCGGCTGGACGACCCGGTGTCCGACCACGTCCCGGGCGTGCCGAACGGCGAGCACATCACCGTCGCCGACCTGCTGAAGATGCGCAGCGGCCTCTACAACTACACGGACGCGCCCGAACTCGCCGCGTCCCTGGACGCCGACCCGGGCCGGCCGCGGACCCCGCAGGAGATGCTGGCGATCGCCTTCGCCCGTCCGCCGGACTTCGCGCCCGGCACCGAGTACGCCTACAGCAACACCAACTACGCCCTGCTGGGGCTCGTCGCGGAGAAGGCGGGCGGCCGGCCCCTGGCGGAGCAGTTCCGGGACCGGCTCTTCGCCCCGCTCGGCCTCGCCGGGACCTCACTGCCCGGCATCCGCGACACGGCCCTCCCCGCACCCTCCTCGCACGGCTACATGTACGGCGGCACCGCCTACGCGCTGGTCGACGAGCCCTATCCGGCCGGGATGAAGGCCGACATCCGCGCGGGCCGGCTGAAGCCCACGGACTACACCCGCCAGAACCCCTCGTACGCCACCGCCGCGGGCGGCGCCGTCTCCACCGCGGACGACCTCGCCACCTGGATCCGCGCCCTGACCACCGGCCGGGTGCTCGGCCCCGCCGCCCAGCAGCAGTGGCGCGACAGCCCGCAGGCGGAGGACCCGGCCGCGCCGGACGGGCAGCGCTACGGCTACGGCATCGCCCGCCAGAGCTTCGGTCCCCGGGCCTCGATGTACTTCCACGGCGGGGAACTGCCGGGCTTCAACTCCTTCATCGGGCACGACCCGGACAACGACGTCACCCTCGTCGTCTGGACCAACCTGACCGTCTCGCCCGACGACCGGACCACCGCCCAGGCCATGCTGCCCACGATCCTCAACCGGATCTACACCGGCATGGACCTCCCGGGCGCGTACTGACCGGTGCCCGCCCCGCCCGGAAGTGACTCGCCGTCACGCCATGGCCCGTGGTTCCCTTCCGGGGTGAACACGGAGAACCCCGAGAGGTCCGGCCCGCACCCCGGCGTCCGGCGGCGGACCGACGGCGACCTCGCGGAGTGCGTGCGGGTCCTCGCCGAGGTCCATGCGCAGGACCGCTACCCGCTCGACTGGCCCGACCGCCCCGCCGCGTGGCTGTCCCAAGGACCCGTACTGGGCTCCTGGGTCGCGGAACTCGACGGCCGCCTCGCCGGGCACGTGAGCCTCTCCCGCGCCGGCGACGACGACCTGGCCCCGGGCCTGTGGAGCGAACGGAGCGGCGCGGCAAGGGAGACGGCCGCCGTGGTCGGCCGGCTCTTCGTCGCCCCGGCCGCGAGGGGCCACCGGATCGGCGCACTCCTCATCGGCCGGGCGGTCCGGGAGGCACACGACCGCGGGCTGCACCCGGTGCTGGACGTCGTCACCTCCGACACCGCCGCGGCCGCCCTGTACGAGCGCCTCGGCTGGCAGCGGATGGCCACGGTCGACCAGCACTGGGACCACCGCACGGTGACCCTCGCCTGCTACACGGCACCGTCCTGACGTCCACCCGGAACTTCCGGCGCGCTAGTAGCGGGTGACGTCCAGTTCCCCGGACTGCGTGCCGATCGCGATGTGCGGGCGGCGTGCCGGGTCGGCCCAGCGCAGGATCTCCCGCATGGCCTCCTCCGGCACGGACACGCAGCCGGCCGTGGACCCCTCGCCGTCGGCGTGCAGGAAGATCCCCGCTCCCCGCCCGCGCACCGGCCGGTCGTAGTTGAAGGAGATCAGCACCGCGTGCGCGTACTGCTTCTCGTACGTCACCAGGTGCTCGGCCTCGCCGGGCGCGCAGTCCGCGGGGAGCGGTTCCACCCAGCGGTTGTACGCCGTCGACCCGTTGTCCTGGCACCACCAGGAGTCCTCGGTCACCGGCCGGTAGTCCAGCTGCGTACCGGCCGGTGCCCGCCGGATGCCGAAGGCGTACGGGAGGGCGTACAGGCCGGCCGGGGTGGTGCTCGTGCCCTGCCTCCGCGTGCTGCCCTCGGTCAGGCCGTTCTTCCCGAAGCGGGCCGGCGCGCTCCCGGCCTCGTACCAGTGCCCGGCCCGCAGGTCCCACCAGGTGAGCCGGCCGGTCGTGGACCCCGGTGCGGGCGCCACGGCGGTGACCAGCTGGCTCCCGCCCCCGGTGTCGGCCAGCCGCGCGGGCAGCGGGCCGGACACGGGCGAAGGGGCCTGCGGGAGAAGGGCGGTGACGATCAGTGAGCCGGTGACGAGAACGGTACGCAGCACATGTCAGACCGTACGCGGCGGAAGGGGCAGGGGCAGCGCAGGCAGGCCGTCGACACTCGTCTCGATGAAGTCCTTCTTCTCGCAGTACGCGGCGAACTCCTCGTCCGTCTTGCGGCCCAGGAACTCCGCGTGGAGCGTGCGCTCGCCCTGGTACTCCATCAGGGGGACCGCGTAGCCGCACACATCGGCGATCCGGCGGGCGCGCACCAGGATGATGGCCCGGGCGCCGGGCCCGTCGGCGTCGGCGAAGAGACCGATCAGCTCGGCCCAGCGCGGGTCGTCGCGGAAGACGGCCTCGCCGTCGCCGTGGATGCGCACGATGTTCGGCGGCCCGCTGAAGGCGCACCACATCAGGGTGATCCGGCCGTTCTCGCGGACGTGCGCGATCGTTTCGGCGCCACTGCCGCCGAAGTCCAGGTACGCGAGGCGCTCCTCGTCGATGACGACGAGCGTCCCGGCGCGGCCCTTGGGGGACAGGTTGACGTGGCCGTCACCGGAGAGGGGTGCGGTCGCGGTGAAGAAGACCGGCTGCGCCTCGATGAAGCTGCGCAGCCGGTCGTCTATGCGTTCGTGGAGTTTTCCCATGGGCCGATTATCGGCCCGGACCGCTTCCGTCGTCCGGAACCAGCAGCGCGCGGCGGAGGTTGCGCATCACGTTCTCGCCGACCAGGCCCGTGCACCGGTCCAGCAGCACGCCCACCTCCGGGTCGAGGAGCGGCAGGGCCGGCGGCCACGGGTCCGTCAGCAGGTTCCGCGCCCGTTCGGCGGCCGCCCGCCGCACCCCCGGGTCCTCGTCCGTCAGCAGCTCCACCGACGCCCGCAGCGCACCGATCCCGCCCTGCGCGTGCAGCAGCCGGTGCGCGGCCCTGCGGGTGTGCACGGGCCGCCCGGGGGCGATCCGTGCCGTCAGCAGGTCGGCGGGCAGCGACGCCGCGACCGGAACGAGGGAGAGCGAGGCCTCCCGGGCGACCGAGGGTGACGGATCGTCGAGCAGCGGCAGCAGCAGTGCCACGTCCGGCAGCTCCAGGGCGCGCAGCCCGGCCAGGGCAGCGGCGCGTACGGCGTCCCCGCCGCGGCCGGGCCGGGCCAGCAGCGCGTGGAGCAGCGGGCCGTCGCCCGTCCCCCCGCACTCGACGAGAGCGGTGACGGCGTACGGGGTGATCCGCCCGGGGTCGGTCACCAGCGCCAGGCAGTGGTCGTAGGGGTCCCCGCCCTCCTGGCGGACGAGCCAGCGGGCGCAGGCGCGGACCGGCCCGGAGCGGTCGGCCAGGAAGGCCGCGGCCTCGGCGCCGCGCCCGGCCCCGCGCAGGGCGGTGACCCCGGCGGCCCTGACCAGGGGCAGGTGCCCGGCCAGCAGGAAGTCCACGGCCGCGCCGTCCGGCCCGTCGGCGGCCATCGCGGCCAGGGCCGCGTCGGTCCACAGGGCCGCGGTGACCGGATCCTGCTCCGCGCCCGCCCGGCGCGCGAGCTCCCGTACGCCGAAGGCTCCGGCCGCGAGGGTGAGTCCGGCGGCGAACCGCCGGGTCGGCAGGTCGCCGCTGCGCCGCAGCCAGGCCAGGACGGTGTCGGGCTCCTCGCCGGTCATCGTGCGCGCGGCCCGGGCCGGACGCCACCACCGGGCGGGCCGCGGCGGCCGCCACCAGGGGGCGAGCACCGGGTCGTCGGCGCGCAGGGCCGCCGCGAACAGGTCGCGCGCCCATGTCCCGCGCTCGCGCCGGGCCAGCCGGAGCACGAGCGGCGTGAGGCCGATCAGGGTGCCGGCGGGGTCGTCGGCCAGTGCCTGCGCGAGCACCTCGCGGGCGCGTCCGCGCACCGCGGGGACCCAGTCCGCGCAGCGGACCGCGACGAGCGGGAGCGGCGGGCGGGGCGCGTCCAGGGCCGCCGCGCGGACCCGGCCGTCCGGGTGGCACAGGCGGACCTCGATCCGTCCGGCGGCGGGGGAGCCGAGGGGCGCGGAGCCGCGGCGGACCTCCCCGTCGAAGGCGAGCCACCCGAGGGGCTGCGCCGGGAGGCGGACGCCGCCGATGCCCACGCGTTCGCCGCGCAGGACGGCCCGCGCCGCGTCCCGCCCCTCGGCCGCCTCCCGTACCGTCCCGGCACCCATCCGCCCCGCCCTTCTTCCGTCCTCCGGTCCTGCGCGGGCCCCTGTCCCGGTCCCCGGTCCCCGTTCCGGTCCGCAGATCCTAGGCGCGCCCCCGGGGCCGGTGCGCGCGGATATCCGCCGGTGGGATGGGTGCCGGAGGGGTGCCGGGGAGGGGCGGATTGACGAAACATACGGAGCAGTGCATAGTTATGCCTGTCGTTGGATGGATCCCGCGCCCTGTCGCCGAAGATCCCGGCCGGGCGCGACCCGGCCCGGTCCCCGTCGTTACGCGTACGAAGACGGCCTTCCCGCTACCTCCGCGGCGGGGAGGCCGTCGCACATCCACACCATGCACGCGGTCCTGAGGAGCAGTAGTGGTGAGCAGCAACAACGGTGGTGACGTCCGGCTCTGGGGCGGCCGGTTCGCCGACGGCCCGGCCGAGGCCCTGGCGAAGCTGTCCGCGTCGGTCCACTTCGACTGGCGCCTCGCGCCGTACGACATCGCGGGTTCCCGGGCCCACGCCCGGGTGCTGCACTCGGCGGGCCTGCTCACGGCCGACGAGCTGGAACGCATGATCGCCGGCCTGGACCGGCTGGAGGCGGACGTCGCCGACGGCTCCTTCACCGGCACCGTCGCCGACGAGGACGTCCACACCGCGCTGGAGCGCGGCCTGCTGGAGCGGCTCGGCGCCGACCTCGGCGGCAAGCTGCGGGCCGGCCGCTCCCGCAACGACCAGGTGGCCACCCTCTTCCGGATGTACCTGCGCGACCACGCCCGGATCATCGGCGGGCTGATCGCCGACCTCCAGGACGCGCTGGTCGGCCTCGCGGAGAGCCACGCGGACGTCGCCATGCCGGGCCGGACCCACCTCCAGCACGCCCAGCCCGTGCTCTTCGCCCACCACGTCCTCGCCCACGTGCAGTCCCTTTCCCGGGACGCGGAGCGGCTGCGGCAGTGGGACACCCGTACCGCGGTCTCCCCCTACGGCTCGGGCGCGCTGGCCGGATCCTCGCTGGGCCTGGACCCGGAGGCGGTCGCCGCCGACCTGGGCTTCGAGCGGGGCTCGGTCGGCAACTCCATCGACGGCACCGCCTCGCGGGACTTCGTCGCCGAGTTCGCCTTCGTGACCGCGATGATCGGGATCAACCTCTCCCGGATCGCCGAGGAGATCATCATCTGGAACACGAAGGAGTTCTCCTTCGTGACCCTGCACGACGCCTTCTCCACCGGCTCGTCGATCATGCCGCAGAAGAAGAACCCCGACATCGCCGAGCTGGCCCGCGGCAAGTCCGGCCGCCTCATCGGCAACCTGACGGGCCTGCTCGCGACCCTGAAGGCGCTGCCGCTCGCGTACAACCGGGACCTCCAGGAGGACAAGGAGCCCGTCTTCGACTCCTGCGACACCCTCGAGGTCCTGCTGCCCGCCTTCACCGGCATGATGGCGACCCTCACGGTCAACCGGGAGCGGATGGAGGAGCTGGCCCCGGCGGGCTTCTCGCTCGCCACCGACATCGCGGAGTGGCTGGTCAAGCAGGGCGTGCCGTTCCGGGTCGCGCACGAGGTGGCCGGTGAGTGCGTCAAGGAGTGCGAGGCGCTCGGCATCGAGCTCGACGAGCTGTCGGACGACCAGTTCGCGAAGATCTCCGAGCACCTGACCCCCGAGGTCCGCACCGTCCTCAACGTGCCGGGCGCCCTGGCCTCCCGCAACGGCCGCGGCGGCACCGCGCCGTCGGCGGTCGCCCTCCAGCTCACCGAGCTGAAGGCCGACCTGGTCATCCAGCACGCCTGGGCGGTCCACAAGCAGTAGGAGTCACTGCCCGACAAGCCGCCGCCGCCCTGCGTCCCGCACGCCCGTCGAACCGGTACCGGGCCTGTACGTCCGCACGCGGCGGAATGCCCGGAGGGGCGGCCGGAGCATCGCGCTCCGGCCGCCCCTCCGGCGCGTCCGCGTCCGGTGCGACCGCTCGCCGACGCGTCCGTCCGCCGGGTCACCGCGCCCAGTCGGCCAGGGTGTCGAAGTCCGCCCGGGTCAGTCCGACCTGCTCGTCGATGCGCAGCAGCAGGGCGTGTGCCGGGTGGTGCCGCTCGACGTACTCGCGGTCCGCCGGCGTGATGTCGTCGTCGATCCAGGCGAAGGGCCGCTCGCCCGCGTAGTCGAGGACGTACTGCGTCTTCCAGAAGGTGCCGCGCGGCGCCCGTCCGTGCATCTGCGGCCAGTCGACGAACGGGAGGCGGGGCAGGCCCAGGTGCGGGCCTATCCAGTCGTTGGCCTCGTCCTTCCAGGTGGTGGCCCACACCAGGTCGTAGGCGTCGGCGAGGGCGAGCAGCTCGGCCCCGTGGTCGTGGTTCAGCCAGACCCGCAGCGGCTTCACGCTCTCCTTGGCGCTCCAGCCGGTGGGGCGCATCCGGTGGGTGGTGTAGCCCTCGGGCCGGCGCTGCGGCTGTGCCGCATAGGGGTTCAGGGGTCCGTCCACGTCGATCAACAGCAGGGGCTTCATCTCGGCAGGATGTCCTTCCGGCCGCCCGGGGGCAGCTCATTTTTCGACCGAATGAGACAGTGGAGTCTCATTCGGGGTATGCTTGTCTCATGGCCATGGATCGTGACCAGGTGCTCCGCGATGCCGCGGCCCTGCTTTCCCGCAAGTCGACCGCGACGATGGACGAGGTCGCCCGCGCCGCAGGCATCGGCCGCGCGACCCTCCACCGGCACTTCGCCGGACGCGACGCCCTCGTTCGGGCCCTCGAGGAACTCGGCATCCGTGAGTTCGAGTCGGCCTTCGACCGGGCCCGCCTCGACGCGGGATCCGCGACCGAGGCCCTCCGGCGCCTGGTCGCCGAAACCGAGCCCAACGCCCAGCTCCTCGCCTTCCTCGTCACCGAGAACCAGCTCTTCGAGGGCGACGAGGTCAACGAGGGCTGGGCCCGGCTCGACGCCCGCGTCACCGCGCTCTTCCGGCGCGGCCAGGAGGAGGGCGACATCCGGATCGACCTGAGCCCGGCCTGGCTCACCGAGGCCCTCTACGGCCTCGTCGGCAGCTGCGCCTGGGCCGTCATGGACGGCCGGGTCGCCGCCAAGGACTTCCAGTACATGATCACCGAGCTGCTGCTCGGTGGCGCCCGACGGAGTGTGGAGAAATGACCCGTAGCGAACTGCTGAACCGTCAGACGGGGGTGGAGGGGAAGAGTCGCGGACGCTGGCTCGCCCTGTCCGTGCTCGTCCTGGCCGTGCTGCTGGTCGCGGTGGACGCCACGGTCCTCGGACTCGCCACGCCCGCCCTCAGCGAGGACCTCAAGCCGTCCGGGACCCAGCTCCTGTGGATCGGCGACATCTACTCCTTCGTCATCGCCGGACTCCTGGTCTCGATGGGCTCCCTCGGCGACCGGATAGGCCGCAAGAAGCTGCTCCTGACCGGTGCCACCGCCTTCGGCATGGTCTCGGTCCTGAACGCCTACGCCACCAGCCCCGAGATGATGATCGTCGCCCGGGCCCTGCTCGGCGTGGCCGGCGCGACCCTGATGCCGTCCACCCTCGCGCTCATCCGCAACATCTTCCACGACCCCAAGGAGCGCAGCCTCGCGATCGGCATCTGGGGCGCCACCGCCTCGGCCGGCGCGGCCGTCGGACCCGTCGTCGGCGGAGCCCTGCTCCAGCACTTCTGGTGGGGCTCGGTCTTCCTGATCAACCTCCCCGTCATGATCGCCCTCGTCGTCGTCGGCAGCAAGCTGCTGCCCGAGTCCAAGAACCCGGTCGCCGGACCCTGGGACCTGGTCAGCGTGGCCCTGTCCCTGGTGGGCGTCATCGGCGTGGTCTACGCCGTCAAGGAAGCCGCCACCCACGGCCTGACCTGGGAGGTCGCGGGCACCGCGCTGCTCGGCGCCGGTGCGCTGTACGCCTTCGTCCGCCGCCAGCTCACCCTGTCCTCCCCGCTGCTCGACATGCGGCTCTTCCGGCACCGCGGCTTCTCCGGCGCCGTCCTCGCCGACCTCCTCACCGTCTTCGGCCTCTCCGGGCTGGTCTTCTTCCTCTCCCAGTTCCTGCAGCTCGTCCAGGGCCGCGACCCACTGGAGGCGGGCCTGGCCGAACTGCCCGCCGCCATCGGCGCCGTGGTCACCGGACTGGTCGCGGGCCGCTACGCCCGCAAGTACTCGGTGCGGTCGATCGTCGCGGGCGGCCTGGCCGCCATCGGCCTGGCCCTCGGCGTGCTCACCGTGATCCACAAGGAGACCGGCTACCCGCTGCTCGGCGCGGCCCTGCTCGTCGTCGGCCTCGGCGCGGGCTTCTCCTTCACCGTCACCGCCGACGTCATCCTCTCCAGCGTGCCCAAGGAGCAGGCCGGTTCGGCCTCCGCCGTCTCCGAGACGGCGTACGAGCTCGGCGCCGCCCTCGGCATCGCCCTGCTCGGCTCCATCGTCACCGGCGTCTACCAGTCCTTCACCGCCCCGACGTCCGTCACCGGGCCGGTGGCCGACGCCGCCCACGACTCCCTCGGCGGAGCCGTCGAAGCGGCCAAGTCCCTGGACCCGGCCACCGCCGGCCAGATGGTGGGCGCCGCCCAGGACGCCTTCGTGGACGGCCTGCGCCTCGCCTCCGGCGTGGGTGCGGCCGTACTCCTGGCCACCGCCGCGGCCGCCTGGTTCCTGCTCAAGGGCCAGCGGCTCCAGGAGGGCCTCCAGCATTGATCCGCGCGGGCGGACCGGCCGTCGCGGCCGGTCCGCCGCCGCGGTGGCGAACCCGCATCGCCTCCCTCCGCAGGCACTTCCGTGCCGTAGCGATTCAGACATCACATGATCTTCCGGCCTTTTGTGGCCATCCACGCTGATCGGCCTTCATCGGGCCAACACGCCGTGTATGTTCTCGAACTGGTCGGGAGGCGTTGCGACGCGCCCGGGCTGGAAGATTCTTTCGCTGGGGGAGCGTTCGGGCCGGGGCGGCATCCGGCCGCTCCGGCGCAAGGGGTCCCTCCGCGAACGGAGTTGACAGTCCGTCGAACACCGGGACACCATCCCAGTCGATGGAGATCAACGACCTGACCCCGGCCGAACGCCGCATCTGGGAAGCCTTCCCGCGCGGCGACGGCGTCGACTTCCGCGAGCACCCGGAGGACAGCTCCGTCGACGGAGCCGGCTGGGGACCTCAGCGCACGGTGCGCGCCGAGGTGCTGCGGGCCATCCTGCTGGGCGCCGCCCCGGCGGTGGAGGGCCACGTCGCCGGACTGAAGATCAAGGGCGCGAGGATCGTCGGCAAGCTCGACCTGCGCTACGCGGTCGTCGACCACGCGATCCGGATGCGCGACTGCTGGTTCGAACGCAAACCGCTGCTGTACGGGGCCCAGCTCCGCGCCCTCGTCCTCGGCTACTCCACCCTGCCGGGCATGACGGCCGGCAACCTCCGCGTCGACATCGTCGTCCGCCTCAGCTGCTGCCGCATCAGCGGCCCGGTCCGCCTGGCCGGCGCCCGCCTGTCGGGCGGCCTCTTCCTCCAGGGCGCCGTCATCGGACCCGCGGCCGGCGAGGAGGCGGACGAGCCCGCCCTCCAGCTCAACCACGCCGAGATCGGCACCGACATCATCGCCAACGACCTCACCGTCCACGGCCAGCTGCGCCTCAACGGGGCCGTCGTCGGCGGCCAGGTCAGCCTGGACCGGGCCCGGCTGCTCGCCCCCGGGGGCATCGCCCTGCACGCCGAGACCCTGACCGTCGGCACGGACCTGCGGGCCCACCGGATGGAGGCCCGCGGCATGGTCAACCTCACCGGATCCCGGATACCCGGGCAGCTCCACCTCAGCCGCGCCTCGTTCTCCCACCCCGACGGCTTCGCCCTGAGGGCCTCCAGCTGCGTGGTCGGCGAGCTGTGGCTCAAGGGCTGCGAGACCGTCGAGGGAACGATGAACCTGCGCCGCTCCCAGCTCGACCTGCTGCACGTGCGGCCCGAGACCTGGCCCGCGCGCATCGGCATCGACGGGCTGACCTACCGCACCCTCGCCCCCCACCTGCCCGCCGAGGAGCGGCTGCCCGCCCTGGAACGCGAGGAGTCCGGCTACCTCCCATACGCCTACGAACAGCTCGCCGCGGCCTACCGCACCGCCGGCGACGAGGCGGCGGCACGCACGGTCATGCTCGCCAAACTGCGCCGCCACCGGCGCACCCTGCCCCGGCACGCGCGGGTCTGGGGACTGCTCCAGGACGCCACCGTCGGATACGGCTTCCGGCCGCTGCGGGCCACCGGCTGGCTGGTCGCGCTCCTGCTGACCGGCACCGTCGCCTACGCGCTCACCCCGCCGCGGCCGCTCAAGGCGGGGGAGGCCCCCGACTTCAACGCCGTCTTCTACACCATCGACCTGATGCTGCCGATCATCGGCTTCGGGCAGGAGGCCGCCTACGCCCCGGCCGGCTGGTACCAGTGGCTGTCGTACCTGCTGATCGTGACCGGCTGGATCCTCGCCACCACCACGGCGGCGGGCGTCAGCCGGTCCCTGCGCCGCCAGTGAGGGCTGCGCCGGCGGTGAGGGCTAGGCCGCCTTCGCCTTGGTCGCGTACATGTCGACGTACTCCTGGCCCGACAGGCGCATGACCTCGGCCATCACGGAGTCGGTGACGGCCCGCAGCACGTAGCGGTCGCGGTCCATGCCCTCGTAGCGGGAGAACTCCATCGGCTCGCCGAAGCGGACGGTGACCCGGCCCGGACGCGGCATGCCGGCGCCGCCTGGCTGCAGCTTGTCCGTGCCGATCATCGCGAACGGCACCACCGGGGCGCCCGTCATCAGGGTGAGGCGGGCGATGCCGGTACGGCCCCGGTAGAGGCGGCCGTCGGGGGAGCGGGTGCCCTCCGGGTAGATCCCGAAGATCTTGCCTTCCTCGAGGATCCGGCGGCCCGTCATCAGCGCGGCGACGCCGCCGTTGGCCCCGTCGCGGTCGACGGGGATCATCCCCGCGCCCGTGAAGAACCAGGCCATGGCGCGGCCCTTGAGGCCCTTGCCCGTCACGTACTCGTCCTTGCCGATGAAGTGGACCGTGCGGTCGCACACCAGCGGAAGGATCATCGAGTCGATGAAGGTGAGGTGGTTGCCCGCCAGGATCACCGGACCGGAGCCGGGGATGTTCTCGATGCCCTCCACACGGGTGCGGAACATCATGCGCATGACCGGTCCGACAGTGGCTTTGATGAGCTTCGTACGGAACAACGTGGGCCCTCCGGCATCGAAAAGCGGCGCGCGCCCCGACCGACGGCAGGGGCGCAGGTGAGGACGATACTCGCGGGTCCGCTCCGAGCGCACATCGGGTTCACGTGTCGGATACGCATTGTTGACGCGCGTTTTCGCCAAGTTCTCCGCCCGTGCCTCCCGCGCACCCCCCGCGGACACCCGGGTTTGCCTACCATCGGCACGCCGATCACGACCATCACGGCCCGTAGGGCCTCCATGACGAGGAGTGGCACTCATGACGCAGGGTGGGGCAGCGCGGCGCACGGTCCTGGGGGCGGCCGCGCTCGTGGCCGGGACGGGCATCACCGGGCTCTCGGCGGTGCCGGCCGCCGCCGCGGGCGACGGCGGAGCGGACGGTGACGGCGGCTACCGGGACCTCCCGTACCCCACCGTCATCGGGCACCGCGGCGCCAGCGGCTACCGGCCCGAGCACACGCTCGGCTCCTACCAGCTCGCCCTCGACCTGGGCGCGGACGTCGTCGAACAGGACCTGGTGCCCACCCGCGACGGCCACCTCGTGTGCCGCCACGAGAACGAGATCGGCGGGACCACCGACGTCGCCGACCACCCCGCCTTCGCCTCGCGGCGCACGACGAGGACCGTGGACGGCGTCTCCGTCACCGGCTGGTTCACCGAGGACTTCACCCTCGCCGAACTGCGGACCCTGCGCGCGAAGGAACGCATCCCGGCCGTCCGCCAGCGCAACACCCTCTACGACGGCCAGTGGGCCGTGCCCACCTTCGAGGAGGTGCTCCGCTGGGCCGACCGCGAGGGCCGGCGCCGCGGCCGCCGGGTCTGGCTGCACGTCGAGACCAAGCACCCCAGCTACTTCCGCGGCCTCGGCCTCGGCCTGGAGGAGCCCCTGGCCCGGCTGCTGCGCCGGTACGGCCGCGACGGCCGCAACGCCGCGGTCTTCCTCCAGTCCTTCGAGCCCTCCAGCATCCAGCGGCTCTCCCGGCTGGTCGCGGCGCCCCGCGTCGTCCTGCTGTCCGCGGCCGGCAGCCGCCCCTGGGACTTCGAGCAGGCCGGCGACCCGCGCACGGTCGCGGACCTGGTCAGGCCCGAGGGCCTGAAGTGGATCGCGGGCTTCGCCCAGGGCATCGGCCCGACCATGGACCTGATCCTGCCGCGGGACGCCGACGGCCGGCTGGGCCGGCCGACCACCCTGGTCAGGGACGCCCACGCCCGCGGACTGCTGCTGCACCCCTATACCGCGCGCAACGAGAACACCTTCCTGCCGGCCGAGTACCGCAGGGGCACCGATCCGGCCGGGTACGGGGACGCCCTCGGCGCCTTCCGCACCTACTTCGAGCAGGGCATCGACGGGATCTTCACCGACAACCCCGACACCGGGCTGTACGCGGCGGAGGCCTTCCGTCCGGGCCGCCGCCCCGTCAACCGCTAGGCGCACCTTCCCGAACGAGTGGGCCGGCGGCGGACGTGAAACCGCCGCCCCCGGCGCGCACGTCCCGCCCGGCATGGACCTGTTGAAGGACCCCGATCTCGTCAGCGAACTGGGCCCGCTGCTCTCCGCGGAGGCGGCGGCGGAAGCACCGGGCGCCGGCATGGACGCCGCGGACCTCGAACAAGCCGTCTGGGTCAGGCTGCTGGAGAGCGGCCGCCGCGCCCCCGACCCGGAGGACCCCGCCGAACCGGCGCGCTGGCTGCGCCGGGCCGTCCGGGCCGAGGCCCGCCGGGCCCGGCGCCGCGCCCGGCGGGAGATCCCCTACGGCCGGCGCCGGCACCCCGGGGAGCCGGGAGACCGGGCCGGTGGCGGGGGCGGTGCCGACGACGCCGGCCGGCAGCCGGAACACGCCCTGCTGAACGGGGAGGACAACCGGGCCCTCCGATCGGCCGTCGCCCGGTTGCCCGGACGCTGCCCGGAGCTCATGAAGGCACTTCTTTCGCCCAGAGACCTCACCTACCGTGAAATCGCAGGAGAGTTGGGTATCTCACAAGGAAGTTTAGGGCCCGTGCGTTCCCGTTGCCTGGGATGTCTGCGCAGAATGCTCGCGGCAGAGGTTGCGGCTCCTGACCTTCGGGGAAAGGAGCGGTAGACCAACGGGCTACCAGGTGAGCTGGAGGCATGCGCACATGGGCATGAGCGTGACCATTTCGGCGGCGACTGCCGAGGACGCCGAGCAGATCTTCAAACTGCAGTACCTGGCCTTCCAGCGCGAGGCCGAGCTGTACGGCAACTACCTCATCCAGCCGCTCACCCAGTCCCTCGACTCCCTCAAGGGGGAGCTCGCGACCGACACCGTCCTGGTCGCCCGGCTCGGCGACGAGGTGGTCGGCACCGTGCGCGGCAGCGTCGACGAGGACGGCACGGCGAAGATCGCCAAGCTGTGCGTCCACCCCCGCCTGCAGGGCCACGGGCTCGGCGCCCGCCTGCTGCGCTCGGTGGAGCAGGCCCTCGCCGGTCCCGGCATCGCCACCCGCTTCCGCCTGCACACCGGCCACAAGAGCGAGTCCAACCTGCGCCTCTACCGCAAGGCCGGCTACGTCCGGGTCGGCGGCCGCACGGCGTCCGACGGCGTGCAGCTGGTGATCCTGGAGAAGGAAGCCAAGGACCCGACCGATTTTGCGGTCAGCGCCTAGGACCGGTCGCCGGACCCGGCGGGACCCGGCCTGATCAGGGCCGGGTCAGCGCTTCGCCCGGAGCCAGAGCATCCCGGTGACCGGGAGGATCACCGGGATGAACAGGTAGCCCATGCCGAACTCGGACCACACGGTCGTGTCCGGGAAGGAATCGGGCCGCAGCACGGTCCACGTGCCCACGGCCAGTACGCCCGCCAGCTCCACCGCGCAGCACACCAGCGCCGCCTTGCGGGCGGTCTCCCCGCCGCGCACCAGCGAGTACGTGATGAACGCGTACGCCAGTGCCGCCACGGCGGACAGCGAGTAGGCCAGCGGGGCCCGGTCGAACTCGGTGGAGATCTGGTAGGCCGAACGCGACACCGCGCCCACCACCATGACCCCGTACAGCCACACCAGCAGCAGTCCGGGCCCGGAGACGAGCCGCTTGCGCCCGGTGGGGGTGGCGGTGGTCGTGTCAGCGTCAGGCACCGGTGGTTCCCCAGATGTCGTAGAGCCGTACCTCGAGGACGGCGAGGACGACCGCGCCCGCGGCCACCGTCACCGAGCCCCACTTGGTCCGCTCGGTCAGCGAGAGCAGCCCGGCGGCCGGTACCGCGGCGAAGGCGCCGAGCAGGTACGCCACGAAGATCACCGAGCCCTCGTCGGGCTTCTCCCCCCGGGCCAGCCGGACCAGTCCGATCACCAGCTGGGCCAGGACCAGCACGGTCACGACGGCCATGCCGATGAAGTGCCAGTCCTTGGTCGGCTGGTCCCGCCAGGCGGCGTGGGCGCACCAGGCGGCGAGGGCGAGAGCGGCCACGCCGATGGCGACCGTCAGGGCGTCGAGCATGCAGCGAGGGTATTACGGGCCCGGCGGGCCGCTGTGCGCGCCCCTGGGGAGGGGCGCCTGCGGAGCCCCGGCCGACGGGCCGGGGCCGGCCCGGGCGCGGGTCCGTGAGCCCCCGGCCGGGCAGCGCTCCGGACGCCGTGGTCTTGACCACAAAGGACCCCCTGACGGGCCATCCCGAGACCACCTCGCCTGGTGCCCTTCCGGTGGCGTCGGCGCAGGTCAGGTACGGGGACGCGGGCGTGGGACAGGGTGCCGGTGGTGACCTGCGGTGTCCGGTATGCGGCCGAAATGCGTCCGCTATCCGGACAACTTTGATCGGTGACGGGATGTGTCTGCTTTACTGGGGCCCATGACCACGACGAGCAGCCGCACCCTTGCGACCGAGGCGACCACGACGCCCGGTGCTCGTTGTATGTGTCGAATGTGCGCCTTCTGAGGGCCCCTTCCTGAGTCCCGCGCCCCGAAGCGGGACCAGCCGCGCAAGTACGTCACCAGCTGATGAACAGCTCGGCCCACTGCTGCCCCGCGCATGCGTAGAGACCATCGATTTCTGACGGTTCGTCCCGTATCGCGTCCCCAGATGTTTGCCCCGTGCCGGCACCCCGCTGCGCCGCGCACTCGACAGCGACGGAATTCCTGTGATCACCACATCGGGCCTCACGAAGGTCTACCAGTCCCGTGGCCGCGAGGTCACCGCCCTGGACGGCGTCGACCTCCACGTCCGGCCGGGAGAGGTCTACGGCGTCATCGGCCAGAGCGGCGCGGGCAAGTCCTCCCTCATCCGCTGCGTGAACCTGCTGGAGCGACCCACCACCGGCACCGTGCACGTCGACGGCGTCGACCTCACCGCGCTCGCCGGCCGGGGCCGCCGCGCGGGCAAGGAGCTCCGCGAGGCCCGCAGCCGCATCGGCATGGTCTTCCAGCACTTCAACCTGCTGTCCTCGCGCACCGTCCAGGCCAACGTCGAACTGCCCCTGGAGATCCTCGGCGTCTCCGGCCGCGAGCGCTCCCGCAAGGCCCTCGAACTCCTCGACCTGGTCGGCCTCGCCGACAAGGCCAAGGCCTACCCCACCCAGCTCTCCGGCGGGCAGAAGCAGCGCGTCGGCATCGCCCGGGCCCTGGCCGGCGACCCCAAGGTGCTGCTCTCCGACGAGGCCACCAGCGCCCTCGACCCCGAGACCACCCGCTCCATCCTGAAGCTGCTGCGCGACCTCAACCAGCAGCTCGGCCTCACCGTGCTCCTCATCACGCACGAGATGGACGTCGTCAAGACCGTCTGCGACTCGGCCGCCCTGATGAAGAAGGGCCGCATCGTCGAGTCCGGCACCGTCGCCGAGCTGCTCGCCACCCCCGGCTCCGAGCTCGCCGGCGAGCTCTTCCCGGTCACCGGCGCCGCCTCGGGCCCCGACCGCACGGTCGTCGACGTCACCTTCCACGGCGAGGCCGCCGCCCAGCCGGTCATCTCCCAGCTCTCCCGCACGTACAACATCGACATCTCGATCCTCGGCGCCGCGATGGACACCGTCGCCGGCCGGCTGATCGGCCGCATGCGCATCGAACTGCCCGGCCGCTACGAGGACAACGTCGTGCCCGTGGGCTTCCTGCGCGAGCAGGGCCTCCAGGTCGACGTCGTGGACGAGATCGACAACGAACTGGCCGAACTGGCCGAACTGGCCAAGGACGGTGCCAAATGACCTGGTCCGAGATGCAGCCCCTGCTCACCCAGGGCACGTACGACACCCTCTACATGGTGCTGTGGTCCACCCTGGTGACCGTGCTCGGCGGACTGCCCATCGGCATCCTGCTGGTCCTCACCGACAAGGGCGGACTGCTGCAGAACCAGCCGCTGAACAAGGTGCTCGGCGTGATCGTGAACATAGGCCGCTCGCTGCCGTTCATCATCCTGCTGATCTTCCTGATCCCTGTCACCACGGCCGTGGTCGGCACCTTCATCGGCCCCACCGCCATGATCGTGCCGCTCGCCATCGGTGCCATCCCCTTCTTCGCCCGGCTTGTCGAGACCGCCGTCCGCGAGGTGGACCACGGTCTCGTCGAGGCCGTCGAGTCCATGGGCGGCGGCGTACCCACCCTGGTCGGCAAGGTGCTCCTGCCCCAGGCCCTGCCCTCGCTCGTCGCCGGAGTGACGACCACCGTCATCACCCTCGTCGGCTACTCCGCCATGGCGGGCGCCGTCGGCGGCGAAGGCCTCGGCTCCAAGGCCATCACCTACGGCTTCCAGCGCTTCGAGACCGGCTTCATGGTGGCCACCGTCGTGGTCCTGATCGTCCTCGTCACCGTGGTCCAGCTGATCGGCGACGGCGTCGTGCGCCTCCTGGCCCGCCGCGGCCGGACGGCCTGACACCGCCGGACCGCCCCCCCCCCCGATTTCCCCCAGAGCCCGCACTTGTCGTGCTTGGGCCACCACCAGCAAGTCCTCCGTACTTGTTCCGCAAGAAAGGCACTCTTCGTGCGTAAGAACATCAAGCTCACCGCCCTCGCCGCCACCGCCACCGCGCTGACCCTGGGCCTCACCGCCTGCGGCAGCTCCTCGGACCCGTCCTCCGTCAAGGCGGACGGCGGCAAGGCCGACGAGAGCAAGCCGCTCGTCATCGCGGCGTCCCCGAGCCCCCACGCCGACATCCTGAACTTCGTCAAGGACAAGCTCGCGGCCAAGGAAGGCCTCAAGCTGGAGGTGAAGGAGTTCACGGACTACGTCCTGCCCAACACCGCCACCGAGCAGGGCCAGGTCGACGGCAACTACTTCCAGCACAAGCCGTACCTCGACGACTTCAACAAGAAGAACGGCACCCACGTCGTGCCCGTCGCGAACGTGCACCTGGAGCCCCTCGGCCTCTACTCCAAGAAGGCCAAGGCCCTGACCGACATCAAGCCCGGTCAGACCATCGCCGTCCCCAACGACACCACCAACGAGGGCCGCGCGCTCCAGCTGCTGGCCGCCAACAACCTGATCACCCTGAAGGAAGGCGTCGGCACGGCCGCCAAGCTGTCCGACATCACCGACAAGAAGGGCCTGGAGTTCAAGGAGCTGGAGGCCGCCACGGTCCCGCGCGCCCTGAACGACGTGGACGCCGCCGTCATCAACGGCAACTACGCCCTGGAGGCCGACCTGGCGCCCGCCAAGGACGCCATCGCCCTGGAGAAGGCCGAGGGCAACCCCTACGCCAACTTCCTCGCGGTCAAGGACGGCAACCAGAACGACCCGCGGATCCAGAAGCTCGCCAAGCTCCTGAACTCCGACGAGGTCAAGAAGTTCATCGAGGAGAAGTACCAGGGCTCGGTCGTCCCGGCCTTCGGCACCCCCGCCTCCTGACCCCGCCGCCCGGCACCACCGGGCCCGGACGGTCATGCATCTCGGCCCCGTACGCCCCTGACGGCGCGCGGGGCCGAGTTCTGCCCGTTCCCGGGCAACCCGGCCCTGCACATCCCCCGGCCGATGCTGCATGCTGTGGCCTACGACCCGCATGAACGGTCCGGCACGCCAGGACCCCGCCCGACGGTCGCCTCGCACCACGGTCGCACCACGTTCTCAGGCATGGAGCTGCGCATGACTACCACCTTCCCGGACGTCACCATCAGCACGGACCGGCTGGTGCTGCGCCCCTTCGAGGAAGACGACGTCACCGCGCTCACCGAGATGATGAACGACGAGAACGTCACCGCCTGGTCCTCCGCGCCCCACCCCTACACCCGCGCCGACGGCCACCGCTGGGCCACCCGGAACGCCCACACCGAACGCACCGAGGGCCGCGGCATCGTCTTCGCCGTCACCGAGTTCCTCACCCAGCGCCTTGTCGGCATCGTCCGCCTCAAGAACACCAACTGGCGCACCCGTTCCACCGAAGCGGGCTACGTCACCGCCCCCTGGGCCCGCGGCGAGGGCTACGCCAGCGAGTCCGTGCTCGCCGTCGCCCAGTGGCTCTTCCGCGAACAGGGCTTCGAGCGCCTCGAACTGCGCACCGCGGCCGACAACACCGCCTCCCAGCAAGTGGCCCAGAAGATCGGCTGCATCAGCGAAGGCGTCCTGCGCAACGCCTGGATCGTGCGCACGCAGACCGCCGACGGCTCCTGGACCGACGCCCGCACCGACCTGATCGTCTGGAGCCTGCTGCCCGAGGACCTCGACGAGGCCGACGGCTTCGACGCGTACGGCGGCTACGACAGTTACACCACCCCCGCCGGGCACGCCCCCGGCAGCCCCTTCGGCCTGCGCCCCGACGCGACCGGCCACCCCGTGGGCGCCGACCGGAAGTGAACCGGTCACCCGGTAGTCTCACCGTGCCCGCCCCTCCCGCCCGCCCCACCCCAGGAGACTGACGACCATGGCCGACCGGGTCACGGTGATCGGCTGGGACGGTTCGCCCCTCACCGCGGCCGCCCGGTCCGCGCTGTCCGCCGCCACCCTCGTGGCCGGTGCCGCCCACCACCTCGCCCTCCCCGAGATCCCGCCCGCGGCCGAACGCATCCGCCTCGGCAGCCTCGGCCTCGCCGCCCGCCGCATCGCCGGCCATCGCGGTACCGCCGTGGTCCTCGCCGACGGGGACCCCGGCTTCTTCGGAGTCGTCCGCACCCTGCGCGCCCCCGAGCACGGCCTGGAGGTCGAGGTCGTCCCCGCCGTCTCCTCCGTGGCCGCGGCCTTCGCCCGCGCCGGCATGCCCTGGGACGACGCCCGGGTCGTCGTCGCGCACCCCCGCACTCTGCGCCGCGCCGTCAACGTCTGCCGCGCCCACCCGAAGGTCGCCGTGCTCACCTCGCCCGGCGCCGGTCCCGCCGAACTCGCCCTGCTCCTCGACGGGGTCCACCGCACCTTCGTGGTCTGCGAGGAACTCGGCACGGACCGGGAGCAGGTGAGCGTCCTCACCTCCGACAAGGCGGCCGACCACAGCTGGCGCGACCCGAACGTCGTCATCGTCATCGGCGGCAGCGGCCAGACCCTCTCCGCCGACCCGGGCTGGCTCCTCGGCCAGAGCCCGGCCCTGTCCGCCGAGCGCGGCTGGGCCCGCCCGCAGGCCGACGCGGGGGAGGGGGAGTCGGGCCTGCTGCGCGCCGCCCAACTGGCCCGGCTGGGACCGCGCACCGGCGACCTCGTCTGGGACATCGGCACGGGATCCGGCGGCATCGCCGTGGACGCCGCCGCCCTCGGCGCCGCCGTCATCGCGGTCGACGCCGACCCGGCCGCCCTGGAGCGCGCAACTGCCGCCGCCCGCGCCCGCGGAGTACAGCTCCAGGCCGTCGCCGGACGCGCCCCCCACGTACTGGAGCGACTGCCCGAACCGGACGTGGTCCGCGTGGGCGGCGGCGGAGCCGAGGTGGTCGCCGCCGTCGCCGACCGCCGCCCCGAACGCATCGTCAGCCACGCCTCCACCCGCGACGAGGCGGAGGCCATCGGCCGGGTACTGACCGAACACGGTTACGCCGTCGAATGCGCACTGCTCCAGTCCGTCGGCCTGGACACCCGCACCTGGGCGGAACAGGACCGTTCCGTGGTGTTCCTCCTGGCAGGTCAGCGCCCTGTGAACCGGTGAGACCGGGGCGGGGGTAGGCTGGCCGATCGTCGTACTGTCCGGACGATTCGGGGCATGGCGACACCGCTCGGACGCGCGACGTGGCGCAGTCCACAGTGGACCGTGGTGGTTATGGCCGCCACGATCGCTAACGGGCGCGACAATGCTTAGTGGTTGTCGTGCAGGTGCAGGTGGGACGAGTACGTCGCACCGGGATCCGGCACGGCGGACCGCCCGTCGGCCTCGTGGGCCCCCGGGCGAACGAAGAGGCAACACCGATGGGCGAGGGGTACGCATGACTGACACCGGCCGGGTCCCGGGCGAGGGTCACCCGGACAACACGGGCATGGTGGATCAGCAGGGCGTGCCCGCCCCGGTCCCGATGCAGGCACCGATGTCCACGGGCTACGCCTTCCAGGACCTCGTGGACGACCCGGCCGAGCCCGAGGACGAGGAACTGCTGCTCATGCCGAGCGCCCAGGGCTCCTGGAGCGACCCCCAGGTCGTCCCGCAGGTCCCCGCCTTCCCCGTCGAGCCGCAGACGTACGCCGACGCCCCCTTCGGCGCCGAGCCCGGCTACCCGGCCGCCCAGCAGGCCTACCCCGAGCCCGCCGGTTACCAGGAGTTCCCACAACCCTCCTTCGCCGACTCCTACAGCGCGGGCGCGCACGAGGCGGGCGGCCGCGACTCCGGCGCCCTCGACCTCGGCGGCCTCGTCGTGCCGCCCCCGGCGGCGCCCGCCGCCCCGGCGGCACCCCCGGCCCCCGCCCGCCGCCCGCTGCACATGGGCCCGCCCGTGCCCGACGCCACCGGCGGCGTGGTGCGCTCCCTCGCGGACCGCGGCCCGGCCGCGGCGCCCGCACCGGCCCCCGTGACGGTCGCCCCGCTCGGCGCCCAGCCGGTGGCCCAGCCTGTGGCCCCCCTCCACCAGGCCGGTCCCCTCGCCCCGGGCCCCGAGTACCTCGACGCACCCCGTACGGAGGCCGCCGAGGCCCCCGAGGCCCCCGCCCAGCTCGGTGAGATCCCGCTGCAGGCCGGAGCCCCGTGGACGCCCGACCCGGCGGCCGCGGTGCCGGCCGCCGAGCCCGTGCAGCCCGCCGCCGAGCAGCAGCAGGAGCAGCCGCCCGCCGCGCCCGCCGCCGCAGAAACGGTGGTCCAGCCCGAGGCTCCGGCCCAGCCCGAGGCCCCGAGCCAGCCCGAAGCCCCGAGCCAGCCCGAGCAGCCGGCCCAGCCGGAGGCCGCCCAGCCCGAGCAGCCCGAGCAGCCCGTTCCGGCCGAGCCCGCCCCGGCCGAGCCCGTCCCGGCGCAGGAGACGGCCCCGGCCGCCGAGACCGCCGAGCCCGTGCGGGCGGCCGCCGAGCCGATCCCCGCCGGTCCCGAGCCGGTCGCCGCCGAGCAGGCTCCCGCCGAGCCGGTCGCCGCCGCCGAGCCCGCTGCGCCGGCGGAGCCCGCCGAGGCCGCCCCGGAGCTCTTCGAGCCCGTCCCCGCGCCCGCCGCCGAGCCGGAGCCGGTCGCCGTCCAGGCCGAGGCCCCGGCCGAGGAGCAGCCCGAGCCGGTGGCCCCCGCCGAGTCGGCGCAGCCCGCCCCGGCCGCCCCGGCCGAGGCTCCGCAGCCGGCCGAGGCCGCGCAGGTGCCCACCGAGTCCGCCGCCCCCGTCGCTCCCGCCGAGACGGCCGTCCCGGCCGAGGCGCAGCCCGAGCCGGTGCCCGCGGCCGAGGCCGTCGTGGTGGAGCCCGTACAGCCGGAGCCCGCTCTTCCCGAGCCGTCGCAGCCCGAGGCCGCACAGCCGGAGCCGGCCGACGCGCCCGCCGCTGCCGAGCCCGTGGCCCCCGCCGAGACCGCCGAGCCCTCCCCGGGCGAGCCGGCCCCCGGCTACGACGACGCCGAGCGCGAGGCCGTCCTGCGCGTCATGCGCGAGCGCCGCGACATCCGCAAGGGCTTCCGGACCGACCCGATCCCGCA
The DNA here is from genome assembly GCF_049570255.1 of Streptomyces manipurensis. NCBI lineage: Bacteria > Bacillati > Actinomycetota > Actinomycetes > Kitasatosporales > Streptomycetaceae > Streptomyces > Streptomyces manipurensis. The sequence goes on along the minus strand of NZ_CP186950.1, from coordinate 1,513,287 downwards.
CGAGGTGCTGCTCCGTGTCCTGGAGGCGGCCCACACCGCGCCCAGCGTCGGCCACTCGCAGCCCTGGGACTTCGTCGTCATCCGCTCCGCCGAGACCCGCCGGACGATGCACGAGCTCGCCCAGCGCCAGCGCGAGGCCTATGCCAAGTCGCTGCCCAAGGGCCGGGCCAAGCAGTTCAAGGAACTCAAGATCGAGGCCATCCTCGACACCCCGGTGAACATCGTCGTCACCGCCGACCCCACCCGCGGCGGCCGCCACACCCTCGGCCGGCACACCCAGCCGCAGATGGCCCCGTACTCCTCGGCCCTCGCCGTCGAGAACCTCTGGCTCGCCGCGCGCGCCGAAGGCCTCGGCGTCGGCTGGGTCAGCTTCTTCGACGAGCGCGAGATGGTCCGCGAGCTCGGCCTGCCCGAGCACCTGGAGGTCGTCGCCTACCTGTGCGTCGGGTACGTCGACGAGTTCCCGGAGGAGCCCGAGCTGGCCCAGGCCGGCTGGTCCCAGCGCCGCCCGCTCTCCTGGGTCGTGCACGAGGAGACGTACGGCCGCCGCGCGCTGCCCGGCGAGGAGCCGCACGACCTGCTCTCCGAAACGGTCGCCAGCATCCGCCCGCTCGACGCGAAGGCGCTCGGCGAGGCCTGGGAGCGGCAGAAGCGCATGACCAAGCCCGCCGGGGCCCTCGGCATGCTGGAGATCATCTCCGCCCAGCTCGCGGGCCTCTCCCGGGTCTGTCCGCCGCCGATCCCGGAGCCCGCCGCCGTGGCGATCTTCGCGGGCGACCACGGGGTCCACGCCCAGGGCGTCACCCCGTGGCCCCAGGAGGTCACCACGCAGATGGTCGCCAACTTCCTGGGCGGCGGTGCGGTCTGCAACGCCTTCGCCAACCAGGTGGGCGCCGAGGTCTGCGTGATCGACGTCGGCGTCGCGGGCGACCTCCCGGCCACCCCCGGCCTGCTGCCCCGCAAGGTCCGCCCCGGCACGGCCGATCTCTCCACCGGCCCGGCGATGACCCGCGAGGAGGCCGTCGCCGCCATCGAGGTGGGCATCGAGACGGCCCGCGACCTGGTCGCGGCCGGCAACAAGGCCCTCCTCACCGGCGAGATGGGCATCGCGAACACCACCGTCTCGGCCGCCCTGATCTCCGTCTTCACCGGCGTCGACCCGTCCGAGGTCACCGGCCGCGGCACGGGCATCAACGACGAGACCCACGCCCGCAAGGTCGACGTCGTCCGCCGCGCCCTCGAACTCCACCAGCCGGACCCGGCGGACCCGATCGGCGTCCTCGCGGCCATCGGCGGCCTGGAGCACGCGGCCATCGTCGGGCTCCTCCTCGGCGGCGCCTCGCTGCGCACCCCGGTGATCCTGGACGGCGTCAGCGCCGGTGCGGCCGCCCTGGTGGCCCGCGCCATCGCGCCCGAGTCCCTGTCGGCGTGCATCGCGGGCCACCGCAGCGCCGAGCCGGGCCACGTGGCGGCCCTGAACAAGCTGGGCCTGCGCCCCCTGGTCGACCTCGACCTCCGCCTCGGCGAGGGCACGGGCGCCCTGCTGGCCCTCCCGCTGGTGCAGAGCGCCGCCCGCGCGATGCACGAGGTCGCCACGTTCGACTCGGCGGGCGTCACCGAGAAGTAGCCCGCCCACCGGCCCGCGCCCCTTCCTCAGGAACGGCGCGGGCCGCCGATGCGCACTGCCGTGGGGCGGGGGCACACCGGGGTCTCCCCGCAGGCCGGGCGAACCCACCGCCGGGCGCCGGACCGGTCCGGCTCGGGGTTCGCGAGCCGAGGAGAGATCCCGGGGGACCCCTCCCCACCCCGAAGCCATCACCGCCCGCGGCCGGATCCTGCCGCACCCCGCCCGACGGCCTCCCCGGTACGAGCCGGCCCGCCCCGGTTCGCCCCGTCCCGCCTCCGGCCGGATCGGTACCCCGCAGCCCTGCACAGCCCCCCGCACGCCCCCGTCCGCGCTGCGGGACGGCCCGCGCCGTATGGTGGACCCGCACCAAGAACCCGCACGTCAGTACACCGCCGCTCCGCCGTCGCAGCGGCACGAACGCACCGCCGCCCCCAGGAGCCGCACCGCAATGGCCGAACACCCCGCCTACCCCGTCGGTCTCCGCCTCGCCGGCCGCCGCGTCGTCGTCATCGGCGGTGGCCAGGTCGCCCAGCGCCGCCTCCCGGCACTGGTCGCCGCGGGCGCCGACGTCCTGCTCGTGTCGCCCTCCGCCACCCCCTCCGTGGACGCCATGGCGGAGACCGGCGAGATCCGCTGGGAGCGCCGCCGCTACCAGGACGGCGACCTCGCCGGAGCCTGGTACGCGCTGATCGCCACCCAGAACCGGGACGCCAACGAGCTGGCCTCCGCCGAGGCCGAGCGGGAGCGCGTCTGGTGCGTGCGGGCCGACGACGCCTCCGCGGCCACCGCGTGGACCCCGGCCACCGGCCGCGTCGAGGGCGTCACCGTCGCCGTGCTCACCGGCAACGACCCGCGCCGTTCCGCGGCCGTCCGCGACGCCGTCGTCGAGGGCCTGCGCGACGGCACCCTCACCGCCCCCGGCCACCGCCACCGCTCGGCCCCCGGCGTCGCGCTCGTCGGCGGCGGTCCCGGCGACCCGGACCTGATCACCGTGCGCGGCCGCCGGCTGCTCGCCGAGGCCGACGTGGTCATCGCCGACCGGCTCGGCCCCCGCGACCTGCTCGACGAGCTGCCCCCGCACGTCGAGGTCATCGACGCGGCGAAGATCCCGTACGGCCGGTTCATGGCCCAGGAGGCCATCAACAACGCGCTCATCGAGCACGCCAAGGCCGGCAAGGCCGTCGTCCGGCTCAAGGGCGGGGACCCGTACGTCTTCGGGCGGGGGATGGAGGAGCTCCAGGCGCTCGCGGCCGAGGGCATCCCCTGCACGGTGGTGCCCGGCATCTCCAGCTCGATCTCGGTGCCCGCGGCCGTCGGCATCCCGGTCACGCACCGGGGCGTGGCCCACGAGTTCACCGTGGTCAGCGGACACGTCGGCCCGGACGACCCGCGTTCCCTCGTGGACTGGGCCTCCCTCGCCAAGCTCACCGGGACCCTGGTGGTCCTCATGGGCGTCGACAAGATCGGCCTGATCGCCGAGGCCCTGGTCCGGCACGGCCGGTCCGCCGACACCCCCGTCGCCGTCGTCCAGGAGGGCACCACGGCCGCTCAGCGCCGGGTCGACGCCACCCTGGCCACCGTCGCCGAGCGGGTCCGCGCCGAGGAGGTCCGCCCTCCCGCGGTCATCGTCATCGGCGAGGTCGTCCGCGTCGGAACCGCGCAGCTCCCCGCCACCGGCGCCTGACAGGCCGTTGGCACCGCACCCAGGACAAGGCAGTATCACCCTGTGGCTGATCTCATCACCATCGACGACCCCGACGACCCCCGCCTGCGCGACTACACGGGCCTGACCGACGTCGAACTCCGGCGCCGCCGCGAGCCCGCCGAGGGCCTCTTCATCGCCGAGGGCGAGAAGGTCATCAGACGCGCCAAGGACGCCGGGTACGAGATGCGCTCGATGCTGCTCTCCGCCAAGTGGGTCGACGTCATGCGCGACGTCATCGACGAGCTCCCGGCGCCGGTCTACGCCGTCAGCCCCGACCTCGCCGAGCGGGTCACCGGCTACCACGTGCACCGCGGCGCCCTGGCCTCCATGCAGCGCAAGCCGCTGCCGACGGCCGAGGAGCTGCTGGCCACGACCCGCCGCGTGGCGGTCATGGAAGCGGTCAACGACCACACCAACATCGGCGCGATCTTCCGCAGCGCCGCGGCCCTCGGCATGGACGCCGTGCTGCTGTCGCCGGACTGCGCCGACCCGCTCTACCGCCGGTCGGTGAAGGTCTCCATGGGGGCGGTGTTCTCCGTGCCCTACGCCCGTCTGGAGGCCTGGCCCAAGAGCCTGGACTCGGTCCGCGAGGCGGGCTTCAAGCTGCTCGCCCTCACCCCGCACGAGAAGGCCTCGCCCATCGACGTGGCGGCCCCGCAGTCCCTGGAACGGGTCGCGCTGATGCTCGGGGCCGAGGGCGACGGGCTCTCCACGCAGGCGCTGGTCGCCGCCGACGAGTGGGTCCGCATCCCGATGGCCCACGGGGTGGACTCGCTGAACGTGGGCGCGGCCGCCGCCGTCGCCTTCTACGCGGTGGCCCAGGGCCGCTCCTAGCCCGGGCGGGCCCCGGCCGTCGGCCCGCCGTGGCCGGCGGCCGCCGCTCCCGGCCTAGAGCTTCTGGGCCGCCGCGATGCCCAGGGCCACGATCAGCGTGACCACCACGAACACGATCAGCCGCTGGCGCAGCAGCCGGGGGTCCGGCCGGGAGGGCCGGCGGCCCGTACCCGTCGTCCGGGGAGCCGGGCGTCCGCCCGTACGGCCCGCCGTGGGGCGCGACGAAGGACCGCCCTGGCTGCGCGGATTGCGCGGCGAGGACGGCCGCGACTGCGGCCCGCCGACGGAGCCGGGGCCGCCCTGCGGCCGGGGGGCGCTGCCGCCGCCCGTACGCCGCTCCGTGCGCTGCTCCGCGTGGTCCACGCCCCCGGTGCGTCCGGCCGCCTCGGGGAGCCGCCCCGTGGGCCGGTCGGTCCGCGCGCGCTGGGCCGGCGGGCGGCCGTCCGACAGCCCCTGGGCCTCGCGGGCCGCGATCTCCTTGAGCCGCATCGACAGCTGGAGGGTGCTGGGCCGCTCCTCGGGGTCCTTGGCCAGGCAGGCCCGTACGAGAGGGGCCAGGGCGTCCGGAACGCCCTGCAGGTGCGGTTCCTCGTGGACCACGCGGTACAGCATGACCTCGGAACTCCCGTGCCCGAAGGGGGAGTCGGCGGTGGCCGCGTAGGCCAGGGTGGCGCCGAGGGCGAAGACGTCGGTGGCCGGGGTGACGGCGGCGCCGCGCACCTGCTCGGGGGCGAGGAAGCCGGGGGAGCCCACGGCCGTGCCCACGTGGGTGAGGGTGCTCGCGCCGGTGGCCCAGGCGATCCCGAAGTCGATGATCCGGGGGCCCTTCGGCGACAGCAGGATGTTCGAGGGCTTCAGGTCCCGGTGGACCACTCCCGCCTCGTGCACGGCGACCAGCCCCTCGGAGAGGGCGGCGCCGACGGCGGCGATCTGCGCGGCCGTCAGGGGGCCCTCCTCGGCCACCTTGTCGTGCAGCGAGGGCCCGGGGACGTACTGGGTGGCGAACCACGGCCGCTCGGCCTCCAGGTCCGCGGCCACCAGGCGGGCCGTGCAGCCCCCGCGGATCCGCCGGGCTGCGGACACCTCGCGGGCGAACCGGGAGCGGAACTCCTGGTCCTCGGCCAGATCGGGGCGGATCACCTTGAGTGCGACGCGCTGCCCGCGCCGGTCGGACCCCAGATAGACCACACCCATGCCGCCGGCGCCGAGCCGCCTGTGCAGTCTGAACGAGCCGACGACACGCGGGTCCTCGCGCCGGAGCCGCATCATCGCCATGTCCACCCCGCCGGCCGCTCGTCCTGTTGACCTGGCACAGCTTACGGACGATCCGGCATGCGTGCTCAGAGGCCGCGCCCTCGCCGCAGGATTCGATTGTCTGTGCGGCGCAGCACACTTGAGGGAGTCTCAGCGGACCGGCCCGGGAGCCCGGCCCGGCGGGGTGTCCGGCCCAAACGGCCTTCCGGTCAAGGGGATTGGACTCCGGGGTCGGCCCGGGGGCGCGCGCGGGGCGGCACGGGGCCCCGCGGGGCCGAGTCGATCATGCGGGTTCCCGTTGTGCGGACACGTGCGAACAGGGAGTGACGAAAGTGAGGGAAGTCACCACCCTCCGGTCATCCCCTCCGGGATGACCCCCACTGCGGGGGAGAGGTCTCCACCCAGGGGAGTACGCCACGCGGTCGCCGTCATCCTCCTGGAGGCCCGGCAATGGGTACGAGGGCATGAGGACCCGTGCCGCCCGCCCGCCTAGGGTTGAGGTCAAGCGGCGGGTGGCGCACTCGTCCCCCGAGGTCAAAAGCCCGCCGCTGCCAGACGACAGGGAGAGGACCATGGCGGACATCGCACGGCAGGGACGCAAGGCCTTCGCGTTCAACAGCCATGAGTCCGGCACCCGCCACCCGCTGGTGGCGGCGGCGATGGTCCTCCCCCTGGCCGCCCTGCTGCTCTTCCTCTTCGGGGGGTTCGAGCAGCTGGCGGCGCAGGCGTCGTCCGTGGGCATGATGCCGGGGCGCTGAGCGGCGCCCCGGGTCCGGGAGAGCGGTCCGGACCGGGACATCGGCCTGAGCACCCCGTGGGGACGGGGGAGCGACGGACGGCAGGTGAAGGGTGCTGCCCGTGCGACTGGGGAGTCGCACGGGCAGCACCCTTTTTGACGTGGGGCTTCCCGACGTGGGACCTGCGGGGGGAACGCGGAAGCCCCGGCCGATGGACGGCCGGGGCTTCCGGACTGTGCGCGATACTGGGATTGAACCAGTGACCTCTTCCGTGTCAGGGAAGCGCTCTCCCGCTGAGCTAATCGCGCGGGCTCCACGGCTCGGAAGCCGCAGGTCGTGCAGGTGGTGCGGATACTGCGTGCGCGATACTGGGATTGAACCAGTGACCTCTTCCGTGTCAGGGAAGCGCTCTCCCGCTGAGCTAATCGCGCGGGGATCCTCGCGGATCAGTGGACGATACTGGGATTGAACCAGTGACCTCTTCCGTGTCAGGGAAGCGCTCTCCCGCTGAGCTAATCGTCCTTGGAGGTGGAGACGGGATTTGAACCCGTGTAGACGGCTTTGCAGGCCGTTGCCTCGCCTCTCGGCCACTCCACCATGGAGCTGCAGGGGTTCTCGGGAAGATCCCCCACTTCGAGCGGACGACGAGACTCGAACTCGCGACATCCACCTTGGCAAGGTGGTGCTCTACCAACTGAGCTACGTCCGCAGGTCACCTTGTTCGCTCCGGGGTTTTCCCCCTTCGCTCCCTGGCGACGTGTTGAACTCTAGCGGATTCCCGGGCCAGCTCAAAAACGCGTTTCCGCAGCGTGCTGCCGCTCGATCACCACAGGTCACCCCGGCGTCACCGCGACCGGCGCCCGCGGACCGACCGCACCGGCGCCCGCGCGCCGCCGGTCATAGACTCGCAGCCGTGCACGACCTGCCCCCCATGGCCCGCTTCGGCGGCCTCCTCGCGACCGACCTGCGGGATGTCACCAGTGATCCCGCCGCCCTCGACTCCACCGGCTTCTGGGCCGTGGCGGCCGATTTCGAAGGGCGCCTCGTCTGCGCGCGTTTCGGGGACGTACGGCCCGACCCCGTCCCCGCGCCGGTCCCCGGCGCCTGGCACGGCCCCGACGCCGACCACTGGACCTCCTCGCTCGACCGGGCGGCGTACGTCGCGGGCGTACGCCGCATCCGCGAGCACATCGCCGCCGGCGAGGTCTACCAGGCCAACCTCTGCCGGGTGCTGTCCGCGCCGCTGCCCCGACCGGAGCACGCCGACGTCGACGCCCTCACCGCGCTCCTCGCGCGCGGCAACCCGGCACCCTTCGCGGGAACGATTCGGCTCGTGGCCCACGGCGTGGAGATCGCCACCGCCTCGCCCGAGCTGTACCTGCGCCGCGCCGGCCGCCACGTCGAGTCCGGACCCATCAAGGGCACCGGCCGCACGGCCGCGGACCTGCTCCCCAAGGACCACGCCGAGAACGTGATGATCGTGGACCTCGTCCGCAACGACCTCGGCCGGGTCTGCGCGACGGGCTCCGTCACCGTGCCCGCCCTGTGCGCCGTCGAGGAGCACCCGGGCCTGGTCCACCTCGTCTCCACCGTCAGCGGTGAACTCTCCGCCGGCGCCGGCTGGCCCGAGCTGCTCGCCGCCACCTTCCCGCCCGGCTCCGTTACGGGCGCGCCCAAGTCCTCCGCCCTGCGGATCATCGAAGCGCTGGAGACCGCCCCGCGCGGCCCGTACTGCGGCGGCATCGGCTGGGTCGACGCGGACCGGGGCACGGGCGAGCTCGCCGTCGGGATCCGTACGTTCTGGATCGACCGCTCGGCGTCCGGCGGCCCGCGCCTGCTCTTCGGCACCGGAGCGGGCATCACCTGGGGCTCCGACCCCGACCGCGAATGGGCCGAGACCGAACTGAAGGCCGCCCGCCTGCTGCGGGTGGCCGCCGGCCACCAGGAGATCCGCCCCCAGGGAGCGGACGGCACCACCGGAAGGACCACGGCATGAGGATCTGGCTCGACGGAGAGCTGCGGGACGCGGACAGCGCCAGGGTGTCCGTCTTCGACCACGGGCTGACCGTGGGCGACGGCGTCTTCGAGACGCTGAAGGCCCGGCACGGCAAGGCCTTCGCCCTCACCCGCCACCTGGACCGGCTGACCCGCTCCGCCCGGGGCCTCGGCCTCCCGGACCCCGACCTCGACGAGGTGCGCCGGGCCTGCGCGGCCGTCCTGGAGGCCAACCCGGTCGAGCACGGCCGGCTGCGCGTCACCTACACCGGCGGGGTCGCCCCCCTCGGCTCCGACCGCGGGGACGCCGGGACCACGCTGATCGCCGCCGTCGTCGCGTCCGACCCCCGGCCGGACACCACGGCCGCGGTGACGGTGCCCTGGGTGCGCAACGAACGCTCCGCCGTGGCGGGCCTGAAGTCCACCTCGTACGCGGAGAACGTCGTCGCCCTCGCCGCCGCCCAGCGGGAAGGCGCCTCCGAGGCGCTGATGGCCAACACCGCCGGCCGGCTCTGCGAGGGCACCGGCTCCAACGTCTTCGTCGTCCTCGACGGGGAACTGCACACCCCGCCCCTGGAGTCCGGCTGCCTGGCCGGGATCACCCGCGCCCTCGTCGTGGAATGGGCCGGTGCCAAGGAGACCGACCTGCCCTTCGACGTGCTGGAACGCGCGGAGGAGGTGTTCCTGACCTCCTCCCTGCGCGACGCCCAGGCCGTCCTGCGGCTCGACGGCCGGGAGCTCGGCAGCGCCCCCGGACCGGTCACGGCCGAGGTCATGCGGATCTTCGAGGTGAAGGCCGCCGCCGACATCGATCCCTGAGGCCCGCTGCCCGGGGTCCCGCGGCGAGCGGAGCGCCGAAGTCCGCGCACACCGGTGACGCGGGGCCGCGGGGCAGGTAGAACTCACAGTGATGACCACCACCCTGCGGCCCGCGCAGCCGCTCCAGCAGCACGGCGACGGCACCCGGTCGCGGACCTACGAGGTCCGCGTCAACAGCCGTCGCGTCGGCAGCCTCGAACTGGCCACGCGATCCGCGGACCGGCCGGGACTCGGGGTGATCCGGGCACTCCGGATCGACGAACCCGACCGCCGCCGCGGACGCGGCACGGTCGCCGCCCTCGCCGCCGAGGAGGTGCTGCGCTCCTGGCGCTGCACCGGGATCGCCGTGACGGTGCCCGCCGACGCCGGGCCGGCGCTGCGGCTGGCCGCCGCGCTCGGCTACCGGGAGACCGGCCGGGTCATGGTCAAGGAACTGGGGGAGGAGCCGCCCGCCCCCGCGCCGGGCACCACCGGAAGGCCGATGACCCCGGCCGAGTTCGACACCTGGCTGGAGACCGCCGTCGTCGGGTACGCGCCGAGGACCACCGCGCCCGGCATGACCGCCGAGCAGGGCCTGGCCGCCTCCCGGGCCGAGCACGCCCGGCTGCTGCCCGACGGGGCGGACACCCCGGAGCAGTCCTTCCAGCTCCTGGAGGCCTCCGACGGCACCGTCCTCGGCTCGGTGTGGACGGGGCGGCGGGACCTGCCCGGCCTCGGCCCGGTCCCGTACGTCTACGACGTCGCCGTGGACCCCGCGCACCGCGGCCGGGGGCACGGCAGGTCGCTGATGCTGCTGGCCGAGCGCACCGCCCTGGAGGCCGGCGCCCGGCACCTCGCCCTGCACGTGGCCGAGGGCAACACCCCGGCCCGCCGGCTCTACGAGTCCCTCGGGTACCGGGACACGGCGGTCAACGCGACGAAGGAGCTGATCTGATCGGAGGACGGCCCCCCGGCCGGGCCGGTCAGGCCCCGAGCAGCCGGTCCGCGATCTCCTCGATCCGGGCGCGCAGGCCCTCCTGGCTCTTGCCCCCGTCGAGGCGCTGCCCGTCGATCACGTACGTCGGCGTGCCCGTCACGCCGATCGCCTTGCCCTCGGCCTGGTCCGCGTCGACGATCAGGATGTGCCGCCCGTCGATCAGCGCGGTGTCGAACTCCTCGACGTCGAGGCCCAGTTCCCGGGCGACGTCCAGGAGCACGGCCTCGCCACGCTCGCCCAGCTCGGCGGTGCGCGCGAGGACCGCCTCGGCGTAGGGCCAGCCCTGTCCCTGCTCCACCGCCTCCTCGGCCGCCTGCGCCGCGGCGAACGCGTGCTTGTGCTTCTCCAGGGGGAAGTGGCGCAGCCGGACGTCCAGCCGGTCGCCGTAGCGGGCCCGCAGGGCGCGCACGTCGTCGAGCGCGCTGTGGCAGTCCGGGCACTGGAGTTCGCACCAGACGTCGAGGATCACGGAATCGGTCATACGGACAGTCTCCCAGCCCCCGCCCGCCGCACCGACCGGGACCTGGGGAGGAGGGCCGACCCCGAGATCTCCCGGAGATCCGTCCGCCGGGGCCCGCGCACCTGGCCCGTACGGCGCGGGGCGGTGCAGGATGGACAGGGACGGATCGTCGACCCGCCGAGAGTCCGGAGGACCGCATGCTCGCCGAGACCATTTGCTACGCGGCATCCGCGGCGGGCCTGGGCATCGCCGCGCTGACCGCCTACCGCCGGCGTTTCCTGGCCGCCGCGCGCACCGCCGCGTACGCGCTCGTGCCGGCCGGCCTGGCGCTGACCGGGGTCGTCCAGTGGCTGACCGGCATCGTCTTCGACCCCGCCGTCTGGGTCGGCTTCGGGATGCTGGCCCTGGCCGCGTTGCTCCTCGTGACCACCCGTGCCGTCGAACGCCGCAGGTCCGGCGGGTCCGGGAAGCCCGCGAAGAAGGTCCGGGGCGCGCCCGCGGACGCCGTGGCCCCGGCGGCCTCGCGGCCCTCGCTCGGTTCCACCGGCCCCGCGGCCCAGGGACGCGGCGGCCGGCCCGAGGCCGCTCCCGCGGACGACTTCTCGGACATCGAGGCCATCCTCAAGAAGCACGGCATTCTGAGGTCCTGCGCCGCGTCTTACGGCCGCCGGGCCCCAGCACGCCCGGCGGCGCGGTGGCCCGGAGATCGCGGTACGTCCACGAGATCGAGCGAACTGCCGCGCGGTTGTTGGCGTGTTGAGGGCTGCGCGGTTCCGGCCTGCGCCATCATCGCCCCGACATGTTCGAGACATCGCAGAGTGATCCCGCGGTTCCCGTGCCGGTACCCGCCCCTGTCGCCGACGAGCCGCGAGGCTGCCTGTTCGCGCTCTCCCAACCGCCGCTGATGATCTTCCTAGCGGTGATCGGGATCCTGCTGCTGCTCGCCGCCGTGCACGATCTCTTCCTGCTCTGACGTCCCGGCGTCGACCCCCTTGCGCCGGGCCCGGTAGGCCGCCACGTGCAGCCTGTTCCCGCAGGTCCGGCTGTCGCAGTAGCGGCGGGAGCGGTTGCGGGAGAGGTCCACGAACGCGCGGCGGCAGTCGGGTGCCTCGCAGCGCCGCAGCCGCTCCCGCTCGCCCGAGACCACGATGAACGCCAGCGCCATGCCGCCGTCGGCCGCCAGGTGGTCGCCCACCGAGGCCCCGGGGGCGAAGTAGTGCACGTGCCAGTCGTAGCCGTCGTGGTCGGTCAGCTGCGGGGTGGTGCCCGCCGTCGCCACGAGCTCGTTGATCAGCACGGAGGCGGCACGGGCGGTGGGCGCGGCGAAGACCTGGGCGAACTTGCCGCGCACGGTCCGTACGCCGGCCAGGTCGCGGGCCCCGAGTTCGCCCACGTCGCTGATCGAGTACTCCTGGACGAAGCCGCGGAGCGCGCCGACGTCGGAGAGTCCGTCCGGCTGGTCGGCCTCGGCCGCGGTGTTCACCAGCGCGACGACGACGTCGAGCGCGCGACGGGTGTCGTGTGGGATCTGCACGGTGTCTCCCTCGGGGGCCGGGCCTGCGGCGACGTGTGGCGCCGATGCCGCCCGACAATAGCCGGTCCCCGAACAGCGCGACGGCGCCGTCCGCGCGGGTGGCTTCCGCGGGAACAGCGCCGGCGCAGGCATATGTGGTTGTCCGGCACGCACCGTCGCCCCGAGTCGGACGGTGGCGGACCGCTGTGTGGGCTGGCTCAGCTTTCGGCCAGGATGTGGGAGAGCTCCTTGTCGAGGTCGAAGTGCCGGTGCTCGGTCCCGGGTGGGACCGCGGCGTCCGTCCGCTTGAGGAACGACTCCAGTGCTCGGGCGGGTGCTTCGAGCAGCGCTTCTCCCTCCGGTGAGCTCAGGGCGATGCAGACGACGCCCTGACCGTGGCTTCGGGAGGGCCAGACGCGGACGTCGCCGGTACCGGTGGGCCGGTGGAGACCCTCCGCGAGGAGGTCGCGGGCGAACACCCACTCGACCGTTTCCTCGGCGCCGGTGTGGAAGGTGGCGTGCACGGCGTAGGGGTCGGCCGTGTCATACCGCAGGCCCGCGGGAACAGGCAGTGAGGACTCGCTCGACACAACGAGGCGCAGGTGCAGCTCGCAGCTGACCGTGGTGTTCATAAGCGCCAGGGCCTTTCGCTCAGTGTGCGCTCGGGGATTCGCACGTCGGCGAAATCGACATGCCACCTACGGTGTCGTTGTAAACCCCTCTGACCGTTTTGCGGACCTCTGGGTCCCTCGGACGGCGGATCCAAACGGCCGTTCCCGTGTGCTTCGCGCTCGGGTAGATTCGGGGACATGAATACGGGGAGTGACCGCGGAACCAACCAGTCCGCCGCCGACGCAACCACCACCGCGACCGGCGCGGGATCCGCCGCCGGGACCGCAGGGGAGTCCGGCGCGGAGTCCAGTGCCACATCAGCGGCGGAAGCCGCCGAGCAGACGCCGCACGTATCGAAGGCGCCCGCCTTCATCAAGGCCAACAAGAGCCTGCACCTCAGCTGGCAGGTCGGCGTCTTCATCGTCGGCCTGGCCGTGATCGCCGCGGGCATCGCCATGCTGGTCCTGCCCGGCCCCGGCTGGGTCGCGATCTTCGCGGGCCTGGCGATCTGGGCGACCGAGTTCGCCTGGGCCCACCTCGTGCTGCGCTGGACCAAGCGCAAGGTCACCGAGGCCGCGCAGAAGGCGCTCGACCCGAAGGTGCGCAGGCGCAACCTCATCCTGACCACCACCGGCCTCGTGATCGCGGCGGCGCTGATCGGCTTCTACCTGTGGAAGTACGGGCTCGTCCTGCCCTGGGACCTCAAGGACCAGTGATGGTCAAAGAGCACCGCTGACATGGGGTAATGTTTGCGGTGCGTCCGGGCGATTAGCTCAGCGGGAGAGCACTTCGTTCACACCGAAGGGGTCACTGGTTCGAACCCAGTATCGCCCACCCGGACCGAGGGCCCGGAGACTGTCACAGTCTCCGGGCCCTCGGCGTTATCCGGTGTCACCCGAGCCGGGCGATCGCGTCGCGCAGCCTGCGGGCGTCCCGCAGCCGCTTCTCGTACGTCGCACCCAGCACCAGGAGCAGCAGGCCCGCCAGGGCCGGCGGCACCCACCGGGGGAGCGCCCCCGCGACCTGCGCCACGTACGGGGCCAGCTCGTGCAGTCCCACCGCCGCCAGCACCGCGCCGCCGAGCAGCAGCGGCGCCTGGAGCCGCCACCGCGCGCCCGCCAGGGTCACCGCCAGCGCGGACACCCCCAGCAGCAGCGGCCGCAGCCAGCCCGGGTCGCCCCAGGCGGCCACCAGGCTCGGCAGCAGGGTCGCCGCCAGCCCCGGACCGTACGCCGTCCACGAGGAGGCTCCCGGGTCCCGGCGGCGCCGCAGCACCCCGACCACCAGGGCCGCCGCCGTGACCGGCACGGTGTAGGCCTCCGGCGCCGTCACCCCGGCCTCCGCCAGGCGCACCCAGGTCGCCGCCGTGAACAGCGCGCCGGCCGCCCAGCCCGCCGTACGGCGCTCCGGCCGCACCGCCGCTCCCGCGCACACCACCCCGGCCAGGGCCAGGACCAGCGCCAGCATCGTCGGCGATCCCGCGGCGAAGGCCAGCGCGGGCACCCCGGAACAGGCCGCCGCGATCTCCACGGGCGTCCGCACGACGCCCAGACGCGGACCGAGCGCCGCCACCAGGGCCGGGACCGCGAGCACCGGCAGCGACCAGCGCGACACCGGCAGCTCCACCGCCGCGGACGCCGCCACCAGCAGCCCCGTGGCGTACCCGACCGCGCACACGCCCGCACCCGAGCGCACCGGCCGGGACGCGGGCCCGTACGCCGCTCCCGCCGCACAGCCCGCACCCAGCAGGCCCCAGACCGCGAAGGTCGCCGCCCGGCCGTCCAGCGCCCCCACGGACACCCCCGCGGCGCCGGCCGCCGCGCAGACCGCCGCCGCGATCCGGATCCCGCGCCCCGGCGCGCGCAGCGCCAGTACGCCCACCGCGGCCGTCACCACCAGCTGCGCGACCAGCACCACCGCCATCGGGAGCCCCAGCAGCACCGGGGCCGTCACCAGACCCGCCCAGGCCAGGACCACGGCCACCACCGTGCCCTCGGAACGCCCCAGCGCCCGCGACAGCCACCACGCCGCCCCCGCCGTCATCAGCAGCGCGACCGATACGGCCGCCACCGGCGCGTACGGCATGGCCGCGGGGCTGCCCGCCCCCCACACCTCGCCCAGCACCCGCACCGGGGCCAGGAAGGCCACCGCCGCCGCGGAACCGGCCACCAGCGCGCCGACGGCACCCACCAGAGCGCCACCGCCGGCCAGCCCCCGCCGCACCCCGCGCGGCAGCGCGGACACCCGCACCGCCGCCAGCAGCGGCAGCCCCACCAGCAGGTGGACCACCACCGTCCAGGAGGCCTCCCGGACCGAGCCCGTCAGCTCCGGACGGGCCACACCGCCCACGGCGACCACGGCCGCCACCGCGCCGGCCACGGCCGCCCCCCACGCGCGGGGCTCCCGCCAGGCCACCGCCACCCCGAGGGCGGCCACCGCCAGCAGCAGCGCCGCCGGAGCCAGCGCCCCGCCGGCGGAGTCCGCCGACCACGACCGGGCCACCCCGGTCAGCAGTGCCGCCGAGCCCAGCAGGACCGCCGGCACGGCCGCCATCCGCAGCCGCAGCGCGAGCGCCGCGTCCAGCGCGGCCGTCACCAGCAGAGCCCAGCCCAGTCCCGTCGCACCCGCGTCCGCGGCCGCCGCGGCCAGCGGCAGCGGCAGCTGCGCCGCCAGGACCGCGGCGGGCAGCGGCAGCCGCAGCCCGCGCAGCGCCGAGCCGTACCCGGCCCAGGCTGCCGCGAGAACGGCCGCCGCCCCCGCCGCGTAGGCCGTCCCGTCCGTGTCCGGCAGGCCGACCGCGTACACGGCGTACGCGTCCAGCACGGTCAGCAGCAGACCCACCGCGGCGACCGACTCCGCCGTGGACCGCAGCCCCCGGCGCAGCAGCACGACGGGCGCGCCCAGCGCGGCCGCCGTCACCACGGACAGCACCGCGGACCGGCCGGCGATCCCCATCGACCCCCAGCTCACCAGCGTGAACGCCAGCGCCGCGACGGCCAGCAGCACCGCACCCAGGGTCAGCAGCACGTTCTGCGCCCCCGGGGCGGAGGCGTCCTTCGCGGGCCCGCCGGGAGCCCCGTGGGCACCGGGCACGGCCGCCCCCCACGGGACGGGGGCCGGTCCCGACTGCTGCAGCAGGCGCAGCAGCCAGTCCCGCCGGGCGAGCAAGTACAGCCGCCGGGAATCGAGTTGGACCAGCTCACGGTCGATGAGCGCCAGCTCTTCGGCCGGCGGCAGAGGCGCGTTCATGGGTGCAGTGTGTCCCCCGCCACCCGGCCGGTACATCGGTGTGCGTACTCAGGTGCGCCCTGAGTACGCACGGGTGCGCGGCCCGACGGACCTCGTGGGGGAAGCGGTTTGAACCAGCCCCGAGGCTTCTGTATTGTTCAGTGCGTTCCCGGGCGATTAGCTCAGCGGGAGAGCACTTCGTTCACACCGAAGGGGTCACTGGTTCGATCCCAGTATCGCCCACCGGGTCAGGCCGGTCCGTCATCGACGGACCGGCCTTCCGCATTCCCGGGCCCTGCGGCTCCGGGAGCCGCGCCCGCTTTCTCAGGCCGCCGTCGACAGGTCCGGCCGCAGCGGCCAGTGCGGATCCACCGGCTCCGGCGTCCCCTGCCGCGCGAACCACGCCTGGAGGCCCCGCGCCTGCGCCGCGTGCCACACGGCCTGCAGCGTGTGCAGCTCCGCCGGGGTCAGCCGCTCCAGCCGCGAGGCGAACCGGCGCCCCACCGCCCGGACCAGCTCCAGCGAGGCCATCGCGTCCGCCGCCGCGTCGTGCGCCCCCTCCAGCTCGATCCCGTAGTGCGCGCACAGGTCCGTCAGCGTCCGGCGGCCCTTGCGGTAGCGGTCCAGGTGCTTGTCCAGCACCCGCGGGTCCAGCACCGTCAGCGGCCGGTTGTCCAGGTACCTCGACAGCGACGACGCCCGGTGCCGGCGCAACTCGCGGTCCAGCAGCGTCAGGTCGAAGGGGGCGTTCATCACCACCACCGGCCGCCCCGCGACCTGCTGCTCCCCGAGGGACCTGGCTATCTCCTCCACCACCGGCGCCGGCCAGCGCCCGTGACGCTGCAGGTGCTCGTCGGTGAGCCCGTGCACTTCCGTCGCGCCCACGGGCACCGGAATGCCGGGATTGACCAGCCAGCGCGTGGTGCGGACCCGGCCGCCCGCGCACTCCTGCACGATGAGCGCGGCGGACACGATCCGGTCCTGCTCCACGTCCACCCCGGTGGTCTCCGTGTCGAATGCGGCCAGCGGGCCCTCGTACCAGCGTGTCATGGCGAACTCCTCGTTCCCGGTCGGCAGTCGGGGTGCAGTCGGGCGCCTCGCCGCGGAACGTGCTGCCCCTGCCCGAAACGGTGATACCCGGGCTGTTTGCCCCGTACGCCGTTTGCGGCGACCCGGGCGCGGAGACAACAACCTTGGGGGACCGCACACATGACCGGTCGTCACCCCATCCACCCACCACCACGGCAGAGCCCGGAAGGCATGGGGAGCCGGCCATGGCGCTCGCACAGCCCGAACAGGGCGGGGTGCTGGCGGGGCAGATCGATCCGCGGAACGCCACGGGCGCAGGAGCGCCGGACGGGACGCGGGCGGTACCGCTGCGCGGCACACTCGCCACCACCGCATGCATGGAGACCCTTCAGGTGGGATACCTGCACGCCGTCGCGGCCGCGGCCGGCTGCTCGCTGTCCCAGCCCTTCCCCGACAACGGCGTCGACTGGCACGTCAGCCACGGCGCCCCCGAGCACGTCGTCGACGACGAGGTCACCATCAAGGTGCAGTTGAAGGCGACCTACCAGGTACCACCCCGGCCGGCCGGGCCCACCTTCGCCTTCACCCTCGACAACGAGCACCTGGTGAAGCTGGCCCGCACCCCGGTCGCCGTGCACAAGATCCTCGTCGTGATGCTCGTCCCGCGGGAGCGCGACCAGTGGCTCGCCGCCGGGCACGACCGGCTCGACCTGCGGCACTGCTGCTACTGGACCAATCTCGCCGGGCACCCCGTGACCGGCCGGCGCCGGACCACCGTACGGATCCCGACCACGCGGATCTTCGACGACCGGGCGCTGTGCGAGATCATGACCCGGGTCGGGTCGGGAGGGACACCCTGATGCACCGGCACCCGCCGAACCTCGAACCACTGCCGTCCCCGGACCACGGGCGCTTCCCGCACCCCGCCGGCCCGGCCGCCCCCGACCCCGCGCAGATCGACCCCGCCGTGCTCGGCGCCCTGCTGCACCGGCACGGCTGGCTGCGCCGCGGCGGGGCCACCGGCCGCTACGGGCGCTGGACGCCACCCGGCCACGCGGCCACCAGCCTCCTCGTCCCCGAGAGCCGGGCCTTCCCCGACTGCGCGGACCTGCTGGAGGAGGCGCTCGCCGCGCTCGCGCACAGCGCGCTGCCCTCCGCCCGCGAGGTGCTCTACGGGCTCAGCGTCCCCAGCGACGAGGTCCGCTGGGAACGGGAGGCCCCGCAGGGCGCGTACGGGATCCGGGGCGAGGCCGCCTGGACGGCCCAGGAGCAACTGCGCACCGCGGCCCGGAAACTGCTGCTGGCCGGGGCGCTCGCCGCCCGCGCCACGGCCGGCTACTACGGGGCGCGGCACCGCGCGCAGGCCGAACGCGCCCTGGAACCCGTGCTCGTGGGGCCCCATCCGGGCGGCCGCCGGCTCAGCGCGTACGTGCCGGTGGACGGCGGACGCGGCGTGGTCACCCGGCTGCACCACGCCCTGCACGCGGCCCGCGAGGCCGTGGACTACCAGCGGGCGACCGGCGGCACCGAAGCCTTCGACGCCGCGGTGCAGGCCGGGGTCAGCAGGGAACTGGCCCAGGCGCTGATCGCGCTGGTCCGCGGCTCGGAGGGGGCCCGGATCGCCCTCGCCTGGGCCCCCGCGGCGGGGGTCCCCACCGGGTGCGCGGCACGTCCCGAGCCGGTGGAGTTCTCGCCGGGGGACCTGCCCGCGCTGCGCGAGGCGGCGGCCCGCTACACCCGCGACGAACCGACCGTACGGGTCCGCGTGGCCGGTGCGGTGGTCCGGATGCGACGCTCGGCGCCGGGCGGCGGGGGCACGGTCCGGCTGCGGGTGCTCGGCGGCGCGGAGGTGCCGTACGTCCGCGCGGCCCTCGACGAGGAGGCGTACCGGGTGGCCGGCCACGCGCACCTGGTGGGCCTGCCCATCCGGCTCAGCGGACACCTCCAGCGCCGCGGGGGCTTCCGGCGGCTGACGGACGCCTCGGACGTCAGCCCCGTACCCCTCGACGAGGTCGAGCGGGACCGGCTGATGAAGTCCCTGGACGACTCCTTCGACCCGGCGGACGTCCTGGCGGGCGAGGACTGAGCCGGTCGCCCCGGGGCCCGGACGGCGGGCTCAGGGACCGGGCCGCGGGCCGGTGGTGAAGGAGGCCATGCGCAGGCCAGGGGCGGGGGAGAAGTCCGCGCCGCGGACGAAGCCGAAGCGGGTGTAGAGGGTCACCGCGGGGGTGTTGGCCGCGCCCGTGGTGACCTCGACGCGCCGGCCGGGGAAAGCCTCGGCCAGGGCGTGGCGCAGCAGGCCCGAGGCGACGCCCCGGCGGAACCAGGCCGGGGCCACGCACAGCCGGTCGATCGCGACGCCGCCGTCCTCCGCCTCCTCCCACGCGAGGAAACCGGCGATCCCGCCCTCCTCCGGCACCGCGCCGAGCCAGTGCAGCGGCCGGGCCAGCATCTCCCCGAGGTCCTCGTGCAGGGCCGGGATCCCGTCGAAGCCGATGAGCTCCGCCTCGACCGCGTACGCGGCGCGCCCGATCCCGTGCACCGCGGCCGCGGCCCCCGGGTCGCTCGCGAGGTCGAGGGGGAGTATCCGGGGGCGGGACGGGTTCGGCATGCGGGCTTCCCTCCGGGGACGGGCGCGGGGCGGGGCGGCGGCGGGGCCCGCGGACGGGCGGCCCGGCCCACGCTACCCGCGGCGAACGGCGGTGCGCCGGTTAGGACGCCCCGCGGGCGGGTGAGGGATCTCGGAGTCGCCCGTTCACCCAGGGACCCGGAGGGCTCCGCCATGAAGTACACCGTCTCCGTCGAGATCGCCCTGCCGCGGGAGAGGACGGCCCAGCTGCTGGCCGACCCGGCCCAGCTGCCGAAGTGGCTGCGCGGCCTGGTGCTGCACGAACCGGTGAGCGGCGCGCACGGGCAGCTGGGCACCACCTCGCGGGTCGTGATGCAGATGGGGCGGCGTTCGTTCGAGTGCATCGAGACGATCACGCGCCGGGAACCGGCGGACCTGCACCGGATCCCGGAGGGCGGCGTCGTCCGCTTCGAGCGCGAGATCGTCGCCGAGGGCATGTGGAGCGCCGTGAGCGACCGGCTCACCGAGGCCGGTCCCGGGCGGACGCTGTGGGAGAACGAGAACGAGTACCGGTTCAGCAGCCTGCCGATGCGACTGGTGGGGCGGCTGATGCCCGGCTCCTTCCGCAAGCAGTCGCTGCGGCACATGCGCGACTTCAAGGCGTTCGCCGAGGAGGGCAAGGACGTCCGCGACGCGAAGGGCTGACCGGAGGACGGGCGGCGGACGGCGGCGCCGGCCCCCTTCCGCGCGGCCCGCCCCGGGAGAGGGGTTCCCCGCACCGGTCGGTAACCGTTTCGCGGCGCGGCCGGTCGGCTCGGTACGATTCATGCGCGCAGCGTTCGCTTGCGCGCCCCCTGAGTCAGGAGAGACCGGTGTCAGACGTCCGTGTGATCATCCAACGCGATTCCGAGCGGGACGAGCGCGTGGTGACCACGGGCACCACGGCGGCGGAGCTCTTCGCCGGCGAGCGCACCATCGTCGCCGCGCGCGTCGCGGGCGAGCTCAAGGACCTCTCGTACGCGGTGCAGGACGGCGAGACCGTCGAGCCCGTGGAGATCTCCTCCGAAGACGGCCTGAACATCCTGCGCCACTCGACCGCGCACGTCATGGCGCAGGCCGTGCAGGAGCTGTTCCCCGAGGCCAAGCTCGGCATCGGCCCGCCGGTCCGCGACGGCTTCTACTACGACTTCGACGTGGCCCGGCCCTTCACCCCGGAGGACCTGAAGGCCGTCGAGAAGAAGATGCAGGAGATCCAGAAGCGCGGCCAGCGCTTCGCCCGCCGCGTCGTCACCGACGAGGCGGCCCGCGAGGAGCTCGCCGACGAGCCGTACAAGCTCGAGCTCATCGGCATCAAGGGCTCCGCGTCCACCGACGACGGCGCGAACGTCGAGGTGGGCGGCGGCGAGCTGACCATCTACGACAACCTGGACGCCAAGACCGGCGAGCTGTGCTGGAAGGACCTCTGCCGCGGTCCCCACCTGCCCACCACCCGCAACATCCCGGCGTTCAAGCTCATGCGCAACGCCGCCGCCTACTGGCGCGGCAGCGAGAAGAACCCGATGCTCCAGCGCATCTACGGCACCGCGTGGCCGTCGAAGGAGGAGCTGAAGGCCCACCTCGACTTCCTCGCCGAGGCCGAGAAGCGCGACCACCGCAAGCTCGGCAACGAGCTGGACCTCTTCTCCGTCCCGGACGAGATCGGCTCCGGCCTCGCCGTCTTCCACCCGCGCGGCGGCATCATCCGCCGGGTCATGGAGGACTACTCGCGTCGCCGGCACGAGGAGGAGGGCTACGAGTTCGTCTACTCCCCGCACGCCACCAAGGGCGCCCTCTTCGAGAAGAGCGGGCACCTGGACTGGTACGCGGAGGGCATGTACCCCCCCATGCAGCTCGACGGTGGTACCGACTACTACCTCAAGCCCATGAACTGCCCGATGCACAACCTGATCTTCGACGCGCGCGGCCGCTCCTACCGCGAACTGCCGCTGCGCCTGTTCGAGTTCGGCACCGTGTACCGGTACGAGAAGTCCGGCGTCGTGCACGGCCTCACCCGGGCCCGCGGCTTCACCCAGGACGACGCGCACATCTACTGCACCCGTGAGCAGATGGCCGACGAGCTCGACCGCACCCTCACCTTCGTGCTGAACCTGCTGCGCGACTACGGCCTGACCGACTTCTACCTGGAGCTGTCCACCAAGGACCCGGAGAAGTTCGTCGGCTCGGACGAGGTCTGGGAGGAGGCCACCGCGGTCCTCCAGCAGGTCGCCGAGAAGCAGGGCCTCCCGCTGACCCCCGACCCGGGAGGCGCCGCCTTCTACGGTCCGAAGATCTCGGTGCAGGCGCGCGACGCCATCGGCCGCACCTGGCAGATGTCGACCGTGCAGCTCGACTTCAACCTGCCCGAGCGCTTCAACCTGGAGTACACCGCCCCGGACGGCTCCCGCCAGCGCCCGGTGATGATCCACCGCGCGCTGTTCGGCTCCATCGAGCGCTTCTTCGCCGTGCTGCTGGAGCACTACGCGGGCGCCATGCCGCCGTGGCTGGCCCCGGTCCAGGCCGTCGGCATCCCGATCGGCGACGGTCACGTGGAGTACCTCCAGGAGTTCGCCGCCGCCGCGAAGAAGCAGGGCCTGCGCGTGGAGGTGGACGCCTCCTCGGACCGCATGCAGAAGAAGATCCGCAACCACCAGAAGCTCAAGGTCCCGTTCATGATCATCGTCGGCGACGAGGACATGGCCGCGGGCACCGTCTCCTTCCGCTACCGCGACGGTTCGCAGGAGAACGGCATCCCCAAGGACGAGGCGCTCGCCAAGCTGGCGAAGGTCGTCGCGGACCGCGTCCAGGTCTGACCCGGCCATCAGGGCCCCCGGAAAGTGATCACTTTCCGGGGGCCTTCCTCGTCCGCTCGGACAAGGTCATATGCTGCATGCCATGACGACTGAGCCGGAGCAGCAGATCGGTGTGGGCACGCAGGACGCGTTCCAGCGTCTGTGGACGCCCCACCGGATGGCCTACATCCAGGGGGAGAACAAGCCGACCGGCCCGGAGGCCGGGGACGGCTGCCCCTTCTGCGGGATTCCGGAGATGTCCGACCAGGACGGCCTGGTCGTGGCGCGGGGCACGCACGTGTACGCCGTGCTGAACCTCTACCCGTACAACGGCGGCCACCTGATGGTCGTGCCGTACCGCCACGTCGCCGACTACACGGAGCTCGACTCCGCGGAGACGGCCGAGCTCGCCGACCTCACCAAGCGGGCCATGGTCGCGCTGCGCAAGGCCTCGGGCGCGCACGGGTTCAACATCGGGATGAACCAGGGCGCCGCCGCCGGCGCCGGCATCGCCGCCCACCTGCACCAGCACATCGTGCCGCGCTGGGGCGGGGACACGAACTTCATGCCGGTCGTCGGCCACACCAAGGTGCTGCCGCAACTCCTCGCGGACACGCGGCAGATGCTTGCCGACGCCTGGCCCCAGGGCTGACCTTCGGGGGCTACGCGGCGCCGTTCTCGCGCCGTGCCCGCAGCTCGGCCTCCACGTCGAACTCCTCGAGGTTCAGGGGAGGGCCCGGCGGGGGCATCCGCAGGGCCGCCCGGATCTTCTCGTTGACCTCGGTGAGCAGGGCCCGCGCCTCGCGTTCCGTGCGCGCCGCCGCGGCCGCCGCACGGGCGTCCTCGGCCTCCTTGCGCAGCGCGAGCGCCGCGGGCAGCACGGCGAAGCCCTCCCGGTGCATCTTGCCCCGGATCCACCACAGCTCGTCGTACGGGGCGTCCAGCGAGGCCATCGGCTTGCCGAAGCCCGGCAGCTCCGCGAAGTCGCCGCGTGCGGTGGCCTCTCTGATCTGCCGGTCCACGAAGGACTCGAAGTCGACGCCAGGCGGTTTGCGCTCGGTCACGGTCGCCTCCTCCAGCCGTCTCCTGGTCCCTCCACCCTAACCAGGGCGCTGCCTTCCCGGACGGGCCCGGACCGGTGCCGTCCGGGAAGGCAGGGGACACTCCCTAGGCGTCGTACACGTCGGCCTTGCGCGGCGCCGGCTCCTGGATGAGACCGCTCATGATCGAGGAGCGGTTGGTGAAGCGCTCGGTGTCCACGCCGTTCTCCTCCAGGACCTTGAAGGTCGCCGCGTGGATCGACCGCAGGACCGGGGCCACCGTGCGCAGGGCGTCGTCCGCCATGAAGCGGTGGCGCCACATCGAGCTCGCCCAGACGTGCCGCAGGCCGAAGGGCTCGGGCAGGACCAGCTTGCCGCCGAAGTACTCCAGGAGCGGCGGGTACCAGGTCAGCGGGGCCCGCACGGCCAGGCGCACCACCTCCTGGGCGTCCACCAGCGGCAGCGGCCGCTCCACGGTCTCCCAGAAGCGGATGCTCTTGGGCACCTCCACCACCGGCGCCTTGGACTTGGTGGTGAACAGCCCGTGCACGGGGCCGAGGGCGTGCGCGGTGACGTCCACGCGCAGGGTCTTGTAGAGCACGGTGACCGTGACCAGCATGTTGATGACCAACTGGCCGTCCCACAGCGGGTACTGGATGCCGAGGTAGTGCCGGTTCCCCGCGTTGAACTGCTGCTCGTTGCAGATCCGGGTGACCTCGTGCGGCTTGATCAGGAAGGCGTCGACGTTCTCGCCGGCGGGCCGGGCCACCTCGCCGGCGCCCTCGCCGACCGGGGTGACGATCCAGTGCTGGATCGCGGCCGGCGGGAAACCGCCGGTGTGCAGGGGGCCCCGCTCCAGCTTGCGCAGCTGGGCGTCGATCGCGCGCACGACGTCCCAGCTGCGGAACGGGTGGATCTCCGAGCCCTCGTCGCGGGGGGCGAGCTCCTCCGCCATCTGCCAGCTGCCCCAGCGGGTCCCCATGCCGAGGATGCCCTTGGGGCCGGCGTAGAAGACCTGGTTGCTGCGGTCCTCCGCGGTGAGCTTGGCGAGCTGGTGGCGCAGGTCCTCGCGGGCCTTCTCGTCGGGGTTGCCGGGCACGGCCTCCGGGATCTTGGCCGGCACGCCGTCGCCCGAGAGCAGGCCGTCCCAGCGGGCGCGCAGGTCCCGGGCGGTGGCCTCGCAGGTCCGGCGGGCCAGCAGCCAGCCCAGGGCGGGGGCGATGATCATGGCGCGCACGTACAGGCCGAGGAAGCCGGTGAGCGGCAGCCGGAACATCAGCACGGCCACCACGATCCCGACGCCGACCAGCAGCGCGGTGCCCAGCCAGGAGCCGCGGCCCTCCCGGGAGGCCAGGGACTTGCGCAGCTGGAACAGGCCCAGCCACAGCAGGAGGCCGGGCAGGAAGAGCACGCCGCAGACCAGCATGATCACCCGGAGCCTGCGGTCGCGCTCCTTGCGGATGCGGGAGGCGGACAGGCAGTGCTCCACAACCGTCTGGGGATCGGCCCCGAAGGACTGGATGAGCGGCTTGCGGCCCGCGCCCAGGGTGCGGGCCTCGACCGCCCGGCAGAAGGCCTCGCCGAGGCTGGGCTCGAAGAGGGAGATCCTCGGCGCCTTGACCGTGGCCGGGTGGTTCTCGCTGTTGGCCCCGAGTATCGCCTCGAGCTTGCTGTCCGCGCCGCCGTCGCGGTACGCGGCCGAGGCGAGGGCGTTGGTCGCCGCCGTCTGGCCCCCGCCGCCCTGCAGAGGAATCTGCGCGCCGGGCCTGAAGTCGAATCCGTCGTCCGCCACCGCTGTCCCCACCCCCATCGCCGTGCCTCCGTGCTCATTCGGTGCGCCGAAGAGCCTATCGGCGCATCTCGCCCCATGGTCATGGGACAGGGAAATGCCGCCCACCGCAAGCCGTTCGGGTGGGCGGCCGTTCCCGTGCCTCACAGCAACTAGGTTCCCTTCTGGGCCTGTTCACGCACCTTTTCCGCGATCTGGGGCGGCATCGGCTCGTGCCGGGCGTAGGACCTGGCGAACCGGCCCGTGCCGTGCGAGACGGAGCGCAGCTCCACGGCGTAGCGGCCGATCTCGATCTCGGGGATCTCGGCGCGGACCCGGGTGCGTCCGGAACCTGCCTGGTCGGTGCCGACGACCCGGCCCCGGCGGCCCGCGAGATCGCTCATCACGGGGCCGACGTACTCGTCGGGCACGAGGACGTCGAGCTCGGCCACCGGTTCGAGCAGGTCGATGCGGGCCTCCGCGGCGGCCTCGCGCAGAGCGAGGGCCCCGGCGGTCTGGAACGCGGCGTCGGAGGAGTCCACCGAGTGGGCCTTGCCGTCGAGGAGGGTGATCCGTACGTCGACCAGGGGATAGCCGGTGGCGAGCCCGCGGGCGGCCTGGCTGCGGACGCCCTTCTCCACCGAGGGGATGAACTGCCGGGGCACGGCGCCGCCGACGACCTTGTCCACGAACTCGATGCCGCTGCCCGGCGGGAGCGGCTCGACCTCGATCTCGCAGATGGCGAACTGGCCGTGCCCGCCGGACTGTTTGACGTGCCGGCCGCGTCCCGCCGCCCTGACCCCGAAGGTCTCGCGCAGGCTGACCTTGTGCGGAACGGGGTCGACCTGAACGCCGTAGCGGGTGCGCAGCCGCTCCAGGGCGACGTCCTGGTGGGCCTCGCCGAGGCTCCACAGCACGACCTGGTGGGTGTGCGGGTTCTGCTCCAGCCGCATCGTGGGGTCCTCGGCGACCAGCCGGGCCAGGCCCTGCGAGAGCTTGTCCTCGTCGGCCTTGCTGTGGGCCTCGATGGCGAGGGGCAGCAGGGGATCGGGCATGGTCCAGGGCTCCATCAGGAGCGGGTCCTCCTTGGCGGAGAGGGTGTCGCCCGTCTCCGCGCGGCCGAGCCGGGCCACACAGGCGAGGTCGCCCGCGATGCAGCGGGACAGGGCGCGCTGCTGTTTGCCGAACGGGGCCGTCAGCGTGCCGATGCGCTCGTCGACGTCGTGGTCCTCGTGCCCGCGGTCGGCCAGGCCGTGCCCGCTGACGTGGACGGTCGCCTCGGGGCTGAGGGTGCCGGAGAAGACGCGCACGAGGGAGACGCGCCCGACGTAGGGGTCCGAGGAGGTCTTGACGACCTCGGCGACGAGCGGACCGGCCGGATCGCAGGTGGCGTCCGGCCGGGGCGAGCCGTCGGGGCGGGTGACGGGGACGGGGGCGCGCTCCAGGGGGGTCGGGAAGCCGCCGGTGATCAGTTCGAGGAGTTCCACGGTGCCCAGGCCCTGACGCGCCCCCTCGGCGGCTGGGGCCGCCATCAGCACGGGGTGGAAGGTGCCGCGGGCGACGGCGCGCTCCAGGTCGTCGACGAGGGTCTCGAGGTCGATGTCCTCGCCGGCGAGGTAGCGGTCCATGAGGGTCTCGTCCTCGCTCTCGGCGATGATCCCCTCGATGAGGCGCGCGCGGGCCTCGGTGATCAGTGCGAGCTCGGACGGGTCGGGGTCGCGTTCGACGCGCTCGCCCGAGGCGTACTCGTAGACGCGCCGGGAGAGCAGGCCGAGCAGGCCGGTGACGGGGGCGTGGCCGTCCGGGCCGGCGGGGCCGTGCAGGGGCAGGTAGAGGGGGATGACCGCGTCGGGGTCGTCGGCGCCGAAGATCTCGCCGCAGACGGTGGTCATCTGCGCGTAGTCGGAGCGGGCCGCCTCCAGGTGCGTCACGACGATGGCGCGGGGCATCCCGACGGCCTCGCACTCGTCCCAGACCATGCGGGTCGCGCCGTCGATCCCGTCCGAGGCCGAGACGACGAAAAGGGCCGCGTCCGCGGCGCGCAGACCGGCCCTGAGTTCCCCGACGAAGTCGGCGTATCCGGGGGTGTCCAAGACGTTGATCTTGATCCCGTCCCATTCGACCGGGACGAGGGAGAGCTGGATGGAGCGTTGTCGGCGGTGTTCTATCTCGTTGTAGTCGGAGACGGTGGCACCGTCCTCGACCCGCCCGGCCCGGTTGACCGCGCCCGCGGTCAGGGCCAGGGCTTCGACCAGGGTGGTCTTGCCGGATCCGCTGTGGCCGACCAGCACGACGTTCCGTAGGGACGAGGGGCGGTCGGCCGTCAGTGCCCTCCCGGCGGCTCCGGCGTGGTGTGATGTGGCTCCCATGATGATCGTGCCTCCCGGTGGTGACGGTGAGGAGGATGGGTTCCCTGTGATGGCGTGATCGGCGGTGCGATCGACGGGCTGATCGGTTCCCCGGCGGCGACGGGGACGTGCTGCTCCGCGGTCCTTCGAGCTTTGCACCGGTGTCACACCGCGTCCATACGTCGTTCCGGTCACGGCCCCCGCGGCTCCCTCGCGGACCCCCCGCCGCTCCCTCGGGGACCCCCCGCCGCGCACCCCCTCGGCGGACTCCGCCCGCGCGCCCCGGCCGCCGTCCGTGCCGCGAAGAGCGTCCCGGCCGCGCGAACCGGCGGGTGCGCGGCGCCCGGGCGGCGGCGTGCTGGCTACGATGGGCCAGCCGGTGGCCGTGGTGGCCGTGCGGCCCAGCGACCCTCCGGGAAGGCCATGCTGAACAAGTACGCGCGTGCATTCTTCACGCGTGTTCTCACGCCATTCGCCGCATTTCTGCTCCGGCGGGGGGTGAGCCCGGACGCGGTCACCCTGATCGGCACGGCCGGAGTGGTGGCGGGCGCGCTGGTCTTCTTCCCCCGCGGCGAGTTCTTCTGGGGCACCATCACCATCACCCTCTTCGTCTTCTCCGACCTCGTCGACGGGAACATGGCCCGCCAGGCCGGCCTGTCCAGCCGCTGGGGCGCCTTCCTCGACTCCACCCTGGACCGGGTGGCGGACGCGGCGATCTTCGGCGGCCTCGCGCTCTGGTACGCGGGCACCGGCAGCGACAACGCCCTCTGCGCGGTCGCGATCTTCTGCCTGGCCAGCGGCCAGGTGGTCTCCTACACCAAGGCGCGCGGCGAGTCGATCGGACTCCCCGTCGCCGTCAACGGGCTCGTCGAGCGCGCCGAGCGCCTCGTGATCACACTGGTCGCGGCCGGCCTGTCCGGCCTGCAGACCTTCGGCGTCCCGTCCTGGATCGGCGTCCTGCTGCCGATCGCCCTGTGGGCCGTCGCCGCCGGCTCGCTCGTCACGCTGATCCAGCGCGTGGTCACCGTACGGCGCGAAGCGGCCGAGGCCGACGCCGCTGCCGCGTCCGAAGGGGGAGCGGCCTGATGGGTGCCGCACAGGACAAGCTGGTCGACGCCCTGTACGGGCTCGGCTGGGCCGGGGTCAAGAAGCTGCCCGAGCCGGCCGCCGTGGCCCTCGGCCGCCGCATCGCCGACTTCGCGTGGAAGCGCCGCGGCAAGAGCGTGCTCCGGCTGGAGTCGAACCTGGCCCGGGTGGTGCCCGACGCCGGGCCGGAGCGGCTGCGCGAGCTCTCCCGGGCCGGCATGCGCTCGTACATGCGGTACTGGATGGAGTCCTTCCGGCTGCCGACCATGGCCACGGACCGGTTCGGCACGGACGTCGAGTTCAAGGACGAGCACATCCTGCGCGAGGCGCTCGCCTCCGGGCGCGGCGTCGTCGTGGCCCTCCCGCACCTGGCCAACTGGGACCTCGCCGGCGCCTGGGCCATCGGCCACGTCGGGGTGCCGTTCACCACGGTCGCCGAGCGGCTCAAGCCCGAGAGCCTCTACGACCGCTTCGTCGCCTACCGCGAGAGCCTGGGCATGGAGGTCCTCCCGCACAGCGGCGGCGCCGCCTTCGGCACCCTGGCCCGGCGCCTGCGCTCCGGCGGCCTGGTCTGCCTGGTCGCGGACCGGGACCTGTCCGCCTCGGGCGTCGAGGTGGACTTCTTCGGCTCCACCGCCCGGATGCCCGCCGGGCCGGCGCTGCTCGCGCAGCAGACCGGCGCGGTCCTGCTCCCCGCCACCCTGTCCTACGGCGAGACGCCGAAGATGTACGGCCGGATCCACCCCGAGGTGGAGGTCCCGAAGACCGGGACCCGGGCCGAGAAGACCACCGCCATGACCCAGCAGGTGGCGGACGCCTTCGCCTGGGGCATCGCCGAGCACCCGGAGGACTGGCACATGCTCCAGCGCCTCTGGCTGGACGACCTGGAGGAGCGCACGGACGCGGGGGAGCGGACACAGTGAAGATCGGCATCGTCTGCCCGTACTCGTGGGACGTGCCGGGCGGCGTCCAGTTCCACATCCGGGACCTGGCCGAGCACCTGATCGGCCTCGGCCACGAGGTCTCCGTCCTGGCCCCGGCCGACGACGAGACCCCGCTGCCGCCGTACGTGGTGTCCGCCGGTCGGGCCGTGCCCGTCCCGTACAACGGCTCGGTGGCCCGGCTGAACTTCGGCTTCCTGTCGGCGGCCCGGGTCCGGCGCTGGCTGCACGACGGCACCTTCGACGTCATCCACATCCACGAGCCCGCCTCGCCCTCACTGGGACTGCTGTCCTGCTGGGCGGCCCAGGGGCCGATCGTGGCCACCTTCCACACCTCGAACCCGCGCTCCCGGGCGATGATCGCCGCGTACCCGATCCTCCAGCCCGCGCTGGAGAAGATCAGCGCCCGCATCGCGGTGAGCGAGTACGCGCGGCGGACGCTGGTGGAGCACCTTGGCGGGGACGCCGTGGTGATCCCGAACGGCGTGGACGTGGACTTCTTCGCCAAGGCCGAGGCCAACCCCGAGTGGTCCGGGCAGACCCTCGGCTTCATCGGCCGCATCGACGAACCGCGCAAGGGCCTGCCCGTGCTGATGGCCGCCTTCCCGAAGATCGTGGAGGCCTGTCCGGACGTACGGCTGCTCGTCGCGGGCCGCGGCGACGAGGTGGAGGCGGTGGCCTCGCTGCCCGCCGAGCTGCGCTCGCGGGTGGAGTTCCTCGGCATGGTCTCGGACGAGGACAAGGCCCGGCTGCTGCGCAGCGTGGACGTGTACGTCGCCCCCAACACCGGCGGCGAGAGCTTCGGCATCATCCTGGTCGAGGCCCTCTCGGCGGGCGCGGCCGTGCTCGCCTCGGACCTGGACGCCTTCGCGCAGGTCCTGGACCAGGGCGGCGCCGGAGACCTCTTCGCCAACGAGAACGCGGACGCCCTCGCGGCGGGCGCCATCGCCCTGCTGCGCGACCCGGACCGGCGGGCGGGGCTCAGCGAGCGGGGCTCGGCCCACGTGCGCCGCTTCGACTGGTCCACGGTCGGCGCGGACATCCTGGCGGTCTACGAGACGGTCACGGACGGCGCGGCGGCGGTCGGCGCGGACGAACGCATCCCCCTCCGCACCCGTCTGGGCTTCTCGAAGGACTCGTCACCCTCCTGACGGCGCGGGGTCAGCCGGCGCCGGCCGTCCGGTACGGCCGCCCGTCGGGGCCGACGGTCAGCTCGTGGACCGCCCCGCCGGCCGTGGTCATGCGCACCCGGTCGCCCGCCGCCCAGACGGCTTCGGCGAGCCCGCTCTCCTGCGCGTCACCGTTGAAGCAGCGTGCCAGCCAGCTGCGTTCCAGGAGCCGGCCCCCGTCGTGGATGTACACGCACCGGACGGGGTCGAGATAGCCCGGGACGGACACCACGACGAGCCGCCGGTCCGCCCGGCCGGGGGCGGCTGCCTCCGTGTCCACCCGGGGCTCCGGGCCGTCGGTCACCGCCGCGAGGAAGCCTGCGAGCAGCAGCGCCGGCACGCCGAAGACGAGCACCAGGCCGGCCAGCGGCACCCGCAGCGGGGACTTCGGCGGCCCGAGCAGGACGGCCCCGGTCAGCGCGGCCAGGGCCAGCCAGGCCAGCGGGACGAGGTGCCCGTCCAGCCGGCGCAGCAGCACCAGTCCGCCGTCGTCGGCCGCCTCCACGGCGGCCACGACGGTGCAGCCGAGCGCGACGGCCGTCGCCAGCAGCAGGTAGGCCGACGGCCTGCGGAAGCGTGTGAAGTCCATGGTCCCCCCGAACGATGCGGACCACGCAGCCTAAGCGGGCCGACCGGCCGGGGGCCAGGCCCGATGGGGGCCCGCGGACGCCGGAGCGGTAGGGTCGCGCAGCGTGATCGAAACCCTTGTGTGGGTCGCCCTGGCCCTCGCCGTCATCGGCGTCTACCTCAGCTGGACCGCCGGCCGCCTGGACCGGCTGCACTCCCGGATGGACGCCGCGCGGGCCGCGCTCGATGCCCAGCTCGTCCGGCGGGCCTCCGTGGTGGTGGAGGTGGCCACCTCGGGGGCGCTGGACCCGGCCTCCTCGCTGGTGCTGTACGAGGCCGCGCACGCCGCCCGGCAGGCCGAGGAGGACCACCGCGAGGTCGCCGAGAGCGAGCTGAGCCAGGCACTGCGGGCCGTCTTCGCCGACGCCGACCAGGTGGAGGTGCTGAAGGCGGCCCCGGGCGGGGCGCAGGCCACCGAGGAGCTGGCGGAGGCCGTGCGCCGCGTGCCCATGGCCCGCCGCTTCCACAACGACGCCGTACGGGCCGCCCGCGCCCTGCGCCGCCACCGCAAGGTGCGCTGGTTCCGGCTGGCCGGGCACGCGCCCTTCCCGCTGGCCTTCGAGATGGACGACGAGCCCCCGGCCGACCTGGCCGAACGGCCCGCCTGAGCCGTGTCGCCGGGGCCCGGGCGGGGCGCGCGGCTCCGTTGGCGGGTGGGTCCATAGGGCCGCGAGGGACAAAAGAAGGGGCCACAGGCTCCACATTGGCCCTTGTAGTGGACTGATCGGTTCGGGTTTCCTCGGCCCTGTAGTACCCGTCTTCCCTTCGAGTGAGGTCAATCCGTGAGCACGCTTCCCACCTCCCCCCAGTCCGCCGAGTCGGCGATCGGCACCTCCCGCGTCAAGCGCGGCATGGCCGAGCAGCTCAAGGGCGGCGTGATCATGGACGTCGTCAACGCCGAGCAGGCGAAGATCGCCGAGGACGCCGGCGCCGTGGCCGTCATGGCCCTGGAGCGGGTCCCCGCCGACATCCGCAAGGACGGCGGCGTCGCGCGCATGTCCGACCCCAACATGATCGAAGAGATCATCGAGGCCGTGTCCATCCCCGTGATGGCCAAGTCCCGCATCGGCCACTTCGTCGAGGCCCAGGTGCTCCAGTCCCTCGGCGTCGACTACATCGACGAGTCCGAGGTCCTGACCCCGGCCGACGAGGTCAACCACTCCGACAAGTGGGCCTTCACCACCCCCTTCGTCTGTGGTGCCACCAACCTGGGCGAGGCCCTGCGCCGCATCGCCGAGGGCGCGGCCATGATCCGCTCCAAGGGCGAGGCCGGCACCGGCAACGTCGTCGAGGCCGTCCGCCACCTGCGCCAGATCAAGAACGAGATCGCCAAGCTGCGCGGCTTCGACAACAACGAGCTGTACGCCGCCGCCAAGGAGCTGCGCGCCCCGTACGAGCTCGTTAAGGAGGTCGCCGAGCTCGGCAAGCTCCCGGTCGTGCTGTTCTCCGCCGGTGGCGTCGCCACCCCGGCCGACGCCGCCCTGATGCGCCAGCTCGGCGCCGAGGGCGTCTTCGTCGGCTCCGGCATCTTCAAGTCGGGCGACCCGGCCAAGCGCGCCGCCGCCATCGTGAAGGCCACCACCTTCTTCGACGACCCGAAGATCATCGCGGACGCCTCCCGCAACCTGGGCGAGGCCATGGTCGGCATCAACTGCGACACCCTGCCCGAGGCCGAGCGCTACGCCAACCGCGGCTGGTAGTCCCGACATGACGAACACCCTCCCCCTGCCTTCGGCGGGGGCGCCCCCAGTGATCGGTGTCCTGGCCCTCCAGGGCGACGTCCGGGAGCACCTGATCGCCCTGGCCGCGGCGGACGCCGTGGCCAGGCCGGTCCGGCGCCCCGAGGAGCTCGCCGAGGTGGACGCCCTGGTGATCCCCGGCGGCGAGTCCACCACCATGTCCAAGCTCGCCGTGCTCTTCGGCATGCTGGAGCCGCTGCGCGAGCGCGTGGCCGCCGGCATGCCCGTGTACGGCACCTGCGCCGGCATGATCATGCTGGCGGACAAGCTCCTGGACGGCCGTGAGGACCAGGAGACCCTGGGCGGAATCGACATGATCGTGCGCCGCAACGCCTTCGGGCGCCAGAACGAGTCCTTCGAGGCGAAGGTCGACTTCGCGGGCATCGAGGGCGGCCCGGTCGAGGGCGTCTTCATCCGCGCCCCGTGGGTCGAGTCGGTCGGCGGCGCCGCCGAGGTCCTCGCGACCTACGACGGCCACACGGTCGCCGTGCGCCAGGGCAACGTGCTGGCGACCTCGTTCCACCCCGAACTGACCGGCGACGACCGCGTCCACGCGTACTTCGTCGAGATGGTGCGCGCGGGTCTGTGACGAGCTCCCGGTAGGATCGGGACCGAACACTGTTGGTTACGCGAAGGAGACAGGCGGATGTCCGGCCACTCTAAATGGGCTACGACGAAGCACAAGAAGGCCGTGATCGATGCCAAGCGCGGCAAGCTCTTCGCGAAGCTGATCAAGAACATCGAGGTCGCGGCCCGTATGGGCGGTGCCGACATCGACGGCAACCCGACGCTCTTCGACGCCGTTCAGAAGGCCAAGAAGCAGTCGGTCCCGAACAAGAACATCGACTCCGCGGTCAAGCGCGGCGGCGGCCTCGAGGCCGGCGGCGCCGACTACGAGACGATCATGTACGAGGGCTACGGCCCCAACGGTGTCGCGGTGCTCATCGAGTGCCTCACCGACAACCGCAACCGTGCCGCCTCCGACGTCCGCGTCGCCATGACCCGCAACGGCGGCTCCATGGCCGACCCGGGATCGGTCTCGTACCTGTTCAACCGCAAGGGCGTCATCATCCTGCCCAAGGCCGAGCTTTCCGAGGACGACGTCCTCGGCGCGGTGCTGGAGGCCGGTGCCGAAGAGGTCAACGACAACGGCGACACCTTCGAGATCATCAGCGAGGCCACCGACCTGGTCGCGGTCCGCACCGCCCTCCAGGAGGCCGGGATCGACTACGACTCGGCCGACTCCTCCTTCGTCCCGACCATGCAGGTCGAGCTCGACGAAGAGGGCGCCCGCAAGATCTTCAAGCTGATCGACGCCCTCGAGGACAGCGACGACGTGCAGAACGTCTTCGCCAACTTCGACGTCTCCGACGAGGTCATGGAGAAGGTCGACGCGTAACGCTGCCGCGAGCCGAGCGGAACCGGCGGGCCGACGGGACACACCCCGTCGGCCCGCCGTCGCATTGTCGGTGCGGGCGGATAGCCTGACGGCGTCAACCAGGTGTGCGCCCGTTCTCGGACTGCAGCCATCCATTGAGCAGCCACGACGGTGCTCGGCCACCTCCGCGGGAGCGGCGGCGGTCCAGCCGCAGAAGGGGGCGCGGTGCGCGTACTGGGCGTGGACCCGGGGCTCACCCGGTGCGGTGTCGGTGTCGTCGAAGGCGTCGCCGGCCGCCCGCTGACCATGCTCGGGGTGGGGGTCGTACGGACGCCGCACGAGGCCGACCTGGGCGACCGGCTGGTCGCCGTCGAGCGGGGCATCGAGGAGTGGCTCGACACGCACCGGCCCGAGGTCGTCGCCGTGGAGCGGGTCTTCAGCCAGCACAACGTCAGCACCGTGATGGGCACCGCCCAGGCGAGCGCCGTCGCGATGCTCTGCGCCGCCCGGCGCGGCATACCGGTCGCCCTCCACACCCCCAGCGAGGTCAAGGCGGCCGTCACCGGCAGCGGGCGCGCCGACAAGGCCCAGGTGGGCGCCATGGTCACCCGGCTGCTCCGGCTCGCCGCCCCGCCCAGGCCCGCCGACGCCGCCGACGCCCTCGCCCTCGCCATCTGCCACATCTGGCGGGCCCCCGCCCAGAACCGCCTCCAGCAGGCGGTCGCCCAGCACGCTCCGAAAGGCCGTACCCGATGATCGCCTTCGTCAGCGGCGTGGTCGCCGCGCTCACCCCCACGCTCGCCGTGATCGAGGTCGGGGGAGTGGGCATGGCCGTCCAGTGCACGCCGAACACCATCGCCGGCCTGCGCGTGGGCGAGCCGGGCCGGCTGGCGACCTCCCTGGTGGTGCGGGAGGACTCGCTCACCCTCTACGGCTTCGCCGACGACGACGAGCGCCAGGTCTTCGAGCTGCTCCAGACCGCGAGCGGCGTCGGGCCGCGGGTGGCGCAGGCCATGCTCGGCGTGCACACCCCGGACGCCCTGCGGGTCGCCTTCGCCGCCGGGGACGCGAAGGCGCTGACGGCGGTGCCCGGCATCGGCCCGAAGGGCGCGCAGAAGCTGCTGCTGGAGCTCAAGGGCAAGCTGGGCGCCCCCGCCCCGGTCGTGGGCGCGCAGCGTGCGGTGGCCTCGGGGCCCGCGCCCTGGACCGAGCAGCTCACGGCCGCCCTGATCGGCCTCGGCTACGCCTCCCGGGAGGCGGAGGAGGCCGTGGTGACGGTGACCCCGCAGGCGGAGGCCGCCATCGCCTCCGGCGGCTCGGCCCCCGTGCCCCAGCTGCTGCGGGCGGCCCTCCAGTCCCTGAACCGCGCCCGCTGACCGTTCCGCCGCGGCGCGGGCCGCTGCGCGCCCGGTGCGCCCCGGACGCCGCGCGGGCCGGCACCGCCGCGCGGCGGCCCGCGCGCAGCCACGGACCCCGCACCGACCACCGCACCGACGCAGAAGGCAGACTGACACCGTGAACTGGGACGACGAGACCGACACCACCGAGCCGGACCGGCTGGTGGCCGCGGCGGCCGACGGGGAGGACACCGCCGTCGAGGCGGCGCTGCGCCCGAAGGACCTCGGGGAGTTCGTCGGCCAGGAGAAGGTGCGCCAGCAGCTCGACCTGGTCCTGAAGGCTGCCAAGCAGCGCGGGGCCACCGCCGACCACGTCCTGCTGTCCGGCGCCCCGGGCCTCGGCAAGACCACTCTGTCCATGATCATCGCCGCGGAGATGGGGGCGCCCATCCGCATCACCTCCGGCCCCGCCATCCAGCACGCGGGCGATCTCGCCGCGATCCTCTCCTCCCTCCAGGAGGGCGAGGTGCTCTTCCTCGACGAGATCCACCGCATGTCGCGGCCCGCCGAGGAGATGCTCTACATGGCCATGGAGGACTTCCGCGTCGACGTGATCGTCGGCAAGGGGCCCGGGGCCACCGCCATCCCCCTGGAGCTGCCGCCCTTCACCCTGGTCGGGGCCACCACCCGGGCCGGCCTGCTGCCCCCGCCGCTGCGCGACCGCTTCGGCTTCACCGGCCACATGGAGTTCTACGCCCCCGAGGAGCTGGAACGCGTCGTCCACCGCTCCGCCCGCCTGCTCGACGTGGAGATCGACGCCGCCGGCGCGGCCGAGATCGCCGGACGCTCCCGCGGCACCCCGCGCATCGCCAACCGGCTGCTGCGCCGGGTCCGCGACTACGCCCAGGTGAGGGCCGATGGGGTGATCAACCGGGACGTGGCCGCCACCGCCCTCCAGGTGTACGAGGTGGACGCGCGCGGGCTCGACCGGCTGGACCGGGCCGTGCTGGAAGCCCTGCTCAAGCTGTTCGGGGGCGGCCCCGTGGGGCTGTCCACCCTCGCCGTGGCGGTCGGGGAGGAGCGGGAGACCGTGGAGGAGGTCGCGGAGCCCTTCCTCGTCCGCGAGGGACTCCTCGCGCGGACCCCGCGCGGGCGGGTGGCGACCCCCGCCGCATGGGCTCACCTGGGACTTGTCCCCCCGCAGCAGGCCGGGAACGGATCAAGTGGACAACAGGGCCTGTTCGGGGCCTGACGGCGCGGAGGTTGGCACCGTCGGGAACGCCGGTGGGATGCTGGGCGTTGTTCCATCGGTGCGGACTCGCCTAGACTCCGCCGATGCCGACCCTTCGGGTCGGTGTGCCCACCCCCGTAGAAAAGGCCGCCGTCCGCGCGCGGTCGTGCGAAGGATTTCCGTCCCGTGAATCTCGTGACACTCCTCCCGTTCATCGTGCTCATCGGGGCGATGTTCCTGATGACCCGCTCCGCGAAGAAGAAGCAGCAGCAGGCCGCGCAGATGCGCGACCAGATGACGCCCGGCACCGGGGTCCGCACCATCGGCGGCATGTACGCCACGGTGAAGGAGATCGGTGACGACACCGTCACCCTGGAGGTGGCTCCGGGCGTCCACGCGATCTACGCGAAGAACGCCATCGGTGCCGTCCTGGAGGACGCGGAGTACAACCGCATCGTCCACGGCATCGACGACGTGACGACCGACACGCCCGTCGTCCCGGACGACGCCTCCTCCCTCACCAAGGACGAGGACGAGGCGCCGAAGCTGGACCTGGGCAAGAAGGACGAGCCCAAGGGTGAGGACAAGCCCGAGGACGGCAAGACCGACGGCGAGGCCGGCGCGAAGTAGCGCGCGGCCGGGGACCGTGCGGGCGCCCGACCGGCGCCCGGCGCGGTTGCCGTCAGTGACACTTCTGCGGGGGGCAGGGGTCCCCACCACACATTTCGTGGCCGTCCGCGCGCTGACCCGGCGCGGGGCGGTTGGACAGGGAGAAACGACAAGGTGGCAGCACCGAAGAAGGGCCGGCGGCCCACGGGGGCTCAGGGGAGGCCGGGGCGCGCCCTGGCGATCATCCTGATCGCGATGGTGGCGCTGACCGCGGGGATGTTCCTCTCCAAGCAGACGGTTCCCCGGCTGGGCATCGACCTCGCCGGCGGCACGAGCATCACGCTCAAGGCCAAGAGCGAACCGGGCAAAGAGAACGCCGTCAACGAGACCAACATGAACACGGCCGTCGGGATCATCGAGCGCCGTGTCAACGGTCTCGGCGTCTCCGAGGCCGAGGTCCAGACGCAGGGCCGCGACCACATCATCGTCAACATCCCCAAGGGGATGAACGAGAAGCAGGCGCGCGAGCAGGTCGGCACCACCGCCCAGCTCTACTTCCGCCCGGTCATCGCGTTCGCGGATGGCGCCCCCGCCGCTCCCGAGGGCACCCAGAGCCCGAGCCCCTCCGCGAGCGGCTCCGGTGCTCCCAAGGCCCAGGACGGGAACAAGAACAGCCCGTCCGCCACCCCGTCGTCCAGCGCCACTTCCCAGGGCCGCGCGCTCAGCGAGGGCCTCAAGGCCCCGAACGCGCCCACTCCCTCGCCCTCGGTGAGCGAGTCGAAGAAGGCAGACGACAACGCGGCCCCCTCGCCCTCCGCGAGCGCCCCCGCGCCCGACCCGGCCGCCGCCGACCTCCAGGCCAAGTTCGCCGCGCTCGACTGCACGAACGAGGCCCAGCGGGCCAACGTCGGCAAGGGCGTCAAGCCCACCGACCCGACGCTCGCCTGCGGCCAGCGCGGTGAGCAGTGGGGCAAGTGGATCCTCGGACCCGCCGCGGTCGAGGGCAAGGACGTGAAGAGCGCCAAGGGCGAGATCGACCCGCAGTCGGGTCAGTGGATCGTCACGATGAACTTCAACGACCACGGCGCCGACGCCTTCGCGAAGGTCACCGGCGAGCTGGCGGCCAAGCAGATGCCGCAGAACCAGTTCGCGATCGTCCTCGACGGCGACGTCATCTCCGACCCGTCCGTCAGCACCGCGATCACCGGCGGCAACGCGCAGATCTCCGGCGGCTTCACCCAGCAGTCCGCCCAGGACCTGGGCAACATGCTCTCCTACGGCGCCCTGCCCCTGTCCTTCCAGGAGGACAGCGTCACCACCGTCACCGCCGCCCTCGGCGGCGAGCAGCTGCGGGCCGGCCTGATCGCCGGTGCGATCGGTCTGCTCCTCGTGGTGATCTACCTGCTGGTCTACTACCGCGGCCTGGCCTTCATCGCGATCGTCAGCCTCCTGGTCTCCGCGATCCTGACCTACACGATCATGGCGCTGCTCGGCAAGGGCATCGGCTTCGCGCTGAACCTGCCGGCCGTCTGCGGTGCGATCGTGGCCATCGGCATCACCGCGGACTCGTTCATCGTGTACTTCGAACGCATCCGCGACGAGATCCGCGAGGGCCGCACCCTGCGTCCCGCCGTCGAGCGCGCCTGGCCGCGTGCCCGCCGCACGATCCTGGTCTCCGACTTCGTGTCCTTCCTCGCCGCCGCGGTGCTCTTCATCGTCACCGTCGGCAAGGTGCAGGGCTTCGCCTTCACGCTGGGTCTGACCACCCTCCTCGACGTGGTCGTGGTGTTCCTCTTCACCAAGCCGATCATGACCCTGCTGGCGCGTACGAAGTTCTTCTCCAGCGGTCACCCGTGGTCCGGGCTGGACCCGAAGCGGCTGGGCGCCAAGCCCCCGCTGCGCAGCTCCCGTCGTACCGCGGCCGCACCCGCCCCCGTCGAAGCAAAGGAGGCGTGAGAGATGTCGAAGCTGGGAGATCTCGGCGCCAAGCTGTACCGCGGTGAGGTCGGCTACGACTTCGTCGGCAAGCGCTTTCTCTGGTACGGCGTTTCCATCCTGATCACCATCACGGCGATCGTGGCGGTGGCCGTCCAGGGCCTCAACATGGGCATCGAGTTCAAGGGCGGAGCCGTCTTCACCACCCCGAAGACGACCGCCTCGGTGGCCAAGGTCACGGAGGCC
Source organism: Streptomyces manipurensis (assembly GCF_049570255.1). Classification (NCBI taxonomy): domain Bacteria; kingdom Bacillati; phylum Actinomycetota; class Actinomycetes; order Kitasatosporales; family Streptomycetaceae; genus Streptomyces; species Streptomyces manipurensis. The sequence goes on along the minus strand of NZ_CP186950.1, from coordinate 1,473,647 downwards.
GCGGAAGAGGCCTCCGGGCACGACGCGATCGTCCAGGAGCTCGGCACCGGCGGCATGCGCATCCAGATCTCCGGTCTGGACACCGACGCCGCGGCCGACGTGAAGAAGGAACTGGCCACCGACCTCAAGGTGACCGAGGCCGACATCAACGCCGACCTGGTCGGCCCCAGCTGGGGCGAGCAGATCGCGAACAAGGCCTGGACCGGCCTCGGCGTCTTCATGGTCCTCGTGGTGATCTACCTCGCCATCGCCTTCGAATGGCGCATGGCCGTCGCCGCGCTGATCGCCCTGATCCACGACCTCACCATCACCGTCGGCGTGTACGCGCTGGTCGGCTTCGAGGTCACCCCGGGCACCGTGATCGGTCTGCTGACCATCCTCGGTTACTCCCTCTACGACACCGTCGTCGTCTTCGACGGTCTGAAGGAGGGCTCGAAGGACATCACCAAGCAGACCCGCTTCACCTTCAGCGAGATCGCCAACCGCAGCATCAACGGCACCCTGGTCCGCTCGATCAACACCACGGTCGTCGCGCTGCTCCCGGTCGCGGCCCTGCTGTTCATCGGCGGCGGCTTCCTGGGCGCCGGCATGCTGAACGACATCTCGCTGTCGCTGTTCGTCGGCCTCGCGGCCGGTGCGTACTCCTCGATCTTCATCGCGACCCCGCTGGTCGTGGACCTCAAGGAGCGCGAGCCGGCGATGAAGGCGCTCAAGAAGCGGGTCCTCGCCAAGCGCGCGGCGGCCGCCAAGGGCGACTCCGCGGACGCGGCCACGGATTCCGCGGCCGAACCGCAGGTCGTCTCGGGCCGTCCGGGGCGGCGGCGTTGACCGGGCAGCTGTCCGACGGCGTACGGGACCTGCTGGTCAGCCGGATCAAGGACGTCGCGGACTACCCGAAGCCCGGGGTGATGTTCAAGGACATCACGCCGCTGCTCGCCGACCCCGAGGCGTTCGCCGCCCTGACCGGCGCGCTCGTGGAGCTGGCCGGACGGTACGGCGCGACGAAGATCGTCGGACTGGAGGCCCGCGGGTTCATCCTCGCGGCCCCGGTCGCCGTGCAGGCCGGGATCGGCTTCGTGCCGGTCCGCAAGGCCGGGAAGCTGCCGGGCGCGACCCTCGCGCAGTCGTACGAGCTGGAGTACGGCACGGCGGAGATCGAGGTGCACGCCGAGGACCTGTCCGCCGGTGACCGGGTCATGGTCATCGACGACGTCCTGGCCACCGGCGGCACCGCGGAGGCCTCCCTCTCGCTGATCCGGCGCGCGGGCGCCGAGGTGGCGGGCGTGGCGGTCCTCATGGAGCTGTCGTTCCTGCCGGGCCGGGCCAAGCTGGTCACCTCCCTGGCGGGGGCCCCGCTCGACGCGCTGATCGTGGTCTGACCGCGTTCCCCGACACGGGGCGGCGGGCATCCGGGGACTCCCCGGGTGCCCGCCGCTCGCGTGTACGGGCCGTAGCGCAACCTCGGCGAACGAGGTGGCGCAACCCTCGCTACGATGGGTTGTCCGGACCGGACACGGGCACCGGACCCTCCCCCTGATTCCGTCCGGGGGGACCCCCGTGAGGAGCGCTCTTGCCAGACGAGGTCCAGCCCATCTCCGCCGCGCAGCCCGACCCGCAGGCCGAGCCGGCCACGGCGGCCCCCGCGACGCCCCCTCCGGCACCGCCGGTGAAGCCCGCGCCGCTCAAGCCCGCGCAGGCGAAGTCGGCCGCTTCCTCCAACCGGGTGCGCGCCCGCCTCGCGCGGCTCGGCGTACAGCGCTCGAACCCGTACAACCCGGTGCTGGAGCCGCTGCTCCGGATAGTCCGCAGCAACGACCCGAAGATCGAGACGGCGACGCTGCGCCAGCTGGAGCAGGCCTACCAGGTGGCCGAGCGCTGGCACCGGGGCCAGAAGCGCAAGAGCGGCGACCCGTACATCACCCACCCGCTCGCGGTGACCACGATCCTCGCCGAGCTCGGGATGGACCCGGCCACCCTCATGGCCGGCCTGCTGCACGACACCGTCGAGGACACCGACTACGGCCTGGAGGACCTGCGGCGCGACTTCGGCGACGCCGTGACCCTCCTGGTGGACGGTGTCACCAAGCTCGACCGGGTGAAGTTCGGCGAGGCCGCCCAGGCCGAGACGGTCCGCAAGATGGTCGTGGCGATGGCCAAGGACCCCCGGGTCCTCGTCATCAAGCTCGCCGACCGCCTGCACAACATGCGCACCATGCGCTACCTCAAGCGGGAGAAGCAGGAGAAGAAGGCCCGCGAGACCCTGGAGATCTACGCCCCGCTGGCCCACCGGCTGGGCATGAACACGATCAAGTGGGAGCTCGAGGACCTCTCCTTCGCGATCCTCTACCCCAAGATGTACGACGAGATCGTGCGCCTGGTCGCCGAGCGGGCGCCCAAGCGGGACGAGTACCTCGCCGTCGTCACCGACGAGGTGCAGACCGACCTGCGGGCCGCCCGGATCAAGGCCACCGTCACCGGCCGCCCGAAGCACTACTACAGCGTCTACCAGAAGATGATCGTCCGCGGCCGTGACTTCGCGGAGATCTACGACCTGGTGGGCATCCGTGTCCTCGTCGACACCGTCCGGGACTGCTACGCGGCCCTGGGCACGGTCCACGCGCGGTGGAACCCGGTCCCGGGCCGGTTCAAGGACTACATCGCGATGCCCAAGTTCAACATGTACCAGTCGCTCCACACGACGGTCATCGGACCCAGCGGCAAGCCCGTCGAGCTGCAGATCCGCACCTTCGACATGCACCGCCGCGCCGAGTACGGCATCGCCGCGCACTGGAAGTACAAGCAGCAGACCGTCGCCGGCACCTCCAAGGTCCGCACCGACGTCCCCCAGGCCGCCAAGGGCAGCGCCGGCCAGGACACCGTCAACGACATGGCCTGGCTGCGCCAGCTGCTGGACTGGCAGAAGGAGACCGAGGACCCGGGGGAGTTCCTCGACTCGCTGCGTTTCGACCTCTCCCGCAACGAGGTCTTCGTCTTCACCCCCAAGGGCGATGTCATCGCCCTGCCCGCCGGCGCCACCCCCGTGGACTTCGCGTACGCCGTCCACACGGAGGTCGGCCACCGGACCATAGGCGCACGCGTCAACGGCCGTCTCGTCCCGCTGGAGTCGAACCTCGACAACGGCGACCTCGTCGAGGTGTTCACCTCCAAGGCGGAGGGGGCCGGTCCGTCGCGCGACTGGCTGGGCTTCGTCAAGTCGCCCCGGGCCCGCAACAAGATCCGCGCCTGGTTCTCGAAGGAACGCCGCGACGAGGCCATCGAGCACGGCAAGGACGCCATCGCGCGGGCCATGCGCAAGCAGAACCTGCCGATCCAGCGGATCCTCACCGGGGACTCGCTCGTCACCCTCGCGCACGAGATGCGCTACCCGGACATCTCCTCCCTGTACGCCGCCATCGGCGAGGGCCACGTGGCCGCGCAGGGCGTCGTACAGAAGCTGGTGGCGGCCCTCGGCGGCGAGGAGGCGGCCAACGAGGACATCGAGGAATCGATCCCTCCGGCGCGCGCCCGCAGCAAGCGCCGCAGCAACGCCGACCCCGGCGTGGTCGTCAAGGGCGTCGACGACGTGTGGGTCAAGCTGGCCCGCTGCTGCACCCCGGTGCCCGGCGACCCGATCATCGGGTTCGTCACGCGGGGCAGCGGGGTGTCGGTCCACCGCGCGGACTGCGTCAACGTCGACTCGCTCTCCCAGCAGCCCGAACGGATGCTGGAGGTCGAATGGGCGCCCACCCAGTCCTCCGTCTTCCTGGTCGCCATCCAGGTCGAGGCGCTGGACCGGTCCCGGCTCCTGTCGGACGTCACCCGGGTCCTCTCGGACCAGCACGTCAACATCCTCTCGGCGGCCGTGCAGACCTCCCGCGACCGGGTGGCCACCTCCCGGTTCACCTTCGAGATGGGCGACCCCAAGCACCTCGGCCACGTCCTGAAGGCCGTACGGGGTGTGGAGGGCGTGTACGACGTCTACCGTGTGACCTCTGCAAGGAGACCCTGACCGCTGCTCCGCCGCCGCCCCGGGGGGACCGCATGGCCGGCACCGACGTGTTCCCCGCGGGGCTCGCCCGCCGCTACCGGCCCCTCGACGTCCTCGGCCGGGGCGGCATGGGCGTGGTGTTCGAGGCGGAGGACACCCGGCTGCGCCGCCGGGTGGCCGTGAAGGTGCTGTCGAGCTCCGGTCCGGGCCTCTCGCGCGAGATGCAGCGGCGCTTCGTGGCCGAGGCCATCGCGCTGGCCCGGATCAGCCATCCCGGAGTGGTCGTCATCCACGACTCCGGCGTGGACACCGGCAGCGGCACCCCGTTCCTGGTGATGGAGCTGCTGGAGGGGGAGGACCTCGCGGTCCTCGGCGCGGGGCGGCCGCTGCCGACGCCCGCCGCCTGTCGGATCGCCGTCGACATGCTCGAAGCCCTCGAAGAGGCCCACCGCAGCGGAGTCCTGCACCGGGACGTCAAGCCCGGCAACGTCCGGGTCCGTGCGGACGGCCGGGTCGTCCTCTACGACTTCGGCCTGGCGCTGGTCACCGAGGAACCGCGGATCACCACCGCGGCCGGCCACCGGCTGCTGGGCACCGCCCAGTACATGGCCCCCGAACGCATCCGCGGCCTGGCCCCCTCGGGCGCGACCGACCTCTACGGGGTCGGCGCCTGCCTGCACTTCATGCTGACCGGGAGCCCGCCCTTCGGGGACGTGCCCGTGGACCTCGGGGTGCTCGTGCTGCGGGCCGCCGACGGACTGCCCTCGCTGCGGGACGTGCGGCCCCCCTTCCCCCGGGCCCTGGTGGAGGTCCTGGACGCGCTCGGCGCGGCAGAGCAGCAGGACCGGCCGGCGGCCGCCGGGCAGGCGGCGGACCTGCTGCGGCCCTGGGCACGCGGAGGGGAGGAGCAGGTCGCCGAGCTGGTCGGCCGGCACCTCGCGCGGCGGACCCTGGGCAGCCCCCGCCCCGAACCGCGCGAGCGGCCCCCCGAGGCCTCCGGCCCGGTCTTCCTCGACGCGGCGGCCCACGTCGCCTGGCACGCGGTCGACACCACGACCGGCGACCCGGTCCTGGAGCCCGCCCCGGCGCCGGTACGGCTGCCCGGCCCGGACCGGGAGCCGCTCACGCGCCCCGTGCCCGTCCCAGAGCCGCAGATCCCGGCGGAGGAGGACGCAGCGTACGAGGACGCCGCGGAGGAGCAGGACGCGGAGGATCTCCCGGAGACCGACGCACGGCCGGCCCCCACGTCCCCGGACCAGGCCCAGGAAGGCCCGCAGCAGCCCACCCTGAGCGAGGTCACCCGGCGCCTCGTGCACAGCCGGATGACCGAGCGCACCGCGCTCTCGCGCCAGCGCGAGGCCGTCGGCCTGATCCTGCGCGGCGACATCCACGCGGCGGCCCAGCTCCTCGACGGGGTCACCCCCCTCTGCCACGAATCACTGGGTGCGGGCCATCCCACCACCCTCGCCTGCCAGTACTGGCAGGCTGTCTGCATGGCCCGGCTCGGCGAGGCGGCGAAGGCACTGGAGCTCTTCGCGCGGGTCAGCGCACACCACGCGGACGGAAGGGACGGAACGGATGACTGAGTACGCCTTACGGGTGGACGCGCCCGGAGGGGGCGGCGACGCCGAGGACGAACTGCGTTCGCTGCTGCGCTGGCTGAACGCCGACGAATCCCTCGGCCGGGACCTGCGCGGCACCCTCGCCGCCGACCCGGAGCCGCCCGCCTCCGGCACCCCGACCTCCGGCACCCTCATGGGCACCGGCCTGGACCTCGTCCAACTGGTCGTGGGCTCCGGTCTGTCCACCGGGTCGCTGGTCTTCTCCGTGCTCCAGTGGCAGGCCTCGCGCCGCCCGGCGCCCTCCCTCACCGTCAGCCGCGGCGGCTACGAGGTCAGACTCACGGGCGAGGCCGCCGACGACCCCGAAGCCCTGCGCCGCATCGTCGCCCTGCTGGAACCGTCCCCGGAGGGCGGGGACGATGACGGGACTGCCTGACCCGTCCACCTCCCGCGCGGTGCTCATCGGCACCGCCGGATACCGCCACCTCGCGGCGCTCCCGGCGGTGGAGGCCAACGTGAAGGACCTCGCCGCCGAACTGTGCGACGCCACCATCTGGGGACTCCCCGGCCAGCACTGCACGACGGTGCTCGACCCCCAGCACCCGGCCGAGCTGCTCGACCCGGTGCACCGCGCCGGGGAGGAGGCCACCGACACCCTCCTCGTCTACTTCGCGGGTCACGGGATGCGCGACACGGCCACCGACGACCTGTACCTCGCGCTCCAGGGCTCCCGCCAGAACATCGGCTACACGGCCGTCGCCTACCAACAGGTACGGTCCGCCCTGCGTGACTCCCGGGCCCAGCGCAAGGTGGTCGTCCTCGACTGCTGCTTCAGCGGCCGGGCCGCCCGTACCCTCGGGCCCGAGGAGGAGGCCTTCGCCGAGCAGGCCGCGGTCGAAGGGGCCTACGTCCTCACCGCGTCCCCGCGCGACCGGGCCGCGCTGGCCCCCGACGGCGAACGCCACACCGCGTTCACGGGGGAACTGCTCAGGATCCTGCGCGACGGGGTCCACGACGGGCCCGAACTCCTCGACCTGGACACCCTGTGCCGCACGATGGAGGCCCGGCTGCGCAGCAAGAACCGGCCGCTCCCGCAGAGCGCCCAGGAACGCGGCATGGGACGGCTGCGCCTCGTCCGCAACCGGGCGCGCGCCGTCGCCGGCACCCCGGCCGGCCCCGTCCTGGACGCCGACGTCCGCGCCGCCATGGTCGCCGCGGGCATCGGGCTGGCCCGCTCCCTGCGCGCCGCGGGCCGCAGCGGCGACGCCCTGCCCGTCCTGCGCCTGGCCCTCCAGGAGCGGGCGCCCGACGGCGAGGGCGACCTGCTCGCCGTACAGCTGGAACTCTCCGAGATGCTGGAGGAGACCGGGCGCACCCGGGAGGCGATCGAGGTGCTGGAGCAGGCCTTCCACCAGGTGCACCGCTTCTACGGCCCCGAGTCGGTGCAGGTGTGCCGGCGGCTGGCCGGGCTGCTCCAGGAGTCCGGCAACCACATCGAGGCCTGCGTGGTCCTCGAACACGCCCTGGACCTGCTGGAGGACGGCAGCCGCGCGCCGCTGTGACCCCCCGCCGGCCCGGCCCGCACGCACGAGGGCCCCGGTACGGATCCTCGGATCCGTACCGGGGCCCTCGCCCGCTGCGGGGCGGCGGACCGGAAACGGTCAGCCGCCGAACTCCTCCAGGCCCTTCAGCGCCTGGTCCAGCAGGGCCTGGCGGCCCTCCAGTTCCCGGGACAGCTTGTCGGCCTTCGCGTTGTTGCCGGCCGCGCGCGCCGCGTCGATCTGCTCACGCAGCTTGTCCACGGCGGCCTGGAGCTGACCCGTCAGACCGGCCGCGCGAGCCCGCGCCTCCGGGTTCGTACGGCGCCACTCGCCCTCCTCGGCCTCCTGGATGGCCCGCTCCACCGCGTGCATCCGGCCCTCGACCTTCGGCCGGGCGTCGCGCGGCACGTGGCCGATGCCCTCCCAGCGCTCGTTGAGGGAGCGGAACGCGGCGCGGGCCGCCTTCAGGTCCGTCACGGGGACGAGCTTCTCGGCCTCCTCGGCCAGCTCCTCCTTCAGCTTCAGGTTCTCGATCTGCTCGGCGTCGCGCTCCGCGAACACCTCGCTGCGGGCCGCGAAGAACACGTCCTGCGCACCGCGGAAGCGGTTCCACAGGTCGTCCTCGGCGTCGCGCTGCGCCCGCCCGGCCGCCTTCCAGTCCGCCATCAGCTCGCGGTAGCGGGCGGCCGTCGGACCCCAGTCGGTCGACTTCGACAGCGACTCGGCCTCGGCGACCAGCTTCTCCTTCACCTTGCGGGCGTCCTCGCGCTGCGCGTCCAGCGAGGCGAAGTGCGCCTTGCGGCGCTTGGAGAAGGCGGAACGCGCGTGCGAGAACCGGTGCCACAGCTCGTCGTCGGACTTGCGGTCCAGCCGGGGCAGGCCCTTCCAGATGTCCACCAGGGCGCGCAGCCGCTCCCCGGCACTGCGCCACTGGTCGCTCTGGGCCAGCTGCTCGGCCTCGGTGACCAGGGCCTCCTTGGCCGCCCGGGCCTCGTCGGCCTGCTTGGCCTTCTGGACCTTGCGCTCCTCGCGCCGGGACTCCACCGTCGCGACCAGCTTGTCCAGCCGCACGCGCAGAGCGTCCAGGTCGCCCACGGCGTGGTGCTCGTCCACCTGCGTCCGCAGGTGGTCGATGGCCGTCTGGGCGTCCTTGGCGGACAGATCAGTGGTCCGCACCCGCTTTTCGAGGAGGCCGATCTCGACCACCAGGCCCTCGTACTTGCGCTCGAAGTAGGCCAGGGCCTCCTCGGGGGTGCCGGCCTGCCACGAACCGACGACCTGCTCGCCATCGGAAGTACGCACGTACACGGTGCCCGTCTCGTCGACTCGGCCCCACGGGTCGCTGCTCACAGCGCCTCCTCCACCTGATGCCTGCGAGGGGGGTTCACCCCCTGGGCATCGTCCACAGTTTCCTGGGGCGGGCATCGCCCGCCCTGCACAACGCCAACATAGGCGACCGCCGGGCCGGCTGTCCGCATCCCGCACGACGCAATAATCGGCGTGCGGGACGCGGGCCGGCACCGGGGCCGCCGCGAGCCGGTCAGCTCTGGGTGACCGTGCCCTTCTCGATCTTGACCTCGTTCTTGGGCGCACCGTCCTGGCCGCCGTCGACCGTACCGGCCTTCGCGATCTCCTCGAGGACCTTCATGCCCGCCGCGTCGATCTTGCCGAACGGCGTGTACGTCGGGGTCAGCGGGCTGTCCTTGTACACGAGGAAGAACTGGCTGCCGCCCGAGCCGGGCTGGCCGGTGTTGGCCATCGCCACCGTGCCGGCCGGGTAGACGACCTGGCCCTGCTCGTTGGGCTTGCCCAGGGAGTCGAGGTTCTCGTCCGGGATGGTGTAGCCCGGACCGCCGGTGCCGGTGCCCTGGGGGTCGCCGCACTGGAGCACGAAGATGCCGCCGGCCGTCAGGCGGTGGCACTTGGTGTTGTCGAAGTAGCCCTTGTCGGCCAGCGCCTTGAAGGAGTTCACGGTCTGCGGGGTCTTCGCCGCGTCCATCGTGAAGCTGATGTCACCCGCGCTGGTCTTCAGCCCGAAGGTGTACTTCGCCTTCTGGTCGATCGCCATCTCCGGCGAGGGGGACTGCTTGGGCTCCGGCGGGGTCGCCGACGCCGACGGGTCGGCCGCCGTGTCCTTGGTGTCCTTGTCCGAGTCGAAGACGCCGCCCACGACCAGGCCCACCAGCACGGCGACCACCACGGCCACCGCCGCGCCGATCACCGCCGTCCGCTGTCGGCTCTTCTTCCGGGCCTCGGCGCGGCGCTTCTGCTGGCGCTCGAACTTCTCCCTGGCGAGCTGTCGCCGCCGCTGATCGCTCGTGACCACCGGGTCGTCTCCTTGTACGTGTCTGCTACTGCTGTCCGGGCTGGGATAGGCCGTACCGTATATGGGTTCGCTGTGTAATGAGGGGCGCCGGTAGGCTCTGATCAGCAGATTCCGACCTGCTGCCTCCCCACCGGACGACGATTGAGGACGAACGTGCTGATTGCCGGGTTCCCCGCAGGCGCCTGGGGCACCAACTGCTACGTGGTCGCCCCCGCCGCCGGCGAGGAGTGCGTCATCATCGACCCGGGCCACCAGGCCGCCCAGGGCGTCGAGGAGACGCTGAGGAAGCACCGGCTCAAGCCCGTCGCGGTCGTGCTGACCCACGGCCACATCGATCATGTGGCCTCGGTGGTCCCGGTGTGCGGAGCACACGACGTTCCCGCCTGGATCCACCCCGAGGACCGCTACATGATGAGCGACCCGGAGAAGGCCCTCGGCCGCTCCATCGGCATGCCGCTCATGGGCGAGCTGACCGTGGGCGAGCCGGACGACGTCCGCGAGCTGACCGACGGCGCCGCCCTGAAACTGGCCGGAATGGACTTCTCCGTCGCGCACGCGCCCGGGCATACCAAGGGGTCGGTGACCTTCCGGATGCCCGAGCTGGCCGACATCCCGCCGGTCTTCTTCTCGGGCGACCTGCTCTTCGCCGGCTCCATCGGACGAACCGACCTGCCCGGCGGCTCCCACGCCGAGATGCTCGAGTCGCTGGCCCGTGTGTGCCTGCCGCTCGACGACTCGACCGTGGTGCTGTCCGGCCACGGTCCCCAGACCACCATCGGCCGCGAGCGCGCGACCAACCCGTACCTGCGGGAAGTCGCCGCCGGCCTGGCAGCGGACCCGACCGCCGCTCCACGACGAGGAATGTGACGAGAGTTTCGTGGCTACTTTCAAGGCCCCCAAGGGCACGTACGACCTGATCCCGCCGGTCTCCGTGAAGTACCTGGCGGTGCGCGAGGCCATCTCCGCGCCCCTGCGCAACTCCGGCTACGGCTACATCGAGACCCCCGGCTTCGAGGACGTCGGCCTCTTCGCCCGCGGCGTGGGCGAGTCCACCGACATCGTCTCCAAGGAGATGTACGCCTTCGAGACCAAGGGCGGCGACCAGCTGGCCCTGCGCCCCGAGGGCACCGCCTCCGTGCTGCGCGCGGCCCTGGAGGCCAGTCTGCACAAGCAGGGCAACCTGCCCGTCAAGCTCTGGTACTCCGGCTCCTACTACCGCTACGAGCGTCCGCAGAAGGGCCGCTACCGCCACTTCTCGCAGGTGGGCGCCGAGGCCATCGGAGCCGAGGACCCGGCGCTGGACGCCGAGCTGATCATCCTGGCCGACCAGGCCTACCGCTCGCTCGGCCTGCGCAACTTCCGGATCCTGCTGAACTCGCTCGGCGACAAGGAGTGCCGCCCGGTGTACCGGGAGGCGCTGCAGGGCTTCCTGGGCGGCCTCGACCTGGACGAGGAGACCGTCCGCCGGGCCGAGATCAACCCGCTGCGCGTCCTGGACGACAAGCGGCCCGACGTGCAGAAGCAGCTCGTCGGCGCACCGGTCCTGCGCGACTACCTGTGCGACGCGTGCAAGGCGTACCACGAGGAGGTGCGGGCGCTGATCACGGCGGCCGGGGTGGCCTTCGAGGACGACGAGAAGCTGGTGCGCGGGCTCGACTACTACACCCGCACCACCTTCGAGTTCGTGCACGACGGTCTCGGCTCGCAGTCCGCGGTGGGCGGCGGCGGCCGCTACGACGGCCTGTCCGAGATGATCGGCGGACCGGCGCTGCCGTCGGTGGGCTGGGCGCTGGGCGTGGACCGCACGGTGCTGGCCCTGGAAGCGGAGGGGGTCGAGCTCGACATCCCGGCGGCCACGTCCGTGTTCGCGGTGGCGCTGGGCGAGGAGGCCCGCCGGGTGCTCTTCGGCAAGGTCACCGAGCTCCGCAGGGCGGGCGTCGCGGCCGACTTCTCCTTCGGCGGCAAGGGCCTCAAGGGCGCGATGAAGGACGCGAACCGCTCCGGAGCCCGCTTCGCGGTGGTCGCCGGCGAGCGCGACCTGGCCGAGGGCCTGGTCCAGCTCAAGGACATGGAGTCCGGGGAGCAGTCCCCGGTGGCCGTGGCCGACCTGGTCGAGACCGTCAGGGCCCGTCTGGCCTGAGGCTCCCCGCGAGCCGCCCGCCGGGGCGGGGCACCGGACAGCCGAGCGGTCCGGTGCCCCGCCCCGGCTCTTTATGTGCGCCGAACGGTGGACGCACAGGCAGGTACGGCACAATGTTCCCTGCTTGATCACCTGGCAGATGCGGAGCGGGCGGCATGACGACACGGGACACTGACGCGGACACCGCCCGGGGGACGACCTTCGGCGCGAGCAGGGCACTGGCCCTGCTGCTGGTCATCACCGGAGCCGCGGGACTGCTCGCCGCCTGGGTGATCACCATCGACAAGTTCAAGCTGCTGGAGGACCCGAACTTCACGCCGGGCTGCAGCCTGAACCCGGTGGTCTCCTGCGGCAACATCATGAAGAGCGACCAGGCGGCCGTCTTCGGCTTCCCGAACCCCATGCTCGGCCTGGTCGCCTACGGGATCGTCGTCTGCGTCGGCATGAGCATCCTGGCCGGTGCCCGCTTCCGCCCCTGGTACTGGCTCACCCTCAACGCCGGAACCCTCTTCGGCGTGGTCTTCTGCGCCTGGCTCACCTACCAGTCGCTCTACAACATCAACGCGCTCTGCCTGTGGTGCTGCCTGGCCTGGGTCGCCACGATCCTGATGTTCTGGTACGTCACCTCGCACAACGTCCGCGCGGGCATCCTGCCGGCGCCGTCCTGGCTCAGGTCCTTCTTCGAGGAGTTCACCTGGGTCCTGCCGGCCCTGCACATCGGGATCATCGGCATGCTGATCCTGACCCGCTGGTGGGACTTCTGGACCTCCTGACCCGCACCGGCGGCCGAGCACACCCTGTCAGTGAGCTCGCTTAGGCTTCCGTTGTGGAACCAGACCTGTTCACCGCCGCTGCCGAAGACCGCCAGGAGAAGGACCCGGCGAGCTCCCCGCTCGCCGTCCGGATGCGCCCGCGCACCCTGGACGAGGTCGTCGGCCAGCAGCACCTGCTGAAGCCCGGATCGCCGCTGCGGCGGCTGGTCGGGGAGGGGGCGGGCGGTCCCGCCGGGGCCTCCTCGGTGATCCTCTGGGGCCCGCCCGGCATCGGCAAGACCACCCTGGCCTACGTGGTCAGCCAGGCCACGCAGAAGCGCTTCGTGGAGCTGTCCGCCATCACCGCGGGCGTCAAGGAGGTCCGCGCGGTGATCGAGGGCGCGCGGCGCGCCGCCGGCGGGTACGGCAAGGAGACCGTCCTCTTCCTGGACGAGATCCACCGCTTCAGCAAGGCCCAGCAGGACTCCCTGCTGCCCGCCGTCGAGAACCGCTGGGTGACGCTGATCGCGGCCACCACGGAGAATCCGTACTTCTCCGTCATCTCGCCGCTGCTCTCCCGCTCCCTCCTGCTGACGCTGGAGCCGCTGACGGACGCGGACCTCAGCGCCCTGATGGGACGTGCCCTCACCGAGGAGCGCGGCCTGGGCGGGGCGGTCACCCTCCCGCCGGACGCCGAGGCGCACCTGCTGCGGATCGCCGGCGGCGACGCCCGGCGGGCCCTGACGGCGCTGGAGGCCGGGGCCGGCGCGGCCATCGCCAAGGGCGAGGACGAGATCACCCTCCTCACGCTGGAGGAGGCCGTCGACCGCGCGGCCGTCCGCTACGACAAGGACGGCGACCAGCACTACGACGTGGCGAGCGCCCTGATCAAGTCGATCCGCGGCTCCGACGTGGACGCCGCGCTGCACTACCTGGCACGGATGATCGAGGCGGGCGAGGACCCCCGGTTCATCGCCCGCCGCCTGATGATCTCCGCCAGCGAGGACATCGGCCTCGCGGACCCGACGGCCCTGCCGATCGCGGTGGCCGCGGCCCAGGCGGTGGCGATGATCGGGTTCCCCGAGGCCGCGCTGACCCTCTCGCACGCGACGATCGCCCTCGCCCTGGCCCCCAAGTCGAACACCGCCACGACCGCGATCGGCGCGGCGCTGGCCGACGTACGGGCCGGCCTGGCCGGAGCGGTCCCGACGCACCTGCGGGACGGCCACTACAAGGGCGCGGCCAAGCTGGGCCACGCGGCCGGGTACGTCTACCCGCACGACGTGCCCGGCGCGATCGCCGCCCAGCAGTACGCACCGGACGAGATCCACGGCAAGCGGTACTACGAGCCCACCCGCTACGGCGCGGAGGCCCGCTACGCGGACGTGGTGGAGAAGGTCCGCGAGCGCCTGCGGGGCACCGAACGCGGCTGAGGGCGGCCCCACGAAGGGCGCCCCGGCCGCGACACTAGGCTGTCCGGGTGACCAAGGACCTCCCCACCTGCGCCTGCTGCGGCGACGCCCTCGCCGACGGGCGCCGCATCGACTTCGGCTTCGACCTGCCCGACGCCGCCCTCGGGGTGCCGGAGGAGTCCCTCCACCGGCTCGGCGTGCGCGCCCTGCTCCGGGTGGACGGGGTCGGCTCCTTCATCCGCTGCCTGCTGCCCGTCCGGCTGAGCCACGACACCGAGCTGGTCCTCGGGGCCTGGGTGGAGGTGGACGACGCCACCCTGCGGCGCGCCCACGAGCTGTGGGAGCAGCCGGGCTACGCCGAGCTCGCCGTCGAGGGCACCTTCGCCAACCGGGTCCAGCCCTGGGGCGACGACCTGCTCGGCGCCCCGGTCACCGCGAAGGTCGCCGACCCGGAGGAACTGCCCTGCGTCGTGGAGGTGCGCCACCCGGTGGCCGCCCGGATCCTGACCCGGACCTGGGACCGCGACCACGTCCTCAGCCGCTTCCCGTCCCCGCTGCCGGTGGACGTCCGCACCGACCTCGGCGGCCGCTGGTCGGTCCTGCGCACCGCCGGTCTCAGCGCCTCCTTCGCCGACGGGGCGGACCACTTCACCGCCGAGGACCGCAGCGCCTCCGTGAGCCTGATGCGGGACGACGTCCCCGGCCGCGCCCCCGCCGACTTCCTCACGGAGCTGCTGGCCGGCGCCCCCGACACCCGGCCCGCGCAGCGCGTCCGCGAACCGCTGGGCGGGGGAGTGCGGTACGCGTTCTGGCTGACCCCGCAGGACAACGGCCGCCCGCGGCACGAGTTCTACGGGATGGCGGTCACCCCCGGAATCGCCGCCGGGCTCTTCTGCTCCTTCGAGGACCCCGCCGACCTGGCCTGGGCCCAGCGGATCTGGCGCTCGCTCGACCACGCCGTGAACACCCTCTAGCCCTCCTCCGCCCCGGCGTGCCCGCCGGGGCGCGGGACGGGGACGTCCTAGGCTCCCGGCATGGGTCCGTCCCGGCCGCTCGCCGCCGTCCTCGCCCTCGTCCTCGCCGGTCCCGCGGCGGCCGGCTGCCATCACCGGGACACCCCGGCGGCCAGGGCCGGCGCGGCCGCGACGGTGGCGCGGGTGCCGCTCGCGGGGCCCGGATTCCCGCCCGGCGCGGCCACGGCGAAGGCCCTGCTGGCCGGACTGAGGGTCGAGTGGGGCAGGAACTGGCAGACCTACCGGCGGGAGGAGTTCGGCCGGTACTGGTCGGACGACACCGACGCCGTCGGCGGGCGCAACGGCTGCGACACCCGCGACGACGTGCTGCGCCGGGACCTGGACGAGCTGCGCGAGGGGGACCGGAACCCGTGCGTCGTGCTCTCCGGGGTGCTGGACGACCCGTACACCGGCAAACGGCTCGCCTACACCTACCGGCGTGCGTCGCAGATCCAGACCGACCACGTGGTCGCGCTCGGCGCGGCCTGGCGGGCCGGGGCGTACGCGTGGACCGCGCAGCGCAGGCTGGAGTACGCCAACGACCTGGACGTCCTGCTCGCCGTGGACAAGCAGACCAACCAGGACAAGGGCAGCCGGACCGCCGACAAGTGGAAGCCGCCCCGGCGCGCGTACTGGTGCGAGTACGCGCGCCGCTACACCGGCATCAAGGCCCGGTACGGCCTGTCCGTGACCCCGCCGGAGAAGACCGCCCTCCAGGACATGCTCGCCACCTGCCCTCAGTGAGAGGCGGCGGCGAAGAGGGTGCGCATCGCCCGGCGCAGGCCGCAGATGTCGGCCACGGGCTCGGGGAAGTCGAAGCGGGCGTCGAAGGACCCGGCGGCCCCGCCCGAGAAGCGGACCCGCAGGCCCAGCCGGTCCAGGGAGAGCGGCACGGCGCTCATCCCCCGGGCCTCGCGGGCCCCGAGGAGGCCGCACAGCTCGCCGATCCGGTCGCCGTGGGCGGCGTGCAGGTGCTGGAGGAGTTCCGCCTCGTGCGGGGAGACCGGGTCGGGCTCGGCGGCGGCCAGGTCGTCCGGTTCCACCTGCTCGGCGCCCCACAGGTCGTCCACGGAGATCTCCCCGACCTCCAGGCGCAGCATCATCCAGGCCGGCCGCCCGCCGCCCCGCCGGAGATCGGCGGGGGAGTCGAGGGATTCGCCGAGGCCCAGCAGCTCGCCCACCGGCTGGCGCTCCGCGAGCAGGGCGGCGCACACGGGCCGGTCGTCCCCGCGGACGGGGGTCAGCCACCCCGCGAGCCAGGCGCGGCCTCGGATACGATGGGGCACGGACACCGGCGCCACGTCCGTGATCTCGATCACGGCGGTGAGGTCGTCGTCCTGGGCGTGAGCGGCTGCCCTGGCAGCCGCGGATTCCCCGGAAACAAGGAGAATCACGTCCCCGTCCGGGGTGACGGTCCGAGCGACCGGCATCCCTGTCCCGAACTCATCGGAGCCGTGACTGTCACGAGCACCGATGACCGTGAGGGATACTGAGGCGTTGGACTCTACGAGGGTTCGTACGCGTTCGGCTCCGGTGAGCTGCCGAACGCCTTCCCTGGGACGCGGCTGACCTTGCTTATCGTCGGCGCAAGCGGATTCTGTTTCGTTGGAATCCGAACTGCGTTGCGCACTGGGCAGGGGGATCCCATGTGGTCGAGACATTACGTCCTCCTCGCTAAGGTAAGCCTCACCTAACTTACATGGAGGTAGGTTCCCCGTGAACCAGAAGCGACCCAAGGTCAAGAAGTCTCGTGCCCTCGGCATCGCCCTGACGCCGAAGGCCGTCAAGTACTTCGAGGCCCGCCCCTACCCGCCGGGCGAGCACGGCCGTGGCCGCAAGCAGAACTCGGACTACAAGGTCCGTCTGCTCGAGAAGCAGCGTCTGCGCGCTCAGTACGACATCTCCGAGCGCCAGATGGCCCGCGCCTACGACCGCGCCAAGAAGGCCGAGGGCAAGACGGGCGAGGCGCTGGTCGTCGAGCTCGAGCGTCGTCTCGACGCCCTGGTCCTGCGTTCGGGCATCGCCCGCACGATCTACCAGGCCCGCCAGATGGTCGTTCACGGCCACATCGAGGTCAACGGCGCCAAGGTCGACAAGCCGTCGTTCCGTGTCCGCCCGGACGACGTCATCACCGTGCGCGAGCGCAGCCGCGAGAAGGTTCCGTTCCAGGTCGCCCGTGAGGGTGGCTACGCAGGCGAGGGCGAGACCCCCCGTTACCTGCAGGTCAACCTGAAGGCCCTGGCCTTCCGCCTGGACCGCGACCCGAACCGCAAGGAAATCCCGGTCATCTGCGACGAGCAGCTCGTCGTCGAGTACTACGCCCGCTGACGCAGGCGCGGTCTCACCGACCGTCGGCCCGCCGTCCCCTCCGGGGGGCGGCGGGCTTTCCCGTTCCCGGGGAGCGTCCGCTACGGCTCACGGCTCACGGCTCACGGCTGGTCCGCGGCCGCCGGACGGCGCGCGGCCCGGGACCCGCGCGCGCCGCCCCGGAGCACCGGCCGCTGCACGGGCCCCGCACCACCGCGGCCGTCGCGTCCGAACCGGGCCCGCCCGACCAGGGCCTCCCGGCTCAGCTCCCGCCCCTCCGCCGCGTACGCCTCGTAGCACTGCGCGCCCAGCAGCTCGCCCGCCCGCTCCCGGCACATCAGCCGCGGGGCGTTGAAGTAGCCCGAGCCGAAGAGCTGCAGGCCCACCCCGCCCCACATCCGCTCGGCCGCGCCCTGGAGCACCGCGGCCTCGGCCGGATCCCCCTCCGCGACCGTCACCAGCGCCAGCAGCTCCAGGGCCAGCACCAGCCCGACCAGGTCGTGGAACGCGTGGTTGATCTCCACGCACTCCGTCAGCAGCCGCCGGGCCTCCACCGCGTCGCCCGCGTCGAGTGCCGCGTAGGCGAGGACGTACAGCGCGTACGCCTTCGTCCAGCGCTCGCCCCGCTCCTCGCAGACCTCCCGCACCTCCCCGCACAGCGCGAGCGCTCCCGGCAGGTCCCCCAGGAAGGCCAGCGCCATCGCCAGCTCCACCTGGCACATCAGCACGTTGCTGTTCAGCTCGCCCGCCGCCCGGTACCGCTCCAGCCCCGCCCCCAGCAGCTCCCGAGCCCGCTCCATGTCGTCCGAGACCAGGGCAAGGCACCCCAGCCGGTGCACGGCGTAGGCCGCCGCGACCGCGTTGCCGCTGCGCGCCGCCGCGTCCTGGCACTCGTACAGGGCGCTCATCGACGCCGTCGCGTCCCCCTGCAGCGCCGCCACGTAGCCCAGCACCCACAGCGCCTTCAGCCGCGAGCCCTCGTACTCGCCCGCCGCCCGCCCGCCGGCCTCCAGCGTCCGGTCCAGCCAGTGCCGGCCCTCGGTCAGCCGCCCGCAGCCCGCCCAGGAGAACCACAGCGTGCCCGCCAGGTACTGGCCCAGGTGCGCCTCGTCCGGCTCGTCCAGGCAGCACTCCAGGGCCAGCCGGAGGTTCGCCAGCTCCACCTCCACCAGGGCGGCCACCTCGTGCTGGCGCGGACTGAACCAGTCCAGCTCGCACCAGGTCGCCAGCCCCACGTACCAGTCCCGGTGGCGCCGTCGCAGCCGGACGGCGTCACCCGTGGACTCCAGCCATCCCGCCCCGTACGCCCGTACGGTCTCCAGCATCCGGAAGCGCACCCCGGCGGGCGTGTCCTCCCGTACCAGCAGCGACTGCGCGAGCAGTTCCCCCACCAGGTCCAGCACGTCCGCCACCGGCAGGTCCGGACCCGCGCACACGTACTCGGCCGCGTCGAGGTCGAAGCGGCCGGCGAACACCGACAGCCGCGCCCACAGCAGGCGCTCCGCCGGAGTGCACAGCTCGTGGCTCCAGCCGATCGCCGTCCGCAGCGCCCGGTGCCGGGGGAGTCCGCCGCGCACACCGCCGGTCAGCAGGGTGAACCGGTCCTCCAGCCGGTCCAGCAGCTGCGCCGGGGACAGCGTGCCCAGCCGGCCCGCCGCCAGCTCCAGGGCCAGCGGGATCCCGTCGAGCCGGGCGCACAGCTCCAGCAGTTCGCCCCGGTCGGCCGGGGACGCGGCGGACCCCGGGCCGTGCGCCGCGGCCCGGGCCGTCAGCAGTTCGAGGGCCTCCTCCGGGGCCAGCGGGGCCAGCGGCAGGACGGCCTCCCCGTCCACGGACAGCGGCCGCCGGCCGGCCGCGAGCACCCGCAGCCCGGGGGAGTGCCGCAGCAGGTCCCGGACCAGCTCCGCGGTCTCCTCCACCAGCTGCTCGAAACCGTCCAGGACCAGCAGCAGGGTCCGCCCGGCCAGGTGCTCGGCCAGCACCGTCCGCGGCGGCCGCGTGGTGTGGTCGGTCAGGCCGAGCGCCTCGGCGACGGTCACCTCCAGCAGCTCCGGATCCCGTACGGAGTCCAGCTCGGCAAGCCGGACGCCGTCGTGCGGGAGCCCGGGCGGCACCCCCGGCCCGGCCGCCCCCGGCCCGGCGGCGGCCCGGGCCGCCGCGAGCACCAGCCGGGACTTGCCGACCCCGCCCACACCGGTCACCGTCACCAGCCGTGAGCACGCCAGCAGCCGCTCCAGCTCGGCCAGTTCGGCACCCCGGCCGACGAAGCCGCTCAGGTCGGAGGGAAGATTGCCCCCGGCAGAGCCTCGTAGGGGTCTGTGTCGCATGGGACACGGAGCGTACTGGTACGGGTGCGCTGCGTCCAAGGCGATGGCGCCCGTCCCCGAATTGGGGTACAGGCCGGGATCTCCGGCGCGATAGGGTCGGACAAGGAATCTTCGAGCAGTCCAGGCAGCAGTCCGGGTCCAGACAGAGAGCGGTGTGACGTGTCCGGTGTAGAGGTGGCCGGGATCATCGTGGCCGTCTTCTGGGCCATCCTGATCTCCTTCCTCGCCTTGGCCCTGGTGAGGCTGGCCCAGGTGCTCAGGGCGACCACCAGACTGGTGGCCGAGGTGACCGACCAGGCCGTACCGCTGCTCGCGGACGCCTCCACCACCGTCCGCTCCGCGCGCACCCAGCTCGACCGGGTGGACGCCATCGCGAGCGACGTCCAGGAGGTCACCTCGAACGCCTCCGCCCTCTCCTCCACCGTCGCGAGCACCTTCGGCGGCCCCCTGGTGAAGGTCGCGGCCTTCGGCTACGGCGTCCGCAAGGCGCTCGGCAAAGGGGACCGCGCGGCGTCCGGGACCACCCGGGGTGCGGGGAGCGACGGCCGCCGCCGTACCGTGATCGTTGGCCGAACGGTGCCGGCCGCCCGGCGCCGCAAGCAGAAGGGCTGAGGGCGCCGATGTTCCGCCGAGCTTTCTGGTTCACCGCAGGCGCAGCCGCCGGCGTGTGGGCCACCACCAAGGTCAACCGGCAGCTCAAGAAGCTGACGCCGGAGAGCCTCGCCGCACAGGCCGCCGACAAGGCCGTGGAGGCGGGGCACCGCCTCAAGGACTTCGCCCTCGACGTCCGGGCGGGAATGACCCAGCGCGAGGACGAGCTGAACGATGCACTGGGGCTCCACCAGGACCCCGACCGGCCCGACAACGTCACCGCCCTGCCCGGACCGCGGCGGCTGCGGGCCATCGAGAACGACCAGAGCAACCACCGACCAACGCTTTCGTACAACCGGAATGAGGACCACTGATGGAGTCGGCTGAAATTCGTCGCCGCTGGCTGAGCTTCTTCGAGGAGCGCGGTCACGCCGTTGTCCCTTCGGCGTCGCTCATCGCGGACGACCCGACTCTGCTGCTGGTGCCCGCCGGCATGGTGCCGTTCAAGCCCTACTTCCTGGGCGAGACCAAGCCGCCGGCCCCGACGCTCACCAGCGTCCAGAAGTGCGTCCGCACGCCCGACATCGAAGAGGTCGGCAAGACCACCCGCCACGGCACGTTCTTCCAGATGTGCGGCAACTTCTCCTTCGGCGACTACTTCAAGGAAGGCGCCATCAAGTACGCCTGGGAGCTGCTCACCAGCTCCGTGGCGGACGGCGGCTACGGCCTGGAGCCGGAGAAGCTCTGGATCACCGTCTATCTCGACGACGACGAGGCCGAGCAGATCTGGCGCGACAAGATCGGCGTCCCGGCCGAGCGCATCCAGCGCCTGGGCAAGAAGGACAACTTCTGGTCCATGGGCGTCCCCGGCCCCTGCGGCCCCTGCTCCGAGATCAACTACGACCGCGGCCCCGAGTTCGGCGTCGAGGGCGGCCCGGCCGTCAACGACGAGCGCTACGTGGAGATCTGGAACCTGGTCTTCATGCAGTACGAGCGCGGCGCCGGCGACGGGAAGGAAGACTTCCCGATCCTCGGCGACCTGCCGTCGAAGAACATCGACACCGGTCTCGGCCTCGAACGCCTCGCGATGATCCTGCAGGGCGTGCAGAACATGTACGAGACCGACACCCTGCGCGTGGTCATGGACAAGGCCACCGAGCTGACCGGCGTGCAGTACGGCGCCGCCCAGCACACGGACGTCTCGCTGCGCGTGGTCGCCGACCACATCCGCACCTCGACCATGCTCATCGGCGACGGCGTCACCCCCGGCAACGAGGGCCGCGGCTACGTGCTGCGCCGCATCATGCGCCGCGCCATCCGCAACATGCGCCTCATGGGCGCCACCGGTCCGGTCGTCCGGGACCTGATCGACGTCGTGATCGAGACGATGGGCCAGCAGTACCCGGAGCTCATCACCGACCGCAAGCGCATCGAGACCGTCGCCCTCGCCGAAGAGGCCGCCTTCCTGAAGGCCATCAAGGGCGGCACCAACATCCTCGACACCGCCGTCACCGAGACCAAGGCCGCCGGCGGCACGGTCCTCTCCGGCGACAAGGCGTTCCTGCTCCACGACACCTGGGGCTTCCCGATCGACCTCACCCTGGAGATGGCCGCCGAGCAGGGCCTCTCCGTGGACGAGCCCGGCTTCCGCCGCCTGATGCAGGAGCAGCGCGACCGCGCCAAGGCCGACGCCAAGGCCAAGAAGACCGGCCACGCGGACATGTCCGCCTACCGGGAGATCGCCGACGGCTCCGGCGCCACCGAGTTCACCGGCTACGCCACCACCCAGGGCGAGTCCACCATCGTCGGCCTGCTGGTCAACGGCGTCTCCGCGCCCGCCGCCTCCGAGGGCGACGAGGTCGAGGTCGTCCTCGACCGCACCCCCTTCTACGCCGAGGGCGGCGGCCAGCTCGCCGACCAGGGCCGCATCAAGCTCGACACGGGCGCCGTCATCGAGATCCGCGACGTCCAGCAGCCCGTCCCGGGCGTCTCCGTGCACAAGGGATCCGTCCAGGTCGGCGAGGTGACGGTGGGCGCCTCCGCGTACGCCGCCATCGACGTCAAGCGCCGCCGGGCCATCGCCCGCGCCCACTCGGCCACGCACCTGACCCACCAGGCGCTGCGCGACGCCCTCGGCCCGACCGCCGCCCAGGCCGGTTCCGAGAACAGCCCCGGCCGCTTCCGCTTCGACTTCGGCTCCCCGAACGCGGTCCCCGGCTCGGTCCTCACCGACGTCGAGCAGAAGATCAACGACGTGCTCTCGCGCGAGCTCGAAGTGACCGCCGAGATCATGAGCATCGACGAGGCGAAGAAGCAGGGCGCCATCGCCGAGTTCGGCGAGAAGTACGGTGAGCGGGTCCGCGTCGTGACCATCGGCGACTTCTCCAAGGAGCTGTGCGGCGGCACGCACGTCGGCAACACCGCCCAGCTGGGTCTGGTCAAGCTGCTCGGTGAGTCCTCCATCGGCTCCGGTGTGCGCCGCGTCGAGGCCCTCGTCGGCGTGGACGCGTACAACTTCCTCGCCAAGGAGCACACGGTCGTCGCCCAGCTCCAGGAGCTGGTCAAGGGCCGTCCGGAGGAGCTGCCGGAGAAGATCTCCGCCATGCTCGGCAAGCTGAAGGACGCCGAGAAGGAGATCGAGAAGTTCCGCGCGGAGAAGGTCCTCCAGGCCGCCGCCGGGCTCGCCCAGAACGCCCAGGACATCAAGGGCGTCGCCCTGGTCGTGGCCCAGGTGGCGGACGGCGTCGGCGCCGACGACCTGCGCAAGCTGGTCCTCGACGTCCGCGGCCGCATCCCCGGCGACCGTCCGGCCGTCGTGGCCCTCTTCACCGTGGCGAACGACCGCCCGCTGACCGTGATCGCCACCAACGAGGCCGCCCGCGAGCGCGGTCTCAAGGCCGGTGACCTGGTCCGTACGGCCGCCAAGACCCTCGGTGGCGGCGGTGGCGGCAAGCCGGACGTGGCCCAGGGCGGCGGCCAGAACCCGGCCGCGGTCCCCGAGGCCGTCGGCGCCGTCGAGCGCCTCGTCGCCGAGACGGTCTGACGATGAGCCTGCGCCGCGGCCGCCGACTGGCCATCGACGTCGGGGACGCCCGGATCGGGGTCGCCTCCTGCGACCCCGACGGGGTGCTGGCCACTCCGGTCGAAACCGTCCCCGGCCGGGACATCCCCTTCGCCCACCGGCGGCTGCGGCAGCTCGTCGAGGAGTACGAGCCCCTCGAAGTCGTGGTCGGCCTCCCCCGCTCGCTCAGCGGGCGGGAGGGGCCGGCCGCGGCCAAGGTGCGTGCTTTCGCGAACGAACTGGCCAAGGGCATCAAGCCGGTGACGGTCCGTCTGGTGGACGAGCGGATGACCACGGTCACCGCCGCCCAGGGCCTGCGGGCCTCCGGCAAGAACGCGAAGAAGGGCAGGTCGGTGATCGATCAGGCCGCCGCTGTGATCATCCTCCAGAACGCTCTTGAGACCGAACGGGTATCAGGTAATCCGCCTGGCGAGTGCGTCGAAGTGGTTGTCTGATCGCGATACGGTAACGTTCCGCGCGA
The DNA here is from genome assembly GCF_049570255.1 of Streptomyces manipurensis. Taxonomy (NCBI): domain Bacteria; kingdom Bacillati; phylum Actinomycetota; class Actinomycetes; order Kitasatosporales; family Streptomycetaceae; genus Streptomyces; species Streptomyces manipurensis. The sequence goes on along the minus strand of NZ_CP186950.1, from coordinate 1,450,146 downwards.
TGAGACGGCATTCGAACAGCCGTCGATCACCGTCAAAGAGGCGGAACCGGTTGCCACGGATGACGGAGTCCGTGGCCTCCGTCTCGCGGCTCTAGGGGACCGATGACTGACTATGGCCGGGGCCGTGGCCCCGAACCCTGGCACCCTGAGGACCCGTTGTACGGGGACCAGCAGTGGAGCGGGCAGCAGGCCCAGCAGGCCCAGCAGGGCCAGGCGCCCTACGGCGGTGCTCCGCAGCAGGGGTACCCGCAGGAGCCCCAGTACCAGCAGCAGTACCCCCAGCAGTACCAGCAGCACCCGGAGTACCAGCAGCAGTACGTGCAGCAACCGCAGTACGCCGACCCGCAGCAGCAGTACGCCGACCCCCAGCAGGGCTACGCACCGCAGCAGGGGCACCCCCAGCAGCACGGGTACGCCCAGCAGCAGGGGCACACCGGGCAGCACCCGCAGCAGCAGCCGGTCTACGACGACCAGGGCTGGGACACCGGCCAGGGCCAGTACCAGGGCGCCGTCCAGACCGACCTCTACGCCGGCGTGGACCCGTACACCCAGCAGCCGGTCGCCGACTACCCGGGCGAGGCCCCCGACCTCTACAGCACCCAGGACGCCTACGCTCCGCCGCAGCCCCCGGGCCGCCGGCACCTGGAGCCGGAACCGGTCGAGGAAGAGGAAGAGCCCGAGGCCGCGCTCCCGGCCGGTGGCGGCGGGGACGACGGCGAGGGCGACCAGCCCGGCCGCCGCGGTGGCCGCTCCAAGGGCGGCAAGCCCAAGAAGCGCAGCGGTACCGCCTGCCTGCTCGCCGCCGTGGTGATCATCGGCGTCGTCGGCGGAGGCGGCTACTACGGCTACTCCTACCTCGAGGAACGCTTCGGCGCGGCCGAGGACTTCGCCGGCGAGGGCTCCGGCGAGACGGTGGACGTCGAGATCCCCAAGGGCGCGGGCCTGGGCCAGATGGGCCGGATCCTGAAGGAGGCCGGAGTCGTCGCCAGCGCCCAGGCCTTCGTCGACGCCGCCGGCGCCAACCCCATGGGCAAGAACATCCAGCCCGGCGTCTACCCGTTGAAGAAGAAGATGTCGGCCGCGGCCGCCGTCGCCGTGCTGGTCGACCCGAAGAAGCTGAGCGTCCTCACCGTCGCCGAGGGCTGGCGCAACACCACGGTCTACGAGGCGATCGACAAGAAGCTCGGCAAGCCGCAGGGCACGACCAAGGAGATCGCCCAGCGCGAGGCGAAGAACCTCGGCCTGCCGGCCTGGGCGGGGAACAACCCCAAGCTCATCGACCCGCTCGAGGGCTTCCTGTACCCGGCGCGCTACGACCTCGGCAAGGACGCCACCCCCGAGTCGCTGCTCCGGCAGATGGTCAAGAACGCGGCCGACAAGTACGTGGAGCTGGGCGTCGAGGCGAAGGCCAAGGAACTGGGCCTGGAGAACCCGCTCCAGGTGGTCACCATCGCCAGCCTCGTCAACGCCGAGGGCAAGAACCACGACGACTTCCGCAAGATGTCCGAGGTCGTCTACAACCGCCTCAAGAAGACCAACGACGTCACGAACCAGAAGATCGAGTTCGACTCGACGTACAACTACGTCAAGAACCAGAGCGAGATCAACTTCAACCTCAAGGAAGCGCAGAGGTTCGACAACCCCTACAACACGCACTTCGTCAAGGGCCTCCCGCCCGGCCCGATCGGCAACCCGGGCACGGACGCGGTGACCGCTACGCTCAACCCCGACCAGGGCGGCTGGATGTTCTTCGTGTCGGTCGACGGCGACAAGACGACCTTCACCAAGACCTACGACGAGCACCTGAAGCTCGTCGCGGAGTTCCAGGAGCGCCAGAAGCAGAAGAACGGCGGGTAGGCACGACATGTCACGGATACGGGCCGCGGTGCTGGGTTCGCCCATCGAGCACTCCCTCTCACCGGTGCTGCACCGCGCCGCCTACCGGGCGCTCGGCCTCGACGACTGGTCCTACGACCGGTTCGAGATCGACGAGGCCGCGCTGCCCGGGTTCGTGGCCGGCCTGGGCCCCGAGTGGGCCGGGCTGTCGCTGACCATGCCCCTGAAGCGGGCGATCCTCCCGCTGCTGGACGAGGTCAGCGACACGGCCGCCGCCGTCGAGGCCGTCAACACGGTCGTCCTCACCGAGGACGGCCGCCGGCTCGGCGACAACACCGACATCCCCGGCATCGTCGCCGCCCTCCAGGAGCGCGGCGTCGAGAAGGTGCCGTCCGCCGCCATCCTCGGGGCGGGCGCCACCGCCTCGTCGGCGCTGGCCGCCCTCGCGCGGATCTGCACCGGGGAGGTGACCGCGTACGTCCGCTCCCGGGCCCGGGCCGACGAGATGCGGCAGTGGGGAGAACGGCTCGGCGTCGCCGTCCGCACGGCCGACTGGTCCGAGGCGGCCGAGGCGCTCGGCGCGCCCCTGGTGATCGCCACCACGCCCGCGGGCACCACGGACTCCCTCGCCCCGTCCGTACCGCGGACGCCGGGCACCCTCTTCGACGTGCTCTACGACCCCTGGCCCACCGATCTGGCGGCGGCCTGGTCGCGCCAGGGCGGCGCGGTCGTCGGCGGCCTGGACCTCCTGGTCCACCAGGCCGTGCTCCAGGTCGAGCGGATGACGGGCCGAAGCCCGGGCCCGCTCGCCGAGATGAGGGCCGCCGGACAGCAGGCACTCGCCGCCCGTTAGGCTTTCCACCTGCACATTCACAGGGGGACGGCATGGACGCGGCGGACAGCGGGCGGTTACTGGCATCGAAGTGGGACCTCCCCTTCGTGCTCTTCGGCACACTCAGAGTGGCCTTCGGGGACCTGCCCCTGTGGGTCCGGCTCGTGGTGTGCGGACTCGTCGGCTCCCTGGGGGTGTGGACCGCCGTCACCTGGCTGCGCGAGCGCCGTCGGCGTGCCACATGACGGACTGACCGTCCGATGGCTGGACCGCGGCCCTGGAACACCCTCCGGACGTGGGAGGATCGGGGCAGGCGGATCAGGGCCGCGCACCCGGTCGCGCCGTCGCAGTACCCGGCGCGAGCATGAGGAGCATCGTTGAGCAGGTTGCGTTGGCTGACCGCAGGAGAGTCGCACGGACCGGCACTGGTCGCGACGCTGGAGGGTCTTCCCGCCGGTGTCCCGGTCACCACCGAGCTGGTGGCCGATCACCTGGCCAGGCGCCGGCTCGGCTATGGCCGCGGTGCCCGCATGAAGTTCGAGCAGGACGAGATCACCTTCCTCGGCGGCGTCCGCCACGGCCTGTCCCAGGGCGGCCCGGTCGCGGTCATGATCGGCAACACCGAGTGGCCCAAGTGGGAGACCGTCATGTCGGCCGACCCGGTCGACCCGTCGCTGCTGAAGGACACCGGCCGCAACGCGCCGCTGACCCGCCCGCGCCCCGGCCACGCCGACCTCGCGGGCATGCAGAAGTACGGCTTCGACGAGGCCCGGCCGATCCTGGAGCGCGCCAGCGCCCGTGAGACCGCCGCTCGCGTCGCCCTCGGCGCCGTCGCCCGCTCCTTCATCAAGGAGGTCGCGGGCATCGAGATCGTCTCCCATGTGGTGGAGCTGGCCGCGGCCAAGGCCCCGTACGGCGTCTACCCGACCCCCGCCGACGTGGAGAAGCTCGACGCCGACCCGGTGCGCTGCCTCGACGCCGACGCGAGCAAGGCGATGGTCGCCGAGATCGACCAGGCCCACAAGGACGGCGACACCCTCGGCGGCGTCGTCGAGGTCCTCGCCTACGGCGTCCCGGTCGGCCTCGGCTCGCACGTCCACTGGGACCGCCGCCTCGACGCCCGGCTCGCCGCCGCCCTCATGGGCATCCAGGCCATCAAGGGCGTCGAGGTCGGCGACGGCTTCGAGCTCGCCCGCGTGCCCGGCTCCAAGGCCCACGACGAGATCGTCTCCACCGACGAGGGCATCAAGCGCACCTCCGGCCGCTCCGGCGGCACCGAGGGCGGCCTGACCACCGGCGAACTGCTGCGCGTCCGCGCCGCGATGAAGCCCATCGCGACCGTCCCGCGCGCCCTGGCCACCGTCGACGTCGCCACCGGTGAGGCCGCGGTGGCCCACCACCAGCGCTCCGACGTGTGCGCCGTGCCGGCCGCCGGCATCGTCGCCGAGGCGATGGTCGCCCTGGTGCTGGCCGACGCCGTCGTGGAGAAGTTCGGCGGCGACTCGGTCCCCGAGACCCGCCGCAACGTCCGGTCCTACCTCGACAACCTGCAGATCCGGTGACGGCCGGACCGCTCGTCGTCCTCGTCGGGCCCATGGGGTCCGGCAAGTCCACGGTGGGGGCGCTGCTCGCCGAGCGGCTCGGCGTCCCCTACCGGGACACCGACGCGGACATCGTCGCCTCCCAGGGCCGGCCCATCTCCGACATCTTCGTCGACGAGGGCGAGCCGTACTTCCGCGAGCTGGAGCGGCAGGCCGTCGCGGCCGCCGTCGCCGAGCACGGCGGAGTGCTCGCCCTCGGCGGCGGCGCCGTCCTCGACGAGGGCACCCGCGGGCTGCTGGCCGGCCTGCCCGTCGCCTACCTGTCGATGGACGTCGAAGAGGCCGTACGGCGCGTGGGACTCGGTGCCGCGCGCCCCCTCCTCGCCGTCAACCCGCGCCGCCAGTGGCGCGAGCTGATGGAGGCCCGGCGCCCGCTCTACACCGAAGTCGCGCGCGTCGTCGTGCCCACCGACGACCGCACCCCCGCAGAGGTCGCCCAGGCGGTCCTCGACGCACTGGAGTTGAAGGACGTATGACAGACCAGGTGACGCGGATCCAGGTCGGCGCGAGCGCCGGCCACGAGGCGTACGACGTGCTGGTCGGGCACCAGCTGCTCGGCGAGCTGGGCTCGCTGATCGGCACCAAGGCCCAGCGGGTCGCCGTGATCCACCCCGAGGCGCTGGCCTCGACCGGGGAGGCGCTGCGCGACGACCTGGCCGATCAGGGCTACGAGGCCATCGCCATCCAGGTGCCCAACGCCGAGGAGGCCAAGACGGCCGAGGTCGCCGCGTACTGCTGGAAGGCCCTCGGCCAGTCCGGCTTCACCCGCACCGACGTCATCGTCGGCGTCGGCGGCGGTGCCACCACCGACCTCGCGGGCTTCGTCGCGGCCAGCTGGCTGCGCGGCGTGCGCTGGGTCGCCGTGCCCACCACCGTCCTGGCGATGGTGGACGCGGCCGTCGGCGGCAAAACCGGCATCAACACCGCCGAGGGCAAGAACCTCGTCGGCGCCTTCCACCCGCCGGCCGGTGTGCTCTGCGACCTGGCGGCGCTGGAGTCGCTGCCGGTCAACGACTACGTCAGCGGTCTCGCCGAGATCATCAAGGCCGGCTTCATCTCCGACCCGGTGATCCTGGACCTGATCGAGGAGGACCCGCAGGCGGCCCGCACGCCCGCGGGCCCGCACACCGCCGAGCTGATCGTGCGCTCCATCCGGGTCAAGGCCGACGTGGTCTCCAGCGACCTCAAGGAATCGGGCCTGCGGGAGATCCTCAACTACGGCCACACCCTCGCGCACGCCATCGAGAAGAACGAGCGCTACAAGTGGCGGCACGGCGCGGCCGTCTCCGTCGGCATGGTGTTCGCCGCCGAACTCGGCAGGCTTGCGGGCCGGCTCGACGACGAGACCGCCGACCGGCACCGGACCGTGCTCGCCGCCGTCGGCCTCCCGCTGACCTACCGCGGCGACCAGTGGCCCAAGCTGCTCCAGACCATGCAGGTCGACAAGAAGTCCCGCGGCAACCTGCTGCGCTTCATCGTCCTGGACGGCCTGGGCAAGCCGACCGTCCTGGAGGGCCCCGACCCGGCGCACCTCGTCGCCGCCTACGGCGAGGTGTCGGCGTGAGCCGCCGCGTGCTCGTGCTCAACGGCCCGAACCTGGGCCGGCTGGGCTCGCGCGAGCCCGACGTGTACGGGGCCACCTCGTACGCGGGACTGGTGGACAGCTGCCGGTCGCTGGGGGAGGAGCTCGGCTTCGACGTCGAGGTCCGGGAGACCAACGACGAGGGCGAGATGATCCGCTGGCTGCACGAGGCGGCGGACGGCAAGCTCCCCGTGGTCATCAACCCGGGGGCCTTCACGCACTACTCGTACGGGATGCGGGACGCGGCCGCGCAGCGCACCGCCCCGCTGATCGAGGTGCACATCTCGAACCCGTACGCGCGCGAGGAGTTCCGGCACACCTCGGTGATCGCGGCGGTGGCCACCGGCACCGTCGCGGGCTTCGGGATCGGCTCCTACCGGCTGGCCCTGCGGGCTCTGGCGGACGAGACCGCCTCCTGAGCCCCGCCCGGTGACACGGCCCGGCGGTCCTGGTGGACGGCCGGGCCCCTGCGGTCATATAACGTTCTCGCATCAGTCGCAGGAACGAGACGGAGTGGCAGCGGATGCAGCAAGGAGTGGGCGGCGGCGCCTGGGGGCAGCCGGGACCGCAGCCGGCGGCACCGCCGCAGCCGCCGATACCCCCGGCGCAGGGCTGGCCCGCCCCTCCCCCGCCGCAGTCTCCGCACCACCAGCCCCCGCCCCAGCAGCCCCCGGTGCCACCCGTACCGGAGGCGACCGGGCACATCCCGCTGCCGCCCGCGGTGGCCGGGACGGGCGGCGCGGTGCTCGCCGTGCTGCTCATCGGGCCGGCCGGCGCCGGCAAGACCACCGTGGCCCGGCACTGGGCCAGCACCCGCCCGGTGCCGACCGCCCACGTCAGCCTGGACGACGTCCGAGAATGGGTCTGCTCGGGGTTCGCCGACCCCCAGGCCGGCTGGAACGAGCACTCCGAGGCCCAGTACCGGCTCGCCCGCCGCACCTGCGGCTTCGCGGCCCGCAACTACCTCGCCAACGGCATCTCCTGCATCCTCGACGACGCGGTCTTCCCCGACCGGCCCGTGGTGGGGCTCGGCGGCTGGAAGCGGCACGTGGGCCCGGCCCTGCTGCCCGTCGTACTGCTGCCCGGCCTGGAGATCGTCCTGGAGCGCAACGCGGAACGCTCCGGCAACCGCCGGCTCTCGGACGAGGAAGTCGCCCGCATCCACGGGCGGATGGCCGGCTGGTACGGCTCGGGCCTGCCGATCATCGACAACTCCCACCTCGACGTGGAGGGCACCGCCCGCGCCCTGGACGAGGCCCTGGCCCGCTCGCTCTCGGCACCCGGCGGCTGGTAGCCGTCGTCCGGGCGGGGCCCGGGCCCCGCGCCCGTCCGGACGCGCTCGCCGGGCCGGATCGGCGGCGCGCTCGTAGTCTCGAAGACATGTCAGACGTGTACGCCGCCCGTCGAGGCCTGCTCCGCGACCGCTGCGCCGCCGCGGGGAACGCCGCCGCGCTGATCACGCGTCCGGCGAACGTCCGCTACCTCTCCGGCGCCTCGCCGCTGGGCGCCGTCCTGCTCGTCGGCCCCGCCGACGACGTGATGTTCTGCGCCGGCGCGCCCACCGGGGAGGTCGACGAGGGCCGCCTCGACGAGCACCTCAGGGTCTCCGTGCTCGCGGGCCGCGGCGGCGACCCGGCCGTCGCCGCGGCGGACGCCGCCGCGGCCGCACGCGCCGACTCGCTCGCCGTGGAGGAGCACCACCTCACCGTCGCCCGGCACCGCGCCCTCACCTCCGTCGCGCCCAGGCTGCGCCTCACCGACCTCGGCACGGCCGTGGAGCAGCAGCGGCTGGTCAAGGACGAAGGGGAGATCGCCTGCCTGCGGATCGCGGCGGAGATCGCCGACCAGGCCCTCGGCGAGCTTCTGGAGTCCATCCTGGTCGGACGCACCGAACGCCATCTGGCGCTGGAGCTGGAGCGGCGGCTCGTCGACCACGGGGCGGACGGCCCCGCCTTCCCCACCTCCGTCGGCACCGGACCGCACTCCGGGCGCTCCCGGCACCGGCCCTCCGACCGGCGCGTGGAGGAGGGCGACTTCCTCTCCGTCTGCCTCGGCGCCAGCTACCGCGGCTACCGGTGCGAGATCGGCCGGACCTTCGTGATCGGCACCACGCCCGCCGACTGGCAGATCGACCTCTACGACGTGGTCTTCAGCGCCCAGCGGGCGGGCCGGGAGGCCCTGCTGCCGGGGGCCGCGTACCGGGAGGTGGACCACGCGGCCCGTTCCGTCCTGGACTCGGCAGGGCACGCGGAAGCCCTCGCTCCGTGGACCGGGCACGGGGTCGGCCTCGAAATCGACGAGGACCCGCAGCTTGCACCTACGGCAATGGGTAAACTGGACGCTTGCGTGCCGGTCACCGTCGAACCGGGGGTTCACCTCCCCGGCCGGGGAGGTGTCCGGATCGATGACACGCTCGTCGTGCGCCCCGAGGCGGACGGCGGTCCCGAGCTACTCACCATTACGACCAAGGAGCTGCTCGCGCTCTAGCCCGCACTGCCGGGCTGTGCGCGCGCCCGTGGTCTTCCAGTGCAGGAGATTCCGCAACCGTGGCTTCCACGAACGACCTCAAGAACGGCATGGTGCTCAAGCTCGACGGTGACCAGCTCTGGTCCGTCGTCGAGTTCCAGCACGTCAAGCCCGGCAAGGGCCCGGCCTTCGTGCGCACCAAGCTCAAGCACGTGCTCTCCGGCAAGGTCGTCGACAAGACCTTCAACGCCGGCACGAAGGTCGAGACGGCCACCATCGACCGCCGTGACATGCAGTTCTCGTACATGGACGGCGAGTACTTCGTCTTCATGGACATGCAGACCTACGACCAGCTGATGGTCGACCGCAAGGCCGTCGGCGACGCCGCCAACTTCCTCATCGAGGGCTTCACCGCCTCGGTCGCGCAGCACGAGGGCTCGGTGCTGTACGTCGAGCTGCCCGCCGCCGTCGAGCTCACCATCGAGCACACCGACCCGGGCGTCCAGGGCGACCGCTCCACCGGCGGCACCAAGCCGGCGAAGCTGGAGACCGGCCACGAGATCCAGGTCCCCCTCTTCGTCAACACCGGCGAGAAGGTCAAGGTCGACACCCGCACCAGCGACTACCTCGGCCGGGTGAACAGCTAACCGTGGCTGCCCGGAGCAACGCGCGCAAGCGCGCCTTCCAGATCCTCTTCGAGGCCGACCAGCGCGGGGTGTCCGTCCGCGAGGTCCTCGCGGACTGGATCCGCCACGCGCGGTCGGACGACCGGCAGCCGCCGGTGAACGCCTTCACGATGGATCTCGTCGAGGGGTACGCCGACAAGGTGAACCGCATCGACGACCTGATCGTCACCTACGCCGTGGACTGGGACCTGGACCGCATGCCGGCCGCGGACCGGAACATCGTGCGGCTCGGTGCCTACGAGCTGATCTGGGTGGACGACACCCCGGACGCCGTGGCCATCGACGAGGCCGTCCAGCTGGCCAAGGAGTTCTCGACGGACGAGTCCCCCTCGTTCGTGAACGGGCTGCTGGCCCGCTTCAAGGACCTGAAGCCGAGCCTGCGGCGCAGCGAGAGCTGACCACCGCACGCGGCACCAGCACTGGCACCGCCATACGGAAGGGCCCGCAGCGCACACGCTGCGGGCCCTTCCGGCTGTGCGCGAGGGCGTGAAAAAGCCGGTGGCTGCCGGCCCCCCGAGGGGGTCCGGCAGCCACCGGTAACGTTTCTGCTGGTCTGGAGACCGGGGTCTCAGATCTCCTCGTGCGCCACGGCGCGACGGGCGTCGGCGTCCAGCACGCCCCAGCTGATGAGCTGCTCGGTCAGGACCGAGGGCGACTGGTCGTAGATGACGGCCAGGGTGCGCAGGTCGTCCTGGCGGATCGAGAGCACCTTGCCGTTGTAGTCGCCGCGCTGGCTCTGGATCGTCGCCGCGTAGCGCTGCAGCGGGCCGGCCTTCTCGGCGGGAACGCCCGCCAGCCGCTCCAGGTCGAGGCGCAGCTTCGGCGGCGGCTCGGCCGCACCGCCGGGCGTCGTACCCGGCAGCAGCTCCTGCACCGGCACCCCGTAGAAGTCCGCGAGCTCGGCAAGGCGCTGGACGGTCACGGCGCGGTCCCCGCGCTCGTAGGACCCGACCACCACGGCCTTCCAACGGCCCTGGGACTTCTCCTCGACACCGTGGAGGGAGAGGCCCTGCTGGGTGCGGATGGCGCGGAGCTTGGCCCCGAGCTGTTTGGCGTATTCGCTGGACATAACGCTCCCGGACGCTGTGACGCTGTGACTACATGGACACCATGCGGCTCCGCCGCGCGGGCTGGTAACTCACTGTGAGGTTACGCAGCGTTACTTGGGTGCGTCAAGCCGAATGGTCACCGCCGCCCTCGGCGGGCGGCCGCCGACGGCCCGTGGGCGTCCCCGCACGCCGGGCCGGTGCCGGGTCACCCGTCCGGCCCTGGTACCGTGTGAGACGTACATCAGACGTCCTTTAAGGTCCGTCCCGTGAGGCGGAGAAGGAGGTCCTTTTCATGGACGCCCAGCAGAACTCCGATTCCGCGCGCCCCGTACTGGAGGCGCAGGACATCGCACGGGTCCTGACCCGTATCGCCCACGAGATCGTCGAACGCGCCAAGGGCGCCGACGACGTGGTGCTCCTCGGCATCCCCACCCGCGGTGTGTACCTGGCCCGCCGGCTGGCCGCCAAGCTCGAAGAGATCACCGGCACGAAGATCCCGGTCGGTTCCCTCGACATCACCATGTACCGCGACGACCTGCGGATGAAGCCCGCCCGCGCGATCGGCCGCACCGAGATCCCCGGTGACGACCTCGACGGCCGCCTCGTCGTCCTCGTCGACGACGTCCTCTTCTCCGGCCGCACCATCCGCGCCGCGCTCGACGCCCTCGGCGACCTCGGCCGCCCCCGCGCGGTGCAGCTCGCCGTCCTCGTCGACCGGGGCCACCGCGAGCTGCCGATCCGCGCCGACTACGTCGGCAAGAACCTCCCCACGTCGCTGCGGGAGACCGTCAAGGTCCAGCTCCAGGAGGAGGACGGCCGTGACGCCGTGCTGCTCGGCCAGCGGACCGCCCCGGCAGCAGGGCAGTAGCCCACCACGACGACGGACCCCGGCGGGGTCCGCGCCGAGCCCTGCCCTGCCCGCTCGCACCCCTGTACGTCAGTCCGCTGCACGTCAGTCCGCCTGCATCCCGCCCTCCCGACCTACGGAGCCATCCAGATGAAGCGCCACCTCATCTCGGCCGCCGACCTCACGCGCGACGACGCCGTCCTGATCCTCGACACCGCCGAGGAGATGGCCCGCGTCGCGGACCGGCCGATCAAGAAGCTGCCCACCCTGCGCGGCCTCACCGTCGTCAACCTCTTCTTCGAGGACTCCACCCGCACCCGGATCTCCTTCGAGGCGGCCGCCAAGCGGCTCTCCGCGGACGTCATCAACTTCTCCGCCAAGGGCTCCTCCGTTTCCAAGGGCGAATCCCTGAAGGACACGGCGCTGACCCTGGAGGCGATGGGCGCCGACGCGGTCGTCATCCGCCACCACGCCTCCGGCGCCCCCTACCGGCTCGCGACCTCCGGCTGGATCGACTCCGCCGTGGTCAACGCCGGCGACGGCACCCACGAGCACCCCACCCAGGCCCTGCTGGACGCCTTCACCATGCGCCGCCGCCTGGTCGGCCGGGACGCCGGCCTCGGCAAGGACCTCTCCGGCCGCCGCATCACCATCGTCGGCGACGTGCTGCACAGCCGGGTGGCCCGCTCCAACGTCCACCTGCTGCACACCCTCGGCGCCGAGGTCACCCTGGTGGCCCCGCCCACCCTGGTCCCGATCGGCGTCGAGACCTGGCCCTGCGAGGTCTCCTACAGCCTCGACGACGTGCTGCCGAAGTCCGATGCGGTGATGATGCTGCGTGTGCAGCGCGAACGCATGAACGCCGCCTTCTTCCCGACCGAGCGCGAGTACTCCCGCCGGTACGGGCTCGACGGCGACCGGATGGCCAAGATGCCCGAGCACGCCATCGTGATGCACCCCGGCCCGATGAACCGCGGCATGGAGATCACCGCCCAGGTCGCCGACTCCGACCGCTGCACGGCCGTCGAGCAGGTCGCCAACGGCGTCTCCACCCGGATGGCCGTCCTCTACCTGCTGCTCGGCGGATCCGAGCCCGCCGTCACCACCACCCCCGCCGCGCGTACCGAGGAGAGCAAGTAACCATGAGCAAGATCCTTATCCGTGGCGCGAAGGTCCTCGGCGGCGAGGCGCAGGACGTCCTGATCGACGGCGAGACCATCGCGGAGGTCGGCACCGGCCTGTCCGCCGAGGGCGCGACCGTCATCGAGGCCGAGGGCCAGGTCCTCCTCCCCGGCCTCGTCGACCTGCACACCCACCTGCGCGAGCCCGGCCGCGAGGACTCCGAGACCGTCCTGACCGGCACCCGCGCCGCGGCCTCCGGCGGCTACACCGCCGTCTTCGCCATGGCGAACACCTTCCCGGTCGCCGACACCGCCGGCGTCGTCGAGCAGGTGTGGCGCCTGGGCAAGGAGTCCGGCTACTGCGACGTGCAGCCCATCGGCGCCGTCACCGTCGGCCTGGAGGGCAAGCAGCTCTCCGAGCTGGGCGCCATGCACGAGTCCGCCGCCCGCGTCACCGTCTTCTCCGACGACGGCAAGTGCGTGGACGACGCCGTGATCATGCGCCGCGCCCTGGAGTACGTGAAGGCCTTCGGCGGCGTCGTCGCCCAGCACGCCCAGGAGCCCCGCCTCACCGAGGGCGCCCAGATGAACGAGGGCATCGTCTCCGCCGAGCTCGGCCTCGGCGGCTGGCCCGCCGTCGCCGAGGAGTCGATCATCGCGCGCGACGTCCTCCTCGCCGAGCACGTCGGCTCCCGCGTCCACATCTGCCACCTCTCCACCGCCGGCTCCGTCGAGATCGTCCGCTGGGCCAAGTCCCGCGGCATCGACGTCACCGCCGAGGTCACCCCGCACCACCTGCTCCTCACCGACGAGCTCGTCCGCTCGTACAACGCGGTCTACAAGGTCAACCCGCCGCTGCGCACCGAGCGCGACGTCATGGCCCTGCGCGAGGCGCTCGCCGACGGCACGATCGACATCGTCGCCACCGACCACGCCCCGCATCCGCACGAGGACAAGGACTGCGAGTGGGCCGCCGCCGCCATGGGCATGGTCGGCCTGGAGACCGCGCTCTCCGTCGTCCAGCAGACGATGGTGGAGACCGGGCTGCTGGACTGGGCGGGCGTTGCCGACCGCATGAGCGCCGCCCCGGCGCGCATCGGCGGTCTCGAGAACCACGGCCGTCCCGTCTCGGCAGGTGAACCCGCGAACCTCACCCTGGTCGACACCTCGTACCGTGGTGTCGTGGACCCCGCACGCTTCGCCTCCCGCAGCCGCAACACGCCCTACGAGGGCCGCGAGCTCCCGGGACGCGTCACTCACACCTTCCTGCGGGGCCGGGCAACGGTCGTGGACGGGAATCTCGCGTGACACCTGCAGTGATCCAACTGGCCGCGGAGGCCGCCGAACGACAGTCGGCGGAGGTGACCGAGGTGGGCGCCCGCATCGCATGGGTGATCGGGCTCGCCGTCTTCGTCGCCTTCGTGTACTGGCTGATGCGGCAGGGCTGGAAATGGCGCGGAGCCCTGCAGAACGACCTGCCCGAGCTCCCCGCCACCCCCGACGGACTCCCCGAGCACCGGCTGGCCCTCACCGGCCGCTACCACGGCTCCACCACCGCCGGGCAGTGGCTCGACCGGATCGTCGCCCACGGTCTGGGCGTCCGCAGCCGGGTCGAGCTCACGCTCACCGACGCGGGCCTGGACGTGGTCCGACCGGGTGCCGGCGACTTCTTCGTACCGGCCGCGCAGCTGCGCGGCGCCCGCCTCGACAAGGGAATCGCGGGCAAGGTACTCACCGAGGGCGGTCTGCTCGTCGTCACCTGGGCGCACGGCGACAAGCTGATCGACTCCGGATTCCGCTCCGACCGCGCGGCCGAGCACGCCGCATGGGTCGAAGCGATCAACCTCATGAACTCATCCATCACGACGGAAGGCGCCGAACGATGACGACCTCCACCAGGGGAGCAGCCAAAGCTCCCGCCGTACTCGTCCTGGAGGACGGCCGCATCTTCCGCGGCCGCGCCTACGGCGCAGTGGGGGAGACCTTCGGCGAGGCCGTGTTCTCCACCGGCATGACCGGCTACCAGGAGACCCTCACCGACCCGTCGTACCACCGGCAGGTCGTCGTGATGACCGCCCCCCACGTCGGCAACACCGGCGTCAACGACGAGGACCCCGAGTCCTCGCGGATCTGGGTCTCCGGCTACGTCGTCCGCGACCCCGCCCGCATCCCCTCCAACTGGCGCTCGCAGCGCTCGCTGGACGAGGAGCTCACCCGGCAGGGCGTCGTCGGCATCTCCGGCATCGACACCCGCGCCCTCACCCGCCACCTGCGCGAGCGCGGCGCCATGCGCGTCGGCATCTTCTCCGGTGACACCTGGGTCGGCATCCGCGACGAGGCCCTGCTGGCCAAGGTCCGCTCGCAGCCCGAGATGAAGGGCGCGAACCTCTCCGCCGAGGTCGCCACCAAGGAGGCGTACGTCGTCCCCGCGATCGGCGAGAAGCGCTTCACCGTCGCCGCCGTCGACCTCGGCATCAAGGGCATGACCCCGCACCGCATGGCCGAGCGCGGCATCGAGGTCCACGTGCTGCCCGCCACCGCCACCGTCGAGGACGTGTACGCGGTCGACCCCGACGGCGTGTTCTTCTCCAACGGCCCGGGCGACCCGGCCACCGCCGACGGCCCCGTCGCCGTCATGCGGGGCGTGCTGGAGCGCAAGACCCCGCTCTTCGGCATCTGCTTCGGCAACCAGATCCTGGGCCGCGCGCTCGGCTTCGGCACCTACAAGCTGAAGTACGGCCACCGCGGCATCAACCAGCCGGTCCAGGACCGCACCACCGGCAAGGTCGAGGTCACCGCGCACAACCACGGCTTCGCCGTGGACGCGCCCCTCGACAAGGTCTCCGAGACCCCCTACGGCCGCGCCGAGGTCTCCCACGTCTGCCTGAACGACCAGGTCGTCGAGGGCCTCCAGCTGCTCGACCAGCCGGCCTTCTCCGTCCAGTACCACCCCGAAGCGGCCGCGGGCCCGCACGACGCCGCGTACCTCTTCGACCGTTTCGTATCCCTGATGGAGGCCGAGCGTGCCTAAGCGCACCGATATCCAGTCCGTCCTGGTCATCGGCTCCGGCCCGATCGTCATCGGCCAGGCCGCGGAGTTCGACTACTCCGGCACCCAGGCCTGCCGCGTCCTCAAGGCCGAGGGCCTGCGCGTCATCCTGGTCAACTCCAACCCCGCGACGATCATGACCGACCCGGAGATCGCCGACGCCACGTACGTCGAGCCGATCACCCCCGAGTTCGTCGAGAAGATCATCGCGAAGGAGCGCCCCGACGCGCTGCTCCCCACCCTCGGCGGCCAGACCGCGCTGAACACCGCCATCTCCATGCACGAGCAGGGTGTGCTGGAGAAGTACGGCGTCGAGCTGATCGGCGCCAACGTCGAGGCCATCAACAAGGGCGAGGACCGCGACCTCTTCAAGGGCGTCGTCGAGGCCGTCAAGGCCAAGATCGGCTACGGCGAGTCCGCCCGCTCGGTCATCTGCCACTCGATGGACGACGTCCTCAAGGGCGTCGACACCCTCGGCGGCTACCCCGTCGTCGTCCGCCCCTCCTTCACCATGGGCGGCGCCGGCTCCGGCTTCGCCCACGACGAGGACGAACTGCGCCGCATCGCCGGCCAGGGCCTCACGCTCTCCCCGACCACCGAGGTGCTCCTGGAGGAGTCCATCCTCGGCTGGAAGGAGTACGAGCTGGAGCTGATGCGCGACACCAAGGACAACGTGGTCGTCGTCTGCTCCATCGAGAACTTCGACCCGATGGGCGTCCACACCGGCGACTCCATCACCGTGGCCCCGGCCATGACCCTCACCGACCGCGAGTACCAGCGGCTGCGCGACATCGGCATCGCGATCATCCGCGAGGTCGGCGTCGACACCGGCGGCTGCAACATCCAGTTCGCGATCGACCCGGCCGACGGCCGCGTCATCGTCATCGAGATGAACCCGCGCGTCTCGCGCTCCTCGGCGCTCGCGTCGAAGGCGACCGGCTTCCCGATCGCCAAGATCGCCGCCAAGCTGGCCATCGGGTACACCCTCGACGAGGTCCCCAACGACATCACCGAGAAGACGCCGGCCTCCTTCGAGCCGACGCTCGACTACGTCGTCGTCAAGGCCCCGCGCTTCGCCTTCGAGAAGTTCCCGCTCGCCGACGCCACCCTGACCACGACCATGAAGTCGGTCGGCGAGGCCATGGCCATCGGCCGCAACTTCACCGAGGCCCTCCAGAAGGCCATGCGCTCGCTGGAGAAGAAGGGCTCCCAGTTCACCTTCGTCGGCGAGCCCGGCGACAAGGAGGAGCTCCTCGCCACCGCGGTCCGCCCCACCGACGGCCGGATCAACACCGTCATGCAGGCCATCCGCGCCGGCGCCACCCAGGAGGAGGTCTTCGAGTCCACGAAGATCGACCCCTGGTTCGTCGACCAGCTCTTCCTGATCAAGGAGATCGCCGACGAGCTCGCCGGCGCCGAGAAGCTGGAGCCCGAGCTGCTCGCCGAGGCCAAGCGCCACGGCTTCTCGGACGCCCAGATCGCCGAGATCCGCGGCCTGCGCGAGGACGTCGTCCGCGAGGTGCGCCACGCCCTCGGGGTCCGCCCGGTCTACAAGACGGTCGACACCTGCGCCGCCGAGTTCGCCGCGAAGACCCCGTACTTCTACTCCTCCTACGACGAGGAGTCCGAGGTCGCCCCGCGCGAGAAGCCCGCGGTCATCATCCTGGGCTCCGGCCCGAACCGCATCGGCCAGGGCATCGAGTTCGACTACTCCTGCGTCCACGCCTCCTTCGCCCTCAGCGACGCCGGCTACGAGACCGTGATGGTCAACTGCAACCCGGAGACCGTCTCCACCGACTACAACACCTCCGACCGCCTGTACTTCGAGCCGCTGACGCTCGAGGACGTGCTGGAGATCGTCCACGCGGAGTCCCTCGCCGGCCCCATCGCCGGTGTCGTCGTGCAGCTCGGCGGCCAGACCCCGCTCGGCCTCGCCCAGGCCCTCAAGGACAACGGCGTCCCCGTCGTCGGCACCTCGCCCGAGGCGATCCACGCCGCCGAGGACCGCGGCGCCTTCGGCCGGGTCCTCGCCGAGGCCGGCCTGCCGGCCCCCAAGCACGGCACCGCCACCACCTTCGCCGGTGCCAAGGCGATCGCCGACGAGATCGGCTACCCGGTCCTGGTGCGCCCGTCCTACGTGCTCGGCGGCCGCGGCATGGAGATCGTCTACGACGAGACCCGCCTGGAGTCGTACATCGCGGAGTCCACCGAGATCTCCCCGACCCGCCCCGTGCTGGTCGACCGCTTCCTCGACGACGCCATCGAGATCGACGTCGACGCCCTCTACGACGGCAACGAGCTCTACCTCGGCGGCGTCATGGAGCACATCGAGGAAGCCGGCATCCACTCCGGCGACTCCGCCTGCGCCCTGCCCCCGATCACCCTCGGCGGCTACAACATCAAGCGCCTGCGCGCCTCCACCGAGGCCATCGCCAAGGGCGTCGGCGTGCGCGGCCTGATCAACATCCAGTTCGCGATGGCGGGCGACATCCTCTACGTCCTGGAGGCCAACCCGCGCGCCTCCCGGACCGTCCCCTTCACCTCGAAGGCCACGGCCGTCCCGCTCGCCAAGGCCGCCGCGCGCATCTCCCTCGGCAGCACCATCGCCGAGCTGCGCGAGGAGGGCCTGCTGCCGCGGACCGGCGACGGCGGCACCCTGCCGATCGACGCGCCGATCTCCGTCAAGGAGGCCGTGATGCCGTGGTCGCGCTTCCGCGACATCCACGGCCGCGGCGTGGACACCGTCCTCGGCCCGGAGATGCGCTCCACCGGCGAGGTCATGGGCATCGACGCCGTCTTCGGCACCGCCTACGCCAAGTCGCAGGCCGGCGCCTACGGCCCGCTGCCCACCAAGGGCCGCGCGTTCATCTCCGTCGCCAACCGCGACAAGCGTTCGATGATCTTCCCGGCGCGCGAGCTCGTCGCCCACGGCTTCGAGCTGATGGCCACCTCCGGCACCGCCGAGGTGCTGCGCCGCAACGGCATCAACGTGACCGTGGTGCGCAAGCTCAGCGAGGGCGAGGGCCCGAACGGCGAGAAGACCGTCGTCCAGCTGATCCACGACGGCCAGGTCGACCTGATCGTCAACACGCCGTACGGCACCGGTGGCCGCCTCGACGGCTACGAGATCCGCACGGCGGCCGTGGCGCGCGGCGTCCCGTGCCTGACGACGGTCCAGGCGCTCGCCGCGGCCGTCCAGGGCATCGACGCGCTCAACCGCGGTGACGTGGGCGTCCGCTCCCTCCAGGAGCACGCGGACCACCTGATCGCGGCCCGCGACTAGCAGCCCGTTCGAGAGGGGGGCACCGGCGACAGCGACCGGTGTCCCCCCTTTCATGAGGTCCGTCAGAGCGCACAAGGGATTCAAGGGATAAAACGGACGATGTACAAGCTGTTCTTCAACCTGGTCTTCAAGCGAATGGACCCCGAGCGGGCCCACTACACGGCCTTCCGCTGGATCCGCCTCGCCGCCCGCACCCCGGTGCTCCGCACCTTCGTCGCCGCCTACCTCGCCCCCCGCCACAAGGAGCTGCGCACCGAGGCCCTGGGCCTGCGCTTCCACGGCCCCTTCGGCCTGGCCGCCGGCTTCGACAAGAACGCCGTCGCCATCGACGGCATGTCCATGCTCGGGTTCGACCACGTCGAGATCGGCACGGTCACCGGCCTGCCGCAGCCCGGCAACCCGAAGAAGCGGCTCTTCCGCCTGGTCCCGGACCGGGCGCTGATCAACCGCATGGGCTTCAACAACGAGGGCTCCGAGGCCGTCGCCGCCCGTCTGGCCGCCCGCACCCCCGTCTTCCGCACCGTCGTCGGCGTCAACATCGGCAAGACCAAGGTCGTGCCGGAGGCCGACGCCGCCGCCGACTACGTGCTGTCCACCGAGCGCCTGGCCCGCCACGCCGACTACCTCGTGGTCAACGTCTCCTCCCCGAACACCCCCGGCCTGCGCAACCTCCAGGCCACGGAGTCCCTGCGGCCGCTGCTCACCGCCGTGCGCGAGGCCGCGGACCGCACGGTCGCCGACCGCCGGGTCCCGCTGCTGGTTAAGATCGCCCCCGACCTCGCCGACGAGGACGTGGACGCCGTCGCCGACCTGGCGCTGGAGCTCGGCCTCGACGGCATCATCGCCACCAACACCACCATCGCGCGCGAGGGCCTCGGTCTGAAGTCCGCGCCCTCCCTGGTGAAGGAGACCGGCGGCCTGTCCGGCGCCCCCGTCAAGGAGCGCTCCCTGGAGGTCCTGCGCCGCCTGTACGCCCGCGTGGGCGACCGCCTGGTCCTGGTGGGCGTCGGCGGCATCGAGAACGCCGAGGACGCCTGGCAGCGGATCCTCGCCGGGGCCACCCTGGTCCAGGGCTACAGCGCCTTCATCTACGAGGGCCCCTGCTACGCCCGCGCCATCCACAAGGGCCTGGCCGCACGCCTGGCCGCCAGCCCGTACGCGACCCTCGCCGACGCGGTGGGCGCCGAGACCCGGAAGGACGCACAGTGACCCCCTTCGGAACCCGCCTCCGCGAGGCGATGGACACCCGCGGCCCGCTCTGCGTGGGCATCGACCCGCACGCGTCCCTGCTGGACTCCTGGGGCCTGGCCGACGACGTCGCGGGCGTGGAGCGGTTCTCCCGGACGGTGGTCGAGGCGCTGGCCGGCCAGGTGGCCGTCTTCAAGCCGCAGGCCGCCTTCTTCGAGCGGTTCGGCTCCCGCGGTGTCGCCGTGCTGGAGCGCACGGTCGCCGACGTCCGCGCGGCGGGCGGCCTGGTGGTCATGGATGCCAAGCGCGGCGACATCGGCTCCACCATGGCGGCGTACGCCGAGGCCTTCCTGCGCAAGGACTCACCGCTCTTCTCCGACGCCCTGACGGTCTCCCCGTACCTGGGCTACGGCTCGCTGGCGCCCGCCGTGGAGCTGGCCCGGGAGAACGGCGCCGGCCTGTTCGTCCTCGCCCTCACCTCCAACCCGGAAGGGGCGCAGGTGCAGCGGGCGGTGCGCGAGGACGGGCTGAGCGTCGGCGCGACCATGCTGCGCCACCTGGCCGCCGAGAACGCCGGCGCCGCGCCCATGGGCTCCTTCGGCGCGGTGGTCGGCGCCACGCTCGGCGACCTGTCCTCGTTCGACCTCGACATCAACGGCCCGCTGCTGGCCCCGGGCGTCGGCGCGCAGGGCGCGACCGCGGCGGACCTCCAGGCGGTCTTCGGCGCCGCCGTGCGCAACGTGGTGCCCAACGTCTCCCGCGGGGTGCTCCGGCACGGTCCGGACGCGGCGGCGCTGCGGGAGGCCGCGGCGCGCTTCGCGGACGAGATCCGCGCGGCCGTCGAGGCGTAGCCGAACACGTCCGCGACCCCGTTCCGCATCCGCGCGGAGCGGGGGCTCGCACGTCCTGACGAAATTCGAACGTACTTCACCGGACAAAACGGGGGTATTTTGTCCGTGATGTACGGTTCAGTGGAGGCTGACCAGGACTTTTCGTTCGTTCTCGCTGACTGGAGCGGTGTTGGCCGCTAGTCTCCGAGCAGAGTGAACGCGCAGCGAACGAGTTCCATCGCTGTTCGGGAGCTCTCCAGGTGTGGTGCCTTTGGGTTCCCCACCGGTCCGTATCCGACAGTTCGACATCCGAGGTGACGTAGGCGTGGCTCTTCCGCCCCTTACCCCTGAACAGCGCGCAGCCGCGCTCGAAAAGGCCGCCGCGGCTCGCCGGGAGCGGGCCGAGGTGAAGAATCGACTCAAGCACTCCGGCGCCTCGCTCCAGGAGGTCATCAAGACGGGTCAGGAGAACGACGTCATCGGCAAGATGAAGGTCTCCGCCCTGCTCGAGTCCCTCCCCGGCGTGGGCAAGGTCCGCGCCAAGCAGATCATGGAGCGTCTCGGCATCTCCGAGTCCCGGCGTGTCCGAGGTCTCGGTTCCAACCAGATCGCCTCTCTGGAGCGCGAGTTCGGCAGCACCGGCGCCTGAGGCGTCGCCTGGCGTTCTCCCGGTGTTCTCAGGCAGTCCCGAGAGCCTGGATAATCGCTCTATGGCAGCAGAGGTTCGTCCGCGGCTGACCGTGCTCTCCGGCCCCTCGGGGGTCGGCAAGAGCACGGTCGTCGCGCATATGCGCAAGGTTCACCCCGAGGTATGGCTCTCGGTGTCGGCCACCACCCGCAAGCCGCGGCCCGGTGAGCGACACGGAGTCCAGTACTTCTTCGTCAACGACGACGAGTTCGACAAGCTGATCGCCAACGGCGAGCTGCTGGAGTGGGCCGAGTTCGCGGGCAACCGCTACGGCACTCCGCGCGGCGCGGTGCTGGAGCGCCTGGAAAACGGCGAGCCGGTACTGCTGGAGATCGACCTCCAGGGAGCACGGCTCGTCCGCGAGTCGATGCCCGAGGCACAGCTGGTCTTCCTGGCCCCGCCGAGCTGGGACGAGCTGGTCCGCCGGCTCACCGGCCGGGGCACGGAGTCGGCCGAGGTCATCGAGCGCCGCCTGGGCGCCGCCAAGGTGGAGCTCGCTGCCGAGTCCGAGTTCGACGTCACCCTCGTCAACACCTCCGTCGAGGACGTGGCACGCGAGCTGCTAGCCTTGATGCACGTTGTCTGATCGCCGATCGATGCCCACGCGTCGCCCGGCAGCAGGTCAGGCCGATCTTTCACCCATCTTCGGAAGGTAGAGCGTGTCCTCTTCCATCACTGCGCCCGAGGGCATCATCAACCCGCCGATCGACGAGCTGCTCGAGGCCACGGACTCGAAGTACAGCCTCGTGATCTACGCGGCCAAGCGGGCGCGTCAGATCAACGCGTACTACTCGCAGCTCGGCGAGGGCCTGCTCGAGTACGTCGGCCCGCTGGTGGACACCCACGTCCACGAGAAGCCGCTCTCGATTGCGCTGCGCGAGATCAACGCGGGTCTGCTGACCTCCGAGGCCATCGAGGCCCCGGCCCAGTAAGGCACCAGGAATTCCTTTCACCACAGGCCCGGCAGAACATCTGCCGGGCCTGTGGTGTGTCATGGGTGGGTACGACGATCAGAGCCGCACGCGTCGGACGTGCCGGGTGTGTCGAAGAGGAGTGCGTGGTGGGTAAGCCGAAGGTCGTGCTGGGCGTCAGCGGCGGGATCGCCGCCTACAAGGCGTGCGAGCTGCTCCGTCGTCTGACCGAGTCCGGTCACGACGTACGGGTGGTGCCCACGGCTTCCTCGCTGAACTTCGTGGGGGAGGCCACTTGGGCGGCCCTGTCCGGGAACCCGGCCTCCACGCAGGTGTGGGAGACCGTCCACGAGGTGCCGCACGTCCGCATCGGGCAGGGCGCCGACCTCGTGGTCGTGGCCCCCGCCACCGCCGACATGCTGGCCAAGGCCGCCCACGGGCTCGCCGACGACCTCCTGACGAACACCCTGCTGACCGCCCGCTGTCCGGTGGTCTTCGCCCCCGCCATGCACACGGAGATGTGGGAGCACCCCGCCACCCAGGAGAACGTGGCCACCCTGCGCCGGCGCGGCGCCGTCGTCATCGAGCCCGCCGTCGGCCGGCTCACCGGCAAGGACACCGGCAAGGGCCGGCTGCCCGACCCCGAGGAGATCTTCGAGGTGTGCCGCCAGGTCCTGCGGCGCGGGACCGCCGCGCCCGACCTGGCCGGCCGGCACGTCGTGGTCAGCGCGGGCGGCACCCGGGAGCCGCTCGACCCGGTCCGCTTCCTCGGCAACCGCTCCTCGGGCAAGCAGGGCTACGCGCTCGCCCGCACGGCCGTCGCCCGCGGCGCCCGGGTCACCCTGGTGGCGGCCAACACCGCGCTGGCCGACCCGGCCGGGGTGGACGTCGTCCGGGTGGGGACCGCCGTGCAGCTGCGGGAGGCCGTGCTCAAGGCCGCGGCCGACGCCGACGCCGTGGTGATGGCCGCCGCCGTCGCCGACTTCCGGCCCGCCGTGTACGCCGACGGGAAGATCAAGAAGAAGGACGGGGAGGAGCCGGCACCGGTGGCCCTGGTGCGCAACCCCGACGTCCTCGCCGAGATCTCCGCCGACCGGGCGCTGGAGGGACAGGTGGTCGTCGGCTTCGCCGCCGAGACCGACGACGTCCTCGACAACGGGCGGGCCAAGCTCCGCCGCAAGGGATGTGATCTTCTCGTCGTGAACGAGGTCGGGGAGAGCCGGACCTTCGGATCCGAGGAGAACGAAGCCGTCGTCCTGGCCTCCGACGGGTCGGAGTTCCCCGTGCCCTACGGCCCGAAGGAGGCCTTGGCAGAGGTGATTTGGGACCGGGTGGCCGAGCGGCTCCGGCCCCGACGCGCCTGAACCGAGGTGCCTTTCGCCGGTCGACTCCGTGCGCAAGAATGTGCGTGCCGCAGGTCACACGGCTCCCATAGGGCGAGACGGGTGGTCCGGGCTACGGTGGCGACCGATAAACTGCATTCGGAACGTGATCGGGCGCAGCCCCCGATGTGGTTCCGCCAAATGATCAGCCAGCAGCCGCTGCAACCCCAGGGAGCGTTGTGTCCCGTCGTCTGTTCACCTCGGAGTCCGTGACCGAGGGCCACCCCGACAAGATCGCTGACCAGATCAGCGACACGATCCTCGACGCACTCCTCACCGAGGACCCGACCTCGCGCGTGGCCGTGGAAACCCTCATCACCACGGGTCTCGTGCACATCGCGGGTGAGGTGACGACCAAGGCGTACGCGCCGATCGCCCAGCTCGTCCGGGAGAAGATCCTCGAGATCGGCTACGACTCCTCGAAGAAGGGCTTCGACGGCGCCTCCTGCGGCGTGTCGGTGTCCATCGGCGCGCAGTCCCCGGACATCGCGCAGGGCGTCGACACCGCCTACGAGAAGCGCGTCGAGGGCGACGAGGACGAGCTCGACAAGCAGGGCGCCGGCGACCAGGGCCTGATGTTCGGCTACGCCTGCGACGAGACCCCCGAGCTGATGCCGCTGCCGATCCACCTCGCGCACCGGCTCTCGCGCCGCCTGTCCGAGGTCCGCAAGAACGGGACCATCCCGTACCTGCGCCCCGACGGCAAGACCCAGGTCACCATCGAGTACGACGGCGACAAGGCCGTCCGCCTCGACACGGTCGTCGTCTCCTCGCAGCACGCCTCCGACATCGACCTGGACTCGCTGCTCGCTCCCGACATCCGCGAGTTCGTCGTCGAGCACGTCCTGGCCCAGCTCGTCGAGGACGGCATCAAGCTCGACACCGAGGGCTACCGCCTCCTGGTGAACCCGACCGGCCGCTTCGAGATCGGCGGTCCGATGGGCGACGCCGGCCTCACCGGCCGCAAGATCATCATCGACACCTACGGCGGCATGGCCCGCCACGGCGGCGGCGCCTTCTCCGGCAAGGACCCGTCGAAGGTCGACCGCTCGGCCGCCTACGCCATGCGCTGGGTCGCCAAGAACGTGGTCGCCGCCGGTCTCGCCTCGCGCTGCGAGGTGCAGGTCGCGTACGCCATCGGCAAGGCCGAGCCCGTGGGTCTCTTCGTCGAGACCTTCGGCACCGCCAAGGTGGAGGTCCAGAAGATCGAGGACGCGATCAGCGAGGTCTTCGACCTGCGCCCCGCCGCGATCATCCGCGACCTGGACCTGCTGCGCCCGATCTACGCCCAGACCGCCGCCTACGGCCACTTCGGCCGTGAGCTGCCGGACTTCACCTGGGAGCGCACCGACCGCGTGGACGCCCTGCGCGCCGCCGCCGGTCTGTAGGACCCGAGCACGGAAGGCCCCGGACCCTCGCGGTCCGGGGCCTTCCGCGTTCCCGGGCCCGCGCGCTGTCGGTGCGGTTTGGTAAGAATGCGGATGTGAGCAGCGCGAACGAGTCCGAGCAGCGGCGCTGGGACGAGGATCCCGGCGGCCCGCCGGAACAGCTCGCGCTGATCCGGGGCATGGTCGCCGAGTCCAAGGCCAAGGCCCCCAAGGCGAAGCCGCGCACCTGGCGCGGAGCCGCGCTGGCGGGGGAGCTGCCGATCGCCCGGGTGCTGGTGAACAAGGGCGTCCTGCACCTGGACCAGACCTGGGACTACGCCGTCCCCGAGCACCTCGCCGAGGAGGCCCAGCCCGGAGTCCGCGTCCGCGTCCGGTTCGGCGCCGGCGAGGGCCGGGTCCGCGACGGCCGCCGCGAGGGCGGCGGCCTGATCGACGGCTACCTGATCGAGCGGATCGCCGAGACCGACTACGACCGGCCGCTCGCCGCGCTCGCCCAGGTGGTCTCGCCCGAGCGGGTCCTCAGCCCGCAGATCGAGCGCCTCGCGCGGGCCGTCGCACGCCGGTACGGCGGAAGCCTGGCCGACGTCCTTCAGCTGGCCATCCCGCCCCGCCACGGACAGGCCGAGAGCCGCCCGTCGCCCGCCCCGCTGCCGCCGCCCGAGGCCCCCGAGCCCGGCGGCTGGGAGCGCTACCCGGCCGGGCCCGCCCTCCTGCGCGACCTGGCCTCCGGCGCGAGCCCGCGCACCGTGTGGACCGCCCTGCCCGGGCCGACCTGGCCCGGGGAGCTGGCCCGGGCCATGGCCGCCACGATGGCCTCGGGCCGCGGGGCGCTCGCCGTGGTCCCCGACGGCCGCACCGCCGCGCGGGTCGACGAGGCCCTGACGGCCCTCGTCGGCAAGGGGCTGCACGCCGTGCTCACCGCCGAGTCCGGTCCCCAGAAGCGGTACTCCCAGTGGCTCGCCGTGCACCGGGGCTCCGTGCGGGCCGTCGTCGGGACCCGCGCCGCGATGTTCGCGCCGGTCCACCGGCTCGGCCTCGTGGCGGTCTGGGACGACGGGGACTCCAGCCACAGCGACACCAGCGCCCCCTTCCCGCACGTCCGTGAGGTGCTCCAGCTGCGCGCCCTGACCGAGGGCTGCGGCTTCCTCCTGGGCAGTACGAGCTGCACCGTCGAGGCCGCTCAGCTCGTCGAGTCCGGATGGGCGCGCCCCCTGGTCGCGGACCGCGCGACCGTACGGGCCTGCGCCCCCCGCGTCCGCACCGTCGGCGACGAGCTGCTCGCCCGCGACGAGGCGGCCCGCGCCGCCCGGCTGCCCAGCCTGGCCTGGGAGACCGTACGGGAGGGGCTGAAGACCGGCCCCGTCCTCGTCCAGGTGCCGCGCCGGGGGTACGTGCCCCGGCTGGCCTGCGAGCGCTGCCGGACACCGGCCCGCTGCCGGACCTGCGCGGGCCCGCTGGAGGCCCCCGACCAGCGGGAGCTGCACTGCGGCTGGTGCGGGCTGGCGGAGACCTCCTGGCACTGTGAGGAATGCGGGTCCTTCCGGCTCCGGGCGCAGGTCGTCGGCGCCCGGCGCACCGCGGAGGAGCTCGGGCGCGTCTTCCCCGACGTGCCCGTGCGCACCTCGGGCCGCGACCACGTCCTGGAGCGCGTCCCCGACGCCCCCGCCCTGATCGTGTCGACGCCCGGCGCCGAACCGGTCGCCGAGGGGGCCGGCTACGCCGCGTCCCTGCTGCTGGACGGCTGGGCCATGCTGGGCTTCCCCGACCTGCGGGCCGGGGAGGAGGCGCTGCGCCGCTGGATCGCCGCCGCCTGTCTGGTCCGGGCCGGTGGACAGGTGGTCGTCGTCGCGGAGCCGACGTTGCGCCCCGTCCAGGCCCTGGTGCGGTGGGACCCGGTCGGGCACGCGCTGCGTGAGCTGGCGGAGCGCGCCGAGCTGCGCTTCCCGCCCGTGTCGCGGATGGCGTCCGTCGTGGGACGAGCGGCTGCCGTGGAGTCCTTCCTGGCCGCGGCCGAGCTGCCGCCGGACGCCGAGATCCTGGGCCCGGTGCCGCTGCCCGGCCGGCGCGGGGAGCCCTCGCCCGGGGAACGGGCCCTGGTGCGGGTGCCGCCGGGCAGCGGGGCGGCCCTGGCGGCCGCCCTGAAGGCGGCCCAGGCGGCCAGGACGGCCCGGCGGGTGGCCGCATCCGACGCGGTGCGGGTCAGGATCGACCCGACGGACATCGGCTGAGACGGACGGCGGCCGGGGCGGGCGCCCGCGGCCGGTGACCGGCAGGGGACGCCGAAGCCCCCGGCGGGGACCGTACGGTCGTCCCACCGGGGGCGGTCAGGGGCGCGGCGCACGGGGCCGGCCGTCGGGAGTCGGCGCCCCGGCGGCGGGCCGGCCTCAGCCTCCGCGCGGTCCGGGGAAGGCGGGGGAGCGGGAGGGCTCCGCGAGGGCCCGGGCCTGCGGAGCGGCCGCGGCCTGCGCCTCCTCGCGGACCGGCTGCGGCGGCACGGAACGGGCGGCCGGGACGGTCGGCAGCGGTCCCATGGTCCGGGTGGTAGTCCCCTCGGCCAGCGGCTCGGCCGCCTCCGCCGACTGGGCCCGGCGGGCGCCGTAGCGGCGGTGCACGGCCTGCTTGGTCACTCCGAGGGCGGAGCCGACCGCGTCCCACGAGAAGCCGAGCGAGCGGTCGAAGTCCACGGCGGCGGTGACCAGCGTCTCCACGCTGTCCCGCAGCTCCTGGGCGAGGCGGACGGTGGGCGCGGGAGCCCGGCCGTAGACGACGAAGCCCGTGGAGGGGCCCGACCGGCGGGGACGGTACACATTGCCGAGCTGGGCGGTGAGCGTACGCAGAGCGTCCACCTGCCGGCGAACCCGCTCGATGTCCCGCACCAGCAGGTGCAGGCTCGCCCGGGCCTGGGCGTCGTGGGTGGCGTGGTCGGCCATGAAGAAGCCTCTCGAACCGGTGCTGAAGGGCTGATCGGGTCGCACACACCGTTCGCACGCGGCCCGTTTCGGTCAATCTCTCTTGACCAACGCTCCAGCCGTCGTACAGGTCACGCTGTGCAGCCGGGTCGGCATATGCGACGGGTGCGCGGATGCGGGCGTACGCCCCCCTTCGCCCAGTGCGCGCGTGGATCTTTCTGGTAGTTTGGGGCTGCTCCGAACGGGGTCGGTTCGGGCCGGACCGCGACCGTCGGGTGGAAGCCCGCCGCTCCAGCGGGGGGCGCCTTCACAGACTGGTGCGCTGCTGTGTGCGCCCATACAGCGAGGTTGGACCCCGTGAAGCTCGTCTTCGCCGGCACCCCCGAGGTCGCCGTGCCCGCACTGGACGCACTGATCGCCTCGGGGCGGCACGAGGTCGCCGCCGTCGTCACCCGGCCCGACGCACCCGCCGGGCGCGGCCGCCGGCTCGTCGCGAGCCCCGTCGCCCAGCGCGCCGAGGAAGCCGGGATCGAGGTCCTCAAGCCGGTCCGCCCGCGCGACCCCGAGTTCCAGGCCCGGCTGCGCGAGATCGACCCGGACTGCTGCCCGGTCGTCGCCTACGGGGCCCTGCTGCCCAAGAGCGCCCTCGACATCCCCCGGCGGGGCTGGGTGAACCTGCACTTCTCGCTGCTGCCGGCCTGGCGCGGGGCCGCGCCCGTACAGCACTCGATCATGGCGGGCGACCAGGTTACCGGTGCCTCCACCTTCCTCATCGAGGAGGGCCTCGACTCGGGCCCGGTCTACGGCATCCTGACCGAGGAGATCCGCCCGGCCGACACCAGCGGCGACCTGCTCACCCGGCTCGCGTTCGCCGGGGCCGGACTGCTCGCCGCCACCATGGACGGCATCGAGGACGGCACCCTGCGCGCGGTCGAGCAGCCCGCCGACGGCGTCTCCCTCGCCCCCAAGATCACCGTCGAGGACGCGCGGATCGACTGGACCGCGCCCGCGATGCGCGCCGACCGGGTCGTCCGGGGCTGCACACCGGCCCCCGGCGCCTGGACCGTCTTCCGCGGCGAGCGGCTCAAGGTGATCTCCCTCGCCCCGGTCCCCGACCGCACGGACCTGGAGCCGGGCCTGCTGGCCCCGGCCAAGAACACCGTCCACGTCGGCACGGGCTCGCACGCCGTGGAACTCCTCTGGGTGCAGCCCCAGGGCAAGAAGCCGATGCGCGCCGCCGACTGGGCGCGCGGGGTGCGGATCGCTCCCGGCGAGCGGCTCGGCGGGGCCGACGTAGGCTGAACGGTGCCGGTACCCCGATCGGGCACCGGTCCGCAGTCGGCACCACCTCGTAACCCCGGAGCACCTTTCACGTGAGCGAACAGCACCGTCCCCCGCGCAGCACCGCAGGCAAGCGGCCGGCCAAGCCCTACCGGCGGCCCAAGAAGGACCCCGTCAGGATGCTGGCCTTCGAGGTGCTGCGGGCGGTGGACGAACGCGACGCCTACGCCAACCTCGTCCTGCCCCCGCTGCTGAAGAAGGCCCGCCAGGACGAGGGCTTCGAGGCCCGCGACGCGGCCCTGGCCACCGAGCTGGTCTACGGCACCCTGCGCCGCCAGGGCACCTACGACGCGGTCATCAAGGCCTGCATCGACCGTCCGCTGCGCGAGGTGGACCCGCCGGTCCTCGACGTGCTCTCGCTCGGCGCCCACCAGCTGCTGGGCACCCGCATCCCCACCCACGCGGCCGTCTCGGCCAGTGTGGAGCTCGCCCGGGTCGTCCTCGGCGACGGGCGCGCCAAGTTCGTCAACGCCGTGCTGCGCCGGATCGCCGCGCACGACCTGGACGGCTGGCTGGAGCGGGTGGCCCCGCCGTACGACGAGGACGCCGAGGAGCACCTCGCCGTCTACCACTCGCACCCACGCTGGGTGGTCAGCGCCCTGTGGGACGCCCTGGGCGGCGGCCGCGCCGGGATCGAGGACCTGCTGGAGGCCGACAACGAGCGGCCCGAGGTGACCCTGGTCGCGCGCCCCGGCCGGTCCACGCCCCAGGAGCTGGTGGACGCGCTCGGCGAGGACACGACCCTGCCCGGACGCTGGTCGCCGTACGCCGTCCGGATGGCCGAGGGCGGTGAGCCCGGTGCGCTGGAAGCGGTCCGCGAGGGCCGCGCGGGCGTGCAGGACGAGGGAAGCCAGCTGGTGGCGATGGCGCTGGCGGCCGTGCCCGTCGAGGGCCGCGACGAGCGCTGGCTCGACGGCTGCGCCGGCCCCGGCGGCAAGGCGGCGCTGCTCGGCGCCCTGGCGGCCGAGCGCGGTGCGTTCCTGCTGGCCTCGGAGAAGCAGCCGCACCGGGCCCGCCTGGTGGAGCGGTCGCTCGCGGGCAACCCGGGGCCGTACCAGGTGATCGCGGCGGACGGCACCCGTCCGGCGTGGCTGCCCGGCTCCTTCGACCGGGTCCTGATGGACGTCCCCTGCTCGGGCCTCGGCGCCCTGCGCCGCCGCCCCGAGGCGCGCTGGCGCCGCCGCCCGGAGGACCTGGAGGGCTTCGCCCCGCTCCAGCGGGCCCTGCTGCGGCAGGCGCTGTCGGCGGTGCGCGTGGGCGGCGTCGTGGGCTACGCGACCTGCTCGCCGCACCTGGCGGAGACCCGGGTGGTCGTGGACGACGTCCTCAAGGGACGCGGCGCGGGTGCCACCCCGGTGTCCGCCGAACTGATCGACGCCCGGCCCCACATGGCGGGCGTGCCCGGCCTGGGGGACGGCCCGGACGTCCAGCTGTGGCCGCACCTGCACGGCACGGACGCGATGTACCTGGCCCTCCTGCGGCGCACCGCGTAGCACCACGGGCCCGCCCGCTCCGTGCCCCGGACCGATCCGGCCGGGGCGGGATCGCCTCCGCGCTCGGCGAAGCCGAGGCCGCTGAGAGCCGGGCTGCCCTGGAGGGCTGTGCCCACGGCCGCCATGCCGCACGTGGCGTCCGGGCGTGCCGGTGGCCCGGCGGGAGCATCCCGCCGGGCCACCGGTGTCGCGACCGACCGCTACGGTCAGTCCCAGCAGAATTGCCAGGTTCCGTTTCGAGTCTGCAGTTCCGCGTACGTTGTCGTGTCATTCTCGTCGGGGCAGTACGCGTACTGTTCGATCGCAGCCCGCGCCACCGCGAGCGGTTCTTGCGGAGGCTGGGGGACATCGACCATCAGCACATTGTGTGCCATGTACAACAACTCGGCCCCGAATCGGGTGTTCCATGTATGCAGAAACGCTACATGGTCGGAAGCCAGCATCGCCCGGTCGCCCGGTCCGTGGGCCCAGTTCCTCGGGCTGGGGTGGACCGGCAGGATACTCGGCACCGAATAGCCGTACTGGGCTTCGACCAGGCACAGCCAGTGGGGATGGAAATTCCTCCGCGGGCTGGTGGGACGGGGCTCCAGGTTGAGGGTGCCGGCCAACTGATCGGGGTCGAAGTCGGCCTTCCACTCCGCCGCTTCTTCTTCGTCCGCGCCGTCGAGGCACTTCGCCAGGGCGGCCGATTCGATCTCGGTGACGATCTCGCGGGGTGCTGTGAACGCCCGTGCGTCGAAGGCGGGATGAGTGTGGTGGGAAGAGTCCACCAGGTCGGAAGGACGTCCCACCGTGAGCACGGGGTGCCATCCCGAGCGGCTGCAGGCGCCGAGCATCTGCCTCCACAGAGTCTCTGCTTCCTGCGCTGTGACGGGGCGGCCCAGAATCACTTGACCGGAAGGCGCACAGGCTTCCTCGATCGCGGTCGGCAGCACTGCGGAGCCCGCTGCCCGAAGGGCTTCTGAAGCTTCTGCCTTGTCCATCCCGTATCTCCTTGATCCCATCGCCTTGATTAAGAGAAATGCTTGGTCACATCAAAACCGGGGCCGATGATGCGCACCGATTGCAGGCCGAGAGTCGTCTTCGTGGTGAATTCCCGCTTCGAAATATCGGCGAGGACCGTATTCACGAGCTTCTCGTTTCCGTTCGGGAGGGTGATGATCGCCGCATCAGCCCCTTGATCGGCCGAATCGAAAATTTCCCTGACGATGGTCTTGGGCTTGGTGGACGGCTGGGTCTTGAACTCTGTTCGAACGCCGTCCACCCACGCATCGAAGCTCTTCCTGTCCCCCAAGGAGCCAGGGGCGCCGGTGTCGTCGCTACGCGCTACGACGTTGCGTCCCTCCATGGCCAAAATGAAAGCTGTCTCAAACTCACTCTCCGTGAAACCGAACTCCGAGTCCTTCTTCAACGATATGGCGGATTCGTCGATACGCGAGAGAGCGTCCCTCACCATACCGGCAAGCCCCTTGTATTCGAGGCCGAAAAGTTTGACCCCGTACAGGTTCGCGTATCGGTTGTAGTTGCAGCCGACCTTCTCCGGACCCGGGGTCATCCGACACGCCAGCTTGTTGGCGTCGTCGATCTCGTCGATGTACTCGCCGATGGAGAACTTCTTGTCGTCGAAGATCTGGGAGAAGCGCTTCTCACGCTGCTTCTTCGCACGGCTCCTGTCCGTGCTCCGGAGCCGCTCTTGCGCGTCCTGACTCGCGTAGGTCTTGGACTTCGGGGCCGGAGCGTTGTTGTGACCCTTGGGCTCCCCTACCTCCCAGCCCTTGCCGTTGAACTTGCAGGAGTAACCCTCGATGCATTCGATCGGCTTGAGGCCGCTCGGGTCCGAGAGGGAAGCGGGATTGTTGTTGGCGTAGCTGTAGCCGTGGGTTTGTTGCGGGTCGGCCAGGTCCATGATCGGGTCGACCGAGAGGAAGCGGCCGGTTGCCTGATCGTACTCACGTGCTCCGAGGTGGATGAGGCCCGTGTCGGGTTCCTTGGTGCCACCGACGAACCCCTTGTCACCGACCCAGCCGGCCGCCTGACCACCACGCTCCTTGCCGAAGATTCCCGTCTTGCGCCGTACGACAGCCTGAGCGGCATCGGCAGAGACCTGTGTCGTGCCGGTGCCATGGTGGTCACCGAGGACGAAGGTCAGCTTGTCGCCGGTGCGTACGGCGATCGTCTGGCCTGCGACCGAGTAGTAGCGGGTGCCGGTGACCGTGGTACCTGACTTGTTCAGCTTGAGTTCATTGCCGCCGGGCAGGTAGAGGGTGGTTCCTCCGGAATCCTTGCGCAGCAGCCTCTCCCCCTGCGCGTCGTAGAGGTAGGAAGTGGTCTTGGCGTCCTGCGACGTGGATGCCAGATGGCCCTCGTCGTCCCAGTTCAGGGTTTGCTGAGCGGCCGAACCGATCTTGCGCGTCTTGGTGTTGCCGACCGCGTCGTAGGTGAAGAGGTCCTCACCGGGCGTGGCTCCGGTCTGGGTGACCTTGGGCAGGTCGTGCTTGCCCGCGGTGGGAGCCGCATAGGTGCGTACGGTGTCGGCGGCGGGCCCTGCGGGGGTCTTGTGTTCCGTTTCGCTCTTGCGGTTGCCCACTGCGTCGTAGGTGTAGCTCGTCCAGTACGCGTCCTGCCCGCCGACCGCCGCGGCCGACGGGCTTGCCGCGCAGGCCGTTCCGGTGTTGCTCCACGCTTCGGTGATCCGGCGCAGTTGATCCAGAGTGAAGCACTGGGTGTCGGTCGTCTTGCCGGAGTCCTGCCCGAAAGACGTGGCGATGCCGGTGACGTTCCCGAAGGAGTCGTAGGAGTACGTGGAGTCGTCGATGCGCTGGGGAGCCGCCTCGCGGTCGGTGTACCTGCGCGTGAGCCGGCCGGTGTGCTCGTCGAATTCGTTGCTCACCCAGACGTGCTGGGCGAATGCACCGAGCTCTTGCCGGACGTTCCTGCCGTAGCGGTCGTAGGTGTTGGCGGAAACAAGGGGGTCGGCCCCCGCGGTGACGGTGTCGAGGAGACCGGATGTCTCCAGGTAGGTGTTGCTGACGTCCTCCTGCGGCAGACCACCTGCGGCCGGGTGCTGCACGGACATGACCTGTCCGGTGTTCGCGTTGTACGCGTTGATCCACTGGTACGTTCCGGCCAGTGCGCCCTCGCTGTCCGGGATGGTCACCTGCTGGACGACGGGCAGGTACAGCGAGTTGTAGCCGGTGGTGGCGAACTCGTACGCCTTGCCGTTCACCCAGCGTACGGACTTGCTCGGCTGCCCCTTGGCCACCGTGTCGTAGACCCACTCCGCGAGAGTGGTCGTGCCCTTCCTGACCGCGGTCTGACGGCCCAGGGCGTCGAAGTCGGTGTGAAGGGTGATGTTGCGGCCGTCGGTGACGTCCGTGGTTCGATTGGCGGCGTCGAAGGCGTAGTGGGAGGTGCCCTTGTCGGGGTCGTTGACCTGCACGGCACGGCCGCGGGCGTCGTAGCCGTAGGTCCACTTGGCCCCGGCTGCGTCGCGAACCTCAGACAGGCGGCCGAGTTTGTCGTAGCTGTACTGAGTGGCTGCCGAGGTGGTTCGGTCCGCTGCGGTGTACGAGAGAAGGGCCGTGGCACGGCCGTTGGCGTCGACGACCTTGGTGGTGGCCGTGCCCCCCTTGGGCGGCACGACCGTGGTGGTGTCGCCCGTGTACGAGGTGGTGGTCCGGCCGGTTTCGACGCCGAACCGCTTCGACACGACAGCAGTGACCCGCCCGGTGCCGTCGAACACGGTGTCGCTGGACGCCGGGTACTGCAGCTCCTGGCCGGTCACGAGGACGGGGGCCGCAGCGCCGGTCGCGTAGTACCGGCCGGAATTCCGCCAGGCGAAGCCCCGGGTGTCGTAGAGCGCCTCGGTGATGAGCCGGCCCGCTCCGTCGGGCGAGGGTTCCTGCCTCTGGATGTCACGCAGAAGGCCGTCCTGGAACGCATACGCCTCCCTGTACTTCGAGTCATGCGTGAGGATCTTGGTCGTGGTGACGACCGGACCGTCATTGCGGACCAGGTAGTCGAACACGTAGTTCGGCGAATCCGGGTACGTGGCTGCGCGGCGCGTGGGGAGCCAGACCTTCGTCACCCGGCCCAGTGCGTCGTAGCCGGTGGTCGTGACCTTGTTGTTGGCGTCCGTGACCTGGGTCGGCAGGTTACGTACGGGATCGAGGACCGTGGTGGTGACGTGACCGAGCGGGTTGGTCACCTTCGACGAGGTCGGCACCTCGCCCGTAGCGGGAGTGAAGACCGTGGCGGTCGCCCTGCCGAACGGGTCGGCGACAGCCAGCGCCCTGCCGTAGATGTCGAAACAGGGCTGGTCCTTGCCCGGTCCACAGATACTCGGGGTCGAGGACTGGGTCTCGTAGCCGTCGCCCTTGCCGTTGATCCTCTCGGTGCGGGTGAGCAGCCCTGCTCCGGAGACCGTGTCCAAAGCTCCGTTGTCGTAGTAGTTGCGGACGTCATCGATGACGTCCGCCGGGCGGGAGACCGGGGCGCCGCACGGAACGGCCACGATCTCGACACGGCTGACCGTGGTGAGGATGTGGGTCGTGGTGTTGCGCGCGTAGCTGGTCGTCGTGCACTGCTCGTCGCCGGTCTTGTCCTTGTCGCCGGTGGCGGACTCGGCGGACACCATTCCGTACGCGTCGAAGGTACGGGCAACCTCCGTGGTCCGGATGCCGCCCGTGACGGTGGTTCTCGTGCTCTCCTTCTCCGTGCCCGTCCTGTAGGAAACGAGCGCCGGAAGGCCGGGGCGGTTCCGTGTGGCGATGGCTGTCGAGCGCCAGGGGGTGGAGGAAGTCGCCGTGACCGGCTTGGTGGTGTCGTCGCCGTCGAAGGTCACGCTTTCGCGAAGTGCGCCGGCGAACTCGGGGCGGTCGGTGACGGACGTTCCGGTGGAGTCCTTGACGTCGGTGCCGTCCAAGCCGCGGAAGTATCGATTCTCCGTGAGGGTGCGAGCGTCGTTCCCAGCGCCCGTGCGGGTCTGGACCCGTCCGTAGCCGCGGGCCACGGAGTGCACTCTGTCCTCGGGCTTGGTGAACTCGTCCTCGCTCTTGGCCCAGGCCGCTCCGTCCAGGTAGCTGTAGGAAGTGACCTTGTCGGGTGTCGCTGCGAGGTTGTCGCCCTCGACCACCTGCGTCACCACGTACTTGTTGAACCAGTCGAGCTGAGCGGTCGAGCCCTCGTAGGCCCATTTGACCGGATAGCACCGCGTGGTGTTCGTGGCGTCCGGCTTCGGCAGGGTTGTCGGCGAGCAGTCCTGCGGCGAATAGGTTATGCCGATGGTGCCGCCCGTCTCGGTGGTGATCTGGGACAGGCGCAGCCGGATGAAGGGGGCGAGGCCGTCGCCGGTCTTGTCGACCCGGTTGGCCTTCTGTTCGCCGGCGAAGCTGACCGGGGGCAGTGCTTTGGTGCCGCCTGCCTTGCCGGTGTGCTGAACGGACTTCAGCCACATAGGGGTGGAGACGCCGTCGCCGGACGGCGGGAAGCTCTGGTCCAGGGTCCAGGTGTCGGCCTCCTTGTACGCTCCGGCGGTGAGCACCCTCGTGTTGATGGACTTGAGCCGCATCCGGGACCAGAAGGTCGGGGAGTGCTTGTCCTTGCACTCCGTCGAGCCGTCCTTGCAGAACTGGTCGAAGGGTGCGTCCGGCCAGTTCTTCGCGTTGGCCTCGTCGAAGGTGCCGCAGTTGGCGAGGCAGCGTTCGTCGACGCCGAAGAGGACCTGCCCCATGGGCTTGCCGGTGAACAGGGCGTCGGACCGCAGACCGTAGTCGATGCGGTCGAGCCAGCCTCCACGGATGTACTGGGTGACCGTACCCTTGCCGGTCGTCTCGGAGACGTTGCGCGTGTAGTTGTTCGTCTCGGTCTTCCAGTGGTAGACCATCGCGTTGCCCCGTGCGTCGACCGCGTAGTCGAGCTGCCAGCGCCACGCCTGCTTGCACGAGGCATTGGCGAAGGTCGCGTTGTAACAGGGCTCACCCTGATGATTGCCGAACACCGGAACGGTCCAGGCGGAGTTGGTCACGGGATCGTCGGCCGCGACTCCGTTGTCCTTCCAGCCGGGAAGGCGGTTCAGGCCGAAGAAGTACTGAGTACCGTCCGTGCCGGTGACCTTCCAGTGCTCTCCGTTGTCGTCACCATTGACGGCGCCGGAGAGCTTCTCGACCTTCTCCGCGCCGTCGCCCTGCGGGTGCCAGCCCTTGCCGGCCTCGAAAACCAGCTCCGTGGTCTTGCCGTTCAGGGACAGGGTGGCGTTGTCGTTGAACCAGCACAGGTCGCCGACCTTGGTGGTGTTGGTCCCACCGGCCTTGTCGTCCTCGCAGCCCTTGTACTTGCGCTCGACGAATCCCGGTTCCCAGTTCCAGCCGTCACCGATCCAGGACGCCTGGGCATTGGAGGCAGCGGTGCGGCCGTCCACCGACTGGGAGTCGTAAGCGAGGGCGATCTGCGGAGCGGCGCCGCCCGGTACACCGGGGACGGCGATCGGGTAGGTCCAGGAGAAGCCGCCGGTCGAAGCACCCGCGGACCAGCTTCCGGACGCTTGCAGCGACGTCGCCTTGTAGTTGCCGGTGGGGCCGGCGTCATCGGCAACAGCGGCCAGAACCTGTGGGGCCGCGGCGAGGGTTGTGGCGGCCGCCAGGGTGGCGGTCTTCGTATCGTTCTTCGTGGCCAGCGGCTTCTGCGTTCGGCACTCCGGGAGCTCCGGTTCGGTCAGCACACAGGCCGGCAGCTCCACCAGACGCAGGCGAGCTGCCCAATCTCCGCCGTACGCATCGCGGTACGAGTCGTACCCGACCTCGACGCGGGCGGAGCCGGTGCCGCCCGAGCCTTCGGTGCGGTGAAGTGAAAGCAGCACGCCGTCGATACCTGCGCGTCGGGTGACGTCGCGGTCGGCGACAGAGACCTTGATCGTCCCGTCCGGTGCTGCGACGGTCGCAGGTACGGAGCCCGCCGTGGCCCGGCTCAGCTTCGGGGCTTGGGTGATCTTGACGGGCAGCTTACCGGCCTGCCCGCTCCCGTTGCCGAGGTGGACGTCCGCCGTGCCGGCCTTCGGCCAGGCCGTTTTGGCCTTCTTGCCCTTGGGCGTGGCAGCGGCGTCCGGGCGCTTGGATCCTCCGACGGCCGCCTTGGAGACCGGAACAGCTGTGGGCTGCTTCAGTTCCGGAAGGGCCGGCCCCCGATCGGAGCCCGCGGCTGTGGCTGTGCCGGGCAGCACACCCACCAATACGGAGGCAGCCACGATGGCTGAAAATCTCCGCATATGAAATCTACTCACACTTTACCTCTGCGTAGTTCGCACTGATGATCCGGCGCACAGTAACAGGTGTTATTCAAATGCCGGATATCAGCCGACCGTGGCCGGTTGGGCCCGGTCGTTGGTCAAAGCGTGTGATTGTGCATCATGTGCACAATCCGGCCATGACGTCGCGAGAAAAAGGAATGAATATCTCCGCTTGCGACCCTGCGCAAGGGTGGAGTTCTGAAGGGCTGGAAGCGCTTCGTGTGCTCCGATCGGTCGGGGTGGCGGGGTGTGGGAAACTCCGCAGCAAATGGGGCATCAGATCCGGGATGGGCACAAAACCGCAGCTCAGAAGCTGTGGAGGATCCGCGTGGTCGCTACAGTGAGGCGATACATAGGACAGATGGAGTGTGTGTGAGAATTGGAAAGGTCCGTTCCGGTTTTCGGGGCGGGCGGGGTGCAGCGAGAATTGCCGCGCTCACCCTCATAAGTGGAATAATGGCTACCGGTCTTAGTGGGGTGGCTCCCGTATCGGAAGCGGCGGCCGCCACCGATCCGGTGGCTGAGGGTTCGGTGAGCGCCGAGGACTTCGCGCTCGCCAAGGCGAAGGAGACGGGGCAACTTCAGGAACTGGTTTCGGCGCGCACGGAAACCTCGGACACCTGGGCGACACCTGACGGCAAATGGACCGTGCGGCGGCACGGTACGCCCGTTCGAGTGCTGCGCGCCGGGGCGTGGGTGGCCACGGACCCGTCTTTGATGTTCGCGTCCGACGGAAAGGTCGTCTCCAAAGCCGCGACGGTCTCGGTCTCGTTCTCCGGCGGTGGTACCGGGCCGTTGCTGACGGGTGTGATGGACGGACGGACCCTGTCGTTGTCGTGGCCGAAGGCACTGCCGAAGCCCACGCTCGCCGGCAACGTGGCGACGTACGCGAACGTCCTGCCGAGCGTGGACCTGCAGGTGAAGGCCGAGATCGAGGGCTTCTCGCAGCTGCTGGTGGTCAAGACGGCCGAAGCCGCCAAGAATCCCGAGCTCGCCAGTCTGAAGTTCAAGGTCGACACCGTCGGGCTCAGTGTCAGGACGGATGCCGCTACCGGCGCCATCACCGCGGTCAACCCTGCGGGCCAGACGGTCTTCACCAGCCCGTCTCCGCTCATGTGGGACTCCACCACCACGGCCGCCCCGGCCGGGGCGCAACCCTCGCCGGGGGCGAAGGGCCTGGCGTCCGGTACATCGACGACGGCTGCCCTCGGCGAGGCTTCCGCCCCCGGGGACGCGTTCATCCCGCAAGTCGGCGCCAACGACGCGCACATGTCG
Source organism: Streptomyces manipurensis (assembly GCF_049570255.1). NCBI lineage: Bacteria > Bacillati > Actinomycetota > Actinomycetes > Kitasatosporales > Streptomycetaceae > Streptomyces > Streptomyces manipurensis. The sequence continues at coordinate 1,411,107 of NZ_CP186950.1, read as the reverse complement.
ACGACGGTCTCGAACGGCACCCTTGAAATCAAGCCGGACCAGACCCTCCTGACCGGCACACAGACGAAGTACCCGGTCTTCATCGATCCGTCATGGGCCTGGGGCGAGCGGCAGAACTGGACCCGGGTCTACAAGAAGTACCCGAACACGTCGTACTGGAACAGCAAGGACGACGTCCGAGTCGGGTACGAGGCCCAGACCAACGGTCTGTCACGATCCTTCTTCCAGTTCGACACCTCGAACCTCAAGGGAACCCAGGTCAACAAGTCGACGCTGCGGGTCCGTAACACCTGGTCCTGGTCATGCCAGGACCGTCCCGTGCAGTTGTGGCACGTCAACGCGATCTCTCCCAAGACCACCTGGAACAACCAGCCGGGCAAAATCGGCTCGTCGCCCCTCTACACGGTCAACGACTCCAAGGGATGGAGCAAGGACTGTGCGGCCGGGAACTTGGAGTTCGACACGACCGGCCTGGCCCGACAGGCTGCCTCGAGCGGCTGGTCCAGCGTCACCGTGGGCCTCTACGCCGCCAACGAGTCCGACACCTACGGCTGGAAGCGCTTCGACCCGAAGACCCTCACGGTCGAGACGGAGTACAACAATCCGCCCAGTACCCCTGCCGAGCTCGGTACCAATCCGTCCAGCTCATGCACGGCGGGCGGTGCCATCGGCAACGCCCGTGTGAGCCTGCACGCCACCATTGACGATGCCGACGGTGGCAACCTCCAGGCCGACTTCGAGATCTACGGCGCCGGCCAGAGCGCTCCGGCCGTGCAGCAGTCCATCCCCGCGAACAAGGGCCGTGTCGCGACCTGGGCCGTGCCCGACGCGAACCTTCCCGACGGCGACTACACGTGGCGCGTCCGAGCCAAGGACCAGGACAACGCCTATTCCGCCTGGTCGGCCGCATGTAAGTTCTCGATCGACCGGGACCGTCCGAGCAAGCCGCCACTGATCACCTCGGCCCAGTTCCCCGACGGCAAGAACGGCTGGCCCTCCAGCACCGGCAAGGCGCGGAACCCGGGCACCTTCGCCCTCGGGGCCAATGGCGTCACCGATGCCAAGGAGATCGTCTACTACACCGACTTCGATCCCGGTGCACGCGCCGCAGCACCTGGCGGGAGCGTGACGATCACGCCGCCGGGGGCAGGACCCCACTACGTCTACGCGTACACGGTGGACAAGGCGGGAAACCGCTCCGACACGGCCACCTACCTCTACTACGCGGGCCGTTCAGCAGAACGTGACGCGCCCAACGATCTCAATGGTGATGGTCAGCGCGATATCTGGACGCTCGACAAGCAGGGCTCCCTGCTGAGCTACGCGGGCCAGGGCAACGCCAAGTTCTCGGCGGCCGTCAACGGTGGGCAGAACTTCCTCGGCGCGTACATCGAGGCGAGCGGCGACTGGGGGCAGGACGGTTACAACGATCTCGTCGTACTCAAGTACGACGAGATAGACAAGAGGAAGAAGCTCTGGACATACCCCAACAACGGAAACGGAACCGTCACCGGCCGAAGCACCGAGCTGACCGTCCGCTGCCGTGTTCCGGACGAGGAGGCGGGTTGCGTCGGCGACAGCGCATGGACCGGCAACGACCACTGGTACAACGCCGAACAAGTCGTATCCGTCGGCGACATCAACGGTGACACCCATCCGGACCTCCTGGTCAAGCAGGGCAAGTTCCTCTGGGCCTACTTCGGCAACCGAACCGCTCGCAGGCTCGACATGCGCACCCCGGTCCTCGTCGGCGACGGCGACTGGGACAAGTACACCGTCATCGCCCCCGGCGACCTCAACGGTGACGGGATCGCCGATCTGTGGATGCGTGACGACGTGAGCGGTGACCTGCTGCGCTCTTACGGCAGCAAGGCTCCCAACGGTCAGCTCGACCCGACCACCTGGGGCAACACCGCTGCGCGTGTCAAGATCGGAACCGGCTATCCCGCTGCGACCTACCCGAGTGTCGGCACCGCAGGCGACATCACAGGGGACGCGTTGCCCGACTTGTGGGCCCGCAAGACCGACAACACCGTGACGGGCTGGCCGGGCAAGACCCCCGCTGCCGACAATGTCTCCTTCGGCGCCCCCTTCCCCATCGACGGGATCGGCGGAGCCCGGATCACCGCGGGCACCACGCTGGCCTCCGGGCAGGAGTTCAACAGCGGCAACGCCAAGCTGGTGATGCAGACGGACGGCAATCTCGTGCTGCAGACCAAGACCGGCAAGCCGATCTGGGCCACCAACACGCAGGGACACGCGGGTGCCATCGCCCGCATGCAGACCGACGGCAACCTGGTCGTCTACAAGGCCGACGGCACCAGCAAGCTCTGGAGCAGCAACACCAACACGCCGTATTCCTACGCCGTACTCAACCCACGCGGTGTCCTCGTCCTGTACAGCGCCTCCGGGCAAGGACTGTGGACCAGCGGCTCGCAGAGCCGCCCGGACTACAACGGCGACGGCTACACCGATGTCCTCGCCGTCGACCCGCAGGGCGACATGTGGGTGTACCCGGGCACCGGCGGTACAGGAACGAGCACGCTCGGAAATCGCTATCTCGTCGGAGTCGGCTGGTGGCCGGCGCACTGGACCCACGTCTACACCGCGGACCTCAACAACGACGGCTACACGGACGCCGTGGGACGCACCAAGGACGGCGACCTCTGGCTCTACCCCGGCAACGGTGGGACCGGAATCTACTCCTTCGGCCCCCCCGTTCTCATCGGCGTCGGCTGGAGCTACCACGCGCTGGGATTCGGCGACATCAACGGGGACGGTCGGACCGACGTCATCGCCCGCGACGCGGCCGCCGACCTGTGGGTGTATCCGCACACCGGAGGGACAGGTACCGGCACGCTCGGAGCCCGCGCCTTCGTGGGCAATGGTTTCTGGCCCGACGGATGGACCACTCTTCGGTTCGCCGACTTCAACGGTGACCACAGGATCGACATCCTCGGCCGCACCAATGGGGGCGACCTCTACGTGTTCCCCAACACGACCAAGGACGGCGCTGTCAGCTTCGGCAGCCGCTACCTCACCGGCAACGGCTGGTGGCAGGGCGAGTGGACCCCCTATGCCGCCGACCTCAACAGCGACGGCGCACCGGAGCAGGTCGGCGTGACCAGCAAGGGAGACTTGTTCGACTTCTTGAACGAGCGGATCCTCGTCGGCGTCGGCTGGCAGAGCTTCAACATCATCCTCTGAGTCCGACCGTCCGGTGAGGGGCGGCTCTGCGCGCGATCCGTGCGTGGAGCCGCCCCTTCCGCGTCCTCACTCCCTTCACCCCCCGCGCCGCCGCCTGACTTGCGGGGTAGTGGCCGGAAGCGGCCGCAGGCATGGCAGGCTTGGGGCATGGCCGCTCAGATCTCCCCCAGCATCCTGTCCGCCGACTTCGCCCGTCTCGCCGAGGAGGCGAAGGCCGTCGAGGGCGCCGACTGGCTGCACGTCGACGTCATGGACAACCACTTCGTCCCGAACCTCACCCTCGGCGTCCCCGTCGTGGAGTCCCTGAGCCGGGCCACCGACATCCCGCTCGACCTGCACCTGATGATCGAGGACCCGGACCGCTGGGCTCCCCAGTACGTGGAGGCGGGCGCGGGCTCGGTCACCTTCCACGCCGAGGCCGCGGCCGCCCCGGTGCGTCTCGCGCGGGAGATCCGGGCCAAGGGGGCGCGGGCGTCGATGGCGCTCAAGCCCGCGACGCCGATCGAGCAGTACGAGGACATCCTCCCCGAGCTCGACATGCTCCTGATCATGACCGTCGAGCCCGGCTTCGGCGGCCAGCCCTTTCTCGACATCATGCTCCCCAAGATCCGCCGCACCCGGGAGCTGATCGCCAAGCACGGGCTGGAGCTGTGGCTGCAGGTCGACGGCGGGGTGTCGGCGTCGACCATCGAGCGCTGCGCGGAGGCCGGCGCGGACGTGTTCGTGGCGGGCAGCGCGGTCTACGGCGCGGTCGACCCGGCCGCCGCCGTCCGTACGCTCCGTGAGCAGGCGGGTGCGGCGATCGCGGCGGCGCCGTGGGCTTGCGACCACTGAGCCAAGGGTTGATGAACAGCTCGGTGAACGGGAGCTGTCCAGGCTGATCAACGGCCGTCGGATCTGACAGGATGAACGGCGAGTCGAGAGTGTGAACACGAGAGTGTGAACAGCAGTGAGGAGAACGCGGTGTCTGCAATGTCGGCGGGACGGTCAGCCCTGCGGATGGGACCCGCGGAGCTGGTGCAGGCGGCGGCCATGGCCCGCCGCTTCTACCTGGAGGGCAAATCCAAGATCCAGATCGCCGAGGAGTTCGGCGTGAGCCGCTTCAAGGTGGCACGGGTCCTGGAGACCGCCCTCGAACGCGACCTCGTGCGCATCGAGATCCGGGTGCCCGCCGAGCTGGACGCGGAGCGCTCGGACGCCCTGCGCGCCCGCTACGGCCTCCGGCACGCCGTCGTCGTGGAGTCGCCGGCCGACGCCACCGAGGACGCGCCCGACCCGGAGAACCTGGGCGCGGTCGCCGCCGACCTGCTCGGCGAGCTGGTCAGCGAGGGCGACGTGCTGGGCCTGGCGTGGGGGCGCTCGACCATCCACATGGCCGCCTCCCTGCACCGGCTGCCCCAGTGCACCGTGGTGCAGCTGACGGGTGTCTACGACGCCGGGACCGCGGAGCGCGGTTCGGTGGAGGCCGTCCGCAGGGCGGCCCAGGTCTCGGGCGGCGACGCCCACCCGATCTACGCTCCGATGCTGCTGCCCGACCCGGCGACGGCGGCCGCCCTGCGGAGTCAGACCGGCATCGCGCGCGCCTTCGAGTACTTCGACAAGGTGACGGTGGCGGCGGTGTCGATCGGTTCGTGGGAGCCGGGCATCTCGACCGTCCACGACATGCTGACCGACGAGGAGCGGGCGCACTACGCCTCGCTGGGCGTGGCCGCGGAGATGTCAGCACATCTCTTCGACGCCGAGGGCCGGCGGGTCGGCCGCGACCTCGGAGAGCGGTGCATCACCGTCGAGGCGGACCGGCTGCGGCGCATCCCCGAGGTCGTCGCCATCGCGGGCGGGCTGCGCAAGGCCGCGGCGATCGGCGCGGTGCTGCGGTCGGGCCTGGTGACCAGCCTGGTCACGGACACGGCCGTCGCCGACTACCTCCTCACCGAGTCCGCCCCGGGCCTGCGCCCGGCGCTGGACCGGGCCGACCCGGACGACTGACGGGGCGGTCGGCCCGCCCCGTCCGGCGGTGCGCCGGCAGCCGGGCGGGTGGACCGTTCCGCGAAGGGCGGCCGCGCGGGGCGCCGCCGGGCGCATACTGGTTCCGATGACTAAGCCCGCAGCACCTCGCCGCCATTTGCCGTCCAGCCCGTTCAAGCCCGCCGTGGAACTGCCCGTTCTGGAGTTCGGCGTCGGAGACCGGGTCACCCACGACGAGTACGGCCTCGGCCGTGTCGTCGGGATCGAGGAGGGAATCGCCGTACTCGTCGACTTCGGGTCGGTCCAGAAGCGCATCCTGAGCCCCTACGACAAGATGGCCGCCCTCTGACGATTCGCCGGCGAATCGGATATTTGGCACGATCGGGCCATGATCTTCCGGAGCATGTCCCGATCGTCGATGCGCCGGCCGCATCCGGCACGCGTACCGCGTCCGCCGCGCCTGCTGCGCGTCCTGGGGGCGCTGCTCCTCTGTGTCGCGCTGGCCGGCGCGGCGGCCTGCGGTGCGGGCTCGCCCGGCCCGGCCGCGGCGAGCGGCAGTGCGGGCCTGAGCGCCTCCCCTTCCGCGGTCGCCGGTCCGACTCCGGACTGGGCGCGCGGGATGCCGGTCGTACGGGCCGACGCGCTGCCCCGGCAGGCGCAGGAGGTCCTGGTGCTGATCGACAAGGGCGGCCCGTACCCGCACCACCAGGACGGCACCGTCTTCGGGAACTTCGAGAAGCTCCTGCCGCGGCAGAAACGCGGCTACTACCACGAGTTCACCGTGCGCACGCCGGGTGAGCGGGACCGCGGGGCGCGGCGGATCGTCACGGGCGAGGGCGGGGAGTTCTACTACACGGACGACCACTACGACAGCTTCAAGGCGGTCCTGCGATGACCCTGGAACCGGAGCCGATCGCCCCGGCGCTGGCGGCCGCCGAGGCCGCGGGCTGGGACACCGTACGGCTGGACCTGGACGGCGTACGCGGCAAGGCCGGGCTGATGCGGCGCTGCGGGGAGGCCCTGCGGCTGCCCGAGTGGGTCGGCGGGAACTGGGACGCGCTCGCGGACGCGCTGCGGGACCTGTCCTGGCTGCCGGACGCGACGGGGCGGCTGGTGGCCGTGACCGGGTGGGGCGGGTTCGCGGCGGCCCGGCCACGGGAGTGGGAGACCTTCCTGGAGGTGCTGGAGGAGGCCGCCGGGTTCTGGCGGGAACCGGAGGCCGGGCCCGGCCCGGAGCTGCGGGTGGTGCTGGACGGGACCGTGCCCGGGGCGCCCTCCCGCACCGCTCGCCCGGGCCGCCGGCGGGACTGACCGCGCGGGACGGGGCCCGCTCCGGCCCCGGGCGGAGGGGGTCTGGCTACGGCTGCGGGTCCGGTTCCGGTTCCGGGATCCAGGGCGGCGTCCGGCCCCAGGACCAGACGGGGACCTCGGCGGCGTCGACCGGCGGCGGATGGGGCCCCGAGTAGATCAGGGCCATGCGCGTGCCCCACTCGACGTAGTGGGCGAAGACCCCGCGGAACTCCGGGTCCGAGGGCAGGCCGACCTCGTCGGCCGTGTCCATGAGCAGGTCCGCCCAGCGGCGGCGCTGCCGCTCGGTGATCCCGCGGCCCAGGTGCCGGGTGGCCATGTGCCGGTGCCCGCCGTGGTGGGCGGTGTAGTCCGCGGGGCCGCCGAAGACCTCGGCCAGCCACACCGCGACGTGCCGCGGGTGCTCCGCGTCCATCCCGGCGAAGACCGGCGCGAGGACCTCGTCGCGCCGGACGTGGGCGTAGAAGGCCTCGGTGAGGCGGTCGAGCGCCTCGGCGCCGCCCATCCACTCGTAGAGGGTGGGTGTGGTGTCCATGGTGCGTGCCTCTCCCTGGGGTCGGTCGGTCCTGTCGGCCGTGCGCCTCGGCCGCGGTCGTGCGGACGTGAGGTCGTGCGGTCGTGCGGGGGAGTCAGGGGGACCCGGACGGCTCCGCACCGGCGACGTCGGGTCCCTGGGCGCGGACCCGCTGGACCCGGTCCAGGGACTCGCGCAGCTCGGCCAGCCAGGCGTCGGTGTTGCGCCCGACGAGGCGGACGCACCAGGCCAGCGCGTCGGCCCGGCTGCGGGCGACCCCGCCGGCGACCAGGGTGTCGAGGACCTGCCGCTCGGACTGGCGCAGCCGGGTCATGACCGGCACGGCGAGGTGGGTGAAGAGCGTGGTCTCCTCGCCCACCCGCACTCCCCAGGCGACCTTGCGGCGGTAGAGCGACTCCGCCTCACGGGCCACCTCGACGCGCTGTTCGCGGGTGCGTTCGCGGAACGCGTCGACCGACTCGGCCGCCGGGACCGTGCCGACGACGGTGATCTCCTCGCGGTCGGCGGTGACCGAGACGAGGGAGTCGAAGACGCCCGCCGGCAGGCGCTCGGCGAACCACACCCGGAGCTGCTCGCTCTGTTCGGCTGTAATCATGTAATCAACGTTGCATCCGTTGTGCCCTTGATCACAAGGGGGCTCCGCCCTGCCGCGATGGCCGGATCCCGCCCCGGACCGGCGGATCGGGCGGCCGGGAGCGGAAATCTGGGTAGCGTGTGCGAGGGGCGCGGGGGCCGGGGGAGGGAACGGCCCGGTCGCGCCGCCGGCGATTCGGAAGGCGGTCGCAGGGGCGTGCCGCCCTCCTCGGCCGGAAGGCATCGGATCTAGTTGGCCGCGGGGAGGCCCAGATGGCTCGCGTCGTCCTGCCGGATGATTCCGTCAGGGAAGTCTCGAAGGTGATCGACGGAATGATCGCGCCGCTCTTCGAGTCCTTATCCCGGCGGGACCAGCGCAACTGGGCCCGCGTCTACCTGAACGGACTCGTGCGCACCGCGGGGAAGAAGACGATCCGCAACATCGCCGGAACCGGCGCGAGTTCGGTCGAACAGAGCCTCCAGCAGTTCATCAGCAAGTCCCCGTGGGACTGGAACCCGGTGCGCCGCTCCCTCGCCCAGCACCTCGAACGCACCGCCCGCCGCCCGCTGGCCTGGGTGCACCGGCCCATGGTCGTGGAGAAGGCCGGAGACCGCTCGGTCGGCGTGGGCCGGCAGTTCGTGCCCCAGCTCGGCCGCACCGCCAACTGCCAGCAGGCCGGGGGCATCTGGCTCGCCTCCGGCGAAGCGAGCTTCCCCGTGGAGTGGACCCTCACCCTCCCCGGACCCTGGACCGGCGAACTCCTGCGCCGCCGCGCGGGCATACCCGAGACCGCACGCTCCCTCACCCCCGCGCAGGACGCCGTGCACGCCGTCCGCCGCATGGCCGCCACCTGGCAACTCCAGCGTCGGCCCGTGGTGATGGAGGTCGCCGCCTGCGACCTCCCGCAGAGCGTCGACTCCTTCGCCCTCCGGGGCATCCCCTTCGTCTTCAAGGTCGACGGATCGCAGCCCGTCTCCTTCGCCCCCGCGGGGCGCCCCAAGGCCGGCCCGTACACCGTGCCCGCCCGTGAACTCGCCGACTCCCTGCGCCCGCAGCGGCGCGCCGTCGAATGGGCCCGGCACGGCAGCGCCGAGGAAGCCGTGACCCTGCTGGCCTCGGCCCCGGTCCTCGCCGCCCCGGGCGAGGACGGCCCCCCGGCGGCCCCGCCCACCCCGCTGCTCCTCGTCGGAGCCTGGGCGGAGGACGACCCGCTCCCCTCCGAGTTCTGGCTCACCAACATCGGCGACCGGCCGGCCGCGCAGGTCTTCCTGCTCGCCCGGCTGGCCGACCGGGTGGCCCTGGACTTCACCGAGACCTGCGAGGCCGTCGGCATCCGCGACTTCGAGGGGCGGTCCTTCCGCGGCTGGCACCACCACGCCACCCTCGCCAGCGTGGCCCACGCCGCCCGCCTGCTGGGCACCCGCGCCCCCTCGGGGCAGGCGCATCCCCTGCCGGGCCGTACGGGCCTCCCGCGGCCGGCCCCGCGCCGCGCCCACGTCCGCTGACCGCGCCGCGGGCCTTCCCACGGGGCCCGGACCGGTGCATCCTGCCCCTGCGGGAACCGCCCGCACCCCACCGCGGGACGAAGGTCCCGTAGGAAGGCACCACACGCCCCGCGGGGCCTTGGACGATCGGCCCGGGCGGCGTGAGCGCCAGGTCGTGGGAGAATGAAGTACGTGCGTTTCCTCGGCTGCACCCTGTCGAGGCACCTCCGATTGACTGGGATGTTCAGCACGTGCGTTTCCTCAATGACCTGAAGCCGCCGTACGACCTGACGTACGACGATGTGTTCATGGTGCCGAGCCGCTCCGCGGTCGGTTCCCGCCAGGCCGTCGACCTCTCCTCGCCCGACGGGACCGGCACCACCATTCCGCTGGTCGTGGCGAACATGACCGCCATCGCGGGCCGCCGGATGGCCGAGACCGTCGCCCGCCGCGGCGGCATCGTCGTCATCCCGCAGGACATCCCCATCGAGGTCGTCACCGACGTCATCTCCTGGGTGAAGACCCGCCACCTCGTGCTCGACACCCCGATCACGCTGGCGCCCACCCAGACGGTCGCGGACGCCCTCTCGCTGCTGCCCAAGCGCGCCCACGGCGCCGGGGTCGTCGTCGACGGCGAGGGCCGCCCGGTCGGCGTCGTCACCGAGCACGACCTGACCGGCGTCGACCGCTTCACCCAGCTCTCCGAGGTCATGTCGAAGGAGCTGCTGCTCATCGACGCCGACATCGACCCCCGCGAGGCCTTCAACAAGCTCGACGCAGGCCACCGCAAGCTGGCCCCGGCCGTGGACGGGGACGGCCGGCTCGTCGGCATCCTGACCCGCAAGGGCGCCCTGCGCGCGACCCTCTACACCCCCGCCACCGACGCCGACGGCAAGCTGCGCATCGCGGCCGCCGTCGGCATCAACGGCGACTTCGTGGGCAAGGCCAAGCAGCTCCTCGACGCGGGCGTGGACACGCTCGTCATCGACACGGCGCACGGCCACCAGGAGTCGATGATCAACGCGATCAAGGCCGTCCGCGCGCTGGACCCGCAGGTCCCGATCGTGGCCGGCAACATCGTCGCCGCCGAGGGCGTCAAGGACCTCATCGACGCCGGCGCGGACATCATCAAGGTCGGTGTGGGCCCCGGCGCCATGTGCACCACCCGCATGATGACGGGCGTGGGCCGCCCGCAGTTCTCCGCGGTGCTGGAGTGCGCGGCCGAGGCCAAGAAGTACGGCAAGCACGTCTGGGCCGACGGCGGCGTCCGCCACCCGCGCGACGTGGCGATGGCGCTGGCCGCCGGCGCCTCCAACGTCATGATCGGCTCCTGGTTCGCCGGTACGTACGAGTCCCCGGGCGACCTCCAGCAGTCCGCCGAGGGCCGCCTCTACAAGGAGTCCTTCGGCATGGCCTCCGCCCGCGCGGTGCAGAACCGCACGAGCGAGGAGTCGGCCTACGACCGCGCCCGCAAGGGCCTGTTCGAGGAGGGCATCTCCACCTCGCGCATGTTCCTCGACCCGGCCCGCCCGGGCGTCGAGGACCTGATCGACTCGATCATCGCGGGCGTCCGCTCCTCCTGCACCTACGCCGGTGCCGGCTCCCTCGCCGAGTTCGAGGAGAAGGCCGTCGTCGGCATCCAGTCCGCCGCGGGCTACGCCGAGGGCAAGCCGCTGCACGCCAGCTGGAGCTAGCAGACCGGGCCTCGCGCCCGGCTTCCCGTGGCCCCCGGCCCGTCCCGCGCGGACGGGCCGGGGGCCACGGGCCCGTTCAGGGCCGCCGCGGAGGCTGCTGGGGCGGCGGACTGTGCACGCCCGCGCGGTACTTGGGGATCCGCACCGTCACCTTCATGCCCGCGCCGACACCCGTCTCCATCACCGGCCCGTACGCGTCCCCGTACACCTGCCGGATCCGCTCGTCCACGTTCGGCAGCCCGATCCCGGAGGCGGAGCCGCCGCGTTCCCCGGCCAGGATCCGGCGCAGCAGGGCCGGGTCCATCCCGACCCCGTTGTCCTCCACGGTGATCACCGCGTCCGGGCCCGCGTCCCGCGCCGTGATGGTGATCCGGCACTCCTCGGTGGAGTCCTCCAGCCCGTGCTTGACCGCGTTCTCCACCAGCGGCTGCAGACACAGGAACGGCAGGGCCACCGGCAGCACCTCCGGGGCCACCTGCAGCGTCACCTTCAGCCGGTCGCCGAACCGGGCCCCGGCCAGCGCCAGGTACTGCTGGACGGAACGCAGCTCGTCGGCGAGGGTCGTGAAGTCCCCGTGCCGCCGGAAGGAGTAGCGGGTGAACTCCGCGAACTCCAGCAGCAGTTCCCGGGCCCGTTCCGGATCCGTCCGCACGAACGAGGCGATCGCGGCCAGCGAGTTGAAGATGAAGTGCGGGGAGATCTGCGCCCGCAGCGCCCTGATCTCGGCCTCCATCAGCCGGGTCCGCGAGCGGTCCAGCTCCGAGAGCTCCAGCTGGACCGACACCCACCGGGCGACCTCCGTCGCCGCCCGCACCAGCACCGCCGACTCCCGCGACCCGTACGCCACCAGGGCCCCCAGCACCCCGTCCTCCCCGGTCAGCGGCGTGAACACCGCCCACTTCAACGGGCAGTCGGGCCGCCGGCACCCGGTGCGCAGGCTCTGGCTGCGGCCCGACTCCAGCAGCACCGCCACCCGGGCCATCACCGCCGGCCCGTGATGGTCCGCGCCCGGCCCGTCCCAGGCCAGCACCGCTTCCCGGTCCGTCAGGCACAGCGCCTCCGTGCCCAGCAGCGACCGCAGCCGCCGGGCCGCCCTGCGGGCGGACTCCTCCGTCAGCCCGGCCCGCAGCGGGGGAGCGGCCAGTGAGGCCGTGTGCAGGGTGTGGAAGGTGGCCCGCTCCACCGGCGTCCCGAGGTCCGTCCCGGTGAGCCGTTCGCCGCGGCGGGCGTGCCACCGTCCGGCCGCCCAGCCGACACCCAGCATCAGCAGCGCGCCCGCCGCCGCGAGGAACTGCGCCGACCCGGTCACCGCGGGCTCCCCGCCCGGCCCACGGCCACGGCCTCGGGCAGGTGCAGCCGGGCCAGGACCGCCGCCGTCCCGGGCGGGATCCGGGACCGGGTCGCCAGAGACACCCCGGCCATCGTCGCGAACCCCAGCGGCACCGACCACACCGCCGGCCACGCCAGCAGGGCGTGGGCCCAGCCCGCCGGGGCCAGCCCCGCCCGGGTCGCCAGGACGGCCCCCAGCGCCGCCCCGCCCCCCGTGACCAGCCCGGCCACCGCCCCCGGCGGGGTCAGCCCGCGCCACCAGATGCCCAGCACCAGCAGCGGGCAGAACGACGAGGCCGACACCGCGAAGGCCAGGCCCACCGCGTCCGCGACCGGCACCGCCGTCGCCGCGGTGCTCACGGCCAGCGGCACCAGGATCGCCAGCAGCGCCGCCGGACGGAACCCGCGCACCCCGCGCTTCCCGCGGCGGGTCAGCACGTCCTGGTGCAGCACCCCGGCCACCGCCATCGTCAGTCCCGACGCCGTCGACAGGAACGCCGCGAAGGCACCACCGGCCAGCAGCGCCCCGAGGAGTTCCCCGAGCAGCCCGCCGAGCATCCGCCCGGGCAGCACCAGCACGGCCGCGTCCGCGTCCCCGGTCAGGGCCAGCTCGGGCGCGTAGATCCGGCCCAGCGCCCCGTACACCGTGGGCAGCAGGTAGAAGCCCCCGACCAGGGCGAGGACGACCAGCGTGGTGCGCCGGGCGGCCCGCCCGTCGGGGCTGGTGTAGAACCGCACCGCCACGTGCGGCAGGCCCATCGTGCCGAGGAACGTGGCCAGGATCAGCCCGTACGTGGCGTACAGCCGGTACCGCTCCGGCTCCCCGGACGGTGGCCGCGACCAGGTGGACCCGGCCCGTCCCGTATCCGCCCGGGCCTCCGGCAGCGGGGTGCCTGGGGTGAACTCCAGCCGGGTGCGGGCCCGTACGGAATGCTCGCCGGGCTCCAGGGTCAGCGGCGCCGCCGCGTGGGCGCGCCCGTCCACCTGCCCGGTCACCGTCAGCGCCAGCGGCTCGCGCACCGTCAGCCGCACGTCCTGCGCGAGCGTGACCGAGGTGTGCTCCCGGAAGACCGCGGGGGCGTCGAAGCTCGCCCGCGGAGCCCCGTCCCCGGCCCACGCGCCGATCAGGAAGAACGCCGGGACCAGCAGCGCCGTGAGCTTCAGCCAGTACTGGAAGGCCTGCACGAAGGTGATGCTGCGCATCCCCCCGGCGGCCACCGCCACGCTCACCGCGCAGGCCACCACCACGCCCCCCACCCACTCCGGGGCGCCCGTGAGGATCTCCAGGGTCAGCCCGGCACCCTGCAACTGCGGCAGCAGGTACAGCCAGCCGACCCCGACCACGAACAGCACCGCGATCCGGCGCACCGCGCGCGACTCCAGCCGTGCCTCGGCGAAGTCCGGCAGCGTGTAGGCCCCCGAGCGGCGCAGCGGGGCCGCGACGAGGGCCAGCAGGACCACGTACCCGGCGGTGTAGCCCACCGGGTACCAGAGCATCTCGGGCCCCTGGAGCAGCACCAGCCCGGCCACCCCGAGGAAGGAGGCGGCGGAGAGGTACTCGCCGCTGACGGCGGCCGCGTTCAGCCGCGGTCCCACCGTGCGCGAGGCCACGTAGAAGTCCGAGGTGGTGCGCGACATGCGCAGGCCCAGCGCTCCCAGCAGGATCGTGACCAGGACGACGACGGCGACCGCGGTCAGCGCGTACGTCTGGTTCACCGGGCGGTCCTTCGGCTGGGGGAGCGGTGACCGGAGTCTATGCAGGCCCCAGGGCGTCCGTCAGCGGGTCGCGTGGCGCATCAGCAGGTCCCGGAGCTCGCGCGCGTGCCGTCGGCTGACCTGGAGTTCGGCCGACCCGACCCGGACCGTGGTGGTGCCCGACTCCAGCCGCAGCTCGTCGATCCGGGAGAGGGCCACCAGATGGCGCCGGTGGATGCGGACGAACCCGTGCGCCGCCCACCGCTCCTCCAGGGTGGACAGCGGGATCCGGACCAGATGGCTGCCCTCGTCGGTGTGCAGCCGGGCGTAGTCGCCCTGCGCCTCGACGTGGGCGACGTCGGACACCGCCACGAAGCGGGTGACCCCGCCGAGTTCGACGGCGATCTGCTCCGGGGCGCGCCGGTCGGCGGACGACGGCGGGGCGGGGTGGCGCGGCGCGGGCCCGGAGGCCGTCGGGGACCCGGCGCGGCCCAGCTGCTCGCAGGCCCGGCGGACGGCCTCGGCGAGCCGCTCCGGACGGACGGGCTTGAGGACGTAGTCCACGGCGTCGAGGTCGAAGGCCTGGACGGCGAACCCCTCGTGCGCCGTGACGAACACGATCAGCGGCGGCCGTGCGAACCCCGCCAGCAGCCGGGCGACGTCCAGCCCGGTCAGCCCGGCCATCTGGATGTCGAGGAGGACCACGTCGATGGCCTCGGGGCCGTCCGGGCCCGATTCGAGGGCCCGGGTGATCCGGCGCAGTGCCGCGGTCGAGTCCGAGGCGCCCTCCGCGCTGCGCACCCGGGGGTCGGAGCGCAGCAGGTAGAGGAGTTCCTCCAGGAGCGGCTTCTCGTCGTCGACAGCGAGTACGCGCAGCATGCCGCGAGTCTAGGTCGTGCCGTCGGAGTCCCGTCCGGTCGGCCCGCGCGGCGGCGACGGGCGCGGCCCCCGCCCCGGGGGGAGGGAGGGCGGGGGCCGCGCGAACCGTGGTGGGGGGTGCGGGGACACGGCGGGTGCCGGGGGAGGGCGGGACGGGCGGCTACTTGACGGTGATCAGCTTGCCGTCGGGGGACACGGCGTACCAGGTGCCGCCCACGCCCTGCCCGTTGATGTCGCCGGGCTTCTTGTCCCCGGCGAAGGTGTAGAGGGGCCAGCAGTCGACGGACTGCTGCTTCTTGCCGTCGGGGCGGTCCATGACCCGGTAGTTCCGCTCGATGATGCCCTTGGCGTTGGCCTTGTCCACCGGGGGGACGACCGGCCACTTCTGCAGGCAGTCGCCGACGCACTTGGAGACCATCGGCCACTGGGTGTCGGGCTTGAACCGGTAGACCGTCATGCCCTTGCCGTCGACGATGTGCTCGCCGAGCTTGGGGTCCTTGGCCACGGACAGGCCGGGGGCCGCCTCGCCCGCACCGGCCCCGTAGCCGCCCTCCGCCGCGCCCGCACCGGCTCCGTAGCCGCCGTCCGCCTTGCCCGCGCCCGCTTCGGCGCCGCCCTCCGGCTTGCCCGCGCCGGCCTCGCCGCCCGCGTCCTTGGCCGCCTTCTTGCCGTCCGGCGCCAGCGCGAACCAGGTACCGCCGACACCCTGCCCGTTGACGTCGCCCGCCTTGGTGTCCTTGGCGTAGCGGTAGGCGGGCCAGCCGCCGATCGTCAGCTGCTTGCTGCCGTCGCTGCGCTCCACCTCGCCCAGGACGGCCGGGTCCATGCCCTCGGCGGCGGTGGCGTCGCCCGCGGCGACCACCGGCCAGGTCTTCGCGCAGTCGCCCTCGCAGTTGGACTTCGGCGGCTTGTTGGCGTCCTTGTCGAAGCGGTAGAGGGTGAGGCCGGCGCTGTCGGTGACGATCTTGCCGAGCTGGTCGTTGGGGGCGATCGCCAGCTGACCGGCGGGCTTGGCCGCCCCGCCCTCGTCGGCGGCCGGGTAGGCGGGCTGCGCGGCCGCGGCCGCGGCGGGCTGGGCGTTGTCGCCGGCCTTGTAGTCCGTCGTGCCGCAGGCCGTCGCCGTGAGGACGACGGTGATCGCGGCCGCGGCCAGAGTGGTTCCCCGCTTGATGCCCATCTTGATCTCTCCCACGTGTGATGTCTCGCGTGGCCGCCACCGGAGCGGCGGCAACTGTGCTCAGGACACGCCACCGGGGCCCGGATCTGTTCAGCCGGATCGCTGTGGGCTCTTTCACTCACCCCGCGTCGAACCCGGCCCGCCGCAGGGCCGTGACCACAGCGAGGCCGAGCACCTGGTGTCCGCTGTCGTCGGGGTGCAGGCCGTCCGCCAGGTGCTCGGGTCCGAGCAGGTCACGGCCGGGGAGTACGGCCAACCGGTCGTCCCCGGCGGAGATCCGGTCCCGGGCGGCGCGCTCCATCGCGTCGCGCAGGGCGCCCAGGGTGGCGCCGAGCTTGTTCGGGGTGCGTTCCGCGTCGGGTCTCAGGACGGGGGAGACCAGCAGCATCGGCGTCCTCGGGTGGCCCTGGCGGACCAGGTCGAGGAAGGCGCGGGTGGTCTCGTAGAGCAGCGGCGCGGAGAAGGGCACCCGGGACCAGCAGTTCGTGCCGAAGGCGAGGGTGAGGACGTCGGCGGGCAGGCCCGCGAGCTGCTCGGCGGTGGCGAGCTCGCCGCGTGCGGCGCCCGCGTAGCCGATGTTGACCGTGTCCCAGCCGAGCGCCCGGCCGGCGACGGCCGGCCAGCCGTGGGCGGGCCGGGTGGACCACCAGCCCTCGGTGATGGAGTCCCCGTGCACCACCCAGCGCGGTGCGGGCGGCGCCGGGGAGAGCTCCCCGCCGATGCCGCGCAGGCCGAGTACGAGCGGAGACTGGTTCTCCGGCGGGTGGACGGTGAACGGGCCGTGTCCGCCGCCGAGTTCGATGCGTACGACGGCTTCCGCGGCAGGTTCGGTGTACACCTCGGTCACCACGCCGTGGCGGTCCCAGAGGGCGAAGCCGTGGGCGAGGTCGCGCAGGGCGTCGGTGGGCCCCGGCACGGTGGCGCGGTAGCGGATCTCCACGGCGCGGGCGGTCTCGGTGGTGAATTCGAGGCGGACCCCGATGGGCAGGGTCGACCGCTCGCCGGTGTCCCAGGGCAGCCGCATGGTGTCCGCCGGGTCGGCGCGCACCGGGCGGCCCCGGTCCAGCCAGGCGACGCCGCGCAGGAAGGGCCGCGGGTCCTGCCAGGTGCCGGGCCGGGTCTCGTCGTGTGCCGGTGCGCTCATGCGTCCTCGCCTCCGTTCGTCGGGCGGGGGGCCGCCGCGCGCCGGGCGCCCCCCTCGTCCGTGTGCCCACCTCGTCACCTGCGAGACGACGGGTTCACCCGTACCCCGCGGGGAGCCGTTCGCACCCCGGCCGGGGGCGCCGATGTCGCGCGGGCCGGGTCCACGGCGGCACGCTGCGGCAGATCTGATGAAGTGTCAAGAAAGGCGGTCGAGGACGGCCTGCGCAGCGATCGATCATCCGTACGCAACAAAGGACCATCTCGGACAGATCCGCGCAATGATCGTGCGCCAATGTGCAAGGATGGTGCATTACGGGCGGTATCACTCAGCTCGTAGGCTCACTCGCTGTACGTGGAGTGGCGCGGACCGCCTGCTCGGCGGTCCCCCATGCCCAGGCAGACTTCTGCCTGCTCCTGCTCAGGACCGCTGCGGTCGACGCCTTTCGTCCCCAACCGCAGTGTCAGAAGGAGTCCCTCGTGCTCGATCACGGTCAGGCGCCCCCGCTCCAGCAGGAGCCGCGCAAGCCTGTGAACCCGTTGCTGCGCCGCAAGCCCGTCGATCAGCTGGTCTCCGAGGGCGGCCAGGGAGAGGGCGGCGTCCTGCGCCGCTCGCTCACCATGTGGCAGCTGACGATGATCAGCATCGGCGCCACCCTGGGCACCGGCATCTTCGTCGTCCTCGGCGAGGCGGCCCCCAAGGCGGGCCCGGCCGTCACGATCTCCTTCGTCATCGCGGGCCTCACCGCCCTGTTCTCGGCGCTGTCCTACGCGGAGCTGGCCGGCTCCGTCCCGGTCTCGGGCTCCTCGTACTCGTACTCGTACGCCACGATGGGCGAGTTCATCGCCTGGGTCTGCGGCTGGTGCCTGGTCCTGGAGTACGCCGTCTCCGTCTCGGCCGTGGCCGTGGGCTGGGGCCAGTACCTCAACGAGCTCCTCGACGGCACGATCGGCATCACCCTCCCCGAGAAGCTCTCCGCCGCCCCGCTCGGCGACGGTGGCTGGATCAACCTGCCCTCGCTGGTCGTCGTCCTGCTCGCCATGGTCTTCCTGATGCGCGGCGCCAAGGAGAGCGCCCGGATCAACACGGTCATGGTCGTCGTCAAGGTCATCACGCTGCTGCTCTTCATCGGCATCGGCGTCATGGGCATCAAGGCCGGCAACTACACCCCGCTCGCCCCGCTCGGCGTCGCCGGCATCAGCGCCGCCGCCTCCACCCTCTTCTTCTCCTACATCGGCTTCGACGCCGCCTCCACCGCCGGTGAAGAGGCCAAGAACCCCAAGAAGGACCTGCCGCGCGCGATCATGCTGTCGCTCGGCATCGTCACCGTCCTCTACTGCCTCGTCGCCTTCGTCGCCGTCGGCGCCATGCCGTGGCAGGACTTCGAGGGCACCGAGGCCGCGCTCGCCCAGATCATGACCGAGGTCACCGGCGGAACCTTCTGGGGCGTCGTCCTCGCCGCCGGCGCCGTCGTGGCCATCGCCTCCGTCGTCTTCGCCGTCCTCTACGGCCAGACCCGCATCCTCTTCGCGATGTCCCGCGACGGCCTCGTCCCCAAGGTCTTCGCCAAGGTCGACCCCAAGACCGGCGCCCCGCGCGCCAACGTGGTCATCGTCTCCCTCTTCTGCGGCGCCCTCGCCGCCTTCGTCCCCCTGGGCGAGCTGGCCAACGCCACCAGCATCGGCACGCTCTTCGCCTTCGCCCTGGTCAACATCGCCGTGGTGATCCTGCGCCGCACCAAGCCCGACATGCCGCGCACCTTCAAGGTGGCGCTGTTCCCCGTCACCCCCATCCTCGGCTTCATCGCCTGCGGCTACATGATGTACAGCCTGCCGGTGGCGACCTGGGTCGCGTTCGGTGTCTGGATGGCCGTCGGAGTCGTGATCTACTTCCTCTACGGAATGCGCCGCTCCACCCTGGCGGTGGCCGCGGCCGAGGTACCGACAGAGAAGTGACCCACCCCCCGTGCGACTGAACGATCTCGACGAACGCATCGTGCACGCCCTCGCCGAGGACGCCCGCCGCTCCTACGCGGACATCGGCTCCGAGGTCGGCCTGTCCGCCCCCGCCGTCAAGCGGCGGGTGGACCGGCTCCGGGCCGAGGGCGCCATCACCGGCTTCACCGTCCGGGTGGACCCGGCGGCGCTGGGCTGGGAGACCGAGGGCTTCATCGAGATCTACTGTCGGCACAACACCTCGCCGGACGACATCCGGCGGGGACTGGAGCGCTACCCCGAGGTGGTGTCCGCGTCTACCGTCACCGGCGACGCGGACGCCCTCGTCCAGGTCTTCGCCTCGGACATGCGGCACTTCGAACGGGTCCTGGAACGCATCGCGGGCGAGCCCTTCGTGGAACGCACCAAGTCCGTCCTCGTCCTCTCCCCGCTCCTGCGCCGCTTCACCTCCGGCGCACCGGCGTGAACCACCCGGCCGCGGGCAAAACCAGGTGCCGGGCCCGCGGCACACCCGGGAAGGTGTCCGGGTGAACCGTGAACTGATCTCGCACCTCGCCCACGCCCACCACCCCGTCGCCGCCCCGCTCTCCGACACCGCCGTCGCCCGGCTCCTGGACCGCGCCCTGCCCCGCGGCACCGAACGCGTCCTCGACCTCGGCTGCGGCCCCGGCGAATGGCTGCTGCGGGCCCTGCGCGACCGCCCCGGCACCCGCGGCGTCGGCGTCGACGTCTCCGCGACCGCCCTCGACCGCGCCGCGAGCACCGCACGGGCACTCGGCCTCTCCGACCGGCTCACCCTGCACCGGCAGCCCGCCGCCGACCACACCGCCCCGCACCCCTACGACCTCGTCCTCAGCATCGGCGCGACCCACGCCTTCGGCGGGCTCCTGCCCACCCTCGACGCCCTGCGCGCCCACCTCGCCCCCGGCGGCCACGTCCTCCTCGGCGAGGGCTACTGGGAGCACCCGCCCACCCCCGGCGACCTCGACACCATCGGCCCCCTCGCCGACCTGCCCACCACCGTCGACCAGGTCACAGCGGCCGGCTGGACCCCGGTGTACGGTCACCTCAGCACCCGCGAGGAACGCGACGACTACGAGTGGTCCTGGACCGGATCCCTGGCCGCATGGGCCCTGGACCATCCCGACCACCCGGACAGCGCCGAAGCCCTCGCCACGGCCACCGCCCACCGCGCCGAATGGCTCGGCGGATACCGCGCCACCTGGGGATTCGCCACCCTCCTGCTGCGCCGCACCACGGCCTGAAGCGCAGGCCCGCGCATGTCACGCAACGAATCGCCGTAAAGGGCCGTCAAGGCGCAACGAATCGCACGGCAGCGCGCAACATCGGCGCCTTGTTGCGTCGGGAGGGCGAAACGTACCGTTTAGAGGACCGCACCCACCCCACCTGCCACAGAGGTACGTACATGCCCACGCTGCGCACCGCCCTCCTCCAGAGCTCCGGACGGCTCGGCGACGTCGCCGAGAACCTCAAGGCGCTCGACGAGGCCGCCGAGCGTGCCGCGCAGGGCGGGGCCGGGCTGCTGGTCACCTCGGAGATGTTCCTCACCGGCTACGCCCTCGACCTGGACGCCGTCCCCGGCTACGCGGAGCCCCGCGACGGCGACTCCGCCCGGGCCATCGCCGACATCGCCCGCCGCCACGGCCTCGCCGTCCTCTACGGCTACCCCGAGCGCGACGGCGAGACGGTCTACAACTCCGCCCAGCTCATCGGCCGCGACGGCAGCTCCCTCGCGAACTACCGCAAGACCCACCTCTTCGGCTGCTTCGAGCAGGACGCCTTCACCCCCGGCGACACCCCCGTCGTCCAGGCCGAGCTCGACGGCATCCGCATCGGCATCATGATCTGCTACGACGTGGAGTTCCCCGAGAACGTCCGCTCCCACGCCCTGGCCGGCACCGACCTCCTCCTCGTGCCGACCGCGCAGATGCACCCCTTCCAGTTCGTCGCCGAGCACGTCGTCCCCGTGCGGGCCTTCGAGAACCAGATGTACGTCGCGTACGTCAACCGCACCGGCCCCGAGGGCGAGTTCGAGTTCGTCGGCCTCAGCTGCCTCGCCAGCCCCGACGGCACCACCCGCACCCGCGCCGGCCGCGGCGAGGAGATGGTGTTCGGCGAGGTCGACCCCGCGCTGCTCGGCGCCTCGCGCGAGAACAACCCCTACCTGCGCGACCGCCGCCCGGGGCTCTACGCCTCCCTCGTCTGACCCCGGCCCGCCCCCCCGCACGGCCCTCCCCCCGCCTCCACCGCTCCACCCCCGAGCCCTGCCCGCAAGGAGTCCGACCCATGACGTCCACGGTGCCCACGACCGCCGTTCCGCACAGCGACGGCCAGCCGCCGATCACCATGTTCGGTCCGGACTTCCCCTACGCCTACGACGACTTCCTCGCCCACCCGGCCGGCCTCGGGCAGATACCCGCGACCGAGCTCGGCACCGAGGTCGCCGTCATCGGCGGCGGACTCTCCGGCATCGTCTCGGCCTACGAGCTCATGAAGATGGGCCTCAAGCCCGTCGTCTACGAGGCCGACCAGATCGGCGGCCGCCTGCGCACCGTCGGCTTCGAGGGCGCGGAGACCGAGGGCCTCACCGCCGAGATGGGCGCCATGCGCTTCCCGCCCTCCTCCACGGCCCTGCAGCACTACATCGACCTGGTCGGCCTGGTCACCGAGCCCTTCCCCAACCCGCTCGCCGAGGCCACCCCCTCCACGGTCGTCGACCTCAAGGGCGAGAGCCACTACGCCGAGACCATCGCCGACCTCCCGCAGATCTACCGCGACGTCGCCGAGGCCTGGAACGCCTGCCTCGACGAGGGCGCCGACTTCTCCGACATGAACACCGCGATGCGCGAGCGGGACGTCCCGCGCATCCGCGAGATCTGGGCCAAGCTCGTCGAGAAGCTCGACGACGAGACCTTCTACGGCTTCCTGTGCAAGTCGGAGGCGTTCAAGTCCTTCCGCAAGCGCGAGATCTTCGGCCAGGTCGGCTTCGGCACCGGCGGCTGGGACACCGACTTCCCGAACTCCATCCTGGAGATCCTGCGCGTCGTCTACACCGAGGCCGACGACCACCACCGCGGCATCGTCGGCGGCTCCCAGCAGCTGCCGCTGCGCCTGTGGGAGCGCGAGCCCGAGAAGATCGTGCACTGGGCGCAGGGCACCTCGCTGTCCTCCCTGCACGGCGGCACCCCGCGTCCGGCCGTGACCCGGCTGCACCGCACGGCGGGCAACCGCATCACGGTCACCGACTCCTCCGGCGACATCCGCACGTACCGCGCCGCGATCTTCACGGCCCAGTCCTGGATGCTGCTGTCGAAGATCGAGTGTGACGACACGCTGTTCCCGATCGACCACTGGACGGCGATCGAGCGCACCCACTACATGGAGTCGTCGAAGCTGTTCGTCCCCGTCGACCGGCCGTTCTGGCTGGACAAGGACGAGGCGACCGGCCGCGACGTCATGTCGATGACCCTGACCGACCGCATGACCCGCGGCACGTACCTGCTGGACAACGGCCCCGACAAGCCGGCCGTCATCTGCCTGTCCTACACCTGGTGCGACGACAGCCTGAAGTGGCTGCCGCTGTCCGCGAACGAGCGGATGGAGGTCATGCTGAAGTCCCTCGGCGAGATCTACCCCAACGTCGACATCCGCCGGCACATCATCGGCAACCCGGTCACCGTGTCCTGGGAGGACGAGCCCTACTTCATGGGCGCGTTCAAGGCCAACCTCCCCGGCCACTACCGCTACCAGCGCCGCCTGTACACGCACTTCATGCAGGACCGCCTCCCCGAGGACAAGCGCGGCATCTTCCTCGCGGGCGACGACATCTCCTGGACGGCCGGCTGGGCCGAGGGTGCGGTCCAGACCGCCCTGAACGCCGTCTGGGGCGTCATGCACCACCTCGGCGGGTCCACGGACTCCACCAACCCGGGCCCGGGCGACGTCTACGACGAGATCGCCCCGGTCGAGCTCCCGGAGGACTGATCCTCCCGGCCCCCTGATCACGGGCCGCCGCCCCGCGCCGTCAGCACGCGGGCCGGCGGCCCGTCCTCATGTCCGCCCGGACCTCCCGGCCCCGGGGCCGCGCCGTCCGCCGCCGGGTGCTCAGCACTGCCAGAGGAACGCCGCCCGCCCGCACCCGCGGCAGACGTGGGCGTAGCCCCGCCCCGAGCCGAAGTTCATGGACGTGACCGGGGCCAGCCCCTCCTCCAGGCCCGCCGCGAACTCCATGGGCCGGGCGCACCCGGGGCAGCCGGGGGTCTCGTCGTACTGCAGCCAGGCGGGCTCCCCGCCGAGCACGCCCAGCACCGCCCGCCCGGCCGGCACCGCGAGGGCCGCCAGGGCCGCCCGTGCGGCGCCCAGCCCCAGCACCTCCGGATCCGCGCCGCGCGGGACCGGTACGGGCACCAGGCCCCCGGCGGGCAGCAGCAGGGCCAGGTTCCCTCCGGCCGAGGGGCTCCACTGCTCGCACCCGCCGGGCCGGTGCGCGCACATGAACAGGGCCAGCACGCCCGCGTCGAGCACCAGCTGCGCGAGGAACTGCAGCGGCCCGGCGCACGCGCGGCACACCGGCCAGACCGTGCCGACGGGAGCCAGCGGCACACCGCCGGTCCGGCTGACCGGGGCGTCCGCGGCGACCGGCCCGCCGTCCAGGAGCCATGTCGTCACGGCCGCGCTCCGTCCGTCGTCGCCGACGGCTCCCCGGTCCGGGCCGTCCTGTTCCAGACCGCGCGCCAGCGGGCCTCCCGTTCGGCGGCCGCCCCGGCCGGGAGGCGTCCGGGCAGTGGCCCGAGGCCCACCCCGCACCGTGCGCACGTGCGGTGGAAGCGGTACCCGTCGTGCCGCTCGACCGTTCCGTGGTCCGCCTCGCACAGGGGACAGGACACCGCCGGGCGGTCCGTGCGGGCGCGCATGATCCGGGGCATCAGGGCGGGCAGCGGTCCGGCCGGGTGGAACTCGGGATCGGGGCACGACAGCAGGCGCGTCGGCTGCGGCGGATCCGGGGTGCGGCGGCCCTCGCCCTTCTGCACGCGCCGACGGGCCTCCCAGGCGGCCTGCTCCGCCCGCCAGATCTCCCGCGCGGCGTGGAGCTCCTCCACCGCCCAGACCAGTGCCCCGGGGTCCTCCTCCAGCCGGACCGGTACGCCGGCGCTGCGGCACAGGTGGTCGTAGGTCGCACGGAAGCCGTACGGGGCGAACTGCGTCAGGCAGGTGCGCAGCGCCGACAGGCGGCGGTGGGCCGGGCGGGCCGTGTCGTGTACCCGGAGCCGGTGCGTGGCGAAGCTGGTCACCCGCGCGAGCCTACGGTCCGGACGCGGGACGGGGCCGCCCGGGTGTCAGCCCGTGGGGACCAGCAGGCAGCGGCCGACCAGACCCACGCCCGCGTCGAGGGACTCGCGGAACTCCTCGGCCAGTTCGGGGGTGCGGCGCAGCGTCCACAGCAGGCGGGCCGCCGCCCAGGCGCCGGCCCGGGCCCGCTCCAGGCTCCAGGAGCCGACCAGGTGGGTCAGCGGGTCGGCGACCTCCAGCAGGTCCGGGCCCGGCATCAGGTCCTCCCGGATGTGCTCCTCCAGGGCGACCAGCGTGTCGCCGACCCGGTCGAAGTCCGCCTCCAGCGCGCCCGGTTCGCACTCCAGGGAGCGGCAGGTGGAGACCACCGCGAGCGCCAGGTCGTGGCCGATGTGGGCGTTGATGCCCGCGAGCGCGTGCTGCAGCGGGCGGATGCCGGGATGGCGCCGGTACTGCAGCAGGGGGCGCCAGCAGGCCGGGGCCCGGTCGGCCTCGACGGCCGTCAGATAGCGCTCGGCGAAGCGCACGCCGAGCGTCTCGGCCCGCCGCGGAGCGGGGAACCCACCGGTCTCGATGCCCCGGTTCAGGGTCTCCGTGACCGTCAGGTAGACCCGGTTGAAGACGGCGACACCGTCCTGTGGCGGGAGCCGCTCGTCCAGGGCGCGCATCCGCGCCAGCACCGCTTCCATGGGAGGAACAGTCGCAGGCGCCGGCGCCGATCCGGGGAACTTGGCCGTCACCTTCCCCGGTTCGGGCGAAACGGCGTCAACGGGGCTTGTCCTCGTCCTCCCCGCGGTCCGCGGTGTCGTCGTAGGCGGAGGTGCCCGCGTCGAGCAGGGGCTCCTGCGTCTTCAGGTGCGCCGGTGCGAACCGCCGCAGCGCGTGGTAGCCGACGATCACCACGATGGTGCCCAGGGCGATGCCGCCGAGTTCGAAGCTGTCGGTGATCTTCAGGGTCACCCCGCCGACGCCGATGATGATGCCCGCGGCGGCCGGGACCAGGTTCAGCGGATTGCGCAGGTCCACCCCGCCGTTGATCCAGATCTGGGCGCCGAGCAGGCCGATCATCCCGTAGAGGATGACCGTGATGCCGCCCAGCACCCCGCCGGGGATGGCGGCGACGACCGCGCCGAACTTGGGGCAGAGCCCGAAGAGCAGGGCGAAGGCGGCGGCCGCCCAGTAGGCCGCCGTGGAGTAGACCCGGGTGGCGGCCATCACGCCGATGTTCTCGGAGTAGGTGGTGTTCGGCGGGCCGCCGACGGCGGTGGACAGCATGGACGCGGCGCCGTCCGCGGCGATGGCCGTGCCCAGCTTGTCGTCCAGGGGGTCCCCCGTCATCTCCCCGACGGCCTTGATGTGGCCGGTGTTCTCGGCAATGAGTGCGATCACCACGGGCAGGGCGATCAGGATGGCGGACCACTCGAAGGCGGGCGCGTGGAAGGACGGCAGCCCGATCCAGTCGGCCTCGCCGACCCCGGAGAGGTCCAGCCGCCAGTGGTCCACCGCCTCGGCGCCGCCCGCGGGGGAGTGGATCATGCCGAAGACCCGGTCGAAGAGCCAGGAGACCGCGTACCCGAACAGCAGGCCCAGGAAGATCGCGATGCGCGACCAGAAGCCGCGCAGGCAGACCACCGCGAAGCCGGTGAACGCCATGGTCAGCAGGGCCGTCCACTGGTCCTGCGGGAAGTAGGTGGTCGCGGTGACCGGAGCCAGGTTGAAGCCGATCAGCATCACCACGGCGCCCGTCACCACGGGCGGCATCGCCGCGTGGATGATCCGGGACCCGAACCGCTGGACGGCCAGTCCCGCGAGGAACAGCGCCGCGCCCACGACGAACACCGCGCCGGTGACCACCGCGCTGTCCCCGCCCGACGCCCGGATCGCCGCCGCGACGCCGACGAACGCCAGCGAACAGCCGAGGTAGGAGGGGACCCGGCCGCGCGTCGCCAGCAGGAAGATCGCCGTCGCGACACCGGACATCATGATGGCCAGGTTCGGGTCCAGGCCCATCAGGACCGGGGCGACGAAACTCGCGCCGAACATGGCCACGACGTGCTGGGCCCCCAGCCCGGCGGTCCGCGGCCACGACAGCCGCTCCTCCGGGCGGACCACCGCGCCGGGGGCGGGGGTCCGCCCGTCTCCGTGCAGGGTCCAGCCCACGCCGAGGCCCATGTTCCACTCCTGTTCTCCGGGGATCGCGGCTCCTGCCGCGCACACGTCGAGGCCGCAGCGTACGGGTGCCGCTGCGGCCAGTCGACATATTACGGCCGTATATCGGCGGGTTCGTCCCGGCCGGCCGGCCCGGCCTGCCCGGTGATCCCGCCCCCAGACTGCCCCACCGGGGGCTTGCGGCCCAGCACCGAGGCGCCGACGACCAGCGCGGAGGCCAGCAGGGTCACCAGGGCGAAGGACACCACCAGCGAGGTGGCGTCGGCCACCGCGCCGATCGCCGACGGAGCGATCAGCCCGGACGTGTAGGTGATCGTCGCGACCCCCGCGATGGCCTGTGCCGGGGCCGGTCCGCTGCGGCCAGCGGCGGCGAAGGCCAGCGGGACCACCACCGCGATGCCGAGCCCGATCAGCCCGAACCCGGCCAGCGCGGCGGCCGGATGGCGGACCCCCACGACGAGCAGCCCGCCCAGGGTGGCCAGCACCCCGCCCGCGCGGACGGTGCGCACGGGCCCGAAGCGGTCCACGACGCGGTCGCCGACGAGCCGGGCGACCGCCATGGTGAGCGCGAACGCCGTGGTGGAGGCGGCCGCCAGGCCGGCGTCCGTGTCCAGGACGTCCCGCAGATAGACCGCGGACCAGTCGAGGCTCGCCCCCTCGGCGAACACCGCGCAGAAGCCGACGGCGCCGATGAGCAGCGCCGACTTCGGCGGCATCGCGAAGTGCGGCGGCGCCGGCGCCTCGTCTGCGCTGCGCAGGTCCAGCACCCCCTGTACGGCGACCAGGCCGGCCGCGGTCAGCACCAGCGCGGCGACGAGGTGGTGCAGCCGGGCGTCGACCCCGGTGTGGGCGGCGACCGTACCGGCGGCCGACCCCAGGAGGGCGCCCACGCTCCACATGCCGTGCAGCGAGGACATGATCGAACGGCCGAGCCTGTTCTCGGTCTCCACGCCCAGGGCGTTCATGGCCACGTCGGACATGCCCGCGGTGGCCCCGTACACGAAGAGGACCAGGCACAGGGCCGGGAGGTTGGGGGCGAGGCTCGGCAGGACCAGGGAGAGGGTCCAGAGGGCGAGCAGTCCGCGCAGGGCCGGGCGGGCGCCGAAGCGGTGGTTGATCCGCCCGGCCAGCGGCATCGCGAGCGCGGCGCCCACGGCGGGGGCGGCGAGGGCGAGTCCCAGGGTGCCCGCACCGAGTCCGGCGTGGTCCTGGATCCAGGGGATGCGGGTGGCGAAGGAGCCGGTGACGGCGCCGTGGACGCAGAAGACGGCGGCGATGGCGATGCGGGCACGGCGCAGTCGCGCCGGGCTGAAGTGGGGGTCCCCGATCATGCGCCTTAAACTATCAGGAACCCTGCCTGATAGATAAGACGTATGTTCGCCCCGTCACTCCCTAGGATGAGCGCGTGACCTCAGCCCTCTCGCCCGCCTCCCCGAGCACGGCCCGGGCCATCAACGACCGGCTGGCCCTCAACCTCCTCCAGGAGGAAGGCCCCCTGACGGCGAGCCGGCTCAAGGCGCTGACCGGCCTGTCCCGGCCCTCCGTCGCCGACCTCGTCGAGCGGCTGGCCTCCGCCGGCCTGATCGAGATCGTCGGGGAGTCCGGGGAACAGCGCCGCGGCCCCAACGCCAAGCTGTACGGGATCGTCGCCCACCGCGCCCACCTCGCCGCCCTCGACGTCCGCACCGACAGCGCGACCATGGTGGTCACCGACCTGCTCGGCCGGCCCCTCGCCGAGGCCGCCCTGCCCGTCGACGCGCCGCGCGACGCGGTCGCGGTCCTGCGGCGCACGGCCCGCGAGGCCGGGGCGGACGCGCTGCACACCGTGGTCGTCGGAGCCCCCGGCCTGGTCGCGCCCGCCACCGGCGAACTCCGCGACACCAGCGGCCTCCCGGCCTGGCACCGCGACCTGGTCGCCCTGCTCCAGCGGGAACTGCCGGCCCGGGTGCTCGTCGAGAACGAGACCAACCTCGCGGCCGTGGCGGAGCAGCGCCTCGGCGCCGCCCGCGACCTCGAATCCTTCGTGCTGCTCTGGTTGGGCGCGGGCGTCGGCGCCGCGGTGGTCCTGGACGGCAGGCTCCGGCGCGGCGCCTCCGGCGGCGCTGGCGAGATCGGCTTCCTGCCGGTGCCGGGCACCTCGGGGCTGCCCTCGGCCACCGGCTGCGACGGCGGGTTCCACGCCCTGGCCGGCCGGGGCGCGGTCGCCGCGCTGGCCGCCCGCCACGGCTTCACGGGAGCCCCGGAGGCGGCGGTGGCCGGCGCGGCCGGCGCGGCGTTCCTCGACGAGCTCGCCGAACGCCTGGCCCTCGGCGCCGCCGCCGTCACCGCCGTCCTCGACCCGGGCTGCGTCATCCTCGGCGGCGGACTGGGCCTCGCGGGCGGTCCGGCCCTCGCCGACCGGGTGGCCCGCCGCCTGGCGGAACTCACGCCCGTCCCGACCGCCGTACGGGCCACCGGGCTCGGCGACCCCGCGGTCCTGTCCGGCGCCCGCCTCGCCGCCCGCGACGCCGCCCAGGAGGTGCTCTTCGGGCCACCCGCCCCCGGGCGGTCCGGCCCCGTGTGAGAAGGTCGCGGCACGACCGCCGGGAGGGGAACGGGTGCTGATCGACGAGGTGTTGGGGCGCTGGGACTTCCGCGAGGTGCACACCCTCGTCGTGCCCGCCCCGCCGCAGACCGTGTGGGAGGCCGCGCAGGCCCTGGAAGCCGGGGACGTCCCCGTCGCCCGGATCCTGATGGCCGTCCGCACCCTGCCGGGCCTGGCGCGCCGCCGCGGCGGGCCCCGGCCTGCTCCCCGGCCCCGGAGCGCGCCGAGGACCCTGCGCGAGGCGATGGCCGGCACCTTCGTACCGCTCGCCGAACTGCCGGGCCGGGAGACCGTGTCCGGTGCCGCGGGCCAGTGGTGGAAGCCCGCGGCCCCCTTCGTCCGCCTCGCGGGGCCCGAGGAGTTCCACTCCTTCCGCACCCCCGGCCACCTCAGGGCGGCCGTCAACCTCCGGGTCACCCCGCACTCGCGCGGCGCCCTGCTGCACACCGAGACCCGCGTCGTCGCCGTCGACCCGCGCACCCGGCGGGTGTTCGCCCCGTACTGGTACCTGCTGGCCCGGCCCTTCGGCGGGCTGATCCGCCGCGCCGCGCTGCGGGCGGTCGCCCGCCGCGCCCTGGCGGCGGGGCCGGCGTCCGGGTCCTGAGCGGCCGGACGCCCGGGTGCCGGGCGGACCCGCCGCGTCCGGCTCTCAGACGTCCCGTTCCCGCAGGTACGCGGCGAAGGTGCCCCGTCCGACCGCGTGCGACGGTGCCAGGTTGCCGCCCCGGCGCAGGCTCGCGTACGTCCTGCCCGCCAGGGGGACGGCCAGCACCCGGCGGCGTCCGCCGGTGGCCGCCAGGTAGGCGCGGGCCAGCTCCGCCAGGCTGCGGATCTCCGGGCCGCCCAGGTCCGGCACCCGGCCCGAGGGGGCGGGCACGGCCAGCTCCGCCAGCCGGTCCGCGACCTCGCCGACGGCGACCGGCTGGACCCGTACCCCCTTCGGGACGAGTACGACCGGCAGTCCGGCCAGGGTGCCCACGATCGTGGCCACCAGGTCGTGGAACTGCGTCGTCCGCAGGACCGTGACGCCGAGCCCGGACGCCTCCAGCATCCGCTCGACCGCGAGCTTGCGGCGGTAGTAGCCGAGCGGCACCACGTCCACGCCGACGATCGAGATGTAGACGATGTTGGTGACGGTCCCCGCCCGCCGGGCCGCGTCGATCAGGCGGCCCGCGGCCGCCTCGTCGCCCCTGCCGCCGCCCCGCGCGTCACTGGCGCAGTGCACGACCACCTCCGCGCCGGCCAGGGCCGCGTCCAGGCCGCGGCCGTCCCGCAGGTCGACCGGGTGGTCGGGGGAGTGCCGGCTCAGCACGCGGACCTCGTGCCCGAGGTCCCGCAGCCGGGCGACGAGGGGTGTGCCGAGGGTGCCGGTGCCGCCCGTGACGACGATGCCGCTCATGGATCTTCCTTCCGCCGGGGACCGTCTCCACCCGATCCTCCCGGAAGGCCCCGGGCGGCAGGCCCCGGGCCGGAGGGCGTCCGCCGCCGTACGGCAGAGGACCCGGTGGCCGCCGGGCCACCGGGTCCTGCCTCGCGTTCACCTGGCGGAGCCGCCGGTCAGCAGGCTCCCAGGTCCTTCCAGACACCCCATTCGCCGGTGGTGCCGGGCTCCTCGTTCTGCGTCCACCACTGGGCCCGCCAGTTGCGGCCCTTGTGGGAGACGAGGTTGCCGCTGTTGTAGACCGTGCCCGCGGTGTACGCCGGGTTGGTGCACGTACCACCCGGAGGGGTGGTCGGCGGGGTCGTCGGGGGAGTGGTGGGAGGCGTGGTCGGCGGCGTCGTGGGCGGGGTGCTGCCGCCGCCCGGCTCGCCGACCGTGGTGCCGCGCGCCAGGTCACCGGCGAGCGCGTACGTCGTGCCGGAGATGTTCACCGTCCAGTTGGAGGGGGTGGACACCGGCAGGTAGTAGTTGAAGGCCAGGTCGACGGAGGCGCCGGGGGCCAGGGACTGCCAGGCCGGGAGCTTCAGCGACACCCGGTGGAAGTCGCCCTTCAGTCCGCCCACGTTGGTGCCGGTGTGGCCGCTGCTGATGACCTTCGTGCCGAAGCCGGACTGGTCGGAGGCGTTGTTCGGGGCCGAGGTCGAGTAGTCGAACTGGAACTCGGTGCCGCCCGGCAGCGCCGTCCTGGTGTTGTTCGTGATCTTGATCTTCGGGGTGATCGGGTAGTTCGAGTCGCCGAGCTTGAACTCGGTGAACTCGGTCTTGATGTCGACCGCCTGGGCCGGCGGCACGGTGGTGCCCGCCTTCTTCGCGCCGTACGGGGAAGCGGCCTTGAACTTGTCGTACATCAGCGAGGTGAGGGTGGAGCCCATCTCGTACTGGCCCTTGGCCGCGTTCCAGCCGTAGTCGCCGGCCATCTCCCAGACCATGGTGCCGCCGATGCCGCGGTCGACCACGTAGTCGGCCTTGGCGGCCACCGACTGCTCGTCCTCGGTGGAGAGGAAGACCTTCTTCTGCGCGTTCCACAGCCACGGCGCGACCAGGGTCGAGTCGTACTTGCGGGCGTAGGTGCCGGTCAGTGAGGTGTTCGCGGGGAAGCCGTACTGCGAGACGTAGTCGCCGACGATCCCCTTCTCCAGGTTCTTGGCGTGCCACATCGGGTTGGAGCCCGCGGGGGACTCGTTGCCGTTGTCGTCCTTGTCGTGCCACAGGTTGTCGATGCCGACCGCGCCGTCACCGCACTTGGTCAGCCCGGAGCCGGCCGGGCAGCTGGTGGCCGCCGCCTTGCCCCACAGGCCGTCGGTGCCGCCCTGGACGTTCTTGTGGCCGCGGGTGTAGTAGGGCAGGCCGATGTTGATCCGGCCGGCCGGCATGGAGCCGCGGAAGTAGTGGTACGCCCAGTCGGTGTTGAGGTAGCCGATGCCGCCGTACTGCTGGGAGCCGTAGACGCCGGCGGCGGCGAGCTCGCCGTCCTTGCCGTCGTCGAAGAGCGAGGCGTTCGGGCCGACGTACTCGTTCCATGCGCCGTGCAGGTCGTAGGACATGATGTTGACGTAGTCCAGGTACTGCTGCATCTGGAACGTCTCCATGCCGCGCAGCAGGTAGCCGGAGGACGGAGCGGCGACGGTCAGCATGTAGTGCTTGCCGTCGGCGGCGCCGGCCGCGTCCAGCTTCTGGCGCAGGCTCTTCATGAGGGCGTCGTAGCCCTTGACCAGTCCGGCCCGGCGGGCGTTGGCGATCTGCCAGTCCAGCGGGTTGCCGGCGTCCTTCATCGTGGTCGGGTACTCGTAGTCGATGTCGACGCCGTTGAACCCGTACTTGCGGACGAAGTCGACCGAGGACTGGGCGAAGGTGTCGATGCCCGCCTGGTTGACGGAGCCGTCCGCGTTGGTGGCCATGCTGTAGAAGCCGCCGGAGGCCACGCGCTTGCCGTCCGCGCCGAAGTAGCCGCCGGTCTCGGCCCAGCCTCCGACGGAGATCAGGGTCTTCACGTCGGGATGCTGCTTCTTGTACTTCGTCAGCAGGTTGAAGTGGCCCTTGTAGGGGAGCGAGGGGTCCATCTCGGCCCCGGCGACGCCCGGCCAGGTCATGCCGGTGGCCTCGTTCGTCGGGCCGTCGGCGCCGACCGAGATCTTGTTGTCGCTGCCGACGTGCGCGAACGCGTAGTTGATGTGGGTGATCTTGTCCCACGGGATGTTGTTGACGAGGTAGGACGGCTGGCCGTTCTTGCCGGTTCGCCAGCCGGTGAAGTAGCCGATGACGCGGCGCTGGTGGTCGGCGCCCATCTTCTCGCGGCCCTCGGTGTCGTAGACCGAGCAGTACGGGACGTCGACCCCGGCCGTCTTGTAGAGGCCGTCGGGGCGACAGCTCTCGTTGTCTGCCGCGTGCGAGACGCCCGCCGAGAGACCGCCGACCAGCAGTCCGGCGATCGCGGCGCCGGATGCCAGCAGCATCGCTCTCGTACGTGTGGGGGACAGCATTGTGCCTCCTGGGGAGGGGAGGATGCAGGACACAAGTGGACACAAAGTGGAGCAACGTGACTGGTGCGGAAGCTCGTTGGCCCGTGACGTGCGCACATCTGACGGGCTGTTCCCGGGAAGATGAAGGGAACGTTAAGAGGACTAGACCAACCCGTCAATAGGTCTGGACCAACCATGGGTCCACTTCGTGCGGTCCGACTCGCGCGTCACCCTCCGGACACTCCCTGTGAGCCAGGCCACACCGCATCACCCGCATGGCGGTCGATCGGCCGTGGCAAACTGGCTGGAGTACCAGTAGCAGCGCACTCCGGGGTCGGTGTAATTCCGAACCGGCGGTTATAGTCCGCGACCCGTCCGCAGCCAGCGGCCGGTTGACCAGGTGAGATTCCTGGACCGACGGTTAAAGTCCGGATGGGAGGCAGTGCGCGGCGGGCCAGTGACCGGTACGCCGCCGTCGGCGGTTCGTCGGCGCACCCCTGCGGGGTGTGCCAGGTCGAGCCGTTTTCCGGCCTCGGCGTCCCCGTGAGCTGTTCCGCTCCATCTGTCGTATCCCGACAGGCCCCGGAGTCCGTGCCCGATGAGGCAGGAGGACCCGGTGGCGACCCACGCCGCGCACGCAGTACCCGACGCGGACACCCGCGCCATGCGCCGAGCCGTCGAGCTCGCCGCCCGCGGACTCGGCTCCACCAGCCCCAACCCCGTCGTCGGCTGCGTCGTCACCGACGCCGCGGGCACGATCGTCGGCGAAGGCTGGCACCAGCGGGCCGGCGGCCCCCATGCCGAGGTCCACGCCCTGCGCGCCGCCGGCCCCGCCGCCCGCGGCGGCACCGCCTACGTCACCTTGGAACCCTGTAACCACACCGGTCGCACCGGCCCCTGCGCCCAAGCCCTCCTCGACGCCGGCATCACCCGCGTGGTCTACGCCGTCTCCGACCCGAACCCGCAGGCCAGCGGGGGTGCGGCCACCCTGCGTGCCGCCGGTGTCGCCACCGAGGCCGGGCTGCTCGCCGACGAGGCCGAAGCCGGCAACACCGCCTGGCTCACCTCCGTACGCCTGGGCCGCCCCCACGTCCTGTGGAAGTACGCCGCCACCCTCGACGGCCGCATCGCCGCCGCGGACGGCAGCAGCCGCTGGATCAGCAGCGCCGAGTCCCGCGCCGACGTCCACCGGCTGCGCGCCGAGGCCGACGCCGTCGTGGTCGGCTCCGGCACCCTGCACGCCGACGACCCCCACCT
Organism: Streptomyces manipurensis; assembly: GCF_049570255.1. NCBI lineage: Bacteria > Bacillati > Actinomycetota > Actinomycetes > Kitasatosporales > Streptomycetaceae > Streptomyces > Streptomyces manipurensis. The sequence goes on along the minus strand of NZ_CP186950.1, from coordinate 1,376,944 downwards.
GGCCGTCCGCGGCATCGCCGGGGCCACCCAGCCCCTGCGCGTGGTCCTGGACACCCGGGCCACCGTGCCCCCCGCCGCACGCGTCCTGGACGACGCCGCACCCACCCTGATCGCCGTCGCCGACGACCTCGGCGAGGAGGCCACCCGCCACCTCGCCGGCAGGGACCTCGTCCGCCTCCCGCGCGACGGGCACGGCATCCGGGTCGACGCCCTCCTCGCCGAGCTGCACCGGCGCGGCGTCCGCTCCGTCCTCCTCGAAGGCGGCCCCACCCTGGCCGGCGCCTTCGTCGCCGCCGGAGCCGTCGACACCGTCGTCGGCTACCTCGCCCCCGTCCTCCTCGGCGCGGGCCCCGCCGCCCTCGCGGACGCGGGCATCACCACCCTCACCGACGCGCTCCGGCTCCGCATCACCGCGACCGACCGCATCGGCCCCGACCTCCGCATCACCGCCGTCCCCGCGACGACGCCCGTCCCCACAGCCCCCAAGGAGCACTGAGTGTTCACCGGAATCGTCGAAGAACTGGGCGAGGTCACCGCCGTCGAGCAGCTCGCGGAGGCCTCCCGCTTCCGCCTGCGCGGCCCCGTCGTCACCGAGGACGCCAAGCACGGCGACTCGATCGCGGTCAACGGCGTCTGCCTCACCGTCGTGGAGACCGCCGACGGCGAGTTCACCGCCGACGTCATGCAGGAGACCCTCAACCGCTCCAGCCTCGGCGCCCTGACCACCGGCTCCCGGGTCAACCTGGAACGCCCCATGGCCCTCGGCGGACGCCTCGGCGGCCACCTCGTCCAGGGCCACGTGGACGGCACCGGCGAGATCCTCTCCCGCACCCCCTCCGAGCACTGGGAGATCGTCAAGGTCGCGCTCCCCGCGAACCTCTCCCGCTACGTCGTCGAGAAGGGCTCCATCACCGTCGACGGAGTCAGCCTCACCGTCGTCGAGGCCGCCGCCGACTGGTTCACCATCAGCCTCATCCCCACCACCCTCGCCCTGACCACCCTGGGCATCAAGCAGCCCGGCGACCCGGTCAACCTCGAGGTCGACGTCCTCGCCAAGTACGTCGAACGCCTCCTCGCCGCCGGCGTCGACCCGCTGCACCCGACGGGAGAAGCCCGGTGAGCGCCCTGACCTGGCTCAACACGGAGGCCTTCACGGTCTTCGGGCAGAAGGTCATCTGGTCCGACATGATCGGCAACCTGATGGGCCTCGCCGCCCTGGCCCTCGGCTGGCGCCGCTCCATATGGACCTGGCCCGCCCAGCTCCTCTCCGGCCTGATCCTCATCGCCGCCTACGCCTCCGCGCACCTCGCCGGCGGCGTCGGCAAGCAGCTCCTCGTCATCGGCGTCGCCGTCTTCGGCTGGATCTCCTGGCAGCGCGGCAGGCAGCAGGCCCAGGACGGCTCCATCGCCGTCCGCACCGCCACCTGGACCGAACGCGGCATGCTCCTCGGGGGAGCGGCCCTCGGCACCCTCGCCGTCGGAGGCCTCTTCACCCTCTACCCGTCGCTGTCCTGGAGCCCCTGGGCCGACGCGTACATCTTCGTCGGCACCATCGTCGCGATGGTCGCCCAGGCCCGCGGCCTCGTCGAGTTCTGGTTCGCCTGGCTCCTGGTCGACCTGGTCGGTGTCCCCCTCGCCTTCAGCGGCGGCCTGGCCTTCTCCGGCCTCGTCTACGTCGTCTACTTCGCCCTCGTGCTGTGGGGTGCCTACGACTGGTACCAGCGCTCCCGCACCAACACCGCCCCGGCCCTGGAAGGAGCAACGGCATGACCAGCCTCAAGCCCGTGCCCGACATCCCCGAAGAGACCTTCCGCCTCGACCCCGTCGAGCAGGCGATCCGTGACATCGCCGCGGGCCGGCCCGTCGTCGTCGTCGACGACGAGGACCGCGAGAACGAGGGCGACCTCGTCATCGCCGCCGAGAAGGCCACCCCCGAGATCATCGCCTTCATGATGAGCGAGTGCCGCGGCCTGATCTGCGCCCCCATGGAGGGCGACGAGCTGGAGCGGCTCGAACTCCCCCAGATGGTCCAGAACAACACCGAGTCGATGAAGACCGCCTTCACCGTCTCCGTCGACGCGAGCGCCGCCCACGGCGTCACCACCGGCATCTCCGCCGCCGACCGCGCCACCACCCTGCGGATGCTCGCCGACGGAGTCAGCGGACCCGGCGACTTCGTCCGCCCGGGGCACGTCTTCCCGCTGCGGGCCAAGCCCGGCGGCGTCCTGGTCCGCAACGGCCACACCGAGGCCGCCGTCGACCTCGCCCGCCTCGCGGGCCTGCGCCCGGCCGGCGCCATCGTGGAGATCGCCGGCGAGGACGGCGTCATGCTCCGCCTGCCCGAGCTGATCCCCTTCGCCCGCAAGCACGGCCTGACGATCATCTCCATCGAGGACCTGATCGCCTACCGCCGCTCCGCCGAGCCCACGGTGCGCCGCGAGGCCGAGGTCAGCCTGCCGACCGCCTTCGGCCCGTTCACCGCCCACGGCTACCGCTCCACCGTCGACGGCGTCGAGCACGTCGCCCTCGTCCACGGCGAGATCGGCGACGGCACCGGCATCCTCGTGCGCATGCATTCCGAGTGCCTGACCGGCGACATCTTCGCCTCGCAGCGCTGCGACTGCGGCCCCCAGCTGCACGCCTCCATGGAACGGATCAGGAACGAGGGCCGCGGCGTCGTCGTCTACCTGCGCGGCCACGAGGGCCGCGGCATCGGACTGCTGTCCAAGCTGCGCGCGTACGAACTCCAGGAGCGCGGCCGCGACACCCTCGACGCCAACCTGGAGCTCGGCCTGCCCGCCGACGCCCGCGACTACGCCGCCGGCGCGCAGATCCTCGCCGACCTCGGCGTCCGCAGCGTCCGCCTGATGACCAACAACCCCGAGAAGTCCGACGCCCTCGACCGGCACGGCATCACGGTCGCCAGCCGCGAGTCCATGCCCGTCGAGGCCGGGGAGCACAACCTGCGGTACCTGCGCACCAAGCGGGACCGGATGGGTCACGACCTGCCCTGGCTGGACGGGCCCGTGACCACCTCCGCCTGCGGCAACCAGTAGACACGCACCACCCACCCGTACGTACATCCACGAACCACCGAGGAGCAGAGCTGTGAGCGGCAAGGGCGCACCCGAACTGAGCGTGAAGAACTGCGGAGACCTCCGCGTGGCCGTGATCGCGGCCCAGTGGCACGAGAAGGTCATGGACGGACTGGTCGACGGGGCCCTGCGGGCCCTGCACGAGCTCGGCATCGACGAGCCGACCCTGCTCCGCGTCCCCGGCAGCTTCGAGCTCCCGGTCGTCGCGAAGGTCCTGGCCGGCCGCGGCTACGACGCCATCGTCGCCCTCGGCGTGGTCATCCGCGGCGGCACCCCGCACTTCGACTACGTCTGCCAGGGCGTCACCCAGGGCCTGGTCCAGGTCTCCATCGACACCGGGGTCCCCGTCGGCTTCGGCGTCCTGACGTGCGACAACGACGAGCAGGCCCTGGACCGCGCCGGACTCGAAGGGTCGAACGAGGACAAGGGCCACGAAGCGGTCACCGCCGCGGTCTCCACCGCCATGACCCTGCGCACCGTGAGCGAGCCCTGGCGCTAGGACGTCCCACGCGGTCCAAGGGGTGAACCCCGGCACCGGGGCACCCCGGTCAGCCCGTACTCTAAGGACATCATGGCGAACAAGACCTCCAAGACCTTCGAGGAGCTCTTCACCGAGCTCCAGCACAAGGCCGCCACCGGCGACCCCAGCACCTCCCGCACCGCCGAGCTGGTGGGCAAGGGAGTCCATGCCATCGGCAAGAAGGTCGTCGAAGAGGCCGCCGAGGTCTGGATGGCCGCCGAGTACGAGGGCAAGGAAGCCGCCGCCGAGGAGATCTCGCAGCTGCTGTACCACGTCCAGGTGATGATGGTCGCGCGCGGGATCTCCCTCGACGACGTCTACGCCCACCTCTGACCGCGGCCCGCACACCCACCCGCAACCACGCCACCCACGCAACAAAGGAAGTCCCATGCTGCGCATCGCCGTCCCCAACAAGGGTTCTCTCTCCGGACCGGCGTCGGCGATGCTCCATGAGGCCGGCTACCGGATGCGCAAGGAGTCCAAGGAGCTCGTGGTCGTCGACCCCGAGAACGAGGTGGAGTTCTTCTACCTCCGCCCCAAGGACATCGCGATCTACGTCTCGTCGGGCAAGCTCGACATCGGCATCACCGGCCGCGACCTGCTGCTCGACTCCGGCGCCAGCGCCGAGGAGATCCTGCCGCTGAACTTCGGCCGGTCCACCTTCCGCTACGCCACCACCCCCGGCACCGCGAAGGGCCCCGAGGACTTCGACGGCATGACGATCGCGACCTCGTACGAGGGAATCGTCGCCAAGCACCTCGCCGACCAGGGCATCGACGCCTCCGTCGTCCACCTGGACGGCGCGGTCGAGACCGCCATCCAGCTCGGCGTGGCCCAGATCATCGCCGACGTCGTCGAGACCGGCACCAGCCTGCGCAACGCCGGCCTGGAGGTCATCGGCGAGCCGATCCTCACCTCCGAGGCCGTCGTCATCCGCGGCAACGGCGCCGACGCCGACGACCCGCAGGTCCAGCAGTTCCTGCGCCGCCTCCAGGGTGTCCTGGTGGCCCGCAGCTACGTGATGATGGACTACGACTGCCGCGCCGAGCACCTGGAGCGCGCCGTCGCCCTCACCCCGGGCCTGGAGTCGCCGACCGTGTCCCCGCTGCACAACGAGGGCTGGGTCGCCGTCCGCGCCATGGTCCCGGCCAAGGAGGCCCAGAGGATCATGGACGACCTGTACGAACTCGGCGCCCGCGCGATCCTCACCACGTCGATCCACGCCTGCCGCCTCTGACACCTGGGCCGTGTCCGCGAGGTCCCGCCCGCCCGGCACCCACCGGGCGGGCGGCCCCGCCCCGCGGACACCCCCCGCTCCCCTCGGGGACGGCACGCCCGACCGGCCTGCCCGCCCCCGGCCCGCACGCCCACCCAGAAGGCACCGCACCATGGCCGAGTCCGCCGCCCAGCCCGTCATCCCCGCCCTGCCGGTCACCTTCCGGCCGACCCGCACCCGGGCCGTCCTGCTGGGCGTGGGGGCCGTCATGTTCGCCACCATCACCGGCATCGCCGTGCTGCTGGAGCGCCTGCAGCCCGGCGAGCGGATCAGCTTCGTCTTCGTCGCCGTCCTGCTGAGCTCCGTCCTCGTCCTGCTCAGCCGCCCCAAGGTCGTCGCCGACGAGGACGGCGTCACCGTCGTCAACCTCACCAACACCCGCCGCCTCGCCTGGGCCGAGATCCTCCGGGTCAACCTGCGCCCCGGCGACCCGTGGGTCTTCCTCGACCTCAGCGACGGCACCAGCCTGCCCGCCCTCGGCATTCAGCCGGGCGTCGCGAAGCAGCAGGCGATCGGCGACGCGCGCGCCCTGCGCGCCCTCGCCGAGACCCGCGGAACCGGGACGAACGACCGCTGAGCGGACGACCCCCGTCGCCGCCTACCGTTGCGGCGGCCGGGCCAGTGACTACCCTGGTGGCGGGGCACAGCCGTGCGCCCCGCCCGCCGGCCCCGGACACCGGAACCCGCGGGCACCTGCAACTCGAGGAGTGACTCCCTCCAGCAATGGACGGATCGTCCGGTAATACCCGCGCCGCCCTCCCCGTGGAGGCGGCGGCATGACCATCCCGCTACTCCTGCTCGCGGCGGCATTCGCCCTGATCCTCGCCAACGGCTTCTTCGTGGCGGCCGAGTTCGGCCTCGTCACCGTGGAACGCCCCGAGGCCGAACGCGCCGCAGCCGACGGGGACCGCCGTGCCCGCACGGTCGTCAAGGCCCTGCGGGAGCTGTCCTTCCAGCTCTCCGGCACCCAGCTCGGCATCACCATCACCTCCCTCGTGGTCGGCATGCTCGCCGAGCCCGCCCTGGCCGCCCTGCTGTCCGGGCCGCTCGCCGCGACCGGCCTGCCGAAGGGAGTCGTCCCCGGCGTCGCCGTCGTCATCGGCATGCTGCTCGCCTCCGCCGTCCAGATGGTCGTCGGCGAACTCGTCCCGAAGAACTGGGCGGTCTCCCGGCCGCTCCAGGTGGCCCGGTTCGTCGCCGGCCCGCAGCACGCCTTCTCCCGCCTGTTCCGGCCGGTCATCGCCGGCCTCAACGCCGTCGCGAACCGCCTCGTACGGGCCCTCGGCGTGGAACCCACCGAGGAGATGGCCTCCGCCCGCACCCCCGGCGAACTGGTCTCCCTGGTACGCCATTCGGCCCAGGCCGGCGCCCTCGAACAGGACACCGCCGACCTCTTCGTACGGACCCTCTCCCTCGGCGGACTGACCGCCCAGCACGTCATGACCCCCCGGGTCAGGGTCAGCGCCCTCCAGGAGACGGCCACCGCGGCCGACGTCCTCAACCTGACCCGCGCCACCGGCCTGTCCCGCTTCCCGGTCTACCGCGAACGCATCGACGAGGTCACCGGCGTGGTCCACCTCAAGGACGCCCTCGCCGTCGCCGAGTCCGAACGCGACCGCGTCGGTGTCGGCCGGATCTGCGTCCCCCCGCTCCTGGTGCCCGGCTCCCTGCCGGTGCAGCCCCTGCTGGAGCGGCTGCGCAGCGAACAGCCGATGGCCGTGGTCGTCGACGAGTACGGCGGCACCGCGGGCGTGGTCACCCTGGAGGACATCGTGGAGGAACTCGTCGGGGAGGTCCGCGACGAGCACGACCTCGCCGAGGACGCCACCCCCGAACTGGCCGCCGTACCCGCCGAGGACGGCCGCCCCTCCTGGGAGGCCGACGGCAGCTGCCGCGTCCACACCCTGCGCCGGATAGGCCTGGAAGTGCCCGAGGGCCCCTACGAGACCGTCGCCGGCCTCGTCGCCGACCTCCTCGGCCGCATCCCCGCCCCCGGGGACCGCGCCGACCTCCCCGGCTGGAAGCTGTCCGTCCGCAGGGTGCGCCGCAACCGGGCGGAACGGGTCCGGCTGGTCCGGCTCACGGCCGTACCCGCCGCCGCCGGCCACCGGGCCGCTGCCGCCCCGGCGCCGGACGCCGAGGCCGCCGCTCCCGGGACGCCCCCGGCACCCGGCACCGACCGGCACGAGGACCCCGCCCCGCAGCGGGCCGAGCTGGAAGGAGCCTCCCGGTGAACGCGCTCCAGCTCCTCTTCGCGCTGCTCCTCGTCCTCGCCAACGGCTTCTTCGTCGGCGCCGAGTTCGCACTCGTCTCCGTACGCCGCAGCCAGATCGAGCCCCTCGCCGCCGGGTCCAAGAGGGCCCGGCAGGTCCTCCACGGACTGGAGAACCTGCCCCGCATGATGGCCGCCGCCCAGTTCGGCATCACCGTCTGCTCCCTCACCCTCGGCGCGGTCGCCGAACCCACCGTGGCCCGGCTCCTGGAGCCCGTCTTCCACGCCGCCCACGTACCGGAAGGCCTGATCCACCCCCTCGGCTACGCCCTCGCGCTGGCCGCCGTGGTCTTCCTCCACCTGGTCATCGGCGAGATGGTCCCCAAGAACCTCGCCATGGCCGCCCCCGAGAAGACCGCCCTGTGGTTCAGCCCCGGCCTGGTCGCCTTCGCGCGGGTGTGCGGGCCGGTCACCACCGCCCTCGGGGCCTGTTCCCGGCTCGTCCTGAAGCTCTTCAAGGTCGAGCCCAAGGACGAGGTCGAGGCCGTCTACACCTCCACCCAGCTGGGCCGGCTCCTCAAGGACTCCCGGCAGGCCGGGCTCCTGGAACCGGTCGAGCAGGAACGGCTGGAGGACGCGCTGGAACTGGGCAGCCGCCCCGTCACCGACGTCCTCCTCGACCCCGACCGCCTGGTCACGGTCGGCCCCGCCGTCACCCCGCGGCAGATCGAACAGCTCACCGTGCGCACCGGGTACTCCCGCTTCCCCGTCCGCGCGGACAGCGGCGCCTTCATGGGCTACCTGCACGTGAAGGACGTACTCGACCTGGAGGACCGCGAACGGGCCGTGCCCCAGCGGGTCTGGCGCCGGATGACCACCCTGTGCGCCACCGTCGCGCTGGACGACGCACTCGGCGTCATGCGCCGGGACGCCGCCCACCTCGCCCAGGTCGCCGACCCGACCGGCCGCGTCCTGGGCCTGGTCGCGCTGGAGGACGTACTGGAGATGCTGGTCGGCGAGGTACGGGACCCCGCACACCGGGTCCCGGCCCACCGCCCGGCGGCGCAGCGGGTGCCCGCGGGCCGCGTCTAGCGAGGTGCCCCCGGGCCCGGGGGCACCGCGGCGGCCGGGCCGTCCTACAGCGACGGATCCGGCCGCTCCTGCGGGCCCCGGCCCGAGAGGACCTCCCCGTACGCCTGCATCAGGTCCGGCAGCCGCAGCGTCGCCAGATCGTCCCGCGACGGCTCGCCCGCGAAGCCGGCCAGCCGCAGGTCCCGGTACGCGCAGCTCTTCTCGTACAGGGTCCGCAGGAACCGGCCGTTGCCCAGCTCGTCGATCCAGCCCTGCTCCACCACGTGCCCGCTGATGCTGCGCAGCTCCTCCAGGGCCTCCTCGTCCCACTGGTCGCCGTTCGCGTCCGCCAGCACCTCGCCGATCGCCGTCAGCTCCGGAGGCCGGTAGCTCGGGAAGTCCACCCGGGTCGTGAACCGCGACGACAGCCCCGGGTTCGCCGCGAGCAGCCGGTCCATCCCCGCCGGATAGCCCGCCAGGATCACCACCAGCCGGTCCCGGTTGTCCTCCGCCCGCTTCAGCAGCACCTGGAGGGCCTCGTCGCCGTACGCGTCGCCCTTGCTGTAGCCCGAGTTGGACAGCGAGTACGCCTCGTCGACGAACAGCACCCCGCCGATCGCCGAATCGATCAGCTCGTTCGCCTTCACGGCCGTCTGCCCCAGGAACTCGCCCACCAGATCGGCCCGCTGGGCCTCCACCAGGTGATCGCCGCCCAGCAGACCGAGCGCGTAGAACACCCGGCCCAGGATCCGCGCCACCGTCGTCTTGCCGGTCCCCGAGGGCCCCGAGAACACGAAGTGCCGCTTGGGCGGCTGCACCGGCAGCCCCTGACCCGCCCTCAGCCGCGCCATGTGCAACTGCGCCGACAACGCCTTCACCTGGCGCTTCACCGGCTCCAGCCCCACCATGCGCTCCAGCTCCGCCAGCGCCTCGGCGAGCGCCTCCGGATCGGCCGGACCGGCCGGCAGCCCCTCGGGCGACCCCTGCGAAGGCACCGGCGCCTTCCGCCGCGCCCCCTCCGCCCGGCCCACCGGCGGCACCGGCGGGCCGGACCCGGCCGGCCCCTCCGCCGCCACGTCCGGAACGGGGCCGCCACCCCCCGGAAGGCCTCCGCCCAGCGCCACCGCCGCGAAGTCACCACCGGCCGGGGAGGGACCGTGACCGGCGTACCCCCCGTAGCCGCCGTACCCGGCCAGGCCCGCCAGATCGGCCATCCCGTCCGTGTCGTCGCCGTCCTCGATCGCCGTCAGCCGGGCCGCCGTGTCCATGAACGAGGGATCCACCCGGTGCACCGCACGGTACAGCGGCAGCGCCGCCGCGCTGCGCCCCGTCCCCTCGCGCGCCCGCGCCAGCCAGTACCGCAGCTCCTTGCGCTGCGGCTGCTCACTGCGGCAGCGCATCAACGCCGCCGACAGCATCGGCTCCGCCTGCCCGTACATCTCCAGCCGCACCCGCGCCATCCCGCCGAACAGCCCCGACTCGATGCCCAGCAGGGGGTCGTTCACCAGTGGCTCGGTGTGCCGCACCAGCTGTTCCCAGTCCTTGACCAGGTACGCCCGGCACGCGTGCAGGAACCGGACCTGCGCGTCGGTGTCGACGGGCGGCAGCGCGGCCAGCGCCTGGTCCAGCTCCGGCACGTGCCGGCCGTCCAGCCAGTGCGAGGCGTGGGCGAGCAGCAGGTCCCGCCGGTTCTCCAGCACCGGCTGCACCCACCAGCCCAGCCAGTACCAGGAGTTCAGCGTCCGGCGGTGCCGGGCGCGCTGCTCGCCGAACCGGTCCTGGTGCGCGTACATGCGCAATAACGCGGTGCCGGTGTCGACCCGCAGCGCGTGCAGGCCCAGCCAGGCGTCGGCCATGGAGGGGTCGAGCCGCACCGCCGCCCGGAACTCCTCCTCCGCCTGCGGGTAGGCGCCCATCGTGCAGGCGTCGACCCCGCGCAGCCAGGCGAGTTCGGCCGGGGCGTGCATGCTGCCCGGCGTGCCGAAATCCATCACGATCCCCCAGTAGCCTGCCCCCGTGGTGCGCGGCAACCCCCGCTTCGAGCGCGCGAGTTGCCCGGTGCCCCCGACTGGCGTCGCTGAAATCAGGGCTGCATCGTACCTGCGCTTTCGCACCATACGTAGGGCGCGGAAGCCCCGGATCCGGCACGCGCCCCGGCCCGCGACGGTGACACAGGGTGAAGGGCGGGGGAGTGCCGGCCGGGCTGAGCGGCCCGGCCGGCCCGGCCCACGGGCAGAACGAAGCCCCCGATCACGGGGGAACGATCGGGGGCTCCGCATCCGCAACGGCCGGTGAAGGCCTTGCACGGAGAACGTACGGCCGTCGCGGGGCCCCGGTCAAGGAGGTAGGCACAGGCCCGGCGGAGGGCGGGTCGACACCGGCTCGGGCCCGGGGGTGTTCGTCACCCTCGGTCACCGAAGCGGGGAATTCACGGGTTCGCTCCGGCCGCGGAAGACCACTCGTATCCCGTACCGCTCTGGCGTACCAGGGTGTCGGCGAAGGGGCGCGAAGGGTCACTGGAGAAGTGCGCCCGCTCCGCGCGCTCCCATTCATCCCAGAAGTCGGACAGTTCGCTCCCGTCCCGGTTTCGCCCCCGCAGCCAGGACTGCGCCCGCGGCGTCTCCATCCACAGCAGCCGCGCCAGACACGGCCGCAGTGCCCGCCGCCCGGCGCCGACCCCCTCCACCAGGACCACCGGAGCGGGCTCCAGCACCCGCTGCGCACCGAACCGGCGCTCCACCCAGTCGTACGGGGCCCAGTGCGCGGGCCGCCCCGCCGCGAGCGGCTCCAGCACCTGGACGCGCAGCCGCTCCTCCCAGCCGAACAGCTCCGCGTGGGTGGCCACGTCGTCCAGGTGCAGCACGGGCGCCCCGCCCAGGGCTGCCGCGAGCCGTCCGGCGAAGGTGCTCTTGCCCGATCCGGCGTGCCCGTCGACCGCGATCAGGCGGACCGGACCCAGCGAGGGCGGCAGGGCGCCGAGCTCCCCGGCGAGTGACTCAAGTGACTGGTGCGGCTCCACCCGACCAGCGTAGACAAGCCCGACACGACCCGAGGTTCGGCGTCCGGCCGCCGGGAACCTGGAAAGGTGAGGCCACCCGAAGCGCCGACCCACCTGGGGGAACCCGCGATGACCGCACCCACGCCACGCCGGGCCGTACTCGTCGCCGCGCTGGCGGTCGCGACCGCGGCCACCGCCGCCTCCGTCCCCGGCGGCGGAGCACGGGCCGCCGGGCACCCCACCCCGCGCGCCGGGGGACGCACCGTCGACAACCGTTTCTGGTACGCCCACCGCCACTGGGCGGCCGGCACCCACCACGGCACCACCGCCGTCGACGGCGCCCGCCCCGGCCTGCGGATGACCTCGGCCGTCGGACGCACCGAGTACGCCGACCCCCACACGGGACGCCGCGCCACCTGGGAGTACGCCACCTGGACCTCCCCCGTCCACCTCTCCGCGGTGCCCGCCACCGAGGCCATCGCCTCCTGGAACGCCGACACCCCGGCCGGCACCTGGATCCGGATCGAGCTGCGCGGCACCTACACCGACACCACGACCACCCCCTGGTACACCATGGCGCGGTGGGCCTCGGGGGAGACGGACATCCGGCGCACCTCCGTCGACGGCCAGACCGACGGCCGGTCCACCGTCTGGACCGACACCCTCGCCGTCGACGCCCCCGCCGCGGCCGGCGGCCTGCGGATCGCCGCCTGGCAGCTCCGGCTCACCCTCCACCGCAGGCCGGGCGCTACCGCCGGGCCGACCGTGTGGCTGGCCGGCGCGATGGCCTCCGCCGTCCCCGACCGGTTCACCGTCCCCGCCTCCACGCCCTCCGGAACCGCCCGCGAGCTCGCCGTCCCCCGCTATTCGCAGGAGGTGCACGCCGGCCGGTACCCGGAGTACGACAACGGCGGCGAGGCCTGGTGCAGCCCCACCTCCTCCCAGATGGTCGTCGAGTTCTGGGGCGGCCGGGCCGGGGCGGACGCCCTGGCCTGGGTCGACCGCGGCTACTCCGACCCCCAGGTCTGCCACGCGGCCCGCTCCACCTACGACGCCGCGTACAAGGGCTGCGGGAACTGGCCCTTCAACGCCGCCTACGCCGCGACCTACCGCGGCCTCGCCGGAGTCGTCACCCGACTCGCCTCCCTGACCGACCTGGAGACCCTGATCGCGGCGGGGATCCCGGTCATCACCTCCCAGTCCTTCCGCCAGGAGGAACTGACGGGCGCGGGCTACGGCACCGCGGGCCACCTGATGACCGTCATCGGGTTCACCGCCGCCGGAGACGTGATCGCCAACGACCCCAACTCGCCCGACAACCCCTCGGTGCGCCGCGTCTACCGGCGCAGGGAGTGGGAGAACATCTGGCTGCGGACCAAGCGCGCGGGCACCGGCGGCAAGACCGCCTCGGGCAGCGGCGGCGTCTGCTACCTCTACGCCCCGGCCCGGCCCGCCCCCGCGCAGATCACGGCCCTGCGGTCCGTCGGCGTCCTGTGAAAAACAGGGGTCGTCCGCCCGTTGACCAGGGGTGCGGACAGGCGGAACATAATGGGGTAAATGGCAGATAAAGGCTTCTCACAGGAGGCGGCCGGCCATGACGACCCATCCCAGCATCGAGCACCACCCCGACCTCGCCGAGATGCGCACTCGGTTCGAGCGGGTCACCAGCACTCCCGCCGCGCAGGGGGTCGAGGCACTGGCCCTGATCACGGGCCTCTACCTGGCCGCCTCCCCCTGGATCGCGGGGTTCAGCACCCTGACCCCGCTGGCCGTCAACAACCTGATCACCGGCCTGGCCTTCTGCCTGTGCATGAGCGGTCTCGGCTCCGCCTACGAGCGCACCCACGCCATGGCGTGGACGGCGGTCGCCCTCGGCGCCTGGACGATCATCGCCCCGTGGGTCATCGCCGGCGAGATGGACACGACGCGCACGGTGGTCAACAACGTGATCACCGGAGCCGTCGCACTGTGCCTCGGCCTCGCCATGGCGGGCATGGCGAACCGCCGCGACACCCGCACCTGAGGCCACCGCCGGACGCCCCGGCAGGCCACCCCGGCTCCCGGCCACCCCGCCCTCCCCGGCGGAGCGACCGGGAGCCGTCCGCGTGTGAGCCCTGCCACCAGTGACCCACGTCTCTACCGCGAAGGGCGCAAACGCTGGCACATTGGACACCATGACCGCTGACACCGCCGCTCCCACCGCAGCCGCCGGGGACCTCGTCCGCACCGGGGGACCCAAGGACGACTCCTCCTGGCTGGAACACGTACTCGGCTGGACCCTCGTCGTGGTCGTCGCCATGTTCGTCACCCAGGTCGGCTGGTTCTGACCCACCGGCGGTTCGCAGGCCCGCCGGGGCGAACTCGCAGCCCCGCCGGAGCGAACTCGCAGCCACCGGGCACGCGTTGCCCGCCGGCACCCCGGACCCCGCATCCCGCACCCCTCATCCGGTGCGACGCACCCCGTACGACGCGCTCGCCGTGGACGACACCGCCCGGCAGGCCGGTGTCGCCGGGCTCGTCGCCCGCCCGGCCGGTGACCCCGGCTTCCGGCCGCCGAGGTGCTCGCCATTCGTGACGCCGTCCGTGGAGAGCGCGTCGCCACCCTCGCCGGGGCGCCCCACGGGCGCCGCACCCTCCCGCCCGTCGCCCGCCTCGCCCTCGTGGGCTGGCTCTCCGCCGGGGAAGGGACCACCCTGGAATGGACCGGTGATCCGACCACCCCCGGCCGGGCCGGGACGTGCTCGGGTGCCTGCCGGTGCGCCGGCTTCGTTCGACCTTGGCGGTGATCGAGGAGTTCGTCCCGGAGTGTCCGGCACCTCCGGCCCCCGAAGAGCGGTTCGACCACGTCGGTGATCTTGCCCCGGTGACGGGACGCCCCTGATCGGGCATACTCAAGCCGCCGCAGCCGCTGAACAGCCCCTTCCGTGATCCGGGAGCGGGCAGCACCGGCTGCATGAGCCCGAGACCCGGCGGCGCGTCCCACACCTCGCGCGTCGCCGCCGTGCCCGAGATGGAGGAGAGCGCCGCCATGACCGACCGCGCCCCGCAGACGGTGGACCGTCAGCTGCCCACCGAGGAGTCCCGCGACCTCCTCGCCCTCGTTCGCGAGATCGCCCAGCGCGAGATCCGCCCCCGGGCGGCCGAGGAGGAGGACGCCGGCCGGTTCCCCCGGGAGGTCTTCACCCTGCTCTCCGAGGCCGGCCTGCTCGGCCTGCCGTACCCCGGCGAGTTCGGCGGCGGCGACCAGCCCTACGAGGTGTACCTCCAGGTCCTGGAGGAGCTGGCCGCGGCCCGCCTGACCGTCGGCCTCGGCGTCAGCGTGCACTCCCTCGCGTGCCACGGCCTCGGCGGCTACGGGACCAAGGAGCAGCAGGCGGCGCACCTGCCCGCCATGCTCGGGGGCGGCCTGCTCGGCGCCTACTGCCTCTCCGAGCCCGCCGCGGGCTCCGACGCCGCGTCGCTCACCACCAAGGCGGTCCGCGACGGCGACGACTGGATCATCACCGGCACCAAGGCGTGGATCACCCACGGCGGTGTCGCGGACTTCTACACCGTCCTCGCCCGCACCGGCGTCGACGGCCCCAAGGGCATCACCGCCTTCCTCGTGCCCGGGGACGCCGAGGGGCTCACGGCCGCGGTGCCCGAGAAGAAGATGGGCATGAAGGGCTCTCCCACCGCCCAGCTGCACTTCGACGGCGTACGGGTGCCCGACTCCCGCCGGATCGGCGAGGAGGGCCAGGGCTTCTCCATCGCGCTGGCCGCGCTCGACGCGGGGCGCCTGGGCATCGCGGCCTGCGCCATCGGCGTCGCCCAGGCGGCACTGGACGAGGCCCTCGCGTACGCCCTGGACCGCAAGCAGTTCGGGCACCCCATCGCGGACTTCCAGGGGCTGCGCTTCATGCTGGCCGACATGGCCACCAAGATCGAGGCGGGCCGGTCGCTGTACCTGGCCGCGGCGCGGCTGCGGGACGCGGGCAAGCCGTTCTCCCGGCAGGCGGCCATGGCCAAGCTGTTCTGCACGGACGCGGCGATGGCCGTCACCACGGACGCCGTCCAGGTCCTCGGCGGCTACGGCTACACCGCGGACTTCCCCGTCGAGCGGCTGATGCGCGAGGCGAAGGTGCTCCAGATCGTGGAGGGCACGAACCAGATCCAGCGCATGGTCATCGCCCGCCACCTCGCGGGGCCCGAGACGCGCTGACGCGCGCCCTCGCCGGTGGGGTCAGTACAGACCGCTGCTGGTCGAGGGCCAGACCGGCGACGACGCGAGCCGCGACCACTCCGGATCCCGCCGTCCGGGCAGCGTACGGCCGGCGTCGGCCCACCGGGCCAGCAGGTCCCGGTAGATCGGCGGATCGGGCACCGGGGGAGCCGGGTCACGGTACGGCTCCCCCGGGAACTGCCGCTGAACCGATTCTTCGCAACCCGAACCCGCCGACCGCCGCCGCCGACCGGTAGAAGACTGAACCATGTTCATACCGGGCCAACGCGGCACGCGAGCAGGGAGTAACCCCGGGGATCCGTTCGAGGTGTCCCCGGGGCGGGGGCTTCTGCGGGCGGGGGTAGGGGGCGGGGGCCGCTGGAACGGCATCAGGGCTGTCCTGGGGGTTTCCCGTCAGTCCCATCGTCTCTCCGTGTCGGGCCGGCCCCTCAAGGGCGCTCCTTCGTCGCGTCGCTTCGCGATGGCCTTCGGCCACCCTTGACCGACCGTCCCGCCCCGGACATACGAGGACAGCCGGGAAACCCCCAAAGGAACGGGCCGGGACAGAAGGAGCGAGGCGAGGGAGCGTCCTGTCCGGGCGGAGCCCGGCCCGGGGACGCCGCAGATCGCTACGCGCTCCTCACGTCTCAGCGTCCGCCCCTCGTCCGTGGCCGGTGGACGCCCTCTCATCCGCAGGAGTGCGCGCCTTGTGCGACTGTGACCTCCGATGGCCGGGCACAAGCCGCCACCCATCGCTACGCGCTCCTGCCCGACGGCGTCCGCGAGTCGCTCGGATGCCCATTTCCCGCTGATGGAGGGAATTCGAGGGGATTGTTCGTGTCAGCCGAACTCAATCCAGGTCAGCGCGAGTCCGGCATCCCGCCCCTGTCCCAAAGGGGCACGAAAGGTGCCGACGAAGGGCCATTCCTCTGCCGTCGTCGCGCTGACCTGGATTGAGTTCGGTGGGAGCGTCGTCCCACCCACTTCCAGCCCCCAACGGGCCTTGGACGTCATCTCATTTGGTGAGTCTGTGCGACGATTTTTCGGCCGGTGGGAAGTCATGAGCGGGGGCGAAGGCCGATGGAGTACGTCGATCTCGATGCGCAGGTCGGTGACCTGTCAGGGGTCTTGGACGCGGCTCGCTACCTGAGCCACCTACCCTCGATCTCCGATGACCTGCCGCCGGGCGCCCGGGCTTTCGCCACTGACGCGGACCACTACGACTTCCGCAGCAGGCGATGTGTGAAGGACCTGACGCTTCGGGCCGTCCGGGGCGTCGGCGGTGAGGAGATGGAGGTCGAGTTCCGGCACAACTGCTGGAAGCACGACCAGGACCTGCTGATCCGCTACGCAGGGGTGTCCAGTTTCATCATCGATCCCGCCGACGAGGACCTAGGAACGGACCTCGGGACTGTGATTCTCGACGAGATCCTGCCGCACAGGGACGGCTGCAGCCACGAGATCGCCTGCTGGGACGGCACACTCACCATCGTCTGCCGTGACCTCCAGGCGACCTGGACCGAAACCCTCTGCTCAAGCAAGGCGTAGGCGCGACAGCTCATGGGGATCGTCGAGCGGCTGGTGCCGGATGAGCTGTGGGAGCTGTTCCAACGGGTGGTGCCGGAGGCGCCGTCGCGGCCTCAGGGCGGGGCCGGCGTCGGCATGGCGACCGGGAGGTGCTGGCGGCGATCGTGTTCGTGGCGACGTCAGGCTGCACGTGGCAGCAGCTGCCGACAGCGTCCTTCGGGCTGTCAGGGGCGACGGCCCATCGGCGGTTCAGTGAGTGGTCGAAGGCCCGGGTGTGGGCCAAGCTCCACCGCGTGGTGCTCGGCGAGCTCGGTGCCCGCGGCGAGCTGGACTGGTCACGCTGTGCGATCGACTCAGTGAACATGCGGGCCCTGAAAAGGGGGACCTGACAGGTCCGAATCCTGTCGACCGGGGCAAGTACGGCTCGAAGATGCACTTGATCACCGAGCGGACCGGTCTGCCCATATCCGTCGGAATCTCGGGCGCGAACCTGCACGACAGCCAGGCCCTGATCCCCTTGGTCAAGGGCATACCGCCGATCCGCTCCCGCCGTGGGCACAGGCGGCGCAAGCCGGGAAAGCTCCACGCGGACAAGGGCTACGACTACCCGCACCTGCGGCGATGGTTACGTGGACGCGGTATCACCCACCGCATCGCCCGCAAAGGGATCGAGTCCTCACAACGGCTGGGCCGGCACCGCTGGACCATCGAACGCACCATGTCCTGGCTCGCCGGCTGCCGACGACTCCACCGACGCTACGAACGCAAAGCCGACCACTTCCTCGCCTTCACCGGCATCGCCTGCACCCTCATCTGCTTCCGCAGACTCACCAAATGAGATGGCTTCTTAGTGACCAGTCTGCACGCGTCCGAAGGGGGGATTGGGCTGAGTTCCCGGCCCTCGGGGAAGACCGAGCGCGTTCGGCCGAGGCGCCTTCGGCGCCTGCTTCTCTGCTTCGCTCCGGAGCAAGGAAACGCCTCGCTGCGCTCGACGAGGCTCGGCGCAGCCGAGCCCAGGCCCGGCCCTTCGGGCTCCTGCGCTTCGCTGCGGACCGGAACTGACCCCGTTTCACGGGGTCTGGGCCTTCGGCCCGTTGGGCGGGTCCGCTTCGCTCCCCCGCCCGGTCTTTTTCCCGCCCCGCAGGGGGCTGGCAATTGGGCCCCCGCTAAGCCGAGCCCAATTGCTGCACCGGGTTCTAAAGTTGGCGGCTAGCGAAAACTCATCGAGATAGCTTCCAGGTTCTGATTCTTGCCGGTCGTACCCACTTCGATCCAGGTGCCAATGGAGAAGCCCGTAGAACCCTGGTTCTGTACGTGCGCATTTGCCCATACAGTCTTGGTGCTACTGAAACGAATAGCTTCCATCGGGCGGTTTTGCCCGGTGGTTCCAATAGTGATGGTCTGGCCGCCCTCCGCACACGTCTCCTTCGGGCCCCAGCCTACGTTCCGCGTGTGAGCCTGGGCGCAGAACCAGCCAACCCCGTATGCGGTGATCTCTAGAGCTTCGATAGCCCTGTTCTGTCCCTTGGTTCCTGACCATCCACCGCAAGTGGGCTTAGTCTCCCATCCCACACCTGAAACGTGGGCCCGGTAACACAAGGAGACAATCGTCGCATCCGGTGCCGCCGTAGCGGCTTGTGCTGTACCGGTAGCAGTCAGAACCAACGCCGATACAGCAGAGAATGAAGCCAAAGCTCTTGCAAAACTCTTCACATCTACCCCCAAGGTCGAATCCAGCATGCTGAAAATCAGCAACTCTCGCTTACTGTACCGGCATGATCACTTCCTGCAAAACGACTTTGAGCGACTGTCAGATGCTGTGCATGCGCTGCGTCGCTTCGGGTGGGCCCAAGCTCCCTCTCTTCGTAAGCGACACTCGGGTCAGTAGCGGGAATGCATTGCTCCGCGCTTGAGTTGGTGACCAACCCTCCCAGACCCGCGAAGGGAAAGCCGCGCTCCATGGACCGTGACCGGGCTGCGCCTGCATGACGGTGCCTTCCTGGTCAGGGCCCCTGTGGCCCCTCTCCACCCCTTGTGGTGCTCTCGCGGCCGGTAGGGCAGCAACGGACCGCGAAACCGCCTCGGTGATTTATTTATGTGTGGGTATGTCCGGGGGATCGGTCGGCGTGGCACTCGGGACTGCCTAGTGCTGTGACCGGGAAGGTTCGCCGGGTTGGCGGTTCACTCCTGCTCGGCGGCAGCGGCGAGGTGACGGTGGCAGAGGTCGGCGGGGATCACGTCGAGGACGGTGTCCTCGTCCGCCTGGACCAGACGGGCTATGACCGGGACCGCGCTGCCGCCGGCCGAGGCCAGCAGCATCATCGCCCGCCGGAACCGTACCGAACTGGTGCTGCCTCGCCGGACGATGTGCTGGAGTTTCTGCCCCTCCTGCTCGGTCAACCCCCCGACCCGGACCGGTTGCGCCATCGCGCCTCCCCACTGCTCCGGGGGCGGCCTATGACCAACCCGCGACAGCTCGCAGTCGCCGTCCTCGAGAAGCGCGTAGCGATGGGTGGCGGCTTATGCCCGGCCACTGGAGGTCGCAGTCGCTCTGCTGGAGAAGCGCGGAGCGATCTGGGGCGTTCCCTGGGCCGGGCTCCGCCCGGGCAGGACGCTCCCTCGTCTCGTGATGGATCGTCCCGGCCCGTTCCTTTGGGGGTTTCCCGGCTGTCCTCGTATGTCCGGGGCGGGACGGTCGGTCAAGGGTGGCCGCAGGCCATCGCGAAGCGACGCGAGGAACGAGCGCCCTTGAGGGACCGGCCCGACACGGAGAGACGATGGGACTGACGGGAAACCCCCAGCACTGCTCTGCTCCCGCCCCACAGGCTCCCGCTCCTACCCCCGCCCCGCCGAAGCCACCGCCCCCCCCGCCACATCGCGCCACCGTGTCAGTTCGTGCCAGAACTCTGGTTCCGCAGCGCTGTTCTGACGTACCGTCACATTCGCTCGCGTCGCCGCCCCCAGGAGGTTTCGTCATGCCTGCCGATCGGCCCGTCGCCCTCGACGAGTACCCCATCCACCAGGCGCCGCTGTCGATGAAGCACACCGTCGGCGGCGACCGGAACGCCTACGACCGGTGCATCTTCCACGTCTTCGACCACGCCGGACGCGCCGTCCTCATCCTCGGCCTCGGTGTCTATCCCAACGCCGGGGTCATCGACGCCTACGCCACGCTCCGCCTCGGTGACGAACTCCTCGCGGTCCGGGCCTCCGACGCGCTCACCGACGACCGGATGAACCTGTCGGTGGGACCGTTGTCCATCACCGTCGACATCCCGCTCCGGCAGCTGACCCTCCGCTGCGCCGCCGACCCGGCGGACCCGCAGGGGCTCTCGTACGACATCACCTGGAACGCCGAGTTCCCCGCGGTCTGGGAGCCTCACCACACCCAGCGGCGCGGCGACCGGCTGATCCTGGAGGGGCGGCGTTTCGTCCAGGCCGGCAGCGTCACCGGGAGCATCCGCGCCAAGGGCGAGGAGTTCCTCCTCACGGCGGGGGAGTGGACGGGGACCCGCGACCGCAGTTGGGGGGTGCGGCCGATTCCCGGCGAGGAGGGCGGCCGGGCCGCCGACGAGCACCGCCCCGACGGGTTCCACTGGCTCTGGATCCCCGTCCGCTTCGACGACCGCTTCGTCATGGTCATCGTCCAGGAGGACGCGGACGGCCACCGCACCCTCAACGAGGCCGTCCAGGTCTTTCCCGACGGCAGCGGCCGGGGCGACGTCCAGCTCGGCTGGCCGCACACCGACATCCGCTACCGCTCCGGCAGCCGGCACCCCGAGAGCGCCGTGGTCCACCTCACGGACCCGTCGCGCAAGCCCCTGGAGCTGGGCGTGCAGGTCCTGAACTCCTCCCCGCTCGCCGTCGGCGCCGGGTACCCCCCGGCCGCGGACTGGCAGCACGGCACCTGGCAGGGCCGGGGCTGGACCGATCGCCGGGTCTACGACCTCTCCGACCCCACCGCCCACCCCCTGGCCGCCTTCGGCGTCACCGACCACACGGCCCGCTTCACCCTCGACGGGCGGACCGGGCACGGGATCTTCGAGCACGGAACCTTCGGCCGGCACGACCCGAGCGGATTCGCCGACCACACCTCCGTCGCCCCGTAGCGGCGCCCGCCCGGCCGGCCCGCACCGTCCCGCACCCCGTACGTCGCCGTAGGAGAAGGGGTATTCATGGCTACCGCACCACGTCCGCGGACCTCCACCCGGGAGCCCGAGGAGCTCGGCCGGCGGCTGACCGCCTGGCTCGGCGACCGGCTTCCGGGGGCCCGCATCACCCATGTCTCCGTGCCCGGATCGAACGGGATGTCCAGCGAGACCCTGCTCTTCGACATCGAGCACCCGGACACCCCGCTGCGCGCCTGCGCACTGCGGCTCGCCGCCGACCCGGCGGCCTACACCGTCTTCCCCACCTACGACATGCCCCGCCAGCACCGGGTCATGGGCCTGGTCGCCGAGCACACCGACCTGCCCGTCCCCCGTGTGCAGTGGCTGGAGGAGGACCCGCGGCCGCTCGGCGCACCGTTCTTCGTGATGGCGCGCGCCGAGGGCCGGGTGCCTCCGGACGTCATGCCCTACACGTACGAGGGGAACTGGCTGCACGCCGCGACCGACGCCGAGCGCGCCCGGCTGCAGGAGGCGAGCATCTCCCTGCTGGCCCGGCTGCACGACCAGTTCCCCGCGAAGGAGGCCGAGTTCCTCCTCCCGGACGGCGAGGGGACACCCCTGCGCCGGCACGTGGACGCCCAACGCGCCTACTACGCATGGGTGGTGCGCGGACTGGCCCGGTCACCGCTCATCGAGCGGGCCTTCGCCCGGCTGGAGGAGCTGTGGCCGGCCGACGAGGGTCCCGCGGTCCTCAACTGGGGCGACGCCCGCATCGGCAACGTCGTCTACGACGGCTTCACGCCGGTGGCGGTGCTCGACTGGGAGATGGCGGCGTACGCCCCGCGCGAGGTGGACCTGGGGTGGACGGTCTACCTCCACCGCTTCTTCCAGGACCTGACGGTGAGCTTCGGCCAGCCCGGCCTGCCGGACTTCCTGCGCCGCGAGGACCTGGAGTGGCGATACGCGCAGCTGACCGGCCACGTCCCGCGCGACATGGAGTTCCACACCCTCTACGCGGCCCTGCGGCACGGGATCGTGATGCTGCGCATCGCCTACCGGCAGGCCCACTTCGGTGAGGTCGACGTCCCGGCCGACCCGGACGGCCTGATCCTGCACCACGCCAGTCTCGCCGCCATGGTGGACGGGACGTACTGGTAGCGCGGGGCGCACGGCGGCTGCGGAGCCGGGCAGGAGGGTCGCCGGGGCAGTGCGTGCCCCGGCGACCCTCAGGCGGCCTGCGCGTGCTCCCGGCGGGTCTGGGCCTGCGGCTGCGGCAGTACGGGGCGCACCACGCGGATCGGGCGCGATCCGGGTCCGCCGACGTGCGAGAACGGCTGCGTCCGCCAGTCCAGCCCCTGGGGCAGGGCCTGGCGCAGGACGGCCTCGAGGTCCTGCGCCTCCGGCTGCTGGAGGGCGCCGACGGTGGGCAGCGCGTCGGTGGCGGGCCGTCCGGTGCCCGCGCAGACGGTGAGGCCGAAGGGGTTCCACGGGGTGAGGCAGAGCGCGTGCTGCGGCAGGTACTCCTCGTCGGCGACGAGGGCGATCGACTGGCCGCAGTCCGGGCAGGTGGCGTGGTGGATCTCGAACGCGTCGGCGTCGTCGAGGTATTCGCCGTCGTCTGGGTAGGCGTCGTCCCCGGATCCGAGCGGTTCGAGAGGCTCCGGTTCGGTGCGACCGGAGCGCTTGGTGTTCTGCATGGATGTACTCCCCCTTGGGTGGGCCGGGCGGGCAGGTTCTTGGGCCTCGGCCACAGCAACCACTTCCCGTCGCGCGTCACGAGTAACCACAACAAGCCGGCCTCCACCTGCATACCCATGTGGCCTTCGTCACATGCCTGGCGCAGATGCCTCCAGTGGGCGGACAGCACTGTGCCTGAGGTGCCGTTGGGCCGTAAGTTGTGCGGCTATGAGCGCAATGGAGGAGCTGGACCGCCAGATCGTGGATCTGCTCGTGCGGGACGGGCGGATGAGCTACACGGATCTGGGCAAGGCCACGGGACTGTCCACGTCGGCAGTCCATCAGCGGGTACGCCGACTGGAGCAGCGCGGGGTGATCCGCGGCTACGCGGCCGTGGTCGACCCGGAGGCCGTGGGCCTGCCGCTGACCGCTTTCATCTCGGTCAAACCGTTCGATCCGAGCGCCCCGGACGACATCGCCGAGCGGCTGGCGGGCGTCCCCGAGATCGAGGCCTGCCACAGCGTGGCGGGCGACGAGAACTACATCCTGAAGGTCCGCGTGGCCACGCCACTGGAGCTGGAGGACCTCCTGGGCCGGCTGCGCGCCCTCGCGCACGTCTCGACACGTACGACGGTGGTCCTGTCCACGCCCTACGAGGCCCGCCCGCCCCGCGTCTGAGGGGCCTGCCGGTTCCCCGCGGGGGACCCGGCGGTCGGCGGGTCCGGGGCGACGCGGGACACTGGTCGGCATGACTGACCGCACCGCCCACTCCGCCGAAGCCGCCGGAGCGCCGACCAGGACCGTCCTTCTCCGCGGGGGCGAGGTACACAGCCCCGCCGATCCCTTCGCCACGGCGGTGGTCGTCGAGCGCGGCCACATCGCCTGGGTCGGTTCCGAGGGCGCGGCCGACGCCTTCGCGCAGGGGGTCGACGAGGTCGTCGACCTCGGCGGCGCGCTGGTGACGCCCGCCTTCACCGACGCCCACGTGCACACCACCTCCACCGGTCTGGCCCTCACCGGCCTGGACCTCTCCGGAGCGCCGTCCCTGGCCGCCGCGCTGGACCTCGTACGGGATTACGCCGCGGGCCGGCCCGGTGACCGGGTGCTGCTCGGGCACGGCTGGGACGCCTCCCGCTGGCCGGAGCGCCGCGCGCCGCGCCGCGGCGAGCTCGACGAGGCCGCGGGCGGCCGTCCCCTCTATCTGAGCCGGGTGGACGTGCACTCGGCCGTGGTCACGACGGCCCTGCTCGACCTGGTCCCCGGGGTCCGGCCCGAGGGGGACCTGCCGCTGACCGCCGACGACCACCACGCGGTGCGGCGGGCGGCCCTGGCGGCGGTGACCCCGGCCCAGCGCGCCGAGGCCCAGCGGGCGGCGCTGGACCGGGCGGCCTCCCTCGGCATCGGTTCCGTGCACGAGTGCGGCGGGCCGGACATCTCCTCCGCGGAGGACTTCACGGGT
This sequence comes from Streptomyces manipurensis, assembly GCF_049570255.1. NCBI lineage: Bacteria > Bacillati > Actinomycetota > Actinomycetes > Kitasatosporales > Streptomycetaceae > Streptomyces > Streptomyces manipurensis. The sequence continues at coordinate 1,352,799 of NZ_CP186950.1, read as the reverse complement.
CTGCTGGCCCTGGCCGCCGAGCGGCCCGGGCCGCGGGTCTTCGGCTACTGGGCGGACCGGGACCTGGCCCTGGCGCGGGAGCTGGGCGCCGTGGGGGCCGCCGGCGACCTCTTCGTGGACGGCGCCCTGGGCTCGCACACCGCCTGCCTGCACGCCCCGTACGCCGACGTCCCGCACACGGGCACCGAGTACCTGGACGCGCTCGCCGTCGCCGAGCACGTGGCCGCCTGCACCGAGGAGGGACTCCAGGCCGGTTTCCACGCGATCGGCGACGCGGCGGTCTCCGCCGTCGTGGAGGGCGTGCGCGCGGCGGCCGAGAAGGTGGGGCTGAACCGGGTCCGCGCGGCCCGGCACCGCGTGGAGCACGCCGAGATGATGACGCCGGCCACGATCGCCGCCTTCGCCGAGCTGGGCCTGACCGCCTCCGTGCAGCCGGCCTTCGACGCGGCCTGGGGCGGCGAGGACGGCATGTACGCGGACCGGCTCGGCGCCGAGCGCGCCCGTACCCTCAATCCGTACGCGGCCATGCTGAAGGCGGGTGTGCCGCTGGCCTTCGGATCGGACGCGCCGGTCACCCCGCTGGATCCCTGGGGGACCGTCCGGGCGGCGGCGTTCCACCGGACGCCCGAGCACCGGATCTCGGTCCGGGCGGGCTTCACCGCGCACACCCGGGGGGGCTGGCGCGCGCTGGGCCGCGACGACGCGGGGGTCCTCGTCCCCGGCGCCCCGGCCGACTACGCGGTCTGGCGGACGGGCGACCTGGTGGTCCAGGCGCCCGACGACCGGGTGGCCCGCTGGTCCACCGACCCCCGCTCGGGCACCCCCGGGCTGCCCGACCTGACGCCCGGCTCCGAACTGCCGGTGTGCCTGGCCACGGTCGTCGGCGGGCGGGAGGTATTCGTACGCCCACAGGGGTGATCCGGTCGGCCTCGGTTCGATGCGGGCGGCCGGACCCGGATAGGTTCGGCCGGGTCCACCACGGACGTCGTGCCGGACGGTTCCGTCTGCTCAGCGCGCCCGCGCCTCGGGGGCGAGGGAAGGTTTCGCCGGGCGGCGGGTGGCCCCAGGTCGGTGCCCGGCGGTCCAGTAGACAACGGTCGGGGCGACCCGCAGCCAGCGGGCGTCCGGCCGGCCCGAAGGACCGCCGGCCCCGATCACCCGCACCGCCGGGGGCGGCGGCGGCCGATGTTCTAGAGTCATTCACTGCGACCAGACGTACAGGACGTGCGCGAGCACAAAAGGGGACTCAGTGAGTGACGGCGGACAGCGGACCCATGGCCCGCTCGGAACGGCCCTGGTGATCATTCCGACCTACAACGAGGCGGAGAACATCGGGCTGATCGTCGGCCGTGTCCGGGCGGCGGTTCCCGAGGCCCACGTCCTGGTCGCCGACGACAACAGCCCCGACGGCACCGGCAAGCTCGCCGACGAGCTCGCGGCGGGCGACGACCAGGTCCACGTACTGCACCGCAAGGGCAAGGAGGGACTGGGCGCCGCCTACCTGGCGGGCTTCGTCTGGGCCCTGGAGGCCGGGTACGGCGTGATCGTGGAGATGGACGCCGACGGGTCCCACCAGCCGGAGGAGCTGCCCCGGCTGCTCACGGCCCTGGCCGGCGCCGACCTGGTCCTCGGCTCGCGCTGGGTGCCCGGCGGCCGTGTCGTCAACTGGCCCAAGAGCCGGGAGTTCCTCTCGCGCGGCGGGTCCACGTACTCGCGGCTGATGCTGGACGTCCCGATCCGGGACGTGACCGGCGGCTACCGGGCCTTCCGGCGGGAGACCCTGGAGGGCCTGGGCCTGGAGGAGGTGGCCTCGGCCGGCTACTGCTTCCAGGTCGACCTGGCGCGCCGGGCCGTGGCGAAGGGCTACCGGGTGGTGGAGGTGCCCATCACGTTCGTCGAGCGGGAGTTCGGCGACAGCAAGATGAGCAAGGACATCGTGGTGGAGGCACTGTGGCGGGTCACCCAGTGGGGGCTCAGGGCCCAGGCTGCCAAGCTCCTCGGCAAGGACCCCGGCAAGCACCTCGGCCAGGGGGCCGGCGGGGAGACAGGTGGGCCCCCTCCGCGCTGACGCAGGCCCCTAGGGGCCGTCCGGTACCTCCGGCTGAGGACGTCTTTATGCCGTCCCAGGCACACTGGGTGGTATGACGACCGGCACTGGATCCCTGCGGACGGGACATCCGACCGCCCCCCGGCGGCGCTCGACCGCCCGAACCTTCCTCCCCCTGGCGGTCGCCGCCTGGCTCATCCTGGAGATCTGGCTGCTCGGCGTGGTCGCCGAGGCGGCCGGCGGGCTGGCCGTGGCTGCTCTGATCGTGGGCGGGATCGTCCTCGGCGCGGTGGTGATCAAGCGCGCCGGACGGCGGGCCTTCAAGAACCTGACCGACACCTTTCAGCAGGCCCAGCAGGGCAAGCAGCCGGTGCCGCAGCAGCCCGGCCGGGGCAACGGCCTCACCATGCTGGCCGGCCTGCTGCTGATGCTGCCCGGCCTGCTCTCCGACGTGGTGGGCCTGCTCCTGCTGCTGCCTCCCGTCCGGGCCTGGGCGGGCCGTCGGTTCGCCCGCTCGCTGGAGCGGAAGATGTCCGCGGCACCCGCGGGGAGCTTCGGCGACGCCTTCCAGCAGGCCCGCATCCACCACCCGGACGGCAAGGTCGTCCAGGGAGAGGTCATCCGCGAGGACCGGCCGGAGGGCTCCCCGGGCCCCGACACGACGTACCGCCCGCCCCTGGCCCCGTGAGGGCGGCCCCCGCCGCGCGCGGGGGACAGGGCACGCCGAGGGGCCCCGCCACTGATGTGGCGGGGCCCCTCGGCTTCGTGCGGTGTCCGGCTGTCAGGCGGACTTGCGGCTGTCCCGCGGATGCACGGCAATGTTCATGGCGCCGGAGCGCAGGACCGCCAGCCGTTCGGCCAGCACTTCCTCCAGCTCCTCGCGGGTGCGTCGCTCCATGAGCATGTCCCAGTGCGTTCGCGCGGGCTTGCCCTTCTTCTCTTCGGGCCCGTCCCCGTCGACCAGGAGTGCCATGGCGCCGCACGCCTTGCACTCCCACTCCGGCGGAATTTCTGCCTCAACCGAGAACGGCATCTCAAATCGATGTCCGTTCTGGCATGCGTACTCCACCGCCTGGCGCGGGGCCAGATCGATGCCGCGGTCCGTCTCGTAGCTGGTAACCACGAGGCGCGTACCGCGGAGAGCTCGCTCACTCATGAATCGTGCCTCCCGGGCTTTGTCGCCCACAGGACAGGTGTCGCTGTCGTCGTCATCCGGTCAACGTCCGGTCGGCGGTATAGATTCCCGCTCCGGGTCGTGCGTCGCCCGTCGTGCCGCCCCTTGTTGTACCCACCAGTGCCCGTTTTGTCACATCTGGCAGCAGATGTCACCCAACGTCCACGCTTCCTGAGCGCGCAGTAACGGTCCGCCTGGCAGGCCAAAGGCGTACACTACCGGCCCTTTGCTTCAACGTCTAAATCCGTTCGGAATTCGTTCGTGGATCCGAGCCCGGCGGGGCCGCGGCGCCGTCCTCAGATCCGTTCCGGTACAGGATTGCCCGCCGCCTCCACCGCGCGCCGCACCGGCACTCGCGCCAGCAGCAGGAACCCCAGTGCGAAGAACGCGACCAGCGAGATGATCGCGTCCCGGTAGCTACCGGTCACCTGGTAGGTCAGGCCGAAGACCAGCGGCCCCACCCAGCTCAGACCGCGGTCGCTCATCTCGTACGCGGAGAAGTACTCCGCCTCCTTGCCCGCGGGGACCAGGTGCGAGAACAGCGACCGCGACAGCGCCTGGCTGCCGCCGAGCACCAGCCCGATCATCGCGGCCAGCGCGAAGAACCAGACGGGCGTCCGCGCCGGCAGGAAGTAGCCGACCGCCAGGGTCACCGCCCACGCGGCGAGCGAGCCCAGGATCGTGCGCTTGGCGCCGTAGATCCGGGCCAGCCGGCCCATGCCGAGCGCCCCGCCGACCGCCAGCACCTGCACCAGCAGCACCGCGCCGATCAGGGTGGACTGGTCCAGCTGCAGCTCCTCCGAGCCGTAGATGGAGGCCTGGGAGATCACCGTCTGCACGCCGTCGTTGTAGATCAGGTAGGCGAGCAGGAACGACAGGGTCAGCGGGTAGCGCCGCATGTCCTTGAAGGTGGCGACGAGCTGCTTCCAGCCGCTCACGGCCGGGGCCGCCCCCGGCTCCCGGACCACGGCCCGGTCCCGCAGCCTGCGCAGCGGGATCAGCGCGAAGGCACCCCACCACAGACCCGCGGAAGCCAGGCAGATCCGGACGGCCATCCCCTCCGAGATGCCGATCGCGTCGTGCCCCAGGTACAGGGCCAGGTTCATGACGAGCATCAGCGAGCCCGCGGTGTAGCCGAACGCCCAGCCGCGCGAGGAGACGGTGTCCCGCTCGTCCGGGGTGGAGATCTGCGGCAGGTAGGCGTTGTAGAGGACCATCGAGACCGACAGCGAGGCGTTCGCCACGATCAGCAGCAGCCCGCCCAGCAGGTAGCGCTCGCCGCCCAGGAAGAACATGCCCGTCGTGGCCGCGGCCCCCAGGTAGGCGGCCACCGCCAGCAGGGGCTTCTTGCGGCCGGTCCGGTCCGCGACCGCCCCCGCCAGGGGCATCAGCAGCACGGCGAGGATCACCGAGGCCGACACCGAGTAGGCGAAGTAGGAGCCGGCCCGCACCGGGATGCCCAGCGGGTGCACGAAGCCCTCGGCGTCGGCCGCCGCCTTCGCCACCGACGTCAGGTACGGCCCGAGGAACACGGTGAGCACGCTCGCCGAGTACACCGACACGGCGAAGTCGTAGAAGTACCAGCCCCGCTGTTCCCGCTTGCGCGCCGCCGTCGCGGCCGCGGGCGTTCTCTCGCCGTCCGCCCCCGGTTCCGCTTCCTCGGTCTTGCTGCCGTTGTCCGCGCTCAACTCGGTGTCCCCCTGATTGATCCCGTGCCGCAGCGGCCGCCGCGGCCCGCGCGGGGTCCGTGGGCGCGTCAGGCCCAGACCCCGCGCCGGTCCAGCACCGTGCGCAAGATGTCGATCCGGTCGGTCATGATGCCATCGACACCCAGGTCGAGGAGAGCCTCCATGCGTTCCGGTTCGTTCACGGTCCACACGTGCACCTGGAGGCCCCGCGCGTGCGCCGTCCGTACGAAGCGCCGGTCTACCACCCGGATGCCCGCCTGGGTCTCGGGGACCTGCGCGGCCACCGCCCCCACGCGCAGCGCCGCCGGGATCGCGTACGAGCGCAGCCGCAGGCCGACCACCCCGCGCACCCCGTAGGAGGTGGCCAGCCTGGGCCCGGCGATCCGCTGGGCGCGGGCCACCCTGCTCTCCGAGAAGGAGCCCACGCACACCCGGTCCCACACGCCGGTCCGCGCGATCAGGTTGACCAGCGGGTGCAGCGCCGATTCGGCCTTGACGTCGATGTTCCAGCGGGCGTCCGGGAACTCCTCGAGCAGCTCCTCGAACAGCGGCAGGGGCTCGGTGCCGCCCACGCGGGCCTCCCGCACCTGCTTCCAGGTCTGCTCGGCGATCCGGCCCCGGCCGTCCGTGACCCGGTCCAGGGTCGAGTCGTGGAAGGCCACGAGTTTCCCGTCGAGCGTGGCGTGCACGTCGGTCTCGAAGTAGCGGTAGCCCGCCTCCGCGGCCCGACGGAAGGCGGCGGCGGTGTTCTCCAGCCCGTCCGCGGCACCTCCCCGGTGCGCGAAGGGGATCGGAGCCGGGTGGTCCAGATACGGGTGGCGAAGGCGTACGTGCGTCACGGCGGCAGTATCCCCCTGCCGGGCGGTGCCGGTGGTACGCCAGGTGAACGGGAGACGGGAGGGGGTGTCCGGCCCCTGGTGCGAGTGGACTGGATCGTGGCACGCTGTGCCCCGGAGAGCAATCCAATCCAGGGTTCCGGCGGACCGTGCCGGTGCCAATCCGAGGAAAGTGGACCGGACGCCATGGCCGAATGGACCTCAGCGGTCGGTGCCGCACAGCTCGCGCGCCTGATCACGTCGCAGCAGGAGCGGACCGCCGTGCCGGGCGCCCGCAAGCCGCCCGCCTACCGCAGCCTCGCCGACGGGATCCGGCTCCTCGTCCTCGAAGGACGCGTCCCCGTGGCCGCCCGGCTGCCCGCCGAGCGGGAACTCGCCGTCGCCCTGTCCCTCAGCCGTACGACCGTCGCCGCCGCCTACGAGGCCCTGCGCGGCGAGGGCTTCCTGGAGTCCCGCCGCGGCGCCGGCAGCTGGACCTCGGTCCCGGCCGGGAACCCGCTGCCCGCCCGCGGCCTGGAGCCGCTGCCGCCCGAGTCCCTGGGCTCGATGATCGACCTCGGCTGTGCCGCCCTCCCGGCCCCCGAGCCCTGGCTCACCAAGGCCGTCCAGGGAGCGCTGGAGGAGCTGCCGCCCTACGCGCACACCCACGGCGACTATCCGGCGGGCCTGCCCGCGCTGCGCCGGATGCTCGCCGACCGCTACACCGAGCAGGGCATCCCCACCATGCCCGAGCAGATCATGGTGACCACCGGGGCGATGGGCGCCATCGACGCGATCTGCAGCCTGTTCGCCGGGCGGGGGGAGCGGATCGCCGTCGAGTCCCCCTCCTACGCCAACATCCTCCAGCTCATGCGCGCCGCCGGGGTCCGCCTCGTGCCCGTCGCCATGGCCGACGGGCTGGGCGGCTGGGACATGGACGTGTGGCGGCAGGTGCTGCGCGACTCGGCGCCCCGGCTCGCCTACGTCGTCGCCGACTTCCACAACCCCACCGGGGCCCTGGCCTCGGAGGACCAGCGCCGCGCCATGGTCGAGGCCGCCCGGTCCGCCGGGACTGTCCTGGTCGCCGACGAGACGATGGTGGAGCTCGGGCTCGACCCTGACCTGCGGATGCCGCGGCCGGTGTGCGCGTTCGACCCGGCCGGCAGCACCGTGATCACCGTCGGGTCGGCCAGCAAGGCCTTCTGGGCCGGCATGCGGATCGGCTGGGTCAGGGCCGCCCCCGACGTGATCCGCAGCCTGGTCGCCGCGCGCGCCTACGCGGACCTCGGCACCCCGGTGCTGGAGCAGCTCGCGGTGAACTGGCTGATGCGGACCGGCGGCTGGCGGGAGGCCGTCGGGTTGCGCCGGCAGCAGGCCCGGGAGAACCGGGACGCGCTGGTCGCGGCCGTCCGCCGGGAGCTGCCGGACTGGGAGTTCGAGGTCCCCGCGGGCGGACTGACCCTGTGGGCCCGCGCGGGCGGGCTGTCCGGCTCCCGGCTGGCGGAGGTGGGGGAGCGGGTCGGCGTACGGGTCCCCTCGGGGCCCCGCTTCGGCGTGGACGGCGCCTTCGAGGGGTACGTCCGGCTGCCGTTCACCGTCGGCGGGCCCGTGGCCGAGGAGGCGGCGGCGCGGCTGGCGGCGGCGGCCCGGCTGGTCGGCACGGGTGCGGGCGGCAGCGGAGCCGAGCCCCCGCGCACGTTCGTGGCGTAGCGGGGCCGGGCTCCTAACCCGGGGCGTCGTCTAGGGCGTTTCGGCGTGTGCCCCGGGGGCGTCCGCCGTGCCGACGGCCGGCACCTGCGCCGCCGGCTGCCCGGGGAGGGGCTTCGCGGCCGGGCCGCCGTCCTGGTGCCGTTCGGGCAGCAGTTCCAGCACGGCCTGGCGGTGCTCCGGGTGCGCGGCCTCGTCGTACGGGTCGGGGGTGGCGGGGACCTGGAGCCGGTACACCGGGCCGGTGCCGAGCCTGGCGTAGCCGCGGCCGGGCGGGACGAGGGCCGGCGGAGTGGTGTGCGGCGGCAGTCCCAGGACGTCGGCGATCTCCTGGACGCCGGCCGGGCCGAGCACGATCCGGGCGCGGGTGTGCTGCCACACGGCGTCGTGCAGCAGTTCCAGGTGGTCGGAGCGCTCGGCCACCGCCACCGTGACGTGGGCGGCCCGCCCGTGGCGCAGCGGCACCTGGAGCTGGGCCAGCGGGTCGGGGCCGCCCTCGGCGACCGCGAGGTGGGCGAGCACGCTGGGCTGGTCCAGCAGGATCCACAGGGGGCGCCGGGTGTCCTCGGGCGCAGGGCGGCCCGCCTCGCGGGCCCGGTGGAGGGCGATGAGCCTGCGTTCGGTCTCCTGCGCGGCCCATTCCAGGGTGGCGAGCGCGCCGACCGGCCCGCACTCCACGGCGAGGACCCCGCTGCGGCCCACCAGGCAGGCGTACTCGCCGTTGCCCCCTCCGTCGACGACCAGGACGTCCGCGTCGTGGCGCAGGGCCTGGAGGGCGAGGGAGCGCAGGAGGGTGGAGGCGCCGCTGCCGGGACGCCCGACGGCCAGCAGGTGGGGTTCGGTGGAGCGGGGCCCGGTGCGCCAGACGACGGGCGGGACGTCGCGCGGCCGGTCGCCGTCCTGTACGGGCAGGGTGCGCTGCACGGCGGTGGAGTCGGTGAAGCCGAGGACGGCCTCCCCGGGTGAGGTGACGAACGGCTGGGCGGCGATGCCCGTCGGGAGCGCCTCCAGCACGGAGAGGTCGAGCTGGTTGCCCTCCTCGTCCCAGTCGAAGAGGTACTCGCGGCCGCGTCCGGACTTGGCGTGCAGCAGCGCCTCGATCCGGGCGCGCGAGGCGGCCTCGCCGTCGGTGAAGTAGGCGGGGTAGCGGATGCGGAGCCGGGTGATCCGGCCCGCCGCGTCGAACGTGTGGCCGCTGAAGGCCTTGTCCCACTCCCCGCCGTGGGTGAAGAGCGGGCTGGGGTCCTCGGGGACGGAGAAGTAGGGGACGAGCGCTTCGTAGAGGGCGGCGAGCCGTTCCGACTCGGCTTCGCTGGGGCCGGTCTTCGCCGGGGTGCGGTCGCGCCCGTACCAGGCCGCCGCCGCCATGAGGGTGATCATGGCGAGGAGCGGCCCGTAGGGGACGAGGGCGACGACGAGGACGCAGGAGGCCGCCAGGAACAGCGCGGGACCGCGCTTGTCCTTGGGGGTGGCCGACCACTTTCGCCGCCCGGTCGCGGCCAGGATGCGCAGGCCGCGGGCGATGACGAGCAGGGGGTGGAGGACGTCCGTGGCGTTGTCGGCGGCCGTGCGAGCGAGGTCGCGGCCCCGGGTCAGCGACGCGGTGCCGCTGCTGAGGATGCGGGGAAGTGGGCGCCGGGCCACGGGCGTCTCCTGGAGTTGTGGTGATGAGCGGTGTTCCGGGTGGTGCCGGTGTGGCTGTGCGGTGGCCGGACCGGGTGGGTCCGGCCCAGGCGGACACCGCCTAGAGCTTGATCCCGCCGAGGAGGCTCGCGAGGCTCGCGGTGCTCGCCGTGATGCTCGGGGCGATGGCGGAGCCGGCGAGGAAGAAGCCGAAGAGCGCGCAGACGAACGCGTGCGTCAGCTTCATCCCGTCCTTCTTGAAGAAGAGGAAGCAGATGATGCCGAGCAGGACCACGCCTGAGATGGACAGGACCATGAGGAGTTCTCCTGGTTGGTGGGGACAGTCACCATCAGTTGTTCCAGGCTCACAGGAAGTATCAATGCGAAAAAAGGTGCATACGGGTGAATCCTGGGGTTTTTCACTTGACCGGCCCACTCCGGCTGGCGCGCCCGGCCCGGAGGGGCTCCGGGGTGATCCACGCCCCGGACCGGCCCGGAGCCGTGCAGGCCAGGGCGCTACCCTGACGATTCACCCGTACGGACGCAGTGCCGTGCGCCCCCCTGCCCGCACGGCCTGGGGAAGCTTCATGCCAGCAGCGAGTGAAAGGCGGTACGCGCGATGAGCGAGCACACCGAAGGCACCTCTCCGGAGACCCCCGACGAGGACGTCATCGAACTGGCCACCAAGATCTTCGACCTCGCCCGGCAGGGCGAGAGCGCACAGCTCGCCGCGTACCTCGACGCCGGGGTCCCGGCGAACCTCACCAACGACCGCGGTGACACCCTCGTCATGCTTGCCGCCTACCACGGCCACGCCGACACCGTCACGGTCCTCCTGGCCCGCGGCGCCGAGGCCGACCGCGCCAACGACCGTGGCCAGACCCCGCTCGCCGGCGCGGTGTTCAAGGGCGAGGAGGCCGTCATCCGCGCCCTGCTCGCCGGAGGGGCCGACCCGAACGCCGGAACCCCCTCCGCAGTGGACACGGCGCGCATGTTCGCCAAGGCCGACCTGCTGGAACTCTTCGGAGCCGCATAGTCCGCTTTTTTCCCGGGCCGGGGCCGCCACGGACCTCACAGGTTGATCACGGCGGCCGTAAATGTGGTCGCGGCACACAAACCGCCTGGGTCATCATGGCGTCGGATTCGATTCGCGAGTACGGCGGACGGGCAGGAGGGGCAGGACACGAAGGGTGTCCCGGCCCCGCCCGGGCGCCTGGTCACGAACCACCGACGAGAGTGAGAAGGCAATGGTCTACATCGAGCGGAACAAGACGGCGGACGTCCTCACATGCTGTTACGCGGCCCTGTGAATCCCGATTCCCGGTTGCGTCCCCAGCTTGATTTGAGGCCATTCCCATGTTCGAACCAGTCATAGCACCGAGCGGTACCCTGCTCGGGCTCCTCCAGCGGGGCCGTGGCGACGGCACGCTGCATGCACTCGCGGCACCCAGGGCGGAGGCCCTGCGGGCCCTCAACCAGTGCGTGCTCCGCGATCCGCGCCAGGACTGGCAGGTCGAGAACCGCTCGCTGTACTACGCCAGGCTCTACCTGGACCTCGACGGCCCCCTCGCCGAGATCGAGAGCCACCTCTTCAGCGCCGACGACCTCGTCGACGACACGGACCACCGCACGGGCCTCGCCCTGTCCGTCCTGGGCCACCTGGCCTCGTACGGCCGCGACGACGCGCTCATGCTGCTGCGCCGCTACGCCGCGTCCGGGGCGAACTGGGCCTGGGCCCTCGACGAGCTCGCCCTGCGCGACGACGACGAAGGCCTGCGGTCCCTGGCCGGCTCCGTCCTGGCCCGCTTCCCCGCCACTGCCGAGGGCGAGGCGGACCTGGCGGCCGCGGTCCGCGACGCCTACGAGCCCCGGCCGTGGTGCCTGTGGGAGGAGCTGCCGCAGTACGGCGAGCGCCTGAGCGCGGCCCGCCGGCAGGGCTCCTTCGACCGCTGGCAGCGCCAGCTGACCCCGAACGGCCCCCGGCCCGGCTGGGGAGTCCAGGCCGTCTTCGAGTGGGCCGCCGACGGCTTGCGCCGCGGCACCCCGCTGCACGTGCCCGCCGCCCGCTGCCTCGCCGCCGTGGCACAGCCCGAGGACCGCTCCGCGATCCTCGCGGCCGCCGCCGGCGCCGACGGCGAGGCCGCCCGCGCCACCGCCCTGCACCACCTCGTCCTCGCCGAGCCGGAGAACCCGGCCGTCCTGGACCTCATCGAGGCGGCCGCCGACGAGCCCGCCGTCGCCGCCTACGAGCGCATGTGCGGCCCCGGGGCCGTCGACCGGGCCAGGCGCTGGGTGCACCGCCCCGACGCGCTCGGGGAGGCCGCCGCGGCCGTCCTCGCCGCCCGCGGCGGAGCCGAGGACGCGGGCCTGGTCCTCGGAGCCCTGCGCTCCACCGTCCGCGCCTCCGGCCCCGACACCGGCCGCCTGTTCGCCCTCGTGGACGGCGCCGGCCGGCTGGCCATCGGCTGCGCGGCCCCCGTCCTGCGCCACATCTACCGCGAGACGTCCTCGTCCCACCTGCGCGGCCGCGCCGCGCGGGCCCTCGCCAGCACCGACCCCTCCTTCGCGGCCGGCTTCGCCGTCGAATGCCTCTGGGACTGCGAGGAGACCACCCGCGAGGTCGCCGCCCGGCACGCCGAGACCGCCGACGCCCGTGTCGCCCCCCGCCTGCGCCGTCTCGCGACGGACCCGGCCGAGGAGGAAGACGTGCAGTCCGCCGTCCGCAGCCGCATCGCCCCGGAGTCGGCCGTGTAGCGCCCCCGGAGCACCACCGAACCCCCGCGCCCGGGCCCGCCTCGACGGAGCCCGGGCGCGTCGCGTCCGGCGCGCGCGAAGGTCAGCTCGGCGGCGAGGAGGGCTCCCACCCGGGTTCGATCTCGCAGGGCGTGACCCTCGCGGTCTCCCCGGCGGGTGACGAAGCCGAGCACGGCGTCGATGTGGTCCTCGTAGAACGTCCCGAATCCCTCGGCCGTCGTGAGATCCGGCGGGCCGGTCCCGTGTCGTGGGCTGCGCACCCGGTTCCTCCCCTGCACAGGATCCGTTCGGTCCCCTCGCCCGGTACTTGGCCGCAGCCCCCGAAAGCGTTTCATCGGGCCCGCACGAACCGGACTGGCGTACCCGGCCGGGCCTGCGCGGCCGCGTCGAGGGCCGGGCCCGGCGGGACCACGCCCACCACCGGGTAGCCGCCGGTCACCGGATGGTCGGCCAGGAACACCACCGGCAGCCCGTCCGGCGGCACCTGCACCGCACCCAGCACCATCCCCTCGCTCGGCAGCTCCCCGGCCCGGGCGCGGACCAGCGCGGGGCCGCCCTCCGTGCGCAGGCCGATGCGGTTGGAACGCGGGGACACGGAGAAGGACGAGCGCCACAGACCGGCGAGGGAGGCCCCGGTGAACCAGTCCGCCCGCGGCCCGAGCCGCAGCGGGAGGACCAGCTCCGCGGGCGGCCCGGGCAGCGGGGCCACGTCCCCCGGGGCCACCGGGCCGGGGCCCGGCGCGCCCACCGCCAGCACCGCCCCGTCCGACAGCGGCGGCGGCCCCAGGCCCGACAGCAGGTCCGTGGAGCGACTGCCGAGGACCGGTGGGACGGCCAGGCCTCCCCGCACCGCGACGTAGCTGCGCAGCCCCGACCGCGCCGGGCCCACCTCCAGCACCGCCCCCGCCGGCAGCGCCACCCCGGCGCCCCAGGCCACCGGGCGCCCCGCCACCCGTACCGCACAGGGGGCGCCGGTGACCGCCACGGTCACCGCGCCGAGGGCGCGCAGCCCGACCCCGTCCAGGGTCGTCTCCAGCGCCGCCGCGTCCGGCGGATTGCCCAGCAGCCGGTTGGCCAGCGCGTACGCCGCCGTGTCGAGCGCCCCCGAGCGCGGGACGCCCAGGTGCGCGTGTCCGGGCCGGCCCCGGTCCTGGACGGTGGTCAGCGCCCCGGCCCGCACCACCAGCAGCTCAGCCACGACCCCCGCCCTCCTGCGTGAACCGCACCCGGACCCCCGGGGCGAACAGCGCCGCCGGTTCCCGCTCCGGGTCCCACAGCACCGCGTCCGTGGAGCCGATCAGCTGCCAGCCGCCGGGGGAGGAGCGCGGGTACACCCCGGCGTACTCCCCGGCCAGCGCCAGCGAGCCCGCCGGCACCGCCGTACGGGGCGAGTCCCGGCGCGGCACGCGGAACCGCTCCGGCAGCCCCGTCAGGTAGCCGAACCCGGGCGCGAACCCGCAGAACGCCACCCGGAACTCCGTCCCCGTCACGATCCGCGCCACCTCCCGCGCCGTCACCCCCCACAGCCGGGCCACCTCCGGAAGGTCCGGCCCGTCGAACCGCGCCGCGACCGTCACGAGCGGCCCCTCCCCGGGGGCGAGCGGCTCCACCTGCCAGCGCGCGATCCGCTCGCCGAGCGCGGCCGGGTCCCGTACGCCGTCCAGCAGCACGGTGCGCGCCGCCGGCACCAGGTCCTCGACGGGGCCCAGCTCGCCGGCGTCCCGGCGGCGCAGCAGTTCCGCGTGCAGCGCGGCCACCTCCCGCGCCGAGTCCAGCTCGACCAGCAGCGCCCGCGTCCCCACCACCCGCGTCCTCACGTGAACGCCTCCACCCTGACCCCGGCCGAGCCCAGTGCCTCCCGGACCCGCCGGGCGAGCCCCGAGGCGCCCGGGGTGTCCCCGTGCAGGCACAGCGACCGGGCGGACACGGGCACCTCCGAACCGTCCGCGGCCGTCACCGAGCGCCCGGCGGCCATCCGCACGGCGCGGGCGACGACGGCGTCCGGATCGTGCACGACCGCGCCCGGCTCGGCGCGCGGCACCAGCGTCCCGCCGGGCGTGTACGCACGGTCGGCGAAGGCCTCCGGTACGGGCGTCAGCCCCGCCTCCTCGGCGGCGGAGAGCAGCAGCGACCCGGGCAGGCCCAGCACGGGCAGGCCCCCGGTGGTCCCCGGCCCGGCCGCGCGGCGGACGCCGGCGACGACCGCGGCGGCCTGGTCGGCGTCGTGCACGGTGCGGTTGTAGAGCGCCCCGTGCGGTTTCACGTAGGACACCCGGGAGCCGGCCGCCCGGGCGAACACCTCCAGCGCACCGATCTGGTAGGCGACCTCGTCGGCGAGCTCGTCGGGCGGCACGTCCATGGCGCGCCGCCCGAAGCCCGCCAGATCGCGGTAGGAGACCTGGGCGCCGATCCGTACGCCCCGTGCGGCGGCCAGCTCGCAGACCCGGCGCATGATGGACGGGTCGCCGGCGTGGAATCCGCAGGCGACGTTGGCGCTCGTGACGACGGAGAGCAGGGCCTCGTCGTCGGTGAGCGTCCAGCGTCCGAATCCCTCGCCGAGATCGGCGTTGAGGTCGATCACCGGAGCGGATGCGATCATGGAATCCATGGGCTGAGCGTAGAGCAGCCGCCCCGCCCCGGCGCCCGCCGCGGATCCGGTCCCCGGCCCGCCGCGGCGGCGGGACGATCCGGCCGAACCATGCCGTTTGGGATGTTGTCCGTGACAGCGCCTAGTCTTTGTCCGTGACTCTCCCAGCCCCGGCGAAGACCCTTCCGTCCCCGGCGCCGGGCCCGGCCGCCGACGAGGGCCTGGCCCGGCGGCTGCGCGCCCTCGCCTGCACCGCTCCGCTGCACGACCTCGACGTACGCAAGGCCAATCTGGCGGGCGAGTACGGGGTCTACGCGATGGCGGAGGTCGCGCTCGCCGCGATCGACCTGGTCACGCTGAACATGGACTTCGACACCGGAGCCGACCACGAGCAGATAGTGGCCAGGCTGCTGCCGCGCGTCGCGGCCCAGGCCCCGGCCCGCCCGGCCGCCGAGCACGAGCGGGTGGCCCGCTGGGTGCTGGAGAACCTGATCAACGTCGGCAGCGTGGACCGCGGATTCCGCGCGATCTACGGCACGTTCGGCCCGGACGGCGTCTACGTGCGCCGCGACTACGACTTCAAGCTGATCGAGGAGGTCCCCGGCCACGGCGGGGTGGTCTACCTGCGCACAACGGACGAGGCCGTCAACGTCCTCGTCGGCGCCCTCGACACCGACGTCACCAGCGCGCAGATCGCCGCCGAGGTCAAGCTGGAGGTGCTCATCAGCCGCGGGCGGCTGGCCGACGCCCAGCTCGCCGCCGAGCAGGCCCGCTACCGGACCGTGCAGTACGCCGAGACCCTGCGCCGCACCCTCGACGCCACCCGCCGCAACGTGCGCGCCGTCGACTGGCTCCAGGCCGTCCCCGACATGATCGCCGAGGCCCTGGAGCACGTCGCCGACCGCTACCGGCACGAGAACGCGATCCTGACCAACATCCGCAAGGCCCGCGACGAGGCCGAGGACCCGGAGAACAAGCGCCGCGCCGCCGAACTCGTCGACATCGTCAAGGACTGCATCCGCCGCCACACCCAGCTCCAGTCCCGACTGCTCGACGCGGGCCCGCTGTTCCGGGCCGAACAGGACCGCCAGGCCTTCGCCGCGCCCGCCCCCCGCACCGGTATCGACCTCTACGGCCAGCTCGTCGCCCCGGTCCTGCCGCTCCCCGTGGAGCAGGCGCGCCGGGTCACCGACGCCTTCTTCGCCGCCGGGACGGGCCTGCGCACGCCGGTGTCGGTCCGGGTGGCCGACCTCGTCGAGATCCTGCTCACCCCGCCCGTGGAGCGCGAGCACCTCGGCGCGGAGATGCCCGAGCCCGACCTGATCGCCACCCCGGACGACAGCCGCTTCAGCGAGGAGCAGCTGGCCGCCGCGACCGAGCTGCTCGCCCTGCCGCACGACGCCCCGCGCAGGCTGTCCGGGCTGCTGGCCGAGGCCCGCCGCAGCGATCCCGAACTGCCCTACCTGGTGGCCCTGCTCGCCGTCCACGCGGCGAGCCCGGCCGTGGGCACGGCCTACCGCCAGGGCGAGGAGCGGCTGCTCTTCGCCGTGGACGACGGGACCCAGTTGGAGGACCCGGAGTTCGGCGGCGCCGACCTCATCGTGGGCACCGCCCTGCTCGACGCCGCGGGCATGGCGGCGGACCGCGCGGAGGCATCGTGACCTGCCGTCTCCCTGGGATGGCTGCCGTCCCGCCCGAGGCGAACCCGAGTCGGCCCGCGCCGAACCCGGCCCTGGCGACGCCACATCCGGCCCCGTCGGCGTGTGAGGCGCCGGTCCGGGCGGAGCCCGGTGCCCGGCGGAGCCGGGGTACCCGCAGCACGGTCGCGCACGTCGGACCCCGCACGCCCGTGCACCCGGACCGCACACCGACGGAGCCGCCCCGCACGCCCGCGCAGCCGCCCCGCATCCCCCGTACGACCCGTACGCCCCGTACGACCCGCACCGCCGAGGAGACCCACCCGTGAGCGACCACCACGCCGAGAGCCCCGCGTGGAGCGAGCCCGCGCAGGCGGCGCCGGCACCGCCCGCGCAGAACGCCGCCGTGACCCCGGCCGACGCCGCCGACGCGGCCCGGCTCGTCGCCTTCGGGCTCCAGCCCAAGCTGGCCCCCGCCCGGGACGCCGAGTACGCCGAGCTGCTGCGCCGCTACCGCGAGGACCCCGCCTTCGGCCGCCTCGCCGACGCCGTCGCCACCGGACTCGGCCTCGTCGTCCTGGAGGTGTCCCCGCGCGCCGGCATGGCCGTCGCCGCCGACGAGGACTCCGTCTTCGCCGTCCGGATGGGCGACTACGCCCGCCGCACCGCCGCCGACTCCGCCGACCGCTTCCTGCACGGCCTCGCCCACCTCGCCGTCGCCGCCCTGGCCTTCCCCCGACCCGAGGACCTCGCCGACGACGGCTACATCGGGCGCATCACCGTCAACGGGGTCGACGCCTTCGTCCGGCAGACCTGCCGGCGCCTGGAGGAGCGCGCCGCGGAACTCGGCGAGAACACCGACCCGGCCTCCGACGCCCCCGGCCTGGAAGCCGCCTGGCGCGTCTACACCCGCCGCAGCGCGACCGGCGCCACCAAGGACGCCCGCCGCCTCGCCGGCTCCACCACCGGCATCGTCGGCAAGGCCGCGGCCTTCCTCACCGACTCCGGCTTCCTCCAGCGCACCGGCGACGACGCCGGCGGCACCTACCGCACCACCCCCCGCTACCAGCTCCAGGTCCGCGACATGGCGGGCAGCGCGGCCATGGCCGAGCTCCTGGACCTGGGCGTGGTCCCCGTCAGCGACGGCTCCGCGACCCTCCTGCCGCCGCCCGAGGGCGACGACCTGGAACTCGCCGCCGACGCCGGGCTCCCCTTCCACGCCTGACCCGGCCCCGGCCCGCCCCGCCCCCGTACGCCCCTCACCCAGACACCACGAGAGTCCGCCGCCATGTACGAGCTGTCCCGGATCCGCCTCTACTCCATCGGGCCCGCCGGCGCACGCTACGCCGACACCGTGCTCGACCTGCGCGGAGTGGGCGAGCCGGTGCCCCACCCGGCTCCTACCCAGGCGGAGTTCTTCGAGGAGGAGCCGACCGGACCGCCGCGCCGCCCGGCACCCGCCGGCGTGCTCTTCCTGGAGAACGGCGGCGGCAAGTCCGTCCTCCTCAAGCTGATCTTCTCGGTGATGCTCCCGGGCCACCGCAACACCCTCGGCGGCGCCAGCTCCGGCGTCCTGCGCAAGTTCCTGCTGGCCGACGACTGCGGCCACGTCGCCCTGGAATGGCAGCACACCCAGACCGGCGAATGCGTGGTCGTCGGCAAGGTCAGCGAATGGCGCGGCCGCCAGGTCTCCAACGACCCGCGCAAGTTCGCCGAGGCCTGGTACTCCTTCCGCCCCGGACCCGGGCTGAGCCTCGACAACCTGCCCGTCGCCGAGGCAACCGCCGTACGCCCGCCCGTCGAGGGGGCCTCCGGCGCCCAGGGCCGCCGCCGCACCATGAAGGGCTTCCGCGACGCCCTCACCGAGGCCGGCAAGGCCTACCCGCACCTCGACGTGTACGTCGAGGAGATCCACGACCGCTGGAACGAGCACCTCACCGAACTCGGCCTCGACCCCGAACTCTTCCGCTACCAGCGCGAGATGAACGCCGACGAGGGCGAGGCGGCCGGCCTCTTCGCCGTCAAGAAGGACTCCGACTTCACGGACCTGCTGCTGCGCGCCGTCACCGACACCCGCGACACCGACGGCCTCGCCGACCTCGTCCACGGCTTCGGCAACAAGCTCGGCCGCCGCGCCGAGCTGATGGCAGAACGCGACTTCACCGCAGGCTCGGTGGACCTCCTCACCAAGATCGTGGAGGCCGCCGCGAACCGCTCCCGGCTGCGCGACGTCCACGCCGGCGCCGAACGCCGTACGCGCACCCTCGCGCGGCGGCTGTCCGCCCGCGCCGCCGAGGAGCGGGGCCGGGCCGCCGAGCTCGCCCAGCAGGTCACCACCGCCGCCCACGAGGTCACCGCCGCCGAGTCCGCGCGCGCCCGCAGCGCCGCCGTCTCCGCCGAACTCGCCTACCGGCACGCCTCGCTGGCCCTCACCGTCGCCGACAAGGCGGCCGCCGCCCAGCGTCGCGAACTCCTCGAAGCACGCACCCTGCACTCCGCCTGGCAGGCCGCCGAGACCGTCCTGCGCCACCGCGCCGCCGCCGACCGCTCCGCCCGCGTCGCCGCCGCGATCCGCGAGGCCGAACGCGACGCCGCCCCGGCGCTCGCCGCCCGCGCCACCGCCGCCGGCGAGCTCGTACGGGCCCTGCACACCGCCGCCGAGCACGGCGAACGCCTCGCCAACGAGGAGGAGGAGCGCTCCGCCACCCTCCAGGCCGCCGGCGAGGACGCCCACCGCGACGCCACCGCCGCCGCCACGGCCGCCCAGCGGGCCCGCAGCGAGGCCGAACACCTCCGGGCCCGGCTCAGCGAGGTCCAGCAGGAGACCGCCGAGGCCGTCCGCGCAGGCTGGCTCGACGACTCCGCCCCCGACGCCGACCCCGCCCGCGCCGCGCTCGCCGCCACCGACGCCGAGAAGACCGCCGTCGCCGCCTGGGACGAAGCCCGCGAAGCCGCCCGCGGCACCGCCGAGGCCGCCCGCGAGGCCGCCGCCGCGGAGTCCCGCGCCGAGCTCACCGCCGCCCGCGCCGCCGACGCCGCGGACGCCGCCGAGAGCGCCCACGAGGCCGAACAGCGCACCGCCGCCGCCCTGGCCACCGCCCCCCGGCTCGCCGCCCTGCTCGGCCTCCCGGACACCCCCGCCGACGGGCCGGCCGTCCCCGGCCCCCGCCCGGGCGACCGGGCCGGAGCGGCCGATCCGGACCTGCCCGCCGCGGCCCTCACCGCGGAGGACCTCGACCGCAACGCCGACGACCTGCACCGGCTGCTGACCGACGGCGTCGCCGCGGCCGAACGCCAGCTGTTCGAGCTGCGCACCGCCGCCGCCGACGACGCCCGCATCCTCGGCGCGCTCGGCGACGGCGGCCTGCTGCCCCCCGGCCCCGACGTCCTCGCCACCGTCGAGTACCTCGGCGAGCACGGCATCCCCGCCCTGCCCGGCTGGCGCTACCTCGCCCAGGCCGTGGACCCCGCGGACCACGCCGCCGTCCTCGCCGCCCGCCCCGAGCTCGTCGACGGCGTCGTCATCACCGACCCCGACGCCCACGCCCGGGCCCGGGAGGTCCTCTCCGGCGCCGCCCTGCTGCCCCGCTCCACGGTCGCCGTCGGCACCGCCGCCGCACTGCTGGCCCCCGTGCCCCCGTCCTCCCCGGCCGGGGAGGACGGCGCCGCCTCCGGCATCTTCATCGTCACCCCGAACCCGGCCATGCACGACGAGCACGCCGCCGACGAGGAACGCCGGGCACTGCGCAGCCGCGCCGCCGCCCGCGACACCGAGATCCGCGAGCTCGCCGCCCGCCTCGCCGGGGACCGCGAGCTCTCCGCCCGGCTCGCGTCCTGGCGCACCGGCTGCCCGCACGGCCGCCTCGCCGAGCTCGCGCAGCAGGCCGCCGCCGCCCGGTCGTTCGCCGAGGAGGCCGACGCCGAGCTCGCGGAGGCCCGTACCGTACGCGCCGAGGCCGACGAGGCCGCCGCCGACGCGGCCCGCGTGCGCGACGAACGCCAGGACACCGCCCAGCGGGCCCGCCGCGTCGCCGACGCCCTCGCCGGCCTCGCCTTCCGGCTGCGCGAGCGGGCCGGCTGGCAGGCCCGCCTGCGGGAACTCGCCGACGACGCCGCCGAGTCCGAGGCCCGCGCGGAGGTCTGCCTCGACCGGGCCCGCGCCGCCGACGAGGACCGGCGCGCGGCCCAGCGCGCCGCCGACGACGCCCGCCGCACCGCCCGCGCCCTGCGCGCCGAGCGCGCCGAGATCGCCGGAGCCCCCGACCAGCTGCCCGAGGCCGACGAGGACGCCCCGCGGATGCCGCTCCCGGACCTGCGCGAGGCCTACCGCGCGGCCTCCCAGCTCTACGAGAAGGTCGGCGTCGGCGCCGACCTGCGCGCCGAGCAGGCCCGCGCCGAGAGCGACGAGAGCGCCGCCCTCGCCGAACTCGACCGGCTCACCAACAAGGTCCGCACCCGCGCCGCCCAGCTCCTGGAGGGCACCGACGGCGCCGACGGGCCCTCCCGGCAGGCCGCCGCGGCCCGCGCCGAGTCCCTCGTGCAGATGCTGGAGACCCGCGCGTCCACCGCCAGCGAGCAGCTCGGCCGACTGCGCGGCGAGGCCGAACGGCTCGCCCCCGCCGAGGGGGAGGCGCACACCGAACTCCCCGACGAGCTGGTCCCCGGGGACGTCGACCACGCCCAGGGCCTGCTGCGCACGGCCACCGCCCAGCTCGCCGCCCACAGCGCGGCCGTCGAGGCCGCCCGCGGCGCCCACGCCGACCTGCTGCGCGCCCACCGGACCGCCGAGGACAGCGCCGGGGGCTTCGACGAGACCGCGGCGCTCCTGCGGGACCTGCTGCGCGACCACACCCACCAGGACGACGAGCAGGAGCCGGCGGCGCACCAGGGCACCCTGGAGGAGGCCCGCCAGTCCGCCACCGAGGCCCGCCGCTCCCTGCGCGGCTGCGCGGCAGAGCTCTCGGCCGCCGACTCAGCGGTGCGCGAGGCGAGCGACATCCTGGTCCGGCACGCCAACGCCACCCGCTACGAGCAGGTGCGCACCCCCGCCCGCCAGCAGATCCGCGAACTGCCCGCCTCCGCCCTGCCCGAGCACGCGGCGTCCTGGGCCGCGGCCTTCGCACCCCGGCTGCGCGTCCTCACCGACGAGCTGGCGCAGCTCGAACGCAACCGCGACAGCATCGTGGACCGGCTGCGCGGCCTGGTGGAGTCCGCCCTGGCCACGCTGCGGTCCGCGCAGCGCCTCTCCCAGCTCCCCGAGGGCCTGGGGGAGTGGTCGGGCCAGGAGTTTCTGCGGATCCGCTTCGAGGAGCCCGACCAGGCCACGCTCACCGAGCGCCTCGGCGAGGTCATCGACGAGGCCACGCGCACGGCCGTGAAGAAGCACGGCGGCGCGGCCTTCGGCGAGGGCCGCCGCGACGGCATGTCCCTGTTGCTGCGGGGCGTCCAGGCGGCGCTGGAACCCAAGGGCATCAGCGTCGAGATCCTCAAGCCCGACGCCGTGCTGCGCGCCGAGCGGGTGCCGGTGGGACAGATGGGCGACGTGTTCTCCGGCGGGCAGCTGCTGACGGCCGCGATCGCGCTGTACTGCACGATGGCCGCGCTGCGCAGCAACGACCGGGGCCGCGACCGGCACCGGCACGCGGGCACGTTGTTCCTCGACAACCCGATCGGCCGCGCGAACGCCACGTACCTGCTGGAGCTCCAGCGGGCCGTCTCCGACGCCCTCGGCGTCCAGCTGCTGTACACGACCGGGCTGTTCGACACGACGGCACTGGCGGAGTTCCCGCTGGTGATCCGCCTGCGCAACGACGCGGACCTGCGGGCGGGCCTGAAGTACATCAGCGTCGAGGAGCACCTGCGCCCGGGGCTGCCCCAGCAGTCCCCGGAGGGGGAGACGATCCACGGCGAGATCACGGCGACGCGCATGTTCCGCCGGGGGACCGCCACCGCCGCGTCCTGAGGCCCGGCCGCGCCCGTCTCCCGGCTGAGGAAGATCGTCTCCCCGCTGAGACCGCCTCCCGGCGGGCGCGGCCGCTCAGCGGCGGCCGAAGACCGCCAGGCCGCCGTCCTCGCCCGGTATCCGGCCCGGTCCGTTCCGCGGCGCCCGGCCCGCGGAGCGGGCCGCGGCCCGCTCCGCCCGGCCGGCCCTGCGGGCCTCCCGGCGGCGCAGTCGCGCGGTGCTGCTGGGCTCCGACACGACCCCGTACCGCTGGTTCCAGGTCTGCCGGGTGATCCACACGTCCAGGACGCCCCAGGTGGCGACGATCGTTCCGGCGACGGCGCCGAGCGCCATCGGGAAGGCCAGCCAGGAGGCGGTCAGGGTCAGGTAGAAGGTGATCGTCGCCTGCGTCAGCGTCAGGGCCACGATCAGCACCGCCCGTACCGCGGAGGTGCGCACCGGGTCCGGCATCCGCTGCCGCCGGGCCGGCTCCTCCACCCAGAGGGCGCGCCGCGTCCGTCCGCCACCGCCCGGGCCTTCGCCCTCGTCCCTGCTCATGGTCCGCTCACTCCCCACCACGCGGTCCGCCATGCCTGCCCCACCCCGTCTGCCCCGAGCCGTCCCCTCGAACAGAAGACGTCCGGGGGCGCCGGGAGATTCCCGAATGCCGGATACCCCCGGCAAGCCCCATTGATCGCGGAACGAATAATTCCAGCCATCCGTCAAGATGCGCGAACTGACGCCCCACCAGGTGTCATGTGCCACATAACGGGCGGCACTTGACCGGAAGTATCGGACAACTGGTGATCTCTGCCGGGAGGGCAGGCCGAAAACGTCCGGACACCCCTTCGAACCTGCTCGACAGCAGTAGTAGGCTCACGCCGTTTAAATGACGGAACACCGACCCCCGGTAACGGGGTTGACCTGGGGGAGGCTGGGGAGGCCATGCGCTTTCGCGGGAAATCCATCCGCCGGAAGATCGTGGCGTTGCTCATGGTGCCGCTCGTCTCCCTCACCGCCCTCTGGGGATTCGCCACGGTCATCACCGGCCGCGAGGCGATCCAGCTCCTCGACGTCGCCTACATCATCGACAAGGTCGGCTACCCCATCGAGGACGTCGCCCGCGTCATCCAGAAGGAGCGGCGCCAGACCCTCGTCGTCATCGGCGACCCCCGCGCCGCGAACGCCACCGCCGAACTCGCCAAGCGCCGCGCCGAAACCGACCTCGTCGTCGAGGAGATAGCCGTCAGCGCCCGCGACCCCAAGGTCATCGAGGAGCTGAGCCCGGAGAGCGCGCAGCGCCTGCGCTCCATCGTCACCGCCTTCCAGGGTATCGGCTCCCTGCGCCGCTCCGTCGACCAGAACGCCCTCAACCCCACGCAGTCGATGGAGTTGTACAACCGCCTGGTCGACCCCTGCTACGACTTCCTGCTGAACCTCCACGGCCTGGACAACGTCGAGGTCGACAAGGAGGGCCGCGCCCTCGTCGGCATCAGCCGCGCGCGCGAACTGCTCGCCCGCGAGGACGCCGTCGTCGCCTCCGCCCTCGCCGCGCGCAACATCACCGCCGGCGACGTCCGCATCGTCTCCGACCTCGCCGCCAAGCGCGCGCTGCTCTACGAGTTCAACCTCGTCACCCTCCCCGCCGAGGACCGGGAGCAGTTCGAGCAGTACTGGAAGAACCCGCAGACCCAGCCCCTGCGCGACGCCGAGGAACGCTTCATCGCCGGCGGCGCGGTCAACAAGCCGCGCAACCTCACCGCCGCCCAGTGGGACGAGGCCGCCGGCAAGGTCCTCGACGAGCTCGGCGAGATGAACACCCAGGCCGGCGACCGCTACCAGAAGCGCATCGAGCCCGTCGCCAGGGACGTCATGATCCAGGCGGCCGCCGCCGGCATCCTCGGCTTCCTCGCCCTGGCCTTCTCCCTGGCCCTCTCCGTACGCATCGGCCGCGACCTGGTCCGCGACCTGTCCCGGCTGCGCAAGGAGGCCCACGAGGCCTCCGGTGTCCGACTGCCCGGCGTGATGCGCCGCCTCGCCGCCGGCGAGCAGGTCGACATCGAGACCGAGGCGCCCCACCTCGAATACGAGAAGGACGAGGTCGGCCAGGTCGGCCAGGCCCTCAACACCCTCCAGCGCGCCGCCGTCGAGGCCGCGGTCAAGCAGGCCGACCTGCGCCGCGGGGTCTCCGAGGTGTTCGTCAACCTGGCCCGCCGCAACCAGGTCCTGTTGCACCGCCAGCTCACCCTCCTCGACACCATGGAACGGCGCACCGAGGACACCGAGGAACTCGCCGACCTCTTCCGCCTCGACCACATGACCACCCGCATGCGCCGCCACGCCGAGGGCCTGGTGATCCTCTCCGGCGCCGCCCCCTCCCGCCAGTGGCGCAAGCCCGTCCAGCTCATGGACGTGGTACGCGCCGCCGTCGCCGAGGTGGAGGACTACGAGCGCATCGAGGTGCGCCGGCTCACCCGCCTGGGCATCGTCGGCCCGGCCGTCGCCGACATCACCCACCTCGTCGCCGAACTCCTGGAGAACGCCACGGTGTTCTCCCCGCCGCACACCGCGGTCCAGGTCCTCGGCGAACGCGTGGCGAACGGCTTCACCCTGGAGATCCACGACCGCGGCCTCGGCATGACCCCGGAGGCGCTGCTCGACGCCAACCTCCGCATCGCCGAGACCCCCGAGTTCGAACTCTCCGACACCGACCGCCTCGGCCTGTTCGTCGTCAGCCGCCTCGCCCAGCGCCACGGCGTCAAGGTCGTCCTCCAGCCCAGCCCGTACGGGGGCACCACCGCCGTGGTCTTCCTCCCCGCGGCCCTGCTCACCGACGCCCCCGACACCAGCGGTTCCGGCCTGCGGCTGGACGGCCCCCGGTCCGCGCAGCCCGTCCAGGTCGGCCGGACCACCGCGGAGCGGCCCGCCCCTTCCATGGCGCGCACCGGTGCCGGCCGTCCGCTGCCCGCCGGTGAACTGCGCGGCCCCGTCGAGCTGGAGGCCCCGCTCGCCGGCCGTGGCATCGACGCGCTGGACGGCCTCGACGAGAGCGCCCTCCTGCACGGCGACCCCGCGGGGGCCGCGAGCCGTACCGGCGGAGCCCGCCCGGCCATGGCCACCCTCGACGACGAGACCCCGCCCAACGGCACCCCGCGCAGCGCCCTGCTGGGCCTGCGTCCCGCGGACCGCGCGCACGGCGGCGACCGGCGGGCCGAACGCAACGGTTCCCGGGACGCCGACCGCGGCCGCGAGCCGCTCGCGCCCACCGGGCCGGTCCGCCTCGACACCCGGCACGCGGAGTCCCCGCGCCCCGACGGCCCCCGCTCCGCGGGAGCCGTGCCCCTGCCGCGCCGCCGTCCCGCACCGACCCTGGTGGCCGACCACGGCCGCCGGGTGGACACCCGCCCGGTGTCCGTGGTGCGCCGCTCCGGTACCGCCACCGCGTCCGGCTCCGAGGAGACCGAACCGGCGCCCGGCCCGGACACGGGCGGACTTCCCCGGCGCGTCCGCCAGGCCAGCCTGGCTCCCCAGCTCAAGAAGGCCCCGTCGCCCGCACCCGCCGACGCCCCCGCCGACCAGGGGGCCGACCGCGACGCGGAGGACGTACGCACGCGCATGTCCGCACTCCAGCGTGGCTGGACGGCGGGCCGCAACCAGCACGCACGGCAGCAGTCGGCGACCGAGGCGGGCACCAGCCCCGACGGCGGTCCCGCGAACGAGAACGAAGGGGACGGTCGATGACCGCACCGCAGACCGGCAACGACAACAGGGGCCGCGGCTCCGGCCCGCTCAACTGGCTCCTCGACGAGCTCGTCGACCGGGTCGGATCCATCCGCAAGGCGGTGGTCCTCTCCGGCGACGGCCTGCCCACCGGCAGCTCCAAGGACCTGACCCGTGAGGACAGCGAGCACCTCGCCGCCGTGTCCTCCGGCTTCCACAGCCTCGCCAAGGGCGTCGGCCGCCACTTCGACTCCGGGCGGGTCCGCCAGACCGTCGTCGAGCTCGACGAGGCCTTCCTCTTCGTCATGGCCGCGGGCGACGGCAGCTGCCTGGCCGTGCTCGCCGACGCCGACTCCGACGTCGGTCAGGTCGCGTACGAGATGACGCTCATGGTCAAGCGCGTGGGGGACCACCTGGCGACCGCCCCACGCAGCGGGCTGCCAGCCGGAGGGTGAGTCGGACGGTATGAGCGAACCAGGCCAGGACCACCCCGCCGGCCCTCCGGCCGGCACGGCTTCCGACCCGTCCGCACCCGATCCCGACCAGGCGCACTGGTTCGACGACGAAGCGGGCCCCGTGGTCCGCCCGTACGCCATGACGCGCGGGCGCACCAGCCACGCGGGCCAGCACCGTCTGGACCTGATCGCCCTCGTCGTCGCTGAACCGGCGGCCGACGACCCGGTCTGGGACATGACCCTCTCCCCGGAACACGCCCACATCCTCGGGCTGTGCCGGGAGCGGCCCCAGTCGGTGGCCGAACTCGCGGCCGACCTCGACCTCGCGATCGGGGTCGTCCGCGTCCTCATCGGCGATCTGACCGACGAGGAACTGGTCCACGTGACCAGGCCGGTACCCCCGGCAGAACTGCCCGATGAATCCATTCTGCGTGAGGTGATCGATGGCCTTCGGGCGCTTTAGCCGCACCGGTGCCATGCACGCGGTGTCGCCGGTCGAACCGCTGACCCTGAAGATCCTGGTGGCGGGCGGCTTCGGGGTGGGCAAGACCACCCTCGTCAGCGCGGTCAGCGAGATCAGACCCCTGCGGACCGAGGAACGGCTCTCCGAGCCCGGTGCCGGCATCGACGACACCGGGGGAGTGGAGGGCAAGAGCACCACGACCGTGGCCATGGACTTCGGCCGCATCACCCTCCGCGAGGACCTGGTGCTGTACCTGTTCGGCACGCCCGGCCAGGACCGGTTCTGGTTCCTGTGGGACGAGCTGGCGCAGGGCTCGCTCGGCGCGGTCGTCCTGGCCGACACCCGCCGGCTCGCCGACTGCTTCGCCGCGATCGACTACTTCGAGCGGCGCGGCATCCCGTTCGTGGTCGCGGTGAACTGCTTCGACGGCGCGGACCGCCACCCTGTGGTGACCGTCCGCACGGCGCTCGACCTCGACCCGGGCGTCCCCGTCCTGCTGTGCGACGCCCGCGACCGCGAATCCGTCAAGGACGTGCTGGTGGGGGTCGTGGAACACGCGATGTCCCTGGCGCGCGAACGCCGCCGGAGCCTGTCCGCCGGAGCCTGACCCCGGCACGGGGGCGGCCCGTACCCCCGCCGACTGGGGTACGGGCCGCAGCTCTCACGGGGGGATCCTGTCTGCCGGTCGCGGCTCGGGACCGTGGAGCGAGTGTGAACCCGCGCTCCGGGGCCGTCAAGCGTTCCGGCAGGGGGCTCTGCACGGCCTCCCAACCGCCGCCCCTTTGGCCGCTCCTCGGCCGCCCCTCCGGCGGCTGTCGGGCTGCCTCTCCGCCGCTCTCTCGGCCGACCTCTCCGCCGCCTCCTCGGCTGCCCGTCCGGCCGCGCCGCCGCCGGCTCCCGGCGCCCTCCCGGCACGCTCTCAGCGCACCACGACGACCGCCGACCCGTGCCCGAACAGCCCCTGGTTCGCCGTGATCCCGGCCCGCGCCCCGGGTACCTGCCGCTCCCCGGCCGTACCGCGCAGCTGCCACGTCAGCTCGCAGACCTGGGCGATGGCCTGCGCCGGGACGGCCTCCCCGAACGAGCCCAGCCCGCCCCCGGCGTTCACCGGGATCCGGCCCCCGAGAGCCGTCGCACCCTCCCGCAGCAGCTTGGCGCCCTCGCCCTCGCCGCACAGGCCGATGTCCTCGTACCACTCCAACTCCAGCGCCGTGGACAGGTCGTAGACCTCGGCGAGCGAGAGGTCCGCCGGGCCGAGCCCCGCCTCCTCGTACGCGGCGCGCGCGATCGCGGAACGGAACGACCCGGCCTCGGGAGCCCCCGCCGTCGTCGAGTCGGTCGCGATGTCCGGCAGGTCCGGCACCGTGCGCGGATAGGTGGGCGTCACCGTCGAGACGGCCCGGATCCGCACCGGCCGCGCCACCCCGCGCGCCCGCGCGAAGTCCATGCTGCTCAGCACCAGGGCCGCACCCCCGTCGGAGGTGGCACAGATGTCCAGCAGCCGCAGCGGATCGGCCACCACCGCCGACGCGGCGACCTCCTCGGCCGTGACCGCCTTGCGGTAGCGGGCGTACGGGTTGAACCGGCCGGCCGCCGCGTTCTTCACCTTGACCTGCGCGAAGTCCTCCAGAGTGTCCCCGTACAGGGCCATCCGGCGGCGGGCGTAGAGCGCGAAGTACGCCGGGTTGGTGGCACCGAGCACCCGGAAGCGCAGCCAGTCCGGATCGTCCGGCCGGTCCCCGCCGGCCGGCGCGAAGAACCCCTTCGGCGCGGCGTCCGCCCCGACCACGAGCACCACGTCCGCCAGCCCGGCCAGGATCTGCGCCCGGGCCGCCCCGATCGCCTGGGCCCCGGACGCGCAGGCCGCGTACACGCTGGTCACCCGGGCGCCCTGCCAGCCCAGGGCCCGCGCGAAGGTGGCACCGGCCACGTACCCCGGGTACCCGGAGCGCACCGTGTCGGCGCCGACGACCGATCCGACGTCCGCCCAGTCGAGGCCGGCGTCGGCCAGCGCCTCCCGCGCGGCGGTCCGCCCGTACTCCACGAAGCTCCGCCCCCACTTGCCCCAGGGGTGCATTCCGGCCCCGAGCACGGCGACGTCGGCGGTCACCGGGCGCCTCCCGCCACCGGCCGGAAACGCCAGGTGGTCCAGGTGGTGCCGGTGGCGGGGTCCTCGTTCAGCACGCCGCCGACGACCTCGACCTCCATGCCCACCGCCAGATCGCCGACCCCGACCCCGGGGACCGTCTGGCCCAGCACGACCATCCCCTCGGCCTCCAGTTCGACCGCGACCAGGGTGTACGGCTCCCAGGGCGCGTCGGGGTCGGACACGTAGGGCGCGGGCGGCCGGTAGCGGCCGTCGGTGTACGACCAGATCCGGCCGCGCGGCGACAGCGGCACCTCGGCGAGGTCCCCGCCGCCGGGGCAGCGCGGGTTGCGGCAGAACGCGTCCTCCCGCGGGAAGAACACCGCGGCGCAGGCGGAGCACCGGGTGCCGAGCAGCCGGAACCCGCCGCCGTCCGGCGCGGACTCGGTGAACCACCCGCTCACCACGGGTGTGCGTGTGTGTGCCAAGACCCCTCCCTCGAACGTGGCCGCCGTCGGCTTCCGTCGGCCGACCGCAACTGACGACTCGTCAGAACTGAGGAGTCTGCCACGCCCGGCCGACCGGGTCACCCGTTCTCGGCGAGCCACTTCCGCGCGATCTCGTCCAGCTCCGCGTCCCGCCCGGCCAGCATCATTCCGATCATGCGCGCGTCCCCGCGCAGCGACCAGGCGGGATGCCCGAAGGTCGCCGGGTTGTTCCCCTCGATCAGGAAATGGGCCGGCCACGCCGTCCCGTACCCGATCAGCGGGAGGGCGGCGAGCAGCCGCCTGCGGCCCCGCGCCACCCCGTAGGCGGCCACCGCCAGTCCGGTGAGGGTGCCGGTGAGATGGATCCAGCGGGTGGCGGCGCGCGAGTGCATCGCGACGTAGTACGGCCAGAATTCCTCGTACGAGCAGAACGTCATGCCGGGCACGGTACCCACGCCCACCCGCCGCGGACAGGGCCCGGCAGACAGAACCCCGGCAGCCGGCCCGCATACAGGACCCCGGGAGCGGGCCGCGGGCGCTTCCGGCACCCCGGCACTCCCAACCGCCGCACCCCACACACGCCTTGGCATAGCATCGCGCCATGCCGGCACACCTGAGGGACTCGCACTGCTCCACCTGCGGAGCGCCGTACGACACGACGAACTGGCCCCGCACCTGCCCGTCGTGCTCCACCACCGCCTACCGCAACCCCCTGCCGGTGGCCGTCACGCTCCTCCCCGTCGAGGACGCCGAGGGCACCGGGCTCGTGGTCATCACCCGCACCATCGAACCGGCCCTCGGCGGCATCGCCCTGCCCGGCGGCTTCATCGACTTCGGCGAGGACTGGCGCGACGCCGTCGTCCGCGAACTGCGCGAGGAGACCGGCATCACCGCTCCCGCGTCGGACGTCACCCTCGCCGACGCCCTGAGCTCACCCGCGGGCCACCTCCTCCTCTTCGGCCTCCTCCCGCCCCGCCCCGCGGACACCCTCCCCGCCTCGAAGCCGACCGACGAAACCACGGGCTGGCACCTCCTGCGGTCCCCGTCCCCCCTCGCCTTCCCGCTCCACACCCAGGCGGCGGCCTCCTGGTTCGCGGGCCGCTACGCCTGACGCCACACCCCCGCCCGGACCCGAAGGCGCACCCCCGGGCGCGGGCACCACGCCCGACGTCGCCCCGGAGGGCGCGGGCACACCTCGGACGCCCGCGCTGAGGCCCCAGGCGCCACGTCCGATGCCGCCGCTGAGGCCCGGGTGCAACGTCCGGTGCCGCCCCTAAGAGCCGGGGCTCCGCACCCGACGCCGCCCCTGAGGGCCGGGGCACCACGTCCGGTGCCGTCCCCGAGGGCCGGGCGTCACGTCCGGTGCCGCCCCCGAGGGCCCGGCGCCCCGGTTGACGCCGGCCCCGAGGGCCCGGGCACCACGTCTGATGCCGCCCCTGGTGGCGCGGGCACGGCATCCGATGTCGCCCTTGTGAGCCGGGGCGCCTCACCCGACGCCGGCCCCGAGGGCCCGGGCACCACGTCCCACGAAGCCCCTGAGAGCTCGGGCTCCGCACCCGATGCCGCCCCGGAGGGCGCGGGCATCACGTCTGACGCTGCCTCCGAGGGCCCGGGCACCGCATCCGACGCCGCCTTTCAGAGCCCGCGCACCACCACCCCTTCCACCGCCTTACCCGACTCGTCCTCCACCACCACCGCGTTTCCGGCCCACCGCACGGTGTACCGCTCGATTACGCCCGCCCCGAACCCCGGCCCCGGGTCGCGGATCACCACACCGCCCCCCGTGCGCCCCCGCGCCGGCGCCCACATCTCCAGGCTCACCCCGTCCCCGTCCCCGTCCCCGTCCCCGGAGCCGGACCGCACCGGCAGCAGCGCCCCCGCCCGCGCCAGCACCGGGGTCCGACCGAGCGGGGCGTCCAGCAGGATCTGGCCCGGCCCCTCGTACGCCTCCCCGGTCGCCGTGTCGTACCACCGGCCCCGCGGCAGACGTACCGCCCGCCGGTCCGCCCCGCACTCCAGCACCGGCGCCACCAGCAGCGCGTCGCCCAGCAGGAACGCGTCCTCGCAGTCCCGCAGCCGCCGGTCCTCCGGCGCACCCCACCACACCGGCCGCACGTACGGCGCGCCCGTACGCGCCGCCAGATGCGCCAGCGTCACGAAGTACGGCCGCAGCCGCTCCCGTTCGGCCAGCACGGCCCGTGCCTGCTCCTCCGCCGCGGCCCCGAACTCCCACGGCTCCCGCCGCCCCGCCCAGATCGCCGAGTGCGTGCGGAACAACGGCAGGAAGGCGCCCAGTTCCAGCCACCGCACGTACAACTCCGGCGACGGCGAACCGCCGAAGCCCCCCACGTCCGGCCCCGAGTACGGCACCCCGCACAGCCCCAGCCCCATGACCAGCGCCAGCGAGGCCCGCAGCCCCTCCCAGCTGCTGTCCACGTCCCCCGACCAGGTGCCCCCGTAGCGCTGCATGCCCGCCCAGCCCGACCGCGAGAACAGGAACGGCCGCTCCCCGGGCCGGAGCCGCACCAGCCCCTCCCAGCCGGCCCGCGCCATGCCGAGCGCGTACACGTTGTGCGCCTCCCGGTGGTCGCCGCCCGCCCCGTCCAGCACGTGCCGCGCGGACCGGGGGAGCGTGTTGTCCCCGAACGCGGTGAACGAGACCGGCTCGTTCATGTCGTGCCAGAAGCCCGCGAAGCCCCGCGCGAGCCGCTCCTCGTACAACCCGCCCCACCACGTGCGAACCGCCGGATCCGTGAAGTCCGGATACGCGCACTCGCCCGGCCAGACCTCGCCGCGCACCTCCTCGCCCCGCGCGTCCCGTACGAAGGCCCCGTCCGGCCCGACGGCGAGCCCGGCCGCGTGCAGCGCGTCGCCGGCCTTCACGGCCGGATCCACGATCGACACCAGCCGTACGCCGCGCTCGCGCAACTCACCCGCCAGCGCCGGCAGATCGGGGAACCTCTCCTCGTCCACCGTGAACACCCGGTGCCCGTCGTAGTGGTCGATGTCCAGGTGCACCGCGGACAGCGCGAACCCCCGCGACGCGTACCCGGCCACGACCCGCCGCACCTCGTCCGCGCTGCCGAAACCCCACCGCGCGTGCTGGAGGCCCAGCGCCCACTCCGGCGGCACCGCCGCCGCACCCGTCAGCGCCGACCAGCCCTGCAGCACCCGCGCGGGCGTGCCCACCAGCACCCAGCACCGCAGTGGCCCGCCCTCCATCCGCAGCTCGCTCGACCCGGGCCGGTCCTGCCCCGAGCCACCGCCCTCCGCGCCCTCGCGCAGCACCACCCGCCCGTCCCAGGAGTTGTCGTGGAACACCAGGTGGGTGCCCGCGTCCGCGACCACCATCTGCACGGGCATCGTCAGGTAGAGGGGGTCGGCCCCGGGGCCGAAGCCGCCCTTGGGGTCGGTGTTCCACAGCCGGTACGTCCCGTCGCGGAGCCGGGGCCCCGCGGCCCGCCCGCCGAGCCCGAAGAACCGCGCATCGGCGGCCACCTCGCTCCGCACCATCCACCGCCCCCGCGCGCCGCTGCCCGGCCGTTCGCCCGAAACCCCAGGGGCGAGAACCCCGAGCACGGCGTTTCCCTGCCCGAGCGCCCCACGCACCGGCCCGGCGCTGCCACGCCCAGGGTCCACCGCGCTGGACGGCCCGTCTCCCACACGGCCACCCCCGCCCCCACCGAAGCCGGAGCCCTGGTCTCCCGCCCCGTCGGCGTCCACCCCTAGCGCCCTGTGGTCGGCGGCCGCCGCGCCGGGCACCCGAAGTCCCGCACGGGCGTCTCCGGACCCTGGCGCGTTGTGGCCATGCCGGAGGGGCGCCGTGCCCGGCACACCCCGCTCCGCACGGCCGCCCCCGTCCCCACCGGAGCCGGGGCCGCCGAGCCCTCCCGCCCCGGCCCCGCTCACGGCCGAGCCGGTGCCCGGCCCTCCCGCCGTGCCCGGGGCCGTATCCGCCTCCGGGGCCGCAGCACCGGTTCCCCCGCGCCCGGCCGCCGGCTCAGGCCCCGGCACCGGCTCCCACCACCGTGGCGGCGCCTCCCGGCGCAGGACCGTCCCGCCCGGCGTGCGCACCTCCACCGCCCCCGTCCGGGACACCGCCACCGTCACCCGCTCCGACACCACCCGCCAGCCGCCGCCGGTGTCCGGCTCCAGCACCGCCCGCGGATCCGGCTCGGGCCCGTCGCCCACCACCGCGTACGAGGGCGTCGCCCCCGCCCCGTCCCAGGCCCAGAACACCACCCCGCCCACCAGGACCCGCACCTGCAGCTCCGAGCGCGCGAAGCGCAGGACGCCCCCGCCCGGCCTGGGCTCCGTACCGATCAGCGGGCCCGGCACCCGGGCCCGTTCCGGTCCCCTCCGCGGCAGCCCCACCGCGTCCGCCCGCCGACGGCGCCACGCCGAGAGCCACGCGCGCCGCCCGCGCTCCGTACCGATGTCCTTCACCGCACGCACCAGATCACGACCGTCCATGACGATCACCCTGCCACCGCCCCCCGTCCCCCGGGACGACGTTCAACTGCCGTTCACCCGGCGGCGGCCCGCCCACCCCGCACGCCCGCCCCACACACCCACCCCGCACCGCCCGCTCCCCACCGCTCCCGCCCCGCCCAGCGCACCCCCGTCGTCGGCCGGCCCGCCCCGGCCCCCGCACCCCCTGCCACCGGACACGGTCGGCCAGGTCGGACCTGGTGCAGCCGTCGATCACATGGCATCGTCCCTGTCAGCCGCCGCACGCACCCCCGCGCGCCGGCACCGTACGCACACGAAGCGCGAGCCGCAGACTTGACCGGGAGCCGACCCATGACCTCAGCCACGCAGCCGGAACCCCTCTGGGCACCGGGCCCCGACCGGATCGCCGCGGCCCGGATCACCGCCTTCCAGGCCTGGGCCGCCACCCGCTTCGGAGCGCCGGCGGACGGCGGCTACCCCGCCCTGCACCGCTGGTCGGTCGACGAGCTGGACACCTTCTGGCAGGCCGTGGCCGAGTGGTTCGACGTCCGCTTCACCACCCCCTACGAGGCCGTCCTCGCCGACCGGTCCATGCCCGGCGCCCGGTGGTTCACCGGAGCCACCCTCAACTACGCCGAGCACGCGCTGCGCGCCGCCGAGGACCCGGCCCGCGCCGACGACCCCGCCCTGCTGTACGTCGACGAGACGCACGAGGCCGTCCCCGTCACCTGGGCCGAGCTGCGCCGCCAGGTCGGCTCGCTCGCCGCAGAGCTGCGCGCCCTCGGCGTACGCCCGGGGGACCGTGTCAGCGGCTACCTCCCCAACATCCCCCAGGCCGCCGTGGCCCTCCTCGCCACCGCCGCGGTGGGCGGCGTATGGACCTCCTGCGCCCCGGACTTCGGCGCACGCAGCGTCCTCGACCGCTTCCAGCAGGTCGAGCCCGTCGTCCTGTTCACCGTGGACGGGTACCGCTACGGCGGCAAGGAGCACGACCGCCGCGACACCGTCGCCGAGCTCCGCGCGGAGCTCCCCTCCCTGCGCGCCGTTGTCCACATCCCGCTCCTCGGCACGCCCGCGCCCGACGGAGCCCTCGACTGGTCAGCGCTCACCGCCGCTGACACCGAGCCCGTCTTCGAGCCGGTCCCCTTCGACCACCCCCTCTGGGTGCTCTACTCCTCCGGCACGACCGGCCTGCCGAAGGCCATCGTCCAGTCGCAGGGCGGCATCCTCCTCGAACACCTCAAGCAGCTCGGCCTGCACTGCGACCTCGGCCCGGAGGACCGCTTCTTCTGGTACACCTCCACCGGCTGGATGATGTGGAACTTCCTTGTCTCCGGCCTCCTCACCGGCACGACGGTCGTCCTCTACGACGGCAGCCCCGGCTTCCCGGACACCGGCGCCCAGTGGCGCATCGCGGAGCGCACCCGCGCCACCCTGTACGGCACCTCCGCCGCCTACGTCATGGCCTGCCGCAAGGCCGGGGTCCACCCGTCCCGCGACTTCGACCTCTCCGCGGTGAAGTGCGTGGCGACCACCGGCTCCCCGCTCCCGCCCGACGGCTTCCGCTGGCTCCACGACGAGGTCGCCGAGGACCTGTGGATCGCCTCCGTCAGCGGCGGCACCGACGTCTGCAGCTGCTTCGCCGGCGCCGTCCCCACCCTGCCGGTCCACATCGGCGAGCTCCAGGCCGCCTGCCTGGGCACGGACCTCCAGGCCTGGGACCCGTCGGGCAAGCCCGTCGTCGGCGAGGTCGGCGAGCTGGTCGTCACCAATCCCATGCCCTCGATGCCGATCCACTTCTGGAACGACCCCGACGGCAGCCGCTACCGCGACAGCTACTTCGAGATGTTCCCGGGCGTCTGGCGGCACGGGGACTGGATCACGATCACCGACCACGGCTCGGTGATCATCCACGGGCGCTCCGACTCCACGCTCAACCGCCAGGGCGTCCGGATGGGCTCCGCCGACATCTACGAGGCCGTCGAACGCCTCCCGGAGATCAAGGAGTCCCTGGTCATCGGCCTGGAGGAGGCCAACGGCGGCTACTGGATGCCCCTCTTCGTGCACCTCGCCCCCGGTGCCACCCTCGACGACGACCTGCGGGCCCGGATCACGTCGACGATCCGCGCGGAACTGTCCCCGCGCCACGTCCCCGACGAGATCATCGAGGTCCCGGGCATCCCGCACACCCTCACCGGCAAGCGCATCGAGGTCCCGGTCAAGCGGCTCCTCCAGGGGACGCCCCTGGCCAAGGCGGTGAACCCGGGCTCCGTGGACAACCTGGACCTCCTCGGCTTCTACGAGGAGCTGGCCCGCACCCGCGGCTGACCCCCGGGCTCCGGCCCCGTCCCCACCGACAGCCGGTGACTGTCAGTGGCGCTGATTACTCTGAGTGAGCAAGTGATTGCGACATCCAGGGGGAGACATGCCACGCAGGAACACCACCGGCAGCCACCGGACCCGCACCACGGGAACCGGCGGCACCACCCGTACGACGAAGAGCACGCCCGACGACCGGCGCCGCAACCTGCGCCGCGAAGTCCCCGGCACCCTCGGCCTGCTGGCCGACGCCGCGGACTTCGCGGCCATGTGCGACTACCGCAGCTTCACCTTCGACCGCCACTCCGACTACCCGGACTACCTGCGCGACGTGGACGGGCTGCTCCGGTCCCGCGCGGCCCGCGGCATCCACACGACCGTCGCCCTCTTCGACCCCGAGGAGTACGCCGCGTTCTGCGGCGAGCAGGGCCTCGACCCGGACACCGCCGACGCGCGCACCCGCTTCACCGCGGAGCTCGCCGGAAGCGGCGCCGTTCTGCCCTACGCGGGCCAGCCCGTCGACGAGCTGGTCCCGCTCCTGCTCGACGAGGCCGTCCGCCGGGCCACGTGGGAGTACGCCACCGCGGTCCTCGCCGGAGCGGGCCGCTGCGCGGACTGCGGCGAGGACATGGGCCACGCGTCCTTCGACCGCGCGGCCGAGACGGTCCGACGACTCGTCGCCGGCGCCGGACCCGGCCGGCACCACCTCGTCTGCAGCATCCCCACCGAGGCCGAACAGCTCGTCGCCGTGCTCCACGCCGAAACCGCCGGCGACGGCACCGGCGAAAGCTGCGACGACGGGACCGGCGGGACAGGAGGAACCTCGGGCCGGGGCGACGCCACGCCCCGCCTCGACGCCGGCGAGAGCCTGGACTTCGTGACGGTCCTGGCCGCCGGACTCGTCCTCGGTGGCCCCGGCGGGCTGGTGCTGCGGACCACCAGGGAGGGAGTGGGGGACAGGGTCCACGGCTGGCGCCTGGACCGCGGCCGGCTCACCGCCCTCCCGGCCGCCGCGGTCTTCGACGCCTACTGCACGGACGCCGACACCGGGGACCTCGTCTCTCCCGAGCCGGGCGTCGAGTACTGCCCGGGCTACGAGGTGGACGAGCCCGGCCCTCCCGGCCCGCACCACTGACCGACGGACCGAGGGGCCCCCGCCACCGGCGAAGGCCCCTCGATCCACACCGCCTGCCGCCCGGACCGCGCCCGGCCGGCAGCCGCAACACCCCGGTCACTCGCCGGACAGCACCGCCTGCGCGGCCACACGGGCCTCCTCGGCGCTGTCCGCCGCGCGGGCGGCCGCAGCCGCACGCTCACACTGCGCCAGCGTGTGCTTGGCGAGCGTCGCCCGCACGTAGGGGATCGAGGCGGCACCCATCGACAGGGAGGTGACACCGAGACCGGTCAGCACACACGCCAGCAGCGGGTCGGCAGCCGCCTCGCCGCAGACGCCGCAGCTCTTGCCCTCGGCCTTGGCGGCCTCGGCCGCCATGGCGATCAGGTCGAGCAGCGCGGGCTGCCACGGGTCCTGCAGCCGCGAGACGGCGCCGACCTGGCGGTCCGCGGCGAAGGCGTACTGGGCCAGGTCGTTCGTGCCCAACGACAGGAACTCGACCTCCTGGAGGATCGAGCGCGCCCGGAGCGCGGCGGAGGGGATCTCCACCATCGCGCCGAACTTGGCCTTCAGACCGGCCTCGCGGCAGGCGTCCGCGAACGCCTTGGCGTCGGCCCGGTCGGCGACCATCGGGGCCATCACCTCGAGGTGGACCGGCAGCCCCTCGGCCGCCTTCGCCAGCGCGGTGAGCTGCGTGCGCAGCACCTCCGGGTGGTCCAGCAGCGAGCGGAGCCCCCGCACACCGAGCGCCGGGTTCGGCTCGTCGGCCGGCGTCAGGAAGTCCAGCGGCTTGTCGGCGCCGGCGTCCAGGACGCGCACCACGACCCGGCCCTCGGGGAAGGCCTCCAGCACCTTGCGGTAGGACTCGACCTGCTTCTCCTCCGACGGCGCCTTCTTGCTGTCGTCCAGGAACAGGAACTCCGTGCGGAAGAGCCCCACACCCTCGGCCCCCGCCTCGACGGCCGCGGGTACGTCCGCCGGACCGCCGACGTTGGCGAGCAGCGGCACCTTGTGCCCGTCGGAGGTCGCACCCGGACCGGAGGAGGCGGCGAGCGCCGCCCTGCGCTCGGCCGCCGCGGCCTCCAGCTCGGCCCGCTTCTGCGGCGTCGGCTCGACGAACAGGTCACCCGTGCTGCCGTCCACGGCGATCACGGTGCCCTCGGCGATCTCACCGGCACCCGGGAGGGCCACGATCGCCGGCACCCCGAGCGCACGGGCGAGGATCGCGCTGTGGCTCGTCGGCCCCCCCTCCTCGGTCACGAAACCGAGCACCAGCGTCGGGTCGAGCAGCGCCGTGTCGGCGGGAGCGAGGTCCCGCGCGATCAGCACGTACGGCTCGTCGCTGTCGGGCACACCCGGCATCGGCACGCCCAGCAGCCGCGCCACGATGCGGTTGCGCACGTCGTCCAGGTCGGCCACCCGGCCGGCCATGTACTCGCCGGCACCCGCGAGCAGGTCCCGGTAGGCGGCGAACGCGTCGTACACGCCGCGCTCGGCCGTGCTGCCGACGGCGATCCGCCGGTCGACGTCGGCCATCAGCTCCGGGTCCTCGGCGATCATCGCCTGGGCCTCCAGTACGTGCTGGGCCTCGCCGCCGGCGAGCTGGCCGCGCGCGACCAGGTCCGCGGCGACGGCCTTCACGGCCTGACGGGCGCGCCCCTGTTCGCGCGCCGCCTCGTCCGCGGTGATCTGCCTGGCCGGCGGTTCGAGGACCGCCGTGCCCATGTGCCGCACCTCGCCGATCGCCACCCCGTGGCTCACGCCGACGCCTCGCAGCGTTGTCTCCATTACACCCGTCTCCGATAGAGAGCGGCGGCCGTCGCCGCCGCGATGGTTGTCCGACTCGCCCCGTGGGGCGAAAACGTCACTGCCAGCCGAAGAGAGCGTCGTCGGCCTTCACGTCACCGGACTCGACGACGTCGGAAAGCGACTCCGCGGTGGCTTCGAGGGCCACGACGGGGCAGATCGGGGACTTGCCGGCGGCCTCGACCGCGGCGGGGTTCCAGCGGATGACGGCCTGGCCGCGGGTCACGGTGTCGCCCTTGTTCACGAGCAGCTCGAAGCCCTCGCCGTTGAGCTGGACCGTGTCGATCCCGAGGTGCGTGAGCACACCGTGGCCCTCACTGTCGACGACCACGTACGCGTGCGGGTGCAGGGAGACGACCACACCGTCGACGGGGGACACCGCCTCCGAGGGCTCGCGTACGGGATCGATGGCGGTGCCCGGTCCCACCATCGCGCCGGAGAACACCGGATCCGGCACTGCCGCGAGTCCGATGGCGCGCCCGGCGAGTGGGGACGTCACGCTGGTCATGGGGGCCTCCCAGGGGTGGGGCTCTTAGTGTCGCCGTCACAGCCTGTTGCGGACGGCGTACTCTTCAGAAGGATAAGTCACGAGATGTTCGGGTTCGCCCGATGTAAGTCCCGGTCCGAGCTGACCCTTCGGCACGGAGACTAGTGGACTAGACCGGTGGACTAGACCATACGCCTGAATCGATTTGCTTGGGCACCCCCCCGGCCTGTACTGTCGTGACTCCCGCCAGGAAGCCCCGTGTGAACATCTCGCGAACGGCTGATGGACGGGAACCTCTCCTCCTTCAGTTTCGATCTTGATCCCATCCTTTCCCGTCATGCCCTCGGGTATTCGCGGCGAGTGGTCAGGGAGACGGAATTCGACTGATAGAGTCGGGGCCGCCGGAAAGGGGAACGCGAAAGCGGAAACCTGGAAAGCACCGAGGAAGTCGGACACGAAAGAGTCTGATAGAGTCGGAAACGCAAGAACACAGCAGGACAACAGAACGAAAGCCCGGAGGAAAGCCCCAGCCAGTGTTGCTGAGGGTGATTACGAAGGAAGCGTCCGTTCCTTGAGAACTCAACAGCGTGCCAAAAATCAACGCCAGAAGTTGATACCCCGTCCACTTCGGTGGATGAGGTTCCTTTGAAAAAGACCTGTGAGGTCGCCTTCGGGTGATGCTTGCAGGCAACCAAACACAGCGAGGACGCAGTGGTACGTCGGTCATATTCCGACATGACGTGCCCGCTCAACGTGATGTGTGGACCCGATTACGGGTAAACATTCATGGAGAGTTTGATCCTGGCTCAGGACGAACGCTGGCGGCGTGCTTAACACATGCAAGTCGAACGATGAAGCCCTTCGGGGTGGATTAGTGGCGAACGGGTGAGTAACACGTGGGCAATCTGCCCTTCACTCTGGGACAAGCCCTGGAAACGGGGTCTAATACCGGATACCACTCCTGTCCGCATGGGCAGGGGTTGAAAGCTCCGGCGGTGAAGGATGAGCCCGCGGCCTATCAGCTTGTTGGTGGGGTAACGGCCCACCAAGGCGACGACGGGTAGCCGGCCTGAGAGGGCGACCGGCCACACTGGGACTGAGACACGGCCCAGACTCCTACGGGAGGCAGCAGTGGGGAATATTGCACAATGGGCGAAAGCCTGATGCAGCGACGCCGCGTGAGGGATGACGGCCTTCGGGTTGTAAACCTCTTTCAGCAGGGAAGAAGCGAAAGTGACGGTACCTGCAGAAGAAGCGCCGGCTAACTACGTGCCAGCAGCCGCGGTAATACGTAGGGCGCAAGCGTTGTCCGGAATTATTGGGCGTAAAGAGCTCGTAGGCGGCTTGTCACGTCGGATGTGAAAGCCCGAGGCTTAACCTCGGGTCTGCATTCGATACGGGCTAGCTAGAGTGTGGTAGGGGAGATCGGAATTCCTGGTGTAGCGGTGAAATGCGCAGATATCAGGAGGAACACCGGTGGCGAAGGCGGATCTCTGGGCCATTACTGACGCTGAGGAGCGAAAGCGTGGGGAGCGAACAGGATTAGATACCCTGGTAGTCCACGCCGTAAACGTTGGGAACTAGGTGTTGGCGACATTCCACGTCGTCGGTGCCGCAGCTAACGCATTAAGTTCCCCGCCTGGGGAGTACGGCCGCAAGGCTAAAACTCAAAGGAATTGACGGGGGCCCGCACAAGCGGCGGAGCATGTGGCTTAATTCGACGCAACGCGAAGAACCTTACCAAGGCTTGACATATACCGGAAAGCATTAGAGATAGTGCCCCCCTTGTGGTCGGTATACAGGTGGTGCATGGCTGTCGTCAGCTCGTGTCGTGAGATGTTGGGTTAAGTCCCGCAACGAGCGCAACCCTTGTCCTGTGTTGCCAGCATGCCCTTCGGGGTGATGG
Source organism: Streptomyces manipurensis (assembly GCF_049570255.1). Classification (NCBI taxonomy): domain Bacteria; kingdom Bacillati; phylum Actinomycetota; class Actinomycetes; order Kitasatosporales; family Streptomycetaceae; genus Streptomyces; species Streptomyces manipurensis. Next base: position 1,311,530 of record NZ_CP186950.1, on the reverse strand, counting down.
GGACTCACAGGAGACCGCCGGGGTCAACTCGGAGGAAGGTGGGGACGACGTCAAGTCATCATGCCCCTTATGTCTTGGGCTGCACACGTGCTACAATGGCCGGTACAATGAGCTGCGATACCGTGAGGTGGAGCGAATCTCAAAAAGCCGGTCTCAGTTCGGATTGGGGTCTGCAACTCGACCCCATGAAGTCGGAGTCGCTAGTAATCGCAGATCAGCATTGCTGCGGTGAATACGTTCCCGGGCCTTGTACACACCGCCCGTCACGTCACGAAAGTCGGTAACACCCGAAGCCGGTGGCCCAACCCTTGTGGAGGGAGCTGTCGAAGGTGGGACTGGCGATTGGGACGAAGTCGTAACAAGGTAGCCGTACCGGAAGGTGCGGCTGGATCACCTCCTTTCTAAGGAGCACAGTACCGATTGCAGACAAACGTTCTGCACGGTCAGCTCATGGGTGGAACGTTGATTAGTTGGCACGGTTTCTGACACTTCCTGCAAGTACTGCTTCGGCGTGGAACGCAGCGAAAGTCGACGGAATCGTGCTTGGCACGTTGTTGGGTCCTGAAGGTACGGCCGTATGGCTGTTCTTCAGTGCCGGCCCCAGTGAACTTGGGCTCTTCGGAGCGCAGGGTGATGGGTGGCTGGTCGTTGTTTGAGAACTACACAGTGGACGCGAGCATCTGTGGCCAAGTTTTTAAGGGCGCACGGTGGATGCCTTGGCACCAGGAACCGATGAAGGACGTGAGAGGCCGCGATAGGCCCCGGGGAGCTGCCAACTGAGCTTTGATCCGGGGGTGTCCGAATGGGGAAACCCGGCAGTCGTCATGGGCTGTCACCCACTGCTGAACACATAGGCAGTGTGGAGGGAACGAGGGGAAGTGAAACATCTCAGTACCCTCAGGAAGAGAAAACAACCGTGATTCCGGGAGTAGTGGCGAGCGAAACCGGATGAGGCCAAACCGTATGCGTGTGATACCCGGCAGGGGTTGCGCATGCGGGGTTGTGGGAATGAGCTTCAGTCGTCTGCCGGCGGCTGGGCGAGTCAGAAACCGTTGATGTAGTCGAAGGACATGCGAAAGGTCCGGCGTAGAGGGTAAGACCCCCGTAGACGAAACATCAGCGGCTTGCTTGCTCATCTCCCAAGTAGCACGGGGCCCGAGAAATCCCGTGTGAATCTGGCGGGACCACCCGCTAAGCCTAAATATTCCCTGGTGACCGATAGCGGATAGTACCGTGAGGGAATGGTGAAAAGTACCGCGGGAGCGGAGTGAAATAGTACCTGAAACCGTGTGCCTACAAGCCGTGGGAGCGTCGCTCATTGGGTTTACCCAATGGGTCGTGACTGCGTGCCTTTTGAAGAATGAGCCTGCGAGTTAGCGGTGTGTAGCGAGGTTAACCCGTGTGGGGAAGCCGTAGCGAAAGCGAGTCCGAACAGGGCGATTGAGTTGCACGCTCTAGACCCGAAGCGGAGTGATCTAGCCATGGGCAGGTTGAAGCGGAGGTAAGACTTCGTGGAGGACCGAACCCACCAGGGTTGAAAACCTGGGGGATGACCTGTGGTTAGGGGTGAAAGGCCAATCAAACTCCGTGATAGCTGGTTCTCCCCGAAATGCATTTAGGTGCAGCGTCGTGTGTTTCTTGCCGGAGGTAGAGCACTGGATAGGCGATGGGCCCTACCGGGTTACTGACCTTAGCCAAACTCCGAATGCCGGTAAGTGAGAGCACGGCAGTGAGACTGTGGGGGATAAGCTCCATGGTCGAGAGGGAAACAGCCCAGAGCATCGACTAAGGCCCCTAAGCGTACGCTAAGTGGGAAAGGATGTGGAGTCGCAGAGACAACCAGGAGGTTGGCTTAGAAGCAGCCACCCTTGAAAGAGTGCGTAATAGCTCACTGGTCAAGTGATTCCGCGCCGACAATGTAGCGGGGCTCAAGCGTACCGCCGAAGTCGTGTCATTGCAGCAATACTCCCAACGGAGGCTGTGATGGGTAGGGGAGCGTCGTGTGCCGGGTGAAGCAGCAGCGGAAGCTAGTTGTGGACGGTTCACGAGTGAGAATGCAGGCATGAGTAGCGATACACACGTGAGAAACGTGTGCGCCGATTGACTAAGGGTTCCTGGGTCAAGCTGATCTGCCCAGGGTAAGTCGGGACCTAAGGCGAGGCCGACAGGCGTAGTCGATGGACAACCGGTTGATATTCCGGTACCCGCTTTGAAACGCCCAATATCGAATCAGGCGATGCTAAGTCCGTGAAGCCGTTCCGGACCCTTCGGGGAAAGGAAAGTGGTGGAGCCGACGAACCAGACTTGTAGTAGGTAAGCGATGGGGTGACGCAGGAAGGTAGTCCAGCCCGGGCGGTGGTTGTCCCGGGGTAAGGGTGTAGGCCGAGGGGTAGGCAAATCCGTCCCTCATACAAGGCTGAGACCTGATGCCGAGCCGATTGTGGTGAAGTGGATGATCCTATGCTGTCGAGAAAAGCCTCTAGCGAGTTTCATGGCGGCCCGTACCCTAAACCGACTCAGGTGGTCAGGTAGAGAATACCGAGGCGTTCGGGTGAACTATGGTTAAGGAACTCGGCAAAATGCCCCCGTAACTTCGGGAGAAGGGGGGCCATCGCTGGTGATCGGACTTGCTCCGTGAGCTGGGGGTGGCCGCAGAGACCAGCGAGAAGCGACTGTTTACTAAAAACACAGGTCCGTGCGAAGCCGTAAGGCGATGTATACGGACTGACGCCTGCCCGGTGCTGGAACGTTAAGGGGACCGGTTAGTGACCTTTCGGGGTTGCGAAGCTGAGAACTTAAGCGCCAGTAAACGGCGGTGGTAACTATAACCATCCTAAGGTAGCGAAATTCCTTGTCGGGTAAGTTCCGACCTGCACGAATGGCGTAACGACTTCTCGACTGTCTCAACCATAGGCCCGGTGAAATTGCACTACGAGTAAAGATGCTCGTTTCGCGCAGCAGGACGGAAAGACCCCGGGACCTTTACTACAGTTTGATATTGGTGTTCGGTTCGGCTTGTGTAGGATAGGTGGGAGACTTTGAAGCAGCCACGCCAGTGGTTGTGGAGTCGCCGTTGAAATACCACTCTGGTCGTGCTGGATGTCTAACCTCGGTCCGTGATCCGGATCAGGGACAGTGTCTGATGGGTAGTTTAACTGGGGCGGTTGCCTCCCAAAGGGTAACGGAGGCGCCCAAAGGTTCCCTCAGCCTGGTTGGCAATCAGGTGTTGAGTGTAAGTGCACAAGGGAGCTTGACTGTGAGACCGACGGGTCGAGCAGGGACGAAAGTCGGGACTAGTGATCCGGCGGTGGCTTGTGGAAGCGCCGTCGCTCAACGGATAAAAGGTACCCCGGGGATAACAGGCTGATCTTCCCCAAGAGTCCATATCGACGGGATGGTTTGGCACCTCGATGTCGGCTCGTCGCATCCTGGGGCTGGAGTCGGTCCCAAGGGTTGGGCTGTTCGCCCATTAAAGCGGTACGCGAGCTGGGTTTAGAACGTCGTGAGACAGTTCGGTCCCTATCCGCTGTGCGCGTAGGAATATTGAGAAGGGCTGTCCCTAGTACGAGAGGACCGGGACGGACGAACCTCTGGTGTGCCAGTTGTCCTGCCAAGGGCATGGCTGGTTGGCTACGTTCGGGAGGGATAACCGCTGAAAGCATCTAAGCGGGAAGCCTGCTTCAAGATGAGTATTCCCACCTCCTTGAGAGGGTAAGGCTCCCAGTAGACGACTGGGTTGATAGGCCAGATGTGGAAGCCCGGTAACGGGTGAAGCTGACTGGTACTAATAGGCCGAGGGCTTGTCCTCAGTTGCTCGCGTCCACTGTGTTAGTTCTGAAATAACGAACGGCTGTGAAAACGCCAGCGTTCAAATTTCATAGTGTTTCGGTGGTCATAGCGTTAGGGAAACGCCCGGTTACATTCCGAACCCGGAAGCTAAGCCTTTCAGCGCCGATGGTACTGCAGGGGGGACCCTGTGGGAGAGTAGGACGCCGCCGAACAATCATTGTGGGAAAGCCCCGCACCAGCCCTTTCGAGGGTTCGGTGCGGGGCTTTTCCGCGTTCAGGGCAGGTGTGTGCTCTCCTGTAGGGTCAGGGGGCATCGAACGACCATTTCTACCGTCACAGTGGAGGCCCCCGGGTGGAGGTCCAGGAGACTCGGGTTCAGACTGACCGAATTTTCACCATTCCGAACATCCTGAGCATGGCTCGCCTGGCCGGCGTGCCCCTGTTCCTGTGGCTGATCCTCGCCGAGTACGACGGATGGGCCCTGGCGGTCCTCATGCTCAGCGGCATCAGCGACTACCTCGACGGGAAGCTGGCACGACGCTGGAATCAGATCAGCAGGCTCGGGCGCCTGCTGGACCCCGCGGCGGACCGCCTCTACATCCTGTCGACCCTCTTCGGGCTCACCTATCGCGGAGTGCTCCCGCTGTGGCTGACCGGGGCCCTGCTCGCGCGCGAGCTGATGTTGCTGGTCATGGTGTGGATCCTGCGCCGGCACGGATATCCGCCGCCGCAGGTCAACTTCCTGGGCAAGGCCGCGACCTTCAACCTCATGTACGCCTTCCCATTGCTCCTGCTCAGTGACGGAAGCGGCTCGTTGGCCTGGTTGGCGTCCGTTTTCGGATGGGCGTTCGCAGGATGGGGTACAACCCTCTATTGGTGGGCAGGAATCCTATACGTGGTTCAAGTCCGCCGTCTGGTGAAGGCTGACGCCACAGCCGATTGAGCCCGCCCGGCACGGATGACGCGGAAGAGCTGCGGAGTCATCGCCCGCGACGGGTGAGGGTCGGTACGACTGTCATCTCTCAAGGAGGACTCTTCCGACATGAAGGCCGTCGTGATGGCCGGTGGCGAAGGTACGCGTCTTCGTCCGATGACCTCGAGCATGCCCAAGCCGCTCCTGCCGGTGGCCAACCGGCCGATCATGGAGCACGTACTGCGGCTGCTCAAGCGGCACGGACTCAGTGAGACCGTGGTCACCGTGCAGTTCCTGGCGTCACTCGTCAAGAACTACTTCGGGGATGGCGAGGAGCTCGGGATGGAGCTCACCTATGCCAACGAGGAAAAGCCACTCGGGACCGCCGGCAGCGTGAAGAATGCCGAGGAGGCCTTGAAGGATGACGCCTTCGTCGTCATTTCCGGCGATGCGCTGACCGACTTCGACCTCACCGACCTCATCCGGTTCCACAAGGAGAAGGGCGCACTCGTCACGGTGTGCCTGACCCGGGTGCCGAACCCGCTGGAATTCGGCATCACCATCGTGGACGAGGAAGGCAAGGTCGAACGCTTCCTGGAGAAGCCGACCTGGGGACAGGTGTTCTCCGACACCGTCAACACCGGCATCTACGTCATGGAGCCCGAGGTCTTCGACTACGTCGAACCGGACGTCTCCGTCGACTGGTCCAGCGACGTCTTCCCCCAGCTCATGAAGGAAGGCCGGCCGATCTACGGCTACGTGGCCGAGGGCTACTGGGAGGACGTCGGCACGCACGAGAGCTACGTCAAGGCGCAGGCCGACGTGCTCGAGGGCAAGGTCGAGATCGAGATGGACGGCTTCGAGATCTCCCCCGGCGTGTGGGTCGCCGAAGGAGCCGAGGTCAGCCCCGACGCCGTGCTGCGCGGACCCCTCTACATCGGCGACTACGCCAAGGTCGAGGCCGGCGTGGAGATCCGCGAGCACACCGTCGTCGGGTCGAACGTCGTCGTCAAGAGCGGAGCCTTCCTGCACAAGGCGGTCGTCCACGACAACGTGTACATCGGCCCCCACAGCAACCTGCGCGGCTGCGTCATCGGCAAGAACACCGACATCATGCGGGCCGCCCGCATCGAGGACGGGGCCGTCATCGGTGACGAGTGCCTCGTCGGCGAGGAATCGATCGTCCAGGGGAACGTGCGGGTCTACCCCTTCAAGACCATCGAGGCCGGCGCCTTCGTCAACACGTCCGTCATCTGGGAGTCCCGCGGACAGGCCCACCTCTTCGGTGCCCGAGGGGTCTCCGGGATCCTGAACGTGGAGATCACGCCCGAGCTCGTCGTACGGCTCGCCGGTGCCTACGCCACCACCCTGAAGAAGGGTGCCATCGTCACCACGGCCCGTGACCACTCCCGCGGTGCCCGCGCGCTCAAACGCGCCGTGATCTCCGCCCTCCAGGCCAGCGCCATCAACGTGCGCGACCTGGAGAACGTGCCGCTGCCCGTCGCCCGCCAGCAGACGGCGCGCGGCAGCGCCGGCGGAATCGTCCTGCGCACCTCGCCGGGCGTGCCCGACTCCGTGGACATCATGTTCCTCGACGAGCGGGGAGCGGACCTCTCCCTCCAGCAGCAGCGCAAGCTGGACCGCGTCTACGCGCGCCAGGAGTACCGGCGGGCGTTCCCCGGAGAGATCGGCGACCTGCAGTTCCCCGGCAGCGTCTTCGACGCCTACACCGGCTCGCTGCTGCGCCGGGTGGACACGACGGGCATCGCCGACGCCGGGCTGAAGGTCGTCGTCGACGCCACGAACGGCAGCGCCGGCCTGGTCATGCCGAGCCTCCTGGGACGGCTCGGGGTCGACGCCCTGACGATCAACCCCGGGCTCGACGAGTCCCGGCCGACGGAGACCGCCGAGTCCCGCCGGGCCGGCCTGGTGCGGCTGGGCGAGATCGTGGCCTCGGCGCGGGCCGCCTTCGGCGTCCGCTTCGACCCGGTCGGTGAGCGGATCTCCCTCGTCGACGAGCGGGGCAGGATCATCGAGGACGACCGGGCGCTGCTCGTCATGCTCGACCTGGTGGCCGCGGAGAAGCGCAGCGGCAAGGTCGCGCTCCCGGTGACCACGACGCGCGTCGCCGAGCAGGTGGCGGCGTACCACGGGACCCAGGTGGAGTGGACGACGACCTCGCCCGACGATCTGACCCGGGTCGGACGGGCCGAGAACACGATCTTCGGCGGGGACGGCCGGGGCGGGTTCATCGTCCCGGAGTTCAGCAGCGTCTTCGACGGGTCGGCGGCGTTCGTACAGCTCCTCGGGCTGGTCGCGCGTACGCAGCTCACCCTGAGCCAGATCGACGCCCGCATCCCGCGGGCGCACGTCCTGAAGCGGGACGTGCCGACGCCGTGGGCCGTGAAGGGGCTCGTCATGCGCCAGGTCGTCGAGGCCGCCGGAGAACGCCAGGTGGACACCACCGACGGCGTGCGGGTGGTCGAGGCCGACGGGCGCTGGGCCCTGGTCCTGCCCGACCCTGCGGAAGCCGTCACGCACCTGTGGGCCGAAGGCCCCGACGACGCCTCCGCGCAGGCCCTGCTCGACGAGTGGGCCGCCGTGGTGGACAGCTCCGGCCACTGACCCGTCTCCGTGACGGCCCACGCCCCGCGCAGCCGCGCGGGGCGTGGGCCCGGGGGACGGACGCATTGGGTGTGGGCGGTGCCGACATGCGACGATGTGCGGCATGTCGCAGCCGCCCCACCATAGGACTCCGGCCCCTGCCGCGCCGGCCCGCCCGGACGCTTCCATGTCGCTGCTGACCCATGTGATGGACCACAGCCTCGACGAGGGGTACGCCGAGGCCGCGGCCCGCCGCGAGGCGGACGGCACGGCGGGACTGCCCCGCACCCTCAAGGCGAAGCTGGGGCTGGCGGCCGGACTCGTCCTGGCCGCGATGGTCGTCACGCTCGGGGCCGCGGAGGCGCGCCTGGACGCGCCGGTGCTGGCCAAGGAGCGCCAGGAGCTCATCGACCGGGTGGAGCGCGCCGACGACCGGGCGCACGCCCTCGAAGGCGACATCGACCGGCTCAGGACGGACGTCGCCGCCCGCCAGCGGGCCGCCCTCAAGCAGCCGGGCGGGGGCCAGGGCGAACTGGTGTCCCTGCTCTCCGGTGCCACGGAGGTCCGCGGTCCCGGCGTCAAGCTGGTCGTGGACGACGCGAAGGGCTCCTCCTCGGGCGGCGGTGGCGGTCCGCGGGAGAGCGCCGGGTTCTCGGACACCGGCCGGCTCCGCGACCGCGACATGCAGAAGATCGTCAACGGTCTGTGGCAGTCCGGCGCCGAGGCGGTCTCGATCAACGGACAGCGACTGACGGAACTGTCGGCGATCAGGGCCGCCGGTGACGCGATACTGGTCGACAACAGACCGCTGGTCCCGCCGTACGAGGTGCTGGCGGTGGGGGACAAGAAGCGGCTCGGCCCGGCCTTCCAGGACTCGGCGGACGGCCAGTACCTGCACGTGCTGCAGGAGAGCTACGGGATCAGGTACACCCTGACCCCGCAGGACGAGGTGCGGGTGCCGGCCGCCTCCAGCCTGACCGTACGTACAGCCACACCGGCAGAGCAGCAGAAGGGTGCATCGTGATCGCGGTACTGGGCCTCTTGGCCGGAGTGGTGGCCGGACTACTGGTCCGGCCCGAAGTGCCGGCCGTGGTGGAGCCTTATCTGCCCATCGCGGTGGTGGCGGCGCTGGACGCGGTGTTCGGCGGTCTGCGCGCCATGCTGGACGGGATCTTCGACGACAAGGTCTTCGTGGTGTCCTTCCTGTCGAACGTGGTCGTCGCCGCGCTGATCGTCTTCCTCGGCGACAAGCTGGGCGTCGGGTCGCAGCTGTCCACGGGTGTCGTCGTCGTCCTCGGCATCCGGATCTTCTCCAACGCGGCGGCCATCCGACGCCACGTGTTCCGGGCGTGACGCCGATGAGTACGAACGGCACCCCGCCCGAGGAACCGAACGTCCCGGAACGGCCTCTTGAAGAGGGAAAGGCACAGGTCGAGCAGGCTCCCGCGGAGACCGGCCGGCAGCGGCTCGCCGCCGGGTTGTGGCCGCCGCGGGTGAGCAGGGCCCAACTGATCGTCGCGCTGCTGCTGTTCGTCCTCGGACTGGGGCTGGCCATCCAGGTCCGCTCGAACAGCGAGTCCAGCGCGCTGCGCGGGGCCCGGCAGGAGGACCTCGTACGGATCCTCGACGAGCTCGACGGGCGGACCAAGCGTCTGGAAGAGGAGAAGCAGCAGCTGGAGGCTCAGCGCAGGGAGCTGGAAAGCAGTTCCAACCAGGCCGAGGAGGCCCGCCGGCAGACCGTGGAGAAGGAACGCCAACTGGGCATCCTGGCCGGTACCGTGGCAGCACAGGGACCGGGCATCACGCTGAAGATCACCGACCCCACGGGCCAGGTGCAGTCCGACCAGCTGCTGGACACCCTCCAGGAGCTCCGGGCGGCCGGTGCGGAGGCGATCCAGATCAACGGCGAGCGGATCGTCGCGAGCTCCTATTTCTCGGACGAGAACGACGGGATCGCGATCGACGGTAAGAAGATCACACAGCCGTACGAGTTCAAGGTGATCGGCAAGCCGCAGGACCTGGAACCGGCGCTCAACATCCCGGGCGGTGTGGTCCAGACGCTGGAGAAGGAGCAGGCCACGGTCGCCGTCACACGGTCGGCGAAGATCGTTGTGGATGCCTTGCGGGCTGCGAAGCAGCCTGACTACGCTCGGTCGTCACCGGGATGAAGCGGAGTGGAGGGTGGAGCGGCTCACGCGGGCTGAGGCCTGCGGGGGGTCGGCGCACCGAAGTCGCGGTGTGTGGTGGAAACTGTCTGGTGGTTACGGACGTTGTGAGAATGTCCGGGTCGGCAGGTGTCTGCATTCGGAGTTCGTCCTGCCCCACGGGCGGGTCTGTTTCGGTCAAGGGGAATCGCCCGTGAAGTTGTTTGAGAAGCTGTTCGGAAAGAAGAAGAACGAGGAGAACGGCCCGGCGAGGCACCGTGCGGGCCACGGCGAGGCGGAGGCGCAGGGCGACCGGCCGCTGTTCCGCGACGAGGTGTCCGGCGCGGGTGACGTTCTGGGCGCCCCCGGCGCGTCGGCTGTTGACCCTGCCGGTACCGGACGCATAGGTTTCGGTGATCCATCTACCTCAAGTGCGGGTGGAGGGTTTGCCCCCGACCCGTATGCCACCAATGCCTCCGCGGGGCAGCCGCGGCGCGAGGAGCCGTCCATGTCGGCCGAGCAGGTTTGCAGCAGGTGTGGCCACCGCAGCGATGCGGCGAGCCGCTTCTGCTCCAACTGCGGGGCGCCGCTGCGGGCGGGTCTGACGCCGGAGCGTGCCTCGGAGACCACGTCCACCATCTCGATCTCGGGCCTCGAGGCCTACGAGGCCGAGGTGTCCGGGCAGTCGCACGTGTCGTCCTCGCTGTCCCCCGAGGCCCAGGCCGCGGTGGAGGCGCTCCCGCCCGGTTCCGCCCTGCTCATCGTGCGGCGCGGTCCGAACTCCGGGAGCCGCTTCCTGCTGGACGGCGAGCTGACCACGGCAGGCCGGCACCCGCAGAGCGACATCTTCCTGGACGACGTCACCGTGTCCCGGCGGCATGTCGAATTCCGCAGGAGCCCGGACGGCGGCTTCACCGTCGGTGACGTCGGCAGCCTCAACGGCACCTACGTCAACCGCGAACCGATCGACTCCGTCGCGCTGAACAACGGCGACGAGGTGCAGATCGGCAAGTACCGGCTGGTCTTCTACGCGAGCCTGCGGGGCGTCTGACCTCTCCGGAGGACGTCCGGGGGCGCCCTGCCCCCGGACCGGGTCCGGGGGCACCCAGGGAAGGTCCCATGCTGCGCAATCCGACAAGCGGTGCCGGCAACGGCGGCGCCGGCTCGGCAGGGCGGCTGGTGAGCATCGGAACGGTGCTCACCACGCTGCGTGACGAGTTCCCCGAAGTCACGATCTCGAAGATCCGGTTCCTGGAGGCCGAAGGGCTCGTCGAGCCCCGGCGCACGCCGTCCGGGTACCGCAAGTTCAGCACCGAGGACGTGGAGCGCCTCGCCCGCATCCTGCGCCTCCAGCGCGACCACTACCTGCCGCTGAAGGTCATCCGCGAGCAGCTCGACGCGCTCGCCCGCGGCGAGCAGATCCGTATCCCGGCGCCCACGGCGCACGGGGACGGGGACGGCCCCCCGGCCGACGGTGTGGTGCGCGAGACGCCCCCCGCGGCCCGTGTGGGCCGGGAGGAGCTGCTGGCGGCCGTCGGCGTCGACGAGGCCCAGTTGGCCGAATGGGAGTCGTACGGGCTGCTGGCGGAGGCCTCCGGCGGCGGTTTCGACGCCGACGCGGTCACGGTGGCGGGACTCGTCGCCGACCTGGGGCGGTTCGGGCTGGAGCCGCGGCACCTGCGGGCCATGAAGGCAGCAGCGGAACGGGAGGCCGGCCTGGTCGAACAGGTCGTGGCACCCCTGCGGCGGCACCGCAACCCGCAGACGCGGGCCCACGCCGAGGCCACCATGAAAGAGCTCGCGGGGCTGTCCGTACGGCTCCACGAGGCCCTCGTGCAGTCCGCTCTCGGGGTCCGGTTGCGCTGACCGCGCTGGTCGGAGTCGAGCCCCGACTACCCAAACCTGCCGGGCAGGTCCTAGGGTTGCTGTGTGAACGAGCTCGACGTTGTGGGTGTCCGGGTGGAAATGCCCTCCAACCAACCGATCGTGCTCCTGCGTGAAGTGGGAGGCGATCGGTACCTCCCCATCTGGATCGGTCCGGGGGAGGCGACTGCCATTGCCTTCGCGCAGCAGGGCATGGCCCCTGCCCGGCCGCTGACGCACGACCTGTTCAAGGACGTGCTGGAGGCGGTCGGTGAGGAGCTCACCGAGGTCCGGATCACGGATCTGCGGGAGGGCGTCTTCTACGCGGAGCTCGTCTTCGCCAGCGGCGTGGAGGTGAGCGCCCGGCCGTCGGACGCCATAGCCCTCGCCCTGCGGACGGGGACGCCGATCTACGGCAGTGACGGCGTGCTGGACGACGCCGGAATCGCCATTCCGGACGAGCAGGAGGACGAGGTGGAGAAGTTCCGCGAGTTCCTCGACCAGATCTCGCCGGAGGACTTCGGCACCGGGCCGCAGTAGGCCCCCGCCGCGCCGTCCCGGACGGCGTCCCGAGCCCATTCGAGTAGCCTTTCCCCGAAAAAGGACACGGGAAACCACTCTCAGGGTGATTATCACTCGGCGTGCCGAGTGTGGCGATCGTTGACGCACCCCTGGTGACTGCCTACCTTCGAGGTGGGCAGGTCAAGGACGGAGGGTCGGCGTGAGGATCACGGGCGACGGTACGACCGGGGGCACCCCCGTACGGAGTGACGCTGGGCCGTATCCGCTGCACAGCACGGCGGCCGGGGCCGCGCGCCGTCAGCCGGAGTCGACGCCGGTCGGGCCGGTGGCCGGCGAGCCGGCTCCCGAGCAGATCGGCTACCGCGGGCCCACGGCCTGCGCCGCGGCCGGCATCACCTACCGGCAGCTGGACTACTGGGCGCGCACCGGGCTGGTGGAGCCCAGCGTGCGCGCCGCCTACGGATCGGGCACGCAGCGGCTGTACAGCTTCCGCGACGTCGTCGTCCTCAAGATCGTCAAGCGCTTCCTCGACACCGGGGTGGCGCTCCAGAACATCCGCACGGCGGTGCAGCACCTCCAGGACCGCGGGCTCTCCGACCTGGAGCGCATGACGCTCATGAGCGACGGCGCCTCGGTGTACGAGTGCACCTCCCCGGACCAGGTCGTGAGCCTGCTCCAGGGCGGCCAGGGCGTCTTCGGCATCGCCGTGGGCGTCGTGTGGAGCGACGTCGAGAACGCCCTGTCGCAGCTGCACGGGGAGCGCGTGGACACGGGCGAGACCCTGGTCGGGCACAACCCCGCCGACGAGCTCGCCGCCCGCCGCAACCGCGCCGGCTGACCGGTCCCCGGCGATGTCAGTGGCCTAGGGCAGCATCGGTGCCGTGAGATCCGCGCCGACCATCCTGCACCTGGACATGGACGCCTTCTACGCCTCGGTCGAGCAGGCGTCCAAGCCGAGCCTGCGGGGCAAGGCGGTCATCGTCGGCGGGCTCGGCCCGCGCGGGGTCGTCGCCACGGCCTCCTACGAGGCCCGGCGGTTCGGGGTGCACTCGGCCATGCCGACGGCGCAGGCCCGGCGGCTCTGCCCGAACGGCGCCTACCTCATCCCCCGCTTCAGCCTCTACCGGCAGGTCAGCGACCTGGTCATGGCCCTGTTGCGGGAGCTGTCGCCGCTGGTGGAGCCGCTCAGCCTGGACGAGGCCTTCGTGGACCTGGAGGCGGGCGGCGTCGCCTTCGACGCGCACTCCGCGCGGGCCACGGGGGAGCGGCTGCGGGCCGACATCAGGGCCGCGACGGGCCTCAGCGGCTCCGTGGGGCTCGCGGGGTCGAAGATGCTGGCCAAGGTGGCCTCCGAGGAGGCCAAGCCGGCCGGGCTGCTGCTGATCGAACCGGGTACGGAGCGGGAGCTGCTGGCCCCCATGTCGGTGCGCACCCTGCCCGGGGTGGGGCCGGCCACGGGCGAGCACCTGCGCCGGGCCGGGATCACCACGGTCGGGGATCTGGTGGAGGCCGGCGAGGACGAGCTGGTCCGGATGGTCGGGCGCGCGCACGGCACGGGTCTGTACCGGATGGCGCTGGGGCTGGACGACCGGCCGGTGGTGGCCGAGCGGGACGCGAAGTCGGTGTCCGTCGAGGACACCTTCGACGTGGACCTGCACGACCGGGTCCGCATCCGGGGCGAGGTGCAGCGCCTGGCCGACCGGTGCGTGCAGCGGCTGCGCGGCTCCGGGCACTCGGGGCGCACCATCGTGCTGAAGGTGCGGCGCTACAACTTCTCGACGCTGACGCGGTCCGAGACGCTGCGCGGACCCACCGACGATCCCGGCGTGGTCCGGGAGGCCGCCTCGCGGCTGCTGGAGGCCGTGGACACCACGGGCGGCGTCCGGCTGCTGGGGGTGGGGGTGACCGGTCTCGCGGACTACACGCAGGAGGACCTCTTCGCCCAGTCCCTGGCCGCCGTGCCCGGCAGCCCGCCCGACGCGGAGGCGGAGGCCGCCGCGGCACCCGGTACGGACGCGTCCGGGGCCGGAGCGGGCGCCGCGGGGCCCCCCGGGGGTACGGACGGCGCCGAAGGGCGCGCGGGCGCCCCGCAGGACGCCGAGCCGCCCCCGGGCCGGGACGGGGCCGCCGAGCGCCGCTGGGCGGCCGGGAGCGACGTACGGCACGTCCTGTACGGGCCGGGATGGGTGCAGGGCAGCGGCGTCGGGCGGGTGACCGTGCGCTTCGAGCAGCCCGGATCGCCACCGGGGCGGGTCCGGACCTTCCGCGTGGACGACCCGGAGCTGGAGCCGTCCGATCCGCTGCCGCTGGTGGGGGAGGGCGGGCCCGGCGCGGACGCCGCCGCGGGGCCCGGGGGCCCGGACGCCGGGTGACCGGCCCGGCGGGCCCGGGGGCGGCTCAGCCCTCGTCGCCCGCGAGGCGGCCGAAGTCGCGGTCGAACTCCGCCGGGAGGGTCGTGTCCAGTCCGTAGTGGTGGTAGAGCTGCAGTTCCTGTTCGGGGGAGAGGTGGCGGCCCACGCCGAAGTCGGGGGCGTCCCTGATGAGGGAGCGCTCGAAGGGCACCCGGAGGGCGTCGCCCACCAGCTCGCTCGGTTCCAGGGGGACGAAGGCGTCGCGGCTGAACAGGCCCGTCCGGACGGCCGCCCATTCCGGTACGCCGGTCGCGTCGTCGAGGTACACCTCGTCGACGGTGCCGATCTTGGCGCCGTTGCGGTCGAACGCCTTGCGGCCGATCAGGCTGCGCGGATCGATGTCGGTCTGCACGGTCCCTCCAAATGGTCGCAACTGATCCCCAATGACTACAGAAGTGCATATCCGCAGTGGAGGCCACTCGGGGAGGCCCGGGAACCTCGCTGGTAGTCTGGGTGACGGCTGTCGACCCTGTGCGGGAGAGTCCTCCGAGTGAGTACGACGGAGGCGCCGAAGGAGCAAATCCTCCCCGGAATCTCTCAGGCATACGTACCGCACGGACGAGGCCACTCTGGAAAGCAGGGGCGGTACCGGGCGCGCAGTGCCGGTCCCACCTCTCACCGACGGTGAAAGCCGGACCCAGCACGGGCGATCCCCGTGGGCCCGGTGAAACTCTCAGGTTGAGATGACAGAGGGGGAGGCCGTCCGGGTGCCCGCGCCGTGGTGCCCCTCGCAGGTCATACGACCAGGAGGCCTCCGTTCATGACCGCCAACCGCATTCCGCTCTCCCAGCTGGAGCGAGGCATCCCCTTCGAACAGCGCCACATCGGCCCGGATGCCGAGGCGCAGGCGAAGATGCTCGCCCAGGTGGGCTACGGCTCCCTGGACGAACTGACCGCTGCCGCGGTCCCGGATGTGATCAAGACCGCCGACGCGCTCGCCCTGCCCGAGGCGCGGACCGAGGCCGAGGTGCTCGCCGAGCTCCGTTCGCTCGCCGACCGCAACCAGGTCCTCACCTCCATGATCGGTCTCGGCTACTACGGGACCTTCACGCCGCCGGTGATCCTGCGCAACGTCATGGAGAACCCGGCCTGGTACACGGCGTACACGCCCTACCAGCCGGAGATCTCCCAGGGCCGCCTCGAGGCGCTGCTGAACTTCCAGACCGTCGTCGCCGACCTCACCGGCCTGCCGACCTCGGGCGCCTCGCTGCTCGACGAGGGCACCGCCGCCGCCGAGGCCATGACCCTCGCCCGCCGCGTGGGCAAGGTCAAGGGCAACGTCTTCCTCATCGACGCCGACGCCCTGCCGCAGACCATCGCCGTCATCGAGACCCGCGCCGAGCCGATCGGCATCGAGGTCGTCGTGGCCGACCTGTCCGAGGGCATCCCCGCCGAGATCGCCGAGCGCGGCGTCTACGGCGTCCTGATCCAGTACCCGGGCGCCTCCGGTGCCGTACGCGACATCAAGCCGGTCATCGACCAGGCGCACGAGCTCGGCGCGATCGTCACCGTCTCGGCCGACCTGCTCGCCCTGACCCTGCTGACCTCCCCGGGCGCCCTCGGCGCGGACATCGCCGTCGGCACCACCCAGCGCTTCGGCGTCCCGATGGGCTTCGGCGGCCCGCACGCCGGCTACATGGCCGTCCAGGACAAGCACGCCCGCTCGCTGCCGGGCCGCCTCGTCGGCGTCTCCGTGGACGCGGACGGCAACAAGGCCTACCGCCTCGCGCTGCAGACCCGCGAGCAGCACATCCGCCGCGAGAAGGCGACCAGCAACATCTGCACCGCGCAGGTCCTGCTGGCCGTCATGGCCGGCATGTACGCGGTCTACCACGGTCCGGACGGCCTGCGCACGATCGCCGGCCGCACCCACCGCTACGCGACGCTGCTCGCGGCCGGCCTGAGCGCCGGCGGGGTGGAGATCGTGCACGGCTCCTACTTCGACACGATCACGGTCCGCGTCCCGGGTCGTGCGGCCGAGGTCGTCGCCGCTGCCCGCGAGGGCGGGGTCAACCTCCACCCGGTCGACGCCGACCTGGTCTCGATCAGCTGCGACGAGACCACCCTGCGCGCCGACATCGAGGCCGTCTGGGCCGCCTTCGGCGTCACCGCCGACATCGAGGCGCTGGACGGGTCCGCGGCGGACACCCTGCCCGAGGGCCTGCTGCGCTCGGACGACTACCTGACCCACCCGGTCTTCCACCAGCACCGCTCCGAGACCGCGATGCTGCGCTACCTGCGCAAGCTGTCGGACAAGGACTACGCGCTGGACCGCGGCATGATCCCGCTGGGCTCCTGCACCATGAAGCTCAACGCGACCACCGAGATGGAGCCGGTGACCTGGCCCGAGTTCGGCCAGCTGCACCCCTTCGCGCCCGTGGCGCAGGCCGAGGGCTACCTCACGCTCATCCACGAGCTGGAGGAACGTCTCTGCGAGGTCACCGGCTACGACAAGGTCTCCCTCCAGCCGAACGCCGGCTCCCAGGGTGAGCTCGCCGGCCTGCTGGCCGTGCGCGCCTACCACCGCGCGAACGGCGACGAGCAGCGCACCATCTGCCTCATCCCGTCCTCCGCGCACGGCACCAACGCCGCCAGCGCCGTGATGGCCGGCATGAAGGTCGTCGTCGTCAAGACCGCCGACGACGGCGAGGTGGACGCGGACGACCTGCGCGCCAAGATCGAGCAGTACCGCGACGAACTCGCCGTGCTGATGATCACCTACCCGTCCACGCACGGTGTGTTCGAGGAGCACGTCGCCGACATCTGCGCCCAGGTGCACGAGGCCGGCGGCCAGGTCTACGTCGACGGTGCCAACCTCAACGCCCTGGTGGGCCTGGCCAAGCCGGGTCACTTCGGCGGCGACGTCTCGCACCTGAACCTGCACAAGACCTTCTGCATCCCGCACGGCGGCGGCGGCCCGGGCGTCGGTCCGGTCGGTGTCCGGGCGCACCTGGCCCCGTACCTGCCGAACCACCCGCTCCAGCCGACCGCGGGCCCGGAGACCGGTGTCGGCCCGATCTCGGCGGCCCCGTGGGGCTCCGCCGGCATCCTGCCGATCTCCTGGTCGTACGTGCGCCTCATGGGCGGCGAGGGCCTCAAGCGCGCCACCCAGGTCGCGGTGCTCGGCGCCAACTACATCGCCAAGCGCCTGGAGCCGCACTACCCGGTGCTCTACACCGGCCCGGGCAACCTGGTCGCGCACGAGTGCATCATCGACCTGCGCCCGCTGTCGAAGGCCACGGGCGTGAGCGTGGACGACATCGCCAAGCGTCTGATCGACTACGGCTTCCACGCCCCGACGATGTCCTTCCCGGTCGCCGGCACGCTGATGATCGAGCCGACGGAGTCCGAGGACCTCGCCGAGATCGACCGCTTCTGCGACGCGATGATCGCCATCCGCGCCGAGATCGAGCGGGTCGCGGGCGGCGAGTGGCCGGCCGGCGACAACCCGCTGGCCAACGCCCCGCACACCGCCGCGGCGCTGGGCGGCGAGTGGAACCACCCGTACACGCGGGACGAGGCGGTCTTCCCGGGCGGGGTCACCCCGGCGGAGAAGTACTGGCCGCCGGTCCGCCGCATCGACGGGGCGTTCGGCGACCGCAACCTGGTCTGCTCCTGCCCGCCGCTGGACGAGTACGACGCCTGAGTCGTCCCGCCGGGCGACGACCGCCGCGTGACATGACGGAAGGGGCCGGTCCCGGGAGGAATCCCGGGACCGGCCCCTTCGCCCTTTCCGGCTACGCCGCCGCGAGCGGCCGGTGCGGGGCGATGATCTGGCCGTCCGGCAGCAGCTCACCGGTGTCCTCGAAGAGCAGGACGCCGTTGCACAGCAGGCTCCAGCCCTGTTCCGGGTGGTTGGCCACGGGACGCGCGGCCTCCCGGTCGGCGGATTCGGCTGACGGGCAGGCAGGCTGGTGCTGGCACATGGATGCGTTCTTTCGCTGCGACGTGGTCTGTGTGCTACGGCTCGATACGTGAGTCATCGCCGTCCCCCTGGGTCATCCCCGCAGGCGCGGGGAGCTTGTCCTCAGTGTTCCCCCACGACAGCCGGTTCGCAGGGATTTCCCCGCAGCTGTCCTCACGCATTGAAGACGCATCACTCGTGCGGGCGGTTCAGGCCAACTCCCCTGTCATTTCGGATGGTTCGCCGATGGTCCGGGCGGGCTAGCCCGAATGGGTCAATCGGGTCAGGCGGCGGGCGCGGCCAGCGAGGGAGGGGCCGGCGCCGCCGCGGGCGTCAGCCGGTGGGTCAGCACGGGCAGCAGCTCGGAGACCGGATGCGGCCGGTAGGCGGCGATCCCGGGGGGCGCGGGCGCCAGGGGGACGAGCAGGTCCTCACCGGCGGGGAGGCCCGCGGCGGCCGCGGCTCCGACCGCCCCGTGCAGCCACAGGGTGAGCATGTACAGCTCCGGCACGGACAGCAGCCGCGGCTGGTAGGCCGTGCCCAGGGACTCCGCCTGCCGCAGGGCGCGCTCGGTGGCGGCGACGTAGGGGCCCTCGAAGAAATGGGAGAAGGCCCAGCCGTCGGGGGTCAGCCGGGTGTCCGCCGCGGCGACGTGCCGGTCCCCGCTGCGGATCAGGAAGCGCCAGCCGACCAGCCGCGTCCGGGGAGGCCGGCCGGCGGCCGCGAGGTCGGAGATGTTCAGCCGGTCGAGGACGTGCACCGGGAGGGGGAGCTCGGCGGTCAGCGGCCCCTGGATGGCACGCAGGGACGGGGTGTGTGCCTCGTTGACGGCGGTGGGGGAACCGAGTGCCGCGAGGACGCTGCGCAGGGCGGGTGCGGGAGCCGGGTGGACATGCAGCGGCATGGTGGGTCGCCTCTCACTTGGGAGACCTGTGGAACGGGGGAAGGTGCGGACGGAGCTGTCGCATTCTGGGGCCAGAGGGGGGCCGAGGGGCAATGGCCGCGCGTCAAGTCTCTGCCTCGTTTGCGGAGTTTATACGACATGTGTTCACGCAGTGTTTCGGCTAGCTGTCCCGGCCATTGCCGACAAGGTGCTTACCGGACCCGCTGACATGGCATTCATGCCGGATGGGCGCGGACGTGCCGCGCTGACCTCGGAGGTTACCGGAAGGGGGCTCGGCTGGAAAGCGCCGGTTATGAAGAACGCGCAAATTCAGAGCGGAATTTGCGTGAGGCGCCTTGCCAGGTGAATGTGCCGAAGCGCCCTTCGGCCAAACCGGCGCGCGCTCCTCGCCACGCACGCCCCCGCCGCGTTATGGATCATGACGTCTGGGCATCATCGACCGTGACGTGCGCCCGGGTCCCCGGGCCAGGCCCGCTCGAGGAGGGACACTTCGATGGGGGAGAAGGTCGTGGCAGGCGGATTCGACCTGTCCGATCGGCAGCGGTATCGAAGGAAGCTTCACGAGTGCCTGGAGGGACTGGAGCGACTTCTGGCGGAGAAGAGGTTCGATCGCCCGAAGAACATGATGGGGCTGGAGATCGAGCTGAATCTCGCGGGTACCGACGGAATGCCGCGCATGGTGAATGCGCAGGTGCTGGAGCGTATTGCCAGCCCGGATTTCCAGACGGAACTCGGAATGTTCAACCTGGAGGTGAACGTCCTCCCGCACCGGCTCGGCGGAAGGGTATTCGACCAGCTCGCCGAAGAACTCAGCGCGGGGCTCGGCTATGCGCACCGGCAGGCCGCGGAGATCGACGCCGGAGTGGTGATGATCGGCATCCTCCCGACGATCTCCCGCGCGGACCTCGTCGCCGGGAACCTCTCGGCGGTGGACCGGTACTCCCTGCTGAACGAGCAGATCCTGATGATGCGCGGGGAGGACTTCACCCTCGACATCGACGGTGTCGAGCGGCTGATCTGGACCTCCGGGTCGATCGTGCCCGAGGCCGCCTGCACCTCGGTGCAGCTGCACCTCCAGGTGACGCCGGCCCGGTTCTCCGCGGTGTGGAACGCGGCGCAGGCGGTGACGGCCGCGCAGATAGCCGTCGGCGCCAACTCGCCCTTCCTCTTCGGGCGGGAGCTGTGGAGGGAGTCCCGGCCACCCCTGTTCACGCAGGCCACCGACACCCGCCCGCCCGAGCTGCAGGCGCAGGGGGTGCGCCCGCGCACCTGGTTCGGGGAGCGGTGGGTGGACTCCGCGTACGAGCTGTTCGCCGAGAACGTCCGCTACTTCCCCTCCCTGCTGCCGATCTGCGACGAGGAGGAGCCGCTGCGGGTGCTGGCGGAGGGGGGAGTGCCGAGGCTCCAGGAGCTGGTCCTGCACAACGGGACGGTCTACCGCTGGAACCGGCCCGTCTACGGGGTCGCGGACGGCGTACCGCACCTGCGCGTGGAGAACCGGGTGCTGCCGGCGGGGCCGACGGTCACCGACGTCGTCGCCAACGCCGCCTTCTACTACGGGCTCGTGCGCACCCTCGCGGACGAACCGCGCCCGGTGTGGACCCGTCTGCCCTTCGCCGAGGCGGAGGCGAACTTCGACGCCGCCTGCCGGTACGGGATCGACGCGCGGCTGCGGTGGCCGCGCCGGGGCCGGGCGGGCGGACTGGTGAGCGTGCCGGCCGTACGGCTGGTGCTGGACGAGCTGCTGCCGATGGCCGCGGCGGGACTGGACGCCTGGGGCATCGAGCCCGCCGACCGCGACCACTACCTCGGCATCATCGAGGAACGCTGCCGCCGGCGGGTGAACGGGGCGACCTGGCAGGTGGACACCTACCACCGGGCGCTCGCGGCCGGACTGGAGCGGGACGAGGCGCTGGCCGCGACCACCCGGCGGTACACCGAACTGATGCACAAGGGCGACCCGGTGCACACCTGGCCCGTCGGGCTGACGGAGGAGGTGGGCGCCGCACTGCCCGTGGTGCGCTGACCCGTCCGGCAGGGGGCCGCCGCCCGCCCGGGGCCGCCGGCGGCCTCCCTCGGTGATCCCCCGCGCGGCCGAGGAGGCAGTATGGGGTGGTCGCAACGGGATGGCAGGACGGGAGTCGGGCGTGCGGGCGGAGCCGGAGCCGGTGTTCGTGGAGCTGGACGAGAACGGGCGGCGGAGCCTGCTGCGGACGGAGACGCTCCTCGTCCTCGCCCTCTCCCTCGGCGCGAGCGGCGTCTCGGCGCTGATCAGCTTCATCGGCTCGCTCACCAAGCCCGGCGGCCTGAAGGACCAGGCCGCCACCCTCAACGGCTCCTACGCTCCCGGCCGTCCCTGGCTGGACCTGGCCTGGCAGCTGTTCGGCATCGCGAGCGCCCTGGTCCCCGTGCTGCTGGTGGCCCACCTGCTGACCCGCGAGGGGGCACCCGGGCTGCGCGTGCTGGGCTTCGACCTCACCCGGCCCCTCCAGGACCTGGGCCGGGGACTGCTCGTCGCCGCCGGCATCGGGAGCGCCGGACTGGCCTTCTACCTGGGCTCGCGGGCCGCCGGGTTCAACCTGACGGTGGTGCCGGAGGCCCTGCCCGACGTGTGGTGGAAGTTCCCCGTACTGATCCTCTCCGCGATCCAGAACTCCGTGGTGGAGGAGGTCATCGTCCTGGCCTACCTGCTGCGCCGGCTGGACCAGCTCGGCTGGTCGCCGACGGCCGCGCTGGCCGCGAGCGCGGTGCTGCGCGGCTCCTACCACCTCTACCAGGGCATCGGCGGGTTCATCGGCAACATGGTGATGGGCGTCGTCTTCGTGCTGGCCTACCGCCGCTGGGGCCGGGTCGGCCCCCTCGTCGTCGCCCACGCGCTGCTCGACATCGTGGCGTTCGGCGGGTACGCCCTCCTCGCCGGCAAGGTGGGCTGGCTGCCGACGCCCTGACGCGGCCGGGCACCCGATCGGCCCTTCCGGCAGGGGCGCGCGCCGCCGCGGTGCGAGGCTGGAGGGAGTGAGGAGGCGCGCCCGATGGCTGTTCTGGACTCCCTGACACCGTTCGCGCCGTTCCTCGTGCCCGTGATCAGCGGCCTGGTGGGCGGGGCCAGCCTCCTCATCCGGGACCGCCGGGAGGCGCGCAGCGCCGACCACCACTACCGCAGACGGCTGGAGAAGGCCCAGCTGGAGATCCAGTTCCTCAACGGCTGGATCCAGGCCAAGCAGCTGGCGCCGACCGACGCCCCCGACCCCGATCCGGAGCCCGGGCGCTGGCTCGACGAGTGCTACGCGTCGGTGCGCCGCGCCCAGGCGGAGTCGGGCGACCGGCGTCCGACGGGCCCGGTCTCGCTGCGGCGCCTGCTGCTGCTGGGGGAACTGAGCGGTCCGGCCAGGAGCGTGCGCGTCGCGTACTGGATCTCGCTGGTCCTGTTCAACGCGGCGCTCGCGTGGTGGGTGAACGCGCTCGTCCTCGGCGTGCCCGGTTTCGTGCACGACGAGAACGCCTCCGAGGGCGACGAGATCGGCTCCTACCTGGCGGTCGCGGTCACCTTCTTCGTGATCTCGGCCGCCCTGTGGCTGTGGACGGTGCACCTGGGCGCGGCGGAGCCGGAGCAGGTGTACCGCAAGCGGATCGACTCGGCGGCCTGGGAGGAACACGAGCGGGGCCGGCGGGAAGCCGCCCGGATCCGGGCCGGGGCCGGGGCGGAGGACCGGCGCCCGGCCGGCGGGGGAGACGGGGACGAGGGCGGGAGCGGGCCCGCGGACTGACCCGGTCCGGGCCGACGGCCCTGCCGGGGGATCCGGGAGCCCGCCGGCCCCGCCGTCGTGGGCTCGGTGGCCCGGTCCGGCTCCGCCCGTCGGCCGCCTCTCAGGCCCCCGGCGGCGGTACGAGGAGTTCGCCGTCCAGGACGGTGACCGCCCGGCCGGTCAGCAGGGTTCGCTCACCCGCGAGGGTGACCCGTACCAGCCCTTGACGGGCGCCGCCCTGGAGGCCGGTCAGCTCGGTGCGGCCCAGGCGCCGCGCCCAGAAGGGGGCGAGCGCGGTGTGGGCGCTGCCGGTGACCGGGTCCTCGTCGATGCCGAAGGCGGGGAAGAAGCCGCGCGAGACGAAGTCGTAGCCGCGGGAGGGGTCCTCGGCGGCGGCGGTGACGATCACACCGCGCCGGGCGAAGGCGCGCAGGGCGCCGTGGTCGGGCTGCAGCTCCCGGACGGTCCGCTCGTCGGCCAGCTCGACCACGAGGTCGCCGATGTGCGCGGAGGTGTCGTGCACGGAGAGGATCGGTGCCCCGCCGAGCGCGTGGTCCACGGAGCCGGGCGCCGGGACCGGGGTCAGCGAGGAGGTCGGGAAGTCCATCGTGATGGTGCCGTCGTCGGCGGTCTCGGCGGTGAGCACGCCGCAGCGTGCGGAGAAGCGGATCAGGCCCGTGGCGAGCCCGGCGGTGGCGAGGACGTGCGCGGTGGCCAGGGTGGCGTGCCCGCACATGTCGACCTCCCCGGCCGGGGTGAACCAGCGCAGCGCCCAGTCGGCGTCCCCGCCGGGAGGGAGGGGATGGGCGAAGGCGGTCTCGGAGAGGTTCATCTCGGCGGCGACCTGCTGGAGCCAGGCGTCCGCCGGGAACGCGCTGTCGAGGAGCAGGACTCCGGCGGGGTTCCCGTGGAAGGGGCGGTCGGTGAAGGCGTCGACGGTTCGGATGCGCATGCCCCGACGTTAGGGCGGTTCCTTGATCGTCGACAAAGGCCAATCCGGGGTGACTGGCCTTGTTCGACGCTGTTCGGTGAAGAAGTTTCCGATATATCGTTGACGCATCGCGACCGTTCGCCGATAGTGGAGGCATCGGACATTCCGATGATCTGACGAAGCACTGACGAAGACGAAAGGAGCGCAGTCATGCGTTCACACGGACACCACGGACAGCACGGCCACGGGCCCGAGCACGGGCGGGGTCACGGACACTGCGGCCCCGACCGTCGGGAGGAGTTCCGGGGCCTGCGGGCCGCCTTCGGCCCCTTCGGGCCGCCCTTCGGGCCGGGCCCCTTCGGCGGGCGAGGCGGGCGCGGCGGACCGCGCGGCCGCGCCCGGCGCGGCGACGTGCGCGCCTCGATCCTGGCGCTGCTCGCCGACCGGCCGATGCACGGCTACGAGATGATCCAGGAGATCGGCGAGCGCAGCGGCGGGGCCTGGAGGCCCAGCCCGGGATCGGTCTATCCCACCCTGAGCCTGCTGGAGGACGAGGGGCTCATCAGCAGCGAGAGCGAGGGCGGCAAGAAGCTGTTCACGCTCACCGACTCCGGCCGTATCGAGGCCGAGTCGGGGCCGGAGGCCCCCTGGGCCGAGGCCGGGCGCGGGGTGGACGTCGAGGCGATGCACGAGATCAGGGCGGCCGCGACCGGCCTGATGGAGGCCTTCGGGCAGGTCTTCAAGACCGGCTCGCCCGAGCAGCGCCAGAAGGCGCTCGGGGTCGTCAACGACGCGCGCAAGAAGCTGTACCTGATCCTGGCCGACGAGCACTGAGCCCGGCCGGCGCGGACACGGGGGCGGCGCTCCCCGCGGCGCGGTGCCGCGGGGAGCGCCGCCGTCCGCTTTCCCGCGTACGGGGAGGCCGCAAGGGCGCCGGTCAGGCGACCAGGCCGGCCAGCTTGCGCAGGGACTCGTTCAGGGCGGCCGTTGCGGAGTCCTTCAGCTTGCCCGCCATCAGCGAGACGGCGGCCCCGGTGAACTCGCCGTCGATCCGGACGGTGGTGGCCCCGCCGTCCGGGGTCAGGGTGTACCGGGTGAGCACGGCCACGCCCATCGGGCCCTTGCCGGTGATGGCGAAGCGCCGTTCGTCCTCCAGCTCGGAGACGGTCCACAGCACCTCGGCCGGGAAGCCCATCATCTTCATGTTCTCGGCGAAGGTGGATCCGACCGCGAGGGTCTGCGGACCGCCCTGTGGGAAGTCGGTGTGGGTCATGCTCCACTGCCCGTACGCGTCCCAGTCCGTCAGTTGGGACCAGAGCTTCGCGGCGGGCGCCTCGATGCGCGATTCCGCGGTGACTTCGGCCATGCGACCGCCCCTTCTCGTCGGGTTCGTGCGCGGAAGGTAGCCCCGGCGGTCGGAACATTCAATACTGACGGCCTGTCAGAAACAGGCCTCCGTGACAGGCACGGTCCCGGCTCCGTCTCAACAGGTGTCACCGCAGTGACGCTCCTGACCCGGCCCTGTCATGATGGCCGGATGCAAGCGTCAGGGAGACATGCCGGACTGAGCCTCGCGCTCGTCTCGGCATTCGCGTTCGGTGGTTCCGGTGTGGCTGCGAAGCCGCTGATCGAGGCGGGGCTGGACCCGCTCCACATGGTCTGGCTCAGGGTGGCCGGGGCGGCCCTGGTGCTGTCGCCGCTGGCCTGGCGCCACCGCGGCCTCCTCCTGCGCC
Source organism: Streptomyces manipurensis (assembly GCF_049570255.1). NCBI lineage: Bacteria > Bacillati > Actinomycetota > Actinomycetes > Kitasatosporales > Streptomycetaceae > Streptomyces > Streptomyces manipurensis. The sequence goes on along the minus strand of NZ_CP186950.1, from coordinate 1,286,066 downwards.
GGCCCGCCCTCCTCGCCGGCTTCGGCCTCGTCGCCGTCGCGGGCGTGCAGGCCTTCTACTTCGCCTCCCTGTCCCGGATCCCGGTCGGCGTGGCCCTGCTGCTGGAGTACCTCGGTCCGGCCCTGCTGCTCGGCTACATCCGCTTCGTGCAGCGCAAGCCCGTCACGCGCGGCGCCGCCGCCGGTGCCGCCGTCGCGGTCGTGGGCCTGGCCTGCGTGGTCGAGATCTGGGCGGGGCTGAGCCTCGACCCCCTCGGCGTGCTCTTCGGCCTCGCCGCCGCCTGCTGCCAGGCCTGCTACTTCGTCTTCGCCGACCAGGGGGCCGACGCCGAGGACGCCCCCGACCCGCTCGGGGTGATCGCGTACGGGATGCTCATCGGCGCGCTGGTGATGACGGTGATCGCCCGCCCGTGGGAGATGGAGTGGCAGGTGCTGGCCGGGGACGCCTCCGTGGGCGGCATGCAGGTGCCCGCACCGGTGCTGCTCGGCTGGGTGGTGCTCGTCGCGACGGTCTTCGCCTACGTGACCGGCGTCGTCTCGGTGCGCCGGCTCTCCCCGCAGATCGCGGGTGTGGTCGCCTTCCTGGAGGCGGTCGTGGCCACCGTCCTGGCCTGGATCCTGCTCGGGGAACACCTCTCCACCTGGCAGATCGCCGGCGGCGCCCTGGTGCTGGGCGGCGCCTTCATCGCCCAGTCCTCCCGGCCGGCCCCGCAGCCCGTGATCGAACCGGTCCCGGTCGACCGCGAACCCACGAAGGCCCCGCTGTAAGGTGGCGGGCATGCCTTCGACCGTGCTTCCGCCTCCCGCGTCCTAGCGGGCGGCGCCCCCACGACGACCCGGCCCGGGGACCACCCGGGCAGGTCCGCGCTGCCCGCGAAGCGATGACCCGATCCCTTCATCCTTCACGCACGCGCGGAGAACACACGTGTCGAACACATCGCCCGCCGCCGGGCGCAGTCTGCTGTACCTCGTCGTCGCCGGAGCCGCCTGGGGCACCGCCGGGGCGGCCGCCTCCCTCCTCTTCCTGGCCAGTGACCTCGGCCCGCTCGCCCTGTCGTTCTGGCGGTGCGCGGGCGGGCTCGCCGTCCTCCTGGCGGTGCTCGCGCTGCGCGGGTCGGGGCCCCGCCGCCGGGCGGTGCGGCCGCCGCGGCCCGCACGGCCCTCGGTGGGTTCGCTGGTGGCCACCGGGCTGCTCTTCACCGTCTTCCAGGCCTCCTACTTCGCCGCCGTGCGCGAGACCGGTCTCGCGGTCGGGACGGTGGTCACCCTCGGGGCCGGCCCCGTGCTCATCGCGCTCGGCGCGCGCCACTGGATGTCGGAGCGCCTCGGCCGGGGCGGGACCGCCGCCGTCGCCGGGGCCCTCGCCGGGCTGGCCGTACTGGTCCTCGGCAGCGGCGGCGCCGAGGTGCGCCCGCTCGGTGTCGGCTGGGCGCTGCTGTCGGCGGCGGGCTACGCGGGGATGACCCTGCGGGCCCGCTGGCTCGGGCAGCGCGGGGCCGGCGGGGACCCGCTGGTCACCACGGCCTGGTCGGTCGCCGTGGGCGCGGTCTGCCTGCTGCCGCTCGCGGCGGTCGAGGGGATCTGGCCGCACACCGCCGAACCGGTCCGGGTGCTCTGGCTGCTGGTGTACGTCGCCACCGTGCCGACGGCCCTCGCGTACGTCCTGTACTTCACCGGTGCGGCCGCCGTGCGTGCCGCGACGGTGTCCGTGATCATGCTGATCGAGCCGGTGAGCGCCGCTGTGATCGCCGTGCTGGTCCTCGGCGAGCGGCTGACCGGCGCGGTGGTGCTGGGGACCGTCCTGCTGCTGGCGGCGGTGGGCGCGCTGATCGCGGCGGAGTCCCGGCGGCGGCCCGCGCCCCGGACCGCCGGGACCCCCGCACCCGCCGCGCGGGCGGGCGCCGGGGATCCCGCCGCGGCGGGTACGGGGCCTCAGAGCGCGGCGAGGTAGCCGGGGACGGCGGTGCCGGGGGCCAGGTCCGCGTCGGGTACGGGGGTGCCGTACGTCGTGGTGACCGGCACGACCCCCGCCCAGTGGGGCAGGGCCAGGTCCTCGGCGTCGTCGTTGACCGGACCGGTGCGCAGCTTCGCCGACACCTCCCCGAGGTCCACGCGGATCACGGCGGTGGCGGCGAGCTCCCGCGCGTTGGCGGGGCGCACGTCCGCGGCGCGGCCGGGGGCCACGGCGTCGACCATCGCGTCCAGCGCCGTCCGCCGCTCCTGCTCGTCGGTCACCTGACGGGCCGTTCCGTGCACGACCACCGAGCGGTAGTTGAGCGAGTGGTGGAAGGCGGAACGGGCCAGGACCAGGCCGTCCACGTGCGTCACGGTCACGCAGACCGGCAGGCCCGGGTCGGTGCGGCCGGCCGCCAGCAGCGGCCGGGAGCCGGTGGAGCCGTGCATGTAGAGGGCCTCGCCGACCCGGGCGAAGAGCGTGGGCAGGACGACGGGCGCGCCGTCGCGGACGAAGCCGAGGTGGCAGACGTAGGCCTCGTCGAGTATCGCGTGCACGGTTTCGCGGTCGTAGCGCGCCCGGTCGCGGGAGCGGGTGGGGACCGTGCGGTCGATGTGCTCGTAGGCGCCGTCGGCCCCGCTCGGCTCGGGCGTCTCGGAAGTCTCCGTGGCGGGGGTGGCGGTCATGACGCGGACTCCATTGCACTAGTGCATACTATTGTTTGTGCTAGGAGAATATCGGATCGAAGGACGACGCGCAGCGGATATCGCGGCGAGCGTCGAAGCGGGCGTCGCCGCGGGCGGACTCCTCCCGGGGACGCTGCTGCCGCCGATGCGCGAACTGGCGGGCGAGCTCGGGGTCAACCCCAACACCGTGGCCGCCGCCTACCGGGCCCTGCGTGAGCGCGGGGTCATCGAGACGGACGGACGGCGCGGCAGCAGGGTGCGGTCCCGGCCGTCGAGCACCCCCCGGGACGCGCTGCGCACCCCGGTCCCGGCCGGGGTGCGGGACGTGGCCAAGGGCAATCCGGACGTGGAGCTGCTCCCCGCCCTGGACGCGGCCCTGGCCGGTGCGGCCCGGCGGCACGCCCAGGCCCCGACCCTCTACGGGCAGGACCCGGTCGCCCCGGAGCTGGCGCGGCTCGCCCGGGCGGGCCTCGACGCGGACGGGGTCCCGCCCGGGCCGGTCGCCGTGACCTCGGGCGCCCTCGACGCCATCGAACGGGTCCTGGTCGCCCATCTGCGCCCCGGCGACGCGGTGGCGGTGGAGGACCCGGGCTGGGGAGGCGCCCTGGACCTCGTCCCGGCCCTGGGGCTGCGGCTGCTGCCGGTCGCCGTCGACGAGGACGGCCCGCGGACCGAGGCGGTGGCCGCCGCGCTGGAGGCGGGGGCGCGGGCGCTCGTGGTCACCTCGCGCGCCCAGAACCCGACCGGGGCCGCGGTGGGCGAGCGGCGCGCACGGGACCTGCGGGCGCTGCTGGCCCGCCACCCCGGCACGCTCGTGATCGACGACGACCACGGCCACGGCATCGTCGACCTCCCCCTCCACCCGCTGGGCGGGGCGACCCGGCACTGGGCGCTCGTGCGTTCCACGGCCAAGTCGTACGGGCCCGACCTGCGGCTCGCGGTGCTGACGGGCGACGAGGTCACCCTGGACCGGGTGCGCGGACGCCAGCGGCTGGGCCCGGGATGGGTCAGCAGGCTGCTGCAGTACACGGTGGTCGAGCTGTGGTCCTCCGGGGCGGTGGACCCGGCCGTCGTGGCGCGCGCCTACGGGGAGCGCCGGGACGGGCTGGTCGAGGCGCTGCGGGCGCGCGGCGTCCCCGCGTCCGGGCGCAGCGGGCTCAACGTGTGGGTGCCGGTCGCCGACGAGACGGCGGCGGTGACGCGGCTGCTCACCGCCGGCTGGGCGGTGGCCCCCGGGTCCCTCTTCCGCGTCGAGTCGGGTCCGGGCATCAGGCTGACGGTCTCCCGGCTGCGGACCGCGGACGTGCCGGGTCTGGCCGACGCCGTGGCCGGAGCGGTCCGGACGGGGCCGGCGGGCGGGCGGTACGAATGACGCCGCCGGCCGGCCCCGAGGGGCCGGCCGGCGGTGGTGACCCGTCGATCGCGGAGGGGTCAGGAGGACGGGGCGGGCTTGCGGGCGCCGGGGCGGGTCTGGGTGAGCGTGGCGCCCGCCAGCACGATCGCGGCCCCGACCGGGGTGTTCCAGTGCAGCTGCTCGCCCAGGACCAGCACGCCCGCCGTGGTGGCGATGACGGGGATGAAGTAGGTGACCATCTGCGCGGTGGTCGGGCCGACCTCCGTCACCAGGCCGTACTGCATCTGCAGGGCCATGCCGGTGCCGAGCGCGCCCAGGGCGACGACCGAGAGGGTCGGCCAGAGCGGGAAGGACCCCGGGGCCGTGGTGAACACCGCGCTCACCAGGGCGAGCTGCAGGGTGGAGACCATGAGCTGGGCGCCGGTGAGTGCCACCGGCGAGCCGGGGACCCCGGCCAGGGTGCGGCGTACGTAGATCCAGCCGACGGGGTAGCAGAGGGAGGCCAGCAGGGCGAACGCCGTGCCCTTGGCGTCGACGCCGGAGAAGCCCTGCCAGGCGCCGAGGACGGTGAGCACCCCGAGGAAGCCCAGGCCCAGGCCGGCGAACCTGCGGCGCGTCGGGCGGTCCTCCGAGAGGGAGACCAGCGACAGCGCCATGCCCCACAGGGGCGAGGTGGCGTTGCAGATGCCGGCCAGGCTGGAGGGGATGCTCAGCTCCGCGTAGGCGAAGAGCGAGAAGGGGGCGGTGTTGAGCAGGAGCGCCGCCACGGTGAGGTGCCCCCAGGTGCGCAGCCCGCGGGGGAGCGGCTCGCGCCGCACCGCCAGGACGGCCAGGAGGGCCAGCGCGCCGAAGAAGACCCTGCCCAGGGCGACCTGGAAGGGGGCGTAGGCCTCGGTGCCGACCTTGATCAGCAGGAAGCTGAAGCCCCAGACGACCGAGAGGACCGCGAAGCGGACCCGCCAGTCGAGGAGGCCGCGACGGCGGGTCGTGGGCGCATCCGAGGGGCCGGCGGGGGTCGGGGGCGTGGCGGGGACGGTGGCCGGGTGGCCCTGCCGCCGGGGGGTGGTGGGTGCGCTCATGGACCTACTGTGCGGGTGTCAACTTCGTAGGACAAGCGAGAGTTTCTCTGATCGACGGCGTAGCATCGCTTACATGTTGAACCTGGAGCGCCTGCGCACCCTGGACGCCCTCGCCCGCCACGGCTCGGTCAGCGGCGCGGCCGACGGCCTCCACGTCACCACCTCCGCCGTGTCCCAGCAGATGGCCAAGCTGGAGCGCGAGGTCGGCCAGCCGCTGCTGGCCCGGAACGGACGGGGCGTACGGCTCACCGACGCCGGCCGGCTGCTCGCCGACCACGCCGCCCGGATCATCTCCCAGGTCGAACAGGCCCAGGCCGACGTGGAGGCCCAGCGCGGCCGCGCCGTCGGCGAACTGCGGGTCGGCGCCTTCCCCACGGCCATGCGGGGGCTGCTGCCCGGCACGCTGTCGGCGCTGCGGACCTGCCACCCGGACCTGCGGGTCCGGGTCCGGGAGCAGGAACCCGAGGAGAGCATGGCCGCGGTCGTCCGCGGCGATCTCGACATGGCGCTCGCGATCGACTGGCACAACAAGCGGATGCCGGTGCCCGCCGAGCTCACCCGCACCCACCTGCTGGACGACTCCGTCGACATCGCCGTCCCGGCGGACCACCGGCTGGCGGGCCGGGAGCGGATCTCGCTCGCCGACTTCGCCGAGGACGAGTGGATCTCCTGGAACGAGGGCCAGTTCTGCCACGAGTGGCTGGTGTTCTCCCTGCGCGGGGCGGGCGTCGAACCGCGCATCGCCCACATCGCCGAGGAGCACCACACCCAGCTGTCGTTCGTGGAGGCCGGACTGGGAGTGTGCGTCACCCCGCGGCTGGGCCGCGGCCCCGTACCGCACGGGGTGCGGCTGCTGCCGGTCTGCGACTCGGTGCGCCGCCACGTCTACGCGGTCTGGCGCGCCGACGCCGACCGCCGGCCCTCGATCAGGGCGGCGGTCGACACCCTGCGCCAGGTGGCCTCGGGCATCGGCGGCTAGTGCGGCGGCGGTGACGGTGAGGGCCGCCGCGGGGCCGGACCCGCGGCGGCCGGGCCGTCGCGCCGCTCGTCTCAGGGTGCCTGCGGACCCGCGAGCTTGCGGAAGTCCCAGGAGACGACCGAGTCGGGGGTGAGGCGGATCCACGCGTGCCGGCCGTCGTGCGGCATCTCCTCGATCCCGAAGTTCTTCACCGGGAAGATCCTTTCGGGCACGGCCAGTTCGGGGCACGGTTCGCCGGTGCGCGGGGCCTCGCCCACGAAGACGGCGCTCCCGGACAGCTCCACCCCGCGCAGCTCGTCGTAGGACTCGCCCGCGTCCACGACCACCGAGATCCGCGGGTCCTTGCGCAGGTCCGACCAGCGGCGGCTACGCGTGATCGAGTACAGCCACAGCGAGCCGCCGTCCCACGCGAACCACAGCGCGCCGACGTGCGGCCGCCCGTCCGGGGAGACCGTCGCCACCCGGCAGGTCCGCTGTTCGCGCAGGAAGGCGTCCACCTCGGCCGCGCTCATCATGATCCGCCGCCCCCGCCGCTGGCCCTCGTCCATCGCACCCGCACCCCTTCACATCTGACTAGGTGTCAGGAATCATGAGGGCTCTTCCGTCGCCACGCCAGGGGGAGTCATGCCCGATCTGGATCCCGACACCACCGCGCTGCTCACCGTCGAGTGCCAGAACGGTGTCGTGGGGGAGGAGAGCGCGCTGCCCGAGCTCGCCAAGGAGGCCCGGGACTCCGGGATGCTGGAGCGGGTGGCCGCGCTGGTCGACGCCGCGCGCGGGGCCGGCGTACAGGTCCTGCACGCGGTCGCCGAGCGCAGGCCCGACGGGCGGGGCGCGAACGGCAACGCGCGGCTGTTCCGCGCCGCCGAGCGGCTCCCCGTGCGGCAGCTGACCGGAAGCCGGGCGGTGGAGGTGGCGGCCCCGATCACCGTCGCCGAGCAGGACCTCGTGCTCCGCCGGCTGCACGGGCTCTCGCCGATGGCCGGCACCGACCTGGACGCCCTGCTGCGCAACCTCGGCGTCCGCACCCTCGTCGTCACCGGCGTCTCCTCCAACATCGCCGTCCCGAACACGGTCTTCGACGCCGTGAACCTCGGCTACCGGGTCGTGGTCCCGGCGGACGCCATCGCGGGCGTCCCCGCCGCCTGCACGGCCGAGGTGATCCGCAACTCCCTGTCCCTGGTGGCGACGATCACCACCACGCAGGCCCTCCTCGACGCCTGGCCGGTCACCGGCGCCGCCCGCTGAAATGCCCTGCGGGGGCAGGCCGGGCGCCCGATAGCCTGGGGGGATGCTCACAGAAGTGATCGCGACCCGCTACGTCACGCCCCTGCGTGAGGGCGGCTCGTTGCCGGGGATCGTCGAGGCCGACGACCTCGGTACCTACGTCATGAAGTTCACCGGCGCCGGGCAGGGGCGCAAGACCCTGGTGGCCGAGGTGGTCTGTGGCCGCCTCGCCCAGCGGCTGGGGCTGAGGGTGCCGACCCTGGTCCGGATGCAGCTCGACCCCGTCATCGGGCTCGGCGAGCCCGACCAGGAGGTGCAGGAGCTGCTCAAGGCGAGCGGCGGCCTCAACCTCGGCATGGACTACCTGCCGGGCTCGATCGGCTTCGACCCCCTCGCGTACCGGGTGGATCCGGTGGAGGCGGGACGGGTGGTCTGGTTCGACGCCCTCATCAACAACGTCGACCGCTCCTGGCGCAACCCGAACATGCTGGTCTGGCACGGCGACCTCTGGCTGATCGACCACGGGGCCACCATGATCTGGCACCACAACTGGCCCACGGCCCAGGCCGCCGCGGCCAAGCCGTACAACGCCTCCGACCACGTCCTGGCCCCGGTCGGCCCGGACATCGCGGCCGCGGCCGCCGAGCTCGCCCCGCTGGTCACCGAGGAGCTGCTCACCGAGGTCACCGCCGACGTCCCCGACGAATGGCTGGTCGACGAGCCCGGCTTCGACTCCACCGACGCGCTGCGCCGGGCCTACGTGGAGGCGCTGCTGCCGCGCGCCGCCACGATCCACGAGAGGATCTCGATGGAGGCCGAGGTGAAGGCCCCGGCCGGACCTCCGGGCTGGCTCACCGACCACCTGCCCGAGTGGCCCCACAAGGCCCACACGAAGAAGAGCGGCGACGAGTGACCCAGCGGGACGTGTTCGAGTACGCGCTGGTGCGCGTGGTGCCCCGGATGGAGCGCGGGGAGTGCTTCAACGCCGGCGTGATCGTCTACTGCCGGGCGCATTCCTACGTCGCCGCGCGCACCCACCTGGACGAGGCGAAGCTCCTCGCCCTGGACCCCGGGGCCGACGTGGCCGGCGTACGGGCGGCCCTGCGCGGGGTCGAGGGAGTGTGCGGCGGCGGCGAGGCCGCCGGGCAGGCGGCGGGCGACGACGCGGGGCGCAGGTTCCGCTGGCTCATCGCCCCGCGCAGCACGGTCGTGCAGCCCGGGCCGGTGCACACCGGGCTCACCGCCGATCCCGCCGCGGAGGTGGAGCGGCTCCTGGACCTCCTGGTCCGCTGACGGCCGCCGCGCCGTCCCGCGCGCGCCGGCCGCCCGGCGCTTCCCGCGGGCCCAGCGCCCCGCCCGGCCCGTCGCCGGGGCCCCACCGGCCTCGCGGCGGGCCGGAGCCCCGTCCCGGGCGGGTGGCGTTGACACCGGGTGCCAGGGCTCCTAGCGTCTCCTCAGCTGAAGCTACTAAGCGGTTGCTCACCTCTGGGTGGCCGCTTCTCAAGGGCGAGGAGAACCAGCATGTCCACCACCGAGCAGCGCGTCGCGATCGTGACCGGGGCGGCCCGGGGCATCGGCGCGGCCACCGCCGTGCGCCTGGCCGCCGAGGGCCGCGCCGTCGCCGTACTCGACCTCGACGAGGCGGCCTGCAAGGACACCGTGGAGGCCATCACGGCCGCCGGCGGCCGGGCCCTGGCGGTCGGCTGCGACGTCTCCGACGGCGCGCAGGTGGAGGCCGCGGTCGCGCGCGTCGCCGCCGAGCTCGGAGCCCCCACGATCCTGGTCAACAACGCGGGCGTGCTGCGCGACAACCTGCTCTTCAAGATGAGCGAGTCCGACTGGGACACGGTCATGAACGTGCACCTGCGCGGTGCCTTCCTGATGTCGAAGGCCTGTCAGAAGTACATGGTGGAAGCCAAGTTCGGCCGCATCGTGAACCTCTCCAGCAGCTCCGCGCTCGGCAACCGCGGCCAGGTCAACTACTCCGCGGCCAAGGCGGGCCTGCAGGGCTTCACCAAGACCCTGGCCATCGAGCTCGGCAAGTTCGGCGTCACCGCCAACGCCGTGGCGCCCGGCTTCATCGTCACCGAGATGACCGCCCAGACCGCCGCCCGCGTCGGCATGGGCTTCGAGGACTTCCAGGCCGCCGCGGCCACCCAGATCCCCGTGCAGCGCGTCGGCCGCCCGGACGACATCGCCAACGCCATCGCCTTCTTCACGGGCGAGGCGGCCGGCTTCGTCTCCGGCCAGGTCATGTACGTGGCCGGCGGCCCCCTCAACTGACGGCCCGACGAGAGGCAGGCGTACGCCATGACGTACAGCGGTACCGACAGCGGCAAGGTCGCACTCATCACCGGAGCGAGCCGGGGCATCGGCTACGGCATCGCCGAGGCGCTGGTCGCCCGCGGAGACCGGCTCTGCATCACCGGACGCAACGAGGAGGCCCTCAAGGAGGCCGTGGAGCGCCTCGGGGCGGACCGGGTCATCGGGGTGGCGGGGAAGGCGCACGACGAGGCCCACCAGGCCCACGCGGTCGAGCGCGCCATGGAGGCCTTCGGCAGGGTCGACTTCCTGGTGAACAACGCGGGCACCAACCCGGTCTTCGGCCCGATCGCGGACCTCGACCTCGGTGTCGCCCGGAAGGTCTTCGAGACCAACGTGATCTCCGCGCTCGGGTTCGCCCAGCGGACCTGGCACGCGTGGCAGAAGGACAACGGCGGTGCGATCGTGAACATCGCCTCGATCGCCGGCGTCTCCGCGTCCCCGTTCATCGGCGCCTACGGGATGAGCAAGGCCGCCATGGTCAACCTCACCCTCCAGCTCGCCCACGAGATGGCCCCCGGGGTCCGGGTCAACGCGATCGCCCCGGCGGTGGTCAAGACGAAGTTCGCCCAGGCGCTCTACGAGGGCCGCGAGCAGGAGGCCGCGGCGGCCTATCCGCTCGGCCGGCTGGGGCTCCCGGAGGACATCGGGGGCGTGGCGGCGTTTCTTACATCTGCACAAGCGGAATGGGTCACGGGCCAAACTCTGGTCGTCGACGGTGGGATGTTCCTCAATGCCGGGGTCCACTGACCGATAATCGGACGAATTTGCCTCCGAAAGGGAGGCAAATGTGTATCGAATGTGCACGGAACCGGTCAAGTGCCCCACGAAACCACCCCATTGGATTCGTGGGGCACTGCGGTAGGGTCTGCCGCACCCCTGGCTGATCGAGGAGCGTGCACGTGTTCAACCGGACCAGATGCCTGCAGATCACTGCGGCCCTTGCGTCCATATCCCTGCTCGCGGGATGCGGCATGCTGTCGGAGGACGACGGCGACGGGGCGAAGCCGATCGTCGTCGGCACCACCAGCGCCCCCAGCACCCTCGACCCGGCCGCCGCCTGGGACGGTTCCTGGGAGCTGTACCGGAACGTCTACCAGACCCTCCTGGCGTTCCCCACGGGCTCCACCAAGCCCCAGCCCGACGCCGCCCAGAACTGCGAGTTCACGGACGGCGCGAGCCAGGCCTACCGCTGCACCCTGCGCAAGGGCCTGAAGTTCTCCAACGGCGAGCCGCTCGACTCCAAGGCCGTCAAGCACTCCCTGGACCGCATCCGCACCATCGGTTCCAAGGTCGGCCCCAAGGACCTCTTCGGCAGCCTCGACAAGATCGAGACCCCCGACGAGCTGACCGTCGTCTTCCACCTGAAGACCTCCGACGCCACCTTCCCGTACGTCCTCGGCTCGCCCGCCGCCTCGCTGGTCGCGCCCAAGATGTACCCCGCGGACAAGCTGCGCGAGGACGGCAAGATCACCGGCTCCGGCCCCTACCTGCTGGACTCCTACAAGGAGGGCGCCGAGGCCGTCCTCACGGAGAACGCCGGCTACACCGGATTCGCGAACCGCCAGAACAAGGCCGTGACCATCCGCTACTACGCCGACTCCGCGAAGATGGTCGCCGCCCTCAAGGGCAAGGAGCTCGACGCCACCTACCGCGGTCTCTCGGCCGCCCAGGTCACCGACCTGCAGACCCCCGAGTCGCACAAGCTCGGCGTCCAGGTCGTGGAGAACGTCGGCGCGGAGATCCGCTACCTGGTCTTCAATCCGAAGGACCCGGCGGTCAACAAGCTCGCGGTCCGCCAGGCCATCGCCCAGATCGTCGACCGCGGCACCCTCGTCTCCAAGGTCTACCAGGGCACCGCCGAGCCGCTGTACTCGATGGTCCCCAAGGGCGTCGTCGGCCACAAGACGCCCTACTACGACAAGTACGGCGCCCCCGACGTCAACAAGGCCAAGAAGATCCTCAAGGACGCCGGGATCACCCAGACCGTCGACCTGACCTTCTGGTACACCACCGACCGGTACGGCTCCTCGACCGCCGACGAGTTCACCGAGCTCAAGCGCCAGCTCGACGAGACCAACCTCTTCCGCATCACCCTGCGCAGCCAGCCCTGGAAGACCTTCCAGGAGGGCTACAAGGGCCAGGAGTACCCGGTCTTCGGGCGCGGCTGGTTCCCCGACTTCCCGGACCCGGACAACTTCATCGCGCCGTTCGTCGGCAAGGAGAACGCGGTCGGCACCCCGTACGAGTCCACCGAGATCCTCAACGACCTGCTGCCCAAGTCCCGCCGCGACGGCGACCGCTCCTCCGGCGTCGACGAGTTCGAGAAGGCCCAGCAGATCTTCGCCGAGGACGTCCGGCTGCTGCCCCTGTGGCAGGGCAAGCTCTACGTCGCCGCGCGCGAGGACATCGCCGGCGGCGAGCGGGCGCTCGACCCGCAGACCGCGATGCAGATGTGGGAGCTGTACCGCAAGACCAGCTGGTAGCGGAGCGGCCCGGGGGCCCGTTCCCCGGGCGCCCGACGCGTTGTCAGTGGCCCCCGGTAGGTTCTGATCAGTTGCACGAACTTGTACCGGAGGTTGTCGCCGTGACCCAGATGCTGCCCGAGTCCTGGCTCCCCGTCCTCGGCGGGGAGCTGGACCAGCCCTACTTCAGGGAACTCACCGAGTTCGTCGAGAAGGAGCGGGCGAACGGGCCGGTCTACCCGCCCCGCGAGCAGGTGTTCGCGGCCCTCGACGCCACGCCCTTCGACCAGGTCAAGGTGCTGGTGCTCGGCCAGGACCCCTACCACGGCGCCGGCCAGGGCCACGGCCTGTGCTTCTCCGTGCAGCCCGGGGTCAAGACCCCGCCCTCGCTGCGCAACATCTACAAGGAGATGAAGGAGGAGCTCGGCCTGGAGGTCCCGGACAACGGATACCTCATGCCGTGGGCCCAGCAGGGCGTCCTGCTCCTCAACGCGGTGCTCACCGTCCGCGAGGCCGAGCCCAACTCGCACAAGGGCAAGGGCTGGGAGAAGTTCACCGACGCCGTGATCCGCGCCGTCTCCGACCGCCCCGACCCGGCGGTCTTCGTCCTGTGGGGCGCCTACGCCCAGAAGAAGATCCCGCTCATCGACGCCGAGCGGCACGTGATCGTCAAGGGCGCCCACCCCTCCCCGCTGTCGGCGAAGAAGTTCTTCGGCTCCCGTCCCTTCACCCAGATCAACGAGGCCGTCGCCGCACAGGGCCATGAGCCGATCGACTGGCGGATCCCGGACCTCGGCTGACCTCCCACCGCGCCTCGGCCCCACAGCCGGTGCCTCCGGTTAGCTTCTTGATGATCAGACCGGAGGAGGTCTGGCAGAGCGAGCCGGAGGCCGCCGTGACCGAGCAGCAGGAGGCGTCGGAGGACACCGTCATGACCAGGATCGGCCAGGCGGTCATCCTGCTGCACGCCGGGGACCGGGAGGAGGCCCGCAACCGGCTCGTCGCGATCTGGTCGGAGATCGGCGAGGACGGTGACTGCCTGCACCGGTGCACCCTCGCCCACTACATGGCCGACGCCCAGGACGATCCCGCCGACGAACTGGCCTGGGACCTGAGGGCCCTGACCGCGGCGGGCACCGCGGGCGACGGCCCCGCGGGCGGCGACGGGGACGGCGGGCCGGCACAGCGCGAGCCGCATCCGGCCATGCGCGGGTTCTACCCCTCCCTCCACCTCAGCCTCGCCGACGACTACGTGAAGCTGGAGCGGCCGGAGGCGGCCCGGGTCCACCTGGCGCGGGCCCGCGCCGCCGCCGGGGCACTGTCCGACGACGGCTACGGCAACGGCGTACGGGCGGCCATCGCGCGGCTGGAACGGCGCCTCGCCGACCTGCCCGACACCGGCCCCCGGTCCTTCCCCGAGCAGTCCTAGGCCGCTCTTGCGGATCGTGCCGGGCCCGCGCCGCCCGCCCGGCCCCGGCGGGAGCGGTCAGCCGCCGTGGACACCCGCGCAGATCCGGGCCTCCGGGCTGTCGTCGCGCCACTGGCCGTGCCGGCGGCCCAGCGCGCACACGTCCGCCGGCCGCACCGGCAGCTTCCGCATCAGCTCCCGCTCCACCTCGGCGTCGGGCCGCGCACGCCGGCCGCCGCCCTCCTCCCGCCCGGGACCGGGCACCGCGCCGCGCGGGGGCTCGGGAATGTCGGGGACCGGCGGAGCGTCCGCCCCGGGCCCCCGGTCGTCGCCGGCCGAGCTCCGCCCGGCGGGCCGGGGGGAGGGCGCGGCGGAGGCCGCAGGCCCGGCCGCGCCCGGAGCGGACTCCACCGCCTCCAGCGCCTCCAGGGCCGGTGCCCGGACCACCACGGCGGCGGCCCCGGGACCGCCGCGCGGCTCGTGGCGGGGCTGCGCCCCCGCGGCGGGGGCGGACGCGGGCTGCACGGGGCCGGGTCTCACCTGGACACAGCCGGAGACGGCCGAGACGGCGCAGGCGACGCCGAGGAGCAGCGTTGTCGTGGTTCGGGTTGGATGCACCCGCGCAACTCTGCTGTGCGAGGACCCCGTTGTGAAAACCGGGAGCCCATATTCACCCCGCACGGGTGACGGGCGGCGCGGTGACCGGGGGACAGCCGGCGCATCCCCGCGCCCGGGCCGGTCAGTCGCCGGTGGCGCCGTCCGTCTGCTCGCGCAGCATGTCCGCGTGGCCGTTGTGGCGCGCGTACTCCTCGATCATGTGGGTGTAGACCCAGCGCAGGCTGAACACCTCGCCCCGGTGGTGGCTGGCCGCCTCCGACCGCAGGTCGAGCGGGCGGCCCGCGACGGCCCGGCGCGCGAGGTCGACCTCGGTGCGCCACACCTTCTCGGCGTCGGCCCAGGTGTCCGCCTCGGTGAAGTGGAAGTCGCCGTCCTGGTCCTCCTCCGTGACGTACAGCTCGGGCAGCACCTCGCCCAGCATGATCTCGCGGAACCAGTAGCGCTCCACCTCCGCCATGTGCCGTACGAGGCCCATGAGGCTCAGCTCGGACGGGGCGAGCGGGGTCCCGCGCAGCTCCTCGTCCTGGAGGCCCTCGCACTTCCACAGCAGGGTGGCGCGGTGGTAGTCGAGCCAGCCGTCGAGCATCTCCCGTTCGCCGGCGGTGGTGGAGGGTTCTTCGCGATGTGATCCTGAACTGGAGGTCATGAGGGCCATCCTCGGCGACGCGAGCCCCCCGCCACCAGGGATTAAGCTGCCGAGATCCCACAAGGACCCACATTGGAGGCCACGGTGAAGGTCGGCTGCATCGGACTCGGCGACATCGCGCAGAAGGCGTACCTGCCCGTCCTCACCACCCGCCCGGACGTCGAACTGCACCTGCAGACGCGCACCCCGGCCACCCTGCACCGGGTCGGCGACACCCATCACGTCCCGGACGCCCGCCGGCACACCGATCTCGACGCCCTGCTCGCCCAGGGCCTGGACGCGGCCTTCGTCCACGCCCCGACCGGCGCCCACCCCGAGATCGTGACGCACCTGCTGGAAGCCGGGGTCCCCACGTACGTCGACAAGCCGCTCGCCTACGAGTTCGCCGCGTCACGGCACCTGGTGGAACTCGCCGAGAAGCGCGGGGTCTCCCTCGCCGTCGGCTTCAACCGCCGCCACGCGCCCGGGTACGCGCAGTGCGCCGACCACCCCCGCGACCTGATCGTCCTGCAGAAGAACCGGGTCGGGCTGCCCGAGGACCCGCGCACGCTGGTGCTCGACGACTTCATCCACGTCGTCGACACCCTGCGCTTCCTGCTGCCCGGCGAGGCCGACCGCACCGACGTCCGGGCCGTGGTGCGCGACGGCCTGATGCACCAGGTGGTGCTCCACCTCTCCGGCCCCGGCTTCAGCGCCCTCGGCATCATGAACCGCCTCTCCGGCTCCAACGAGGAGGTCCTGGAGGTCTCCGGCACGGACACCAAGCGGCAGGTCGTCAACCTCGCCGAGGTCATCGACCACAAGGGGCAGCCCACCGTGCGCCGCCGCGGCGACTGGGTGCCGGTCGCCCGCCAGCGCGGCATCGAACAGGTCGTCGACCACTTCCTTGAGGCGGTCGCGGCGGGCCGCACCCTCAGCGCCCGCGACGCTCTGCTCACCCACGAGCTGTGCGAGAAGGTGGTGGAGTCGGCGCTGGAGCAGGCTTTCTGAGAGCCCGCGCGCCGACCGCCGCGCAGTAGGCGGCCAGCACGGCGAACGCCACGGCCACCGGCCAGGCGCCGAAGCGGACGAAGGGGGTCGTCCCCCGCGCGAGGGGCACCTCGTACACCGCGGCGGCACGCGCCGACGTGGGCAGGGCGGACCCGATCCGCTCGCCCGACGGGCCGTGCACCACGCTGACGCCGGTGAGGGTGGCGTGCACCATCGGACGGCCGTTCTCCGCCGCCCGCAGGGCCGCCAGTGACGCGTGCTGGTCCGGTGCCCAGCTGTCCTGGAAGGTGGACGTCGCCGACTGGGCGACCAGCAGGGACGCCCCGTCGAGGGTCAGGCGCCGGCTCATGTCGGGGAAGGCCGACTCGAAGCAGACCAGCGGCCCCACCCGCACGCCGGACCGCCCGTCGGGGCGTCCGGGCAGGTCCATGACCACGGGCGCGTCGCCGCGCATGCGGTCCTCGCCGGCCGCCCGGCCGACCGAGGTGGCCCAGCCGAGCAGCGTCCTGGCCGGTACGTACTCCCCGAACGGCACCAGCCGCATCTTGTCGTACCGGTCGCCCGTGGGGCCCGCCGGACCGACGAGGACGGCGCTCTTGTAGATGCCCGGCCGGTCCGCCCGCCGGGCGTCCACGTTCACCAGCAGCGGCGCCCCGACCTCCGCCGACAGCGCGGCCAGCCGCCGGGCCAGGTCGGGCCGCGCCGACAGGTCCTCGCCGACACTGCTCTCGCCCCACACCACGAGGTCGACGTCCCGTCCGGCCAGCGGCCGCGTCAGCCGCTCCCCGGCCGCGAACCGGCGCTCCGCACTGTCCGGCCCGTCCGGCACCGGACCGGGCTGTACGACGGCCACCCGCAGCCCGCCCGCCTCCGCGGGCCGGACCGACCACACCCACACCGCCCCGGTGAGCAGCGCGCACCCCGCCACGCCCGCCACCGCGGGGACCCGCGCCGACGGCACCGCGACGAGCAGCACCAGCGCGCAGTTGACCGCCACGAGCAGCAGGCTCACCAGCCACACCCCGCCGACCGAGGCCAGCCGCAGGGCCGCGGGCACCTGCCACTGGCTCGCCCCCAGCAGCCCCCACGGGCCGCCCAGCCCCTGCCAGGACCGGACCACCTCCGACAGCAGCCACCCGGCCGGCACGACGACCAGCGCGCAGGCGGCCCGGCCCGCCGGGGGCGACCCGCCGAGGAGCCGCTGCACCAGCAGGGCCCAGGGAATCCACAGCAGGCCGACCAGCGCCGCCACCGGGAGCAGGAACACGTGGAGGCTGGGCAGCAGCCAGTGATGCACCGCCAGGATGTAGCCGGCGCCGCCCAGCCACCCCTCCAGGGCGGCCCGCCGCGGGGTCGGGGCCGAGCGCAGCAGCAGCATCCAGGGCACGAGGGCCACGGAGGCGAACCACCAGAGGGCGGGGGCCGGGAACGCGAGCGCGGGCAGGGCGCCGGCGGCGAGCGCCGCGGGCGCGCGCCACCGGCGGAACCACCCGCTGTGCATCGGGACCATGGCGCCTCCGCTTCCAGTGTGGGCAGTGCCGCTCGTACCCGCCCCTCCGGCGCCCGGCGGGCGCGGCCCGCCCCGGGGCCCGGGGCGGGGCGGGAGAAGGGCTCAGAGGGCCGTGTGCCGCCACTTCTCGTGCACGGTCACACGGGTGAGCCGCCAGCCGTCGCGGGTGCGCGCCAGGGCGAAGGTGTACCGCCCGGCGGCCACGAAGTTCGGCGAGGTCGCCTCCTCGCCGGAATCCGGTCCCCGCAGCCGCATCGGATTGAGGAAGTCCGCCCGCACCTCGGCGACGTCCCCCGGGGCACCGGCCACGTCCTCCAGCCGGATCCGCCGGTTCACGATGAGGTGCTGGCGCACGGGGAACAGCGTCATGGTCCCGGCGAGCCACTGCGCCACCTCGGCGACCGGGCCCTCGATCCCGCCCGCCGAGCTGTAGTCGGCCCGCCCGGCCGGGACGAACAGGGCCCGGTACGCCTCCCAGTCGCCGTCGTCCACGGCCACCGCGTAGCCCGTGACCACTTCGTCGATAGCCAGCCGGTCCATCACCGTCGCGAGGTCCACACGCTGCGTCATCGGGTCAGTGTGGGGCTGCGGGGGCCCGAGGCCAAGGGGTGTGCGCGCACCCTGTCCGCCGCCCGCCCTCAGTGGCCGGAACGCCCCTCCCGCTGCCGGACCACGACGAGGAACGCGTCACTCGCCAGATCCATGACCACCTCGGCCGGTACGCCCTCGCGCATGCGCTGCGCCGCGTACTCCTCGGCCGGCCAACTTCCCCGCGGACTTCCGGCCGGAAACCGCTCCAGAACCACACGACCCATGGGACACCCCCTGCTGCTCGCCTTCCGTTCTCTTCACGGACAACGACGCGGAGGCCTCCCGGGAACGTTCCCGAGCGGCCTCCGGTTCACGCGAAGTGGTGGTTCCGGGCGGATCAGGACCCGGACTCGCCCGCGTGCGGACTCGGCACGTCCGTGCCGATCAGCACGATGATGTGCAGCGAATCGGCAATCTCCTGCTCCATGGTCGGCGTGACGGGCGAGGAGGCTCGATGCCGTCCCGCCTGGCTCCGCGTCCGGATCCCGCCGAAGAGCTGACCGATCATGACAGCCCACAGGGCTGTGGCGGCCCGTGCCGACCTGCAGTCGGGCGGAGAGCCGTGCAGGCCGTCTGAGTCCCACCGGTGGTCCGGCACGCGCGTCCCGACCGGCCGCTCCAGCGTGAGGCTGATGTGTGCGCCTGTGCTGCGGCAGGCAGCCGGCCGTCGTGGGACGGAACGCGGACGGGAAGCAGAGCCCGGACACCAGCCCGTGGGTGCTGTCCCGCGGGGCGGAGCGGGCGGGCATGGGAGCGGACGACCCGCTGCCGCTGCGGTGGAGCCCGTTACGGCAGGGTGGTGGCCATCGCGTACGACTCCGCCCCCCTGGACGGGATCACCGAGGCGGGTCGTGGCGTGCATCTGCCGTGGCCGGCCGAATCGGACTGTGGGGTGCGCGACCCGCGCCTGCCGACCGTGAGCGCCGCACGGTGGACGCAGTACCTCCCGGACTGCTTCCCCGCCGTCGCCGAGGCGGTCGACGCGCTGGAGGCCGAACCCTTCCAGGTGCGCCCACAGGCGGACGCCCAGGCGGACACGTGGAGCACGCTGCACCTGGCGCCTGACGACGCCACGGGAGACTCGGCGGTCGTCGAGTTCGCCGACGGCAGGCCGCGCGTTCACTGCGACCGCACGTACACGGTGATGACCAACTCCCCGCAGCTTGATCAGCAGCTGGACCGTCTGAAAACGGTACGAGGCGTTCGGCGGCGCCCTGCCGCTGCCGGGCACGACGGAGGCGGCCGACCGCTTCGTACGCGCCGCCCACTGCCTCTGTCCAGGTCGTTCCGGAGCGGGCCGGGGTCGAGGAACGGCTCCGAACCGGCTGGGCCGACTCGGTCACGCCGTGGGGCACCGGGATGGAGCCGACACCCCACCTGCGGATCCGGTCACCGGGCGGCGGGCTGCGTGCCGTCCCCTCTTACCGTGTCGACCAGTTCCGCCGGGTCCTCGGGCAGACTGTCGCCGCGCCACGCCACATGGCCGTCCGGGCGGACCAGCACGAAGGAGCGTTCGTAGAGCTTGGACACCTCGCCCTCACGCCCCCTGTGCGTGGTCAGCGGCACGCCCCGCTCGGCGAACGCATTCTCGAATCGCGGGAGCGCGGCGTGCTCGGCGAAGCACAGCAGCACGAATCCGGGCCCGAACAGGTCGAGGGTCGAGCGGGTGTCGTCCCACCACGCGTGCGCGGCGCGGAATCCCGGCTCGCTGCCGGGGCGCCAGGCGGCGTCCGGCTTGCCGTGGCGCACCGGCAGTCCGGGGTCCTCGACGGTGACGGGGGAGTGGTAGCGCAGCCCGAAGTGGATCTCCGGTGCGTCGAACTCCCGCTGCACGCCACTTTGTTGCATGCGCTCCGACATCTCCGTACGGGCGCGCTCGCCCTCGGGCCCGTCGAGGTGGATCTCGGGCGGCACCTGCCTGCGCATGGTGCGCTGGAGATTGAGGTGGGCCTCGTTCAGGCTTTCCACGGCGATGGGCCTGCGCTCGGTCTCGTACGTGTCGAGGAGTTGGCGCCCGGCCCAGCCGTTCAGCGTGGCGGCGAGCTTCCAGCCCAGGTCGGCGACGTCGGCTATGCCGGTGTTGAGCCCGAAACCGCCGGAGGGCGACAGCGTGTGCGCCGCGTCGCCGGCGAGGAAGACACGGCCCGACCGGTACCGTTCGGCGACGCGGTGGGTGAGGTGCCACTCCCCGTCTCCCAGCAGTTC
Organism: Streptomyces manipurensis; assembly: GCF_049570255.1. NCBI lineage: Bacteria > Bacillati > Actinomycetota > Actinomycetes > Kitasatosporales > Streptomycetaceae > Streptomyces > Streptomyces manipurensis. The sequence continues at coordinate 1,266,033 of NZ_CP186950.1, read as the reverse complement.
CACCGGCGTGTCGAACGCGAGGGCGTCGTTGATCAGTGACAGCGCGTCGACGCGGGGCGCCGTCTCGTCCTCCACCCCCACGACAAGGTTGTACAGGTCGCTGCCGTTCAGCGAACGCATGGGAAAGCGCAGTGTGGACGACCGCATGAGGAAGTAGACGAGCGCGGCGCGGTCGCCGAGCCGGTCCTTGAGCGCGGGGGCGCGGAAGAGGATGTTGCGGAAGACCTGCGGGCGGTGGCGCGCGGGGGCGTCGATGCCGCAGGACCGCCGGATGGGGGAGGCCGCGCCGTCGCAGGCGACCAGGTACCGGGCCCGTACGGAACCAGTCGTTCCGGTGGTGTGGTCGGTGAGGGTGGCATCGACGTGCCCGGCGTGCTGACGCACGTCGTCGACGGTCGTACGCAGCCGCAGCGGGCCGTCCGGGTGTATGCCGACGGCCCGCGTCAGCACCGGGTTCAGCCAGTGGGCCGGGCACACCTGGTCGGGTTCGGGGGTGTGCGCGAAGGCGGGACGCTCCTTCGTCGTACCACGGCGGTAGCGGTGGACCTCGTGGCCGCCGACCTTGGTCACCCAGGCGATGTCCAGAGGGTGATCGGCCGGCCAGCCGGTGTCGCGGATCGCGTCCGCGACACCCCAGCGGCGGAACAGTTCCATCGAGCGCGGACCGATGGTGCTCACTTTGGGGTGGCGAACCGTGCCGTCGCCGGCGTCGATGACCATGCAGTCGATCCCGCGGTACGTCAGGTCCAGCGCGAGCGCCATCCCGACCGGGCCGCCACCCGCGATCAGCACGTCAGTGCGCTCCACACCGGTCCGCTCACCGGAACGTGTCATGTCGCTCTCGCCTTTCGTTTCTGGGGCTGGTCTGGGGGATCCTGGTGGGACGACGCGGCACGGTCAGCGGTTCACGGGCGTTCTGCGATGACCAGCAGGCAGCCGAAGTCGTCGACACCCGCCAGGTCGGAGGGCTGGAAGGCGTCGTCGGAGAAGGCGAAGTTGCCCTCGTTCATGGCCGCGGGGCGGTCCTCCGCGGTGGCGAGCTTCCCCAGTTCCTCGGCGAGACGCAGCGTGGTCTGCTCCGTGATGTCGAGGATGCCGCGCAGCCGCAGTCCGCTGCGGTGGAGCAGCGCGACGTAGTCGTCGACGTCCGCCGTCGTGGACATCAGGTCGCGGCAGAACTTGTCGATGCCCGGGTGACGGACCTCCTTGCGCGGGTGGCGCTCGAACACGTCGGTCAGGACGAGGCGGCCGCCCGGGGCGAGCACCCGGGCCGCGTCGGTGAGCACCTGCTGCCGGTCCGGCATGTGACAGATCGACTCCAGCGCCATCACGGCATCGAACGACGCGTCCGCGAAGGGAAGCTTCATCGCGTCGCCGTGCTGGAACGAGGCCCGGTCGGCGAGCCCGGCCTCGGCCGCCAGCCGGTTGGCGGTCTTCACCTGCTCCTCGCTGATGCTGATGCCGGTGACCCGGGCTCCGGTGTGCGAGACGAGCCGCAGGCCGGGACCGCCCACCCCGCAGCCCAAGTCGAGGACGTGGGACGAACCGTCGACCTTCAGCCAGTCGATGAACACGTCGGTGAGCCGGTCCATCGCCTCCTCGATCGTGGCCTCGGAGTCCGGTGTGTCCCAGTAGCCGATGTGCACGTTGGTGTTGAAGCTGCCGTCGCGCATCGCGCTCAGCGTCAGCCGGTCGTACAGCTCGCCCACGGCTCCGGGCACGGGAAGGGTCTGGGCGGTCTTGGTCTCGGTCATGGCATGGCCTTTCGTTCTGGGGTGTGAGAGGCGCGAGAGGTGTGTACAGGTGGTGTGGGCAGGTGGTTCAGGGGCCCTGGGGAAGGTCGTACGGGTCAGGAGTCGCCCACCGTCGCGGTGTTCGGCAGGCGTCGGCGTTCGATCTCCCGGCACCGTTCGTAGTCGGGCAGCAGGCCCTGCTTCTGCGCCTCGGCGAGGGTGGGCGCCGCGCGGTCCCGGTCGGAGAGGACGAGTTCGGTGTCCGCGGGCAGGGGCAGTCCCAGGGCCGGATCCAGGACGGACAGCGAGAGTTCGTGCAGCGCCACGTAGCTCTCGGAGAGCATGTACGACATGACGGTGTCGTCCTCCAGTGCCACGAACGCGTGGCCCACTCCCACGGGGAAGTAGGTGGCCCGGTGATCCTGCTGGTCCATCAGCACCGCGTCCCACTGCCCGAAGGTGGGCGAGCCGACCCGGATGTCGACCACGATGTCCAGGGCCTTGCCCCGGGCGCAGTAGACGTACTTCGCCGTACCGGGAGGCGTCGCGGTGAAGTGGACCCCCCGGACCACGTCGCGCCGGGACACGCTGTGGTTGGTCTGCGCGACGCGGAAGAGCGGGGCGCCGTGCGCCGCGGTGAACGCCTCCTCCTGGAAGGGCGAGAGGAACCTGCCCCGGTCGTCGGGAAAGACGCTGGGGGTGAATTCGAGTGCTCCCTCGACAGCGAGTTTGCGGGCCTTCATGTCGTCTGCTCCGATGGCTCGATGGACTTGTCGGCGGGTTGTCCGGTGGGAGGTGGGGGCCGGCGGGGCGCCGGGGCCCTCACAGCGTGGCCAGCACTTCGCGCACGGCGTCGATGACCTTGTCCTGCTGGCCGGGGGAGAGCGAGGGGTACATCGGCAGCGAGAAGATCTCACCGGCCAGTGCCTCCGTGACCGGGAGCGAGCCCGTCGCGTATCCGAGGTGGGCGAACCCGGTCATGGTGTGCACCGGCCACGGGTAGCTGATGTTCAGGTGGATGTCGTACGCCTTGAGGCGCTCGATGATGTCCCCGCGCCGGGGATGGCGCACCACGTACACGTAGTACACGTGCTCGTTGCCCGGGACGGTGCGCGGCAGTACGAGTTCGGTGTCGGCGAGGCCGTCGACGTAACGCTGCGCGACGGCGCGGCGGTCGGCGACGTAGGTGTCGAGCCGCTTGAGCTTGCGCCGCAGGATCTCGGCCTGGACCTCGTCCAGACGGCTGTTGTGAGCCGGTGTCTCCAGGGTGTAGTAGCGCTCCTCCATCCCGTAGTACCGCAGCCGTCGCAGCCGTCGCTCCACGGTCGCGTCGGAGGTGAGCGTCGCGCCGCCGTCCCCGTAGGCGCCGAGGACCTTGGTCGGGTAGAAGGAGAAGGCGGCCGCGTCGCCCGCGGCCCCCGCCGGGGTCCCGTTCTGCCGTGCCCCGTGGGCCTGCGCGCAGTCCTCCAGAACGGTCAGCCCGTGTTGGGCGGCCAGTTCCTTCAGCGGAGCCATGTCCACGCACTGCCCGTACAGGTGCACCGGCAGCAGGCACCGCGTGCGGTCCGTGATCGCGGCGGCCACCTGGTCGGTGTCCATGAGGAAGTCGTCGGCGCGGACGTCGACGAAGACGGGGGTGGCTCCGGTGGAGTCGATGGCGATCACAGTCGGCGCCGCGGTGTTCGACACGGTGATCACTTCGTCGCCGGGGCCGATGCCCAGTGCCTGGAGGCCCAGCTTGATGGCGTTCGTGCCGTTGTCGACGCCGACGCAGTGGTCCACCCCGTGGTAGGCGGCGAACTCGGCTTCGAAACCGAGCACGCTCGCGCCGAGCACGAGTTGGCCCGAGTTGAAGACCGACTCCACTGCGTCGAGGACGTCCAGACGCTCGGCTTCGTACTCCGCCAGGTAATCCCATACGCGCGTGGTCATGTGCCAGCCTTTCGAGAACTGTGAGGTGGATGTACGGGGAGCAGGTGGGCTCACCGGCCTTCGTCCGGCCGGCGTGCCAGGGCCGCGACCGTACGGCGCACCGCCTCGGGCAGCGACAGCCGCGGGCTCCAGCCGGTGGCCGCGCGGAACGGCGAGGAGTCGATGGTCACGCTGCGGAAGTCCGTCGGGGGAGCGTGCGCGGGAGGTTCCACGGACACCACGTCCACCGGGGGGCGTCCCGTGTGGTCGGACGCGCTGCGGGCGACCAGACGAAAGACGTCACCGAGCGCGTCGCCCCGGCCCGCGCCGATCAGCCAGAAGCCGCCCACCAGGGGGTCCGGGTGGTCCAGTGCCGCCGCGAACGCCGCCGCGACGTCGTCGACGTGCACCAGGTCGCGCCGTACCGTGCCGTCGTGCCACATCGTGAGGGCCTGGTCGGCGAGGGCCCGCCGGGCCATGGCGGACACGACACCGCGATCGGTGGCTCCGGGCGCCGCGCACTCCCCGAACACCATGGGCAGGCGCAGGCTGATGCCGCGCACCCGGCCGGCGGCGGTCGCCTTCAGCAGGATCTGCTCCGCCGCCAGCTTCTGCCGGTCGTACGCCGTTTCGGGGTGGTCCGGCTCGCTGCCGTCGAGCGGCTCGCGCGGTGGGACTCCCACCTGGGAGGCGGCGCCCCCGTACAGCACCAGTGGCAGGGTCCCGTCGGCGGCCGGACGCAGTACACCGACGAGGTCGCGCATCACCCCGACGTGCAAGCGTTCGGCGCCCGGGTCGCTCTCGGCGGCCCGCCACCCGCCGTCCGCCAGGAGCAGGGACACCACGGCGTCCGAGCCGGCGACCGCTTCGGCGAGGGCGGCCCGGTCGGTGAGGTCGGCGGTGACGACGGTCGTCTCCGCGTCGCCCTCCACGGGGATGGCCGGCCTGCGCGACACGGTCCGCAGGCGGATCGGACGGCTCGACAGCGCGCGGACGACGGCGGAACCCACGAAGCCCGAGGCGCCGAGCACGGTGACCAGCGGTCGGTGGGTCTGTGGTGTGCGTGTCATGTCACATCTCTTCTTGGGACCGGGGGCGTGCTGCCACGGCATGGAGGCAGGCCAGGAGCGTGCGGGCCTCCACGTTCAGGTAGTGGCCGTGCCGGGTGAGTGCGGTGAGCTGACCCGGGGTGGCCCAGGTGTAGCCGGGCGGTGGCGGCAGCGGGGCCGTGGACTCGTCGGCGTCGACCAGGAGGTAGCGGCTCCTGGCGTTCAGGAAGCGTCCGCCCTCCTCGCCGTGCACCGCCTGGTAGCGGATGCGCGAGGCGGCCGCACCCAGGACGACGTCGAGGAAGGGCGGACGGTCCGCCGCCGGCAGGTGGGAGTGGTTCTCCACCGTGCACTGCACGGTCGGACCCAGCTCGACCGTGTCCAGCAGGCCGCCCTCGGCCCTGGCCTGCACCAGCACGTGCGGCACCCCGTCGAACTCGCGCACGAGGAATGCCGAGACTCCCAGGCCGATGGGCTCGATCAACGGCTGGGTCCAGCGGACCACCTCACGGTTGCCGGCCTGCACGGAGACGGCGATCACCTTGAAGAAGCAGCCGTCCTCGTGCTCGATCGCCTCGGCGCCGTGCTTCCAGCCGCGCACGGCGGCGAGCGGAATCCGGCGGGCGCGCACGTCGCGGCGGGAGCGCTCGCCGGTGAACCACGACAGGAGCTGGGTGTCGGAGTGCAGCGCGCCGGGCGCGGGGTCCCGATACGGCAGACAGGCCAGCACGGTCCTGGCGTCCATGTTGACCAGGTCGTCCTCGTGCAGCAGTTCGGCGATCTGGCCGAGGGTGAGCCAGCGGAAGTCGTCCAGTACGGGGACCTCGTCGGTGGTTTCGACGACCATGTTGCGGTTGGACTTGCGGTAGAACCACGAGCCCTGTTCGGACTGGAGGACATCGACGACGACCCGGTCGGGGTCGGGTCGGCCGAAGTGCTCGATGAACTTGACGTCCGTGCCCCGGTGGGCCTTGGTGTAGTTGCTGCGGGTGGCCTGCACGGTCGGTGAGAGCTGGAGCAGATTGGGGTTGCCCGGCTCCATCTTGGCCTGCATCAGGAAGTGCAGGACCCCGTCGAACTCCTTGGCCAGGATTCCCAGGATGCCGACTTCCGGCTGGCTGATGACGGGCTGCTGCCACTCCCGGCGGGGTCCGTCGCCGAAGGGTCCGTCGCGCTCCACGACGTGCAGGCCCTCGACGGTGAAGAACCGCCCACTGCGGTGCGCGAGATTGCCGGAGCCCGGTTCGAACCGCCAGTCGCCCAGCTCCGCGAACGGTATGCGTCGTACGTGGAAGGCGTGAGCCCGGTGGCGCTCGGCCAGCCAGGTGTGGACGTCCTCGGTGCGCAGGTGCGCCCCCTGGGGCGTCGCGGCCGACAGGGCGAGACGGTCGACCAGTTCGTGATCCTCGCGGGGGCGCACGGCAACGGGGCCGGGGGCTGCCAGGGACGCGGAGCCTGGAGCGCCGGGCACCGGCGCGGAGACGGCGGGAGGGGGGACGGGGCTGGACGACATCGGAGAACTCCCTGTCTGCGGGGGATCGGAACGAGTCGGTGCCCGCCGGGCTTCGTCACGCAGGTCCGGGACGAAACCGGCCGGCTTCGGGTCAGGACCGCTGCGCGGTGATCAGGAGGTAGCCGGCGTGCGGGTGCCTGCCGAAGGCCTCCATCAGGTCGGCCGCCTCGGTGATCTGCTCCGCGGCGAAGCCGTCGAGGGTGGTGGCGAGTTTCCGGAAGGTCGCCGAGACGTGCCGGTAGCTGGCGCGGACCTGCTCGCCGATGTCCGCCAGTTCCAACAACTCCCAGCCCGCTTCCGCCAGGTGCGCACGGTGCTCGTCGGGCGTGTTGATGCCGGCGATCTCGTACGCTCGCACCATGCCGTCCAGCACGGACCTGTCCTCGCCGGTGAACGGCTGCCGCTGGCACAGGTCGGCGACGACGAGCCTGCCGCCGGGGCGCACCACCCGGTGGATCTCGGCCAGCGCGGCGCTCTGGTCGGGCATGTGGAGCAGCGACTCGATGGCCCAGGCCCCGTCGAAGGAACCGTCCTCGTAGGGGAGCTTCATGGCGTCGGCGAACCGGAAGTCGACCAGGCCGCGGACCTCGGACCCGTCCGCCTCCCGGGAAGCCTGCTCCACCTGCGGGCGGCTGACGGTGATGCCGGTGACCCGTACCCTGCGCCTCTGCGCGATGCGCAGGGCCGGGAGCCCGTTGCCGCAGCCCACGTCCAGGAGCCGCTGCCCCGGCCGCGGGGCGAGACGCTCGGCGACGAGGTCGGTGAGACGGTCGGTGGCCTCGGCGATCGGCAGGTCCTGGTCGTCGTCCCAGTAGCCCACGTGGATGTTGCCGCCCAGGGCGGTGGTGGCACCGGCCTCGGAGAACAGTTCGTAGGTCTGCCCGACGGAGTCGGCGGTGGGTCCGGAGGTGGGATCGGTGGTCGCGTTGCGGGCGGGATCGGACTGCTGCGTCATGGCTGCTTCTCCTCGTACGGACTCTTCGGCGCTGCCGGCGTGCGGTGGTGGATCAGGGAAGGTCGCTCGTGCGGAGCACCAGGCGGGCCGGCCCGTGGAAGACCATGTCGTCGGCGTACTCGACCTGCTGCCGTCCGTGGTCCAGGCCGGGCAGGCGGTTCAGCAGCGCGGTGAGGCCGATCTCGGCCTCGGCGCGCGCCAGCCCCGCGCCCAGGCAGTAGTGGATGCCGAAGCCGAAGCCCAGGTGGCGGTCGGCGGGGCGGTGCAGGTCGAGGGTGCCGGGGTCGGGGAAACGCGCGGGATCCCGGTTCGCCGAACCCAGCAGTGCGATCACCCGGCTGCCGCGAGGCACCTCGTGCCCGCCCAGGTGCGTGTCCTCGTACGCCCAGCGCGTCACCGCCTGCACCGGCGGGTCGTAGCGCAGGAGTTCCTCGACCGCACCCGGCGTCAGCTCGGGATCGGCGCGGAGCTCTTCCAGGGACTGCGGGTGCGCCCGAAGTGCCAGGACCGCCTTCGCCAGGAAGTTGGTCGTGGTCTCGTGTCCGGCGGTCAGCAGATGGACGCAGGTCCCCACCAGAGCGTCCGTGCCCAGCGGTGCGCCCTCCTCCTGGGCGCGGACGAGGCGCGTGAGCAGGTCCCCGCGCGCGTCGTCGGCGCAGCCGCCGCGGCGGCTGCGGGCCTCCCGGCGGAAGTAGCGGGAGAACTCCCGGGAGGCCGCCTCGGCCCGCGCGTAACCGCCCGCACCGCCTCGCGACCTGGTGGTGCTCGCCTCCTGGAGGGCCAGCGCGTTGGCGCGGAGCCACTCGTGGTGCTCCGCCGGAAGGCCGAGGAGCGCGGAGATGACGAGGAGGGGAAACGGTGCTGCGAAGCCCTCGACGAGGTCGGCCTCGCGGTGCTCCCCGAGCCCGTCCAGGAGTTCGTGGGCGATCTCCGAGATGCGGGGCCGCAGGCCGGCGACGACCGAGGGGGAGAACTCCGTGCCGAGCAGGGCACGCAACTCGGTGTGCCGCGGCGGGTCCAGGAACACCAGCCAGTTCTCGACGAGTGTCCGCAGGGCCTCGTACTCGGCGGGGACCGGGCCGGACGCCGCACCGGTGGCGGGGGAGGCCGCTCGTGCGTCCCGGCCGAACCGCCGGTTCGACAGCACGTGGACGGCCTCGGCATAGGTGAAGACGTAGTAGGTGTCGGGTTTGCCCTCCTGCGGCGCCCCGCGGTGTACCGGCGCGTTCTCCCGGTAGCGCCGGTACACCGGGTACGGGTGGGCGATGTCCTCCTCGGCCCAGCCCAAGAGGTCGAACCGCGGCAGCGTCGCGGATGGCATGCGGTCTCTCCTTCGGTCGGCGGACGGGCGCGGTCGCCTCGTGCCTCGGCGGTGTGAGGTATGCGGTGTGCTGAGTGAGGTGTGGGTGGGCGAGGTGCCGTGGCTGCCCTACGGGCGCGGCAGCCGGAAGTGGTCGGCCCAGAACGCGCTCATCTCACCCACCCGGGCCGGCACCAGCGGGTGCTTGCCGCAGGCCGCCGCGAGATGGTCGAGGCGCAGCGCGATCATGCGTCTCGCCACGTCCGGGCGGGCGACGGGCGCGGGCTGTTCGGTCAGCTCGAAGGCCGGCCCGGCAGTCGTGCCCCGCCGCCCTGAGCCCATGGTGACCAGCAGCTCCGCCAAGGGGCGCATCATGCCGGTCATCATGTCGATGGCCGCGTTCATCAGGTCGGACCGGCGCAGGCTCTCGTCGGGGCGTTCACCGAAGTGCTGGGCCATGAGCTGCAGAGCCATGAAGTAGGAGCGGTCGAACAGCTCCATGACCGACCTGGCGTCGGGGTCGGTGACGGTCTCCGTAGCCGGATTCCCCTCCCTGAGGCTCGGGTTGCGCACGACGGGGTAGGCCGGGTTCCACCGTGCGACACCCCGGGACCCGCCCGGGGCCGGTGGGCCGCAGAGCAGCTCGGAGATCCGCAGGAACGAGGTGTAGTGCGACTCCTCACCGCTCCCGGGCTCGATCACCCCGCCCTCGCCCTGCTCGGTGATGACGTCGAGCGCGAACAGTGCGCTGGAGAGGTCGTCCACCTCCAACTGGTAGTCCGGGTGGTGCCGGTTGACCGACTCCCGCAGGAACAGGTGGTGCTCACCGCCCCCCCGTCCCCGGTCCACCATGAAGAGATCCGGGACCCGCTGCAGACCCTCCCGGATGTCCGCGTACAGCTCGCTCAGCGAGGCGTAGGGATGCCGGTCGTCGTACGCCGGCGGAGATGACGGAACGGCACCCCGACGCACGTCGCGGACCAGGCCCTCCGGCCGCTCGATCAGCACGAACCGCTCGATGCTGCCGAGCCCGAGTCCTTCCAGGGCGAAGTCCAGCGGAACCGCCAGCTCCTGGTTGATCGTGCCGAAGTCGATCCGGGGCACGTGGAACGGCTCGCCCACCGCGGTGAGGATGTTGTTGACGAGGAGGAAGTGGATCATCTCCTCGCGGGCGATGCCCATGAGCAGGCCGCGTATCCCCTCGTCGGAGGTCTCGCCGCCGTCGCCGCAGGCGAGCCGCAGCTGCTCGGGCGTCCACACGCCCCGCCGTACGTACTCCGCGCCGGCCCCGTGCGTGGGCACCGAGTATGCCGCGTACAAGTACTGGAGCATGACGGCGAGTTCGATCCCGGCGGCGTCGCGCAGCACCTTGACGAGCTGCGAGCGGGTGGAGATCCTCCCGCTCCCCCTGCCGGTGGCGGCCGCCGCGACCAGGACCTCGTCCGGTGTCTGCTGGGCGCGCAGGAACTTCAGCAGGAGCTGCGACTTGGGTGCGGACAGGTCCCGGGTCGGCGGCATGTAGTAGGTCTTCGCCCGGTTGCGCGGGTCGCACATCTGCCAGATCAGCTTCGCGTACGTCTCCACCTTGCAACGGTCCGCCAGGGCGAAGACCTCCGACTTCATGAAGGAGTACAGGTGCTCGTAGTACGCGAAGACCTCCCTGTACACCAGGTCGAAGGTCGCCTCGTCCTGGCCGAGGTCCGCGAGGTGCCAGTCGTCGGGAAGCACGCGCACCGACAGGTACCCGGCGCCGGGCCAGTAGCCGAGGGCGTCGTCGCGGTCGTAGCCGAGGGCCGCCGACCCGGGCAGCTCCGGGTCGCACGGCAGGTCACCCGCACCTGCGGACAGCAGGACACGCGAGGTGCCCGCCGTTGCGCCCCGCATGGTGAACCAGCCGTGGCCGTCGGCGTCGGTGTCCAGCACGCCGGCGCCCGACCACGTACCGGCGGCGTCCAGCCGCCCCGCGCGGAAGCGGACGATGTCGAGGTCGATGCTCCGCGCCTCGGGGGAGCGCGCGCGAGGATCGCGGGGAAGGGCCGCAGGATTGAAGAACTGCCGTACGCCGATCCCGGCGACGGGACCCGGACGGCCGCGCACGAAGGACCGGACGAGCACCTCGACGTCGTGGTCGGCGTCGGCCGCGTCCCGGGGGTGCTCCAGGAAGAGGCACGCCTCGTCCACCTGCAGGCTGATCTCCTTCTCGCGCAGATGCACGATCTGCCCGCCGGGGCCCGTGAGGAGCAGTGCCTCCTCGGCCGCGGCGGTCGCCGGCATCTCGCTCGGCACCGTCACCAGGCCGCCGGACAGGGCGAACTCCTCCCCGAGGTACGCCTGCCGAGGCACCCGGGCCACCAGCCGGCCGGTGCCTGCCGTACGCAGCTCCAGGTCGCCGACGTCGACCCGTGCGTGGGCCTGCGCGGTCGCGTCGGACGGGCTCCCCGGCACCGGGCCGACGGCGGGCACCGCGGTGATCATGTTGAGGGTGACGTGTTCGTCCGTCAGCTCGACGGAGAGGTTGTGCAGTGCGCCAGGGGCGTCCGAGTGCGTGCGGCGGTCCTGGACGAGGAGCCGGCCCGCCGGGTAGGTGCGCGGCTCGTGCGGGCTCCAGGGCGCGATCGTCCCGCGCAGCTGCCACCGGCCCGGCCGGTCCGGCGCTCGCGGGGCGGACAGCTGGCTGAGCGCGAACTGCACCACCAGCCCCCCCGCCTCCGCGGATTCGGTCGCGGCGCGCAGCCGCCGCACGGCCGGAGAGGTGGCCGACCCGTCGAGCCAGGCCAGTTCGTCCTCCTCGGCCACGACGAACTGGTGGACCACGGACCTGCGCAGCCGCTTCGCCATCCAGTGGTCGGCCACGTCGCGGACGTGGCCGCCGTTGTGCCACCTCGGGGGGTGGAAGCCGCGGACGCCTCCGGTGGCCATGTAGCCCACGTCGTGGGTGCGGCCCTCGCGGCCGAAGGCGAACTGCCCGACCATGAGCGTGGTGGTCCAGTCGCAGGACGGGTCGACGTCGAAGACACGGGCCCGGTTCACCGTGGTGGCGAGGTAGTCGTTGTAGTGGCCCCACATGTCGACAGCGCGTCCGACCACGGGGTCGGCTGTGTCGATCTCGCCGGCATGGCACTCGACGCCGACGATGTGCGCGTCGACGCAGAAGTGGCCGTTGCCCGCGAAGTCCTCCCCCTTGGCCGCGCTGAAGGGTCCGTCCGGCGACGGGCGGCCTTCGAGGTCGAACCTCGGGCCCAACCGTGCGAGGAAGTCGTGGTACTCACCGGGCGGCCGGTGTGCGGGGAAGGGGCGCCCGTCTTCGGTGAGCGCCGTGTTCGTCGCCAGGTCGACGAGTCCGCTCCGTGCGCCGGTGGGCAGATGAGTGGTCGCGGAGCCACGGAAGTGCAGCCGGGGCAGGTCGAATACGCTCATGCTGATCCGTTCGAGCGGCTCGGTCGGCTGGCGGCGAACACGCGGCTTTCCCGCGGCGCGTACCGCTCGATCTCGCGCGCGGCGTCGATCGCCGACTCGATCGCGCCCTCGATCCACGCGGGCTTCGACGAGCAGTGCTCGCCGGCGAAGAAGAGGCCCCGTTGGGGGCGGGCCGCCTCCTGGCGCTCCGCCTCGCGCAGGACGGCTTCCTGGTCCCATCGGACCGTGGCCGCCCCCCAGGACCATCGGTGCGCCCCCCAGGCCCGGCCCGCCACTTCCAGGATCATTCCGGGACGGCGCAACTCGGGATGCATCGCGCTCAGTTCGCGAATGATGACGGCGTTGCGCTCCGCCTCGCCCAGGTGGCCCAGAGCGTCGGCGTCCGGCCCGATGGAGTAGCTCGCGAGCAGTACCGCGCCGTTCGCGGGATCACCCTGCGCCGGCGGGTAGTAGGTCTGGCGCACGTGCCCGCCGGTGAAGGAGGCGCCGCCGCTGATCCCGTCCTTCTGCCAGAAGGGCTCACGGCAGTGGAAGGCCACCTTCGTCGCCGGCCAGTACTTCGTCTGACGGACGATGTCCAGCTTGTCCTGGTCGAAGCCGGACAGCTGCATCCTTCTGAGCACCGTGAACGGGATGGTGCACACCACGTAGTCGCACACCTTGGTGAGAATCCTGAAGCCCTGGCGGATTCGCAGTACCACCCTGTCGTCCCGTACGTCGATGCCCACCACCTCTTGTCCGGTCGTGATCTTTCCCCGAATCCGGGACGCGAGGCGCCGGGGGAGTACGTCCATGCCGTCCCGCAGCCGGACGATGCTGGAACTCGTCTCGTCCAGCACGTCGTCGAGAAAGCGGTCGAGGCGCGGCGGGCAGAACGACCGCACCTGGGGTTGGTCGGCGAAGAAGGCGTGCAGGTCGACCTGGTTTCCCGAGCTGCCGCTCCGGTACGGCGTGAGGTCGATCCGGTCGACGAGATTCAGCAGTTCCATGCTTATCTCGCCGTGCAGCCCGTCGTAGAACTGCCGTGGGGCGATGGCCCTTATGCTCGCGTCCAGCCAGGCGCAGAACATCAGGGTGTTGTCGCGGAAGTCGTGGTTCGGGAGCCCGGCGGCGAATTCCTTCACGAGGGTGTCGCGTGCGTCACGCACCCTCAGATAGCCGGTGGAGCTGGGCAGGTAGGCGGCCTCGTCCGAGAACAGCGTCCGGAACTCGCGCACCTGGTCCTGCAGTCCGAGCTCGTCGATGTAGCGCATCGTCAGCCGATGCGCGGCCGGTATCCGCATCGCACCGAGCTCGGCGAAGGGCCCGGAGCCGGAACCGCCCGGGAAGCGATGGGTGTGAATGCGGCCGCCGATATCGGGGCTTCCTTCGATGACTTCGATGTGGTGCCCGAGCCGCTCCAACTCGTATGCCGCCAAAAGACCCGAGATGCCGGCGCCGATGACGGTGACCTTCTTCGGTCCGCCGTCGGCGCCGTCCGGCCCGTCAATCTCCTGCGAGGGTGCCGTCATCAAGTCTCCTCCAGTACGCGATGTCCTAGGCCGGGAGCATGTCCTGGATGGACGCCAGCGCCCTTACCCGGTACCGGAAAGGCGATGCCGGGATTGCTTGTCGGGCCATGCTTGCGTGCGGGCAGTGGCGCCCGTATCCCCCAACGGCCCCCGGCACGGGTGGCTTGATCACCGGATCGGGTGACCGGTCAGGGCGCCGCGTCCACGGCAACCTGCGCGATCACGCAGGCTTTGCGCGCTGCGGCGTCCAGCGCCCCAGGAGGGGCAATGCTGACGTGCGTCCGCCGGTCGGCCCGGCACCGCGAGGCACCCGGGCGGACCGGGCGAGCGGACGGGACGGCCGGCCGCAACGGCGGCAAAGAACCCGACGGAGGCGACGTTGACGCGAGTGTTGATCGCAACCACACCGGCACCGGGACACATCGTCAGCATGCTCGTGGTCGCACGGGAGCTCGTCCGGCGCGGGCACGAGGTGCGCTGGTACACCGGTCGTGCCTTCCAGCAGAAGGTGGAGCAGACCGGCGCGCACTTCGAACCCATGGGCGAGGGAATCGACTTCGGCGGCAAGAGCCGTGAGGAGGCCTTCCCCGAGCACGCCGGGCTGACCGGTGTCGCCAGCTTCAAGATCGGAATCCGGGACATCTTCTACCGGACGGCACCGGGCCAGCTGGATGACCTGCTGGCCGTGCTCCGGCGCTTCGATGCCGACTGCATACTCGCCGACGACATGTGCTACGGCGCGTGCTTCGCCGCCGAGCACACCGGCATCCCGCTGGCCTGGCTGAACAATTCGATCTACATCCTCGGCAGCAGGGACACCGCCCCGCTCGGCCGCGGCCTGCGCCCGAGCGCAACTCGGCTCGGACGGGTGCGCAACACGATCCTCGGATTCCTCGGGGACCGGGTGGTGATGCGCGACCTGCGCGAGGAGGCCGACCGGACCCGGGCCCAGGTGAAACTGCCCCGACTGCGCACCGGCGCCATGGAGAACATCGCCCGCCCGCCGGCCCTGTACCTGATGGGAACCGTGCCCTCGTTCGAGTTTCCGCGCAGCGACCTGCTGCCGGGAACCCACTTCGTCGGCGGGCTCTTCGGGCCCCCGCCGGACCACTTCGATCCGCCCGCCTGGTGGGCGGAACTGCACGGCGGGCGGCCGGTGGTGCTGCTCACCCAGGGCACCACGGCCAACGACGTCGAATGGCTGCTCGCCCCCGCCGTCCGGGCCCTGGCCGACCAAGACGTCCTGGTCGTGGTCACCACCGGAAGCTCCCTGGACGTCGACCTGTTGGAGCCGCTGCCGGACAATGTCCGCCTGGAGCGCTTCGTCCCGTACCACCACCTGCTTCCGCACGTGGACGTGATGGTGACCAATGGCGGCTACAACGGTGTCAACGCCGCCCTCGCCCAGGGCGTGCCGCTGGTCGTCGCGCCCCGCTCGGAGGAGAATCCCGACGTCGCCGCCCGGGTCGCATGGGCCGGGGCCGGCCTCGTCCTCGGACGGCGGGCCGTGTCGGAAACCGGTCTGCGCGAAGCGGTCACCACCGTGCTGCACGACGAGCGCTACCGACGGCGCGCCCGCGCACTCGCCGAGGAACACCGCAGCCGCGACGCCTCGCAGCGTGCCGCCGAACTCATCGAGTCCATGGCCCAGTCCCAGGGCCAGATCCCCACCGGAGGTGTCACACGATGAACGTCACGACGAGGACCGGCTTGGCACAAGCCCCCGAGACCACCATGCCCACGGACCCGGGCCCCTTCGACTGCATGCCCGACCTGCTGGCCGCCGCGCGCGTGGCACCCGTCATCCGGATCCCGTATCTCGAACACCACGCCTACGTCGTGTGCGATCCGGAGCTGGTACGGGTCGCGCTCACGCACCCCAAGCTGCAGAAGGACATCTCGCTGGTCCCCGAGTGGATGCGCAAGCCGGGCCTGATGGTGGGCTCGCAGCCGCCTCCCGAGTACGCCCGCGCCATGATCATGAGCGACGGCGAGAACCACGCGCGGATCCGCCGGCTGCACGCGCCGGTGCTGAGCCCGCGCAACACCGAGAGGTGGGGCGAGCGGGTCAGCGTCAAGGTCGACGGATTCCTGGACGAGCTGGAGAAGGCGTCCGCCGAGGGTTCCGCCGAAGTCAACGTGGTGACGGACTACACGCACCGGATTCCGCTGGCGTTCATCTCCGAGATGCTCGGCCTCCCGCTCGCGGCCGAGCGCGAACTGCGCAGCATCACCGACGTCATGCTCTACTCCTCCGACTACCCGGCCCGGACCGAGGCGGTCGGGGCGCTGTTCGGCGCGGTGGAGGGCTGGGTACGCGACCCGGCTCCGCTGCGCGACGGGGTGATCACGGGGCTGCTGGCCTCCTCCGACGGGCCGGACGCCGCGGTCTCCGAGGGCGAGGTCGTCGTCTGGACGGTCGGAATGATCATCACCGGTTACGAGACGACCGGGAGCCTGATCTCCGCAGCGATCTACGAGGCGCTCAGGCGTCCGCCGCAGGAGCGGCCGCACACCGAGGAGGACATCGCGGCATGGGTCGAGGAGACCCTGCGGGTGCACCCGCCGTTCCCGCATCCGACCTGGCGCTTCGCCACCGAGGACCTCGACCTCGGCGGGTACCTGATCCCCGAGGGCGCCGCCCTCCAGGTCAGCATCGCGGCGGCGAACCGGGAACCGGGCGAGGAGGCCGACAGTTTCGCCGCGGAGCGAAAGGGCCATGGCCACCTGACCTTCGGCCTCGGCATGCACTACTGCATCGGCGCCTCCCTGGTCCGGCTGGAGGCACAGCTCGCCCTGCGCGGATTCCTGCACCGCTTCCCGCAGGCACGGCTGAGCACCGCCACCGGCGTCGAGTGGGAGTCGGAGTGGATGATCCGGCGGATGAGCGTCCTGCCGGCCGTACTCACCTGAGGGCGGGGCTCGCGCGGGAGCGGCCGCCGCGCGCAGCCCGGCGCCGAGGAAGTCCCGGCGCCGGGCATCCGCGAGGCCGGCGTCATGGTGGCGACTCGGCTTCCGAGGTCGAGGCCCCGGTCGGAGAGGGCGCACGGTTCGGCCCGGACGTCACCTGCCTCGCGCGGGAGGCCTCGCCGGACCCGGCCCACGCCGTGCTGATCTCCAGGGAGTGGAACCGGCCAGCCCGTCCGCTCGACGCCCCAGGAGCCCCTGGCAGCGCGCCCTGCGGGTGCCCGACCGCAAGGGCCACGACCGCCGCTACGGGTCACCGGGGCGGGGCGGACGCTATGCCCTGATCCGGATCAGGGCCGTACGGGACCTGATGTCCAGCTTGCGGTAGACCTGCCGCAGATGGAATCCCACTGTGTGCGGTGAGATGAACAGATGACGTGCGGCCTGCTGGTTGGTGAGCCCGTCGGCCACCAGCTCCGCCACCTTCCGTTCCGTCTTGGTGAGGCTCTCCCAGCCGGATGCCGGGCGCTTCGTGTGCGTCCAGTGCCGGCGCCGTACACCGAGCTGACGCAGCCGTGCCCGCACGCGCGCCGCATCGTGCTCGCCGCCGAGCACGCCGTACTCGCCCATCGAACGGTCCAGTTCGGCGATCGCGGCCTCCTGGTCGCCGCGGTCGAGCAGAAGGACCCCGAGGTCCTCGGCCGCCGCGGCGCGCGCCCACGGGTTCCGGTGCAGCTGTCCCGCCCCGGCCAGGGCGTCCGCGTCCTTGTCGACGAGCGCGCGGGCGTGTGTGGCCGCGGCGAGGACCGCGGGAACCCGCGGGTTGAGCACGCGGAGGCACTCCGCCGAGGCGGCCACCGTCCGGGCGACGTCCGGAAGGTCCGCCGCGAGCGAGGCACGCACGCACCACGCGGCGGTGGCCGGATCCGCCAGGAGGAGTGCGCGGAGCGTGTCGGCCCGTGCCGCGACCCCCGACAGCAGGTCCGCCACCGCCGCCATGTCCGCCTGGGCCTCGGCCAGCTGTGCGCTCAGCAGCAGGTGTGCGCCCTGCCAGGGGTTGGAGTCCTGCTGCGGGAATTCCTGCTCCAGGGTCTTCACGTGCACCGCGGCCTGGCCGAGCGCCCCTCGGCGCAGCGCCACCGCGCCGAGCACCAGCCACGCCTGCGGGGCGAGCATCGGCAGGCAGGGACCGTCCGTTCCGACCGCGTCCCTCGCGGCGGCCTCCGCCTCCTCCAGCCGGCCCCGGGCGAGCAGCAGCGGTGCCCGGAGCAGAGCGGGGGTGGCACCCGCCAGCGTCCTCGCCTCCGATACGCCGGTCCGCACGGAGCACTGGATGACCGCGTCCGCCTCCTCGTACTCGTCGGTCCGGGTGAGCGCGAAGGCAAGGAACCAGCGCGGATCGAGAAGCTGTACCTCCTCTCCCCGGCGATCGAGCGCGACGGCCTCGCGCAGCGTCCGGACCGAATCGCCCACCTGGCCGTCGCGCCACTGACCGAGCGCGTGATGGGTCATCGCGGCCACCCGCACGGACTGCGCGTGCCGATCGGGGGAGCGCATGATCTTCTGCGCCCGCTCGACCGCGGTGCTGTCGCCGGTCAGGTAGGAGGCGGCGAGATGAGTGATGACGGCCTCGTGCTGCTGGGTTCCGGCCTCCTGCCCGGCGAGCGCGTCGCGGGCGGACCGGCGGGCCGACCGGGTGTCTCCCCGCAGCAGCAGCGCGGCCGCCATCGAGGCCTGCAGCGCGGCGATGCCGTGGGCGAACGCCGCGGGCGGGCGCGCTGCCGCGAATCCGATGCTCTCCTCGATGGTGTCCTTGGCCAGGGCGATCGCCCGGTCCAGATCGCCGGCCCTGGTGAGCGCCCCGACCGCCGTCTTCGCGAACCGCAGACGCTCGGCCTGCCCGGGGGACACGAGCGCCATGCAGCGGATCGCCAGCGTCGCCGCGGTCGACGGATCGACGGCCAGCAGCCGCTGGGACCCCTCGGAGATGATGCGCAGCGCCTCCACGTTGCCGGGCTGGGCGATGTGCACCAGTTGAAGGGCGGCACGCTCGATGCCGTCGGGACGCGACAGCAGCATCTCCGCGGCCTGCCGGCGCAGCGCCGCGCGCACCGGAGGCGGCACCGAGTCGAGCAGCACCCGCCAGACCGGCTCGTCGCGGAACGAGAAGTCGTGCTCGCCGCAGACCAGCAGCCCCCGGGTGACCGCTTCGTCCACCACCGCCAGCAGGCCCACCGGCGCTTCGCCGAGCATGGCGGAGAGATCGTCCGGTGCGAACGGCGATCCGAGCACCGCCGCCAGCCGGAGAGCGGTCATCGTGGGCTCGGCGAGAGAGCTGAGATCCTCCCTGATCAAAGCGGAGAAACGTTTCGGCACCAGTGGAGGCACGCCCATGCTGTCCTCCGTCGAGGACTCCTGGGGCACGGTCGGCCGTAAGTGGGCGATGCCGTCGACGATATCGATGTCATCGTCCTCGGCAAGACCGCGCACCAGCTCGATCACCGCACGCGGTACGCCGTTGAGGCATTCCGCCAGGGCGAGCAGCGCCGGGGCGGGAGCGGCTCCGGCGTAGTCGGCGACCAGGCGGGCCAACGCCTCGCCCCGGAGCGGAGCGAGCTCCGGCACCGGTTCCACCGGGAGCCGGCTCCGGAGCCTGGCGAAGTGGGACCTCAGCGGCTCGGGCGGCGTGGAGCTCCGCTCCGAGGTGAAGGCGAGCAGCCACAGAATCGGGCGGTTCCGGCAGGCCACGACGAGGTCACCCAGCGCCTTGAGGGAGGAAGGGGGCACCAGATGGAGGTCGTCGAGCGTGACCAGGGTGCGGACGTCCTCGAGGTCGTTGCGCAGCCAGGTCTGCGCCGCCTCGATCACGGAGCAGGCATTGGGGTGCGGGAACGCCTGCTCGGCGGTGTCGGACGCGCGGGGGCGGGTACCGGCGGACGCGGTCCCCGGAGCGGCACCGGAACCGGCCGCGGCGCCATGGACGACCGCGAAACCGTTCCGGGAAGCGGCGTTGACGGCTTCGACCAGGAGGCGGGTTTTGCCCGCGCCGGGCCCTGCCCCCACCAGGAGGACCTGGCTCTGCCGGATGCCGGTGACGTCCTGCAGGCTCGCGCCTATCCGAGCCAGCTGTTGTTCCCGGCCGCGGACCTCCGGCAACGATCGTGCGTGAGGACCCATGACGCTCCAGATCAGAATTTCGAGGGGGGTACGGAGACGACTGCGTCGCGCCGGACGGGGCGCATGACCCACCGATGCGGGTACCGCCGGGGAAGGGTCCTGGCCCCCGAGGGGGAATGCCGGACCCTGCGGAACCGTGGTCCGGGGTCGCGGGGAGCGTGAGAACGTCGAGCGCGTGCGGGCGGAGGCGTGCACCGCCCGGTGCGGCCGTGGGCCTGCTCGGCGTCGGGCTCGCGCGCCGGCCGCGACGGGGCCGCCGCTCGTCCGGGCGAGGCCCCCCCGCGCGTCCGACCCGGACCACCTCCCCGGTCTGTCGTACCGTTCGAGAGCATGTGATCCCCCTCCCCGACACTCACACAGCTCCGGCTCGGTCTTCGGGCGCCCTTCAGTCAGACCTCTTGACATGCAGTTGACGAATGGTCACCCTACGCCGCATTCATGTCGCAACTCAATAATGCATATGCCGAATGCGGGGTGAATGGCTTGATATCTGCTCCCTTGTCCGGCGGCGGTCAGTAGACGGCTCCGATCCACATTTCGGGATCACCCAGCGTGCGAAGCTTCCCCTTGATGGTGGACACCTGGAGACTCGGACGTGAGGTTCCAGAGGAAGTAGTGCCAGGTGGGAGCCAGTACACGAAGCGGTTGTCGGCGGAGTACCGGCGGGACGCGATCGCGCACGAGATCGCCGTGCTCCACATCGCGTCCCGCGCGACATAAGGGGGCCGCGGATCCACGCCGAGCTGCGGCGTCTGGGCCGACGGGTGAGCCGCAAGCGTGGCGCCCGGATCATGCGCCAGGCCGGCTCCAGGGTGTCACCCGCCGCGAGCGGCGCTCGCTGACCCGAGCGGACAAGAAGGCCCGGCCGGTCCCGGACCTGACCGGCCGTGACTTCCACGCCGAGCCCCCTGGCACCAAGCTGGTTGGCGGCATCACCTGCCTGCCCACCGCCGAGGGTTGGCTCCACCTCGCCTGCTGGCCGGACCTGGTCACCCGTGAGATCGTCGGCTACGCCAGGGCCGACCACCACTGCGCCTTCCTCGTCACCGACGCCCTGAAGATGGCCCGCGGCCGGGCCCGACTCCGCCCCGGACGCGTCATGTACGGCGACTTCGGAAGCGAATACACGTCAGCCGCATTCCGCCACAAAGCGCTCCTCAAAGAAGAGATCGGCACCCGCCTCTGGCCCGCCGGGCCACCCCCCGCGCCGAGATCTTCGACTTCATCGAGACCCTTTACGACCGCCGCCGCCTGCGCAAGCACAGGGCCTTCGGCCAGGGCGCGTTTCTTTCGGATCATGAAAGTGGGCTGTTGGTCGATAAGATCGATGATCCGTGGGGTTAACGAGGGGGTGTGATGACGCTCGTCATCGAGCTGCGGCGCGGGGTCTCAACCGCTCGGACCGGACGGAAGCCAGGACCGCGTCCCGCAGCAGGGGCACTTGAGCGGATAGTTGTCGATGACGAGCTCTGGGCGGCCCTGGAAACGTTGGGCCGACACCGGCTGCCCACCCTGGCTGACGTCGATCCTTATGGGGACACCGTGCTGCGCGGTGAGGCAGTGGACCGCTTGGTACGGGAGCTGGAAGGTTCGGATCTTGCTCGGCTGGGGGACGCCGGGAGCCAAATCGTCTCGACGCTACTGGCCTGGGGTCTACGCTGCCGCGCGGACGGAGAACTGCGCATTGCCTTCTCTGGCGATTAGTCCGCCACTCTCCGATCATCTGATCGTTGGTCCGGGTGTGCCGTTGACTGACGCGCAGTGGGCGCGGATCGAACCCTTACCCGGACCGGACACCGCGGCGTGGAGGCCGGTGGCGGGATCACCGCCAGGTGATCGACGCGATCGCCTGGAAGTTCCGGACGGGATCGCAGTGGATCCATCTCCCTGAGAAGTACGGCAGCTGGCGAGGCGTCTACAACCGGCTGCGGATGTGGGCCATCGACAGCACCTGGGAGCGGGTGTTCACCGCGCTGGTCGCACAGGCCGACGCCGACGGCGACCTCAACTGGGTTGTCTCGGTGGACTCCACCATCGTGCGCGCACACCAGCATGCGGCTGGGGCTCGCAAAAGGGGCCCCAGCCAGCGAACCGACGGACCACGCCATCGGCCGGTCCCGCGGCGGACAGACCACGAAGATTCACCTGGCCTCCGATGCCCAATGCCGGCCACTGGCCTTCGTGCTCACCGCCGGACAGGCCGGTGACGCACCCGCCTTCGCTCACGTCATGGCCCGCCTTCGCGTTCCTCGACGGCGAGGGCGGCCCCGCACAAGGCCGGACGTGGTGCTGGCCGATAAGGCGTACTCCTCCCGCGCGATCCGTGAACACCTGCGCAAGCGCGGTATCCGGGCGGTCATCCCTGTGCCGGCCGATCAGCGCCGCCACCGACGGCGGCGCGGCAGCCGGGGCGGCAGACCACCCGCCTTCGACCGCGAGGCGTACAAGCAACGCAACACCGTCGAACGCTGCATCAACCGCTTGAGACAGTGGCGAGGCATCGCCACCCGCTACGAGAAGACCGCGACCATCTGCCTGGCCGGACTTCACATCGCGAGCATCTTCCTCTGGTCTGCGCGGTGATCCAAACGAAACGGCCCAGCTCACCCCGACCGAGACCAGGCAGTGGCATCAGCACGCCCTCGCAGCATGGACGTCGAGTGTCCGGGGTCACGGGGAAGCTTCCACCGCAGCCTGACCCCGGCCAACCCATCCACAGACCGTCCGGCTCCACCGAACGGCGCTGCCGCCTGCCCGGCTGAACGTTGATTCTCCGTTCGGCATCCCGGCCCGCACCGCCAAGCGGAAGGGCCCGCACTGCCGTGCGGGCCCTTCCGCGCCATCCCCTACTTTGCGGACGCACATACGCTGGTGGGGCGTGTCCCGCCTCCCCGGTGGGAGGCGAGGTGCTGCAATCAGGCGCTGGAAAACGCTGGATGGCGCTACCTGTGCAGTCCGGTTTCAGCCGCCGGATTCGCCCGCGTGCGGGCTCAGGACACCCATGCTGATCAGCACGAAGAGCAGGATGCCGAGGATGATCCGGTAGATCACGAACGGCATGAAGGACTTCGTTGTGATGAACTTCATGAACCAGGCGATCACCGCGTAGCCCACGAAGAAGGCGATGGCCGTCGCGAAGAGCGTCGGGCCCCAGGAGATGTGGCCCGGGGTCTCCATCACGTCCTTGATCTCGAACGCGCCGGAGGCCAGCACGGCCGGGATCGCGAGGAGGAAGGAGTAGCGGGCCGCTGCCTCACGGGTGAAGCCGAGCAGCAGGCCGCCGGAGATCGTCGCACCGGAGCGGGAGACGCCGGGGATGAGGGCCATCGCCTGGCAGAGGCCGAAGACCAGTCCGTCCTTGACGCCGAGCTGCTGGAGGGTCTTGCGCTCGCGGACCGCACGGTGCCGGCCGCCCTCCTCGTCGCGCGCGGCCAGCCGGTCGGCGACGCCGAGCACGATGCCCATGACGATCAGGGTGGTCGCCGTCAGCCGCAGGTCGCGGGCGGGACCCACGATCGCGTCCTTGAAGACCAGACCGAGGATGCCGATCGGGAGCGAGCCGACGATGACCAGCCAGCCCATCTTGGCGTCCTGCTCGGAGCGCAGCTCCTTGTTGAACAGCGAGCGGCACCAGGTGGACACGATCCGCGCGATGTCCTTGCGGAAGTAGATCAGCACGGCCGCCTCGGTGCCGATCTGGGTGATCGCCGTGAAGGCCGCTCCCGGATCGTGCCAGCCGGCGAAAGCCGCGGTCAGCCGCAGGTGGGCGCTGGAGGAGATCGGGAGGAACTCCGTAAGCCCCTGGACGAGACCGAGGATTAGGGATTCGAACCAGCTCATGTCGGGGTGCGCTCGTCCTTGTGATCGTCGGGCAGTTCGCCCCCGATGCTAGGGCCCGTGCGGAGCGCCGCTGACCACAGGGGGGTGCTGGGGCGTCAGTTCGTACGCCGGAGCGGCGCCCCCGGCGGGTGCCAGCCGGTGCCGTTTGCGCCATGCCACGACTCCCGCACCCACCACGGAGACCACGATGAAGCCGAAGGAGACGAGGAAGGCGGGCGATCCGGGGGAGGCGGCGCTGGCCCCCGCGACCACGTAGGCCGTGGTGTTCGGGACCACGCCGAGCGCCGTCGCGAGGAGGAACGGCCCCCAGCGGCACCGGGACACCGCGGCGCAGTAGTTGGCCACCACGAAGGGCACCCCGGGGAAGAGCCGCACCGCGAGCATCGAGCGGAAGCCGTGCCGGCTCAGCTGCCCGTCGGCCGCCTCCAGCAGACGCCCGCGCAGGAACGGACGCAAAGCCTCCTGCCCCATCACCCGGCCCAGACCGAAGGCGATGCCCGCGCCGAGCACCGTCCCGCCCACCGCCGCCACGAGGCCGAACTGCGTGCCGAAGACGGCTCCCGCGGCCAGGTTGAGCAGCGGGCGCGGTACGAAGGCGGCCGAGCACACGCCGTACGCGGCTGCGAACAGCAGCACCGCCGCGCCCACCGGGAGCCCGGGGGGCCAGCCCTCCGACAGGATCCGCTGGGGCTCGTACACCAGGACGCACACACCGGCCGTCACGAGCAGGACGGCGAGCAGCGTCAGCCGGGTCCACGGCGCGAGGAGGAGGGACATCCCGGGAGACTAGCCGACCCGGGGGACACGGCGCCGTAATCTGGGCCTCATGCTGTCGAACGGCACACGGCCCCCGGGGGTGCCCCCGAGCGCCCTCGCGGACACCCTCCTGGAGCGGCTGACGGCGGCGTACCCGGCGGCCGCCGACCCGGCCAGGGCCGCGGACATGGCCGCCTACATGAAGGACGTGGCCCCGTTCCTCGGCATCCCCGCGCCGCTGCGCCGGGAGCTGTCCCGGACAGTGACCAAGAACACTCCCCCGCCCTCCGAGGACGACTGCGCGGCGCTCGCGCTGGGCTGCTGGCGGCTGCCGCACCGGGAGTACCACTACTTCGCCGTGGACTACCTCCGCCGGCACGTCGGCCGGTGCTCCTCCGGCATCCTGCCCGTGGTCCGGCACCTGATCACCACCGTCCCCTGGTGGGACACCGTCGACCTGCTGGCCGCGCACACGGTGGGCCCGCTGGTCGCCGCGGATCCGGGACTGGTCCCGGTGATGGACGACTGGATCGGCGACGAGGACCTCTGGCCGGTCCGCACCGCACTGCTCCACCAGCTCGGCTCCAAGGGGGCCACCGACGCCGAGCGGCTCTTCCGTTATTGCCGGCGGCAGGCGGGCCACCCCGACTTCTTCGTGCGCAAGGCCATCGGCTGGGCGCTGCGCGCGTACGCGAAGACGGACCCGGGGGCGGTGCGCGCCTTCGTCGCCGCCGAACGGTCCGCACTGTCACCGCTGTCCGTGCGCGAGGCCCTCAGGAACCTCTGACCGCGGCGCAGTTCACGCCCCGGTAAATCGTTCGACGCGGACGGCGCGCTCCGGCAGGATCAGGGGCATGTCCCGGTTCGCCTTCCCCGCAGCGCCGTCCGCAGTCGCGGACGCGCCGAAGGCTGCCGCGTTCCCGGTCGTCCCCGCGGTCGCGGGCGCAACCGCCCCCGCCGCGTTCGACGGCGCACGAAGCTGACCCTTCCCGGATCGTCCGGCGGACCCCACAGGGGGAGGGTCGGCTCGGTTCCGGGGTCCCGTTCCGCTCACCAGCCACGGGAAGAAGATCATGGCCAAGACGGCCTTCGTGCGGACCAAGCCGCACCTCAACATCGGCACCATGGGTCACGTCGACCACGGCAAGACCACCCTCACCGCCGCCATCACCAAGGTCCTCGCCGAGCGCGGCGGTGCCTCCTTCGTGCCCTTCGACCGCATCGACCGGGCCCCCGAGGAGGCCCGCCGGGGCATCACCATCAACCTCACGCACGTCGAGTACGAGACCGACACCCGCCACTACGCCCACGTCGACATGCCGGGCCACGCCGACTACGTCAAGAACATGGTCACGGGCGCCGCCCAGCTCGACGGCGCGATCCTCGTCGTCTCCGCCCTCGACGGCGTCATGCCCCAGACCGCCGAGCACGTGCTCCTCGCCCGGCAGGTCGGCGTCGACCACATCGTGGTGGCGCTCAACAAGGCCGACGCGGGGGACCCCGAACTCACCGACCTGGTCGAGCTGGAGGTCCGCGAACTCCTCACCGCGCACGGCTACGGCGGGGACGCGGCGCCCGTCGTACGGGTCTCCGGGCTCGGCGCGCTGCAGGGCGACCCCCGCTGGACCGGGGCCGTCGAGGCCCTGCTGGACGCCGTGGACACCTACGTCCCGATGCCGGTGCGCTACACGGACGCTCCGTTCCTGCTGCCGGTGGAGAACGTGCTCACCATCACCGGGCGCGGGACCGTCGTCACCGGGGCCGTCGAGCGCGGCACCGTGCGCCCGGGCGACCGGGTGAGCGTCCTGGGTGGTGACGGGGAGCCGACCGAGACGGTGGTCACCGGCCTGGAGACCTTCGGGAAGCCGATGGAGTCCGCCGAGGCCGGGGACAACGTCGCGCTGCTGTTGCGCGGGGTGCCGCGCGACGGGGTGCGCCGCGGCCACGTGGTCGCCGCGCCCGGCAGCGTGACGCCCCGGCGCCGCTTCACCGCGCGGGTGTACGTCCTCTCCGGAGCCGAGGGGGGCCGTACGACGCCCGTGGCCGGCGGCTACCGGCCGCAGTTCTACATCCGCACCGCCGACGTGGTGGGGGTGGTGGACCTCGGGGCCGCGGCCGTGGCCCGGCCCGGTGAGACCGTCGAGATGACCGTCGAGCTGGGCCGGGACGTGCCGTTGGAGGCGGGGCTCGGCTTCGCCGTCCGCGAGGGCGGGCGCACCGTCGGCGCGGGCACGGTGACGGCCGTCCTGGACTGAGCCCGGCCCGACCGGGACCCCCCTGTGGTGGCGGCGCGCCCGCTGGGCGAGACTGCCGTCACCACAGGCACAGGGGCAGGCACGGGCGAAGGGGCGGACGGACATGGGCGGCGGGACGGCACTGGTCCTCGGCGGCGGCGGACTCACCGGCATCGGCTGGGAGTGCGGGATCCTCCACGGGCTCGCCCGCGCCGGCGTCGACCTCACCACGGCCGACCTGGTGGTCGGCACCTCGGCGGGTTCGGTGGTCGGCGCCCAGCTCACCTCCGGCCTGCTCACCGCACAGGAACTCTACGAGCGCCAGCTCGGCGACGCCTCCGGCGAGACCGTGGCGAGGCTCGGCGCGGGCACCCTCGCCCGGTTCGCCCTCGCCATGGCGCGCTCCCGGGGCGACGCGGCCGCCTACCGCCGCAGGGTCGGCGCCATGGCACTGGCGGCGGACACCGGGGCGGAGGCGGAGCGCCGCAAGGTGCTGGCCGCCCGCCTGGTCTCGCACGACTGGCCGGGCCGTCGCCTCGTGGTCACCGCGGTCGACGCGCTGACCGGCGAGCTGGAGGCGTTCGACCGGGAGAGCGGCAGCGGGCTGGTCGACGCGGTCTCCGCGAGCTGCGCGGTGCCCGGGGTGTGGCCGCCGGTGACGGTCGGCGGGCGCCGGTTCGTCGACGGCGGAATCCGCTCCGCCACCAACGCCGACCTGGCCGCCGGCCACGAACGGGTCGTCGTCATCGCCCCGATCACGCTCGGCTCCCGGCTGGTCCCGTCCCCGGCGGCGCAGGCGGCCCGGCTGCGCGCGGCGGGGGCGAAGGTACTGCTGATCACGCCGTCGGCCGCCGCCCGCAAGGCCTTCGGGCGCAACGTCCTGGACCCGGCCCGGCGGGATCCGGCGGCCCGCGCCGGACTGGCGCAGGCCGCCGGGCACGTGGCCGAGGCGGCCGCCGTCTGGTCTCCGTAGAGGAGGCGGGGCCGCGTCCGCGGCGGCCCCGGGCCCTGCCGGACAATGGTGCGGTGAGCGACGAACAGATCCCGGTCGTCCGGGACACGGTCCAGGGCACCGCCAGGCTGATGCCGGACGTGGACGCCGAGCGGGCCTGGCTGCTGACCGTCGACGGGGCCCCGCAGTCGTACGTGGACCTGGACGATCCGGAGCACCTGGAGTTCGAGTACGCACGCCGGCTGGCGCACGTCCTGGACTGTGCGGCGGAGCCCGGGCTGCCGCTGGACCTGCTGCACCTGGGCGGCGGCGCCCTCACGCTGCCCCGCTACGCCGCGGCGACGCGGCCCGGGTCCCGCCAGGACGTGGTCGAGTTCGACGCGGGCCTGGTCGGGCTCGTCGCCGAGCACCTTCCGCTGCCGGAGGGTTCCGGGGTCACCGTGCACACCGCCGACGCCCGCGCGTGGCTGGAGGCGGCGCCCCCGGCGAGCGCCGACCTGATCGTGGCCGACGTGTTCGGGGGCTCGCGGGTGCCCGCGCAGCTGACCTCGGTGGAGTACGCGAGGGCCGCGGCCCGGGCGCTGCGGCCGGGCGGGCTGTACGCGGCGAACCTCGCGGACGGGGCGCCGTTCGCCTTCCTGCGGGCGCAGCTGGCCAACTTCGCCGCGGCCTTCACGGAGCTGGCCCTCGTCGCGGAGCCCTCCGTGCTGCGGGGGAGGCGGTTCGGGAACGCGCTGCTGCTGGCCTCGGACGCGGCCCTGCCGGTGGCCGCGCTGTCGCGGAGGTGCGCGTCCGACGCCTTCCCCGCACGGGTGGAGTCGGGGGACGCGCTGGCGCGGTTCGTGCGGGGAGCGGAGCCGGTGGCGGACGCGGACGCCACCGCGTCCCCGCCGCCGCCGGCGGGCGCGTTCAGCGTGGGATGACCCGGCGGTGCGTGCGCCCGCCGGTCAGACGTCGGCGGGGCCGGGCACCGCGGCGGGCGCGGGGGCGGGGAGCGTCACCGACTTGGGGGCCGGGGGCCGACGGGTCATCCGCCGGACGTCCGGGACCAGCAGGACGAGCGCGGTCACGAGCACGACCAGTGACGCGCACCCCCACAGGGCCTCGGTGCGGCCGACGGCCGACTCGACCGGGCCGGCCAGGGCCGTGGCCAGGGGCAGCATCGAGACCGACCCGAACCAGTCGTAGGCGGAGACCCGGGAGAACTTCTCCTCCGGGATCTCCTGGTGCATCGTGGTCATCCAGTTCACGCCGAAGACCTCGATCGCGGCGCCGCTGACGAACATCACCGCGCACAGGCCCCACACGGGCAGCGGCACGGCGAGCCCCGCCGACGGCAGCGCCAGGGGGAACACGCACAGCGTGCCGATCAGCAGCAGCCGTCGCGGCTTCCACACCATCATCAGCACGGCCCCCGCGATCGTGCCCACCCCGAAGAAGGCCAGGGCAAGACCCCAGGGGGCCGGCCCGCCGAGCCGGTCCCGGGCGACCAGCGGACCGTAGACCGCCTCCGCGGCGCCGACCACGGCGACGACGACGGAGAACTGCAGGACGATGCTCCACAGCCAGGGGCGGGTGCGGAATTCCACCCAGCCCTCCCGCAGGTCGGCCAGCAGCCCGCCGCCCGGCGCCCGGTCCGGTACGGCGCGGACGTCGAGGAAGGCGCGCAGGGCGCCCGCGACGGCGAAGGCCGCCGCGTCCACGGCCAGCACCCAGCCCGGGCCCATGGCGGCGATCATCGCCCCGCCCAGGGCGGCCCCGCCGATGCCGGCGCCGTTCATGGCCATGCGGAAGAGCGCGAAGGCGCGGTTGGCGTGCTCGCCGGAGACGGTGGAGAGCAGCATGCCCTCGGCCGCGGGGTTGAAGAAGGCGGTGCCGGTGCCGCACAGGGCGGTCAGCAGCATCATCTGCCAGAGCTGGGGGTCGCCCGCGAGCACGAGCGCGGCGAAGACGGCCTGCGAGACGCAGTTCAGGGCGTTGGCGGCGACCATCACGTGGTGGCGGGGGATCCGGTCGGCCACGGCGCCGCCGATGAGCAGGAAGAGGACCAGCGGCACGGTCCGCGCGGCCGCGACCAGGCCCACGTCGCCGCCGGACCCGCCGGCCTCCAGGACGGCGAAGGCCGAGGCGATGAGCGCTCCGTGACTGCCGAGGTTCGTGACGACCGCGGCGCCCGTGAGGAGGGTGTAGTTGCGGCCGGCCCAGGCAGGGCGGCGGCGGGGCGCGGGCGTGCGGGGCAGTGCGTCGGGAGGAAGGCTCACCCCCGGACTATCCCCGCCCCGGGCCCGGAAATCCAAACGGATTGCCTGCCCGGGGCGGGGACGCGGTGCACGCGTACGGCGTCAGCCGGTGAGCCGGACGGAGCTGAGGACCTTGTCGGAGACGTCCGTCGCGACCTCCTCCTTCACGCCCGCGGCGCTGATGAGCGCGAAGCTGGCGAAGTCGCCGACGGCGTTCTTGAAGGCGAAGCCGACGGCCTTGCCGTCGGTGGAGCACTTGTGCTCCTTCTTCACGCCCGCCGCGGTCGCCACCACCGTGTGGCCCTTGAGGCCGGAGGAGGTCGTGTACTCCTTCGGTTCGGTCACCTTGACCGTGCCCTTGGGCTCCTTCTGGGCGAAGCCCGCCCAGACCCAGGTGCCCGTGTTGTCGCGGGCGGCCTGGCCGGTGTCCTTGGCGCCCTGGGCTCCCTTGACGCCGGCGTCGGCGATGGAGAACTTCTCCATGCTGCCGTCGGCGTTCTTGTCGACCGTGCACCACTCCTGCTTGAGGGTGGCCGTTCCCGTCATGGTGATGACGGGCTTGCCGTCGTTCTTGACCTCGTCGTCGTAGAAGAGGATCACGCCGGACTCGTTGACGTTCCACTCGGGCGGCACGTCGTAGGCCACGCCGTACTTGGTGTTGACGACGACCTTCCAGCCCGGGATCACGGGCTTCAGCTCGCCGCCGGCCCGCGGGTTGGGGCTGCTCCCGGCCGGGGCGGGGGTCTCGGCGGGGGGCGCGGAGGAGCTGGCCGGCGGCTTGTCGTTGGCCTCGGTCTGCTTGTCGTCGCGGGTCAGCACATAGGCGCCGGTGGCGGCGGCCGCCACGACCACCGCGGCGGCGGCGACGATCGCCACGGTCTTCGTCGAGTAGGGGCTGCCGCCGGATCCCTGCGGAGGCTGGGGCGGCTGAGGCTGCTGGGGCTGGCCCCAGGGCTGTCCGGGCACACCGCCGGGCTGCTGGTAGCCCGGCTGCTGCGGGTAGCCGTAACCGGGCTGCTGCTGGTACGGGTTCGGCTGCTGCCCCGGCTGTCCCGGAGGCTGCGCGTACGGGTTCTGTTGCGCGTCCTGAGGGTTCTGTTCGCCCCCGGGCGGCTGCTGCTGTCCTGGCCACATGGCCGGTAACGATAGTGGGAGCGGTCCGGGGGAGCCACGGCCGCCCCCCGGTGAGCTCTGGCCAACGGGGCCTACCCGTGGGTAACATCGCGTTCCATGAGCGCAGACCAGATGAACGTGGGCGAACTGCTCGCGGCGACCGTGCCGATGGCCCGGACCCTGAACCTCCAGTTCCTGGAGACCACCCCCGAGCGTGCCGTCGTCCGCCTCCCGGACCAGCCCGACTACCACAACCACGTCGGCGGCCCGCACGCCGGCGCCATGTTCACCCTCGCCGAGTCCGCGAGCGGCGCCATCGTCCTGGCCGCCTTCGGCGACCAGCTCTCGCGCGCCGTGCCCCTCGCCGTGAAGGCCGAGATCGGCTACAAGAAGCTCGCCAAGGGCGTCGTCACCGCCACCGCCACCCTGGGCCGCCCGGCCGCGGAGGTCGTGGCCGAACTCGACGCGGGCGGCCGCCCCGAGTTCCCCGTCACCATCGCCATCCAGCGCGAGGACGAGGCCGTGACCGGAGAGATGACCGTGGTCTGGACGCTGCGGCCCCACGCCTGACCACCGGTGCCCGCGCGTGCCCGCCGCCCCTCCCGGGGCCGCGGGCACGCGCCGTTTCGGGCCCGGGAGCCCGCCCCGGCGCTAGAGTCCCTCGCACGACGATGGGATGGAGGGGGTACCCGTGGCCAAGGTCAACATCAGCCTCGACGCCGAACTCGTGGTGGAGGTGATGGTGCTCGCCGGGGTCGGCTCCCCGCAGGACGCGGTGGAGGCGGTCGTACGGGACTACATCGCGCGCGGGCACCGCACCGAGGCGCGGGTCCAGCTGCAGGACGAGCCCGGACGCAAGAGCGAGAGCCTGCCCCCGCCGCTGCCGGAGGGCTGAACCTGGGCGCCGCCGGTGGCGCGTCTGTGCGGGCCCCGCCGCGCCGCGGCGCACAGTGGCCCGGGGAGCGGTCCGGCGCGGACCGCTCCCGCCCCGCCGGACCGGGCCACAGGGAGACCCCATGAACGAGGCCGTTTCCAGACGCTCGGCGATGCGGATCGCGGCGGCGGCGGGCGCGGCCCTCGGAGCGGCCGCCTGCGCCCCCGCCGTGCCCCCGGGGGCCGGCGCCCCCGCGTCCGGCCGCCCGCCCGCCGCACCCCCCGCGCCCGCCCCCGCGGAACCCGGGAGCGCGGCCCGGATCGACAGCCTGCTGGAGCGGCTCACCCTCGACGAGAAGACGGCCCTGCTGCACGGAGCCCGCGACCCCGGCCCGCTGGGGCAGGCCGGGTACGTGCCCGGCGTGCCGCGCCTGGGGATCCCCCCGCTGCGCCTGGCCGACGGGCCCGCCGGGGTGCGCGTCGCCCGGCGCGCCACCGCGCTGCCCGCCCCCGTCCTGCTCGCCTCCGCGTTCGACCCGGCACTGGCCCGCGAGTACGGACGGGTCCTGGGCCGCGAGGGCCGCGCCCTGGGCCAGGACGTCCTGCTGGCCCCGATGGTCAACCTGATCCGCACCCCGTACGCCGGCCGGAACTTCGAGACCTTCTCCGAGGACCCGCGCCTGACCGCCGACCTCGCGGGCGCGACCGTCCGGGGGATCCAGGACGAGGGCCTCGTCGCCGCCGTCAAGCACTTCGCCCTCAACAACCAGGAGCGGGGCCGCGACACCATCGACGTGATCGCCTCCGAACAGACCCTCCACGAGACCGAGCTGCGCGGCTTCGAGGCCGCCGTGGCCGCCGGCGCGGGCGCCGTGATGGGCGCCTACAACAAGGTCAACGGCGTCCACGCCTGCGAGAGCCGGCCCCTGCTCGACGAACTGCTGCGCGGCCGCTGGGGTTTCGACGGCTGGGTGCTGTCCGACTGGGGAGCCGCCCACAGCACCGTCGCGGCCGTCCGCGCCGGCCTCGACATGGAGATGCCCGGCGGCACCCACCTGGGCGCCCCGCTGCGCGCCGCGGTGCACGGGGGTTCGGTCCAGGAGGCGGCCGTCGACCTGGCCGTCCACCGGATCCTGACCACCATGGACCGCTTCGGGCTGCTGGCGGCCAGGCCTGCCGCCCGGCCCCCGCGCGACGCCGCCGCGGGCGCGCGCCTCGCGCGCAAGGTCGCCACCGCCGGGGCGGTGCTGCTGCGCAACGAGCACGGCACACTGCCGCTGACCGGGCCCGCGGCCCGCTCCCTCGCGGTGATCGGGCCCACCGGGCAGGTGCCGTTCGTCGGCGGCGGGGGCAGCGCACACGTGGTCCCCGACGGGGCCGAGGCCCCGCTCACCGCCATCCGGCGGCGGGCCGGCAAGGGCGCGACCGTCGGCCACGCCCTCGGCGAGGACCTCTACGGCAGAGCCCTCCCGGCGGGACTGCTCACCCCGGCGGCCGCCCTCGACGACCGCGCCGTGGGCCCCGGGCAGGTCTGGCGCCACGAGGGCGAGTTCCGCCTCGCGGCCGCCGACGAGTGGACCCTGCTCGTGCACTACACCGGCAAGCGCCCCGTCGTGCGCCTGGACGGTGCGGAGCTCTTCCCCGTCCGGCAGGGCATGGCCGAGCACCGCGAAGGAGGACTGCTCGGCACGGCCCCCGACGGCAAGGCCGTCCGGCGCCGCACCCTCACCCTCGCGGCGGGCGTCCACCGGCTCTCCGTCACCGCCGAGGGTGGCGCGCGGGGCCAGCGCTTCCGGCTGCGGCACGTCACCGGGGCGATCCGGGCCGCGGACCTCGCGGAGGCGGTGCGGACGGCGAAGGCGGCCCGCAGTGTGATCCTGTTCGCCTACGCGGACGCCACCGAGGGCAGCGACCGGACCTCCCTGGCGCTCCCCGGCGGCCAGGAGAAGCTGATCGAGGCGGTGGCGGCCGCCAACCCCCGTACGACGGTGGTGCTCAACACCCCGTCCGCCACGACCATGCCCTGGCTCTCCCGCACCGGCGCGGTCCTCCAGATGTACTACCCGGGACAGGAGGGCGCGGGAGCCACCGCCGACGTCCTCTTCGGGGACGTGGACCCGGGGGGCCGCCTCACCCAGACCTTCCCGGCCGACGAACGTCGCACGCCCGTCGGCGGGGACCCGCTGCGCTACCCGGGCGTGGGCGGCCGGCAGGAGTACGCCGAGGGCGTCCACGTCGGCCACCGCTGGTACGACGCCCGGCGCGTGACCCCGCTGTTCCCCTTCGGGCACGGGCTGTCGTACACGACGTGGCAGTACGAGAAGCTCACCGTCCGCCCCGAACGCAGCGGCCTGCGCGCGGAGTTCACCGTCCGCAACACCGGCCGCCGCAAGGGCACCGAGGTGGCCCAGGTGTACCTCGGCCCGTCGCCCGACCTCCGGCTGGACCAGCCGGTACGGGCGCTGGCCGGCTACCGGCGGCTCACCCTCGCTCCCGGCCAGGCCCAGCGGGTCACCGTCGACATCGACGCGCGGGCCCTGTCCTCCTGGGACGCGGAACAGCACGCCTGGGTCCGGGGCACCGGCCGCAGGGAGCTGTTCGCCGGGCGCTCCTCCGGCGACCTGCCGCTGCGTGCCAAGGTCGTGGTCGCGAGCGGATAGGCTGCCTCGTCCGGCATGTCACAGGGGGCGCGCCGGGGACGACTCGGGAGGACGCACCGGTGCACATCCAGGAATGGCTGGAGACGATTCCGGCGGTCAGCATCTACCTCCTGGTGGGTCTCGTCATCGGGCTCGAAAGCCTCGGCATCCCCCTCCCGGGCGAGATCATCCTGGTGAGCTCGGCGCTGCTCGCCTCCCAGCACGGCGAGATCGACCCCGTGGTCCTGGGCCTGTGCGCGATCACCGGCGCCATCGTCGGCGACTCGATCGGCTACGCGATCGGACGCCGGGGCGGCAAGCCGCTGCTGGAGCGGCTGGGCCGGCGCTTCCCCAAGCACTTCGGCCCGCAGCAGGTGGCGCTGGCGGAGCGCTCCTTCGAGAAGTGGGGCATGTGGGCCGTCTTCTTCGGACGCTTCGTGGCCCTGCTGCGGATCTTCGCCGGACCGCTGGCCGGTGTGCTGCACATGCCGTACTGGCGCTTCCTCGTCGCCAACGTCCTCGGGGGCATCCTCTGGGCGGGCGGCACCACGGCCGTCATCTACTCCGTCGGGATCGTCGCCGAGCCCTGGCTGAAGCGCTTCTCCTGGCTGGCGCTGGGCCTCGCGGTGGCGTTCGGCCTCGCGGTGACGCTGGTGATGCGCAGTCGGATGAAGAAGGCGGCCGCGGCGGCCGGCGCCGAGGCGCAGATCCCGGCCCAGCCCGCGGCCCGGGCCGCCGCCGGCCAGTGACACCGGCGTCCCGGCCGGTCCCGGGACGCGCCGTCGGCGGACCGGCGGCGGATCGGCGGCGGCCCGCCGGGGCCGGCCGCCCGCCCGCGGTCGGACGTGCGTCAGGAGGCCGGGGTCACCGAGGCGCGGTGCTGCCCGGCCAGGTCCACGTACATCGCGGCGTTGACCTTGATGCCCTCCCGCTCCTCGTCGGTCAGGGGCCGGCGGACCTTCGCGGGCACGCCCGCGACCAGCGAGCCGGGCGGGACCACCATGCCCTGCGGGACCAGGGCCTGCGCGGCCACGAGGGAACCGGCCCCGATCACCGCGCCGTTCAGCACGGTGGCGCCCATGCCGATCAGGCAGTCGTCCTCGACCGTGCAGCCGTGCACGACGGCGTTGTGGCCGATGGAGACGCGCGCGCCGACGGACACCGGGAACCCGGGGTCCACGTGGAGGGTGCAGTTGTCCTGCACGTTGCTGTCCACGCCGAGGGTGATCGGGCCGCAGTCGGCGCGCAGCACCGCGGAGTACCAGACGCTCGCGCCGGCGGCCAGGGTGACGTCGCCGACGACGACCGAGGTGGGCGCCGTGAAGGCCGTCGGGTCGATCTGCGGGTCCTTGCCGTTGACACCCGCCACGAGTGCCTGGGCCGCCTGCTGCGTCATGTGCTCTTCCTCTGCCGTCGGTCGTCCGGTGTGCCGCGCCAACAGCACCGTAGGCCACACCGGTCGCGGTTCCGGCGATGGGGTGAAGATCACAGGACCGCGGTCCCGACGACCGCGGCCGCGCGCACTACCGTGGCCGGGTGCCGAAGAAAAAGAACACGTTCTCATCCGTGGCGGTCCTGCGCCGCCGGCTGGCGAGCCGTGTGGTCCACACCGGCTGGCGCTTCATGCAGCAGGCCGGCGCGGTCACCGCGCAGACCCCCGGCCCGCTGCGCTTCGGCGCGATCGGGGACGGCACCCGGCTGGCCTTCCCGCAGGGGACGGTCTTCAACGAGCGGTGGATCACGCTCGGCGGGCACTGCATCATCGGCGAGCAGGTCACCCTGACCGCCGGCATGATGCCCGGTCTCGACCTCGGCACGGAGCCCATGCTGGTCCTCGGGGACGGGGTGGTCATCGGCCGCGACAGCCACGTGATCGCCGACGCCCGGATCACGATCGGCTCCAACACCTTCTGCGGTCCCGGCGTGTACATCACCTCCACCAACCACAGCTACGACGACCCGCACGAGCCGGTCGGCCGCCAGTGGCCGCGCAACGCGCCGGTGGAGATCGGCCCCGGCTGCTGGCTCGGCACCGGCGCGGTGATCCTTCCCGGCGCGCGGCTGGGCCGCAACGTCGTGGTGGCCGCGGGCGCGGTCGTACGGGGCGAGGTGCCCGATCACGCGGTGGTCGCGGGCGCGCCGGCCCGTATCGTGCGGCGCTGGCAGCCGGAGACGGGGTGGCAGCCGCCGCTGCGGACGCCCGCCCCGGTGCCGATCCCCGACGGAATGACCCCGGAGCAGTTGCGGGGGCTGGCCGAGCTCACCGAGGCGGAGCTCGCCGAGGTCGAGCGGGCCGCGGCCCGGGAGGCCGCCGCCGAACCGGCCGTGGCGGAGCAGGCGTAGGGCCTGTCCTCCGGATCGTGCCGACCCGGGAGGGTCCGGAGGACGGGACCGGCCCGACGGACCGCGGGTGTCAGCCCGCGGCCAGCAGGACCGTGCCCGCGAGGGCCAGCCCGGCGCCCGCCGCCTGCACGGTGCGCAGCCGTTCCTTCAGCACGGCGAACGCGGCCAGCGCGGTGACCACCGGGTACAGCGAGGACAGGACGGCGGCCACGGTGACCGGGCCGTTCTGGGCGGCCACCGAGTAGGTGCCGTTCGCGGCGACGTCCGCCAGGCCGACGAAGGCCAGGGCCGGCAGGAGGCTCCACAGGATCCGCGGACCGGTGCCCGCCGGCAGGGCGGGGACCCCGCGGCGCACCTGGACCAGCAGGGCCGCCCCGCCGACGGCGACGTTGGTCACCCGCTGCACGAACAGGGCGAGGAACAGGCCGGTGACGGTGGTGGAGGCCTCGGCGATGAGGGCCATCACCGCGCCGAAGCCGAAGGCCGCGACCAGGGTGAGGACGACGGCCTGCCGCTGCACGGGAGCGCCGCGCAGCTCCGGTCCGCCCGCGAGGACGATGCCGACGACCGCCACGGCGATGCCCGCGACCTGGCCGAGGCCGGGCCGCTCGCCCAGCGTCAGTCCCACGGCGACGGGCACGACCACGCCGAGCGAGCCCAGCGGCGAGACCACACCCATCGGGCCGAGGGCCAGTGCCTTGTAGAAACCGAGCATGGCCACGGGGCCGACCAGGCCCGCGGCGACCGCGAACCACAGCTGGGGCCCCGCCTCGCGCCAGGCCCCGGTGCCGAGGACCACGGCGCCCAGCACGAGGACCGCGACGACCTGGGAGACGACGACCACCGTGAGCGCCGGGAGGCGGCGGGTCAGCAGCCCGCCGCCGAAGTCGGCCAGACCCCACAGCACGGCTGTGGCCAGGGCGAAGAGGGCGGTCATGCGGGCCTCGCAGTACAGTGCGGTGAACGTCGGAGTACAGCATCGGATACACGGCACGGTAGTGCAGTGCACTGCACTGTGTCATCCAGGATATTGGACGGAATGGTGTCGGATCTCGAACAGCTCACCCAGGCGCTCGCCCGGAACCTCAAGCGCTGGCGCGCCGAGCGCGGTTTCACCCTGGACGCCCTGGCCGCCCGCGCGGGCGTGAGCCGCGGCATGATCATCCAGATCGAGCAGGCCCGGACGAACCCCAGCGTGGGCACCACCGTCCGGCTGGCCGACGCGCTGGGCGTCAGCATCTCGGCCCTCCTCGACCACGACCGCGGCCCGCAGGTGCGGGTCGTGGCGCCCGACGAGGCCGTACGGATCTGGTCCAGCGGGGCCGGCAGCTCCACGACCATGCTGATCGGCACCGACGAGCGCGGGCCGATGGAGCTGTGGACCTGGCACCTCGTGCCGGGCGAGGGCACGGACTCCGTCCCGCACCCCTCCGGCACCATCGAGATGCTCCACGTCACGGCCGGCGAACTGACCCTGGTCGTCGGCGAGGAGGAGTTCCGCGTACCGGCGGGGGCCGCGGCCGCCTTCGAGGCCAACCTCCCGCACTCCTACCGCAACGACGGCGCCGTGCCCATGGAGATGACCCTCGCGGTGTCGGTCCCGCCGGTGTCGGCGCCGCTGCCCGCACCCGCTCCCGCCCACGGCGCGCAGGGAACGGGCACCGGGCGGACCGTCAGAGCGCCGGGATCTCGATCGCCGGGCAGCGGTCCATGACCATGGACAGCCCGGCGGCGCGGGTGCGCTCGTAGGCGGCCTCGTCGATCACGCCGAGCTGGAACCACACGGCGCCGGCCCCGATCGCCACCGCCTCGTCGGCGACCGCGCCCGCCAGCTCGCTGTTCACGAAGACGTCCACGACGTCCACCGGGAACGGGATGTCCCGCAGCGAGGCGTAGCCGGGCTCGCCGTGCACCGTCTCCGCCTTGGGGTGCACCGGGACCACGCGCTTGCCGAACCGCTGGAGCACGCGGGCCACGCCGTACGCCGCCCGGTCCGTGTTGTTCGAGAGGCCCACCACGGCCCAGGTGTCGCCGAGCTCGGTGAGGATCCTGCGTGTGGTTGCCTGGTCGCCGTACACGGTGCCGCCTCCTGGATGTCCGCTGCGCGGGGCCCGGCCCGGGCCGCCGCTCACCCGCCTCAACCGGGAGGACGCCTGTCCGATTCCCCGTAGGGTGGAGCGGTGAAGGCAGACCAGTACGTGACCGTGGCCCGCGAGGGCGTGCACGAGGCGGAGATCAACCGTTCCCGCTTCCTGTGCTCGATCGCCCCCGCCGCGACCGAGCAGGAGGCGCAGGACTTCGTCGCGCGCATCCGCAAGGAGCACCCCACCGCCTCCCACAACTGCTTCGCCTACGTCGTCGGCGCCGACGCCTCCGTCCAGAAGGCCGGCGACGACGGGGAGCCCGGCGGCACCGCCGGGGTGCCCATGCTCCAGATGCTCATGCGCCGCGACGTGCGCTACGCCGTGGCCGTCGTCACCCGCTACTACGGCGGCGTGAAACTCGGCGCCGGCGGTCTCATCAGGGCCTACGGAGGAGTCGTCGGCGAGGCCCTCGACACCCTCGGCACCGTCACCCGCCGCCGCTACCGCCTCGCCACCGTCACCGTCGACCACCAGCGGGCCGGCAAGACCCAGAACGACCTGCGCTCCACCGGCCGGACCGTGGTCGACCTCAGGTACGGGGCCGCCGTCGAGATCGAGGTGGCCCTCCCCGAGGCGGACCTGCCCGCCTTCGAGGCCTGGCTCGCCGACACCACGGCCGGAACGGCCGGCCTCACCCTGGGCGGCGAGACGTACGCGCCCTGAGCGCCCCCGGGGACGGGTTAGCGTAGTGGGGTCCGGTGAGCGGGAGACGACCAGGGGAGACGGCATGTGCGGCGGGGCCGGCGAGTGAAGTTCCTGCACACCTCCGACTGGCACCTCGGCCGGGCCTTCCACCGCGTGAACCTGCTCGGCGCCCAGGCGGCCTTCCTCGACCACCTCGTCGCAGCGGTCCGCGAACACGGCGTCGACGCCGTCCTCGTCGCCGGTGACGTCTACGACCGGGCCGTCCCCCCGCTCCCCGCCGTCGAGCTGTACGACCGGGCCCTGCACCGGCTCGCCGACCTCGGCGTGCCCACCGTCATGATCTCCGGCAACCACGACTCCGCCCGCCGGCTCGGGGTCGGAGCCGGCCTCATCGGACGCGCCGGGATCCACCTGCGCACCGACCCGGCGGGCTGCGCGGACCCCGTCGTGCTGACCGACGAGCACGGCGACGTCGCGCTGTACGGCCTGCCCTACCTGGAGCCGGCCCTCGTCAAGGACGAGTTCGGCGCGCGGAAGGTCAGCCACGAGGCGGTCCTCGGCGCGGCCATGGACCGGATCCGGGCCGACCTGGCGTCCCGCCCGCCCGGCACCCGCTCCGTCGTCCTGGCACACGCCTTCGTCACCGGCGGGCAGGCCAGCGACAGCGAGCGCGACATCACCGTCGGCGGGGTCGACTCCGTGCCCGCTTCCGTCTTCGCCGGAGTGGACTACGCGGCCCTCGGCCACCTCCACGGCTGCCAGTCCGTCAACGAACGAGTCCGCTACTCCGGTTCCCCCCTCGCCTACTCCTTCTCCGAGGCCGACCACCGCAAGACCATGTGGCTGATCGACCTCGGCCCGCAGGGCGAGATCCGCACCGCCGAGCGCCTCGACACCCCCGTCCCGCGCGCCCTCGCACGGCTGCGCGGACGGCTCGACGAGCTGCTCGACGACCCCGCGCACGCCGTGCACGAGGACGCCTGGGTCGAGGCCACCCTCACCGACGCCGTCCGCCCCGACGACCCCATGGCACGTCTCGCCGCCCGCTTCCCGCACACCCTCACCCTCGCCTTCGACCCCCAGGGCCGCGAGGAGGAGACCGGCGCGTCCTACGCCCAGCGGCTGCGTGGACGCAGCGACCAGGAGATCGCGGAGGACTTCGTCGCCCACGTGCGCGGCGGCGGGCAGCCCGACGAGGCCGAACGGGCCGTGCTCCGGGGCGCCTTCGACGACGTACGCACCGACGACGGACGCCGGGAGATCCACCGATGAGGCTGCACCGGCTGGCCGTCACCGCCTTCGGGCCCTTCGCCGAGGCCCAGGAGATCGACTTCGACGCTCTCTCCGCCGCCGGGATCTTCCTGCTCCACGGACCCACCGGCGCCGGCAAGACCTCCGTGCTCGACGCCGTCTGCTACGCGCTCTACGGGTCCGTGCCCGGATCCCGCCAGGCCCCCGGCACCAGCCTGCGCAGCGACCACGCCACGGCCGGCACCCCCACCGAGGTGACCCTGGAGCTCACCGCCGGCGGCCGCCGCCTGGAGATCAGCCGCCGCCCCGAACAGGAACGCCCGAAGAAGCGCGGCACCGGCACGACCAAGGACAAGGCCCAGAGCCGGCTGCGGGAGCACACCGGCGAGGGCTGGACACCGCTCAGCCGGTCCCACCAGGAGATCGGCGAGGAGATCGAACAGCTCCTCGGCATGAGCCGCGAGCAGTTCTGCCAGGTGGTCCTGCTGCCGCAGGGGGAGTTCGCACGGTTCCTGCGGGCCGACGAGGCCGCCCGCGGCCGGCTGCTCGGCCGGCTCTTCGACACCCGGCGCTTCGCCGCCGTCGAGACCCTGCTCGCCGAGCGCCGCCGTGCCGCCGAGGCCGAGGTGCGCGCGGGCGACGAGAAGGTGCTCCACACCGCCCAGAGGCTCGCCCAGGCCGCCGGGGACAGCGTCGACCTGCGGGACTGGCCGCTGCCCGGACACCAGCCCGGCGACCCCGGACTGGCCGGGGCCGTCCGCGCCTGGGCCGCCGTCGCCCGCTGCTCCGCCCGGGAACGCCTCGACGTCGCCGAACACGCGCTCGCCGCCACCGAGAGCCGGCACGCCGCCGCCCGGCGGGCCGCCGAGGATGCCCGCGAACGGGACCGGCTCCAGCGCCGGCACGCCGAGACCCTCCGCCGCTCCGCCCTCCTCGCCGAGGCGGAACCCGAGCGCACACGGGTCCGCGCCCTGCTCGACCGGGCCGGACGGGGCGCCCGGGTGGCCCCCGCGCTGGAGCTGCGCGGCGCCGCCTTCGCCGCGCACCTGACCGCCGCGCACGCCGAGAGCACCGCCCGGGCCGAACTCCCGCCCGCGCTCCGCGAGGCGGGCGCCGAACAGCTCGCCGCCGTCGAACAGCGGCTGCGCGAGGAGCTGGGCGCGCTCGGCGCCGCCCACCGCGCGGAACAGCGCAGCGCCGAGATCGGCCGCGAACGCGCCGACCTGGAACGGGAGTCGCGCGCCGCCGAGGAGCAGCACCAGGAGTCGGCCGACTGGCTGGAGCGCTGGGACGACATCCGGACCGCGCTCCAGGAACGCGTGGACGCCGCCCAGCAGGCCGCCACCCTCGCCGAGCAGCTCGCGGGCCGCCTCGAACCCGCCCGCATGCAGCTGGACGCCGCCCGCAGGCGGGACGGCTTCGCCCGCGACGCCGAGCTCGCCGAGGCCGAACTGGCCACCCTGCGCGAGGAGTCCGCCGCCGCCCGCGAACGCTGGCTGGACCTGAAGGAGGCCCGGCTGCGCGGCATCGCCGCCGAGCTCGCCGAGGCGCTGGTGGCGGGCGAGGCCTGCACCGTGTGCGGGTCCTCCGAACACCCCGCTCCGGCCCGTCCGGCCCCCGGCCACGTGGACCGCGCCGCCGAGGACGCCGCCCACGCGGCCTTCGAACGGGCCGAACGGGACCGGGCCGGCGCCGAGCGCCGGCTGGCCGTCGCCGCGGAGGGCCGCGCCGAGGCCGCCTCCGTCGTCGGCGACGCCACCACCGC
Organism: Streptomyces manipurensis; assembly: GCF_049570255.1. Taxonomy (NCBI): domain Bacteria; kingdom Bacillati; phylum Actinomycetota; class Actinomycetes; order Kitasatosporales; family Streptomycetaceae; genus Streptomyces; species Streptomyces manipurensis. The sequence continues at coordinate 1,223,765 of NZ_CP186950.1, read as the reverse complement.
CGAACTCCTCGAGTACACCTCGGACCTGACGGACCGGCACGCCGCCGCGCACACCGCCGCCGCGGGACTGCACACGGCCCGCGAGCGGCTGGCCCGGGCCGAGCGGGAGCACGCCGCCCGCAGCGCGGACCGCCTCGGCGCCGAGACCCGCGCCGCGGCCCGGGCCTCGCGCCGGGAGGCCCTGGACCGCGAACAGGCCGGGCTGGAGAGCGAACTCGCCCTCGTCCGGGGCGACGCGCCCACCGTCGCCGCCCGCGCCCGCACCCTGGAGGACCGCGTCCGGATGGTCTCCGCCGCGGCCACCTGCCTGCGCCGCGCGGAGAGCGCCGCCGGCCGGCTGAAGGAGGCCGACGACCAGCTCGCCGACGCCGCCTTCAAGGCCGGCTTCGACACCGTGGAGGCCGCCGCCGAGGCGGTGCTCCCCGACTACGAACGCACCGCGCTCCAGCACCGGCTGGACGCCTGGCAGTCCGAGCAGACCCTGCTGGCGGACCGCCTCGCCGAGACCGGCACCGCCGAGGCGGCGGCGCTGCCCCCGGCCGAGCCGGAGGAGGCCGAGGCGCTGGCCGTCCGGGCCGCGGCGAAGCTCCGTACCGCCGGCTCCGCCTGTGACGCGGCCCGGGTGCGCTGCGAGGAGCTGGACCGGCTCTCCCGGCAGGCCGAACGGGAACTGCGGGCGCTCGGCCCGCTGCGCGAGGCCTACGACCGGGTGGCCCGGCTGGCCGGGCTCACGGCGGGCACCTCCGCCGACAACGAACGCAGGATGCGCCTGGAGGCGTACGTGCTGGCCGCCCGGCTGGAACAGGTGGCCGCCGCCGCGACCGTACGGCTGCAGCGCATGTCCGGGGGCCGGTACACCCTGGTCCACTCCGACGCGCGTTCGGGCGGACGGGGCCGTTCCGGCCTCGGACTGCACGTGGTGGACGCGTGGACCGGCAGCGAGCGGGACACGGCCACCCTCTCGGGCGGCGAGACCTTCTTCGCCTCGCTCGCCCTCGCGCTCGGGCTGGCGGACGTGGTCACCGACGAGGCGGGCGGCACCCGGCTGGACACCCTCTTCATCGACGAGGGGTTCGGCAGCCTGGACGACCAGGCCCTGGACGAGGTGCTCGACGTGCTCGACTCGCTGCGCGAACGGGACCGCAGCGTCGGCATCGTCAGCCACGTCGCCGACCTGCGGACCCGGGTCCAGGCCCAGCTGGAGGTCGTCAAGCAGCGCGGCGGCTCGGTGGTGCGCCACCGTACGGCCGCGCTCACCGACTGAGGCTCCCGCACCGGGGCGCCGGCCGGTCCGCCCTCAGGGGCTGAGCGGCCGACGGGGCAGCGGTGAGGAGTACACGATGCTCGTCGTCACCGGACCGAGCCCCGCGATCCGTCCGGTGACCTCCTCCAGGTGTCGCATCGAGGAGGCCGCCACCTTGAGCACGAAGCAGTCGTCGCCCGTGACGTGATGGGCCTCCAGGATCTCCGTGGTGGCCTCCAGGAAGTCCTGGAACGGCTTGTAGTTGCCGTGCGGATAGCGCAGCCGGACCAGCGCCAGGATCGACTTGCCCAGCCGTTCGGGATCCACCACCGCCGTGTAGCCGGTGATGATCCCGGCCTCCTCCAGCCGGCGCACCCGCTCGGTGACGGCACTCGCGGACATCGACACGGACCGGGCGAGCTCGGTGAAGCTGGCCCGCCCGTCGCGCTGGAGGGCGTCCAGGATGCGCCAGTCGGTGGCGTCAGGGGAATAGTCGGTCATGGTCCAGGTCTAGCAGGGGATTCCTCGGCAGTACAAGGAAAAGGCCGGGGAAAGTCACTTCCCGACAAGATCAACGGATCATAGATTCTTCGACATGACGACGACGCAGCACACCCCGGCAGTCCCCGCCCCCACCAACCCCGTGCTCCGGGTGCCCCCGGCCCCGCCGGCCGCGGCCGCCGCCTACTTCGCCGCGAGCCTGGCCTTCCACGCGGACGTCTCGGACGTCGCCGCCGCCTTCGCGGCCCACCGCGGGCAGGGCGCTCCGCTCGGGTTCCGGCTCGTCGACTCCCGCTCCACGCCGTCCTGGGACCAGGCCCACATCCCCGGTGCCGTCCACCTGCCGGCCGCCCTCATCCCCGAACAGGCCGAACGGCTCCTCGACAAGGACGTCCCCGTGGTCACCTACTGCTGGGGCCCCGGATGCAACGGCGGCACCCGCGCGGCCCTCGCCCTCGCCGAACTGGGCTTCCAGGTCAAGGAGATGCTCGGCGGCATCGAGTACTGGATCCGCGAGGGCTTCGAGGTCGAGACCTGGCAGGGCGGCCGCCGGCGCATGGAGGCCGACCCGCTGACCGCCCCCACCGACTCGGACGACTGTGGCTGCTGAGAGTGCGGCACGGCCGGGGGCGGGACCGGCCGCGGCGTGACGGGCCCCCGGAGGCCGGGGGCCCGCCCGCACGCGAACGGGATCAGAGCTTCGACAGCTCGTCCACCAGGTCGTCCAGCCCCAGCGAACCCTGCGACAGCGCCGCCATGTGCCAGGCCTTCAGGTCGAAGGACTCGCCGCGCGCGGCCCGGGCGTTGTCCCGGCCCAGCAGCCACGCCCGCTCGCCCAGCTTGTAGCCGATCGCCTGCCCGGGCATCGACAGGTAGCGGGTCAGCTCGCTTTCCACGAAGTCGTCGGGCCGGCCGCTGTGCAGGCCGAAGAACTCCTGCGCCAGGTCCACCGTCCAGGTCTCGCCGGGGTGGAACGGGGAGTCCGCCGGGATCTCCAGGCCCAGGTGCATGCCGATGTCCACGATGACCCGCGCGGCACGCATCATCTGGCAGTCCAGGTAGCCCAGGCGCTGCTCGGCGTCCTTGAGGTAGCCCAGCTCGTCCATGAGGCGCTCCGCGTACAGCGCCCAGCCCTCGGCGTTGGCGCTGACCATGCCGACCGTGGCCTGGTAGCGGGAGAGCCGGTCCGCCACGTGCGTCCACTGCGCGAGCTGCAGGTGGTGGCCGGGCACGCCCTCGTGGTACCAGGTGGACACCAGGTCGTACACCGGGAACCGGGTCTGGCCCATGGTGGGCAGCCAGGTGCGGCCCGGGCGGGAGAAGTCCTCCGAGGGGGAGGTGTAGTACGGCGCGGCCGGCCCGCCGGGCGGGGCGATCCGGGACTCCACCTTGCGGACCCGGTCGGCGAGTTCGAAGTGGGTGCCGTCGAGGTTCTCCATGGCCTCGTCCATCAGGCCCTGCAGCCAGGCCCGGACCTCGTCGACGCCCTCGATGTGGGTGCCGTGCTCGTCCAGGTGCTTCAGCGCCTCCCAGGGTCCGGCGCCCGGGAGGATCTTCGCCGCCTCGGTCTTCATCTCGGCGAGCAGCCGGTGGTACTCCGACCATCCGTAGGCGTACGCCTCGTCCAGGTCCAGGTCCGTGCCGTTGAAGAAGCGGGACCAGCGGGCGTAGCGCTCACGGCCGACGGTGTCCGGCCGGCCCGCGACGGCCGGGGCGTAGACCGCGGCCATCCAGTCGCGCAGGTCGACGACGGCGGCCGTCGCCACGGCGGCCGCCTCGTCGAGCCCGGCACGCGGGCCCTCGGGGGCCGCGGACACGAACTCCTCGAAGAAGGCGGGCGCGGTGCCGTCCTGGCCGGCCCAGGTGGTGAGCTGGCCGATCATGGTCGTGGTGGCGCGCGGGCCGCCGAGCAGGCCGCGGTCCAGGCCGAGCCGCAGGCACTCGCGGTAGCCGGCGAGGGCGGCCGGGACGGCCCGGAGGCGTTCGGAGACGGCCGCCCAGTCGGCCTCCGTCTCCGTGGGTGTGAGGGAGAAGACCTCACGGACCGAGTGTGCGGGGCTGTGGATGTTGCTGACCGCGCGGAGGTGCTCGTCCGCCTCGTGGACGGCGAGCTCGGCGGTGAGCCGCTCGCGCAGCAGACGGGCACAACGGCGTTCGGCGTCGTCGTCGGCACCGGGCAGCGCCTCGGCGGCGTCCAGGAGGGCGAGGGTCGTGCGGGCGAGATCGGCGAGGGCGTCGGAGCCGGCCGGGGAGAAGTCCGGGAGCCTGGCGGAGCTCTCGGCGACACCCAGGTAGGTGCCCGTGATCGGGTCGAGGGCGATGAGGTCGTCGACGTACGCGTCGGCCACCTGGCGGGGCAGCCGAGGTGCGCTGCCGCTGTGGAGGGTCTCTGACATGCGGCCATCTTCGTACGGGCGACGCGCTCCCGTCATCACCCACTGGGGCCGCCCTCCGGGCGCGGGGCGCGGACCCGGTGCCGCCCCGCCCCGGACCTCGCTGACAAGCCCTGTGCAGAAGGCAGTTCGGGACGGGAGGCGGATCCGGCGGACAGCGGGAGGGCGCGGAGATTGGCCGGAACCGGACAGGCCGGGGCACGCGGGCAGCTCCTCCCCGCGTGCCCCGGCCCGGTGTTCAGGGCAGGTGCCGCGGGGCCGGCCGGCCCTGGGGGAGCTCGTAGGCCACCCGGGAGCCGACCGGTGTCGCGTCCAGCCGGGCCGTGATCACGAGGGTGCCCTCCTCGATCTGGTAGTCGAGGGGCAGGCCCAGGCCGCGCATGGCCGCGACCATGCCGGTGTTGGCGGCCCGGGTGACGGCGTACACGCTGTCGCAGCCGGCCTCGACCGCCAGGGCGACGAGCCGGCGCAGCAGCTCCGAGCCGATGCCGCGGCGCTGCCACTCGTCCTCGATGAGGAGGGCGAGCTCGGTCTCGTCGCCGTCCCACAGCAGGTGGCCGAGGGCGACGAGCTTCCCCGAGGCGGTGGTGGCGGCCAGCGTGCGGCCGAAGCGCGGGCTCAGCAGGTGGGCGAGGTAGCGGTCGGCGTCGGCCACGGGCCCGTGGTAGCGCAGGCCGAGGGTGCGCTCGGAGCAGCGGTCGTGCATGGCGCGGGCGGCGGCCAGGTCGGAGCCGTCGGCCCGCCGTACGGTGATCTCGTTGCCCTCGGGCAGGGTCAGAACGTCCTGGCTGCGCGGGACGCGCGGGCCGAGCCGCGCGTCGAGCTCGACCAGGGCGCGGGCCCGGGCGAACTCGGTCGGGGTGAAGGGCAGGTAGGGGCGCTCCACGGTGATCGCCCCGCCGGAGGGGTCGCGCAGCCGCATCACGGTCGCCTCCAGGACGCCTTCCACGGGGGCGTCCGCGCCGACGTTGGGGCGGCCCGAGAGGGTGGTCGCGGGGATCGAGTGGATCGTGCAGCGGCCGAGCAGCTGGCGGAGGGCGAGCGGGAGCTCGGCGGCGTCCAGGGCGGTACGGGTGGCCAGGCCCAGCATCCGGGTCGGGGTGTCGACGAGGTCGTGGGCGTCGGCGCGCTCGATCCAGGTGCTGTGGCCGCCCGCCCGTGCGACGGCGCGGGTGAGGTCGGCGGACGGCAGCTGCTGCGGGGCGCGCAGCAGGAACTCGTCGACGGTGCCGCCGTCGGGGAGCGGGTGCGTCTGGAGGGTCAGGATGTCGACGCCGTTGCGGGCGAGGGCCGTGCAGAGGGCGGCCAGGGCTCCGGGCCGGTCGTGGACGGTCGTGCGCATCCGCCAGAGCGAGGCCGTGGCCGCGGCCGTGCCGCCCGCGCCCGTGGCGTCCGGTGCCGCGGTGGTCGCCGATGACGAGGCCGATGCCGGCGTGGCGGCGGAATGCGCGGACGCGGGCGGTGCCGGATCTCCGGGCGGTGCGCTGTGCGGGGGCGCATGGCTGTGCCGCCGGGCCCACCAGGTGTGGAACGCGGCCGTCACCAGGAGCGCGACGGCCGAGGCCACCAGCAGGACGGGGCCCCTGGGGCCGTGCACCACGAGGTTCGCGATGCCGTCGGCGACCGCGACGGCGCAGAACAGGGCGGCGAGTTCGACGACGTCACGGCGCCAGTGGTGACGGTGGGGACGCTGGGCGGAGGCGGAGCTGCGGTCAGTCATGCACACCACTGTGGCCGAGGGGTGTTGCGTGATCACGAACGATCTGTGACCGACTGGTTAAGTGTCCGCTTGGTCGATTTCCTCCAGTTTTCCGGACCGGGACGGGCCGGGGGCGAGGCGGGCCGCGCGGCGCCCCCGGCCGGTCCGTAGGGCTACTGGCCCACGCGCCCCGGCTGGAGCGTCCGCGTGAACAGGACGCCGCCGCCCTGGCGACGCAGCCGCACCGTGAGCTCCCCGCTGTCGCCGTCGATCTCCACCTCGCCGTAGTACGGAGGGTTCTCCGCCGGCGACATGTTGGCGAACGGGGCCGACTGGACGAACGCGGTCCGCGGGCCGAAGGTGGCGTCGAGCCGGCCCGCGGGGAACCCGCCGGCCCCGATCGGCCCGGACACGAACTCCCAGAACGGCGCGAAGTCGGTGAACGCGGCCCGCTCGGGCGCGTAGTGGTTCGCGGCCGTGTAGTGCACGTCGGCGGTGAGCCAGACGGTGCCGGTGATGCGGCGGTGCTTGATGTGCCGCAGCAGTTCGGCGATCTGGAGCTCACGGCCCAGCGGGGCGCCCGGGTCGCCCTGCGCGACGGCCTCGAAGTCCGTCGCCCCGTCCGGGACGACGATGCCCAGCGGCATGTCGGCGGCGATGACCTTCCAGGTCGCCCGGGAGCGGGCGAGTTCCCTTGTGATCCAGGCGAGTTGTTCCGCGCCGAGGATTCCGACCGGGTCGTCGGTCTGGGTGCCGGGGGAGTTGAGGTTGCGGTGGGTCCGCATGTCCAGCACGAACACGTCGAGCAGCGGGCCGTGCCGCATCACGCGGTACATCCGCCCCTCGGCGCGGCCGCCGCGCAGATCGGTGACGGGGAAGTACTCGCCGAAGGCCTGGCGTGCGCGGGCGGCGAGGACGTCGGCCTCCCTCACGGTGTAGCGGGGGTCGTCGATCAGCTGGCCCGGGTACCAGTTGTTGCGCACCTCGTGGTCGTCCCACTGGGCGAGGACGGGCACCTGGGCGTTGAAGGCGCGCAGGTTGCCGTCCAGCAGGTTGTAGCGGAAGTTCCCGCGGAACTCCGCGAGCGTCTCGGCGACCTTGGACTTCTCCTCCGTGGTGACGTTGAGCCAGACGCTGCCGTCCCGCAGTGGCACCGAGGGCCTGATCGGCCCGTCGGCGTAGATCGTGTCCCCGCTGAAGAGGAAGAAGTCCGGATCGCGCAGCCGCATCTCCTCGAAGACCCGGTAGCCCCCGAGGTCGGGGTTGATGCCCCAGCCCTGCCCCGCGAGGTCGCCGGACCAGAGGAAGCGGACGTCACGGCGACGGGAGACCGGGGTGGTGCGGAAGGTGCCCCGGACCGGCGGGGAGGTGCGCCGCGGATCGTCGGGGTCGGCCAGGACGACCCGGTAGTGGATCTGCTGTCCCGGAGGCAGGTCGCGCAGGACGGTGGTCCCGGTGTAGTCGCTCGACGGCCCCAGCAGCGGCCCGCGGTGGCGGCGCACGGCGTAGCGGAACGCCTCGCTCGGGGAGGTCTCGACGTACATCCGCGCCACCCGGTCCGCACGCGTCCACACGGTGGCCGAGTGCGCGGTGATCTCGCCCGACTGCACGCCCCAGGGCGCCCCCGGCCTGCCGGAGCGGGCGAAGGCGGGGGCGGCGAGCGCCGGAGCGGCGAAGAGGGCGGAGGACAGGGCGAGGGAACCGCCGATCAGGGACCGTCGGGTGTGCGGCGTCGAAGCCATCGGTGCGTCTCCAGGGGGCGGCGAGGACGGGTCGGACCAGAGTGCCGCCGCACCCCGGCCCGGCCGCGTCGCCCACGCGAACCGCGGATGAACAGCGGCCAGCCGCTCATCCGTGCGGGTACGGGACCCCGCTCGCGCTGCGGGTCGTGTCCAGTACCACCCGGGCCACCAGCGCGGGATCGTCGTGCATCGGGACGTGGCCGCAGCCGGGCAGGCGGACCAGACGCGCTCCCGGGATGGTCTCCTTGGCCCGCACGCCCTGGCGGCGCAGCAGCAGCCGGTCGCGGGTGCCCCAGGCGACGGTGACGGGCAGACCGGGCACGTCGTGGGTGAAGCGTACGGCGCCGCCGGCGGCCAGGGTGTCCTCGAAGCCCGTGGCGTGCCGCAGCGCCAGGGTCTCGGCGACCACGTCCTGCGGCGAACGGCGCGCCGGGCGGGCGTAGATGGTCCCGGTGAGTGCGGTACGGCCCGCGGCGCTGCGCGCGAGGCGGCGGACGGCCGGGACGGGCAGTGCCCTGGCGCCGGCCCGCATGGCGAGCAGTGCGGCGAAGGCGTAGCGGCGTTCGGCCTCGGTCCAGAATCCGGCGGGGGAGAGGGCGGTGACCGAACGGGCGAGGTTCCTGCGGCCCATCTCCAGGGCGAGCAGTCCGCCGAGGGAGTTGCCCGCGACGTGCGGGCGCTCCACGCCGAGCGCCGCGCAGAGCGCGCCGAGGGCCGGAGCCACGGAGTCGAGGGAGTAGGGGACGCCCCGGGGCAGCGGGTCCGAGGCGCCGAAGCCCGGCAGGTCGACGGCGATCACGTCGTGGCCGGCGGCCAGGACGTCCGCCACCGGGTGCCAGGCCTGGAGGTGGTGGCCGATGCCGTGCAGCAGGAGGAGGGGTTCGCCGGCGCCCTTGCGCTCGTAGGCGACCGTGGCGGTCCGGGGGCCGAGCGGCGAATCGATCGTGACGGAGACCGTGGCGGCCATGCTGCTCCTCGTCGGTGGACGCGTGCGAGACGGATTGTCAGGAGTACCCACCGCCATGATTACCGTCCGGTAGCCCTTGACTACAAGGCCCCGGGTCGTACGAGAACATCCCGTGAACGCCTTGCTACGTATGCCCGATCTGCCCGGCAAAGGTATGAGCATTGGTCTTGACCAAGGGGGTGCACCGTCCTATCGTCGCAGGGATAGTGCAGGAACCTTTAATAAACAAGGGCGCGGAACTGCCGCTGGAACACACGGCGAGTGCAGCGACGGCAGGAGGAGTCAGGGTGGGGACCACGCAGCTCGACACGGTGCCGGAACCGAAGTACTGGCACCTCAAGACCGTCCTCAGCGAGGCCCTCGACCAGGACTTCGCCGTCGGCGAGGTACTGCCCAACGAGCGTGAGCTCGCGGCCCGTTTCGGCGTCGCCCGCGCGACGCTGCGTCAGGCCCTGGAGCAGCTCGAGCTCGAAGGCCGGCTGCAGCGCCGCCGCGGAGTCGGCACCACGGTCGCCCCGCCGCGCGTCGGCGTGGCCGTCGGCAGCGCGCAGCACAGCTGGCCCGGTGAGGCCGCCGACGGCTGGGAGCCGGTGGACGCCTCCGAGACGCTCCCGTCGGCCGCCGTGCTGAAGCTCCTCGGCACCGGCGGTGCCTTCGCGGAGGACCAGCCGGTGCACACGGTGCGCCGGACCCGGGTCACCGGAGGCCAGGCCGTCGCCGCGGAACTGCTCCACGTGCCGGCCGCCTCGGTCCCCGGACTCCCCGCCATCGAGGCCCCCTCGGGCCCGGCCCGCGCCCGCGCGGTCCTGCGCGAACTGCAGCGGCTGGTCCTCGACGGCCAGGACCGCTCGGTGGAGCTCGGCTCCGCCCGCGCCGACGACGCCAAGGAGCTCGACCGGCTGCCCGGCGCGCCGGTCCTGCTGGTGACCACGCGCTACTTCACCGCCGCGGGCACCGCGGCGGTCTCCGTGGCCACCTACCGCGCGGACACCTGCCGGCTCACCTTCGGCGACTCCGGCGGTGTCGAGATCACCCACGAGCCGCGCGTCGCGTCCTGACGCCGCGCCGCCCCCGGCCTCAGCCCTGGTTTCGGTCCTCGGCCCCGGCCCGCATCCCTGCGGGCCGGGGCCGAGGCCTTTCGCGTCGGCGCGGGGAGGTCCGGCTCAGCGGTGGCGGGCCGTGACCGTCTTCTCCACGGCGAAGAGCTCCTCCTCGACGTGGTCCAGCGCGAGCCGGAGCGCGCCCGTCGCCACCGCGGCCTCGCCGAGCATCGACAGGGTCACCCGGGGCGGGCGCAGGCAGTAGCGCTCCAGCTCCCTGCGCAGCGGCTCCAGGATGCCGTCCAGCCCGGCCGCCCAGCCGCCCACGACCACCAGCTCCGGGTCCATGGCCAGAACCAGCGCCGCGACGTCGTGGACCAGGCGCTGCAGGAACCGCTCGACCGCCGCCACCGCACGCTCGTCGCCCCGCTTGGCCATGGCGAAGACCTCGGCGACCGCCGGCTCGTCCAGTGGGTGCAGGGGCTCGCCGGTGGTCGACAGCAGCCGCTCCGGGGTCGCCTCGCGGCCCAGCAGGTGCAGGGCGCCGATCTCGCCGGCGGCGCCGCCGAAGCCGCGGTGCAGCCGGCCCCCGATCAGCGAACCGGCGCCGGGGCTGAGCCCCGCCATCACGAACACCATGTCCCCGGTGTCCCTCGCCGCCCCCTTCCAGTGCTCGGCGACCGCCGCCGCATTGGCGTCGTTCTCCACCTGCACCGGGCAGCGGAAGGAACGCTGGAGGCGTTCCCCGAGCGGCAGCCCCGTCCAGCCGGGCAGGGCGGTGCCGAGCCGGACCGTACCGTCCGCCTCCACGATGCCGGGGCTGCCGACACCGACCGCACGCAGCGAACCCCGCGGCACACCGGCACGGCGCAGCAGGTCGGCGACGGCCGCGCGGACCCGCTCCAGCCGCTCGTCGGCGGACGCCGACTCGGCGACCTCCTTGGTGCCGGCGCCGATGATGCGGCCGTCGAGCCCGGACAGCAGCACGGCCACCCGGTGCGAGCCGATCTCTATGCCCAGGAGGTGCCCCGCCTCGGCCCGGAACCGGAAGCGCCTGGCCGGACGCCCCTGCCGGCGCGCGCCTTCCTCGGCCTCCGCCTCGACGACGAGCCCGGTGCCGATCAGTCCCTCCACGACGCCTTCGACGGTCGGCCGGGACAGCCCGGTCAGCCGGGTGAGGTCCGTGAGGGTCGGCGATCCGGCCGTGCGCAGTGCACGCAGCACCACCGCGGAGTTGATCCGCCGGAGCAGAGAGGGATCCCCGCCGGTCAGCTGCCCCAACGTGTGTCCTCCCAGCTAGCGAGCTTCTCAGCCGGATCGTACTGCGCCCCCGGTGCCGCGGCGAGAAGCAGCCCCCCATCGGCCGGAGCGGGCCCTCCGCTCAGGCCGGCGAGACGAAGCCCGATTCGTACGCCGTGATCACCGCCTGGGTGCGGTCGCGGGCCCCGAGCTTCGCCAGGATCGCGCTCACATGGGACTTGACCGTCTCCGTTCCGATGATCAACTCGCCTGCGATCTCCACGTTCGTGAGACCGCGCGCCATCAGCCGCAGCACCGCCTCCTCCCGCTCGGTGAGAGCCGCCCGCTCCAGCACGGCCCGGGCCTGCCGGTTCCCGTACTCCGCGGCCAGGGCCCGCACGGCCGCCGGGAAGAGCAGCGTCTCGCCCTCCGCGACCAGCCGTACCGCGTGCACGATCTCCGACGGCCGGGCCCGCTTCAGCAGGAACCCGTCCGCTCCTGCCCGCAGCGCCTGGTAGACGTACTCGTCGTTCTCGAAGGTCGTCACCACGAGGATCTTCGGCGGCGAGTCGACCGTCCGCAGGACCGCCCGCGTCGCCTCGATCCCGTCGAGGAGCGGCATCCGGACGTCCATGGCCACCACGTCCGGCCGCAACTGCCGCACGAGCGGGATCACGGAAGCGCCATCGGCCGCCTCACCCACCACCTCGATGTCGGGCTGGGAGTCCAGGACGGCGCGCAGACCCGCGCGGACCAGGGGTTCGTCGTCGACGAGCAGTACGGTGACCGGCATCCCGTCAGCGTATTCGCTCCAGCGGAAGCCGCGCGCGCACTCTCCAACCGCCCGCGTGCGGACCGGTGTCCGCCTCCCCGCCGAGCAGCGCCGCCCGCTCCCGCATCCCGCGCAGCCCGCTGCCCCCGCCGGAGGTGACGACGGGCCGCTCCGGCAGCGGATTCGTCACCTCCAGGTGCAGACCGCCCGCGGCCACCTCCACCCGGACCCGCACCGGCACGGGACCGCAGTGGCGCAGCACGTTCGTCAGCGCCTCCTGAAGGATCCGGTATCCCTCGCGGGTGACAGGACCGGGCAACTTGTCCAAGGAACCGCTCAGTTGTGCGTCCACGGTGGAGCCGGAGGCACGGGCCGACTCCAGCAGCCGGCCGGCCTCCGCCAGCGTCGGCCGCTGTGACGGCGGCCGACCGGACTCGCGCAGCACCGCCAGCACGCGCTCCAGATCCTCCAGCGCGGCCCGCCCCGTCTCCTCGATGGCGCACAGCGCCCGGTCCGTGAAGGCGGGATCCCCGGCCGCCCGCGCCGCGCCGGCCTGCACCACGGCCACCGTCAGCGCGTGACCGATGGAATCGTGCAGCTCCCGCGCGATCCGGGTGCGCTCCAGCAGCTGCTCCGTACGCGCCTCCAGGGCGGTCAGCCGCTCCGCCGCGGACGGCCCCAGCAGACGCGTGGCGGCCGCGGTGACCAGCTCACCGAGGAGCACCACGACGACCATCAGCACCAGCAGCGGTACCGGGGCGAGCAGCGCGGCGGTCCAGCGGCCGGGCTCGAACGGCACCATCGGGTCGGGGTCGATCGGGTGCCCGGCGGCGATCGCGATCAGTTCCACCGAGACCGCCGGCAGCCACACGGTGGCCGGCACGGCGACCGCCGCGAAGACCATCCGCGTCTCCATCCACAGGACCGTCCGCCAGCGGTCGCCCCAGTGCGCCGACGCCTTGACGCCTATGGCTCCGTCGGCGGAGCCGCGGTCGTGCGGAGTGAGGAGGAACTGCGCCTGCAGCCCCTCGGCCAGCCGCACCCACGGCACCAGCCCGAAGGGCAGCACGACCAACAGAGGCCCCCACGGCCACCGGGGGAACACGAACATCCATATGGCCAGCAGGAGCATCGGCACGCAGAGGTGCAACCAGCGTGAATACGTCACTGGTCGGAGCGGGGCCCGCAGCAGTCGGTACATGTGCCCATCGTGGCAGCGCACCGCACACGGCCGTCTCCCCCACGTGGGGGAGACGGCACCCTCGCGCGGGGGAGGAGGAGGGCGGGGGCCGGCGGCGAGCCTTGAGCCATGAACAGCATCGAGTTCCGAGAGCTCACCAAGACGTACGGCGTCCACCGAGCGGTGGACGGCCTCACCTTCGACGTCCTGCCCGGCCGGGTCACCGGGTTCCTCGGGCCCAACGGCGCCGGGAAGTCCACGACCATGCGCCTGCTGCTGGGCCTCGACCGGCCCACCTCCGGCACGGCCCGCATCGGCGGCCGGCGCTACCTGGACCTCCAGGAGCCCCTGCGCCGGGTCGGCGCCCTGCTGGACGCACGGTCGGCACACGGCGGCCGCACCGCCCGCGACCACCTCCACGTCCTCGCCGCGGCGGGCGGCATCCCGGTGCGCCGGGTGGACGAGGTGCTGGAGCAGTCGGGGCTGGCCACCGTCGCCAGGAAACGCATCAAGTCCTTCTCGCTCGGCATGCGCCAGCGCCTCGGCATAGCGGCAGCCCTCCTGGGCGACCCGGGCGTGCTCCTGCTGGACGAACCGACCAACGGGCTCGACCCCGAGGGCATCATCTGGATCCGTGAGCTGATGCGCTCCCTGGCCGCCGAGGGGCGCACGGTCCTGGTCTCCAGCCACCTGATGTCGGAGACCTCGGCACTGGCCGACCACCTGGTCGTCCTCGGCAACGGCAGGCTGCTGGCCGACACCTCGATGGAGGAGTTCATCAATTCCCGCAGTACACCGCGGGTACGGCTGCGGACCTCCGACCCGGTCCGGCTCCGGGTCGCCCTCGCCCGCGAGGGATTCGAGCTGCAGAGCGCCGAGGGCGGGCGGTGGACCGTCGAGGACGTCCACGCGGAGCAACTCGGCGCCCTGGCCGCCCGCGAAGGCGTCCCTCTGCTGGAACTGGCCGACGAACGGGCCTCACTGGAGCAGGCCTACCTCGACCTCACCGCGGATCACGCGCGGTTCACCGCGACCCACTGAACATCCCGACCCCAGGAGGCACCCCCATGCGCACCGCTCTGCCCACCCCGTCCACCCTGCACTCGGAATGGATCAAGATACGGTCGCTCCGCGGCACCCTCGGGGCGCTGGCGGCCGTGCTCGCCGCCACAGCCGGCATCCAGGCCCTCACGGCCGCGGCCATCGGCCAGGCAGAGGCCGGAAGTCTGGGAGACGATCCCCTCACTGGGGCCTACTACGGTCTCAACTTCGGCCAGATAGCCGCCATGGTGTTCGGCGCCGGAGCCCTGTCGGCGGAGTTCCACAACGGCGCCCTGCGCACCTCGCTGGCCGCCGTGCCCCACCGCACCCGCTTCTACCTGTCGAAGATCGTCACGGTGGGCGCCCTGGCCCTGCTGGCAGGGCAGATCACCGGCCTGGTCACCTTCTTCGCGGGCCAGGCGTTCATGGGCCCCTACGCGCTGGAGTTCGGCGACCCGGGCACCTACCGGGCCGTCGTCGGCAGCGGGCTGTACCTGACGCTGATGGCGCTGTTCGCGGCAGGCCTGACCGCCGTGCTGCGCAGCGGAACGGTGGTACTGAGCCTGCTCATACCCTTCGTCCTGCTGGTGTCCTTCGTCGTCGGCGAGGCCGCGGGCGGTGCGGCTCAGTTCCTGCCGGACCGTGCGGGGCAGGTGGTTCTGCACACGCAGGCGGAGGGCGACCTCGGACCCTGGACCGGGCTCGGTGTCATGGCCCTGTGGGCGGCAGCGGCACTGTTCGGCGGGTGGGTCGCCCTGCGGCGCAGGGACGCGTGACGGCAGGCCAGATGTCAGTGGTCGTCGCGATACTGACGGCATGACCACCGCAGAGCACCTCGACACGATCGACCGGCTCCTGGCGAGGGAGTTCGCGGCGGAGCCGGTCCGGACCACCGCCGGCAGCGGCGGTCCGGGATTCCATCTGGTCCGGCTCTCGCGGACACCGGACCTCTGGGACGACGACGGTTCGGGCAGGGCGGAGGCGGCCGACCAGATCAGTGCCGAGTACGGGGCTCTCGTGCAGGCCGCGACCGACCGGTGGGGGGAGCCGCAGGTGTTCGCTGTGGGGACCGTGCTGGAGCGCGGCCTCGCGGGGGAGCAGGCGGCGCAGCCGTGGGCCGAGCTGAGCGAATGCACGGACCACGTCCACCTCTGGAGGGCGGGGGAGCGGTGGCTGGTGGTGTGCGTGACGCAGTGGGACGGGGAGGGCCCCTACTTCCTCACGGCGGCGGTCACGGTGGTCGACCCGCCCTGACGGGCGCCGGGCCCGCAGCCCCGCGCACCCGCTGCACCTGTGGCCCTCGGGTCTTCGGCCCTGGGCCCGCCGGGCCTCAGGCCTCGGGGGACTCCGCGGCCGTACGGAGGCGGGCGTACTCCTGGGCCATGGACTCGGCGGTCCAATGGGCGTTGAGGCCGCTGGGGTTGGGGAGCGTCCAGATCCGGGTGGGACCGATCGTCCGCTCCTGCGGGCCGATCCGGGCCTTCCGGTCGCCGAAGGCGGTCCGGTAGGCGGTCACGCCCACGACCGCGAGCCACTGCGGGCGCAGCAGCTCCACCTTGGCCGTCAGGATGCGGCCGCCCTCGCGGAACTCCTCGGCGCTCAGCTCGTCGGCGCGGGCCGTGGCCCGGGCCACGACGTTGGTGATGCCGAGACGGTAGGTCAGCAGCTCCTCCTGCTCGGAGGGGGCGAGGCGGCGGGGGGTGAAGCCGGAGAGGTGCAGGACGGGCCAGAAGCGGTTGCCGGGCCGGGCGAAGTGGTGGCCGGTCGCGGCGGAGAGGAGGCCGGGATTGATCCCGCAGAACAGCACACGCAGACCGCCCGCGACCACGTCCGGGAGGACGCGGTCACGGGCGGCGTTCAGCTCGTCGGGAGTCAGAGGATCGACCCCGGGGTGTAGCCGGCGGCCTCCGGGTGCTGCTTGGCGATCGCCTCGATCCGGGCGACCACCGCCGAGACCTGGTCGCCGGCCGCGCCGGTGAAGGACAGCTTGTCCGCCATCAGGGCGTCGAGCTGGGCCCGGTCCAGCGGCATCCGGTCGTCGGCGGCCAGCTTGTCCAGCAGCTCGTTGCGCTCGGCACCCTGCTCGCGCATGGCCAGGGCGGAGGCCACCGCGTGCTCCTTGATGACCTCGTGCGCCGCCTCGCGGCCCACGCCCGCCCGCACCGCGCCCATCAGGACCTTGGTGGTCGCGAGGAACGGCAGGTAGCGGTCCAGCTCACGGGCGACGACCGCCGGGAAGGCGCCGAACTCGTCGAGGACGGTCAGGAAGGTCTCCAGCAGACCGTCGAAGGCGAAGAAGGCGTCCGGCAGGGCCACGCGGCGGACCACGGAGCAGGAGACGTCGCCCTCGTTCCACTGGTCGCCGGCGAGCTCGCCGGTCATCGAGGCGTAGCCGCGCAGGATGACCATCAGGCCGTTCACACGCTCGCAGGAGCGGGTGTTCATCTTGTGGGGCATGGCCGAGGAGCCGACCTGGCCGGGCTTGAAGCCCTCGGTGACCAGCTCGTGGCCGGCCATCAGGCGGATCGTCTTGGCGATCGACGACGGGGCGGCGGCCAGCTGCACCAGAGCGGTGACCACGTCGTAGTCGAGGGAGCGGGGGTAGACCTGACCGACCGAGGTGAAGGCCTGGGCGAAGCCGAGGTGCGTGGCGATCCGCTGTTCCAGGTCGGCCAGCTTGGCGGCGTCGCCGCCCAGCAGGTCGAGCATGTCCTGCGCGGTGCCGACGGGGCCCTTGATGCCGCGCAGCGGGTAGCGCTCGAGGAGGTTCTCCAGGCGGTCGTAGGCCACCAGGAGCTCGTCGGCGGCGGTGGCGAAGCGCTTGCCCAGGGTGGTGGCCTGCGCGGCCACGTTGTGGGAGCGGCCGGCCATGACCAGCTCGGCGTGCTCGGCGGCCAGCTTGCCGAGACGGGCCAGGACGGCGACCGTGCGGTCGCGGGCCAGCTCCAGCGAGAGCCGGATCTGCAGCTGCTCGACGTTCTCGGTCAGGTCGCGGGAGGTCATGCCCTTGTGGACGTGCTCGTGGCCGGCGAGGGCGTTGAACTCCTCGATGCGGGCCTTCACGTCGTGCCGGGTGACCTTCTCGCGCTCGGAGATGGAGGCGAGGTCGACGTCCTCGAGGACGCGCTCGTAGTCGGCGAGGGCCTCGTCCGGGACGTCGATACCGAGGTCCTTCTGGGCGCGCAGCACGGCGAGCCACAGCCGCCGCTCCAGCGTCACCTTGTACTCGGGGGACCACAGGACGGCGAGCTCCGCAGAGGCGTAGCGGCCGGCCAGGACATTGGGGATGCGGGGCTTGGCAGTCACGTGGAGGAATTCTACTTGGGCCGCGGCTGTGCGTTTACGCAGGTCGGACCCCCGCTTCCGGTTGTGTGTTGCTACGAGAGCGGCCCGTCCCCGTACGGCGACAGCTCCGGACGCTTCGCCGGGCGGCCGTCGCCCGAGGAGCGGCCCGTCAGACGGCGGCCGATCCAGGGCAGCAGGTGCTGCCGGGCGAAGCTCAGGTCCTGGGCCCGGCGCACGGTCCAGCCCGCGGGCGCGGCGGCCGGCAGCTCGGTGCGCCAGTCCTGCTCCGGGGGCATGCCCAGGGCCTGCCACACCGCCTCCGCCACCCGCCGGTGGCCCTCGGCCGTCAGGTGCAGCCGGTCGACGTCCCACATCCGGGGGTCCGCGAGCGCCGGGGCCCCGTACAGGTCCACGACCACGGCCCCTTGCCGGGCGGCGAGCTCGTCGATGGTGGTGAAGAGCTGCTCCATGCGCGGCCGGAAGCGTTCCATCACCGGTCCGTTGCGTCCGGGGGAGCGCATCAGGACGAGCTTCTTGCAGGAGGGGGCGAGGAGCTCCACCGACTCCTCCAGGTGGTCACGGACCCGGCCCATGTCCACCTTGGGGCGCAGGGCGTCGTTGAGCCCGCCCACCAGGGTCACCACGTCGGCGCGCATCGCGGCGGCCACGGGGACCTGGTCCTGGGCGATCTGCGCGATCAGCTTGCCGCGGACGGCGAGGTTCGCGTAGGCGAAACCGGGCCGGCGCGCCGCCAGGCGCGCGGCCAGCAGGTCGGCCCAGCCCCGGTAGGAGCCGTCGGGCAGCAGGTCGGACATCCCCTCGGTGAAGGAGTCGCCGACCGCGACGAAACTGGTGTATGGCGCATTCATTTCCATGGCGAAGTGATGTTACCGCGTGGTACCCCGGCCCCGCAGGGCCGGGGACCGCACGTTGCTACGCCGACGCGGGCCTGCCGAACAGCTCCCGCAGCACGTCCTCCATCGTCACCAGGCCCGTCATGGAGCCCTCCCCGCCCAGCACCGCCGCCAGGTGGGTGCGGCTGCGCCGCATCGCGGTGAGCACGTCGTCCAGCGGCGTCTCCGCCCGCACCTGCGCGATGGGCCGCAGCTCCGACACCGGGAACGGCACGTCCCGCGCCTCCCCGTCCGCGTCCAGGGCGTCCTTGACGTGCAGGTACCCGAGGATCCGGCGCTGGGCGTCCACCACCGGGAAGCGGGAGTAGCCGCTCCGGGCCGACAGTCGCTCCAGGCCCGCCGGAGTGATGCCCTCCTGCGCCGAGATCACCCGGTCCACCGGGAGGACCACGTCGGTCACGGGCCGCCGACCCAGCTCCAGGGCGTCGTGCAGACGCTCGCTCGCCCGGTCGTCCAGGAGCCCCGCGTCACTGGAGTCCTTCACCATCTGCGCCAGCTCGTCGTCCGAGAACGTCGCCGAGACCTCGTCCTTCGTCTCCACCCGCAGCAGCTTCAGCAGCGTGTTGGCGAAGGCGTTGATCGCGAAGATCACCGGCCGCAGCGCACGGGTCAGCGTCACCAGCGGCGGACCCAGCAGCAGGGCCGTGCGGACCGGCTCGGACAGCGCCACGTTCTTCGGCAGCATCTCGCCGAAGAGCATGTGCAGATAGGTCGCCAGGGTCAGCGCCACCACGAACGAGATCGCGTGCGTCAGCCCCGACGGCACCCCGACGAGGTCGAACAGCGGCGTCAGCAGGTGCGCGATGGCCGGCTCCGCCACCACACCCAGCACCAGGGTGCACAGGGTGATGCCGAGTTGGGCCGCCGCCATCAGTGCCGACACGTGCTCCAGGCCCCACAGGACGGCGCGGGCCCGCCTGTCGCCCTGCTCGGCGTACGGCTCGATCTGGCTGCGCCGGACGGAGATCAGCGCGAACTCCGCACCGACGAAGAAGGCGTTCACGACGAGCGTCGCCAGGCCGATCAGCAGCTGGACCGCGGTCGTCATCGGGTCTCCTCCGTACCTTCGGCGCCTTCGGCCGGTGTCTCGGGCGCGTGCAGGAGCACGCGCGAGGCCCGGCGTCCGACGGCGTCCACCACGTCGAGGCGCCAGCCGTCCATCTCCATGCTGTCGCCGACCACCGGGATCCGGCCCAGTTCGGTCGCTATCAGGCCGGCCAGGGTCTCGTACGGCCCGTCCGGCACCCGCAGGCCGACCCGTCGCAGCTGGTCGGTGCGGGCCGCGCCGTCGGCGGAGTAGAGCAGGCGGCCGGAGGCGTCCGTACCGGCCGGGGCCAGGTCCGGGGTCTCGTGCGGGTCGTGCTCGTCGCGCACCTCGCCGACGACCTCCTCGACGATGTCCTCCAGCGTGGCCACTCCGGCCGTGCCGCCGTACTCGTCGATCACCACGGCCATGGTCTGCTTCCCGGAGAGCCGGTCCAGCAGCCGGTCCACCGTCAGCGACTCCGGTACGAAGAGGGGTTCGCGCAGCAGCTGCGCGACGGGACGGCGGCGGCGCTCCTCGGCCGGCAGCGCCAGCACGTCCTTGATGTGGACGGTGCCTACCACCGTGTCGAGACTGCCGCGGTAGACGGGGAAGCGGGACAGACCCGTGGCCATCGTCGCGTTCGCCACGTCCTCGGCGGTGGTCTGCACGTCCAGGGCGGTGACCTGGACCCGCGGGGTCATGACGTTCTCCGCGGTCAGGTCGGCCAGGTTCAGGGTCCGGACGAACAGCTCGGCCGTGTCCTTCTCCAGCGCGCCCTCCTTCGCTGAGTGCCGGGCCAGGGCGACCAGCTCCTGCGGGGTGCGCGCGGAGGCCAGCTCCTCGGTCGGCTCCATCCCGAACCGGCGCACCAGGTGGTTCGCGGTGGTGTTGAGATGGCTGATCAGCGGCTTGAACGCCCGGCTGAACACCCGCTGGAGGGTCGCGACGCGCTTGGCGATGGCCAGCGGCGAGGAGATCGCCCAGTTCTTCGGGACCAGCTCGCCGACCACCATCAGCACCACGGTCGACACGGCGGTGCCGAGGACCAGGGCGGTGGAGGCCGCGGCACCCTCCGAGAGCCCCATGGCCTCGAAGGGGCCCTGGAGCAGGGCGGAGATCGAAGGCTTGGAGATCATGCCGATGACCAGGCCGGTCACGGTGATCCCCAGCTGGGCCCCGGAGAGCTGGAAGGTCAGCGTCCGGACGGCGGCCAGGGCGCTCTCGGCCCCGCGCTCGCCGCGCTGGGCCGCCCGTTCGAGTTCGCTGCGCTCGACGGTCGTCAGCGAGAACTCCGCCGCGACGAAGACCCCGCAGGCCACGCAGAGCAGCAGTGCCACGAGGAGCAGGAGGACTTCCGTCATCGGTCGATCACCTCCGTCCCATGATCGGCCAGGAGGAGGGGGACCGCGCGGCGTCGTGCGGCGCCGTGTCGTGGAGGTCGGGTGCGACGGGTACCGGGAGGCTCGCCCATGGGCGGACGCTCACACCTTTCACTGGGAGGGACCCTCGCCGGACGGAGAGCGGAGGGATGATGGGATCCGGTCATGAGCGATCTTCACATAGGCCCCGCCTCCGCCGCAGACCTCAGCGCCGTACTGGATTTCTGGAAGTCCGCCGCCGAGGGGACGAGTATCAGCGACGATCCGGCGGGGGTCGAGCGGCTCCTCGCACGGGACCCGCAGGCTCTGCTGCTCGCGCGCCGCGGCGGCGAGCTCGTCGGGACCGTCATCGCGGGATTCGACGGCTGGCGCTGCCACCTCTACCGGCTCGCCGTGCACCCGGGATTCCGGCGGCAGGGGATCGCGAGCGCGCTGCTGGCGGCGGCCGAGGAGCGGTTCGCCGCGCTGGGCGGGCGGACGCGATGGTGCTCGACCGCAACGAGGACGCGCACGGGGCGTGGACCGCGGCCGGGTACGGGCCGCAGCCCGAGTGGACACGCTGGGTCAAGCCGCTCGGCTAGGTCCGGACAGGCCTGGCTCCGCCCCCGCCGCCCCGGAGCGCCGGGCGCCGCCGGGCCGGGACCTCGGCCGCGGCCCGCGCCCCCGTACGTCAGCGGGCCCGGCCGGCTCCGACCCGGCCAGTGCGGCCCCGTCAGATCAGGGCCGTGCCGAACACCGGCGGTGCCCAGTCGGCCAGGAAGGACTCCTCGGACCAGGTGCCCGACAGCGAAGGGTCCAGCCAGGAGGGGGCCTCGGCGCGGAAGCGTTCCGCGGCGAGGCCGCCCGCCCCCGCCGGGACCGCGCCCAGGAGCGGCAGCCCCGACGAACGGGTGAGGTCCGCGAGGTTGCAGCGGGCGGCCAGGTCCGGATCGGCCGGCCAGCTGCCGATCACCACGCCCAGCGCCCCGAGGCCCCGGGCCCGCAGGGCCTCCGCCGTGAGGGTGGTGGAGTTGAGGGTGCCCAGGCCGGCCTGGGCGACGACCAGGGTGGGGGCGTCCAGCAGCCGGGCCGCGTCGGCCAGGGTGTGGCCCGCCTCGTCGAAGCGCACGAGCAGCCCGCCCGCACCCTCCACCAGGACCAGGTCGTGGTCGAGGGACAGCCTCCGCGCGGCCTCCGCGATCTCCTCCGGGGCGAGCGTCGGCAGCCCGGAGCGCCGGGCCGCGGTGTCCGGGGCCAGCGGCTCCGGGTAGCGGGCCAGTTCCGTCGCCGTGACGGACGGCCCGGCGAGCCGCACGGCCTCGGCGGCGTCCCCCGGTTCGCCCGCGCCGACCCCGGTCTGCGCGGGCTTGAGCACGGCCACCGAGCGGCCGGCCACCACCGCGGCGGCGGCCACGGCGGACGTGACCACGGTCTTGCCGATCTCCGTGCCCGTCCCGGACACGATCACTACGGACATCTCAGCCTTCCTGTGCCGCCGCGCACACGGCGCGGCAGATGCGCGTCACGTCCTCGGCGCCCGTCACGAACGGCGGCATGACGTAGATCAGGTCCCGGAAGGGCCGCAGCCACACGCCCTCGCGCACCGCGGCGCGGGTGGCGGCCGCCACGTCGACCTCGTGGTCCAGCTGGACCACGCCGATGGCGCCGAGGACGCGTACGTCGCGCACGCCCGGGATCGCGGCCGCCTCCGCCAGGCCGTCGCGCAGGCCGGCCTCGATCCGCTTGACCTCGCCCGCCCAGTCCTGGCCGAGCAGCAGGTCCACGGAGGCCAGGGCCACGGCGGTGGCGAGGGGGTTGCCCATGAACGTCGGCCCGTGGGCCAGCACGGGCACCTCGCCCTGCGAGATCCCGTCGGCCACCCGCTCGGTGCACAGGGTCGCCGCCAGCGTGAGGTAGCCCCCGGTCAGGGACTTGCCCAGGCACATCACGTCCGGGGTGATGCCCGCGTGGTCCGCGGCGAAGAGGGCGCCGGTCCGGCCGAAGCCGGTGGCGATCTCGTCGAGGATCAGCAGCACCCCGTACTCGTCGCACAGCTCGCGCAGCACCCGCAGGTGGCCGGGGTGGTGGAAGCGCATGCCGCCCGCGCCCTGCACCACCGGCTCCACGATGACGGCCGCGAGCTCGTCCGCGTGCGCGGCGATCATGGTGCGGAGGTGCTCGGCGTACGCGGGGTCCACCGGGGTGTCGAAGTCGCCGGGCGGGGCGTCCGCGAAGACCTGCCGCGGCAGGTGCCCCTGCCACAGCTCGTGCATGCCGCCCTCGGGGTCGCAGACGGCCATGGGCTGCCAGGTGTCCCCGTGGTAGCCGCCGCGCCAGGTCAGCAGGCGGGTCTTGCCGACCCGCCCCACCGAACGCCAGTACTGCAGGCACATCTTGACCGCGACCTCGACGGACACCGAGCCCGAGTCGGCGAGGAAGACGTGCTCCAGCCCCGCGGGTGTGATCTCCACGAGCCGTGCGGCGAGCCGGACGGCGGGCTCGTGGGTGAGCCCGCCGAACATGACGTGCGACATCCGGCCCAGCTGGGCCGTCGCGGCCTCGTTGAGCACCGGGTGGTTGTAGCCGTGGATCGCCGACCACCAGGAGGACATGCCGTCGACCAGTTCCTCGTGGCCGTGGCCCTGGGCGGGGTCGGCGAGCCGCAGCCGCACCCCCGAGGCGGAGGCGACGAGCAGCGGCTCCTGGCGTCCGGGCATCGGCCCGTACGGGTGCCAGACGTGCTGCCGGTCCAGGGCGAGGAGTTCCGCCGCGGCCGGCAGCGGGTCGGGCAGGTCAGGCATTGGGGGCGATGTCCGTCCCCGCGCCACGGCGGCGTACCGCCACCAGGTCGGACCGGACCTCGCCGGGCTCGGCCTGGACCGGAGCCGGCGCCGCCGCGGCGTGCGCGTGCCCGGAGCAGCCGCCGCACGCCGAGCCGCAGCCCGCGGCCGCCTCGTCGGAGGCCCCGGCGCCCGAACCGCAGAGCGAGGCTCCGCCGTTGGAGCCGCAGCCGCCCGCGGTCGCGGCGGCCGCGACCGCCGCCGCGTCGGCGCGGTGGGCGGGCAGGGTCGTCGTGCCGGCGCCCTCCACCTCGAAACCGGCGTCCGCGATCATGTCGAGGTCGACCTGCCCGGCCTGACCCTCACTGGTGAGGTAGTCGCCGAGGAAGATCGAGTTCACGATGTGCAGGGCGAGCGGCTGCATCGAGCGCAGGTGGACCTCGCGGCCGCCCGCGAGGCGGACCTCGACGTCGGGGCACACGAAGCGGACCATCGCGAGGATGCGCAGGCAGCGCTGCGGGGTGAGGTTCCACTCCTTGGCGAGCGGGGTGCCCTCGAAGGGGATGAGGAAGTTGACCGGCACCGAGTCCGAGTCCAGTTCGCGCAGCGAGTAGACGACGTCGACCAGGTCCTCGTCGCTCTCGCCCATGCCCGCGATCAGACCGGAGCAGGCGGACATGCCGGCCGCGTGCGCCTTCTGGACGGTGTCGACGCGGTCCGCGTAGGTGTGCGTCTTGGTGATCTGGCCGTACGTGGCCTCGGAGGTGTTGAGGTTGTGGTTGTAGGCGTCGGCGCCGGCGTCGCGCAGCTTCTCCGCCTGGCCGTCCGAGAGCAGGCCGAGGCAGGCGCACACCTCGATGCCCTCGTTCTCCTCCTTGATGGCCTCGATCGTCCGGCCGACGCGCTCCACGTCGCGGTCCGTCGGGCCGCGGCCGCTCGCCACCAGGCAGACCCGCTTCGCGCCGCCCGCGACGCCCGCCGCGGCGGCGGCCGAGGCCTCCTCGGGCTTCAGCCACGTGTACTTGAGGATCTCCGCCTTCGAGCCCAGGCGCTGGGAACAGTAGGAGCAGTCCTCCGGGCACAGGCCCGACTTCAGGTTGACCAGGTAGTTCAGCTTGACCCGACGCCCGAACCACTGGCGGCGCACCTTGCCGGCGGCGGCCACCACGTCGAGCAGTTCGTCGTCGGAAGTCGCCAGTACGGCGAGGGCTTCTTCGCGGGTCGGCAGCTCGCGCCGCAGCCCCTTGTCCACCAGGGTGTTCAGCAGGTCCATGTCCCTGATCCTGGACCACTCGACCGCTCCCGGCCAAGGAGAGATCGGACAACATGGCCGGATGGGTGTGTGTGTATCACCACACCTGGCGCAGCACCCGCGGCGGCTAGGGTCGGGCAGGTCTGTGGACTGCCGACAAAACACGAGGACACGCCGATGCCCCAGCACCCCCCCGCCCCCGCGGACGTCTTCGCCTGGATCGACGACGCGGAGCGCGTGCGGAAGGAGGCCGGGCTGGTCCGCACGCTGCGCCCCCGGCCGGCGGTCTCGGAGCTGCTGGACCTCGCCGGCAACGACTACCTCGGCCTGACCCGGCACCCCGAGACGGTTCGCGGGGCGCAGGAGGCGGCCGGGCGCTGGGGCGCCGGGGCCACCGGCTCCCGCCTGGTCACGGGTACCACGGAACTGCACGCGGAGCTGGAGCGGGAGCTCGCCGACTTCTGCGGCTTCGAGGCGGCGCTCGTCCTGTCCTCGGGCTACGCGGCCAACCTCGCCGCCGTCACCGCGCTGGGCGGCCCGGGCGCGCTGGTGGTCTCCGACGCCGGCAACCACGCCTCGATCGTGGACGGCTGCCGGCTCGCCCGCGCCGAGACCGCCGTCGTCCCGCACGCCGACCCGGAGGCCGCCCGCAAGGCGCTGGCCGGGCACGGGGGCAGCGCGCTGCTGGTGACCGACTCGGTGTTCTCCGTGGACGGGGACGCCGCGCCGCTCGCGGGGTACGCCGCCGCCTGCCGGGACGAGGGCGCGGCGCTGCTCGTCGACGACGCGCACGGGCTGGGCGTCCTGGGCGAGGGAGGACGGGGCGCGCTGCACGCCGCCGGGCTCGCGGGAGCCCCGTACGTGGTGGCGACGCTGACCCTGTCGAAGTCCCTGGGCAGCCAGGGCGGGGCGGTGCTCGGTCCGGCCAAGGTGATCCGGCACCTGGTCAACGCGGCGCGCACCTTCATCTTCGACACGGGTCTCGCCCCGGCGGCCGCGGGCGCCGCCCTGGCGAGCCTGCGCCTGCTGCGGCGGGAACCGGAGCGGGCCGGCCGGGCCCGCGAGGTGGCCGCCCGGCTGTACGAGCGGCTCACCGCGTCCGGCCTGACCGCGGCCCGGCCGGACGCGGCCGTGGTGTCGGTGCGTGCCCCGTCGGCGTCGGCGGCGCTGGGCTGGGCCGCCGACTGCCGCGAGGCGGGTCTGTCCGTGGGGTGCTTCCGTCCGCCGTCGGTGCCGGACGGCATCTCCCGGCTGCGGCTGACCGCCCGGGCCGATCTCACGGGGGAGGAGATCGATCGTGCGGTGGAGGTGATCCTCGCGACCGCCCCTGCCGGTGCCACGGACCGGTAGCGGGGGCTACCCCTTCCGCCCGTGCGCGTCCTCCCGGACCGAGCCGAGGAAGCCGCTCCAGGCGGGCCCGGTGAAGAGCACGGCCGGGCCGTCCGTCCGCTTGGAGTCGCGGACGGCCAGCAGGCCGTCGCCGAGGACGGCCGCCTCCACGCAGTTGTTCATGCCGGTGCTGCGGCTGCTCCGCCGCCACCGTGCCGCTCTGATCAGAAGTCCGCTGGTCGATAAGGGGGTTGCGGACACGGGAGTGCCTCCTTCACGCGTCGTCAGCGAGGGTGCCGATGAGCTCGCAGGAGTCCTGGGGCGGGAGGGCGTGCGCCTGGATGGTGCGGAACGCGGCGCCGTACGCCTCGAGGTCTTCCTTCCGCTCCAGATAGAGGCTACTCGTCAGATGGTCGAGTACCACCACATCCAGATCGGCAATGTTCGTAAATGAGAAAATGACGAACGGTCCGGTGAGGCCGAGATGCCCGCCCACGCTGAACGGCAATACCTGGAGCCGTACTTGGGGCAGTCCGGCCACCCGTACCAGGTGCCGCAGCTGCTCCGCCATCACGCCGGGCCCGCCGATCTGCCGGCGCAGCACCGCCTCGTCCAGTACGGCGCTCAGCTCCAGCGGCGGATCGGCCCGCAGTACGGCCTGCCGCGCCAGCCGTACGTCGACCAGCGCGTCGACCTTCGGCTCGGGGAGGCCGCCCAGCGCGGCCCGGGTCACCGCCCGCGCGTACTCCGGGGTCTGCAACAGTCCGGGAACCACGGACAGTTCCACCGTGCGCGCCGAACGGGCGCCTGCCTCCAGGCTGATGAAGTCGCGGTACTCCTGCGGGAGCAGGCCGCGGTAGTCGTGCCACCACTGGCGTCCTCGTGCGGTGCCGTCGCCGGTCCCGGGGCCGGACGCCGAGGCCGACAGGGCCTCCAGCAGGGCGCGTTGTTCGGGGCTGACGACGTCCCCGTACGCGTCGAGGAGCAGCCGGATGTCCTCCGGTTTCACGCCACTGCGGCCCGTCTCGATACGGCTGATCTTCGACTGGTGCCATCCCACGATCCGGGCGGCCTCACCACTGGTGAGCCCCGATCGGTCGCGCAGGGCACGCAGTTCCTCGCCGAGCTTGCGCCGGCGCACCGCGGGACCGTGCTGCACACCCGCCTCCTTCCACCGGCACAGGTCGCACCAGTCTGCATTCCGAATACGTTCTTCCGTAGCAGAGTTCACCGCAACGAGCGACAGATATATGCATATCTTGAGGAAACGGCTGAAGTGGTGGAACCGCGGGTGGCACTCTGGCGTCCAGCACAGATCCGGGGCCTCGCCGCCCCGGTGGGAAAGGGCGTTGCCATGGCAGACCACCAGGAAGCATCCGTCACTCTGCCGAGCGATCCCGCCTCGGTCGCCACCGCCCGGCGCTTCGTCGCGGACGTGCTGAGCGCATGGGGGCTGCCGGACGAGGGCGCCGGTGCGGACACCGGGGACAGCGTCCGGCTGATCGTCTCGGAGCTCGCCACCAACGCCGTGCAGCACACCTTCGGCCAGTCGCCCACCTTCACCGTCGACATCCGCCTGGAACGGGACGAATGGCTGCGCGTCGGCGTCACCGACAGCCACCCGCGGTGGCCCCGGCGGCTGCCCGCCGCCGTGCAGCAGGACAACGGCCGGGGCATGGTGATCATCCGCTGGCTCGCCGCCGAGGCCGGTGGCCGGCTCTCCGTCGTCCCGACCGACGAGGGCGGCAAGACGGTGTGGATCGCGCTGCCCTGGACCGCGGGAGCGAGGGCGGCGCCCGCCGGCGGCTGCTGACGCGGGACCGTATACGGAACCGGGGCGGGCGCGCCCGCGGGCCGGACCGGGTCGCTTTTCGAAACCTGGGTTAACCCCGTGGAAAAGAGCGGCCCTTAACGTGGCGGTCGGGTCCGATCGCCAACGATCAGCCATGAACCGGTAAAGCGGCGGTGGTCGGAACGGAAAGCCTTCCCCCGCGTTGGGCAAGAGAAGCTTGGCTCGGATATGCGCAGGTCAGCAGAGTGTTGAAGGCCGTTAGGGTCTCCCCGGCGCGAAGTCGATCTTGTCCCGGAAACTTGGTGATTGATGTGCAACTGACACCGCACGAGCAGGAGAGACTGCTCATCCACGTGGCCGCCGACGTGGCGGAGAAGCGGAGGGCCCGCGGCCTCCTCCTCAACCACCCGGAGGCGATCGCGCTCATCACGTCGCACATCCTCGAAGGCGCGCGCGACGGCCGGACGGTGGCCGAGCTGATGGCCTCCGGGCGCACCGTCCTCGGCCGCGCCGACGTCATGCAGGGCATACCCGAGATGATCCACGACGTCCAGGTCGAGGCGACCTTCCCCGACGGCACCAAGCTCGTCACCGTCCACGACCCCATCGTCTGACGAGGAGTACCTCCGCATGATCCCCGGCGAGATCGCCCACGGGGACGGCCCGGTGCTCCTCAACGAGGGACGCCCCGTCACCCGCCTCACCGTGCTCAACGCCGCCGACCGCCCCGTGCAGGTCGGCTCCCACTACCACTTCGCCGAAGCCAACCCGGGCCTGGAGTTCGACCGCTCCGCCGCCCGCGGCCTCCGGCTCCACATCGCCGCCGGCACCGCCGTCCGCTTCGAGCCCGGCATCCCCGTCGCGGTGGAGCTCGTCCCGCTCGCCGGCCTGCGCACCGTCCCCGGGCTGCGCGGGGAGACCGGGGGGCCGCTCGATGGCTGAGCTCTCCCGCCGGGCGTACGCCGACCTCTTCGGCCCGACCACCGGCGACCGGATCCGGCTCGCCGACACCGACCTCTTCGTCGAGATCGAGGAGGACCGCGCCGGCGGCCCCGGCCGAGCCGGTGACGAAGCCGTCTTCGGCGGGGGCAAGGTGATCCGCGAGTCCATGGGGCAGGCCCGGACCACCCGCGCCGAGGGCGCCCCGGACACCGTCATCACCGGAGTCGTCGTCCTCGACCACTGGGGCATCGTCAAGGCCGACGTCGGCATCCGCGACGGCCGGATCTGCGGCATCGGCAAGGCCGGCAACCCCGACACCATGGACGGGGTCGACCCCGCCCTGGTCATCGGCCCCGAGACCGAGATCATCGCCGGCAACGGCAAGATCGTCACCGCCGGGGCCATCGACGCCCACGTGCACTTCATCTCCCCGACCGTCGTCGACGAGGCCCTCGCCTCCGGCATCACCACCCTGGTCGGCGGCGGCACCGGCCCGGCGGAGGGCACCAAGGCCACCACCGTCACCCCCGGACCCTGGCACCTCGCCCGGATGTTCGCGGCGCTGGAGGCCCACCCCGTCAACATCGGCCTGCTCGGCAAGGGCAACACCACCTCGCGCGAGGCCATGCACTCCCAGCTGCGCGGCGGGGCCCTCGGATTCAAGATCCACGAGGACTGGGGTTCCACCCCGGCCGTCATCGACGCCTGCCTCGGCGTCTGCGAGGAGACCGGCGCCCAGGTCGCCATCCACACCGACACCCTCAACGAGGCCGGGTTCGTCGCCGACACCCTCGCGGCCATCGCCGGGCGGACCATCCACTCGTACCACACCGAAGGCGCCGGGGGCGGGCACGCGCCCGACATCATCACCGTGGTCTCCGAGCCCAACGTCCTGCCCAGCTCCACCAACCCCACCCGGCCGCACACCGTCAACACCGTCGAGGAGCACCTCGACATGCTGATGGTCTGCCACCACCTCAACCCGGCCGTGCCCGAGGACCTCGCCTTCGCCGAGTCCCGCATCCGGCCCTCGACCATCGCCGCCGAGGACGTCCTGCACGACCTCGGCGCCATCTCCATCATCTCCTCCGACTCCCAGGCCATGGGGCGCGTCGGCGAGGTGATCCTGCGCACCTGGCAGACCGCCCACGTCATGAAGAGGCGGCGCGGCTTCCTCCCCGGCGACGGACCCGCCGACAACCACCGCGCCCGCCGCTACGTCGCCAAGTACACGATCAACCCCGCCATCGCCCAGGGACTGGCCCGCGAGGTCGGCTCCGTCGAGACGGGCAAGCTCGCCGACCTGGTCCTGTGGCAGCCCGCCTTCTTCGGGGTCAAGCCCGAACTCGTCATCAAGGGGGGCCAGATCGCCTACGCGCAGATGGGTGACGCCAACGCCTCCATCCCCACCCCGCAGCCGGTCCTGCCCCGGCCCATGTTCGGCAGCCACGGCCGGGCCCCCGCGCTGAACTCGCTGAACTTCACCGCCCAGGCCGCCCTCGACGACGGACTGCCCGAACGCCTCGGCCTCGGCAAGGGATTCGCCGCCATCGAGAGCACCCGGAAGGTGACCAAGGCCGACATGCGCAACAACGACGCCATGCCACGGGTCGAGGTCGACGCCGACACCTTCACCGTCACCATCGACGGCGAGGCCATCGAACCGGCACCCGCCGCAGAACTGCCCATGGCCCAGCGCTACTTCCTGTTCTGAGGGGCCGGACCACATGAGCCTCGCCGCACTGCTCGTCCTCGCCGACGGACGCTTCCCCGCCGGGGGACACGCCCACTCCGGCGGGGCCGAGGCCGCCTGCAGGGCGGGCCGGATCCACGACGCCGCCAGCCTGGAGGACTTCTGCCGGGGCCGGCTGCACACGGCCGGACTGACCGCCGCCGCCCTCGCCGGCGCGGCGGCCCTCGGCCTGGACCCGGCCGAACTGGACGCGGCCGCCGACGCCCGCACCCCGTCGCCCGCCCTGCGCACCGCGGCCCGCCGACTCGGCCGGCAACTGCTGCGCGCCGCCCGCGCCACCTGGCCCGACCCCGCCCTGGAGGAGCTGGCCGCCGCGTTCCCGCGCGGCGCCCACCAGCCCGTGGTGCTCGGCGTCACCGCGCGGGCGGCCGGGCTCGGGCCGCTCGACGCCGCGCACGTGGCGGCGTACGAGAGCATCGGGGGCCCGGCCACCGCGACGGTCCGGCTCCTCGGCCTCGACCCCTTCGAGGCGAGCGGGGTCCTCGCCCGCCTCGCCCCGGCCCTGGACGCCGTCGCCGGCCGCGCCGCCGACGCCGCACACCGGGCCCTCCTGGAAGGCGTCGGCTCACTGCCCGCGGCCTCCTCGCCCCTGCTGGACATCACGGCCGAGGCCCATGCCGCCTGGCCGGTACGCCTCTTCGCCTCCTGACCCCGTCCCCGCGACCACGGAGCCCCCATGCACCTCGACCACGCCGTCGCCCACCCGCACCGCCACACCCACAGCGCCGAGCCGCTCCGCCCCGACGGCACCCGGCGCGCCCTGCGCATCGGACTCGGCGGACCCGTCGGCTCCGGCAAGACCGCCACCGTCGCCGCCCTGTGCCGGGCCCTGCGCACCGAACTGTCCATGGCGGTGGTCACCAACGACATCTACACCCGCGAGGACGCCGAGTTCCTCCTGCGCGAGGCCGTGCTGCCCCCCGAGCGGATCACGGCCGTCGAGACCGGAGCCTGCCCGCACACCGCTATCCGCGACGACATCTCCGCCAACCTGGAGGCCGTGGAGGAGCTGGAGGACGCCTTCCGGGAGCACGCCCCGCTCGACCTGATCCTCGTCGAGTCCGGCGGGGACAACCTCACCGCCACCTTCTCCCGCGGGCTGGCCGACGCGCAGATCTTCGTCATCGACGTGGCCGGCGGCGACGACATCCCCCGCAAGGGCGGGCCCGGCGTCACCACCGCCGACCTCCTCGTCGTCAACAAGACCGACCTCGCCCCCCACGTCGGCTCCGACCTCGGCCGGATGGCCCGGGACGCAGCCGAACAGCGCGGGGGACTGCCCGTCGCCTTCCAGTCGCTGCGCGGTCCCGAGGGCGTGGCGCCCGTCGCGGCCTGGGTGCGCGAGCGGATCACCGCCTGGACCGCGGTGTGACCTCCGCACCCCCGGCGGCCGTACCCGTCGCCCCCGCCCCGCTCCCGGCGGCGGGCGTGCGGGCCACCGCCCGCATCCACGCCACCGCCGACGGCCGGGGCGGAACCGCCCTGCCGGTCCTGGCCGGGGAAGGCCCCCTCGCCCTGCGCCGCACCCGGGGGGAGGCGGGAGAGGCCGCGGTGGTGCTGGTCGGCGCCATGACCGCTCCGCTCGGCGGGGACCACCTCACCGTACGGGCCGCCGCGGGGCCCGGCGCCCGGCTGTCCCTGGGCTCGGCGGCGGCCACCCTCGCCCTGCCCGGGCGCGGCGGGGCGCCCGCCCGGTACGACGTCGAACTCGCCCTGGACGAAGGGGCGTCCGTACGGTGGCTGCCCGAGCCGCTGGTCTCCGTCCGCGGCAGCGACCTGAGCGTGCGCACCCGGATCCGACTGGCCCCCACGGCCCGCCTGGTGCTGCGCGAGGAGCAGGTGCTCGGACGCGCGGGGGAGGCGCCGGGCCTGCTGCGCAGCCGCCTCACCGTCACCCGGGACGGCCGCCCGCTGCTGGACCAGGAACTGGCCTGCGGGCCCGGCGCCCCCGGCGGCTGGGACGGCCCGGCGGTGCTCGCCGGCCACCGGGCACTCGGCCAGCTCCTGGTCGTGGACCCGGACTTCGCGGCGCAGCCGCCCCCGGCGGCCGTGCTGGGGGAGTTCGCCGTCGCCGCGCCACTGGCGGGGCCGGCCGTCCTCGTCACGGCGCTGGCTCCGGACGCGCTCCTGCTGCGCGAGCGGCTCGACGAGGCCCTGCGCGCCTACTGCCCCTGAACGGGGGCGAATCGGGCACCGCTCAGCGGTACACGGTTCTCCGGTTATCGGGTTGGCAAAGAAGTCCACACCGCTCTGTCGCGGGGAGCGGACCAGGCGAAAGGATCCCCCTGCACGCCGACGACCGAAGCGGCCAACCCGGCTGCCCACGGCTGCACCTGACGCAGGGGGAACAACCACGTG
This sequence comes from Streptomyces manipurensis, assembly GCF_049570255.1. Taxonomy (NCBI): domain Bacteria; kingdom Bacillati; phylum Actinomycetota; class Actinomycetes; order Kitasatosporales; family Streptomycetaceae; genus Streptomyces; species Streptomyces manipurensis. Next base: position 1,191,158 of record NZ_CP186950.1, on the reverse strand, counting down.
ATACGCAACGCGACGCTGGGGAGCGCCGCCACACTGATCACCGGCGCGCTGGCAGCGGGTCTGCTGCTGGCCCCGTCGGCCAACGCCGCCCCGTCCGCCGGCTCCGACGCGAACCTCAGACTCCCGGTGGAGCTGGGCGTGCAGATCGCCGCCAACCGTGCGGCCCGCACCGGGATCGACTGGAAGGACTGCCCCGCGGACTGGGGTCTGGAGAAGCCCATCCAGTGCGGCTGGGTGAAGGTCCCGCTCGACTACGCGAAGCCGTACGGCAAGACCATCGACATCGCCGTCGACCGGATCGGCAACACGGGCACCCCGCAGGAGCGCCAGGGCGCCCTGCTCTACAACCCCGGCGGCCCCGGCGGTTCCGGCATGCGCTTCCCGCGCCGGGTCACCACCAAGAGCCCGCTGTGGGTGAACACCTCCAAGGCCTACGACTTCGTCGGCTTCGACCCGCGCGGCGTCGGCCACTCCGCGCCCATCTCCTGCATCGACCCGCAGGAGTTCGTCAAGGCCCCGAAGGCCGACCCGGTCCCGGACTCCGAGGCCGACAAGCGCGCCCAGCGCAAGCTCGCAGCCGAGTACGCGGACGGCTGCAAGGAGCGCAGCGGCGAGATGCTGCCGCACATGACCACGCCGAACAGCGCGCGGGACATGGACGTCATCCGGGCCGCCCTCGGCGAGCGGAAGCTGAACTTCCTCGGCGTGTCCTACGGCACCTACCTCGGTGGGGTCTACGCGACCCTCTTCCCGACCCACGTGCGCCGCATGGTCGTCGACAGCGTGGTCGACCCCTCCCAGGACAACATCTGGTACGAGGCCAACCTCGGACAGGACGTCGCGTTCCAGATGCGCTGGAACGACTGGCAGGACTGGGTCGCCAAGAACGACGCCTCGTTCCACCTCGGCGACACCCGCGCCAAGGTCGAGGCGAAGTGGCAGGCGCTGCGCGCCAAGGCCAAGGCGAACCCGCTCGGCGGGGTCGTCGGACCGGCCGAGCTCATCGGCTTCTTCCAGGGCGCCCCGTACTACGACTCCTCGTGGGTGCCGGTCGCCAAGACCTGGGCCGCCTACGAGGCCGGTGACGAGCAGGCGCTCGTCGACGCCATCGCCCCGGACATGTCGGACACGGCCGGCAACGCGGCGTCGGAGAACGGCAACGCCGTCTACACGGCCGTCGAGTGCGCCGACGCGAAGTGGCCCACCAGCTGGACCAAGTGGGACCGGGACAACACCGCGCTGCACCAGAAGTACCCGTTCCTGACCTGGTCGAACGCGTGGATGAACCTGCCCTGCGCGACCTGGAAGTCCAAGCAGAGCACCCCGATCCAGGTCGGGGCCAAGCGCGGCCTGCCGCCCGTCCTGATCGTGCAGTCGGAGCGCGACGCGGCCACCCCGTACAAGGGCGCCGTCGAGCTGCACCGCCGCCTCGCCGGCTCCCGTCTGATCACCGAGCAGAACGCCGGCTCGCACGGGGTCACCAGCCTGGTGAACGCCTGCATCAACACCCGGGTCGACACCTACCTGCTGACGGGCAAGGTCGACGCCAAGGACGTGACGTGCGCCCCGCACGCCACCCCCGTCGCCCCGGCCCCGGCCGCGGCCCGCCCGCAGGCCGCCGCCGCACCGGCCGCGGAGCTGCCCGCCCGCGAGGAGCTCCCCGCCGTCCGCTAGCGGACCGCCCGCGACACCCTACCCCGGCTCGTCCGGGGAACCGCCCGTCCCCGCGCACCGGTCGCGGGGGCGGGCGGCCCCGTGTCCGGGGCTCCGGAAGGGGGCTCAGCGCGGTCCGCGCCGGGTCCTCTTCCGCTCGGCCTCCTCCTCGGCCTTGACCTCGGCCGCGTACCGGTCGACGTACTCCTGGCCCGACAGGCCGAGGATCGCGTACATGATCTCGTCGGTGACGGCCCGCAGCACGGCCCGCTCGCCCTCCATCCCGGCGTAGCGGGAGAAGTCCAGCGGGGCGCCGAAGCGGATGGTGACCCGGCGGATCTTCGGGATCCTCTTCCCCGGGGGCTGGATCTCGAAGGTGCCGACCATCGCGCACGGCACGACCGGGACCCCGGCGCCCAGGGCCATCGCGGCCACGCCCACCTTGCCCTTGTAGAGCCGCCCGTCGTGCGAGCGGGTCCCCTCCGGGTAGATGCCCAGCAGCTCGCCCTTGGCGAGGACGCCGAGCCCCTCCCGCAGGGCCGCCTGCCCGGCGTCCTTGCCGGAGCGGTCCACGGGGATCTGCCCGGCGCTGCGGAAGAAGAAGGCGGTGAGCCGCCCCTTCACCCCGGGGCCGGTGAAGTACTCGGCCTTCGCGAGGAAGGTGATGCGCCGGGCCAGGATGGCGGGCATCAGGAAGTGGTCGGAGAACGACAGGTGGTTGCCCGCGACGATCGCGGCCCCCTCCGCCGGGACGTTCTCCAGGCCCTCGATCCGCGGCCGGAAGAGCAGCCGCAGCAGCGGTCCCAGGAACACGTGCTTGAGCAAGAGGTAGAACACCGGGCCGCTCCTGTCGTCATCCCGTCGTCACCGCCAGTTTACGGACGGTGAGCCACGGGCCGGAGGGGCCGGTGGGAATCTTCCTCAGCCATTGCGCGATGCGGCCATCCCCGCGGTCAGCAGGCCCAGCACCACCCAGCCGAACCACAGCCAGCCGTTGCTGCCCAGGACCACGGAGTACGCGGCGACTGCCACCAGTGCGGCGAAGGTCATGACGGCCATCGCCTTAACGGATCCGGTCATGCCCCATGGTGGCGCGCGGAGACGGCAATCCGCTACTGGCCACGCGCTTGGAGCGAGGCGAGATACGCGTTGTACGCCTCCAGCTCCTGGTCGCCGTTGCGGTCGGCCGCCCGGTCGGAGCGCTTCGCGGCGCGCTGCTCGGAGTGGTACCACTGGTAGATCAGGGCGATCAGCACGAGGACCGAGGGGATCTCGCTGAAGGCCCAGGCGATGCCGCCGCCCCACTGCTGGTCGAGGAGCGGATCGATGCCCAGGGAGGCCGGCGGGTTCGCGTACGTCTTGATCATCGGCTCGCTCGCCATCATCAGGGCGATGCCGAAGAAGGCGTGGAAGGGCATGCCGGCGAAGAGCTCCAGCATCCGCATCACGTAGCCCGGACGGTGCGGGCCCGGGTCGATGCCCATGATCGGCCAGAAGAAGATCAGTCCGACGGCCAGGAAGTGGACCATCATCGCGATGTGCCCCGTGCGGCTCTCCATCAGGAAGTCGAAGAGCGGCGTGAAGTAGAGCGCGTAGAGGCTCGCGATGAACATCGGGATGGTGAAGGCCGGGTGGGTGACGATCCGCATGTACCGGCTGTGCAGCAGCGCCAGCAGCAGTTCGCGGGGTCCCTTGCGGCCGCGCCCGGCGGGCGGCAGGGCGCGCAGCGCCAGGGTCACGGGGGCGCCCAGCAGCACCAGGATCGGCGTGATCATGCTGATCACCATGTGCTGGACCATGTGCACGCTGAACATCACCATGCCGTAGTCGTTCAGCTTGGTGCACATCACCAGGACGACGGTCAGCACGCCCACGGTGAACGCGATCGTCCGGCCCAGGGGCCAGGCGTCGCCGCGCCGGCGCAGCCGCAGCACGCCCCACCCGTACAGCGCGAGCGCGAGCAGCGAGCCGAACAGGAAGAAGCCGTCGAAGGAGAACTCCAGTCCGCGGCCGAGAGTGAACGGTGGCATGTCCATGTGCATGTCCATGCCGTGCCCGCTGTGGTCCATCTGTTCACTCCCTTGACTGTGGCGCCCCACCACAGTAGTGCCGCCCCCGGACGCACGTGCGCGCGGGGGCGGCCTGTCACAAAAGGGACGTCACAGAACGGTCTGGGCCTCGTCGTAGCGGTCGGCCGGGACCGTCTTGAGGGTGGAGGTCGCCTCGGCGAGCGGCACCATCACGATGTCCGTGCCGCGCAGAGCCGTCAGCATGCCGAACTCACCCCGGTGCGCGGCCTCCACCGCGTGCCAGCCGAAGCGGGTGGCCAGCACCCGGTCGTACGCGGTGGGCGTGCCGCCGCGCTGGACGTGGCCCAGGATCACCGGCCGGGCCTCCTTGCCCAGGCGGTTCTCCAGCTCGACGGCCAGCAGGTTGCCGATGCCGGCGAACCGCTCGTGGCCGTAGATGTCCTTGCCGCGCTCCTCGAAGGCCATCGAACCGGGCTTCGGCTTGGCGCCCTCGGCGACCACGACGATCGCGAACCGCTTGCCCGCGGAGAAGCGCTCGCCGACGATCTCCGTCAGCTCGTCTATGTCGAAGGGGCGCTCCGGCACGACGATGGCGTGCGCGCCGGCCGCCATGCCCGAGTGCAGGGCGATCCAGCCCGTGTGGCGACCCATGACCTCGACGACCATCACGCGCTGGTGGGACTCGGCGGTGGTCTTCAGCCGGTCGAGCGCCTCCGTCGCCACTCCGACGGCCGTGTCGAAGCCGAAGGTGACGTCGGTGGAGGCGATGTCGTTGTCGATGGTCTTCGGGACGCCGACGATCGGCAGGCCGGCCTGCGAGAGCAGGTTCGCTGCCTTCAGGGTGCCCTCGCCGCCGATCGGGATGATCGCGTCGAGGCCGAGGTCGGCGACGTGCCCGCGGGCCCGCTCGACGCCGTCGCGCAGGTGCTCGGGCTGGACCCGGGAGGAGCCGAGGATGGTGCCGCCGCGGGCGAGGATGCCGCCGACGGCGTCCAGGTCGAGCTTGCGGTAGTCCGCCTCCAGCAGGCCCTTCCACCCGTCGTGGAAGCCGATCACCTCGTCGCCGTGGTCGACGACGGCGCGGTGCACGACGGAGCGGATGACGGCGTTGAGGCCGGGGCAGTCGCCACCGGAAGTGAGCACACCAATGCGCATGGCAGAAGAGACCTTTGCAACGTGGGCCGACGACCGGACCACGTCGTCCGGTTGGAACTAACGCCACCCTACAAGCGGAAGGAGGGTGGGCTGAACCATCCTCCACCCCCTCTTCGTGATCGTCGTACGAAACGACGTCGGCCCGGTTCCCCCAAGGGAAAACCGGGCCGAACACATGATGCGGGGGCCGCCCCGATGAGCGGTCCGCGGGTGCGCTACGCGGGCTGCGTCGCGGCGGCGATGCGCTCCGCGCGCAGCGCGTCGTACCACCGGTCGTCTATGGCCGGCAGTGCGTTCACGTCGAGGGCCAGCTTCAGCAGCAGGTCCGCGATGTGCGGGTTGCGGGCCATCACGGGACCGTGCATGTAGGTGCCGAACACCGTGTCGTTGTAGGCGCCTTCGGTGCCGTCGCCGGTGCCGTTCCCGCGGCCCATGCTCACCCGGGCGAACGGCCGCGCCGTCGGTCCGAGGTGGGTCACGCCCTGGTGGTTCTCGAAGCCCGTCAGCTGCGGCAGGCCCAGACGCGGGTCGATGTCGGCGAGGACGTCGCCCACGCAGCGCTCGCCCTCACCGCGCACGGTGACGACGTCCAGCAGGCCGAGGCCCTCCTGGCGCTGGCCCATGTCGTTGACGAATTCCTTGCCGAGGATCTGGTAGCCGGCGCAGACGGAGAAGACGATCGCCCCGTTCGAGACGGCCCGCTCCAGACCGCCGTCGCGCAGCAGGCGCTCCGCGGCGAGGCGCTGCGGGCGGTCCTCGCCGCCGCCGATCAGGTAGATGTCGCCCGAGGTGGGGATGGGCTGGTCGCTGCGCACGTCCACGCGCTGCACGTCCAGGCCGCGCTGGCGGGCCCGGCGCTCCACGACCAGGGCGTTGCCCTGGTCTCCGTACGTGCTGAGCAGGTCGGGGTAGACCCACACCAGACGCAGGCTGTTGTCGCTCATGCTCTTGTGTCCTCTGGGGGTATGAGTACTAGTTGCCGACGCGGCGGCGCACGTCCTGGAAGGCGGTGTAGTTGGCGATCAGCTCGATCTGTCCGGGCGGCGCGAGCTGCACGGCCTCGTCGATGCTCTCGCACACCCGGAAGTCCAGGCCCGCGACCTCCAGGCGGACCGCGAGGTCGAGCTTGCGGTCGCCGATCACGAAGATCGGGTGGCCGGACAGACGGGGGTAGTCCACGTCCCACAGCCAGGAGGTGTCGGTGCCGTCGGCGCCCCGCGCGTTCACGGAGAGGATGACCGGGGTCGGCGGCGGGTCGATCAGCGAGAACGTCTCGAGCCACCCGGCCGGGTTCTTCGCGAGCAGCAGCCGCAGCTCACGGCCCTGGAACTGGACCACGTCGTAGCGGCCGGCGACGGCCTGCACCTGGTACATCCGCTCCAGTGCCACCTGCGGCGGGACGCCGAAGACGGCGGCCACGGCGGCCGAGGTGGCGGCGTTGGCCTTGTTGGCGCGGCCGGGCAGCTGGAGGTGGATCGGCCAGGCCGAGCCGTGCGGGTCCAGGACGTGGTCGCCGGAGAGCACCCAGGTCGGGGTCGGGCGGCGGAAGCCGCACTCGCCGCAGAACCAGTCGTCGCCCGGACGCTGCATGACGCCACCGCAGGAGGGGCACGACCAGGCGTCGTCCTTCCACTCCTGGCCGGCCGCGACCCACACCACGTTCTGCGAGGAGGAGGCGGACCAGACGATCAGCGGGTCGTCGCAGTTCGCGACGACGACGGCCTTGGAGCCGGAGAGGCCCTCGCGCCACTTCTCCGCGAGCATGCGGGTCTCGGCGGCGCGGTCAAGCTGGTCGCGGGAGAGGTTGAGCAGGGCGATCACCTTGGGGGTGACGTCCCTGGCGACTCCGGCCAGGTACTTCTCGTCGACCTCGATGACGCCGTACTTGGCGTCCGAGCCGCCCGCCAGCGCGGAGGTGATGCCCGCCGGCATGTTGGCGCCGAGGGCGTTGGAGACGACCGGACCGCTGGCCCGCAGGGCCTCCGCGATCAGCCGGGTCGTGGTGGTTTTGCCGTTCGTCGCGGAGACGAGGACGACGTCGAGGTGTTGCGCCAGCGCGCCGAGAAGATCGGGGTCGAGTTTGAGTGCGACCTTGCCACCGATCACCGATCCGCTTCCGCGTCCCGCGGCCCGCGACACCGCCGCCGCGGCCTTGCCCGCCGTCACGGCCAGCTTGGCCCGCGGCGAAAGCGGCTCCGTGTTGCCTGCCATCGTCCCTTGTCCTCCTAGCGTCGGTCGCCCCCAGCCTATCCAGTACCTGCCGGAGCCTTGACCGCGGCGCCCCCGCCCCGCCGCGGATCTCCTCATATAGTCGCCCGTCGTAGGCTTACGGCCATGCGACAGCGCGCCATCCCCGGTACCACCGGCCTCGTCCGCACCATGAGCCTGCTGGGTGACCCGGTGCTCCACTCTCCCTGTGCGGAGGTCACCGCGTTCGGCCCGGATCTGGACCGGCTCATCGAGGACATGTTCGCCACGATGTACGCGGCCGAGGGCGTCGGCCTGGCCGCCAACCAGATCGGCGTCGCCCAGCGGGTGTTCGTGTACGACTGCCCCGACGACGAGGAGGTCCGCCACGTCGGGCACATCGTCAACCCGCGTCTGGTGGAGGCCGACGGGGACGAGTTCCGCGGACCCGAGGGCTGCCTGTCCCTGCCCGGGCTGGAGGCGGGCACCGTCCGCTTCGACCACGCGGTCGTCGAGGGGGTCACCTCCGACGGGGCCCCCGTACGGGTGTCGGGCACCGGGTTCTTCGCGCGGTGCCTCCAGCACGAGTGCGACCACCTCGACGGGACGGTGTACGCGGACCGGGTGACGGGGCTGCGGGGTCGGCGCCTGCGGCGGGCGATCGGCCGGACCTCGTGGGGCCGGCGCGCCGCGCACGGCTAGCGGGGCCCGCGCGCTGTCGAGCCGCGGCCGTGTCCCGGCTTTGCCTGGGAGGTACCCCGGGCAAAGCCGGATGGGGGCCGGAGCGTCAGAAGCCGGGGCCGTCGGCTCGGTTGCCGGCGGTCGCCAGGCGGCCCCAGAGGAGGTCGGTGAGGGCGGCGACCAGCTCGGCTCGCTCGCAGGGCCGTTCGCCCAGCCACCAGTCACCGGCCGCGTGCATCATGCCGACGATCCCGTGGCCCCAGACGCGGGCGAGCTGCTCCCCGCCGGTGCCGAGGTCCACCCGCTCGCTGATGACCTGGGCCAGCTCCTCGCCGAGCCTGCGCAGCAGCGGCGCCGAGTGCAGGCCCACGTCGAAGCCGCGCTCCGCGGTGTGCGGCGAGTCCTCGGCCGGGTGCATCAGGAAGCGGTAGACCTGCGGGCGGGCCTCGATGGCCGCGAGGTAGGTGTCGAGGGTGGCCTCGACCCGGCGCCGGCGTTCGGCGGGGGCGTCGAGGGCCGCCCGCAGCGAGTCGAGCAGCCCGTCGGTGTGCCGGACGGCCAGGGCCTGGTAGAGACCGGCCTTGTCCCCGAAGTGCCGGTAGAGGATCGGCTTGGTGATGCCGGCCTCGGCCGCGATGGCGTTCATGGAGGCCTTGGGGCCGTCCCTGAGTACGACCCGGTCGGCGGCTTCGAGCAGTTCCCGTCGGCGGCGCTCGGCCGCTCCCGGTTCCCCGGCCTGCTGCGTGGTCTCCATGACGTGTTCTCTCCCCGCCCTTGCGATGTGCGTGACGCCCACGCAACGTAACACCCGGGGCGCCCCGCCGATCGAACCGGCGGGCGTCCGGCCCGCGGCCGCCGCCGGTGCCGGCGGTGCTTGACAGTGCTTACTCGCCGGTAACAGACTGTGGCCATCGCAAGGGTTACCGCTAGTAACCTCTGTAGGGACGAGTACGGACAGGTGGAGGGGACATGGCGGAGTTCACCATGGAGCTGAACGACGACCAGAAGCAGGTGCGGGACTGGATCCACGGCTTCGCGGCCGATGTGATGCGCCCCGCCGCCGCCGAATGGGACGAGCGCGAAGAGACTCCGTGGCCCGTCATCCAGGAGGCCGCCAAGGTCGGCATCTACTCGCTGGACTTCTACGCCCAGCAGTTCTTCGACCCGACCGGCCTCGGCATCCCGATGGCCATGGAGGAGCTGTTCTGGGGCGACGCCGGGATCGCGCTGTCCATCGTCGGCACCGGCCTCGCCGCCATCGGCGTCGTCGCCAACGGCACCGAGGAGCAGATCGGGACCTGGATCCCGCAGATGTACGGCACCCCCGACGACGTGAAGGTGGCGGCCTTCTGCTCCTCCGAGCCGGACGCCGGGTCGGACGTAGGCTCCATGCGCACCCGCGCGGTCTACGACCAGGCGAAGGACGAGTGGGTCCTCAACGGCACCAAGACCTGGGCCACCAACGGCGGCATCGCCAACGTCCACATCGTCGTGGCCGTCGTCGACCCCGCGCTGGGCACCAAGGGGCACGCCTCCTTCATCGTGCCGCCCGGCACCCCGGGGCTGTCGCAGGGGCAGAAGTTCAAGAAGCACGGCATCCGCGCCTCGCACACCGCCGAGGTGGTCCTGGAGGACGTGCGGATCCCCGGCTCCTGCCTGCTCGGCGGCAAGGAGAAGCTGGACGAGCGCCTCGCCCGGGCCCACGAGCGCGCCCGCAGCGGTGGGGGCGAGCGGGTCAAGAACGCGGCCATGGCCACCTTCGAGGCCTCCCGGCCGGCGGTCGGGGCGATGGCGGTCGGTACCGCCCGCGCGGCCTACGAGGTCGCCCTGGACTACGCGAAGACCCGTACGCAGTTCGGGCGCCCCATCATCGACAACCAGGGCGTGGCCTTCCAGCTCGCCGACATGCGCACGCAGATCGACGCGGCCCGGCTGCTGGTGTGGCGGGCCTCCTGGATGGCGGTCGCGGGCCGGCCGTTCGAGTCGGCCGAGGGGTCGATGTCCAAGCTCTTCGCGAGCGAGGTCGCCAAGAAGGTCACCGCCCAGGCGGTGCAGATCCTCGGCGGCAACGGCTTCACCCGCGAGTACCCGGTGGAGCGCATGCACCGCGACAGCGCGATCTACACCATCTTCGAGGGGACCAGCGAGATCCAGCGCCTGGTCATCGCGCGCACGATCTCCGGCATGCCGATCCGCTAGGACGGTGTGCGGCGGGCCGTACGGGGGAGGGGGCTTCGCCCCGCCCCGTACGGCCCGTTCAGCGCAGCGGGGTCAGGCAGTTGAGGGTGAGGTCGGGGCTGTACTCCGGGCGGGCGACGTAGTCCCCGGGAGCGCAGGTGCCGCCCGTCGCCGCCGTCGGACGGGACACCTTGTACTCGGCCCGCCGGGACGAGCAGTCGGTCACCACCAGCTCCTGGTCGCTCCAGTCGCCGTCGTTGCGCACGCACTGGCCGGACTGCAGCGGGCGCGGACCGTCGTCCCCGGCGACCAGTCCCAGCAGCAGGAGCGCCGGCACCGCCAAGGCCAGCAGCGCGAGCGGCGTGAGGACGAGCAGGGCCGGGCCCCGGCACCACAGCGGCTTGCCCGGGTCCAGGGCCGGGCGGAAGCCCCCGCTCGGCGGGGCGAGCCGGCGGAAGGCCGCGCGCGGGCCGAGGTTCATCAGCAGGGTCACCGGCGTCGCGACCAGCGACAGGGGGCTCCACCACCCCTGCCACAGGGTGTCCGAGGACATGCGCCGGTAGGTGGCGAGCCCGCAGTCCCGGCAGAACGGCCCGCGCGCGCTCAGGAACCGCATCAGCACGACCAGGCCCTGGTGGCCGCGTACGGTCGCGGGCGCGGCCGGCCAGGCCCCGCACAGGCTGCAGCCGTACCGGCCCGGCTGCGGGTGGGATCCGTACGCGCCGTAGGGCTGCGGGACGTACGGGCCGGCGGGGCCGGCGGCGTACGGGCCCGTGGCGTGCGGGTGCGGTGGCGGTGGCGGAGTTGCCACGGAGGTCTCCTCGGTCGCTGCGGATCACCGGCGTGGTGACCTCGGCACCCTAAGGGCCCGTCGATCATGCCGGGCCCGCGGGGTCGGCCGGGCCCGGCGGACCGGGCGGGAGGCCCCGGGCTCGGCGTGTCAGGGGCGCAGCAGCCGGACGACGGCCCGGCCGAAGAGGAGGCGGCCGGCCGCCGCCACCAGGGGATCCAGGAGCCGGGGGAAGCCGCGCAGGTGCAGTTCCTCGCGCCAGTGGACCTCCGAGCCGCCCACGGACAGGGGGCGGATCTCGATCTCCGCCCAGCCCGTCACCACACGGCCGCGCTTCTCCAGCCGGGCCAGCCCCGCGGAGGACCCCGCGGGCGGCCGCCAGACGGTGACCTCCATGCGGTCGTCGAATGTGATCCCGGCCACACCGGTGCGCGCCGTGAAGACCGTCCCGACGCGCGTCGGGGGCTCCGTCTCGATGATCGTCCGGGTGAGGGGGACCTGCGCGCCGTGGCGCTGCCAGTCGGTGAGCCGCGACCACGCCTCGGGGGCCGGTGCGGACGTGCGGTGAACGATCCGGATAACGGGCATGAGCGCATGGTAATGGGGCATACACACCGTGAACTGGATGGCGAATATGGGTTCCGTCCGGGGGTGGCGATCAGTAATACTCGCCGCCACCGTGGATCGCGGATTCGACCGGGTGACCACCGGCCCTCCCGCCCCACTTTGCGAGGAGGTGCGCCATGTGCTCCCACCAGCCCCCCTGCCCAGCCGCCGACAGCGCCGATCACGACGCCGCACGCATCGTGGCCCCCCACCCCGAACAGGGGTGGAGCCTGCTGTGCAACGGAGTGGTGATCTTCGACGACACCGGTGAGCTGCTCCCCGACAGCCGTGCGGTGCAACCGCGCCGCCCGGCCCTGGTCTGAGCAAGGAGGCAGCATGCGCCAGCAGCTGATCCGCAAGCCCGTCCCCAAGCCCGCTCCCCGAGACCTGGACCTGCGCACACCGTCGGGCAGACCCCTCCCGTACTGACGGGAGCCCCGGCACGGTTACACCGCCTCGCACCGCGCGCCGCGTCCGAGAGCTGCCGCCCGGCCCCCGGGGCCCGGCGGGAGGTCCCGGACCGGTCGGGCGCGGCCCCCGCTCGGTCCCTGCTCAGCCCGTGGTCGCCGCCGCGCCGCCGCGGAACGCCGTCTCGTAGGCGGCGTCCCCGATCGAGGCCCGTGCCTGCTGCTCGCCGCGGTCCCTGACGGCTTTCAGGGAGGGGGAGCCCATCTGCGGCCGCCCCACGGTCCGCCACCAGGCGTGCGCGGTACCGAGCAGGCGGGCCGCCAGTTCCCCGTCGCCCAGCCCCGCCACCGCGGCGGCCAGCAGGTCCAGCCCCAGCGCGATGCCGAAGCGGTCACCGAGCAGCCGTTTGCCGGACAGCATGGCCCGGACGTGCCGGGCGGCCTCGCCGTGGTCGCCCAGGCCCAGCGAGGCGACGGCCAGGATGTAGTCGGCGTAGGCCCGCAGCCACCGTTCGCCCAGTTCCGCGCAGGTCTCCCGCAGGGACCGCGCCTCTTCGGCCGCCTCCTCGAACCGCCCCAGGTCGCACAGGGCGTAGGCGCCGGCCAGCTTGCACAGCAGCCAGCCCGCCCCGCTGGTGCGCCCGCCGTGACCGGCCCGGGCCCGGGGGCCGGCCAGGGACAGTGCCCGCAGCGGGTCGCCGGGCATGAGGACCGAGGTCGCCTTCAGGTGGGCGGCGCGCAGCTCCCGCTCGGGGTCCGCGAGCCGCACCGCGTCCCGGGTGCACTCCTCGGCGATCCGGCGGGCCGTGTCCAGGTCCCCCTGGAGCAGAGCGGTGAGCCCGAGGGCCCACAGGGCCTGGTTGTGGGCGGCCCCCGTGCGCGGGGCGGCCCGCAGTGCCCGCTCCAGGAAGGCGCGGCCCTCGCGGACGTGTCCGCAGGAGAACCAGTAGAACCACAGCGCCCCGGCCATCTCCATCGCGGCCGTGGGGTCGGAGCCGAGCAGGTGCTCCAGCGCGGTGCGCAGTTGTGCGTGCTCGGCGGTGATGCGGCGGAACCAGTCGATCTGCCCCGGGCCCATCCAGCCGCGGTCCGCGGCCTGGGAGAGCGCCGCGTACCAGTGGGCGTGCCGGTCGGTGACGATCTGCACCTCGCCGAGCTCGTCCAGCCAGTCGTGTCCGTACTCGCGGATCGTGTCCAGCATGCGGTAGCGGGTTCCGGAGCCCCGCTCCCGTATGCGCAGCACCACCGATTTGGCCACGAGCCCGCACAGGACGCCTTCCACCCGGGCGGCGGGCAGCGGGCCGCCCGCGCACACCGCCCGGGCGGCCGCGGCGTCGAAGTCGCCCGTGAAGACCGACAGCCGGGCCCAGAGCAGGCGTTCGAGGGGTTCGCACAGCTCGTGGCTCCAGCCGATCGTGGTCCGCATCGCCCGGTGTCGGGCGGGAAGGGCGCCGCCGAGGTCGGCGAGCATCTCAAAGCGCTCGCCGATCCGTTCGGCCATCTGCTCCACGGTCCACGACCGCAGCCGTGCTCCGGCGAGTTCGAGGGCGAGCGGGATGCCGTCCAGCCGTCGGCACACCTCCGCGGCGACGGCGGTGCTCCGGGGGTCGGCGAAGACGGCCGAGGAGGCGGGGGCCGCGGCGAGGGCGCGGGCGCGGAAGAGGGCCAGGGCGTCGCTGTCGGACCCTTCGCAGGGGAGGGGGCGGACCTCCACGACCTCCTCGGTGGCGCAGCCGAGCGGCTCCCGGGAGGTCACCAGGACGGTGAGTCCGGGTGCGGACTGCAGGAGTTCGCCCACGAGGTGGCGGCATTCGGGCACCAGGTGCTCGCAGGTGTCCAGGACCAGCAGGAGCTCCTTGTCGGCCATCCAGGCGCACAGCTCCTCGTCGGGCGGCCGGGGCGAGTGGCCGGCGAGTCCCACGGCGTGCGCGACGGTCGCGGTGAGCAGGCCGGGGTCGCGCAGCGGTGACAGCTCCACCCACCAGACGCCGTCGGCCCGTGCCTGGCCGGGGTCGGCGACGGCCCGCAGGGCGAGCCGTGACTTGCCCACGCCGCCCGTCCCGGTGAGGGTGGTCAGCCGGCGTTCGCGCAACAGGCCTCCCAGTAAGCGGAGTTCCGGTTCGCGGCCCACGAAGCCGGCCGGCTCCGCCGGCAGGTTCCCCGGGACGGCGCCGGAGCCCGGCGGGGGGCTCCCGTGCGGGGGACCCGCGGAATCTGCCTGACTGTCATTGACCGAGTACTCACCGAACACGGGAGTATTGTGCGCGATCTTCCCGGCCGGCCGTGCCGTGAAGGCCGGATTCGTGCCCTGCCTCACGGGGTGAGGGTGATCGTCCGTTCCGCGGAGAAGGCCCCCCAGTTGCCGTCGGGGAGCCGGGCGCGCAGCTTCACGGCCCACGTCGTCCCGGCCGGTTCGGACACCGACAGCCGGTGTTCGACCCTGCCCGCCGGTACGGCTCCCGCGCCGAACTGGACGACGGTGGTGGACCGTCCGTTGACGAACAGTTCGTACTCGGAGGTCTCGCGGCCGGTGTCCGGGGCGGTCCAGGAGAGGGTGACGGCGCCCGGCGAGGCCGTCGCGGTGAAGCCGGCGGGCGCGGTGCCCGGCCCGTCGCCGGAGGCGGGCGGGGTGGTGACGTCCACCGGCGGGCCGTCGGGGGAGGAGTTGTCCGCCCCGTCGCGGGCGCGGACGGTGAAGGTGTAGACGGTGTCGGGCCGCAGCCCGCTCAGCGTGGTGGCGCTCTCGCCGGGGCCGGCCGTGTGGATGCGCGCCCCGCCCTGGTAGACGTCGTACGCCGTCACGCCGGTGTCGTCCGTCGCCGGGGTCCATGTGAGCCGGGCGGAGCGGGGGCCGGTCGCGCTGCCGGTGGTGGTGGCGGGGGCGGTGGGGGCGCTGCGGTCCTCGGCCCGTGCGGCGGGGGTGGTCACGCGGACCTCCGGGCCGGCGGCGGAGAGGTTCCCGGCGGCGTCCTCGGCCCGGACGGTGAAGGCGTAGCCGGTCAGCGGGGTGAGGCCGGTGACGTCCACCATGGTCCGGTCCGCCGGGAGTTCGCGGACCGGGCGGCCGCCCTCGAAGACCCGGTAGCGGGTCACCCCGTGGGACTGCGCCACCGCGTCCCACATGACGTGCACGGAAGTGGCACTGCCGGCCTGGGCGGTGAGCCCGGCGGGGGCGGGCGGGGGCTCGTCGTCGGGGGCGGTGCACGCCGTGAGGCCCGCCGTGCCGGCGAGGCCCGCGAGGGCCAGGAAGAGGGCGAGCGTGGGGGCGCTGCGTCGCACGGGGTGCCTTCCTCGGCTGCCGTAAAGGTCTAGACATATATGGCACGGAAGGCGGCGGGCCGACAAGCCCCCTGCGGCCCTGGTCCGGCACTGTGCCCCGGTTCGTCTTCGTCTGATCCCGTCTGGCAATATTGCATGCTGTTTGCAAGAACATATGATCATGAACAGGGATGTGCAGCGCATGACGGCCCGGACAGTACGGGGAGCGGCCAGGGCGACGATGCTGGCCGCCGCACTCACCACGGGCCTGGCGGCCTGCTCCGCCCCCGGCGCCGGTGCGGCGAGGAACGCCGATTCCGTCGTGGTCGGCATCGCGACCGAGCCGGAGAGCCTGAGCCCCCTGCTGGGCTACGGCAAGGACGGCAACTCCAAGATCTTCGACGGGCTGCTCACCCACGACGCCGCCATGAAGCTGCAGCCCGCACTCGCCTCGGCCCTGCCCGAGGTCTCCGCCGACGGGCGCACCTACACCTACCCGCTGCGCCGGGGCGTGAAGTTCAGTGACGGGGCGCCCTTCTCCGCCAAGGACGTGGTCTTCACCTACCGGACCATCCTCGCGGCCGGCACCAACAACGCCTCGAAGACCGAACTCGACGCGATCGAGACGGTCGAGGCCAAGGGGGACGACACCGTCGTCTTCACCCTGAAGTACCCCTACGCGCCGTTCGCCGAGCGGACCGTGCTGCCGATCGCCCCCGAACACGTCGCGGGCCGGCAGGACGTCAACAGCGGCGACTTCACCACCCGGCCCGTCGGCACCGGACCGTACGTGCTCACCGGCTGGTCCAAGGGCGAGAAGCTCAGCTTCAAGGCCAACCCCGGCTACTGGGGCGGCGAGCCCGCCGTCAAGAAGTTCACCATGGCCGTGATCAAGGACGACGACGTCCGCGCCACCCGGCTGCGCTCCGGCGAGCTGGACGGGGCGATCCTGCCGCCGAACCTCGCCAAGGGCTTCGCCAAGGACGCGGACCGGCGCACCCACGCGGCCCGGACCTTCGACTACCGCAACGTGACCCTCCCCACCCACCACCCCGTGACCGGCGACGTCGCCGTCCGCCAGGCGCTCGACCTCGCCGTGGACCGCACCGCCATGGTCGACAAACTGCTGGACGGCGCCGGCCGGCCCGCCTACGGCCCCGTGCCCACCGACAGCCCGTGGTTCACGGCCGGCACCGAGCGCACCCACGACCTCGACCGGGCCCGGAAGATCCTCGACGACGCCGGATGGAAGCCGGGCGAGGACGGCATCCGCGCCAAGGACGGGGTCCGCGCCGCCTTCCCGCTCTGGTACACCTCAGGGGACAAGATCCGCCAGGACCACGCCCTCGCCTTCGCCTCCGACGCCCGCAAGGCCGGCATCGAGATCAAGGCCGAGGCCGGGACCTGGGAGGTCATCGAGCCCCGGATGAAGACCGAGGCCGTCCTCGCCGGCGGCGGCTCCCCGGCCGACCCGGACTTCGACCAGTACCAGCTGCTGACCTCCTCACTGGGCGGCGACGGCTTCAACAACATGGCCTGGTACGACGATCCTGCCGTCGACGCCGCCCTCGCCGAGGGTCGCCGCAGCGGCGACCCGGCGGTGCGCAAGGCCGCGTACGACACCGTGCAGCGCCGGCTCGCCCAGAACCCCGGCTACGTCTTCCTCACCCACATCGACCACCTCTACGTCGTCGACGACCGGTGGGACGGCCCCGGCACCCAGGTCGAACCCCACGACCACGGCCTCGGCTCCGGCCCCTGGTGGAACATCGAGAGCTGGAAGCCGAAGCAGAAGTGAGCCCGGCCCCGTGAGCACCCGTACCACCCGTACCACCCGGATCCCCTGGGCGCGGATGGCGCGCATGGCGGGGCGGCGGACCCTGTCCGCCGCCCCGGTGCTGCTCGCCGTCACCTTCGGGGTGTTCGCCGTCGCGGCCCTGTCCCCCTTCGACCCCGTCAAGGCCTACGCCGGAACCGCCGGGCTCACCGCCTCGCAGGCCGACCTCGACCAGCTGCGCGCCAACCTCGGAGCGGACCGGCCGCTGGTCACGCGCTGGTGGGACTGGCTGTGCTCCGCGCTGACCGGCGACCTCGGGACCTCCTCCGTGATGCGCCAGCCCGTCGCCGACGTCGTCACCGAGCGGGTGGGCTGGTCGGCGCTGCTGGCCGCGTGCGCCTTCACCGTGGCGGTGCTGGCGGGCACCCTGCTCGGGGTGCTCGCCGCGCGCCGGCAGGGCGGCCCGCTGGACCGGACCGTGTCCGCGCTCGCCTACACCCTGGAGGCCGCACCGGCCTTCTGGCTCGGCCTGCTCGCCATCTGGTTCTTCTCCGTACGGCTCGGAGCCCTGCCCTCGGGCGGCCTGACCGACGCCGGCAGCGACACCGTCACCGCCGGCCAGGTCGCCTCCCACCTGGTGCTCCCCGCCCTGGTCCTCGGCGTCTCCCAACTGCCCTGGTTCTTCCTCTACGTCCGCCAGGGCGTGGCCGACGCCCTGGCCGAGGACCCCGTACGCGGAGCCCGCGCGCGCGGACTCGCCGAGCGCAGCGTCCTGCTCCGCCACGCGCTCCGCTCCGGCATGCTGCCCATGCTGACGCTGATCGGCTCCCGGGTGCCGGAACTGATCACCGGCGCCCTGCTGGTCGAGACCGTCTTCAGCTGGCCGGGGATCGCCGCGGCGACCGTCCAGGCCGCCACCGCGGTCGACTTCCCCCTCCTCGCGGCCCTCACCGTGCTGGCCACCGCGGCGGTGCTGGCGGGCAACCTGCTCTCCGACCTCCTGTACGGGCTGGCCGACCCGAGGGTGGGCTTCGATGGCTGAGACCGTCTGGCGCACCCGCGGCAGGGCCCGGCGTTCCACCCGCACCCTGCGCGTCCGCAGCTCCGCCGCCGTGCTGGCCGTGACCGTCCTCGCGGTGCTCGCCGTACCACCGCTCGTCCAGCTCGACCAGCAGGCGGTTGACCTCGGCGCCAAGCTGCTGCCCCCGTCCTGGGAGCACCCCTTCGGCACCGACGACGTCGGCCGCGACCTGCTCCTGCGCTGCGTGTACGGGCTGCGGGTGTCCCTCCTCGTCGGCCTGGTGGCCGCACTCGCGGCCACCGTGATCGGCACGGCGGTGGGCGCCGCCGCCGGCGCGCTCGGCGGGTGGACCGACCGGACGGTGATGCGGGCCGTCGACATGCTGTCCTCCATCCCGCACCTGCTCCTGGGCATCTTCATCGTGGCCGTGTTCCGGCCCGGGATCTGGCCCGTGATCGTCTCCGTCGCCGTCACCCACTGGCTGTCCACGGCCAGGATCGTCCGCGCCGAGGTCCTCTCCCTGCGCGGCCGCCCCTACGTGGACGCGGCCGTCTCCGGCGGGGCCTCCCGGTGGCGGGTCGCCGTACGGCACCTGGTGCCGGGCATCCTGCCCCAGGCCGGGCTCGCCGCCGTGCTGATGGTCCCGCACGCCATGTGGCACGAGTCCGCCCTGTCGTTCCTCGGGCTGGGGCTGCCCGCCCACCAGGCCAGCCTCGGCGGCCTGGTGCAGAGCGGACGCGGCTCGCTGCTCGCCGGGGACTGGTGGCCCACCCTCTTCCCCGGCCTCCTCCTGATCGTGCCCACGCTGGCGATCGCCGGGCTCGCCGGAGCCTGGCGCGACCGGCAGAACCCCCGCCGCCGCTCGGAGCTGACCCTGTGACCCCGCCCGCCGTCCCCGTCCTGGACGTGGAGCACCTCTCGGTCCGCTTCCGCATGCGCGGGCGCCGCCACGTCGAAGCCGTCACCGACGTGAACCTCCGCCTCGCGCCCGGCACATGCCTCGCCCTGGTGGGGGAGAGCGGCTGCGGGAAGTCCGTGCTCGCCTCCGCCCTCCTCGGGCTGCTCCCGGAGAACGCCGAGACCGCCGGGTCCGCCCGGCTCGCCGACGGCCTGGACCTGCTGGCCGCGGACGAACGCACCCTCGCGCGGACCGTGCGCGGCCGGCGCGTCGGACTCGTCCCGCAGAGCCCGGCCGCCCACCTCACCCCGGTGCGCACCATCAGGTCCCAGCTGGAGGAAGCGGTCCGCGAACTGACCGGTGTCCGCCGGGCCGACCTGCGCGCGGCGGGCGAGGCGGCCGCGGAGCGGGCGGCCTTCCCCGCCACCCACCTCGACCGCCATCCCCACGAGCTCTCCGGAGGCCTGGCCCAGCGGGCCGCGACCGCCCTCGCCCTCGTCGGGGACGCCCCGCTGCTCCTCGCCGACGAGCCGACCACCGGCCTCGACCGCGACCTCGTCGAACGCACCGTCGACGAGCTGCGCGCCCACACCCGCGACGCCGGCCGGGCACTGCTGATGATCACGCACGATCTTGCCGCCGCCGAACGCATCGCCGACACCGTCGCCGTCATGTACGCCGGGCGGATCGTGGAACTCGCCCCGGCCCCCGCGTTCTTCGGACGTCCCGGCCCCCGTCACCCCTATGCCCGCGGCCTGCTCCACGCCCTCCCCGAGCGCGCCTTCACCCCCGTCCCCGGAGCCCCGCCCGAGCTCGGGAACCTTCCGGCCGGCTGCGCCTTCGCCCCCCGCTGCGCCGCCGCCGACCCACACTGCCGCGCCCACCGGCCCGCGCTCACCGAAGGGGTGGCCTGCCACCGTGCTTGAGCTCAAGGACATCACCGCCGGCTACGACCGCCGGGCGCCCGCCTTCCGCGGCGCACACCTCACCCTGCACCCCGGCGAGGCCCTGGGCCTGCTCGGGCCGAGCGGCTGCGGCAAGTCCACCCTGGCCCGGGTCGCCGCCCTGCTGCACGCCCCCGACCGGGGCACCGTCACCCTCGACGGCCACACGGTGACCGGCTTCCACCACCGTGCCCCGCGCTCCCTGCGCACCTCGGTCGGGGTGGTCTTCCAGCAGCCCCGGCTCGCCGCTGACCCCCGCCTGCGGCTGCGCGACCTCGTCGCCGAACCGCTCCGCGCGACCGGACGGCGTGCCGAAGCGGATTCCGCCGTACCCGAGTGGGCGGAGCGCGTGGGCCTCGACGCGGACCTGCTCGGCCGCCGCCCCCACGAGGTCAGCGACGGCCAGCTCCAACGCGCCTGCCTGGCGCGGGCCCTGGTACTGGGGCCACGCTGGCTCGTCTGCGACGAGATGACCGCCATGCTGGACGCCTCCACCACGGCCGCCCTGGTCGCGGTCGTCGAGGAGTACCGTGCCCGGACCGGCGCCGGGCTCCTCGCGGTGGGCCACGACCCCGTGCTCCTCGGCCGCTGGTGCGGCCGCACGACCCGCTGGGACGAGATCGTCAAGGACTGACCTGCCGTCACGGACGGTCAACACCCGTACGGCGGACACGACTTTCGCCCGAAGCGCGCACCCGCTGCGCCACCATGTCGGGAACCCAGGAGGTCTCGATGGTGCTTTCCCTCTCCGTGGTCGTCCTGCTCCTCGTCCTCGCATGGATCTTCGTGCGCAGCGGCGGCCTGAAGCTCTCCCACGCGGTGATCTGCGTGCTGCTCGGCTTCCACCTCGCCGGCAGCAGCCTGGCAGCCACCCTCCACCAGGGCTTCACGGCCACGGCGAACGCGGTGTCGGGCCTCAACCCCTGACCGACTGTTGCGCCTTCGTGAATCATGGGGCGCGGCCATGGACTCCTCGGGCGGTGCGACCTAGCGTCGGGCGGCGGCGCGACGTCAGACGATCTGTCAACAGACCGAAGAGTCCTGGAGGAAGTCCGGATGTTCCGAAGAGCGCTGAACTGCGCCGTGGTACCGGCCGTCGCCGCCTTCACCGTGCTGTACGGGAGCTTTCCCGCCCAGGCCGAGGAGATACCGAAGGCCGCGGGCCACCGGCTGATCAGCCAGTACGAGGGCGAACCCGCGACGGCCGCCCCGCTGCCCGGCGAGGCCCCGCCGCAGCACCCCCACCTCGCGCCCAACGGGCGCAGCGGCATGCACTCCGACGCCACCGGCAGCGCCACCTCGCCCTGGTCGGGGCCGCTCGGCCGGAACCCGGAGGTGATCAGCGAGAAGATCGCCGCCCTGGGCGGCGAGTGCGCCACCGCCACCTTCGACTCCGGCGGCCGCCTGGTCACCGTGTGCGGCACCTTCTCCGGCTTCAAGGTCAAGCTCCTGGAGCCCCGTACGCTCGCCACCCTCGCCGAGTACCAGCTCCCGCAGCGCTCCTCCACCGTCGAGGCGATCACCTCGCTCGACTTCTCGAAGATCTTCAAGGACACCTCGGGCGGCGCCTACTTCTACCTGGACGCCCAGGACCGCGCCGTGCTCGCCGACTCCCGCCAGCACATCCTGCGTCTCTCCCACACCCAGGCCCCCGACGGCAGCTGGAAGTTCACCGTCGACGACGACTGGGACCTCACCGGCCACGTCCCGCACGACTGCGTGACCTGGACCAACCTCCGGCCCAGCGGCACCTGCGACCCCGTCACCTCGGTGATGCCCGACTGGGACGGCCGGATCTGGTGGGTCACCCGCCAGGGCCGGGTCGGCACCGTGGACCCGGCCACCTCGCTGATCCGCTCCGTGCGGCTGCCCGGCGAGGAGATCCAGAACTCCTTCTCCGTCGCCCGGGACGGCGTCTCCATCGTCTCCGACCACGCGCTCTACAGCTTCCGCGCCGCCGCCGACGGCACCCCCGAGGTGCAGTGGCGCCAGACGTACGACCGCGGCACCGCCGCCAAGCCCGGCTCCGTCAACCAGGGTTCGGGGACCACCCCCGACCTCTTCGGCGACGGCTACGTCGCGATCACCGACAACGCCGACGACCGGATGAACGTCCTGGTCTTCCGCCGCGGCACCGACGTCCCCGCCGACCGGCGGCTGGTCTGCAGGGTGCCGGTGTTCGGCTCCGGCGCCTCGACCACCGACAACTCGCTGATCACCTGGGGCAACAGCATCGTCGTCGAGAACAACTACGGCTACGAGAACCCCACCTCCGTGCTGCTGGGCAAGTCCGTCGTGGGCGGCGCCACCCGGATCGACGTCCGCGCCGACGGCAGCGGCTGCGACACCGTCTGGCACAGCGACGTGCGCGCCCCCTCCGTGGTCCCCAAGCTCTCGACCGCGAACGGGCTGCTCTACTTCTACGAGAAGCAGCCCCACGCCTGGGGGATCGACGGCTGGTACCTCACGGCGGTGGACTTCCGCACCGGTGAGCGGCGCTGGAGCCGGCTGACCGGCACCGGCCCCCTCTACGACAACAACTGGGCCCCGATCACCCTCGGTCCCGACGGCACCGCCTACATCGGCGTCTTCAACGGCATCGTCGCGGTCCGCGACCGCTGACCGCCGCCACGCGACCGGGCGGGACGGCTCACCCGTCGCGCCCGGCGAGCTGCTCCCTGCGCCGCGGATCGAGTCCCTCCCGCAGCCGGTCGACCGCCGCCAGCCGCTCCCCGACGTCCAGGCTCCACAGCCGTACCGTGCCGTCCGTGCTGCTGCTGGCCAACGCCCGCCCGCCGGGCGCGAACACCACGCCCCACACGGCGTTCGTGTGCCCGGAGAGCACGGCCAGCGTCCGCCGGGCGGCCACGTCCCACAGCCGCACCGTACGGTCGTTCCCGCTGCTGGCCAGGGTCCGGCCGTCGGGGGAGAACGCCAGACCCCGGGCCGACCCGGTGTGTCCGGACAGGGCGGCCACCGGGCGGTGGCTCCGCGCGTCCCACAGCCGTACCGTCCCGTCGTTGCCGCTGCTGGCCAGGGTCCGGCCGTCCGGGCCGAAGGCCACGCCCCGCACCGCGCCCGTGTGGCCGGTGAGGACGGCCAGCGCGCGGCGTCCGGCCACGTCCCAGAGACGGACCGTCAGATCGTCGCCCGCGCTCGCCAGTGTGCGGCCGTCGGGGGAGAAGGCCACGTCGTTGGCGAAGTCCGTGTGCCCGTCGAGCGCGGCGAGCCGGCGGCGCGACTCCACGTCCCACAGCCCTACGGTGCCGTCGGAACCGGCCGAGGCCAGGGTCCGCCCGTCGGGCGAGAACGCCACCGAGAACACGGTCCCGCCCTGCCCGGTCAGCAGCGCGGACGGCTTGGCCGAGGCCACGTCCCAGAGCCGGATCGTGCCGTCGGAACCGGCAGAGGCCAGCGTGCGGCCGTCGGGGGAGAACGCCACCGTGAACACCGTCTCGCTGTGCCCCGGCAGGGTGGCCAGCACGCGCCGCCGCGCCACGTCCCACAACCGCACCGCGTGGTCCGACTCCGCGGTGGCCAGCAGCTTCCCGTCCGGACTGTACGCGGCGTGCCAGACTTCCGTGAACGGCCGCGAGGTCAGCGCCGTGCCCCGCAGGTCCCAGAGCACCACCGACTGGTCGAAGCCGGCGGTGGCCAGCATCGACCCCGTGCCGTCCACGGCCACCCCGAGCACGTAGTCGGTGTGCCCGGACAGGGTCGCCGCCGGCCGCCCGCCCGCCACGTCCCACAGCCGGGTCGCGCCGTCGCCTCCCGCGCTGATCACCGTCGTACCGTCCGGGGTGTAGGCGACCGCGTTGACGTCGTCGCTGTGCCCGGTCAGCGTCGCCACCGTCCGGCGGTCCGCCACGTCCCACAGCCGGACGGTCCGGTCGACGCCCCCGGTGGCCACCGTCCGGCCGTCCGGGGCGAAGGCCGCGCCCAGCACCTCGTCCGTGTGCCCGGACAGCGTGGCCGTCTCGCGGCCCTCCGCCGGATCCCACAGCCGGACGGTCCGGTCGGCCCCGGCGGAGACCAGCGTCCGGCCGTCCGCCGCGAACGCCACCGCGTTGACCCGGCCGGTGTGCCCGGCCAGGTCCGCGACCGGGGCGTACTCCCCGGACGCCTCCCACAGCCGGATCGTCCCGTCGGCGCACCCGGTCGCCAGGGTCCGCCCGTCCGGACCGAACGCCACCGCCCGCGCACCCGTCGTACGCGCCGGGAGCACCGCCTTCGTCCGGTGGTCCACGGTGTCCCAGAGCCGGACCGGCCCCTCGGTGGAGGCCGCCGCCACCGTCCGGCCGTCGGGGCTCACTGCCACCGCCCGGACCCGCCCGGCCAGGGCGAAGGTCGCGGTCGTGCTGCGGTCGGACACCCGCCGCAGTGTGACCGTGCCGTCCGAACTGCCCGTCACCAGAAGGTCGTTGCCGGGGCCGAAGGCGACCGCGTTCACGGGCCCGCCGTGCCCGCCGAGGCGGCCCACGAACGGTTGGGCCTGCGTGCTGAGCAGCGCCCCCCGGGCCTCGCTCGTCTGCGCCGTGCGGTACGCCTCGCCCGCCAGCAGCAGGGAGGCCTCCGGCTGCCCGGCGGCCAGCGCCGCGGACTGCAGGGCGAGCGCCCGCGACCGGGCCACCCGCTCCTGTCCGAGCGCCCCGGCCCGCTGCTGGTAGGCCAGCCCGCCCGCACCCACCGCCAGCACCAGCAGGACCACCAGCGTGGCCAGCATCCGCTGCCGCAGCCGGGCCTGACGTTGCGCCTGGCGCTCCCGGCCCTCCTGCGCGGCCCGGCTCTCCCGCAGGAAGGCGGCCTCCAGGGGGCCGAGCCGGGTCCGGCCGTCGAGCTCGTCGGCCCAGGACCGGGCGGTGTCGAGCCGCGTGCCCCGGTAGAGGGCCGACGGGTCGCGCCCCTCGCGTTCCCACTCGGCCGCCGCGTGCGCCAGCTGCTGGTGGATCAGCAGCCCCGCCCGGTCGGCGCGGATCCAGCCGCGCAGCCGCGGCCAGGCGTCGAGCAGGGCCTCGTGGGTGATCTCCACCGTGTCGCTGTCCATGGTGATCAGACGCGCCCGTACGAAGGCGTCGAGCGCGGCCGCGGCCGGGCCCGCGTCGGCCAGTTGTCCCATCAGGGCGGTGCGGTCCATCCGGCGCCGGGTCGCCCCGGCGCCGTCGGCCAGGTGCACCAGCCGCACCAGGACCCGGCGCAGGGTGTGCTGCTCGGCGGGGTGCAGTCCGGCGAACACCTCCTCCGCCGTCCGGGCGACCGCACCGCGGATTCCGCCGGTGCGCTCGTACCCGGCCACGGTGAGCGTGGAGTCCGTACGCAGGCCCCAGGTGGCCATCAGGGCGTGCGACACCAGGGGCAGCGCGCCCGAGGGCGCGGAGCCGGGCAGGTCCTCGCGCAGGCCCAGGTCGCGCAGCAGCACCGGGAGCAGCCCCGGTTCGAGGCCGAGGCCGGCCAGCTCCGCCGGACCGGTGACGGACTCCCGCAGCTCCGCCGGCGTCATCGGGGGCAGGACGAACAGGCCGCCGGTGAAGACGGGAGCCAGCTCGGGCAGGTCCAGGCAGTTCCCGGAGAAGTCGGCCCGTACGCCGAGGACGACCGCGGCCGGGTCGTACGGAGAGCCCTCCGGCCCGGCGGCGGCGAGCGAGCAGAGCACCCGCACGAACGCGTGCCGCTCCTCCGGCTCGGTGCAGAGGGTGAACAGCTCCTCGAACTGGTCCACGATCAGCACGAGGCGCGGGGGCGGCGGGCACGGCGCACCGGGGTCCGCCGGGGCCGGCGGGGCCAGCGCGCGCACCGCCTCCAGCAGGGCGTGCGGCCGCTCGCGCACCTGCCGTGCGGTGACGCCCGGGTCGCCGCCTAGGGCCTTCGCGGTCCGGTCCAGCAGCTCCTGCACGGGCCGGGCGGTCGGTGTGCAGCGCACCACCGGCCAGGTGTCGGCGCCCGCCATGGGGAAGGCGCCGCGCCGCAGCGCGGGAACGAGACCGGCGTTGAGCAGCGAGGACTTTCCGGCGCCCGACGGGGCGACCAGCATCAGGGGGCCCTCGCCGATCCGCTCGAAGACCCGTTCGGCCAGTTCGGCGGTCGCCCGCTCCCGGCCGAAGAACCACCGGGCGTCGTGCGCGGTGAACGCCGGCAGGCCGCGGTACGGGCATTCGCCGCCGGACCGCGGCGGCCCGACCCGGGCGGCGGCGCCGTGCTCGGGGTGCTCCGCCTCCCGGGCCACCCGCAGCAGTTCGCCCTCCGCCTCCAGGACCTCGTCACAGCGCCGTGCGACGTCGACGGTGACGGGCTTCGCGCCGGTCTCGATCTTGCTCAGGTAGCCCTTGCTGTAGTGCGTCCGCCGGGCGAGGTCCGCGAGGGACAGCCCGCGTTGCAGCCGCAGACGTCTGAGCTGGGCGGGGAAGGGCGGTACGGCGTCGTCGGATTGCGGCCGGCGGTCGGTGTCGCGCCGGCGGTCCGGATCCCCCAAAGCATCCCCCATGGCAGTGTGCCCAGGCAGTGAGAAGGCCGGGCACAGGCTACCGCGAAGCGGGGAGGGAGATGTGGATCTTCATGCCGGTATGACCGGAACGTGGGGCGGCCGGGGCCGCCGTGGGGGCGGCCCCGGCCGAGGTCCCGGCGATGGTGTCACCGGTTGAGGCGGACCGAGTTGATGGGCGTGAGGTCGGCGTAGACACCGGTCTTGGCCGCGATGGTGCCGCCGCAGCCCGCTCCGTTGTACCCGGTGCACAGATTTGCGGTCGCACCGCCGTACTGGTTGTTGAGCACCCAGTGGTTGCCGAACTGGTTGCTCAGGTTGTGGGCCCCGTAGCTGTAGAAGATGTGGGTCGGCTTGACGGCGGGGTTCTGGTTCTGGGGATAGATGCAGACCGCCCCGTCCGGGCATCCGGCCCAGGCGTCGGCGGGCTTGGCCTCCACGCTGCCGCTCAGTGCGACCACGGCGACGACGGAGGTTGCGAGGGCGGCGGCGCCGCGGAACAGCTTGCGCATGATCTCCCCTTGGGGTTCTTGCCTCGTTCTGACGCCTCCAGCCTTGCCCGGCCCGGCACCGGGGTCGACGGGTTGCCCGTTGCCCGTCCCGCGTGCGCCCGGGAAACCCCGCCCCACCAGCACCGCGGCCGGACGGCGGGCAACGTGCGGGTCGCCCGGACGGGCGCGGTCCGGCGTCCGCGCGGGTGCGGACCCGGCGGACCGCGCGCGTGCGCCCGGGCGTTCCGGCCGGGGCGGTGGGCCCGTTACCTCGGGCCACCCGTCCGGACGCCGAAATACCGCCGTTCGGCCACGGCACGTGCCTTTCCGGTCACCCAGTGTGGCGATTTGTACCAAACGCCCATAACTTCGGCATCGTGACGAACCGACAACTGAAGTCCCTCACGTGCATCGCAGTCGTCATGGCCGCTGGTTTCGGCGCGTTCGCGCCTCCCGCCTCCGCGGCCGGGCTCCGAGTGCAACCGGGCGACTCGATCCAGGCCGCGGTGGACTCCGCGCGACCGGGCGACATCATCACCGTGCTGCCCGGCACCTACCACGAGAACGTACTGATCACGAAGAGGCTGACGCTGCGCGGCTACGGGGACCGGACGGTCATCAAGCCGCCCGCCGCCACGGCCGTGACCCCGCCGAACCCGGCGCGGGCGGCCACCGCCTGCTCCCAGGCCGACACCGGCATCTGCGTCATGGGCACGGCACAGGAGCCCGTCACCGGCGTGGACATCCGGGCCCTGACCGTCTCGGGGTTCAAGCGCAACGGCATCTGGGCCTCGTACACCGACCGGATGAACGTCGAGCGGGTCACCTCGGAGAAGAACGGCACCTGGGGCATCGCCCAGGAGCGTTCCACCCGGGGCACCTTCCGCAGGAACACCGCCCGTGACAACGCCGAGTCGGGGATCTTCATCGCCAACACGGTCGAACGCGAGGGCGGCGCCACCGACACCCTCGGCGCCGTCATCCGCGGCAACACGCTGACCGGCAACCGCATCGGAGTGACCGTCAGGCGCGTGCGGAACCTCAGCGTCGCCGGCAACACGGTCACCGGCAACTGTGGGGGCGTCTTCGTCGTCGGCGACGAGGGCGAGCCCGGCGCCGGCGACCTGACGATCCGCGGCAACCGCATCCACGAGAACAACAAGTTCTGCAAGGGCAACAGCCGCCT
The DNA here is from genome assembly GCF_049570255.1 of Streptomyces manipurensis. Lineage (NCBI taxonomy): Bacteria > Bacillati > Actinomycetota > Actinomycetes > Kitasatosporales > Streptomycetaceae > Streptomyces > Streptomyces manipurensis. The sequence goes on along the minus strand of NZ_CP186950.1, from coordinate 1,163,421 downwards.
CCCCGACATCCAGGGCGTCGGCATCGTCCTCACCGGGGCCGAGGAGACGATCATCCGGTCCAACTCCGTCCGCGGCAACGTCGGAGCCTCCCCCCTCTCGGGCGGCATCCTGCTGTTCAAGAGCTTCGTGGGCGCCACCAACACCGACAACGTCATCGAGGACAACGTCGTCCGCGACAACAAGCCCGCGGACCTCGCCAACCAGGGGACCGGCAGCGGCAACCGCTTCCTCGGCAACCGGTGCGACACCTCCGTCCCCGCCGGGATGTGCTGACCGGTGTCCCCCCTCACGAGCAGAATGGAGGCCCCATGACCACGGTGAGCCCCACCCCGGCCCCCGTGCCCACCCCCACCGCACCGCACACCCCGCCGCCCGCCATGCGGATGCGGGAGCTGGTCTTCGGCGCGGCCTGCGCCGCCGCCGTACGGGCCGCGGCCCGGCTCAAGGTCGCCGACGCCCTCGACGAGGAGCCCGCCGGCGTCGCCGAGCTGGCCGCCGCGGTGGGAGCCGAACCGAAGCCGCTGCAGCGCCTGCTGCGGGCACTGTCCTGCTACGGCGTCTTCGCCGAGACCGAGGACGGCCGCTTCGCCCACACCCCGATGTCCCGGCTCCTGCGCGAGGACGACCCGCACAGCCTGCGCTACATCGCCCTGTGGTGCACCGAGCCGTGGACCTGGCAGGCCTGGCCGAAGCTCGACGACGCCGTGCGCTCGGGCGGGAGCATCTTCCACGACCTCTACGGCAAGGGCTTCTTCGACTACCTGCACGAGGACGCGCACGACTCGGCCCACGTCTTCAACCGGGCCATGACCACCTCCAGCATGCAGTCGGCGCTCGACGTCGCGGAGCTCCTCGACCTCACCGGCGTCCGCGTGGTCGCCGACATCGGCGGCGGCCAGGGCCACGTCCTGGCCAGCCTGCTGGAGAAGCACCCCGACGTCCGGGGCTTCCTGCTCGACCTGCCGGGCGTCGTCGCGAAGGCCGACCCCCGGCTGCGGGAGGGCGGCGCGCTCGCCGGGCGGACCGGCATCGTCGCCGGTGACGTCCGGGAGTCCGTCCCGGTCGAGGCCGACATGTTCATCATCAAGAACATCCTCGAATGGGACGACGAGAGCACCAGGCGGACCCTGGGCAACGTCGTCTCCGCCGCCCGCCCCGGCACCAGGGTCGTCGTCATCGAGAACCTCGTCGACGACACCCCGTCCATGCGCTTCACCACCGCCATGGACCTGATGCTGCTGCTCAACGTCGGCGGGGCGAAGCACACCAAGGAGAGCCTGTGCACCCGTCTGGCGGACGCCGGACTGGCCATCGGCGACATCCACCCCGTCAACGCGTACCTGCACGCCTTCGAGTGCACCGTGCCCGGGTGATTGCGGCAGGCCAACACGACGACGCCCCGGGACCGGCGGTGATCCGGTCCCGGGGCGTCGGCCTGCGGGCGGGGTGGCGGCGCGCCCGTCCGCCCGGCCGGGTCAGGTGCCGGCCGTCAGGGCGCTGTTGACGAGGTCGAGGAACTCGCGCGGCGACTTGCACTTGTCCGCGTCGGTGGGGAGCGGCCGGCTGTGCCGGTTCTCCAGCTCCCCGACGATCCCGAGCAGGCCCAGGGAGTCGAGCCCCCACTCGTCGAACGCCGAATCGGGACGGTTCGCCATGTCCGCGGGGTCGACGGTGATCCCGGCGCCCTTCTTCATCAGCGAGGCCAGTTCTTCGATGGTGAGTCGATCGGTCATGAGGGCTTCTCCTCAGGCTCGGGCCGGCGCACGCCGGTCGGTGATCAGGCGCATCTCGGAGCGCGCGAGGAACTGCGAGATCTCCTGGTGGGTGGTCGGGACGCCGTCCTTGGCGCTGTCGAGCAGCCGGGCGAGCACCGCCGCCTTGTGGCCGCCCTCGACGCCCAGACTCAGCGCGGGCCGGGCGTCGAGCGGGCCGCGCAGGTCCAGGAGGCGCACCACGACGTCGTCCCGCTGGAAGACGGTGCTCGCCTCGATGGGGTTGGTCACGTCGTCCACGGCGGTCTCGTCCTGGCGGGCGAGCAGCCTGGCCAGCGCCATCCCGCAGCCCTGCTTGGCGGGATAGAAGAGCGCGTGCCGGCCGAGCCCCGGGACCTCGCCGCCGCCGGCCGCCACGTGGTGCACCGCGGGCAGTGCCGCACGGGTGAAGAAGGTACGGGCCGACCCCGGGTCGTCGAGGTCCCGGTCCTGCTCCAGGTACGGGTTGATCGCCTCCTCCAGTGCCCTGACCTCGGGCTGCAGGGCGACGTGGCGCAGCGCGGCCAGCAGGTCGCCCTCCACCTCGACGGCCCGTACGACCCGGTTGCCGTGCATGAAGAGCGAGGTGCGGCGCAGCCGGGTCTTGTCGTCGACCTCCGCCTTCGGGGACGCGTACCCGCCCAGCAGCTTGGCCACGGCCGGTTCGCTGCCCGGCTTCACGGTGAAGGTGAGCGCGTGGCGGACGATCCCGTCCCCGCGGCGCGGGGCGACCCGCAGACCCGCGTGCGTCCCGTCCCCGGTGTCCTCGGCCGGAGCGCCGGCGGGGGAGAGGACGTCGGTGAACGCGCGGGCGGCGGCGAAGGAGGGCACGGGATCCGTGCCGGTGGCCCGCAGGACGCTGAAGCGCAGCGAACGGGTGTCCCGGACGCAGCCGTGGAGGGGCTGGACCGACGCCACGTGCTCCTCGCTGTTGACCCAGGCCAGGAACCGCGGCGCGCTCTCCCACTCACTGGTGATCAGCCACTGCGACGGGTTCTCGATCGACTGGCACAGCTCGTCCCTGATGTGCCCGGGGACGGAGGACACCTGCTGGTGGAGGCGTTCGTACACCTCCAGGAACCGGTTCTGGGCACCGTCGTACAGATCCAGCAGCAGCACGACCCGAAGTCTCGAGTCGTCGAAGGCGGACTGGGATATCCGTTCCGACAAGGTCGTCATCGTTCACACTCCTTCGAGACCACAAGGTCGTCGCCACGGGGCGGCGCCACCCGAACCGATCGTGGTCCGATAGCCCGCCCGGCGCGAGAGGAGAGAACCAAGCGGGTGAACGCGCGAGGGAACCCCGCCCGCACAGGGCATGGAAGAGCCATGAAGGAAAACGTCGACCACCGCGTCCCGGTCCTCATCGTGGGCGGCTCGCTGGTGGGCTTGTGCACCTCGCTGTTCCTCGGCCGTCATGGCATCGCGCACATGCTGGTCGAGAAGCACGCGGGAACCTCGCTGCACCCGCGTGGACGCGGTATCAACGTACGGACCATGGAGCTGTTCCGGGTCGCCGGCGTCGAGGGACGGATCCGCGAAGCGGCCTCCGTCCTGTCCGACAACCACGGCATCCTCCAGGGCGGCTCACTCACCGGTGACGACCAGGAGTGGCTCTTCGAACGGATCGACCCGGGCGGCGCCCTCGCCCGGTTCAGCCCGTCGACCTGGTGCCTGTGCAGCCAGAACGACATCGAGCCCGTCCTGATGTCCGTGACCCCCACCCTCGGGGCGGACCTGCGCTTCTCCACCGAACTGCTCTCCTTCGAGCAGGACACCGGCGGCGTCACCGCGATCGTCAAGAACCGGGAGACCGGGGAACACAGCACGGTGCGCGCGGACTACCTGGTGGCCGCCGACGGGCCGCGCAGCCCCGTGCGCGAGCAGCTGCGCATCGGCCAGAGCGGACACGGCGACCTCTTCCACAACGTGAGCGTCACCTTCCGGTCCCGCATGCTCGCGGACGTGATCGGCGACCGGCGCTTCATCGTCTGCTACCTGACCAAGCCGGACGCCGACGGCGCGCTGCTGCCCGTCGACAACCACGAGAAGTGGGTCTTCCACGCCCCGTGGCACCCGGACCGGGGCGAGACCCTGGAGGACTTCACCGACGAGCGCTGCGTCGAGCACATCCGGCGGGCCGTCGGCGCCCCGGACCTGGACGTCGAGGTCACCGGGAAGGCCCCCTGGCACGCCGCCGAGCGGGTCGCGCAGCGCTACGCGGCCGGCCGGGTCTTCCTCGCTGGGGACTCCGCCCACGAGATGTCCCCGACCGGGGCGTTCGGTTCGAACACCGGCATCCAGGACGCCCACAACCTCGCCTGGAAGCTGGCCGCCGTACTCGAGGGCGCGGCGGGCCCGGGGCTGCTGGAGACGTACGAGTCGGAGCGGCTGCCGGTGGCGCGGGCCACCAGCGAGCGCGCCTCGGCCCGTTCGGCGGAGCACAGCCACCCCGGCTACGAGCCCGACCACGACCCGGCCCGGTCGGCCGCGGCGGAGCCCGGGGCGAAGGGACCGCAGAACGGTGTCCTGCCGGTGGCCATGGGCTACCACTACGGCGAGGGCGCGGTGGTCGGCGCCGACCCGGACCTCCCCGTCGTACCGGACCGGATGCGCCTGGGCGGGGAACCGGGCACGCGGGCGCCGCACCTGTGGCTGCGGGCGCCGGGAGAAGCGGAGCCCCTGTCCACGGTCGACCTCTACGAGCGGTCCTTCGTGCTGCTCAGCTCCGAGGGGACGCCCTGGAGCGGGGCCGCGCAGTCCGTCGCCAAGCGGATGAACGTACGGCTCAAGGGCTACGGGATCGGCACGGGCCCCGAGGCCGACCTGGTCCCGGAGAACGGCGCCGACTGGGCGGAGGCACACGGCACGGAACCGGGCGGAGCGGTCCTCGTCCGCCCGGACGGCTTCGTCGCCTGGCGCGCGCCCCAGGCCGTGGCCGACCCCGAATCGGTGCTCTCCCGCGTGCTGACCACCCTGCTGGACCGCGCCTGACGACCGCACCCGGCTTGGACGACACCAGGGGCGCCGGCCCCGCGGATCCCGCGGGCCCGGCGCCCCTCGCCGTGCCGCTCACGCGGTCCGGACACGGCGGCCGCGGGCGGGTGCCTCAGGTCAGGGCCGGTTCCGTCTCCTCCCCGGCGAGGGCCGCGACGTGGGCGGTGAGCGCGTCCAGGATGGCCGCGGCGGCCGCGTCGTCCCCGAGGACGAGGTGCCGGAGGGTCAGCCCGTCCGTCATGGCCGCCAGATAGCGGGCCAGGACCGGTACCGGGACGCGGAGGGTGAAACCCATGCGTGCCCGGAGCTGCTCGATGAGTTCGGTGTAGGTGTCGGAGTACAGCTCGTACTGGCGGCGGGCCAGGTGCTCGAAGCCGGGGTTGCGCAGGGCGTACTGGGTGAGCTCGTAGGTGAGCAGGTGCTCGCCGGGGTGGGCGGAGACGTGGTCCCAGTAGGCCTGGAAGCCCGCGCGGACGGTCTCCCGGAGGGTGGCCTTCGGGCGCAGGGCCTCGCGCACGAGGGTGACGCTGTGCTCGGTGATGGCCGTGATGACGGACTCCAGCAGGGCCTGCTTGGAGTCGAAGCAGTAGTGGAAGACGCTCAGGGACACGCCGGCTTCGGCACAGACGGACCGGGTGGTGGTGGCGGCCACGCCGTCGCGGGCCATCGCGCGGATCGCGGCCTCCGTCAGCTGGCGTCGCCGTTCGGCCGACGGCATCCGTGCCATGGGCGTTCGTTCCTTTCCGTGCTGTTCCGTTCGGTGCGTGCGCTGGTCCGGGAGCGACGCAGGGGCCGGCCGGATCGGCAGGGATCCGGCCGGCCCCGTACGCGGGGCGGTGTCAGCTGCTGTAGACGCCGACCTCGTAGAGCGAGTACCCCCACTGGGTGCCGCGCTGCACCCCGTGGACCCGGACGTAGCGCGCCGGGGTGCCGTTGAACCGGGCCGTGTCCAGGCCGCCGTCACCGGTGGCCGTGGACCAGGCGGTCTGCCAGTTCGTACCGTCGGCCGACAGCTCGATCCGGTACCCCTTGCCGTGCGCGCGCTCCCAGTCCAGGGTGACGCGCTTGACCAGCTGGGCCGAGCCGAGGTCGAGCTGCAGCCACTGGTCGTCGTTCCAGTCGCTCGCCCAGCGGCTTCCGGTGTTGCCGTCCACGGCCCGGTGGGGCGCGTAGCTGACGAACGGGTTCCACTCCGACGAGCTGGCCGAGGCGGCGGCGCCCGCGGCGAGGTTGACCCCCGCCTTGTGCTTCTCGGACGAACCCCAGGTGGTGAGGTACGACTCCGCGCCGCGGAAGAGGTCGTCCACCACGTCCTGGCCGCCCACCTTGCGGATGTCCTCGATCCAGTCCGGGACCAGGCCGTAGTGGGAGGCACCGTCGGTGTTGATGTCCCAGGTGCGCTGGCCCGTGGTCTGCCGGTCGATGACCGAGCCGCCGTCGGTGCTGCGGAAGGGGTAGGTCACCTTGGTGGGGGTGTCGCCGCGCGGCCCGGGCCACCCGCCGACGCCGTTCATGTCGGTGCCGTACCCGTAGCCCACCCCGTACTTGTCGCGCAGGGCGTTCTTGGCCTTGGCCTCCGCGCTGAAGCCCTCGGCCCCGTTCATGTACTGGGCCACGAAACCGCCGAGCTTGTACAGCCGCTCGGTCCAGTTGTCGTCCATCCAGCTGTGCGAGGAGATGATGCCCGGGTAGGACTCCGACTCCAGGATGTCGAAGGCCCGTCCGGCGGCCTTGACGCTCATGTGGTCGATCTCCAGCATCATCTTGCGTTTCATCATCCCGCGTACCGCGTACTCGCCGAGCTCGGTCAGACCGCGGGTGTTGCACTGGGCGCCGGCCGCGTACGAGGGTACGGACACACCGGCCGGCAGCTCCTTCTGCGCCGCGGGGGCCGCCGCGAGCCCGATCGGGTTGTCATGCTGCGGGCCGGTGCACTCCTCCGTCTTCCAGAAGGTGCCGGTCGACAGGAACTGGCCGACGTTGATGGCCGTGCCCAGGGCGCCCTGGTCGAAGCGCACGCCGCACAGGGCGTTGTCGAACTTGTGGCACAGGAACATGCTGCGCACGCCCAGCTTGTGCAGCTCGTCCAGGCCGCGGTCGATGTCGGCCTTGCTGCACTGCGCGATGTCGAGGATCTGCTTGCAGCCGAACGGCTCGGAGGTCTCGACGCCCAGGACGACGGCCATCTTGCCCTGCTTGACGACCTCGCGGGCCTGCTCGGAGTCGGTGACGATGCGGAACCAGCCCTTCCCCGGGCCGCCGTACATCTTGTCGATGTAGGCCTGCATGTCGTACGTCTTCTGCGCCTCCAGGCGGATGGCGGTCATCTCGTCGCAGCCGCGGTCCTTGAAGAAGTAGACCGAGCAGATCACCCCGTTGGTGACGAGGTCGTTGACGAGGACCCGCTGGCCGCCGCGCCAGGCACGTTCGACCCAGGCGTAGTAGTTCTGCTGGTGGGTGAGCGAGTCGTGGGCGGGCCAGTCCTTGAAGGTGGGCCAGCCGTCGGGATCGTGCTTGCCGTCCCCGCCGTTGGTGATGTAGTCGAAGATCGCCAGGGAGCCGTCGGGGTAGTGCTCGGGACAGTCCTTGAGGGCGTCGGCGACGCCCATCTCGGAGAAGGGCTTGCCGCAGATGAGACGGCCGCCGAAGCCCTCGTTGGACATCAGGTGGTCGTGGGCGTCGACGAAGCCGCGGACGCGGCCCTGGGCGTCGGTGCCCTTGAAGGGCTCGCCCGTGACGTTGATCTCGGAGTCGGGTGCGGGTCGTGCCACCGGCGTCCACCAGCCGGGGTCGGCGGCGGAGCTCGGCACGGGGCCGAGCACCATCGCCACCACGGCGAGGAGCAATGACAGGACCGCGAAGGGCCTACGCGTACGGTGCGTTCGTGGGGAAATGGTCATCACTCACGTCTTCGGTCAGCGGCCGGCGCGGTGGGGGAGCCGGATCCGTTCGGGGGTGGGGACGGTCACGGGGACCCGCTGCTCGCCATGGCTGGTTGTCATGAACTCGCTAACGGTGGCTCGAGAATCCCGACTGGCGCGAACGGAGTCAAGAGTCCGGGACGGATGACCTGATGAATCGTCAGCCAATGCCTCCGGCCCGGCCGGACGTGAACGCGCCCCGCACTCCGGCGGTGGCCGGGGTGCGGGGCGCGGGATGTGCGGGCGGGGATCAGGACACGTCGGCGCGGACGCTGTCCCCGATCAGTCCGTCGGTGTACGTCACCGTCTTCGCCGTGAACTCGCCCTTGCCGCTTACCACGCCGGTCACGTTCTCGCCCGGCGCCAGCTCCAGGGTGGCGATCTGGTTCTCGTCGACGCCGAGTTCCGACTGGTGCTTGGTGCCGTTGGTGTCGGTGATCGCGAAGTAGAGCGGGTTGACGTCGATGGGCTTGCCGCTGTTGTTCGTGACCGTGACCGACACGCTCGTGTAGCCGCCGTCCGGCGCGATGATGCTCTTCTTGAACTCCGTCTTCTTCGCCGTCACGGCCACCGCCGCCTTCTTCTCCGGCTTCGCGGACGACGGCGCCGGGTCCGGGGCCTGCGCGGCCCCGGACGACGCGGCGGCCTGCGGGGCGGCGGGCTCGTTCTCCGAGCCGCCGTCGGTGCCGCCGCCGAGGAGCGAGCCGACGACCGCCAGGAGCACGAACAGGCCGACGATGCCGAGGCACGAGAACCCGACGATCTTCCCGGCGCTGGACTTCCTGGGCTGCGGGGGCGGTGGGGGCGGCGGGTATCCGTATCCGGGCGGAGGCTGTTGACCGGGCGGCGGGAACTGCTGAGACATGGGACCCCCACAGGAAACGATGCGAATCCGGTCACCGTAGGGGCGCTCGGGGGGCACGGTGCGGAAGTAGCCGAAACGTGACAATCGAACGTTCAACCACCCCCGCCGCGCGTGCCGTCAGGGTCAGTTGTTCTCGGGCAGGTCCCGGTCGGCCTCGGTGAGGGTGAAGCCGCGGGGGCTGCTCGTCTTCGCCGACTTGTCCGCCTTCACCGGCTGCGTGCCGCAGAAGGCGGCCTCCAGGGTGGCGCCCAGGGCCGTGTTGGCCTCGCCCTTGTTGGAGGTGTTGGCCATCGCCGACAGGCTGCGCCGGCCGTCGCGGGTGGAGAAGGCGTAGGTGTAGAAGCCCTGCACGGTGCCGGTGTGCCCGTAGACCGACGTGCCGCACGTCAGGTCGTAGCGGCGCAGGCCCAGCCCGTAGAACCGGGTGTTCGTGGTGTCGGTCGGGGTCACCGTGACCATGGCGTCCAGCAGGGCCGGGGGCAGCAGCCGGCCGCCGAGCAGCGCGGAGGTGAAGGTGTTCAGATCGGCCGGGTTGGAGATCACCGCTCCGGCGGACTGGGCCCACGACACGGTCTGCTCGGTGGAGTCCACCAGGGGCGCGCCCGCCTCGTCGGGGTGCAGGTAGCCGCGGGCGTGGAGGCCGCGGATCCGGGTGTCGGGGTGCACGTACGAGGTGTTCTTCAGCCCCAGCCGCTTGAAGATGCGGCGCTCGTACTCCTTGCCCACCCCGTTGCCGGTGATCTTCTCGATGAGCATGCCCACGACGACGAAGTTGGTGTTCGAGTACTTGTACGCCACGCCCGGCTCGGTGGTGCGCGGTTCGGCCAGCGAGAGGTTCACCAGCTCCTGGTGGGTGAAGACGCGGTTGCGCACGGCCTCGAAGCCGGGCACGGTCTGCGCGAACATGGCGTTCGTGTAGTCCGCCAGGCCGCTGCGGTGGGTCAGCAGGTGGCGCACGGTGATCCGGTCGTCGGGCAGCAGGCCCGGCAGGTGGCGGTTGACGGCGGTGTCCAGCTCGATCCGGCCCTCCGCCACCAGCTGCAGCAGGACGACGGAGGAGAAGGTCTTGCTCACGCTGCCGATCCGGAAGCGGGCCTGCGGGTCCATGGCGGCACCGGAGACCTTGTCGCGCACGCCCACGGCGCGGGTGCTGACCCCGTCGGGTCCGCTGAAGCGGGCCATGGCGCCGGGCGCTCCGGCGGCGGTCGTGTTGCGCAGCGCCTGGGTCAGCGCGGCGAGGTCGGGCGCGGGGGTCGGGGCCGTGGCGGCCCGGGCGGTGGAGACGGGGGCCACGGCGGCCGTGACCGCCAGCAGGGCCGAGGTCAGGGCCAGACGGCGGTTCATGGGGAGGGGCACGGTGATCCTCTGGTCGAAGGGTCGGCAAGGCGCGGGGTGGTGCGGGCCGGCCGAGTGGGGGACGACCGCGACCCCACTCACGATCTTCGGACAGGACGGACGGTGGTACGAGCCGCAACGCGCCGTTCTGCGTGGCCAGTTCCGGCCTCCTTCGGCCGGCCGGGTGCGAGGGCGGGCGAACGGGAAGGGCGCCCGACCGGGGGAAGCGGTCGGGCGCCCTTCTCCTTCCTGTGGGGGAACGTGCCGCCCGGCGGCCCGCGGAGCGGGGGTCAGGAGGTGCCGAGGCACGGCGGTTCGGGTGCCGTCGCGGTGATCGTGGCCCGTGCGGTGAAGACGTCCTCGCCGTTCTGCCGGGCCACCACCCGCACGGGGAGCCGGTGGCAGCCCGAGGCGGTGGTCCGGTCGGGGGCCGCGGTCGTCTCGATCCAGCAGGGGGAGCTCAGCTCCGCGTAGCGGAAGAACCGCATCTCCATGTCGGTCAGCACGCCCCGGTGGGGGAAGGCCGACGCGTGGGCGGCCTGGCACACCGCTTCCAGGAGCAGCATGCCGGGGGCGTGGTCGACGGGGTGGTCGAAGAGGATCGGGTGGTTGATGTCGGTCCGCAGCTGGGCGCGGCGGGTGGAGCTGGGGGGCGAGAGGACCACGTCGTGGAAGCGGTCGCGGCCGACCCGGCGCGGGGTCATCGGCGGGAGCGGGATGACGCGGGCGGCCGCCTGGTCGCGGTCCCCGTTGTCGCCGCGCAGCCGCTGGTAGACGGAATCGGGCTGGTTGGTGAAGCCGGCCTCGGCGGTGCCGAGGAACTCCCCGTCACGGGTGGCGGTGACGTGCATCGTGAGGCGGGCGAGCCGGTGGCCGCGCCGGGCGATGCCGGAGCAGCGGATGTGAAGCGTGATGTCGGCCGGACGCGAACCCACTACGAGTGCGGCCGGGTTGGTCGAGTAGCTGAAGGTGTCCCAGATCCGGCGGTGGCCGAAGGGGACCTCGTACGCGACGCGGCTCAGCAGCGGGATGGCCTGGCGGACGGACTCGGTCAGGAGCAGCGGGTCGTGTTGGCCCGCGTCGGGCGAGTAGAAGCTGTGGGTGCGGGGCCACTGTGCGGTGACGACGAACTCGTCGTCGGCGACGGGCCGCCAGCCGGTGAGCAGGACGTCGGAATGCACGCTCTTGTGCACGTACTCGCGCGGTAAGGCGCTGCTGAGTACGGCGTTGGCGGGCGAAGCGGTGCTTGAGGTTGAGACAGTCCTTGGTCGAGCCTGTTCGGCGCTGGTCCTAAAATAAAGGATGTTCGTTTTTTTCGGAAGAGGTTAGGTGTTCATGTCAGAGCGAAAGCGGCAACGTGCCCCGCAACTCAGGGCAGTTCAGACAAAAGCAGCCATCCTGCGTGCCGCGGCGGAGGTCTTCGACGAGTTCGGCTTCAGTGGCGCCAGCATCAGCAAGATCATGAAGCGGGCGGACGTCACCCAGGGCGGGATGTACTTCCACTTCAGCTCGAAGGAGGAGCTCGCCTACGCCGTCATGGTCGGCCAGGGCGAGGGCCTGGAGTTCCCCGAGGGGGAGGACGGGCTGCAGCACCTGGTGGACATCACCCTCTACCTCGCCGAGCAGCTCCAGCACAATCCGGTGCTCCGGGCCGGCGTACGACTGGCCGTGGAGCAGGGCGAGTTCGGGCTGCGCGACGACGTCGCCTACCAGGCCTGGGTGCTGGAGTTCCGCCAGCAGCTGCGCTTCGCCCGCGCCAAGGGCGAACTCCAGCCCGACGTCGACGACCACGAGCTGGCCTGGATCCTGGTCAGCTCCTTCACCGGCGCACAGCTCTTCTCCCAGGCCTCCACCGGCCGCGCCGACCTGCCCCAGCGGATCGCCTCCCTGTGGCGCTACCTGCTCCCCGCGGTCGCCTCGGACGACACCCGCCCCGGCCTGCGCCTGACCCTGCCGCCGAAGCCGCCCGTACCGCAGTCCGCGGCCGAGTCCACACCGCAGCAGGACGCCGAGCCGACGGCCCGGCCGAAGCCGCAGTCGGCGAGACGGGCTTGAGACGCCGCCTGGTCGTCCTCACCGGTGCGGCGGGCTTCGTGGGCTCGGCGGTCCCGCGCCGGCTCACCGCCCGGTACCCCGACGCCGTGGTCCGCGTCGCGTCCCGCAGGCCCCTGCCCGACTCCGCGCACCGCGGGCCGTGGGTCCGGGCGGACCTGGCCGACCCGACGTCCCTGCGGGGAGTGTGCGACGGCGCCGACGTCCTGCTGTGGTACCGGGAACGGGGCGGTGCCGTCCCGGGCTGAGCACGCGATCTGCCAAAGCCTCGGTGGGATAGGGCGGTGACGGGGAGCCGGGGGAGGGGCTGCGGGTAGCGTCCGGAGCACAGCCGGTCTTCCCTGAAGGAGTCGACATGCCCGATCTTTCGAACATCGTCAAGGCGTACGACGTGCGTGGTGTCGTGCCGGACGAGTGGGACGAGTTGTTGGCCGAGCTGTTCGGTGCGGCGTTCGTGGAGGTCGTGGGCGGTTCGGCGATCGTGGTGGGTCATGACATGCGTCCGTCGTCGCCGGGGTTGTCGGCGGCTTTTGCGCGGGGTGCCGCGGCGCGTGGTGTGGATGTGACGTTGATCGGTCTGTGTTCGACGGATCAGTTGTATTACGCGTCGGGTTCGATGGGTCTGCCGGGTGCGATGTTCACGGCTTCGCACAATCCGGCTCGGTACAACGGGATCAAGATGTGTCGTGCGGGTGCGGCGCCGGTGGGTCAGGACACGGGTCTGTCGCAGATCCGGTCTCTGGTGGAGGGGTGGCTGGAGGCGGGTGTTCCGGAGATCGCCGCGGGCACGGTGGCGGGGTCGGTGACGGAGCAGGATTCGCTGAAGGGGTATGCGGAGCACCTGCGTTCGCTGGTGGACCTGTCGTCGGTCCGCCCGTTGAAGGTGGTCGTGGACGCGGGCAACGGCATGGGTGGTCACACGGTGCCGACGGTGTTCGCCGGTCTGCCGCTGGAGGTGACGCAGATGTACTTCGAGCTGGACGGCACGTTCCCCAACCACGAGGCGAATCCGTTGGATCCGAAGAACATTGTGGATCTGCAGGCGCGGGTGCTGGCGGAGGGTGCGGATCTGGGGATCGCGTTCGACGGGGACGCGGACCGGTGTTTCATCGTGGACGAGCGGGGTGTGGGGGTGTCTCCGTCGGCGATCACGGCGCTGGTCGCGGCGCGTGAGCTGGCCCGCAACGGTGGTTCGGGCACGGTGATCCACAACCTGATCACTTCGTGGTCGGTGCCGGAGGTGGTGCGGGAGAACGGCGGGACGCCGGTGCGGACCCGGGTGGGTCATTCCTTCATCAAGGAGGAGATGGCGAAGACGGGTGCGATCTTCGGTGGTGAGCACTCGGCGCACTACTACTTCAAGGACTTCTGGAACGCCGACACCGGCATGCTGGCCGCGCTGCATGTCCTGGCGGCCCTCGGCGGCCAGGACGGCCCGCTGTCGGAGCTGGTGTCCTCCTACGACCGCTACGCCGGTTCGGGAGAGATCAACTCCACGGTCGACGACCAGGCGGCACGGCTCGCGGCGGTCAGGGCCGCGTTCGGCACCCGTGAGGGCGTGAGTCTGGACGAGCTCGACGGCCTGACGGTGTCCTCCGCGGACTGGTGGTTCAACGTGCGTGCGTCGAACACCGAGCCGTTGCTGCGTCTGAACGTGGAGGCCCGAGACGAGGCGACGCTGGCGAAGATCCGCGACGAGGCCCTGACCCTCATCCGCAACTGACCCCTCCGGCCCGGCCCCCACCCCAGGGCCGGGCCCGGCCCATTTCAGCCTCGCCGGCGTTTGAGGCGCGGGTCCGGGCAGCGCCCGGGTCCCGGCGGAGCCGGGCTCACCCACGGCCCACCCGCACCCGGCTAGGGAAACGGCAGGGCGGCGAGGCTCCGGTGGGCGTATGCGTACGCCGCGGACATCAGGGTCATGTGGTGGTGCCACCCGGGGAAGGAGCGGCCCTCGAAGTCGAGGAGCCCGAAGTCCTCCGCCAGGGAGCCCAGCGTCGCACCGGCGCGGGCCGACTGTCGGGCGAGGTGCAGGAGGTCGTCCATCCGCCGACGGCTCATGTTGGTCAGCCAGACCTGTCCGCCCGGCCGCCCCTCGCCGAACAGCCGGTAGGTCTGGTGGACGCCCGACGCCGGCGCCGACGCCGTCGTCCCCGCCCCTCCGCTGCCCGGCACGCGGACCAGCGCCGAGTGGATGCGTATCCACGGAGTGCGTCGCGCGGCGGGCCCGGCGGGCGGTGCCACGTACGGGTGGGTGGTGTTCCCCCGCCGGGCCAGCTCGCCCGCCGTGGTCTCGGGCCGGGCCCCCCGTGCGGTGTCGCCGGCGTGGCCGGGGCCGTCGGCGCGGACCGTGAGCGTGGGCGGCACGGACACCAGGAAGTCGTGGCCCCGGCGCCCGAGTGCGCCGATCAGCGCCGCGGCGGCGCCCACTCGGCTGATGTCGGCGACGACGGGCGCGCGGACCGACGTGGTGCGTGCGGTGATCGCGTCGACGAGTTCCAGGACCAGGGATTCGGGGCTCTGGTGGGCGACGCCGTCCGCGATGCGCGCGCGGCGGCGCAGGGCGGCGTCCGCCGTCCAGGTCTCGGGGAGCACCAGCCGCCAGTCGATCGGCAGGCTCATGCCGTCCAGGGAGAGGAAGAGGCCGAAGCCGAACTGGCAGTTCAGGGTGCGCCCGGCGGCCGGATCGAAGCGGCGGTGCACGCCGACCGAGTGCTCTCCCCGCTTCGGGAAGCAGACCTGGCCGATGGTCCAGGCGCGCACCGGGTGCTGCTCCTCGACCCAGCGGAGCAGCTCCGTACGGGCCGGATCCCATTCCCAGGGACTGGCGTTGATGAACTGCTGGAGTGACTGGGAGGCGGTCGGCGACTCGGTCACCGACGCGGCGAGCCTGCGTACGGACTTCTTCCCCGGGGTGGTGAGCAGGCCCTGCAGGTAGACCCGGGCCCATCTGCGCTGGTCGGCCCTCGGTAAGTGGCCGAAGAGGCGTTCTGTGTAGTCGTCCAGGGCGGTGTCACCGGCAGCCAGGGCTCGGGTCCGCATGTGCGCCGTCATCTGTTTCCCCCTTCTCTGCGGAGGTGGGCGTGCATCATCGACGTCCATAGAGTACAGAACGTTCGTTATGTTTCCAGTGAAGTCATGGCGTTCGCAGCGCGACTTGGGCACGTGGGTATCCGGCGCCGTCGGCGCCGGCGGCGGCCTCGTGCGGGGTGGCGCGGCAGGGGCGCTTCTTCGTCAAGTCGGCGTTGTGCGACTCCGCCACCCGGGTGACGCTGGAGTGAGCCGCCGTCTCCGCGCAGGACGACGGTGAGTGAGGAACCGACCGGATGGCACTGATGGCACAGTGGTAGAGCGAGAGTGCGGCGTGCGCACCCGTAAGCATCTGATCTCGGTGGCCGCCGCCGAATTCGACCGTCACGGATACGACGGCACGTCCCTGTCCCGGCTGAGCCGCTCCGCCGGAACATCGATCGGAGTCGTCGCCTCTCACTTCTCCGCGAAAGGCGAACTCGCGTCGGCCGTCGAGGATTCGGGGCCGGCCGCCACCCGGAAAGTGGTGGAACGCGTCACGTCCCGCGGTGAGCCGGCCCTGGACGCCGTCTCCTCGCTCGTCCTCGAGCTCGGCGGGCTGATCGAGACCGACGCGGCCGTCCGCGCGGCGGCCCGGCTGAGCCAGGAGCGGGCCGGCGCGGGTCCGGAGTGGTGCGGCTGCTGGGTCCCGGACGTCGAAGAACTCCTGGAGCAGGCCTCCGAGCAGGGGCAGTTGCACCCCGAGGTCGATCCGGGCCCGCTCACCCTGCTGACGGCCCATCTGGTCGGCGGCACCGTCGCGCGGGCCCGGCGCGGCCGGGACGGGCGTCCGTCGGGGGCCGTGGTCGGTGAACTGGGAGAGCTGTGGCGCCTCGTGCGCCGTCGCGTCGCCGCGCCGGCCGCACCGGGAAATGCCTAAGCAGGCCCGAAAGGGCGTGGAATTCGGCTCGATGAAGTGCACGACAAGCCGGCCGTCCAGTGCGTGGTGGAAGAGGCGGTCGCGGCGGGGATGTCCGACGTCCTCATGTTCACCGGCCGTAACAAGCGCCCGCTCGAAGACCACTTCGACCGCAACCACGAGCTGGAGGAAGCCCTCCAGCGCCGTGGTGATCAGGACAAACTCAACAGCGTCTGCGCCTCGACCGAACTGGCCGACATCCACTACGTCCGCCGGCGGGACCCCAAGGGTCTGGGCCGCGCAGTCCTGTGCGCGGCGCCCCACGTCGGGCGCGAGCCGTTCGCCGTCCTCCTGGCCGACGACCTGATCGACCCGAGGGATCCCCTGCTGAGCCGCATGGCCGAGGTGCGCCCCCGGCTCGGGGGCAGTGTGGTGGCCCTCATGGAGGTGGATCCCTCCGCGATCCACCTGTACGGATGCGCCGCCGTCGAGCGACGACCGGACCCGGCGGGCGGCGACGGGGTCCGCATCACCGACCTGGTGGAGAAGCCGGAGCTCGGCACCGCCCCCAGCGACCCGGCGGCATCGGCCGCTACCTCCTCGTCCCGGAGATCTTCGACGTCCTGCGGGAGACGCCGCCGGGGCGCGGCGGAGAGATCCAGCTCGCGGACGCCCTGCGCGCCCTGGTGGGGGCGGGCCGGCCCGTGCACGGGGTGGTCTTCTCCGGGCGGCGCTACGACACGGGGGACCGCGCCGAGTACCTGCGTGCCACGGTGCGGCTCGCCTGCGAGCGCGAGGACCTGGGCCCCGGATTCCTCTCCCGGCTGCGGGAGTTCGTGGGGCCCGAGGAGCTCGTCGGCGTGTGAGCACACCGCGGGTGGGCGACCGGGGAACTTCCCCGGTCGCCCACCCGCGCCGCCCGACACTTCGCCAACTTGCCAAGATCGCACGGGATTTCAGTGACCATGCAGGTTACCGAACGGTAATTACGTAATTTCTTCACCGGGCCCGGCGAACGGCGCGGCGCCCGAAGCACCGAGCCCGTGAAGGGAGGTGAAATCCATGGTCGAACCGAACGCATCCCCCGCGACCGGGGCCCCCGGAGCCCCGACCGCCGTGGTCCTGGTGCCCGTAGGCGCCCTGCTCGCCGCGGACTCCCCGCGCGCGGTCCGGGTCGACGAAGGCCACGCACAGGAACTCGCCGCCTCCGGACGCGCGCTGCCGCCCCTGCTGGTGCACCGGACCACGATGCGCGTCATCGACGGCACCCACCGGTTGCGGGCCGCCGTGCTCCGCGGCCAGGACACCGTGCAGGTGCCCTACTTCGAGGGCAGCGCCGAGGACGCCTTCGTCGCCGCCGTCGAGGCGAACATCAGCCACGGGCTGCCGCTGGACCACGCGGAGCGGGCCGCCGCGGCGTCCCGGATCCTGCGGTCCCACCCGGGCTGGTCCGACCGGGGCATCGCACAACGCACCGGACTCGCGGCCAAGACCGTCGCGGCGCTCCGGCGCCGGGAGGCCCCGGCCCGGGCCCCGCAGGGCCGAGTCGGCCGGGACGGCCGCGTCAGGCCGGCCGACCCCGTCCGCGGGAGGAAGGCCGCGGCCCGGCTCCTCGCGGCCCGGCCCACCGCCTCGCTGCGGCAGATCGCCCGGGAGGCGGGCATCGCGCCCTCCACCGTGCGGGACGTCCGGCGCAGGATCGGCGAAGGGGCCGATCCCGTACCGGCCGCCCAGAGGCGCTCCGGCAACGGCCCCGCCCCTGACCCGGTGCCCGCCCGGGGCAGGGGGCAGCCACTGCCCGCTCTCGTCACCGGCCTGTGCAAGGACCCCCTGCTCAGACTGGGCGAAGCGGGCCGACTGTTGCTGCGCACGCTCGACCTCCAGGTCGGCGCCCTGCGCCGGCGGGAGCGGATCGTGGCCGCGGTCCCTCCGTACCGCGCGGAGACGGCTGCCGCGGCGGCCGCCCAATGCGCACGCGACTGGCAGGACCTGTCGGGGGAACTGCAACGACACGCCTCCGCGCAGACCCCTGCCTGAGCCGGCTTCCCCGGCGAACCACGGCCTTCCACCGCGAAGGCCCCCGTAGTGATCGAAAGGACGTATGGCGATGTCGGTAGTCGAGGGCGCGCGAGTGGACGCGGACGCGGGGGAGGGAGGAGGAGCCGACGGTCCCGTTCGGCTGGACGGGCGTTTGAAGCTGGTGTTGGTGGTGCTGCTGGTGGCGCAGTTCATGCTGGCGGTGGATTTTTCGATTCTGAACGTGGCTCTGCCGGTGATCGGTGACGGGCTCGGGTTCTCGTTGTCGAATCTGCAGTGGATTGCGACGTCGTTCGCGTTGTGTGCTGCGGGTTTCACGTTGTTGTTCGGGCGGGTCGCGGATCTGTTCGGGCGTCGGCGGTTGTTCCTGGTGGGTTTGGCTGTGCTGGGCCTGTCGTCGTTGGTGGGTGGTCTGGCGACGTCGCCGGAGATGCTGATCGTGGCGCGGGTGTTCCAGGGTCTGGCGACGGCTGCGGTGACGCCGGCGGGTCTGTCGCTGCTGACGACCTCGTTTCCTGAGGGGCCGTTGCGTCAGAAGGCGCTGGGGCTCAACGGTGCGCTGATGTCGGCCGGTTTCACCACGGGCGCGATCCTCGGTGGTGTGCTGACGGATCTGCTGTCGTGGCGGTGGGCGTTCTTCATCAACGTGCCCGTCGCCCTGGCCGTGTTGTTCATCGCTCCGGCTGTCATCAGGGAATCCCGCCCCGCCGAGCGTCCGAGGCTGGACGTTCCGGGTGCGACGGCGGTGACGTTGGGTCTGCTGGCGTTGATCTACGGGCTGACGCAGGCGGGTGAACACGGCTGGGGTGCCCCGTCGGCGCTCGGCTGGCTCGCCGCCGGCGTGGTCCTGCTCGTCGTCTTCTACGCGATCGAGTCCAAGTCCGCCGCGCCCCTGGTGCCGGTCTCCGTACTGAAGAAGAAGACCGTGGCCTGGGGCAACATCGCCGGTCTGATCGCCTTCCTGACGGAGACCAGCCTGGTCTTCCTGATGACGCTCTACCTCCAGGAGGTGCTGGACTTCTCGCCGCTGACGGCCGGTCTGTCCTTCGGTGTCCTCGGCATCGGCACGGTCATCGGCGGTTCGATCGCACCGCGTGTCATCGGTGCGGTGGGGACGCGGTCGACCCTGATCACCGGTGGGGTGCTCCAGGCGGTGGCGACGCTCAGCCTGGTCGCGCTCGGAGAGACGTCGGCGTCGATGTGGCTGCTGCTGGTCGCCACCTTTGCGGGTGGTGTCGGCAACATGCTGGTGATCGTCGGGTTCATGGTGACGGCGACGACGGGTCTGCCGGATCACGAGCAGGGCATGGCCACGGGTCTGGCGACGATGACGCAGCAGATCGGCATCACCATGGGCACGCCGATCATGTCGGCGGTCGTGGCGGCGAACACCGACATCCACGCGGGCATCACCACCGCCGTCATCGTCAACACCGCCGTGGTCGTCCTCGGCATCCTCACCACCGTCCTCTTCCTCCGCCGCGAGCGGACCAGCTGACGAAGTGCGGCTCCCACTAAGGCAACTCCGCCTTGTGACAGCCCCGCCCGGGCCGCGAACGTTGGCCCCGGGTCCGGCGCGAGCGCCGGCCGCCGATGGAAAGGAACCCCGATGGCAACCCCCGTCCGACCCTCCGACGGCCCCGGCCACGTGACCGTCAGCTGGGAGCAGGCGATCCTCCCGTCCGCGGCCGGTCCGCTCCCCGTCCGGGTCTACCGGCCGGCCGCCGCCACCCCCCCCGCGGCTGGCTGGTGTGGGCCCACGGCGGCAGCCGGCGCGGCGGATCCGCCCGGGACTGGCACCGACCCACCGCCGAACGCGCCCGGACCTCCGGCTTCGGCGTCGTGAGCGTCGACCACCGGCTGGCCCCCGCCGTACGCCACCCCGCCATGGTGGAGGACGTCCTCTCCGCCCTGGACTGGGCGCGGGAGCAGGACCGGCCCGCCGGCTCGCCGCCCGTCCTCGCCGTCGGCGGGGACAGCGCGGGCGGCACCCTGGCGGCCTGTGCCGCGCTCGTCTGCCGCGACCGCGGGGTGCCGCTGGCCGCGCAGGTCCTCGCGTACCCCCCGCTCGACCCCCGGTGCGCGGCGCCCTCGTACCACCGCCACCCCGGCCTGTTCCCCACGGGCGCCCATCTGACCGCCGCCTGGCAGGACTACCGCCACCCGGGCCGGCCCGTCGCCGCCGACGGCACCCGGCTGTACAGCACCCCGTTCGAGGCGGCCGACCTGCGGGGCCTCGCACCCGCCCTTCGCGTTCGGGCACTTCTTCTCGCCGGTCGGCGGCCGGGAGGCGTTCGAGGACTACCGGGAGCGGTTCCGCACCGCCACCGGCCGGCCCGCGGGCGGCGCCCTCGCGGTCCGCGTCGTCACGGCCGACAGCGCGGGCCGCGCCGAGGAACTCGCCCGCGGCCTGCTGCTGTGGCGCGCCCGCAAGGACCTCGGCGAGGACGCCCCGCTGCCCTCGGACGAGACCACGCGCCGCCACCGGTGGACGGGCGCGGAGCTGGCCCGGGCGGAGGTCCACCGCACGGCCCTCGTCTCCGGGGCACCGGAGCAGGTGCACGCCGCCCTGACGGCGCTCGCCGCCTCCCACGGGGTCGACGAGCTGATCGTGAACACCCTGACCGCCGATCCGGCCGACCGCCGCCGCTCGTACGAGCTGCTCGCCGACGCCTTCGCCCTCCCGCCGGGCGGTCCGGAGACGACCGTCGCGCACGCGGCGCGCGTACCGGCGTCCGTGCCCGCGGGCCGCTGACCGGAGCAGCCCGCCGACCGGAGCGGCCGGTACGGGGCTGCCGCGCCCCGCGGCGCCTCCCTCGGCGGGAGCCCCGGTGCGTCAGGTGGTGACGGCCAGCGCCGCCGTCGCCGCCAGGGTGCCGGCGACCGCCAGCACCAGCCCCGTACCGACGAAGCGGCCGAGGTGGATGCGCGTGCCGTGCCAGCGGCACCGCTCGAACCACAGCAGCGTCGCCAGCGAGGCCCAGGGCGTGACGACCGGGCCCACGTTCACGCCGACGAGCTGGGCCAGGAGCTGCTCGTGGTTGGCCGCGGGGATGACCGCCTCGCCCGCGAGATAGGCGGGCAGGTTGTTCAGCGCGTTGGAGAACCCGGCGCCGACCGCGGCCGACCTCAGCATGCCGACGAGGTCGTTGTCGGAGCCCATCGCCCGCGCCAGCACCTCGTGCAGGCCGTGCGCGTTGACGGTCTCCACCACCAGGAACATGCCCGGGACCAGAACCAGGAGCCGCCACGGGATCAGCGAGAGCCGCAGCGCGCCGCGGTCGCGCACCGCGAAGGCCACCACGACGACGAACGCGGCCGTCAGAGAGGCAACCGACAGCGGTACGTCCGCCAGCAGGATGGCCAGCAGGAACCCGACGACGGCGGTCGCGCAGATCCGCAGCAGCACCGGATCGGCCGGCTCCGACGGCTCCGGCGCCACATAGGAGGCCGCGCCCCGGCGGCCCGGGCGCCAGTAGAACCCCCACAGGCAGGCCATCGTGACGGCGATCGCGGCCAGCTGCGGAGCCCACATGGCGGCGGCCATCTCGGACGGGGCCAGCGCCACCCGGTCCGCGGCCAGCAGATTGGTCAGGTTCGACACGGGAAGCAGCAGGCTCGCCGTGTTGGCCAGCCAGACCGTGGTCATCGCCAGCGGCACGGAGGCGATGCCCACGCGCGTCGCCAGCGCCAGCATCACCGGTGTCAACAGGACGGCCGTCGTGTCCAGGTTGAGCGTGATGGTGGTCAGGGACGCGAAGGCGACGCAGAGGACGAACAGGAGGGCGTAGCTGCCCCGCCCGGCCCGCGCCACCCACGTCGCGACCACGTCGAAGACCTCGGCCCTGCCCGTCAGCTCGGCGAGGACGATGACGGCGGCGAGGAAGACCAGCAGCGGACCGATGCGCTCCAGAACGTCCCCGGCGGGGTCCGCGGGCAGCAGACCCGTGGCGACGAAGACCACACCGAGTACGAGGAGCCCGCCGGCCAGCCAGTCGAGGGGATGCAGACGCCTGAGGAGGGACACGGCCCTTAGGGTCGCACACGCGTACGCCCGCCGGAGGACGGGCCTCCGGCGGCGGGCGCGCGCAGGTCAGCCGAGGGCCGCGGCGGTGGGTACGACGACCCCGTACAGGTCGGCGATCGTCGCGAGCGCGGCCCGGTGGACCTGTACGGCCGGCAGCTCCCCGGCCACCGAGCGCAGCGGCCCGGTCGCGCAGGCGTCGGCGACCACCGTGGGCCGGTTGCCGCGCAGGAACGCCCACAGCACTCCCTGACGAGGGGCGCGCCGGCCGCGCGCCCGGCAGTCGATGTCCTGGCGGGTCCCGGGGCGGTGACGTATGGCAGCGCGGGGACCGCACGGGGCCATTCGGACCCACCGTGCATCCGTTCCGGGTGCCGGGGAGGAAAAGATGAGGGGAGACCACCCCGGCCGACGGCGGAACGGAGCACCTCGATGAGCGACACCCCAGGGCACGAAGCCGCAGCCCCCGGCCTGAACTGCCTCGTCACCGGCGCCACCGGCTACATCGGCGGCCGGCTCGTCCCGGAACTGCTCAAGGCCGGACACCGAGTGCGCTGCCTGGCGCGCACCCCGGAAAAACTCCGCGACCACCCCTGGGCGGGCCAGGTGGAGACCGTCCGCGGCGACGTCACGGACGCCGAGTCCCTCGCCCCCGCCCTCCAGGGCATCGACGTCGCCTACTACCTCGTCCACGCCCTCGACAGCGGGCGCGGCTTCGAGGCCACCGACCGCCGGGCCGCCCTCACCTTCGCCGAGCAGGCCCGCGCCGCCGGCGTCCGCCGCATCGTCTACCTCGGCGGGCTCATTCCGAACGGCGTACCCGACGCGGACCTCTCGCCGCACCTGCGCTCCCGCGCCGAGGTCGGCCGGATCTTCCTCGACTCCGGGGTCCCCACCGCCGTACTGCGCGCCGCGGTGATCATCGGATCCGGCTCGGCCTCCTTCGAGATGCTCCGCTACCTGACCGAGCGGCTCCCCGTGATGGTCACCCCGAGCTGGGTGCGCACCCGCATCCAGCCCATCGCCGTCCGGGACGTGCTGCGCTACCTCGTCGGCAGCGCCCGCATGCCCGAGCACGTCAACCGCGCCTTCGACATCGGCGGCCCCGACGTCCTCACCTACCTCGACATGATGCAGCGCTACGCCGCCGTCGACGGCCTGCCCCAGCGCCTGATCTTCCCCGTCCCGGTCCTCACCCCGCGCCTGTCCAGCCACTGGGTGGGGCTGGTCACCCCCGTGCCCCGGTCCATCGCCCGCCCCCTCGCGGAATCCCTGAAGCACGAGGTCGTCTGCGACGAGCACGACATCGCCACCTGGGTGCCGGACCCGCCCGGCACGCCGATCTCCTTCGACCGGGCGCTCTCGCTCGCCCTCCAGAAGGTCCGCGACGCCCAGGTGGTCACGCGCTGGTCCTCGGCGTCCTTCCCCGGCGCGCCGAGCGACCCGCTGCCCACCGACCCCGACTGGGCCGGCGGCAGCCTCTACACCGACGTCCGCGAACGCCTCGTCGACGCCCCGCCGCAGGCACTCTGGCGGGTCATCGAAGGCATAGGCGGAGAGAACGGCTGGTACTCCTTCCCGCTCGCCTGGGCCGTGCGCGGCTGGTTCGACCGGCTCGTCGGCGGCGTCGGGCTGCGCCGCGGCCGGCGGGACGCCACCCGCCTGCGGATCGGCGACTCGCTGGACTTCTGGCGGGTGGAGGAGATCGAACGCGGCCGGCTGCTCAGGCTGCGCGCCGAGATGCGCCTGCCCGGCCTCGCCTGGCTGGAGATGTACGCCGAGACCGACGACGAGGGCCGCACCCGCTACCGGCAGCGTGCTCTGTTCCACCCCCGCGGCCTGGCCGGCCACGCCTACTGGTGGAGCGTCTCGCCCTTCCACGCCGTGGTCTTCGGCGGCATGGCCCGCAACATCGCGCGGACGGCGGAGACGGCCCGTACGGCGACCGCACGGACCGGATCCGCCACCCGGCCCGCGGGGCGGCCCGCCCCGGGCGCGTCCGGCGCCGCCACCCCCGGAGCCGCGTCGTGAGCACTTCGGTCGTCCTCTACACCTCCGACCTGCGCGTCCACGACCACCCGCCGCTGCGCGCCGCCCTCGGCCCCGGCCGCGAAGTGGTCCCGCTCTTCGTCCGGGACCCGGCCGTCGACCGCGCCGGCTTCGCGGCCCCGAACCGGCTCGCCTTCCTCGCGGACTGCCTCGCGGACCTCGACACCGGGCTGCGCGAACGCGGCGGCCGGCTCGTCGTCCGCTCCGGCGACCCCGTCGCCGAGGTGTGCGCCGTCGCGCGGGAGGCGGACGCCGACGAGGTGCACGTCGCCGCCGGATGCAGCGCCTTCGCGAGCCACCGCGAGGGACGCCTGCGCCGCGCCCTGGAGGCCGAGGGCCGGCGCCTCCACGTCCACGACGGCGTCGTCACCGCCCTGCCCGCCGGGGCCGTGACGCCCAGCGGCTCCGACCACTTCGCCGTCTTCACCCCGTACTTCCGGCGCTGGTCGGCCGAAACCCTGCGCGCGCCGCTCGCCGCGCCGCGCGTGGTCCGCGTGCCGTCCGGGATCCGCTCCGAGGACCTCCCCTCCCGCACGACCGGCGGGCAGGTCTCCGAAGGCCTGGCCGCCGGGGGCGAGGAGGAGGGGCGCAAGCGGCTCGGCCGGTGGCTGGAACACCACGCCGACGCCTACGAGGACGGGCACGACGACCTCGCCGGGGACACCACCTCGCGCCTCTCGCCGTACATCCACTTCGGCGCGCTCTCGGCGGCCGAGGCCGTGCACCGGGCCCGCTCCCACGGCGGGGCGGGCGCCGAGGCCTTCGTCCGCCAGATCTGCTGGCGGGACTTCCACCACCAGCTCCTCGCCGCCCGGCCCGCCGCCGCCACGCACGACTACCGCACCCGCTCCGACCACTGGCGCGGCGGACGGCAGGCCGAAGCCGACCTGGAGGCCTGGAAGGAGGGGCGCACGGGATACCCGGTCGTGGACGCCGCCATGCGCCAGCTCGCCCACGAGGGCTGGATGCCGGGCCGCGGCAGACTGCTCGTCGCCTCCTTCCTCACCAAGACGCTCTACATCGACTGGCGGGCCGGAGCGCGGCACTTCCTGGACCTGCTGGTCGACGGGGACGTGGCGAACAACCAGCTGAACTGGCAGTGGATGGCCGGCACCGGCACCGACAGCCGCCCCAACCGCGTGCTCAACCCGGTGATCCAGGCCAAGCGGTACGACCCCCGGGGGGACTACGTGCGCCGCTGGCTCCCCGAACTCGCCGGGCTCGACGGCCCCGCCGTCCACGAGCCGTGGAAGCTGCCGGCGGCCGAACGGGCCCGCTACAACTATCCGGAGCCGCTGCTCGCGCTGCCCGACGGCCTGGCCCGCTTCCGCAAGGCCCGCGGTCAGGACTGAGCCGGGGCGCCGCGCCCCGGCGCGTACAGCCCGGCGAGGACGGCCAGCGCCTCCCGCAGCCCGCCCGGACGCAGCAGGCCCCGGTCGGGGGCGGGGCCGGCCCAGCCGGGGCCGGCCAGCAGCACCGCCGGCCGGGCCCGGGCGCCCTTGACCCCCCACATGGTGTCGGCGATCCGCCGGGCCAGCAGGGGGTGCGCGGTGCAGCGGGCCTGCGACCACAGCACCACCGCGGCGGGCCCGGTGCGGCGTACGGCCTGCTCCAGGGCCTCGGCCGGTACGGCCGCCCCCAGCATCATGGCGGGCAGCCCCAGCTCGGCGAGGGCCGCGGCGAGGGCTTCCAGGGCCAGCGTGTGCTGCTCACCGGGCACACAGGCGAGCAGCACCGGGGGAGTGCCGGGCCGGGTGCCCGGGGCCGGCGTCACCCGCCGCAACGCCGTCGACACGTGCCAGGACAGCAGGTGCTCGACCTCGACGTACCGTTCGCCGGACTTCTCCCACTTGCGTCCCACGGCGTGCAGCGCCGGAGCCATGACCTCCTCCCAGGCGGCGACCAGGCCGTGCCGGCCGATGGCCGCCCCCAGCGCGGCTTCCAGCGCCCCCGCGTCCAGCCGTACGGCGGCCCGCCCCAGGCCCCGGCACTCCTGGCGCACGTCGGCCGGGGGCGGCCCCTGCGGCGGGCCCGGCCGCGGGGCCCGCACGGGCCGGACGGGGGGCGGCGGCGTCGCCGTTCCGGCCAGGGCGGCGCGCGCGGCCTCCGCCGGGGGGACCCCCGAGGCGGTCAGCCGGCACATCTCCTGGAGCACGGAAAGATCCTCCGCCGTCCATCGTCGGTGCCGGCCGT
Organism: Streptomyces manipurensis; assembly: GCF_049570255.1. Classification (NCBI taxonomy): domain Bacteria; kingdom Bacillati; phylum Actinomycetota; class Actinomycetes; order Kitasatosporales; family Streptomycetaceae; genus Streptomyces; species Streptomyces manipurensis. Next base: position 1,137,271 of record NZ_CP186950.1, on the reverse strand, counting down.
CCTGCCGCGCGGCGGGGCCCAGGCCGTAGCGGCGGTCCCACGACCGCAGGGTCGTGGGGGCGACGCCCAGCCGGCGGGCCACGTCGCCGGTGGTCAGGCCGTGAGGAGACTCGGTCATGACTCCATGATGCGACGCACAAACGATGCGAGTGGTGCCGGGACGCGCCCACGCCGGAATCTTGGAGTGGCCCCGGGCCCCGGCCCGCGGGCATCCGTCCGCCGACCTGGCGGTCCACGTCGGGCCCGAGGAGCAGCCGCCATGACCGCGACGAGCGTCACCGCCCATCCGTCCCCCGCGCGCGGCGAGCGGCTCCTCGACCACGAGGTGGCCGAGGGCTTCGTGCGCGGCGAGGACGAGTGCCTGGCGATCGCGTACGAGCGCTGGGGCGGCCTGGTCCTCGCCCTCGCATCCCGCACCCTCGGCGACCCGCGGGAGGCGGAGGACATCGTCCAGCAGGTCTTCCTGGCCGCCTGGCGCGGCCGGGCCGGGTACCGGCCGGAGCGCGGGCCCCTCCCCGGCTGGCTGACCGGCATCACCCGGCGCAAGATCGCCGACGCTCTCTCGGCGCGCACCCGCAGGCTCGAACTGCTCGCCGCCGCGGGCGCCGCCCTGCCGCCGCCGGGCGAACCGGCGACCGGTCCCGAAGCGGTCCTCGACCGGCTCGTCGTCGCGGGGGAGCTGGCGAGGCTGCCCCGCCTCCAGCGCGAGGTGCTCGCCATGGCCTTCTACGGGGACCTCACCCAGGTGCAGATCGCCGAGCGCACCGGAATGCCCCTCGGCACGGTGAAGAGCCACGCCCGCAGGGGACTGCACCGGATGCGGGACCGCCTCGGCCCCGCGTCCCGGCGTCCGTAGTGCGGCGCACCCCCGCGGGGGTGCGAAGATGCTCCGGAGGCGTGCGGCGGAGGGAGCGGTGGTGGCGGACGCGGACGAGCGGGTGCCCGACGCCGGCACCGCCCGGGTCGACGGGCGGACCGAACGCGGACGCCGTACCCGCGAGAAGATCGCCGACGCCCTGCTGTCCCTGCTCGACGAGGGCGTGGTGGAGTTCCCGGCCGAGCGGGTGGCCGAACGCGCCGGGGTCTCCCGGCGGCTGGTCTTCCACCACTTCGCGGACATGTCCCAGCTGATCGACCTCGCCGTCACCCGCAGACTGGAACAACTGGCCGACCAGGTGCGGCCGTTGCCCGTCTCCGGACCCCGTGCCACCCGGGTGGGCGCACTGGTCGAGCAGCGGGCGAGGATCCTGGAGTGGATCACCCCCGCCCGGCTGACCCTGATGCGGATCGAACACCCCTCGCCGCGCATCCAGCAGGTCACCGACGAGGCCTTCGCCGAAGCCCGGCTGCGGGTCGCGGAGATCTTCGCGGAGGAGCTCGGCCGCCTCGACGCCCACCGTGCGGCCGAGCTGCTGGACGGCCTGGACGCCGTCACCACGTGGGGTGCCTGGCACCACTGGCGCACCAGCGGGAAGAGCCAGGAGCAGGCCCGCGCGGCGATGGAGGCCACCGTGCTGAACCTGCTGGCCGCGGGAGACCGCCCGCCGGCCGCCTGAGCCGGTACGCCGTCGTGCTCAGGCCGGGACGACGTCCTCGGCGTGCGCGCTCACCGTCACCCCGTCTGCACCCACCGAGATCCCCGACGCCCGCAGGCCGAGGGGGAGTTCGGGCAGCGTACGGGTCTGCCGGGCGAGCGCCTGGGCGATGAGCGGGTTGGCGGGATCGACGGGCCGTCCGGCCACCGAGGCCGACGCCGGGCGCAGCGAGACCACGCCGTCGCGGAGCTCGACGTCGGCGGTCAGCACCAGCGGCGCGCCCAGCACGGTGCGCCGGATCAGCAGCCGGCCGTCGCCCGCGTCGGAGACCGTGGTGCTCCCGTCGGGCCCGTCGCCCAGGGTGGCGTACGGGGCGGTGAACCGGGCCGTGGCCGAGTCCGCCCGGTAGGAGTCGCCCGTGCGGACGACGTGGTCGAGGGCGACGTCGGCCTTGATCCTGGCCCCGCCGGCCGTGGCGTCGGCGCGCACCCGCACCTCGGGGAAGACGCCCCGCGAGGCCTGGAGGAGGAAGGGGGTCCCCGCGATGGAGACCTCCGGCGGCCCCGCCAGGCCCGGCTGCCGTCCGGCGATCCGCTCCGCGAGCCGGTCCTCGGCCAGGCCGCGGGCCAGCACGTCGGTCACGGGCAGGGCGAGCAGCAGCGCGCCGGCCGCGCAGGCGGCGACCAGGGTGCGTCCGCGCCGACGGGGCGCGGGGCGGGCGGGCGCCCCTGCGGGGCGGCGGGCAGCGGTGCGGGAGAGCATGCGGGACCTCACCGGGTGGGAAGGGGGACGGTGGTCGCGTCGGATCCGGCGGTGTCCGGGCCGGCCGGACGGGTGTGGGCGGCGCCCTCGATGTCGAGCTCGGGGAGGAACCGGTCGAGGCGGCGGGGCAGCCACCAGCCGCGGTCCCCGAGCAGGGCCATGGTGGCGGGCACGAGCAGCCCGCGGACGACGGTGACGTCGAGGGCGACGGCGGCGGCGAGTCCGGTGCCGAACATCTTCACCACGGGGTCGTCGGAGAGCAGGTAGGCGAGGAAGACGCTGACCATGATCAGCGCGGCGGAGGTGATGATCCGCCCGGTGGAGGCGAGGCCGGCCACCACCGCCCGCCGGCCGTCCCGGCAGGCCAGCCACTGCTCGCGGACCGAGGTCAGGAGGAAGACCTCGTAGTCCATCGAGAGTCCGAAGAGGACGGCGAACATCAGCAGGGGGACGTAGCCGGGTACGGGCACCGGTCCCTCCAGGCCGATGAGGCCGGCGCCCCATCCCCACGGGAACACCGCGGTCAGCACCCCGTACGCGGCGGCCACCGACAGCAGGTTCAGCACGGCGGCCTTCAGGGCGAGCAGCGGGGAGCGGAAGGCCGCCAGCAGGAGCAGCCCGGCGACGAGCACCACGGTCCCGATCACGGCGGGCATCCGGTCGGCGAGCCGGTCGTTGAGGTCGCCGGCGGCCGCGGCCGCTCCGCCGACGTGGGCCGTCCCGGCCCCGTCGGCGGTGGCCGCGGGCAGTACGTCCTGCCGCAGGGTGTCGACGAGCCGGGCGGTCGCCGGGTCGCCGGGTGCGGTGGCGGGCGTGACCTGCCAGCGGACGGTGCGTCCGTCGGCCGCGATCCGGGCCGGGCTCACGGAGGCCACGCCGGGCGTGCCGGCCAGTGCGGCGGATACCTTCGTGACGCGGGCGTCCTGCGGTCCGGCGGCCGGGGCCGCGAGGCTGTCGGTCACCTGGAGGGGGCCGTTGGCGCCGGGGCCGAAGGCGTCGGAGAGCCGCTCGTACGCGGTGCGGCTCGCGCTCCCGGCCGGTTTGTCGCCCGCGTCCAGCTGGCCGAACTCCAGCCGGGTGGCGGGCGCCGCGAGCAGCAGGAGCAGTGCGAGCCCGGCGAACAGGTGGCGCCAGGGGCGGGCCGTGACCCGTTCGGCGATCCGCTGCCAGCCGTGCGCGGAGGAGTCCCCGTCCGGCGTGCCGTGGCTGCCGTCCTCCGTTCCGTGTGTGCCGTCCTCCCGGTCCGTGCCGTGCGGGGCGGGCGGCGGGGCCTCGCCGAGGAACGGGGCCAGCAGGGCCAGCAGGGCGGGGAGCAGGGTGAGGGCCGCCGCCACCGCGATCAGGACCGCGACCGCCGGAGCCAGGGCCAGGGCGTGCAGCAGCGGCAGCCCGCCGAGCGCGAGCCCGGCCAGCGCCGCGATCACGGCGCACCCGGCGAAGGCCGAGGCCTTCCCCGCGGTCGCGGTGGCGAGGGCCGCGGCGTCTACCGCCGCGAGGCCCGCTCCGCGGAACTCGCGGAAGCGGGTCAGGCAGAAGAGCGTGTAGTCGATGCCCACGCCGAGGCCGATCATCGCCGCGATGGTCGTGGCGGAGGACGGCATGTCCATCAGGTGTCCGGCCAGGCCGATCACGGCCAGGGACGCCACCAGCCCGACGACCCCCACCGCCAGGGGCAGTCCGGCGGCGGCCGCCTTGCGGAAGCCCAGGAAGAGGATGACCGCGGCGGCGCCGAGCCCGATCAGCTCGCTGTGCCCGGTGTCGGGCCGGTCCACGGCGGCGCCGAGGTCGCCGCCCGGGGTGACCTCGATCCCGGCGGTCCGGGCCGGCGCCCCGGCGTCGGTGATCCGCTGCGACAGCTCGGGGGTGATGTCCCGGCCGGTGACGTCCAGGCCGACGGAGAGGTAGGCCGTGCGGCCGTCCGCGCTCATCGCGCCGGCGCCGGCCGCCTCGTAGGGCGTGACGACGCTCACCACGTGGGGCACCTCGGCGATGGCCCGCGCGCTCTGTTCGACGGCGGCCCGGGAGGCGTCGCCGGACAGTGCCGTGCCTTCCGCCCCGATGTGCAGGACGAGCGGCTGTCCCCCGGAGGCGGGTCCGGGGAACGCCGCCGCCGCGGTGTCGAGGGCGGCCTGGCTGTCGCTGCCGGGGATGGTCACCGCCTCGCTGGTGACGCGCCCGTACGCCAGGACCGCGCCGCCGAGCACGAGGAGCAGCACCAGCCAGGCCCCGATCACCCGTCTCGGGCGGCTGGCGCACCAGCGTCCCGTCCTCAGGAACATAAGGCCCTCCGTCGGTCGGACGGCGGCCCGCCGGGGCGGCACGCCGTCGAAGATATTGCACTTGCCGTGCAGCTTTGGCTTACGCTTGCACTCGGAGTGCAAGAATGTCAATCGAGGTGCGTGCCGCCGCGCGCTCCGCGGTCGCGGCCGGCCCTCGCGGCCCGCAGAGAGGACCGCGGAGAGGGCCGTGTGGAGGACTGCGAGGAGGCCCGCGCAACACGACCGGAACGGGGGGCAGTTCGGCCATGGGAGGGGGAGGGGCGCCACCCGTAGACTTCCGGATATGCCCACCATCGCCCTGCCCACCGCCGGCGATCTCCTGCACTTCGAACTGGCAGTGGCCTACGAGATCTTCGGCAACCCTCCGCGCGAGGCCGCGCGGGGCTGGTACGACGTCGTGCTCTGCGGGCCGGGGCCGGTGCGCGTCGGCCCCTTCACCGTGGAACCCGACCACGGGCTGGAGCACCTGGCCGCAGCCGACACCGTGATCGTGCCCGCGTGCGCCGATGTCGACCAGTCGCCCCCGGCGGAGCTCGTCGAAGCCGTCCGCGCGGCCCACGAGGCCGGTGCCCGGATCGCCTCCCTCTGCACCGGAGCCTTCGTGCTCGGCGCCGCGGGCCTCCTCGACGGCCGCAGCGCCACCACCCACTGGGCGCACACCGCCGAACTCGCCGCGCGCCACCCCCTGGCCCGCGTCGACGCCGACGTGCTCTACACCGACAACGGCAGCGTGCTGACGGCCGCGGGCAAGGCCGCGGCCGTCGACCTCTGCCTCCACCTGATCCACCTCGACCACGGCGCCGCGATCGCCAACTCCGTCGCCCGGCGGCTCGTGATGTCCCCCCACCGGCGCGGCGGCCAGGCCCAGTTCGTCACCACCCCCGTCCAGGCCACCACCGACCACGCCCTCACCGACCTGCTGGCCTGGGCGCAGCAGCGCCTGGACCGGCCGCTCACCGTGACCGACCTGGCCCGCCGGGCCCACACCGGACCCCGCAACCTCGGCAGGCGGTTCCGGGACGTGGTCGGCCAGACGCCCATGCAATGGCTCCTCGCCCAGCGCGTGCGCCGCGCCCAGGAGCTGCTGGAGGCCACCGACGAGAGCGTCGAGGCGATCGCCCGGGCCACCGGCATGGGCACGGCGACGACCCTGCGGCGCCAGTTCAAGCGGATCGTCGGCGTCCCGCCCGCCGACTACCGCCGCTCCTTCCGCGGCGCCCGGTCCACCTGATCCGGCCAAGACCGCCCGGAGGCCGGGAACACACCTTTTTCGGCGTCCGCCCACTGGGGCAAAATGCCTGGTGTTCACTGGCAATCGCGGGCTGCGCGGCCCACCCCGCACCCCACGGTACGACTCCGGGATCCACGCGGTGCCATCGGTACGGGAAGGTCGGGGCCATGGCGTTGCAGTCCTTGCACATACGCCGCTTACGCGTACCGCGGAAGACGACCGCGGTGACGTCGGGGCGGCAACGGGCCCAGTCCTTCCTCATCGTGGCCACCCTGCTCTACCGCGCCAGCCACCTGGCGGTCGGTGTCCTCGCCGTCGTCCGCCGCCCCACCGACCAGCCCCTGCCGTACGTGGGGATCGTGCTGGCCCTGGCCCTCAGCGGCCTCACCTACGGCGCGGCCCTGCGCCGCGGCCGGTTCGACGCGCGGCACATCTGGGCGGACGTCGTCGTCACCGGTTGTGTGCTCCCCCTGGCCCTGATCGCCTGGGGAGGCGTGAGCACACCGCCCGCCCTCGGCTGGGCGATGCTGCTCGGCGGATCGGCGAGCGCCGCGGCGGCCATCGCCCTGGACCGGCTGCACGCCGTCGCCGTCGTCGCGCTCCTCCTGCTCAGCCACTTCATCGGCTACCAGGCCGTCGGCGCGAGCTCCGCCGTGATCGCCGGCCACCTCAACTCCCTCGTCTCCTCCGCCGTGATGACCTGGGTCTTCCGGTGGTACCTGCTCCGCCAGGGCAGCCTCCTCGACGAGGCCAACGCCCGCGCCCTGGCCGCCGAGGCCCACAAGGCCCGCTACGCCGAGCGGCTGGAGCACCACCGGGCCCTGCACGACACCGTCCTTGCCACCCTGACCACCCTCGCCGCCGGTTCGGTCGACGCCAACGCCCCCGAGGTGCGCGCCCGGTGCGCGCGCGAGGCCGCGTACCTGCGCCGGCTGATCCAGCAGACCGCCGACGAGGTCCAGCACCGGGAGATCGGCACCGCCCTGGAGGAGGCCGTCGGTTCCGTCGAGGGCCTGCAACTGCGGGTCACCGCCCAGTACCACCGCCTGCCCCAGGTGCCGCCCGCCGTCGCCGCCGCCCTCGGCGACGCCGTACGGGAAGCCCTGAACAACGTGCGCCGGCACGCCGGAACCGGCCACGCGTACCTGACCGCGACCGCGGACCCGGACGGACGCGGGGGAGCCCTCGTCACCGTGGTCGACCGCGGTCCCGGCTTCGACCCGGAGAACTGCACGCCCGGTCTCGGGCTGCGCGGATCGGTCCACGCCCGGATGGCGGAGGTGGGCGGCCGCGCGACCGTGGACAGCGCCCCCGGTGAAGGCGTACGGGTGGAGCTGAGATGGCCCGGCTGATCAGCGTGGCCGTGGTCGACGACGACCGGATGCTCCGCGACGGCCTGAGCGCCTGGCTGGACGGTGTCCCCGAACTGCGCCTCGTCGCGACCGCGGCCACCGTCACCGAACTCCTCGGCGCCCCGGCCCCCGCCGTCCCGGCAGCCCCCGCCGTCCCGGCAGACCGCGCGGACCCGCGCCCCCCGGACCCGGCCGTCCCCGCGGCCCGCGCCCCTGCCGACGTCGTCCTGCTCGATCTCCTCCTGCGGGACGGCTCCGACCCCGCCGACAACATCCGCCGGGTGCTCCGCACCGGCAGCCGCGTCCTGATGATCAGCACCGTTCCCGACCGCTCCCGGATCATCGAGGCGATCCGGGCCGGCGCCGACGGGTACCTGACCAAGGACCACGACCTCCCCACCCTGGTCGCCGCCGTCAAGGACCTCGCCGCGGGCCGCGGCGCCCACTCCGCGGAGCTCGCCTTCGCCTGCGCGTACGACGACAGCCCCGCCCGCCCCCGCCTCTCCCCCCGGGAGCGGGAGATCCTCCTGGACTACGCGTCCGGGATGACCCTCAAGTCGGCCGCGCGCCGCGCCGGCATCACCGTGCACACGGCCAAGGACTACCTGGACCGCGTCAAGGCCAAGTACCAGCAGGCGGGCAGGCCCACCTACACCAAGCTCGACCTCGCCCAGCGGGTACGGGAGGACAGCCTCGACGCCGGGTGACCCCCCGCGCAAGCCCCCCAAACGGACGGCTTCAGACCGCGCCCGCCCCCTGCGTACCGTCGTCCCGGCGGCGCCTCGGACGGCCCGCCGGGAAGGGGAGAGCCGGTGTCCGCACCCAGGCCGGCACGGCCGGCCCACGACCGCACCGCACGGGTCCACCACGGTGGACCCGTGCCCGCGCAGGGCGAACTCGTCGGCCGCGCGGCCGAGACGGAACGGATCGCCGCACTGCTCAGCGCCGCACGGACCGGACGGGGCGGCGCGCTGTTCGTCACCGGCGAGCCCGGCGTCGGCAAGACGCGGCTCGCCGCCGAGGCCCTCGCCGCGGCCGCCGCCACCGACATGGTCATCCTCCGGGGACGCGCCAGCACCCTGGGCCCCACCGTCCCCCACCGGCCGTTCGTCGAGGCGCTGCTGCTCCTGGCCCGCGCCGGCCTGCTGCCCGAAGCGGACGCACTCGGCCCCTACGCGCCCGTCCTCACCGGGCTGCTCGGCGCCGCCCCCGAGACCGGCGGCCCCGCCGTCCCGCACCTCGTCGTCGGCGAGGCGATCCTGCGCCTGCTCGCCGCCGTCGGACGGCAGCGGGGCTGCCTGCTCGTCCTGGACGACCTGCACGACGCGGACCCCGGGACCCTCGCCGTGCTGGAGTACCTCCTCGACCACGTCGGACAGCAGCCCGCCGCCCTCCTGCTGGTCGCGGGCCGCAGCCCCCGGGCGGCGGCCGACCTGGCCACCCGGGCCCGGCAACGCGGCGCCGCGGGGGTCCTCGAACTGCGGCCCCTCAGCCGCTCCGACGTCCACCTGCTCGTCGCGGCCGAGCTCGGCGCCGCACCCGCCGACGTACGCCCCGAGCTCGTCCGCCGCGCCGTCGACGGCAGCGCCGGGATCCCCTTCGTGGTCAAGGAACTGGTCAAGGAACTGGTCAAGGACTTCCCCCGCGAACCGGCCGGCCTCCAGGACACCGCGCCCCACGACCCCACCCGGCCCCCCGGCCGCCACCGCCCCGCCCGTCGGGGCGGCCCCGGCAGCCCCGCGGCACCCGTCGCCGTCCCCGCCACCGTCGCCGACGACGTACGCCGCCGGGTCGACGCCCTCGGCCCCGTCGGCGCCGAACTCCTGTGCACCGCGGCCCTCTTCGGTACCCGCTTCCCGCTGCCCGTCCTGGAACGCGCCGCGGGCGGCGACCACCACGAGGTGTCCGCCGCGCTCCGGGCCGCGCTCGCCACCTGCCTCATCACCCCCGCCGGCCCCGACGCGCACTGGTACGCCTTCCGCTACCCGCTCGCCGCCGAAGCCCTGCTGGACGGCCTGGGGCCGGGAGGCCGCGCCCGGTACGCCCGCCGCGCCGCCCGCGCCGTGGCGGAGCTCCACCCCGGGCTGCCCGGCCCGTGGTGCGCCCGCGCGGCCCGGCTGCACGAGCACGCCGGGGACACCGACGAAGCCCTGCACCTGTACTGCGACGCCGCACGGCGGGCCCTGGAGGAGACCGAGGTCGCCCACGCCGTCGACCTCCTGACCCGCGCCCACCGGCTGCTCGGACCCGGCAGCGCACCCGAGCGGCGCGCGACCGTGCTGGAACTGCTTCTCGACGCCGTCGCCCGGTCGGCCCGCTTCGACCGGCTGCCGGCACCGCTCTCGGCCCCGGAACCGCTCGGCGCCGGCGCACACGCCGTACCGGCCGGCCGGCGGGCCCGCCTCCACGCCCGGCTCAGCGACATCGCCACCCTGATGGGCGACCCGGTGCAGGCCCAGCAGCACCTCGACACCGCCCGCTCGCTGCTCGGCGACCGGCCGGAGCCCGCCGACCGCGCCGCCGTCGACCTCGCCGCCGTGCACGTGGCACTGGGCCGCCCCGCGCCCGACCGGCTGCGCACCGCCGCCGGGTTCGCCCGCGACGCGGTGGACGCGGCCCGGCGCGGAAGCCTGCCCGACGTCGCGTGCGCCGCCCTGCTGCTGCTCGGCCGGCTGGCCGGGGACCGGGACGAGGCCACGGCCACCGCCCACTTCGAACGGGCCCGTACGATCGCCCTCGCCTACCGGCTCCCCGTCCCGCGCGTCACGGCCGACGTCCACCTGGCCATCACGGCGACCGGCCTGGACGGCCGTCCCGCACGCCTGGAACGGGCCCGGGAGGAAGCCCTGCGCACGGGCCTCCTCCCGCTCGCGCACGAGGCCGGCTTCGCCCTCGCCCTGGAGCGGATCCGGCGTTGCGAGTTCGACGCGGCGGCGGCCGGCGTCCGCGAGGGCGCCGCGGAGGCCTCCCGGCTGGGACTGGGCCGCTCCCTGGCCCGGATGCGACTGGCCGAAGCCGTCGGCCACGCCCACCAGGGCAGACGCGCCGAGATGCTCGGGGCGCTGGAGCGGCTGGAACCGCTGCTCGACGCCGCCCCCGGGCTGCGCTCCCTCGCGTACGGCCAGGCCCGGGCGTTCTGCTCGCTGCTGGAGGAACGGCACGACGCGGCGGAGCGGGAACTCGCGCAGGCCGTCGCCTACGACACGGAGAACCCCACCACCGCGGACTACGGCCGGGACGGCATCATCCTGCTGCTCGGCGTCCTCGCGGGACGGCTGGGCCGCGGCCACCGCGCCGAGGCCGAGCGGGCGGGCGCCGCCGGCACCCGCTGGAACCGGCAGTTCGCCGGCCTGGCGCACGCCGTACTGCTCGGGCGCGAGGGCCGCCGCGAGGAAGCCGCGGCCGCGGCGGACCGGGCGCTGGAGGCGGCCGGACCCCACCCCATGGCGCGCCGGCTCGGTCTGCGCCTGGTGGCCCGGCCGGCCCACGAGGACGGCTGGGGCACACCGGTGGAGTGGCTGCGCGAGGCCGAGGAGTACTTCCACGGCGCGGGCCTGCGTGCGGCGGCCGGCGCGGGACGGGCCCTGCTGCGCGGGATGGGCGCCTCCGTCCGCCAGCGCCGCACGGGCACCGAGCGGGTTCCCCCGGACCTGCGCCGGTCCGGCATCACCGTCCGCGAGTTCGAGGTGGCCCGGCTCGTCGCCGAGCGCATCAGCAACAAGGACATCGCGGGGCGGTTGCACATCTCGCACCGCACGGTGGAGAAGCACGTGGCGAGCCTCCTGCACAAGACCGGCCACCCGAACCGCGGCGCCTTCGCCACCGCCGCCCGCGACCTCGTCTGAGGCCCCGTTCAGGGCCCCGTACGGGGCCCGCTGCGGGGAAGTCGCCCCGTACCACGCCCCCTCCGCGTGGTACGGGTTCCCTCCCCTCGGACTCCGGCGGCTCCCCTGCGGTCGCCGGAGCCGTGTCACAGGCCGACCTCGTCGAGCAGGAAGTCGGCGGTACCCCCCGAGTTCACCCGGTGCAGCACCCGCAGCAGCCCCGCCGACCCCGTGAGGTAGTCCGTGGAGCAGCGCAGCAGCCCGTCCCCCGGCAGGCCCAGCAGGATGCGGCCGTCCGGGTGCGCCAGCCCGAACCGCCCCGCCGGCTCGAACAGGAAGAGCTCCCGCACGAAGCCGAGCTGACGCAGCGCCGTGTCGCGGTAGGACCGGTCCCCGGTGAACTCGGCCGCGTCCAGCAGGGTGTCCGCGACCCCGCTGATCCCGGACGCGTAGCCCGGCACCGCCGCGCAGCGCGCGCCGAGCCCGCGCAGCACGGTGCGGGCCGTGGCCAGGTCCCCGTAGCGCAGCAGCACCTTCACCACGCCCGCCTCCCCCGCCTCGACACACGGCTCCGCGGACCCCTCCCGGCCGAACACGACCGGGCCGGCCCCGTCGTCCGGTCCGCCGGCGGTGTCCCAGATGCGGGCCGTCTCCCACGCGAGGGCTTCGCGTCCCAGCCGCAGGTGGCGTTCCTCGCCCGTGATCTGGTGCATCCGCAGCAGGAACACCGCCACACCGGCCTGCCCGAAGCCCAGCCCGGTCAGCGGCCCGTCGGGGGAGAAGCCGTTCAGCCAGTACGCGAGCCCGCCGTCGCGCCGGACCGAGCCCTCCAGAGCCTGCGCGCAGGCGCGCGCCGACGTCAGGTGGCCGGGATCGCGGTGGCGGAGGAAGAAGCGCAGGTTCGTCATGCCCACCCCGGCCAGGCCGTGGTGGTAGGTGTGGTCGCCCCGGTCCAGGACCCGGCCGTTGGCCACGGCCAGCAACTCCCGCGCCCGGTCGGCCAGTCCCAGCTCGTCGGCGGCCCAGGCGATGCCGGAGAGGCCGTTCATCAGCCCGTCCGGATACCCCTCCGGTGCGATGCCGGCCAGTCGCGCGGCCAGCCAGTCGCGCCACTCGGGGCGCACCGGGAGGCCCGAGGCGTGCAGGGCCCACAGCACACCGCTCGCACCGAACCCCAGGCTCAGGGGGTTGGTGGTGTGCGCGAAGGGGTCCACGGGGAAGAGCGTCCCGCGCCCGGTGTCCGCGACGGCCTCGACGAAGGCGCCCACGCCGGCCTCGGCGTCCCGCAGTCCGAGCCGTTCCTCGACGACGGGCCGCGGCGTGACGTCCGCGACGCCGTCGAGCAGTTCGGGCGTCTCGTGCTCCACGGCGTCGAGCACGTCCTCCAGCGAGATCCGGTCGGCCGCGAGGTCCGTGATCAGCCGGTGCACCCGCTCCGGCCAGCCCAGGTCCTCGGTGAGGAGGGCGCGGTAGCGCTCCAGGAGGTCCTCGCACAGGTACGCCATCTGCGTGACCGGGAGGATCAGGTGGGCCATCGCCGTCGCGAGGGCCCGGCGGTCGTCCGCCCGCGCGTCCTTCCCCGCCCCGCCTTCCGCGCCGTCGACCAGCCGGCAGGCCTCCAGGCCGACGAGGGTGACCTCCAGGGTGTCCGGGTCGACGAGCACGTCGCGGGTGGTCAGCCCGGTGAGGACCACCCCGCGGTCGTGCGCGGCGCGGACCGCGCGGGCCAGGCCCGCGAAGACCGCGAGGAAGATCCTCAGGTGCTCCCGCGACCGCTCGGCGGCCGTGCCCGCCCCCGCGAGCGCGGGGTGTACGCGCAGCGCCCGGTCGATCCCCGGCCGGTCGACGAACTCCTCGGCGACGTAGTGCCGCTCCCCGTGCCGGAACCTCGCGACGGGCGCCGGGAAGGAGCCGACCGCGGCGAGCAGGTTCAGGACCATCCACTCCCGGTCGAGCGCGGCCACGGCGTCGTGGCCGCGGAGGGGGTCGAGGCCGGTGTGCGGACGGGCCTCCTTGATCAGCACCGGCCGGTCCCCGTCGTCGGTGTCCTCGGCCGTGTACACCCCGCCGCTCCGGGAGCAGCGGATCGCGCCGGTCACCCGGAAGCGGCCGGCGAGCAGGCCGTCCCCCTCGTCCTCGTCCCCGGGCTTCCAGTCGTCGAAGGGCCAGGCGACCCAGTCCGGCCGGGCCTGCCCGGCGTGACGGTCGTCGGGCGCCGGGCCGTCGGGGCCGTCGATCCGCAGCAGCGGGCGGCCGAGCACGTCCACCCCGTGCGCACCGCGGAAGCGGCCGTAGCGGAAGGAGAGGACGGTGCTGTCGCGGTAGCGCTGGTCCGCCGCGGCGGGTGCCCCCTCGGCGCCCTCCAGCAGCCGGGACAGATCGCTCAGGCAGGTCCGGAACCGCTCCTCGTCGTGCGGGTGCACCGTCGCGAGCTCGCTGTCGGCGGACCGGGACGCGGAGCGGGAGTTGAGCATCGCGAAGACCCTGGCGTCGAGGGCGATCTCGAAGTCGAAGGAGTTCTGCGTCAGGTGGCGGATCACCGTGGCGGCCACCCCGCGCACGTCGCGGGGGCCCGGCGAGACGTGGATCTTCCAGCCCTGTTCGGGCAGTTCACGGCCCGAGGCGTGGACCCAGCGGACACCACGGCGGACGAACCGCTCCCGGACCGCCCCGTCGAGTTCGGCGAGGAAGTGGTCGGGGCCGGGCTCGTACACGGCGTCGAGCGGGTCGAAGAACGGAGTGTCGTTCCACGTGAAGGGGAAGCGGTGGACCCAGCGTTCGTTGCGCATGGCAGCCTCTGTGATCGTCATCGTCCGAGGGCCGCCCGAGGCAGCGGCAGACGGGAACGGTCTGCGGGATCCGTGCGGAGGTGCGGGGGAGCACCCCCGCACGGATGCGCCGGGTCGGTCGGAGTCGCCCGGGTCGCCCGGACCCGCGGCGGCGGCACTCTGTGGGATGCCGGCATCCGCGTTCCGGAACCTTCGGACACGTGTACGGACCACCTCCTCGAAGGTCTCGAGCGCGAAGAGCGCGGCTGACGTCGGACGGCGCCGGCCGATCGGCATACCCGACTCAACGCCATCGGCGCGCTCCGCACATGGGCGCAGCCCCCGCATATTCGCGTTCCGGACCCCCACCGAAGGCGCGTCCGGCAACCGGAGGAATGGTGGTGGCCGCAGGCCTTCGCCCGGACCGCCCGCCGTGCTAGGAGGCGTCCCGCCGAGGGCGCCGGGCCGTGCCGAGCGGCCGTCGCCGGACCTGCACCCGTGTGGATCACTGGATAGAATTCCGGTATGGAAGAGCGGCCCGTCGCGTCGAGGGCGCGTCCGAGCCGGTTCTCCGGTGAAGGGGGCGCCGGATGGGCGCGGACCTGAGCCAGTACACAGGCCGGCCGTCCGGCCTGGTCGGGCAGCAGATCGCCGGCTACCGCGTCGAGCGCATGATCGGCCGCGGCGGCATGGCCGTCGTCTACTGCGCGAAGGACCTGCGCCTGGACCGCACGGTCGCCCTGAAGCTGATCGCGCCGGAGCGCGCCCGCGACGACACCTTCAGGCGCCGTTTCACCCACGAGTCCCGGGTGGCCGCCTCCATCGAGCACCCGCACATCGTGCCGATCTTCGAGGCGGGGGAGACGGACGGCGTCCTCTACATCGCCATGCGCTACGTTCCCGGCCTCGACCTGAGGGGCCTGCTGGACCGCGAGGGCCCCCTGCCCATGGCCACGGCCCTGCGGATCGCCGCCCAGGTGGCCTCCGCCCTGGACGCCGCCCACGACCACGACCTGGTCCACCGGGACGTCAAGCCCGGGAACATCCTGGTCGCCGCGGGCCCGGACCGGGAGCACCCCGAGCACATCTACCTCACGGACTTCGGGCTGACGAAGAAGTCCCTGTCCCTCACGGGATTCACCACGGCCGGCGAGTTCGTCGGCACCCTCGACTACATGGCGCCCGAGCAGATCTCCGGCCGCCCCGTGGACGGCCGGTGCGACCTCTACAGCCTCGCGTGCGTGGTCTACGAGACCCTCGCCGGCGGGCCGCCCTTCGTACGCGAGGAGGACGCGGCCCTGCTGTGGGCGCACCAGTACGACCCGCCGCCCCCGCTGAGCGAGAAGCGGCCCGGGATCGGGCCCGACGTGGACGCCGTCCTCGCGAAGGCGCTGGCCAAGGTTCCCGAGGACCGCTACGGCTCCTGCCTGGAGTTCGTCGCGGCCCTGCGCGTCGCCGCCGACGAGGAGCCCCGTACCGACCGCAGGCCCGCGCCGGCACCCGAGGACGAGGCCCCGCCCGAGCCGCCGGCCTGGGCCCTGCCCGTCCTCCGGGGACCCGGCGCCCGGCCCTGACCTGCCGGGGGGCCGGCGTCCTCAGAGTTCCACGAGCGACTGCTCGGCCCAGATGGTCTTGCCGACCGCCCCGTGCCGCGTGCCCCAGCGCTGGGCCAGCTGCGCCACCAGCAGCAGGCCGCGCCCGCCCTCGTCGAAGGTCCGCGCCCGGCGCATGTGCGGCGCCGTACTGCTGGCGTCGGAGACCTCGCAGATCAGCGTGTCCCTCTCGTGGATCAGCCGCAGCTGGATGGGCGGCCGGCCGTAGCGGATGGCATTGGTGACCAGCTCGCTGACCAGGAGCTCGGTGACGAAGGCGGCGTCCTCCAGCCCCCAGGACGTCAGCTGCTCGGTGGTCTGGCGCCGGGCCTGCCCGACGACGGAGGGGTCCGCGGCCAGGTCCCAGACGACGACCTTGTCCGCGTGCAGGGCCCGGGTGCGGGCGACGAGGAGGGCGACGTCGTCGTCGGGCGGGTGGGTCAGCAGCGCCGTCAGCACCCGGTCGCACACCGCGTCCAGCGAGGCCGCGGGACGGGCGAGCGCCGCGAACATGCCGTCCAGCGCCTCGTCGACGTCCCGTTCGCGCGGCTGCAGCAGGCCGTCCGTGTACAGCACCAGGACACTGCCCTCCGGGAGGTCGGCCTCCGCCGTCTCGAAGGGCAGACCGCCCAGGCCAAGCGGCGGGCCCGCCGGGACGTCGAGGAGGTACACGGAGCCCTCGGGGGAGACCACGGCCGGCGGCGGGTGCCCGGCGCGGGCCAGCGTGCACCGCCGGGTGACCGGGTCGTAGACCACGAAGAGACAGGTCGTCCCGATGCCTCCGGCCGCCTCCGCCTCACCCGACTGACCGCCCTCGTCCGTGGACAGGTGGATGATCAGGTCGTCGAGGTGCGTCAGCAGCTCGTCGGGCGGCAGGTCCACGTCGGCCAGGGTGCGCACCGCGGTCCGCAGCCGGCCCATCGTGGCGGAGGCGCGGATGCCGTGCCCGACGACGTCGCCCACGACCAGGGCCACCCGTGCGCCGGAGAGCGGGATCACGTCGAACCAGTCACCGCCCACACCCGCCTCGGTCCCGGCCGGGAGGTAGCGGGAAGCGGTCTCCAGGGCGGCGTGGTCGGGGAGCTTCTGCGGCAGCAGACTGCGCTGCAGGGTCATGGTGCTGGTGTGTTCCCGCGCCGACCGGTGCGCGCTGTGGATGCTGGCGGCCGCCCGGCTCGCCAGCTCCTCCGCCAGCGACAGGTCCTCCGGCTGGAAGGGTTCCCGCCGCAGCCGCCTGCTGAAGACGGCGACGCCGAGGGTGACACCGTCCGCGCGCATCGGGACCACCATCACCGAGTGGGCCCCGTCCTCCCCGACCCAGGCGGCGCCGGGGTCCTCCGCCACCCAGCGGGCCACCGCAGGATCGGCCGTCCCGTACACCGCGCCGCGGCCTTCGGCCAGGCACCGCACCGGGGGAGACAGCGCCGGGTACACGGCGGTCCCGCCCACCGCGACCCGCGAGGGCGCCCCGGCCTCCGCCAGCGACCGGACGGCCGTGCGCCGCACCGTCACCGGCTCCCGCGCGCCCCCCTCCGGGGGCCGTCCTCCGTGCGGGACGGGTTCCAGCAGGTCGACGACGGCGAAGTCGGCCAGCTGGGGGACGACGACGTCGGCGAGCTCCTGCGCCGTCCGCGTGCTGTCCTCGGTGGTGCCGATCCGGGCGTGCGCGGCCTCCGGCACGATCATCTGCTGCTTCTGGACCTCGACACCGGTCCTGTCGTGCGCGGCCACCACCACCGCACACACCCGGCCGTCCGCGTCGCGCAGCGGGGCCAGGGAGGTGGCCCAGCCGTGCTCGGCGCTCGCGCCCGTGGTCGGGGCGAAGGCCTGAACGCGCTGCGGCTCCCCGGACTCCAGCACCCGGCGCATCCGCCGCTCGGTCTCCTCGCTCACCGGATCGGGGGCGATCTCCGGCAGCCGCAGCCCCCGCATCTCGGCCTCGGTGAACGACAGCGTGCGCTCCATCCCGGTGTTCGCGCTCAGCAGGCGCAGGTCCGCGTCGAAGACCGCCAGAAAGCACGGGGACTGGACGAACCACTCCTGCACCGCGGCCGGCCGGCCGCCGCCGGGTCCGCCCGCCACCGCCGAGACCAGGGACCAGCGCGTCCTGCCGTCCGTCGACGTCCGGCGGTGGGCGAGCACTCCCCGGTCCAGCCGGTGGCCGTCGCGGTGGCGCAGCGCCAGGGTGCCGCTCCACCGGTCCTGCTCGGGCGGGAGGTACCGTTCCGCGTCGCCGACCGGTGCGGAGAGCAGATGACCGGCGGACCGTCCCACCACCTCGTCGGGGGCGTAGCCCAGCAGCCGGGCCGCACCCTCGCTCCACTCGGTGACGACACCCTCCGCGTCGACGACGGCCGAGGCCGTGTACGCCGGCCCGCGGGAGGGGCCGGTCTCCTCCGGCCGCTCACCGGGAGAGGTGGGAAGTTGCTCCATCGCCGTTCATCTCGCCCTCGCTAGATACGTCGCGGATGTCCCGCGGGAACCTGCACGGCCGGGGGCCCCACTGTCAAGCATCATCCGGCGGGCCGAGGAGCACCAACGCAGTGCTGCCACGAGGGGGCACGGCCCGCCGGCCCCCGCGGGAGAGCGGTCAGGGGCCCGACGGGCCGGCCAGGACGAGGGCGACCACGGCGTCCCCGGTCCGCCACACCCTCGCGCTGCGCCGTCCCGCGAGCACGGGCGGGCACAGCCCCAGGACCGCGGCGGGGCGGGGAGCCGCATCGGGGGCGGCCCCGCGGTCCGCCTTCGCCGCGGCCTCCTTCAGCGCCCGGACCGCAGCCAGCGCCTCGGGCCGGTCCGCCCCGGCCAGGGCGCGCTCGCGCGGGGAGAGAGCGTGGTCGGCGGGGCGGTGCCCGGCCGCGGCGGCCGAGGTCTCGCGCAGGTCCACGCCGACGGGTCCCGGGGCGATCGCCGCGGCGAGGTGGCCGCCGGCCCGGCCGAGGGACAGGTGCACGCCGGGTGCCGGGCCGCCGCCCACGAGGGCGTACGGGCCGTCCTCGCCGGTCAGGACCTCCACCTCCGCCGCGGGTACGCCGAGGGCGTCGGCGACGAGGATCCGGGCGAGGAAGAGGACGGCCGGCCAGGCGGCCCGCCGCGGGGCGGGGAGCGAGGCGGCCGCGCACCGCTCGGCCGGGGACAGCGGCGGTGCCCGGCGGACGTCGCGGTGCCGGGCCACCAGGAGCCCGGCCCGGCCCCACCGGTGGAGGGCGCCGGGCGCGGCCGGCAGGAAGCCGGGGCAGGCCGCGCCGGGAGCCTCGGGGGCCGTTCGGAGGGCACCCGGCGCGGGGGCCGCGGCGCGCGGTCCGGGCGGGGCCGGGCCGTTCGCGGAGCTCGTTGCACGACGGGACATCGCTGCCTCCGGCCCGGACGGGGTCCGCTCCTGCGTCGCGCAGGACGGTGGACCGCCATCCTCTCCGGCGGCGGGGTGCGGCCGTAGTCCCGGGCGTTCGTGCCTTGACAGAAGCGATCACTGCCAGCAGACAAGAGCCTCGGATGTCGATTCTCGTGGTGTTTGCCGGTCCAGGTCGCGCGTGCTGGATGTGGGTTCCTCCGACGATCGTGGTGCGCCGCATCCGCATTGGGCGCACCCCGGCCGACCTCGCCGCCACCCGCCCCGACGGGGTCCCGGTCATCGCCGCCAACGCCCACATCCGGCTCGCGGCACCCGCTTCCAACGGCGGGGCCAGCATGCTCCGGCGCAGCTGGTCCTACCGCGACGGCCTGCGCTCCGACGGGGCGGCGGACGCCGGGCTGCTGTTCACGGCCTGGCAGCCCGACCCGCGCACCGGCTTCGTGCCCGTCCAGCACCGGCCGTCCCGCGGGGACGCGCTCTCCCGGTACCTGGTGCACGAGGCCTCCGCGCTGTTCGTGATGCCCGGCGGGAGCCGCCCCGGCGGCTGCCCGGCCCAGACGCTCCTGGAGGGCTGACACCCGGGCCCCGGCGCCGCACCGCGCGCAGCCGCGTCAGGCGATCCGGCGGGCACCGGCCGAGGGGACCGCCTCCAGCACCGCCGGCGCGGCGAAACCGGCCTCCGCGAACGCACCGGTGACGGCCCGCCGCACCGCGCGCGCCGCGTCCACGGGGACGAGGGCGATCACGGAGCCGCCGAATCCGCCGCCGGTCATCCGGGCGCCCAGCGCGCCCGCGGCCACGGCGGCCTCCACCGCGAGGTCGGTCTCCGGGCACGAGACCCGGTAGTCGTCCCGCAGCGAGGCGTGCCCGGCGGTCAGCAGCGCCCCGAGGGCCTCCGGTGCGCCCGCCGTGAGCGCGTCCACGGCCCGGCCGACCCGGTCGTTCTCGGTGACCACGTGCCGTACCAGCGGCGCCAGGTCGCGCGGCAGCTCCGCGAGGGCGGCGGACAGGTCCGCCGTGGCGAGGTCCCGCAGGGCGGGCACCCCCAGCAGCCCGGCCGCGCGCTCGCACCCGGCCCGCAGGGCGGCGTACGCCCCGTCCGCCAGGTCGTGCTGCACCCGGGTGTCGAGGACCAGCAGGCGCAGGCCGTGCCCGGTCAGGTCGAAGGGGACCTGCCGGACGTCCAGCGTGCGGCTGTCGAGGCGCAGCGCGCTGCCCTCCACGCAGCACACCGACGCCATCTGGTCCATGATCCCGCAGGGGACCCCGGCGAAGGCGTTCTCGGCGTGCCGGGCCACCCGGGCCAGCTCCGGCCCGTCCAGCCGGAGCCCGTACAGCCCGTCGTAGGCCGCGGCCGTGGCGCACTCCAGGGCGGCGGAGGAGGACAGGCCCGCGCCGACCGGCACGGAGCTGTCCAGGTGCAGGTCGGCGCCACCGACCGGCAGGCCCCTCTCCCGCAGCGCCCACACCACCCCGGCCGGGTAGCGGGCCCAGCCGGTGACCGCGCCGGGCGCGAGGCCGGCCACCCGCAGCTCGGTGACCCGGCCGTCGCCTTGGGCGCTGTGCAGCCGCAGCAGGCCGTCGGTGCGGAGGCGCGCGCCCAGCACCGTGGTCTGCGGGAGGGCCATGGGGAGGGCGAAGCCGTCGTTGTAGTCGGTGTGTTCGCCGATCAGGTTGACCCGGCCCGGCGCGGCCCAGACCCCCTCGGGGGCCCGGTCGTGGACCTGCTCGAAGCCCCGTCCGACGGCGGCGGCCGCGGCCTCGTCGCCGCCCGTGGACGGGACGGCGTCCGCGCTCACCGGGCCTCCCGCAGACGCTGCGCGGCGGCCTCGGGGGCCACGTCGTTCATGAAGGCCTCCATGCCCGCTTCCGTCCCGGCCAGGTGCTTGAGCTTGTCGGCGGCCCGCCGGACCGTGAACAGCTCCAGGTGCAGGGCGAGTTCGCCGCCGCCCTCGGTCGGGGCCTGGTGCCAGGCGGAGACGTAGGGGGTCGGGTCCGGCAGCCCGAAGAGGCGGTCGAAGCGGCGCAGCAGGTCCAGGTACAGGCCGGGGAACTCCGCGCGTTCCGCCTCGGAGAGCCCGGTCAGGTCGGCCACCCTGCGGTGCGGGTAGAGGTGCACCTCGTACGGCCAGCGGGCCGCGTACGGGACGAAGGCGGTCCAGTGCTCCCCGGCGAGGACGACGCGTTCGGTGGCCGAACGGGCCTCGGCGAGCAGGTCCTCGAAGAGGTTGCGGCCGGTCGCGGCCCGGTGGGCGGTCGCGGCGGCGAGGTGCTTCGCGGTGCGGGGAGGGACGACGCCGAAGGCGTAGATCTGGCCGTGCGGGTGCGGCAGGGTCACGCCGATCTCCGCACCGCGGTTCTCGAAGCAGTACACCTGGGCGACGCCGGGGCGGGCGGACAGCTCGGCGGTGCGGTCGGTCCACGCGTCCAGGACCAGCCGGACGCGCTGCGGGCTCAGGTCGGCGAAGCCGGCGCCGTGCTCGGGCGTGAAGCACACCACCTCGCAGCGGCCCGCCTCGCCGGAGAGCGAGGGGAAACGGTTCTCGAAGACGGCGACCTCGTAGTCGGAGGCCGGGATCTCGCTCTGCCGCCCGTCCCGGGAGGGGCACAGCGGGCAGGCGTCGGCGGGCGGGTGGTAGGTGCGGGACTGCCGGTGGGCCGCGATGGTGACCCAGTCCCCGGTGGCCGGGTCCCGGCGCAGCTCGGGCGTGCCGCCGACGGGGTCCGGCGGGCGCGGGTCGGCGGCGCCGACGTCCCGGCCGGGGGAGCTGTCGTAGTAGAGGAGCTCGCGGCCGTCCGCGAGTTCCGTGGCGGTCCTGTGCACGTGGTCGTCCTCGCCCCTGTCGTCCGTGGAGTCCGCGGAGCGGTGCGGGACGGCCGGTGCGCGACCCGCCCCGGACCCGGCCGCCGCGCCCCCGATGATACGGCCGGGGACGGCCGGCCGGCCCGGCCGCGGGCGCCGCGCGGCCGGGCCGCGGGGGCGGGTCCCGCGGTCAGTCCGATTCGGCGATGCGGGCGTGGACCGTCTTGCCGCCGCCGTCGGCCGGCCGGACCGTGACGTCCTCCACGAGGTGGTTGACGAGGATCCATCCCCAGCCGCCGGACCCGTCGACGTGGGGCGGGCGGATGACGGGAGGGTCCGGGCTCGTGTCGGTGACGTCGATGTCCACCGAGGTCGCCGAGCGGGACAGCCGCAGACTGCACGGTCCGGACGTGTGCCGGACCGCGTTGGTGACGAGTTCGCTGACCACCAGGAGCGCGATGTCTCCGGTGGTCCGGGGGACGGGGGATCCGGCGAGCGCCGAGTCCTCCAGGAAACGAAGGGTGGCGTCACGTGCGCCGGCTGCCGCCTGCGTGTCGTGACCGAGGTCAAGGGACCGTTCCAGGGTCAGAGCCATCGTCTTCCCTCCGCGGCCGGTAACCGGCTCTTCCTCTCACCGCTTACCCGCTCGACCGGGTGTACGAACCATCACAATTCATCCATTTACGGTCCCGGTGCGGGGGAGCCGTCAGGCCACCCAGGTGCCGGTCATCCCGAGGACGGCGGATCCGTCCTGGTCCGACAGCTTGGTCGCCGTGAAGTCGCGGGCCCACGGCGAGGTCTGGATGCGGAACGCGGGGGTCTCGGCGGTCAGGGCCTCCATGACGGACTCGGCCGCGCCGGCCGGGGTCTGCGCGGAACCCTCCGTGAACTGCGAGACCGTGCGGTCGATGTAGGTGCGCAGGGCCTCGGAGTACGGTCCGGCCGCGGCGATGCGCGCCTCCAGGTCGAGCCCGATGTTGTTGACGAACTCGGTCGCCACCGCGCCCGGCTCCACGACTGACACGCTCACGCCGAGGGTGCGGGCCACCGGTGCCAGGCTCTCCATGTAGCCCTCCACCGCGAACTTCGCCGCGCAGTAGGCCTCGTTGAAGGGCTGCCCGATGACGCCGCCGACGCTGGTGACGGTGATCAGGCGGCCGCCGGTGGCCCGCAGGTGGGGGAGGGCGGCCTTGGAGACGTTCAGCACGCCGAAGAAGTTGACCTCCATGACCTCGCGCACGTCGGCGACGGTCTCGAGTTCGAGGGTGCCGACGTGACCGGCTCCGGCGTTGTTGACCACGGCGTCCAGCCGGCCGTAGTCGGCGATCACCCCGTCCACGGCGGCGGTGACGGAGTCCGCGTCGACCACGTCGAGGCGCCGGATGTCGATGTCGACCCCGGCCGCGGCGGCCGCCGTGCGCAGCGCGTCGGCCCTGGAGGGGTCGCGCAGGGTGGCGACCGTGCGCCAGCCGGCCTGCGCGGCGGCGACGGCCGCGGCCAGGCCGATGCCGGAGGAGGTGCCGGTGATCAGGACGGTGCGGGCGGGGGTGGTGGGGGGCGTGGACATGCTGCACCTCTCGCAGGGGGATTTATGTGCGTGCACACACACTTTAAAGTTATGTGCGTGTGCACGCAAGCTCTAGACTGTGCGACATGCCGAAGAAGCTCACCGAAGCCGAGATGTCCGCGGCCGACTACGCCTTCTACGGGCTCGTCTGGGCCGGTACGACGATGACCGAGCGCGTCGACAAGGCCCTCGTGAAGGCGCACGACCTCCCCGTGTCCTGGTTCGAGGTGATGCTGTGGCTGGCGTCCAGCCCCGACCCGGTGCCCGCCTCCGTCCTCGGCAACAGCACCCTCCTCAGCCGGAGCCAGGTCTCCCGGGTCGTCGACGCGCTCCGGGCCCGGGGCCTGGTGGCGCGCACCCCGTCCGCCCGCGACGCCCGCTCGGTGGAGGTCTCCCTCACCCCGGCGGGGCGCGAGGTGTTCGCCGCGGCCGACGCCACCCGCCGGGAGGCCCTGGCGGCGGACTTCACCGACCTCCTCGACGGCGAGGACCTCGAGGCCCTCGGCCGGGTGTGGCGCAAGCTCAAGGCCGCGAAGGCGGCCCGCTCCGCCGAGGGCGCCCAGGGCGCGTAGCGCCGCTCAGCGGCGGCGCGGCCAGGCGGGCCGGCGCCGCGAGCCGCGTGCCCGGCCGCCCTCCGGCGCGCAGGGGGCCAGTGAGAAGGACACGATGATGCGGGCGCCGCCCAGCGGGCTCCGCGCGATCCGCATCGCCCCTCCGGTCGCCGTCGCGGCCCGCTGCGCGATGTCGAGCCCCAGCCCCGTCGACCCGGTGCTGCTCCCGCGCGAGAGGGCCCGGTCCGGGTCCGGGATGCCCGGCCCGCCGTCCTCCACGACGAGTTCCACGGCCTGGGCCGTCCGGACCACCTGCACGCCGAGCGGCGTACCGGAGGCGGTGTGCCGGAAGACGTTGCCGATCAGCGCGTCCACCACCGCGGCGATGTCGTCGTCGGACAGGCTGACGGCCGTCGGCTCCTGGGTGAGGTCCAGCGAGCAGCGCCGGTCCTGCTGCTCGGCCAGGACCGACCAGAAGGCCGTACGCCGGCGGACGACCTCGGCCGCCTCGCAGCGCGGGCCGGACCGCGCCGGGGGAGCCGGCCGGGGACCGCCCGCGGGCTCCCCGCCGAGCAGTCCCTGCCCCATGGGGCCCACCGCGAGCGGGGTGCGCGCCGCCGCGATGATGGCCTGGAGCTCCGTCTCCAGCTCTCCGACGGCCGCCTCCACCCGCGCCGACTCCGGGGTGCCGGCCATCCGCTCCGACGCCAGGTGCAGCGCGGTCAGCGGGGTGCGCAGCCGGTGCGACAGGTCCGCGACGAGTTCGCGTTCCACGGCGAGCAGTTCGGTCATCCGGTGGGCCATCGCGTTGAAGGCGACGCCCGCGTCCCGCAGCTCCCGGGGGCCCATGGGGTCCACCCGCGTGTCCAGATCGCCCTGCCCCAGGGCCTGCGAGGCCTGGGCGAGCCGCTTCGAGGAACGGACGACCTTCGCGCCGAGGCGGTCGGCGACCAGCACGGAGCCGGCGATCAGTCCCACGGCGAGGAAGACCATGACCGCCCACGACTCCTTGACGCCGCGGGTCAGTTCCTCCTCCGGGACGAAGTTCTCGATGACGGCCACCTCGTCGCCGGGGAGCACCACCGGCTGGAGGCAGATCCAGCCCCCGGCGATCTCCTGGGAGATCGACTCCCGGCCCCGCTGGGCCCGTTCGAGCAGGCCGGCCGGGGCCTTGGTGCTGCCGAGCGGTCCGGAGCCGGGGAGGTGCACGACCAGGTGCTCGGAGGAGTCCAGGCTCGCGGCGGACTCCCGCAGGGCGGCCGGGTCCGTGGTCAGGGTGAGCACCGGGGCCAGGGCGGCCGCCCGCTGCTCGGCGGCGGTGACGCCCTGCTCCCTGACGAGGGACATCACCAGCGCGGCCAGCGGTATGAGGAAGGAGAGGGCGACCATCGAGGTCACGGCGAGGGCCACCCCGGCCAGCGAGCGCCTCATCGCGGTGCCACCAGCTTGATGCCCACGCCCCGGACGGTGAGCAGGTAGCGCGGAGCCGCCGCGCGCTCGCCGAGCTTGCGGCGCAGGGACGACAGGTGGACGTCGACGGTCTGGTCGTCCACGTACGGCTCGCGCCACACCTCGGTCAGCAGGCGGCGCTTGGAGACCACCTGGCCCGCGTGCAGGGCGAGGAACGCCAGCAGGTCGAACTCCCGCCGGGTCAGCCGCAGCTCCCGACCCGCCAGGTAGGCGGTGCGCGCCCCCGGGTCCACCGTCAGCTCCCCGACGGTGGCGGGCCGCAGCGGATCGGCGGCGGTGGCCGCCGGCGCCCCTGCCCCGGGCCCGACGGGCGGTACGTGGCTGGTGCGCCGCAGGACCGCCGAGAGCCGTGCGACGAGCTGCCCGCCGGAGAAGGGTTTGACCATGTAGTCGTCGGCGCCCGCGTTGAGGATCTTGATGATCTCGGCCTCGTCGTCCCGTGCCGTGGCGACGAGCACGGGCACGGAGGATATGCCCCGGATCATGCGCAGAGCGTCCCCTCCGTCCAGATCCGGCAGCCCCAGGTCCAGGACCACCGCGTCGACGGGCGTCTGCGTGACCTCGCGCAGGGCGCCGAAGCCGTCGGCGGCGCTGCGTACGGCATACCCGTGCTCGGCCAGGACCTCGATGAGTGACTGGCGGATGCTGGGGTCGTCTTCCACGACCAGGACGCTCGGCATGCGGACACCTTAGGGGCTCGGTCGGGGACGTCGGCGGACGGGTGAGCGCGGACCGCCGGCCGCGGGGGCGCGCGATGAGGCCCCCGGCGCGACGCCGGGGGCCCGCGGCAGGACGGCGGGGCCTACGGCGCCTCGAAGACCGGGCCGTCGGCGGTCACGCGCAGCCGCACGGGGCGGTCCGCCACCGGGATGGTGCAGCCCTCCTCCGCGCTGCAGCTCGCGTACCCGACGAGCACCCGGGCGTCGCCGTTCCCGCTGGCGCGGACCGGCAGCGTCGTCGTGACCGGGCCGTCCGGGTAGACGGGGAGGGGCGAATCGACCCCCGGTACGCGGATGGACCGCACCTCGGCGCCCGCCCTCAGCCCGCCCTGCGCGGCGAGGGCGCCGTCGACGGCCACCGAGGTGGGCCGGCCGACCCCGTCGACGCCGGTGGCGGGCAGGTCTGTGCTGTACAGGTGGAATCCCTTCTCCTCCGGGGTGAAGACGGCGGTGAGGGTGCCCTGCGAGCCCTTCCACGCGGACACCGACAGCACGACGGTGACCCCGTTCTCGCTGAAGCGCGTCGTGGGGGCGGCGGATCCGGCGCCGGCACCCCCGGCGGGCTGACCGCCGCACGCGGTGAGGGCCGCCAGGCAGACGAGGACGGCCGCGGCGCGGGCCTTCCGGGACGGCGCCGAGTAGGGGGAAACGTTCATCTCTGCCTCTGTGTTCGCGGATCGGGAGGAGTGGGAGGGGCGGGAAGAGCGGGGGAGGAACCGGACCGGTTCGCGCGGCGCTAGAGGGCCGTGCCGAAGTCCGCGCTCCACAACTGCAGGCCGTAGACCATGTCGTTCCACACGCCGGTGGCCAGCAGGGCGCCCACCAGCACGAGCATGCCGCCGCCGAACCGCAGGACCCACGGGTAGTGCCGCTTGACCAGCCCGAACGCACCCAGGGCGCGCCGGAACGCCAGCGCGGCCAGGACGAACGGCAGCCCCAGCCCCAGGCAGTAGGAGGCCATCAGCAGGGCCCCGCGGACCGCGCTCGCCTCGGTCCAGGCGAGTGCCTGGACGGCGGCCAGGGTCGGACCGATGCACGGTGTCCAGCCGACCGCGAACACCGCGCCCAGCAGCGGGGCGCCGGCGAGCCCCAGGGCCGGCCGCCGGTGGCTGCGCAGCTCCCGCTGGGTGAAGCCGGGCAGGAAGCCCATGAAGGCCAGTCCCATGAGCACGGTGAGCACGCCCAGTACCTGGGTGACGATCTCCTGGTGGGCCAGCAGCGTGCGGCCGAAGTAGCCGAACAGGGCGCCGCCGGACACCAGGACCGCGGTGAATCCCAGGACGAACAGCAGGGCGCCGGCCGCCATCCGGCCGCGCCGCCCGCCGCGGGCGTCGGCCAGGTCCGCCACCGACAGGCTCGTCACGTAGCTGAGGTAGCCCGGTACGAGCGGGAGCACGCACGGGGAGAGGAAGGAGACGAGCCCCGCGGCGAAGGCCACCGGGGCGGCGATCGCGAGGGTCCCGTTGACCAGGGAGGGGGCGTCGGCGGCGAGGACCAGGTCCATGGGCGTCGTCATGAGTCCTCCTGTGCCACGCGCGTGACCAGGGGCCGCAGTTGCTCGTCGGTGACGGCGCCCCCGATGGCGACGGCCACGCGACCACGACGGTCGATCACCAGGGTCGACGGGACCGCCTGCGGGTTGAGCAGCGCCGGCGGGAAGCGCAGGAGCAGGTCGCCGTCCGGATCGTGCAGGCTGGGGAAGCTCAGACCGTGGGAGCGGACGAAGGCCAGGGCCGCGCTCCGGTCCCGGTCCCGGGTGTTGATGCCGAGGAAGTGGACCCCGGCAGAGCGGGTCTCGCGGCTCAGCCGCTCCAGATCGCCGGCCTCCGCACGGCACGGCGCGCACCAGGAACCCCAGACGTTGAGGACGACGACGTCGCCCCGGAACCCGTCGAGGGCGACCGGCCGCCCGTTCAGGTCCCCGCCCGCCAGGGCGGGTGCGTCCTGCCGGTCGCCGGGAGCCAGGACGGTGGCCTGTGCCGCGGCCCGTACGGCGCCGGGTGCCCCGCCCGGCGCCCCGTCGGCGCCGTCGTCCGCCGCGGTCACGGCGAGGACGCAGCCGGCGGCCAGCGCGAGGCCGGCCGCGGCCACGAGGAGCGGTCGTCTCACGGCGCCCACTTGCGCAGGAAGGAGTTGATGCCGTCCGAGGTCAGGGCCGGGTTGCCCGTGACGTGCGTGTCGACGCGGACCGTGCCCGAGGGGGAGACGACGACCAGGACGGGCATCTTGTAGGTCCCGCCGGAGGGGCTGTACTGGCGCAGCAGCGCGGAGTTCGCGGAACTGCTGCCACCGATGTCGATCTTCACCAGGTGGTACGAGGCCCCGAGGATCGCCGACGTCTGCTGCTGGGCGAAGACCTTGTCGGCGGCCTTGCAGTTGCCGCACCAGTTGGCACCGAAGTCGAGCAGCACCATCCGCCCGTCGGCCTTGGCCGCGCGCAGGGCCGCGTCGACCAGCTGCCGGCCGTCGGCCGAGCTGTCGTAGCCCGGGCCGGGGACGCGCGCCGGGGCCGGTGCGGCCGAGGTACGGGCGGGCTTGGCGGAGGTCGAGCCGGATCCGGAACCGGAGCCCGACCCGGTGCGCGGGGGAGCCGACGACGGGGCCGGTGCGCCCGCGGAGGCGGACGCGGACGCCGGGGCGGACGCCGACGGCGAGGCGGACGCGCTGCCGGAGGCCTCGGGCGACGGAACCGCGGACTCCGACGTGGAGGGGAGCGCCGCCACGGACTGCTCCGCCGCCGGGGCCGAGGAACCCGCGGGCGCGGAGGACGGACCGCAGGCGGCGGTCAGACCCGCCGCGACCACCGCCGCGGCGACCAGCGGCAGCCGCCTCCCGAGGGGGGCGGCGGAGCGGGCCGCCGGGTCGCGTCGGTCGGTGCGGACGGGTCGGAGCATGCGAGAACTCATGACGGATACACCCCAGGGGCACGGTTCGGACTGCGGGACGGGCGGAACGCCTCCCGGCTCGGGGAAGCCGGCGGCCCGACGGTCCTCCGGGGTGTGGTTTCCCGGCGTCGGCTGCCGCTCGGCTGACGCGAGCATAGGTCCGCGGAGGGCCCCCGGAACCGCTTGCGCACGATCTTGAGCTTGCCCTAAGGAAGAGCTCAGATTCCGCTTCGCCGGAGCCCGGTCCACGGGCCCGCGAATGCACCTGCATCCGACGAAAGGAGCGGAAGGCGCGGAAGGTGCGAGCCGTGCGGATCGGCCGCGACGGTGCCGGGCGGGGTCAGAACGAGGACTCGCGGACGCTGGCCTTGGCGTTCGGATCGATCGTCGCGGTGACCACCGACCGGTGGTCGGAGCTGCTGAAGGTGACCGACAGGGTGCTGTCCGAGGTCTGCGAGGTGGTCGCCTTGAAACCGCGGCTGGGGATGGCCGAGATCAGGCACACGCCCCGGCTGCCGTACCGCACCGTCACCTTGCCGCCCTGGGAGGGGACGGTGTGCAGCCCGGCCCCGCCCTCCTCGCAGTCGACCGACGTACGGGGCGCGGTGGACCGGGAGCTCACCGCCGAGGCCCTGGGCGAGCCGGGCGTCGAGGCGCTGGGGGAGGGCTTCTGCGTCGCCGTGGGCGACGGGCTCGCGGAGGGGGTCGGGGACGCGGGGTCCGGCGACGGGCTCTGCCCCGCCAGCCAGGCCGGCGGGGTGTCGATGACCATGGGGGCGGACCGGGCGACCGGCGGCGAATGCCGGGTCGAGCCGACCACGAACTGGACCGTGGCCAGCACGGCAGTCACGCTGGCGGCCGTGCACGACAGCCATATGAGCAGGTAGCGCGGAGTTCGGGGCACGGCCCCATACTGGCGGACGCGCCGCGCGGCGCGTCAACGGCTCCCCCGAAGAGGACCGGGCGCCGGCCCGGAGGCCCCGCGGCGGGACCCGGGCACGGCGATGTCCCCCTCCCCGGTCCGGGGAAGAGGACGGGGAGGGGGACGGGCCGGCGCCGTCCGGCGCCGGTACCTGGCGGCCGCGCGGGAGCCGCTACTTCGGGGCGCCGAAGTTCTGGGTCCACCACGGGCCGCCGTCGCCCTTGTGGACGCCTATGCCGATCTCCTTGAACCCGCAGTTGAGGATGTTGGCCCGGTGCCCGGAGCTGTTCATCCACGCCTTCATGACGGCGTCGGCATCGGACTGCCCGCGGGCTATGTTCTCGCCCAGGCGGGACCAGGCGTAGCCGGCGGCCTCCACCCGGGAGGTCATGGTGGAGCCGTCGGGTCCGGTGTGGGACATGACACCGGCCTTCGCCATGGTGTCGCTGTACTTGCGCGCCGCGGTGCTGAGCTTGGCGTTCGCGGTCAGGGGGCCGCAGCCGGCCGCGGCGCGCTCCTTGTTGACCAGGGCCAGGACCGCGGACTCGGCGTCGGTGTTGACCGTGCCGCCACCGCCACCGCCCCCACCGGAACCGCCCGAGCTGCCGGAACCGCCCCCGGAACCACCGGAGGTGCCGGAGCCGCCGCCCGAGGACGAGGTGGGCTTGCGCGTGGGCTTCGCCCCCTCGGCCGGAGCGGCCTTGGGCGCGGCGTCGGCCGCCGGGGCCTCGCTGGGCGCGGCCGACGGGGAGGCGGAGGCGTCGGGCGTCGCGGACGGGCTCGCGCTCGCCTCGGCCGTGGCGGAGGCCTCGGGCGTGGCCGACTCGGAGGCCGTGGACGCCGTGTCCGACCCGGATGCGGTACCGGCGGCGGTGTCGGTCCGCCGGTCGGTACGGGCCTCACCGTCGGAGTCGGCCACCGCGACCCCGACCGCCACCACCGCGGCCGCCGTCGTGACGGACAGCACGATGCGGGTGCGCATCGTCTTCTTCCGTCGCGCCTCGGCACGGGACTGCGTCTCGGGGTTTCGGCTGCGGCTCATTCCGGTAACACCTCACAGGAGAAGGGGAGGAGGGGGGTCCGCCCGAGCCTAGGCCGGTGATCAGCCAAAAGAGCTCTCCGGAGGGGTTCTTCAAGTTCCCTTAAGGAAGCCCGCAGGGTCAACACAGGGACGATCCGGGCAATCAGCGCAACCCGCCGTCCGCAATCGGGGACCGCGGTCAGCGTCCCCGGCGGCGCCGCGCGTCGAAGCGGCGCAGGACCCGCACCACGCGCCACAGCCCCGCCGCCGCCCCCAGCAACGCACCCCCCGTCAGCGTGCGCTTCCCCGCGGGGCCGGAGATGCCGAGGACCAGGGTGAGGCCGAGGGCGACGGCGAACACCGCCGCGGCCAGTACGGCGGCCGTCACCAGCGCGAAGGCGATCTCCACCGTCATCGCGTCCTTCTCCCAGCGTGCTTCCCGGCCCATGTCCATGGACGAAGTGTCACATCGCTTTCGTCCCGGGGGAGTCGGGCGGACGGCGGGGGAGGGGTGGCTCAGGAACCGGGCGCCGTCGGCGCGTCGGCCGGCGGCTCCGCGCGGATGCCCGAGACCACCACGGTGATCAGGCAGAACGCGACGATCATCTCCGCCCAGAGGAAGGCGAGATAGTCGAGCAGGCAGCCGATCGGCGGTGTGCCGGGGGCGGTGTTGCGGAAGGCGGCCAGGGCGAAGAGGGTGGCGGCCATCCAGCCCAGGGCGGGCCAGGTGAGCCCCTTGCGGCGGGTGACCAGGTACCAGCCGCCGATCAGGACGGACACGGCCAGCGCCCACATCGCGATCATCATGAAGACCGCGAAGAAGAGCACGCTGTTGGAGCGGGCCAGCCCGATGTCGAGCAGGGCCACGCCGTCCGCGGTGGAGGCGTCCACGGCGGCCGAGAACGAGACGTCGTTGTTGGTGAACAGGACGCGGACCGGAACCTTCTCACCGCCGGAGACCGCGCCGAACTCGACGGACGTCTCGTAGGAGTCGAACGGGTAGTCCGCGATGGAGCCGCCGGCGAGGGCGACCGGTACGTCCATGGACGAGATGCGCTGGTGGGCCTTGAAGGTGAGGTCGCCCCGGGTGGCCGTCGAGGTCTGGAGGGTGAGGTCGTCCGCGGGGGAGACCCCGTCCGCCTCGGCGAGCGCACCCCGGGGCGCGACCTGGACGCGCAGCACCATCTCCCGGGCCGCCGCGTCGACCCGCTGGACGGTCGCCACGACGTCCACCCGGTCGCGTTCGGCTCGGCCGGCGGTGTGCACCGTGTCCAGCGCCTGCCGCTCGCCGAACTGGAGCCACGCCCCCACGACCACCGCCGCCAGCACGGCGGCCAGCACCAGGGCCGGGATCGGACGGACACGGCGCGCGGGGGAGGAGCGTCGGGACGGTGGCACGTGGACTCCGGTGGTGCGGGGACGTACGGACGGGCGGGGGAGGTCAGGCGGCGGGCTTGCCGGGCTGGTCGTGGGTCGAGCAGTGGATGCCGCCACCGCCGGAGGCGATCGTGTCGATCTGCACCGGCACGACGTCCCGCTTCGGGAAGTGCTCCTGCAGGATGGCCCGGGCGCGGTCGTCCGCCTTGCGGTCACCGAACTTCGGCATGAACACAGAGTCGTTGGCGATGTAGAAGTTGGCGTAGGTCGACACGAAGTCGTCGCCGCGTCCGGTGATCCGGTTCAGGTCCGGCTGCGGCAGGTCGATGACCTCGAAGCGCCGCCCGCGGGCGTCGGTGGCCTTCGACAGCACGGACTTCGCCTGGTCGGCGGAGCGGGACCAGGAGTCCGCCGGGGTGCTGGGGTGCGCGCGGTCCAGCAGGACCACGCCGGGCGCGGTGAAGCGTACGAGACTGTCCACGTGGGCGTCGGTGATGTCCTCGCCGCGCACGCCGGCCAGCCAGATCACCTTCTCGACGCCGAGGGTCCGCTTCAGCTCCGCCTCGATGGTGTCCCGGGACTTCCCCCGGTTGCGGTTGTCGTTGACGATCGAGCTCTCGGTGATCATCAGGGTGCCCTCGCCGTCCGGCTCGAAGGAGCCGCCCTCCGCGACGAGCGGGGCCTGCACGCGCGGGATGCCGTACTTCTGGAGCAGGACCCGGCCGACCTGGCCGTCGTTGCGGTGGTCCTGCTTGCCGCCCCATCCGTTGAAGTTGAAGTCGACGCCGACTACTTTGCCGCCCTCCTCGACGAACACGGGGACGGTGTCGCGCGCCCAGAGGTCGTCGACCATCAGCGGGATCACCTCGACCTGGGAACCACAGGCCCGCTGGGCGGCGGTCACCTGGTCGGGCCGGGCCATCATCACGACGGCCTCGTACTCGCCGACCGCCCGGGCGATCCGCGCGATGTCCTCGCGCACGTAGGGCAGGTCCTCCTCCCACACGCCCGCGGCGAGCGCCGGCCAGGACATGAAGGTGCGGGTGTGGCTCTCCCACTCGGCGCCCAGCCTGCGCTTCGGCCCCGCCGGGGCCGGCTGCTGGGCGCCCGCCGGGGTGCTGCCGGACGGCCGGTCCGGTTCGCCGGGCCCGCACGCCGCCGCGCCGAAGGCGAGGGCGCCGAGTCCGGCGAGGGTGCGGAGGGCGGTCCTGCGGGTGGGGGGAAGGGTCGACACGGGATGACTCCGATCGTGGCCGGGGGGCGAGAGCGCCCCGCCGGGGCGGGCCCGGGCCGAAGGACCACGAGCTCCTGGGACAAGGGTGCGCTCTCCACCCTGCGAATGGCCGGTACGCAGCAGCGGCGGTACGGGCCCGTGTCGCCACTCTGGCACTGACTGGAATTTCAGTCAAACTCCGCGGAGTGTCCGGAACCGAGCTGCGCGATCTCCGCGCGGACCCCTGCGAGCATCAGGTCCCGGGCGTGCCAAAGGGGCAGCAGGCCGCTGAGCCAGCGGACGCTCAGCCCCTCCAGCAGGGCGGTCAGGCGCTCGGCGGCGCCGGTCACGGCGGGCCCGGGCACCCCCGGGCACACGGCCCCGAGCAGGTCCGCGACCTCGGCCGCCCAGGCCGCGCCGGCGGCGGCCAGCTCCGCCCGCAGCTCCGGGTCGAAGACGGTGTGGGCCCGCAGT
The DNA here is from genome assembly GCF_049570255.1 of Streptomyces manipurensis. Lineage (NCBI taxonomy): Bacteria > Bacillati > Actinomycetota > Actinomycetes > Kitasatosporales > Streptomycetaceae > Streptomyces > Streptomyces manipurensis. Next base: position 1,103,574 of record NZ_CP186950.1, on the reverse strand, counting down.
TCCCCCCAGGCCGTGCTGTTCTCGCGGACTTCGGGCTGCTCCTGGAATTCCAGGAGCAGCGTCCGCTCCAGCAGCTCCTGCGGATCGGTGGGGGGTGCGGCCGCCCCGTCCCCCGCAGCGGTGTAGCGGTCGGCACGGTCCCCGATGAACGCCAGCGCGTGCCGCAGCACACCGGGTCTGTCCTTGAAGTGGTAGTAGATGAGAGCGGTCGAGACACCCGCCTCGGCCGCCAGGTCCGCCACCCGCAGCCCGCGGACCCCGCGGCGTGCGATGACCCTGGCGGCGCCTTCGAGAATGGCCCGTCTGCGCTCCGTCGTGCCGGTCGCGTCCCTCACCGTCGATCCCTCCTGGCGATATGGCGTCTCGTATTCTCACACATTGACTGAAAGTTTAGTTAGGGCGACGATGCCATCAGGTCACCTGCCACCTCGTTGAAAGAGCAACCGCATGTCCGCTCCGCTTCCCGGCCTGCAGCCCGCCCCCGCGGGACTGTCCGCCGACGACCCCCACGAGATCGGCGGATACCGCCTCCACGCCCGCCTCGGCGCGGGCGGCATGGGCGTCGTCTACCTGGCCCACACCCCCGGAGGGCGCCCCATCGCGCTGAAGGTGGTCCGCGCCGAGTTCGCGGCCGACCCCGAGTTCCGCGAGCGCTTCGCCCGCGAGGTGGCCAGCGCCCGCCGGATCCACGGGCTCTTCACGGCGCAGGTCGTCGACTTCGGCGTCGACGCGCGCACTCCCTGGCTGGCCACCGCCTACGTACCGGGCCCCTCGCTCCACGACGTCGTACGCCGCCACGGCCCGCTCCCGGTCCGCACGGTGCTGCTGCTGGTCGCGGGCATCGCCGAGGCGCTCCAGGCCATCCACGGCGCCGGTGTCGTCCACCGCGACCTCAAGCCGGCCAACGTGCTGGTGGCGGCGGACGGGCCGCGCGTGATCGACTTCGGGATCGCGCACGCGGCCGGGTCCGCGGCCCTGACCGGCACCGGGCTGCGCATCGGCACGGCCGCCTTCATGGCACCCGAGCAGGCCCTGGGGCACCGGGTGACACCGGCCACCGACGTCTTCGCCCTCGGCGCGCTCGCCGCGTACGTGGCGAGCGGCGCGCCGCCCTTCGGGGACGGGCCCGAGTCCACCGCCCTCTACCGGGTCGTGCACGAGCATCCCGATCTGACGCGGATCCCGCCCGCGCTGCGGGACCTGGTCGCCTGGTGCCTCGCCAAGGACCCGGGCGGCCGGCCCACGACCGCCGAGCTGATCGCGTACGTCCAGGGGCACCCCGCCGTCGGGCCGAGACCGGAGTTCACCGAAGGCTGGCTCCCCGCCCTGGTCGCGCTCGGTGTGGCGGGGGCGGTGACCGTGACCGCACCGGTGACCGGGCCCGGCAGGCCCGCCCGGCCCCCCACGGAGGTCCCCCCGCCGGCGCCCGCCCCGTCGGCCCCGGCCCCGGCCCCGGCTCCGATTCCGGTTCCGGGGTCCGTGCCGCGGCCGGACCCCGGGTACGGGCCGCCGCCGCGCCCGGAGCCCCGGCGTGCCGCGCGGCGCGGCCGCCGCCTGCCCGCCGTCGCCCTGGCGGCGGCCGGGGCCCTGCTGGCCGGCGCCGCCGCCGTGTACTACCTGGACGGACCCGAGGGCGGGGGAGCCGCCGGGACGCCCGCCGAGTCCTACGTCCCCGGATACGCCCAGGTGGAGCTGACCGCTCCCGACGGCGGCTACGAGTTCGACCTGCGGGCCGGCAAGGTCGTCCCGGCCGAGACCGCCTCCTGGTACCTGGCGCGGGAGGGCCGGTCCTTCGTCCCCTCGGAGGAGTCGGACTCCTTCGTGGCCGACACCGACCGGCCGACGGTCGCCGACTGCGTGCACGGCATGGACACCCGGCCCGTCTCCGTCCTGCCGTTCGGTCCGCCGGAGGGGCGGCGCCCCTTCTGCGTCCGCAGCCCCGACCGCAGTGAGCTGGCCGTCGTACGGCTCGTGGAGGCGGCCGAGGACGGCCGCGTGACGATCCTCGTGGACCAGTACCGCACGGGCTGATCCGGCCCTGCCCTGCCCGGCCGCGGCACGCCACAGGCCTTGACTGAATTTTCAGTCAATGCAAGGATGCCGGTCATCCCCCTGCCCGTCCTCATCAGGGAGTCCCCATACACACGTTCGGCACGTACGCCACCTCCCGCCGGCGGCTGCTCGCGCTCGGCGCGACCGCCCTGCCGCTGGCCGCACTCGGCACGGCCCTCCCGGCCGTCGCCGCGCGGGCGGAGAGCGCGGCCGGCGGCGCGGCGGCCTTCACCATGCCCGCCGAGACCGACGACCACGTGCGCACCTTCATGGCGTGGCCCGCCCACTCCTCGGTCTGGGGCGACACCCTCGGCAGGGTCCGCGACGACATCGCCGCCATGGCGCACGAGATCTCGCGCTTCGAGCCCGTCGTGGTGCTGGCCCGCCCCGGGCAGGCGGCCGATGCCCGCCACCTGCGCGGCCGCGGCGCCCGGTACGCCGTCGACGTGATCGAGATCCCCGTCGACGACCTCTGGATCCGCGACTTCGGCCCGACCTTCGTGGTGGGGCCCGGCACCGTCGCCGGAGTGGACACCAACTTCAACGGCTGGGGCAAGGCGGGCACGCAGTACGCCCAGCCCTTCGCCGCCGACGCGGCCGCCGCCGGCACCCTCCTCGACGAGTACGGGGTGGGGCGGATCCGGGCGGGATTCGTCGGAGAGGGCGGATCCCAGGAGACCGACGGCCAGGGCACCCTGCTCGCCACCGTCAGCTCGCTGGTGAACCCCAACCGCAACCCGGGCATGTCCCGGCAGCAGGTCGAGGACGCGATGAAGGCGGCCCTCGGCATCGGCAAGGTCATCTGGGTGCCGGGCCTGGCCGGAGCGGACATCACCGACTGCCACATCGACTGCCTGGCCCGCTTCACGGCGCCGGGGCGGGTCGTCCTCGACCGGCCCGGAGCCGGCGCGGACCCCAAGTGGATCGCCGTCTACGAGGAGACCCGGCGCGTGCTGCAGGGCGCCACGGACCTCCACGGCCGGCCCCTGGTCATCACCGAGCTGCCCGGCCCCGACCGCAGCCTGATCCGGGGCGGGGGAGCGGAGTTCCTGTCCAGCTACACCAACTACTACACGCCGAACGGCGCCGTCCTCGCGCCCCGGTTCGGCGACGCCCACGCGGACGAGCCGGCCCGCGCGATCCTCCAGGACGCCTACCCCTCCCGGTACGTGGTCCAGATCCCCATCGACGGCATCGCCGGCGGTGGCGGCGGGATCCACTGCGCCACCCAGTCGCAGCCGGTCCCGCCGCCGGCGCTCTGACGGCCGGGCGGTCCGCCGCGCGGCGCACACCCGGTGACGGGCCGCTTACCTCTGTGCCCGAACCCCCGGGTAAGGTGCGGGCCATGGCGTCTCGCAGCACTCAGATCCTCGAAGCGGCCGCCCGGGTCATCGCCCGGCGCGGGGTCCGCGGGCTGCGCGTGGAAGAACTCGCGGCCGAGGCCGGCGTCTCCACCGCCCTGATCTACTACCACTTCAAGGACCGCACCGGGGTACTGCGCCAGACCCTGGAGTTCATCAACGACCGTGCCGAGCGCTACACCACCGACCGGGACCCGGACGACCCTCCGCTCACCCCCCGCGAGGAGCTGGAGGAGACCCTCCTGCTGGAGCTCCAGGACACCGTGGAGGTCCGGGAGAACAGCTCGGCCTGGGGCGAGCTGCGGGCCAGCGCGGTCTTCGACGAGGTGCTGCGCGAGGACCTCGCCAGGGCAACTCTGGTATGGGTCCAGGAGGTCGCCGCGCTGCTGGGACAGGTCCACCCGATGGCCCCCGCGTCCTCCCTCGCGGCGGCGGCGGAGCGGCTCACCGCGCTGCTGGAGGGGCTGAGCATGCGCTGGCTCAGCGGCGGGATCCGCATCGGGCACGCCCGTGACCTGATGCGCGGTGCCATCGACGTCGAGCTGTCGGCCCTGCGCCAGGGCTGACGCCCCACCCGCTTCCGTTTCCCGTCCTCTCGTGGGGCGGGAGTTTCAGGCCGTACCTATTGACTGAAAATTCAGTCAATGCCACAGTGAAGCCCCGGCAGGCCTGCCCTGTACGTCGGCCGCTCCTCCGCAGGCCCCCTCCGTCCGGCCCCTCCGGGGCGCCCGGACTCCCGAGAGTGTGACGCGCCCCGGAAGCGATCCAAGGATCTTCCCTCTGCGCGTCTCGCCAATTGACTGAAATTTCAGTCGGATGCCAGACTCCGCCAACCAAAGAAATGAGACAGCTGATGGCTGATTTCCGTATGCCTGCCGAATGGTCCCCGCACGAGGGCTGTCTGATGGCCTGGCCCACACGGGTGGACCTCTGGGGAAGCGTGCTGGCCGACGTCAAGGAGGAGTACGCCGCCGTCGCCCGCGCCATCGCCGAGTTCGAGCCCGTCACGATGGTGGCCCCTCCCGGTCACGGCGCCGACGCCCGGACCCACTGCAGCGACGAGGAGGCCATCACGGTCGTCGAGCTGCCGCTGGACGACTCCTGGTTCCGCGACTCCGCCCCGCTCTTCGTCCTCGACGGCACCGGCAACCGCGCCGGCGTGGACTTCCGCTTCAACGCCTGGGGCCGCAAGCACCACCCCTTCGACTCCGACGACCGGATCAGCGGCCTGCTGCTGGACCACCTCGGGATCGACCGCATCGCCTCCGGCATGATCCTGGAGGGCGGCGCCGTCACCGTCGACGGCGAGGGCACCCTGATCACCACCGAGCAGTGCCTCCTCCACCCCAACCGCAACCCCGGCATGAGCCGCGACGAGATCGAGGCCGAGCTGAAGGCCCGGCTCGGGGTCACCAAGGTCGTCTGGCTGCCCTACGGCGGTCTGCTCGACACCGAGACCGACGGGCACGTCGACGGGGTCTGCGCGTTCGCCGCGCCCGGCACCGTCGTCGTCTCCCTCCCCGACGACCCCGACCACCCCGACCACGCCCGGATGCGCGCCAACCGGGCGGTCCTGGAGGCCACCACCGACGCCCGCGGCCGCCGCCTGGAGATCATCGACGTCCCGCAGACCGCCTTCACGGACCTCGCCGACGGCACGATCGAAGTCTCGTACCTCAACTACTACATCGCCAACGGCGGAGTAGTCGTCCCCGTGGCGGGCCTGCCCCAGGACGAGGCGGCCCTCGCCGTCATCGCCTCCGCCCACCCCGGCCGCAAGGTCGTCGGCGTCCGCGCGCTCGCCATCGCGTTCGGCGGCGGCGGGGTCCACTGCATCACCCAGCAGATCCCCGCGGTCCCCGCCGTGCGCTGACCCCGGTCCACCGGCCGTTCCAGGCGGACCGCCCCGGCGGTCCGCCCGCTCCTCCCACCGCATCCCTCACGGAACAGAGAGCGCGACGATGACCTCCTCACCCACCCGCACGGGCAGACGACCCCACCGCCGGCCCGGCCGCGCGGCGGCCGTCACCACCGCCGTCCTGACCTCCTTCGCCCTGCTCGCGGCCTGCTCCGGTCCGCCCGCGACCGACCCGGCCGCCGTCACCGACGTCCGGCTCTCCGCCTCGACGCCGCCGGCCCGCGGCGACATCGACTCCTTCAGCTGGGCCGTCTACGCCGAACCGCCCACGCTCGACCACACGGTCGCCTTCGACTACCCGCAGAACACGATCCTGTCCAACGTGTGCGAGAGCCTGATGCGCTGGACCCCGGGCCTGACCACCGAGCCCGGCCTCGCCCGGCAGGCGACCAACCCCGACCCCACCACCTGGGTGTACGACCTGCGGCCCGGGGTGCGGTTCCACGACGGCAACGAGATGACCGCCGACGACGTCGTCTTCAGCCTCGGCCGCCAGACGGACCCCGACAACGCCGCCGCCTGGGCCCAGGTCTTCCAGAACGTCGTCTCCGTCACCAAGACGGGGCCGCTCCAGGTCACGGTCCGACTGAAGAAGCCCGACTCGCAGTTCCCCCAGTACATGGCCACCGCGGCCGGGGTCGTCGCCTCCAAGGCGGGCGTCGAGGCGGCCGGCGAGGACTACGGGACCACCGGCGGCCTCGCCTGCACCGGCCCCTTCCGGCTCGGCACCTGGAACAAGGGCCAGTCGATCGAACTGGACCGCTTCGACGACTACTGGGGCACCAAGGCCAAGTCCAAGAAGGCCGTCTTCCGCTTCCTGACCGACCCCTCCGCCCGCACCAACGCGATGCTCAGCGGCGAGGTCGACGGCGGCTACCTCATACCCACCGAGAGCTACGCGCGACTGCGGGCCGGCGGCTCCGGCACCCTCTACTTCGGCGAGGGCCTGAGCACGGTCAACGTCAACGTCACCAACATGCAGGGCCCCCTCGGCGACGTACGGGTCCGCCGCGCCCTCTCCCTGGCGCTGGACCGCACCGGCTTCGTCAAGGCCGGCCTCGGCGGGGCCGGAACGGTCACCAACTCGCTGACCACACGGGCCGCCTGGGCCGCCGCACCCGAACGCACCCTGAAGACCGCCTTCGACGGACTGCCGCCCACCGGGCAGGACATCGCTCGGGCGAAGGCCCTCGTCGAGGAGGCCGGCGCCACCGGCAAGACCCTCACCGTGGCCACCAGCTCCATCGGCCAGGACGTCTCCCTCCTCGCCACCGCCGTCCAGGCCGCCGGCACCCGCATCGGTCTGGACATCCGGCTGAAGACCATCGCCCCCAACGCCTTCACCGCACTGTTCACCGACCCCGCGGCACGCGAGGGCATCGACATGTTCCCGCTGACCTACTACGACTCCATCACCGACCCGCTCGACCTGCTGACGAACTTCAAGACCGGCGCCTACATGAACTTCGCCGGCTACAGCGACCCCGAGTACGACCGGCTCGTCGACCAGGCGGCCGCCGTCTACGACACCGGGCAGCGCATGGACATCGAGGCCAAGCTCCAGCGGCACGCCGCCGAACAGCTGCTGTGGATCCCCGTCGCCGAATGGCCCACCGCCCTCTTCATGAACAAGCGGGTCACCGGCGCCCCCACCACCATCGCCTACATGTACTACCCGTGGGCGGCCGACGTGGGAGCGGCGCTGTGAGTTTCGTCAGATTCGCCGCACGCAGGCTGGCGGAGATGGCCGCGACCCTCCTGGCCGCCTCGTTCGTGGTCTTCGGGGCCCTCTACCTGGCCCCGGGCAACCCGGCGAGCTTCCTGCTCGCCGGCCGCTCCGCCTCCCCGGAGGCGCTCGCCGCCGTCAACGCCCAGTACCACCTGGACGACCCCTTCTTCGTACGCTACTTCCGCTGGCTCGGCGACATGGCCCAGGGCGACTTCGGCCGCTCCATCACCTACCGCACCGACGTCTCCCGGCTCCTCGCCGACCGGCTGCCCACCACCCTGCTGCTCGTCACCATGTCGCTCGTCGTGGTCGTGGCCGTCGGCCTGTTCCTCGGCCGCCTCGCCGCGGTCCGCGGCGGCGCCACCGACTCGGCGGTCCTGGTCACCACCACCTTCGCCGTCGGAACGCCGTCCTTCGTCGCCGCGGTCCTGCTCCAGGGCCTCTTCGCGGTCCGGCTGGGCTGGTTCCCCAGCAGCGGCGCCGGCGACGGCCTCGCCGACAGGCTGTGGCACCTCACCCTGCCCGCGATCGCCCTCGCCCTCTACCTCGTCGGCATGCTCGCCCGCGTCACCCGGTCCGCCATGCTCGAAGCCCTCGACAGCGAGCACGTCACCGTCGCCCGCAGCCGGGGCGTCCCCGAACGCCAGGTCGTCCGCCGCCATGTGTTCCGCAACTCCCTGGGCACCGTCCTCACCACCGGCGGCCTCATCGTCTCCACCCTCCTGGTGTGCACGATCCTGGTGGAGACCGCGTTCAGCGTCGGCGGCATCGGCCAGCTCCTCGAACTGTCCACCACCACCAAGGACTTCCCGACGGTGCAGGCCATCTCCCTGATCATCGTCGCCCTCTTCATGGCCGTGAACCTCCTCGTGGACCTGCTGCTGCCCCTCGTCGACCCACGGGTCACCCTCGGACCCAGGAGCGCCGCCGCATGACCGCCGTCCTGACCCGCCGGCCCGGCCTCGGCCGGATCCGCGCCGCCGCGGGTTCCCCGCTCCACCTCGTCTGCCTGGTCCTCGTCGCCTTCGTCGTCCTGGCCGCGCTGTTCGCCCCCTGGCTCGTACCCCACGACCCGAACGACGTTGACCTCGGCAGCGCCCTCGCCGCACCCTCCGCCGCGCACCCCCTCGGCGTCGACGCCGCCGGACGCGACACCCTCTCGAGGCTGCTCCTCGGCGCACGGACCTCGCTGCTCGGCCCGCTCGGCGTCGTGGTCTTCTCCACCGTCGCCGGAGTGGCCGTCGGAACCGCCGCCGCCTGGCGCGGCGGCTGGCTGGACTCGCTCCTGTCCCGCAGCACCGAGCTGGTCTTCGCCTTCCCCGGCATGCTGCTGGCCATCCTGATCATCTCGGTGTACGGGGAGGGGCTGACCGCCCCGGTCATCGCGCTCGCCGTCGCCTACCTGCCCTACGTCAGCCGCCTCACCCGTTCGCTCGTCCTCGCCGAGCGGGCCCGCCCCTACGTCAGCGCCTACCGGGTCCAGGGCCACTCCGGCCTCCAGATCTGCCTGCGCCACGTCCTGCCCAACATCGCCCCCGTCGTCCTCGCCCAGTCCACCATCAACTTCGGCTACGCCCTCATGGACCTCGCCGGACTGTCGTTCCTCGGCCTCGGCGTCCCCGCGCTGACCCCCGACTGGGGGCGCATGGTCTTCGACGGGCAGACCGCCGTCCAGCACGGCTACCCGCTGTCCGCGATCCTGCCCTGCGCCTTCATCGTGCTGACCGTGGTCGCCTTCAACGTGGTGGGCGAGCGCTGGGCCGACCGCGTCGCCAGGAGAGACCGATGAAAGCCCCCCACGCACTCGACATCCAAGGGCTGCGGATCACCCTGCCCGGCACCGCCCGCCCGGTCCTGGACGGCGTCGACCTCAGCGTCGCCGCCGGAGAGACCGTCGCCCTCGTCGGCGAGTCGGGCTCCGGCAAGAGCATCACCTCCCGCAGCGCGCTGCGCCTGCTGCCGCCCGGCGCGGCCGTCGAAGGCTCCGTACGCGTCGCCGGCCGCGACGTCCTCACCCTCGACGCTGCCGGACTGCGCTCCGTACGGGCCGGCTCGGCCGCCATGGTCTTCCAGGACCCGCGCGCCGCCGTCAACCCGCTGCGCCGCATCGGCGATTTCCTCACCGAGGGCGTCACGCTCACCGGGACCGCGAACCGCCGCGACGCCGAGGCCCGGGCGGCCGCACTGCTGGAGGCCGTGGGCCTGGACCGGTCCGTCCTGCGCAAGTACCCCGGCCAGGTCTCCGGCGGCATGCTCCAGCGGGTCGTCATCGCCGCCGCGTTGATGGGCAACCCGCAGCTGCTGCTCGCCGACGAGCCGACCACCGCGCTGGACGTCACCAACCAGGCGGAGGTCGTGGCCCTCCTCGCGGGGCTGCGCGAACGCTTCGGCACCGGCCTGCTGTTCGTCACCCACGACCTGGACCTCGCCGCCGCCATCAGCGACCGGGTCTACGTCATGTACGCCGGCCGGATCGCCGAGACCGGCCCCGCCGAGGCCCTGTTCGCGCGGCCCCGGCACCCCTACACGGCCGCGCTCCTCGCCTCGACCCCGCGGATGGAAGGCCCCCCGGGCCGGCTCGCCGCCATCGACGGGCAGCCACCGGACCTGCGCGAACCCCTGCAGGGCTGCGCCTTCGCGGCCCGCTGCCCGCTCGCCACCGAGATCTGCGACCAGCGCGCACCGCAGCCGTCCGCCGCCCCGGACCGGGCGGAGCACCGGGCCGCCTGCCACCACAGCGACCGGCTGGAAGGGAGCACCATCGATGTCCGCCGATGACAGCAGGACAGCGGAGGCCGGGAGGACGGTCCCGCCCGGGCCGGCCGGCAGCACCGCGGACGGGGGCCCGCCGCTCCTCGAAGTGCGGTCACTGAGCCGCTCCTTCGGCCCCGTGCGCGCCGTGCACGAGGTGTCCTTCACCCTCCCCGAGGGAGGATCGCTGGGCATCGTGGGGGAGTCGGGCTCCGGCAAGACGACCACCGCGCGCATCGTCGTCGGCCTGGACCGGGCCGATGCCGGCGAGATCCTGGTCCGCGGGCGCGACCGGACCGTGCGCACCCGGGGCCGGGCCGGACGGCTGGCCCGCGCCCGGGAGGTGCAGATGGTCTTCCAGGACCCCTACCTCTCGCTCGACCCGCGCACCGGCGTCGAGGAGGCCCTGCGCGAGACCCTGGCCCTGCACTTCCCGGGCCGCGACCACGGCCGCCGGGTGCGCGAGCTGCTCGACCGGGTGGGGCTCGGCACCCGGGCCGCCGACGCCCTGCCCCGGCAGCTCTCCGGGGGCCAGCGCCAGCGGGTGGCCATCGCACGGGCGCTGGCCGTCGAACCGGCCGTGCTGGTCCTCGACGAGGCGGTGGCCGCCCTCGACGTGTCCGTGCAGGCGCAGATCCTCAGCCTGCTGGCCGACATCCGGGAGCAGACGGGCATCGGCTACCTCTTCATCACCCACGACCTCGGCGTCGTCCGGTGCGTCACCGACGAGATCGTCGTCATGCGGCACGGGGCCGTGGTGGAGCAGGGCCCGACGCAGCGGGTCATGGCCGCGCCCGCGCATCCGTACACCCGGCTGCTGCTGGACTCCGTACCCCGTCCGGGATGGGATCCGGAGGCGATCGCAGGGGCCCGGCGAGCCCTGTAGCGGGGGGACGGCTCAGGCGCCGGCGGCGAGCGTACGGATCAGCGTGCGCAGTACCGGCCCCGGGTCGACCTCGGCGCCGAGGGAGTCCACGGCGGCCAGGCCGTCGACGGCCGCGGCGACGGCCTCGCCCAGCAGCCGCGGGTCGACGGCGGAGTCCCGCTCGCCGGCCAGCACCCCGAAGAGGGCGACGAAGCAGCCGCGCCAGCGCCGGTACTCGGCCTCCAGGGCCTCCCGGACCCGGGTGTCGTTCAGCGCGTGCCAGTGCAACGCCGAATGGAGGTGGGAGAGTTCCGCGCCCTCGGGCCGGGAGAGCAGCTCGACGACGCGCTCCGCGCGCTCCTCGAAGGTTCCCGGTCCGGCCACCGCCTCCTCCAGCGGCAGGATCCACTCGGGGCGGATGTCCGTGATCACCGCGAGGACCAGATCGGTGCGGTCCTGGAAGTGGTAGTGGCACATCCCGTGCGAGACGCCGCTCAGCGCGGCCACGTTGCGGGTGGTGAAGCGTTCGCTCATCCCGCCCGCCAGCAGGGTCCGCGCTGCGGCGATCAACCGGGTGCGGGTCTGTTCGCCCTTCGCCGAGCGGCCCCGTCCGGGGCGCTCCGGGGACTCCGTCGCAGCTGCCATGGCGTCACTCTAACGAGCGGCAGCACCACGGGTCCCGGGCCTTCTGCAACCGGTGCGGAAGGATCCCGTCCAGAGTATTGACCGAGCGCTTGGCCAGTTTTAGTTTTCCGGTCAACCCCCCTCCTTCAGGGGGCAGTTGGAGCACCCAAGGAGACCCCTCATGAACGACCACGCAGCGAGCCCGCCCCGCGCGGGCATGAACCGCCGCCGCTTCCTCACCGCGGCCGGCCTCACCGCCGCGACCGCCGCGCTCGCCGCGGCCGAAGGGCGCGCCGGGGCGGCCGCCCGCCCCGCCGCGGCCGCCGGCACCCTCCGCGTGCCGATCGAGGACGTCCGGCACACCCGCACCTGGATGGCCTTCCCCGACAGCAGCTCCATCTGGGGCGGTCAGCTGTCCGGCGTCCAGGCCGACATCGCACTCATCGCCCGGACCATCGCCAAGTACGAGCCCGTGTACCTCTGCGCGAACTCCGCCAGCGCCGCCCGGGCCCGCTCGCTGTGCGGCCCGACCGTCACCGTCCTCACCTCCATCCCCGTGGACGACTGCTGGATGCGCGACACCGGTCCCGTCTTCCGCACCGACGGGACCGGCCGCCTCGACGCGGTCGGCCTCAGCTTCAACGGCTGGGGCAGGAAGCAGGTCCACGCCAAGGACGCCCTGGTCGCCGGCCGGATCGCCGCCCACGTCGGCGTGCCCTTCACCGTCGCCGGCCTCGTCGGAGAGGGCGGCGCCGTCGAGCAGGACGGCGCCGGCACCCTCATGGCCACCCGCAGCAGCCTGGTCAACTCCAACCGCAACCCGGGCAAGTCGCAGGCGCAGATCGAGGCCGCGCTGCGCACCGCCTACGGCGCCTCGAAGGTGATCTGGTTCGACGGCGTCTACGGCCAGGACATCACCGACGACCACGTCGACGCGACCTCCCGCTTCCTCGCCCCCGGCAAGGCCCTCGTCCAGATGCCCCTGGCCTCGGACAACGACGTCTACGCCAAGGACGCCCGGCAGCAGTACCAGATCCTCTCCGGGTCCACCTCCGCGACCGGAACCCCGATGGCCGTCGAGCGGCTTCAGGGGCCGGACTACTACAAGATCCGGTCGAGCAACCCGGACTTCCTCGCCTCCTTCGCCAACTACTACGTGTGCAACGGGGCGGTGATCTCGGCCCACTTCGGCGACACCCGGGCCGACACCGCCGCCAAGGCCACCCTGACCCGCCTCTTTCCCGGCCGCGTCGTAGAACAGCTCAACATCGACCGCCTCGGTACCGGAGGCGGCGGCATCCACTGCGTCACCCAGCAGCAGCCCGTGCCGTAACGGCGGGCGCCCGGGCGGCGGCCCGGGGGGCGGTCCGGCCGGCCGACACCGGCCGGACCGTCAGGCACCGGACGCCGCCTGATGGTCGGCGAGCGCCTCGTGGGTCAGATGCAGTCCGGCCCGCAGCACCGCCTCGTGCCGGGTCGGGTGGGCCTCCCGGTGGGCGCGGTCGAGACCGCGAGCCAGCCGGAGCGCCGCCGTGAAGTCCGCGCCCCGCAGGGCCCGGTCCACCGCGTCGGCCGTGGCCCGCACCAGCGGGGCGAGGTCGTGCAGCGCCGGGTCGGCCCCTGCGGCCCCGGCCGCTCCGCCCGAGCCCGCCCCGGCCCGCTCCCGTTCCCGGAGCTCCTCCGTGAAGTACCGCAGGGTGAGGGAGGTCCGGGTGGCGAGGGTCAGCCGCGCGCGGAGTCCCGCGGGCGGCCGGACCGCCCGGCGGCGCAGCGGCCCGAACGGCGCGAACGGCCGGAACAGCGCCCGCACCTGCGCCTCGGCCAGGTCGAAACGGGCGCGGCAGTCCTGGGGCGCCGACCAGGGCGGAGCCTCGTCGGGGGACCGCTCCGGGCCGGCCGGCGGACCGCCGCGGGCCAGCCGCGCGGCGACCCCCTCCAGCAGTGCCCCCACCCCGGAGCGGTAGGCCTCGAGCCCCTCCGCGGCGGCCCGGTAGGGGTCCGGAGGCCACAGCAGCGGCCCCAGCAGCACGACCACCGCCACCCCGACCGCGCTCTCCAGGAGCCGCGCCAGGGGGTAGCCGGGCAGTGCGGTGGCGTACACGACCAGGGCGGTGATCAGGACCTGCTGGTTGGGCGAACCACCCCTGTTCAACAGGTACATGCCGGCGCAGCCGCAGACCAGCACGGCCAGGAACGACAGCGAGGACGGCGGGAGCCAGCGCAGCACGAGCGTGCTCAGCGCGACGCCCGCGGCCACGCCCGCGATCCGCTCGCGGGCCAGGCGCGGTGCGGCGTACACGTCGTCACGGAGGATCAGCACGGCGGGCAGGGCGGCGGGCACCGGGAGCGTGCTCGTGCCCCACCAGAGGCAGAGGTACCAGGACACCGCGGCGCACACGGCCAGCCGGGCGGCGGACCGGAACCGCGGGCCGGGGGAGAGGGCGCGTACGGCGGCGTACGAACCGGACAGGTCGGGCATGGCGGACATCGTAGATCCGTCCGCGCGGCAGCCGCCCGCGGCGGACGCGCCCCGTCGCCCGGGCGGTGTCCCGGCGCCTCCTCAGACCGCGGCCGGCACCCGCTCGCGGGCCGCGGCCAGCTCCTCCAGCCGTTCCAGCCGCTCCCGCGTCCGGGCGTCCAGCGGCACGTAGGACACCAGCCGCGCCCCCGTGCCCGGCCCCAGCCACAACGTGGTGTGCTCCACGTACAGCAGCCCCACATGGGCGTTGCGGATGTACTTCGCCTTCGCGCTCTGGCCGACCACCTCGTGGCGCGCCCACACCTCGCGGAACTCCGCCGACGCCGACTCCAGGCGGGCCAGGAGCCGCGTCCACGCGGGCTCCGTCAGGTGCTCGGCCATCGCCGCCCGGTACTTCGCCGCCATCAGGCGGTGCGTGGACGGCAGGTCGACCACGGCCGCCCGGAAGTCCGCGTCGGTGAACGCCAGCCACATGCAGTTGCGGTCCTCCGGCCGGACACCGGCCAGGTCCCGCAGCAGCATCCCGTAGGTGGCGTTGTGGGCGAGGATGTCGTAGCGGCTGTTCTGCACGCACGCCGGGATCGGACCCAGCTGGTCGATCATGGCCCGCACGGCAGGCGTCACGCTCGGGCAGGTGTCCGGCGGCGCCGGGTCCTGGCCGCCCGCCAGCGCGAAGAGATGGGCCCGCTCGCTCACGTCGAGCAGCAGGGCCCGCGCGACCGCGTCCAGCACCTGCGCCGACACCTGGATGTCGCGCGCCTGCTCCAGCCACGTGTACCAGGTGACCCCCACCGACGACAGGTGCGCCACCTCCTCGCGGCGCAGCCCCGGGGTCCGCCGGCGCGGTCCGCGCACCAGCCCGACCTGCTCGGGGGTGATCCGCTCCCGGCGGCTGCGCAGGAACTCCGCCAGTTCGTGCCGGCGTACGTCGCTTCCGGGTGCCACGGTGGTCATGCCCCCAGCCTGCCGCACCCCCGATCCCGTTGCCAGGTGCTCCTGGTACCAGGATGAGGACACTCTGGCAGCGCCGCGGCGGCCGGGCGACCGTCGAGGGGTGACAGACATCCGTGTACGCACCCCCGCCGCGCCGACCGTGGCCGCGGCCGGGCCCGCCACCGCCCCCTTGAGCGGGCCGGGCCTGTTCACCGTCCTGCTGGGGGCGGCCCTGCCCCTGATCGACTTCTTCATCGTCTACGTCGCGCTGCCCTCGATCGAGCGCGACCTGGCCGCCGGCCCCGCCCTGCTGGAGCTGGTCGTCGGCGGCTACGGCGTCGCCTACGCCGTCCTGCTCGTCCTCGGCGGGCGCATCGGCGACGGCCTCGGCCGCCGCAGGCTCTTCCTCGTCGGCATGGCCGCCTTCGGCGTCACCTCGTTGGCCTGTGGGCTCGCACCGGACGCCTGGAGCCTCGTCGCCGCCCGCGTCGCGCAGGGCGCGGCCTCGGCCCTCATGCTGCCGCAGGTGCTCGCGACCATCCAGGCCACCACCGAGGGACCGCGCCGGGCCCGGGCCATGAGCCTGTACGGGGCGACCGCGGGCCTGGCCATGGTCGCCGGGCAGATCCTCGGCGGGGTCCTGGTCGCGGCGGACCTCGGCGGGACCGGCTGGCGCGCGGTGTTCCTCGTCAACGTGCCGGTGGTGCTGCTCGGGATGGTCCTGGCCGTGCGCACCGTCCCCGACACCCGGGCCGGCCGACCCGAGGCCGTCGACGTACCGGGAACCCTGCTGCTCGCGCTGTCGCTGGTCTCGCTGCTGCTCCCGCTGACCGAGGGCCGGGCGGCCGGCTGGCCGCTGTGGACCTGGGTCTCGCTCGGCGTGTTCCCCCTGGCGGCCGCCGCGTTCTACCGGGTCGAGCGGCGGGCGGACCGCCTGGGCCGTTCGCCGCTGCTGCCCCCGAGCCTGCTCCGGCTGGAATCGCTGCGCCGCGGGCTGGTGATGTTGCTGCCCTTCTCAGCCGGGTTCAGCGGCTACATGTTCGTCCTCGCCGTGACCCTGCAACAGGGCCTGGGCATGGGCCCGGTGACGGCGGGTCTGACCCTGGTGCCGATGGCGCTGGCCTTCTTCGCCGCCTCACTGGCGGGACCGCGCCTGGTCGCCCGCTTCGGCAGCCGGGTCGTGACGGCCGGGGGCGTTCTCCAAGGGGTGGGCGTCGCCGTGCTGCTGGGCACCCTGCGCCTGGGATGGCCGGACCTCGGCCCGGTCGTGCTCGCTCCGGGCGTCTTCCTGGCGGGCCTGGGCCAGGGACTCCAACTGCCGCTGCTGATGCGGCTGATGCTGTCGGACGTGCCGGCGGACCGGGCCGGCGTGGGCGGCGGGGTCATGATCACCGCCCAGCAGTCCTCCCTGGCGCTCGGCGTCGCCGCGCTGGGCAGCCTCTTCCTCGCGCTGGTCCCGGCGGCCGGACTGCGCGACGCCGCCGTGGGCACCCTGCTGGTGCAGCTGGGGCTGATCGTGCTGACCGTCCTGCTCAGTCGCCGCCTTCCCCGCATGCGCTGAAGCGGCATGCGGGGAAGGACACCGGGGCGGCCGCGGAGGGACGCCCGGGGACCGCCCCGGGGATCGGGGTGTGCCGGTTCAGCTCGCGGCGAGGAGCGTGAGCGTGTCGATCACACGGTTCGAGAAGCCCCACTCGTTGTCGTACCAGGCGACGACCTTGACGTGGCGGCCGTCGACGCGGGTGAGCTCGGAGTCGAAGATCGACGAGGCGGGGTTGCCCGTGATGTCGGCGGAGACGAGCGGGTCGTCCGAGTACTCCAGGACGCCGGCCAGCCGGCCCTCGGCCGCGGTGCGGTAGGCCTCGAGGATCTCCTCGCGGGTCACCTCGCGGGAGACGGTGGTGTTGAGCTCGACGATCGAACCCACCGGCACGGGCACGCGGATGGAGTCACCGGACAGCTTGCCGTCGAGCTGCGGCAGCACCAGGCCGATGGCCTTGGCGGCGCCGGTCGACGTCGGCACGATGTTGACGGCGGCGGCGCGGGCGCGGCGCGGGTCGCGGTGCGGGCCGTCCTGCAGGTTCTGCTCCTGCGTGTAGGCGTGCACGGTGGTCATGAAACCGTGCTCGATGCCCGCCAGTTCGTCGAGCACGGAGGCCAGCGGGGCCAGCGCGTTGGTGGTGCACGAGGCGTTCGAGACGATCGTGTGCACGGCCGGGTCGTAGGCGTCGGTGTTCACGCCGTACGCCAGCGTGACGTCGGCACCGTCGGACGGCGCGGAGACCAGCACCTTGCGAGCGCCGGCCTTGAGGTGGGCGCGGGCGGCCTCGGCGGAGGTGAAGCGGCCGGTGGCCTCCAGCACGATGTCCACACCGAGCTCGCCCCACGGCAGCTGCTCCGGCTCGCGCTCGGCGAGGACCGTGATGCGGCGGCCGTCCACGACGAGGACGTTGCCCTCGACGGTCACCGGGCGGCCGAGGCGGCCGGAGGTGGTGTCGTAGGCGAGCAGCCGGGCCAGGGTCTTCGGCTCGGAGAGGTCGTTGACGGCCACGACCTCCAGGTCGCTGTCGCGCTCCAGCAGCGCGCGCAGCACGTTGCGTCCGATGCGGCCGAATCCGTTGATGGCAATGCGAGTCATGAGCGTCCCTTTCGTTCGCCCCCAGCCTCGCGCCGGGCCGACGGCCGCGACAGCGGCGAGATCGCCATGGTTCGCAAGTATCCCGCCACCGGGTGGCGGGGCCGGTCACTCGCCCTTGGTGAAGGTGCGCCGGTACTCGGTCGGGGTGGTCCCCAGGATCCGCTGGAAGTGCAGCCGCAGGTTCGCCCCGGTGCCGAGCCCCACGTCGGCGGCGATCTGCTCGACACTGCGCTGCGAGCGTTCCAGCAGCTCACGCGCCACGTCGATACGGGCGCGCATCACCCACTGCATCGGCGTGTAGCCGGTGTCCTCGGCGAAGCGCCGCGAGAACGTGCGCGGCGAGACCCCGGCGTGCTGCGCCAGCGACTCCAGGGTCAGCGGATCGCCGAGCCGGTGCAGTGCCCACTCCCGGGTGGCGGCGAACCGCTCGCCCAGCGGCTCCGGCACGCTCCGCGGCACGTACTGGGCCTGGCCGCCGCTGCGGTAGGGCGCCGCGACCAGGCGCCGGGCCGCGTGGTTCGAGGCGGCCACCCCCAGGTCGCCGCGCAGGATGTGCAGGCACAGGTCGATGCCGGACGCGGCCCCGGCCGAGGTCAGGACGCTGCCCTCGTCGACGAACAGGACGTTCTCGTCGAGCCGGATCAGCGGGTGCTTCGCCGCGAGCGCCCGCGCGTAGTGCCAGTGCGTGGTGGCGCGCTTGCCGTCGAGCAGGCCCGTAGCGGCGAGCGCGAACGCCCCCGTCGAGATCGCGGCGAGCCGCGCGCCCCGCTCGTGGGCGGCGATCAGTGCCTCGACGACGGCCGCCGGCGGGTCCTCCCGGTCCGGGAAGCGGTAGCCCGGGACGAAGACGACGTCGGCCCACGCGAGCGCCTCCAGCCCGTGCGTCACGTGGTAGGACAGGCCGTCGCCGCCGGTCACCAGCCCGGGCGCCGCTCCGCACACCCGCACCTCGTACGGCATGCTCGCGCGGGTCGTGAAGACCTGCGCCGGAATCCCGACGTCCAGGGGCTTGGCGCCCTCCAGGACGAGGACGGCGACACGGTGGAGACGGGAGGCGGGCACGGTGACCAGGGTACGGTCGGGGGAGCCGCAGGGGCCCGCGGGGGACGAGGGGGAGGAAACGGTGGACCGGCACGTCGCGTTCGAGAACCTGCACAACTTCCGGGACCTGGGCGGCTACCGCTCGGCGGACGGGCGCACCGTGCCGTGGCGCACGCTGTACCGGGCCGACTCACTGGGCAAGCTCCGCGGAGCGGACTGGGAGAGGTTCCAGGAGCTCGGCATCCGCACCGTCATCGACCTGCGCTACCCGTGGGAGATCGAGGCCAAGGGGCGGGTGCCCGAGGCGGACCGCTTCCACTACGTCAACCTGAGCATCGAGCACCGGCCCTACGACCAGGCGGCGATCGACCCCTCGGTCGACCCCTGGCGCTACCTCGCCGACCGGTTCGCCGAGGTCACCGAGGACGGCGCCGACGAGATCCGGCAGGTGTTGGAGCAGATCGCCGACGCGCCGGGCCCGGTGGTCTTCCACTGCACCTCGGGCAAGGACCGCACCGGGCTGATCGCGCTGTTCGTCCTCACCCTCCTCGGAGTGGACCGGGAGGACGTCCTCGCCGACTTCGCCCTCACCGAACGCGCCACCGAGCGCCTCGCCGCCGACTGGCGCGCGGCCCACCCCGGACGGGTCATGAAGTGGCCGTCCTACGGCCGCGCCCCCGCGGTCGTCATGGAACTGGTCGTGGCGGACCTCCGGGCCCGCCACGGCTCGGTCGAGGCCTACCTGAAGGACCGCACCGGACTGAACGACGAGACCGTGCGGCGGCTGCGGGCCCGGCTGCTGACGGACGCGCCGGCCTGACGCCCGGCCCGGGGACGGCCGCCCCGGCTCGTGGGCGGCTGCCCCCGGTCGTACGGTGGAGGGAGCAGGAGGCGCGCCCCCGCACCACCGGCGCTGGTGGCCGTCTCGCCACCGGCCGCGCGCACCGCCCTGCGGCAGCCGAGTACGGCCGCCCGGGGCCGGGTGCCGTGCGCGGCCCGCGACCCCTGACGAAGGGGAGTCCGATGCGCAACAAGAACCGCCGGCTCCGCCGCGCCTGTGCCGCGGCCTGCACGGCCCCACTGCTCGTGCTCGGCGGAGCCGTCACCGCCATCGCCGCACCCGCGGCGGCGCCCTCCGCGCCCGCCGCCGTCACGGCGGCCGTCCAGCAGTCCTCGCCCGGCGAGATCCTCGCCCTGGTCAACGCCGAACGCGCGAAGGCCGGTTGCGATCCCCTCAAGGAGGACGCACGGCTCATGCGGGCCGCGCAGGCGCACGCCGACGACATGGCGGCCAACGGACTGACCGCACACACCGGCTCGGACGGCTCCAGCGACCTCGAACGGATGGAACGGGCCGGCTACTCGCCCCTCGGACCGTCCGCGGAGAACGTCTCCGGACCGGGCCACGACTCCTCCAAGTCCCACGTCGACGGCTGGATGGCCAGCACCCGCGGCCACCGGTCCACGATCCTGAACTGCGCGTACAAGGAAACCGGCATCGGCACGAACGGCCAGTACGCCGTCCAGATCTTCGCCGCGCAGTCCCGGTAGCCGCACGATCCGCCCCTGCCGGGCGGCTCCGCCCGGCAGTTCCCCGTACGGAAGGCAGGTGCGTCCCATGCGCACGTCGACCCGTATCGCCGGTGTCCTCACCGGCCTGACCCTCGCCCTCGGCGGCGTGGCCTTCACGGCGCCCGCCGCCCACGCCGACGTCACGGCCTGCATCAACCAGGTCGAGCGCGAGCTGCGGGGCGGCGAGGCCCCCGACTACGTCCGGATGGCGTGTTACGTCGGCCTGACCGGCGAGCACACCCAGTGCGTGACCGGCCTCACCGAGGGCGGCGTGACCAACGGGACGGCCGTGAGCGCCTGCCGGGTCGCCCCCGACTGACCGCCTCCTCCCCTGACCGACCGAGCCCGAGAGCAGGTGACCGCCATGCGTACGGCGGCCCGGGTCGCCGGTGCCCTCACCGGCCTGACCCTCACCCTCGGCGGAGCCGCCCTGGCCGCCCCCGCGGCCCGGGCGGACATCCCCGCCTGCACCCGGATGGCCGAACAGGCCGGTGCGACCGCCACCGACTCCGTCAGGGCGGGCTGTCACCGCGGCGTGGTCGGCGACCTGCAGACCTGTGTCGGCGCACTGGCCGAGGCCGGTGTGCCGGGCGGCGCCGCGGGCGCGGCCTGCCGGGCCGCCGCCCACGAACCGCGCTGAGGCACTCGTCCGGCGAGGTTCCCCGCGCGGCGCCGCCGTCCGGCGCCGCGCGGGGATAGGGTGCGGCCCGTGTCCGAGCAGCAGCGCGACCTCGTCGGCCACGGCGCCCGGCCGCCGCACGCGGCCTGGCCCGGCGGCGCACGCGTCGCCGTCAGCCTCGTCCTCAACTACGAGGAGGGCGGCGAAGCGAACGTCCTCGAAGGCGATCGCGCCTCCGAGGGGTATCTCCACGAGATCGTCGGCGCCCCGCCGGTCGTCGGCGGGCGCGACCTCAACGCCGAGTCGATGTTCGCGTACGGCGCCCGCGCGGGCTTCTGGCGGGTCCACCGCACCCTCGCCGCCCACGGCGCCCCCCTCACCGTCCACGCCGTCGGGCAGGCGCTCGACCGCAACCCGGAGGCGGCGCGCGCGATGGCCGCCGCCGGCTGGGAGGTAGCGGGCCACGGCTGGCGCTGGATCGACTACCGCGAGGTCCCCGAGGAGACCGAACGCGCCGACGTGCGGCGCACGGTCGCCGCCGTCCGACGCCTCGTCGGCCGCCGCCCCGTCGGCTGGTACACCGGCCGGACGAGCCCCCGCACCCGGCGCCTCGTCGCCGAGGAGGGCGGCTTCCTCTACGACTCCGACGACTACTCCGACGACCTGCCGTTCTACACCGAGGCCGCCGGACGGCCGCATTTGGTGCTGCCGTACGCCCTGGACGCCAACGACTTCAAGTTCCTGATCGTCCACGGCTTCACCACCGCCGACGACATGCTCGCCTACCTGGTCGACACCTTCGACGTGCTGCACGCGGAAGGCGCCGAACGGCCCCGCATGATGAGCGTCGGCCTGCACCCCCGGATCATCGGCCGGCCCGGCCGCATCCGCGCCCTCGACGGCTTCCTCCGCCACCTCGCACGCCGCGGCGGGGCATGGGTCGCCACCCGCGAGCAGATCGCCCGCCACTGGCTCGCCACGCACCCGCCGCAGGGCTGAGCGCGGGCCCCCGCGGGGCCGGCTACCGCTGCTCCGGGGGCGGGCCGGAACGCCGCAGCTGCTCGTTCAGCTTCTGCTGCGCGGTGTCCACCTGGCTCTGGTACTTGTTCTGGGTCTTCGCGTCGAAGGCGTCTCCCGCCTTCTCCACGGCCTGGCCCGCCTGGTCCTCGTGGCCGCGCAACATGTTCTTGAGCTTGTCGAGCATCGACATGCCGGTCTCCTCGGTCGGGAACGAACGACCCCACCAGCATGGACCCGTCGGGCCCGGCGCGCTCGGGGAGCACCCGCGCCGCCGCCCGGGGCAGGGCCGGAGCCGCCGGACGTGCCGCGCGTGGGCGGGGTCCGTAGCCTGAAGCCGGATGCCCGACAACGGTCCGGCAGCCGGCCGAGCGGCGGGAGGATCTCCGATGAAGGGTCGCTGGGCCGCACGGCTGGCGCTGCTCACCGGTGCGGCGGCGCTCGTGGTGCTGGTGCTCTTCGGCGGGTTCGCCAGCCTGCTGCTGATGCTGGTGGGCTGGGCGGGGCTGCTGGTCACCGGGGCCGGCGCGTGGTGGATGCTCACCCACACCGGCTGGATCAGGGTGCTGGCCGGGCTGCTGGTCGTCGCCGCGCCCCTCGCCGTGCTGGTGCTGTACACCTCCGCGGGCCTGCTCTGGGTCGTGCTGGTCTCGGCCGCCCTGTGGGTCCTCGCCGTCGCCGCGGGGCGGGCCGCCCTCGCCGGGGACCGCCCGCACGGCATGCCGGAGCATCAGGCGGCCCGACCCGAGCGCCCGTTCCTCGTCATGAACCCCCGCTCGGGCGGCGGCAAGGTGGGCCGGTTCCACCTGGCGGAACGGGCCCGGGCCCTGGGCGCCGAGGTCTTCGTACTGGACCCGGAACAGCCGCGCGACGTGACGGAACTGGCCCGGCAGGCCGTCCGTGACGGAGCCGACCTGCTCGGCGTCGCCGGCGGGGACGGCACCCAGGCGCTCGTCGCCGCCGTGGCCGTGGAGCACGGGCTCCCCTTCCTGGTGATCAGCGCCGGCACCCGCAACCACTTCGCCATGGACCTCGGCCTGGACCGCAAGGACCCCTCGACCTGCCTCGACGCGCTCACCGACGGCGTCGAACTGCACGTCGACCTCGGCTACCTGCACGCGGGAGGCCCCCCGGACCGCACCCCCGGCCGCGTCTTCGTCAACAGCGCCTCGTTCGGGGTGTACGCGGAGGTGGTGCAGAGCCCCGCCTACCGCGACGACAAGGTCCGCACCATCCTGGAGATGCTCCCGGAGCTGCTCACCCACGACAGCGGCGCACGGCTGAACGTCCGCGCCGGGGACATCACCCTCGACGGCCCGCAGGCCGTCCTCATCAGCAACAACCCCTATCAGCGGGGCGACACTGCGGGCCTGGGCCGCCGGGAGCGGCTGGACTCCGGCGAACTGGGCGTCCTGGGCGTCGAGGTCGGCGGCGCCGGCGACGCCGCCGACCTGCTGGTGCGCGGGGGCCAGGGCCGCGGCCTGACCGAGTTCACCACCCGGGAGATCGTCGTCGACGCCGATGTCCCGGAGATCCCCGTCGGGGTCGACGGCGAGGCCCTGACCCTGGCCACCCCCGTGCACTGCCGCCTGGCACCGGGAGCGCTGCGCGTGAGGGTGCCCCGCCACCGCCCCGGCGTCCCGCGCAGCGCGCCCCCGATGGACTGGCGCCGCGTACGGACGCTGGCGCTGACGATGGGCCGGGTCGCGGCGGGTCACCGGGCCCGCTGAGGGCGGTGCGGGCGGCGCCTCAGGACGTGCCGGGCGGGGACTCGGGCGGCGACGTTCCGGAGCCGCCGCCCGACGACCACTGCGCCCCGGTGCGCAGCCGGTAGGCGGCGACGGCCGACCCCACGGTGGGGAAGAAGTGCCGGGCGTCGATGGTGCGCGTGAGCCCGTAGCGCTCGATCTTCCGTCGCACGGGGTCCTTGAGCTCGGCGAACACCAGATGCACGCCCGCGGCGTTGAGCTCCTCGTCGAGCTCCTCCAGGACGTCGGCCGCGGTGGTGTCCACGTCGGTCATGGGCTCGGCCGCCACCACGATCCAGCGCGGCCGCGGCTCCGCGGCGGCCAGCCGCCGGACGGCGTCCCGGAAGTTCTTGGCGTTGGCGAAGACGAGCGGCGCGTCGAACCGGTGGATCACCAGCCCCGGCAGCAGATCGGCGTCCGGGTACGAACGCACGTCGTGGTAGCCCTCCAGGCCGCGCACCCGCCCCAGCACGGTGCTGTAAGGCCACCAGGTGCGCCGGAAGACGTTCAGCACGGACAGGGCCACGGCGATGGCGATCCCCTGGAGGACGCCGAGCAGCGCCACCCCGGCGAAGGCCGCCAGGCACAGCAGGAACTCCGCGCGCCGCTGCCGCCACAGCCGCACCGCACCGGGCAGGTCCGCCAGGGACAGCGAGGCGGTGATGACCACCGCGGCGAGGGCCGGCTGCGGGAGGTTGCGGAACAGGCCCGGAGCCAGCACCAGCATGAGGAGGATCAGCGCCGCGCCGACCACGCCGGTGAGCTGGCTGCGGGCCCCGGCGCGCTCGGCCACCGCCGTCCGGGAACCGCTGGTGCTGACGGGGAAGCCCTGGAAGAGGGCGGCCGCCAGGTTGGCCGCGCCGACCCCCGCCATCTCCTGGTTGCCGCGCACCTCCTGGCCCGTCCGGGCCGCGAAGGCCGACGCGTTGGAGATGGTGTCGGCGAGGGACACCAGGGCGATGCCCAGGGCGCCGGCCAGCAGCGGCGCGAGGTCGGCGAGCCGGACCTCGGGAACGGTGAACGGCGGCAGGCCCTCCGGCAGCACCCCGACCAGACCGACCCCGCGCGCGCCCAGACCGAAGGCGGAGGCCGCCGCGATCGCCAGGAGCACCATGACGAGGACCGCGGGCACCTTCGGCAGGAACCGCTGCAGCAGCAGGACGACGGCGATCCCGCCGATGCCCACCGCGGCGGCCGCCGGCACCACCGCCCCGCCGGCGAGCCCCCGCACCAGTCCGGCGCACTCGCCGATCAGGTCATCCGCCTCCACCGAGAAGCCGAGCAGCTTGGGCAGCTGGCCGATCAGGATGGTCAGGGCCAGGCCGTTCATGTAGCCGATCATGGTCGGTTTGGAGACCAGGTCGGCGATGAACCCGAGCTTCGCCACCGAGGCCAGGATCATGACGGCCGCGACCATGACCGCGAGCATCGAGGCCAGGGCGACGGCGCGGTCGGGGTCCCCGCCCGCGGCGACCAGTGGCAGCACCGACGCGGCGATCATCGGCCCGAGCGCGGAGTCCGGGCCCAGCACCAGGATCCGGGACGGTCCGAAGACCGCGTACCCGAGCAGGCACAGCACGCTCGTGTAGAGCCCCGTGATGGCCGGCAGGCCCGCCAGCTCGGCGTAGGCCATGCCCTGGGGCACCAGCAGCGTGGTGAGGACCACCCCGGCCACCAGGTCCTTGACCAGCCACGCGCGCCGGTAGTCCGCGACCGCCGCGACCCCCGGCAGGGCCCGCAGCCGGGAGCGGACCACGGGGCCGGCCCCGCGGGCCGTCACGGGCCCGCCGCCCTCACCGGCTCCTCGACCGGCGGGCGAGGGCCTTGCCCAGTTCCCACACGAGCAGGAGCGCCACGGCGGACAGCAGCGCCCAGCCGAACTGCCCCGCGTCGATGTCGGTCGTCCCCAGCAGCCTGCGGAAGCCGTCCATCTGGGTCACCATCACCGCCAGCGCGAACTGGGCCAGGGCCGTCCAGTTCATCTGCCTGCTGTCGAACGTGGACGTCGTCAGCACCGAATCCGTCTCGCTGCGGCACTCGAACGCCGCCACGATCAGGCACAGCGCGAACGCCGTGAACGCGATCGACCGGCCCGTCCCGACACTGCCGTACCGGCCCTCGCCGAGCCGGATCAGGCCCAGCAGGACGACGGTGACCGCCAGCCCGCCCAGGCCGACGGTGACCAGCACCCCCCGGGTCAGCACCGACTCCCCGCGGGGCCGCGGCCGGCGCCGCATCAGCCCCGGGCTCTCGTGGTCGAAGCCGAGCGCGAAGCCGAACGAGGCGTTCACGACGAAGTGGACCCACAGCACCTGCGGGGGAGTGAAGGGCTCACCGGCCGCGATGTCGAAGACGGTCGCCCCGAGGAACGTCAGCACGAACGTGACCAGCAGGAGCAGCACGAACCGGATGTACTTGGTGAGGTTGTTGTAGATCGTCCTGCCCTGCTCCACGGCGTAGACGATCGTCGCGAAGTTGTCGTCGGAGAGGATCATCCGGCCCGCGTTCTTCGCCACGTCCGTGCCGCTGCCCATGGCGATGCCGATGTCGGCGGCCTTGATGGCCGGGGCGTCGTTGACGCCGTCCCCGGTCATCGCCACGACCTCGCCCTTCTTCTTCAGCGTGTTCGCCAGCAGCACCTTGTGCTCGGGGGCCACCCGCCCCACCACACCGATCCCCTCGATCCGGGCGAGCTGCTCCTCCTCGCTCATGGCGGCGAAGTCGGCGCCGAGGACGGCCTCCCCGGGGATGCCGATCTGCCGGGCGATCGCCGCCCCGGTCGTGACGTCGTCACCGGTCACCAGACGGACCCTGATGTGCGCCGCCTGCGCGTCGGCGACGGCTGCCCGGGCCTCCTCGCGCGGCGGGTCGACCATGCCGACGAGGCTGCTCATCCGCAGGTCCGTGACGTACGACAGCAGATCGCCCTCCGGATCGAAGCCGGCCGGGTCCAGGTCCCGGGTGGCCGCGGCCATCACCCGGCGGCCCTCCCCGCCCATCCGCTCGCTCTCCTCCTCCGCGCGGCGCCGCAGCCCGGCGTCCCAGGGGACGGTCTCGCCCGCGGCGAGCGCCGTGGCGGCCCGGTCCATCACGGCCGGAGCCGCACCCTTCACGAAGCACCGCACCACTTCGCGCCCGGTGGCGTCGGCCGCCGCGTGGAAGGTGGCCATCAGCTTGTAGCCGGGGTCGAAGGGGAGGGTGGCGAGCCGGGGCAGCGCGTCCCGGGTGGCGTCGGTGTCCAGACCGGCCTTGTGCGCGAGGACGAGCAGCGCGCCCTCGGTGGGATCCCCGACCACCTCGCCGCCGACCAGCCGGGCGTCACTGGCCACGACGTACGGCAGGATCGCGTCCTCGATGCCCGCCGAGGCGCCCGCGGCGTGGTGGACCTTCCCGTCCAGCGCGTAGCCCGTACCCGAGACGGTGTAGCGGTCGGTCGGGCTCAGCACCTCGACGGCCGTCATCTGGTTCATCGTCAGGGTGCCGGTCTTGTCCGAGTTGATCGCCGAGGTGAACGCCAGGGTCTCGACCGACGGCAGCTCCTTCACGATGGCGTTGCGCCGGGCCAGGTTCAGGCTGCCGACGGAGAGGATCGCCTGCGTCACCGTCGGCAGCGCCTCCGGGATGGCGGCGATGGCCAGCGAGACCGCGCTGACGAACAGCACGTCCCAGGCCTGGTCGCGCTGGCGCCCCAGGGCGAACATCACGATCATGGTGAGCCCGGCCGCCGCCGTGATCCACAGGGTCAGCCGGTCCAGCTCCCTGGTGAGGGGAGGGACCTCCCGTTCCGTCGCCGACAGCATCCCGGAGATCTTGCCCAGCTCGGTGTCCGCGCCCGTCGCCGTGACCACCACGACCCCGCTGCCGTGGGTGACCGGGGTGTTCATGAACGCCGTGTTGGTCCGGTCCCCGGGCGGCAGCCCGGCGCCCTCCAGGGCGCCGGTCTCCTTCGCGGCGGGCACGCTCTCACCCGTGAGCGCCGACTCGTCGATCTGCAGGGAACTGGCCGCGACCAGCCGGCCGTCCGCCGGGACCCGGTCCCCGGCGGAGATCAGCACGACGTCCCCGGCCACCAGCTGCTCGGCGGGGATCTCGGCCTCCTGGCCGTCCCGGCGGACCCGGGCCGTCGCCTTCATCATCGACTTCAGCGCGTTCATCGCGCTCTCGGCCTTGCCCTCCTGACGCAGTCCCACCACGGCGTTCAGCAGGGTCAGCACGATCAGCAGGACCGCGGTGGTCCACTCCTGCACCACCATCGACACGATCGCCGCGGCCAGCAGGACGAGCTGCATGTAGCTGCGGTACTGCGCGAGGAACCGCCGCCAGGCCGGTGTCCGCCGCTCCTCCGGCAGCGCGTTCGGTCCGTGCGCGGCGAGGAGTTCGGCGGCGCGCGCCGGAGCCAGTCCGACGGCCGGGTCCACCCCGAACGCCGTCAGGACCTCCTCGGGGGAGCGCGCGTACCAGTCGGCTCCCGGGTCCGGGGGCCGCCCGCCCGTGGCGTTCGCCCGTACGGTCATGACCGGGACCCCTTCCCGGACCGGCGCCGCCCCTGCCCGTGCCCGTCCGGCGCCGGATGCCTGCTCGCGTACGGGTCGGCCTCGGCGCCGGCGGGGGCCTCCCGCTCCAGCCGCCGCCTGGTGACCAGGAGGTCCTTGCGGGCCTCCTCGCCCACGTCCGGGTACTGCGGGTCGATCTCCATCAGGGTGTGCGCGAGGATCGCCGCCGCGCAGATCCGCGCGAACCACTTCCGGTCCGCCGGCACCACGTACCAGGGCGCCCACCGGGTGCTCGTGGCGGACAGCATCTCGGAGAAGGCGTGCTGGTAGTCGTCCCACCGGCGCCGCTCGCGGACGTCCGCGGCCGAGAACTTCCAGTTCTTCTCCGGCCGGTCGATGCGCTTGAGGAAGCGGACGCGCTGTTCCTCCTTCGACAGGTTCAGGAAGACCTTCACCACCTTGAACCCGTTGTCCGTGAGGTGGCGCTCCCAGTGGTTGATCTCCCGGAAGCGGCGGTCCCAGACGTCCGGCCCGAGCACCCGCTCGGGCAGCCGCTGACGCAGCAGCACCTCGGGGTGCACCCGCACCACGAGGACCTCCTCGTAGTGCGAACGGTTGAAGATGGCGATCTCCCCCCGCGAGGGCAGCCGCCGGGCGTAGCGCCACAGGTAGTCGTGCCCGAGCTCCTCGTCCGAGGGCACCTTGAAGCTGCTGACGCGGACCCCCTGCGGGTTGACGCCGCTCATCACGTGCCGGATCGTGCCGTCCTTGCCGCCCGCGTCGAGCGCCTGGAGGCAGAGCACCACCCCGTACGTGTCCTGCGCGGCCAGCCGCTCCTGGTACTCGGCGAGCAGCGAGACCCCCGTCCGCAGCAGCTCGACCCCGTCCCGCTTCTTCATGCCCGCCTTGAAGCGCGGGTCGAAGTCCCGGCCCAGCTTCACCTTCGACCCCGGTCTGACCCTCAGCGGCTCGATGAACTCCGCGATGCGTTCGGCTCTCTCGTCCGTCATGGGGCCGGCCCCTCTCCGCTCCGGGCACGGGACCTCGGGCCGCCCGGTCCGGGACCCGCGGCCCTGTCCCTCGGGGTCATTCTGGGCGCGACCGGACAAGATCGCCCCCGGACGCCGGCCCACCCGCCCGTGCTGCGCAGGGCAGGCCCTACGGCCGGGCGGACCGCCTGAGCTCCAGCCACACCGCCAGCCGGACGTCGGGGTCGCCGAGGTCGAGGCCGAACAGCTCCCGCACCCTGCGCAGCCGGTGCCGGAGCGTGTTCGGGTGCACCCGCAGCCGGTGGGCGGCCGTGGCGACGTCCCCCAGTTCGTCCAGCCAGGCCGTGACCGACGCGCCGTATCCGGTGCCGTGCCCGGCGTCGTGGGCGAGCAGCGCGTCGACACCGGTCAGCCGCAGCCACGGGTCGCGCTCCAGCTCGTCCCCGAGCCGGTCCAGCAGGATCCGGTGGCGGACCTCCTCGACCGTCACCGGCGGGCCGCCCGCGGCCGTCCCCGCCGACGCCCGCAGCACCGCCTCGGCCTCCCTGCGCAGCGAGGCGGATGCGGCCGGGTCCTCGCAGGGCCGGGTCAGGGCGGCCCGGATGCCGGGGGAGACCGCCCGCCGGACGGTGGCCAGGGCCGCCTCCGCGAACCGGGTGCCGTCGCCCTCCTCCACCGCGTACGGCAGCAGCGCGAACACCACCCCGCCGGTGGCCGCGACGGTGACGTCCGGCCGGTGCGCCGCCGCGTGCCGGGCCACCTCCGACTCCGCGTGCTCGACGACGGTGGCCAGGGCGGCCGCCGGCGGGGGCGCGCCGCCGGGCCCGGCCGCGGCGGCGGCCGGGGCGAGGGCCAGCAGCCGGAAGGGGACACCTGCGCGCACCCCGAGGATCGAACAGGACTCCTGCGCCGCCGAGCCCGGGCCGAGCAGCGCGAGGAGGGTGTCCCGGCGCAGCCGCCGCTCCGCCTCCGGGAGGTTCAGCAGCCGCAGCAGGTGCGGGGCGACCAGCCGCGCGGTCTCGACCAGCGCGGCGGTCCCCTCCTCGGAGATGCCGGACTCCGGCTCGATCACCCACAGGGTCCCCAGCGGGAGCGTCCCGGCCCGTACGGCCACCGCCGCCCGCGGCAGCTCCTCGCCGATCACGGGGAACCGCACGACGCCGGGTGCGGCCAGCACCTGCTGGTACTGCCGTCGCTGCACGGGCAGTTCCGGCAGGTCCTCGATGCGGCGCTGGAGGATGCCCCGTTCCCGGGGCGCGTCGATCCGGACACCGGGAACGCTGGAGTACGCGATGACGCGCCGGGCCAGGTCCTCCACCACGGCCGCTCCGCCCACCACGGCCGCCAGGTGGTCGGCGAGGGCGTACAGCTCGCCGCCCGCGGGCACGGCCCCGAAGGCCGCCGCCGTGCCCGGACCGGTGACGGCGCAGCTGAGCACCGCGTCGATGTTGCGCCACGGCAGGTCGTCGTCGGCGGCGAGCACGGCGATCCCGTGCGCCGAGGCCTCGCGCACGAACGGGGCGGGGTCCCCGCCGCGGCACTTGACCACCACGGCCGTGCAGCCGCGTGCGGCCGCCTGCGCCGGCAGCACCGCGGCCCGCGGGTCCGCCGGATCCACACCCACCAGGAGCAGCAGGCCGCCGGGCGACTCCGCCATCCGGTCGCCCGCGTCGTGGATGACCGTGCCGCGCACCGGAACGGCGAGCCCGGCCGGGGCGCCGAGCAGGCGAACCCCCGCCCGGGCGCAGTCGTCGAGCACGGCCCCCAGGGTGGCCGGCTCCTCCGGAGGCGTTGTGAGATCGGACAATGCGGGTCCCGTTTCGTAGGCCGATCGGCAGCGGCGCTCCCTCGGAAGCGCTGCCAGGATAGCCGTCAGAGCCCCTTCACGAACCGAACGGACCTGCGCTCCATGCCGACCGACCGCCCCGACCACGCCACCGCCGACGAACTGCTGGAGCTCTTCCCGGACGGCTCCCAACTGGACCGACAGGGCCGGATCACGGTCGGCGGCTGCAGCCTCGCCGAGGTCGCCGGCCGGTTCGGCACCCCGGCCCTCGTGGTCGACGAGGCAGCCCTCCGGGGCCGGGCGCGGGCCTACCGGCAGGCTCTCGCCACGCATTGGCCGAACAGCCAAGCGGTGTTCGCGTCCAAGTCCTTCCCCTGCACGGAAGTGGTGCGCACGCTTGTCGAGGAGGGCCTCGGCGTCGATGTCGCCGGAGGCGGCGAACTCGTCACCGCGCTGGCCGCCGGAGCCGACCCGGCGCACATCGTCCTGCACGGCAACGCCAAGACCGACGAGGAGCTCGCCATGGCCGTCGCGGCCGGAGTGGGCACCGTCGTGCTCGACAACCTGCACGACCTGGACCGCCTGGAGAAGCTGGTCACGGACGGACGCCAGGCCGTGCTCCTGCGGGTCGTCCCCGAGGTGGACGCCGACACCCACGCCGCCATGATGACCGGCCACCGCGGCACCAAGTTCGGCCTGACCGCCGACCGGGCGGCGGAGGCCGCCGACCGCGTGCGCCGCAGCTCCCGGCTCCGCCTGGACGGGCTCCACGTGCACGTCGGGTCCCAGCTCATGGACACCGTCCCGTTCCGGCGGGCGGTCGAGGCCCTCGCCGCGCTCCCCGGACTCGGCCGGCACACCGTGTACGACCTGGGGGGCGGCCTCGGCGTCCGCTACACCCACGCCGACCGGGCCCCCGACATCGGCGCGTACGTACGGGACCTCACCGACGCCGCGCGCGAGTACCTCCCGCACGACGCCCGGCTGATCATCGAACCGGGCCGCTCCCTGGTCGGGCCGACCGCCGTGACCCTCTACCGGGTGGTGACCGTCAAACCCGGCGAACGCACGCTGGTCGCCGTCGACGGCGGCATGGCCGACAACCTCGAACCGATGCTGTACGGCCAGCGGTTCGAGGCGACCCTCGTGGACCGGGTCGGCGGCGGCGAGCGCTGCGACCTCGTCGGCCGCCACTGCGAACAGGGCGACACCCTCATCCGGGACGTCTCCCTGCGCGACCCCCGGCCCGGCGACGTCGTCGCCGTCCCGGCCACCGGCGCCTACTGCCACTCGCTCGCGAACAACTACAACGGCGCACGCCGGCCCCCGGTGGTCTTCTGCCGTGACGGCCGGGCCCGCGCGGTCGTCCGCCGGGAGAGCTACGCCGACCTGCTGCGCCGCGATGCCGGGACCGCCCACCCGCGCGCCCTGCCCTTCCTCGGGTCCCGCACCTGACCCGGCCGCCCCTCCCGCGACCCTGCCACCCGACCTCCCGACCCGAACCGGAAGGCACCATGACCACCACGAACGAGACCGTGCCCACCGCGGACGCGACCGCGCTCGGTGTGGCCACCGGCCGCGCCGTCCGGGCCGCCGAGGCCCACAGCGCGCACAACTACCACCCGCTCCCCGTCGTCATCGCCTCCGCCGACGGTGCCTGGACCACCGACATCGAGGGCCGCCGCCACCTCGACCTCCTCGCCGGCTACTCCGCCCTCAACTTCGGCCACCGCAACCCCCGGCTGATCGCCGCGGCCAAGGAACAGCTCGACCGGCTCACCCTCACCTCCCGCGCCTTCCACCACGACCGCTTCGGCGACTTCTGCTCCGAACTGGCCGACCTGTGCGGGATGGAGGCCGTCCTGCCGATGAACACCGGCGCCGAAGCCGTCGAGACCGCCGTCAAGGTGGCCCGCAAATGGGGCTACCTGGTCAAGGGCGTGGCGCCCGGCCGCGCCCGGATCGTCGTGGCCGACGGCAACTTCCACGGCCGCACCACCACCGTGGTCTCCTTCTCCTCCGACCCCGAGGCACGCGCCGACTTCGGCCCCTTCACCCCCGGCTTCGACAGCGTGCCCTTCGGCGACGCGGACGCGCTGGAGGCCGCCCTCACCGAGGACACGGTGGCCGTTCTGATCGAACCGGTCCAGGGCGAGGCCGGCGTCCTCGTCCCGCCCGCCGGCTACCTCGCACGGGTCCGCGAGATCACCGCCCGCCACGGGGTCCTGTTCATCGCCGACGAGATCCAGTCCGGCCTGGCCCGCACCGGCCGGACCTTCGCCTGCGACCACGAACAGGTCACCCCGGACGTGTACCTGCTCGGCAAGGCCCTCGGCGGAGGACTCGTCCCCGTCTCCGCCGTCGTCTCCTCCCACGCCGTGCTCGGCGTGCTGCGCCCCGGCCAGCACGGTTCCACCTTCGGCGGGAACCCGTTGGCCTGCGCCGTCGCCCTGGAGGTCATCGCGATGCTGCGCACGGGGGAGTTCCAGGAACGCGCGACCGCGCTCGGGGCCCTCCTGCACGAGCGGCTGCGCGCCATGGAGCGGGCCGGGGTGATCGAGGGCAGCCGGGGCCGGGGCCTGTGGGCGGGCGTCGACGTCGCCGGGCGCCACGGCAGCGGCAGCGCCCTGGCGGGCCGGCTGCTGGAGCGCGGAGTGCTGGTGAAGGACACCCACGGCACCACGATCCGGCTCGCCCCTCCGCTGGTCATCGACGAGGCCGACCTCGCGTGGGGCCTCGACCGCATCGAGGAGGTGCTCGCCGGACGGCCCTGAGTGGAGCTGTGACGACGACGGGGGCGCACCGGCCGGAAGACCGGTGCGCCCCGTCGGGAGTACGAGCGGCGAGGGGCGGGGCCCCGCGCGGCGGCAGGATCAGGAACGTCCCGCGAGCTCCGACTCCGGGCCGGACGCCGACGTGCGCTCCGCGATCTGCGGGTTGCGGGACTTCAGTACCGCCCAGCCGACCGCCAGGCAGACGGCCCAGCCGGCACCGACGTACAGGGAGACGCGGCTGTCCGGGTCGATGGCGATCATCACGGTGACCAGCAGCAGGAAGGCCACGGCGATCCAGCTGCACACCGTGCCGCCGGGAGCCGGGAAGGAGGACGCCGGGAGCTTGCCGGCCACCACCGCGCGGCGGTAGCGGATGTGGCTGACCAGGATCATCATCCAGGTCCAGATACCGGCTGCGGTGGCCACCGACATGACGTAGCCGAAGGCCTTCTCCGGGACGACGTAGTTCAGGACGACGCCGATGCCCATGAGGGCGACGGAGAGGGTGATGGCCACGGCCGGGGTCTTCGTCGAGCTGAGCCGGCCCAGGATCTTGGGGGCCTCGGAGTTGGCGGCCAGGTCGCGCAGCATGCGGCCGGTGGAGTACATGCCGGAGTTGCAGGACGACAGGGCCGCGGTGAGGACCACGAAGTTGACGATCGCGGCACCGGCCGGGATGCCGATCTTGGCGAAGGCCGCGACGAAGGGGCTGACGCCCGGCTGGAACTCGGTCCACTTCACGACCATGAGGATCACGCTGAGGGCACCGACGTAGAAGACGATGATGCGCCACGGCAGCGTGTTGATGGCCTTGGGGAGGGTCTTCTCCGGGTTCTCCGACTCGCCCGCGGTGACGCCGACGAGCTCGACGGCCAGGTACGCGAACATGACGCCCTGGAGGGTCATGAGGCTGGAGCCGACACCCTTGGGGAAGATCCCGTCGAAGGCCCACAGGTTGGAGACGGCGGCGGTGTCACCGGCCTGGCTGAAGCCGAAGGTGACGACACCGATGCCGATCACGATCATGCCGATGAGGGCGGTGACCTTGACCATCGAGAACCAGAACTCGATCTCGCCGAAGATCTTCACCGAGATCAGGTTGGCGGCGTACAGGACCACCAGGAAGATCAGCGCGGTCGTCCACTGGGGCACGCTCGGGAACCAGTAGTTCATGTAGATCGCCGCGGCGGTGAGCTCCGCCATGCCGGTGACCACCCACATGAGCCAGTACGTCCAGCCGGTCACGAACCCGAAGAACGGGCCGAGGAACTCGCGGGCGTACTCCGCGAAGGAACCGGAGACGGGCCGGTAGAGCAGCAGCTCACCGAGGGCCCGCATGATGAAGAAGACGATGACGCCCGCGAGGGCGTACATCAGGATGAGGCTGGGCCCGGCCTTCGCGATGTTCGCGCCCGCGCCCAGGAAGAGGCCGACGCCGATGGCGCCGCCGATGGCGATCATCTGGACCTGGCGGCTGCCGAGTCCTCGCTCGTAGCCCTCCTCGGGCGTGCCGCCCTTGGTCGCTTCGTTGTCGCCGTGCTGCTGTTCGACGTGCGTCGAGGTCATGCCGTGGTGCGCCTTTCCGCTCCATGCCGATCCGCGCCGCGCTCGGCTGCGGATCGGGTTCCGATCCCCCGGATGGTGATGGAGTTGCGGCCGGCGGTCGGCCGGCTCCAGCGCCCCTGCGCGGACGTGGGTGGTGTCCGGCAGGCGGTCGTGAAGGTCTATCACGCCGTCCGAGTTCGGGCCGTGGGGTACATCACGGGCAAATCAACACTTCGCCCCCGACCAGGCCCAAAGACCCTTGCGTGATGACGCGATCGTTATCCGGATCTGAGGTTCCACTGAGCGAACGCGAAGTGCCGACGAGGCAAACCGTGCCACCCCGCGGACGTCCGCTCGCGGTCCGGTCACGGAGCGTGACGGATGCCGGGGGCGGAACGCAAAGGGGTCGGCCCGTGACCTGGGCCGACCCCTTCACCGCTCACGGCGCGTGCCGTACCGGTGCGTCCCGGACGTCACCGGGCTCAGTGCTCGCAGAGGGAGAACTCCCGCTCGAAGATCTCCTGGTTGTGCTCGTCCACGAAGAACTTGCGCTCCCGCATGAGCTCCTCACGGAAGTCCTTCGCCTCCTCCAGCGTCATCGTCGTGGTGTCCGACCAGGGCTGCTGCGGCGGCACGTCGGAGGTCGACACGATCCGCTCCGACGGGTCGACGAGGAAGAACGCGAGGATCTTGCGGTACCCCGGACGGGTGGCGTCCGCGAGGCGGAAGGAGCCGACGCGGTGCTGCAGCACGTTGGGGAACGCCAGGGAGCGGCCCGCCGGGGTCGCCACGGACCCCAGCACCTGGTTCATCGCGTCCTCGTTCTCCAGGCCGTAGATCTCGCGCACGCCGTTGTCGTCGTTCTGCTCGTAGTACGGGTCGTCGAGGGCGGCCCGGAAGCCCAGCCGGCTCTCGGTGATGTTCTCGCTGTCCCAGTAGTGGATGCCGGTCGACACGATGCGTTCGTTCAGCATCCCCTCGACGTGCCAGGAACCGCCCTGGTACTCAGGCTTCTCCGGGGTGAGGTGGATGGTCGCGAGCTTGACGATCACCTGCAGCCGGCGGCCGCGCAGGCTGACCCGCGTGGACGCGTCGGGCGGTGCGGGAGCGGTGAAGGCCGGGGCGTCCGGGGCGACCGGCCGGCGGTTCTGCCACCAGTCGTCCAGGGCGCTCTGCCAGTCGCGGCGGGCCTTCGCGAAGGCCTCCTCGTCGCTGTAGTCGGCCTTGTTCGGACGCACCGGCTCCGAGTCGTACCACCCGTAGGGATCGGCCTCGATGCGCAGGGGCCGGGGCCGGCGCAGATCGGTCAGCACGTTCTCCAGCAGGGGGACCATGCGCGCGAACACGTCCGCCAGGACGGGGAGGAGGTCGCGGTGCAGCTCCGGGTGCACGTTGTTGACGTACGAACGGAAGGAGACCTCACCCTTCTCGCTCACGTCGACGTCGGTGGGCAGCCACTGGAACCGCTCCGAGAACTCGTACTTCGAGTAGCTGTCCGTCGGGTTCCGCCACGCCCGCTCGGGCGCGCCGCTCGCCTCGCGCACCAGACAGAACAGCGAAGGGTGCACCAGGTCCAGCACCTGGCCGTCCGAGCCGGGGTGCCAGTCCTTCTCCGCGTCCGGCACCTCTTCGAGGACCCGCACCGCCTCGCGCAGCCGCGAGCCCAGCTCGTCGTCGACCAGGGCGTCCGACTGCCACACCCCGTCGACGGAGGCCACCTCGACGCCCGTCTCCGCGTCCCGCAGGCCCGCGTAGTGCGCGAGCTCGGCGAGCACGTACCGGACCTGCGCCTCGGTCAGGCCCTGTTCCAGCGCCTCCCGTGTCCACCGGGCGGCGATGCCGGCGTCGTTCATCTTGTCGAACCAGCCCGTCTTCTCCCGGAGGTGCGCGCTGCACTGCATCATCTCGATCTCCCGCAGCGTCCGGGGTGTCGCGAACGCCATGGAACGTGTTGCTTGGAATGGCAGCGGGAAAGCAGACAGGCCGCTCACTTCTTTCGGTCCTCCCGGTCGACGTACGGTGGCGGGCAGGATATGTCAGTGGACCGACAACGCTCCGTGCCGGCGGCCGCGCCGGAGGCCCCGCAGCGGGCCCGGCCGGGGGCCCGGCGTCGGCCCGACGCCCGCCCGGCGCGCGTCAAGACGGCGCCAGGAATCCCGCCGCCCCCTCGCCATCGGGGGGCCGGCGGCGCGATCCTCGGGAGGTGACGATCGACTGGCTCCCCGACCGCGGCATCCGGCGGACCGTACGCACCCTCGCGGCATCCGGCGTGACCCTCGTCGCCGCCGGCGCCGTCCTCGACGCGATGTGGCTGCTCGGCATCGGCGTCTGGGGCGTCATCGCGGCCCTCGGGATCGAGATCGTCTACCGGCCGTAGGGGGCGCCGCGGCGGGCGTCAGACGACGGATATCAGGTCCACCACGAAGACGAGCGTGGAGCCGGGCGGGATCAGCGGCGAGGGGGACTGCTTGCCGTAGCCCAGCCGCGGGGGCACGACGATCTCCCGCCGGCCGCCCACCCGCATGCCCCTGATCCCCCGGTCCCAGCCCTTGATGACCCGGCCGCCGCCCACGGCGAACTTGAACCGCTCCCCCCGGTCCCAGGAGGCGTCGAACTCCTTGCCGGACGCGAAGGTCACCCCGACGTAGTGGACCCGGACGACCCGCCCCGGCTTCGCCTCGGGCCCGTCCCCGACGACGAGGTCCCGGACGGTCAGCTCCTCGGGAGCCTCACCCGCGGGCAGGACGATCTCGGGCTTCGTCGGTTCGCTCATCGCGGGCCCCATCGCTCTCCGCCGGCAGCCCGTACGCGGGCTGCCGGACGCACGGTCACTGCGAGCAGTAGAACACCTGCCGGACTCAGGCGGCGACCAGCTCCTGCTCGCGGTCCGGCGCACCGGCCCGGGGCTTCCTGTTCGGCAGCGAGAGCCGGAAGACCTTGCGCCACGCGGAGAAAACCTGCTTCGGCAGCGGCCCGGTGACGTACTCCAGCTCGTACTTCTCGAACAGCGCCCGCACCTTCACCGCGACCTCGGCGTACCGGTTGCTCGGCAGGTCCGGGAACAGGTGGTGCTCGATCTGGTGCGAGAGGTTGCCGGTCATGAAGTGCATGGCCTTGCTGCCGCTGATGTTGGCCGAGCCCATCATCTGGCGCAGGTACCACTGGCCGCGCGTCTCGCCCTTGATCGACCGGCGCTCGAAGACCTGCACGCCCTCGGGGAAGTGCCCGCACATGATCACCGAGTGGGTCCAGAGGTTGCGGACCAGGTTCGCGGTGAAGGTGGCGGCGAGCGTGGTGAGGAACGACGGGCCCGACAGCAGCGGGTGGATCACGTAGTCCTTGAGGACCTGCTTGCGGATCTTGCGGCCCACGGCCCTGGCCCGCGCGCGGAACTCCGGGTTCTTGCGGCGGCGCTTGTGCAGGTTCTTGCCGAGCTCCAGGTCGTACGCCGCGATGCCGTACTCGAAGAAGCAGGCGTTGATGAAGTTCCACAGCGGTTGGCCGAGGTGGAACGGGTGCCACTTCTGGTCCTCGTCGACGCGCATGATGCCGTAGCCGAGGTCGTTGTCCTTGCCGATCACGTTGGTGTACGTGTGGTGCAGCTCGTTGTGCGAGTGCTTCCACTGGTCGGCCGGGGAGACGTGATCCCAGTCCCAGGTGGTGGAGTGGATCTTCGGGTCACGCATCCAGTCCCACTGGCCGTGCAGGATGTTGTGGCCGATCTCCATGTTGTCCATGATCTTCGCCACGGACAGCCCGGCGGTGCCGATCAGCCAGGCGGGCGGGAAGAAGGAGAACAGCAGTACACCCCTGCTGACCAGCTCGAGCTTGCGCTGCGCCGAGATGACCCTCCGGATGTAGGCGGCGTCCTTCTCGCCCCGGCTGGCGATCACCTCGTCGCGGATCGCGTCCAGCTCGCGGCCGAGCTCCTCGATCTGCTCCGCGGTCAGGTGGGCGGTGGGGTCGATGGCGGTCAAGGTGCTCCTACCGTTCGATGTCGCAGGGGCCCGCGGCGGCGGACACGCAGGTCTGGATGAGGACGCCCGGTTCGGCCTCGGTGATCTCGCCGGTGCGCAGGTCGCGGACGGCGCCCGCCTTCAGCGGTGTGACGCAGCCGAAGCAGATGCCCATGCGGCAGCCGGAGGGCATGAGCACGCCGGCCTCCTCGCCGACGTCCAGCAACGGTGTGGCGCCGTCCGCGGCGACGGTCCTGCCGGTGGTGCTGAAGGTGACCTCGCCGCCGTCGCCGGCGACGACGACCCCGGCGCGGAAGCGTTCGGTGTGCAGGCGCTCCGCGACGCCGTGTTCGCTCCAGAACGCTTCGGCGGCGTCGAGCAGGCCCGCGGGCCCGCAGGCCCAGGTCTCGCGCTCGGCCCAGTCGGGTACCAGTTCGCCGAGCCGGGCGATGTCGAGCACGCCGTCCGTGTCGGTGTGCACCTCGGTGAGCCGCAGCTTCTTCCGCGCGACCAGGTCGTGCAGTTCGTCACGGAAGATCACGTCCTGCGGGCGCGGCGCGCTGTGGACCATGACGACGTCGTCGAGCCCGGTGTCCCGCAGCATGCCCATCACGGGTGTGATGCCGCTGCCGGCCGTCAGGTAGAGCACCTTGGCGGGTGGGGGTTCCGGCAGGACGAAGTCGCCGGTCGGCTGGTCGAGCTGGACGAGCGTGCCCGGCTTCGCCCTGCGGACGAGGTGGTTGCTGACCTTGCCGTCCGGGATCGCCTTCACGGTGATCGTGACCCGGCCGTCCCGGCGGTCCGTCGGCGAGGTGAGGGAGTAGGCACGCCACAGGCGCCTTCCGTCGACGTCGACCCCGATCCGCACGTACTGACCGGCCGTGTGACCGCGCCAGCCCTTTCCCGGTCTGATCACGATGGTCGCGGCGTCGCCCGTCTCGGGGTGCACGGCCTCGATGCGCCCCCGCAGGTCCGCGCCCGCACGCAGCGGGCTGACCAGGTCGAGGTAGTCCGACGGCAGCAGCGGCGTCGTGACCATCTCCAGCATTTTCCACGCCCTACTGCGGAGGGCT
Organism: Streptomyces manipurensis; assembly: GCF_049570255.1. Classification (NCBI taxonomy): domain Bacteria; kingdom Bacillati; phylum Actinomycetota; class Actinomycetes; order Kitasatosporales; family Streptomycetaceae; genus Streptomyces; species Streptomyces manipurensis. The sequence goes on along the minus strand of NZ_CP186950.1, from coordinate 1,063,611 downwards.
GCACTCGTCATGGCCCCAGCTTGATGCGCTTCAGGGCGTAAAGTCCTGACCGCAAGACGTAAATCTGGCAGGACGAATTGTTCGCAGGGAATAAAGCATGAGCCATCCGATCCGGAGGGTCACCGAACCGGCCCTGGATCAGACGACGGTCACCGCACTTCGGGCCGCGCTGACGACCACCGCCGACGAGGTCGTCCAGGCGATCATCGACGAGGTCCCGCCCTACGCCAACGCCCTCTCGGGCCGCATGGGCGTCACCATCCGCCGAGCCGTCCGCACCGCACTGGGGCACTACCTGGACCTCGCGAGCGGGAACGCCACCGGCGGCGACGCCGGTGACGCGGCCTACGAGCTGGGCCGCGGCGAGGTTCGCGACGGGCGGTCGATGGACGCCCTCCTCAGCGCCTACCGCGTCGGCGCCCGCGTGGCCTGGCGCTGCCTGGCGGCGGGCGCCGTACCGGCAGGCCTGCCCGCCGCCGAGGTCGCCCGGTTCGCCGAGCTGACCTTCGCCTACATCGACGAGCTCTCCGCCGCGAGCGCCGCGGGCCACGCCGACGAACTGGCCGCCCGGGGCCGGGAGCACGAGCGCCACCTGGAACACCTGGCCCGCGACCTCCTCGCGGGCGCCAGCCCGGACGTGCTGCTGGCCTCAGTCCAACGGGCCGGGTGGCAGCCCCCGGCCTCGCTGACCGCCGTCCTGCTGCCCGCTGCCCAGGCCCGGCCCGCCTACCGCACCCTCGACCCGGGCACCCTCGTCCTCGACGACCTGCCGGACGCCCTCGGCGTGCTGCTCGTCCCCGATGCCGACCGGCCGCACCTCCTGCGGCAGCTGGCCGACCGCACCGCCGTGGTCGGCCCGCCCCGGCCGTGGACCCGCGCCTGCGACTCGTACACGCGCGCCGCCCGCGCGCACTCCCTCTCCTGCGACATCCGCGACACCGAGGACCACCTGCCCGAACTGGTGCTGAGCGCCGACGTGGACGCGTTCGCCGACCTGCGGGCCCGCGCCCTCGCACCGCTGCGGGCCGTACCCGTCGCGACCGCGCGGCGGCTCGAGGAGACACTGCGGTCCTGGCTCCTGCACCAGGGCAGGCGGGACGAGGTGGCGGCGGAGCTGTTCGTCCACCCCCAGACCGTCCGGTACCGGATGTCGCAGCTGCGGGAGCTCTTCCCGGATCTCGCCTCCCCGCGCCGCGTCCTCGAACTGACCCTGGCGGTGGGCCTCCGGACCGCCTGACGCCGTCCACCGGCCCCTGGAAGAGGCCCAGCCTCTTCGGGGAGCAGCTGACCAGGAGGTTCTTGGTCTGCTGGTGGTACAGCAGTTGGAATAGGGCTGACCAGGCAAAACGGTGGTTCGGGATGTCCATCCCGGCAGTATGGTCCGAGAACGGACCGGATCTTGGTCCCGGCCGACCAGACACGGGTTGCCCATCCGGAGGGCCAAGCTGCCGGGCTGGCGACGTCGTTGCAGTGCAGGATGCGGTGGGCGGTTGAGGGCGTGATCCCGGTCGGGGCGGTCACCCGCAGGGATCGATCAGGCAGCCGGTTGGCATGTCTGGTAGCGGCGCGTGGGCCGCGCGCCGCGAGCGTGTGGAGAGCCTGCTGGGGCTGGGGCTGGGGCTGGGACTGGGGCCGGCCCGGGACGCGTACGGTCGGCGTCGGGTGGCGCTCGTTCCTCGCCCGGCTGCACCAACTCGGTGATCGGCACCGCCGCCAACACGGTCACCGCCTTCATCCCCGCCCGTGCGCAGCGCCTCTCCATTCCGCAGTGGGATGCTGTCGCCGGACGCCTGGCGCGCCCGGCCCTCCGAGGTGACGGAGGGCCGGGCCCAGGTCAGTTGTCCATGCCGAAGTAGCGGCTGAGGTAGTCGATGATCTCCGTGGAGTGGGGGAGGAGCTCGGGCAGCTGGGCGGCCAGGGCCGCGCGGGTGGCGGTGGCGAGGGCGCCGGTGCTGGTGGCGGCGGGGCGGACATACGGTTCCAGGCGCTTGATCAGCTCGTAGTTGCTGTCGATGTTCTCGGCGCGCATCGCCTTCTCCAACGGCGGCGCCCCGGGCGGCGGGACGGGTGCGAGCACCCGGCTGACGTAGGTGACGCGGTGCAGGATCCGCCAGCACGGGGGCTTGGCGGAGTTCTGGCGGGTCTGCCGCAGGGCGGCGGCGTCGGGGGCGTCGCTGCCCGACAGCCAGGTGGGGTCGACGACCTTGTGGTAGAAGTCGTCGAAGTTGGCGCTGTTCTCGCCGAGGTAGAAGGTGAGGAAGCGGTAGGCGTCGACCTTGCCCGGCACCAGGACGGGCTTGCCCGCCGTGTCGTAGACGGGCTTGCCGTCCTTGTCGCGGCGCTGCAGGTCACCCGGGGGTGCGCACTGGACGTCGAGGCCGAAGGAGCGGGAGGCGTCCTTGCCCTTGGCCCGGGTGACGCTGAAACCGCCTCCCACGGAGGCCTCAAGCTGGCCGTAGAAGTTCACACCTTTGAAGCCGAAGTTGCCCCCGTAGGTGCCGCCGATACTGCCGCTGAGCGCGTAGGAGCCGGAGGTGGTCTCGCTGACGGCGTCGGTGGCCTCGGTGGTCTCGGCGAAGAAGCCGCCCTGGGCCGTCCAGACGTAGGTGTTGACCAGGTCCCGGTGCGAGAAGCCGGTGGCGGCGGCGCTGCCGGCGGTGCTGCGCCCGGTCTCCTGCTGCTCGACGGACATGCCCATCGAGCGCAGGAGCGCGTTGGCCTGTCCCTGGGTCGGGTCTGGGCGGTGGGTCTCGGTCGAGACCGATTCGTAGAAGGCGTGCAGCCGCTGCTGGTCGCGGGTGATCCGGCGCTTGAGCGCGTAGGCGTCCCGCGGCTTGAAGTAGCTGTACTCGCCGTAGCCGGTGGCGGTGGGGTAGTCGGGGTCGGTGACCTTGCCGCGGTCGTCGAAGCCGACCGCGCCGTCCAGGGTGCCCTGCTTGGTGTAGCGGGGGTTGATCGGGAAGTGGATGAGGTTCCAGTCCGGCGGGATGTCCGGGTTGGGCAGCATCCGGTAGGCGACCAGGGCGCCGGTGTGCGCCAGGCGCAGCGCGAAGACGTCGGCGGTCTGGGACTGCACGAGCGCCATGCCGTTGTTGGCGGGCACGTACCGGCGGCCGACGGCGGAGTTCAGCACCTTGGCGGCGTCCTCGGTGTAGCCGGTCAGGGCCAGCTTGGCCTTGCGGGCGGTGTTGGCGCCCTGGCTGACCTTGGTGTCCTCGCTCCAGGTGTTGGAGAACTCCAGGCGGCCCGTCAGGCCGACCTTCAACTGGGCGTCGGCGAGCGGGGACGCGATGCCGAAGCCGGCCGGAGCAGTGATCGACAGGACGCTGGCATCGGTCTCGAAGCCCACCGCGAAGCCGAAGGCGGCGTTGACGCTGCGGGTCTTGCTGGAGGACAGGCTCCGCACCACCTGGTTGGCCTCGGCGAACTCCACCGAGGAGGCGGCGGCGTAGCCGTCGGCCTTGTCGGTGAGGTTCTCCGAGGGAACCGGCGGGGCGCCCTCGATGTAGCCCATGAGTTGCGGGTCGAACTGGGCCTGGCCGACCCACTCGGTGGTCAGGTCACCCACCTTGTAGCCGGTGACCAGGTGCCAGCGGCCGTCGCGGACGAAGCCGTAGCAGCGCTTGAGCACACCGAGCGTCTCGCCCTTCGCGTCGTACTGGAGGTCGGCGTACTCGGTGGCGCCGGGGGCGCCGGCGATGGTGTCGTGGAAGGGAGTGCGGACGTCGGCGAGGGCCGACCGCACCTGGGCGGTGTCCGTGGACACGGGGGCGGTGGAGAGCAGGACGCGGGGCCGCTTCGCGGAGAAGGCGAGGTTGTTGCCGCGCAGGCCCTCGTCGCGCACCGAGGTGGTGCCGGGTTCGGTGGAGTCCCGGTCGAAGGGCCAGTAGCCGAGCAGGTCCCGCTTGTTCTCGCGCAGGCGGGTGAACAGGTTGTCGCTGATCTGCTCCCGGGTGCGGACGGTGCGCCAGATCCGCACCTCCTCCAGCGTTCCGGCCAGCAGCTCCGTCGGTCTGGCCCCTTCCAGGCGGGCGCCCAGGGTGAGCTGGGGATCGCCCCAGGAGGCGGTGTCCTGGGCGGTCACGGGGGCCTCCGACAGCGGCTCGCCGTTGCGGTACAGCCGCAGCGGGCTGGCCGTGGGGTCGACGTCGCGGGTCCAGCGGGCGCCCCGCAGCTTGGCCGGGAAGGAGCCGGAGACGTCGACGGTGACGTTCCCGGCGTTCTCGTTGAAGGGCCAGCGGGCCAGCAGCCCCTTCTCACGCGCGGTGACCGGCTGCCCGAGCTGGACGGCCGGCCGTGCGGAGTTCCACAGCCGCACCTCGCACAGGACACCGTGCAGCCCACGGCCGATCTCCAGCTCGCCGGAGTTGGACTGTGCACCAGGGCCGCTGTACAGGTGACTGCCGGCGGCTGCGCCGTCCAGGTAGAAGCGGATGTCCTGCTCGGACTGGATGCTCGCGTTCGCCTGGGCGGCAGCGGAGGTGTCGGGCTTGCGGCGCTGCCGCACCACGGTCACCCGCTGGAAGGCACCGACCGTCACGGCCCGGTCGGAGGTGTGCCGGACGGCCTTGCCGTCGGCCTCGGCGAAGGCGAACTCCACCCGGCCGTCGGCCAGGATGCCCAACTGGTACGGGACGCCGTCCCGGCCGCCGTCGACCACCGTGCCCTTGGCGAGCAGGCCCATCGGGGCGCCGAGCTTGTCGATCCGGACGAACGCCTCGATGGTGAGGTCCTCCAGGACGTCCAGCGAATTCTGCGGGGCCACCGACAGGCCCGCGCCGCCGTTCAGGCTCAGGGCCCAGGACTGGGCGAAGGTGGCGGCCAGGTGCGCCCATTCGTTGCACGGGAAACGCTCCGCCGAGCGCACCACCCGGTCGCCCACCCGCGCGACCACCTGGTAGCCCTTGATCGGTGAGGGCGGGCTGCTCGGCCCGTCGAAGGTCCAGTGCCCGAGCAGGCCCGGTTCGCGGCCGGAGAGCCGCTGGTGGCGCTCGGAGGAGATCTCGTGCTGGGTGCGGGCCCGACCGAAGACGCGGACCTCGTCGATCCGGCCGTCGAGGTAGTCGCCGGTGAAGGGGAAGTGGCCCAGGATCAGCGGGCCGTTGCCGGTGTAGGCCCCGTTGGAGGTGCGGCGGGCGACCTCGACGCCGTCCCGGTAGAGGATCTGCTCGCGGGTGGCGTTCTTGTAGACCGCGGCCCAGTGGTGCCACTCCAGGTCCGGGTAGGCCTGGGTGGTCTTGAGGTCGTCGCCGTACAGCGAGAAGTAGAAGGTCTCGTCGGGGTGGACCCACAGGTGCAGGGACTGGTCGACCCGGCCGTCCGTCGCACCGTGGAACAGCAGGGGCTCGACGCGGCCCCGAGACTGGTTGCGCTTGGCCCACAGCTCGATGGTGAAGTCCCGGTTCGCCAGGTCGAGCGAGGGAGTCAGCTGGGCCTTGGTGCCGCCGACGAACTGCCAGGCCGGCAGGGCGGCCGGGGCGAGCGCCAGGGAGTAGCCCGATCCGTCCGTCCTGGCGTGGACGATCCGGCCCCCTCCGGCCTCGGGGTTGACCCAGGCCTCCAGGCTCAGGTCACCGGTCGGGGCGATGTTCTGCTGCTGGCCGGCGGGCAGGGTCAGGTACTGCTCCTTGCCGTCGAAGAGGAAGGCCCGGCCGGGCATCTCGGCCCGCCAGCGGCAGCCGCGGCCGGTGATCGTCGCCTTGGCCGTGCCGTTGGGGACGGAGTCGACGCCGCCCGGGGTGAGCCCGATCAGGCGGGAGCCGGCGGACAGCAGGACCCCGGCCCGGGTGGACTCCGCCCGGGCCCAGTCGTAGCCGACCAGGCTGACCTTGTCGCCGGGCTTGATCGCGGTGCCCGCCGTCGTGAGGGTGAGTGTCTTGGCGCCGGTGAGGTTGTCGGCCTCCGCGGCGTAGCCGGTGCTGCCGATCACGAGGTGGGCCTTGGCCGGGACCGGCACGGTGGTGGCCCCGGTCAGCTCCACACTTCTGCCCGTCACCCGGGCGACCGCCCCGACCGTCACCGGCCGGCCGGGGCTCCCGGCCAGGGCGGCGGCCATCAGGTCGGCCTTGCGCGGCAGCGACCGCCAGGTCTCGGTGTCCGTCCCGACGGTGATCGTGAGGTCGCAGCGGCCGGGCGCGTCGCCGTCCGCGACCTTGATGGTGGCGCTGTCCAGGGCAACGGCCGGGTCGCGGGCGAGGAAGGTGAGCGTGCCGCCGTCCCCGGCGAGGGTCTGGGCACCGCGGACGACGCCGGTGTCGTAGTACACGGCGAAGAACTGGTTCTCGGCGCCGCGGAAGTACAGCACGACGTTGCCGGTGCCGCTGTCCAGTAGTGCGGGCCGGTCGGTGCCCCGGGCGAATTCGAGCAGGCCGCCGGACAGGCTCAGACCGGTGGAGTCCACCGCCAGCAGCGGCATCGCCACCGTCAGGTCGTCGTCCCCCTGCAGGGCGGTCGACAGGCGGGCCAGCTGGTCCCGGGCGTCCTTGAGTTCGGCCTGCTGGGCGGCCAGCACGAGCTGCAGTTCGGCGACCCGCTGTTGGGCTGTGCGCGCCTCCTGGAGGAGCTGGCGCGCGGCGTCCAGCTTCTCCTTCGCCGCGAGGTACGCCACGTCCACACCCGAGCGCATGGACAGGCGCGTCATCTTGAACAGGCCCGAGTCCGCGGTGAGGCATTCGCTCGACTGGACCAGGTGGGGTAACTGGTACGTGGAGGGCAAGCCGATCGCGAGCCGGCTGCCGCGGTTGACGATGCGGACGTGCTCGCCCTCGGCGATCAGCTGGAACTGCGCGCTGACGTTGCCCGGTTCGCGGACGATCGTGCTCAGCCGGGCGGTCTCGGACGTCGAGTTGCCGGTGACGCGCAGGTCCCGGTTGCGCTCGCGGGCGACCAGGAAGTAGCAGGGCCGGCCGCCCTGGCTCTGGCCGGTGTCGTCCAACCACCAGGTCGACCGAGGACCGTTGGGCGGGACGAACTGCACTCCGGCCTCGTACTCCGAGGTGAGGATGGCGAAGAGCGACTGCGCCAGGTGGCCGCTGGCCAACTGGCGCGGTGTCTTGAGCTCCAGGCTGTAGATCCAGGAGGTGGCCAGGTCCTTCTCGGCGAGGTATCGCCGCTCGAGGTCGTCGAAGCCGGGCTTCAGCCGGTCGACTTCCGCCTGGTACTCGGCCACCCTGCCCGCGGTGCCGGCCAGCCGGGTTGTCTCCGACTGAAGGGACGCGACCTCCGGCTCCAGCCGCTTGATCAGCTGCTGCAGGGCGCTGATCTGCTCCGAGTCCTGGCCCTTCGTCGGCCGCTTGAGCACCGCCGGGTCCAGCACGTCCGGCGCCTGGGCCAGCCGGCCGTCGCGGCCGACCGCGAAGTCCAGGCCCGCCAGGCACGGGTTCTGGCCGTACCTGGCGGCGAACGCCAGCAGCACTCGGGCCTGCCGCTTGGCGGGCTTGGGGTCGGGGCGGTACCCGGCGACCACGTTCTCCTGCTGGTGGTACAGCACGGCCGACAGGCCGGAAACCACCGAGCGCCCCTTGAGGACGAAGCTGTCGCGCCGCACCCCGGGGTGGTCGCCGACCGGGGCCTCCGAGCCGGTCCACTGCACGCCGCCGCCGAGGGTGCCGTGCAGCGCCCGGTCGGTCTGGTCGTTCGCGGTGCTCCCCGTGCCCTCGTCGAACCGGTAGTAGGCCACCAATCCCGGCTCGTTGCCGATCAGCCGGTAGCTCATGTCCTCGGTGAGCTCGGCGGCGGAGCGCACCCGGTCCCAGATCCGGATCTCGTCGACGTCGCCCTTGAAAAGCCTGTCCGTACCACCGGAGGAGTCCTTGCCGACCAGGGTGTTCACACCGGTGGCCGGGGTGAACGGCAGCGCCCCGCTGCCGGCCGGCCTGCCGTTGACGTACAGCTTCGCGGTGGTGCCGTCGAAGGTGGCGGCGATGTGGGTGTAGGCGTCCGTCGGTACCGACTCGGTGGACAGGAGCGGCGACGGCGCGCCCTGGTGGGTGAGGCTCACCAGGCCGGCGGCGTCCACCGCCAGCAGGTACTCCCCGCTCCTGGCCAGCACCGGGCCGTCGTAGGAGGCGGGTTTGACCCAGGCCTCGATCGAGTACGCCCTGCCGCCGAACCGCAGAGCCGTCGGATCGCCCAGGTCGAGGTGGGCGTCGGTGCCGTTCAGCCGCAGCGCGGTCTCCGCCCGCCCCTCGGTGCCCGTCACCGGCACCAGCTCGCGTCCGGTGAACGGGCAGTTGCCCGGGCTGCGCTCGAACACCGCGTCGCGGTAGAGCGGGTCGGGGCTGGTGTAGAAACGGGTGCCCCGGGTGTTGAACAGGCCCTGGGCGCCCTGCTCGACGCTGAAGGAGTCGACCCGCCCGGTGGCGTCGTTGTGGGCGAACAGCTGCCAGCGCTGCACGCTGCTGATCGCGGTGGGCACCAGCACGGCGGCGAACCGGCCCTGGGTCAGGTTCCGTACGAAGGACAGCTCCTGGGTCGGCTCGTGGAAGGGGCGGCCCTCCATGTCCTCGGTGCCCAGGCTGTCCTTGGCCGACTCGGGACGGGTGGCGTGCCGGCTGCGCTTGTAGCGGACCTCCAGAACCGGCTTGAGCTTGCCGTCCACCAGCAGGAACCGGTCGCACAGCAGGGTGTCGCGCACCAGCGGCACCTTCTTCGTACCGCTGAGCACGTAGTCCGTGCGGGACGCGCTGCCCGAACAGCCGCCGCCGGTCAGCTTGTACACCGCGTCGGAGTGCGTCTCGCCGACCGACTGCCGTAACACCACCACGTACGTGCCGTCGGAGACCACGTGGAACGGGGCGTCCGCCGTCAGCCGCGCGGTGGTGGACAGGAACGGGTCGGTCTCCTGGGCCGTGGGCCGCTCGTCGACGGCCGCCTCGGCCCCGCCGCGCTTGACCGTCGGCATCGCCGTCGCGCCGACCACTGCGTACCCCGCCTCGGCCAGCTCCCGGGGGAAGACCAGCTCGGCCGGGTTGTCGCTCCAGTACGCGGTGTCCGCCTCGCCCTTGGCCGGCGGGCCGGACAGGTCCAACACCGAGTAGACGATCCGGCGGGACGCATCCATCGCGAACGCGATGGTGGTGCCCTGGTGCCGCGCCATCGTCACGTGCCGGTACGACCGGTCTCCGTAGATCTTGAGCAGGGATTCCTGCGGTGCCACTGCTTCCCCTCCCGCGAGCATGACCGCTGACCCCGGCCCTCACGGTCCGGAGCGGCGCTGGACGTGCGGATCACTCCTGACGGAGCGTCGGCCATTCTGGCACCCACAGTTACGATTGCGCGGAGGTCGTGGAGCCACTCGGGCGGTACACGGCTTGAACACCGCTCCGGGTGGCCGGACTTCGCCGTCCGGCGACCATTGTCACGGCCGAGGGGACGCAGGCCCGGCGAAGCCGTCGGGTGGCCGCCCCGCCGTGTCGTTCCGCGTTCCACCCGCCGTCGGCACCCGTTGCGACCGGCGCCTGCTGCCGCCCGAGCGGTAGGCCGAGCGGCTCAACTCGCCCCTGCCGGAGCCGGGTAAACCGGAAACCAGCTACGGCCTTGGTCTTATGGGCGTGCGCGACTGGATCGGGCACACCGGCTAGATTCCCGGCTTCAACGCGACGCTCTTCTACCACCCGGGGCTGGACGCCACTGTGGTGGTGCTGGTCAACAGCGATGTCGCGTCGGGAGGATGCCCGCCTCAGATCCCCACCTTGGCGAAGAGCCGCCGCAACGGCCCGTGCGACGTACCGGCGAACCTGATCAGTGCCGCACTCGCGGACGCCCTTGGCAAGCCCATTCCGCCGCCGCCCACCCCCTGAGAACATCCTGCGAGGCGGCGCTGTTCCGCAGGGGCGCCGGCCGGGAATCTGGTCCGTGACTGGTCCGGAAGGAAGGGCTGAGCTGACCCCTTGGGTCGGTGCAGTGGTTTCACACCGGTCGGTGTCTGATCGCAAGAGAGCTCCCGGAGAGCAGTCTCCATTCAAGGAGCTCGACTTCGGGCTCCAGAAGAATCCGAGCTTCTTGGGGGAGTGGCTGACCAAAACGTTCTTCGTCTCCTGGTGGTACAGCAACTACACCTCTCCTGACCTGGTAAAAGGGCAATTGGCGCGGCTTGTTGGCGAGGGCTGGTCCGGAAACTGCCCGGATCTTGGGTCCTGGCGGTTTTGGGATGGAGGGCGTGGGGTGGGCTGGGAGGCTCCTGGCGGCCTCGCATCGGCACGGCACGGATACGGTCAAGGCCGGTCCTCCGGTACGGCGCGTGAGGCCTCCCCGGTTCGGTGGCGCCGCCATTCACGCGGTGTGACGCCGTACGTGGCCCGGAACCGACGGGTGAAGTGGCTGGGGCTGGTGAATCCGCAGCGCGCCGCCACTGCCGACACGGGGAGGCCGGCGTGCTGAGGAGAGGTCAGCAGGCGGCAGGCCGCTTCGAGTCGCTCGGATATGACCCACTGTTCGAGCCTGATGCCGGCTCGGCACAGGACCGCGTACAGCTGGCGTTTGGAGATCGCATGCTCGTGCGCAATGCGCTCCGGCGAGAGTTCCCGGTCGCTCAGATGGCGACGGGTGTAGGCCATGATCCTGCCGGCCAGGCAGTCGTCCATGACGGAGCGGACACGCTGGTCGTCCTCATCGTGGGCTGCCGATGTCAGGAGGGCCCGGACCAGGTCGGTGGTGGCGTTGCCGAGTGCGGCTGCGCCCGGGTCCTTCTCCAACCGCCCGGGGTCTCGCCGGAGGGTGCGCAGGTGTGCCAGGACCAGGTCGTGCAGCGGGCTGGTCCGCAGGCGCACGGAGGCCCTGGCTACGGTGTCCACCGGTACTCCGAGGTGCTCCATGTCGATGGTGACGGCCCAGGAGGAGCCCTCTCCGGACCAGCCGTAGCGGCGTGGAGTGAGCTCGTGGAAGACGCCGATGTCGTCCGCGCCCAGGACGTACCGTTCGCCCGCGTTCTCCGCTCTGTGGATGCCTGCGGTCTGGAGCGATACGGAGACCACGGGACGGTCGCGGTGGTGTCGCACGTGCCGGGCGGTCCGCCGGACCTCGAACCCCGTGCTGCGGACGTCGAAGAGGTCCAGGGAGCCTACCCGCCAGGTCTCGAACCGGGCGCGTATCCCCGTTCCGGGTGATTCGTGGACGACGTCGTTCGGTACCGAGGCGTCGTTCATCGCGTGGTGGAACGCGTCCGCCCGTTCCTCTGGTGCATAGGTGTCCAGATCCAGGAGCAGCACGAAATCCCACCTCCGTCAGGGTCCGTCGAGTGCCGTCGAGGTGATTGTGGGGGAGGTGCGCACGGCTCCGTTCAGGCTCTGCACGCAGGGGCCAGATCCGTGCACGCAGGGGCGACCCGCGCCGCTCGACAACGCCTAACTTTCGGAGCGGCTCCCGCAGTTCCGGTGCGGGATCCGTGTCCGGCGGATCCCCCGCCGCCGAGGCACGCCCGTTGCGAGTCAAAGGCAGGATCATGACCGACCAGCATCCGTTCACCCCCGTCACCCCGGTCCTGGAACCGGCCGCGGCCGAATTCGCCCAGGCCACGGCCAAGCCGCCGTTCCTCTTCGAGATCCCGCCCGCCGAAGGTCGCAAGGCCGTCGACGAGGTGCAGTCCGGCCCGGCCGACCTGCCCGCCGTGGACGAGCAGTGGGTGACCGTGTCCGGTGGCCCCACCGGTGAGGTCCGGGCACGGATCGTGCGCCCGGCCGGGGCCGCGGGCCCGCTCCCGGTCATCGTCTACATCCACGGCGCGGGCTGGGTGTTCGGCAATGCCCACACCCACGATCGCCTCGTGCGCGAGCTCGCCGTCGGGGCCGGGGCGGCCGTGGTGTTCCCCGAGTACGACCTGTCGCCCGAGCACCGCTACCCGGTGGCGATCGAGCAGAACTGGACCGTGGGTCGCTGGATCGTCACCGAGGGGGCCGCTCACGGTCTGGACGCCTCCCGGATCGCGGTGGCCGGTGACTCGGTCGGCGGGAACATGAGCGCCGCACTGACCCTGATGGCCAAGGAGCGCGGCGGCCTGCCGCTGGTCCAGCAGGTGCTGTTCTATCCGGTCACCGACGCCTCCTTCGACACCGGCTCGTACCACCAGTTCGCGGAGGGCTACTTCCTGCGCCGCGACGGCATGCAGTGGTTCTGGGACCAGTACACGACCGACGAGACCGAGCGGGCCCAGGTCACCGCCTCCCCGCTGCGCGCCGGCACCGAGCAGCTGGCCGGTCTGCCCCCGGCCCTGGTCATCACCGCCGAGGCCGATGTCCTGCGCGACGAGGGCGAGGCCTACGCCAACAAGCTCCGCGCCGCCGGAGTACCCGTCACGGCCGTCCGCTACCAGGGCATCATCCACGACTTCGTGATGCTCAACGCCCTGCGCGGCACCCACGCCGCCCAGTCGGCCATCGACCTCGCCATCGGCACGCTCCGACGAGCCCTGGCCGATGCCTGAACCGACAGGGCAGGCGGCCGCCGCAGACGATCCGCTCGGCGGCGGCCGGCGCTTCGAGCCCGACCTGCGTGGGATGACGCGGATCAACCTGCGGCCGATCGCCTCCCCGATGCCGCTCGGCTTCTACGCCGTGGCCATTGCCTCGGTGATCGTCGGGTGTTTCCAGCTGGACGTCTTCGAGGAGGGGGCCCGCCGGGCGGTAGGCCTGGCGGTCTTGCCCGCGTTCGTCCTACAACTGCTGGTGAGTTGGTTCGCGTTCGGCGCCCGCGACGTGGTGGCGGCCACGCTGATGGCCTGCTTCTCCGGCCTGTGGCTGGCGTCCTCGCTGACCCTGGTGCTGGACCCGCCGGGCGGGACGCGCGTCCTGGGCGTGCTCAACGCCGTGTTCGCGCTGTTCGCCGCGCTGATGGCTTCGGTGGCCGGCCGCAAGCGGGCCCTGTGGCTCGTGCTGTGTACGGCCGTGCCACGGTTCGCCGTGGCGGCACTCGCCCATCTCACCGGCGTCGCCTGGCTCGGCACCGTCTCCGGGCTGCTCGGTCTGTTGCTCGCCGCCGTCGCCCTGTACACGGCGTTCGCGCTGATGCTGGAGGACATGCGCGGCGAGGAGGTCCTGCCGATCGGCCGCAGCGGCCCGGCGCACCACGCCGTCGAGGGCGACCTGTCCGTCCAGCTCCGCAACCTCGAACGCCAGGCCGGCGTACGGCGCACCCTCTGACCCCGGCCGTCCGGCCACTCGCAGCCGGCCTTCATCGGCCCGGCCCGTACGCACCGGCCTCCGACCTCTGACGTCGTGACGCATCGAAAGCGAGCACCATGACCAGCATGCCCGTCGGCGGGATCACGCCCGCCCACGGTTCACCGGACGGGGGACACGCCGACCTCGTCCTGCGCAACGGCAAGATACACACCCAGGACCCGGCCCGGCCGACCGCGACGGCGCTCGCCGTGCGCGGCGGCCGGATCACCGCCCTGGGCGACGACGGCGACATCGCCGGATCCGTCGGGCCCGGAACCCGGGTCGTGGACGCGCTCGGCCGCCGGGTCGTGCCCGGGCTCAACGACTCGCACCTGCACGTCATCCGCGGCGGCCTGAACTACGTACTGGAACTGCGCTGGGACGGCGTGCCGTCGCTGCGCCAGGCCCTGGCCATGCTCCGCGAGCAGGCCGGGCGTACCCCGCGGGGCCAGTGGATCCGGGTCGTGGGCGGCTGGACGGCGGACCAGTTCACCGAGCGCCGGATACCGACGCCGGCCGAGCTGACCGCCGCGGCACCGGACACCCCCGTGTTCGTGCTGCACCTCTACCAGTCCGCGATCCTCAACCGCGCCGCCGTACGAGCCGCCGGCTTCACTCGGAACACCCCGGACCCGAGGGGCGGGCAGATCGTCCGGGACCGCGAAGGCCACCCCAACGGGCTGCTCCTCGCTTCGCCCAGCGCTCTCGTCCTGTACTCCACGCTGGCCAAGGCGCCGACCCTCGACGAGAGCGACAAGCGGGTCTCCACCCGGCACTTCCTGCGCGAGCTGAACCGCTTCGGCCTGACCTCCGCCGTGGACGCGGCGGGCGGGTTCCAGAACTTCCCCGAGAACTACGCCACCGTCACCGAACTGGCCCGGGCCGGCGAGCTCAGCGTCCGCATCGGCTACCACCTCTTCCCGCAGACCGCCGGCCAGGAGCTGGCCGACCTGCGCCGCTGGGCCGAGACCGTCCGCCCCGGCGACGGAGACGCCTGGCTGCGCCTCAACGGCGCCGGGGAGAACCTGACCTGGGCGGCCGCCGACTTCGAGAACTTCTCCGAGCCGCGGCCGGATCTCGCGGACGGCTACGAGGGCGAGTTCGAGCAGGCGGTACGGCTGCTGATGGAGCACGGCTGGGGCTTCCGGCTGCACGCCACCTACGACGAGACGATCCGCCGGGACCTGGCCGTCTTCGAGAAACTCGCCGCCGAGGGGCTGTTCCCGGCGGGCCGGCGCTGGCTGTTCGACCATGCCGAGACCGTCTCGCCGGACAGCCTGGAGAGGATCGCCGCCCTCGGCGGCGGCATCTCGGTCCAGAACCGGATGTCCTTCCAGGGGCGCGCCTTCGCCGAACGGTACGGGGCGATGGCCGCCGGCACAGCCCCGCCGATCGTGGACATGCTGCGCGCCGGGATTCCCCTCGCCGCAGGTACCGACGCCACCCGCGTCTCCTCCTACAACCCCTGGGTGGCACTGCACTGGCTGGTCACCGGCCGTACCGTCGGCAACCTGCCCCTTCGCCCCGCCGAGCAACTCGTGTCCCGTGAACAGGCACTGGAGCTGTACACGGCGGGCGGGGCGCGGCTCACCGGGGAGGAGGCGGACAAAGGGGTCCTCGCGGAGGGCCGGTTCGCGGACTTCGCCGTCCTCTCGCACGACTACCTCACCGTGCCGGCCGGGGACATCCCGCACATCGAGTCCGTCCTGACGGTGACCGGCGGGCGGATCGTCTACGCCGCCGACACCTACGAGGGCCTGGACGAGGCGCTGCCGCCCGTCAGCCCCGCCTGGAGCCCGGTCGCCCACTACGGCGGCTACCAGGCAACTCTTGCGCCCTCGGCGGCCGGTGCCCGCCAGGCCGACCTGCTGACGGAGGCCGCCGCCGAATCCGAGCGGCACCGCCAGTGGCGCATCGCCCGCGGATTCGCCCCGGGGGAGCCCCCGCCGGTCTTCGACCCCTGCTTCGCGCTCTGACCCGAAGACATCCCCGAAGCCCCTCCTTTTCGCCCTCATATCGGCACGCCCGTGCCGATCACCACCGGAAGGAATCTCCATGACCGACTTCGCACTCGACCTCGACGCCGTCCATGCCGCCCCGAGCCCGGACCTGATCACCCCCGACAACGCGATGATGCTGTTCGTCGACCACCAGCCGCAGATGTTCTTCGGCGCCGCCAGCACCGACCGCGTGTCCGTCATCAACGCGACCGTGGGTCTGGCCAAGGCCGCCAAGGTCTTCGACGTCCCCGTCGTGCTGTCCACCGTGGCGGCCGAGTCGTTCTCCGGACCGATCCTGCCGCAGCTGCGCGAGGTCTTCCCCAAGCACGAGATAGTCGACCGCACCTCGATGAACGCCTGGGAGGACACCGCGCTGGTCGAGGCCGTGAAGGCCACCGGTCGAAGCAAGATCATCCTGTCCGGGCTGTGGACCGAGGTCTGTCTGGTCCTGCCCGCCCTCTCCGCGCTCAACCAGGGCTACGAGGTCTACGTCGTCGCAGACGCCTCGGCCGGCGTGACCCCGGCCGCCCACGAGCACGCCATGCAGCGGATGACGGCCGCCGGCGCCGTCCCCGTCACCTGGCTCCAGGTACTGCTGGAGCTCCAGCGGGACTGGGCCCGCACCGAGACGTACGCCGCGACCACCGACGTGGTCAAGGAGCACGGCGGTGCCTACGGGCTGGGCGTGGTCTACGCCCACACCATGATCGCCCCGCACGCGGCCGGCTGAGCGGCGGGACCGACACCATGGACACCGGTCTGCTGATCCTCCGCCTGTTGGCGGGCCTGCTGATCGCCGGACACGGCGTGCAGAAGGTCAGCTTCCGACTGGGCGGCAGTGGGCTGGCGGGCGGTACCGAGGAGTTCCGGCACGACGGCTTCCGCGGCGGGGCGCTCACCGCCCTCGCCGCGGGAGCCGGTCAGATCGGATCCGGCCTCCTGCTCGCCGTCGGCGCACTCACCCCGCTCGCCGCCGCCGGGGCGATCGGCGTGATGACCGTCGCCCTCACCGTGAAATGGCCCAACGGCCTGTGGGTGCAGAAGGACGGCTACGAGTATCCCTTGGTGCTCGTCGTCATCGCCGCCGTCCTGGCGCTCACCGGTCCCGGACGCCACTCCCTCGACCGGGCCCTGGGGCTTCTGCCCTGGCCCTCCTGGCTTGCTCTGGCCGCCGTGACCGGCGGAGTGTTCGCCGGAATGGCGACCCGCGCCCTGCTGCACCGCCCTCTGCCCACACCCGCCGCCTTCCCCCCAGCCGAAAGGAACCGCCCCTGATGACCACACGCCCCTTCCTCTCCCGGCGCGCCGCTCTGGCCGGAGCCGCCGCCACGGGAGCCGGACTGCTTGCCTCCTCGGCGGCCCCCGCCGCGGCCGCCGGTACCGCGACCGCATCCGTCCCGGACGGCACCAGGGCGACCATCGTCCTCGTGCACGGTGCGTTCGCCGACGCCGCCAGTTGGAACCCGGTGACCGAGCGCCTCCTGCGCTGCGGGCACCAAGTGATCGCAGCGCCCAACCCGCTGCGCGGTCTGGCCCACGACGCCGCCCAGGTCGCCGCCCGCCTCGCCGCCGTACCCGGCCCGGTAGTCCTGGTCGGCCACTCGTACGGTGGGGCGGTCATCACCGAGGCCGCTGCCGCGGTCGGCAACGTCGGGGCCCTGGTGTACATCGCGGCGTTCATGCCCGACGCAGGGGAGGTCTTGGGCGAGCTCGCAGGGCGCTTCCCCGGCTCCCAGCTGGAAGCGGCCCTCACCCCGGTCGCGGTCCCCGGCCCCGACGACAGCCCGGCCGCCGACCTGTACATCCGGTCCGACCGGTTCCGTGAGGTCTTCGCCCAGGACGTCCCCACTTCCGATACCCGGATCCTGGCGGTGGCCCAACGCCCGCTCACCGCAGCGGCGTTCACCGACCGATGCACCGCCGCGGCCTGGCGCACGCTGCCGTCCTGGGCACTGATCTCCGGCAAGGACCGGGGGATCGTCCCGGAACTCCAGCGCTTCCAGGCCCGGCGGGCGGGATCCCGCACCACCGAGGTCGCTTCCTCCCACCTGCCCATGTACAGCAGGCCCGATGCCGTCGTGTCGGTCATCCGGGCCGCCGCCCGGACCGTCTGACCCCGCGGGTCCTCCCGATCCCACCCCACCGAGGAGACAGCATGAGCAACCCCCCGTCCGGCCCTTCCTACGCGCGGGACCTCGCCCAGATCGAACGGGCGAACACCACCGGCCGCATTCCCGCCCTGTTCATCCACGGCCTGTGGCTGCTTCCCACCAGCTGGGACAGGTGGGCAGCTGTGTTCGAGGACGCCGGCTTCGCTCCGGTCCTGGCGGGCTGGCCGGACGACCCGGAGACGGTCGAGGAAGCCAACGCCCACCCGGAGGTGTTCGCCGGCAAGAGCGTCGGGCAGGTCGCCGACCACTTCTGCGACCTGATCGGCAAGCTGGAGCGCAAGCCCGTCGTCGTCGGCCACTCCTTCGGCGGACTGATCACCCAGATCACCGCCGGACGGGGGCTCTCACGGGCATCCGTCGCCATCGACCCGGCCCCGTTCCGCGGCGTCCTGCCGCTCCCGCTGTCGTCCCTGCGCGCCGCAAGCGCGGTCCTCGGCAACCCGGCGAACTACCACCGTGCCGTACCGCTGACCTACGACCAGTTCCGCTACTCCTTCGCGAACGCCGTACCCGAGGAGGAGGCCCGCGAGCTGTACGACACCTTCGCGGTCCCCGCCTCCGGCGAGCCCCTGTTCCAGGCGGCCGCGGCCAACGTCAACCCGTGGACGGAGGTCAAGGTGGACACCGGTGCCGCCGACCGCGGGCCCCTGCTGATCATGTCGGGAGAGAAGGACAACACCGTCCCCTGGGCCATTGCCAACGCCTCGTACAAGAAGCAGGCGCAGAACGAGCACGCCGTCACCGAGATCACCGAGATGCCCGGCCGCGGTCACGCCCTCACCATCGACCACGGCTGGCGCGAGGTCGCCGACACCGCACTCGCCTTCGTCCAGCGGTTCGTCGAGCCCAGCGCGTGACGGCCCCGCCAGGTTGACAGGCCTGCCTGCCACCGCCGAGGCAGAGACCGGCTGCTCAGTGCGGGCGCGCGTGCAGTTTCCGCCATTCGTGCGGCGCCATGCCGTAGGTCTGGCGGAAGGCGCGGCTGAAGTGGCTCGCGCTGACGAACCCCCACCGGTTGGCGACGGCAGCGATCGTCGGCGACGCCGGGCCGGGACGGGTCAGTTCGCGGCGGGACTCCTCCAGGCGGCGGTGCCGGATCCACGTGCCCACGGTCGTGCCTTCCTGAGCGAAGAGCCGGTGCAGGTAGCGGACCGAGATGTGATGAGCGGCCGCGATCGATGCCGGAGAGAGCTCCGGATCCGCGAGCCGGTCATCGATGTGGGCACGCACGCCGGCCACCAGCTCGCCCGCCGTGGTGGACCGGGGGAATGCCTGCGGGGCCGCCAGGGCGACCAGAGCTTCCACGAGGGATCCCGCGATCCAGGTACCGGTCCCGGGCCGCAGCCTCGTCATGGTCTCGGCCAGGCCGGTCAGCAGGGGGGCGACAGTCCGGCCCGCCTCATCGGCCGACCCGGACAGGACGCGCTCGTCCGACAGCGGAAGGAACCGGCGCGGCGCGAGCAACAGGTGAAGCCGTCCCCGCTCCGGAAACTCGAGGCTGAAGGGGTGGTCGAGGAGCAGGAAGGCGACGTCCGCCGGCGCCAGGCACGTCCTACGGCCCCTCTGGACCAGGATGCTGGTGCCCGAGACCTGTACCGCGATGGCGAGGACCGCACCGCCGGGGTACCGCCGCACGCCGGCCGGAGCGGCTGCCCATCGGATGAGGTGCGCATCTGCGTCGAGCGTCACCATGCGCAGGTGCCCTTGCTCGCTGACGGCCAACTGCGCCGAAAAGGAGGCGCGATCCCGGGGCGACACCGCCGCCGGGCCAACGGCACGGCGCAACTCCTCGGACCAAAGGTCGACGCGGTCCCGTCCCGCGAATCCGACGGTCCCGAGTGCCGTGCCGGCCCGGGCGCCCTGCACCGCGAGGCGCCGGTTCCGATCCGCTCGGGAGGAGTCCCTGCCGGGGATCTGTGATCGTTCTTGTGTCTTCCAGGGCATGACCGCAGCGTGCCGGGTGCCGGGCTGCCCTCGTATCCTGGAAAACCCCCAGTCTCCGGGCGATGTCTTCCCGCGGCGCTGGGGAAGGGACTGACGGGCCGGCCCCGGTCCCGAGGATCGGCGAGGTATTTTCGACCTCATGATCATTAAGGGGCGGCGGTCGGAATGCGCCGAGTTGGAGCGACTGCTCGACGACGTCCGGACCGGCATGAGCGGTGTCCTCGTGCTGCGGGGCGATGCCGGTATCGGCAAGACCACGCTGTTGGACCACGCGGTCCGCTCCGCCTCGCCGCTGCGCGTGACCCGCCTGGCCGGTGTGGAAGCGGAGCAGGAGCTCGGCTTCGCCGCCGCGCACCGACTGCTCCTTCCGTTCCTGGACCGACGCGCAGTCCTTCCCGGCCCCCAACTCGCCGCACTGGAGACGGCTTTCGGCATGGCGGCAGGAACCGCCCCCGACCGCTTCCTCGTGGGACTGGCCGTCCTGACCCTCATCGCCGGTGCCGCCCGCCGGCAACCGCTGCTGGTGGTATGTGACGACGCCCAATGGCTGGACCGCGAATCCCTCGACGTCCTGGCCTTCGTCGGGCGCCGCCTGCACGCCGACGGCATCGCCCTGCTGTTCGCGCTGCGCGACGAGCCGGACTCCGCTGCCGTTCTGCAAGGTCTGCCAGAGCTTCCGATACCGGGTCTGGCGGACACCGATGCCCGCGCTCTGCTCGCCGAACACGTCGACCCCACGACAGACCTCCTGCTGCGGGACCGGATCATCGCCGAAGCCGCGGGCAACCCGCTCGCGATCCGCGAGCTCGCCCGCGGCGCCGGTTCCCTCCGGCCGAGCGCAGCCGGCAGACCGCTGCCGGTCAGCCGCAGCCTGGAGACCAGGTTCCTGGAGCGGTTCCGGCTGCTCCCGGACCTGGCCCGCAGCGCCGTGCTGACCGCCGCCGCGGACGCCACCGGCGACCTCGACCTGGTACGCCGTGCGCTGCACCGTCAGGTACGTTCCGCGCCCGACGAGATCGACGCCGCCTTCGAGGAGGCAGAGCGGGCTGACGTACTGGTCCCCGGTACTTACGGCTCGGGCCTCCTGTTCCGGCACCCCCTCATCCGGTCCGCCGTGTACGCAGGAGCGGGCCGCGCCGAGCGTCGCGCTGCCCATGCCGCCCTGGCCGCCGTGACCGACCCGCTCGCCGACCCCTGCAGACACGCCTGGCATCTGGCCTCGGCCGCCGACGGCCCCGACGCTCGGGTGGCCGACGAGCTGCACGCCTGCGCCGAACGCGCCAAGGACAACGGCGGCTACCTCGCCAGGGCGGCGTTCCTCCACCGCGCGGCCGAGCTCACCGAGGACACGGCCACGGGCTCCGCCCGCCTGCTGGAGGCCTGCGCCGCGGCCCTCACGGGCGGCGCCCCGCACCGGGCCGAGGAACTCCTCACGCAGCTGGCGCCTGCCCCCGAGCCGTTGGCCGCGCACGCCGATCGCCTGCGCGGCCTGGTACACCTGATGCTGGGCAAGGAGGGCGCCGTAGGACTGCTGCACAACGCCGCACTCGCCCTGTCCTCCCACGACCCGCGGGGCTGTCGCGACAGCCTGCTCGAGGCCGTCGACGCGGCCATGGTCGTCCCCCGCATCGGTCCGGGCACGAGCATGGCCCGCGTAGCCCGGACCGCGCTGGAGATGCGAGACCGGCGCACCGGACCCCCAGAGCCGTCCGCCGATCCGGCCGACCTCCTCCTGGAGGGCCACGCCCGGCTCGCGGCCGTCGGCCACACCGAGGCGGTACCCGTACTGAAGGCGGCGCTCACCGCCATGAGGGCACCGGGCGCCGAACACGGCGGGGCCGTCCGCTGGAGCCTGCTCGGCATGCTCGCCGCGATCGAGACGTGGGACATAGACGCACTGTCCGAGTGCGGACGGCGCTACGCCGACGCCGCCCGCTCGCACGGCGCCCTGCGGATGCTGCAGATCGCCTCGCACGCCAACGCCACCGCAGAGGTCTTCCGCGGTGACCTGGCGACCGCCCAGCTGCACTTCGCCGAATTCAAGGACGTCGCCGACGCGACCGGCGCGGATTCCCGTCTGTCGCACCCCACCGACGCCATGCTGCACGGCTGGCGCGGCGACGAGGCAGCCACCCTGGCCGCCGTACGGGCCCAGCTGGAGCTGTACCCCGAACGGCCCGGCGGCGTCCCGGTGCAACTGGTGCGGGCTGCCGACGTGGTGCTCAGGCTGGGCCAAGGTCGCTACGCCGAGGCGCAGGCGGCAGCCGGCCCGGTCCTTGACGAACCGCCCCCTCACGGCGGCGGCCTCGTCCTGCCCGGACTCGTCGAAGCAGCCGTCCGCAACCACGACACCGGCACCGCCCAACGAGCCCTGGACCGGCTCACGGAGCGCGCCGAGGCCTGCCGCACACCCTGGGCCCTCGGGCTGCTCGCACGCAGTCGTGCCGTCATGGCGGTCGGCGCCGAAGCCGATGCCCTCTTCCGTGACGCCGCGGCTCACCTCGACCCGACTCCGCTCGGTACGGAGAAGGCCCACACCCACCTCCTCCACGGGGAGTGGCTCAGAAGGCGCCGACGCCGTGGTGAGGCCCGGGTCCACCTGCGCGCCGCCCATGAAGCCTTCACCCGGATGGGGGCGACCGCGTTCGCGGAACGGGCCCGCCTGGAGCTGCGGGCCACGGGTGAACACTCCCGGCGGCGGAGTACTCCCGCACCCGCGGACCTCACGCCCCAGGAGACACGGATCGCGCGGATGGCCGCCGACGGGGCCACCAACCAGGAGATCGCCACCCATCTCTTCCTCAGCGCGAGCACCGTTGAGTACCACCTCGCCAAGGTCTTCAGGAAGCTTGGGGTCGCCTCCCGCAGAAGCCTGAGAAGCTCCCTGCCCGGGTGATCCGTTCCCTCGGCCCGGCCCGGCCGCGGGGCCGGGGCCGACGGCCGTCAGGTGCCGCTGTTGGCGATCGAAAGGTACCGGCGCACGTTGTCGAGTCCGTAGTAGTTGCCCACCCCCGGCAGGTAGGGCGGATTGTCATCCACCCGGGGGTCCAGCAGGCGCCGCCAGTAGCCGGAGAGCGCACCCCAGGCGTTCTCCAGGGCTATCTGCCAGCCCGGCAAGGGGCGCTGCTCGTACGTGGCCATTGCCGTCCGGAAGGAGCCCTCGATGTCGTGGAACCGGGCCGCCTCCGACACCAGATGGATCATCAGCATGAGAGATCGGGCACTGTCCAGGCGACCCGCTCCCGACGGGTTGGCAACCGTGGCCAACTGCAGGATGGACGCCTGGACGTCGATGTAGCCCACCAGCATCCGATCCCGGCCTCGCTGTGCGGCGTTCTCCAGCGCGCCGTAGCCGCCGCCGAAGTTCAGCTGGATGGGATCGCGCGATATCCCGGCAGCCTGGATCTCCTGGCCGCGGGTGTTGCGCATGCGCCAGCGCAGGGTGGTGTCGTTGCTGCCGACCCGGCCGGTGTCGTTGAACTCGTACGTCCGGCCGTCGTGCGTGGTGAAGCCGAGAATATACATGTTGGTCGGGTTCATCCACAGGTGAATGCGCCGCTCCTGGTTGTGGTCGTTGCGCGCGGTCAGGGTCACCCAGATCAGGCCGACGCCCTCGTGCTGTGTCAGCATGACTTCGGCCGGGCCCGCATGGCCCGCGGCGTCCCGGACGCTCTGCAGGAAATACGAGTAGCTGTCACGCAGCCCGATGCCCGGCGGTGCCCACAGGTTCACGTACACGCGCCGGGCCTGGAACGGCCCCGTATCCGCACGGGCTGCACCGACCGGCCCGAGCAAGGTCAGCAGCAGGGCCGTCAAGGCGGCCAGGGCGGTGACGGCGACTGACCTCGCCCAGGTCCTGGCCATCGCAATCCTCATCAAGCGTCTCCTGTCCGTATGCCGCAACGGGTCGGCAAGAGGGCAGGGCCGGACCGCGGCATGGGTTCACATGGAGGTTGTGATGCTAGGCAAGAGCCAGGGCATGCAGTCGTCCGAGAGCGACAGACTCTGGTCCGTCCGCGACCCCGGCTCGTGGCCCGTGCCAGGTCCGGGAAACCGGACCGAATCCCCGTCTGACTGCGCGATGTACTCGTCGATCGCTCAAGGTGTGTGGAAGGCCGCGGGAGACGGCAACACCCGCTCCGGAATCCGCCGTCGGAGGCTTTCTTGAGGACCTCGACCTTGTCGCGGATCCGGTCGACGGCGGCGTCGTCGCGGAAGGCATCCTGGTCGGGTTCGCGGCGTGTGCCTCGACGTCACATGCGCACGTACTCCTCGGTGTCCTCGGCGAAGTCTTTCAGTGCCTGGTCGGTGAGTGTGGGCCGGGTCTGGGCTATGGCCTGCAGGTAGTCCTGCGTGCCGATCGGGATGCCTTTGCGCTGAGCGACCTCGCGTTCGAAGGCGGTGGCGGCCCCCTTGCGAGCGGCGAACTCTATGTCGGCCGGCGTGAACATTGCGCTTGCCTCCACCAAACGGTGCAGGTCGACCTGGGCGGCGGCGGGTCCGAGGTAGCGCCGCCAGATGGCCGAACGGGCCTCGGGATCCGGCGGACCGACGGGGATGACGTAGTCGAAGCGGCCGGGCCGAAGGAACGCCGGGTCGAGGGAGCGGACGGAGTTCGTGGCGCAGATCAGGAGGCGGTCGTCGTGGTCGCGGAAGCCGGGGATCAGCTTGAGCAGTTCGTTGGTGACTCCGTGACTGGGGTCGACAGCCGTACCGGACCGGACGGAGGCGATCTCCTCGACCTCGTCGATGAAGAGCAACACCGTCTCCAGTTCGGCCAGTTCCGTGAACACCTCCCGCAGCGAGGTCGCCAGCCCTCCCTCGTGGGACGAGGCAAGCCGGGAGGGGAAGAGTTCCACGAAGGGCCACCGCAGCCGCGAGGCGACCGCTCTGGCGAAGCTGGTCTTGCCCGTGCCCGGCGGTCCGAAGAGGATGACCGCCTTCGGCGGCCTCACTCCGTACTGCTCGGCCAGCACGGACTGTGCCAGCGGTAGCACGATCCGCCGCTCGATGGCCTCTTTCTCCCGCTCCATTCCGGCGAGGCTGTCCCACAGACCCTCCGGAAGCATCCTTCCCCCGAGTTCCGCCAGGAGGCCGGCGTCGCTTGCACCGAGGTGTTCGACCTTCTCGTAGAAGACGAGCCCGGCCCGGGGGCGGTATCCGGAATTCTCCAACGCTGCGGTTCCCGTCGCCCCCGGCGCGAGAAGCGCGCCGATCCGGCGGGCTCCCAGCGACCGCAGGCGCCGTTCAAGCTCGGCGATCAAGGAACTCCCGATTCCGCGGTTGCGCCACGTCCCGGCCAGAGCCACCACCATGATCCAACCCCGCTCGCCACAGGCCTGCGCCACGGCGACACCCACCAGCTCGCCGCCGACCACCGCCACCACGGCGGGTCCTCCGGCCCTGGCTGCGGTCACGACTTCCGAAACGGGGAAGACGGCAGGGGCCTCGTCCGCTTGCTGGTTCTGGTCCCAGATCTGGATGGCGCGGTCCAGGTCGTCGTCGTGGAAGTCCCGCAGTCGCCACGTCGGCATCGCAACCACCCTCGTGAAGGAGCCGGGGCCACCGCTGTTCCGCAGGGCAGAGAGCACGGTGCTCCCGGCAACGGATCCATGCCTCATTCTCCGCGTGCCTGCCACTCGTGCGCGCGTCGACCGATTCTGCATGGAGGAGCCGCTGGCGACGGCAGGCTGTCACATACGCCCGCCTGCGTCGCAAGGGCGCACAGAGCCCGCTGCAGCGTGTCGCGTGACTGCTGTGCGCAATGGTCGTCACGCCTTGTGCGTGAACGGTTCGGATAGGTCACGGACCCCGGCCGAGGGGCGTCCGATTGAGCTCCGTCGGGCGGCGCTGCGTTTCTGCTTGTTTCGATGTCAGGCGGGGCGGGTGTGATGTGGACGCTGATGCCGCTGTCGTCGGGGTAGAGCTGGAAGAGGAGTGGCTGGTGCGGGGAGCGCGCGGCGGTGAACGAGGTGGGCCGGCGGGTGAGCACCGCGGCTCGGTAGCTTTACTCGCTGACCGGTGCGTGCAGCCATGGCAGTGCTTCCCAGGGCCGACGGCCCGTGAGTGAGGCGGCATCGGCGCCCACGAGTTCGGCGCCTGCGGAGTTGATGAAGGTGAGCCGGCCTTCGAGGTCCAGTGCGCAGCAGGCCATGGGAAGGCGTTCGGTGAAACCGAGCGCCGCCATGGCCTGTTCGGGGTCCGAGTCCTCGGGCGATACCGGCAGGTAGCGGGCCTCCCCGGGAGGCAGCAGCGGGTCCCCCTGGGAGGCAGCCTGCTCCAGAAGAAGTGCCGTTCGCCGGCAGCAGGCGATGACGGCCTCACGCTGCTGCGTGCTCAGGTGCGCGGGGTGTCCGACGGGCCACAGCAGCGCAAGGCCGCCCCACGCCCGGGTGCCGGTGATGAAGGGAGCCGCGGCCAGCGCGAAGTCGTACGGCAGGACGAGGCCCAGCTGCGGGTAGCGGCGGGCCACCTCTTCTCCGCTGTCCAGCCAGATCGGACACCGTTGACGCATGGCGTCCGTGACCGGGGTCGAGGAGTCCAGCGAGGCTCGGGACCACGGCGCGGCGATCTGCCGGGACACGCCGGACAGCAGAGTCAGCCACAGCAGCCGTTCCCCGGGCGGCAGCAGGGTAGAGCAGGCCGGCCGACGCGCCGGTCTCGCGCATGACGTCGGTCATGAGAGCTTCCACCTGCTCCATACCGGCGCCGAGTCCTGGACTGCGGAACGACGACTGCATGATCTCTACCCGGTCCTCACGGCGACCGGCGTGGCCGTGTACGCGAAGTGGCGCCCACCCTCCGCCACCTCCGCGCCGACATCCGACCCCGCTCCGCACGCCGCACAGGCCTGGGCCGGTGCCTGACGCCCGGCTTGTCGGTTGTGTGGCTCTCGCCAACCGCCCCGCGACCTTCCGCAGGCCCACCGCCCCTGCCACGGTTCACCACGCGGTGCGCACTCACCAAGAGGGCTTCTGTCCTCGCGATGTGGCGGAGTGCTGTCCCTCGGCATCTTCGAGTCACCGTCCGCAGTCGGCCATGCCGACGACCCGAAAGGTGAGAATTCCACCGGATATCACCCACATGGAAACACCATGCCCGGGTGGCCGAGGCGGCCCACTCGTCGACATCGGCATGCCCTCCGCAGCTTCCGCGCCATGCAGAGTGGGTGAGGCCCTTCAGCGCCGGTCGGCCGGCCCGTCGCTTTCGAGGTGTGTCCAGGGTGGCTGGGGCGTCTCGGGCGCCGGAGTGGCGTCCGTGACCGCCCCCGACTGCTGGGAAGGCCTGGCGTGGATGCCACGGGTGTGGAATGCGAAGAACGCGCAGGACGCACCTCCCCCGGAGCGCGGAGTGGCGCCGCGCACCGACTCGGCACGGCACGTCGGTGGCGTCGCCAAATGGCTCGGGGGCATCGCCTTTCACCCCGTCCCCACGGGTGGGGCCCGGCTTCTCTGATCCTCGGGCGGGAGCCTGGTCCGTGACTGGTCCGGGAGGCGCGACCGAGTGACTGACTTCGGCACCTAGTGCGATGGACCTGTGGCTATGGGTGACACTCCGAGACTTCTTTCAGAAGGGTAACTTCCCTTCCGGGAAATCGACTTGGCGCTCAAGAAGAACCCAACTGCCTTCGGCGAATAGCTGCAGTAAACGTTCTTCGCCTGCTGGTAGTGCTCCAGCATCATCTTGTGGGTCTCCCGCCCGATGCCGGACTGCTTGTAGCCGCCGAAGGCGGCGTGGGCCGGGTAGGCGTGGTAGCGGTTCGTCCAGACGCGGCCCGCCTGGATCGCGCGGCCGGCGCGGTACGCCGTGTTGAGGTCGCGGGTCCAGACGCCCGCGCCCAGCCCGTACGCCGTGTCGTTGGCGATGCGGACGGCGTCGTCGAAGTCCTCGAAGGAGGTCACCGACACCACGGGGCCGAAGATCTCCTCCTGGAAGACCCGCATGCGGTTGTCGCCCTCGAAGACGGTCGGCTGGACGTAGAAGCCGCCCGCCAGTTCGCCGCCCAGGTCCTGCCTGTGGCCGCCCGTGAGGATCTTCGCCCCCTCCCGCTGCCCGATCTCCACGTACGACAGGACCTTCTTCAGCGGTTCCTCCGAGGCCTGCGCCCCGATCATGGTGTCCGTGTCCAACGGATGCCCCGGCACGATGAGTTCGGTGCGCGCCACCGCCGCGTCGAGGAAGTCCCCGTACCGGCCGCGCTCGACGAGGGCGCGCGACGGGCTGGTGCAGACCTCGCCCTGGTTGAGGGCGAACATCGCGAAGCCCTCCAGCGCCTTGTCACGCAGGTCGTCGTCCGTCGTCCAGATGTCGTCGAAGAAGAGGTTGGGGCTCTTGCCGCCCAGCTCCAGGGTGACCGGCTTGAGGTGCTCGGCCGCGTACTGCATGATCAGGCGGCCGGTGGCGGTCTCCCCGGTGAAGGCGATCGCGGGCCAGCGCGGCCGAGCGCGGCGGCAGCGCCGCGGCCAGCGCCCGCCACACCTCCACGTCGTCCGCGCCCCAGGGCCCGCAGACCCAGTCGCCGAGCAGTCCCGGGTCCGCGCGGGCGATGACGGCGGCCCGCGCCTGGTCCTCGATCAGACGGCGCAGCCGGACCACCCCCGGCGCCGTCGAGGCGGGCAGCAGCGGCCCCGGGTAGTGCTCCAGGGCGGCCGACACGGCCCCCGCCGCCAGCTGCCGGATGACGGCCGTGAAGTCCGCCGCCGACGGGACGGCCGTCCGGTAGGGGCGGGAGAGCAGGACGCCCGCCCCAGCAGCCCGCGCAGCCGCGCCATCTCCGCGCGCAGGGTGACCGGGCGGACCGACTCGTCCTCGTACAGGGCGATCGACAGCTCCTCGCCCGACAGGCCCCCCGGGTGGTGCGCGAGCAGCACCATGATCTCGCTGTGCCGCCTCCCGAGCCGGAACCGCCGGCCCCCGGCCGTCAGCAGCGCCTCGTCCCGGCCGAGCGCGGTCAGGGTGGCGCCGGGGCCGGCGGGCACCGGGGCCAGGAGCGCGAGCTGGGCCTCCGCCGCCCGGGCCACGGCCTGGACGAACGCGAGCGAATGGGGGTGGGCCGGACCGTCGCCCCCGGTGATGTCCACCGCGCCGAGCACCCGGCCCGTCCGGGGGTCGCGGACCGGGGCCGCCGCGCAGGTCCACGGATGGACCCGGCGGCTGAAGTGCTCGGCGCCGAAGATCTGCACGGGCTGCCCGAGCGCGAACGCCGTCCCGGGGGCGTTGGTGCCCATGGCCGTCTCCGCCCAGCGCGCGCCCGGGACGAAGCCGAGGTCGTCGGCGCGCCGCAGCGTGCCCGGTTCGCCCTCCACCCACAGGAGGCTGCCGCGCGCGTCGCACACGGCCAGCACGTGGGAGCCGTGCGCGGCGAAGGCCCCGACCAGGTCGCGGATCAGGGGCATGACCCGGGACAGCGGGTGCTCCTCCCGGTACGCGCGCAGGTCCGCCTCCCCGAGCGCGGTGTCCGGCGCGCACTCCGGGCTCAGCCGGGACCGGGCGCACCGCCGCCAGGACCGCGCCACCACGGACCGGACCTGGCCCTCCATCCGACCGTCAGCGGTGAACGCGGCGTGCGCCCGGCGCAGTTCGCGCGTGCGCACCACCGGATCGGCCCCGCCCGGCAGAGCCACCGACGGATCGTCCATGCCGTCCTCCCCGTGCTGCCGTGCTGCCGTGCCGCGGTGCCCCGGAGCGCCCCGTGGTGGTGGCGGTGACGGGTGGCGGCAAGGGGTGCACCGGCCGGAAAACGCGGGGGCGGGGCGCCGGGGTGGCGGGAACGCGGGGTCGGGGTGGAGCGTTGAGGGGGTAGTGGTCGACGGCAGGAGGAGGTGTCCGCAGATGTCCAACAGCGGAAAGGTCGCGGTTGCCGGGGTCGTGGCAGCCATCGTGTTGTTCTGGGCCGTGGGGTTCTGGGCGGGTCTGCTGGTGCTGATCGGGGTGCCGGCCGCGGCCTACCTCCTGCTGGACTCCTCGCAGCGCCGCCGGGTGCGCGGGCTGTCCAGGAAGCAGATCGGCCGCTGACGTCGGGCACCCCCGTGGTGGCGCGCTGACGTGCCCGGCCCGCGGGGGCGGTTGGAGCAAGAGCGCCCGGGAGAGGGGCGGGGCGTCCTCCACGACCCGCCCCGCACCGCCGCGCCACCGCTCACGACGGGCGGACCGCTACCCCGTCCAGCGCGGTCAGCAGATCCCCGAGCTCCGGCAGCCCGGGCAGGTCCGGCACGCCGTCCCGCGGGACGGACAGCACCTCGCCCGGCTCCTCGTCCAGCAGCACGAAGGCGGCCTCACCGGTGCGGGCCACCAGGGACCAGCCCGGCCCGTCCACGCGCAGGGTCCGAGCCCCCTCGCCGGCGAAGGAGGAACGCACCCGGCCGGGAGGCGGCGGGGTGCGTGTGTACCCGACGGCCTCCTCCAGGGCGCGGGCCATCCCCGGGTGCGCGGCGGCGGCCGCCCCGCCGTCCGTCGCCACCCGCTCGCGCCAGTCGGCCCACTCCCGGGCGATCTGGTCGGCCCCCAGACGCCGCTGCACGGGCCCCCAGGCCTCGGCGGACGGCGGCGCCAGCGGGACCCGGCCCGTACCGTCCGCGCCCTGCTCGGGATCGTGCGGCTCTGGGATCCCCGGCGCGGCGACCGACAGCTCCACCGGCCAGCCCGCGAGGGAGACCACGATCGTCCGCTCGTCGGGGGACAGGTCGTACTCCATCCCGCAGTCCCAGGAGGCGATGGCGGCGGCCACGAGCGAGACGTCGTCCACGACGACCGTCCAGCGCGCGCCCTCCTCGTCCTGCCCCAGCACCAGCCCGTACCCCTCGGCGGTGGGCGGCACGCCCAGCAGGGAGCAGGCCTCGGGGAAGTCGTCGCCCAGGAACCCCGGGAACTGGGCGGGAGTCAACAGCACGGCGGTCAGCACGTACAGCGAGCCGCCACCCTCGTCGTCGGACACCGGACCTCCCGCTCGCTCTCTCGTCGGCGCACCTTAACTACTCGGTAACCCGCCCGTCGAGAGCCCGCGGGCCACGATTTCCAAGGCCGCTACCTGCACGTAGAGTTGGGAGCCCGCCACAGAAAGGTAGACCCGGTGCAGCGTTACGACCGGCTGAAGGAGATCCTCCGGCTCGACCCCGACCAGGACTTCCTCGCCATCTACCGGCTCACCGCCACCTACGAGTTCCCCTGGGACTTCACCCGCGCCCTGGAGCTCGCCCTCTTCCGGACGTACGCCGTCCCGAGCATCGGGCGTCTGCTCTCCGAGACCGCCGAGTTCACCGAGCGGTCCCAGAAGCGCTACGACGACACCGCGCTCCTGCTCGACGCCGTCGTCGAGCACGGCTTCGAGAGCGACACCGCGCGCACCGCCATCCGCCGCGTCAACCGGATGCACCGCAGCTACGACATCTCCGACGAGGACATGCGCTACGTCCTGTGCACCTTCGTGGTGATCCCCTCGCGCTGGCTGGACGCGTACGGCTGGCGCCCGATGACCCACCACGAGCGCCGGGCCTCGGCGAACTACTACGCCACTCTCGGCCGGCACCTGGGCATCCCGGACATCCCGGGCTCCTACGAGGAGTTCGAGTCCACCCTCGACGCCTACGAGGCGGCCCACTTCGGCTGGGACGCGGGCTCCCGGGCGGTCGCCGACGCCACCCTCGACCTGATGGCGTCCTGGTACCCGGCGCCCCTCGCACCCGCCGTGCGCCGCGCGGGCGTCGCCCTGCTCGACGACCCGCTGGTCGACGCCTTCCGCTACCCGGCCCCCGCTCCCGCGCTGCGCGCGGCGGTACGGGGAGCGCTGCGGCTGCGGGGCCGCGCGGTCCGGCTGCTGCCCCCGCGCCGGGCTCCCCACTACGCCCGCCAGAACCCCGAGATCAAGGGCTATCCCGACGGCTACGACGTGGGCGAGCTCGGCACCTTCCCCGTGCCGGGTGCGGGCGGCTGCCCCGTCCCGCACCCGCGCCGGCCCACCGGAGCCGGGGCGCAGCCCCCGGCCTGATCCCGGGCACCCTGGCGCCGCCGGGCGCGGTGGCGGCGTACCGGTGTGCTCTCAGCCGCGCCCGGACCGGGGCGGGCGGGTGGCCAGGACCAGGAAACGGTGCTCCTCGTCGGCGTAGGAGGTCATCTCCCAGCCGGAAGAGGCGAGGAGCGGGCGGAGGTTGTGCTCGGCCCGCAGGTCCTCGGGGGTCGGCTCGCGTCCGTGGCGGGCGGCCAGGGCCGCGCGGCCGACCGGGTGGAAGAGCGCGAGCTGGCCGCCGGGCCGGACCACACGGGCGAGCTCCCGCAGGTTCGCCTCCGGCTGCGGCAGGTGGGCGATGAGTCCGGCCGCGAACACCGCGTCCAGTGCCCCGTCGCGCAGCGGCAGCCGGGCCACGTCCGCGAGCAGCAGGGCTCCGTCGGCGGCCCGGCCGGCCCGCTGTGCGGCGGCCAGCATCTGCGGGGTGAGGTCCACCCCGAGCACGCTTCCGGCGGGGCCCACGGCGGCCCGCAGGGCGGTCATGGCGCGTCCGGTGCCGCATCCCGCGTCGAGCACCCGGTCGCCGGGCCGCAGGCCGCACGCGGCCACGGCGGTCGCGAAGGCGGGACCGTCCTCGGCGAACCTGCGGTCCCAGTCGGCGGCACGTGCCCCGAAGAACTCCTGCACGTGTTCCCGCTCTGCTGTCCGGTCTTCGCTCATGGGGTCATGATCCCCCACGGCGGCCCGCACGGGTGTCGGCGTCCGTGCGCAGGGTGGTGCGCAAGGTGACGCCCGGGGTGATCGAAGGTGAACGTAGCTCTGTCATATTCCTGCTTTTCCAGCTGCTTTCGAAATGCGCCCCCTGTTCGCGCCCTCACCCGGACTAGCGTCCCGTGGCCATGGGACACCTGGGACATCTGGACCACGCCGCTTACGGCTGGCTGACCCCCGTGCTGTCATACGTGATGGCATCGATCGGCGCCGCCCTGGGGCTGCGCTGCACCGTCCGCGCGCTCGCCGCGACCGGAACCTCCCGCCGCAACTGGCTCCTCACCGCCGCGTCCGCGATCGGGACCGGCATCTGGACGATGCACTTCGTCGCGATGCTCGGCTTCGAGGTCACCGGCACCGAGATCCACTACGACGTGCCGCTCACCCTGCTCAGCCTCTTCGTCGCCGTGCTGGTCGTCGGCGCCGGCGTCTTCGCCGTCGGCCACGGCGGGGCGCGCGGCCGCTCGCTCGTCCTCGGCGGCCTCACCACCGGTCTCGGCGTCGCCAGCATGCACTACCTGGGCATGGCGGCCCTGCGCCTGCACGGGAGGATCTCCTACGACCCGCTCACCGTCGGGCTCTCCGTCGCCATCGCCGTGGTCGCGGCCACCGCCGCCCTGTGGGCCGCCGTCAACATCAGGTCGCCGCTGGCCGTCGCCGGCGCCTCCCTGGTGATGGGCGCGGCCGTCAGCAGCATGCACTACACCGGGATGGCGGCCGTCGCCGTCGTCGTCAGCCCGTCGGACGCGGCCCTGCCCGGCGCCACCGCCATGCAGTTCGTCTTCCCGCTCGCCGTGGGCCTGGGCTCCTACCTCTTCATCACGGCCGCGTTCGTCTCCCTCTCCCCGCCGGCCGGCGAGCGCACGGCCGCCGCCGCGCCGTCCGCTTCCCCGGCCGCTCCGCGGTCCGCCCCCGGGACCCGCGGCGGGGGCGTCCCCGCGGCCGCCGCCCCGGCCCGGAGCCCGGGGGAGCCGCCCACCGCGCCCGCGCACTGAGCCCCGCACACCTCCGGTGGGCGGGGGCCCCGGACGCCCCCGCTGCCCCGCACGCCCCCACCGTCCCTCACGTCTGC
This sequence comes from Streptomyces manipurensis, assembly GCF_049570255.1. Lineage (NCBI taxonomy): Bacteria > Bacillati > Actinomycetota > Actinomycetes > Kitasatosporales > Streptomycetaceae > Streptomyces > Streptomyces manipurensis. The sequence goes on along the minus strand of NZ_CP186950.1, from coordinate 1,030,558 downwards.
GCCCTGTCGGCCGGCCCCCACGCGAACGTCGGCCGGACCCACCCCACGACCGCCCCACAGGTACCGCCCCACCCGCACCGCCCCGGAACGAGGAGCCCATGCGAACACCCCGCAGAAGACCGGAACCGACGGCGCCGGGCCTGCGCGCGCCCTCGGGCGGCGGCAAGGGGACGGGCCGGCGGGCCCATGCCGGGCCGCCCGCCGAGGAGTCGGCGGACGGGGGCGCGCAGCGGGCCGGCCGGCAGTTCCGGACCGGCGGGACGGGCCGCCCCCGCCGCCCGGGCCCGGCCCCCGCATCCGACGCGGCCCCCGAGCCGGGCCTGTCGTACGGTTCGGGCCCGGCCGCAGCAGCGGCCACCGGGTCCGCCCCGGACCGCCCCCGCGGGCGTCGGCCGGGCCTGCGTCCCGCCACCGTCCGGGCGAAGATCGTCTCCCTGCTGATGGTCCCGGTCGTCTCGCTCCTCGCCCTCTGGGCCTTCGCCACCGTCAACACCGCCCAGGACATGGCCGGGCTCGGCCGGGTCCAGCGGGCCGACGCCGGCATCCGGGCGCCCGTCGCCGCCGCCGTCGCCGAGCTCCAGGCCGAACGGCGGGCCGCCGTACGCCTCCTGGCCGATCCCGCGGCCGACCCCGCCGGCCTGGACCGGCAGGCCCGCCGCACCGACGACGCGGTCCGCGCGCTGCGGCTGGGAGACAGCCACACGGTCGCGGACTCGGGCGACTACGACTCGGAGACCGCGGTCCGCCTCGGCGCGTTCGTCGTCGCCGCCGAGGGGCTCGCGTCGGCCCGCAAGGACGTCACGGGCCGCCGCGCCACCCCCGAGGCGGCCGTCGCGATCTACACCCGGGTGGTCGACTCCGCGTTCGCCGTCGGCGGCTCCCTCACCGGGGGAGAGGACGCCGTACTCGGCCCCGACGCGCGCGTCCTGCTCGAATTCGCCCGCGCCGCCGAACTCCTCTCCAGGGAGGACGCGTTGCTCGCCGTACCGGGGCCGCGCAGCGCCGAAACGCTTCGGCAGCTCACCGGTACCGTCGAGGCCCGCCGCGCGCTCACCGAGAGCGCGTCCAGGGACCTCCCGGAGGACCAGCGGGCCGCCTGGCAGGCCGTCGCCAAGAGCGCCGCCTACGCCGACCTCACCGGCGCCGAGGACCGGGCGCTGAGCGCCGGCGCCGCCAAGGACGTCCGCGGCGCCCCCACCGGCTGGGAGGCCGCCCACGACGACATCGGCGCCTCGATGCGGGAGATCGCGGCGGCGGCGCACACCGCGGCCGCGGAGCGCTCCGACCCGGTCGCCGAGGGGGCGTTCGGCCCGGACGGGGCCGCCGTGCTCTTCGGCCTGCTGGCCGTCTGCGCCTCGCTCGTCATCTCCGTCCGCATCGGCCGTGTCCTCGTCGTGGAGCTGGTGTCCCTGCGCGACTCCGCCCTGGAGATCGCCCACCGCAAACTCCCGCTGGCGATGGACCGGCTGCGCGCCGGAGAGGACATCGACATCGCGGCCGAAGCCCCGCACGGGCCACCGGCCGAGGACGAGATCACCCAGGTCGGCGAGGCACTCGGCACGGTCCACCGGGCCGCCCTCGACGCCGCCGTCGAACGCGCGGAACTGGCCGGCGGGGTCTCCGGGGTCTTCGTCAACCTCGCCCGCCGCAGCCAGGTCCTCGTGCACAAGCAACTCACCCTGCTCGACTCGATGGAGAGGCGCGCCGACGATCCGGGCGAGCTCGGCGACCTCTTCCGCCTCGACCACCTCACCACCCGCATGCGCCGGCACGCCGAGAGCCTGATCATCCTGTCGGGTGCCTCACCCGGACGCGCGTGGCGCATGCCGGTCCCCCTCACCAACGTCGTCCGGGCGGCCGTCTCCGAGATCGAGGACTACCCGCGCGTCGAGGTACGCGGGCTCGCCGAGGCGGCGGTGACCGGCGGCGCCGTGGCCGACCTCACCCACCTGCTCGCCGAACTCATCGAGAACGCCACCCAGTTCTCCCCTCCGCACACCAAGGTCCGGGTCAGCGGCGAACCGGTCGGGACCGGCTACGTCCTGGAGGTCGAGGACCGGGGACTGGGCATGGGCCGCAGCTCCATGGCCGAGGCCAACCGCCGCATCGAGCAGTCCGAGTCGCTCGACCTCTTCGACAGCGACCGGCTCGGGCTCTTCGTCGTCAGCCGCCTCTCGGCCCGCCACGGCGTGAAGGTGCACCTGCGCACCTCACCCTACGGAGGCACCACCGCGGTGGTGCTCCTGCCGCACTCCCTGCTCCAGGGAGCCCTCACCGCGGGTTCCCCCGAGGGCGCCGCACCGTCCGGCCCCGAGCCGGGGCCCGGAGCCGGCAGCGGGCGGACGCCGTCTGTGCCCCGGCCGGCTGGTGCCGCGCCCGCGCAGTCGCGGCAGCCGGCCGTCACCGTCGTACGGGGTGACGCCCGCGGCGCCCTGCCGCGCGACCCGCACTCCGTCCCCGTCCCCGCCCCCGGTACGGCAGGCGGTGCGGGAGCGGGCACCTCCGGCCCGGGCGCGGCGGCGCAGCCGCGGTCCGCGCCGGTGGCTCCGCTCCGGCCGCGCACCCCCGGCGGCGCGCTCGCCCGTACGCCGGCGGACGGGGCGTCCGCGGCCGCGGCGGACCGGGCTCCCGCGCCGCTTGCGTCCCCCGCGGCCGCCGACCGCTCCGGCGCCTCGGTGACGGAACTGCCGCGCCGCGTACGGCAGGCCAGCCTCGTCCCGCAGCTGCGGCAGGCCCCCGAGGCGAAGGCCCCCGACGGCGTCCGCCCGCCCGAGGACCCGCCCGGCCGCAGTCCGGAACAGGCCCGGGACCGGATGACCGCCTACCGCGCCGGGTGGGTCCGCGGCGCTCGGGAGAACTCCCCACACTCCGGCAGCGAAGGAGAACTGTGATGATCGAACACCAGCGGACCGACCACGACGGCGTCCGCGGGACCGGCGAACTGGACTGGCTGCTCGACGAGCTGGTGCACCGGGTCCGCGAGGTGCGGCACGCCGTGGTCCTCTCCAACGACGGACTCGCGGTCGGAGCCTCCGGCGGGCTCGGCCGGGAGGACGCCGAGCACCTGGCGGCGGTGGCCTCGGGCTTCCACAGCCTGGCCAAGGGCGCGGGACGGCATTTCCGCGCGGGGGGCGTGCGCCAGACGATGGTCGAGATGGACGAGGGCTTCCTCTTCGTCGCGGCCGCGGGAGACGGCTCCTGCCTGGCCGTGCTGAGCGGCGCCGACGCCGACATCGGCCTCATCGCCTACGAGATGGCCCGCCTGGTGAAGCGGGTCGGGGAGCACCTCTACACCCCGCCCCGGTTCGCGGCGTGGCCGCCGGCCGCGGGCTGAGCCCGGCGGTCCGGCCCGTGGACGGCCAGTGGTACGACGCCGAGGCGGGGCCGCTCGTCCGCCCGTACGCCATGACCGGCGGGCGTACGAAGCCGGGCCCGCACGGGGTCCGGTTCGACCTGATAGCCCTGGTCGCGGTCGATCCGGAGGGCGCGGACGAGGCGGCCGAGTCGCTCATGGGCCCCGAGCACCGCGCCCTGCTCCGGCTCTGCCGTTCCGAGACCCAGTCGGTGGCTGAGCTCGCCGCCGACGCGGACCTGCCGGTGGGGGTGGTGCGGGTGCTGCTCGGGGACCTGCTGGAGGGCGGGCACGTGAAGGTCAGCCGGCCGGTACCGCCGGCGCAACTGCCGGACGAGCGGATTCTGCGTGAAGTCATCGAGGGATTGAGAGCGTTGTGATGGGACTGCGTGACAACGGGCCGGAGGGCTCCGAACGGTCCGAGGCGGCCGGCGGGTCCGAGCGGGCCGACGGGTCCGACGGGTCCGAAGTGGCGGGAGGGGCAGGGGGTCCGGGAGCGCCGGGAGGTCCGGGAGGCTCGGGAGGTCCGGAGGGCGGGGAGGACAGCGAACTCGCGGCGCTCGCCCTGAAGATCCTCGTGGCCGGCGGCTTCGGCGTGGGCAAGACGACGATGGTCGGCGCCGTGAGCGAGATCCGTCCGCTGCGCACGGAGGAGGTGCTGAGCGAGGCGGGCGAGCTGGTCGACGACACGGACGGCGTGGACCAGAAGAGGACGACGACCGTGGCCATGGACTTCGGGCGGATCACCATCCGGTCCGGGCTGTCGCTCTACCTGTTCGGCACGCCCGGGCAGGACCGGTTCTGGTTCCTGTGGGACGAGCTGTCGCAGGGCGCGCTCGGCGCGGTGGTGCTCGCGGACACCCGGCGGCTGGAGGACTGCTTCCCGGCGGTCGACTACTTCGAGCACCGGCGCATCCCGTTCGTGGTGGCCGTCAACTGCTTCACGGACGCGCGGCGTTACGGGGCGCACGACGTCTCCCGCGCGCTGGACCTGGAGCAGGGCACGCCGGTGGTGCTGTGCGACGCGAGGGACCGCGACTCGGGCAAGGAGGTGCTGATCAGGCTGGTCGAGTACGCCGGGCGGGTGCACACCGCCCGGCTGCTCGACTCCGTGGCCCCCCAGGCCGGTCCGGTGTGAGGCGGCGCGGCGCGGGCGGGTCCGGCGCGGCTCTGCGGGTGCCGGACGGGAGGTCAGTCGGAGACGCCCGCGGTGGCGTTCACCCTGTCGATCGGGACCCGGACCAGCAGTTCGCCGGGGACGGCGTTGCGGCGGCCGAAGGCCTCCGCCCGTTCCTCGCCCATGTAGCGGGCGGCGATCCGGGTCGCCAGGTCAGCATCGCCGCGGCGTCGTCGGCGTACTCGCTGATCTCGGCCCGGCCCTGGAGCACGACGTAGGAGAACGGTGGCCGGTCGTCGTCCACGCAGAGCGCGACCCGACCGTCCCTGGCCAGATTTCGCCCCTTGACGGTGTCCTGGCCGGTGTTGAAGACGAAGGAATCGCCGTCGAGCACGAACCAGACGGGGGCGACGTGCGGACTTCCGTCCTCGCGGACGGTGCAGAGCTTTCCGGTACGGGTGGAATGGGAGACGAATGCCCGCCATTCCTCTTGAGTCATCTTCTTCGCCATGGGGACATCCTCCTTGCCCGAAAGGCGCTGGTGGGGAAGGCTTGCGGCACGAGTACGCGGGGTGGCGGCGCGGTCACGCGACCGTGTCGACGGGGAGGGGCCTGGAATGGCGCTGGACAAGCAACTGGACTGGCTGCTGGACGATCTGAGCCGGAGGGTCCAGCAGGTGCGGCACGCCGTGGTGCTGTCCAACGACGGCCTGGTGACAGGGGCCAGCGCGGGTCTGGCGCGGGAGGACGCGGAGCACCTCGCGGCCGTCGCGGCCGGCCTGCAGAGCCTGGCGAAGGGGTCGGGGCGGCATTTCCGGGCCGGTGAAGTGCGTCAGACGATGGTCGAGTACGACGACGGGGTGCTCTTCGTGATGGCGGCGGGCGCCGGCAGCTGTCTGTGCGTGCTGAGCGCGGCCGAGGCGGACATCGGGCAGGTCGCGTACGAGATGACACTGCTGGTCAACCGGGTGGGGGAGCACCTCGGGGTCGCGGAGCGGCGGATCACCGGCGGCTGAGCCCTCCGGGTGTCCTGGAGTTGTCCACAGGCCTCGCGCACTGCCGTCGCTCACGGTTACGGTCTTCACTGAGAGTGACCGTGACGTGTGGGGGAGGCCGAGATGATGTGCCAAGCGAGTGTGCTGCCGACGGGCGGGGGCGTGACCGTGCGCCCGGCGGGGACGGAGGGCCGCGGGGCGTCGGCGGCCCGGGTGGGACCGGACGCCGGACCGGCTCCGGAGGAGCCGGTGAACAGCGCCCGCGCCGCGGGGGAGCTGGGCCTGAGCCGGACGGAGTTCGCCCGGGCGGTGCAGCTCGGGATCGTCCGGGCCGGCCCGCCGGCCGCCGGCGGGGCCGTGCGCTTCGCGCGGGCTGAGCTGGAGCGGGTCAGATCGTCCGGCGGTCGGCCGGAGACCCTCCGCGAGCGGGTGGAGACGGTGGCCGGAGCCCCGGGAGCCGCGACGGTGCTCGGCATCGGGCCCAGCAGGTTCGCCCGGCTCGCACGCTGCGGACACCTCGTGCCGGTCGGCTACCGGATCAACCGCTACCGGGCCGTGGTGTGGCTCTACCTGGCCGCGGAGCTACGGGAGTTCGCCGCGGCGGAGCCGGAGCTGCTGCGCGGCCGGGCGCCCGAGGCGGACCGGGAGCTGCTCGCGGCCCGGGACGACCTGCGGCCGCGCAGGTGGCGCGGACGGCACGTGGGCCTGCTGCTCGGACGCACCGCCGACCCCTGGGAGCGCGCCGCCGTCCTGGCCGGGGTGCTTCCCGAAGCCGAGCTGCGGGAGGCGGTGCCCGATCCCGCCGAGCGGATCCTGCTGGCGGCCCTGGCGCCGCCCCCGCCGTACGGGCACCCGCAGGTCCCGGCGGCAGCGGCGGTGGCGGAGGGGCTCCTCAGAGCCGGGCCGCCGGAGGAGGTCCGGCACTACCGCGCCGGCCTGGACCTCGCCCTGACCGGTGCGCGGGCGGCACGGGCTCAGCCGAAGCCGACGGGGGACAGCGGCCCGACGTAGACCCAGGCCCCGGCCTCCCGGGCGAAGCTGCTGTGCTCGTGCATCGACCCCGTGTGCCTGCCCTCGCGGTAGTGCGCGCGGAACTCCACCGCCCCCTCCGTGTCGAACATCCCGCCGCGTTCGGTGGAGAGGATCTCCAGCCGCTCCCAGCGCTGCCCGGGGTCCAGGTCGAGGCGGGCGGGCCGGGTCGAGGAGTGCCAGGAGCGCAGCAGGTAGGCGGTGTCGCCGACGGCGAAGGCGCTGAAGCGGGAGCGCATCAGCAGCTCCGCGGAGGGCGCCTGCCGGGTGCCGGAGTGGAAGCGGCCGCAGCACTCCGGGTAGGCGGCGGGCAGCCCGCAGGGGCACGGCAGGGTGGGGGTGGGCATGGGTCTGCTCAGTTCTTCGGGGCGGGCCGGGACTCGTCGGCGGTGCGGGGCTTGGCGGGATAGGGGCGGAAGAGGCCCTCCTGGACCACGGAGACCAGCAGCCTGCCGTCCAGGTCGTAGATCCGGCCCCGGGCCAGGCCGCGGCCGCCGTGGGCGATCGGCGACTCCTGGTCGTACAGGAACCACTCGTCCGCGCGGAACGGCCGGTGGAACCACATGGCGTGGTCGAGCGAGGCCATGTCGAAACCGCGCACGCCCCACAGGGGCTCCACCGGGATGCGCACGGCGTCGAGGAGGGTCATGTCACTGGCGTAGGTGAGGGCGCAGGTGTGCACGAGCGGGTCGTCGCCCAGCGGGCCGACCGCACGCATCCACACCGCGCTGCGCGGATCGGCGTCCTTGAGGTCCTCGGGGGTCCAGCGGAGCCGGTTCACGTAACGGATGTCGAAGGGCTGGCGGCGGGCCATCCGCTCCAGTGCCTCCGGCAGCGCCCCCAGGTGCTCGCGGATCTCGTCCGCGACCTTGGGGAGCGTGTCGGGATGGGGGAAGTGACGAGGAGGCAGCTGGTGCTCGATGCCACCCTCCTCCGGATGATGGAAGGAGGCGGTCAGATTGAAGATCGTCTTGCCCTGCTGGACCGCGGTGACCCGGCGCGTGGTGAAGGACCGCCCGTCGCGCACCCGTTCCACCTGGTACACGATCGGCACCCCGGGGATCCCGGGGCGCAGGAAGTACGCGTGCAGCGAGTGGACCGGACGGTCGCTGTCGACCGTCCGTCCCGCGGCCACCAGCGCCTGGCCGGCGACCTGGCCGCCGAACACGCGCTGGAGGGACTCCTGCGGGCTGGCCCCGCGGAAGATGTTGACCTCGATCTGCTCCAGGTCGAGCAGATCGACCAGTCTCTCGGCGGGGTTCGTCATCAGAGGATCTCCACTGTCGGGGCCGGGCGGTCGGGACGGTCCGGTACGGGGCCGGTTCGGTTCAGAGGGCGCCGAGTTCACCGACGGAGGTGACCCGGATGACGGCCCGGCCCTCCTCGTCGGACGCCGCGAGGTCTACCTCGGCGCTGATGCCCCAGCCATGGTCGCCGTTGGGGTCGGCGAAGGTCTGCCGGACGCGCCACAGACCGTGCGCCGGGTCCTCCTCGATCTGCAGCAGCCTGGGGCCGCGCGCGTCGGGTCCGGTGCCCAGGTCGTCGTACTCGTCCCAGTAGCCGTCCATCGCCTCGCCCCAGGCGTCGGCGTCCCAGCCCGACTCGGAGTCCAGCTCGCCCAGGACGTTCACGTGGTCGAGGGCGGCCAGCTCCACCCGGCGGAACATGGCGTTGCGGACCAGGACCCGGAAGGCGCGGGCGTTGGCCGTGACGGGCTTGACCTGGTCGGCCTTCTCCTGGGCCTGCTCCGCCGTCTCCACCTCCGGGTTGGCCAGCTGCTCCCACTCGTCCAGCAGGCTGGAGTCCACCTGGCGGACCAGTTCGCCGAGCCAGGCGATCAGGTCCTGGAGGTCCTCGGACTTCAGGTCGTCGGGGATGGTGTGGTCCAGCGCCTTGAAGGCACTGGCCAGGTAGCGCAGCACGATGCCCTCGGTGCGGGCCAGCTCGTAGAAGGAGGTGAACTCGGTGAAGGTCATCGCGCGCTCGTACATGTCGCGGATGATCGACTTCGGGGAGACGGGGTGGTCGCGCACCCACGGGTGGCTCTTGGAGTAGATGTCGTAGGCGTGGAGGAGCAGCTCCTCCAGCGGCTTGGGATAGGTGACGTCCTGGAGCCGTTCCATCCGCTCCTCGTACTCCAGCCCGTCGGCCTTCATCTGGCCGACCGCGATGCCGCGTTCCTTGTTCTGCTGGGCGGCCAGGATCTGTCGCGGGTCGTCCAGGGTGGACTCCACCACGGACACCATGTCCAGCGCGTAGGAGGGGGACTCGGGGTCCAGCAGGTCGAAGGCGGCCAGCGCGAAGGTGGAGAGCGGCTGGTTGAGCGCGAAGTCCTGCTGGAGGTCGACGGTGAGCCGGATGGTGCGGCCCTCCGCGTCCGGGGTGTCCAGCTTCTCCACCACACCGCCGTCCAGGAGGGAGCGGTAGATCGCGATGGCCCGGCGGATGTGCCGCAGCTGGGCCTTGCGGGGCTCGTGGTTGTCCTCCAGCAGGTGGCGCATCGCCTGGAAGGCGTCGCCCGGCCGGGCGATGACCGACAGGAGCATGATGTTGGTGACCTTGAACCGCGAGGTCAGCGGCTCCGGGTCGGCGGCGATCAGCTTCTCGAAGGTCGTGTCCGACCAGGCGACGAAGCCCTCCGGGGCCTTCTTGCGGACCACCTTGCGGCGCTTCTTCGGGTCGTCGCCCGCCTTCGCGAGCGCCTTCTCGTTCTCGATGACGTGCTCGGGTGCCTGGGCGACCACGAAGCCGGCCGTGTCGAAGCCCGCCCGCCCGGCACGCCCCGCGATCTGGTGGAACTCCCGGGCGCGCAGCGTGCGGACCCGGTTGCCGTCGTACTTGGTGAGCGCGGTGAAGAGGACCGTGCGGATGGGCACGTTCACGCCGACACCGAGGGTGTCGGTGCCGCAGATCACCTTCAGCAGACCGGCCTGGGCCAGCTTCTCCACCAGACGCCGGTACTTGGGCAGCATGCCGGCGTGGTGCACGCCGATGCCGTGCCGGACGTAGCGGGAGAGGTTCTGGCCGAACTTGGTGGTGAAGCGGAAGCTGCCGATCAGCTCCTGGATCTTGTCCTTCTCCTCGCGGGTGCACATGTTGATGCTCATCAGCGACTGCGCCCGCTCGACCGCCTGGGCCTGCGTGAAGTGCACGATGTAGACGGGCGCCTGCCGGGTCTCCAGCAGCTCCGTGATCGTGTCCGTGATCGGCGTCGTGACGTACTCGTACGACAGCGGCACGGGACGGGTCGCCGAGCGGACCACCGAGGTCGGCCGGCCCGTCCGCCGGGTCAGGTCGTCCTCGAAGCGCTTCACGTCGCCGAGGGTCGCCGACATCAGGACGAACTGCGCCTGCGGCAGCTCCAGCAGCGGGATCTGCCAGGCCCAGCCTCGGTCGGGCTCGGCGTAGAAGTGGAACTCGTCCATCACGACCTGGCCGATGTCGGCGTACTTGCCGTCGCGCAGGGCGATGGAGGCCAGCACCTCGGCGGTGCAGCAGATCACCGGGGCGTCGGCGTTCACGGAGGCGTCGCCGGTCAGCATGCCGACGTTCTCGGTGCCGAAGATCTTGCACAGGTCGAAGAACTTCTCCGACACCAGCGCCTTGATCGGGGCGGTGTAGAAGGTGACCTTGTCCTGCGCCAGGGCCGTGAAGTGCGCCCCGGCCGCGACCAGGCTCTTGCCCGAGCCGGTGGGGGTGGAGAGGATCACGTTCGCCCCGGAGACGACCTCGATCAGCGCCTCCTCCTGTGCCGGGTACAGGGTGATGCCCTGCTCCTCGGCCCACGAGGAGAAAGCCTCGAAGAGGGCGTCGGGGTCGGCGGTCGGCGGGAGCTGATCAATGAGGGTCACGCCCCCATCTTGCCTGGCTTCCCCCCGGATCAGGGAACCGGAGGACCGAATGAAGATCACCGCCGGTACGCTGTGGCGTCGATGCGGCCCGAACGAACCGGTCAACCGGGCCCGACACACACCAGCGGGGCGGGGAACGACCATGATGGGTCCGGCGCACTCACTGTCCGGGGCGGCAGCGTGGCTGGGGGTGGGCGCGGCCACGGCCGCCGCCGGCCATCCCATGCCCTGGCCGGTCCTCATCGTCGGCGCACTGATCTGCGCCGGTGCCGCGCTCGCGCCCGACCTGGACCACAAGTCGGCGACGATCTCCCGCGCCTTCGGGCCCCTCTCCAAGGGGCTGTGCGAGGTCGTCGACAAGATCTCCTACGCCGTCTACAAGGCCACCCGCTCGACCAAGGACGCCCGCCGCACCGGCGGCCACCGCACCCTCACCCACACCTGGCTCTGGGCGGTCCTCATCGGGGCCGGCTCCTCCGCGCTGGCCGTCACGGCGGACCGCTGGGGCGTCCTCGCGCTGCTGTTCGTCCACCTGGTCCTCGCGGTCGAGGGCCTCCTGTGGCGGGCGGCCCGGATGTCCAGCGACGTCCTGGTCTGGCTGCTCGGCGCGACCAGCGCCTGGATCCTGGCGGGCGTGCTCGACCAGCCCGGCAACGGGGCGAACTGGCTGTTCACCGGCCCCGGCCAGGAGTACCTCTGGCTGGGTCTGCCCATCGTGCTCGGCGCGCTGGTCCACGACATCGGAGACGCCCTCACCGTCTCGGGCTGTCCGGTGCTGTGGCCCCTGCCGATCGCCGGGAAGCGCTGGTACCCGATCGGGCCTCCGAAGGCGATGCGCTTCCGCGCCGGCAGCTGGGTGGAGCTGAAGGTGCTGATGCCGGTGTTCGTCCTCCTGGGCGGCTTCGGCGGAGCTTCGGCCCTCGGATTCATCTGAGCCGCGCGCGACGGCTTCCGTGCCTCAACTTCCTCTGAAACCGGCCCCTTTGGCCGGTGGGCGTCGGTAGGGTCGGGGGATGATCACATCCAAGTGGGACCTCCTCGACCAGGCACACGCCGCGCTGCGCTCCGCCGTCGCCGGGATGCCGCCCGGCGGTGGCGGGCGGCCGACGCCCTGCGACCGGTGGAACGTGACGCAGGTGGTGCAGCACGCCGCCGGGGACCAGCTGGCCTACGCCTCCCGCCTCACCGGCGGACCGGGCCCGGCCGATGATCCCTTCGCCCCGACCGGCGTCCTCGCGGAGGACCCCGCGGCGTTCCTGGAGGCGGCCCTCGAAGCCTCCGCGGCGGCCTTCGCCGGGATCGCTCCCGGGACGGGCGAGGTGCCCGTCCCGCTGCCCCCCTTCACCGTCACGGCCGAGACGGCCGTCGGCGCCGCGGCCCTCGACGCGGCCGTCCACGCCTGGGACATCGCCGTGGCCACGGGCCGCCCCTCCCCGCTGACCGAAGCCCTCGCGGCGGCGCGGCGGCCCACCGCCGACCTGCTGGTCGAGCCCCTGCGCGGGTTCGCCTTCGGCCCCGCCCTCACGCCGGACCCGGCCGCGGACCCGGCCCGGTCCCTCCTGGCCCACCTGGGCCGCGACGCCGCCTGGACCCCACCGGCCGCCTGAGCCGGCGCCGATCCCGGCGCCGTTCCCGTCCTGGGCCGGTGTCCGACACCGGCTCCGGCAGTCGGCCCCGTCCCGGACGACCGGCGGTCAGCCGTGCCAGGAGCGCCACAGGGCCGCGTAGGCGCCGTCCGCCGCGACCAGTTCGTCGTGCGAGCCCAGTTCGCTGATCCGGCCCTCCTCCACGACGGCGATCACGTCGGCGTCGTGCGCCGTGTGGAGCCGGTGCGCGATGGCGATCACCGTCCGGCCGTCCAGCACACGGGCCAGCGACCGCTCCAGGTTCCGGGCCGCCCTGGGGTCCAGCAGCGAGGTGGCCTCGTCAAGGACGAGCGTGTGCGGATCCGCCAGCACCAGCCGGGCCAGCGCGACCTGCTGCGCCTGCGCCGGGGTCAGGGTGGTGCCGCCGGAGCCGACCTCGGTGTCCAGGCCGGCCTCCAGGGCCCGGGCCCAGCCGTCCGCGTCCACCGCGCCCAGGGCCGCCCACAGCTCGGCGTCCCCGGCCGCCGCCCGGGCGAGCCGCAGGTTGTCGCGCAGCGAGCCCACGAACACGTGGTGCTCCTGGTTGACCAGCGCCACGTGCTCGCGCACCCGCTCCGCCGGCATCCGTGACAGCCGCGCCCCGCCCAGCGTGACCTCGCCGACGCGCGGCTCGTAGATGCCCGCGAGCAGCCGGCCCAGGGTGGACTTGCCCGCGCCCGAGGGCCCGACGAGCGCCATCCGGGTGCCCGGCGGCACGGACATCGAGACCTGGTGCAGGACGTCCACGCCCTCCCGGTAGCCGAACCGGACCTCCCGGGCCCGGACGTCGCGACCCTCGGGCGCCACCTTCTCGTCACCCGCGTCCGGCTCGATCTCCCGCACCCCGACCAGGCGGCCCAGGGAGACCTGGGCGATCTGCAGCTCGTCGTACCAGCGCAGGATCAGACCGATCGGATCGACCAGCATCTGGGCCAGCAGCGCACCCGTGGTCAGCTGCCCCACGGTCATCCAGCCCTGCAGCACGCAGTAGCCGCCGATCATCAGCACCGCGCCGAGGATCGTCACGAACGTGACGTTCAGGACGGGGAAGAGGATCGTCCGCAGGAACAGCGTGTACCGCTCCCACGCCGTCCACTCCTTGATGCGCCGTTCCGACAGCGCGATCCGGTCCGGGCCCAGCCGGTGCGCCTCGACCGTGCGGCCCGCGTCCACCGTCTCCGTGAGCACGGAGGCGACCGCCGCGTACCCCGCCGCCTCCGACCGGTAGCCGGCGGGCGCCCGCCGGAAGTACCAGCGGCAGCCGGTCACCAGCACCGGAAGCGCCACCAGCACGGCCAGCGCCAGCGGCGGCGCGGTCACGGTGAGCGCGCCGAAGAGCAGCCCCGCCCACACCACGCCGATCGCCAGCTGCGGCACGGCCTCCCGCATCGCGTTGGCCAGCCGGTCGATGTCGGTGGTGACCCGCGACAGCAGGTCCCCGGTACCGGCACGCTCCAGCACACCCGGCGGCAGCTTCACCGACCGCACCAGGAAGTCCTCGCGCAGATCGGCGAGCATCTCCTCGCCCAGCATCGCCCCGCGCAGCCGGACCAGCCGCACGAAGAACGTCTGGACGGCGAGTGCCACGGCGAACAGCAGCGCCATGCGGCCCAGGTGGAGTTCGCGCGCCCCGGCCGCCAGCTCGTCGACGACCCGGCCCAGCAGGTACGGGCCGACCATGGACGCGATCACCGCGACCGCGTTGACGGCCACCAGCACCACGAAGGCCCGCCGATGGCGCCGGAACAGGCCGCGCACATAGCCCCGTACGGTCGCCGCCGTGCCCACGGGCAGGGTCGCGGCCGTCTCGGGGGCCGCCGGGTCGTACTCCGGCGGCGCCACGCCGATCATGCGGATTCCTCGATCTCTGTGAGTGCTTCTTCCAGCTCCGTCAGTCCGAGCCCGGAGAGGCGCTGTTCCTCGTCCGTCTCGCGGGTGACGACCGCCCGGTACCGGGGCTCCCGCTGCAGCAGTTCGTGGTGCGTCCCCACCGCGGCCACCGTGCCGCCGTCGACGAGCACGACCCGGTCCGCCCGGTCCAGGAGCAGCGGCGAGGAGGCCAGGACGACGGTGGTACGGCCCTCGCGCAGCCGGGCCACCCCGTCCGCGATCCGCGCCTCGGTGTGCGAGTCGACCGCGGAGGTCGGCTCGTCCAGCACCAGCACCTCCGGGTCGGTGACCAGGGACCGGGCCAGTGCCAGACGCTGGCGCTGACCGCCCGAGAGCGACCTGCCGCGCTCGGTGATCCGGGCGTCCATGGAGTCCTCGACGCCTTCCGGAGCCGACTGCAGCACCGCGTCGAGCACGTCGGCGCACTGCGCGGCGTCGAGTGCGGCCTCCGGGTCGACCGCGCCGGAGGCCGGCACGTCGAACAGTTCGCTCAGGGTCCCGGACAGCAGCACCGGGTCCTTGTCCTGGACGAGGACCAGCCGGCGCGCGGCGTCCAGCGCGAGCTCGTCCAGCGCGACCCCGCCGAGCAGTACGGACGGCGCCGCCTCCGCCCCGGCTTCCTTGTCCTCGTCCTTGTCCTCGTCCTCGTCGGGGGCGTGCCCCCCGAGGCGTTCCGCGAGCCGGCCCGCCAGGTCCGGGTCCCCGCACACGACGGCGGTGAACCGTCCCGCGGGGGCCAGCAGCCCGGTCAGCGGGTCGTACAGGTCGCCGCCCGGGGCGGGCGGTTCCACGGCGTCGGCAGCGTCGGGCCTGCGGGTCCCGCCGGTCCGGGTGAGGGACAGCACCCGGGCGGCGCGCTTCGCGGAGGGACGCGAGAAGGAGTACGCCATGGCGATCTCCTCGAAGTGACGGAGGGGGTAGAGCAGGGTCGCCACCGCGCTGAAGGCGGCGACGAGTTCGCCCACCGCGATCTGCCCGTCCAGGGCCAGCGTGGCGCCGTACCAGACCACGGTGATCATCAGGGCGCCCGGCAGCAGCACCTGGAGGGCGGAGATCAGGGCCCACATCCGGGCACTGTGCACGGAGGCCTTGCGGACCTCCTGCGAGGCCTCGCGGTAGCGGCCGAGGAACAGCTCCTCCCCGCCGATGCCACGCAGGACCCGCAGTCCGGCGACCGTGTCGGAGGCCAGCTCGGTGGCCTTGCCGGCCTTCTCGCGCTGCACGTCGGCGCGCTTGGTGGCGCGCGGCAGCAGCGGGAGCGAGGCGAGGGCGACCACGGGCACGCCGACCGCGACGACCACGCCCAGCTCGGGGGCGTAGAACAGCAGGCCCACGCAGACGAGGACGACGGAGAACACCGCGGCGAGGAAGCGGGAGACCGCCTCCACGAACCAGCCGATCTTCTCCACGTCCCCGGTGGACACGGCGACCACCTCGCCGGCGGCGACCCTGCGGGTCAGGGCCGAGCCCAGCTCGGCCGTCTTCCGCGCGAGCAGCTGCTGCACGCGTGCCGCGGCGGTGATCCAGTTGGTGACGGCCGTCCGGTGGAGCATGGTGTCGCCGAGGGCGATGGCGATGCCGACCAGGACGAGCAGGGCGCCCACGAGCAGCAGCCGGTTCCCGTCGCGGTCGACGACCGCGTCGACGCCCAGCCCCACCGCGTAGGGAAGCCCCGCGACACCGCCGAAGTGGAGCATGCCCCAGCACAGGCTCTTGAGCTGCCCGCCGAGTTGCCCGCGCCCCAGCCACAGGAGGAACCGCGGCCCGGAACGGGCGTCCGGCACTCCCGGATCCGGATACGGAAGATCGCTGATCTGCATGACGCCTCAAGACGGTTCGAGTGGTGCGAGCCGTGCAAGGTTCGCGCCTGGGGCGACACCGGGCAATCGATTTTCCGGGCGCCGACGGCCGTCGCGCTGCGCTTTGCCCGCCTGGTCACGGGGCCCGTGGCCTGGTCACGGGGCCCGCGCACACCGGCGCTCACGGACGGGTGGCGCGCTCCAGTTCGAGGAGGGCCGAGCGGTAGGAGCGCCCGGTGGCCCGGTCCATGCCGACCTCGCACATCCGGTTCGCCGACAGGTGCGCGTCGTAGGGCCGCGCCGTCACCTCCGCCGCCTCGTGGGCGGTCGCCGAGGCCGTCAGTTCCGGGTGCAGCAGGCCCCGGTCGCCGGCGAAGGCGCAGCAGCCCGCGTCGTCGGGGACGACCACCTCCTCCGCGCAGGCCTCGGCCACCTCCCGTAGCTGCGCCTCGTCACCCAGGTGGCGCATCGAGCAGGTGGGGTGGAGCACGGCCGAGGCGACCGTGCGCCGGACCTCCAGGTGCGGCAGGAGCTCCTCGGCGGCCCAGACGATGGAGTCGACGACGCGGAGCTCCTCGTGGAGGGAGCGGTTCTCCGGCGTCAGGTACGGGACCACCTCGTGCGCGATGCCCAGCGTGCACGAGGAGGCGTCGACGACCAGGGGCAGCCTCCCCCCGGCCGTCCAGCCCCAGGCCGCCTCGACGATCCTGTTGGCCATCACCCGGTTGCCCGCGTCGTACCCCTTCGAGTGCCAGATCGTCGCGCAGCAGGTGCCGTGGACGTCGCGGGGGATCCAGACGGGCTTCCCGGCCCGCCGGGACAAGGCCACGACGGCCTCGGGGAGGGACGGGCCGGACGGGTCCGACGGGCCGCCGAACACACGGTTGACGCAGGCCGGGTAGTACACGGCCGCGGCGCCGACGCGCCGCGTCGCGGGCCGGCGGCGCGGAGCGGCCGGGGGGAGCTGCGGCAGCCACCGCGGCACGAGGTCGGGTCGTACGATCCTGCGCGCGGCCCCGGTGCCCGCTTCCAGCAGCCGGTCGCCGCCCAGGCCGGACACCCGGTGGGCGACGGCCACGGCCAGCCGGGCGGCGGTCTCGACGGTGCCGAAGCGTTCCGCGGCGAGCCGGGCGGCCGCCTCCTCGCGCGGGCCGTGCCGCCGGTGACGGAGGTCCTTCATCAGCGCGCCGGTGTCGATGCCGACCGGGCAGGCGAGGCTGCAGGTGGAGTCGCCGGCGCAGGTGTCCACCGCGTCGTACCCGTAGGAGGCCAGCAGCCCGTCGAGCACGGGGGAGCCCGGCTGCTGGCGCGTCATCTCCCGGCGCAGCACGATCCGCTGGCGCGGAGTGGTCGTCAGGTCCTCGCTCGGGCAGGTCGGCTCGCAGAACCCGCACTCGATGCAGGGGTCGGCCACGGCTTCCACCTGCGGAATCGTCTTCAGCCCGCGCAGGTGGGCCTGCGGGTCGCGGTCCAGGACGATCCGCGGGGCGAGCACCCCGCCGGGGTCGACGAGCTGCTTGGTGCGCCACATCAGCGCGGTGGCCCCGGGGCCCCACTCCAGCTCCAGGAAGGGGGCCATGTTGCGGCCGGTGGAGTGCTCGGCCTTCAGGGAGCCGTCGAAGCGTTCGACGGTGAGCCGGCAGAAGGCCTCCATGAAGGCCCCGTACCGGGCGACGTCCCCGGGGTCGGCGGCGTCGAAGGCGAGCAGGAAGTGGAGGTTCCCGTGGGCCGCGTGTCCGGCGACGGCCGCGTCGAACCCGTGCTCCGCCTGGAGGGCGAGGAGCGCCTCGCAGGTCTCGGCCAGCCGTGCGGGCGGCACCGCGAAGTCCTCGGTGATCAGCGTGGTGCCGCGGGCGCGGGCTCCGCCCACGGCGGTCACGAACGCCTTGCGGGCCTTCCAGTAGCCGTTGACGGTGCGCGGGTCGCCGGTGAACGCGTTGGTGACGGAGGGGACGGGCGCGACCAGGCCGAGCCCGGCCAGGGCCTCGGCCGCGCGGCGCTCGCAGGCGGCCAGGCCCGCGCGGTCGGGGGCCCGGAACTCGACGAGCAGGGCGGTGGTCGGCCCGGGCAGGTCCGCCCAGTCGGCGGGGACCCCGTCGACGCTCACCGAGGCGCGCAGGGTGTTGCCGTCCATCAGCTCGACGGCGCGGGCGCCGGCCGCGTTGAAGCGGGGGACGGCGGCGGCCGCCGCCGTCAGGGAGGGGAAGAACAGCAGGGCGGAGCAGACCTCGCGGTCCAGGGGGAGGGTGTCGAAGACGACCTCGGAGATGAAGCCGAGGGTGCCCTCCGAGCCGACCATCAGGCCCCGCAGGATCTCGACCGGGGTGGAGCCGTCGAGGTAGGCGTCCAGCCGGTAGCCGGTGGTGTTCTTGATCTCGTACTTGGCGCGGATCCGGGCGGTGAGGGCGGGGTCGGCCTCGATCTCCCGCTTGATCTCCATCAGGCCGCGGCACAGGGCGGGCTCGGCGCGCGCCAGTTCCTCGTCGGCCAGCGGGTCTGCGGTGTCCACGACGGTGCCGCCGGGGAGGACGAAGGTCAGCGAGGAGAGGGTGCGGTAGCTGTTCCTGGTGGTGCCGGCCGTCATCCCCGACGCGTTGTTGGCGACGACCCCGCCGAGCGTGCAGGCGAGGGCGCTCGCCGGGTCCGGGCCGAGCACCCGGCCGTGCCGGGCGAGGGCCGCGTTGGCCCGCAGCACGGTGGTGCCGGGCCGGATCCGGGCCCGCCGTCCCCCGTCCAGGACCTCGATGCCGGTCCAGTGGCGCCGTACGTCCACCAGGATGTCCTCACCCTGGGCCTGCCCGTTGAGGGAGGTCCCGGCCGCTCGGAAGACGACCTCGCGTCCGCGGCCGCGCGCGTACGAGAGGACGGCGGAGACGTCGTCAAGGTCCTCGGCGATCACCACGACCTGCGGCACGAACCGGTACGGGGAGGCGTCCGAGGCGTAGCGGACCAGGTCGGACACCTTCCACAGCACCTTCTCGGCGCCCAGCAGGCCGGTCAGTTCGCCGCGCAGGGGCTCCGGGGTGCCGCCGGCGCGGTGTCCGGGGAGCCGGTCGGGTGCGGGGCCGCCGACGCCGCGCGGGCGCAGCGACGAGGGCCTCGGTTCCAGCAGCGGCATGTGCGACCCCTCGCCTCGGCACGACCCTCGGGTGGCCCAATCAGCAGGTGCGCTCCGCCGGGGCGTCCGACAGGGCGTTCAGCAGCCCGCCGAGCACCTCGCGCTGGTCGGCGGTCAACGGAGCCAGGATCTCCTCCGCGGCGTCCGTTCGCGCGTTGCGCAGGCGACGCAGCGTGGCGCGCCCGGTGTCGGTCAGCTCGATGCGGATGACACGCCGGTTGGCGGGGTCGGGCACGCGCCGTACGCACTCGGCCGCCTCCAGCCCGTCCACGAGGGTGGTGACCGCGCGCGGGACGACCTCCAGGCGGGCCGCGAGGTCCGCCATCCGGGGAGGCTGCTCGTCCTCGTAGTGCGAGACGAGCCGCAGCAGCCGACTCTGGGCGGGAGTGATCCCGAGCGGCTCCATGTGGCGCTTCTGGATCCGGTGGAGCCTGCGCGTCAGGCGCAGGAGCTGTTCGGCGAGGAGGCGATCGGTGTCGGCGGCGGCGCTCATGCGGGAACGATATCAGGACCCCGTTCATTGTGAGTATAGGTAACAATGACCTATGCTCAGTGGAACGGCCGCGCAGCGACCCCGGCCGTCGACCCCATGACTCCTGACCCGGGAGGGTGCCCATGCCGCACGACGAACCGAAGTGGACCCCGTCGCCAGATCCCCTCGACCCCACCCGTCCCGCCCCGGCCGACCAGCCGCGGGAGCTGCGCCGCATCGTGGCGCTGTTCCGGCCCTACCGCGGCCGGCTCGCCGTCGTGGGCCTGCTCGTCGGGGCCTCCTCGCTGGTCGGCGTCGCATCGCCGTTCCTGCTGAAGGAGATCCTCGACGTCGCCATCCCGCAGGGCCGCACGGGGCTGCTCAGCCTCCTCGCGCTCGGGATGATCCTCACGGCGGTCCTCACCAGCGTCTTCGGCGTGCTCCAGACGCTGATCTCCACCACGGTCGGCCAGCGGGTCATGCACGACCTGCGCACCGCCGTGTACGCGCAGCTCCAGCGGATGCCGCTGGCCTTCTTCACCCGGACGCGCACCGGCGAGGTCCAGTCCCGGATAGCCAACGACATCGGCGGCATGCAGGCCACCGTGACCTCCACGGCGACCTCGCTCGTCTCGAACCTGACCGCCGTGGTCGCCACCGTGGTCGCCATGCTCGCGCTCGACTGGCGGCTCACCCTCGTCTCGCTGCTCCTGCTGCCCGTCTTCGTGTGGATCAGCCGCCGGGTCGGCAACGAGCGCAAGAAGATCACCATGAAGCGGCAGAAGCAGATGGCCGCCATGGCGGCCACGGTGACGGAGTCGCTCTCGGTGAGCGGCATCCTGCTCGGCCGCACCATGGGCCGTTCGGAGTCCCTCACGGCCGCCTTCTCCGCGGAGTCCGAGAAGCTCGTCGGGCTGGAGGTGCGCTCCAGCATGGCCGGGCGCTGGCGGATGTCCACCATCGGGATCGTCATGGCGGCCATGCCCGCGCTCATCTACTGGGCCGCCGGCATAGCGCTCCAGACGGGCGCGCCCTCACTGTCCGTCGGCACGCTGGTCGCCTTCGTCACCCTCCAGCAGGGGCTCTTCCGGCCCGCCGTGAGCCTGCTGTCGACCGGCGTGCAGATACAGACCTCGCTCGCGCTGTTCACCCGCATCTTCGAGTACCTCGACCTGCCGGTGGACATCACCGAGCGCGCGGAGCCGGTGCGGCTGGAGCGCGCCAAGGGCGAGGTCACCCTGGAGGACGTGCACTTCGCCTACGACGCGCAGAACGGCCCCACCCTCACGGGCATCGACATCACCGTCCCGGCCGGGGGTTCGCTCGCCGTCGTCGGGCCGACCGGCTCCGGCAAGAGCACGCTCAGCTACCTGGTGCCCCGCCTGTACGACGTCACGGGCGGCCGGGTCGCGCTCGACGGGGTGGACGTGCGCGACCTCGACTTCGACTCGCTGGCCCGCTCCATCGGCGTGGTCTCCCAGGAGACCTACCTCTTCCACGCCTCGGTCGCCGACAACCTGCGCTTCGCCAAGCCGGACGCGACCGAGGAGGAGATCGTCGAGGCGGCCCGCGCGGCGCAGATCCACGATCACATCGCGTCCCTGCCCGAGGGCTACGACACCCTGGTCGGCGAGCGCGGCTACCGCTTCTCCGGGGGTGAGAAGCAGCGCCTGGCCATCGCCCGCACCATCCTGCGCGACCCGCCGGTGCTCATCCTCGACGAGGCGACGAGCGCCCTCGACACCCGTACGGAGCACGCGGTGCAGCGGGCGATAGACCACCTCTCCGCCGGCCGGACCACCATCACCATCGCCCACCGGCTGTCCACCGTCCGCGACGCCGACCAGATCGTGGTCCTGGACGCGGGGCGCATCGCCGAGCGCGGCACCCACGAAGAGCTGCTGAAGGCCGACGGACGGTATGCGGCGCTGGTCCGCCGGGACCGGGACGCGGCGCTCACCCCCGAGCCGCCCGAGGAGCGCACCCTCGCCCCGGTGAATGTATGACCATCAGACCGGAGGGCGGGTGTCGCGCCGGAGATGTCATGGTGTGCGGTTTAATGTCGCCGCATGAGTCATGAGTACCGGCCGCCGCAGCGCCGATCCCGGCTCACCCGCCGGGGCCGGCTGGCCCTCTTCCTCGGCACCCTCCTGGCCCTCTCCGCGGTGGTCCTGATACCGCTGCTGAAGAGCGCGCAGACACCGGAACAGCCCCGGCGGCTGGTGATTCCCGAGGGCTGGCGCGCGGCTCAGGTGTACGCCGCCGTCGACCGCGTGCTGAAACTGCCTCCGGGCTCCACCAAGGCGGCCGTGCCCTCCGTCGCACCGGGTCTGCCCGCCGAGGCCAAGGGCAACCCCGAGGGCTACCTCTTCCCGGCGACGTACCCGGTGACCTCGCAGTCCACCCCGGCCCTGCTCCTCGCCCACATGGTGCGTACGGCGAACGAGAAGCTCGCCACCCGGGCCGTCGCGGCCGGCGCCAGGACACACGGCATGACCCCGTACCAGACCGCCACCATGGCCAGCGTCATCGAGGCGGAGGCCGACAACCGGGCCGACATGGGGAAGGTGGCCCGGGTGGTGCACAACCGGCTGGCCCGGTCGATGCCCCTCCAGATGGACTCCACGGTCAACTACGCGCTGGGCCGTTCCACCGTGGAGACCACGCTGAGCGACACCCGGATCGACAGCCCCTTCAACACCTACGAGCGGCAGGGCCTGCCGCCCACCCCCATCGACAGTCCGGGGCTGGAGGCCATGGCCGCCGCGGTCGCGCCGACACCCGGGAAGTGGCTGTACTTCGTCACCGTCAAACCGGGGGACACCCGCTTCTCCACGACGTACGACGAGCACAGGAAGCACGTCGCCGAGTTCAACCGGATCCGCGCCCGGGCCGGTTCGGGCGCAGGACAGGGACCGGCCGCCGGCAAATGAAAGGCGCCGGTCCGCGCGGGCGGCCTACGATCGGCGCCCTGCCGACCGCGTGGACCGAGGGGGCGAACGGTGAAATGGCCATGGGGAGCGAAACCGGGGACTGACGGCAAGGGCGGAGCGGGGGCCGACGCCGCGGGCGAGC
Organism: Streptomyces manipurensis; assembly: GCF_049570255.1. Taxonomy (NCBI): domain Bacteria; kingdom Bacillati; phylum Actinomycetota; class Actinomycetes; order Kitasatosporales; family Streptomycetaceae; genus Streptomyces; species Streptomyces manipurensis. The sequence goes on along the minus strand of NZ_CP186950.1, from coordinate 1,008,235 downwards.
CGGCCTCCGGCGAGGAGTCGTTCGCCGAGACCATCCAGCGCCGCATCGAGGAGGACGCGAGGGCGGCCGAGGCCGCCGAGCGCCACGGGCACCGGCGGATGATCGAGCACTGGGGTGAAGGAGTGCTGGGGTGGCGCGACTGGCTGTCCCGTTCCCCCGTGGGCGTGGACCTGCTCCACTGGTGGCACGACGAGCCCGAACTGATTGCCCTCGTGGGGGAGGAGCGGTACCTGGAACGCCTGGGCGAGCTGCTCTCACAGGCGGCCGCGCGCGATGTCGCGGCCATGGGGCTCGGCTGCACCCGGCGCGTGGACCGGGCCTGCCGTTTTGCGGAGATCTGCAGCCAGGACCCCGTCCTGGCGCCGGGCGAGGAACTGGCGAGCCACCGCCACGGCGGGGTCGCCGGGGCGTGCAGCAGCTTCATCGACTGCCACACCCCGCACGAGATCGACGTGACCTTCGCCCACGGCGACCGCCACCGTTCGGTGCTCCTCTTCCGTGACCACCCGGGCAAGGCCCTGCTCTGGGTCGACGGCGTCCGGGTGGGGGAGGGGCACTGGCTGGACAAGGGCGGCTGGTGGGTGGCGGAGCGTTTCTTCGTCATCCGGATCGGCGGGCCCGACGACCACCCCGAGCAGGGGCCGGCCCCGATCGGGAACCAGCTCTACAACATCGTCTCGCTGCTGGTCCACGACGCGGAACGGGGCACCACCCGCATCCTCGTCCCGGAGCACACCGAGAGCTGGACCGACCCCGTCCTGGCCGTGCGGGACGGGACCGCCTCCGTGTACCCGACCAGGGAGGACCGGGACGCCGACGGCGCCCCCGACCGGGTGTTCCCCGTCGGGGAACCGGAGGACGGCCCGGACCCGGCCTGAGGGTCCCCGCCCGGCGCGGGACGGCTCAGGTCGCCACCGCCACCGCCGCGGCGGCCTGCTCCGCCACCGCCGCCGGGCCGGCCTCCCGCGGTGCGCGGGTCAGGAGCCGGCGCAGGTCGCGGACGGCCGCCCCGCCCGCGCGGTTGGCACCCACGGTCGACGCCGACGGGCCGTAGCCGACCAGATGGATCCGCTCGTCGCGCACCGCCCGGGTCCCGTCGAGCCGGATGCCCCCGCCCGGCTCGCGCAGCCGCAGCGGCGCCAGGTGGTCGATGGCCGGGCGGAAGCCGGTGGCCCACAGGATGACGTCGGCGTCCACGCGGGTGCCGTCCGCCCAGACGGCGCCCGTGGCGGTGATCCGGTCGAAGACGGGACGGCGGTCCAGGACGCCCGACGCCAGGCCGGCCCGGACGGCCTCGTTCAGCGGCAGGCCGGTGACGCTGACCACGCTCTGCGGCGGAAGCCCGCGGCGCACCCGCTCCTCCACCAGCGCCACCGCCGCCCGGCCCTCGGCCTCGCCGAAGCTCCCGTCGCGGAAGACCGGTGGCCGCCGGGTGACCCAGGTGGTCTCCGCCGCGACCCCGGAGATCTCCAGCAGGTGCTGCACCGCCGAGGTGCCACCGCCCACCACGATCACCCGGAGCCCGGCGAAGGCCTGCGGTCCCGGGTAGTCCGCGGTGTGCAGCTGGCGGCCGCGGAAGGTCTCCCGGCCCGGGTACCGCGGCCAGAACGGCCGGTCCCAGGTCCCGGTGGCGTTGATCAGTGCCCGGGCCGCCCACGGGCCGGCCGAGGTCTCCACGCGCAGCCCGCCTCCCGTGCCCTCCCGGACCGCCGTGACGTCCACGGGGCGGCGCACCCGCAGGCCGAAGCGGTCCTCGTAGGAGGCGAAGTACTCCCCGATCACCTCGGAGGAGGGGCGCAGCGGGTCGGCGTCGGTCAGCTCCATGCCGGGCAGCGAGTGCATCCCGTGGACCCGCCCGTAGGTGAGGGAGGGCCAGCGGAACTGCCAGGCCCCGCCCGGCCGCGGCGAGTGGTCCAGGACGACGTGCCCGATGCCCGCCCGGGCCAGGTGGTAGGCGCTCGACAGGCCGGCCTGCCCGGCGCCGACGACCAGCACGTCGACGGCGGCCGCCTCCCGGCCGCTCCCCGCCTGATCGTCCCGCACCGGATCGTTCCGCATCAGATCGTTCACGGTTCTACCAACCGGGGGCGGGCGCGGGATCTTCCCGCCGGAGGATCCCCGCCGACGGTTCAGCGGACGGGGCGGCGCAGGGTCGCGAGGACGGGCCGGTCCGGCTGCAGGGTGAGCCCGGGGAAGACGCCGGCCCGCCCGGCGCCGCTGTCCAGGTGGAACCTCTGCCCCAGTACGGCCAGCACCAGCACGGCCTCCACCAGCGCGAACCGGGCGCCCAGGCAGGCCCGGGGGCCGCCGCCGAAGGGGAACCAGGCGTGCTCCGGCACCGGATGCGGTGCGTCCTCGTCCCACCGCTCCGGGCGGAAGGCCTCCGGGTCCGGGAACCAGCGCGGATCGCGGTGCATCGACCAGGGGCTCGTCCACACCCTCGTGTCCGGCGCCACCGGCCTCCCGCCGAGGCTCGCGTCCGCTCCGGCCACGGCGGTGATCAGCCAGATCGGCGGATAGAGCCGCAGCGCCTCCTTGACCACCTGCCGGGTCCACGGCAGCCGCGCGTAGTCGTCGTAGGCCGGCAGCCGGCCGCCGAGCACGGTGTCCAGTTCGGCGGTCAGCCGCGCGCGGGCCGCCGGGGCGCCCGACAGCAGTTGCCAGGCCCAGGTGAGGGTCGTCGAGGTGGTCTCGTGGCCACCGACGTACAGGGTGATCGACTCGTCGCGGAGCTCCTTGCGGGACAGCGGGAGGCCCTGTTCGTCGCGGGCCGCCAGCAGCCGGCTCAGCAGGTCGTCGCGCTCCGCGCCGCCGGCCGAGGCGGCCTCGTGCTCGGCGATGACGTGCGCCATCTCCCGGTCGAGGACCGCCACGGCCGCCCGCATCCGGCGCCGCCCCGGGGTGCGCACCCATGGCGGCAGGAACATCGTCACCCCCCGGAACTCCGCACCCAGTTCGCGCTGCGCCGCGGCCATGGCCGCGGCGATCGGCCCCTCCCGGCCGGCGGCGTCGCTCCCGAACAGCGTGTGCACGGCGATCCGCTGGGTGAGTCCCGCCATCTCCCGGTGCACGTCGATCCGTTGGCCCTCGCGCCAGGTGCCCGCCAGCGCGTCCGCGCAGCCCGCCATCGTGGCGGCGTATCCGCGCACCTGCCGCGGCCGGACGGCCGGCTGGACCAGGGCCCGCTTGCGCCGCCAGTCGTCACCGGTGGCGACCACCACCCCCTCGCCCAGCAACTGGTGCACGGCCCAGCCAAGTTCGGTGGGACGGAAGGTGGACTCGACGGCGCCGAGCAGCTCGCCGGCGTGCTCGGGCAGGGAGACCAGCACGTTGCGCGTCGGGCCGAGGCTCCAGGACACCCAGTCGCCGTACCCGTCGCGCAGGGACTCGAAGAAGGCCAGCGGGTCACGGGCGAAGGCGGGCAGGTTCCCGAGCAGGGGCCACCCGCGCGGGCCGACGCTGCGGGTGCCCGGAGGCAGGGTCGCGGTCACGCAGGCATCGTGACAGCCGGGCCCCCGGGACACCAGGGTGCGGACCGGGGCCGTTCGCACCGGGCGGCGGGCCCGGCGGGAGGTGTCCGCCCGTCCGCCCGTCCGCCCGTCCGCCCGTCCGCGCGCCCGGGCGTCAGGCGGCCCCGCGCGCGACGAGCCACCGGTAGGCGGTGTCCGCGCCGAACTCCCTTTGTCCGCCCGGGAAGAGCAGTCCGGCGGAGGCGAACGCAGGGTCGTCCGCGACCTCCGGGGCGTACGGGACCACGATGCAGCCCATCCCGGCGGCGCGGGCGGCCCGCACCCCCGGCGCCGCGTCCTCGACGACCACGCAGTCGGCCGGTGCGGCGCCCAGCCGCCGGGCGGCCTCCAGGAACACGTCCGGAGCCGGCTTGCCGCGGGCGACCTCCTCGGCGGAGACCACCGTGGTCAGCAGGGCGTCCAGCCCGGTCCCGGCGAGGACCGCGTCGATGGCGGCCAGGGAGGACCCGGAGGCCACCGCCATCGGCACCCCTTCGGAGTGCAGCCGCTCCACGAACTTCCGCATCTGCGGGAAGACCTCTGTCCCGGTGCGGGCGAGCTCCAGGTAGGCGGCGTTCTGCTCGGCGAGCAGCACCTCGACCGGCGCGCTCAGCCCGTACCGCTCCCGCAGGATCTCCAGGGTCTCCATGGTGCCGATGCCGATGAAGGGCGCGTGCTGTTCCCAGGTGAAGTCGGGTCCCCGTGCCGTTCCAGGGTGCGGCGGCCGGACTCGTAGTAGTTCGGCTCGCTGTCCACGAGGGTGCCGTCGAGATCGAATATGACGGAGATCATCTGCTGGGACCGTCCTGCCTGTCGCGTCCTGTACCAGCCATCCTGTCAGCTTTTGCGGGAGTTCCTCCCGACCGCTTCGACCAGGGGCAGCAGCCGGTGCGGGACCCGCTCGCGCAGGGCGACCTCCGTCCGGGTGCGGACCACGCCCGGGAGCCGGATCAGCCGCTGGATCACGTCCTCCAGGTGGGCGTTGTCCCGGGCCGCCACACGGGTCAGCAGGTCCCCGCCGCCGGTGATCGAGAACGCCTCGATGATCTCCGGTACGGCGGCCAGCGCGTCCCCCACGTCGTCCAGATGGCCCTGGGTGACCTCGATGTGCACAAAGGCCAGCACCGGGTGGCCCAGGGCGGCGGGGGAGAGCACCGGACCGGTCCCGGTGATCACGCCCGTCCGCTCCAGCCGGTCCAGCCGGGCCTGGAGGGTTCCGCGCGCGACGCCGAGGATCCGCGCGTACTCGCGGACGCTCGTGCGCGGCTGCTCGATCAGCAGGCGCAGGATTCTGGTGTCGAGCTCGTCCACCGCCATGCCGGGACTGTACCAATGGCGCGGTTCAGCCCGATCGTTCCCGGCCCGGGGCCTGATCGGTGTGCAGCGGGGGCTGCCCGCGGTAGACCAGGCCCACCACCAGCACCGCCGCGCCGGCCGGCAACAGGATCCAGCCCACCGTCCAGCCGGAACGCACCAGCACCGCCCCGAGGAACCCGCCGGCGAACATCGCCAGGACCGACAGGCCGCGCAGGGTCCAGCCACCCGTCCCGAAGCCGTAGATCTGCTCCCGCCCCATGGCGGAGCCCCCGAGGAAGGCCGTCATCGAGCGGGTGACCAGCGTCGTCGGCACGCCCGGCACGTTCGCCCGCATGATGGTGGTGTTGCGCAGCCCCATGGCCAGGGCCAGGGCCGCCGTCGCCGCCAGATGGCGTGGGGCCGGGGCCCCGTACTGAGCGGTCAGGCCCCATCCGACGGCCGCGGCGACGAGGATCAGCCCGGCCTCCACGACCAGCCCGATGACGAACCAGCGCCTCCCGCGGACCTCGGCCACCGACTCCAGGTGGGAGCCCGTCACCACCCCGACGACGAACGCGGCCAGCGAGATCCCGGGCGCCAGCGTCTCCAGCCTCCCCGCCCCCGCCGCGCCGAAGGCGAGGAACAGCACGTTCCCCGTCTGCATCGCCGTGAAGGCCGGCCCCAGCGCCAGCAGGCTGACCGCCTCGACCACCCCCGTCACGGCGGTCAGAGCCACCATCAGCGCGGGCATGCGCGGAGGGAGCTGCGGACCGGCCGCCCGGCAGGCCCTGCGGTTCTCGTCCATGACGCCCGACAGTGACACGCCCGCCGGGTCCGCCGCCGCCGACATGCCGCGAGGCAATCCGTGAGGCACTCCGCGAGGCAAACCGCGAGGCAATAGGGTCCACAGGGTGAGCGACCTGATGCTGGTGAGACACGGTGAGACCGCCTGGAGCGCGAACGGGCGGCACACCGGCCGCACCGACGTACCGCTGACCGCACGCGGTGTGGAGGAGGCCATCTCCCTGGCCCCCTTCTTCCGCGACCGGCACCCGGCCCTGGTGCTGACCAGCCCGCTGCGGCGCGCCGTGGCCACCGCCGAGCTCGCCGGGATCACCGGGGCGGGCCTGGACTCCGACCTCTACGAGTGGGACTACGGCGGCTACGAGGGAATCACCACGGCGGAGATCCTGCGGACCACGCCCGACTGGTCCCTGTGGACCCACGGCGTCCCGCCCGGCGACGCCGACCACCCCGGGGAGAACGCCGCCCAGGTGGGCGCCCGCGCCGACCGGGTCCTCGCGCGGATCGCCCCCGTCCTCGCAGCGGACGACGGCGAGGTGGTGCTCGTCGCCCACGGCCACTTCCTGCGCGTCCTCACCGCCCGCTACCTGCGCCTGGCCCCCGAGAACGGCCGGCTCTTCCTGCTGCGCACCGGAACGGTGAGCACGCTCTCCACCGAGCACGGCCTGCCGGTGATCGCGGGATGGAACACCCGCGCCTGACCCGCCCCGAGCCCGGGCCCCTGACCGGACGTCCCGCCTCGCGCGGCGGTGCATCGTGCGTGACCATTCACACATGAGCCATGACGGTGCGGGCGACGGGCCCGGGACTGCCACCCAGGACGCGAGGCTCAAGGCCAACGCGATCGGATTCCTCGACGCGCTCGTCATCGGCCTGAACTCCACCTCGCCCGCCTACTCCCTGGCGGCCGTGCTCGGCCCGATCGTGGCCCTGGTCGGGATCTACGCGCCGGGCGTCATGCTGGCCTCCTTCGTGCCGATGCTGCTCATCGCCGCGGCCTTCTACTACCTCAACAAGGTCGACCAGGACTGCGGCACGACCTTCTCCTGGGTCACCCGGGCCATGGGACCGTGGGCGGGCTGGCTCGGCGGCTGGGCGATCGCCATGACGGGCGTACTGGTCATCGGCTCGCTCGCCGACGTCGCCGTCAACTTCGGCCTGCTCGCCTTCGGACTCGACGACTGGGCGGCCAACGCCTGGATCCGGCAGGGCCTCACCGTCGCGGTGATCCTGGCCATGACCGCGATCTGCGTGATCGGCACCGAGCTGTCGGCCCACCTCCAGGACATCCTCATCCTGGCCCAGGTCTTCTTCCTCCTGACCTTCGCCGTGGTCGCCATCTACCGCGTCTACGCCGGGAACAGCACCCTCGAGGAGATCGAACCGAGCATCGCCTGGCTCAACCCCTTCGGCGCCGGAGGGGCCGCCCTCACCGGCGGACTGCTGCTCGGCGTGTTCATGTACTGGGGCTGGGAGTCCGCGGTCAACCTCACCGAAGAGGTCGAGAACTCCGCCACGGCGCCCGGCCGGGCCGGCATCTGGTCCACGGTGATCCTCCTGGTCACCTACCTGTCCGTGGGCTTCGCCGTCGTCGCCTACGCGGGCACCGCGTTCCTCGCCGAGAACGCCGCCGAGGAGGAGGCCATCTTCGCCGTCCTCGCCCACGAGGTCATGGGCGGCTGGGACTGGGTGGTCCTCCTCGCCGTCTGCACCTCCGCGCTGGCCTCCACCCAGACCACGATCATCCCGGCCTCCCGCACCGCCCTGTCGATGGCCCGCAGGCACGCGCTCCCGCCGCACCTCGCGCACATCCACCCGAGGTTCCGCACCCCCGACGTGAGCACCTGGTGGGTCGCCGGCATCGCCATCGCCTGGTACCTCGCCGTCAACCAGATCAGCGAGAACGCCCTGCTGGACTCGCTCACCGCGCTGTCCCTGCTCATCGCCTTCTACTACGCGCTCACCGGTCTGGCCTGCGCCGTCTACTACCGCCGCCACCTGCTGGAGGGTCCGCACAACCTCCTGCTCATCGGGGTCGGGCCGGTGGTCGGAGCCGCCCTGCTGATCTGGCTGCTGGTGGAGTCGATCGGCGACATGTCCAACCCCGAGAACTCCGCGAGCGGGGTGTCCTGGTTCGGGCTGGGACCGCCCCTCGTCATCGGCATCGCGATCGCCGTCGTCGGCGTCCTCGTCATGTGCTTCTGGCGGCTCCGCGACGGCAGGTTCTGGCAGGAGCGGCGGGGCGTCGTCGACCCGGCCCTCGTCCACCCCAGGAAGCGCTGAGGAGCCCCCGATGTCCGTGGTCCTCGGATACGACGAGTCGCCCGGCGCCGAACGCGCCCTGCACGTGGCGCTGGAGGTGGCGACCGCCTTCGGCGAGCCCCTCGTCCTCGTCTACGGGGCGGCCGCCCCGGGCAGCACCGGCGAGGAGTCCCGCGCCCACCGGGAAGCCGTCCGCCAGGCGGGCCGCAGCGCCCTCGCCCACGCCGTCGAGGAGGCCGACGCCGCCGGTGTGCCCTCCACGGTGGAGGTGGTCGACGAGAAGCCCGCGCAGGCACTGCTGGACGCCGCCGCACGTCACCGGGCCCGCGTCATCATCGTCGGCAGCTGGGGCGACAGCCCGATCCGCGGCGCCCTGCTCGGCTCCACCCCGCACAAGCTGCTGCACCTGTCGCCGATCCCCGTGCTGTGCGTGCCGACGGAGAACACGGCGTAGCTGCGGAGCGGAGCGGGCCGTCGCCGCCTACGATGCACCGATGACGGAGATCCAGCTCCTGCGAGCCGAACACGCCCCGGCCCTGCTCGCGTTCGAGCGCGCCAACCGCTCCTGGTTCGCGGCCTCGGTGCCCGACCGGGGGGACGCCTACTTCGCGGACTTCGACCGCCGTCACGCCGAGCTGCTCGCCGGGCAGGCCGCCGGGCGCGACCGCCTCCACCTGATCGTCGCCGCGGACGGGGAGGTGCTCGGACGGGTCAACCTGATCGACATCGCCGACGGAAGTGCCGAACTGGGCTTCCGTGTCGCCCGCGAGGCGGCCGGCCGGGGCCTGGCCACGAGCGCGGTCCGGCAGGTCCTGGTGCTCGCGGCGGAGGGCTACGGGCTGCGGTCCCTGCGGGCGGCGGCGACCGTGGACAACCTCGGATCCCGCACGGTCCTCGTGCGCAACGGCTTCCTCCCGGCCGGCGAGACCGTGCTCGACGGCCGCCCCGCCGTCCGCTACGCACGGGAGCTCACGGCGCCCGCGCCGACGCGGCCGGCGCATCCCTGACCAGCCGTCGGGATCCGCCGGCCGCCGGTACGGCCCGGCCCTCAGGGACCGGAGAGGGCGCCCTCGGGCACCGGCCGCTGCGGTGGGCCCTGCGGGGCCGCCGCCTTCGCCCGCAGCCCGGTCAGGGCCGGACTGGTCACCGCGGTAGTCACCAGCGCCATCAGCACGAGCATGGTGAACAGCTGCGGCCCGATCACGCCGAGTTCGAGGCCGACGTTCAGCACCACCAGCTCGGTCAGCCCCCGGCAGTTCATCAGGGCGCCGATCGACAGGGCCTCCCGCCACGGTCTTCCGCAGATCCGGGCCGCGCCCGCCGCGCCGCCCCACTTGCCGAGGACGGCGACGGCGAGGATCGCCAGAGCCCAGAGCCACAGCTCGGGAGAGGCCGTCAGCCCGCCGATGTCCGTCCGCAGCCCCGTGTGCACGAAGAACAGCGGCAGCAGCACGGGAACGGTGAACGCCCGCAGCCGGGCCGCCGAGACCTCGATGCGCCGCCCGGTGCGCGGGGTGACCACACCGAACAGGAACGCCCCGAACAGCGCGTGCACCCCGATCAGGTCGGTGACCAGGGCCGACAGGCTGAGCCCGCTGAACAGCGCGACCAGCACCACCGCGTCCCGCCACCGGTCGGCGCGCTCCGCCCAGCGCGCCAGCAACGGCCGCACCCCGTAGAGCATGGCCACCGCGAAGGCCGCGGCGAGCACCGCCGCGGTGGCCGCCTCCATCGGGGAGCCGGCCGAGGCCAGCGCCACCACCAGGGCCAGCAGGCACCAGGCGACCACGTCGTCCACCGCCGCGCAGGCCATGGCGAGGGCCCCGAGCGGGGTCCCGTACAGCCCGCGGTCGATGAGGATGCGCGCCAGCACGGGGAACGCGGTGATGCTCATGGCCACGGCGATGAACAGGACGAAGGGCGTCCGGCCCACCCCGTCCGGCGCGAAATCGCCGTAGAGGGCGAGCGCGAGGACGGCGCCCAGTCCCAGCGGCAGCACCATGCCGGCCTGGCTGACGGCCACCGCCACCCGGGTGTGACCGCGCAGGCTCTTCAGGTCCAGCTCCAGCCCGACCAGGAACATGAAGGCGAGCAGGCCGATCTGGCCGAGCACGGAGGTGTACGGGAGCACGGTCGCCGGGAACAGCGCGTGCTGGGCCTGTGGCCAGAGCCAGCCGAGCAGGGACGGCCCGAGCAGGATGCCCGTGGCGATCTCGCCCACCACGGGCGGCTGCCCCAGCCGCCGGCAGACGGCCGCGCCCGCCTGGCAGGCCACGATCACCACGGGTACGGCGATCAGCAGCGCGGGCAGCGGATCAGCCCCGGACACGGGTGCCTCCCTCCGGAGCGGCGTTGGTCAGGGCCGTGGGCGGGGCCAGGCGGGCGGCCTGGGGGAGCGGCGCCGACGAGGCCGCCGACCACGGGGCGTAGCGGCGCAGGCCGTACAGCAGCGGCTGCGGGTCGTCCCGGACGGTGACCCGGTCCACCTGGGCGAAGACCGCGGTGTGGTCCCCGAAGCCGACGGTCCTGACCACGGAGCAGTCCGCCACGGCGTGCGCGTCCGCCGTCAGGTGCGGGCCGCCGGCCCCCAGCGGCAGCCGCCACTCCACCCGTTCGAAGCGGTCGGGGGCGCCGGAGGCGAACAGGTCGGAGGTGGTGCGGGCCCTCTCGTGCAGCAGGTTCAGGGCGAAGGCGCCCTGGGCGAGCAGCACCGCGAGCGTCGGGCTCGCGGCCCGTATGCAGACCACGACCGTCGGCGGATCGAGCGCGACGCTCGCGAGGGAACTGCAGGTCAGGCCGTGGGGCACGGTGTCGGAGCCCAGCGTGGTCACCACGGACACGCCCGTGGGGAACGCGGCCATGAAGGGGCGGAGGTCCGCCTGCCGGTCCCCGGTGGGTTCGTCCGGCACGGCGTGCTCGGTTGCGGAGCGGTGGGGCATGTCTGACTCCTGGAGTGGCTGAAGAGCGACTGCGGCCCGGCAGCCGGCGGGAGAGCCGTGCTGCCGGGCCGTGGTGGCGTGGTGGCGGGAGCGGAGCGGTCCTTACGCGCCGTGCAGGCGGCGCAGGTAGTCGTAGGCGCTGGGCAGGGTCTCCAGCAGGTTCTGCTGCTGGCGCTTGACGGTCTCGAAGAGGGGTTCCGCGCCGGCCACCGACTCGGGCCGGTGCGCGAGGGTGGGCAGCGGCGCGTCCGGCTCCAGGCCGAGGCCCGAGAAGATGCAGTAGTAGCTGCCGTTGGTCCAGAAGTTGCGGAACTCCGCCTCGAAGTTGCCGTAGTACGTGGACTCGTCGGTGATCGGGGAGTTGATCGGCAGGCCGGCCTTGTAGGCGGAGATCTTCTGCTTGATGTTCTCGGGGAGCACCAGCTTCTTGTTGGCCTGCCAGAACGGGGTGTCGTTGCGCGGCGCGTAGAAGAAGTGCGCCTGGATGAAGTCGCGGGTGTCGTCGAACATCACCTCGATCTCGTTGTTGAAGCTGTCGACCAGACCCTTGTTGAAGGTCTTGTCCGGGAAGTGCTTGGCGAGCTGGTAGATGGCGGCGGTGATGAAGTAGATGCCGGTCGACTCCAGCGGCTCCAGGAAGCAGGAGGACAGGCCGATGCTGACGACGTTGTTCACCCAGGCGCGGCGGTTGCGGCCCACGCGGAAGCGGATGTGGTTGAACTTCGTCTGCTCCGGGTCCAGGCCCCACATGTCCGCGAACTCGCGGGTGGCGGTGTCCTGGTCGGCGAACCTGCTGGAGTACACGTAGCCCGTGCCGAAACGCCCCAGCATGGGGATCTTCCAGGCCCAGCCGGAGGACATGGCGATCGCCGAGGTGTACGGCTCGACGCCGTTGGCCTCGTCGTCGTGCGGGACCGCCGTCGCCACCGCGCTGTCGCACAGCAGGTGGTCGCTCATGTCGATGAAGGGCTCCTGCAGCGCCTGGTTGATCAGCAGGCCGCGGAAGCCGGAGCAGTCCACGAACAGGTCGGCGTCCAGCGCCAGACCGCCCTTGGTGTGCAGGGTCGTCACGAAACCGCGGGAGTCCTGCTCCACCCGGACCATCTCGTCCTGCACGTGCTGCACACCCTGCTTCTCGGTGGCGAACCGGCGCAGGAAGTCGGCCACCAGCTGGGCGTCGAAGTGCCAGGCGTACCGGGTGGCCGGACGGCCGTCGAGCCAGCGCGGCGCCTTCATCGCGTCCATCACGGGGGGCTCGCGGAAGCAGGCGTAGTCGAAGGGCTCGGTGGTGCGGCCCTCGTACTTGCGCTTGAACCAGTAGTGCGACAGCGGCGTCTGGTCGTAGTCGGGCAGCAGGCCGAACGGGTGGTAGAAGTGGTCCGGCCCGCCGCCGGGCAGCTCGCGCGCCGTCGACTCGCCCTGACCGCCGGTGCGCCAGTTCACGAAGCGCACCGCCATCTTGAAGCTCGCGTTGCACTCCCGCATCCACTCGTCCTCGGCGATGCCCAGGTAGTCGAAGAAGGAGCGCTGGAGGTTGGGCACGGTCGCCTCGCCCACGCCGATCCGCGGGATCGACGGCGCCTCGAGCACGGTGATCTCGACCGTTCCCTGCAGCGCCTTGCCGAGATACGCGGCCGTCATCCAGCCGGCCGTGCCGCCCCCCAGGATGACGACCTTCTGAAGCCGGGTGTCGGTGCTGGTCATGAAACAGCCCTCATTTCGGAGTCGGCGGTGCGGGTGGTCGTGCTCATCAGTGTCGAAAACCGCCCTATCACCGCTCTACACCGCAAAGATCCGGCCGTTGTAGGCCCGTTGTAGACCCTCCGCACACACTCCTCGCAGGCAGAGCGGCAGGCGAACGAGCAACGGGGAGGACGCGATGACCACCGCAGCGACCGAAACGGCGGGGCCGGCGGTACGCGTCCGCTTCCTGGGCGACTTCGAACTGACCGTCAACGGCGCCCCCGTACGCCACTGGCGGGCCGGCAAGGCCCGCGGCCTCTTCCAGTACCTCGTCGTCCACCGCGGCCAGACCCTCACCCGCGAACGGCTCTACGCCTCCCTGTGGCCCGGCACCGACAGCTCCGCCGGCAGCTCCCTCAAGGTCGCCGCCCACGCGCTGCGCCGCGTCCTCGACGCCCACCCCGACCGTCCCGGCGACTCCGGGATCCGGCTGGTCTACCGCGACTTCGGCTACGTCCTGCACGTCGCCGGGATCTGGTCCGACCTCGACCGCTTCCAGGAGCTCGTGCACGCCGGCCTGCGGGCCGCCACCTCCGGGGACGCCGGACTCTCCCGGACCCTGCTGCGCTCGGCGCTCGGCCTCTACGGCGGCGAGTTCCTGCGCGGCGAGAGCGCCGACTGGGTCGTCGAACAGCGCGAATACCTCAGGGGGCTCGCGCTGCGGGCCCTCGGGGCGCTGCGCGCCGACGCCGAGGCGCGCGAGGACTTCGTCGAGCTGATCGGGCTCTGCAAGCGCACCCTGGAGATCGACCGCCACCACGAGGAGACCTACCGGGCCCTGATGGCCGCCCACGGCCGGCGCGGCGAACTCGCCTGCGTGCGGCGCTGGTACGAGCTGTGCGCCCGGCGGATGCGCGACGAGCTCGCCGTGGCGCCCGAGCCCGAGACCCAGCTGCTGCTGCGCACCCTGCTCCCGGCCGCCGCCGCCCGCCCCGCCGCTCCCGCCCAGGCCGCCGCCGCGCCGCCCGCCGCCGTCCGCGCCCTGCGTCCGCCGCCCCGCCGGGCCGGTACGCCGCCGTGGAGCGTGGAGGTCCGTACTCCCGTCCCGGTCCGCCCCGTACGGCGGGCCAGGCCCGACAACCGGGCCCCCGCCGCCCGGCTGCGGGCGGCCGACTGACCCGACGGGCCGCCGCCGCACCGCCCACCACCTCCCGCTGTCCGCCCTCCGCCGTGCCCGTGCCACCGCCGTCCCGCGAGCCCCTGCATTTCCGTGACCGAGTGAGGACTCCACCGTGACCGTGCTGACCGTTCCGCCCCTGCCGCAGGACTCCAGACCGCCCGGCGCCGCACCGGACGCGGCCCTCCTGCCGCCCCGTTACACCGACCAGTGGATCGACGGCGCCTGGGTCGCCTCCGACGCGGAGGGCCGGCTGGTCGTCACCGACCCCAGCACCGAGCGGCCCCTCGCCACCGTGCCCGCCGGTACCGCCCGGGACGCCGACCGCGCGGCCCGAGCCGCCGCCGCGGCCTTCGAGGGCTGGGCGGCCACCCCGCTGCGCGAGCGGGTGGCCCTCCTGCGCCGGGTCGTCGGGGCCATGGAGGCACGGGCCGACCGCTTCGCCGAGATCATCACCGCCGAGGTGGGCGCGCCCGCCCGGATGGCCCGCCACACCCACGTCGGCCTGTCCCTGGGCATGGCCGCGCACTGCGTGGAGACGGCCGCCTCGCACACCTTCGAGGAGCGCGTGGGCCACTCCCTCGTCGTGCGCGAACCCGCCGGGGTCGCCGCCTGCGTCACGCCGTGGAACACCCCGCTGCTGCTCACCGTGCAGAAGATCGTCCCCGCGCTCATGGCCGGCTGCACCGTCGTGCACAAGCCGAGCGAGATCACCCCGCTGCACGCCCGGCTGCTCGCCGAGGCCGTCGCCGAGGCCGACCTGCCGCCCGGCGTCTTCAACATGGTCGTCGGGACCGGCGCCGACCTCGGCACGGCGCTCGTCACCCACCCGCTGGTCGACGTGGTCTCCCTGACCGGGTCCACCCGGGCGGGCCGCGAGGTCTCCGCCCTCGGCGCCGACCGGATCAAGCGCGTCCACCTCGAACTCGGCGGCAAGAACGCCAGCCTGGTCCTCGACGACGCGGACCTCGCCTCCGCCGTCGCCGCCACCGTCGACCAGATGCTCTTCAACACCGGACAGACCTGCCTGCAGTGGAGCCGGCTGCTGGTCCCGCGCGACCGCCAGGACGAGGCGCTGCAGCTGGTCGCCGAGGCCATGGACGGCTACGTCACCGGCGATCCGCGCGACCCCGCCACCGACCTCGGCCCCCTGGTGTCCGCGGCCGCGCACGAGCGCGTCACCGCGTACGTCCGCCGGGGCACCGAGGAGGGCGGGGCCCGCCTGGTCCTGGGCGGCCCCGGCCGCCCCGCCGGCCTGGACACCGGCTACTACGTCCGGCCCACGGTCTTCGCCGACGTGGACCCGCTCACCACCATCGCGCAGGAGGAGATCTTCGGCCCGGTGCTGTCCGTCATCCCCTACGACGACGAGGAGCAGGCGGTCCGGATCGTCAACGGAACCCGCTACGGCCTGCACGGAGCGGTCTGGTCCGGCGACGACGCCCGCGCCGCGCGCGTGGCCCGCCGCTTCCGCTCCGGCCTGGTCGACGTGAACGGCGGCCAGTTCAACCCGGCGGCGCCGTTCGGCGGGTTCAAGCAGTCCGGGATCGGCCGCGAATGCGGCACGGCCGGGCTGGAGGCCTTCCTGGAAACCAAGTCGATGCAGCTCCCGCAGGGCGCACCCGGCCAGGTCGTGGGCCCGCGCCTGCGGGCCACCGCCGCCGCCCGCCCCGCGGACACCGAGAGGAACGACGGATGACCGAGCCGCATGCCGCGCCGTCCGGGGCCACCGCCCCGGACGGGCCGGCCGACGACACCCCGCCGCCCGGCGCGGCGGAGCCTGCGGAGGGCGCGCTGCCGCCGCTGTTCGCCCGCCTGGAACGGTGGACCCGGGAGCAGCCGGACGAGACCGCGGTCCGGGCCGCGGACGGCTCCCTGACCTTCGCCGCGCTCACCGCCCGGACCGCCCGCTACGCCGCCGCGCTCGCCCGGGCCGGAGTGGGCCCGGAGACCCCCGTCGGGCTGCTGCTCGGACGGTCCCGGGAGAGCGTCCCCGCCCTGCTCGCCGTCTGGAGCCTCGGCGGGACCGCCGTGCCCCTGGACCCGGAGCACCCGGTGGAACGGCTCGGCGGTGTCCTGCGCGACGCCGGCGCCGCCGTCCTGGTGGCCCCCGGCACCCCCGCCGGTCTGGAGGCCGGCGGGATCACCCTCCTCACCCCGCGGGAGGTCCGCCGCAGCGCCCCCGGCGCGCTCGCGGTGTCCGTGCCCGCCGCCGACGGCTGCGCCTACCTGATCTACACCTCCGGAACCACCGGCCGGCCCAAGGGCGTCGAGGTCACCTACCGCGGCCTGGACACCTTCGTCGCCGCCCTGGCCGGACTCGGCCTGCCCCCCGGCGGGCTCGGCCTCAACGCGGTCTCACCGGCCTTCGACGGCTGGCTCTGGTGCACCCTGCTCTACCTCGTCCACGGCCAGGGCGTGGCCCTGACCGACCTTTCCCTGGAGGGTCTGCGCCGGGCCGCCGCCGAAGGCCGCGAGGCCCTGCCCGGCGGCCTGCGCACGGTCTCCCTCACCCCCTCCCTGCTCGCCGCGCACGGAGCCGGCATCGACTCCGCCGAGGTGGTCGTGGTCGCGGGGGAGGCCTGCCCCGCCGCCCTGGCCGAGCGCTTCGCCGACGGCCGCCGGCTGCTCAACGTGTACGGGCCGACGGAGGTGACCATCGCCGCGACCTGGGCCGACAGCCGACGGGGGGACGACGTGACCACCATCGGACGACCGCTGCCCGGCTACCGGGCCTACGTCCTGGACGAGCAGCTCGTGCCCGTCCCGGCCGGTACGGAGGGCGAGCTGTACCTCGGCGGCCCGGCCGTCGCCCGGGGCTACCGGGGCCGCCCCGGCCTCACAGCCTCCCGCTTCCTGCCGGACCCCTTCCAGGGCGGCGGCACCCGCATGTACCGGACCGGCGACGTGGTCGTCCGCCGCGCCGACGGCGCGCTCGAGTACCGGGGGCGCCGCGACGACCAGGTCAAGGTGCGGGGCCACCGCATCGAGCTGGGGGAGGTCGAACGCGTCGCCGCCGAACTCCCCGAGGTCGTCGCCGCGGCCTGCTGCCCGCTCACCACGGGCCAGACCCTCGGTCTCGCCGTGGTCGCCGCACCCGGCGCCGAACCGGCCGAACTGGCGGCCCGGGTCGTGGAGCGCTGCCGCAAGCAGCTCCCCGCGGCCGCGGTCCCGGCGACCGTGCGCGTGCTCGAACGGATCCCGACGCTGACCACCGGCAAGGCCGACCGGGAGGCGCTGGCCCTGGCCCTCGCGGCACCGGAGACACCGGCCGGCGCGGCGGACGGCACCGGGGACGCGGGCGTGAGCGCGAGCGAGCGCGTCGTGATGACCGTCTGGGCCGAGGTGCTCGGCACCCGGGTCGCCGGGACCGACGCCGACTTCTTCGAGCTGGGCGGCCACTCCCTCGCCGCGGCCCGCGTGGTGTCGGAACTGCGCCGCAGCACCGGACTGCGCGTGGGCCTCGGCGCGCTGCTGGCCCGCCCGACGGTCGCGGAGGTCGCCGCCGAGATCGACCGGCTGGCCGCCGCACCGGGCGCGGGATCCGAGGACGCGGCCTCGGCCGAAGCCGTCGCCGCAGCCGTTCCCGTCCCCGCCGGGGCCGCGGCCGTGGAAGGGGCCTAGGCCATGGGCGGCTGGATCTCCACCTGGACGAGCGACCCCGCCGACGGGGACCTGCCCGTGCTGCTCTGCCTGCCCCCGGCCGGGGCCGGCTGCCAGCAGTTCCGCGCCTGGCAGCCCGAACTGGACGGCATCGCCCAGGTTTACGGCGTACAGCTCCCGGGCCGGGAGAACCGCTGGCGCGAACCGATGCCGGACACCTTCGACGAGGCCGTGGAGGCCATCGCCGACGAGCTGGCGGCCACCGTCGCCGATCGGCCGGTCATCGTCTTCGGCCACAGCTTCGGCGGACTCCTCGGCTACGAGGTGTCCCGCAGGACCGCGCCGCGGGCCCTGGTCGTCAGCGGCTGCCGGGCCCCCGGACACTGGGACGGCGCCGGCCGCGGCATCGTCGACGACGGCGAGGAGCTGGACAAGCTCTTCGACACGGCCGGCCTGGACCCCGCCCTCCTCGACGAGGACACCCGCGCCCTGATGGTCGGGATGCTCCGCAAGGACGCCCAGCTGTCCCTGAGCTACACCCACAAGCCGGGCGTCCGGCTGGACGTGCCCGTGCACGCCTGGGGCGCCGACGGCGACGAGACCGTCAGCGCGGCCGACCTGGACGGCTGGGCCGCGGTCACCACCGCCGGTTTCGCCCGGCACACCACCACCGGGGGCCACCACGCCGTACTGCGACGCCCCCGGCCCGTACTGGACCACCTGACCACCCTGCTGCGCGGCGAGGACGCCGCGCCCCTCACCCCGACGGCCTGACACCCGCGCACCCGACCGGTCCCGGGCGCCCGCCCGGACCGGCCGGCCCCCGCCCCGTCCCGCACGACCCCACCCCACCCCACCGCCCGCCCGAGTCCGGAGGACACCGTGCCCACCACCCATCAGGTCCTCGTGAACCACGAGGGGCAGTACGCGCTGTACCCCGCCGCACGCGAGACGCCCGACGGCTGGACCACGGCCGGCTTCGACGGCACCGAGGACGAGTGCGCCGACTTCGTCGACGCCCACTGGCCCGACACCCGCCCGCTCGGTCTGCGAGGAGCCTGAGATGGAGATCGACCTGCTCGACCCGGGCCCCTTCGGTCGCAACGACTTCTGGTCCGCGTTCAGCTGGCTGCGCGCCAACTCGCCCGTCCACTGGCACCCCGAACCCGGCAGCGAGGACGGCGGCTTCTGGGCGCTGACCAAGCACCGCGACATCATGAAGGCCTACGCCGACAGCGACACCTTCATCTCGGGCCGCGGGATGCGCCTGGGCAGCGACCCCGCCGCCGTCGCCGCCGTCACCCAGCGCATGCTCATCGTCTCCGACGTCCCCCACCACACCCGCCTCAAGCGCGCCCTCCAGCAGGCCTTCGGCCCGCAGCAGATGCCGCGCCTGGAAGCACTGGTGGAGCAGGTGGTCGGCGAGCTCGTCACCGAGTCCGCGGAACACGAGGAACTGGACTTCATCGACCTGGCCAAGCAGCTGCCCAACCGGGTGGTCTGCGCCGTCCTCGGCATCCCACGCGCCGACTGGGCCTGGATCGGGGCCCTCACCACCGACGCCTTCGACTCCCCGGACGAGGCGGTGCGCAGCAGCGCCCACTCGGAGATCTTCCTCTACTTCATCGAACTGCTCGCCGAGCGCCGCGCCCGCCCCGGCGACGACCTGGTCAGCCAGATCGCCCACGACACGCTCGTCGACGAGGGCGACGGCAGCGAACGGCCGCTCAGCGACCACGAGATCGTCTTCAACCTCAACGGAGTCCTCTCCGGCGCCAACGAGACCACCCGCTACTCCGCCGCCGGCGCGGTCCACATGTTCGCCGAGCACCCCGACCAGTGGCGGCTGCTGCGGGCCCTCGGCCCCGACGGCATCGCCCCCGCGGTCGAGGAGGTCCTGCGCTGGACCACCCCCGGGGTGCACGCCCTGCGCACCGCCGCCCACGACACGGAGATCAACGGGATCCCCGTCGCCGCCGGCGCCCGCGTCACCCTGTGGAACGTCTCCGCCAACCGGGACGAGGAGGTCTTCGCCGACCCGCACGCCTTCCGCGTCGACCGGCGCCCCAACCGGCACGTCGCCTTCGGCCACGGCCGCCACCTCTGCCTCGGCGCCCGCCTCGCGCGCTTCGAACTCGGTGCGCTGCTGTCCGAGATGCTCGCCGTACTGGACGGGTTCGAGCTCGCCGGACCGGTCTCGTTCAACTCCTCCAACTTCACCTGGGGGATCAACAGTCTCCCCGTGCGGCTGCTGCGCAGCCGAGCCTTCGCGAAGTAAGAAAGGGCCCGTACTGTGACCACCGCACTCGTCGACTTCAACCGGACGGACGCCGCGTTCCCCGACACCGGGTACCCGCAGCTCCTCGCCGAACAGGCCGCGCGCACCCCCACGGCCACCGCCCTCGTGCAGGGCGACCGCACCTGGACCTACGCCGAACTTGAGGCCGCCACCAACCGCCTGGCGCACGCCCTGATCGCCCGCGGTGCCGCGCCCGGCACCCGGATCGGGCTCTGCTACCCGCGCGGCGCCGACTACGTCCTCGGCTCCCTCGCCATCCTCAAGACGGGCGCGGCCGTCGTCGCCCTCGACCCGGTCAACCCCGACGACCGGCTCGCCGCCATGATCGCCGACGCCGGTCCGCTGCTCGTGCTCACCCCGGCCGAACTCGGCCGCCGCATACCGGAGTCCGTGGACCGGGCGGAGGTCGCCGCCGCCGGCCGGGGCATGCCGGAGACCGCCCCGCCGGCCGTCACCGGGCCCGACACCATCAGCCACCTGATCTACACCTCCGGCTCCACCGGCACCCCCAAGGCCGTCCTCGAACGGCACGGCGCCCTCACCAACCTGGTGCACTGGACCACCCGTGCCTACGGGGTCCGGCCCGGCGACCGGGCCTCCTGGACGTCCACCCCCGGCTTCGCCGTCCAGATCATGGAATGGCTCGCCTACCTGCCGGCCGGCGCCGCGATCCACATCCCCGAGGCCGGGCAGGCGCAGACCCC
Source organism: Streptomyces manipurensis (assembly GCF_049570255.1). Lineage (NCBI taxonomy): Bacteria > Bacillati > Actinomycetota > Actinomycetes > Kitasatosporales > Streptomycetaceae > Streptomyces > Streptomyces manipurensis. The sequence continues at coordinate 987,959 of NZ_CP186950.1, read as the reverse complement.
GGAGCAGATCCGGGACTGGCTGGTTGCCGAGGGCATCACCCACACCATGCTGGTCGCGGCCCTGGCCGAGCCCGTATGGGGGCTGGAGTGGCCCGCCGACGCCGCCCTGCGGATCATGGTGACCACGGCCGAGCGGGTCCACAGCTGGCCGCCCGTCGACACCTCCTTCCGCGTCGTCATGACCTACGGCACCACCGAGACCACCAACGTCCTGTCCTGCCTGGACCTCGGGGCGGGCATCGACCACACCAGCCAGGCCACCCCGGAGGAGGTCCGCGCCACCCGGCAGGTCCCGGTCGGGGTGCCCATCGCCAACCTGCGGGTCCACCTGCTCGACGAGGAGGGCCGCCCGGTCCCCGAGGGCGAGGTCGGCCGGCTCCACGTCTCCGGCGCCGGTGTGGCCGCCGGCTACCACGGCCGCCCCGAACTCACCGCCGCGAAGTTCCACCCCAACCCCGTCCCCGGTGACCCGCACCCCGTCCTCTACGACACCGGCGACCTCGCCCGCCGCCGCGAGGACGGAGCCGTCGAGCTGCTCGGCCGCTCCGACTCCCAGGTCAAGATTCGCGGCTTCCGCGTGGAGCTGGGAGAGGTGGAGACGCACATCGCGCGGCTCGACGGGATCGGCGAGGCCGTCGTCGTCACCCAGGAACGCGGCCCCGGCGACAAGCGGCTCGTCGCCTACCTCTCCCCGGCCGCGGGCGCCGCGGAGCCCGACCCGGCCGCCGTGCGCGCCGAGGTCGCCCGCACCCTGCCCTACTACATGGTCCCCGGCTCGGTCGTCGTCCTGCCCGCCCTGCCCCGGCTGGCCAACGGCAAGGTCGACCGGCGCGCGCTGCCGCAGCCCCCGGAGGGCCGCGACGGGGTCGGCGCGGGTTACGAGGCGCCCCGCAACGAGATCGAGGACGGCCTCGTCAGGCTGTGGGCCGAGGCCTTCCGCACCGAAGGCATCGGCATCCACGACAACTTCTTCGAGCTGGGCGGGCACTCGCTGCTGGCCTTCCAGCTGATCGACGAGATCCGCCGTCGCTACAGCGTGGAGCTGAGCCTCTCCGACCTCTCCGGGTGCCCCACCGTCGCCGAGCTCGCCACCCTCGTCACCACCGAACGCGCCGGCGGACGCGGCTCCTTCGGCGGTCTCCCGGCGATCGTCCCCGACCCCGCCGCCCGGTTCGAGCCGTTCCCCCTCACCGAGAGCCAGCAGGCGCTGTGGATCGGCCGCGGCGGGATCGTCGAGCTCGGCAACGTCGGCTGCCACGGTTACTTCGAGTGGGAGAGCGAGAAGCTCGACGTCCCCCGCTTCGACAGCGCCTGGCGCCGGCTCGTCGAACGCCACGACGCCCTGCGCACCCGGGTCCTGCCCGACGGCACCCAGCAGGTCTTCGAGGAGGTCCCGGCGTACGAGATCCCCGTCACCGATCTCGGCGGCCTCGACGAGGCGACCCGGCAGCGCGAGCTGGCCGACCTGCGCGAGCGGCTCTCCCACCAGGTGCTGGACGCCGACGCCTGGCCGCTGTTCGACGTACGGATCAGCCTCCTCGGCGGCGGCCGGGCCCGGATCCACCTCTGCCTGGACTTCCTCGTCGCCGACGCCTGGAGCTACTTCCAGGTCCTCGTCCCCGACCTGGTCACCTACTACGCGGAACCGGACGCCGAACTCGCCCCGCTGGAGCTGACCTTCCGCGACTACGTCCTCGCCGTCGGCAACTCCCTGCGCGACAGCGAGATCTACCGCCGCTCCGAGTGGTACTGGCGCGACCGCCTCGCCACCCTCCCGCCGGCCCCCGCCCTGCCCGAGCGCCCCGCCGACGCCCCCGAGCTGCCCGTCCGGTTCGAGCGGCGCAGCCACGTCGTCTCCCCCGAGCGGTGGGCCCGGATCCAGGAACGGGCGCACGCCCGCGAGGTGACCCCCTCCGGGGTGCTGGCCGCCGCCTACGCCGAGATCCTCGGGAAGGCCTCCGGGCAGGCCCGCTTCACCATCAACTTCCCGCTCTTCAACCGCCTCCCGCTGCACCCGCAGGTCAACGCCCTGCTCGCGGACACCACCACCACCCTGCTGCTCGCCGTCGAACAGCAGGAGCACACCTTCGCCGGACGCGCCCAGGCCGTCCAGCGCCGCCTCTGGGCCGACCTGGAGCACCGCTACTTCAGCGGGGTGCAGGTGCTGCGCGAGCTGACCAAGCTGCGCGGCTCCCTCGCCCCCGCCATGCCCGTGGTGATGACCAGCCTGGCCGGCCACCCGCCGCAGTACGAGGAGAACGAGCTGGGCGTGCCCGTCTACGGGATCTCCCAGACCCCGCAGGTCTCCCTCGACTTCCAGGTGTTCGAGAAGCCCGACGGGCTCACCTTCAACTGGGACCACCTGCCCGCGGTCTACCCCGACGGACTCGTCGACGCGATGTTCGAGGAGTTCACCACGCTGCTGGAGTCCCTCGCCGAGGACGAGGCCTGGGAGCGGCTCTCCCCGCCGCCCGGACAGCAGGACGAGGCCCCCGGCAAGGCCGAGGAGCGCGACACGGGCGACGCCTGGGAACGCTACTGGGCCGGGATCCGGCGCACCGGCCGCGGCGGGGACGTCATCTGGGACGCCGACAGCGGCGAGGAGTTCCACTGGCTGCTGGGCCAGGCGCAGCGCCACTTCGGCAGCGGCCTCCCGGTCATCGACCTCGGCTGCGGCAACGGCCGCTACAGCCGCGAACTCGCCCCGCACTACCCGGCGGTCATCGGCGTCGACGTGTCCGCCAGCGCCATCGAGCACGCCCGGCGCGAGGCGGCGGGCGTGGCCAACGTCGACTACCTGGCCATCGACATGACCGACGCCGAGCAGGCCGCCGCCCTGGGGGAGGGGCCGTACAACATCTTCGTGCGCGGCGTCTTCCACGTCCTGGACACCGAGGCCCGGGCCCGGCTCGCCGCCGTCGCCGCGCGGCTGCTGGGCAGCGAGGGCACCCTGATCGTCCACGAGCCCGACTACTCCAGCAACTCCTTCGGCTACCTCGGCTTCGTCGGTGGCAAGCGGGGCCGGGCCGAGGACCTCGTCGGCCCGCTGGAGGCGGCCGGCGTACGGCACTCGCACCGCTTCACCCGGCCCGAACTGGCCGAGGCCTTCGGGGCGGACGAGTGGGAGGTCGTCGAGGACGAGGCGATCGAGCTGCACGCCATCGACCCCCGGTCCGACTCCGACGCCCTGCGCCTGCCCGGCTACTACGCCGTGCTGCGCCGCAGGCGCTGATGGCCGGTCTCGCGCTGGCCGGTCCGACCGGAGCGGTGCTGGCGGCGGCCGGTGACGTACGGGGGCTGCTGACCCGTACCGAACTGGACCGCGCCGGCGCCCTCCGGTCGGCCTCAGACCGGGACGACTTCCTCGCCGCGCACGCCCTGGTCCGGCTCTGTGCCGGGCGGCTCCTCGGCCGCCCGGCGCAGGGCCTCACCGTCGTTCAGAGCTGCGGTGCGTGCGAGCGGCCGCACGGCAGGCCCCGGCTCGTCGAGGCGCCCGGCACCGGCGTCAGCCTCGCGCACGCCCGGGGCTGGGTCGCGGCCGCCGCGGCCGACGGCCCCGTCGGCGTGGACGTGGAGGCCGTCGACGGGACGGACGTGGACTGGCGGACGGCCGGGGCCGTCTGCACCGGGAAGGAACTGGCCGCCCTGCGGTCGGACCCCGACCCGCGGCGCGCCTTCCTGCGCCAGTGGGTACGAAAGGAGTCCCTGGTCAAGGTCGGGGCGGGCACGCTGGACGAAGCGGCCCGCCTCGACCTTCCCGTGTACGGGCGGGAGCCGCCGCGCTGGCGCGGCTGGCGGCTGCTGGACTGGGGCGGGACGCAGGCCGTCGGATGCGTGGCGGCCCGCGAGGAGATGCGGCTGCGGCTGCTCGGCTGAAAGACAGGGAACGTGGAACGACGTACGACCGAACGGCTGCTCAGGGCCCGCGCACAGGCGATCGGGGGCGGGGTCCGGGAGGATTCGGTCGCCGCCGTCCTCGACCGGGTGCTCGCCGTGCAGGCCCAGGACCTGCCCGCCGCGGAGCTCGGGCTGCGGGTACGGGCCCGCGGGCTGACCCAGGAGGCGGTCCGCCGGGCCACCGACACCGAACGCACGGCCGTCCGCGGCTGGTTCATGCGGGGGACCCTCCAACTGGTGCCCGCCGCCGACGCCCGCTGGCTGCTGAACCTCTTCGGCCCCGTCTACCTCGCGCTCGCCGCCCGGCGCCTGCGCGAACTAGGCCTGGACGAGGCCCTGTGCACCCGCTCCGAGCGGCTCATCGCCGACGCGATCGCCGCCGAGGGGCCGCTCACCCGCGCCGAACTCACCGCCCGCCTGACCACCCTCGGGGTGGAGCCGAAGGGCCAGTCCGCCTTCCACCTGATCCGCCGCGCGGCGCTGGCCGGCATCATCTGCCACGGCCCGCAGCGCGGCGACGAGGCCACCTTCGTGCTCCTGGACGACTGGCTGCCCGCGGCCGGCCCGCTGCCCTTCACCGGGGCCGCCGCCGAACGCGAACTGGCCCGCCGCTACCGGCTGGCCCACGGCCCCTCCGACGCCCAGGACTTCATCCACTGGTCGGGCCTGCGGACCACCGCCGGCAAGAACGCCTGGGCCGCCCTCGGCGACACCGGGCCGGACGTCCCGCCCCCGCCCGGGGAACCGGACGTCCGCCTGCTGCCGGCCTACGACAACTACCTCGTGGGCTACCGCAGCCGCGACCTGTCGGTACCCTCGGAGCACCAACGCAGGGTCTGGCCCGGCGGCGGGCAGATCCGGGCCACCGTCCTCGTCGACGGCCTGGCCGTCGGCACCTGGTCGGGAGGCCGCCGGGGCACCCCCGTGACCGTCGAGCCCTTCCCCGGAACCGAGCCCCCGAGCCCCGGGGCGGCCGCCGGGATCGCCCGCGAGAGCGCCGACATCGCACGCTTCTCCAGCGGATCTCATCGCCTGTCTACAAGCGTTCTACAGTCCCCGCATTCATAACCGCGCCCTAACTCCCGGTCCATACCGTCAGTGCCGTCCCGACAATTCCGTACCCAATCAGAAAAGGGCGTCGACATGGCACTCGGTCGGCATTCCGATTTCAATCGCCTGTGGTTCGGGCAGACCGTCAGCAACTTCGGCGACAAGATCTCCCTCCTCGCACTCCCGACCCTCGCGGTCGTGGTGCTGGACGGGGGAGCCCTCGAAGTGGGCGTGCTCGGTGCGCTGCGCTTCCTCCCGTTCCTGCTGCTCGCCCCCTTCGCGGGGCTCGTGGCCGACCGGGTGTCGCGGCGCACCGTCATGATCGTCGCCGACCTGGGCCGCTTCCTGGCCCTGGCGACGATCCCGCTGGCATTCGCCCTCGATTCCGTCAGCATGGTCCACGTCTACATCGTGGCCGCCCTCACCGGTATCCTCACCACCTTCTTCGAGGTCTCCTACCAGTCCTGGCTGCCCCAGCTCATCGGCACCGAGAACCTCATCGAAGGCAATACGAAACTCCAGATCAGCCGGAGCGTGGCGGAAGCGGTCGGCGCCGGCGCCGGCGGCGCCCTCATCCAGCTGCTCGGGGCCGCGCGCGCCATCACCGCGGACGCCTTCACCTTCCTCGTCTCGCTGGTCGCCCTCCTGGTCATCCGCCACCGCGACGTGCGGGAGCGGACCGAGGAGCGAAAGGCCTCCGCCAAGGCGGAGATGAAGGAGGGCATGAAGACCCTCTTCGGCAACCCGGTCCTGCGCGGCCTGTTCACCGCCAACGTCGTGGTCAACCTGGGCGCGGCGATGGGTGACGCACTCCTGATCGTCTACGCCTACAAGGTGCTGGACCTCAGCCCCGGCCAGGTCGGCATCGCGTTCGCCGTCATGTCGGTCTTCGTCATCGTCGGCGCCGTCCTCTCCGAGGTCGTCTCCAAGAGCCTCTCCGTCGGCCGCCTCCTGGTCATCACCGCGGTCGTCCTCGGCGCCGGCTACATCCTGGTCCCGACCGGCGGAGCCATCGGCGGCTTCATCGGGCTGATCGTGGTCCAGGCCGTCATCGGCTTCGTCTCCCCGATGTTCGACATCCACGTCCTCAGCCTCGTCCAGGGGGTCACCCCGAACGAGCAGATGGGCCGCGTCAGCGGCACCGCCCTCTCCGCGGTCTACGGCGCCCTGTCCCTCGGCTACTTCGCGGGCGGCGCGCTCGGCGAGGGGATCGGCCTGACCGGCGGCCTCGCGGTGGCCGGCGCCGTGACCATCGTGGGTGGTCTGACCCTGCTCACGGGGCCGGTGGCCAAGATCAAGGAAATGCCCGCCGGCGACAACGACGCCCAGGAGGGATCCCCGGCCGCCGACGAGGCCAGGATCACCGCCTGACCGTCCGGTCCGACGGGAGCGGATGCCCGCCGATCGGCATCCGCTCCCGGCTCCGCCCGGCCGGGCCCCGGCCGCCCCGGGGCGCACCGCCCCGGCACCCCCCGCACCCGTACCGCTCCCGCCCGCACCCGCACCCGTACGCCCCGCGCCGCGTCCCCGCGGCGCGTCCTGCCGTACTCCCTCTCCCGAAGACGCACGGAGGCTCAAGGTGAGCGAGTCCCTCGCCGAACGCATAGCCGCACTGCCGAAGTCCCGCCGGGCACTGTTCCAGGCCCTGACGGGCCGCAACGGCGGGCGCGCCGCCGTACGGGAGGACCCTGAGCCGGCACCCCGCGACCCCGCGGACCCGCCCGTGCTGTCCTTCGCGCAGCGCCGGCTGTGGTTCATCGACCAGCTGCAGCCCGGCAGCCCCGCCTACAACGTGCCGGTGGCCACCCGCATCAGGGGCCCGCTCGACGTCCCCGCCCTGCACGCCGCGCTCCAGGACATCGTCGACCGCCACGAGGTCCTGCGCACCGTCTACACCTACCGTGAGGGCGCCTCCGAGGCCGTGCCCCGCGTCGTGGACGGCTTCCGGCTGCCCCTGCCGCTCACCGAACTCGCCGACGAGGACGCCGTCCGCCCCTTCTACGACGCGGACGCCGGCGCCCCCTTCGACCTGGCCGGCGCCGTCCCGCTCCGGGCCCGGCTGGGCCGCATCGGCGCCGAGGACCACGTCCTCGTCCTCAACCTCCACCACATCGTCACCGACGGCTGGTCGATGCGGATCCTCTACACCGAACTGGAGCGCGCCTACGCCGCCCGCACCGGTGCCCCAACCGAGCCGAACGCCCCGCTCGCCCTCCAGTACGCCGACTTCGCGACCTGGCAGCGCCACCGCGTCAGCGGCGACCGGCTGGAGCAGCTGACCTCCTTCTGGCAGGAGGAACTCGGCGGCGCCGCCCCCGTTGACCTCCCCACCGACCGGCCCAGACCCCCGGTCTTCGGACACGCCGGAGCCTCCCGCTACATCGAGCTCCCGCCCCGGCTCATCGCCCGGCTGCGGGAGTTCGGCAAGTCCGAGGGCGCCACCCTCTACATGACGATGCTGGCCGGCTTCGCCGCCACCCTGCGCCGCTGGACCGGCCAGGAGGACGTCGTCGTCGGCACCTCCGTCTCCGGCCGCGACCACCCGGCCTTCGGCGAGCTCATCGGCTTCTTCGTCAACACCCTGCCGCTGCGCATCAGAACCGGCGGGGACCCCGGCTTCGCCGAGCTCGTCCGCGCCACCCGCCACACCACCCTCCAGGCCTACGCCCACCAGGAACTGCCCTTCGACCTCATCGTCGACGCCCTCGGCCTGCCCCGTGACCCGAGCCGCCCGCCCCTCACCTCCGTCATGTTCCTCCTCGACGAGACCCCGGACACCGCACCCGGCCTGGCCGGCCTCGCCACCGAGCCCATCGACTTCTCCTCGCGCGCCACCAAGTACGACCTCATGATCAGCGTCCACGACACCGGCACCGTCGTCCGCGCCCTCGTCGAATACCCCACCGACCTGTTCGACGCCGCCACCGTGGACCGGCTCCTCGGCCACTTCCTCACCACCCTCGAAGGCGCCGTCGACCGCCCCGACGCCCCGCTGTCCGCGCTGCCCCTGCTCACCGACGCCGAGCGCCGGACCGCCCTCGACGACTGGAACGCCACCCGCGCCCCCTTCCCCCAGGACGCCTGCCTGCACCAGCTGTTCGAGCAGCACGCCGACCGGCGGCCCGACGCGCCCGCCGTCGTCCTCGGCGGAGCCGGCGGCTGGAACGTCACCTACCGGGAGCTGGAGGAGCGCGCCAACCGGCTCGCCCACCGCCTGGTCGAAGCCGGCGCGGGCCCCGACCGCACCGTCGCCCTCTGCCTGCGCCGCGGCCCCGGGCTGGTCACCGCGATCCTCGCCGTCCTCAAGGCCGGCGGCGCCTACGTCCCCCTCGACCCGGACTACCCCGCCGAACGGCTGGCCCTGCTGCTGGCCGACGCCGCGCCGCCCATCGTCGTCTCCGACTCCGAACTCATCGGCCGCCTCCCGGTGCCCGCCGGCACCGGCCGGATCCTGCTGGACACCGACCGGGCCGCCCTCGCCGAACGTCCCGCGACCCGGCCCGCCGTCCCCGTCACGGCCCGCGACCTGGCCTACGTCATCTTCACCTCCGGCTCCACCGGCACCCCCAAGGGGATCGCCCTGGAACACCGCGGCGTGGTCAACAACATCCTCGACCTCAACCGCTCCTACGGCATCGGCCCCGACGACCGCGTCCTCGCCCTGTCCTCGCCCAGCTTCGACATGAGCGTGTACGAGACCCTCGGCATCCTGGCGGCCGGCGGCACCCTCGTGCTGCCCGACCCGGCCGCCGCCAAGGACCCGGCCCACTGGGCCGACCTCGTCCAGCGGCACGGCGTCACCGTCTGGAACTCCGCCCCCGCCCTCCTCGGCCTCCTCGTCGACCAGCTCGAACACGCCGGAGGCCCCCGCCTGCCGCGACTGCGCACCGCGTTCCTCGGCGGTGACTGGATCCCCGTCACCCAGCCCGACCGCATCCGCGCCTTCGCCCCGGACCTGTCCTTCGCCGCCCTCGGCGGGGCCACCGAGGCCTCCATCCACTCCGTGGAGCACCGCGTCGGCCGGGTCGACCCGCAGTGGACCAAGCTCCCCTACGGACGGCCCATGGCCAACCAGCTCGCCTACGTCCTCGACCCGCACGACCGCCTCGTCCCCGTCGGCGTACCGGGCGAACTCCACCTCGGCGGCGTGGGACTGGCCCGCGGCTACCTGAACCGGCCCGAGCTGACCGCCGAGAAGTTCGTCCACGTCGAACTGGAGCCCGGCCGCACCGAACGGCTCTACCGCACCGGCGACCTGGCCCGCTACGGAGCCGACGGCACCATCGAGCTGCTCGGCCGCACCGACTTCCGGATCAAGCTCAACGGGCTGCGCATCGAGCCCGGCGAGGTCGAGAGCGCCCTGCACGCCCACCCCGGCGTCCGGCAGGCCGTCGTCGCCGCACGCCAGGTCGCCGGATCCGCCCGCCTGATCGGCTACGTGGTTCCCGAGGAGGGCGCCGACGTGGACACCGCGGCCCTGCGGACCGCGCTCGCCACCGTCCTGCCGCCGCACTGCGTCCCTGCCGAACTGGTCCTGCTCGACCGGCTGCCGCTCAGCCCCAACGGCAAGGTCGACCGCACGGCACTGCCCGACCCGCGCCCCGCCGCGCCCGCACCGGGTCGGACCCCCGCCGCCCCCACCGCCGGGACCGACCCCCTCGCCGAGGCGATCGCGGCCGTCTGGGCCGAGGTCCTCGGCCTGCCCGCGGCCGCCCCCGACGACGACTTCTTCGCCCTCGGCGGCGACTCCTTCGCCGCCGTCCGCGCCGTCCGCGCGGTCGCCGCCGCCCTCCCGGACACCGGAGCCGCCGCCCTGCGCGTCGTCGACCTCTTCAGCAACCCGACGCCGGCGGGCCTCGCCGCCCGCACCGCCGAACTCTCCGGTGCCGCGGCCGAGGGCCACCGGCTGCTGCACCGGCTCACCCCGCAGCGGCCCCCCGGCACCACGACGCTCACCCTCGTCTGCTTCCCGCACGGCGGCGGCGACGCCATCGCCTACCAGCCCCTCGCCGCACAGCTCCCGCCGCACATCGAACTGCTGGCGGTCTCGCCGCCCGGACACGACCCGCTGCGCCCCGGCCCCATGCTCCCGGTGGCCGAGTTCGCCGAACTGGCCGCCGCCGAGATCGCCCGCACCGTACGCGGACCGTACGCGGTCTACGGACACTGCGCCGGCGTCGTCACCGCGCTGGAGACCACCCACGTCCTGGAACGCCTCGGACAGCGCCCCCTCGCCCTGGACCTCGCCGCGGCCCTCCCCGAGGAGGACCCGGAGTACGCCCTGGAGATGGAGCGCGTCTCGGGCGACGACGACCTTGTCGCCTACCTGACCACCATGGACGGCTTCGACGGGGTCCTCGACGACCGCGACCTCACCGCGGTCCTGCGGATGGTCCGCCACGACATGACCGAGGCCGCACGCTTCTTCGCGCGCACCCCGGCCGGCTACGACCGGCCCCTGGCCACCCCGCTCACCTGCATCATCGGCGACGCCGACGACGCGACCGAGGGCTACCGGGACGGCTACCGCGCCTGGGCCCGCTACGCGCCCGACGTGCGGCTCGCCGTCCTCCCCGGTGGCCGCCACTACTTCGCCAAGCACCTCCCCGACCGCCTCGCCGCCCTGCTCGCCGACCTGCACAGCAACGGAGGAACCCATGTCTGACCTCGCCGAACGGCTCGGCCGCCTGCCCCAGGGACAGCGCTCCCGGCTCCTGGGCAGGATGCGCAACCAGATGACGGCCGGAGTGGGCCGCCGCGTCGAACTCAAGCGCGCCGACCACGGCCCGCGCTCCCGCTCCTCCTTCCAGCAGGAGCAGATGTGGTTCGTCGACAAGCTCGGCGCCGGCAAGGCCCGCAACAACATCGCCCTCTCCATAGGCCTGGGCGGTCCCCTGGACCGGGCCGCCCTCCACGAGGCCCTCAACGCCGTCGTCGCACGCCACCAGGTGCTGCACAGCAAACTCGTCGAGATCGACGGCGTCCCCTGGCAGGAGCCCGTCCCCTCCTTCGTGCTCGGCGTCCAGAGCACCGACCTGTCCGGCAGCGAGGACGCCGACCGGGAGCTCGCCGAGCTGACCGCCGCCACCGCCTCCGCCCCCTTCGACCTGGCCGCCGCCCCGCCCGTGCGCGCCCACCTCGTACGCCTCGCCGAGGACCGGCACGTCCTGCTCTGGGTCGTCCACCACATCGCCTGGGACCCCGGCTCGACCCGCATCTTCACCGAGGAGCTGACCGCCAGCTACGCGGCCGCCGCCGCGGGCAGGCGCCCCGAGGCCCCCCGCCTCGCCGTCGAGTACGCCGACTTCGCCGCCTGGCAGCGCGCGAAACTGGAGAACGACGAGCACGGCCGGGCCCTCGCCGCGAAATGGCGCCAGATCCTGGCCGGCGCCGTGGCCACCGAGGTCATGCCCGACCACCCGCGCGGCCCCGAGACCCGGGGCGACGGCAAGGGCCTCAAGCTCACCCTGGACCAGGAGCTGCTGGACCGGCTGACCGAACTCGCCGACGCCGCCAACACCACCGTCTTCACCACCCTCCTCGCCGCCTTCAACGCGCTGCTGCGGCACTGGACCCGCACCGAGGACGTCGTCGTCGGCACCGCCAGCGCCTCCCGCCCGCACCCCGACCTGGAACAGGTCATCGGCTGCTTCGTCCAGATGATCACCCTGCGGACCGAGGTCACCGACGGACTCACCTTCCGCGAGCTCGTCACCCGCACCGCCGCCTCGGTGATGGACTCCTTCACCAGCAGCGAACTCCCCTTCGAGCAGGTCGTCGAGGCGGTCCGCCCGGTCCGCGACCCGCTGCGCCACCCCCTCTTCCAGATCGAGTTCACCTCGCTCGGCCGCTGGGGCACCCACCGTGCCGAGGCCGCCGACGTCGAGTTCACCATGGACCAACTGCACGACGGAGCGGCCAAGTTCGACATGAGCTTCCTGGTCGGCGAGAACGACGGCCTGGAGCTCTCCCTCGAGTACAACACCTCCCTCTACCGCCACGGCACGGCCTCCGCCCTGCTCACCGCCTTCCGCCAGGTCCTGGAACAGGTCGCGGACGACCCCGACCTGCACGTCGGCGACATCACCCTGGTCGAGGAGCCGGCCGCCTCCCGCCACGCACGCGAACTCTCCCGCGGCGGCCCCGTCGACGAGGCCGCCTGGACCACCACCCTGGACCGCGCCTTCCGCGAGCGCGCCACCATCAACCCGGACGCCGTCGCCGTCCGCTGCGGCGCCACCCGCATCGACTACGCCGCACTCGACCGCTGGTCCGAGGCCATCGCCCACCGGCTGCGCGACCGCGGCGTCGGACACGGAGACCCGGTCGCCGTCTGCGTCGCCCGCGGCCCCGCCGCCGTCGCCGCCGTCCTCGGCGTCCTCAAGGCAGGCGCCCACTACCTCCCCGTCGACCCCGCAGCCCCCGCCGAGCGGACCCGTACGGTCCTCGCCGACGCCAAGGTCCGCCACGCCCTCGTCGACGAGTCCGCCGACCTGCCCGTCCCGCTGGAACTGGTCACCACCGGCACGGCCGCCCCCGTGCGCGAGGTCCCCTCCCTCGCCCCCAGCTCCACCCCCGGCGACCTGGCCTACGTGCTGTACACCTCCGGCAGCAGCGGGACCCCCAAGGGCGTGATGATCGAGCACCGCTCGGTCACCCACTTCTCCCGCACCATCGCCAGGTCCTACGAGATCAAGGCCGAGGACCGGGTCCTGCAGTTCGCCCCGCTCACCTTCGACGTCTCCGTCTTCGAGGTCTTCACCACCCTCCTCGCCGGCGCCACCCTCGTCATCGCCACCGACGACGAGCGCCGCGACCCCGCCCTCCTGCAGACCCGCATGCGCGAGGACGCGGTGACCGTCGCCGAGATCCCGCCCGCCCTGCTGCCCCTGCTCGACCAGGCCGCCCTGCCCGACCTGCGCCTGGTGTCGGTGGGCGGCGAGGCCTTCCCCGGCCGGCTCGTCGCCGAATGGACCGCGGGGGAGCGCCGCTTCGTCAACGGCTACGGGCCCACCGAGGCGACCGTCGCCGTCACCCTGATGGACTGCACCGGCAGCTACGACCGCAACCCGCCCATCGGCCGTCCCATGCCCGGCCACCAGGCCTTCGTCCTCGACGAGCGGCTGCGCCCGGTCCCGCCCGGCGTCCCCGGCGAACTGTGCGTCGCCGGCCCCGGCATCGCCCGCGGCTACCTGGGCCGCCCCGACCTGACCGCCGAACGCTTCGCCGACAACCCCTTCGCGGACGGCCCCGAGACCGCGCGGCTCTACCGCACCGGCGACCTGGTCCGCTGGCTCCCGGGCGGAAACCTCGACTTCCTCGGGCGCACCGACCGCCAGCTCAAGGTGCGCGGCCACCGGATCGAACCCGGAGAGGTCGAGGCCGTCCTGACCGGACACCCCTCCGTGCAGCAGGCCGTCGTGGTGGCCCAGCCCGCGGCCGGCGGCGAGCGGATGCTGGCCGCCTACGTCACCGTCGAGCAGGTCGGCGCGTACGCCTCCGAGGTCGCCGACGCCGAGGGCCTGCGCTCCTACGCGGCCGCCCGGCTCCCCGGCTACATGGTGCCGGTGGTCACGGTCCTGCCCGAGCTGCCCCTGACCCCGCACGGAAAGGTCGACACCGCTGCCCTGCCGCTGCCCTCGGAACAGGCCGGACAGGGCGGCACACCGCCGCGCGACGCCATCGAGGAGCAGATCTGCCGGGACATCCTCACCCCGCTCCTGGAGTGGCAGAACCCGGACGTGGAGGGCGACTTCTTCGCCCTGGGCGGCAGCTCGCTCCAGGCCACCATTGTCGTCTCCCGGGTCCGCGCCCTCTTCGGCATCGACATCGCCCTGGCCGACTTCTTCGGCCGCCCCACCGTCTCCGGACTCGCCGAACTGGTGCGCGCGGCCCAGGCCGAGGCGGCCGGCGAACAGGACCGGCTCCTCGCCGTGTTCGAGCAGATCGAGAACATGAGCGACGAGGAGGCCGCCGCCCTCCTCGGATCCCTGCAGACCCCGGACGGCTCCTGATGGCCGAGCCGGCCGGACTCGAAGGAGCGCTCTCCGCGCTCCCCGAGGCGAAGCGCGAGCTGGCCCGCCTGATGCTGGCCGCCCGCAGACCCGTACCCGCCCACCCGGTCCCGCGCTCCGGCGCGGGGCCGGTCCCGCCCACCGCCCTCCAGGCCCGCGTGTGGCGCCGGGAACGCCGCCGTCCGGCGGTCGCCACCGGCTCGCACGCCCTGCGCCTGACCGGCCCCCTCGACCCGCGGCGGCTCACCGAGGCCCTCACGTCGGTGCTGCGCCGCCACGAGGCCCTGCGCACCCGGCTGGCCGTCTCCGCCACCGGACAGCCGCGGCTGCACGTCGAGGACGAACCGGTGCTCCGGCTCACCCGCGCCGACCTCTCCGGCTTCACCCCGCAGGCCGCCGCGGAACGCGTGGCGGTCGCCCTCACCGAGAGCGCCTCCACCGTCCTGGACCTGGAGGCCGGCCGCACCAGCGCCTTCCGGCTGCTGCGTACCGCCGCCGACGAGCACGTCCTGATCCTCGCCTCCCACCTCGCGGTCTTCGACGGCTGGTCCTCCGGGGTGTTCCTCGCGGACCTGGCCGCCGCCTACCGCGGGGGCGGCGGCGCACTCGACCCGCCCGCACTCCAGCTCCCCGACCACGCGGACTGGCAGCACCGCTGGCTCGCCGCGGCGGACGGCTCCGCCGAACTCGCCCGGCGCCGCGCGGTGTTCGCCGCGGACCCGCCCGCCCCCCGGGCCCCCGGCGGGTTCGAACGCGGCCACCTGCCCGTACGGCTCGCGCGCGGACCCGTCCAGGCCGGGCTGGAGCTGGGCGCGGCCGAGGGGGCCACCCCCTTCATGACCCTGCTCGCCGCCCTGGCCGTCGTCCTCGCCCGCCGGGAGGGCCGTACCTCCGTGGTGATCGGCACCCCGGCCGCGGGACGGTTCGCCACGGCCCTCGAAGGCGCCGTCGGACAGTTCACGACCGTGGTGCCCATCCGGCTCGACCTCGCCGGCGGACCCTCGTTCCGCGAACTGCTGCACCGCACCCGCACCGCCGTCGCCGAGGCGCTCGCCCACCAGCGGCTGCCCGTGGACGTTCTGTTCGGCGACGGCACGCCCCCGCCGTACGGCGTGCTGTTCGCCCTGCACAACTACCCGGCCGTCCCCCTGGACCTGCCCGGCATCCGGGTCGGCCAGCTGCCCGGCCCGCCCGCCCGCCACCTGGAGCTCTACAGTCCCGACCCGGCCGCCGCCCTCGCCTGCGTCGGCCTGGTGGAACGGGACGGCGAGATCGGCGGCACCGCCGAGTACAACCGCCACGCGGCCACGCCCGAGGACGTACGGGGCCTGCTCAGCGGGATCGAGGACGTACTCGACACGGCCGTCACCGCACCCGCCTCCCCGCTCACCACCCGGCACTGAGCGGGGGCCGGATCCGCCGCCGGCCCCCGCTTCCCCACCCGGACCCACCCAGACCCGCCTAGGGAGTTGCCCGTGCTCACCACCGAGTTCTACCGCGCGCCCGCGGACTGCGGGCTCGTACGGAGCGGGGCCGACGTGCCCCGCACCCCCATGCGGGCCCTGCGCGAGGACATCCACGACATCCTGGTGTCCGCCCCCGTCGCCGAGGCCCGGCGCAGCCGCGACCCCCGGCCCATCCACCGGGCCCTCGGCGCACACGGCCTCCTCGCACCCCAGTGGCCCGAGGAGTACGGGGGCCGGGGCGTCAGCCAGGTCGCGGCCGCCGTACTGGTCGAGGAACTCGCCATGCACGACGTCCCCGACCTCCTGCACACCCTCACCGTGCAGATCGTCGGCTCCACCCTGCTCAACGTCGCGAGCCCCGAGATGAAGGCGCGCCACCTGCCGGGCTTCGCCGCCGGCACCTCCTTCGGCTGCGTCCTCTTCAGCGAACCGCAGGCCGGCTCCGACCTCAACATCCTCTCCACCCGCGCCGTCCCCGACGGCAAGGGCGGCTACAAGCTCTACGGCACCAAGGTCCACTCCCTCTTCGCCCGGTTCGCCGACTACGGCCTGTGCCTGGCCCGCGGCGAGGACGACGCCTTCAGCCTGTTCCTCGTCCCGCTGGCCCAGCCGGGCGTCACCATCCGCCAGATCCCCGGCATCGGCGACGACGCCTTCCACGAGGTCGCCCTCGACGGGGTCGCCGTCACCGCCGACGACGTCGTCGGCACCCTCGGCCAGGGCTGGGCGATCGTGGTCAAGACGCTCGCCTTCGAACGCACCGGACTCGACTACTACGTGAAGGCGCTGCGCTGGTACCGGGCCGCCGTGGAACGGCTGGAGGCCCACACCGACCGGCTGGAGGCCGGCCAGCACGACCAGATCGGCCTCGCCAAGCTCAACGCGCGGCTGCTCGCGGCCGGGACCCTGGTCCGCCGCGTCCTGACCCGCCTGGACCGGGGCGAGCTCAACGAGGACGAGGCCGCCGCCGCCAAGTGGTACACCACCGAACTCGCCGCCGAAGTGGCCTGGTGGGCCGCGGAACTCGACGGCGACACGAGCATGACCCTCGACGACCCGGAGGTCGACGGGGTGGCACACCCACTGGACTCGGCGATGCGCGAAGCCCCCGGGATGCGGATATCGGGCGGCACCGCCGAAATGATGCTGGAGACGCTGGCCCGGCTGCGTCTGGACTCTGGGGCGGAGGTACGGCCGTGACGACGCAGGCGGTCAACGGGAACGGCGCGGACGGGGCGGAGCGGTGGCGCGAACGCGAGGACGAGGACTCGCTCTTCCGCCAGCTCCGGCTCACCGTGCGCCAGGGCCTGGAGGTCGACGGGGACACCCCCGGCGGTGCCTGGGAGGCGCTGACGCAGGTCGGCGCCTGGGAGTTCGCCCTGCCCATCGACAAGGACGGGCTCGACCTCGGCCAGGCCGTCCTCGCGATGGCCTGCGAGGAGGCGGGCAACGCCATGCAGCCCGTCCCGCTGGCCGACACCCTCCTCGCCCTGGACCTCCTCGCCGGCCTCGGCCCCCTCGCCCCCGAGGGCACCGACAACACCCTCGACCGGGTGCGGGCCGGGGAGCTCACGCTCGCCGTCCCCGGCCGGCTGCCCGACCCGCGCGGCGCCGTACCCCCCGGCATCGCCTGGAAACCGGACGGCGACGACGGGGGCGTCGTCCTCACCGGCACCGGCGGCCCCTTCGCCGCCGGTGTGGACGCGGGCGCCCTTCTGATCCTGGCGAGCGGCCCCGACGGGCCCTGCGTGGCCCTCGTCGAGCTGCCCGCGCCGGGCGTCCGGGTCCGGCCGTTGCGCGACCACGGAGGCGGAGCCGTCGCCGGCGCCGTCTTCGACGAGGCGCGGATCCCCGCCGGGGCCGTGCTGCTGCGGGGCCTCGCCGCCGAACGGGCCCTGGCCCGCGTGGGCCTGCGCGCCGCCGTCCACCAGGCGTCCCTGCTCGCCGGGATCACGGCGGCCGCCCTGACCGCCGTCGTCTCCCGGATCCGCGGCCGGCAGCAGTTCGGCCAGGCGCTGGTCAAGCACCAGGGACCCCGGCTGCGCGTGGCCGGGCTGCTGGCCCGCCTGGACGCCGTGCGCTGGGCCGTGGGCGACGCGGCCCGGGACCTCGACGAGGGCCGGCTCACCCCCGGGGAGGCCGCCGGGCTGATCGCGCTGACCGCGGAGACCACCCTCGACGTGACCCGGGACGCCGTCCACCTGCACGGGGCGTCGGGGCTCGTCCGGGACGGCCTGGTGGCCGGCTGCTACCGGCGCGCGGCATGGGAGGCACTGCGCTGCGGACGCCCGGCCCAGTTGTGGGACACCGCCGCGCACACGCCCTGACCGGCGCCGCACGCAGGAAGGGGCCCCCGCACCGCGGGAGCCCCTTCCCCGTACCGCCGTCCCGGTCTCAGACCAGGTCGCGGCGGACGATCCAGCGGTGGCGCTTGTCGCTCTTCGCCTCGGTGCGCTGCACCCGGCGGAAACCGGCACGCTCGAACATGTCCATGGTCCCCACGTAGGCGAGGGTCGGGTTCACCCGGCCGCCCTCCGGGTCCACCGGATAGCCCTCCACGGCGGGGGCGCCGTGCGCACGCGCGTGCTCGACGGCCCCCTCCAGCAGGCCGGAGGCGACCCCCTTGCCGCGGTGCTCCTTGCGCACCACGAAGCAGGTCACCGACCAGACGGGCAGGTCGTCCACCGGGGTGATGGTCTTCGAGGCGGTCAGCCGGTCCAGCCGGCGGCGCGGTGCCACGTTGCACCAGCCGGCCACCTCGCCGTCGAGGAACCCGAGGACCCCCGGCGGCGGATCGGCCTTCTCGGTCAGGGTGCGCAGGTGCTCCCCGCGCTCCTCGGCGGTCATCCGCCCGTATTCGCCGGTCGTCAGCCGCCACGCCATGCACCAGCACGTGTGCGCGCTCTTCTTCGGCTGGAGCACCGTGCGGACGTCGTCCCACAGGTCCGCGGTGGCGGGCCGAACTTCTAAACTCATGCTGCTACTTCGCTCTCTTCCGCTTCTTACAGGTGTCCCGCGGGCGCGGTGATCCGCGCCCGGGTGACGATCTCGGTCCGGGCGGCCGCCAGCACCTCGACGGCGCGCCGGCACGCCTCGCGCCCGACGTCCAGATGGGTGACCAGCCGGACGGTGTCCGGCCCCGGGGCGGTCACCAGCACTCCTTCCTCCGCGGCCCGTGCGACGACCCGGTCGGCGCCGGGCACGTCGACGAGGACGATGTTGGTCTCGGGCGGGCGCACGGTGAAGCCCGCGTCCCGCAGCCCGGCGGCCAGCAGCCGGGCGTGTTCGTGGTCCTCGGCGATCCGCTCCGTGTGGTGGTCCAGGGCGTAGAGCCCCGCAGCCGCCAGGATGCCCGACTGGCGCATGCCCCCGCCCAGGCCGTGGCGCAACTTCCGCCCCCTGGGCAGGTGTTCGGGCGGCAGCAGGAGCACCGACCCGACCGGCGCTCCCAGCCCCTTCGACAGGCACACGGACAGCGAGTCGGCGGTCTCCCCGTAACTGCGGGCCGGGGTCCCGGTCGCCGCCATGGCGTTCCAGATCCGGGCCCCGTCCATGTGTACGGCCAGCCCCAGGTCCGCCGTCAGCTCCCGCACGGCACGCAGCGTCTCCAGCGGATGGACGGTGCCCCCGGCCCGGGTGTGGGTCTGCTCCACCTCCACCGCACGGGTGCCGAGGGTGTACGGGTTCCCGCGCCGGACCACGCCCGCCAGCAGGGCCGGGGTGATCACCCCGCGGTCGGCCGACACCGTACGGGTCTGGATGCCGCCGTAGCGGGCCGGAGAGGCCTCCTCGTGCGCCAGGACGTGCGCCTCCGCGTCGCAGACCAGCTCCTCGCCCGGACGCACGAGGAGCTGGAGGGCGATCTGGTTGGCCATCACCCCGGAGGGGGTGAACAGCGCCCCCGCGAAACCGAAGAGGCCGGCCAGCCGCTCCTCCAGCGCGCGGACGGTCGGATCCTCCCCGAAGAGGTCGTCGCCGACCTCGGCGGCGGCCATCGCGGCCCGCATGCCCGGACCGGGCCGGGTCACCGTGTCGCTGCGCAGATCGGCCGGGCCGGCCGTGTCGAAAGACCCTATGGTCATGACGGTTCGTCAACTCCTCGTTCGCGGGGCCGTGGGGTGAGCTCGCGGGCCGCCGCCCAGTCCAGCAGGGGCCGCACCAGCCGCCAGGTCTCCCGCACCAGCTCCGCGGCGCGCGCCGTGTGCAGGCCGTCGGCCGGACCGAAGCGGCGCCCCGCGTCGATCTTGCGGTGGCGCAGCAGGTCCAGCCGCGGGTGGTCGGCGGGCACCCCCCGCGGCCGGGACCTGAGCCGGTCCCCGCCGAGGACGAAGCCCTGCTCCACCAGCCGGCCGGTGATCGCCGCCAGCTCCGAGCCGCTGTCCTCCTCCTCGACGGCGGCACGGTAGCGGGCGACCTCGGCCCCGGCGTACGGGTACCAGCGGCCGGAGGCGTAGAGGCCCTCCCGGTCCACGTGCACCCACACGCCCAGGCAGGGCAGCAGGTCCAGATAGGCGCCCTGGTAGGTCTTGTAGGGGGACTTGTCGTGCGACATCCGCGTGTCACGGACCGGGCCGAGCACCTGCACCCCGCCCGGTCCGGCCGACTCCGCGAACTCCGTGCCCAGTTCAGCGGCCAGCTCCTCCATCGGCGCACGTACGTCGCGCTCGTACCGCTCGCGGTGGCGCAGCCGCCACGCCTCCTTGCTGTTGTCGGCCGCGAGGTCCTCGTACAGGCGCAGTGCCGAGGGCGGGAAGCCGCTGAAGGTCACGGCAGGTACCCCGGCAGGGGGTGGGCCGCGCACAGCTCGGAGACCCGGGTGCGCACCCGGTCGCGCAGCGCGCCGGGCAGCACGCCGCCCGCCGCGAGCGCCGCGAGGACGTCCGCGACCAGATCGGCGCACTCCGCCGCCACGGTCCGGTCCATCCCGCGCGCGGCCAGCGTGTTGGTGCCCAGCCGCAGGCCGCCCGTCACCCGGACCGGGGTGGTGTCACCGGGGACCCGGTTGCGGTTGACGACGATCCCGCACGATTCCAGGGCCTCTTCCGCGACGTCCCCGGTGACACCGGTGCCGCGCAGGTCCAGCAGCACCATGTGGGTGTCCGTGCCGCCGGTGACCAGGCGGAAGCCCCGGTCCAGCAGCCGTTCGGCGATGGCCTGCGCCCCGTCGGCGAGCCGCTTGGCGACCTCCGCGAAGTCCGGGCTCGCCACGAAGTCCAGCGCCCGCGCCTTGGCCGCCACGGACGCCAGGTCCGGGGTGCCCTGGGTGAAGGGGAACACGGCGCGGCGCAGGGTCGCCGCCAGGGTGCCGCGTTCCGGGCCCGCCCTGCGCGCGTCCCGGCCCAGCAGGATCAGACCGCCGCGCGGGCCGTAGAGCTGTTTGTAGGTGCTGGTGGTGGTCACGTGGGCGTGGTCGACCGGGCTCTGGTGCAGGCCGGCCGCCACCAGGCCCGCGATGTGCGAGATGTCGGCCAGGAGGTAGGCGTTGGCCTCGTCCGCGATCTCGCGGAAGCGGGCGAAGTCGATGCTGCGCGGGTAGGCGCTCGCCCCGCACACGATCAGCTTCGGGCGGTGTTCCAGGGCCAGTTCGCGGATCTGGTCGTAGTCGAGCAGTCCGTCGGGGGTCACTCGGTAGCCGTGGGCCCGGTAGTAGCGGCCCGTGACCGAGGCGGGGGAGCCGTGGGTGAGGTGGCCGCCGCAGTCGAGGTCGAGACCGAGCAGGCTGTCGCCCGGGCCGAGCAGCGCGGTGATCACGGCCAGGTTCGCCGAGGAGCCGGAGTGCGGCTGCACGATCGCGTCCTGCGCCCCGAAGGCGGCGCAGGCCCGTGCGATCGCGAGGCGTTCGATCTCGTCGGCGATCCCGCAGCCGGCGTGGTAGCGGTTGCCCGGGTACCCCTCCGCGGTGAGGTTGCCGAGGGCGCTGCCCTCGCAGGCCAGGACGGACGGGTCGGCCACGCTGGAGGCGGCGACCATCATCAGGGTGTCTCGCTGGCGCGCGGACTCCCGGGCCAGCAGCGTGTACAGGGCCCCGTCGCGCTCTCTGAGCCGGCTGTTGGCGTGCGCGGCGAAGTCGACCAGGTCGGGGTCGGCGGAGCGGTCCGCCCCGTCCTGGAGTCCGCCCCTGGACGGCGGGTCGGTGACGGGCGCGGGCAGGGTGAGACTCATGACTGTCCCCTCTCGGAATCGTCCGTGATGACCGTGCTGTGGCGGCGGTCGGTGTCCTCAGCCCTGCGCACGGGCCGTGTCCGTCCCGTCGGGCTCGTCCCCGTCCAGCGCGCCGAAGGCCTCGGCGGCCGCGACCGCCTCCGCACCGTGCTGCTCGTCCGCGGCGATCCGCTCGGCCAGGTCGGCCACCACCGGGTTCTGGAAGACGGTCTTCACGGGCACCGGCACCCCGAGGAGCTCCTTGAGCAGCCCGGCCAGCCGGGTCCCGCTGAGCGAATCGCCGCCCAGGCTGAAGAAGTTGTCGCCGGGAGCCACCCCGTCCAGGCCGAGGATGTCGGCGACGGCCGCGCACAGCACCATCTCCAGCGCACCGGCCGGCTCGTCGGTGCCCTCGCGCGCTCCGTCGCCCTCGGCCTGCTGCTGTCCGGCGGAGGAGGCCAGCGCCAGCCGGTCGACCTTGCCGTTGCGGGTCAGCGGCAGCCGCTCCAGCAGGGTCAGCGCCGACGGCACCATGTAACCGGGCAGCTGTGCGGCGAGCCGCTCCAGCACCCCTGCGGACGTGACGATGTCCGCACCGGGCCGCGGGACGACGTAGGCGTGCAGCCGCCGGACCCCGTGGGCGCTGGCGGGGGCCACCACCACGGCGGCCTCCAGCTCCGGGTCCTGGCGCAGCACGGCCTCGATCTCGCCCAGCTCGATCCGGTGCCCCTGGATCTTCACCTGGAAGTCGTCCCGGCCCAGGATCTCGATGCTGCCGTCCGGCAGGTAGCGGCCCAGGTCGCCGGTGAGGTAGGCGCGTTCGCCGGTCTCCGGGAGCCGGACGAAGCGGCTGGCGGTGCGCTCCTCGTCGTCCCAGTAGCCGAGCGCGAGGCCGACGTCACTGGCCACCGCCATCTCGCCGACGACCCCGAGCGGGCGCTCGCGGGCCTCCCGGTCGACGACGTAGTACCGCTGGTTGGTGATCGGCTTGCCGTACGGGATGCTCGTCCAGGACGGGTCCACCTCGCCGATCGGCTGGAACAGCGACCAGCAGATCGTCTCGGTGGGGCCGCCGGAGCCCACCACCTCGATGCGCGGGCTCTGTGCCCGCAGCCGGTCCGGCAGGGTCAGCGGGATCCAGTCGCCGGAGAGGACCGACAGCCGCAGGGACTCCAGTGGACGGCCGCCGCCGCGGCGTTCGCGCACCTCGGCCTCGCCCACCAGGAGCTCCATCAGGACCGGTACCGAGTTCCACAGCGTGACCCGTTCGGCCTCTACCAGGTCGGCCCACACGTCCGGCTCGGCATGCTCGAACGGCGGCGGCACCACCACGGTCCCGCCCTGTGTCAGCACCCCGAAGACGTCGTAGATCGAGGCGTCGAAGTGCAGCCCCGAGATGGCCAGCAGCCGGTCCCGCTCGCCGACCGCGAAGCGCGCGGCGACGTCGCGGATCAGGTTGACCACGCCGATGTGGTCCACCATCACCCCCTTGGGCTCACCGGTCGACCCCGAGGTGAAGATCGTGTACGCGAGGTCCGCGGGGGTCTGCGCGGTGTCGGGCCGGGTGGCGTCACCCGTCTCGAAGTCCTTGTCCACGCGGTAGCGGCGGGCCGTGGGGGGCCAGCTGATCCGTGACTCCAGCGAGGACTGGGTCAGGATCCGGTCGACCTTGGCCCCGGCGAGCAGCCGGCGCAGCCGCTCCGGCGGGACGGACGGGTCCAGCGGCAGGTAGGCGGCGCCGGCGGCGAGGATCCCGTAGACGGCGGCGTACTGCTCCCAGCCCTTCTCCATGACGACGGCGACCAGTTCGCCGGGGGCCGCGCCGTGCTCGCGCAGCGTCCGGCCGATCCGCCAGGCGTAGGAGGCCAGTTCGGCGTAGCTCAGCCTCCGGCCGGCGTCCACGACGGCCTCGGCGTCGGGCGTCAGATCGGCCTGCCGGGCGAACAGCTCGTGCAGGGTGACGTACGGGATCTGCCCGGCCGTGTCGTTCACGCGCCGGCGCAGTTCCCGTTCGGCGGGCGGGATCAGGTCGAAGCGTGCGGTGTGCAGGCTGTCCGGGTCGTCGGTGAGCCGCTCGAGCAGGTCCACGTACACCCCGAAGGCGGCGTCGATGAACCCGGGGGCGAAGGCCCCGTCGACGAAGTCCCAGATGACGCGCAGCTCACCGGCCAGTTCGCGCAGCTGCACGTCCAGGGAGACCTGCGGGGTCTGCGAGATCGAGTACACCTCCCGGCCCAGGTCGGTGACGGGCCTGCGGACGGGGTAGTCCAGCAGGCTGGTGACGACGACGGGCATGCCCGCCTGGGCGCCCACGCCGTGCAGCCGGGTCAGCTCGCGCAGCACGCGGACGCCGTTGAAGGAGCCGTGTTCCACGTCGCGGGCGAGCTGGTCGCGCAGGGCGTGCGCCCGGTCGAGGAAGGTCGCGCCCGAGCCGTCGGCGGCGAGCATCACGGCGTTGGTGAAGTCGCCGAGCACCCCGGTGATGCCGGGGTGCACCGCGGGCCGCTGGAAGACCGGGTAGTTGATCGTGAAGTCGGTCTCCTCGGCCCAGGCTCTGACCACCTCGGCGAAGGCGGCCGTGAGCAGCACCGACGGGGTCAGTCCGGCTTCCCGGGCCCGTTCGGCGAAGCGCTGCCACTCGGCGGGGGAGAGGCGGTGCTCGCGCCGGTCGAAGCGCACCTCGCCGTCCTTCTCGCCACCGCCGGGCCCGCCCGACGGCAGTGTCGGGGCCGGCGGCAGGTCCGGGACGCGTTCCACCCAGTAGTCGCGGGCGGCGCGGAAGGCCTCGGTGTGCGGGAGGGCGTCGGCGCGCCAGCGGGCGTACTCGGCGAAGTCGATCCCGGGCAGCGGGAGTTCGGCGTCCGGGTCCTCGTACAGGTCGACCAGCTCGGGGAACAGCACCTGGAAGGCGCTGGAGGCGTCCAGCACCTGGAGGTCGATCCCGAGGTGGACCCGGCCGAGGTCCTCGGGACCGCCCAGCCGGATGATCCGCAGGTCGAACAGCGGCCAGCTGCCCACCGGGAAGACGACGTGGCTCATCTCCTCGCGCAGCGCGGCGAGGTGGTCGCGCGCGGCGTCCTCCGAGAGGTGCCGCAGGTCGACGACCGGTATGTCGAAGGGGAGGGGGTCCGACGGGACCCACTGGGTGCCGTCGGTGCTGCCGATCGCGCGGAGCATGTCGTGGCGGGCGACGACCTTGCGCCACGCGGTGGCGAAACGCTCGGGGTCGAGGCCCGCGCGCTCCCACTCGAAGTAGCCGTAGCAGCCGATACCGCCCAGCTCGACGGCTTCGCCTCGCCCGATCATCAGTGCCTGCTGCGTCTCGGTCATCGGGAAGGACGCGGCACTGTCCGCGCGAGCGGGCAGGAGCTCGGTCATGGTCCAACTCCATTCGGTGGTACGGGCCGTGGGCGTGCGGGGCCCGGGACGGATGGGCCCGGGGACGGTGCGGGGCCGGGGTGCCCTGCTGCGGGGCAGGGCGAGGCTAGGGCCGGCGGGTTAGCCGCCGGTTATGCTCCGGCCGGCCGCCGGAGGAGCCCGGCGCGGGCGCACGCTCGTCCAGGGAGAGCGCGAAGAGCCGCACGAGCGGGTGGAACAGGTAGCACGGCCGGCCCCACTGGTCGGCGCCGCTGACCTCCAGCAGGGCCGCGTCGGCGAGCGCCTCCAGCAGCCGTTCCGCCTCGGGTTCCGGCAGGTCCATGCGGGCCGCCGCCCGGACCGCGGGGAACGGCTGCGGGCCCAGCCCGGCCAGCGCCGGGAACGCGGCCCGCACCTCCGGGTCCAGGGCGCGCCAGGACGGCAGCAGCGAGGCGTGCACGTCGAGGTCGCCCGAGTGCAGCTCCCGCAGCCGGGTGACGGGATCCGCCAGCCTGCGGGCGATCCGGTCGGGCGTGGAGTGCGGCCGTGCGGCGATCCGCGTCCCTATGATCCGCAGGGCCAGCGGGAGGCCGGCGCAGTGCTCGACGATCGTGGACGCCGCGCAGGGCGCGGCCGCCACCCGGGCCGGGCCGGCCGCGGCGGCGAGCAGTTCGAGGGAGTCGTGGGGCTCCAGGGGGGCGAGGGCCACGGTGTGTGCTCCGGCCACGGTCGGCAGGGCGGTGCGTCCGGTGACCAGGACCGCCGGTTCCGGCGTGTTGGGCAGCAGCGGCCCGAGCTGGGCGGCCCCGGAGGCGTTGTCCAGCACGATGAGCAGCTGTCTTCCGCGGGTCCGCTCCCGGTACAGGCGCACCAGCTGGTCCTGGTCGTCCGCGACGGGCACGTCGTCCGCCGGGCCCAGGGCCCGCAACAGCCGGCGCAGCACCCGCGTGGGGTGCCGCGGGGTCCCGTCGGCGGCGCGCAGGTCCGCGTACAGCTGACCGTCGGGGAAGTGCCGCTGGCAGCGGTGGGCCGCGTGGACGGCCAGCGCGGTCTTGCCGAGGCCGGCCATCCCGGTCACCAGGACCCGGCGCGGCCGTCCGGCGCCCTGCGGGTCGGGGGCCAGGGCGCGGCAGAGCAGGTCCAGTTCGGGTTCCCGGCCGGTGAAGTCGACGGTGTCCGGCGGCAGCATGGCCGGGGCGGGCGCGGGCGGGCTCGTGGGCCGGGGCCGGCCGCGGGAGCCCGCGGCGGCGGCCGAGCGGGGCCGCCGGTCGAGGGTGCCCTCCAGCAGGGCGCGGTAGGTGGCCTGGAGTTCCTCGCCCGGGTTCACGCCCAGCTCGTCGGAGAGCACCGCCCGGCCGTGGTGGTAGAGGTGGATGGCGTCGGCCTGCCGGCCCGACCTGCACAGGGCCGTCATCAGCTGGCAGCGGATGCGTTCGCGCAGCGGGAACTCCGCGACGAGGCCGGTGAGTTCGCCGGTGACCTGCTCGTGCCGGCCGAGGGCGAGGTCCGCCGCGATCCGGTGCTCCAGGGTGACGGCCCGGGCCTCCATCAGCCGCGGGGCCTCGGCGTCGGCGAGGTATTCCGTGGCGTTGGCGAAGGGCTGGCCGTTCCACCGGGCCAGGGCGTCGCGCAGCAGCTCACCGGCCTTTTCGAAGTCCTCGTTGACCAGGGCCTCGCGGCCGTCGAGCGCCAGTTTCTCGAATTCGTTGAGATCGAAGCTCGCATTACCGATGCACATGGCATATCCAGGCGGCCTTCGATCGATCAAAACTCCGTCGCCGAGAATCTTGCGAAGTCGCGAAATGTAGGTGTAGAGCTGTGCGCTGACCGTCGCCGGCGGCGCCCAGCCCCACAGCAGCCGGCACAGCCGGTCGTCCGAGACCACCTCTTCGCGGGCCAGGAGGAGCGCCGCGAGCACGGTGTGGAGCTTCGCCCCGGAGAACGCGGCCCGGTGGCCGTCCTGACGTACCTCTACTGGCCCGAGCACTCGGAATTCCATCTACCGCCCCATCCGTGATTCATGGGAAGAATCTTCGAACGAAGCTAGAGGACGCCGTTGTCTCCTCGATATCGTGTCGATTTCATGGGGGACCGGGTCGCGAAATCGATGGAACACGGAAGAGAAAGGAGCCGTCCCTACTGTTCCCTTCATGCCGCAGCGAGCGGCAGTGACGATCCACCGAGAGGGGAATCCGAGATGCTGAGCACCCGGACGGCGAAGACGGCGAAGACCGCGGCCACCTGCCTGGTCGTTCTGGCGGGGATGTTCGCGGGTTCGGGGGGTGCGCTGGCCGCCACGGGTACGGGTGCCGCGGACGACGACATGCCCTGGGGCGTCGTCAAGCCGATCGACCCCGCGCACCCCGGCTCGGCCCGGTACAACGCCGACATGCCCTGGGGCTGACCCCCGCCCCGCACACTCCTGCACTTCCCGCGCGACGGCCGGCGCACACGGACCGGTACGCCGCCCCGTACTTCCCGTTCCGGGTTCCGGACAGGCTCTAGTCCGCCGGGCCCGACAGCAGGGCCGTCAGCTCCTCCGGCGTGAAGGAACGATGCGGCAGCCCCACGGCGTCCCCACCGCCCGGCGGGAGCCCCGCGTCCTGCACCGCCGCATCCTGCACCGCCCCCAGCAGCCGGGCCGCCTGCGCCCGCCAGGGCTGCGCCCCCACCTCCCCGAAGGCCGCGCAGGCCCGCCGGAACCTCTCCGCCGCCTTGGCGCAGTGACCGCCGAGCGCGTCCACGCACCCGAGGTCCGTCTCCACGCGGGCGTACAGGAACCGGTCCGCCAGCTCATCCGTGATCTCCAGGGCCTGCTGCAGCGTTCCCCCCGCCGCCGGCAGCAGGCCCTGGCTCCACTGCGTCTGCCCGAGACCCCGCAGCGCGTGGGCCTCCCCGACCCGGTCGCCCTCCCCGCGGGTGAGCCGCAGCACCGCCTCGAACGCCTCGCCCGCCTCGCCGAGTTCCCCGGCACGCAGCCGTACCTCGGCGAGCCGGTAGACGCTCTGCGCCTCCGCGCGCACCGACCCGGTGCGCCGGCTGAGGGCCACCGCCCGCTCCGCGAGCGGCAGGGCGCCGCCCACGTTGCCCCGGTCCAGCTCGATCTGCGCCTGAAAGCCCATCAGGTGGGCCTCGTTCCCGGTGTCGCCCGAGGCGTGGAAACCGCTGAGGGCCTCCTCGCAGTACTCCAGCGCCCGTGCCCAGTCGCCCTGGAACCGGGCGCACATGGCCAGGTTGCGCTGGGCGAGCGCGGCCCCGCCCACGTCACCGGTGTTGCGCAGCAGCCGCAGCGCCGCCCTGTTCCAGCCCTCGGCCTGCTCGTAGCGCCGCTGGTAGATCGCCAGTGAGCCCAGGCTGCGCAGCATCGTCGCCTCGCCGGGCTCGTCCCCGCTGCGCCGGGCGGCGGCGAGCGCGTGCTCGGCGCTGCGCTGCCAGTCCTCCAGGTAGTTCTTCGTCTCGAAGTGCGGCACCGCGCTCTGGGTCAGCGTCCACGCGTACCAGGCCCGGCCCGTCTCGGCGGCGTGGGCCACCATGTCCGTCACCGCCGAGCGCTCCGATTCGAACCAGTCCATCGGTGCGCCCACCAGCTCGTCGGCGAGCCCCCGCAGGAAGTCGGGGGCGGGCGCCTGTTCCCGGCTCACCGGGAACCGCCGCCCGTCGATCCTGCGGTGCGCCTCCTCGGCCAGCCAGAGCCAGGCCGCGAAGGCCCGTTCGAGGGCGGCGTCGGTGTCGCCCTCCGGCTCGTCCGACTCCGCCCGCTCGCGCGCGAACAGCCGCAGCAGGTCCTGGAACCGGTAGCGGGCGGCCCGGCCCGGATCGGCCGAGGCCACCTCCAGCAGCTGGGCGTCGACCAGCTGGTCGATCAGCTCCTCCGCGTGCCAGACGGTGGTGTCCAGGACGGCGGCGCCCGCCCAGGCGGCGAAGTCCGCCGTGCGCAGCAGCCCGAGACGGCGGTACATCCGGGCCGCCTCCGCGGGCAGGTCCCGGTAGGTCAGCCGGAAGCCGGCGCGGACCCCGCCCTCACCGGGGCTCAGCACGTCCAGCCGGCCCCGCTGGTCGCGCAGCCGCTCCACGAGGCTGCGTACGCTCAGGTTGGGCTTCGCCGCCAGCCGGGCGCCGGCGATCCGCAGCGCCAGGGGCAGACAGTCGCACAGCGCGCCGAGCTGCTCCACCGCCACCGGGTCGCTGCCGAACCGGTCCGCGCCGGCGAGCTTGATGAGCAGGGCCGTCGCCTCGGTCGGCTCCAGCATCCGCAGCCGGATGCTGAGCGCGGTGTAGTCGCCGGTCAGATCGCCCAGGCTCTCCCGGCTGGTGGCCAGCACCACGCTGCGTCCGCCGCCCGGGAGCAGGGGTCTGAGCTGGGGGAAGGAGCGTACGTTGTCCAGCACGATCAGCGTCTTGCGGGTGCTGAGCAGGCTCCGGAACAGCGAGGCCCGCTCGTCGGCGTCGGCCGGGATCTGCGGTGCGCCGATCCCGAGGGCGCGCAGGAACCGGTCGAGGACGGCGGCGGGGGAGACCGGGGCGTGCTCCTCGTCGTAGCCGCGCAGGTCGGCGAAGAGCTGCCCGTCGGGGAACTGGTCGGCGACCTGGCTCGCCCAGTGCACCGCCAGGGCGGTCTTGCCCACCCCGCCCACGCCCACGATGGTCGCCAGCGCCGGGGTGTGCGGGTTGTAGGGCTCCTTCAGGAGCCCGTCCAGGGAAGCCATTTCGCGCTGCCGCCCGGTGAATGCCATGACCCCGGCGGGCAGTTGCGCCGGGATGGTCTGCAGGGCCGTCGGTGCGGGCGCCACCACGGCCGGGGGCCGGGTCAGTTCGGGCGAGTCCCGCAGGATCAGGTCGTGCAGCTGCCGCAGCCCCGGACCGGGTTCGATCCCGAGCTGCTCGGTGAGTAACCGGCGGCCGTTGAGGAACACGTCGAGGGCCTCGGCCCGCTGCCCCGACCGGTACAGGGCCAGCATGAGGTGCTCGCGGCACTGCTCGCGCAGCGGGTGCCGGGCCACCAGTTCGGTGAGCTCGCCGGTCAGGGCGCGGTGCCGCCCCAGCTGGAGCATCAGTCCCGCGCGTTCCTCGACCAGCGTGAGCCTCATCTGCTCCAGCCGGACCGCCTCGGCCTCCAGCCGGGAGCCGGGCGTCTCGTCGAGCGCCGATCCGCGCCAGATGCTGAGGGCCTCCTCGAACAGGGTGCATGCCTCCTCGGCCCGTCCGCGCCGGGCCGCGTCACGGCCCTTCTCGGCCCGTTCGAGGAACTCCTGCACGTCGACCCGGTGCTCTCCCTTGGCGAGCAGGTAGCCCGGGGGAGAGGTGACGAGCAGATCGGTCACCCCGGCCTGCTTGAAGGTCTTGCGCAGGGTGGCCACGCAGATCGCGATCTGGTTGCGCGCCGTCGCCGGAGGGGAATCCGGCCAGACCGCGTCCACCAGGGTGTCGACCGACACGACGCGGTCGGCGTAGAGGACGAGCATCGACAGCACGGTCGCCTGGCGCCGGCCGTTGATCCGGAGAGGGCCGTCATCTGTCTGGACGATCAGTGGTCCGAGCAGTCTGAAGACAAACCTATTCACAGGTCCCCCCGCACTCTGAAGCCCCCGCGTCAGGCGCGAACGGTACCGCAAAGACGATTCCTCGGTGCAGTCAATAGTTGGGAAAACGGGCGGCGCTTTCAGGCCAAGTTGTCCGTACGGCGGTAGACGTGGGCGCGATTCTCACGCAGAGTCGTCGGTTCCGGCCGCAGCCAGGGCGCCCGACAGCCCGCGCAGCACCTCGGCCGTGCGCCGCATCTCGTCCTCGCCGCCCAGCCGCTCGCACAGCTGCCGGGCCAGCTCCGCCAGACAGGAGTCGATCTCCCGCTTCGCCTCCGCGCCCCGCTCGGTGGCGGTGAGCAGTTTGGCCCGCCGGTGCGCGGGATTGTCCAGGTAGACCGCGAGGCCTTGGCGCACCAGCAGGTCGGCTATGCGCTGCACGCTCTGCCGGGTGGTCCCCACCCGCCGCGCCACCTCGGAGACCGACAGGGACTCGCCCGTCACCGTGCTGAGGACCTGCCAGCGCGCCGAGCTGAGACCGCTGGGCAGGGCGAGCCGGTCGAGGGCCGCGGTGAACCGTCCGTTCAGCCGGAAGACCGCCACGGCGGCCCGGCTGAACGCCTCCGCCTCCCCGGACTTCCCCTTGCGCGCCAACGCCGGCCCCTTCCGTACGTCGTCCGGGTCAGGTCCACCGGGTCGCTGCACGATAACAGCGCGTGGTCACCCGTACGAGGGTCGTGCGGGGCCCCGTACGAGGGCCGTGCGGAGCCGCGTGCGAGGAGGGGCGCGGCCCTGGACCGTTGGCGGGTGCATGGCCGACAGAACCCCTGCGCGACTGTGCCAATGGACCAGTCATGACGGCCCGAGTTGAGCCACTGGGCCTCCGGATGCTTATCTGTGGCCTATCCATGTACTTACGGCGCCGCGCAGCGCCGGACGGCAACGAGGCCGGATCCGGACCGCGGCGCCTTCGCCGTGCCGTCAGCCGCCCACCACCCCCGGGCGCCTGCGGGACGGCGCGCACCACTGCAAGGGGGGCGGCACACCGCTGTGAAGAGGATGTTCGTAGCTCCGGACCCGGGGCTCCTCCGGCTCAGGACCTCGGCCCGCGCGGTCGTCGGCGTCGCCGCCGCCGTCGCCCTCGCCGAACTGTGCGGTCTCTCCCTGACCGCCTCCATCACCGGGGGCCTCGCGGCCCTCCTCGCGCTCTTCACCGTCACCGACGCCACCGTGCGCCGCCAGGCGGTCACCACCGCGCTGCTGCCCGCCGCCGGCTTCCCGGTGCTCGCCCTGGCAACGGCCCTGCACGCCGTCACGCCGCTGCGCGACGCCGCCTTCGTCCTCGTCGTCTTCTGCGGGGTCTACGCCCGCCGCTGGGTCGCGCGCGGACACGCGCTCGGGATCTTCGCGTTCATGAACTTCTTCATCACGCAGTTCCTGCACGCCCTCCCCGGCCAGCTCCCCGAGCTGTACGCCGCCGTGGGACTGGCCCTGGTCGCCTCCGCCGCCGTGCGCTTCCTGCTCTGGCCCATCGAGCGGCGCACCCCGCCGCCGGCCGCCCCCGCGCCGCTGCCCGGCCGGGGCCTGGCCCGGCCCACCACCCGCCAGGCCTTCCAGGCCACCCTCGCCTGCGCCGTCGCCCTCTCCATCGGGCAGGTGCTCTCCGAGGACCGCTGGTACTGGGCCGTCGGCACCACCTGGTGGATCTTCGTCAACACCGCCTCGCGCGGCGAGACCCTGGTCCGCGGCTTCCGCCGGGTGCTCGGCACCGTCGTCGGCGTCGCCGCCGGCGTGCTGATCGCCATCCCGCTGGACGGCGCGCCCGCCGCCACCGCCGTCCTCGTCGCCGCCTGCGTGTTCGCGATCTTCTACACGGCCCCCGTCTCGTACAGCTGGATGATGCTGGCCGTCACCCTGATGGCGGGGCTCCTCTACGGCCTCCTCGGCGTGCTGGATCCCGCGCTGCTCGTACTGCGCCTGGCGGAGACCGCCGTCGGCGCGGTGTGCGCGGCCCTGGCCGTGGTCCTGGTCCTGCCCGTCACCACCCACGCCACCAACGACGCCTGGATCCAGCGCGCCCTGCACTGCGTGCACGCGGCCACCGCCGAGGCCACCGCCCGGCTCGCCGGGTCCCCGACGGCCGACCCGGCCCCGCACGCGGCCGAGCTGGAGGCCCTGCTGGCCCGGGTCCGGATGGCGCTCGCACCCCTGGTCCACCCGCTCAGCCCGTTCCGCGGCCGCAAGGCCCGGGCCGGCCAGGTCGTCGCCCTGCTCGACGACTGCGCCCGGGAGGTGCGCGGCCTGGTGGCCGTCGCCGCCGACCCCGACGCCGGCCACGACGCCCGCCTCGCCGCGGCCTGCTGGCGCGTGGAGGACGCCGTACGGGCGCTGACGGCGGGCGAGCGCGCCCTCGACGGGCCGGCCGCCGCACGGGACGCCGAGGCGCACACCGGCGCCGCCGGCCCGGCGCTCGCCCACCTCCACGGGCTGGAGCGGGCCCTCGCCGAACTCGCCACCCCGCTGGGCTCCGACCCCCGGGCGCCCTACGTCGTCAGCGCCTGACGCGTCGGGCCCGTCCCGTCGGGCCGCTCAGCGCTCGACCAGCCCGCCCCCGGCCAGCCCCTCCGGCAGCCGGCCGGGGGTGTGCACCACACCCAGGCGCTGCGTCGCGCGGGTGAGCGCCACGTACAGGTCGCTCGGCGCGAAGTCGGCCGGCTCCACCACGACCACCGTGTCGAACTCCAGCCCCTTGGCCTGCCGCGGGTCCAGCAGGACCACCGTCCGGGTCAGGTCCGGTTCCGCGCCCGCCCCCGCGCCCGGCAGCACGGTGGCCAGGGCCGGGTGCAGCTCCCGCGGCGCGATCACCGCGAGCCGTCCCTCGGCCGGCTCCTCCCGCTCCACGGCCGCCGCGACCGCCCCGGCCGGGTCTCCCGCCGCCAGTGACCAGGGCCGCACCCCGGTCGCCCGGACCGACCGCGGCGGCTCGAACGCCGGGTCGCGCTCCCGCAGCACGGCGGCCGCCACGTCCATGATCTCCGCCGGGGTGCGGTAGTTGACCCCGAGCCGGACCAGCTCCCAGCGCTCGCCCACGTACGGCGAGAGCATCCGCTCCCACGTGCCGCAGCCCGCCTCGTCGCCGGTCTGCGCCGGATCGCCGACCAGCGTCATCGAACGGGTCGGGCAGCGCCGCATCAGCAGCCGCCAGGCCATCTCCGACAGCTCCTGCGCCTCGTCCACGATCACGTGCCCGAAGGCCCAGGTGCGGTCGGCGGCGGCCCGCTCGGCGGTGCTGCGGTGGTCGGCCTCCTCGTGCCGCTCGGCCATCCGCTCCGCGTCGATGATGTCGTGGGCGGCGAGGAACTCGCTCTCCTCGTCCTCGAACTCGTACGACTCCGAGCCCGCCGACACGTCCAGGACGCCCTGTGCGTAGGCGACCCGCTGCTCCCGCAGCCGCTCCTCGGCGGCCCGCCGGGCGCTGTCGTCCTCGCCGAGCAGCTCGGCGGCCTCGTCCAGCAGCGGTACGTCGGCCGGGGTCCACTCCGGCCGGGCCGAGGGCGGGCGGCGGACGAGGTCGGCGTCCTCCGGGGGCAGGTGCGTGGGATCCGCCAGGAAGTCCGTCACCAGCTGCTGCGGGGTGAGCGTGGGCCACAGCGTCTCGATCGCGGCGTGCACGGCACGGCTGGTCGCGATCTCCTTGCCGAGTTGGGCCACGTCGTCCGGGCCGAGCAGGTTCGGACCGCCGTACGGATCGGCCCCCAGCCGGTCGGCGAGCTGAGCGGTCAGGGCGTCGATGATCCGGAAGGCGAAGGCGGGCCGGGCCAGGTTGTGCGGCAGGCCGGTGGCGCGCGCCCGGTCCCGGGCCTCGTACGCCATGGTGCGGTCGAGCAGGAGCGTGCCGTAGCCGTCGTGGTCGATCTCCAGCGCCGCCTCCGGCACCGTGTCGGACTCCTCGCCCGCGCCCGCCGGCACGCTCTCGGGCAGGGCCTGGCGGTCCGCCACGACCCGGGCCAGGACGTCCGCCATCGACGCACGCCCCTTCACCGCCGCGGCCCCGGGGCGGTCGGTGCCGGTGGCGTGGACGCCGGGGAACAGCTCGCCCGGCGTCGAGAGCAGGACGCCCGTCTCGCCGAGGGCCGGGAGCACCCCGCCGATGTAGCCGAGGAAGGCGGGCCCCGGTCCGACGATCAGCACGCCGCGCCGGGCGAGGAGCTCCCGGTGGGCGTAGAGCAGGTAGGCGGCGCGGTGCAGGGCGACGGCGGTCTTGCCGGTGCCCGGCCCTCCCTCGACGACCAGCACCCCGCGGTGCGGGGAGCGGATGATCCGGTCCTGTTCGGCCTGGATGGTGCGCACGATGTCGTGCATGCGGCCGGTCCGGGCGGCGTCGAGCGCGGCGAGCAGCACGGCGTCCGCGTCGGCCCCCTCGTGACCGGTGCGCTCGGCATCGGTCAGGTCCAGGATCTCGTCGTGCAGGGCGGTGACGGTGCGCCCCCGGGTGCTGATGTGGCGCCGGCGGCGCAGCCCCATGGAGGTGTGACCCGTGGCGAGGTAGAAGGGGCGTGCGACCTCCGCACGCCAGTCGAGGACCAGCGGGGTGCGTTCGGTGTCGTCCGCTCGGATCCCGATCCGGCCGATGTGGTGGTCCCGGCCGTCCGAGAACTCCAGGCGCCCGAAACACAGGCCGTTCTCGCCGGCGTTCAGGGCCGAGAGCAGACCGGACTGTTCCCCGACGACGACATCACGCTCCAGCCGGGCCTGAAATCCGGTGCCGACGTCCCGCAATGCCCCTTCCACCGCCCGTTCCGCCTGGTCACGCAGGTCGTCGAGGCGCCGATAGAGGTCGGTGACGAATTGCTGCTCTTTCCGGAATTCCTCGGTTGACAATTCCACTCCTGCCGCGATACGATGTCCTCGTAAACTTGCCCGTGGCTTCACGTTCCATTGAAGTCACGAACTCCTGAATATACGCCTTCCCGTCCCTCGGCAGCGAATTCCGCCGGGGGATTTTTTGCGTACCGTGGATTCCATGACCACCGCGAACGCCGCACGCGGCTCCGCCGGCGGAATCGTCTGCCGGCCGGCCCGTCCCGAGGACGTCGGCGCCATCGAGGCCCTGGACGGCTCCTTCACCACGGCCACCGTCTTCGAGGTGACGGCCGGCGAGGACGGCTCCGGCTTCCTGCTCCGCGAGGTCCCCGTGGACCCGCCGGTGTACCGGCCCTTCCCGCCGGAGGAGCACGACGAGCAGGGCCTCGCGCCGGCCGCGGGCCCCGGCCCCGGTGCCGACACCCGCACCTTCGTGGCCCTCGACGGGGGCCGGATCCGCGGGTACGCCGCCGTCGGCTACGCCGCGTGGAACCGGCGGCTCACGATCGAGGACATCGAGGTGGACCCCGGCCACCGGCGTCGCGGGATCGGCCGCGCGCTGGTGGAGTGCGCGGCGGACTTCGGCCGCGAGAGGGGCGCGGAACACCTGTGGCTGGAGGTCAGCTCGGTCAACGCGCCGGCCGTGCACGCCTACCGGGCCATGGGCTTCGCCTTCTGCGGTCTCGACACCTCGCTCTACGGAGCCGCCGCG
This sequence comes from Streptomyces manipurensis, assembly GCF_049570255.1. Taxonomy (NCBI): domain Bacteria; kingdom Bacillati; phylum Actinomycetota; class Actinomycetes; order Kitasatosporales; family Streptomycetaceae; genus Streptomyces; species Streptomyces manipurensis. The sequence goes on along the minus strand of NZ_CP186950.1, from coordinate 951,940 downwards.
TCCGCCGGGGAGGGGGCGCTGTTCATGAGCCGGTCCTGCCGCTGACGGCCCCGGGCGTTTCCGGGCGGACCCGCTGGGGCATATGCCGAGCGCATCCTCAACTCCCGTACCGGGAGCGGATCGTACGCCTCTTCGAGTCCCGAACGCAGCTCAATCGCCGAAGATCACCCGGAGGTGTGTTCCGGGTCCGTCGCCCGCACGTCGCTGACCTGCGGAAGGTACAACGGGTCATTGTTCATTGCACATTCATCCGGCATGTACAGGGTGGATCTGGTCGGACAGGGGGTACCCCGGCGGAATGGAAATCCTTCGACAGCGCTCGACCACCGCTCAGGTGTGGCAGGCGGCAGAGGAGTTCATCCGACTCTTCCACAGGGAGAACCCGGGCGCCGGGGATCCGCGCACCCGGCTCGCGGACGTGCGGGCCGAGCTGGCGGACACCGGGACCTACGTGCACACCCCCGAGGAGCTGGTCCACGGTGCGCGCGTGGCCTGGCGCAACAGCAACCGGTGCATAGGGCGGCTCTACTGGAACTCGCTGCGGGTCCGCGACCGGCGCGGGACCGCCGACGCGGACGCCATCGCCGCCGAGTGCTTCGACCACCTGCGCGAGGCCACCAACGGCGGCCGGGTGCGACCCACCATCACGGTCTTCGCCCCGGAGACCCAGCACCGGCCCGGGCCGCTGATCTGGAGCGAGCAGCTGGTGCGGTACGCGGGGTACGGCGACCACCCCTCCGTCACGGTCGGCGACGCCCGCAACGCCCCGCTGACCGGGGCCCTGCTCCGGCTCGGCTGGCCGGGCGGTGCGGGCACCCCCTTCGACCTCCTGCCGCTGGTGGTCCAGGGGGTCGACGACAAGCCCCGGTGGTTCGAGACCCCCGCGGACGCCGTGCTGGAGGTCCCCATCGACCATCCGGACGGGGCCGGCTGGTCGGACTGGGGACTGCGCTGGCACGCCGTGCCGGCCATATCCAACATGTGCCTGGAGGTCGGCGGCATCCACTACACCGCGGCGCCGTTCAACGGCTGGTACATGGGCACCGAGATCGGCGCCCGCAACCTCGCCGACACCGACCGGTACAACCTCCTGCCCGCCGTCGCCCGCCGCCTCGGCCTGGACACCTCCAGCGACCGGTCCCTCTGGAAGGACCGCGCCCTGGTCGAGCTCAACCGCGCCGTCCTGGACTCCTTCGACCGGGCCGGGGTCACCATCGCGGACCACCACACCGAGTCCCGGCGCTTCCTGTCGCACCTGGAGCGCGAGGGACGCAAGGGCCGCGAGGTGGGCGCCGACTGGTCCTGGATCGTGCCGCCGATCTCCGGCTCCGCGACCCCGGTCTTCCACCGCACGTACGAGGACACCCCCAGCAGCACGGCGTACGTCCACCACTCCGGGGCACAGGAACGGGCCCGCGGACGGGATTTGGTCTAGACCTTCTGTTACCGTCGGCTCCGAACGATCCGACAGCGGTGAGAGGGGCCTCCTGTGGGCGGCGCGGACAGTACGGACCGAAGCGGCGAACACCGGGCCTACATCGGTTCGTTCACCTCGGGGGGCGGCCGCGGCGTCACCGTCGCGACCGTGGACGCGGCGACCGGGGCGCTGACCACGCTCTCGGTCGCCGCCGCCGAGGAACCCTCCTACCTCGCCCTCGCCCCGGACGGCCGGGTGCTCTACGCGGTGAGCGAGGCCGGGTCCGGCGCGGTCGCGGCCTTCCGCACCACCGCCGGCGGTCTCGCCCCGCTCGGCGCGCCCGTACCGGTCGGCGGCGCCGGCCCCACCCACCTGAGCCTGGCCGGCGGCCGGCTGCTCACCGCCAACTACACCTCCGGCAGCCTCAGCAGCCTGGCCCTGGCCGCCGACGGCGCCCCTGCCGGACCCGCTCGGGTCCTCGCGCACCGCGGCTCCGGACTCGACGCCGACCGCCAGGCCGGTCCGCACGCGCACCAGGTGCTGCCCGATCCGACCGGCCGCTGGGTGCTCGGCGTGGACCTCGGCACCGACGAGGTCCGGGTCTGCACCCTCGACGCGGACACCGGCGCGCCCGTGCCGCACGCGCGGACCGCGCTGCGGGCCGGGACCGGCCCCCGCCACCTGGCCTTCCACCCGCGGGGCGACGTGGCCTACGTCCTGCACGAGCTGGAGCCGCAGGTGACCGTCTGCCGGTGGAACGCGGCATCCGGGCGGCTGGAACCGGTCGGCGAGGTCCCGATCGCCGCAGAGGGCGCCTCCGGGGCCGTGCGGGCCTACCCCTCGGCGATCGTGGCCTCGCCCGACGGAAGGTTTCTGTGGGCGGCCGTGCGCGGCACCGACGTCCTCGTCACCCTGTCCCTCGCGGACGGCCCCGAGCGGCCGCGCCCCACCGGCACCGTGGACTGCGGCGGGCGCTGGCCGCGCGACCTGCGCGCCGACCCCGCCGGGCGCCGGCTGTACGCGGCCAACGAGCACTCGGGTGACGTCACCTGGTTCGACGTGGACCCGTTCACCGGCCGGCCGCAGCGCCGCGGATCGCTCGCCGTACCCGCCGCCACCTGCGTGGTCATCGGCTGACCCGGCGAGGAGGCGGAGTACGGCGAAGGGCCCCCGCGGGCCCGGGGAGCCGGGCGGGCGGGGGCCCTTCGCGTCGTGCGGGCGGGATCAGTGCGCGGGAGAGACCTGGGGCGTCCCGAGGGCCGCGGCGTACTGGGCGACAGCCAGCTTGCCGAGCGCCGGGTACGCGCCGAGCACCTCGGCGGTGGCGCAGTCGGCCTCCTTGCAGGCCGTGTCGAGCAGGCCTTCGGCCGCCTCGGGGCCGATCAGGTAGGGGGCGAGCGCGAGCTGCGTGGAGCCCTCGCGGCGCAGCTGCTCGGCGACCGCGGCCACCGAGCCCTCCTGGTCCAGCGCCGCGGCCTGGACGGGCACGGCGAGGCGGGCGGCGAGCAGCATGCCGGTGATCCCGGCCGCCTGCACGGCCTCCTCGCCGCCGGTGGTGGCGAGGACGATGCCGTCGGCGGCGGTGGTCACGGTGAACAGGCGGGCCCGGTCGGCGCGGGCCAGGCCGGCCTCGGAGAGACGCACGTGCAGGCCCTCGGCCAGCAGCGGGTGCGGGCCGAGGACGTCGGCCAGTTCGGCGGCGGCGGAGGAGTCCATCAGCGCCTGACGCATCCGGCGCAGCAGGTCGCTGTCCGGACCGGCGAGCAGGGGGACGACCACGGCGTCCGGTCCTGCCTGCTCGGGCACCTCGTGACCGGCGGTGCGGGCGAACTCGGCGCGCGCGGTCCGGTCGGCCGCGACGGCGCTCAGCACGCCGGACAGGGACGGGAACTCGGAGGCGTCGTCGCCCTCCAGGAAGCCGATCCGGGCGTCGAGGCCCGGAAGCTCGGACCGGCCGATGCTGATGATCTCTTCCGCCAGCCCCCGCGAGGCGGCCGAAGGCGCTCCGGGCACGGCGAGCACCAGCGCGGGAGCGCCCTCGGGCGCCGCGGCGGGCTCGGGCCGGCGGTGCCGTCCGGTCGGGCGGGGTCGCGGCATTCGTACGGGCAGGCCATTTGCGGGGCCAGTGGGGGAACTCATGGCGCCGCATGCTACTGGCTTATCGGAACCAGGTGTTCGGGCAGGGCCTTTCGCTGCCGTATCTGTCCGTATTTATACGGTGAATTGCAGATACGTTCAGCTCACTGACGGCAAGCGCCAGTCCACGGGCTGTGAACCCTGGCCCACGAGCAGCTCGTTCGTCCTGCTGAACGGCCGGGAGCCGAAGAAGCCGTAGTCGGCGGACTTGGGGGAGGGGTGGGAGGACTCGACCACCGGCAGGTCGCCGAGGAGCGGCCGGAGGTTGCGCGCCGCCCGCCCCCACAGGATGGAGACCAGCGGCTTGCCGCGTGCGGCGAGCGCGCGGATGGCCTGGTCGGTGACGGCTTCCCAGCCCTTGCCCTGGTGTGCGTTCGACCGGCGGGGCGCGGTCGTCAGCGAGCGGTTCAGCAGCAGGACGCCCTGGCGGGTCCACGGGGTGAGGTCGCCGTTCGCAGGGCGGCCGGTGCCGATGTCCCGGTGCATCTCCAGGAAGATGTTGTCCAGGCTCGGCGGCACGGGCCGCACGTCGGGCGCCACGGAGAACGACAGCCCCACCGCGTGCCCCGGGGTGGGGTACGGGTCCTGGCCGACGATCAGCACCTTCACCTCGTCGAAGGGCTGCTGGAAGGCCCGCAGCACATTGGCCCCGGCGGGGACGTACGTCCTCCCCGCCGCGATCTCGGCGCGCAGGAAGTCGCCCATCGCGGCGATCTGCGCGGCCACCGGCTCCAGAGCCCGGGCCCAGCCCGGCTCGACGATCTCGTTCAACGGTCTTGCTGCCACGGTGGATCACTCTACTGGCCGATCACCGCCGCCCGCACGCACAGGACGTCCGGCAGGTGCCCGGCGAGCAACTGCCAGCTGTCGCCGTCGTCGTGGCTCGCGTACAGCTCGCCGTTGCGGTTGCCGAAGTAGATGCCCGCCGGGTCGGCGTCGTCGGTGCACAGCGCGTCCCGGAGCACCGTGCCGTAGTGGTCGGCGTCGGGCAGCCCCCGGGTCAGCGGCTCCCAGGTGGCGCCCGCGTCCCGGGTGCGGAAGACCCGGCAGCGGTGGCCGGCCGGGACCCGGTCGGAGTCGGCGTTGAGGGGGAAGACGTAGGCGGTGTCCGGCCGGTGCGGGTGGGCGGCGACCGCGAACCCGAAGTCGGAGGGCAGGCCGCCGCCGATGTCCGTCCAGCGGCCCCCGGCGTCGTCGCTGCGGTAGACGCCCCAGTGGTTCTGCAGGTAGAGCCGGTCGGTGTCCCCGGCGTCCCGGGCGATCTTGTGGACGCACTGGCCGAACTCGGGATTCGGGTCCGGCAGGAACACCGCCGACACGCCGTCGTTGGACGGCTTCCAGCTCGCGCCGCCGTCCTCGGTCCGGAACACCCCGGCGGTGGAGACCGCCACCGTCACCGTGTCCGGGTCGCGGGGGTCGGTGAGCACGGTGTGCAGCCCCTCGCCGCCTCCGCCCGGTTCCCACTTGCCGCGCGTCGGGTGCTCCCACAGGGGGCGTACCAGCTCGAAGGACTCGCCGCGGTCGGTCGAGCGGAACAGTGCGGCCGGCTCCGTCCCGGCGTACACCACGTCGGGGGCCTCGGGCCCGGCCGGCTGGAGCTGCCAGACGCGCTCCAGCGAGGCGCCGGTGTCCTGGGGGAACTTCACCGCGGCCCTGGCCGGTTCCCGCCAGGTCACCCCGAGGTCGTCCGAGCTGAAGACCGAAGGCCCCCAGTGCGTGCTGTCCCCGCCGACGAGCAGCCGGGGAGCCGCGCCGCGCCGGTCCACGGCGACCGCGTAGACCGCCTGGGCGTTGAAGTGGGGCCCGTCGAACTCCCACGGGCCGTCGCCCCGGCGGCGTCCGATGAACAGTCCCTTGCGGGTTCCCACGAGCAGCAGTACGTCGGCCATGGCCGGCACCTCCGGACTTCGTCGTCCCTCCGGGGGACAGCCCTCCCACCCGGGGAACGGCCGGCCCTCGTACAGCGTCTTTCGGCCAGTCTGCACCTGCCCACCGACAGTGGCCCGCCACACGGCGCGGCGTGTGAAGTGGCTGATCGACACCGATCATTCACAACCAGGAAATGATTGCTGCTTGCATCAAGGTGTTCGGAATCGATTGACTTCAGGACACCGTTGTCGCACGTGAGAGGACGTACGTGGCCACCGACCACCTGTCACCGCTCGACCTCGCCTTCTGGCGGATGGAATCCGCCGGCCACCCCATGCACCTCGGTGCCCTGGCCGTCTTCCGACCGGCGCCCGGCACCGCCCGCTCCGCCGCCGCGCACGCCGCCGAACTGCTCACCGCCCGGTGCGCCGCCGTGCCGGGCCTGCGTCGCCGGATCCGGGACGTGCTGCTGCCCCTGGGCGCGGCCGCCTGGTCGCCCGACCCCGGCTTCGACCCGGCGCGGCACGTCGTGCTGTCCCGTACGGCCGCCGGCCCCCACGAGGCGGCCGGACCGCTGATGGCCCGCCCGCTGGACCACGGGCGGCCGCCCTGGGAGGCGCACGTCCTGTCCGGGCCGGACCCCGACTCCTTCGCGGTCCTCTTCAAGTTCCACCACGCCCTCGCCGACGGCCTGGGCGCCCTCGCGCTGGCCGCCGCGCTGTTCGACGAGGGGCAGGAGCTCCGGGCCCCCGCGCGCCCCGTTCCCGAGCAGCGGGCAGGGTCGGGGCTCGGCCGGATTCCCGCGGCCCTGGCCACCCGGGTGCAGGAGGTCGGCCAGGCCCTGGAGATCGGCGCCGCCGTTGCCCGTTCCGGGCTGCCCTTCGGGATCCCGGCCGCCCTCACCGCCGACCCCGCCGCCGCGGGCAGCCGCGCGGTCGCCGGCCTCACGCTCGACCTGGACGAGGTCAACCTGATCCGCAAGGGAGCCGGCGGCACGGTCAACGACGTGCTGATCGCCCTGGTCGCGGGCGGGCTGCGGCGCTGGCTTGCGGGGCGGGGCGACCCGGAGCCGCTCGGTGCGGGCCCGCGCGCCCTGATCCCCGTCTCCCGCAGGCGCGGTCCCGGCGGCGCCGGCGACGCCCGCAACCGGCTGTCCGGCTACCTGCTCCGGCTGCCCCTCGGCGAACCCGATCCGCTGCGCCGGCTGGACCGGGTGAGGACCGCCATGGACCGCAACAAGGACGCCGGGCCCGCCCGCGGCGCGGGGGCCGTGGCGCTGCTCGCCGACCACGTGCATCCGCTGGGCCACCGCCTGGGCGGCCCGCTCGTCGCGCAGGCCGCCAGGCTGCTCTTCGACATCCTCGTCACCAGCGTCCCGCTCCCCGGCCTCACCTTCTCGCTCGGCGGGAGCCGGGTCCACGAGGTCTACCCGCTGGCACCGCTCGCCCGGGGCCAGTCGCTGGCCGTGGCGGTCTCCACCTACAAGGGGACGGTCCACTACGGGCTGGTCGCCGACGCCTCCGCCGTCCCCGACCTGGCGGAGCTGGCGGGCGCGCTGCGGGCGGAGCTGGACTCCCTTGTACGAGAGGTCTCGTAGTACGAGGAAATTCGTAGTATGGTGAATCTCGTACTTAGCCGCCGACCCCGGCGCGCCCGGTGAACTCTGGAGAGCCCCGATGAGTGCTGCCCCCACCATCCCCGCCGTCCCCACCGCCTTCGCGGCCCTGTTCACGCCCTACACCCTGCGCTCGGTCACCGCCCCGAACCGGCTGTGGATGGCGGCGATGTGCCAGTACAGCGCCGAGCCCTCCGGCCCCGCCGCCGGCGTGGCCCACGACTGGCACTTCGCGCACTACGCCGCCCGCGCGGCCGGCGGCACCGGCCTGATCGTCCAGGAGGCCACCGCCGTCTCCCCGGAGGGCCGGATCTCCCCCTACGACCTCGGCATCTGGAACGACACCCAGGTCGAGGCGCTGCGTCGGATCACCTCCTTCCTCAAGTCCCAGGGCACCGTCCCCGGCATCCAGCTCGCACACGCCGGACGCAAGGCCTCCACGGACCGCACCTGGAAGGGCGGCGCACCGGTCGGCCCCGACGCCCACGGCTGGCGGCCCGTCGCCCCCAGCGCCGTGCCCTTCGCCGAGGGCCACCCCGTACCCCACGAGCTGACGGTCGACCAGATCCACGAGATCACCGGCCAGTTCGCCGCGGCCGCCCGGCGCTCGCTCGCCGCCGGTTACGAGGTCGTCGAGATCCACGGCGCCCACGGCTACCTCATCGGCGAGTTCCTCTCCCCGCACAGCAACCGGCGCACCGACTCCTACGGCGGATCCTTCGAGAACCGGACCCGGTTCGCCCTCGAGGTCGTCGACGCCGTCCGTGCCGTCTGGCCCGAGGAACTCCCGCTGTTCTTCCGGATCTCCGCGACCGACTGGCTGCAGGAGGACGGCTGGACCGCCGACGAGACGGTCCGGCTGGCCCGCACACTCCAGGAGCACGGAGTGGACCTCCTGGACGTCTCCACCGGCGGTCTCGCCCCCGGGGTCACGATCCCCGTGGAGCCCGGCTACCAGGTGCCGTTCGCCGCCCGCGTGAAGGCCGAGACCACCCTCCCCGTGGCGGCCGTCGGCCTCATCACCGAACCGCGGCAGGCCGAGAAGATCCTCGCCGACGGCGAGGCGGACGCCGTCCTGCTCGGCCGTGAGCTGCTGCGCGACCCGTACTTCGCCCGCCGCGCCGCCGTGGAGCTGGGCGGGCAGCCGCGGACGCCCGAGCAGTACCACCGGTCCTGGTGACCGCGGTGCGGCTCCGGCGCGCGGCGGGCCCCGCGCGCACCGGAGCCGCACCCGGCCGGAGCGCCCCGACGCCGGGGCACCCGACCGTTCCTACGGCAACTCTCGTACCATGGGGCCCGGAACGCGCCGAGTGAGTGGAGCAGGGACATGACCGACCGGGACACCTCCCGCACCCTCGCCCACCCCGGAGCCGGCGAGATCCGCCTGGAGGGCGTGCTGCACGCGCTCTCCGACCCGGTCCGGCTGTCCATCGTGCGCGACCTGGCGGCCTCGGCCGACGACCTGGCCTGCTCGCACTTCGACCTGCCCGTCACCAAGTCCACGACCACGCACCACTTCCGCGTCCTGCGCGAGAGCGGCGTCGTGCGCCAGGCGTACCGCGGCACCACCAAGCTCAACGCCCTGCGCCGGGACGACCTGGACGCCCTCTTCCCCGGCCTGCTCGACAGCGTACTGGCCTCGGCGGCCGCCGAGGCCGCCCGGCTCGCTGCGTGAGCGGAGCGGAGTTCGAGGTCGGGCTGCCGCGCTACGGACGGCGGCCCCGGGTGGGCCGGCTCCCCGCCCACCCCCGCCGGACCCGCCGGCGCGCCCTGCGCTCCTTCTTCCTCTTCCGCTTCCTGATCGCGTTGCCGGACGACGCCCTGTCGGCGCTGTCCGCCCTGGCCGACCCGGGCCGCAAGGCCGCCCGGCTGCTGACCCGGCTGCTGGCCGGGCCGGGCATGCGCGGCGGCTGGGACGGCGAGGCCGGCCGCCTCGTCCTGGCCGTCCACACCGCTTACTGGGTCCGGGACGCCCTGCGCGCGGAGGAGGCGGACTGTCGGCTTGTCGTCGCCGACGGCCGGATCTCCGTACGGGCGCCGTGGCAGGACCCGTCGGAGGCGCGGTCCGGCGCGCACACGGGCGTACGGGCGACCCCGTGGCCGCGGCGCCTGCGGCGGCGCGTCGACATCGGCTTCGCCGACGGCTCGTGGCTGACGGTCCGGGCCTCCGGGCCCGGCTCCGCCTCCCGCCTGCGTGAACTGCTGTCGGCGCCCGTTGATATACACGGGGCATGACCGGATTCCGTGACGTCAACTTCAAGCTGCTCGTCGTAGAGAAGCTCATGTACTGGGACGAGACGCTGAAGCCCGCGTTCGACCTGCGCGCGCACATGCGGGCGCGCGGCGTGCAGGACCTGGACGCGTACGTCGCGGCGAACGGCCTGGAGTACACCGTCCTCCCCGAGGCCCGCGCCCACTTCGAGGAGCTGGAGATCCCGGCGGAGCTGCTGGCCACGGTCGACGAGCTCACCTTCGACGGCGGGCACCAGGTCTTCCAGGAGTGCGCTCCGGTCTGGGACGGCGAGGACGACCTGTTCGACCTGCACTCCCTGGAGGACCTGCGCCTCCTCCCGAACCTGAAGCTCTTCACCGGCGCCGACGCCCTGGAGTACATGCTCCCGGGAGCCCTCGACACCCTCGCCGCCCACGGCATCGCGTCCCGCTGACCGAGCACACCGACGGGCGTCAGCCGGCCGGCCGGCCGGGGGCCCGGGGGTGGTCCGGGTCCGCTGCGGTCAGCAGGCCGTTCCAGTCGGGGATCTTCACCGTGCGCCGGCCCAGGGCGCTGCCCAGCTCCGCCTCCGCCGCCTCGATGGCAAGCCAGCCCGGCCACCGCACCGGCCGCAGGCCGGCCGCCCGCAGCGCCTCCAGCGGATCGGCCGGCAGGTCCCGCCGGGCCAGCACCCCCGCGTCCTGGAGCAGGGAGGACACCGTCTCCTTCGCGCACGGCCGGTTCGTGCCGATCACCCCGGTCGGGCCGCGCTTGATCCAGCCCGCCACGTACTCGCCCACCGAGGCCCGCCCCGCGCGCAGGACCCGCCCGGCGGCGTGCGGGACGGTGCCCCCGGCCGGGTCGCAGGGGAGCCCCGCCGGCGGTACGCCCCGGTACCCCACCGACCGCAGCACCAGCTGTGCCTCCACGTCCTCGTGGACCCCCGTCCCGGTGATCCCGCCCCGCCCGTCGGGGGCGGTCCGCTCGAAGCGCACCCCGCGGACCCGGCCGCCCGGCCCGCCGAGGATCTCCACCGGCCGCAGGTGGAACCGCAGCGCGATCCGGCGGGACGCCCCGCCCGGGTCCGCAGCCGCAGCCTCCGCCCAGCCGCGCAGCACCTCCAGGTTGCGCCGGACCACCGCCGGCAGCGCGGCCGCCGCGGCGGGGTCGGCGTACGCGGGGTCCAGCGCCAGTTCGGCGGGGTCGGTCCAGGCGGCCACGCCGGGCAGGGTGCCCAGCTCGCGCAGCTCCTTGGTGGTGAACCGGGCCTGCGAGGGCCCGCGCCGGGCCACCATCGTCACCGTGCGCACCGCGCTGTCCGCGAGCGCGGCCAGCGCCTGCTGCGGCATGTCCGTCGGCGTCAGCTCCCGTGCCCCGCGCGCCAGGATCCGGGTCACGTCCACCGCCACGTTGCCCGCGCCGACGACCACGGCGCTCTCCGCCCCGGCCAGGTCGAAGGACTCCGCCACGGCGTCCGGGTGTCCGCTGTACCAGGACACGAACGCCGTGGCGGAGTGCACCCCGGCGAGGTCCTCGCCGGGGATGCCCAGCGTGCGGTCGCGCGCCGCGCCCACGCAGTAGACGACCGCGTGGTACAGCTCCAGGAGCCGCTGCGTGCCGAGGGCCGGCCCGCCCACCTCGACGTTGCCGAGGAAGCGGATCCGTTCGTCCTCCAGGACGGTGCGCAGGCTGCCCTGGAGGGACTTGATCTTCTCGTGGTCGGGGGCGACCCCGTAGCGGACGAGTCCGTAGGGGGCGGGGAGCCGGTCCAGTACGTCCACGCGCACCCCGGGCACCTCACGCTGCTGGACGAGCGTCTGGGCCGCGTACACCCCGCTGGGGCCGGACCCGACGACGGCGACTCGAAGCACGGCGGAGCTCCTCCCGCAGGTGGTTCCAGCATGGCACCGGCCCCCCGGCCCGTCAGCCCATGGTGCGCATCCGGTGGATCTCGGCGCTCTGCGTGGCCACGACCTCGGTGGCCATCTCCTCGACGGCGACGTTGTTGCCCCCGGCGAGCGCCTCGCCGGCCATCTTCAGCGCGCCCTCGTGGTGGGCGGTCATCAGCTGGAGGAAGAGGCGGTCGAAGGCGGCGCCCCTGGCGTCGGTCAGCTCCTTGAGCTGCTGCTCCGTGGCCATGCCCGGCATGTCGCCGTGGCCGGACCCGCCTGCGCCGCCGCTGCTTCCGATGCCACTGGTGCCGCCGGTGCCGGCGGCGTGCCCGGTGTGGTCCGCGCCGTGGGTCCCGTCGCCCGCCGCCGGGTCGGGGTGGCGGGCCTGCCATTTCTCCATTGCGCCGATCTCGGGCTTCTGGGCGGCGGTGATCCGCTCCGCCAGCCGTTTGACCGGGTCGGCCGCGGCCCGCTCGGGGGCGAGTGCGCTCATGGTCAGGGCCTGCCGGTGGTGCTCGATCATGTTCCGTACGTAGGAGCGGTCGGCGGCGTTCGGGGTGTCGTCGGGTTTGGCCTTCGCGGCCTGCTCGGGGGTGAGGTTGCGCGCCTTCTCGCCCGGCCTGCCCGGGGCGACGATCGTGGCCCGCCCGTCGTCGCCCCCCTCGGCGCCGCCGTCCTGGCAGCCGGTGAGGGGGAGCAGGAGGGCTGCGGCCACCACCGCCGCGCGCCGGACGGGCCGTGCCGGTAAGGCCTGGCGGCCCCTGAGGTCTTTTGCCATGTCCATGGAAGGGAAGATACTGCCGGGGTCCTGGTTCCGTTCCCCTGCGGACGGAACCGATCGGGCTCCCATGGGAGGGCACTGTGACCTCGCTACACACCAGGAGAGTGCGGAACAGGGGGGTGGGGGTGGCCGTCGCGGCGGCCGGTCTCCTCGCCACCCTCCTGACAGCCGGACCGGCGGCCGCCACTCCCGACCCGGGCGAATTAACCCCCGGGCACGGCAATCACCAGAGCACGGGCTCGGCCGAGGGCGGGGAACTCGCCCCCGGCGAGATCCCGGGCCAGGACGAGATCGTGCACAGCGCCAACATCAAGCCCCTCGCGAACATCCCCGCCGCCGACCCCACGCGGGTCAACACCGACCTGGCGTTCCAGGGCCGGTACGCCTACGCGGGCAACTACAACGGGTTCACGATCTACGACATAGCCAACCCGAAGGCGCCGAAGACCGTCACCGAAGTGCTCTGCCCCGGCGGGCAGAACGACATCTCGGTCCACGGTGACCTGCTCTTCCTCTCCACGGACTCCTCGCGCAGCGACGACTCCTGCAACAGCGTCTCGCAGCCCGCGACGGAGAAGTCCTCGTGGGAGGGCATCAAGATCTTCGACATCAAGGACAAGAAGAACCCCCGCTACATCAAGTCCGTCGAGACCGCCTGCGGCTCCCACACACACACCCTGGTGCCGGACGGCCGCGACATCTACCTCTACGTCGCCTCCTACTCCCCGAACGAGGCCTTCCCCGACTGCAAGCCGCCGCACGACGGCATCTCCGTGGTGAAGGTCCCGAAGAAGTCCCCGACCAAGGCCGCCGTCGTGGCCTTCCCGGTGCTCTTCCCCGATGGGGGCAACCCGGGGGCGCCGACCAACCCCGGCGTCTCCAAGACCACGGGCTGCCACGACATCACCGTGCTGCCCTCCAAGAAGCTGGCCGCCGGCGCCTGCATGGGCGACGGCATCCTCTTCGACATCAGCAAACCCGAGCAGCCACGCGTCATCGACCGGGTCCAGGACAACGTGAACTTCGCGTTCTGGCACTCGGCCACCTTCAACGAGCGCGCGAACAAGGTGGTGTTCACCGACGAGCTCGGCGGAGGCGGCGGCGCCACCTGCAACGAGGCGACCGGCCCGAACCGGGGCGCCGACGGGATCTACGACATCACCGGCCGCGGCGACCAGCGCAAGCTCGCCTTCCGCAGCTACTTCAAGATCCCGCGGCACCAGGCCGACACCGAGAACTGCGTGGCCCACAACGGCTCGCTGATCCCGGTCGGCGGCGGTCGCGACATCATGGTCCAGGCCTGGTACCAGGGCGGGGTCTCGGTCTGGGAGTTCACCGACTCCGACCGGCCGCGGGAGATCGCGTACTTCGAGCGGGGCCCGCTGTCGACGGACCGGCTCGGGCTCGGCGGATCCTGGTCGGCCTACTACTACAACGGGCACATCTACTCGAACGACATCGTCAAGGGCCTCGACGTGCTGAGGATCGACGACCGGCGCACCGACAGCGCGAAGTGGGTCCGCATGGACCAGCTCAACGTACAGACCCAGCCCGACTACCGCTGAGCCGTGCGGCGCGAGAGGCGTCGCGGGCCCGGAGGGAGGTCACGGTCCTAGAGAGCCGATCCTAGAGAGCCGAGGAGAACGTTCCGCCGGGCGGCCCGCCGTCCGGCGGAACACCGAGCTCCCATTCCAGCCCGTAGCGCTGGAACAGCTCCGCGCGCAGCCGGGCCGACGGCATCGGGGCCCCGGGCAGCAGCACCGCCACCACCGCGCCCATCAGCAGCGCCCGCAGCAGCGGGTAGTCCGCGTCCACGTCCGCCGAGCCGTAGCGGGCGAGGGTGTCGCGCAGCAGCTCCGCCAGCCGCTGCTGCTCGGGACACTGCACGAAGCCCTCGGCCGTCAGGATGCCCGCCATGTGCGTCCGCATCAGCAGCGGTTGGTCGCGGGCCAGTCCGAGCACCGCGTCGACGGCCCGCGCGAGCCGCTCGCGGCCGTCGTCGGTGCGGGGCTCCCGCTCCAGACCGGCCTCCAGGGTGAGGTGCATCAGCCGGTGCACCGCCGACTGCAGCAGCTGCCGCTTGCCCGGGAAGTAGTAGGAGACCAGGCCGCGGGCCGCGCCCGCCCGGTCGGCGATGTCGCCCAGGGTCGTCGCCTCGTACCCGCGTTCGGCGACGAGCTCCACGGCCGCGCGCAGCAGGCGCTCCCGGGAACGTCTGCGCAATTCTTCATTGACCGACGCGCTGCGCGGGGACATGCTTACTCCTGCGTTGACTGGCTCCGGGCCAATATACTCAGCGCACGGCGTCGCCTGCTCTGGGTGACACGGGGGATCATCCAGGGCAGGCGCTCCGGACCGTCAGCGGCACCTGCCCCGCGCCGCACTCACCGCCCGACCGGGCTCCGGTCACGCCGGCGCACCGTCACGCGGACCGCGAGCACCACGAGGGCCACGCCCAGCAGCCAGCCCGCCAGCACGTCCGAGAACCAGTGCACCCCCAGGTAGAGCCGGGTGAAGCCGACCCCGAGCACCGAGACCACCGCCAGCGCCCACGCCGCCGCGGCCCAGCGCGGGGCGGGACGGGGGAGCAGCCACAGCAGCAGGCCGCACACCACCGCCGCCGTCATGGCATGGCCGGAGGGGAAGGCCGCGAAGCTCGCCGAGTCCACCGGATCCGGCCACACCGGACGCTCCCGCCCCACCGCCGCCTTCATGCCCTGCTGCACCGCCGAGGCGGCCAGCGTCGCCAGTGCCACGCACAGGGCGCGGTCCCGGTCGCCGCGCCGCCACAGCAGGACCACGGCGACGGCGGCCAGGGCGCGCAGGGTCCAGGGGTCCCACACCCAGTCCGACAGCACCTGCATCAGCCGGGTGGTGCCCGGGTGGGAGACGGCGTGGGCGTGCAGGTCCCGGCCGACCTGCCCGTCGTACGCCACGAGCGGCTGCCAGCCCGCCACCACCAGGCCGGTGAGGGCGGCAGCGAGCAGCGCGCAGCAGATGCCGGTCAACAGAAAGAGATCGTTCCGCATACGCCGATCCTTGCACCGGGCGGCGTCCGGACGAGGACCCGGCGGTCCCCGGCGCGTACGGCGACCCGGGCGCGGGCCGGGGCTACCGCAGCGCGCTCAGCCCCGGAACGAAGGCCACCAGCAGCGGGACGGCGGGCACCAGCGTGGCCAGTGCCGTCAGCCGCAGCCGACGGCCCGGCGACAGCCGGGGAACGGCCGACAGCAGCCTGCGCACCCGCTGCGGCACGTGCGCGTGCTCGGGCGAGGAGGAGGTGAACACCCCGCGGTCCTCGTTGAGCCCGACCAGGGCGAGGGCGACCGTCAGCCGCCCGAACCGCCGTGAGGCCACGTCGTCGGCGGCCAGCTCCACCAGCCGGTACATCTCCGCCTCGAACGCGGCGAAGACCGGCACCTGCGGGAAGGCCCGGGCCAGCGCCCGCGAGGAGTGCAGCAGCCAGTCGTGCCGGGCCGCGGCGTGCCCCTGCTCGTGGGCGAGCACGGCATCGAGCTGACTGCCCTTCAGCCGGCCCAGCGCGGCCGTCGTGACCACGAGCTGGGGAGCCGCGCCCGGCAGCCACCAGGCGTCCGGCCGCGGGCCCTCCAGGACGACGAGCCGTACGCCCGAAGGGTCCTCCCCGGGCAGCAGCGGGGCGCGCACCAACAGCTCGCTGCCCCGGGCGCGCCGTCGGGCCCGCGCCCTCAGCACCTCTCCGGTCAGCATCGCCGCGGTCCACAGCCCGCCGCCCGCCAGTGCGAGGGCCGTGCACGCCGCCCAGATCCCGCCCGACGCGCCCAGCGCGTAGGCGTCCACCACTCCGTGCGGTGCGGTGGCGAAGAGCCGGTCCCGGACCGCCAGCCAGGCGTCCGCGGCGCTCAGCAGCATCGACAGCCCCAGGCACAGCAGGACCGCGCCGACCACGCACTGCCACGCCCAGAGGGCCACGACAGGTTCTCGTTCGGGCCACCGTGCCCGGGCGAGCAGGCGGGGCGCGAGCACCGCGGTCAGGGCGCCGAGCAGCAGGAGAGCGGCGGGGACCATCATGGGCACCAGCCTATGAGCGCCGGACTGCCTCCGGGTACGGGCCGGGCGCATTGGTGACGCAGGACACGTCCGGGCCGGCCGTCACATCGTGAGCAGCATCGCCAACATCCCCATTCCCATGGTCAGTCGGCAGGCCCGGACGAACTCGGCCCGCTCCTCGCCGCCGGGACGGGCGCGCGCCACCTCCCCGCCCGCCGGGCCGCCCGCCGCGATCAGCCGCGTCCCGCCGAGCACCACGTAGCCCGCGTAGTAGAGGAGGAGCGCCCCCGTCAGCAGCGGAGGCCCCGACGCGGCGGCCGGCCCGGCCGCCGTGTGCGCCGCGTGGGCCGCTCCCTGCCCGGCGGCGGCCGGCGCCAGGGCCAGGTGGGCCATGGTCAGCGAACCCACCAGGTGGTGCGCATGGTGCAGGCCGTGCCGCAGCATCCACAGGGCGTGCAGCGCCGCCGCGCAGAAGACCCCACCCAGCAGCGGCGCGCGCCACCCCCCGCCCAGAGCCAGGGGGACGGCCATCAGCGCCATGCCGAAGGCCATCACCGCCTCGCCCGCGGCGGCCCCACTGCCCGCTCGGCGCACCCGCCGCAGGCAGTACGCGCCGCTCACCGCGCACAGGAGGACCAGCAGCCAGGAGGACAGGGAGGCGGACAGGGACGTGGCGGAACCGTGCACGGCGGAACCTCCCGGTTCGTCGGCGTCACCGGGAAAGGTTTCCCCTCTCGCGCGGCGCTCACGCGGCCGCGGGATAGGCTCTCCCTGCCGTACCAGGCATGTCATATGCCACCGCACTGAACGGAGCGCCCGATGCCGACCGCCCAGTCCGCAGCCCTGAGTTTCCGCGGCGCCGTGGAGGCGGACGTGCCCGCACTGGTCACGCTCGTGGAGTCCGCCTACCGCGGCGACGCGAGCCGGGCCGGCTGGACCACCGAGGCCGACTACCTGGACGGCCAGCGCACCGACCCGGACGGGGTCCGCGCCGTCATCGACAGCCCGGACTCGGTCCTGCTGGTGGTGGAGCGCTCGGGCGAGCTGGTCGCCTGCTGCCAGCTCGAACACCGCGGTGACCACGTGTACTTCGGCATGTTCGCCGTCCGCCCCGGCCTGCAGGGCGGCGGCCTCGGCAAGGAGATCCTGGCCGAGGCGGAGCGTCGGGCCCGGGAGACCTGGGGCGCCGCGGAGATGCGGATGACGGTGGTGAACGTACGGGAGGAGCTCATCGCCTACTACGTGCGCCGCGGGTACCGGCGCACCGGTGAGCTGAGCCCCTTCCCCTACGGCGACGAGCGCTTCGGCATCCCGCTCCGCGACGACCTCGCCTTCGAACTGCTGGTCAAGCCCCTCTGACGGCTCGGGCGCCGAGGCGGCTCAGGCGGCTCGGGCGGCTCAGGCGGTGAACCGGCCCGTGCTGCGGATCTCCGGGAACGCCGTCGCCGCGCCGTCCAGTCCGAGGGCGCGCGCGAGCCGCAGCAGGTCCAGGGTGTCGACCGCCAGGCCGGTGATCCGCAGGCCGGCGGCGTGCGCCGCCTCCACCGTCGCCAGGGTGACGAGGCGGACGTCCACGGCGACCGTGGCCGCACCCACCGCCAGCGCCCGGTGCACGACCCCCTCGGTGTCGCCCGCGCGCGGCTCGGTGAGCAGGGTGGTCCGCACGCCCGGCACCAGCCGGGCCGTCTCGGCGAGCACCACCTCGTGGGCGGAGGCCACCTCCACCCGCGAGGCCAGGTCGCGCCGCCGCACCAGATCGGCGAGCGCGGCGACCGAGGGCTGGTCCACGAGGGACACGAGCAGCGGACACCGCACCGCGTCCAGCACCTCGTCCAGGACCGGCACCCGCTCGCCCTGACCGGCGTCGAGCCCGCGCAGTTCGGCCAGGGTCAGGTCGGCGACGGCCCCGGAGCCGTCGGTGGTCCGGTCCACGTCGGGATCGTGCACGGCGACGAGCGCGCCGTCCTTGCTCAGCCGGAGGTCCAGGGCGATGACGTCCATGCCGGAACGTTCCGCTCGGAGGTACGACCGCAGGGTGTTCTCCGGTTCGACACCCATGACCCCGCGGTGACCGATGGTGAGGAAAGTCAAGGTTCTCTCGCTTCCGTCGACGGCGGCTCCCCGCGCGGTGGCGGTGTCCCGACCGGCCGCGCGATAGAGGTCGCATGCTAGTGCGCCGAGGGTGCGAAGGGACCGGGCGTGCACGGCCCCGTGAGAGCCCCACCGGCCGCTTCCCGCCAGGGGTGTGCGGCCGCGCGGCAGCACTTCCGCCCGTGCCGCGTCACCCGGGCGTGGGCGCGTCCCCCAGGGCTTGACGCTCCGTGTCGGGAGCGGGGCGCGAGCGGGGCACGGGAGCGGTCCGGGTCGGCCGGGTGGCCGAATCGAGGGCGCAACTGCTCTTGCTTCTTCGACATATGACTACTAGTCATATGTCGAATCGAAAGAGCATCGGGCATGCGACGCGACCCTGGAGGCGCAGTGAAATTCTCCGTGATCTTCGAAGCACAGCTCGCCGACCCGACGGTGGAACGGGAGCACCAGGTCATCCGCGACTGCGTCGAACAGGCCGTGTTCGCCGAGCGCATGGGATTCGACCGGATCTGGGCCGTGGAGCACCACGCGCTCACGTGGTACAGCCACCTGGCAGCCCCGGAGGTCTTCCTCACGTGGGTCGCGGCCAGGACGAACACCATACGCATCGGCCACGGCGTGGTGTGCATGCCCTTCCGCTTCAACCACCCCGTCCGGGTGGCCGAGCGGGCCGCCATGCTCGACCTGCTCTCCGGCGGGCGGCTGGACCTCGGGGCCGGGCGGGGCGGCACCGAGCAGGAGACCTCGCTGTTCGGCGTGGACCGCGAACGCACCACGGCGGAGGTCGAGGAGGCCCTGCGGATCATCGGCCGGGCCTGGCAGGACGAGGAGCTGGAGTACCACGGGGAGCTGCTGGACATCGGCCCGCACCCCGTCCTGCCGAGGCCCCGCCAGACCCCGCACCCGCCGCTGTTCCTGGCCTGCAGCCGGGAGGAGACCCTCGTCCAAGCCGCCGAGCTGGGCGTCGGGGCGCTGGTGATGGGCTTCGCCGGACCCGAGTCGATCGCGCGGATGCGCTCCGTCTACGACGCCGCGATCGCCGGGCGGGACGGCAGTCGCCTCGTCTCCACCGCGGTCAACGACCACTTCTCGGTGCTGTGTCCCACCATCGTCCTCGACGACGGCGCTCAGGCACGCCGCATCGGCGTCCGCGGCCAGCGCTTCTTCGCCCAGTCCATCGGCCACTGGTACGGCGGGGCGGGGGTTCCCGACGAGGCCGTGGTCGCCGGAGCCGACGAGGACAAGGAGATGCGCAGGGCCGCGGAGCAGGTCGTCGCGCGGCTCCACGAGCAGGACATCCCGGTCCGGCCGTCCTCCACGGCCACCTTCAACGCCGAGCACGCCTACGGGACCGCGGAGGACGCCATCGCCCACGTGGAGCGGCTCCGGCAGGCCGGCGCCGACGAGATCATGTGCCTGGTCCAGATGGGCACGGTGGAGCAGGAGGCGTGCATGGAGACCCTGCGGCAGTGGGGCGAGACGGTCATCCCGCACTTCCGCCTCCGGGGCCTGTGATGTCCCGCCCCGCCGCTGGTCCGGCCCCCGGCCGCTCCTGCCGGGAGCGGCTCGACCCGGCGGCCCGCCCCTGGGCCGACGCCCTCGCCGCGTCCTTCCCCGACCTCGGCCGGAGCGTCACCGACGCCCGCGAGGCCCGGCGGATCCTGGCCGCGGCGCCCCGCCCGCCCGCTCCCGCGCCGCCCGTCGGCGCGGTCGTGGACCGTACGGTGCCCGGGCCGCCCGGCGCGCCGCCCGTTCCCGTGCGGATCTACCTGCCCGATCCCCGGCGGTGGCCGGGGCCCCGGCCCACCGTGGTGTTCTGCCACGGCGGGGGCTGGGTGCTGTGCGACCTGGACACCCACGACACGACGGCCCGCAACCTCGCGCGGGCCTCCGGCGCGGCCGTCGTGTCCGTCGACTACCGGCGGGCCCCGGAGCACCCGTTCCCCGCGGCCGCGGAGGACGCCCACGCCGTGCTCCGCTGGGCGGGCGAGCGCGCCGGCGCGCTCGGCGGGGACGCCCGCGCCCTCGTCGTCGCCGGGGACAGCGCCGGAGGCAACCTCGCCGCGGCCTCCCTGCTGCTCGCGCGGGAACGGGGCGGCCCTCCCGTCGCCCTCCAGGTGCTGGTCTGCCCCGTGCTGGACCTCGGCCGGGAGCGGCGCTCGTACCGGACCTGCGCCGAGGGCGGATTCCTCACCGCGACCCACATGCGGTGGTTCCGCGGGCAGTACCTCGGCCCCGGCGGAGACGGCCGGCACCCGCTGGCCTCACCACTGCGCGCCGACCCCGCCGGACTGCCGCCCGCCCACGTGGTGGTCGCCGGGTGCGATCCGCTCCGCGACGAGGGCGTCGCGTACCACCGCAGGCTGGAACGGCGCGGCATACCTTCGTTTCTGGACACCCATCCCGGCATGTTCCATGGATTCCTCGGCTTCTCCGCAGCCTTGCCCCAGGCACATGAGGCCTTGCTGCGACTGGGCGGAGCTATCAGTTCCACCCTGAAGAACCGGAAGACTTCCGGTGGAGTGGGGGGTACCACAGGATAATTTCCGGAGATCCCTCTTGAGTAGGAGAGCCTCGCACACATACGCTGTGCTGACGTGAGGTTCTCCTGTGGAGGAAGTGACATGACGGAAACTCTTGTGCCGGGCACCGGCGGGGCCGTGATAACCGCTGGGGCGCGGGTGGTCGACCACCCCGCGTGGCCCGAGCTCAAGGCCGCCGTGGAGGAGATCCGCCCCTGGCAGTCGGCGGACGGCTCCATCGACTTCGAGGCCGAGGGCGAGCACGCCCGCGCCACCGTGAACGCCGCCGTCGAGCGCGTGATCACCGCGGTGGAGACGCTGTCCCCGCTGCTCCCGCACGCCGAGGAGTACCACAAGGCCCTCGTCGCCGACCTGCGCAAGTGGGCCGCCGAGGACTTCGGGGTCCCGGACTTCCTGGACTCGCTGATGGCCTTCCAGCCGGCCGCCGAGCGCGCCGACGGCCTCCAGCACCTGGTCGTGTTCCCCATGTACACGCAGAACGGCAACCCGGACCGCAACCTGGAGGCCGTCGCGCTGAAGATGGTGTGGCCCGAGTGGCTCGCCGAGCTGGAGCGCACGCGCTACGACAACCCGCTCTTCCTCGGCATCACCTTCGAGGACTTCACCCCGGGCTACGACACCAACTCCGCCGTGCTCTTCCCGGAGACCATCGCCGTCCGCGAGGCCCCCGAGCGCTTCACCTGGGGCGGCATCTTCTGCGACCGCGAGGCGGCCCGCTACCGCAAGGTCACCGCGGCGGCCGTCGACATCCTCGGCATCGAGCTGCCCGAGGACATCGCCCGCATGGTCGAGGACCAGGAGCGCTGCGAGAAGGCCTTCGTCCTGTGGGACATGGTCCACGACCGCACCCACAGCCACGGCGACCTGCCGTTCGACCCCTTCATGATCAAGCAGCGTCAGCCGTTCTGGATGTACGGCCTGGAGGAGCTGCGCTGCGACCTCACCGCCTTCAAGGAGGCCGTGAAGCTGGAGTCCGAGGGCAACGAGCACGGCCGTGACGTGCAGTACGCCGTCCTCTTCGACCGGATGTTCCGCTTCCCGGTCTCCGGCGACCGCAACCGCAACTACGACGGCCTCGGCGGCCAGCTGCTCTTCGCCTACCTCCACAAGCACGACGTCGTGCGCTGGACGGACAACAAGCTGAAGATCGACTGGATGCGCGCCCCGCAGGTCACCAACCAGCTCTGCGCCGACATCGAGGACCTCTACCGCGCGGGCATCGACCGCCCGAAGCTCGTCCACTGGTTCAAGGCCTACGAGCTCGTCTCCACCTACCTCGCCCCGCACCCGGGATCGAAGTGGGCGAAGGGCCCCGACGCCCTCGACATGACCCAGCCGCCCCGCAAGCTGGTGGACGACGTGCTTCCCGACGAGTTTCCGCTCAGCATGTTCTATGAGGCCCTCGCCAAGAAGCTCAAGGGCGTGATCGCCTCCACCAAGGGCATCACCGCTCTCAACGCCGAGAGCACCGAGCGGGCCGCCGCGTGAGCGACCGCACTCAGGAGGCTGCACGGATGAACGGCTCCGGGAACGGCAACGGAAACCTCAACGGTGCGGTGGTGGCGGTGGCCGGGGCCGGCGGCCCCGCCGGCCGTGGCACGCTGATGCGCCTCGCCGAGGCCGGCGCCGTGGTCGTCGCGTCCGACGCCGACCCGGCCCGCCTCGCCGAGGCCGTGGACGCCGCGCGCTACGCCCACGGAGGTTCCACCATCACCGGTGACACCGTGGACCTGCTCGACCTGGAAGCCACCAAGGACTGGGCCGGGCAGATCGAGAAGGAGTTCGGTCGGGTCGACGGCCTGGTCCACCTCGTGGGCGGCTGGCGCGGCTCCAAGACCTTCACGGACGTGGACCTCGCGGACTGGACCTTCCTCGAGAAGCTCCTCGTCCGCACCGTCCAGCACACCTCGCTCGCCTTCCACGACGTGCTGCTGCGCAGCGACCGCGGGCGCTTCGTGCTCGTGAGCCAGTCCGGCGCCCACAAGCCGGTCGCCAACAACGCCGCCTACAACGCGGGCAAGGCGGCGGCCGAGGCCTGGACCCTCGCCATGGCCGACTCCTTCCGCAAGGCGGGGGGTGACGAGGGCCCCGCCGCGGCAGCTGCGATCCTGGTCATCAAGGCACTGGTGCACGACGCGATGCGCGCCGAGCGTCCCAATGCGAAGTTCGCGGGCTTCACCGACGTGAAGGAGCTGGCCGAGGCCATCGCCGGCGTCTGGGAGCGGCCCGCCACCGATGTGAACGGACAGCGTCTGTGGCTCACTCCGCAACCGTGAGAACCGATGCCGGGAAGACCGACGCCCGGCGCCACCACGACCCCGCGGTGCGTGGTTTCGCCAGCGACAACTACGCGGGGGTGCACCCGGAGATCCTGGCCGCCGTCGCGCTCGCCAACGGCGGCCACCAGGTCGCGTACGGCGAGGACGAGTACACCGAACACCTGCAGAAGATCATCCGCAGCCACTTCGGACCGTACGCGGAGGCCTTCCCGGTCTTCAACGGCACCGGCGCGAACGTCACCGCCCTCCAGGCGATGACCGACCGCTGGGGTGCGGTGATCTGTGCCAGGACCGCCCACATCAACGTGGACGAGGGCGGCGCCCCCGAGCGGATGGCCGGTCTCAAGCTGCTCACCGTCGCAACGCCGGACGGCAAGCTCACCCCCGAGCTGATCGACCAGGAGGCCTGGGGCTTCGAGGACGAGCACCGGGCGATGCCGCAGGTCGTGTCGATCACCCAGAACACCGAACTGGGCACGGTCTACACCCCAGACGAGATCCGGGCGATCTGCGAGCACGCCCACGGGCTCGGCATGAAGGTCCACCTCGACGGGGCGCGGATAGCCAACGCCGCGGCCTCGCTCGACGTGCCGATGCGCGCCTTCACCAACACGGTCGGCGTGGACGTGCTCTCGTACGGCGGCACCAAGAACGGGATGATGTTCGGCGAGGCCGTCGTCGTGCTGAACCCGGACGCGGTCCGCCAGATGAAGCACATCCGCAAGATGTCGATGCAGCTCGCCTCCAAGATGCGGTTCGTGTCCGTACAACTGGAAGCCCTGCTCGCCAAGGACCTGTGGCTGCGCAACGCCCGGCACGCCAACGAGATGGCCCAGCGCCTCGCGGCGGGCGTGCGCGAGACGGACGGCGTGGAGATCCTCTACCCGGTGCAGGCGAACGCGGTGTTCGCGCGGCTGCCGCAGGAGGTCTCGCGGCGCCTGCAGAAGCGTTACCGCTTCTACTTCTGGGACGAGCCCGCGGGCGACGTCCGCTGGATGTGCGGCTACGACACCACGGAGGAGGACGTCGACGGCTTCCTCCAGGCGCTCAAGGAGGAGCTCGCCCGGTAGGCGATCCCGCTCCACGGGCTGCATAGGTATGCCGCTCACCGTAATTCTATGGATTCTCGGTGGGTGGCATGCCTATGCTCCGCGCCATGCAGCCGGATCAGCAATCCCCAGACGATTACGCCTACCTGGCCTCGAGTGAGGCGATCGACCACTGGCAGCCACAGGTCCTGGACACCTCCGAGACCCTGTGGGCCGCCAGTGGCGATGCATACTCATACGCGGAACGCGCCTTCGTGTTCGTCCGCGACACCATCCCGCACTCCGCCGACTCCGGGGACCCGCGGGTGTCCTGGCGCGCCTCCGAGGTGCTCGCGACCCGCAACGGCATCTGCCACGCCAAGTCCCACGCCCTCGTCGCCCTCCTGCGCGCCCAGGGCATCCCGGCCGGCCTGTGCTACCAGCGCCTCACGGACGACGACGGCTCGCATCCCCTCGTCCACGGGCTCGTGGCCCTGCGCCTGCCCGGGGCGGACCGCTGGAGCCGGCTCGACCCGCGCGGCAACGTCGGCGGCATCGACGCCCGCTTCGGCCTGGACGAGGAGCGGCTCGCCTTCCCCGTGCGCCCGGAGCTCGGCGAGGTCGACTACCCCGGGGTCCACGCCGCCCCGCACCCGGCCGTCCTGGACGCCCTGCGCACGTCCGCCGACCGTACGGAGCTCTGGCGCAGGCTGCCCGCCTCCCTCTGAACGCCGCGAGCGCGCACGACAGCGGCCTCCGGGCCCGCTCGGGGTCCCGGAGGCCGCTGCCGTGCGACGGAGGGGCTCAGCCCGCTTCGCGGACCTGGGCCGCGGTCGGCGCCGTGCCGCCCAGGTGGGCCGGCAGCCACCAGGAGTCCTCGGTGCCCTTCGGCTTCTCCGGGTAGGCGCGCTGGGCGCTGTCCAGGAGCTCCTGGACGCGCTCGCGCAGACGCCGGGTGATGGCGCCGGCGTACTGGTCGGTGGGGGCCTCGATCGGCTCGCCCACGCGCATGGTCACCGGGATGTGGCTGCGCTTGAGGTCCTTCGGCCGGCCCTTGGTCCACAGCCGCTGGGTGCCCCAGAGCGCCACGGGGATCAGCGGGACCCCGGCCTCCTGCGCCATGCGCGCCGCACCCGACTTGAAGCTCTTGAGGGTGAAGGACTGGGAGATCGTCGCCTCCGGGAAGACGCCGATGATCTCACCGGCCCGCAGCGACTCCAGGGCGTGCTGGTAGGCCGTCTCGCCCTGCTTGCGGTCGACCGGGATGTGCTTCATCGCGCGCATGAGCGGCCCCGACACCTTGTGCCGGAACACCGACTCCTTGGCCATGAAGCGCACCAGACGCTTCTGGGGGCGGGCCGTCAGCCCGGCGAAGATGAAGTCGAGGTATCCGATGTGGTTCGACACCAGCACGGCACCGCCCTTGCGGGGGATGTTCTCGGTGCCCTTCATGTCGATCCGGATGTCCAGCGCGCGGAACAGCCCGTGCGCGGCGGCGATCACGGGAGGGTAGACGAGCTCAGCCATGGGGAGACCCGCTTTCTGCCTGGGGAGGTGCTCCCGGCCGGAAGTTACGGAAGCGTAGGTACGCGACCATGGGGATGGTGCCCCAAACCGAGCCCGCTGGCCAGTCCAGACGTCCGTGGCAGGGGAGATTCTCGTCACGCCGGGAATGTCGGGGGTCCCGCGGGCGCTGCCATCCGGTACGAGCGTACGACGATCATGCGGGCACGTGAACACCCGGGCGTGCGAACGCGCGGGCGGGCGCATGTACGGAACGCGAAGCGGGCGCGCGCACGGGAACGCGAACCCGACGACGGACGACGAACGACGGACGACAGGAGCGCGGATGCGCGGGGAAACGGGCGGACCGGCACGGCTGGGCGCCGCGGAGCTGGGCGCGGAGCCGGGGGAGCGGGCCAGCCTGGTGCAGTTCTCCAGCGCGTTCTGTCAGCCCTGCCGGGCCACGCGGCGGATCCTCTCGGAGGTCGCCGGGATGGTGGACGGCGTCGCGCACATCGAGATCGACGCCGAGGACCGGCTCGACCTGGTGCGCGCCCTCGGGATCGAGAAGACCCCGACCGTGCTCGTCCTGGACGCCGGCGGTGCGGTCGTCCGCCGCGCGGCCGGCATGCCCCGCAAGGCCGACGTGATCGCGGCCCTGGGCGCCGCCGTATGACCGGGGCGGAAGGCGCGGTGCCGCACGTCGCGGGCCGCCGCACCGCCGGGCGGCCGGTCGCGCCGGTGCACGCGCCCGCACAGCGCGTGACGCGCCTGACATCTGCCCGATCCCGCTTGACGGCGTCCGAGGGAGATCGCCAGGCTTGCCGTATGCGGTATGAACTCCTGCTCCACGGGCGCGTCCACCGGGACCCGGCCCGCCACGCGAGCGCGCGCTGTCCGGATCACTGAACGCTCCGCGCCCTGATCCCGAACCGTGCCCGCGCGTCCTGCGGCAGAAGGCAGAACCCCTGATGAGTGCTCCGACCGTCCCGGCGATCCCGACGGCCGCCCCGTCCCCGTCCGGCCCCGGCCGTCCCGGCTCGCCCGACCTCCTGCGCTCCGTCTTCCGGCAGCACGCCGCCGGAGTGGCCGTGATCACCGCCCAGGACGGCGGCCGGCCCGTGGGGTTCACCGCGACCTCGCTGAACTCCGTCTCGGCGGACCCGCCCCTGCTGTCCTTCACCATCGCCACCGGCGCCTCCAGCTGGCCCGCGGTGCGCGACAGCGAGCACCTCGGCGTCCACATACTGGGCGAGCACCAGCGGGAGCTGGCCGGGCTGTTCGCCCGCAGCGGAGCCGACCGTTTCGGGTCCGGCACGGGCTGGGCCGTCGGTCCGCACGGGGTGCCGGTGCTGGACGGCGTGCTGGCGTGGCTGGTGTGCCGGGTGGTGGCCCGGGTGCCCGCCGGCGAGCACCGTGTGATCATCGCCGAGGCCGTCGTGGGTGATCCGACGGGCGAGGGCCGTCCGCTGCTCTACCACCAGGGTCGCTTCAACGCCCTGCGTGACTGAATCGTCCCTGCTGGGACGGCTTGGGCGGCGTTGGGCAGATCACAGCTCGCCGACCTTGCGGTGTGGCGGGACCCACTGTGTACTGACGAGTAACATTCCCTTCGGGGCGCGGGCCGCCCCGATCGGGATCCGCCCGACAAGGCGCCTATGCTGCCTGCATAAGGCGGTACACGAAAAGACGATGCGGTAGGAGAGCCGGCGTGAGCCTGAGGATCGTTGTCTGTGTGAAGTACGTGCCCGACGCCACTGGCGACCGGCAGTTCACCGAGGACCTGACCGTCAACCGTGACGACGTCGACGGCCTGCTGTCGGAGCTCGACGAGTACGCCGTCGAGCAGGCGCTGCAGATCGCCGACGAGGCCGACGACGCCGAGATCACCGTCCTGACGGTCGGTCCCGAGGACGCCAAGGACGCGCTGCGCAAGGCGCTGTCGATGGGTGCCGACAAGGCCGTCCACGTCGAGGACGACGACCTGCACGGCACGGACGTCATGGGCACCTCGCTGGTGCTCGCCAAGGCCATCGAGAAGGTCGGCTACGACCTGGTCATCACGGGCATGGCGTCCACCGACGGCACCATGGGCGTCCTCCCGGCGATCCTGGCCGAGCGCCTGGGCGTCCCGCAGGTCACCCTGCTTTCCGAGGTCAAGGTCGAGGACGGCACCGTGACCGGCCGCCGTGACGGCGACACCGCGAGCGAGCAGCTGGAGGCCTCCCTCCCGGCGCTCGTCTCGGTGACGGACCAGTCGGGCGAGGCCCGCTACCCGTCCTTCAAGGGCATCATGGCCGCCAAGAAGAAGCCGGTCGAGTCCTGGGACCTCGAGGACCTGGAGATCGAGTCCGACGAGGTCGGCCTCGAGGGCTCCTGGACCGCGGTGGACTCCGCGGCGCAGCGCCCGGCGCGCACCGCCGGCACGATCGTCAAGGACGAGGGCGAGGGCGGCAAGCAGCTGGCCGAGTTCCTGGCCGGCCAGAAGTTCATCTAAGAGCTTCGGTCATCCCCCTCAAAGCCCCCAGACACTTCGCAATAGCAGGAGAGCAGTCCCATGGCTGAAGTTCTCGTCTACGTCGACCACGTGGACGGTGCCGTCCGCAAGCCCACCCTCGAGCTGCTGACGCTGGCCCGCCGCATCGGCGAGCCCGTCGCCGTCGCCCTGGGCGCCGGTGCCGACGCCACCGCCGCGGTGCTCGCCGAGCACGGCGCGGTCAAGGTCCTCACCGCCGACGCCCCCGAGTTCGCCGACTACCTCGTCGTACCGAAGGTGGACGCGCTGCAGGCCGCGTACGAGTCGGTGTCCGCCGCAGGCTCCCTCGCCGCCGTGCTGGTCCCGTCCTCCGCCGAGGGCAAGGAGATCGCCGCGCGCCTCGCCGTGCGCATCGGCTCCGGCATCATCACCGACGCCGTCGACCTGGAGGCGGGTGACGAGGGTCCGGTCGCGACGCAGTCCGCCTTCGCCGCGTCGTTCACCACCAAGTCCCGCGTCTCCAAGGGCACCCCGGTCATCACCGTCAAGCCGAACTCGGCCCCGGTCGAGGCCGCCCCGGCCGCCGGTGCCGTCGAGGCGCTCGCCGTCACCTTCGGCGCCCTGGCCACCGGTACCAAGGTCACCGCGCGCACCCCGCGCGAGTCGACCGGCCGTCCGGAGCTGACCGAGGCCGCGATCGTGGTCTCCGGCGGCCGCGGCGTCAACGGTGCCGAGAACTTCGGCATCATCGAGGCCCTCGCGGACTCCCTCGGTGCGGCCGTCGGCGCCTCGCGCGCCGCCGTCGACGCCGGCTGGTACCCGCACACCAACCAGGTGGGCCAGACCGGCAAGTCGGTCTCCCCGCAGCTCTACATCGCCTCCGGCATCTCCGGCGCCATCCAGCACCGGGCCGGCATGCAGACCTCGAAGACCATCGTGGCCATCAACAAGGACGCCGAGGCCCCGATCTTCGACCTCGTCGACTACGGCGTGGTCGGCGACCTCTTCGCGGTCGTCCCGCAGCTGACCGACGAGATCCAGGCGCGCAAGGGCTGACCTGCGCTTCTCTTCACAGCTTGGCTTCTTCGGGGCCGTGTGGTGTTCGTCACCGCACGGCCCCGAGTCGTTTGCCCGTGCCGCCCGGGGGACCATTGACGGAGCGGAACCGCATGACTAAATTCTGCTATGCGGATCTAAGCTTCCGTGAAGCGGAAAAGAGGAGTGTGCACGATGGGTCAGCAGGAGAAGGTGGCGACGAGCCTCGCAGGCGCGGTCAGCGAGGGCATCAGCGCCTCCCTCGCGCCGGTGGACGCGGAGCTCGCGCGCCACTACCCGGGCGACCCCGGCACCCGGCAGCCTGTCCACACCGTCTACGTGCCCGGTGACGTCTTCGCCGCGGACACCGTCCGTTCCTGGGGCGACCAGGCCCTCGCCGCCCTCGACGAGCACGCCCCGGACGCCGTCACCTTCGCCAAGGTGCTCGGCATTCCCGACGAGCTGGCCGGGCCCGTCTACGACCGCGTACGCGCCAAGCTGCGCGACGAGCCCATCGAGGACCTCCGCGTCGACTTCGAGGACGGCTTCGGGGTCCGCTCCGACGAGGAGGAGGACCAGGCAGCGGCCCGCGCCGCCCGCCTGGTCGCCGAGGCCTACTCCAACGGCACCAACGCCCCCTACATGGGCATCCGGATGAAGTGCATGGAGTCCAACGTCCGGGACCGCGGCATCCGCACCACCGACGTCTTCCTCTCCGGCCTGCTCGCCCACGGCGGCCTCCCGGACAACCTGGTCCTCACCCTGCCCAAGGTCACCTACGCCGAGCAGGTCACCGCCTTCGTCAAGCTGCTGGAGGCGTTCGAGAGCGCCCGCGGCCTGCGCCAGGGCCGCATCGGCTTCGAGATCCAGATCGAGACCAGCCAGTCCATCCTGGCCTCCGACGGCACCGCCACCGTGGCCCGCATGATCGAGGCCTCCCGGGGCCGCGCCACCGGCCTGCACTACGGCACCTTCGACTACAGCGCCTGCGTCGGCGTCTCCGCGGCCTACCAGGCCAGCGACCACCCCGCCGCCGACCACGCCAAGGCGATCATGCAGGTCGCCGCCGCGGGCACCGGCGTACGGGTCTCCGACGGCTCGACGAACGTCCTGCCGGTCGGCACCACCGAGAAGGTCCACGAGGCATGGAGGCTGCACTACGGCCTGACCCGCCGCGCCCTGGCCCGCGCCTACTACCAGGGCTGGGACATGCACCCCGGCCACCTGCCCACCCGCTACGCGGCCGTCTTCACCTTCTACCGCGAGGGCCTGGAGGCCGCCGCCGCCCGCCTGAAGGCCTACGTGGCCCGGATCGAGGGCGACGTGATGGACGAGCCCGCCACCGCCAAGGCCCTGGCCGGCTACCTGGTCCGCGGTCTGGACTGCGGCGCCGTCGGCATCGAGGAGGTCACCACCCTGACCGGCCTGACCCGCGCCGAGCTGGACGCCTTCGCCATCCCGCGCCGCTCGGCGACCCTGACGGCCTCGGCCTGAACCCTGCCCGACCCGGCCCCCGACCGGGCCGGTCCTTGCCCTGTGGGCCCGTCCGGAACGTGCGCGGACGGGCCCGTGGCCGTTCAGGGCGCGGGCGGGATTTCGCCGGAGCCGCGGGGGATCAGGCGGGTGGGGAGTTCGACGCGGGTGGGGGGCAGGCCCGCGCCGCCGAGGCGCTGGAACAGGAGGTCCGTGGCCACCCGGCCCATGGCCGCCGGGTCCTGCGCGACCACCGTCACGCCCGGGCGCAGCAGATCGGCGAGCTCGAAGTCGTCGAAGCCGACCAGCGCCACCGGGCGCTCCCGGGCCGCGAGGAGCCGTACCACCGTGACGGTCACGCGGTTGTTTCCGGCGAACAGGGCCGTCACCGGCTCAGGACCCGCCAGCATCGCCCGCGTCGCCGAGACCACCCGGCCGGGGTCGGTGGAGCCGAGAGAGACCCACTCCCCGGCCACCGGCAGGCCGGCCGCGGCCATCGCCGCGCGGTAGCCGCGCAGGCGCTCCGTCGCCGTGTGGATGCGCGGGTGGTCCCCGATGAAACCGATCCGCCGGTGACCGCCCGCGATCAGGTGCGCGACGCCCTCGCGGGCGCCGCCGAAGCTGTCCGACAGCACCGCGTCGGCGTCGATCCGCCCGGCCGGCCGGTCCACGAACACCGTGGCGACGCCGGCCCTCATCTCCGGCTCCAGGTAGCGGTGGTCGGTCCCGGCGGGGATGACGATGAGTCCGTCCACCCGCCGGGCGCACAGGGCGAGCGCCAACTCCCGCTCCCGGTCGGGGTCCTCGGCGCTGGAGCCGTTGATCAGGAGTGCCCCGTGCGCGCGGGCCACCTCCTCGACGGCCCGGTTCAGCGGTCCGTAGAACGGATCGGCGAGGTCCTCCAGCACCAGACCGACCGTGGCCGTCCGGCCCTTGCGCAGCACGCGGGCGCTGTCGTTGCGGCGGAACCCCAGTGCCTCGATGGCCGCCCGGACCCGGTTCTCCGTCTCGGGGGTGACGCCCGGCTCGCCGTTGACCACCCGGGACACCGTCTTCAGGCCGACGCCCGCCCGGGCCGCCACGTCCTTCATGGTCGGCCGGTTGCCGTAGCGGGGCTCGGACGGGCGGCGGTTGTGGGGCACGGCGTCGAATCCTCCGGGGCTCTGCGGGGCTTGTGACCTCGAGCATAAGCACTCGGCCGAGAGTGAGGTTTCCGTGGCAGGGTGGGGCGGGCAGGCCACTGGAGGCTCGGGACGAGCCATGGGAGAGGGGTAGACGTGATTGTCTGGATCAACGGCACCTTCAGCGCCGGGAAGACCAGCACGGCCCGCGAGCTGACCGGAATCCTTCCGGACAGCACCCTGTTCGACCCCGAGTTCATCGGTGACGCCCTGCGGGTGCTGCTGCCGCCCAAGCGGCTGGCGGAGGTCGACGACTACCAGGACCTGCCGAGCTGGCGCCGACTGGTGGTGGACACCGCGGCGGCGATGCTCGCCGAGCTGGGCGGGGTGCTCGTGGTGCCGATGACACTGCTGCGCCAGGAGTACCGCGACGAGATCTTCGGGGGACTGGCGGCGCGGCGGATTCCGGTGCGGCACGTGCTGCTGGCGCCTGCGGAAACGATCCTGCGGGAGCGGATCGCCCACCGCCGCGAGCCCGGGGAACCGGAGGAAGTGGAACGGCGCGTCCGCCAGTGGGCCTACGACCACATCCCCGCCTACCGGCAGGCCCTCGGCTGGCTCACCGCGGACGCGCACGTCATCGACAACGGTGCCCTCACCGTGCGCGAGACGGCCGAGCGGATCGCCGAGGCCGTCCGCTCCGAGACCGCCGCCGTCTGCGACATCGTGCAGACCCCGGAGCCGACGCGGGAGACCGTGGCGGCCGGGGTGCTGCTCTTCGACGACCGGGACAGGGTGCTCCTGGTGGACCCGACCTACAAGGCGGGCTGGGAGTTCCCCGGAGGGGTGGTCGAGGCGGGCGAGGCCCCGGCCGCCGCGGGCGTACGGGAGGTCGCCGAGGAACTGGGCCTCGTCCTGGACGACGCCCCCGGGCTCCTCGTGGTCGACTGGGAGCCGCCGCAGCCGCCCGGGTACGGAGGGTTGCGGCTCCTCTTCGACGGCGGACGGCTGACGCCGGAGGCGACGGCCCGGCTCCGGCTGCCCGGCCCGGAGCTGCGGGCCTGGCGCTTCGTCACGGAGACGGAGGCCGCCGCACTCCTGCCGCAGCACCGCCTGGAGCGCCTGCGGTGGGCCCTGCGGGCCCGCGAGCGCGGCCGGCCGCTCTACCTGGAGGCCGGCGTCCCGACCGGCTGATCCGGCGGGTGTGGCTGATGCGGGCGGTGCGGCTGGTGACCGTGGGCGGTGGCGGGCGGCACGCGGGTGGCGGGCACAGGCAGGGGAGCGGGCTGCCCCGTCGCCGTCACGCGGGCAGCCGTCGTTCGTGTGCCGCACGCTGCCCGCCACCGTCGGCCTGCTGCCCGTCGTCCACCTGCGCCGTCCGGCCGTACGGGGCTGCTCGCTCCGGGTGTGTGAAGTACCCTCCGCCCGCTGCTGCTTCGCGGGCGCGCCCGAGGCGTCTGCGCCGCCGCCTCCGCCAGGGTCCGCGCCGTGTCCACCGTCAGCGGGTCGCCGTGGCCGAAGCAGGCGACCTCCGGGGCCAGCGCGGCCAGCCGGTGGAAAGTCGCGACCGCCAGGTCCCGGTCGACGTTGAAGACGCCCGGCATCACCGGGCCGACGGCCGCCACGCAGTCCCCCGTGAAGAGCACGCCGTGGCGCGGGAGGTGGACCGCGATGCTGCCCGGGGTGTGGCCGGGGGCGTGGACGGCGTAGGCCCCGTCGCCGAAGTCCAGCGGGTCCCCGTCCTCCAGCTCGCGGTCGACCGGGGTCGGCGGCGCCTCGGGCACGGTCAGCCCGTGCTCGTACAGGGGGATCTCCCAGTCCAGCAGACCGGTTCCGGTACGGGCTGCTCCCCGCGGACGACCGGTGCGTCCAGCCGGTGCGCGAGCACCCGGGCTCCCCGGCGGGCCGCGAGTTCACCGGCCGCGCCGACGTGGTCGCGATGGCAGTGGGTGAGGACGATCCGCTCCAGCCGTTCGGGCAGCAGCCCGAGGGAGCGTATGCACTCCTCGATCTCCGCGGCGGACGTGGCGTTGCCCGCGTCGATGAGAGTGAGGGCTTCGCCGTCCTGCCAGAGGTAGGCCTGGCCGATCGGGAAGCGGAGCATGTGGAGCCGGTTCGGGAGCACTTCGACGAGATCCATACGGCGAACGTACGGACCGCTCCCCGCGCCGCGCACGCGACTTCACCGTGGGCGCAGTACGCCCGGGGCGCACCGCCCCCGGGCGTACACGGACCTGCCGGGTCAGCCGCGCTTGGACTCCGCGTAGTTGACGAGGAAGAGGGCCTCCGCCACCGACAGGCGTTCCAGCTCCTGCGGCGACACGCTCTCGTTGACGGCGTGGATCTGCGCCTCCGGCTCGCTGAGCCCGATCAGCAGCATCTCGGCCTGCGGGTAGAGCGACGTCAGCGTGTTGCACAGGGGGATCGAGCCGCCCATGCCGCTGATCTGCATCTCCTGCCCGGGGTAGGCGGTTTCCAGGGCGGCGCGCATCGACGCGTACGCCGGGCTGTCGGTGTCCGCCTGGAACGGCTGGCCCTGGCCCACGACTTCGAGTTCGAGCCGCGCCTTCCACGGGGTGTGCGCCTCCAGGTGGGCCTGGAGCAGCTTGATGGCCTCGGCGGTGTCCACGCCCGGCGGGACGCGCAGGCTGATCAGCGCGCCGGCGCTCGCGTGGACCGAGGGCGTCGCACCGACGACCGGCGGGCAGTCGATGCCGAGCACGGTGACGGCCGGACGGGCCCACAGCCGGTCGGCGATCGTGCCCTCGCCGATCAGCTCGACGCCGTCCAGGACCTTCGCGTCGGCCCGGAAGTCGGCCTCCGGGTACTGCAGTCCCTCCCACACCTCGTCCGAGGCGAGCCCGTCGACGGTCGTGGAACCGTCCTGCGCGCGCAGCGAGTCGAGGACCCGGATCAGGGCGGCCAGCGCGTCCGGGGCGGCACCCCCGAACATGCCCGAGTGCAGGTTGCCGCCGAGGGTGTCGATCTTCACCTTCACCAGGCACATGCCGCGCAGGGTGGCCGTCACCGTCGGCAGGCCGAGCCGGAAGTTGCCGGCGTCGCCGATGACGATCGTGTCGGCGGTCAGCAGCTCCGGGTGCGCCTCGGCGTACTGCTGGAGGCCGCCGGTGCCCTGCTCCTCCGAGCCCTCGACGATGACCTTGACGCTCACCGGCACACCGCCGTTGGCCTTCAGCGCGCGCAGCGCCAGCAGGTGCATGATGAAGCCGCCCTTGCAGTCGGCCGCGCCGCGCCCGTACCAGCGGCCGTCCCGCTCGGTGAGCTCGAACGCCGGGGAGATCCAGGCGGCGTCGTCCAGCGGCGGCTGGACGTCGTAGTGCGCGTAGAGGAGGACGGTCGGCGCACCCGCGGGGCCGGGCAGGAAGCCGTACACGGACTGCGTGCCGTCCGGGGTGTCGAGCAGCTCGACGTCCTGGAAGCCCTCGACGCGCAGGGCGTCTGCGACCCAGGCGGCCGCCGCCTCGCTCTCGCTCCGGGGGAACTGGGCCCAGTCCGCAACCGACTGGAAGGCCACCAGCTCGGCGAGCTCCTGCTTGGCGCGGGGCATCAGCGAGGCGACGGTTTCCGCGATCGGATTCTGGGACATGGGCACGCTCCTTTTGGGTGCGACGTTGTTCTCCGTGTACGCCGCCCGCGCAGCCGCGGGATGTGCGTATGCCGGGTACGGCGAAAGACAGTCCGATCCTCGCACAGCGGGGTGGGGCGGTGTCTCACCGTAGGATTTCCCCGGCATCGGAGCAACCGGGTGATCAGGAGCAGCAACACATCGTGAGCAGCGACGACGACGTACGCGACGCAGGTGACGCAGGTGCGGACGCGGGTGCAGACGCAGGCACGGAGGCCGGCGCCGAGGTAGACGCGGGCGCGGACGGGAACGTGGACGCGGGCGTGGGGCGGGCCGGGCGTGCGCCCGGAGCCGAGGACGCCGGTGAGGAGCACCTCGACGGCGCGGACGCCGACGCCGGTGAGGAGCATGCCGGCGCAGCGGACGCCGGGGGGACCGGCGAGGTGTGGGACGTGGTCGTGGTCGGGGCCGGCCCCGCCGGGTCCTCGGCCGCATACGCCGCGGCGAAGGCGGGGCGGCGCGTCCTCCTGCTGGAGAAGGCCGAACTGCCCCGGTACAAGACCTGCGGCGGCGGCATCATCGGCCCTTCGCGCGACGCACTGCCCCCGGGCTTCGTGCTCCCGCTGAAGGACCGCATCCACGCGGTCACCTTCTCCATGGACGGCAGGCTGACCCGCACCCGCCGCTCGAAGCACATGCTGTTCGGGCTCATCAACCGGCCCGAGTTCGACGCGGGCCTGGTCGCCGAGGCGGAGAAGGCGGGCGCCACCGTCCGTACCGGCACCGCGGTGTCCCGCGTGGAGCAGCACGGCGCGGCCGTGCCCGACCGGCGGACCGTGGCCGTCGTACTGGCCGACGGCGAGACCGTCCTGGCACGTGCGGTCGTCGGGGCGGACGGCAGCGCGAGCCGGATCGGCGCGCACGTCGGCGTCGAGATGGACCAGGTGGACCTCGGCCTGGAGGCCGAGATCCCCGTCCCCGCGACGGTGGCGGAGGACTGGAAGGGGCGGGTCCTGATCGACTGGGGTCCGCTGCCCGGCAGTTACGGCTGGGTGTTCCCCAAGGGCGACACCCTGACGGTCGGGGTGATCTCGGCCAAGGGGGAGGGCGCCGCCACCAAGCGGTACCTGGACGACTTCATCGCACGGCTCGGCCTCTCCGGCTTCGAACCGGCCGTCTCCTCGGGGCACCTGACGCGCTGCCGCAAGCCCGATTCGCCGCTCTCGCGCGGGCGGGTGCTGGTCGCGGGCGACGCGGCGGGGCTGCTGGAGCCGTGGACCCGGGAGGGTATCTCCTTCGCGCTGCGCTCGGGGCGGCTCGCGGGGGAGTGGGCGGTGAAGATCTCCGAGGCGCAGGATGCGGTGGACGCCCGCCGACAGGCCCTGAACTACGCCTTCGCGATCAAGGCCGGCCTGGGCGTGGAGATGGGTGTCGGCACGCGCATGCTGACCCTCTTCGAGGCGAAGCCGCGACTGCTGCACGCCGCGATCACGGGCTTCCGGCCCGCGTGGCGGGCGTTCGCGCGCATCACGCGCGGTTCGACCACCCTGGCCGATCTGGTGCGTTCGCACGCGGTGGCGCGCAAGGCGCTGCACGCGCTCGACGCCCGGCAGGCGGCGTCCCGGGGCGGCGAGCGCAGCCGCTAGCCGGTGTACGAGCCCGGGAGAACGGTGCACGGGGCGGGCGGCGGCCGTCCGTCCCGTGCACCGTGCCCCTGCGCACCCGGGCCCCGGTGGGCCACATTGCCCCGTACGCGGCTCCGGTCGCGGTCCCGGCGGCCCCGTCAGGGGACGTCCCGGCCGATCGCCCGGAGCACGTCGGCGAGCCACACCAAGTGGTGGCCCACGGCTCGGTCCTGGTCGGCGAGCAGATCCTCCAGGTGCTGCCACGACTCGGAGAGCTGTCCGACGGTGAGGGAGCGGGGTTCGCTGCCCATGTCGTGGAGCTCGTCGGCCGGGACGGACCAGAACAGGTCCTCGCCGAGCGACACGGTGGGCCCGGCCGACGCTTCGACGTGCCGCAGCGCGACGTCCAGGGCGCGGCGAAGCTGATCGATGGGGATCTGCAGGGGTTCACTGACCATGCCCGCCATCCTCACCCGTGCATGGCGCCGACGGCTCATCCGCCGGGCTCAGGGTCGGCGAACGGTACGACGCGGTCAGAGGGCGAGGGCTGGGGCGGTGAGCCGTGCGGAGGGTCAGTCGGACGGTGTGATGCGGAAGACCGGGTGGTCGCCGACGATCGCGAGGATGTCCGCGTCGGAGGACTTCGCGCCGACACCGCGGAAGAACCGGTCCACCTCCCAGCCCCACTTCTCCAGGTACGTCCGCAGGATCGCGGCCTTCAGACCCGGGTCGGTGATCTCGGTGGCGGTGAAGATCCGGACCCTGCGGCCGACACGCAGCTCGCCGCCGCCCGCGACCCGCATGTTGCGGACCCACTGGGAGTGGCCGCGCGCCGACACGAGGTACTCGGCGCCCTCGTACGCGTGCGGATTGACCGGGATGCGCTGCATCGTTCCGGAGGTGCGGCCCCGGACCGAGAGTTCGGCGCTGCCGGCCAGGCTGATGCCGTGGCGGGCCAGCCTGCCGAGGAGCGCGTTGAAGCGCTGGACCAGCGGACCGGCCTGGGCGTAGTACGGGGCGGGCGCGTTCACGAGGACCTCCGGGGCGGGTCTGCGGGCGGTCGGGGCAGCCTGGGGCAAGCGTGCGGAGAGCGGTGCTCCCAACTGAGATCACCGTCTGAGACCAGTGTGCACGGATCGGTGCACCAAAACAAGAGCAGTGCTCTCGCTTCGGAGCGGTAATCCGATTCATGGGCACTGCTCCGCGCCCATGGCACACTGACCCGCATGAACACCGTGCGAGGGGCCAGGGAACGGGCCCGCATCGAGGTCACCGCAGCCATCAAGGACGAGGCCCGCCGGGCCCTGGCGGCCGAGGGCGCCGCCAAGCTCTCCCTCCGCGCCGTCGCCCGAGAACTGGGCATGGTCTCGTCCGCCGTCTACCGCTACTTCCCCAGCCGGGACGAGCTCCTGACCGCTCTCATCATCGACGCCTACGACAGCGTCGGCGCCGCCGCCGAGGCGGCCGACGCCCGTGCCCTCGCCGACGGTGCCCCGCCCCGGGCCCGCTGGATCGCGGTCTGCGAGGCCTTCCGCGCCTGGGCCCTGGAACACCCGCACGAGTACGCCCTGGTCTACGGTTCCCCGGTCCCCGGTTACAGCGCGCCCGCCGACACCGTCGGACCGGCCTCCCGGGTGGCCGAGGTCCTGATCGGGATCCTGCGCGCCGCCCACGAGGGCCGCGGCCTCGCCCTGCCGCCGCTGCCCGCCGGGCTCCGCCCCGAAGCTGACCGGATGACCGCCGACTTCGCCGCGGGCCTGCCGCCCGAGGTCACGGCCGCACTGGTCGCCGCCTGGGCGCAGTTGGCGGGGATGGTCTCCTTCGAGCTGTTCGGACAGTTCCACCGGGTCGTCGAGGACCGTGCCGCCTTCTTCGCGCACACTGCCGGTCAACTGGCGTACGCGGTCGGGCTGCCCACCGCATGAGGAGGGGCGGGCCGCCGGGGTTCGGCCGGGGTTCGGCCGGGGTTCGGTCGAGGTTCACATGATGAGGCGATGGTTCGATCGTCTGTTCCTCGCACCAATCCGGGAGGTTCAGCCTTGAACCACGGGGTGCGCGTCTAGTGTTCCTCGGGACCCCACCCCCGCCTCCGTCGGAGGAAACGTTTCATGCCTCGCGCCGTGAAGGCCCTGTTCGCCGTTCTGGCCACCGTCCTCCTGGCCGCCCCGGCTCCGTCCGTCACCGCGCCCGCTCCCGCCCGCCACGTGTCCGCCCCCGCCACCGGGAGCGGGGCGCCGCAGCCCGGTTCCGACCCCGCCCGGGAGCCCGCCCCGACGCCCACCCCCCGGCTGCCGGGCGTACGGGGCCTGGACATCGGCGTCCCCGCGTACGTCCACACGAACGACCGGATGCTGTCCGACCTCACCGCCACCTCCCCGGCCCCCTCGGTCGTCGTGCTGAACCCCGGCAACGGCGACGCCCCCTTCGACTCCGCCTGGCGGGCCCGCGCCGACGCGCTGCGCGCCCGTACCACGTCCACCGGCGAGCGGACCCGGGTGCTCGGTTACGTCCACACCGACCACGGCAACCGCCCCGCCGCCGCAGTGAAGGCCTCCGTCGACAACTACCTCAAGACCCCCGACGGCCGTCTCCACGTCGACGGGATCTTCTTCGACGTCGTCAGCCGCGACTGCGGACCGGACAACGCCACCCGCGACCACTACGCCGAGCTGCGCCGCTACGTCCAGGAAGCCATGGACGCGGCCGACCCCACCGTGCCGGACCTCGTCGTCAACAACCCCGGCACCGCCATCGCAGACTGCTATCTGGACCCCGGCCGGCGCACCGCGGACGTGTTCGTCACGTACGAGGACACCTACGCCGCCTACACGGGTGCCGGCTGGCTCGGCGGGAACGTCTTCGACCACCTCACCGGCTACCGCTCAGGCACCGAACTCGACCCCAGCGGAACGGCCTTCTGGCACCTGGTGCACGACGTTCCCGACGACGCGGCCATGCGCGCCACCCTGCGCACGGCGTTCGACCGGGGCGCCGGTTACGCCTACGCCACCGACACGGTGATGCCCAACCCCTGGAACAAGGGGCCCGGCTGGAAGTACGCCGCCCAGACCCGCTACGCGGCCACCCTGGGCTGAGCGCCCGGCGCGCCGCGCCCCACGACACCTGTCACCGTCACCGTCACCGTCACCGTCACCGTCACCGTCCCAGGGTGTTCATCAGGACGATCGCCGTGAGGTTCGCGAGGATGACCACCACGACGACGGTGATCGTGGCCCATGACCGCTGTGATTCGTCGAGGTCCACGGTCCGCCTCCCGGCCGGGGTGCGACGTGTTCTGCACCGGCCTCCTGCCATGGTGGCCCGCATTCCGCCGACGCACCTCCCGAGGACCGGGCCGCTTCCGTGCGGCCTGCCCCCACCGGCAGGAATTCACCCGAACGGGCGAGTTTGGAGCTCGCTCGTCGCGCGGCCGGACGTACCGTGAAGCGTGCGCCATACGCCCGTCTCACTGGCCGCAGCCCTCACCCTGTGCGTGGGCACGCTGTCGTGCACCGCGCAGCAGGCGCCGCCGCCGGCGGCGATGCCGCTCGCGCGGGCGCCCGCGCTGGCGGCGGAGGTCGTGGACGTGCCCGCCGGGAAGCTCGGCGCCAGTCACCGGCCCGGATGCCCCGTACCCCCCGACCGGCTCCGGCTGATCCGGATGAACCACTGGGGCTTCGACGGCCGCCTCCACCGCGGTGAGCTGATAGCCCACCGTGACGCCGTGGAACCCCTGCTGCACGTCTTCGGCCGGGCCTTCGACGCCCGCTTCCCGATCCGGCGGATGCGCGTCATGGCCGAGTACGGTGGCGACGACCTCAAGGCCATGGCCGACGACAACACCTCCGCCTTCAACTGCCGCCAGGTGGTGGGCGACTCCGGCAAGCTGTCGCGGCACGCGTACGGCGACGCCGTCGACATCAACCCCCTGGAGAACCCGTACGTCGACGTCCGTGGCGTGGTGCATCCGCCGGCGGGTCGGGAGTACCTCCGCCGTACCGCGTCCCGCCCCGGAATGATCAAGGACGGTGGTCCGGTCGTGAAGGCGTTCCGCGACGTCGGCTGGTACTGGGGCGGCCGCTGGAGCAACCCGGACTACCAGCACTTCTCCGCCACCAGCGGCTGAAGGCGGTCACCCCCACTCCGACCTCTCGACCAGGCGGCGGTACCACCAGAACTCTGTCCGCCACGGGCGCCGGTCCGCGAACGGGTCCGGCAGAGTACGGCGCTGGAACACCGCGTCCATGGGCTTCACGAGCCGGCCCAGCTCGCCACGGGCTCGGTCCGGCAGCCGCTCCAGCACCTCCTCCGGCATGTCGCGCGCAGGTCTGACGTCGTCGAGGGAGCACCCGGTGCACGAGCAGAATGGCCAGGCTCGCGCCGGCGGAGAGTCCATGGATCCGGAACGGTGGGGTCGGCCCCCAGACGCGGGAGGCCGGTTGTTCGGCGCGCAGTGCGCGCGGCCGTCTACGCGGCATCGGCCTTTCGACACATGATCATGTGAGCCATGATGCCAGGCGTCCATGGCCCGCCGTACCGGGTTCCCGGCGCCCGCCCCGGCGACCCGAGGGCCAGCAGAGCAGACAGGGCCTCCGGTACGGCTCGCCGGGGCCCGGCGGTTTCAGAGTTCCTGGTTGCGGGCCAGTTCGGGCCATGACAGGTCGCGCAGTGCGGGGTCCGCGTCCTCGCCCGAGGGGACGGTCGCGGTGGACTGGAACCAGGCCACCGCGAGGACCGAGTGGTGCAGCACCGGGTCGAGTGCGGGGTCGACCGTCGTCGACCGGAACATTCCGACGCAGGCCACCGCGGGCAGCGTCTCGGCGGGTCCGAAGGCGCCCGTGTGGTCCGGGTACGCGCGGACCGGCGGGACCAGGTGGACCGGCGCCGTGGGGAACTCGCGTTCGGCCTCCCGTCGCAGCGCGCCGACCTTCATGTCGTTGAGGCGCTTGAACGGGTAGCCCTCCAGCAGTCCTCCGTAGGTCGAGGACATGGACAGATGGGTGAGCTCGATCGAACGACCGCACGACAGGATCACGTGGCTCAGCGACATCCCGTCACCCTAGGCGCATGATCGGATGTCGTCATGCGAGTTCCGGCCGGCCCGGCCCTCCGCGGCCCCGCCCCGCACGGCGCCGCCGCCCGGTCAGATTCCGGCCGTCTCCTCCCACAGCCGGGCCACCGCCAGGTCGCCCGTCACGCCCGGGCCCGCCAGCGGCAGGCGGTTCCACAGGGCCGCGTACAGCCAGGCCGCCTCGTCCGTCACCTCGCAGTCGGCCGGTTCCCCCGTGTCGCCCTGCACGGTGCGGGCCGGCGCCGCCGACAGGTGGACGGTCCAGACCGCGCCGGTGTCCGCGGCCCGCACCCGCAGGACCCGCGGCTCCGCGGTGCGCACCCGGCTGCGCGGCCGGGCGTGGAAGCCGGTCAGCAGCTCGTCCACCCCGTCCTCCGCGAAGGCCGGGTCCAGCGCCGAGAACAGCACTCCGTGCGCCGCCTCCGCGTCCAGCCGGTGCACCGCTGTCTCGTGCGCCTGGCGGCGGGCCCAGAACTCCAGGGGCGAGGCCGGGGCGGTCGGCAGGAAGGTCCAGCACTGGACGTCGGCCGGGGCCTCGGTCAGGACGCGCACCAGGTCCGCGTGGCCCTCGCGGAACCACGCCAGCAGCTCCGCGCCCACCAGCTCCGGAGGGTCGGGGAAGGCGACCGGTTCCAGCCGCCCCTCCGCGACGTACGCGGCCGCCCACCGGTGCACCGAGCCGGTGTGGCGCAGCAGATCGGTGACGCGCCAGCCGGGGCAGGACGGGACCGGCGCGTCCGTCCCGGCCCGCTCGGCCACGTCCGCGAGCAGCTCGCCCTCGCGCGCGATCGTCTTCACGTACTCGGTGGTCTCCATACCGGGAGTCTTACCCGCCCGGCCCGACAATGGGGGGATGGACGGGGAACTCTTCCCGCGCGAGCGGACCGTGATCGCCCCCGGCGCCGTGCACGTCCCCGACTGGCTCGGGCCCGCCCGGCAGGCGGAGCTGCTGGCCGCGTGCCGCGCCTGGGCGCGCCCGCCTGCGGGCCTGCGGACCGTGCGCACCCCCGGTGGCGGGGTGATTAGCGCCCGGCAGGTGTGCCTGGGCCTGCACTGGTACCCGTACGGTTACGCCCGCACCGCCGTGGA
Organism: Streptomyces manipurensis; assembly: GCF_049570255.1. NCBI lineage: Bacteria > Bacillati > Actinomycetota > Actinomycetes > Kitasatosporales > Streptomycetaceae > Streptomyces > Streptomyces manipurensis. The sequence goes on along the minus strand of NZ_CP186950.1, from coordinate 909,069 downwards.
CGGCGACGGCGCACCGGTCAAGCCGATGCCCGGGCGCCTCGTGGAGCTGGGGAGGGAGGCGGTGGCCGCCGCGTACGGGGAACCTCCGGCGCCCGGCGAGGCCTACGACATCGCGCTGATCAACTTCTACGACGGCGACGCGCGCATGGGGATGCACCGGGACGCGGAGGAGCGGTCGCAGGCCCCCGTGGTCTCGCTCAGCCTCGGCGACAGCTGCGTCTTCCGCTTCGGCAACCCGGACTCGCGCGGCCGCCCGTACCAGGACGTCGAGCTGCGCAGCGGGGACCTCTTCGTCTTCGGCGGCCCGAGCCGGCAGGCCTATCACGGGGTGCCGAAGGTCCTGCCGGGGACGGGCCCGCCCGAGCTGGGGCTGACCGGGCGGCTCAACATCACCCTCCGGGTGGGCGGGCTGCACTGAGGGGCGGCGAAACGGCACCCCCGATCATGCGAGGATCGTTGCCATGAACGGCAACGGGGCCCCGCCGCGGGTGGGGGATGCGACCACGCCATCCGTGTCCGGTACGGGCGCGCGGACCCGGCTGGAACGGGGCCGTGGCGCGCTCGGGCCGGCGCTGGAGCTCGTCCACACCGGCCGGGCCCCCACCCGTGCCGTCCTGACCGCCGAGCTCGGCGTCACCCGGGCCACCGCCGGGGCCGTCGCCGCCGAGCTGGAGGCGCTCGGGCTGATCCGGGTCGACTCCCGGCCCGGCGGGGCCGGCGGCACGGGCGGTGCCCAGGGGCGCCCCTCGCACCGCCTCTCCGTCGCCGAGGACGGCCCGGTGGCGCTGGCGGCCCAGGTCCACTCGGACGGCTTCCGGGCGGCCCTGGTCGGCCTCGGCGGCCGGATCGTGGCCACCGCGCCGGGCAAGGTCACCGTCTCCGCAGACCCGGCGCAGGTCCTCGGCGCGGTCGTCGACGCGGGCGCGGTGCTGCTCGCGCGGAGCGGCCGCCGCTGCGTCGGCGCCGGGCTCGCGGTGCCGTCGGCCGTCGCGGAACCGGACGGTACGGCGCTCAACCCGCTGCACCTGGCCTGGCCGGCCGGATCGCCCGTACGGGAGATCTTCGCGGAATGCGTGAAGGCCGCCGGGATCGACGGTCCGGCACTGACCGGCAACGACGTCAACCTCGCGGCCCTGGCCGAGCACCGCCACGGCGCCGGGCGCAGCGCCCAGCACCTGCTGTGCGTGGCGACCGGGCACCGCGGTGTGGGCGGCGCGCTGGTCCTGGACGGCCGTCTGCACAGCGGCAGTTCGGGCCTGGCGCTGGAGGTCGGCCATCTCACGGTGAACCCGGAGGGGCGGGCCTGCCACTGCGGCGGACGCGGCTGCCTGGACGTGGAGGCGGACCCGCTGGCCTTCCTCACCGCGGCGGGCCGCAGCCCGGGCCCGGAGGTCTCGCTGCTCCAGCAGGCCCGCGACCTGCTGCGCGACGAGCCGGGGGAGCCGGCGGTACGGGCAGCCACGGAGGAGCTGATCGACCGCCTCGGCCTCGGCCTCGCGGGCCTGGTGAACATCCTGAACCCGGACCGGATCATCCTGGGCGGCCTGCACCGGGAGCTGTTGCACGCCGACCCGGAACGACTGCGGGCCGTGGTCGCGGACCGGAGCCTGTGGGGCCGCAGCGGAGGGGTGCCCATCCTGCCCTGCACCCTGGACCACAACAGCCTGGTGGGCGCGGCCGAGCTGGCCTGGCAGCCGGTGCTGGACGATCCGCTGGGCGCGCTGGCCTGAGCAGGCGAAAGCCCCGCCGGCCGTGACGGTGCCGCCGCGCTCACCTCGGCCGCCCCAGCCGTGATACCGGCGCTGCCCGGCCCGTGCCTCAGCCGGGACGGAGTCCGGCGGCCGGTGCCGTCGACGGCAGCCCCGCGGGAATCCCCGCCGGAACCCCCGCGGGGACGCCGGCCGGAACGGCACCCGGAACCCCCGCGGGCTCTCCGGCGGGCAGCCCCGCGGGCAGGGCGTCCGGCAGTCCCGCCGGAACGGGAGCGGAGCCGGGGCCGGAGCCGGGGTCGGCGCCGACGAGCAGCGTGCGCGCGGGTTCCCGTACGGGCGTGGTGACGATCCGGGCCGGTTCGGGCTGCGGCACGGGGGCGGGGGCCGCCGTGAGCGAGAACCAGACGGCTTTGCCGCGCCCGTCGGCCTGCTGCCGCACGCCCCAGGACTCGCTGAGCGCCGCGACGAGCGCGAGGCCGCGCCCGCCGGTCTCCATCGCCCCCACCGGTGCCGTTCGCAGCACGGGGAGCCGCGGATCGCTGTCGATGACCGATACGGTCAGGCGACCGAGGCGGAGTTCGATCTCGACCACGCAGGTCTTGTCGGGCTGCGCATGTCGGTGGACATTGCTGAGCAGTTCCGTCACGCCGAGCGCAGCCCGGTCGATGAGGGGATCGAGCTGCCAGTGGCGCAGCTGGGCCGAGACGATCCTGCGGATTTGGCCGATCCGCGACGGCAAGGCCTGCAGTTCGACGACGCAGTGCCTGCGGGAATGACTGATCACGGCTGCGACTCCCCGACATGAGTGTTACGGGTGCTGCACCCTCGGTAATGCTCCACCAGGGTCACCCACGGTCCCGCGCAGTGCAACCGAACGCGATCGAAAGCGATCCGCATGGAAACCCAAAGTGACTGTTTGTGCAGGTGAGAGAGGTACATTGCGAAAGGAGGGGGCGAATTACATCCATGAAGGAGCGCGGCGCATGAGTACCACCGGCACCACCCGCACGACCGGCCCGAGCGGTACCGGCACCACCACCGGCCGGACCGCGACCACCGTCGACGTCGACCGCAGCGACGCCGAGTACCGTGCCTGGCTGAAAGAGGCCGTCCGCAAGGTCCAGGCCGACGCGAACCGCTCCGCGGACACCCACCTGCTGCGCTTCCCGCTTCCCGAGGCATGGGGCATCGACCTCTACCTGAAGGACGAGTCCACGCACCCGACGGGCTCTCTCAAGCACCGCCTCGCGCGCTCGCTGTTCCTCTACGCCCTCTGCAACGGCTGGGTCCGTCCGGGCCGTCCGGTCATCGAGGCCTCGTCCGGTTCCACGGCCGTCTCCGAGGCGTACTTCGCCAAGCTGATCGGTGTCCCGTTCATCGCGGTGATGCCGCGCACGACCAGCCCGGAGAAGTGCCGCCTCATCGAATTCCACGGCGGCGAATGCCATTTCGTGGACGACCCGATGAAGATGTACGAGGAGTCCGCGGACCTCGCCGCGCGCACCGGCGGTCACTACATGGACCAGTTCACCTACGCGGAGCGGGCCACCGACTGGCGCGGCAACAACAACATCGCGGAGTCGATGTACCAGCAGCTCAGGCTGGAACGCTTCCCCGAGCCCGCCTGGATCGTGGCGACGGCCGGCACCGGCGGCACCTCGGCGACCATCGCCCGCTACGTGCACTACATGCAGCACGACACCCGCATCTGCGTCCCCGACCCGGAGAACTCCTGCTTCTTCGAGGGCTGGACGAACAACGACCCGGACGCGAGCAGCGACTGCGGCTCACGCATCGAGGGCATCGGGCGGCCGCGCATGGAGCCGAGCTTCGTGCCGGGCGCCATCGACCGGATGATGAAGGTCCCGGACGCGGCGTCCGTCGCCGCCTGCCGCGCGCTGGAGACGGCCATAGGGCGCAAGGCGGGCGGCTCGACCGGCACCGGCCTGTGGAGCGCCCTGAAGATCGTCTCGGAGATGGTGGAGGCCGGCCGCACGGGCAGCGTGGTCACCCTGCTGTGCGACCCGGGCGACCGCTACCTGGACAAGTACTACTCCGACGAGTGGCTGGCGGCCCAGGGGCTCGACATCGCCCCGTACACGCAGACCCTCGACACCCTGCTGACGACCGGCGTCTGGCGCGAACCGGCCGCCTGAGCCGCCAGACCCACCCGGGCCTGAGCCGCGACGCCCGCCCGGGCCTACGCCGTGCCGTGCGTCCGGGCGAGGCGGGAGTCCAGGGCGCGGACCGCGCGGCGGAAGGAGTGGCCCAGCCCCGGGCGGGCCGCCGTCAGCCCCAGCCGGAACGGGGCGCTGCCGTCCGCGGCAAAGGTCCACCGCACCTGCGTGCCGGAGCCCGACGGGGTGAGCAGCCACTCCTCCAACAGGGCCCGCACACCGGGCGCGTTGGTGGTGTCGACCCGGTAGGCGTAGCGCCGCTCCGGATCCGCCGCCATGATCGTCTCCGCGAAGCGGACGCCACCGGCCAGCCGTACCTCCCGGCCCGCGCCGCCGTGCGTGGGCCGGGCCAGGGTCACCGCCCCGAACCACTCCGGCCAGCCCTCCACCTCCTCGGCCAGCGCCCGGTACACCGCCTCCGGCGGGGCCGCGGCCGTGGTCGTGAACACCAGCCGGACCGGTGCGTCCCCGACGAAGTCGAGCCCCACCGGGCGGAGTCGGCGAGCCATGGCAGTACCTCCTGGGGCCGAAGAACGGGACCTGCGTCCGCGTCACCCTAGCCATCCGCGCCCGCCCCGTCCGCAGCCCTGCCCCGTCCGGTCACGCCGATTCACAGGAACTCCCCACCGCCCCACGGACATACCCGGCGGATTCCCTCGAACGGGGCCTGGGCAGCGCCCTCCTCGCGCGGGATGCTGGAGCGCGAGCGTCCCGCCCCCCGTGAGCGGAGGTCCCCGTGCCGGACCACCCCCCGACCGACCCGCCCCTCGCCCTCGAACTCCTCGTCCACGGCGTCGCCGGCGCCGCCCCCGCCGACCTGCTCGGCGACCCCCGCACCGTCCGCATCACCGGCGACTCCACCGCCGCCGTCTTCCGCCGCGCCGACGACGCCGACGCCGAGGCCCACCCCGAGCGGTACGCCGGCCGGCCCGTCCCCGAGGCCTACTGCTGGTCCCGGCTCACCTCCGGCAACGGGGCCCGCGCCCTGTGGCTGCTGCTCCTGCCCTTCATGGTGGTCAACCTCGCCCACTGGGCCCGCCCCGCCCAGTCCGCCACCGACCCCGCCCCCCGCACCGTGCGCACGTACGGCGTCCTCGTACGGGTCGTCGCCCTCTCCCTGACGGTGCTGCTCATCGCCGCCGCCTGCGAGGTCTCCCTCGACCTCGTCGCCTGGCAGTGCGCCGGCTCGGCCACCTGCACCGGATCCCACTCCTGGCTCGGCTTCCTCGCGCCCGGAGCCGGCTGGTGGGCCCAGCCCGGGCGCCGCCTCGCCCTCGGGGCCCTGGTCCCCGCCGCGCTCACCTGCCTGCTGTGGTACCTGGCCGACCGCACCTGGAGCGCCTACGAGTCCCAGCCCCCGCCCGCCGGCACGGCCGACCCGGACATCGCCTCGGACACCGCACCCGCGCTCGGCCGACCCGGATTCTGGTACGGGCGCCGCATCGTGGCCCGGCTGCGCGCCGCGCACACCGCCGCCGGACTGCTCACCGTGGCGGTGGCCGTCGCCGTGCCCACCGTCCGCCACGACCGGCGGGCGGACGCCCCCGCCCTGGAAGCCCTCGGCTGGAGCCTCCAGGCCCTGCTCGCCGCCGCCGCGCTCGCCGTGGCCTGGGTCGTCTGCCGCCGCGGCCGGAGCGAGGACCGCCCCGACCACCGGCTCGACCGGGCCGCACTGACCCTCCTGCCCGCCTCCTCCCTCGCCCTGCTCGCCGCCGTCCTGCTCTACGCCTGCTGGTCCCGCCCCGGCTGGACCTCCACGGGACGGCTGCCCGGGGACTTCGCCTTCGGCGTGCTCATGCTCGGCCAGGGGCTGTGCGTACTCGCCCTCGCCGGAGTCGCCCGTTCCCTGCAGCGCCGCGCCCCCGACCGGTCGGTCGCCCTGGGCGGTCTCGGCGGGCCCGCCGTCGCCATGCTCGGCTGCGCCCTCGGAGGAGTGATGTCCGGCGGCGTCGCCCAGCGCGTCGCCGACTGGCTTGACGGCGCGGCCACCCCCGGCACGCCGGGCGCGCCGCTGCCCGGACCGCCGGTCCTGCTGTCCTGGCAGGCCGCCGTGCTCCCGCCGCTGCTCCTCGTCCTCGCCCTGCTCGCCGCCTGGTTCACCGTGCGCGGCGGCCGGGCCCGGCGCAGGCTCGCCGAGTCCGTGGCGGACGAGTACCCGGGGGAGACCCCGGACCGCGACCGCAGCCGCCGCATCGCGGGCGCGCGGACCGCCGCCGCCCTCACCGACTCCGCGCCCTGGTTCGTCGCCGCCGTCTCCGGGGTGACGCTGGTGCTCGGCGCGGGCGCCCTGGCCGGGGCCTGGCTCAGTGGCGAGGTGCCCGGCGAGGCCGCCCGCGGGACCCTGCCCGTGCTGGAGACCGCCGCCCGTGCCGCCCAGGACGCCGGGTCCTGGCTCGTGGGCTTCGGATTCGTCCTCTTCGTCGCCTGGGGCCGCCGCGCCTACCGCGACCCCGCCGCCCGGCGGACCATAGGGATCCTCTGGGACGTCGGCACCTTCTGGCCGCGGGCCGCCCACCCCTTCGCCCCGCCCTGCTACGCCGAGCGCGCCGTGCCCGACCTGACCTGGCGGATGGCGGGCTGGACCGAACGCACCGGCGGCCGGCTGGTGATCTCCGGGCACTCCCAGGGCAGCGTGCTGGCCGCAGCGGCCGTCTGGCAGCTGCCGCCGCCCGTCCGACGCCGGGTCGCCCTGCTCACCTACGGCTCACCGCTCGCCCGGCTCTACGGCCGCTGGTTCCCCGCCTACTTCGGCCCCGGCCCGCTCGCGGCCCTCCACCAGGAGCTCGACTGCTGGCGCAACCTGTGGCGGGCCACCGACCCCATCGGCGGCCCCGCGCTCCCCGGCCCGCACGGCACGGCCCTGTCGGCCGTGGACCGGGGGCCGCTGCCCGACCCGATCGCCTACGGGCGCAGCGCCCTGTACCCGCTGCCCGCCCCGATCCTCGGCCACGCCGACTACCAGGCCGACCCCGCGTTCGCCGCCGAACGCGACGCCCTGCTCGCCCTGCTGGACACCGCCGCACGCACCGGCGTACCGGGTCAGCGGCCGGCCGACGGGTCCGCCGGCACCGGCACCGGGTCCGCAGACACGGCCACCGGGCCCCCGGGCACCACCGCCACCGGGCCGGCCGGGCTCAGCAAGGAGCCGCGAGCGCCGGGAGGTCCGCCGGGAACAGCAGGGTGAGGTCGTCCGTGCTCGGCTCCGGCAACTGGGCCACCCGCCCCGCGTGCCGTTCCACCATCGACTCGAAGGTCTGGCGCGCGGTGCGGCCGTTGCCGAAGGCCGGCCCCTTGGGAAGCTCCGCGAAGTACGTGAGCAGGGCCGCCGCGGTGCCCTCGGCGAGGTGGTACTCGTGCTCCTCGGCCTGCTGTTGCACGATCCGCAGCAGCTCGCCGGGACCGTAGTCGCCGAAGGCGATGGTCCGGGAGAACCGCGAGGCCACCCCCGGGTTCACGGACAGGAAGCGCTCCATCTCCGCCGTGTACCCGGCGACGATCACCACCACCGCGTCCCGGTGGTCCTCCATCAGCTTCACGAGCGTGTCGATGGCCTCGCGCCCGAAGTCGCGGCCCGAGTCCTCCGGCGCCAGCGCGTACGCCTCGTCGATGAACAGCACCCCGCCGCGCGCCCGTTCGAAGGCCTCCTGCGTGCGGATCGCGGTGGATCCGATGTGCTCGCCGACCAGGTCCACCCGGGACACCTCGACCAGGTGCCCGCGTTCCAGGACCCCGAGGGAGGCCAGGATCTCCCCGTACAGCCGGGCGACCGTGGTCTTGCCGGTGCCGGGGGAGCCGGTGAAGACCAGGTGCCGGCGCACCGAGGCGGCCTTCAGCCCCGCCCGCTGCCGGCGCCGGCCCACCTCGATCATGTCGGTCAGCGCCCGCACCTCGCGTTTGACGCTCTCCAGCCCGACCAGCGCGTCGAGCTGGCCCAGGACCTCCCCGGAGCCCCGCGACCCGGGCGGCGGGCCCGCGGCGGCCTGCTCCGCCGGCGCGCCGTCCGACGGCCGCGGTACGGACGCCTGCGCGGGCTCCGCCGCCGGCTGCTGCACGGCGGCGACCGTACGCGCCCCCGCCCGCACCCCGGCCGTCGGGCCGCCCGGGACGCTGCGGCCCGACGGCCGGGTGCCGGACTCGTCGGCCGTGCACTCCTCGGCCAGCGGGCCCTCCTCGGCGAACTCGTAGCCGCCCCGGGCGCAGCGCTCGGTGTGGCAGCGCGTCAGGGTGGTGCGGCAGCCGTCGATGACGTGGAAGCCGAAGCCCGAACTGCCCGACACCCGGCAGGAGGTGAAAGTGCCCCGGCCGCCGGCCGACACGTAGAAGCCCGCCTCCGCCGGGGAGGTGACCGTGCACCGCTCCAGGGAGGGGTCGGCCCCCTTGGTGACGATCACGCCGGTCTGCACGGCGTCGATGGTGCATCCGGCGAGGGTGCCGCCGCTGCCGTGGTCGCGGAACCAGGCGCCCGTCGCCGCCTCGCGGATCCGGCAGTCGTCGAGCTCGGCCGTCGCCCCGTCGCTCACCGACACGGCCGTGTTGCGCACCTGGGAGAGGTCGCTGTCGGTCACCTGCACGCGCGAGCCCCGGTCCAGGACGAACAGCGCGTCCGGCACGTCGTGCACCCGGCAGGAGTCCAGGGAGGCGGTCGCCCCGTCGCTGACCCACACCGCCGGGTAGTCGCCCGTGCTGTCGTGGATCTCGCAGGACTCGGCGTCGACCCGGGTGCCCGGGTCCCACACGGACAGGCCGTTGCGCCCGAAGCGGCGCACCGTGGTCCGGCCGAGGGTGAGCACCGAACGGGACCGCAGGTCGACGGCGTTCTCCGGGATGTCGTGGATGTCGCAGCCGGACAGGGTGAGCACCGCGTCCGTGTCGAGGGTCACCCCGTCGGTGGAGGTGCGGTGCACCGAGCAGTCGGTGAGCCGGGCCGCGGCCCGCGCGGCGATCTGCACGCCCGTGCCCTTCACCTCGTACACCTCGCAGCCCAGCGCCTCCAGCCCCGAGCCCTCGCCGGTGACGGTGATGCCCGCGCCCGTGGCGTGGTGGATCCGGCAGCGCTCCAGCCGGGGCCGGCCGCCGCCGCGCACGGCGACACCGGTCTGTCCGGAGGACAGGACCTCGCACTCCTCGAACACCCCGCCGCCGCCGTCCAGTACGGCGATGCCGACTCCGGCCGGGTTCTCCACGGTGCACCGCCGCACCACGGGCCGGGCCCCGGCGCCGCGCACCTCGATGCCGGCCGCCGACCAGGTGCTCACGCGCAGGTCGGTCAGCTCGGGGGAGCCGTCCTCGACCAGCAGCGCCGGGGTCGCCCGGTCCTGGCCCTCCAGGTGCAGGTCCTGGATCACCGCCGAGGCGCGGACGGTCAGTGCCACCCCGTCGAGGGGGGCGATCCGCACCGAGCCGAGGCCGCCCTCGGGCCCGCGCAGGGTGACCGCGTGCTGCACCACCAGGTTCTCCCGGTAGGTGCCCGGGGCGATGGACAGCACGTCCCCGTCGCCCGCGACGGCGAGCGCGGCGGCCAGCGTCGGATATTCACCGGAGCGGCGCCGCCACCGCGAGGATCCGCCGTGCGTCACCTGGACCGTGCCCTGAACCATGGTGCTGTCGTGCCCCCACCCTCGTGCTCGCGCTGCCGATACGACCGCAGCTGCCGACGTCCGAAGCCACTCGAGCCACTGAAGCTACTGGAGCGACGGTCCGGCCGCTCCACCGTAGCGCGCGCGGAGCCGCCGGGCCGCCAGGTCAGCTGCCCGCATCCGCCCGGCCCCAGTCGGGACCGACCGCCGCCCACGCCCGGTCCAGGCGTACGTACCGATGATGCATGAGCCGTCGTACGACCAGGCGCCGGACGGTCTCGGCCAGGACGGCCACGCTGATCGCGGCGGCCAGGCCCGCCATCCCGGCGTGGAAGGAGGCCGCGGCGGGGTCGAGCGGCTGCCCCACCACGCGCCCCCGCTCGTCCGTCCATATCCGGAACCGGTCGCCGGGATGGGGTGGTTCCTCCGCGGCGGGCACCGTGCCCTGGTGGCTGCTGCCGTCCGGCGCGGTCCACGAGGCCACGATCTGCGTGCGCTGCGGAGAGCTCCGCTGCACCGCGGGATCCGCGGCCGACTCCGCCCGGTCCTGCACCTCCTCCTGTGCTTCCGCCTGCGCCTGCGCTTCCGCCGGCCGCTCGTCCGGCCCGGCGGCGGGCCGGACCACCACCGCGGGAACGAGATGGCGCTCCTGCCGCTGCTCCCGGGCGGCCCTCTGCAGGGTCCCGTCCACGCTCAGGCCCGCAACCCAGCCGATGGCCGGAGCCACCACCAGGACGCAGACCAGGGCGGTGAACGCCACCCATGCCTCGAAGAGATCGGTCGGCCTGCGCAGCGGATTGCGCCTCCACCGCCACACACCCATTGCTGTCCGCACGGTCCGGCTCCCCCTACTTGCGCCAGTCTCCGTCTGCCTTGCGCGTCCGTGGTCGTCCGCCCGCCCCGGGGACGCATTCCGGGACGTGCGGTTCGAGCGGCACCCGATGCGCCGCCGATGCTCCGGGGCTCAGGTGCTCCGGTGCGGCCGGTGGCGCGGGTGTCCCTCTTGTGGTGCCTCTGCCTTCTGCCTGATCCAACGGCCTGGTCACGCCGCTTGGTTCCGGCTCGGGGGCGGAGCCCCCCGAAGGTGTCATTCCGATCGTCCGGTCGCCGCCCGTCGGCGCCGGTCGGGCCCGTCTGCGGCCCGTATTTCCGCGCGTCGGCGGTCCGTCGCGGTGGCCCGTCAGTCCAGGACGCGCACCTCGTCGCCGACCCGCAGGGTCCCCAGCCGCAGCGGCACCAGGAGCCGTCCGAAGGCCAGCGACTTCCCGATCCGCCGGTGCCGGGCCAGGGTCTTCAGGGGTTCCTTGCCGCGCTCCGCCGTCGCCTGGTCGGTCGTGGTGACGACGCAGCGGCCGCATTCCCGTGCCCCGCGGAAGACCGCGTCACCGATCGCGACGCGCCGCCAGCCGTCCTCCGCCCATGCCTCGGCGCCGGACACCACCACGTTGGGGCGGAACCGGTCCATGGGCAGGGGGCCCTCCTCGGGATGATCCCCCTGTGCGATCAGGGAGTTGAGGGCGTCGAGCGAGGCGAGCGTGGCGATCAGCAGGGGATAGCCGTCGGCGAGGCTCACCGTCTCGCCGGGCAGTGCGTAGTCCGGGTCCACCGGGCGGCGGACGGCCGGGTCGTCCAGATGCACCAGGCGTACCGGTTCCCCCAGGTACGCGCTGAACCAGTCGGCCGCGGACCGTGCCGCGACCACGGTGTCGACCTTCTTCCCGAACAGGGTCACCGGCTCCAGCGGTCCCGGCTCGGGCTCCTCCACCACCAGCTCCGCCATGCCCGGAGCCGTCACGGCGATCCGGCCCGCGCCGGCCGGGCGCGCCGCCGCGAGGGCGAGACGCGCGTGGCGGCGCTGGGTGAGCACCGTGCCCCCGGTGTCGATCAGGGCCCAGCGCCGGTCACCGGACAGCCCCCAGGGCTCCACGGCCACCGCGTCGGGAGCGAACCCCGCCACCGATTTGACGGGATGGACGTGGAGGGCCTGAACGTGCAACTTGGACATGGGGAAATACTGCCAGGCCCCGGCGCCTTCCCGGCGGGCGCGAGGGCCTTTCCGTCAGTAGCCGCGCCCCTGGTAGGGCCGGCCGTACGGGTCCTCGTACGAGGCGGCCGGAACCGGAGCCACCTGCATCGGCCGCGGCGCGGCCGGACGCATGGCCTCGTACCCCGTGCCCATGGCGGCCGGGCGGGGCTGCTGGGGCTGGGGCTGCGCGACGAACCCGCCGCGCGCGGCCACCGGCTGCTGCTGCGGGATGTACGGCGCGGGCGCGTTCTGCAGCGGCATCGGCTGCGGCGCGGCCTGCTGCTGGTACGGGTAGCCGTAGGCCGGGGCCTGCTGCTGGGGCGCGGCCGACGGGAGCGCGGGCAGCGCGGAAGCGAGGGCCGGGAGGTAACCGCCGCTCGAATAACCCGCGCTCGGGGACTCGTAGGCGGCCGGGACGCGGATCGGGGCGATCTGCGGTGTACCCCGTTCGGCGACGAGGGAGTCGTAGATGGGGGTGTCCGGGAAAGAGGGCGCGGAGTAGTAACCGCCGCCATAAGTGGAGCGGGGGGAGGTCATGAGACATAAGTTAAGCCCACGGCTTCACCGGGTCCATAGCGAGGTGCCGTCAACCCCGCCCTGACCTGCATATTCGCAGGTCAGAGCCACAGCTTTCACTTGGCGTTCACGTGCACGATTTCGTCACTTCCGCCCCGGCTTGCGGCAACTCGTACCCACCGGTTGTGCGTTGCACCGACTTCGTGCTGACGCAGCGTCACAATGCGGTGACCTCGGAAGACGTCTGCTCCGGTCCGGGGCCGCCGGTTCAGGCGTCGCTGGGCCGGGCATAGGTGCGGCCCTTCCACGACGCCCCGCGGCCGCGATGGTGCTGGACGGCCGAATCGACCGTCATCAGGAGGTAGAGCAGGGCCGTGAGCGGAAGCAGCGGGGCCAGGGCGGGGGGCAGGCCGTAGTAGCGCAGCATCGGCAGGTAGGTGCCCGCCATCAGCAGCCATGCCGCGCCGCCCGCCCACGCGAGGGCGGCGTGCCCGTACGCGAGACCCGTCAGCAGGGCCGCCGGCGGTACGAGGTAGACGAGCGTCAGACCGGCGACCGTGCCCGCCAGCACCGCGGGCCGGTGGCGCAGTTGGGCGTAGGCGCTGCGCGAGACCATCCGCCAGAGGTCCCCGAGCGCGGGGTACGGGCGCACGCTGTCCACGCGCTCGGCCAGCCCCAGCCAGATCCGTCCGCCCTGGCGCCGGACCGCGCGGGCGAGGGACACGTCGTCGATGACGGCCTGCCGGATGCAGTCGGGGACCCCCGCCCGGACGGCCGTCTCCGTGCGCAGCAGCACGCAGCCGCCGGCGGCCGCGGCGGTCCGCGAGCCCGGCCGGTTGATCCGGCGGAAGGGGTAGAGCTGCGCGAAGAAGTAGACGAACGCCGGTACGACGAGCCGCTCCCAGAAGCCGACGACGCGCAGCCGGGCCATCTGCGAGACGAGGTCCAGCCGGGCGCTGGTGGCGGCGGACACCAGCTCGCGCAGGCTGTCGGGCTCGTGGGCGATGTCGGCGTCGGTCAGGAGCAGGAAGTCGGGCTCGCCGTCGCCCGCGGTGCGGGCGTGCGCGATACCGTGGCGCAGGGCCCAGAGCTTGCCGGTCCAGCCGGGGTCGGGGTCGCCGGCGGAGAGGACGGTCAGGGGCAGTCCGGGCTGCTCGGCGGCGAGCCGGAGCGCGAGGGCGCCGGTGCCGTCGGTGCTGCCGTCGTCGACGAGGAAGATCCCGGCCGCGCCCGGATAGTCCTGGGCGAGCAGCGAGGGCAGGCTCAGTGGGAGCACGGCGGCCTCGTCCCGGGCGGGGACGACGATCGCGACGGACGGCCAGTGGGCGGGGGCGGTGCGCGGGGGGAGACGGACGTCGGTCCGCCAGAACATGCCCTGGGCGAGGGTGAGCCAGAGCCATGCGGCGAGGGAGGTGCAGGCGGCGGCGGTGGCGACGGTGAGGAGGCCCATGGCGGCAGTGTGCCCGGCCCCGGGGGGCCTGTCCCGCACCCACCGCCCCCGGTGCGCCGTCGCCTCCCGGCGGGGGATGCCGACCGGCCTGCGCGGGCTGTGGCGGCCCGGGCCGCCGGCCGGGGTGGTTGCACACCGGCCTGCACCGACTGCCCCCGGTGCGCCGTCGCCTCCCGGCGGGGGGTGCCGACCGGCCTGTGCGGGTTGTGGTGGCCTGGGCGGGCCCGCGCCGAACGGGAGCCGGGACCGTCCCGGTCGGCCGCGTCGGTCCGCGGCGCAGAGTCGGCCCGCGCCGCCCCGCCTCGTCATCGGTCGCGGCGGTTCCGGGCCGTCCGGGGCGGTGGGGGATGCTCGGCCGGTTCCGGCCGTCGGCCGGGGCCGTGGGGCCGTCCGTACGGCGTGGCGCGGGTGGGGTCGACTAAGGTGGCCCGGTGAAGATCGCGCTCATGGACTCCGGAATCGGCCTCCTCGCGGCAGCCGCGGCGGTACGCCGGCTGCGGCCGGACGCGGATCTCGTCCTGTCCTCCGACCCCGACGGGATGCCCTGGGGTCCGCGGACCCCCGCCGACCTCACCGAGCGGGCCGTCGCCGTCGCCCGGGCCGCCGCCGCGCGCCGTCCGGACGCCCTCATCGTGGCCTGCAACACCGCCACCGTGCACGCCCTGGACACCGTGCGGGCGGAACTGGAGCCGGACATCCCGGTCGTCGGCACCGTGCCGGCGATCAAGCCCGCCGCGGCCGCCGGGGGCCGCGTGGCGATCTGGGCCACTCCCGCCACCACCGGCAGCCCCTACCAGCGCGGGCTGATCCGCGACTTCGCCGCCGGGGCCCGTGTCACCGAGGTGCCCTGCCCCGGCCTCGCCGACGCGGTGGAGGCCGCCGACGACGGGGCCGTGAGCGCGGCCGTCGCCGCGGCCGCCGCGCTGACCCCGGCCGACGTCACCGACGTGGTGCTGGGCTGCACCCACTACGAGCTCACCGAGACCCCGATCCGGTCCGCGCTCGCCGCGCGGACCGGGGGAGCCGGGCTCGTCTTCCATGGTTCGGCCGAGGCCGTCGCCGTCCAGGCGCTGCGCCGCCTCGGCGTGGCGCCGGAGCCCGGTCTGCCGCGCACGGGCGGGCTGACCGTCCTGCGCAGCGGCCGCGAGGGGGAGCTGCCGGCCGCTGCCCTCGCCTACGCCGAGGGCAGGCTGCTCGCCGGCCTGGGTGCCCCCGTAGGCTGATGCCGCCGCGCTGACCCGGAGCCCCGCCCGACCCGTTTCCGCCCCACCGGCCCCTGCCTCCACTCCCTGACGAGACGATCCGTCTTGCGTTCCGTCCGGCCCTGGTCTATCGTCGACCGTGTTGCGAGACGAAACGGTTCGTCTCGTTAAATCGTCCATCGAAGGGACCGCCCTTGCGCACTCCACTCGCCTCCACCCGCATCGTCCTGTCCGAGGTCACCAAGAGCTACGACACCCGCGTCGTCCTGGACCGGGTCAGCTGCACGGTCCGGCCCGGCGAGCGGGTCGGTGTCGTCGGCGACAACGGCTCCGGGAAATCCACCCTGCTCCGGCTCCTGGCCGGGCTCGAACGCCCCGACCACGGCGAGGTCACCGTCACCGCACCCGGCGGCGTCGGGCACCTCGCCCAGACCCTCGACCTCCCCCCGGACGCCCGCGTCGGCGACGCCGTCGACCTGGCCCTCGCGGACCTGCGGGCCCTCGAACGCCGCATCGCCGCCGCCGAGTCGGCCCTGCACCTGGCCGGCCCCGAGGGGCTCGCCGCGTACGCCGACCTCCTCGCCGCCCACGAGGCGCGCGGCGGGCGCGACGCCGAGCGCCGGATCGCGACCACCCTGCGCCGCCTCGGCGAGCGGACCCCGATCGACCGCGACCGCAGGCTCGGCACCCTCTCCGGCGGCCAGCGTTCACGGCTCGCCCTCGCGGCCGCCCTGGCCTCCGGGCCGGAGCTCCTCCTGCTCGACGAGCCCACCAACGACCTCGACGACGAGGCCGTGGCCTGGCTGGAGGAGCACCTGTGCGCCCACCGCGGGACCGTCGTCGCCGTCACCCACGACCGGCTCTTCCTCGACCGCGTCACGACCGCCGTCCTGGAGGTCGACCAGGACCGCCGTACGGTGCGCCGCTTCGGCAACGGCTACGCCGGCTTCCTGACCGGCCGCGCCGCCGAACGGGCCCGCCGGGAGCGGGAGTACGAGGAGTGGAAGGCCGAGGTCCGGGACGCCGAGCGGCTCGCGGAGACCAACATCGGACGGTTCGCCGCGATCCCGCGCAAGCTGCCGCGCGGCTTCAGCGGGGCCGGGGCCTTCCGTGCCCGCTCGCGCACCCACGGCGCCGCGAGCCGTGTCCGTACCGCCCGCGAACGACTGAACCGGCTGCACGGGAACCCGGTCCCGCCGCCCCCGCGGCCGCTCGTCTTCACCGGGCGGTTCACCGAGGGCTCGGCTGGGGTGACCGAACTGGCCGGCGCCGCCCTGCCGGGACGGCTCCGACCGGTCACCCTGACCCTCGCCCCCGGAGAACGGCTCCTCGTCACCGGCCCCAACGGGGCCGGGAAATCCACCCTGTTGCACCTGCTCGCCGGGCACCTGCCGCCCGTACGCGGGGCCGTGCGCACCCCGGCGCGCGTCGGACTGCTGCGCCAGGACGACCCGTGGTCGGGCGAACCCCGCTCGGCCGCCGAGGTGTTCGGGGAGGAGTACGCCGAGCAGGTCGCCGCCCTGGGGCTGCTGGCCCCGGACGACCTCACCCGCCCCGTACGCGCCCTGTCGGCCGGCCAGCGCCGCAAGCTGGAGCTGGCCCGGCTCGTGACGCGCCCCCTGGACCTGCTCCTCCTCGACGAACCGACCAACCACCTGGCGCCGGCCGTCGTGGAGGAAATGGAGGCGGCCCTCGCGCAGTTCGGCGGCACGCTGGTCCTCGTCACGCACGACAGGCGGCTGCGCGCCGGCTTCCGCGGCCGACGTCTGGAGCTCCGGCCGGACGAGCCCTCCCCGACCCCGCGGCTCTCCCGGCCCGCTCTGCCCTCC
The DNA here is from genome assembly GCF_049570255.1 of Streptomyces manipurensis. Classification (NCBI taxonomy): domain Bacteria; kingdom Bacillati; phylum Actinomycetota; class Actinomycetes; order Kitasatosporales; family Streptomycetaceae; genus Streptomyces; species Streptomyces manipurensis. The sequence continues at coordinate 892,581 of NZ_CP186950.1, read as the reverse complement.
CGGTCCGCTCCGCTTTCCCGGCCCTCTCAGGCGTCCGGGCCCTCCCGGCCCTCCCAGGCCTCCGGGGGCTCCGTGTCCGCCCCGGCACCGGCCTCCGCGAGCCGCTGAGCGAGCGCGCACAGGTCGTCGGCGTCCAGGACCCGGCCCCCGTGACCGGGCAGCGGCACGTGCAGCGGGGCCGTCCACTCCCGGGGGACCGCAGCCCGCCCGTAGCGGGCGCCGGCCAGGGTGCCCGTCACGGCCGCGACCGTGTCGGTGTCACCGCCGAGGTCGACGGCCGCCCGGACCGCCTCCGCAAAACCGCCGGTGGTCCGCAGTGCCCAGACCGCCGATCCCAGGCAGGGCCACACCGCCCCGTTGAACTCGGTGGCCAGGCCGGGGTGCCAGTCGGGGGCCAGGATCCGCCCGTAGCGCTCCCGGTGGCCGGGGTGCACCGCGGCGAGGACGCCGGGCAGGGCCGCGAGCGGATCGTCCCCGTCGAGGGCGACCCGGACGAGCTCGTGCAGGATCGCGGTCCCCTCCCAGGCGGCACGGTCGCCGTGCGTCAGCGCGGCGATCCGCCGCGCGGCGGACATCGTGGTCTCCCGGCCCGCGGCGGCGAAGTACACCGCCGAGGTCGAGGCCCGCATCAGGGAACCGTTGCCGGCGGCCCGGCCGTTGGTCCGGAAGTGCAGCGCCGCGGCGAGGTCCCAGGGCGAGCCGTTCGTCAGGACGTCCTCGGTCTGCAGGCCGATGTCCTTCGGCTCGCCGGCCGCCCACCGCCGGAACCGCGCGAACACGTCGGGGAGCCGGAGCCCGCCGTGCTCCAGCAGGGATTCGCCCACGAGGACGGCCATCTGCGTGTCGTCGGTCGCCTCGCCCGGATCCCAGCCGCCGCCCCCGCGCATCTCCTCGCCGCGCGCGGTCAGGGCTCCCGCCGGTCCGAACTCGTACGGGGCGCCCAGCGCGTCGCCCGCGGCCGAGCCCAGCACCGCGCCGACCGCCCGGTCCGCCCGGTCCGGCCGGGAGGTCACGCCGGCCCCGTTCCGGAGCACACGGAGGCCACCAGCCTGCGGGCGAACAGGTCCAGGTCGTCCAGGCCCGCGGCGGCCAGGGTGGCCGGGGCTCCCGCCAGCAGGTGCGGGACGGCGCCGTGCAGGGCGAGGGTGAGGGCGCCCGCCCGGTCGGGGCCGCTCGGCAGGCCCGCCGCCCGCAGCAGGTGCGCGTACGCCGCGAAGTCCCCGGCGGCGATCGGGTCCAGCAGCGCCGCCAGCCACGGGCGCCGCGCACCCTCGGCCTGGAGCTCCAGCATCGCGAGGACCCGCGGCCGCCCCGGCCCGGCCGTGTTCCGCAGCAGCCCGGCCAGCAGGGCCGCGAGCTGGTCGGCGTCGGCGGGCCCGGGCCCCGCGCCCGCCAGCGCGGCGGACACGGCCCGGTGCTGCTCCAGGCAGCGTTCGGCCACGGCCCGCAGCAGCGCGTCACGGGTCGGGAAGTCGTTCTTGGCGGTGCCCGTGGGCACCTCCGCCGCCGCGTCGACGGCCCGGTGGGTCAGCCCACGGCCGCCCGCTTCCGCCAGTACGGCGATGGCCGCGTCCCGCAGCCGGTCCCTCCTGTCCTGATTCACGGTGCCAGCTGAACCACAGCCGTGGTACCGCAGGTGTCGTACCACGGCTGTGGTGGGGGGACGGTGTGCAGCCGGGACGAGACGAAGGGGGTCGTCATGGACCACGGGAACGGCAGCGCGTCCGGAACGGGCGGGCGCGCGGCGGGAACGGCCGTCGTGGTGGGCGCCTGGGTCGGAGGCCTTGCCACGGCCGTCGGCCTGCGCCGCGCGGGCTGGACGGTGGAGGTGGAGGTCCTGGAACGGCGCACCGCACCGGAGCGCTACGGAACCGCCTTCGGCATCCACCCCACCGCCCAGGCGGCCCTGGACCGGCTCGGCCTCGGCGACGCCCTGCGCACCCGCTCGGTCCCCTACCGCGACGCCCGCATCCGCCGTACCGCCGGGTGCCGCACCGACCGGCCGCGGGACGGTGGCGGCCCTGCGGAACGTGGGTACGCTGCTACGTATGACGGGTCACCCCCCGGGTCCGCTCTGGACGGGCCGGGCCACCAACCCCATGCAGTGGCTGCTCGCCGCGGCCGGTGCGGCCTGCGTGGCGCTCGGCGTCGAGCTGGCCGTCGACAACGCCGCCTGGAGCACCGACTTCATCCCGCTGCTGATGGCCGTGACCGGCTGCCTCGCCGCCGGCCTGCTCATGCTGTACGGCACCCTCGCCTTCGTGAACGTCTCCGTCACCGTCGACGCCCAGGCCGTCATGGTGCGCTGCGGGCACATCGGCGTCCCCCGCCGCACGATCCCCCTCACCGAGGTGACGGCGGCCGACTTCCTCCCCCGGATCACCCCCCAGCACTGGGGCGGCTGGGGCTACCGCTGGCGCCCCCAGAAGGGCACGGCCGTGATCGTCCGCCGCGGCGAGGGACTCGCACTGACCCTCGGCGACGGCAAGCTCTTCACGGTCACCGTCGACGACGCCGAGAACGCCGTCCGGGTCATCCGCACCCACCTGCGCGCCCTGGCGCGGTAGGGCCGGCCCTCCGGACCGGGCCGGATCATGACGGTCCCGCGGTGGGGCAGGGGGCCGGGGCGCTCACCGGATCCGGCGGCTCGGGGACGTACACTCCGCCAGATGAGCAGCAGTGTGAAGCCCGCCGCCGACCACGCGCCCCCGCGGCCCGCCGACGGGCCGGCCGAGGCCGCCGGGACGCCCCCCACCGCCCGCCGGCGCAGGGCGACCGCGCTGCTGCGCGCCGTGCTCGCCGCACTGTCCGGCGTGCTGCTCTACCTCAGCTTCCCGCCCCGTCCCCTGTGGTGGCTGGCCCCCCTCGCCCTCGCCCTGCTCGCCGGCTGCCTCCACGGCCGCCGCGCCCGGGCCGGCTTCGGACTCGGCACGCTCTCCGGGCTCGGCTTCCTGCTGCCGCTCCTCGTCTGGACCGGCGAGGAGGTCGGCCCCGTGCCCTGGCTGGCGCTGACCACCCTCGAATCCCTCTTCTACGGACTCACCGGGCTGGGCATCGCCCTGGTCAGCCGCTTCCGGGCCTGGCCCGTCCTCGCCGCCGCCGTCTGGGTCGCCGGCGAGGCGCTGCGCGCCCGGGTGCCGTTCGGCGGGTTCCCCTGGGGCAAGCTCGCCTTCGGGCAGGCCGACGGGGTCTTCACCCCGCTCGCCGCCCTCGGCGGCACCCCGCTGCTCTCCTTCGGCGTGGCCCTCTGCGGATTCGGGCTCTACGAGGCCCTGCGCATCGCCCGCCGCCACCCGGGCCGCGCCACCGCCGCGCTGACCGCCCTCACGGTCGCCGCCCCCGTGGTCGCCGGGCTCGCCGCCCGGCCACTGGTCTCGGACGCCGCCGAGGACGGCACCGCGGTCGCCGCCGTCATCCAGGGCAACGTGCCCCGCCTCGGCCTCGACTTCAACTCCCAGCGGCGCGCCGTCCTCGACAACCACGCCCGGCGGACCGTCCAGCTCGCCGAGGACGTCAAGGCCGGCCGCGTCCCCAAGCCCGACTTCGTGCTCTGGCCCGAGAACTCCTCCGACCTCGACCCCTACGCCGAGCCCGACGCCCACGACGTCATCGACCGGGCCGTCAAGGCCATCGGCGTCCCCGTGGCGATCGGCGCGGTCGTGGCGCCGGAGACCGGCCCGCTGCGCAACACGATGATCCTCTGGGATCCGGTCGCCGGCCCCACCGTGACCTACGACAAGCGCAAGATCCAGCCCTTCGGCGAGCGCATCCCCATGCGGTCCGTGGTCCGCCTCTTCAGCGCCGACGTGGACCGGGTCCGCCGCGACTTCGGCCCCGGCAAGGAGCCGGGCGTCTTCGACATGGCCGGCAGCGGCGTGGGCATGGTCACCTGCTTCGAGGCCGCCTTCGACGACGCCGTCCGCTCGACCGTCCTCGACGGTGCCCAGGTGATCGCCGTACCCAGCAACAACGCCACCTTCGGCCGTACGCAGATGACCTACCAGCAGCTCGCCATGGACCGGATCCGGGCCGTCGAGCACAGCCGCACCGTCCTTGTCCCCGTCACCAGCGGCGTCAGCGCGGTCATCCGCCCCGACGGCCGCATCGTCTCCCAGACGAAGATGTTCACCGCGGACGCCCTGGTCGCCGAGATCCCGCTGCGTTCCGGCCGGACCCCGGCCACGGTGCTCGGCCCGCTCCCGGAGTACGCCCTGCTGCTCCTCGCCGCAGGCGGCCTCGGAACGGTCCTGGTCCGCCGGATCCGGGCCCGGCGCGCCGGGTGACCGCGTCCGGCCGGGCCACCCGTCCCCGGGCCTCGTAGGGTCGGGGGATGACCACACCCGATTTCATCCGCGAGATCCGTGCCTCGGCCGGTCACCAGCTGCTCCTGCTGCCGGGGGTGACGGCCATCGTCCTCGACGACCGGGGCCGCGTGCTGCTGGGCCGGCGCACCGACACGGGCCGCTGGTCCGTCGTCGGGGGCATCGCCGAGCCGGGCGAGCAACCGGCCGAGACGGCCGTGCGCGAGGTGTACGAGGAGACGGCGGTGCGGTGCGTGCCCGAGCGGGTCGTCCTGGTCCAGATGCTCGAACCCATCACCTACCCCAACGGGGACGTCTGCCAGTTCCAGGACATCACCTTCCGCTGCCGCGCCACGGGGGGCGAGGCACGCGCCAACGACAACGAGTCCCTCGAGGTGGCGTGGTTCGAGGTGGACGCGCTGCCGCCGCTGGAGTCCTTCGCCCTCGACCGCATCCACCGCGCCCTGCGCGACGAGCCCACCTGGTTCGAGATCCCCGCGGAGATCACGGAATAGACCTTGATCGACTGCGTGCCTCGCGCTCCGGAGGCGCGTGTAGGGTTCCCGGGACCCGACGGCGCCGATCGGACCGTCATAGCGATGTGAGGACGGTCGAGAATGGGCACGGGAGCCGCCGCCGGTGAGACACACCAGGTCAAGAGCACACCGATCGCCGTACCGGGCCCGCGGCTCGCGGCCCTCGACGGGGTCCGGGTGCTCGCCGCGTTCTCGGTGCTCTTCTACCACTACGCGGCCCTGGAGAGCGCCTGGGGCGAGCCCGCGTCGGGCGTCTTCCCGCTCGCCCACGGGATGGCCGTGTACGGCTGGCTCGGCGTCGAGATCTTCTTCCTGGTCAGCGGCTTCGTCATATGCATGAGCGCCTGGGGGAGGAGCGTCGGCGACTTTGCTGTGTCCCGCGTCTCCCGGCTCTTCCCCGCCTACTGGGTGGCCGTGGTCTTCACCTCACTGGTGCTGTTCACCTGGCCAGAGGTGCGCCGGGTCGGCTCGCTCAGCGACGTCATGGTGAACCTGTCGATGCTCCAGGGCGGGGTCGGCGTCCCGCACATCGACGACGCCTACTGGACGCTCTTCGTCGAGCTCAAGTTCTACCTGCTGTTCGCCGTCGTGGTGCTGCGCGGCGTGACCTACCGCAACTGCGTCCTGTTCTGCGGGCTCTGGACCCTCGCGGGCGTCGTCGCCCCCGCCGTGGACAACGGTCTGCTGTCCTTCTTCGCGGTCCCGTCGGCCTCCCCGTACTTCATCGCGGGCATGGCCTTCCACCTGATGCGCCGCTTCGGGCCGAACGCGGTCCTGTGGGCCGTCGTCGGCGTGCAGTTCCTCCTCGCCCAGCACTACGTGCACCCCCGGATGATCACCAACCTGGGCCGCGCCGTCACCGAGCAGACGCCCGCCTGGCCCGCCCACCTGATCATCGCGCTGGGCTTCGCCGTGATGGCCGCCATCGCGCTCGGCGCCCTCGACGGGATCCGCTGGCGCTGGCTCCCGCACGCCGGGGAGGTCACCTATCCGCTCTACCTGATCCACATGATGGCCGGGCTGACCCTCATCCACCATTTCCGCCGCGAGGTGGCGCCCGTACCGCTCGTCCTCGGGGTGACCGCCACCATGGTGGTGCTGGCCTGGCTCGTCCACCGGCTGATAGAGCGCCCGCTGGGCCGCGTCCTGCGTGACGGCCTGCGGCGCGGCCTCCAGGACATCCGGTCCGCCGCCCCGGCCCGGCCGCAGCTCGACCGGCTGCCCGCGCAGCGTTCGGGGACCGCGACGGAACGGGTGCCCGCGGGCCGGTAGGGCCGCCCGGCCGGTCAGCCCTCGTCGGCCGCCTCGCGGTACAGCTCCACCGCCTGGTCGCCCATCACCGCGCTGTAGGACACCTCGGGGACGGTGCCGCCGCCCTCGTGGCCGCCGAGCACCCCGGCCAGCGCGCCGTCCACCAGCCAGGGGCTGCCGCTCGTGCCGCCGCTGAGGTCCGGGCACTCGATCCGTCGCTGCGTCGCGGAGAACAGGGCGGTCCCGTTGGCGCAGCGCAGCGGCTGGTCCAGGGTGCGCGGATAGCCGATGACCGTCACCGTCGGGTCGTCGGACCGCCCGGGCTCTACGGGGAAGCCGCCCACCAGGTCCTCGACGCCACGGGTCTCCCCGGAGTCCACCGGGGCCACCGTCGCGAAGGCGATGTCCTCGTCCGGGTCCTGGCCGTCCGTCCAGCCGGGCGCGATGTGCACGCCGGTGATCCGCCACAGGCCGTACGGGGCCTCCCCGTCCCGGTAGCCGGGTGCGAAGACGGTCGTGTACGGGCTCTCCAGGCAGTGGGCCGCGGTGGCGATCACGTCGCGGTCGTCGCTGCGGACCACGGCCGCGGTGCAGAAGTGGCCGCCGTCGAGCCCGCCCGCGAAGAGGGCGCCGACCCGGTCGGCCACCGGGTCCGGCAGGGCCCGCACGGTCTGCCCGAGCGGCGTCCCGGAAGGGTCGCCGGGCACGCCCACGCCGAGGAGGGCGGTCGTCGCGGCGAGCGCGAGCAGGATCCGTGATGCCCGCCGCGCACGGGAGCGCCGGGCCGTTCGGGGGAGCACGTGGCGGATCATGAACTCACCCTGCCCACCGAACCTGTGACCGGACGGCGCTGTTCCGTATGAATCCGCTGTGAATCCGGTAAAGCCCGTGAAGCCGGTGTGAAGCCCGGGGCATGCCGGGCGGGACGCCCCGTTCCCGTACGAACCGCCCCGCGCCGGCGTCCTACTTGCGGCGCTCGAACACCGTCACCCGGCGGCCCCGCACCTGCCGGTCGGCCACCACGTCGAAGTGCTCGCGCAGGACCGCGGCCTTGGCCCTGTCCCGTTCCGCCGAGGGCGGCTTCGCCACCTCCGCCGCGTCGGTCACCAGCAGGACCCGGCGCTGCCCGAGCAGGGCCGCCCGGATCCGGTCCGGAGCGGCCTCCTCCCCCTTGAGGGTGGCCGACGCCACCGGGGTCTCGGCCAGGGCCACATCGGCCAGCCCCGTGAAGGCGCCGGGGGAGACCAGCGCGGTGTCCCGCCGCGCCGCCGGGACGAACACCACCGCGACCCCGTCCCGCTTCAGCCCGGACACCTCGCAGGCCACCGCCAGCACGTCGTCGATCCGGCTGGCGGGCGCCCGCTTGCCCAGCTCCACCGGCAGCAGCGCCAGCGCGGCCACCCCCACCACCCCGGGCACGAGCAGGTCCGCGCCCCTCGGGAAGCGGGGCGCGCAGGCCCGTACGGCCGCCCCCAGCCCGGCGCCGATCAGCAGGGCCAGCCCCACCATGCCGAACAGCACGTACCGGTCCTGGAAGAGGGGCTGCGCCAGCGACAGCCCGGCCAGGCAGAGCTGGGGCACCGCCAGCAGCGGCAGCCCGACCGCGGCGAGCGAGAGCCGCCCGCGCACGGGCCGGTCCGCCAGGGCCCCGACCGCCCCGACCGCCAGAAGCAGCGCCGGACCGATCAGCATGTGCCAGGTCAGCGGAGGTATCCACGACACCTGCTCCGACTGGCTCCGGCTGAACAGCACCAGCGGCAGCGCCCCCGCCACCGCCACCGCGCCGTACGCCGCCCAGCGCAGCCACAGCCCGCGCCCGGCCCGCACCCACCACAGGGTGACCGCGTGCGCGGGCAGGACCAGCAGCGACAGCCAGTTCAGCAGTGCGCACACCAGCACGGTCGTCCCGTACGCGGTCCACCGCAGCCGCGCCCCCCGACCGCGCCCGCTCCCCGCCAGGGACACCAGCAGCAGGGTCGAGACCCCCGCGCCGGCCGCGACGAGCGCGTACGGCCGGCCTTCCTGGAGGTAGAACTGCACGGCCGGGAGCAGGCCGAGGGCCAGCCCGCCGCCGAGGCCCGCCGCCGGGCCGGCCAGCCGCCGCCCGATCAGGGCCACGCACGCCGCCGCGCCCGCGACCGCGAGCACCGACGGCAGCCGCAGGGTCGCCGTGTTCGCCCCGAACACCTCGAAGAGGCAGTGCATCAGCAGGTAGTACAGCCCGTGCACGGCGTCGACGTTCCCGAGCATCCGCCATATCTCACCCGCCGGCCGACCGGCCACCTGCCAGGTCGCCGCCTCGTCCCGCCACACGCTGTCCTGCCGCGAGAGCCCCCACAGGCCGAGGGCCACGGTCCACAGGACCGGGAGCAGCCACACGAGGTGGCGGCGGCGCCGAACGGAGAGCGGGGAGTCGGCTATCGCGGGTATGTCGGATGTCATGAAGGTGCGCGGATCCTCGGGGCGGGCTTTCGGCGGAAGCCACCAGTCTATGGACGCCACGGAGGGGTTCCCGACCGGCTGTTGTGCAGTGCGGAGCGCGAGCGACGGGCCCGGCCGCCCCTAGCCTCGCCGCAGGAGCACGAACGAGGGGCGGTACCCGGTGAACTGGCTCATCCACGACTACCGCGAGAGCGATCTCGCAGCGGTGGTCCACCTCATCGACACCACGGCCGAACTGGGCCAGGAGTCCGTCTTCTCGCTCGCCGAGTGCATCGGCGCGCTGACCGACCGGCAGCCCTGCGTGGTCGCCGTCCACCAGGGCGTCCCCATCGGCGCGGCCCTCGCCTGCGTCACGGGGGAGCGGGCCTGGGTCATGCGGATCGCGATCGCGTCCGGCTGGCGCGGCCGCGGCCTGGCCAGCGCCCTCCTCGTCGAGCTGGAACGACGGCTCATCGCCGCACGCGTCGGCCGCATCGCCTACGTCCTCCCCGAGGAGGACATGCTCGGCGAGGGCCTCCTCAACGCCGGCTACACCCGGCAGCCGGCCGTCGCCTACTTCGAGAAGACCGAGCCGCTGCACGGACCGGCCGCCGGTCTCCTCGACGACCTCGGCGGCCGCTTCCTGCCGAACGACCTGTGGTCGAAGGTCGCCGGAATGGAGAAGGAGAAGGACCTCATCGAGCGCCGTGTGGTGCTCCCGCTCGCCGAGCCCGAGCGGGCCGCCTCGCACGGGGTCCGCCCGCCGCGCGCCATCACCCTCTTCGGGCCGCCCGGCACCGGGAAGACCACCTTCGCCCGGGCCATCGCCTCCCGGCTCGGCTGGCCCTTCGTGGAACTGCTGCCCTCGCGCCTGGCCGACGAGGGCAACCTGGCCGCGGCACTGCGCGACGCCTTCGCGCGCATCGCGGAGCTGGAGCGGGTACTCGTATTCATCGACGAGGTCGAGGAGATCGCACCGGTGCGCACCGAGCCCGCGCAGCCCGGTGGCATCCACGGCGTGACCAACGAACTGCTGAAGCTGATACCGGGCTTCCGGGAGGGCGACGAACGGCTGCTGGTGTGCGCCACCAACTCCATCCGCTCGCTCGACCCCGCCTTCCTGCGGCCCGGCCGCTTCGACTACCTGATCCCCATCGGCACTCCCGACGCCGGTGCCCGCGCCGCGATCTGGGGCCGCTACACGGCCGGCCGCGCGGACGTCGACGTCGACGCCCTGGTCGGGGCGACCGAGCTGTTCACCCCGGCCGACATCGAGCACGCCGCCCGGATCGCGGCCCAGGAGTCCTTCGAACGGGACCTGGAGGCGGTGGGCGCGCGGGGCGCGGCGGCCGCCCAGCTCGGCGCCACCACCCGGGACTACCTGGAGGCCGTCCGGCAGTGCCGGCCGACGGTGACGCCGGCGATGACCGGCGAGTTCGAGGCCGACATCACCGCGCACGCGCGGTTCTGAACTCCCGTCCCCCGGTTGCGGCGGGGGACGGGCAGCACGGGCGGCGGCCCGCGGCCCCTCACCGGAGCGGGCCGCGGGCATGGCCGCCGGCCCGCCCGGTCGGTTACGGTCCCGCCATGGGCTTCGTCGTCTTCATGACCCTTCCGGGGCTGGCCATCCTGCTCACCGCGATGGCCTTCCTCGACCTGGCGCTGGTGCGGGCGGGCCGGGCCGGCCTGCTCCCGTGGCGCTGGAGCGGGCGCCGGGGGCAGATCTCCTCCACCGGTTTCGAGCAGCTGCACGCCAGCTTCTCGCCGGGCAAGCAGAACGAACTGAAGGAGCGCCAGAGCGCCCTGGTGCTGCGCGACGACGAGGAGGACGGCGCGCCGCCGCGCACCCGCGTCGACCTGGACGGCGGCCTCGCCGTCATCCGGATCCCCGCTACGGGGTGCAGCGGTACGTGAAGTCCACCCCGGCCGTGCGCCGCTGCGGCGACAGCAGCTCCAGCTCGGCCCGCGCCGGATAGGTGCCCGTCCCCCTGAAGGTCCACAGCAGGTGCAGCCGGGCCTCCCGCTCGCCGCGCGGCACCCGTTCGGTCAGCTCCTCGGACCGGGTGCCGTCGCTGCGGATCCATCGGTACCTCAGCACGCCCGGCCGCCCGTCCGTCCCGACGACGGCCACCACGTCGGCCGCGGCGTCGCACGAGGGACCCGCCGGGTCGGTGGTCACCGCCACCTCGCGGACCTCGATCCCGGGACCGAGCCGCTGCCAGCAGAGGTAGGCGACGACGGCGGCCAGCACCACGGCGGCGAGGGTGTAGCGGCGCAGCCCGCGGCCGCGGCGCGGCCGGGGCGGCCCGGCGGGGGGCGCGGTCAGCGGGAACGGCGCGGGCAGAGCCGCGGTGACCCCCGGCCCGAAGCGCAGCACGGACCCCTCGACCCGGTCGGGGGCCACCGCCTCCGCTCCGGCGGGAGGCCCGCTGAACCAGTGGCTGCCGAGGACGGTCGCGCTGTACTCGTCGTCCTCGGGGGTGCGGGAACCGCTCATCGTGGAACCTCCACGCAGCGCAGCAGGTACTGCGAGGCGGACGCGGACTTGTTGCCGGCGGCCGGCTTGGTGGTCACCCGGACGCCGCCGTAGCAGCCGCGGTCACGGCTGAAGGCGTGGGACCTGGTCGTGGTGACCGTCGTACCGGCCCGGACCGTGAAGGACTCGCTGCCGTCGGGTACCGCGTACGAGCCCTGCGCGCCGCCCAGGAACCACTCCACGACCACGGTCACCGGACCGGTGCCCTGCGAGGACACGGTGACGGTCGCGTCGCCGCGGTACACAGCGGTCTTGAGCGTCACGTCCACCGAGGTGACCTTCGGGGTCGGAGCCGGCGTCGGGGTCGGCGACCAGCTCGGTGTGGGCGACGCGCTCGGGGTGGCCTGCCCGGTGGGGGCCTGCGACCAGGACGCGGACGGCGACGTGCTCGGCGAGGCGGATGGGGAGGCGGATGGGAAGGCGGACGCCGGGGCCGACGGCGAAGGGGACGGGGACGAGGCCGCCGACGGGCTCGCATCGGCCGTGGACGAGGCCGTGACCGACGGGCCCGGGGAGGTCGGCCCGGGCGGGGCCGCGCTCGTCGTGGCGAAGGCGCTCAGCGCGGACGCCCCGCCCGGGGCCGCGCCGATCGCGTCCGTCGTCAGGACCAGCACCGCGCCCATGACCAGCGCGATCCCCGCGGCCAGCCAGCCGCTGCGGCCCGGCGCCCACCCCGAGCCCGCGCCCAGCGCGGTCGTCGCCGACGCGGTGGTGCCCGCCGCGGTGCCGCCGGCCGACGGGAAGAGCAGCGGCAGCAGGGCCGCGAGCGCGGCCAGCTTGCGCTGTCCGCGCTCCTCCCACTGCGGGCCGTACGCGGCCAGTGCCACGTCCTCCAGCTCCGCCACGAACGCCTCGGCGTTCTCCGGGCGCTGCTCGGGGGCCTTCGCGAGGCCGCGCCGGATCAGCGGCCGGACGGGCTCCGGGGCCTCGGTCTCGGGAACGGGCGCCTCGACGTGCTGCACGGCGAGCTCCGCGAAGTTGACCCCGTCGTACGGCTTGCGCCCCGTCAGGCACTCGAAGAAGGTCGCGGTGGCCGCGTACACGTCGGCGGCGGGCGACGCCGGCCGGCCCTGCCACTGCTCGGGAGCCATGTAGGCGGGAGTGCCGGCCACCCCCGGCGTGCTGCCGCGGTTCGCCGCGATGCCGAAGTCCACCAGCTTGGAGGAGCCGTCGGCCGCCACCAGGACGTTCTCCGGCTTGTAGTCACGGTGGACCACGCCCGCACGGTGTGCGGCGGCCAGCCCCAGCAGCGACCCCTTGAGGACCACCAGGGCGGCCTCGGCATCGGCCTGCCCCGACTGGCGCAGCAGCGCGCGCAGGGACACGCCGTCCACGAGCTCCATCACGATGGCGGCCCCGCCGGGCGCCTCCACGTACTCGTAGAGCCGCACCACGTACGGGCTCTCCAGTCCGCCCAGCAGGCGGGCCTCGGCGCGGAACTCCCCGACGAACGCCGGGTCCTCGCGCAGCCGGTCGCTGAGGTACTTCACGGCCACCGCCGTGCCGGTGGCGTCGTGCACGGCCAGTGCCACCCGGCCGCTGCCGCCCGAACCGAGCTCACGGACCTCCGTGTACCCGGGGACCGACCATGCCGTCCGCGTGTCCATCCCGCTTTCCCCCTGCCTGCCGTGCGGCGCCGTGCCGTCCCCGGAACAGCCCGTGGGGCCGGCCGCCGACGGCAGGCCCGGGACTCTCCGAGGGACGTGGTTTCCGCCGCGGCCGGTTCCCGACCGTACGGGGACTCAGGCCGCGGCCGACACCGAGCCGATCAGGGTGTGCAGCCGCTCGGCGGCCGCACGCCCGAAGGCCGGGTCGTTGATGTGCGTGTCGTAGTCGTAGAGGCGCGCGGCACTGCCCCGCAAGCCCTCGCGCAGGGCCGAGAACAGCGCCCGGTCCGCGCGGGGGTCATGGTACGGCCCGCCCGGCGCGCCCAGGGTGGACAGTCCACGGAGCGGGACGCACACGGCCGTCGGCCCGGTCGCCGCGCGCAGCTTCGCGGCGACCCGGCGGCCCAGCTCCGCGCACTCGTCCGGGGTCGTGCGGATCACCGTGATGGACGGGTTGTGGACGTGCACGCCCCGGTCCAGGACGTGCCGCGGCAGGGACTCCAGCGGGCCGAACTTCACCATGTCCAGGGCGCCCAGGCTCACCACCTGGGGCACCCCGGCCCGTCCGGCGGCGCTCAGCCGGTCCGGGCCCGCGGTGAGGATGCCGCCGCACAGGTCGTCCGCCAGCTCGCTGAGGGTGAGGTCGAGGACGCCGGCGAAGGCCCCCTGGCCCGCCAGGGTCTCCAGGGTGCGTCCGCCGGTGCCGCTGACGTGGAAGACCAGCACCTCGTAGCCCAGCTCGGTCAGCCGCTCCCGGGCCGCGTCCACCCCCGCCGTGGTCACGCCCGCCATGCTCGCCGCGACCAGCGGGCGCCCGCCCGCCCCCAGGACGGGACGGTGGTGGTCCATCCGGGCGTGGGCCCGGGCCATCGCGGCCACGGCCGCCGCGGCGTTCGCCAGGATCGGTTCGGAGACGCTGTTGATCCCCGCGATGTCCACGACGCTGTACATCATCGTGATGTCCGAGGACCCCACGTAGGGGGCGACGTTCCCGGACGCCATGGACGAGACCATCAGCTTCGGCACGCCCAGCGGCAGGGCCCGCATCGCCCGGGTGGCGATGGAGGTGCCGCCGCTGCCGCCGATCGCGAGGACCCCGTCCAGTCTGCCCTCGGCGTGCAGGCGCAGCACGGTCGCCTCGGCGCCGCGGGCCATCGCGGTCACGGCCGCGCCCCGGTCGCCGGCCGCCCGCAGGGCGGACAGGTCCGTCCCGGCCGCCCGGGCCACCGCCTCCCGCGGCACGTCGGCGGCCACCCGGGGCTCGCCCATGACGCCCGTGTCGACCGTCACCACCTCGACGCCGGCGCGCAGCAGCCTCTCGCGCAGCCAGCCGTACTCCACACCCTTGGTGTCCAGGGTTCCCACCAGCACGACGTTGGTCATAGGGGGAAATGTCCACGCGGGCGCGGAGGTTGGCAAGTACGCGCTCTGGTCAGGGCTTCAGCAGTCCCAGGAGCCGCTCCAGGAACGGCAGCTGGCCCGGGATCAGCAGGCTCCGGGCGTCCGGTGGCGCGAACCAGGCCACCCGGTCCAGCTCGGGGAACTCCTGTACGGTCCCCGAGTGCGGCGGCCACTCCATGCTGAAGGTGCCCGGCACCATCAGCGCCGGGTCCAGATCGGCCTCCACCGCCCAGACGGTCACGAGCTTCCCGCTGGAGAGTCGCACCTCGCCGAGCGGCAGGTACTCGCCCTCCGGCGGCGGGAGCCCGATCTCCTCGGTGAACTCCCGCCGGGCCGCGTCGCGCGGGGTCTCCTCCGGCCCGTACTCGCCCTTCGGGATGGCCCAGCCCCCGACCTCGCGGGAGGCCCACAGCGGGCCGCCCATCCGGCCGAGCAGCACTTCGACCCCGGTGCCCGCATCCGTCCCCCGCCGTGGGCCGGTCCGCCGGAACAGGAGCAGTCCGGCACTGCGCTTGTGCGTCATGCCCCCATGCATGCCCCGTTCCGGCGCGGGTCAGTGGTCGTGCGGGCCCTGGCGGTGGACCGGGCCGTGCGCGTCCGCGCAGTGCGCGTCGTACGGGGCCTCTCCCGGGCGGCCGACGGTGAGGAGGGCGTCCTGGGCGTGGTCCACCTGGAGCGTGGTGTGCGTGATGCCGTACTCCTTCTCCAGCAGACTCTCCAGATCCCGGCGGACGGCGTGGCAGTCGCCCGCGGGCTCGACCAGCACGTGCGCCGACAGGGCCGCCTGACCCGAGGTGATGGTCCATATGTGCAGGTCGTGCACCTCGGTGACCGGCGGGTGCCCGACGAGCCGGTCGCCGACCGTATCCGGGTCGAGATGGGCCGGAGCCGCCTCCAGGAAGATCCGTCCGGAGTCGCGGACCAGTCCGTAGCCCGCCTTGACCATCAGCACCACCACCACGAGCGTGGCGATCGCGTCCGCCTGCCGGAATCCGGTGGTCATCACGATCAGGCCGGCCGCCGCGGTCCCGATGAAGGCGAACAGGTCGTTCAGGACGTGCTGGTAGGCGCCCTCCACGGCCAGCGAGGACCGGTTGGCCCGCGAGATGCACCAGGCCGCCGCCACGTTCACGAGGATGCCGGCCAGCGCGGTCACCAGCACCAGCCCGCCCTCGACCGGCGGCGGGTCCACCAGCCTCCGCACCGCCTCGTACGCCAGCCACACCGCCAGCAGGAGCAGCGTCAGGCCGTTGGCCTGGGCGGAGAGTATCTCCGCCCGCTTGAGGCCGTAGGTGAAGCCGCCGCGGGCCGGGCGGGCGGCGAGGCGCATGGCGATCAGCGCCAGGACGATCGAGACGGCGTCGGTCAGCATGTGGGCCGCGTCCGAGATCAGCGCCAGCGAGTGGGCCATCACGCCGATGACCACCTCGACGGCCATGAACCCGCCGATCAGGCCGAGCGCGATCGCCAGCCAGCGGCGGTCCGCGTCGGCGGACACGCCGTGGCTGTGCCCACCCGGCCCGTGCCCGTGCCCGTGCTCGTCGTGCGCGTGGTCGTGCCCGCTCATGGCATCCCCCGTCTCGTCGCGGCAGCCGTTCGTACGGTTCCGTCGCGTGAAGTGAAGCGCACCCCGCCGCGATGGGCAAAGGCTGCAACGGGGACCGTTGTCATTACCCATAAGAGGCCTCTGACCTGCGGTTTCATCCGGCGCCTGCCGGGTGGCCCGCCGCGTGGGAAAATCTGCTCATGGTCCAGCGCCCCGGTGTGCCGACCGCACCCGAGCTCGTACTGTCGACCGACACGGGCTCCACGCCGATGAGCCCGGGCCGGACCTACCACGTCGGCCGCGACCCCCAGTGCGACATCTGCTTCGACGACCCCCGGGTCTCCTGGCACCACGCCGTCCTGCGGGCCGAGGGCGACCACTGGACGGTGGAGGACGAGCACAGTCTCAACGGCACCTGGGCCGACGGGCACCGCATCCGCGAGTGGCACGTCGGCGCCGGCAGCGAACTGCGCTTCGGCAGCGTCGAGGACGGCCCCCGCGCCGTCCTCGTCCCCCGCGAACCCCCCTCGGCGGCCGGCGGGGCCCGGCCCGCCGGGGTCTCCAACCCCTCGTCCACCGGCACCTTCCGCCGCCCCAGCGCCGTCATGCCGCTGCCCGCCCGGACGGCCCTGCGCATCGGCCGCGCCCCCGACAACGACCTCGTCATCGACGAGCTCATCGTCTCGCGGCGCCACGCGGAGCTGCGCGCCCGCGCCGACGGCGGCTACGAGATCGCCGACCTCGGCAGCCACAACGGCACCTACCTCAACGGCGCGGTCGTGGACACGCCCGCCCCCCTCACCGAAGGCGACATCGTCGGGATCGGTCATCGGGCCCTCTGCCTGGTCGGCGACCAGCTCCAGGAGTACGCGGACACCGGCGAGGTCTCCCTCGACGTCCAGGGCCTCGCCGTCACCGTCGACCGCGGCCGCAGGACCCTCCTCGACCACGTCACCTTCCCCGTCGGCGCCAAATGCCTGCTCGCCGTCATCGGACCGAGCGGGGCCGGCAAGTCCACCCTGCTCGGCGCCCTCACCGGACTGCGGCCGGCCGACCGGGGCGCCGTCCTCTACGACGGCCGCGACCTCTACCGCGACTACGCCGAACTGCGCAGCCGCATCGGCCTCGTCCCCCAGGACGACATCCTGCACGCGCAGCTCACCGTCCGCCGGGCCCTCTCCTACGCCGCCGAACTGCGCTTCCCGCAGGACACCGCCCCGGCCGAACGCCAGGCCCGCGTGGACGAGGTCCTCGGCGAACTGGGCCTGGAGGAACGCGCCGGCCAGCCCATCCACAGCCTCTCCGGCGGCCAGCGCAAACGCGTCTCCGTCGCGCTGGAACTGCTCACCAAACCCTCCCTGCTCTTCCTGGACGAACCCACCTCCGGCCTCGACCCCGGGATGGACCGCTCGGTCATGCACATGCTGCGCGGCCTCGCCGACGACGGCCGCACCGTCATCGTCGTCACCCACAGCGTGCTCAGCCTGGACGTCTGCGACCGCCTGCTGGTGCTCGCCCCCGGCGGCCGCATCGCCTACTACGGGCCGCCCGGCGAGACCCTCGGCTTCTTCGGCTTCGACGAGTGGCCGGAGGCCTTCGAAGCCTTCGAGAAAGAGCGCGGCCGGGACTGGGCGGGCGAGTACGCCGCGTCCACCCAGCACCGCAAGTACGTCCGGCACGCCGTCCTCCAGCCCTGGCGGGCCGGGGACCAGGACGCCGCCGCAGGCCCGGACCAGGTGGCCTTCGTGGCCCCGCCGCCCAAGGCGCAGAGCTGGGGCTCCCAGCTGTCCACCCTGGTCCGGCGCTACGCGGCCGCGCTCGGCGCCGACCGGACCTTCCTCGCCGTCATGGTCGCGCTGCCCTTCGTCATGGGCGTCATGGCCCGGGCCCTGGCCGGCGGCGCACTCACCCAGGAGACCGCCGTCAACGCGCTGCTCATCCTGTGCGTCGGCGGCGTCCTGACCGGGGCCGCCAACGCGGTGCGCGAACTGGTCAAGGAACGCGTCATCTACCAGCGCGAGCGCGCCGTCGGACTGTCACGCTCCGCCTACCTCATGTCCAAGGTGGTGGTGCTGGGCGCCGTCACCGTCGCCCAGGCCGTCGTGCTGACCCTCGTCGCCCTCCTCGGAGTGGACCTGGGCGCCCCCGGCGGCCAGGGGGTGCTCATGCCTCCCCTCCTCGAGATCACCCTCGCCGTCGCCCTGCTCGCGTTCACCGCGATGATGCTCGGCCTGCTCATCTCCGCGCTGGTCCGCAAGGAGGAGGTCACCATGCCCCTGCTGGTCCTCCTCGCCATCGTGCAGGTGGTCTTCTGCGGGGCGCTCCTCCCGCTGGACGGCGTGCCCGTGGTCGAGCAGCTCTCCTGGCTCGTCCCCTCGCGCTGGGCGCTCGGTGCCATGGCCGGCACCATCGACCTCGCGGCAATCATCCCCGGCGCCCTCACCGCCGACCCGCTGTTCGCCCACAGCGCCGGGGTCTGGCTGCTCGACATGGGCATGCTGGTGGTCCTGTCCCTGCTCTTCGGGGTGCTGGTCGCGAGGCTCCTGCGCAGGCAAGAGCCCGCGATCATGCGGAAGTAGGCCCCATGAGCACGATGGAACCCGGCACCGTGGTCGAGGACTTCCAGCCCACCCATGTGGTGCCCCCCGAGGGCCTCGCCGCCTGGGAGGTCCCCGACGTCAGCCGGCCGACCGCACCCCTGGACGCCTTCCTGCCCGTACAGCTGCTGTCCCGGCGCGGCGAATGGGCCGAGATCCTCTGCGCCAACGGCTGGAGCGCCTGGGTGGACGGCAGGCTGCTCGTCGCGGTGCCCCTGCCGCCCCCGACCACCGGCCGGCGGCCCCCGTTGCGCGCCGACGACCCGCGGCCCCTGCTCACCCACGGGGCCGACGCCCTCGAACG
This sequence comes from Streptomyces manipurensis, assembly GCF_049570255.1. NCBI lineage: Bacteria > Bacillati > Actinomycetota > Actinomycetes > Kitasatosporales > Streptomycetaceae > Streptomyces > Streptomyces manipurensis. The sequence continues at coordinate 874,081 of NZ_CP186950.1, read as the reverse complement.
CTACCGGCACGCCCTGGAGGAGCTGGCCTCCGGGAACGTCGACACCGACGGCTTCCGGCGCTCCTTGCGGGGCCTGCGGGCCGGGATCGTGCTCGACGGGGAGTCCGTGTGGCTCTACGACGAGGCCTCGGGACGCTGGCTGTACGGCGACGGGACGCGCCTGGCGACGTACGCGGTCGCCGAGGGCCCGGGCGCCGCGCCCGGGCCGGAACCGACGGCCGGCCAGGCTCCCGCCCCCGCACCGGAGGGCGCCCCGCCGGACCGGCCACCGGCCGGCCCCGTGGACGCGCGGCAGGCCAGGGACTCGGAGGACGACCCGACCAGGATCGTGGACACCCGCGACGCCGCGGCGGAATAGCCGCCCCCCCCGGGCGGGGCGGGCGGCGGCGGTCAGTGCCGGCGCGGCGCGGCCGCGTCCGTCGGACCGCGCCGCCGCAGCCTGCGCACCGGCAGGGCGCCCAGGAAGCCGGCCACCGCACCCCAGAGCAGGCCGAGCCCGACCGTGCGCCACAGCACCGGGTCCAGCCCGATCTCGCCCCCGAGGCCGTCCACCGCGCCGATGCCGAGGAGCGACAGGGCGAACCGGGCCCGGACCCCGGCCAGCAGGCACACCACCAGCGTGGCCAGCGCCAGGGCCGCGCCCAGGTGCAGGGCGTGCTGCCAGGGCCGTACGTGGGCCGGGGACCGTACGGCCGCCACCACACCCGTGCCGAACAGCAGCACGGCGGCCGCCACCACCAGCCACCACACCCGCGGATCCCGCTCCGCCAGCGCGGCCACGTCGACCGGGGAGGTGTCGGAGTCCCGCAGGACCTCGTCCAGCACCCGGGGCATCGGCAGGGCGAACGGGCCCTCGGCCCTGCCGTCCCAGGCGCCGCCGAACCCGAGGGTGAGCGCGATCCAGGCCAGGTTGGGCAGCCCGAGCAGGAGCACGGCCAGGGTCCGGGCGGCATGTCCCTGGGTCAGGGCCACCACCAGCCCGATCACGGCGCCGACCGCCACGCACACGAGCAGCAGCAGGGCCGTCGCGAAGGCGGCCGGCCGCACCGCCGTGTGGAACCGCACCAGACCGGCGGGCAGCGGCGCGCGGCGCGAGACCAGCAGGGCGATCACCAACAGGCCCAGGATCCAGAGCAGTCCGAAGAACAGCGTGGCCGGCAGATCGGCACGGAAGCCCACCGTCGGCGCGGAGTCCAGCAGTTCGCCGATCACGCCGATCGGGGAGTCGCCGGTGGTCACCCCGAACGTGCGGCGGGCCAGGAGTCCGGCGCCGGTGAGCGCGAGGAGCCACAGCACGACCAAGGGGGCCGCACGGCCGAGGAGTTCGCGGGGACCGGCCACGGCCCGGTGGCGCAGCGGGCGCAGGAAGAGGCAGCCCGCGGTGAGGGCGCCCGCCAGGCTCACCGAGAGCGGGAGCAGCGCCAGGACCGCCTCCGCACCGCCCAGCAGGCCCGCCCCTCCGGACACCTCGACGGAGCCGCCCGTGGCCAGCACCACGACCGCGGCGACCACGTGCGGGAAGGCCCCGCCCGGCAGGTCGCCCGCACCCGCGAAGACGAGGCCGGCGGCGGCGACCGCCGCCATGGCCGCGAAGGCGGCGAGGACCGCGACGAACGCGTCGCGCCACGCCGCCGCGGGGCCCCCGGACGATGCCGCTACGGACGTCTGGGTCACCCTGCCACCGTGGCACTCTCGGCTTGCGGCCACCACCCGGACGGCGCACACAATGGTCCGGATGGGAACTCCCTCCTCCTGGAAGAAGAGCCCGTGACCACAGAACCCGCCGGCCGCAGGCCGCCGCCGCCAGAGCGCCCCTCCGGGCCGCCGTCGGGCCCGCTGTCGGGCGGGCAGCAGTCGGGCGGGCAGCAACAGGAGCCCCCGCCCCCGCCGCCGGGGCCGCCCGGCGGCTCCAGCGGCGCAGGCGGGCCGGGAGGCCCCACGGGCCCGGGAGGCCCCGGCGGCACGGGGCCGTCCAAGGAACCCTGGTGGCGATCCGTTCCGCGGCTCGCCACCGCCCTCGTCGCCGTCGCCGCGGTCGTGGCCCTGGTCGTCGTCCTGACCCGGCCCACCGGCGGCAACGACAACGCCGGCGGCGAGGTCTTCCTCCAGCCGGCCGCGGCCACCGGCCCCGACCCGTTCACCGCGTCCACGGTGGTGCCCCAGGACGCACCCGCGACCGAGAGCGCCGCACCGTCCCCGACCCGGAACGGCACCGCGACCGCGAGCCCCACGGACGGCACCCCCACCGGCACCCGGAGCATCAGCGGCTCCGCGCCGGGCGTCTACGCGGGCACCCGGGACGTGGCCAGCTGTGACGTCGAGAAGCAGATCCAGTACCTCGCCGCGGAACCGGCCCGGAACTCCGCCTTCGCCTCGGCCCTCGGCATCGGGCCCGCGGCCGTTCCCGCGTACCTCCGCTCCCTGACGGCCGTACAGCTGCGCCTGGACACCCGGGTCACCAACCACGGCTACCAGAACGGGAAGGCCACCAGCTACCAGGCCGTGCTGCAGGCCGGGACGGCCGTGCTCGTGGACGACCGGGGAGTGCCGCGGGTGCGCTGCGCCTGCGGGAACCCGCTCGGTCCGCCGGTGCCGCTGAAGGCGGACCCCAAGCGCTTCGGGCAGACCTGGCCCTCCTACCAGCCGGCGCGGGTCGTGGTGATCGCCCCGGCGGTCGAACCCGTGCAGAAGATCGTGATCTACGACCGGCAGAACCGCAGCTGGTACGAGCGCGAGAAGGGCCGCCACCAGAGCGGCAGGCCCGACCGGCCGATACCGCCGCCGGTGGTCCCCACGCCGAGGCCCACGGGCCCGCAGCCGACCAAGCCGGTCCCGACCCGGACGGAACCCACGCCGTCGGGCAGTCGGCCGCCGTCGGGCACGAAGCCGCCGTCGGCCTCGCCCACGAAGCCGTCGACCTCACCCTCCGCGTCATCCTCGGCATCGCCGACCACATCGCCGACACCGTCCGGTTCGCGCTCCCCGTCGGCCCCGCCCTCGGGCTCGCCCACCCCGTCGGGCAGCCGGCCGCCGTCGACCTCGCCGTCCGCCTCCCCCTCGCCGTCCCCGACGCCGAGTCCGTCCCCGTCCACGTCCCCGGCGTCCTCACCGTCGGCGACGCCCTCGTCCTCGCCCTCGGCGTCCCCCTCGGCCGCGCCCTCCCCGCCGTCGGGTTCCCCGTCGAGGCCGACCTCGGCCCCGCCCACGGACCGCACGCCCACCCGGCCCTCGCCGGTCCCGCCGTCCCCGGCCACCCCGCCCGCCCCGCAGTCCTCGCCGGCCCCGCCGAGCGCCACGGCCCCGCAGGCCCCCTCGCCGTCGGCCCCGACCGGCACACCGGCGTCCCCGCCGCCGGCCGCGTAGGGACGGACGGTCAGGAACCGGTGCGGCGGGCGAGCGAATCGCCCGCCGCACCTCGTAGGGGGTGTCCGGCGTCCCGCAGGGACAGCGGCGGGGGAGAGTGAGACCCTGGCTGCATGGCCCACAGGGGAGACAACCCCGAGGTCGACTGGCCCGCGCGGCCGGACACGAGTCTCGCGCTCAACCGCATGGGCACGTTCGACTGGGACCTCGACAGCGGGCGGATGCACCTGGATCCCACCGCCCTCGAGGTCCTCGACCTGCGCCCGGACGAATACGAGGGCACCCCCGACGGGCTGCGCGCACGCCTCGCACCCGCCGAGGCGGCCCGGCTCGACGCCCGCGTCGCCCAGGCGATCAAGGACGGCCGCAGCCACTACGGCGCCTACGTCCGCAGCCGCCGCAGGGACGGCACACCGGCCTGGACCCACATCCAGGGCCACATCCTGCGCGACCAGGGCGGCCGCCCGTACCGCGTCATCGGGATCCTCCGCGACGCCGCCCACGATCCCGACGAGCCCGGCGCCGGGGGCGAACAGGACGAGGGGCGCCGCCGGATGACCGGCGTCGTCGAGCGGACGACCGCCATCCTCGCCCACGCCCGCACCATCAACGACGTGACCGACGTCCTGAAGGACCCGCAGGCCCTCGGCCACCTGGGCGCGATCAGCGTGATGCTGGGCATCGTGGAGGGGGGCCGCATCCACCTCGTCGCCGAGGGACAGCTCGGCACGTACGTCCCCGAGATCGAGTACACCCGCATCGACGCGCAGTTCCCGATGAGCCGTGCCGTGCGCACCATGCAGCCCGTCTTCCTCGTCTCGCGCGACGAGTTCGAGACGGGCTACCCGCTGCTGTGGCCCTACATCGAGCCGCTGTCCGTCCGCAGTGGCGTGTACCTGCCGCTGATCGCGCAGGGCCGGCCCATCGGCGCCCTCGGGCTGCTCTACAAGCGGGACGGCGACTTCACCGCGGAGGAGCGCAACCTGCTGATGGCGCTCGGCAGCGGTGTCGCCCAGAGCCTCCAGCGCGCCATGCTCTTCGAGCAGGAGCACGACCTCGCCGAAGGGCTCCAGCGAGCCATGCTGCCGCGCCGGATCCCGGAGGTGCCGGGCGCACTGATCGCCGTACGGTACCGCTCGGCCCGGATGGGCCGGGACATCGGCGGCGACTGGTACGACGTGGTCCCGCTCGGCGACGGCCGGGTGGGCGTGATGATCGGCGACGTCGAGGGACACGACACGGACGCGGCAGCCGTGATGGGACAGCTGCGCATCGTGCTGCGCGCCTACGCCGTCGAGGGCCACACCCCGGGCGCGGCGATGGCCCGGGCCTCGGCCTTCCTGCGCGAACTGGAGACGGAACGCTTCGCCACGTGCACGTACGCGCAGCTCGACCTCATCAGCGGGATGGTCCAGATGGTCCGCGCCGGCCACATCGACCCCGTCGTACGGCGCGGCGACGGCAGCTGCCACCGCATCCAGGTGGCCGGCGGGCTGCCGCTCGGCCTGCCCGCGCGCGAGCCGGGCCCCACGGGCTCCGGCTACCCGGTCACCAGCCTGGAACTGCACCCCGGCGACACCCTCGTCCTGTGCACGGACGGCCTGGTCGAACGGCCCGGCGCGGACCACGACACCGGCATGCGGGAGCTGATGGAGGCGATCCACAGCGGTCCGGTGGACGTGGAGGAACTCGCCGACGTGCTGTGCGACCTGGTCGGCGACTCGGGCGGCGGGGACGACATGGCCCTCCTCGTCCTGCGCCGCCGCGGTACGCCCACCGGGAGCGGCGGCGGACCGCTGCGCCAGCGCCTCGACCCGGGGGACACCCAGGCCCCCGGGCTGGCCCGCCACCTCATCCGGGCGGCGGTGGCCGCCTGGGGGGCCAGGGAACGGGCCGACGAGATCGAACTCGCGGCGGACGAGCTGATGACCAACGCCCTCGTCCACACCGACGGCGGCGGCAACGTCAGCCTGCGGCTGACCGCGCAGGGCCGGATCCGCATCGAGGTCGAGGACACCAGCAGCGCGCTGCCGAGAGTGCGCGAGGCAGGTGACTGGGCGGTCTCGGGCCGGGGGCTGATGCTGGTGCAGCAGCTCGCGGACTCGTGGGGCGTGGAGCCGCGGGGCGGAGGCAAGAGCGTGTGGTGCGAGTTCGCCCTCGCAGCCCCGGCGGAGGCGGGCTGACCGCCCCGCACCCGGCACCCCGCGCCCCACACCCCGCACCCGCACCCGGCCACGGCCGGGGGCGTTCGCAGCACTAGAGACGGACCAGCGTGACCTCGGTCGCCTTCACGCTGGTCCACACCTCGGTGCCGTCGGCCAGGCCCAGTTCGGCCGAGGCCTCCGGGGTGATCTCCGCGACGAGGTCGGGCGCCCCGGCGGAGGAGACCAGCACCCGCAGCCGGCTGCCGACCGCGGTGATCTCCCGTACGGTGCCCGGCCAGACGTTGCGGGGGCTGCCGCCCGGGCGTTCGCGGTGCACGGACACGGCCTCGGGCGCGATGATCGCCAGCGCCGGAGCCCCTTCCGGCAGTGCTTCCGCGACGACCAGCCGGCCGCCCTCGGCGAGGGCCAGGCCGTCCGCGGACGTCGTCCCCGGCCAGGCGTTGCGCCCCAGCATGCGCGCCACCCAGGGGGAACGCGGATGGCGGGAGACCTCCGCGGGCGGGGCGTCCTGGAGGGCCAGGCCGTCGGCCAGGACGAGCACCCGGTCGGCCAGCGACACCGCCTCCACCGGGTCGTGGGTCACGATCAGGCAGACCCCTCCGAACCCGGCCAGGTGCGTGCGCAGGGTGTGCCGGACATGGGCGCGCGTGGTCTGGTCGAGGGCGGCGAGCGGCTCGTCCAGGAGCAGCAGCCGGGGCCGGGCGGCGAGGGCGCGGGCCAGGGCCACCCGCTGGGCCTGGCCGCCGGAGAGCTGGGCCGGCCTGCGGTGCGCGAGGTGCCCGACCCCGAGCCGGTCCAGCCAGTCCTGCGCCTCGCGGCGGGCCTCGGCGCGCGGCACCCTGCGGGCGCGGAGCCCGTACGCGGTGTTGGCCAGGGCGCTCAGGTGCGGGAACAGGGCGCCGTCCTGCGGGACCCAGGCCACCTGCCGCTTGTGCGGCGGCAGTGCCGTGACGTCGGTGTCGCCCAGCCGCAGTGCGGCGTGGGCCCGCGGGGTCAGCCCGAGGAGGGCGCGCAGCAGGGTGGTCTTGCCCGCGCCGTTCTCGCCGACGACCGCGATGGTGGTGCCGGGTTCGGCATCGAACGTGAGCCGGTTGAAGCCGGTGACGACGGCGTGCAGCGGCCAGTGGCCGGCCGGCTCCCGCGCCGCTTGCCCGTCCGGCACGGCGGCGCCCGCGGCCGGGGCGGGTGCCTCCCGTACGGCCTCCTCCGGGGCCGCCGCCTCCCGGTGCCGCGTGCCGCGGGCGACCGGGGTGCTCGTCCAGCGGCCGCGCAGGGCGATCAGCACGCCCATGGCGATGGCGAGCAGCAGCAGCGAGACCGAGGTCGCGGCCTCGGGCTGGTCCTGGAGCAGCAGGTACACCTGGAGCGGCAGGGTCTGGGTGGTGCCCGGCAGGTTCCCGGCGAAGGTGATGGTCGCACCGAACTCGCCGAGCGCGCGGGCCCAGGTGAGGGCGGCCCCCGCGACCAGCCCCGGGGCCACCATCGGCAGGGTGACGGTGAAGAACACCCGGACCGGGGAGGCGCCGAGCGAGCCGGCGGTCTCCTCGTAGCTCTGCTTCAGTCCGCCCAGAGCGCCTTCGAGGCTGATGACGAGGAAGGGCATCGCGACGAAGGTGGCCGCGACGACGGCACCGGAGGTGTGGAAGGGCAGGGTGATGCCGAAGGTGCCCTCCAGCCAGGGCCCGAGCAGCCCGCGCCGGCCGAAGCCGAGCAGGAGGGCCACACCGCCCACGGTCGGGGGCAGCACCATGGGCAGCAGCACCAGGGAGCGGACCAGCGCCTTGCCCTTGAACTCGACACGGGCCAGCAGCCAGGCCAGGGGCACGCCGAGGACCAGCGAGAGACCGAGGGCCCACAGGGAGACCAGCAGCGAGAGGCGCAGCGCCTCGACCACGCCGGGGCTGCTCAGGTGCCGGCCGAGGTCGCCCCACGGGGTCCGGACGAGGATGCCGATCAGGGGCAGCAGCAGGAACGCGACGGCGAGCAGCGCGGGGAGCGCGAGGGTCAGCGGCGGCCGGGTGCGGCGGGTACGGGGTCTGCTCATGGCTCGGTTCCTGGCTGGGTTCCTGGCTGGGCGTCGGACTCGGGTCGGACTCGGGTCGGACCGTATCGGACGGGGACGGCGGCCGGGCCGGTGACGCGGCCCCGGCGGGGAGCACCGGGCGGGCACACCCGCGGGAGGAATGCCGCGGGGGTGCCTGTTCCCCCCGGACCAGGCAGCCCCCGTGGGGGTCGTGGCTACGGCTTCTGGAATCCCGCGTCCTGGAGGATCTTCTGCGCCTCCGGGGTGCTCAGCCACGCCACGAAAGCGGCGGCCGCCTCGGTGTTCTCGGACTGCTTCAGCGTGGCGGCCGGGTAGGAGGCCACGGCGTTCTGGTCGTCCGGGATGTCGACGGAGACGACCTTGTCGCCCGACTTGGCGGAGTCGGTCTTGTAGACGAGACCGGCGTCGGCCTCGCCCAGCTCCACCTTGCTCAGGACGGCACGGACGTTGGGCTCCTGGGAGACCGGTTTCACCTCGATCTTCTGGGCGTCGAGGATCTGCTTGCTGTAGCGGCCGACCGGCACCTCGGGGGCCGCCAGCACGACCTTGATCTTGGTGTCGGCCAGGTCCTTCAGCTCGTCGATCTTGAAGGGGTTGTCCTTGCCGGCCGCGATGACCAGGCGGTTCTTGGCGATGACCGTGGCGTCGCCGGTCTCGGCCTTCAGCCCGTCCATGGTCCTGGTGTCGGCGGTGACGAGGGCGTCGGCCGGGGCTCCCTGCTTCACCTGCGCCGCGAGCTCCTGCGAGCCGGCGAAGGAGAAGGTGACCTTCGTGCCGGGGTGGGCCTTCTCGTACGCCGCACCCGCGGTCTTGAACACGTCGGTCAGGGACGAGGCGGCCAGCACGGTGAGGTTCGCGGCCTTGGGCTCCGCGGAGGCCGAGGCCGAGCCGGAACCGGTGGCCGAGGCGGCGGGCTTGTCCTCGCCGCCGCAGGCGGTCAGGGCGGCGAGCAGGGTGGCTGCCAGCGCGGCGGTCGTGACGCGGCGGGTCGTGATCGGGGACATGAGAGCGTGCTCCTCGGTCGGGTCGGCGGCCGGCCGGGTGCCGGTGCCGCCTGGTGGTGACCCGCGCCGGTGACGGGCGGAGCGGGTGGGGACGGGACGTGTCGGTGGTGACGTGCGGGGCCGCGTGCGGCCGTGGCGGGGGAGGGCGGGCGGGTGCCGTCCGCGGGCCCTCCGGGCACCGGCCCGCGTCTTCGCCGGCCGGGCCTGCCGGCCCGCCCGGGTGCCGCGGGTCAGGCGCGGTCGACGTGCACGCTGGTGGACTTCACCCGGGCGGTGGCCCGCATGCCGACCTCCAGCCCGAGCTCCTCGACGGCCTCCCGGGTGAGCAGGGAGACCAGCCGGTGCGGGCCCGCCTGGATCTCGACCCGGGCGGCCACGTCGCCGAGGGTGACGGCCGTGACGATGCCGGGGAAGGCGTTGCGTACCGAGGTGTACGGGTCGCCCTCCTCGGTGTGGGCGCCCTGGGCCACCTCGACGGAGAAGGCCGCCAGGGCGCGACCGTCGATCAGCCGCCGGCCGACCTCGTCGCGATGGGTCACGACCCGGCCGGCGTCGGCCCAGCGGCGCGCCGTGTCGGGGCTGACGCCCAGCAGACGCGCAGCCTGTCCGATGGTGTAGGACTGCATGTGCGGCAAGGTAGGTGCACCTGTGGCGCATTTGCAATTCTCTTGGGCTGATATCCATGGTAGGTGCCATGCCTCTTGGCGCATCTGCCAAAGGCACCGGAAAAAGGCGTTCCGTCCTGGGGCTTCCGGCTGGCTAGAGTCGGGACATGGCTGAAGAGGTATCCGGTACGGAAACGGGCACGGTGCGGGTCGACGCGTGGATCTGGTCCGTACGCCTGACCAAGACCCGGTCGATCGCGGCGACCGCCTGCCGCGCGGGCCACGTGCGGGTCAACGGGGAGCGGGCCAAGCCCGCCCAGACGGTGCGCGCGGGCGACGAGGTACGCCTCTTCCACGCGGGCCGGGAACGGATCGTGGTCGTCAGGCGGCCCGTGTCCAAGCGGGTCGGTGCCCCGGTCGCCGCGGAGTGCCTGATCGACAAGAGCCCGCCGCCGCCGACCCCGGTGGAAGCCGCCGGGCTGGGCCTGCGTGACCGCGGTGCGGGCCGTCCCACCAAGCGCGACCGGCGCGAGATCCAGTCCCTGCGGGGCCGCTGACCCTGCCCGACGGGCGAGGGGCGTCCGCTGCCCCTCGCCCCTCACCCCCCGCCCCCGTCTCAGGCCTCCTCAGGCCTTGCGGTACGCGTACGCCTCGCCCGCGGCCTCCGCGACCTGTGCCAGCGGGACCCCCGCCGACGCCGCCACCACCGCGGCCACCGCGCCCTCGACGAACGGCGCGTCCACCAGCCGTGATCCCGGCGGCAGTTCGTCCCCCAGCAGCAGCGCCTTCACCGTGAGCACCGAGCTCCCCAGGTCCGCCAGCAGTGCGACTCCCGCGCCCCGGTCCACCTCCCGCGCGGCCGCGAGGATCCGTGCGGCGCTCGTGCCGAGGCCGCCCCCGTCCGTGCCGCCCGCCGCCGCCACCGGGACCACCGGTCCACCCGCCGTGAGCCCCCGCGCCAGGTCGGCGACCGCCTCCGCGAGCGGCGCGCTGTGCGAGACCAGCACGACGCCGACCAGGCCGGAGCCGTCGTCCCGGCCCGGGTGGGCGCCCGTCATCGTGCGCCCTCCGCCCGCTCGGCGATGTCCGCCAACGCCCCGAGCAGCAGGGCCGACGAGGCAGCGCCCGGATCCTGGTGCCCGATGCTCCGCTCGCCCAGGTAGCTCGCGCGGCCCTTGCGGGCCCGCAGCGGCACCGTGGCGAGCGCGCCGTCCGCCGCTGCCTCGGCGCCCGCTCGGTACGAGGTGCCGAGCGCGGCCACCCCCGGGACGAGCGCGTCCAGCATCGTCTTGTCGCCCGGGGCCGCACCGCCGAGCTGCGCCACCGCATCCACCCCGGCGGCCAGGGCCTCGCGCAGCTCCGGGTCGGAGACCTCGGCCGCGTCGCCGAGTGCTTTCCCGGCCCGTCGGAACAGCATTCCGTACAGGGGGCCGGAGGCCCCGCCGACCGTGGAGATCAGCGTCCTGCCGACCAGTTGGAGCACCGCGCCCGGCGTCGCCGGGGCGTCCGCGTCCAGCGCGGCGAGCACGGCGGTGAACCCGCGCCGCATGTTGCTGCCGTGATCGGCGTCCCCGATGGGGGAGTCGAGCTCCGTCAGCCACCCCGCCTCGCGGTCCACGGCGGCCGCGGCCTCCGTCATCCAGCTCCGGAAGAAGTCTGTGTCACGCACCGGTTCTCCTCGCCTCGTATCCGTACCGCCCGCCGTCACCGCCACCACGGGTCAGACGCCCCAGCGCAGGGCCGGGGTGCGGACGGGCGCGTCCCACAGTCGCAGCAGCTCCTCGTCGGCGCGGCACAGCGTGACCGAACACCCCGCCATGTCGAGGGAGGTGACGTAGTTGCCGACGAGGGTCCGGGCCACCGGCACACCGCGTGCCGCGAGGATCCGGGCCACCTCCGCGTGGAACCCGTAGAGCTCCAGCAGCGGTGTCGCCCCCATCCCGTTGACCAGGGCCAGCACCGGCCCGTCGGCGGGTCCGACCTCCGCCAGCTCGTCCAGTACGGCTCCCAGCGCCACCTCGGCGATCTCCCGGGCCGGCATCGACGGACGGCGTTCCCGGCCCGGCTCGCCGTGGATGCCGATGCCCAACTCCAGTTCCCCGTCGGGGAGGTCGAAGGTCGGGCTGCCCTTGGCCGGGGTGGTGCAGGCGCTCAGCGCCACCCCGAAGCTGCGCGAGGACGCGTTCACCCGCCGGGCGAGGTCCGCGACCCGGTCCAGCGGCGCCCCCTCCTCGGCCGCCGCCCCGGCGATCTTCTCCACGAAGAGGGTGGCGCCCGTACCGCGCCGCCCGGCGGTGAACAGGCTGTCGGTCACCGCCACGTCGTCATCGACCAGGACCCGTTCGACGCGCAGGCCGTCCTCCTCGGCGAGCTCGGCGGCCATCTCGAAGTTGAGCACGTCCCCCGTGTAGTTCTTGACGACGAACAGCACCCCCTGCCCGGAGTCCACCGCCGAGGCCGCCCGCACCATCTGGTCCGGGACCGGTGACGTGAACACCTCCCCGGGGCACGCCGCGGACAGCATCCCGAGTCCGACGAACCCGGCGTGCAGGGGTTCGTGCCCGGACCCGCCCCCGGACACCACCCCCACCCGCCCTCCGGTGCGCGCGTCCCGCCGGACGACGACGCGCGCCGCCACGTCGACGTCCAGGTCGGGATGGGCGGCGGCCATCCCGCGCAGGGCGTCGTCGACCACGGTCTGCGGACTGTTGATCAGCATCCTCATGGGTGTCTCCCGTAGAACTCGGCACGTGGGCTGCCGGGCCAGTCTTCCGCAGCCCGGCCCGTTCCGCGGGCCGACGCCGCACCCCGGCCGGCTCCGGCCCGCCCCACCGGCCCTGATCGGCCGGATCGGCCCTAGCCGATCTCCACCACCCGGGCCCACGCGGGCGGGCCCTTGGGCACGTGGTCGGGGTCGTCCTCGTCCCAGCGGGGCGCGCGGGCCCGGGCGAACAGCCCCACCACCGTGCGGCACTGCGGCGCCGCCGTCGGCCACGGCGTGTGCCCGTCGGTCAGGACCACGACCACGTCCGGGCGTGGCCGCGCCCGCAGAGCCGCCGCGAAACCCGCGCGCAGGTCCGTACCGCCCCCGCCGACGAGCGGGATGCCCTCGCCGTGGCACAGGGGGTGCACGACGTGGGCCGCCGCGTCGCAGGAGACCACCGAGACCAGGTCGCGGCGGCCGCCCACGGCCCGTGTGATCGCCGCGACCTCCAGCAGGGCGCTGCCCAGTTCGGCGTCGCCGACCGACCCCGAGGTGTCGACGACCACGGCGACCCGCGGCGGTGTGCGCCGCAGGCTCGGCAGGACCAGGCCGGGCAGGCCGGCCGAGCGCCGGGAGGGACGGCCGTAGCTGTAGTCGTCGCCCGCGCCCGCCCCGCAGACCGCCGACCGCACGGCCGCCCCGAGCAGGTCCCGCCAGGCCTGCGGCGGGTGGAAGGCCTCCTCCGCCCACCGCTTCCACCCCTTCGAGGCGCGGCCCGGCCGGCCGTTGACGCCCTGCGCCACCCGGAACCGGACCGCGTCCTGCTCCTGCGGGCTGAGCGCGTCCGCCCCGTCCGGGCCGAGGTCCCAGTCCCGTTCGCGGCCGTCGGCCCCGCTGCCGCAGTCCAGCCAGACCAGGCCCGGGGGCAGGGCCCCGAGCCCGATGCGGCGTACGTAGTCCTCCATCAGCTCGCCGTCGTCCAGCCCGAGGAGTCCCGGCGTGACCACGCCCTCCGGCGCCACCAGCCCCTCGCCGAACACGTCGTCGTTGATCTCGCAGTCGGCCGCGATGTTCATGCGCAGGCGGTCCCCCGCCCCGTTCAGTCCCAACTGCCGGGCGATCCGGTCACCGCGCCCGTGGTGGTCGCGCAGCAGGTGCGACACCTCGTGCACCCACACCCCGGCCAGCTCCTCCACCGGGGTCCGGTCCACGAACCCGGGCGAGACGTAGCAGCGCCAGTGCCGGTCGACGGCCATGGTCGGCACCCGCGCGGACTCCACGGTGTGCAGGGCGAACAGGGCCGTCGCGAGGTACGGCCGCACCCGGGCCGCGTGCAGTCGGGCGGCGAACAGCTTCTCGCGGTCCAGGGCCCCGGCCGGCTCCGGACGCGCCGCCACCCGGACGGTGCCGGTACCCGTGCCGCTCCCGCTGCCGGCGCCGTCCGCCGGTCCGCTCCCGCTCATCGGCCCGCCCCCGCCGGGACGCCGGTACGGGCTGCCGCCCGGTCCGCGCGCCGCGACAGGCCGACGACCCCCGCGAGCTTCTCGATCGACGGCGGGACGTCCCACTCCTCCCGCCGCACCGAGGCCAGCGTGGTCGCCGGGACGACCACCAGGTCCGGCGGGCCGGTCTCCGCCGCCCGGACCAGGAGCGCCCAGGCTGCGTCCCAGCGGGACTTCTGCGGGTTCCCGCGGACGGCGGCCACCACGCCCTCCAGCACGGCCTGCCGCCGGTCCCCCCGCTCGGGCAGTTCCGCGCCCTGCGGATCGGCGAGGAAGAGCTCGGGGTCCGGGAGGTCCATCCGGTCGAGGCAGGCGAGCAGTTCCAGCGCCGGGCCGTCCCCGACCGTGCCGCGCACCAGCAGGGACAGCACCTCCCGGGAGGAACCGGCCGCGGTGGCGAAGGCGATCAGACGCAGCGTCATGTCCCAGCTGCGGGGCGACGGCCAGGCGCCGCCGCGCCGCGCCTCGCCGGACGGCAGCCGGTGGACGAGCGGGGGCCGGACGGTGAGGAACTCGCACACCGCCCGCCGGGCGTACTCCACGGCGGCGGGCAGGGAGTGCGGGTCGAGGACCGGCAGGGTCGCCCGCGGCCAGGTCCCGCCGAGGCCGCGCACCACCACGTCGTGGTCGTGCGTCCACTGGAGGTGGACGAAGCGGTTGGCGAGCGGCGGGCTCAGCTCCCAGCCGTCGGCCGCCGAGGAGCGCGGGTTCGCGGCGGCCACGATCCGTACATCGGGCGGCAGTTGCAGGGCGCCGATCCGCCGTTCCAGGACGAGGCGCAGCAGCGCGGCCTGCACGGCCGGCGGGGCGGTGGACAGTTCGTCCAGGAAGAGCAGCCCCCGGCCGGCCCGGACCAGGCGCACCGCCCAGTCCGGCGGGGCCATGGGGACGCCCTGCTCGGCGGGGTCGTTCCCGACGACCGGCAGGCCGGAGAAGTCGGACGGCTCGTGCACGCTGGCGATCACGGTGGTGAGCGGCAGGTCCAGGGCCGTGGCCAGCTGGGTCAGGGCGGCGGTCTTGCCGATGCCGGGCTCGCCCCACAGGAGGACGGGCAGGTCGGCCGCCACGGCCAGGGTCAGGGCCTCCAGCTGGACGTCGGGGCGCGGCTCGGTGGTGGTCGCGCCGAGCAGGGCGAGCAGCTCGCCCGCGACGTCGAGCCGGGAAGGCGGGCAGGCCGGGGCGGTGGGGGCCGGCGGAACGGGCGCCGGGGGAGCGGGGGTGGCGACGGGGGACGGATTGGCAAGGGTCATGTGCGATCACCTGTGGGGTGCGAAGGGACGGTACGGAAGCGGCCGGGGAGCCGGAGGGGACGGGCAGGGGGACGCCGTGCGCCGGACCCCGCCGGTCGCGAGGACGGTGGTGCGGCCGGCCGTGCCGGCGGCGGCCCGGCTCCGGGGCCTTGAGCGGACAGGGAGACACCGCAGCCCCGCGCGCGGACGGTCCGGGGCGCGGTACGGGTGCCACGGCCCCGGGTACGGCCGGGCGCGGGCCCGGTCCGGCCGTGCGGGACGGGCCGGTTGCGGGCTACCGCGCCCCGGGGCGCCGGCGGGGCGTCGTGGGCCGGGCCCCGAACCGGTCCGGGTTCGGGCCGGTCAGGCCCGCCCGGAACAGGCCGTGGACGACACGCCGTTCGGCCGCCGCCGCCAGGGCGTCGAGCAGGGGCCCGTTGCGCAGCGCCGCGTCCGGGCCGAGCAGCCCTTCGACGACGGCCAGTGCGCCGGCGGTGTCCCCGTGGTCCAGGCGTTCGCGTACGCCGGTCAGGCAGGCCGGGCGCCGGTGCGCCGTGTCGATGGCGTGCAGGCAGGGGAGGGGCGTGCCGCCGAACGCGGCCAGCAGCTCCTCCCGCCGGACCTCGCCCGGGTCGTGGTCCAGGGCGGCGAGGACCCCGTCGCGCAGCCCGATCCGGTGACGGTCCCCGCGGCAGTCGACGATGCGCGGCCCTCCGGGGCGGTTCGCCGCACGGGAGCGCGCGGCCGGCGGCCCGTCGGGCAGCAACGCCGCGGCCACCAGCGGGTGGAGCCGGTCGGCGGTGAGCGCGCCCGTACGGATCAGCTCCAGGTCGGGCAGCACCCAGGTGGCCGCGTCGGGCAGCACGGGCAGCGCGGAGTCACGGCCGTCCGTCCGCGCGGCGCGCAGGCGCAACGGGGGTGGCGCACCGTCCGCGTTTCCGGTCCCGTCGGCGGGGAGTTGGAGGACGAGCCGGTGCCGCGAGCCCAGCCGTACCGCGACCTCGCCGCCGCGACGGCCCTGCGCCGCCAGCAGGAGGGCGGCCTCGTCCGTCCACCGGCCGACGGCGCAGCGGTGGCCGTCCGGGACGCCGGGGGGCAGTCCGGGCCCGCTGGGCGCGCCGCCGTGCTGCGCGTGGTCCGCGGGCGGCCGGTCGGCCCCGGAGCGGAGTCGCAGTTCGGCCGTCCTGCGGGCGTCCCAGAGGTGGCGGTGCAGGTCGAGGCGGTGGCGCCGGTCGGGGTGGGAGCGCCGCCCCGGATCGCGCGGGGCGACTCCCGACTCGGAGCGGGAACCGTCCCACAGCGCGAGGCTGATCCGCTGGCCGCCGTCGGCCCAGGCCGGGGGAGTACGGGCCACCAGGTGCACCGGCGGGCCGGTGTCCGGTCCGGCCGTGCCGTACCGGGCCAGGGCCAGGGTCAGCCCCGGGCGCAGCAGCCCGTCGGGGGCGATCCGCGGCATGTGCCAGCGCAGCAGGTCGGGGGCCAGGTGGCGCAGATCGGCCCGGATCCGGGCCGTCAGTTCGCGGCCGTGCGAACGCGCGACGGACCGCAGGTCGAAGTCGACGTCGATGCCCGCCGCCGCGCACGCCCCGGCCCAGTCGCCGACGTGGCGGCGGGCGGTCGCGGTCTCGATCATCGACTCCGGCACGGCGTACTCGCGTACGCGGAGCCAGAGGGAAACGCGGGAGTCCTCCTCCGCGGTGGGAGTGCGCATCAGCACTCACCTTGCGCGGTGGAGACCCCCCATCCGTGAAGGGTGTGAGTGGTCATCGCGGTGATCTTAACGGCACCCCTCCGCGGCGGCCGGCGATTTCCCGCGGGGCCCGGCGCGGACGCGCGCGAGCCCCGGGACCCGGGTGGGGTCTCGGGGCTCGCGACGTGCCGTGCGGGCGGATCAGCCGACGGCGGGGGCTTCCTGCCGGGACGTCACGTCCGCGCCGTCGGTACGCGTGGCCAGCAGCCGCTGGGCCAGCAGACCGAAGACGACGGCGAACACGACCCAGAGCACGAGCTGGACGGCCAGGGAGGCGAGACGGAACTCCCACAGCAGGGCCGCGGGGAACTCCGGCTTGACGGCGTCGTCGTTGGCCGGCAGGACCGTGAACGCCACGGCCGTCGCCACGACGAAGCCGGCGCCCGCCGCCAGCGTCGCGTTCCAGTTGCCCAGGCGCGGGGCCAGCCTGCGCCCGAGGACGATCGCACCCACGCCGAGGAGCACGCTGAGCAGGATCATCAGGAAGAACAGCGTGGTGCGCTGCCCGATCGTGTCCGGGTTGCCCACCGCGGGCGGGGTCGCCGGGTACTTCAGGAACGGCACCAGGTACACCGTGGCGAAGGCGCCCGCCGCGGTGAGGGCCGCCGTCGCGCGCGGGCTGAACCGGCCCACGCGGCCGAGGGCGAACGAGAAGGCGAGCGAGGCGATGCCGCCGAGCGCGACCCCGTAGACGAGGACGCCCGTGGCCAGACCGGCGGTCGACTGCACCGGACGGCTGACGAGCTCTTCCTCCTCCTCCTCCGCGGGCGCCTCGCCGCCGTGACCGGCGTGGCCGGACGCGGGAGCGGCTTCCTGGGCGGCCGCGGCCTCTTCGACGGCGATGGAGTCCCGTACCGGGGGCTCACCCACCACGTAGGCGACGGCGAAGGCGAACAGACCTGCGATCAGGCCCGCGAGCATGCCGCGGACCAGGAGACCTCTGACAGTGGAGGCGTACATGTGCGTGGCCTCTCAGTGGCAGGGGAAGCCGAGCAGGTGACGCCCGTCGTGCACCCACTCGTGCACGCCCTCGCCGGCGAACAGGGCGGTCGCGCCCTGCTCGGCACCGACGAAGTACAGCGCGACGAGCATCAGGAGACCGACGAACAGCGCCCAGGGCAGGACGGCGCGCACGGGCAGCGGAGCCGACGGGGAGACGGCGGGGGTGGGTATGGCAGCGGAAGCGACGGCCTCGGCCATGATGGAACCTCCTCGGGGAACAACGCGTCCCATACGGTGGTGCAGGACGACGGTCCTCGGGTCTGACTCGCCTTGGCCACCCCCGGGGAGGTCACCGCAGCACACAGTGGCGCGACCATGCCGGATTCACACCGGGCTTCCGTCTCGCCGTCGTCGCTATGTGGAAATGTCGCCGTGACCGTACCGCGCGGCGGGCTTCCGGCCAAGACCGTGAGTTTCTGATCACATGCATAGGCTGCAGAAATCGCCTTCTGACCTGGGCCGACGGGGGTCGGCAGTCCATCAGTCGGACGCCCGGTGGTGCCGGGGTCCTGGTGTCGGCCTCCGGCGTCCGCACTCCGATTCGCGCATGTGTTCGGTTTCGGCGATACCCTGGAGTCATGTACGCGGCGCAGGGCCTCCAGGGCTCCCTCTTCGACCAGGGCGACGAGATCGGCCTCGGCCCTCTCGACGGGCTGCGCCGGACGGTGCTCGGTTCCGGTGCCTGGGTGGACCACCTGCCCGGCTGGCTGGCGGGTGCCGACGTCCTCTTCGAGAGGCTGGCCGCCGACGTCCCCTGGCGTGCCGAGCGGCGCCGGATGTACGAGAGGGAGGTGGACGTCCCCCGGCTGCTGGCCTTCTACGGTGAGGGTGAGGAACTGCCGCACGCCTCGCTCGTCACGGCCCGCGAGGCGCTGAGCCGGCACTACGCCCCGGAACTGGGGGAGCCCTTCACCACCGCCGGGCTGTGCCTCTACCGCGACGGCCGGGACAGCGTCGCCTGGCACGGGGACCGCACCGGGCGCTCCTCCACCGAGGACACCATGGTCGCGATCGTCTCCGTGGGCGACCCCCGCGACCTCGTCCTGCGGCCCCGCGACGGCGGCTCCACCCTGCTGCGGCTGCCCCTGGGTCACGGTGACCTCGTGGTCATGGGCGGCTCCTGCCAGCGGACGATGGAGCACGCCGTGCCGAAGTCGGCTCGGGCGGTGGGACCGCGGATCAGCGTCCAGTTCCGTACGCGCGGAGTCCGCTGACCCCGGTCCGGCCGGCCGCGCGGTCGATTTGCGGGGCGCCCGGCGGGCCTCCAGGCTGGTGCGCATGGATCTGGGCGCGTTCTCCGTGAGTCTGTCCGTGCGGGACATCGAGGCATCGAGGGCCTTCTACGAGCAGCTCGGTTTCACCGCCTTCGGCGGGGACCCGGCGCAGAACTGGCTGATCCTCAAGAACGGCGATCATGTGATCGGGCTGTTCCAGGACATGTTCGAGAAGAACATGCTGACCTTCAACCCGGGCTGGGACTCCTCGGCCCGGCCCCTCGGCTCCTTCACCGACATCCGCGAACTGCAGCGTGAGCTGAAGGAACGCGGTGTGGCGTTCCTGATGGAGACCGACGAGGCGGGATCGGGTCCGGGCAGCTTCCTCGTCGTCGATCCGGACGGCAATCCGGTCCTGGTCGACCAGCACGTCTGAACCGTGCGCCGGCCTGCGGGGGAGTGCCCTCAGAGGGCGTTGTCGATCTCCTTCGAGGGCCGCACGGCCCCGGCCGCCGCGTGCAGGGAGCGCAGGGCCAGCAGCAGCATCCCGATGTCGTCCAGGTAGACCGGGTCCGGGACGAGGTCCACCGGCGACACCGTGTAGATCACGGCGACCCAGAACAGCGCCTTGTCGCGCAGCGGGATGCCCGCGTCCAGCAGCAGGCGGCGCGCCGCGAAGACCCGTGCGAGCAGCACGGCTGCGGCGATCGCCAGGCCGATCGCGAGGATCACGCCCAGGGTGAGCCAGACCTTTCCGTCCATGGCGCCCCTATACCCCGAAACCGGTCCCCGCTACCCCCCCCGCGGCATCGGAGGGCGCTCAGCCGCCGTGCTCGCGCAGCCGTCGCCCGACCTCGCCCAGCCCGTCGGCGAGCGCGTCGAGCTGGGCGGGGGTGAGGACGTCGACGAGGACTTCCCGGACGGTCGCCACGTGCCCCGGCGCCGCCTCCTCCAGCTTGGCGTGGCCCGCCTCCGTGAGCACGGCGTACACGCCCCGCACGTCGGAGGGGCAGCTGCGGCGCCGGACCAGGCCCGCCTTCTCCATCTGGGTGACCTGGTAGGTCAGGCCGCTCTTGGAGTTGATCAGGCCGTTCGCGAGCTCGGTCATCCGCAGCTCGCGCCCGGGCGCGGCGGCGAGCCGCACGAGGATCTCGTACTGCGGGTGCGACAGCCCGGAGTCGTCCTTGAGCTGCTGGTCGAGGCGGCGGTTCACCAGGGCCGAGGCGGCCAGGAAGCCGCTCCAGGCCCGCATCTCGCGTTCGTCCAGCCATCTCGGTTCAGCCATGGCGCCACCCTACACGGGTTGTTCCAATTTGAATCAATGGTTAGGGTCCCTCGGTAGCGGTTCGAATTTGAACAACCTGCCTCCCCGGGCCGCACGACCGGAAGGACCCCCATGACCAGCCCCTCCGTCACCACGACGAAGCCGCAGGCCCCCGCCCCGGCCGCACCGACCCACCCCGCCCTCTCCACCCCCGGCCACGACACCGGCCTGCTCCTGCTCCGCCTCGTCCTCGGCCTGACCATGGCCGCGCACGGAACGCAGAAGCTCTTCGGCTGGTTCGGCGGCGGGGGCATCAGTGGCACCGGACAGTTCTTCACCGCCAGCGGCTACCCGGCCGGTGACGCCATGGCCGTCCTCGCCGGCCTGACCGAGACCCTCGGCGGCCTCGGCCTCGCCCTCGGCCTGCTCACCCCGCTCGCCGGCGCCGCCCTCGTCGGCACCATGGTCAACGCCATCGCCGTCCACGGCACCGGCGCCTTCTTCGCCCCCGAGGGCATCGAGTACGAACTCCTGCTCACCGCCGGCGCCGCGGCCCTCACCCTCACCGGCCCCGGCCGGTACGCCGTCGACCGCCACCTGCCCGTGCTGCGCGCCCACCGCCTCGCCCACGGCGGCGCGGCCCTCGCCCTGGCCGCCGTCCTCGCGGCCGTCATGCTCCTCGTGCGCGCCTGAGACCGGCCTCCGCCCGGCCGGTGACGCACGGCGTCCCGGCTGGGCGGGGGTGTCCGGGCTCCGGGCTGATTGGCCCCGGGCATTCGGGGGAAGAGCGCACAAATGACACAACCCATCGAAGACTACGCACTCATCGGCGACCTCATGACCAGCGCACTGGTGGGCCGCGACGGGTCCATCGACTGGCTGTGCCTGCCGCGCTTCGACTCGGCGGCCTGCTTCGCCAAACTCCTCGGAGACGAGGAGAACGGCCACTGGCGGATCGCCCCCCTGGACGCCGCCGACGGCGAACGCTGCACCCGCCGCACCTACGTCGACGGCTCCCTCGTCCTGGAGTCGTACTGGGAGACCGAGACCGGCACCGTCAAGGTCACCGACTTCATGCCCCAGCGCGGCGTCGCCACCGACGTGGCCCCCGACGTCGTCCGCATCGTCGAGGGCATCAGCGGCACCGTCAGGATGCTCAGCACCCTGCGCCTGCGCTTCGACTACGGGCACGTCGTGCCCTGGGTGCGCCGCAGCGACGGCGAACGCGTGGCCGTCGCCGGCCCCGACTCGGCCTGGTTCCGCAGCGCCCCCCCGGTCCGCACCTGGGGCGAGGCCAACAGCACCCGCTCCCAGTTCCCCGTCACCGCAGGCCGCCGCGTCGCCTTCGTCCTCACCTGGCACCCCTCCCACCAGCCGCGACCCGAGCCCTGCGACCCGTTCGAGGCCCTGGACCAGAGCCTCGCCGACTGGCGCGACTGGGCCTCCCAGTGCCGCTACGAAGGCCCCCACCAGGAGGCGGTCACCCGCTCCCTGATCACCCTCAAGGCCCTCACCTACGCCCCCACCGGCGGCATCGCCGCGGCCGCCACCACCTCGCTCCCCGAGGAGCTGGGCGGCGTCCGCAACTGGGACTACCGCTACTGCTGGCTGCGCGACGCCACCCTCACCCTCGGCTCCCTCCTCAACACGGGCTTCCTCGACGAGGCCCGCGCCTGGCGCGAATGGCTCCTGCGCGCCGTCGCCGGCGACCCGGCCGACCTCCAGATCATGTACGGGATCGCCGGCGAGCGGCGGATCCCCGAGAGCGAACTGCCGTGGCTGCGCGGCTACGCCTCCTCCGCCCCCGTCCGCGTCGGCAACGCCGCCGTGGACCAGCTCCAACTGGACGTGTACGGCGAGGTCATCGACTCCCTCCACCTCGCCCGGTCCGCCGGGCTCCCCGCCGAACAGCACGCCTGGCGCATCCAGCTCGCCCTCCTCGACTTCCTCGAACGCAACTGGCGCCGGCCCGACGAGGGCCTGTGGGAGGTCCGCGGCCCGCGCCGGCACTTCGTGCACTCCAAGGTCATGGCATGGGTCGCCGCCGACCGCGCCGTGCGGACCATGGAGGCCGACCCCTCCATCCCCGGCGAACTCGAACGCTGGCGCACCATGCGGGACGAGGTCCACCGCGACGTGTGCGAACGCGGCTACGACCCCGAACGGGGCACCTTCACCCAGTACTACGGATCCCAGGAGCTGGACGCGGCCACCCTGCTCATCCCCCGGGTCGGCTTCCTGCCGCCCGACGACCCCCGGGTGGTCGGCACCGTCGACGCGGTCCGCGCCGAACTCGGCCGCAGCGGACTCGTCCGCCGCTACAGCACGGCCGACTCCACCGTCGACGGCCTGCCCGGCGACGAAGGAGCCTTCCTCGCCTGCTCGTTCTGGCTGGCCGACGCCCTGCACATGACCGGCCGCAAGGACGAGGCCGTCGCCCTCTTCGAACGGCTGCTGTCCGTCCGCAACGACGTGGGACTGCTCGCCGAGGAGTACGACGCCGTCGCCGGCCGCCAGCTCGGCAACTTCCCCCAGGCGTTCAGCCACGTCGGCCTGGTCAACACCGCCCTGACCCTGGCCGGCCTCGACGGACCCGCCGCCCGCTAGGGCCGGTCCGGCGGATCACGGCCGGGGCCTAGGTCATGTCCCCGGCCGTGCGCGACGCCAGCAGCAGGGCGATGTCGTCCGGCCGTTCCGCGCTGTGGCCCGCCCGCCCGACCAGCCGGTCCGCGGTCTCCGTCAGCGGCACCGGCTCCGCCGACGCCAGCGCCAGCCGCAGCCGCTCCACCCCCACGTCGATGTCCACCCCCGGCCGCTCCACCAGCCCGTCCGTGTACAGCGCCAGGACCGCGCCCCGCTCCAGCCGCAGCTCCGTCACCGGGTACGAGGCCTCCGGATCGACGCCCAGCACCACCCCGCCCGCCAGGTCCAGCACCTCGGTCCGGCCGTCGGGATGGCGCAGCAGCGGCTGGGGGTGCCCGGCCCGGACCGCCTGCACCGAGCCCGACGCCGGGTCCAGCACCACGTAGCAGCAGCTCGCGAACTGGCCCGGGTCGAGGTCGATGAGCAGCCGGTTGGTGCCGCTCACCACCTTCTCGGGGGTGCTGCCGGTCAGCGCGAAGGCCCGTACGGCGCTGCGGAGCTGGCCCATCGTCGCCGCGGCCGCCACCCCGTGGCCCTGGACGTCCCCGATGACCAGCGCCAGCCGGCCCGAACCCGTCTCGACCACGTCGTACCAGTCGCCGCCCACGTCCATGCCCGCCGATCCGGGCAGGTAGCGCCCCACCGTGTCCACGGACGCGCGCACCGGGAGCCGGTGCGGCAGCAGGGCCGACTGCAGGCCGTGGGCCAGTGCCGCCTCGCTGTCGTAGCGCCGCGCCCGCGCCAGGGCCTGCGCGATCAGCCCGGCCAGCGCGGTCAGCACCGTGCGCTCCTCCGGGCTGAACCCGCGCGGCGCGTCGAAGCCGAGGATGCACGAGCCGACCGGCCGGCCGGAGGCGATCAGCGGCAGGAAGGCGCGCGCCCCGACGTCGGCGTCCAGCGGAATGCCCGGATAGGCGGCCGCGAGGTGCTGCATCGACTCGAAGAACATCGGCCGGCCCGTGGTCAGCGTCTCCACGCCCGGGAGCCGCACGTCGAGGGCCACCCCGTCGAACCGGTTCAGGAAGCCCTGCGGGAAGCCCGTCTCCCACGCCAGGTGCAGCTGCCGTCCGTCCAGCAGGTAGATCGCCAGCTGACGGCCCCCGAAGGCGGGCAGCAGCTCATCGGTGACCACCGACGACACCTGCCGGGCGGTGACCGCCTCCGTCAGCGCGATGGCCAGCGCCACCGGCCGGTAGAGCGCGGAGGCCCGTTCCGCGGGCGACCCGACGCCCGTCCCGGTGCCGGTCCCCGAGGCGGTGTCGGCGTCCGTGCCCGGATCCGCGTCGGCCAGGGCCGCCGGCGTGTACGCCGCCGCACCGCCGGCCGTGAGGGTCAGGGTCACGCCGTCGGGTGCGGGGTACAGGTCCACCGAAAGCCACTCGCCGGGCGGATGACGGCCGCGCCGGGCCGGGAAGCGCACCGGCTTCGCCGCCATGAACACCGCCCGGAAGTGGTCGTCGTAGGCCGGGCGCCCCAGCCAGGGCAGGGCATCCCACAGCAGCCGCCCCCGCAGCGCGGCGGCACCGGTGCCCAGCAGCCGCTCGGCCGTGGCGTTGACGAAGCCGATCCGCCCCTGCCGGTCCAGGGACAGCACCGCCTGCGCGAGCCGGTCCACCGCCGCCCGGGCCTCCTCCGCCCCCGTCCGCGGCCCGGGACCGGGACCCGGCACGTCCAGCGGGTCCCCCTCCCACACCACCGGCCCGCCGGCCGCCGACAGCTCCACCAGGTCCAGGGCCAGCCGGTCCGCCGCCTCCCGCAGCCGCCTGCGGTCCCCGGCGCCCACCGGCACGCCCGGCGTCGCCGGCCGCAGCACCAGCAGCACGCCGAACCGCTCCGGCCCGGCCGTCACCGGCTCGTAGAGCGAACCGAACGGAAAGGGCAGCCCCGCCATCAGCTGCGGGAACCGGCTCATCGCCGACTCGGCGTCGGGCAGGTGCACGGCCTGCCCCGAGCGGTACGCCTCCGCCACCGGGTACGGCCGGTTGACGTGCATCCGCCACCACGGCCGGTACAGCGGCAGCGGCAATCCCGTGAACGTGGCCAGCAACAGCAGATCGGGGGTGGGGGAGCGCAGGTACACCCCGCCCGCGAACCCCCCGACGGCCTCCACGGCACCCGTGACGGCCCGCGCGAGCGCCCGGGCCGTGGCATCGGTGGCGCGGCCTGCGCCGTCCGCTCTCGCCATCACACAGCCAGCATGCCCCCTCGGTCACGCCCCGTGCATCCCGGCCGTGCCCGCCGGCGGCAGCCGTCCGCCCCCGGGGCCGGCTGGGCCGACCGCTTCCCCCGTGCGGGGGACGTACGGGTGTGCGGACCGCCTCCCGGAGCCGCCGCGGGGCACGATACGCACGCGTACCACCCCCCCCGGCAGGCCACCGGAAGGCAGAGCATGCGGTTCCACTACGACACCATCGGCGAACGCTACGCGGAGTCCCAGACCGCGGCCGCCTACTCCGCCGCCGACACCTACACCCTGCACGGCGCCATCGACGCCCTCGGCGGGCTGCGCGGTCTCGACGCCCTCGACCTGGCCTGCGGCTACGGCTACAACACCCGCCTGCTGGCCCGCGGCGGAGCCCGCCGCACCGTCGGCGTCGACGTCTCCGAGGAGATGATCCGGCTCGCCCGCGAGCACGAGGCCACCAAGGACCGCTCCGACGTCGAATACCTCGTCGCCGACGCCACCGGACTCCCCGACCTGGGGCCCTTCGACGTCGCCACCGCCGCCTACGTCTTCAGCTACGCACCCGACCGCAGGACCCTGCACGCCATGTTCCGGTCCGTCCGCGCGAACCTGCGCGCCGGCGGCCGGCTGCTCGCCATCGTGCCCAACGCGGGCGCCTTCCCGCGGGTGGACTGGTCCCCGTACGGGGTGCGCATCCTCGACCGGGTCCGCGAAGGCGACGCGCCCCTGCTGAAGGCGCACTTCCTGACCGAACCGCCCGTGCCCTTCGAGTTCCGCGAATGGGCCCACTGCGACCTCGCCGAGGCCGCCGTCGACGCGGGCTTCGTCACCGTCGGCTGGCAGCCGAACCGGACCCCGCCCGCCGACGGCGTGCGCGACGAGGCCTACTGGACCGCCTACCGCGCCTGGCCCATCAGCTCCCTGATGACCTGCACGGCGTGACGGCCCGGCCCCGTCGCGGATGCCGCCCCCGCCCCGGCCCGCCGTGGCGCCGCACCCCTCACGCGGCCCCCGCCGACCTGACCAGCTCGACGATCCGGGCCCGCGCCGCACGCCCCTCGGGCAGCGGCAGCAGCGGGTAGCCGTGCGGCAGCCCAGCCGCCTCGTGGAACTCCACCTCGGCGCCGTCCTCCCGGGCCCGCCGCAGCAGCTCCCGGCTGTCCGTCGTCAGCACGTCCCGCGTCCCGGTGAACACCGTCATCGGCGCCAGCCCGGCGAACCCGCCGTGC
This sequence comes from Streptomyces manipurensis, assembly GCF_049570255.1. Classification (NCBI taxonomy): domain Bacteria; kingdom Bacillati; phylum Actinomycetota; class Actinomycetes; order Kitasatosporales; family Streptomycetaceae; genus Streptomyces; species Streptomyces manipurensis. The sequence continues at coordinate 848,178 of NZ_CP186950.1, read as the reverse complement.
AACGGGTTGACCCGCGGGTCGTCGGGGGCGAGCGTCCCCGCGTACAGGCGCCCCGCCTCCCGCAGCCCGGCACGGGCCAGCACCGGATCCGCGGCCTCGAGCGCCGCCTGGTCCGGATGGCTCACGGTGACGTCCAGCCAGGGGGAGATCAGCACGATCCGGGACGGCTGCTCCCGGTCCCGGTCCCGCAGCCGCTGCGCGGCCGCCAGCGCCAGCCCGGCCCCCGCCGAGTCCCCGATCAGCACCGTCCCGCCGTCGCCGCCGCTCGCGATCAGGCCGCTCAGCAGGTCCGTGGCGATCGGAACGGTCCGGGCGGCGGTACCGCGCGGCGCCAGGGTGTAGGCCGGTACGACGACCCGCGCCCGCGCCCGGACCACCAGCGTCCGCACCAGCTCCCAGTGCGGGCGGTCCAGCTCGTCGACGTACCCGCCGCCGTGCACGTAGAGCACCTGCGCCGAGGGCTCCACCCCCCGCGGGCAGACGTCGTACACCGGCCACGCGCCGACGAACGTCCGCGAGACGTCCGCGACCCGGCCCAGCCGCCTCGGCGGCAGGTGCGAAGCGGGCCTGCGGGCGGCCCGCGCCACCCGGTCCCGCACCGCTTCCGCGCTCGCGAACCGTCTTCGCCGGCCCACCGCCACCAGCGCCGCCGAAAGCACCCTGCTGCGCAGACTCGGCACGGGCCTCACCTCCCCTTTTCCCTGCCCCGTCACCGGAGGAGCATAGGCGTGAAGCTGCACTGTCGGCCCGCTTAAGAAAGTCTCGATGGACTGATCACCGTGGTGATCGGCAGATTGGTGCCCGTCACCGACGCCGGCCGGGCCCGCCCCGTCCCCGGCGCCCCCTTCCGCATGCCTGGAGCCACCCCATGAAGGCACTCGTCAAGCACAAAGCCGAGCCCGGCCTGTGGCTCATGGACGTCCCCGAGCCGGAGTACGGCCCCGGCGAGGTGCTGATCAAGGTGCTGCGCACCGGCATTTGCGGAACCGACCTCCACATCCGCTCCTGGGACGGCTGGGCGCAGGGCGCGGTCAGGACCCCGCTGATCCTCGGCCACGAGTTCGTCGGCGAGGTCGCCGCGGTCGGCGCCGACGTGCGCGACATCGAGACGGGCGCGCTGGTCAGCGGCGAGGGCCACCTGGTGTGCGGCAAGTGCCGCAACTGTCTCGCCGGCCGCCGCCACCTGTGCCGCAGCACGGTCGGCCTCGGTGTCGGCCGCGACGGTGCCTTCGCCGAGTACGTGGTGCTGCCCGCGCAGAACGTGTGGGTGCACCGCACCCCCGTGGACCTCGACGTCGCCGCGATCTTCGACCCGTTCGGCAACGCCGTGCACACCGCCCTGTCCTTCCCGCTGGTCGGCGAGGACGTGCTGATCACCGGCGCCGGTCCGATCGGCATCATGGCCGCCGCCGTGGCCCGGCACGCCGGGGCGCGCAACGTCGTCATCACGGACGTCAGCCCCGAGCGCCTGGAGATCGCCCGCAAGGCGGGCGCCACCCTCGCCGTGAACGTCGCCGAGTCCTCCATCGCCGAGGCCCAGAAGCAGCTCGGCCTGCGCGAGGGCTTCGACATCGGCCTGGAGATGTCCGGCCGCGCCGAGGCGATGCGCGACATGATCGACAACATGACCCACGGCGGCCGCATCGCCATGCTGGGCCTGCCCGCGACGGAGTTCCCCGTCGACTGGGCGAAGGTCGTCACCTCGATGATCACCATCAAGGGCATCTACGGCCGCGAGATGTTCGAGACCTGGTACGCGATGACGGTCCTCCTGGAGGGCGGCCTCGACCTCACCCCCGTCATCACCGGCCGCTACTCGCACCGCGACTTCGAGGCCGCCTTCGACGAGGCGTCGACCGCCCGCAGCGGCAAGATCATCCTGGACTGGACGGCGTAACCGCCCCGTCCCACCGAACCATCTCCCCCCGGCCGGGCCCCGCACACCCTCCCCCCTCCGCGGGGCCCGGCCCCACTCCGCCGCACAAGGAGAAAGCCCAGCATGTTCGAGACCGTCCGCGACGACCTCCGCAGCACCCTCGACGAGATCCGCTCCGCCGGCCTCCACAAGCCCGAGCGGGTCATCGGCACCCCGCAGAACGCCGCCGTCGCCGTCACCTCCGGCGGCGCCCCCGGCGAGGTGCTCAACTTCTGCGCCAACAACTACCTCGGGCTGGCCGACCACCCCGAGGTCGTCGCCGCCGCCAAGGACGCCCTGGACCGCTGGGGCTACGGCATGGCCTCCGTCCGCTTCATCTGCGGCACCCAGGAGGTCCACAAGGAGCTCGAGGCCCGCCTCTCGGCCTTCCTCGGCCAGGAGGACACCATCCTCTACTCCTCCTGCTTCGACGCCAACGGCGGCGTCTTCGAGACCCTCCTCGGCGCCGAGGACGCGGTGATCTCCGACGCCCTCAACCACGCCTCCATCATCGACGGCATCCGCCTCTCCAAGGCCCGCCGCTTCCGCTACGCCAACCGCGACATGGCCGAGCTGGAGGCCCGCCTCAAGGAGGCGGCCGAGGGCGGCGCCCGCCGCAAGCTGATCGTCACCGACGGCGTCTTCTCCATGGACGGCTACGTCGCCCCCCTCGCCGAGATCTGCGACCTCGCCGAGCGCTACGACGCCATGGTCATGGTCGACGACTCCCACGCGGTCGGCTTCGTCGGCCCCGGCGGCCGCGGCACCCCCGAACTGCACGGCGTCATGGACCGCGTCGACATCATCACCGGCACCCTCGGCAAGGCCCTCGGCGGCGCCTCCGGCGGCTACGTCGCCGCGCGCGCCGAGATCGTCGAGCTGCTGCGCCAGCGCTCGCGCCCGTACCTCTTCTCCAACTCCCTCGCCCCGGTCATCGCCGCCGCCTCCCTCAAGGTCCTCGACCTCCTGGAGTCCGCCGGTGACCTGCGCGAACGCCTCGCCGCGAACACCGCGCTGTTCCGCAGCGCGATGACCGAGGCCGGCTTCGAGATCCTGCCCGGCGACCACGCGATCGCCCCCGTCATGATCGGCGACGCGGCCGAGGCGGGCCGGATGGCGGAGCTGCTCCTGGAGCGCGGCGTGTACGTGATCGGCTTCTCCTACCCGGTCGTCCCGATGGGCGCGGCACGCATCCGCGTCCAGCTCTCCGCCGCCCACTCCACCGCCGACGTCGAGCGCGCCGTGGCCGCCTTCGTCGACGCCCGCGCGGCGCTTTCCGCTGCTCAGGGCTGACATCATGGAGGGGTGATCGACCCCCGCCGGCTGCGCATCCTGCGGGCCGTGGCGGACCACCGTACGGTGACCGCCGCGGCCGCAGCCCTCTACCTGACGCCCTCGGCCGTCTCCCAGCAGCTCGCGGCGCTGGAACAGGAGACGGGCCACGCGCTGCTCACCCGCAGCGGGCGCGGCGTACGGCTGACCGCGGCCGGGGAGATCCTGCTCGGCCACGCCCACGAGGTGTTCGCCCAGCTGGAGCGGGCCGAGGCGGAGCTCGCGGCCTACGCGGGCGGCGCCGCGGGCGAGGTCACGGTCGCCGCCTTCGCGACCGGCATCGCGGAGGTCCTCGCCCCCGCCATCGCCCGGCTCGCCCTCGACCACCCCGGGATCCGGCTGCGGGTCCGCGACGCCGAGGGCGACCAGAGCCTGCCGCTCCTCCTGGACGGCCAGGCGGACCTCGCCCTCGCGGTCGAGTACCGCGGCGCGCCGGGCGCCGACGACGGCAGGCTCTCCGTCCTGCCCCTCTACGCGGAGCCCTTCGACGCCGTGCTGCCGGCCGGGCATCCGCTGGCCGACCTGCCCGCGGTCTCCCTCGCGGACCTCGCCGACTCGGACTGGGTGGGGCAGTACCCGGGCAACCCGTGCCACGACGTGACGCTGCTGGCCTGCGAACTGGCTGGTTTCCAGCCGCGCTTCGCCCATTCCTCCGACGACTTCCGCGCCGTGACGGCGCTGGTGGGCGCGGGGGCCGGGGTGGCCCTGGTGCCGCGCTCGGCACTGCGCGGCATGGACCTCAAGGAGGTCCAGGTCCGTCCGGTCGCGGGCGCGGCGGCTACCCGGCGCGTCTTCGCGGCCACCCGCCGCGGCGCCGAGACCCACCCCCTGATCGCCCCGGTCCTGGCGGCCCTGGTCCGCGAATCGGACCGCCTCCCGCCCCACTGAGCGGGCGGGGGCGCACGGCCGCTGTCCCGGACCGCGTCCCCGGGGGTGCTCACCGACCGCGTCCCCGCCGCTGTCGTCCGGGGGGCGTCAGACGCGCAGCACCTCGACCCCCGACTCCTCGAACCGGCGTGCCGCTTCCGGCGGCAGCCCGGTGTCCGTGACCAGGACGTCCACCGCCTCCGGGGCGCAGATGCGGGCGAAGGCCCGGACACCGAGCTTGCCGGAGTCGGCCGCCACCACCACCCGGCGGGCCCGCTCGCACAGCAGGCGGTTGACCGACGCCTCGTCCTCGTGCCGGGTGGCCGCGCCGTCCCGCGGGTCGAAGCCGTCCACCCCGAGCACCGCCGTGTCCACCGTGAGCTGGCCGAGGACCTGTTCGGCCAGGGGGCCCGTCAGCTCGTACGACTGGGGGCGGGCGACGCCGCCCGTGAGCACGATCTTGAACTGCGGCCGGATCACCAGCTCGCCCGCGATGTTGAGCGCGTTGGTGACCACGGTGAGTGCCGGGGACCCCTGCGCCAGGTCCGGGCGCCCGGCCAGCGCCCGGGCCACCTCGGTGGTCGTGGTGCCCCCCGTCAGGCCGACCACCTCGCCCGGGGTGACCAGGGCCGCGACGGCCTCGCTGATGCGGGCCTTCTCCGCGGCGCGCCGCGACGTCCGGTAGCGCAGCGGGAGTTCGTAGGAGACGCCGTGGGGTACGGCGCCGCCGCGCGTGCGCACCAGCAGCTGCTGCTCGGCGAGCAGGTCGAGGTCGCGGCGGACGGTCGCCGCGGAGACGCCGAGGGTCCCGGCGGCCGCCTCCACCTCCAGCGCGCCCCGCTCCACGAGCAGGTCCAGCAGTGTCTGCCAGCGCTCCTTGCGGGTCATCGGCCGCCCCCTCCGGTGTTCCGCGTCGTGCGTTCCACGGCGCTCCGGTGACATTAACTCAGCCTCCGTCGCTCGTGGTTGCTTGAAGTTGCGCGAAACCGCCAGCTACCTTGCAGGAAAACGCACGACGCACGCACCACGCACACGTGCACGCACGCACCACGCACGCACCACGCACGCACCACACCTCCGGATCCGTCCGTCGCACGAGGGAGCCCGCATGAGTCACGTCGCGTACGAACTGGGCACGCAGCCCGCCTGCTGGGAGCGGGCCGCCGAACTGGCCCCCGGCCTGAAGGCGGTGCTGCCGCGGCCGGGGGAGCGCACCGCGATCGTCGGCTGCGGGACCTCGTACTACATGGCCCAGGCGGCCTCCGTGCTGCGCGAGGAGGCCGGGCACGGCGAGACCGACGCCTTCCCCGCCTCGGAGTTCCCGCTCCACCGCCGCTACGACCGCGTCGTCGCCCTGACCCGGTCCGGCACCACCACCGAGGTGCTCGACCTGCTGGCCGGCCTGCGCGACGCGGGTGTGCCGACCACCGCCGTCATCGGCGATCCCGCCACCCCGGTGAGCACCCTCGCGGACGACCTCGTCGTCCTCGACTTCGCCGACGAACGGTCCGTCGTGCAGACCCGCTTCGCCACCACCGCCCTCACCGTGCTGCGCGCCCACGTCGGGTTGCACACGCCCTCCGCCGTCGCCGACGCCCGCGCCGCACTCGACGAGCCGCTGCCCGCGGGCCTGGACGAGCTGGGCCAGTTCACCTTCCTCGGGCGCGGCTGGAGCGTCGGGCTCGCCCACGAGGCCGCGCTCAAGATGCGCGAGGCCTCGCTGTCGTGGGCGGAGTCCTACCCGGCGATGGAGTACCGGCACGGCCCGATCAGCGTCAGCGGGCCCGGCACCGTCACCTGGTCGCTCGGCGACACCCCCGACGGGCTCGCCGAGCAGGTGCGCGGTACGGGCGGCCACTGGGTGGAGGGCCGGCTCGACCCGCTCGCCGAACTGGTCCGCGTGCACCGCCTCGCCCTCGCCGTCGCCATGCACCGCCGCCTGGACCCGGACGCGCCGCGCCACCTCACCCGCTCGGTGATCCTCACCGCCGGAGAGGAGGCGGTCCGATGACCCTCGTGTCCGCCGGCAGGCTCGTCCGGGACGCGGCCGACGCCGGCCGCGCCGTCGCCGCCTTCAACATCATCACCCTGGAACACGCCGAGGCCGTCGTCGCCGGGGCCGAGGCCGTCGGGCTGCCCGTCATCCTCCAGCTCAGCGAGAACGCCGTGAAGTTCCGCGCCGGACGGCTGCTGCCCATCTCCCGGGCGGCGGCCGCCTGCGCCGAGGCCGCGGGCGTCCCGGTCGGCCTGCACCTCGACCACGTGAAGAGCACCGAGCTGCTCCGGCAGGCCTGCGACGCCGGCTACAGCTCGGTGATGTACGACGCGGCCCGGATGCCGTACGCGGAGAACCTGGAGGCGACCCGCTCCGCCGCCGACTGGGCGCACGCCAACGGCCTGTGGATCGAGGCGGAGCTGGGCGAGGTCGGCGGCAAGGACGAGGCCGCCCCGCCGGACCCGCACGCGCCGGGCGCCCGTACGGACCCCGACGAGGCACGGCGGTTCGTCGCGGACTCCGGGGTCGACGCCCTGGCCGTCGCCGTCGGCAGCAGCCACGCCATGACCAGCCGGACGGCGGCCCTGGACCACGTGCTGCTCGCCCGGCTCGCGAAGAGCGTGGACGTACCCCTCGTCCTGCACGGCTCCTCCGGTCTTCCCGACGCCGAGCTGGCCGCCGCCGTGGCCGGCGGCATCCGGAAGGTCAACATCGGCACCGCGCTCAACGTGGCCATGACCGAAGCCATCCGCGCCCACCTCACCCCGGCGGACCCGCGGCCCTACCTGACGGCCGCCCGTACGGCGATGACGGCGACGGCGACGGCTATGATCAGCGCCCTGAACTGACGGGCGGCCGGGGCGGGAGCGGGGCGGACATGGACCCACAGCGGGGCAGGACGAACCGGCGCCGGTTCCTGCTGATCGCCGGGATCCCGCTGCTGGGCCTGGCGGGGGGCACGGCGTACGCGCTCAAGCCCCCGCCCCCGTACCGGCACCGGGTCCGCACCGACCCGGAGCCGCTGAACACCCGCCTGCGCCCGTACCTGGGGGACCTCGCCGAGGCGCACTGGGTGGGCTACGACGTCGACGGCCCCGCCGAGGACCGCGGGATCCCCGGCCCCGACTCGCGGATCCGCCTGGTGGGCGTGGCCCGTCTGGCGGCGGGCGGCGCCGAGGCGATCGTGAGCAACCCCGAGTACGACTTCGCCCCCGGCGCCGCGCCGACCGGACTGCCCGAGCCCCTGGCACCGCACCTGCCCGCCGGCGCGGCGTGGCGGCACAGCCCGAAGTTCGACGCGTACGCCAACCCGCCGGGAGCGCGGCCGCAGGTGTCCGGGCGGTTCTCCTTCGACACGGCCCGCAACCTCGTCTGCTTCGACCTCCTCTACCTCTACACCTGACGCCCCGGACTCCCCTGCCCGCAGGGCACGGCACGGCCGTCCGCGGGCGAGGTGCCGGCCCGCGGTCCTTCCGAATTCTTGGAACAGGTTCTAACCTGACCGCCGCCGTCACAGCGCACCGGCTGGGCGCGAGACTCCCGGAGGGGCCGTGCACCTCGAATACACGCCTGAGCAGCAGCAGTTGCGCACCGAGCTGCGCGCCTACTTCGCCGAGCTCGTACCGCAGGACGTCTACGCCCGCTACGAGGACCCGGCCGCGCAGAAGCGCTTCTACCGGGAGACCATCCGCAGGCTCGGCACCGACGGCTGGCTCGGAGTGGGCTGGCCCGAGGAGTACGGCGGCCGCGGGATGACCCCGATGGACCAGTTCATCTTCTTCGACGAGGCCGCGCAGGCCGTGGTGCCGCTGCCGCTGATGGCGCTGAACACCGTCGGGCCGACCATCATGCAGTTCGGCACCGAGGAGCAGAAGGCGTACTTCCTGCCCCGGATCCTCTCGGGGGAGATCGACTTCGCCATCGGCTACAGCGAGCCCGACGCCGGCACCGACCTCGCCGCGCTCACGTGCAAGGCCGTCCGCGAGGGCGACGAGGAGACCGGCACCTACGTCGTCAACGGGCAGAAGATCTGGACCACCAACGGAGACACCGCCGACTGGGTGTGGCTCGCCGTCCGCACGGACCCGGACGCCCCCGCGCACAAGGGCATCACCATGCTCCTGGTGCCGACCTCGGACCCCGGCTACTCCTGCACCCTCATCAACACCCTCGCCTCGCACGACACCACCGCCAGCCACTACGAGGACATCCGGGTCCCGGCGAGCCGCCGCGTCGGCGCGGAGAACAAGGGCTGGCGCCTGATCACCAACCAGCTCAACCACGAGCGCGTGACGCTGGCCGCCCACGGCACGATGGCCATCCGGGCCCTCCACGACGTCCAGCGCTGGGCGGCCGCCACCAAACTCGCCGACGGACGCCGGGTGGTGGACCTGTCCTGGGTCCGCGGCCGGCTGGCCCGCACCCACGCCCGCCTCGACGCGATGAAGCTCCTCAACTGGCAGATGGTGAACGCGGTGGAGGCCGGCACCCTCACCCCGCAGGACGCCTCGGCGGTCAAGGTGTACGGCTCGGAGGCCCGCCGGGACGCGTACGCCTGGCTGATGGAGGTGGTCGGCGCGGCCGGTCCCCTGAAGGACGGCTCGGCCGGAGCGGTCCTCCACGGCGAACTCGAACGCGGCTACCGCAGCGCCGTCATCTTCACCTTCGGCGGCGGCAACAACGAGATCCAGCGCGAGATCATCTCCTGGCTGGGCCTCGGCATGCCCCGCGTCCGCCGTTAGGGCCGCCGCGTCCGCCGCGGCTCGTGGGGGGCCGTTCAGGGGAGGCCGAGGAGGTCCGCGTGGGAGCCGCCGAAGGTCGAACGGGCGTCGACCAGGTGGAGTTCCAGGCTCCAGTGGGCCTGCCGGCCGTCCGGGGTCGTGCGGCGCAGCGGCAGCTCGTTGTCCGGGCCGATGAGTGACTCCGGCCGCGCGCAGCACGGGTCCGCGGACGGGGTCCCGCCCGCCAGGCGGCCCGCGTGGGGGCCGACGAGGCTCCGCCCGCCTTGCCGGCGAGGCCGCCGAGTGCGGCGTACAGCTCCCTGCCGGTGATCCCCGCGTCGCCGTGGAACACCCCCGGCCCGCCGCGAAGAGCGTGGGCAGGTCCTCGTGGAGCCGGAGCCGGATCCCCGCCGAGCCGTCGCTCAGGACGACGGTGCGGGTGAAGTCCGCGCCGTGCCCGCCGAGGAGCGGGCCGAGGCGGACCGTCGCCGTGTCGCCCGCGCCGAGGACCCGGTCACCGGGCGGCTCCTCGCCGCCGGGCAGCACGGTGTGCGGGCCGGAGCGGACGATCCGTCCGGGCCACCGCACCCGTGTGCGCCACAACTCCCGGGCCAGGTCCCCGATCCGGTCGGTCGCCTCGAACTCGCTGCGGCCCGAGGCCGGCAGTCCGCGGCGGTGACCCCGGCGAATATGCCCGTTCTTGCCCTTGCGGGCCGGACTCAGGTGAGGTCGAAGGTGACGCTCGCGGAGCCGTCCCGGTCCGCCGCCTCCACGAGCGTGAGGGTTCCGTCCTCGTCCTCGGCGACGCGCACGGTGATCCCGCCGCGGTCCTCACCGGGAAACGCGAGGGAGAAGTGGGGATCCATCTCCCTGAGGAAGTCCCACCCCTCGCGTCGGGGCGCGTCAAGAGCGTGGGCATGCCGACCGGTTGCCTGCCACGTGCCGACCGCGTCGTCGGTGACGGTGAGGTCGACGTCGTACGTCTCGAGGCATATCGACTGATTGGCCCACCATTCGAGGCGGCCCCGACCCGCGAATCGTTCCATGGGCACACTATGCAGCAGCGCAGGCCGACCGGGCCGCGAGACGGAACGGCACGGGGCGGACCCGGCAGGCCTCCCCGTAGCCCGGACCGCGCACCGACCGCCCCGGCTCGCGGCAGTGGCGAGCGCAGCGCGAAGTGCGGTACGGGGGAAGGCCGTTCGGGCCCCGCGGTGTCCCTTCCCGGCGTACGGTTCCGGGCAGTCCCCGTCAGCGCCCACACCACCTGGATGCGATCTTGAGCCAACCACCGCTCGCCCACCGACTCGGCAGCCTGATCGACTCCGAACGGGCCGTTCCCGATCTGCGCAGGTACTTCGGAACCGACGGCCCCGATCCCGTCCCGCCCTTCACCGGGAGCCGTTTCGAGCAGCTCGACGGCGGAGGGGACCGGCCGGAGGTGGCCGACACGGTGACCGCACAGGACCTGATCGCCGTGCAGACCCTGTCCGTCCGGGTTCCCGCGCAGGCCGCCCTCGACCTCCTCGAGGGCGACCTCGGGCACCGGCTCTCCGCACTGCTGGCCCGTATCCCCATCGACGTCGACCTGGCCGAGGCCGCGACGGCCGACCTCGCCGAAGGGTCGCCCGCCCACACGGCCTGGCAGCTCCTGTGCGAGCGGCCCGGGATCGGCTGGGTGACGGCGGGCAAGCTGCTCGCCCGCAAACGCCCGCGGCTGCTGCCCGTCTACGACCAGGTCGTCCGCTGCCTCCTCGGCCGGCCGGAGTCCTTCTGGCTCGGCCTGCACGCCGCGCTGCGCGCCGACGACCGAGCGCTCCACCGCGCCCTGACGGACCTCGGGCGGTCCGCCGGTCTCCCCGCGACGGTCAGCGCGCTCAGGGTCTGCGACGTGGTCCTGTGGATGCGCCACCGTACGGACCACCAGCGGGGGGCCTGCCCCGGGAGCTGAGACCGGGGCGCGGCCGGGCGCGGGCCGCGGCGCGCGCGGGCGGTCCCGCTACGCGAAGCCGGGCAGGGGTTCGCGTGCCGCGTGCCAGGCGGACGGCAGGGAGGCGGTGCCGGTACGGGCGGCGATCACCCCGCCCGCGATGGCGCAGGTCGTGTCGATGTCCCCGCGGCCGGCGACGGTGGACCACAGGCCCCCGTGCAGGTCGTCGAGGTGTCCCGCGGCGCACCACAGCGCGTAGGGGACGGTGTCGGGTCCGGACATCCGGTAGCCGGAGCCCAGCACCTCCGCGGCGTGCCGTACCGAGGTGTGCGCCGGCATCCGGGCCGCGATCCGTATCCCCGAGCGGACGTCCCCCCGGGGGAGCGGTTCGGCGACCGCCCCGAGGAAGTCGGCCCGCGCGGGAGCGGGGCCGCCCCGGGTACGGGCGGCCAGCGCGGCCGCCACGGCCACCGCCACCGCACCCGCCACGGCGTCGGGGTGGTGGTGCGAGACCTCGCTCTGGCGGGCGGCCTGCTCGGCGGCGGCGCCGGGGTCGGCGGCGTGCCAGGCGCCGAGCGGCGCGACGCGCATGGCGGCGCCGTTGCCCCAGGATCCCCGGCCGCCGAACTGGCCGGACACCACCGCACGCCAGGGCTCGCCCGCCCCGATCCGGCGGAGGACGTCGTGCATCGACGCCCCGTAGCCACGGTGCGGGTCGTCGGCGTAGGCCGCGGCGAGGCGCAGGGCGAGCCGGTCCTGGTCCACGGAGCCGTCGCCCTCGGCGAGTTCCCGTACGAGGACGACCGCCTGGGCGGTGTCGTCGCTCCACCGCCATTGCGGTTCGGGCGGCAGGGTGCGTGCCCGCAGGGGCGCTTCGCCCTCGCGGCGCAGGATGCCGAACCAGCGGTCACCGAAGGCGTCGCCGAAGGCGAGGCCGGACAGTGCGTCCAGGGCGGCGGCGGGCAGATCGGTCATCGCAGCAGTATCACCGGGCACCGGGACGGCCGGCACCCGGATTTCGCACCAGCCGCCACCGCCAGGCCACCCGCGCTCAGGATCCGGCGCCCGCGGTCACGGGATCCCGGGCGCGGTCACGGGAGCGAGGCCGCGGCCGCTTCGAGTGCGGAGACGGTGCCCGACATGACGGTGCGGACGTGCCGGGTGAGGTGCTCGCGGGGCCAGTGCCACCAGGCGACGGCCAGCAGGCGGGCGATGTCCTCCTCCGAGTGCCGGGTGCGCAGCAGACGGGCCGGGTTGCCGCCGACGATGCCGTAGTCCGGGACGTCCTCGACGACCACCGATCCGGCGGCGACGATCGCGCCGTGGCCGATGCGGACCCCCGGCATGACGGTCGCCCCGTGCCCGAGCCAGACGTCGTGCCCCACGACGGTGTCCCCGCGGCCCGGGAGCCCGGTGATCAGGTCGGCGTGCTCGGACCAGGAGCCGCCCATGATGGGGAACGGGAAGGTGGAGGGCCCGTCCATGCGGTGGTTGGCCCCGTTCATGAGGAACCGGACGCCGGTGGCGAGCGCGCAGAACCTGCCGATCACCAGCTTCTCCGGACCGTAGTGGTAGAGCACGTTCCGCGACTCGAACGCCGTCGCGTCGTCCGGGTCGTCGTAGTACGAGTACTCTCCGACCTCGATCAGCGGGGAGGTCACGAGGGGTTTGAGCAGGACCACGCGCGGCCGGCCCGGGACGGGGTGCAGGACGGACGGGTCGGGGACTTCGGGAAGCACGGCGGCACCACTCCGGACGATCGGCGGACCTCGGGGACGGAACGTCCCGTCCATGATCCCCCGGGAGCGGCCGCGTCAGGCGACGTCCAGCACCTCCGCGACCGGACGGCGCGGTGTGGCCGGGCCCGTCGGGCCGTAGCCGAGGCGCAGGACCATCTGCACGTTGCCCACGGACGCGCGCGGGTCGCGGACCGTCCACCGCAACTCCGGCCACTCCAGGGGCTGCGAGGTCATGGACGTGGCCAGACCGTCGGTGGTCGCCCGCAGCAGGACGTGCTCCAGGGCCCGGCCGGCCAGGAGCCAGTCGGCCCGCGTGTCGCCGGGCGTGCCGAGCAGCGCCAACCGGGGCCGTGCCTCGAACGCGGCGCGGCCCGGCCCCGGCACCCGCCGCGTCCGGCCGAAGTCCCGTACGGGCACGGTCCGTCCGCCGGAGCCGCGCGGGCCGAACGCCTCCGCGGGGATGCCGTCCCGGCAGGCCGCGTCCGCCTCGTGTGCGCCCGGCACGCGGCCCGCGGGGCCGAACCGCGCAAGGCCACCCTGAGCCTGCGGCACGTGTGGAACGTGCTGGAGTCGGTCGGCAACGTGATCCCCATGCTCGACGCGATGGCCGGACTGGCGGGCGAGCACGAGAGGGTCCTCACCTCGCTCACCGACACCGTCCACGAGGAGTTCCCCGGCCTGACGGTCGAGGGGGAGGCGGACAAGAGCGCCTCCGTGGCCGGCGTGCTGGTCGAGGCGTCCCGGGGCGCCGACCTGCTCGTCATGGGCGGCCGCCGGGCCCCGGGCCGCCTCGGCCTCGGCAGGAACCTGGGCCGCGTCACGCACACCCTGCTCCACCACGCCCACTGCCCCGTCCTCCTCGTCCCCCGCACCACCGCGGGCGACGCCGCCGGCCCGCCCTGACCCGCCCCTCCCGGGAACGCCCCCCGTGCGCCCCCGCCGTCGCGGGAGGCGAACGGGAAGCCCCGACCGGCCGGGACTACCGTGGGAGGGGAGTTCCCCGCAGGGTGTCCGCCGGCCGGAGGTGGGACATGGGCGCAGACGACCTGCCCGCCGGGGGCGTCGTGCCGCGGCTGAGGCTGGACGAGCTGCTCGACGAACTCCAGGTGCGCATCGACGAGGTGAGGGGAGCCCGCGACCGGCTGAACGGCCTGCTGGAAGCCGTCCTGTCGGTCGGGCGGGAACTGGACCTGCCGCAGGTCCTGCACGGCATCGTCGAGGCCGCCGTCGCGCTCGTGGACGCGGAGTACGGGGCCCTGGGCGTGATCGGGGAGGACCGCGGGCTCGCCGAGTTCCTGCCCGTCGGAGTCACGGAGGAACAGCGCGCCCGCATCGGCGGGCTGCCGTCCGGCCACGGCATCCTGGGCGAGCTCATCCGCCACCCCGTACCGCTGCGCCTGCCGGAACTCTCCGCACACCCCGCCTCGTACGGCTTCCCGCCGCACCACCCGCCGATGCACTCCTTCCTCGGGGTGCCCGTCCGGGTCCGCGGGGAGGTCTTCGGGAACCTCTACCTCACCGAGAAGCGCGGAGGAGCGGAGTTCGACGCCGAGGACGAGGCGGTCCTGTCCACCCTCGCCGTCGCCGCGGGCATCGCCATCGACAACGCCCGGCTCTACGAGGAGGCCCGGGTGCGGGAGCGCTGGCTGGCGGCCGGTTCGGACATCACCAGCGCCCTGCTGTCCGGCACCCCCCGGGACGAGGTCCTCGCCCGCATGCTGGAGAGCGCCAGGGACATCACCCGCGCCGACACGGGCGTCCTGCGCCTCCTCGGCCCCGCGGGCGCGCCGGGCGGCGTGCTGTCCGCGGGGGAGGGCGCCGAGGAACTGGGCCGGATCGTCCTGCCCGGCACCCGGGTCACGCTGGCCGAGGCCGCCCTGGAGCGGGACGGCGTGGTCGCCGTCCCGGACGCGGGCGCGGACGGCAGCGCCACCGCGGGCCCCGGGGCGGGGGAGCGGTTCGGGCCCGCCGTGGCCGTCACCGTCGGGACGAACGGGAAGCCCGGCGGGGTCCTGATCCTCGCCCGGCACCGGGGCCGCGCGGCCTTCGCCCGGACGGAGCTCGCCGCCCTGCCCGGATTCACCGGCCAGGCGGCCCTGGCCCTGGAACTGGCCGACCGCCGCCGGGACGCCGAGCGGACGAGCGTGCTGGAGGACCGCGACCGCATCGCCCGCGACCTGCACGATCTGGCCATCCAGCGGCTCTTCGCCACCGGCATGACCCTGCAGAGCGCACAGCGGTTCGTCGACCACCCCGAGGCCCGCGAACGGCTCGCGCGCGCCGTCGACGACCTCGACACCACGATCGGGATCATCCGTTCCGCCATCTTCGGACTCCGGGACCACGCGGGCCCCGAGACCGGCTCGAGGCTGCGTGCCCGCACCGCGCGGGCCCTGGAGGAGGCCGCGGCCCACCTGGGCTTCGCCCCCGCGCTGCGGATGGAGGGCCTGCTCGACACCGACGTACCCCCGGCCGTCGCCGACGAGGCCCTCGCCGTCCTGGGCGAAGCCCTGTCGAACGTCGCCCGCCACGCCCGCGCCCACCGGGCGGAGGTCCTGCTCGCCGCGGGCGACGGCACCCTCACGCTCGCGGTGACGGACGACGGCGTCGGCATTCCCGCCGGCGGGCGGCGCAGCGGCCTGCGCAACCTCACCGAGCGCGCCGAGCGGCTCGGCGGCCGGATGACGGTCGCCCCGCGGGACGACGGGGAGCGCGGCACCCGCCTGGAGTGGCGGGTCCCCCTCACCCCGCCCGCCCCGCGCGCTGACCTCTGAGCCCTGAGCCCCTGCCGCGAAGCTCGCCGCCGGGTTCAGGATCAGCGAGTCCACCGCCCATGCCGACAGCAGCGCGGTCGTTGACCTGTTCGCCGCCCGTGCACTGGGGGCGGCCCACAGGTTTCTGCGTCCGTGTACGGCCGTCGTCTGCCGTGAGCCCGAGCGCGGTGGCTGGGTGATTGTGCCTCCCGGGGGCGGAATACACACGCTCGGTGCCACTGCATCGGAGCGAGCACCAGAGTGGGCAGATGGCGCCGACTCTGGTGCTCACAGGCCTTGGCTGACCAACGGCCTGCCTCAGGGGCGGAACCGTGCCTCGTGTCCCGACACGTAGATCATGAACGGCCTGACTACTGGGCCGCTGATTTCATCCCTCGGGCGGAGCTCCACTCCGCGCTCACGGATCTCCTTCGTTGCCCAGCCCTTGTCCTCCGGAAATCCTTCGAGGACAGCTTGGTTTTGGACTTCAAAGAGAGTGCGGACTGACTCCCATCCTTCGAGAGGCTGGAACCGGCATGTGCTCCAGGGCTGGTCAGCAACGGACAGGTACAGGAGGCCGACGGGCTGTCCACCCACGTACATCTTCCACCGGGCAGAACTTACCGCGGTCGGCTGTGTCTGACTCACTTCCACCCCAAGTCCCGTAGGATTTCATCCTTGCTGGCGCCTGTCGGCCAGAACCTGATGACTGCCTCGGCAGGAAGGCGTGTTTTCACCAGTACCTCTTTGTCGCGGAATGCAGTCTCCGCCACGTTTACGCCATATAGATCCCGCATGTATGACGGCACCGACACACTCTGCCACGCGTGCACCATTTCAGAATCGACCTTGCTCAAATCGACGGCTATGTATCCTGCGGCACCACGACCTGCCGTGGTACTTCCCGCACCATAGATGCCGATCATGACATCAGGGTCGAGGGTGAGCGAAATCCATGGCGAATTCGTTCCCTCGGCAATATGTTGCCAGGGTGGCGTACTGTCTCGTGTCCCGGGTCGAACAAGACTGGCCGACGGGCCCTCGCCAGCACGAAGCGACCGGAATGCAATGCTGCTCTGGTGAGCTGAAACTGTGACGGTGGGCCGGAGAAGCCCTCGCGTCCAGTTGAGGGCAGGGCCGATGACACCGCTACTGCCTCCGCCGGCGGCGCCGAGCAGTAGATCCCAGGGGTCGGTTGGGCGGCAGTTGGCCTCGTTGACTGCGTACGAGAATCCCGCACCGACCCCTGCATTGACTGCTGTCGAGGCGGCAAGTGCTCGACCGCCGGTCAGGCCAAGGGATCGGGCGGCCAGGCTGCCCGCGCCGGGCATGAGCAACCCGGAGACGCCTCCGATGAGTGCGCCCTTGCCGACGGCTTTGCCGAACCCGCCGGTGGTGAAGCCACCGTACGGTGTTGCCAGGTGTAGATGCCACCTTCCACGGCTGCCCCGATGACCGCTCCGATTCCTGCGCTGATGCAAAGGGGGCAGGCACCGGAGGGATCGGACTGGTTGACGGGGTCGTTGTTGGCATATGCGTAGGTGGAGGAATTGGTCGGTAAGGCTGTGTCCGGACGGGGGTCCGGGCTGGTGAAGCGGCCGGCTTTCGGGTCGTACCCGCGGGCGGGCAGGTCGATCTTGCCCCGGGACACTTGGTCTTTGAAGGTTCCTGTGAAACCGAAGACGCTGGTCTGCTGTGTGCCGCCGCCGGCTGTTCCGGTGAAGGTGCCCCAGGTTCCATAGGCGTACTTGTAGTTCTCGACCCCGGACAGGTCCCGAACCGAGGTGATCGAGTTCTGCCGGTCGTGCAGGTAGTAGAAGCTCGCCGCTCCGGTGTCCACGGCTTGCGGCTCGCCAAGGGGCCCGTAGTGGTAGTCGCCGAGGAGCCAGCCGGAAGGTTGGCTGAGGTCGGTTGCGATGCGGGGAATGCTGTTGTTGACGTCCCACTGGTGAGAGCGGATCGCTGCGCCGTTCTTTTTCGTGGTGGTGCGGTTTCCGTCTGCGTCGTAGAGGAAGGTGAACGTGTCGGCACCGATTGTCGTTGTTTTCGCCCTGCCCAGGGCGTCGTAGATGTAGGTGCCGGTTTCGTCCTTGGTCAGGTTGCCGTCGGAGTCATAGGTCAGATCGGTGACTGCCGTACCGGTGGTGGTGCTGGTCATCTGGTCGGCCGCGTCGAACACGTTGGTGGTTGTTGTCGACCCCAATGCTGACGTAGTGCGGTTACCGACCTTGTCGTAGCTGTAGCGCTCACCCGCCGCGCCGGGCAGGCAGGTGAGGAGAGCGCTGGTGTCGCTGCACACCCGGCTGACGCGCCCTGCCGGGTCGTACTCGTACCTCTTGGGCAGTCCGGTCGTCGTCGCGTCTTTGAACGATTCGGTCGTCACCCGGCCCGAGCCATCACGGCCGAACGAACGCACCCCGGTGCCTTCGGATATCGAGGCCATAAGGCCGGCCCGGTCGTATGCCCGGGTCTCCGTCATGGCGGGCGTGGTCGGCCACGTGGTGGTGAGCAGGTTGCCGGCCTCGTCCCAGCTATAGGCCGTGGCTCTGCTGTTTTGTGTCTGGCTGGTCATGCGGCCGTCGGCGTCGTACTGGTATGAGGTGGCCCGCCCGTCGGGGTAGGTCCTGCTGCTGATCGAGCCGTCGGGCCGGTAGGTGTACTTGAACGGGTTGGCCGATCCGGGTGCGCTGATGGCCAGGGGCCTGCCGGCTCGGTCGTAGGTGAACGTCCGGGTGCCAGTACCGTCGACGACTGTGGTGGGGCGGCCGGCTTTGTCGTAGGTGTAGGAGATTGTCGGCGTGCCGTCGGAGTAGGTGGTCGAGGTCAACAGGCTGCGGCTGTCGTAGGTGCTCGTCATGCTCTGGCCGCGAGCATTGATGACCTTGGTCCGGTTCCCTTCCGGGTCATAGGCGTACTGCGTGCTGCGGTTCAGCGGGTCGGTGACCTTGGTCCGTCGGCCTGCCTTGTCGTACGCGAGCGTGGTGACGTGCTGGTTGGCATCGGTCCGCGTGCTGACGTTTCCGGCGGTGTCGAAGGTCGCCTTGGTTATGCCACCGTCGGGTGCGGTGGTCTGTGTGAGACGACCTAGGACGTCGTAGCCGTAGCCCGTTTTCTTTCCCTGAGGGTCGGTGACCTCGATGAGGTTGTTCAGAGTGTCGTAAGCACGGGTGACGGTGTTGCCCAATGGATCGGATTCGCTGGTGGGATTTCCCACCGCGTCGTACCCGGTGCGCCAGGTGAACTGGGCGGGGTCGGCACCGGTCACGTTGCCACGGGGTTCGGTACGAGCGACCTGCCTGCCCGCTTGGTCGTAGGCGTAGGTGCTCTTGAACCCGAGGGGTGAGGTTTCAGAGATGCGGTTTCCGTCTGCGTCGTATCCGTACGCGAGGGTGCTGCCGTTAGCGTCTTTGACGGCGGTGAGCTGGTTGGCAGGGTCGTACGTGTATGTGGTGACCTTTCCGAGGGGATCGGTGGTCTGGGTCACGTTGCTGGCGTCGTCATACCGTGTCTTGGTGACGTTGCCGAGTGGATCGGTGACGGAGACAGGCCGATGTGCTGCATCGTATGCAGTTGATGTTGTTCCGCCGTCGGGGGCTGTCACGCTGGTTTGGTTACCGACGTTGTCGTACCCGTACTTCCATGTGAATTGGGCCGCGTCTGCACCGCTGACGTTGCCTCGCGGGGTGGTCATCGCGGTGACCCGGCCGGCTTTGTCGTAGGTGTATGTGGTCTTGGCCCCGGTGGCGTCGGTGCGGGTGAGGACATTGCCGCCGGCGTCGTACGTCAGTGAAGTGACGCGTCCGGCGGCATCTGTGGCGGACTTCAGCTGGTTCGCTGCGTCATAGGTGTATGTGGTGACGCGTCCGGCTGCGTCGGTGGCGGTCTTGAGGTTCCCGGCCTTGTCGTAGGTTTTGGTCGCTGTCTTGCCCGTAGGGTCCTTCACCGACAGCACTCGGTTGCCGTCATCGTAGGTGTACGTCGTGGTGAAGGCCGCCGGGTTCGCGCCGCTCGTATTGCCCCTCGGGTCGGTCACCGTCAAGGGCATACCCGAGGTGCTGAAGGTCGAGGTTGTTCTTGCGCCCAGCGGTGTGGTGACGAGTGTGAGGTTGCCTGCCGCGTCGTACTCGTACTGTGAGACCTTGCCAAGCGCGGTGGTCGCGGACGCAACCTGCCCGGCTGGTGTGTAGGTGAACGTCGATGAGTTGCCCAGCGGGTCCTTCACGGAGGTCAGCCGACGGCCCGCGTCGTATCCGCAGATGGTCGACTTGCCGTTGGCGTCCTTGGAGGAGGCCAGGTTCCCGTCGGTGTTGTACGAGTAGCTGGTGGTTCCGGCCGGATCCGTTCTCGATGTCGGAAGGCCGGCGTCGTTGTACTTGAAGGACACAACGTTGCCTGCCGCGTCCTGGAACCGGGAGACGTTGGACCTGCCGTCGTAGACGTAATCGGTCCGGTTGCCGAACGGGTCGTACTGGGCGAGGAGGTGGTTGTGGGCGTAGATGTCCGTCCATACCCCTCCGTCGGGCATGGTGACGTCCGTCTGACTGCCGGTGTAGAGGTAGGAGACGACGGCCCCGATGGGGCTGGTCTGGGAGATGACGCGGCCCTGCGCGTCGTAGGTGTTGCGTATCTGGGGCTGGCCGTTGCCGTCCTTGACCGCGTTCAGCCGTGAAGCAACGTCGTACTCGTACGTGGTGGTGTTGCCGCCGCCGGCAACCGAGGTGAGCCGGTTGTCCGTGTAGCTGTAGGTCACTGTCCTGCCGTCGGCCCGGACGATCTGGGTCAAGAGGTCGCCGGTGTACTTCAGGGTGGCTATGGGGCCGGCAGGCCCTGTGACGGCGGTGATGTGGTCACCTGTGTAGCTGTAGGTCTCGCCCTGTCCGGACCTGTCCTTCTCCGACAGGATCCGGCCTGCCTCGTCGAAGGTCAGGACCTTCTTGTCCAGAGTCGTCAGCGAGTACCCGCCGGAATCAAGGTGCTGGAGTACCGAGCGGCTCGTGGAAGGCGTCGCATAGGATCCTCCTCCCTTGGCGGTGTACCGGTGAACGGATCCGGTGGGCGAGACCAGGGTGACAGTGCCAGTGGCGCCGTCCTTCTGCAACCGGGTATCCCACGAGGAGGTCCATCCCACCCCGAGGGATCCACCCATCACTGATCCCGCGGAGAGACCGCGCGGAACGTTGCCCGACGAGTAGTAGCGCTCCGCGTTCCATCCTCCGCCAGGCGAGGCTTGAACCAAGTCGTTTGCCCCGAGGGAGAAGGCACCCGTAGCGGAGTTGACCGTGCCGTTGCGGATGGCCTGCGGCTGCGCGAACCCGGTCGTCGAGCAGTCAATCGCGCATCCGGGTGTCTCCGCATCGGTGATCGCCGCTGCGATCGCCGGAACGAGCGGTATCCCACCCTTTCTGTCACCGGCAGCAGGATCGGTGTCCATGACTTCACCGACAGCTGTGATGGATACCTGAGGAGTGCTGCCCAGGTTGGGACAGAGCTCAGGAGTCATGGATACCGTGGTGCTGGCATAGGGGACCGGCCCCTTGTTCACGGCTTGATACGTGCTGGACGGCGCCGTGACCACCTGGCCTCTGTCAAGAGTGGTGATCTTGCCACCGCAGGAAACTTCCCAGGTGACTTTCACTTGGTGCGGGAGCTCCGCCCAGACACCGTTCAGAAACTTCGAGTCGGAGTTTTTCATTCCGGTAGACAGGGTGAGCGTCTCACCCATGAACACCTGACCCGTAAAGTGGAGTGCGGGCGCCACACCGAGCCATCGATTGACGGCACGTATCGAACCCTCCGGGCCAACGATCCGGAAGTCGTCGGGAACCCCCCACACGTGGGCGTCGGATCCAGAGCCCGGTGCAGCTTGGCCCGTGACCTGACGCTGGGCCTGAACTGCCTGCTCACGAGCCGTATCCGCCGGCGTTTCGGCAGCCGTGACCGAAATACCTGACGGAGCACGTCCGGCGGCACCCGCCGAATCCTGCAGAACCTGCTCCCGACGCTCTGCCGCAGTCATCGCCTTCTGCGGGACGCCCAGCCTCGGCCCGTCCCCCGGCTCCCCTTTGCCGGGGCGTACTGACCAGAACCTACCGGGAGCGCCCACGACACACCCGGATGCAATAACGTCCACGAAACGAGAAAGACCAACAGCAGTCTCCCTCTTCGACCTAACCCGTTCATCCCTTCCCGCCCCTCTGACACGCCTAAGCCCCAGGACGTCACCTGGGAGCCACTCAGGCTAGGAACGCAAGCCCCATCCTGTGCCGCTGCCGAAAGGCATGTCTGATTCCGGGTGCCAAGACGGCCGTATCAAGAGCATTGCCGGTGATGACCTGCCACTCAGCAAGGGTGAAACGGCCTGCTCGCTGTGCTACGTGAATTGTTCGGCGAAAGTCGACCTTCACCAGCTCGGCGCGGGCTGCGGAGGGCACTTCTACTTCGGCGACACCAGGAAGGCCGACGCCACGGGCGAACGGGCCGCAGACGGGACCTTCGAGCGGATGCTTCAGGCTGCGCAGGCACGGGCCGACGCGGCTGGTGACATCGGCTGGCTGGTGTCGGCCGAAGATCCACCTGGCTTGCGACGGCTCCGGCCGTCTGCTCGCCTTTGTGCTGACGGGCGGGAACACCAACGAGATCACGGCATCGGCGACAAGGGCTACAGCTCCAGGGTGATCCGCACCTGGTTGCGGAGCCGGGGCATCGCCCACACCATTTCCCAGCGGTTCGACCAGATCGTGAACCGGGCCCGGCGAGGCCGCCTGGGCGGTCGCCCGCCGGCCTTCGACCGCGAGGTCTGCAAGCACCGTAACGTCGTGGAACGGTGCTTCAACCGCCTCAAGGAATGGCGCAGCATCGCCACCCGCTACGACAAGACCGCCCAGTCCTACGAGGCAGCGGTCCCCCTCGCATCGCTCCCGATGCGGCCCTGACGCTTTGACGACTTCTCCTAGGCCCCTCGGCCCTGGCCGCCTCCGTTCCTGTCGCCGTCACCCTGACCGTGTTCGCGCACCTGCGTGGCGATGACCGCGGCCTGCACCCGGCGTTCGACGCCGAGCTTCCCCAGGATCCGGGAGATGTGGTTCTTGACCGTCTTCTCCGACAGGTGGAGCCGTTCGGCGATCTGCCGGTTGGTGAGCTCCTCGCCGATCAGCTTCAGGACCCCCCGCTCCCGCTCCGACAGCAGGGCCGGCAGGTCGTCCCGCGGCTCCGTCCCCGCCCCGGGTTCGCGCAGCGAGCGCATCAGCCGGGCGGTGGTGTCCGGATCCAGCATGGACCGTCCGGCGGCGACCGTCCGTACGGCGCGGGCCAGGTCGGAGCCCTTGATCTGCTTCAGCACGTACCCCGCGGCGCCCGCCATGATCACGTCGAGGAGGGTGTCCTCGTCGTCGAACGAGGTCAGCATCAGACAGGCCAGGGAGGGCATCGCCGAGCGCAGCGCGCGGCAGACGGAAATGCCGTCGCCGTCGGGGAGCCGTACGTCGAGCACGGCGACGTCCGGACGGGGCGCCGGTCCGCGGGCCAGCGCCTGCGCTGCAGTGCCGGCCTCGCCCACCACGCTGATGTCGGGCTCGGAGTCGAGCAGGTCCCGCAGTCCGCGGCGGACGACCTCGTGGTCGTCGAGGAGGAACACCCTGATCGGTGCCCCGGACGGAGACCTCGTCCCCTCGGTCATGACCGCCCCCGTGGGGGAGTTCTCAGGACTCCTGGCCGGTGGCGGCGAGGACGATCTCGCGGACGGTGACACCGGGCGGCTGCCGGTAGGCGTACGCGATGGCCTCGGCCACGACCTGCGGGTCCAGGGCGCCGCCCGCGGACTGCTTCCACGCGTCGTAGTCGCTCTTGATCCGCTCGTCGGTGGTGTGGGAGAGCAGCTCGGTCTCCACCGCTCCGGGCGCGATGGTGACCACGCGGACGCCCGAGGAGGCGACCTCCTCGCGGAGGTTCTCCGACAGCGCGTGGACGGCGAACTTGGTGCCCACGTAGGCGGCGTGGTTGGGGAAGGTCTTGCGGCCGGCGATGGAGCTCACGTTGACGATGGTCCCGGCGCGCCGGGCGAGCATCCCGGGGAGGACCGCGTGGATGCCGTAGAGCACGCCCTTGATGTTCAGGTCGATCATGCGGTCCCACTCGTCGGGGTCCTGGTCCGCGATGCGGCTCAGGAGCATGGCCCCGGCGTTGTTCACGAGGGCGTCGGCGGGCCCGTACTGCTCCTCCGCCTCCCGTACGGCGGCCGCGAGCGCCTCCCGGTCGGTCACGTCGACCTTGCGGCACAGGGTCTGCGGCAGGCCGAGCTCCTCCAGCCGGTCCAGCCTGCGCGCCAGGAGCAGCAGGGGGTGGCCGTGACCGGACAGCAGGCGCGCGGTGGCCGCGCCGATGCCGGAGCTGGCGCCGGTGATGACGATCAGGGGTTCGGGCACGGGCTGCACCTCTCCGACGGCACGATCGGCGGGCACGGACGTGCCCCGGAACCAGGAGAGCACGGCCCGGTCCGGCCCGCCCCCCGGCGGCGCGGGCCGCCGGGGGGCGGGGACGGCGAGCCGGCTACCCGGGGAGGGTGACGGCCGGGTAGTCCTCGCGGTAGGACGCCCCGTCGGCTCCGTGGTAGGTGCAGGTCCGCGCGACGAGATCGACCTCGTACCAGACGACACCGGCCTCCCAGCAGCCCCGGACGAACTCGGGGAAGGCCGTCAGGCCTGCCTGGTCGGCGCGCAGCGCGGCTTCCAGGGCCGCGCGGCCGAAGGGTGGGGCCACCGCGAAGCCGGTGACCAGTGGTTCGCCCTGCACCACCACGTTGCCGTGCTAGGTACAGGAAGGCGTTCGCCGGGACGGCCATGCGGCAGTGGGTGACCCCGGCCTGCCGCAGGCTCTCGGCGAGGTGGGGGAAGCCGCCGACCCGGGGGCGGAGCGCCGCGCCGCGGTCCATCGCCGCCCGGAGGCGGTCGATCGCTCCGGTCCCGGTGGGGCCGTGGCCGGTGGTCGCGTCGGTGGTCGCGTTCGTCATGGTGATCTCCAAGGATTCCGGTGGGGTGCGTGATGTCCGGGGAACGGGTACACCACGCCGGTCTGTCATCATGATGACAAACCGACAACATGTTGTCGAATATGCCAAACGAATGGGATGAGGTGGAGCGGCGGATGGCGGACGAACTGGCCCTGCTGGTGGCCGATGTCTTCGAGGCGGCGGGTGCGCTGCGCCGGGCGGGCGAGGCCCTCGCGGCGGCGGAAGGGCAGACCCAGGCGCGCTGGCAGCTGATGAGCGCGGTCAGCGAGGAGCCCCTGCCCGTGGCGCGGGCGGCCCGCCGCCTCGGCGTCGCCCGGCAGGGCGTCCAGCGCATCGCCAACGAACTCGTGCGGGACGGCCTCGCCGCGTTCCGGGACAACCCCGACCACCGCACCTCGCCCCTGCTCGCCCTCACCGAGGACGGCGTCCGCTCCCTCGCCGCGATCACCGTGCGAGCGGAGGCCGCGCACCGCGTGATGGGGGAGGGGATGCCGGACGAGGACCTCGTCCGGGTGCGCGCACTGCTCCGGTCGCTGACCCGCCGCACGGACGCCTGGACGGACTCCGCGACCTCCCCCACGGAGTAGGCTGCGGCGGGCGCGCGGGCCGGGTCAGTCGCGGTCGACGTGGACGCTGGTGGACTTCACGCGGGCCACGGCCCGCACCCCTACCTCCAGGCCGAGTTCCTCGACGGCTTCACGCGTCAGCAGCGAGACCACCCGGTGCGGGCCCGCCTGGATCTCGACCTGGGCGGCGACCTCTCCGAGCGTCACCGCGGTCACGATCCCGGGCAGCGCGTTGCGGACCGACGTCACCGGCTCGCCCCCGTCCTCCGCGCCCTCCCGCGCGAGCTCCGTGCAGAAGGCCGCCAGGTCCACGCCCTCGACCATCCGCCGGGTCCCCTCCCGCCGTGTCGGGAAGCGGCCCGCGTCGGCCCAGCGGCGGGCGGTGTCGGTGCTGACGCGAAGGAGTTGGGCGGCCTCGCCGATGGTGTAGAGCTGCACGCGGCAACTCTATGCCGCGGACCTTCCCGCCGGGGCCGCCGTCGGTAGGCTGGAAGCGCCGGGGCGTGCGCTACGGGGAGGTGCGGGATGGGGAACAGTGCCGCGGACGGCGCGGACCGGCCCGACCCGGGCCTGTACGGCCCGTCGTCCGTCACCTGGCAGTGCCACGGCGACCCGATGATGTGGATCGCCGGGGTCCGCGCGCTCTACCTCCAGGCCCTCCACCCGCGCGCCGTCCGCGGGGTCATGGAGAACTCGGACTTCCGCAAGGACGCGTGGGGCCGGCTGCTGCGCACCGCCGACTTCGTCGGCACCCTCACCTACGGCACCACCGAGGCCGCCGAACGCGCGGGCGCCCGCGTCCGCGCCCTCCACCGCACCCTGTCCGCCACCGACCCGGAAACGGGCCGGATCTTTCCGGTCGACGACCCCGAGCTGCTGCTGTGGATCCACTGCGCGCAGATCGACAGCTTCCTGCACGTGCTGCGCCGCTCCGGCGTCCCCCTGACCCCCGCCCAGGCCGACCGCTACGTCGACGAGAACCGCGTCAACGCCCGCCTCGTGGGCCTCGATCCGGACACGGTGCCCGCCGACACCGCGCAGCTCGCCGCCTACTTCGGGAAGGTCCGCCCGGAGCTCGCGGCCGGGGCCGACGCCCACGCCGTGGACGACTTCCTGCGCGGCCCGCCGGTCCCACCCCTCCTCGTGCCTGGCCGAAACCTGCTGTGGCGTCCCGTGGTCGGGCTCGCCTACGGGGCCCTCCCCGAGTGGGCGCACCGGCTGTACGGGCGACCCGCCCCCAGCCCGCACCGCGTCACCCGGCGCCTGCGTCTCACCGGACGCGTGCTGCGCAGCATTCCCGCAGGTCTGCGCTGGAAGCTCCCGCCAGGTCACATCTTGAGAGCGATGCGCCGCCTGGGCCCCGGGAGCCGCCCCTCTCCGTACACACTGCGTACATCAGCGGCCATACTGGACCGGCCGGGGAGGGCGTAGCGCGACGACGGGGGCGACTTTAAGACATGGCGGAGTCCAGACTGATCCAGGGCCGGTACCGGTCGCTCGATCTGATCGGGCGCGGCGGCATGGGCGAGGTTTGGCGCGCCCGTGACGAGTCGCTGGGCCGGCATGTCGCCGTGAAGTGCCTCAAGCCGATCGGCGCCGACCAGGACGCCCACTTCACCCAGGTGCTCCGCGAACGCTTCCGGCGCGAGGCGCGCGTGGCCGCCTCCCTCCAGCACCGCGGGGTGACCGTCGTCCACGACTTCGGTGACGACAGCGCCGCGGGCGGCCCCCTCTACCTCGTCATGGAACTGCTCGAGGGCCGCAACCTCAGCCAGCTCATGGAGGACAACGCGACCCGTCCCCTCCCCGTGGACGTGGTCGTCGACATCGCCGAGCAGATGGCCGCCGCCCTCGGCTACACCCACGACCAGGGCGTCGTGCACCGCGACCTGAAGCCGGCCAACATCATGCGGCTCACCGACGGCACCGTGAAGATCTGCGACTTCGGCATCGCCCGCCTCGCGCACGACATCGGCTTCACCGCCAAGCTCACCGGCGGCGGCATGGCCATGGGCACCCCCCACTACATGTCCCCCGAGCAGATCGCGGGCGGCGAGGTGGACCACCGCAGCGACCTCTACTCGCTCGGCTGCGTCCTGTACGAGATCGCGACCGGAGCCCCGCCCTTCGACCTCGGCGACTCCTGGTCGGTGCTGGTCGGCCACCGCGACAACGCCCCGGTGCCGCTGCGCCGGCACCGCCCCGAACTCCCCGGGTACTTCGAGCAGGTGGTGCTCGACCTGCTCGCCAAGTGCCCCGAGGACCGGCCCGGCGACGCCCGCCACGTGCACCGCCGGCTCGTCGAGGCGCGTCTGGGACCGGGCGGGCTGCCCGGCGCGCAGCCCCCGCTGCCGGCCTGGGCCCGCGGGATGACCGCAGGGCGCAAGGCCGGCATCGACGCGCGTCCCGCGAGCGGCGAGTGGGCCGTTCTCACCGGTGCGTGGACGGCCGCGCGCCCCGGCGCCGCTCGGCCCGGCGGCCGACACCCCGCCGCGGGACCCGCCGACCCGGCCGTGCCCGCGGGCGCCACGATCGGCCGGCCGCGCCCCGCCGAGGACCCTCGGCTCACCGCCGTCCACGGCGTTCCGCGCCCGTCCGGGCCGCGCCGGGACGCCCTCGAGGCGCTCGCCGCCGACCACACCCGCGCGCACGCCCTCAGCCGTGCGGGCCGGCCCGAGGAGGCCCTCTCCGCGTACGCCGCCGTGGCCGAGGGACGCGTCCGGGTGCTCGGCGCCGACCACCCCGACACCCTCGCCGCCCGCCAGGAGACCGCGTACGAGATGGGACGGCTCGGCCGGCACCAGGAGGCCCACGACGTCTACCGCGCCGTGCTGGTCGCCCGCGAGCGGTCCATAGGGCCGCTGCACCCCGACACGCTGCGCTGCCGCCACAACCTGGCCTGCGCGCTCGGGGAGCTCGGCCGGTTCGCGGAGGCCCACGCCACCGCCCTCGCGGTGGCCGCGGACCGGGCGGCCGTCCTGGGCGCGGAGCATCCGGACACCCTGCTCACCCGCTACGAGGCCGCGTACGCGCTGGGCCGCCTGGAGCGCTGGCAGGAGGCCCTGGCCGCCTTCCACGACATCGCCGTCGTGCGGGAGCGGGTCCTCGGCCGGGACCATCCCGACACCCTGGCCGCCCGCTACGAGGTCGGCATCGCGCTCGGCCGCACCGGCGACAGCGCCCGGGCCCTGGAGCTGTTCCGGGCCCTGGTCCGCGACCGCACCCGTGCCTACGGCGCCACCGACCCCGAGACGCTCCGCGCCCGGCACGTCCTCGGGGTCAACCTCGGCCGCCTGGAGCGCTGGGAGGAGGCCGTCGAGGAGGCCCGCCGGGTGAGCGGACTGCGGGCCGGGGTGCTCGGCGCCGAGCACCCCGACACCCTGGTCAGCCGCCGTGAGGTCGCCGTCGGCCTGGGCATGCTTGGCCGTTGGGACGAGGCGCTGCCGATCTACCGCGACCTCTCGGGGATCCGCGAACGCTCGCTGGGCGACGACCACCCCGACACGGTGCTGGCCCACGCCGACGAGGCACACTGTCTGGAGCGACTCGGCCAGGTGTGCTACCAAGAGCCATGACAGCCATGAGGGGCTCCCAAGGGTTCGGGCACGACGTGTACGACCACGTGATCGTCGGCGGCGGTCACAACGGCCTGGTGGCCGCGGCCTACCTGGCCCGGGCGGGCCGCTCGGTCCTCGTCCTCGAAAGACTCGGGCACACCGGCGGGGCGGCGATCTCCACCCGCCCGTTCGCGGGCGTCGACGCCCGCCTCTCGCGCTACTCCTACCTGGTGTCCCTGCTCCCGCCGAAGATCGTCCAGGACCTCGGCCTGCGCTTCTCCGTACGCCGGCGCACGGTGTCCTCGTACACGCCGACCGAACGCGGCGGACGGTCCGGCGGACTGCTCGTCGGCGGCGGCGAGCAGCGCACCAGGGAGTCCTTCGCCCGGCTGACCGGCTCGGACCGCGAGTACGAGAGCTGGCGCGACTTCTACGGGACCACCGGGCGGGTGGCCCGCGCGGTGTTCCCGACCCTGACCGAACCGCTGCCGACCCGGGCGGAACTGCGCCGGCGCATCGATGACGACGCCGCCTGGCGGATGCTCTTCGAGGAGCCGCTCGGGCGGGCCGTGGAGGCCCGCTTCGCCGACGACCTGGTGCGGGGCGTGGTGCTCACGGACGGGCTGATCGGCACCTTCGCCGGCGCCCACGACCCGTCGCTCGCCCAGAACCGCTGCTTCCTCTACCACGTCATCGGAGGCGGCACCGGGGACTGGGACGTGCCGGTCGGCGGCATGGGTGCCCTCACGGACGCGCTCGCGGCGGCGGCCCGTTCCGCGGGTGCCGAGATCGCCACCGGGCACGAGGTGCTGCGGATCGACACCGACGGCACGGCCCCCGCCGAGGTCGTCTTCCGCACCGCCACCGGAGAGGGCCGCGTCGTCGGCCGCACGGTGTTGGTCAACGCCTCGCCGCAGGCGCTCGCCGAACTCCTCGGCGGCACCCGGGCCGACGGCGGGGAGCCCGCGCCCGAGGGAGCCCAGCTGAAGGTCAACATGCTGCTGCGCCGGCTGCCCCGGCTGCGGGACACCACCGTCGACCCGCGGGAGGCCTTCGGCGGGACCTTCCACATCGCCGAGGGCTACGCGGAACTCGCCCGCGCCCACGCGGAGGCGAGCGCGGGGGAGCTGCCCTCCGTGCCGCCGTCGGAGATCTACTGCCACTCGCTCGCCGACCCGACGATCCTGGGGCCGGAGCTGGTGGAACAGGGCTACCAGACGCTCACCCTCTTCGGACTGCACACCCCCGCCCGGCTGTTCGAGAAGGACAACCGGCAGGCCCGCGAGGTGCTGCTGACCGCCACCCTGGCGCAGCTCGACGCACACCTGGCGGAACCGCTCACGGACTGCCTCGCCTTCGACGCGGACGGCCGGCCGTGCATCGAGGCGAAGACCCCGCTGGACCTCGAACGCGAACTGCGCCTGCCCGGCGGCCACATCTTCCACCGGGACCTCTCCTGGCCCTACGCGGACGGGGACGTGGCCGGTGGCGGCCGGTGGGGCGTGGAGACGGCCCACCCCAACGTCCTGCTCTGCGGGGCGGGCGCCATCCGCGGCGGCGGTGTCAGCGGGGTCCCCGGGCACAACGCGGCGATGGCGGCGCTCGGGCGCTGAGCCCGGGCGCCGCGGACCGGTCAGGACTCCGGTTCGATGACCACGACCGGGATCTCCCGGTCCGTCTTCGCCTGGTACTCGTCGTACGCCGGCCAGTGACCGACCATCACCGGCCAGAACGCGGCCCGCTCCGCGGAACTCGCCGTGCGCGCCGTGCTCTGGAGGACCCGGGGGCCGACCTGGATGCGGACCTCCGGGTGGGCCGTCAGGTTCCGGTACCAGAGCGGATGGGCGTCGTCGCCGCCCTTGGAGGCGACGACCAGGAAGCGGCCGTCGGCCTCCCCGTAGATCAGGGGCGTGCGCACGGGCCGGCCGGAGACCCGGCCGACGGTGGTGAGCAGCAGGGTCTGCGTGCCGTTCCAGTACTGGCCCTCGGTGCCGCCGGAGGCCACGTACTGCTTGACGTGGTCGAGCTGCCAGCTGCCCTCGCGGGGGTCGGTGGGGTGGTCCCAGTCGATGTCGGTCGTCATGCGCTTGTGCCTGCCTTCGTGTCGGAGGGTCAACGGACCTCATCTGCCCGTGCCAACGACCGCCCGCGCACCGCCCGTACCGTCCGGAAGGGTGAATCCGTCGAAGAGGTCGTCCAGTGCCCGGTGGGCGGCCCGGGCGGGTACGGCGCGGATCGCGAGGTCCCGCAGGGCCACGGCGAGGGGGTGGGTGAGGGCGGCGACGCGGCCGGTGCGGCGGGCCCGCCTGCGGATGCTGTCGGTGCGGGTGTGGCGGGCGGTGGTGTAGGCGGCGAGAGCGGTGGGGATCCGGTGGGCGGGGGTGTCGGTGAGGAGGTGGGCGAGGACGACGGCGTCCTCGATGGCCTGGCAGCCGCCCTGGCCGAGGTTGGGGGTCATGGCGTGGGCCGCGTCGCCGAGCCAGGCGATGCGGCCGTGGTGCAGGCGGGGCAGGGGCGCCGCCAGGTCGTACAGGTCGTGCTGGAGCACGGCCGCCGGGTCGAACCGTTCCAGCAGGGCCGGGACCGGCTCGTGCCAGGTGCCGAAGCGTCGCAGGAGCTCGGCGCGGACATCGGCCGGGCGGTGGCCCGGGGGGACGACCGCGGTCGCGTAGACGTACGTCCGGCCGTCGGCGAGCGGGACCACGCCGAAGCGTTCGCCGCGTCCCCAGGTCTCGGCGGTCGCCAGGCCGCCGGGGCGCGCGGAGGCCGGCAGGACGGTGCGCCAGGCGGTCTCGCCGCTGTACCGGAGCCCGGGGTGCGCGGGGAAGAACGCCCGGCGCAGCGGGCTGTGGATGCCGTCGGCGGCGATCACCAGGTCCGCGCTGCCCTCGGGCCGCCCGGCCGAGGTGTGCACGACCGGGTGGTCCCCGGAAGCGTCCACGGAGGTCACCGTGACGCCGTAGCGGACCGTCCCCGGAGGCAGCGCTCCGGTCAGCGCCTCGGTGAGGGCGGCGCGGTGCACGGCGA
Organism: Streptomyces manipurensis; assembly: GCF_049570255.1. Classification (NCBI taxonomy): domain Bacteria; kingdom Bacillati; phylum Actinomycetota; class Actinomycetes; order Kitasatosporales; family Streptomycetaceae; genus Streptomyces; species Streptomyces manipurensis. The sequence continues at coordinate 816,772 of NZ_CP186950.1, read as the reverse complement.
GTGGCGGGCCCCCGTACCGGGCGGACAGCGCGGCGGTGTCGGCCCGGCTGAGCCATCGCCCGTCCGGGCGGCGCAGGCCCATCGCGGCCGGGACGGCCCGGCCGGCCGCGGCGGTGAGGTCGAAGCCGATGTGGTCCAGGGCGCGCAGGGCGTTCGGCGCGAGGACGATCCCGGCGCCGACGGCGGCGGGCCCCGGCGCCCGCTCGCACACGGTGACCCGCCATCCGCTGCGGTGCAGCGCCACGGCCGCGGTGAGCCCGCCGATCCCCGCCCCTGCCACGACCGCGTGGCGTCCGACTCCCGACATGGCGCATCCCTCCTGCCCTGGCCCTCTACAGATGTAGAGGATCTCGGGTTTTACTCTACAGCTGTAGAGTGGGCTGATGTCGACCCCCCGCACCAGTCCGCCCGCGGCGGAACGCCGCACGCTCATCGCCGACACCGCCATCGCCCTCGTGGCCTCCGCGGGGCTCCGGGGCCTCACCCATCGCGCGGTCGACGCCGCGGCGGGGCTCCCGGCCGGCAGCACCTCCTACTACTTCCGGACCCGGACCGCCCTGATCGGAGCCTGCTACGAGCGGCTTGCCGCACTCGACGTCGCGGACGTGGACGACGAGGACCGCACCGCGCACGGGCCTGCGGCGCGCGCCACGCCCCTGGACCGGGAGACGGCCGCGGCCGCGCTGGCCGGGCTGCTGCACCGCTGGCTGACGGTGGGCCGCGAGCGCCAGCTGGCACGCTTCGAACTGAGCCTGGAGGCTGCCCGCAACCCCGAGCTGGAGGCCGCCCTCCACCGGGCGGGCCTGACCGCCCGGACCCGCGCCGCGGAGATCGTGGCCGCCCTCGGCGCGGACCGTCCGGCCGAAGCCGCCGAACTGCTCGTGGCCTGGACGGAGGGCGTGCTCTACGACCGGCTGGCGGGCGCGCTCGCCCGCTCCCGTCCGGCCCCCGACCAGGCCGAACTGGCCGCGGTCGCCCGCCGGATGATCGACGCGGCCCTGGCCGCACCGGCCTGAGCCCGCACCCCGGGCGCGCACCGCCTAGGATCCCGGCCATGATCGCTGAATTGCAGTGCGTGGTCCTGGACTGCCCCGAGCCGCGGGTGCTCGCCGCGTTCTACCGGACCCTGCTGGGCGGGGACGCCGACCGGCCCGACCGGCGCTGGTCCGTCGACGAGACCTGGTCGACGCTGCACACGCCCTCCGGCACCGTCCTCGCCTTCCAGTACGCGGCGGACCACCGGCCGCCCGCCTGGCCCGACCCCGCCCGGCCGCAGCAGTTCCACCTGGACCTCGGCGTCCCCGACCTCGACCGGGCCGAGGAACAGGTGCTGACGGCCGGCGCCACGCTCCTGGAACGGGGCGACGACCGGCGCGGCTGGCGGGTGTACGCCGATCCGGCCGGGCATCCGTTCTGCCTGGTCCGCGACTGAGTCAGGCGGCCCCGCGGCCGCCCGGACCCGGGGGCGCGGGGCCGACGCGCCGCCGGGCTGCGGGGGTTCAGTCGCCGGAGCGGCTCCAGCCGACGGCCTCGACCCGGGCCGCGTCGGCCGGTCGGTCCTCCGCGAACAGCAGCCGGGCCGGCTCGGCCACGCGCACGACGTCCACGTACACGCCGCGCCCCACGTAGCGGCCGGCCGCCCGGTGGCGGAAGCGGATCCGCACCTCGCGGCCCGCCCAGGCCGCGGTCAGGGGTGCTTCGAGGCGGTGCCAGATCCGGCCCGACCACCCGCTGACGGACCCCTGCGGCCATTCCTCCGCCGCCCCGCCGGTGGACCGCACGGTCGTGAAGGGCAGCGGCGCCCAGTCCTTCCCGTCGGGCGAGACCTCCAGGTGCAGGGAGCCCTCACCGGGCACGGTGTCCCACCACACCGCGCAGCGCAGCCGGGCGGAGCCCGTCGCGGGGACGAGGGGCGGCAGGGTCAGGGTGCCCGAACCGCCCGGTGCCATCCCCGAGAACCACGCCGCGCCGCCGTGCCGGGTGCGCACGGGCACGGCGCGGGCGAACCGGTTGCCGACGGCGACCCGCGGCGCGCTGCCGGCCCGCCAGGTGCGCACCGGATGGACGGAGTTGCCCAGCAGGATCAGGAAGGAGTCGGTGGAGGGGTCGAGCACCAGGGAGGTGCCGGTGAAGCCGGTGTGCCCCGCCGAGTGCGGAGTGGCCATCGCGCCCATGTACCAGTGCTGGTAGAGCTCGAAACCGAGGCCGTGGTCGTCCCCGGGGAAGGCCGTGTTGTAGTCGGTGAACAGCAGCTCGACGGAGGCGGGGCGCAGGATGCGCCGGCCCGCGTAGGCCCCGCCGTCCAGGAGGGTGCGGGCCAGGACGGCCAGGTCCCACGCGGTGCCGAAGACCCCGGCGTGCCCCGCCACCCCGCCGAGGGCGTACGCGTTCTCGTCGTGGACCTCGCCCCACACCAGACCGCGGTCCAGTCCGGACCAGGGCGGCCGCTGCACCTCGGTGGCGGCGGTGACCCGGCGCCAGGAGGGCGGCGGGTTGTAGCGCGTGCGGTGCATGCCGAGCGGAGCGGTGATCTCGTCGTGGAGCAGGACGTCCAGGGTGCGGCCGGTGATCCGCTCCAGGAGCAGCTGCAGCGCGATGAGGTTCAGGTCGGAGTAGCGGTAGACGCTGCCCGGCGGCTCCTGCGGCCGGACCGACCACAGCAGCCGCAGCCGACCCTCGGGCGTGGACTCCTGATAGAAGGGCGCCCAGGAGCGCAGACCCGAAGTGTGCGTCAGCAGCTGACGGACCGTGACGAGCTCCTTGCCGCCCCCCGTGAACTCCGGCAGGTACCGCCGGACCGGGACCTCCAGCTCCAGCCGCCCGCGTTCCATCTGCTGCACGGCCAGGACGGAGGTGAACAGCTTGCTCAGCGAGGCCAGGTCGAAGACGGTGTCCTCGGCCATCGCGATCCGCTCGGCCGCGGGCAACTCCCGGACCCGGTCGGTCCGTCCGTCGTACTCGGCGTACCGGACGGCGTGGCCCATCGCCCGGTGCAGGGCGACCGTGCGGCCGCGGCCGGCCAGGACCACCGCGCCGGCGTAGTAGGGGCGCTCGGGGGAGGGGCCGAGGAAGCGCCGCGCCTCGTCCGCCACCGCCTCCAAGTGACGCTCCAGCAGGCCCGCCTGGCGTGCGGACCCGTAGCGGAGCCGAAGGCCCTGGAGCGCGCGCCGTTCGGCCGGGCCGCCGCCCGCGGCGCCGGCGGAGCCGGGCAACGCGGCGTGCAGGGCGAGCACCCCGCCGAGCGCGAGGAGCCGCGCCCCGAGCCGCCGCCGCGACACCCCGCGCCGGGGCTCCGCCCTCCCGGCCGGACCGGCGCCCCGGCCCGTGCCGTCCGGGAGCGTGCCGCCCGGGGGCGTTGCTCCGCCCCGGGTCGCCACGCCGCCCGGGCCGGCCGGGGTCGTCGACGCGCCGTCCGGGCCGGGGGTCGCCGTTCCGCCCGGGGTCGCCACGCCGCCTGGGCCGGGGATGGCCGCGCTAGCCGGGGTCGCCGCGCCGTCCGCAGTCGCCGCCCCGCCCCGGGTCGCCGCGCCGGCCGGAGCCGGTTCGGGACCGGCTCCGGTGTCCGTGCCGGATGCGGCCGGTCCGCCGGGCCGCCCCGGGGGTTCGGGGGCGGCCGTCCGTGCCGTGTCCCGACCGTCCCCCACCGCCGTGACCCCCGTGTCCTGTGCCATGTCCGGCCCTCCTGTCCGCCCGATGCCCGTCCTGGCCGTCCGGCCTGTCGGCCCGTCAGCCTGTCAGTCCGGCGGCCGGCCGGACGCCCTCCGCCGCCGCGCCGCGCCCGCAGTGGGTATCTGCCCGCACCCGGGCCGCCCTCCGCACCGGCGCACCCCCAAAGAATCTGACACTGCATCAGAAAACCTCTTCCCTCGCCCGCCGGGCTGCGGCATCCTGCCGCCCATGGAGACGGAGCTGAGCAAGAATCTGGGAGTCGAGCACGCCATCTTCGGCTTCACCCCCTTCCCCGCGGTCGCCGCCGCCATCACCCGCGCGGGCGGGTTCGGGGTGCTCGGCGCCGTCCGGTACGCCGCGCCCGACGACCTCCGGCGCGACCTCGACTGGATGCAGGCGCACACCGACGGCAAGCCCTACGGCCTCGACGTGGTCATGCCCGCCAAGAAGGCCGTCGACGGCATCGGCGAGGCCGACATCGAGGCGATGATCCCGGCCGGCCACCGCGCGTTCGTCCGCGAGACCCTCGCCAAGCACCACGTACCCGAGCTCGACGAGGGCGAGGCCTCGGGCTGGCGGATCACCGGCTGGATGGAACAGGTCGCCCGGAACCAGCTCGACGTCGCCTTCGACTACCCGATCCGGCTCCTGGCGAACGCCCTCGGCTCTCCTCCCGCCGACGTCATCGAACGCGCCCACGACCACGGCGTCCTCGTCGCGGCCCTCGCGGGCAGCGCCAAGCACGCCCGCCGGCACGCGGACGCGGGCATCGACGTCGTCGTCGCCCAGGGGTACGAGGCCGGCGGCCACACCGGCGACATCGCCACCATGGTCCTCGTCCCGGAGATCGTCGAGGCCGTGGCCCCGCTGCCCGTCCTCGCCGCCGGCGGCATCGGCAGCGGGGAGCAGATCGCGGCCGGACTCGCGCTCGGCGCCCAGGGCGTCTGGCTCGGCTCCCTCTGGCTCACCACCACCGAGGCCGACCTGCACTCCCGCGCACTCACCGAAAAACTGCTCGCCGCCGGCTCGGGCGACACCGTCCGCTCGCGCGCCCTCACCGGCAAACCGGCCCGCCAGCTCCGCACCGAGTGGACCGACGCCTGGGACGACCCGGCGGGCCCCGGCGCGCTGCCCATGCCGCTCCAGGGACTGCTCGTGGCCGAGGCCGTCTCCAGGATCCAGAAGTACGAGGTCGGGCCGCTGCTCGGCACCCCGGTCGGTCAGATCGTCGGCCGGATGAACACCGAACGCAGTGTCCGGGCCGTCTTCGACGATCTCACCGCAGGTTTCGAGAGGGCGATCGACCGCATCAACCGCATCGCCGGCCGCATCCGAGAGGCGTGAGCCATGACCGCCACGAACCCCACGAACCCCACCACCGGCGCGCAGCCGCCCAACGGCTTCTGGGCGCAGGCGGCCGAGGACCCCGGCCGCACCGTCCTGATCGACCCCGGCGGCGAGGAGTGGACCGCGGGCCGACTGCACGCCGACGTCAACCGCCTCGTCCACGGCCTGCGCGACGCAGGCCTGGAGAAGGGCGACGCCTTCGCGGTCGTCCTGCCCAACGGCGTCGAGTTCCTCACCGCCTACCTCGCCGCCTCCCAGGCCGGCTTCTACCTCGTACCGGTCAACCACCACCTGGTCGGCCCCGAGATCGCCTGGATCGTCTCCGACTCCGGCGCGAAGGTCCTGATCGCCCACGAGCGCTTCGCCGACGCCGCCCGCGACGCGGCCGACGAGGCCGCCCTCACGGCGAGCCACCGCTACGCCGTCGGGACCGTGCCCGGCTTCCGCCCGTACGGCGAGCTCCTCGACGGCCGGCCCGCGACGGCCCCCCGGGACCGCACCCTCGGCTGGGTCATGAACTACACCTCCGGCACCACCGGCCGCCCCCGCGGCATCCGCCGCCCGCTGCCCGGCAAGCTCCCGGAGGAGACCCATCTCGGCGGCTTCCTCGGCATCTTCGGCATCCGGCCCTTCGACGGCAACGTCCACCTGGTCTGCTCGCCGCTCTACCACACGGCCGTCCTCCAGTTCGCGGGCGCGGCCCTGCACATCGGGCACCCCCTGGTCATGATGGACAAGTGGAGCCCGCAGGAGATGCTGCGGCTGATCGACCGCCACGCGTGCACCCACACCCACATGGTGCCGACCCAGTTCCACCGGCTCCTGGCCCTGCCGCAGGAGACGAAGGACGCGTACGACGTCTCCTCGATGCGGCACGCCATCCACGGCGCCGCGCCCTGCCCGGACCACGTCAAACGGGCGATGATCGACTGGTGGGGCGGCTGCGTGGAGGAGTACTACGCCGCGAGCGAGGGCGGCGGCGCCTTCGCGACCGCCGAGGACTGGCTGAAGAAGCCGGGGACGGTCGGCCGTGCCTGGCCGATCAGCGAGCTCGCCGTCTTCGACGACGACGGCAACCGGCTCGGCGCGGGCGAGCTCGGCACCGTCTACATGAAGATGAACACCGGGGGCTTCAGCTACCACAAGGACGAGGGCAAGACGAGGAAGAACCGCATCGGTGACTTCTTCACGGTCGGCGACCTCGGGCTCCTCGACGAGGAGGGCTACCTCTTCCTCCGCGACCGCAAGATAGACATGATCATCTCGGGTGGGGTCAACATCTACCCCGCCGAGATCGAGTCGGCCCTCCTCTCCCACCCCGCCGTGGCGGACGCGGCGGCCTTCGGCATCCCGCACGCCGACTGGGGCGAGGAGGTCAAGGCGGTCGTCGAACCGGCCGACGGCTTCGTGGCCGGCGAGGCCCTCGCAGCGGAGATCCTGCACCACTGCGAGCGGCAGCTCGCGGGCTACAAGCGGCCCAGGACCATCGACTTCACCGACACGATGCCGCGCGACCCCAACGGCAAGCTGTACAAGCGGCGGCTGCGCGACCCGTACTGGGAGGGCCACGACCGGGCGATGTGAGCCGGCCCGGTCCCGGCCGGCTGGTGGGGCGGGCCCGTGGCGCGTGCACGGCCGGGCGCTGCCCGGGCGATCCGCGACGCCGGACGGGCCCGTGAGAAACGCCACGTCAAAGGGGTGGGTGCGCGCCTTGAGCCGCACTCGCGGAACACTTCTGGCAAGTTTGCAGATATGAGTACGGCTGCGCGCAGATCCCCCCTGACCGACTGGACCGTCGTCGTCCCCGTGGTGGCGCTGGTCGCCCTCGTCCTCAGCTGGGGGCGGGACCTGCCCGGCTTCGCGGTGGCGCTCGTCGCGCTCTGCCTGGCCGGTGCGGTGCTCGCCGCCGTCCATCACGCGGAGGTCGTCGCCCACCGGGTCGGCGAACCCTTCGGCTCCCTCGTGCTCGCCGTGGCGGTCACCGTCATCGAGGTGGCCCTCATCGTCACACTGATGGTCGACAGCGGGGACAAGACCGCCTCGCTGGCCCGGGACACGGTCTTCGCCGCCGTCATGATCACCTGCAACGGCATCGTCGGCCTCTCCCTGCTCGTCGGCGCCCTGCGCAACCGGGTCGCCGTCTTCAACCCCGAGGGGTCCGGCGCGGCCCTCGCCACCGTCGCGACCCTCGCCACCCTCAGCCTCGTCCTGCCCACCTTCACCACCAGCAAGCCCGGCCCCGAGTTCTCCACCGCGCAGCTGACCTTCGCCGCCGTGGCCTCGCTCGCCCTGTACGGCCTCTTCGTCGCCGTCCAGACGGTCCGCCACCGCAGCTACTTCCTGCCCGTGGACACCGGCCAGGACGGCGGGACGGACGAGCACGCCGAGCCGCCCACCGCCCGCGCCGCCCTGCTCAGCCTGGGCCTGCTGCTGGTCGCGCTCGTCGCGGTGGTCGGCGACGCCAAGGCGGTCTCCCCGACCATCGAGCGGGCCGTCGCGGCCGCCGGGCTGCCCCAGGCGGTCGTCGGCGTGGTCATCGCCCTCCTGGTCCTGCTGCCCGAGACCCTCGCCGCCGTCCGGGCCGCCCGCCGCGACCGCGTGCAGACCAGCCTCAACCTCGCCTACGGCTCCGCGATCGCCAGCATCGGCCTGACCATCCCGGCCATCGCCCTCGCCTCGATCTGGCTCTCCGGCCCGCTGCTGCTCGGCCTCGGGCCGATCCACATGGTGCTGCTCGCCCTGACCGTGGTGGTCAGCGCCCTCACCATCGCCCCCGGGCGGGCCACGCTCCTCCAGGGCGGTGTCCACATCGTGCTGCTGGCCGCGTACCTCTTCCTGGCCGTCAGTCCCTGACGGAGCGCGGCCGGGAGGACGTACGCGGCCGGCAGGTCACCGCCGCTCGCGCACCGGCACCACCCTCAGCCGCGGCGAGCCGAGGATGTCCCGTTCGCAGAAACGCGCCGTCACCCAGCGCTCCTGCGAGAACAGCCGGGTCTGGTCCGCGAAGTGGGGCGAGCCCGGGTCCGAGGACTGGCCGTACGTCAGCAGGGTGCGCGCCACCGGGCAGGGACCGCCGTTCCAACCGACGGCCTGCAGATGGCTCGTGCCGTGCACGACCTCCGGGTAGCCGCCGGCGGCGGCGTTCCACGGTGCCTCGATCTTGTTCCACACGCCGAGCGCCTCCGTGCCACCGCCGACCGGGAACCTCCGGCCGCCCCGCACCACGAACTGGTGCGCGCCCAGCGGCGCGTCCAGGGCGATCGAGGCGGCACCGAACTCCGCCACCGTGTCGGCGAGGGCCCGCCCGATGCCGGGTGCCCGCCGGTCGAGCGTCCGGGGCGTGCGGACGGGATCGGCGGCCGAGAACGGCACCAGCCACAGCTCCTGCGCGGGTGTCGACGCGGTCAGCCTGCGCCAGAACCGGTCGAAGAACAGCGCGCCGCGGCTGGACCCGTCCGTCGTACGGTCCCAGCGCGCCAGCACCCCGCAGGCGGCGGACACGTCCACCGCGGAGCCGTCGGACGCCGTCGCCGTGCCCCCGGGCAGCGCCCCGCAGGCGGCCGCCGCGTCGGCCGCGGCCAGGTCACCGGCCGGCGCCCGGTCGGCGAACTGCTGGCGTTGCAGGTCCGCCACGGTCAGCCGGCCCCGCGACGCCATCGCCGAGACGTCCTCCAGCGCGCCGCGCGTGCGCAGGGAACGCGGTGTGGAGACGTTGCCCCAGATCCGCTCGTACCCGGTCAGCGGCCGGTCGGCGTTGGTCAGCCAGGCGCTGTCGTTGGAGTTCTCGGCGTACGGGGCGTCGCGCAACGTCGGCGCCCTCCCCGGGCCGAACACCCCCGGCTGCAGCGCGTCCGGGTCGGAGCCCGGGGCGCAGTCGCCGCGCGAGCCGTCCAGGACCGCCAGCCCCGAGGCCGGGTAGATGGCCCTGCCCAGCGGTGTGGAGCAGCGGGCGGCCAGCTCGTCCGTGATCCGCGGCAGCACCTGGGTCTGGGTGAAGAGGGTGCCGCCCGCGGAGTCGGCGGCCACCGTGTTGACCCAGGGCAGGCCCTGGGTGCGCGCCAGGGCCTGCTGGACGCCGGCGACGGAGCGGGCCCTGCCGAGGGCGAGGGCGGTGTCCGAGCCGCGCAGGTTCGACGCGTTGGGGTCGTTCAGGGCGTACGCCGACCGGGTGGTCCAGGGCAACGGCAGGGACGCGCCGAGGTGCGTGACCACCGGCCCGTACCGGGTCCACCACTGGGTGCGGGTGACGGGATCGCCGCCCGCGACCGGCACGGTGACGGTCCGCCGGGTCATCCTCTCCGGCGTGCCGTCGACGAGGTAGGAGGTGGGGTCGCCGGGGGCGAGCGCGAGCTCGTGCAGGTTCACCGGGGTGCCGGTCGCCACGGTGTGGCTCCAGGCCGTCTTCTCGTTGAAGCCGATGCCGACCGCGACCGTTCCGAGCAGCGAGGCCCCGGAGACGTTCAGCTCTCCCGGGATGGTCTGCTGCGACTGCCAGAAGCGGCGGCCGCCGTGCCACGGGTAGTGCGGGTTGCCGAGCAGCAGCCCGCGCCCGTTCGCCGTCGTGGAGCCGGCGAAGGCAACCGCGTTGGAACCCATGTCGTACCGGCCGGTGTCGAAGAACTCCTGCGCGGCCCGCGCGGCCCGCTCCGCGGCGGCCGGGTCCGGCGACGGAACCTCCTCCGGGCCCGCCGCGGGGCCCGCGGCCGGTGCCGGGGGCTGAGCGGCCGTGATGCCCTCGATCCCGCGGCCCTGCCCGCCGAGGACGGATATCGCGAAGGCGCGTGCCGCCACGTCGGTCGCGGTGACCGGGCGGACCCACCCGGCGCCCTTGCAGGCCGGGTCGCCGATCTCGTTCTGGGCGAGCCAGGCGTTGTACCCGGCCGCCCACCCGCGCATCAGCTCCTTGAGGTCCTTGGTGGGTCCTGCGGGAGCGGGGGTCGCCAGCAGCCGCTCCACGGTCCCGGACGCGCGCACCCCCTTGAAGTACAGATCGCTCGACAGGTTCGCGGTGGCGTAGGAGAGCGATCCGTCGGGCGCGGCCTGCGGACCGAACCAGCGCGAACGCTCGCCCGCGAGGGTCACGAACCCGTCCGCGAGGACGCAGACCTGATCGGCGGCCTGCGCCCAGCCGGTGCCGAAGCCGAGCCGCGCGTAGTCGCGGGCGAGGATGTGCGGGACGCCGTTCTCGGTGTACCGGATGACGGCGGACAGCCCGCCGCCGGCCGCGGTCGGTCCGTCGGCCGGGGCCTGCGGCGGGGGGTGCGGGGCCGCGGCCGTCGCGGCGAGCAGCGCGGCCCCGACGAGGGCGGCGCGGCGGAGCAAAGGACGTGTGCCGAGGTGCAACGTTCCTCCCAAGTGGCGCGAGAACAATGGACTGTTGCCGTGGGACGGTCGGTGCCTGACTGCCCCACACTCATGCAGGAGGCCGATGGTCTGTCAACATCCCGTCCGGGCAGGCGTCATTGACCCGCGCCCGGCGGAGGACGAGGATCGCGCCATGACGGCAGCGCGGGAAGTGCGGGCGGGACGGGACGTACGGGCGGCGCGGGACGCGGGGGAACCCCGGGAAGCGGGGGAGGTGGGGGAGGCGGGCGTGGCGCGGGAGGCACGGGCCGTCCGGGACGGGACGGTCGACGGACTCGTGCACGACAGCGCCCTGCGGTTTCCCGGCCGCACCGCCCTCCGCTACGGCGCACGCGGCTGGACCTACGCCGAACTCGACGCAGCCGTCTCCACGGGCGCCGCCCTGCTGAGGGAGCGCCACGGCCTCGCCGAGGGCGACCGGGTCGCCACCTACGCCCACAACAGCGACGCCTACCTCCTGGCCTTCCTCGCCTGCGCCCGGGCCGGCCTCGTCCACGTGCCCGTCAACCAGAACCTCACCGGACGGGACCTCGCCCACCTCCTCGACGACTCCGGCAGCGCCCTGGTCCTCGCCGATCCGGACCTGGCCGGGCGGGTCCCCGGCGACCGCCCCGTCCGTGCGCTGCGCGACACCCCCGACTCCTTCCTGACGGGCCTCGCCGAGCCGCTGCCCTTCACCGCCGCCGCACCGGATCCGGGACGGGTGGTCCAGCTCCTCTACACCTCGGGCACCACGGCCCTGCCCAAGGGCGCGATGATGACGCACCGCGCCCTCGCCCACGAGTACGAGAGCGCCGTCGCGGCACTGGACCTGTCCGAGGAGGACAGGCCGGTGCACGCGCTGCCGCTCTACCACTCGGCGCAGATGCACGTCTTCCTGCTCCCGTACCTGGCGGTGGGCGCCCGCAACACCGTGGTGGACGCCCCGGCCGCGCAGGTGCTCTTCGACCTCGTGGAGGCGGGGGAGGCGGACAGCGTCTTCGCGCCGCCGACCGTGTGGATCGGCCTGGCGGGCCATCCGGAATTCGCCTCCCGCGATCTGCGGGGCCTGCGCAAGGCGTACTACGGGGCGTCGATCATGCCCGTCCCCGTCCTGGAGCGGCTGCGCGAGCGGCTGCCGGGGCTCGCCTTCTACAACTGCTTCGGGCAGAGCGAGATCGGGCCGCTGGCCACCGTGCTCGGCCCGGCGGAGCACGAGGGGAGGATGGACTCCTGCGGCCGGCCGGTCCGCCACGTGGAGGCGAAGATCGTCGACGAGGCCGGACGGGACGTGCCGGACGGGACGGCGGGCGAGGTGGTCTACCGCTCACCGCAGCTCTGCCTCGGCTACTGGAACGACCCCGGGGCGACGCGGCAGGCCTTCCGGGACGGCTGGTTCCGCTCGGGTGACCTCGCGGTGCGCGACGCCGAGGGCTACTTCACCGTCGTGGACCGGGTGAAGGACGTCATCAACTCGGGCGGGGTCCTGATCGCCCCGCGCCAGGTCGAGGACGTGCTCTACACCCATCCGGGCGTGGCGGAGGCCGCGGTGGTCGGGCTGCCCGACGAGCGGTGGATCGAGGCGGTGACGGCGGTGGTGGTCCCCCGCGGCGACGTGACGGAGGCGGAACTGATGGCCTACGCACGGGAGGAGCTGCCGCACTTCAAGGCGCCCAAGCGGGTGCTCTTCGTGGACTCCCTCCCGCGCAACGCCAGCGGAAAGATCCTCAAGCGCGAACTGCGCGACCGCCTCGGCTCGCCGATCCGCTGAAGCCCGTCGACCGCGGCCGGTCGCGGCCGGCCGTTGTGCCTGAACGCCCGGGGAGCGGCCTGCGTACACTCCGGCCGTATGGACGGATACCCGAGCGCGTCGGCGGTGATCGCATCGGCCTGGAGGGAGCTGGAAGCCCCGGGCGTGGAACGGTCACTGGTGCTCGACGCCGTCAGCGACGCCCTGGACACCGCCCGCCCGTCTCAGGAGGAGGCCGAACGCGCCGTCGGGCGTCTGGTCGCGCTCGCGCTCGGCGAGGAGCCGCCGGCGGTGCTGGAGTCCGCGCTGCACGCGATCTGCACCGCCTCGACACGCTACCGGTTCCCCTACGCGCTGGTGGAGCCGCTCGCCGCGGGCGTGGACCGGTTCGCACCCGTGCTGCTGGACTACGTCCTCGGCATCCTGGCCGACACGCACGACGGGGCCGCGCTGCCGGTGGTCGAGAGGTTCCTGCACCACCCCCACCCGGACGTGCGCCGGGAGGCGGCCGACGCCCTGCGCGAGCTGACCTGGGTGCCTACCCGGCAGGGGTGACTTCCCCGTGTCCGGGCGGGCGGTCCGGTGCGGCCTCGGCGCGGTTTCAGTGCGGCGTCAGTGCGGCCAGGGGAAGTGGGCCGGCCCCTCGGGCGGGAAGACTCCGCCGCGGCGCAGGCGGCGCAGGGTGAGGTGCTCGTGCACGAGCCGGCCGACGAGAGCGCCGCCGTAGACTACGAAGCCGACGCCCACCAGCCAGGACTGGACCACCAGCAGGGTCCCGAACGGCCCGTAGGTCACCGCGTTGGACGCGATGAGCGGGGAGAAGACCAGCTGCGAGAAGATCCGCAGCCCCAGCAGCCCGATGCTCGTCGCGACGGCTCCCGGAACCAGGGCGCGCCAGCGGACCCGGCCCCCGAGTAGCAGGCGCTGCGAGGCGACGAAGAACAGGCAGGTGCCGACAAGGTCGCCGGTGGTGCCCACGATCGTGCCCAGGACGTCGTTCGAGGGTGCGGGGATCCCCACGAGCAGCCCGAGGAAGCAGACCAGCAGGGCGAGCCAGACGACATGGCGCCACATGGTGTGCCAGCGCGCCGTCGGCAGGTCCCAGACCTTCTCGTAGCCCGTCTGCACGGCCGAACCGAAGGTCAGGCCGAACACCGCGAGGGCAGCCAGACCGAAGGCGGTGGTCCGCTCCAGCGCCAGGTCCGCGGCTCCGAACACCATCTCGATCCTGACCCGCGAGGACGCCGTCACCCCGAGGGCCTGGCCGAGCCAGCGGCCGAACCCCGATCCGCTCCCGGGGGCGGCGGCGGCCACCACCACCAGCAGGGGCACCAGGGTGAGGAAGCCGAGGGCCGCGAAGCCCATCGCCCGGTGCATCAGCTCCATCTCCCGGCCGCGGCTCCAGGCCAGCCCGATCTGGGAGCCCTGGAGCCGGTCGTGGAGCTGCCGGAGGGTCGAGGTCACGCCTGATGCACTACCCCCGCCCGCCCCGCCGGTCCCGGGCGGCGCCGGGAAATGGATCCAAAGGGGTGGTTCCCCGTGGTCCCGGACGGCTCCGGGTGGCGCCGGTGCGACTGGGTCCTGTCCACCCCCCTATCCGGCGGCCGGGCCCTGGTGTGCGGTCCTCGCGGCGTCGCGCAGGTCCACCAGCCTCTTGATCTTTCCCACGGAACGGTCCAGCGTCTCCGGGTCGACGACCTCGACGCGGACGGAGACGCCTATGCCGTCCTTGACCGCCCGGACCACGTCGGCCGCCGCGGCCTCCCGGCCGGAGGCGTCCGTGTCAAGGCGGGCCTCCACCCGGACGGTGAGGGTGTCCATCCGGCCCTCCCTGGTCAGCCGGAGCTGGAAGTGCGGGGCCAGCCCCGGTGTCCGCAACAGCACCTCCTCGATCTGCGTCGGGTAGAGGTTCACACCACGGACGATGATCATGTCGTCGCTGCGGCCGGTGACCTTCTCCATCCGCCGGAAGGCCGGCCGCGCCGTGCCGGGCAGCAGACGCGTCAGATCCCTGGTGCGGTAGCGGACGATCGGCATGGCCTCCTTGGTGAGCGAGGTGAACACCAGCTCCCCGAGCTCTCCCTCCGGCAGCACGGCACCCGTCAGCGGGTCGACCACCTCCGGGTAGAAGTGGTCCTCCCAGACGTGCAGGCCGTCCTTCGTCTCGACGCACTCCTGTGCCACCCCCGGGCCGATCACCTCGGACAGGCCGTAGATGTCCACGGCGTCCATGTCGAGCCGCTCCTCGATCTCGCGCCGCATCTCCTCCGTCCACGGCTCCGCGCCGAATATCCCCGTCCGCAACGACGTGGTGCGCGGGTCGATGCCCTGACGCTCCATCTCGTCGAGCAGGGTCAGCATGTAGGAGGGGGTCACCATGATGACCTCGGGGCGGAAGTCCTGGATGAGCCGGACCTGGCGGTCCGTCATCCCGCCCGACGCGGGCACGACCGTACAGCCGAGGCGCTCGGCACCGTAGTGCGCGCCCAGCCCGCCCGTGAACAGGCCGTAGCCGTAGGCGATGTGGACGATCTGGCCGGGCCGCCCGCCCGCTGCGCGTATGGACCGGGCCACCACGTCCGCCCACACCGAGAGGTCCCCCTGGGTGTAGCCGACCACGGTCGGGCGCCCCGTCGTCCCGCTGGAGGCGTGCAGACGACGCACCTCGGAGCGGGGAACGGCGAACATCCCGAAGGGGTACTGCTCGCGCAGGTCGGCCTTGGTGGTCATGGGGAACAGGGCGAGGTCGGCCAGCGAACGGCAGTCGTCCGGGTGCACGCCCGCCTTGTCGAAGGCCTGACGGTAGAACGGCACCCTGTCGTACGCGCGGTGCAGGCTCGCGCGCAGCCGCCTGAGCTGGAGGGCGGCCAGCTCGTCGGGGCCCAGCCGCTCGCCCTCGTCGTGGAATTCCGCGTGCACCGCCATGTCGTCACCTCATCGTGAGTATCCCCGAGCAACCGACCGATCATTCGGTAGATTGCCAGGTCTCCGCAGGTGAAATCAATGACTCGAACGAGTGATCGTCTGATCTCATGGCGGCATGCCGACCTTCACAGCACCCGACGGGACGGAACTCGCCTACCACCTCCGCGGCGAGGGCCCGCCGCTCGTCTGCCTCCCCGGGGGCGCCATGCGCGCCTCGCGCTACCTGGGAGGCCTGGCCGCCGGACGGACCCTGGTCCTGCTCGACCTGCGCGGCACCGGCGACTCCGCCGTACCCGCGGACGAGTCGACCTACCGCGTGGACCGCCAGGTCGCCGACGTCGAAGCGCTCCGACTCCACCTCGGCACGGATCGCATGGACGTCCTGGCGCACTCGGCCGGCGGCAACCTGCTGATGCTCTACGCGGCCGCGCACCCCCGGCGCCTGGGCCGGACCGTGCTGGTCACCCCCACCGCCTGGGCCCTGGACCTCGCCGCGACCCCGCAGGACCGGCTGGCCGCGGCCCGGCTCCGGGCGGGCGCCGAGCCCTACGACACGGCCCGCGAGGCCTATGTGCGCATCCTGGACGGCGCCGACAGCGACGAGGACTGGGACCGTGCCGCACCCCTCTTCTACGGCCGCTGGGACGGGACGGCCCGGGCGCACTACGCCGCCGGCTACCGGGAGCAGAACGAACGGGCGTCGGCGGCCTTCGCCGGCCCGGGCGCCTTCGACCCTGCCGCCACCCGGGCCGCGCTGCGCCGGGTCGCGGGGGAGGTGCTGGTGCTGGCGGGGGAGCTGGACGGCAACCCTCCTCCCGTGCTCGCGGCACGGATCGCCGACGCCTTTCCGGCGGGTCGTCTCGACGTCCGGCGGGCCGCGGCGCACTTCCCGTGGCTGGACGACGCGGCAGGCTTCGCGGAGCGCGTCGAACGCTTCCTGGCCACCGGCGTCTGACGGGCCGACGAGTGACCGGAGGCCGCGGGCGCCCGCGACCGCGAGCCCGCGTCCGGCCCGTGCCCGCCGTCCGGCCTGCGGCTACTTCCCGGCCTGCCCGGTGTCCCGGCCAGTGGTCGTCATCGGGGCCTCAGCCCGCAGCGCCCGAGCCCGTACCCGCGTCCGCCCCCGGGCCCGCCCCCGCGTCGGCCTTCGTCGCCACCGACTTCGCCCAGCGGTAGTCCGCCTTCCCGCTCGGGGAGCGCTGTATCTCGGGCGTGATGACCAGCTGACGCGGGATCTTGTAGCCCGCCAGCCGGGTGCGGCAGTGGCTCTGGATCTCGGCCAGGGTCGGATCCGCGGCGCCCGCGCGGACCTGGACCACGGCCGCCACGTGGCTGCCCCAGGTGGGGTCCGCCACCCCGGCCACCAGGGCGTCGTACACGTCCGGGTGGGACTTCAGCGCCTGCTCGACCTCCTCCGGGTACACCTTCTCGCCGCCCGTGTTGATGCACTGCGAGCCGCGGCCCAGCACCGTCACGATGCCCTGCTCGTCGACGGTGGCCATGTCCCCGAGCAGCACCCAGCGCTGCCCGTCCTTGACGAAGAAGGTCTCGGCGGTCTTGGCGGGGTCGTTGTAGTAGCCGAGCGGCACGTGGCCGCGCTGGGCGAGGCGCCCCGGCTCGCCGACCGCCACCGGTTCGTGCGTCACCGGGTCCACCACCTGCGTACGGTCGTTGACCTCCAGCCGGAAGCCCCTCTCCGGCCCGGAGTCGTCCGTGGCGCGCCCGTTGGAGCCGGATTCGGAGGATCCGAAGTTGTTGAGGAGCAGCACGTTCGGCACCAGCCGCTGGAACTCGGCCCGCACCGTCTCCGACATGATCGCGCCGGACGAGGAGACGCTGAACAGCGAGGACAGGTCCGTCCCCCGCAGCGGGCCGTTCAGCGCGTCGATGAGCGGCCTCAGCATCGCGTCGCCGACCAGCGACACGCTCGACACCTTCTCCTTCTCGATGGTGCGCAGCACCTCCTCCGGCACGTACTTGCGGTGGATGACCACGCGCTGCCCGTAGTTGAAGGCGATGAAGGAGGTCAGGGTCGACGTGCCGTGCATCAGCGGGGGCGCGGGGAAGAAGGTGAGGCCCGCGCCGCGCGCAGCCACCCGCTCGGCCAGTTCCTCCGGCCGCTTCACCGGCTCGCCCGAGGGCTCCCCGCCGAAGAGCCCGGCGAAGAAGAGGTCCTCCGCCCGCCACATGACGCCCTTGGGCATGCCGGTGGTGCCGCCCGTGTAGATGATGAACAGGTCGTCGGGGCTGCGGGGCGGGAATCCGCGCCCGGGTGATCCGGCGGCCTCGGCCCGCGCGTACGGGACCGGTGCGACGGAGGGCTCCGGGGCCCCTTCGGGCGCCTCGCCGACGCGGACCAGGTGCCGCAGCCGCGGGGTCTTCGGCAGCGCGGCCGCCACCCGCTCGGTGAACTCCCCCTCGAAGACGAGGGCGGCGAGGTCGGCGTCGCCGTAGAGGTAGACCAGCTCCTCCTCGACGTACCGGTAGTTGACGTTGACCGGTACCAGGCGGGCCTTCAGGCAGGCCAGCACGGTCTGGAGGTATTCGATCCCGTTGTAGAGGTGCAGGCCGACGTGCTCGCCCGGCCGCATCCCGCTGTCCAGCAGGTGGTGCGCGATGCGGTTCGCGGCGGCGTCCAGTTCCGCGTACGTGAGGCGGCGTTCGGCGCCGGTCCCGGGGTGGTCCACGTAGACGAGGGCCTCGCGGTCGGGGACCACGTCCACGACCGACTCGAACAGGTCGGCAAGGTTGTACTCCACCGTTCCTCCTGACCCCGAACGTGCTGATGAATGGCCCCGTGGTGGTCTCTCCGGCGGTCATTAGAGCGCCGTGGACGGCAACTGGGAAGGGTGCCGGACAAGAAAACTGACTGAGTGTCAGAAAACTATTGAACTGCACCCGCCCCTACTGCAACCTGTTCTAGGTCTTGAGACGGGAGGACGGCAATGGGTGGAACGGAACACCTGACCGTGGAACGCCACGGCGCCACGCTGGTGCTCACCATGAACAGACCCGAGGCGAAGAACGCTCTCTCGCTTCCGCTGCTGGTGGGCCTCTACGACGGCTGGCTGGAGGCCGACGCCGACCACGAGATCCGCTCCGTGGTCCTGACGGGCGCCGGCGGGGACTTCTGCGCCGGCATGGACCTCAAGGCCCTGGCCGGCAAGGGGATGGCGGGGGACGGGTACCGCGACCGCCTCAAGGCCGACCCCGATCTGCACTGGAAGGCGATGCTGCGCCACCACCGACCGCGCAAACCCGTGATCGCGGCGGTCGAGGGCTACTGCGTGGCCGGCGGGACGGAGATCCTCCAGGGCACGGACATCCGGGTGGCGGCCGAGAGCGCCACCTTCGGGCTCTTCGAGGTCAGGCGCGGCCTCTTCCCGATCGGAGGGTCGACGGTACGGCTGCCGCGCCAGATCCCGCGCACGCACGCCCTGGAGATGCTGCTGACCGGCCGCCCCTACTCCGCCGCCGAGGCCGCGCAGATCGGCCTGGTCGGACGGGTCGTCCCCGACGGGAAGGCCCTGGAGACGGCACTGGAGATCGCCGAGCGGATCAACGCGTGCGGGCCGCTGGCCGTGGAGGCGGTCAAGGCGTCGGTGTACGAGACCGCCGAGATGACCGAACGGGAGGGCCTGGCCTCCGAACTGGTCCGCGGCTGGCCGGTCTTCGACACCACCGACGCCAAGGAGGGCGCCCGCGCCTTCGCCGAGAAGCGCACGCCCCACTACCGGCGGGAGTAGCCGTACGGAACCCGGCCCGCAGGTGCGCGCGTACATGCGGCGCACCGCGCCGCACCCGTCCGCGTGAGTGATCCCGAGCCGTCCCGAACAACGGAGAGAGCCATGACAGCACCCGCGTCCCCACCCGAGGTGCTCCGCGCGCCCCTGGTCGTCGAGTTCCCCTTCACCCGCTCCCTCGGCCCCGTCCAGAGCGCCTTCCTCACCGGCCTGCGCGAACGCGTCGTCCTCGGGGTCCGGACCGCCGACGGCCGGGTGGTGGTCCCGCCCACCGAGTACGACCCCGTCACCTCCGAGGAGATCCGCGACCTCGTCGAGGTCGCCCCCACCGGCACCGTCACCACCTGGGCGTGGAACGACCACCCCCGGCCCGGCCAGCCCCTCGGCACCCCCTTCGCCTGGGCCCTGGTCCGGCTCGACGGCGCCGACACCGCGCTCCTCCACGCCCTCGACGCGCCCGGCCCCGACACGGTCCGCACCGGCATGCGCGTACGCGTCCGCTGGGCCGCCGAACGCATCGGGGCCATCACCGACATCGCCTGCTTCGAGCCGTACGACGGCCCCGCCGCCGAAGCCGCCCCCACCGCCGGAGTCCCCGCCGCGCACGACGGCGTCTTCCCCGACGCCGTCACCGGCATCGTCGCCGAGGCCCGCCTCGACTACACCTACAGCCCCGGCCGCGCCCAGACCGCGTACATCAACGCCCTCTCCGAGCGCCGCACCGTCGGGGAGCGCTGCCCCTCCTGCCACAAGGTGTACGTCCCGCCGCGCGGCGCGTGCCCCACCTGCGGGGTGGCCACCACCGACCGGGTGGAGGTCGGGCCGGCGGGCACCGTCACCACCTTCTGCATCGTGAACATCAAGGCCAAGAACCTCGACATCGAAGTCCCCTACGTCTACGCCCACATCGCCCTCGACGGCGCCGGACTCGCCCTCCACGGGCGGATCGGCGGCATCCCCTACGACGAGGTCCGCATGGGCCTGCGCGTCGAGCCCGTCTGGACCGAGGGCGGCCGTTACCCCGACCACTACCGCCCCACCGGCGAACCGGACGCGGACTACGACGTGTACAAGGAGCTCATCTGATGACCGCGCCCAGGACGAGCCGGTACGCGCGCGACGTCGCCGTCGTCGCCTTCGCGCAGAGCGACCACCTGCGCCGCACCGACGAACTCAGCGAAGTCGAGATGGTCATGCCGGTCCTCCACGAGGTGCTCGCCGCCACCGGGCTCAAGGCCGGCGAGATCGGCTTCACCTGTTCCGGCTCCAGCGACTACCTCGCGGGCCGCGCCTTCTCCTTCACCATGACCCTCGACGGGGTCGGCGCCTGGCCACCGATCTCCGAGTCCCACGTCGAGATGGACGGCGCCTGGGCCCTCCACGAGGCCTGGGTCAAGATCCAGACCGGTGAGGCCGACACCGCGCTCGTCTACGCGTACGGCAAGTCCTCGCCCGGCTCCGTGCGCGACGTGCTCACCCGCCAGCTCGACCCGTACTACCTCGCCCCGCTCTGGCCCGACTCCGTCGCCCTGGCCGCCCTCCAGGCCCGGGCCCTGATCGACGCCGGCGAGACCGACGAGAGCGCCCTGGCCGCCATCGGCGCACGCAGCCGGGAGGCGGCCGCGGCCAACCCGCACGCCCAGCTGCGCGGCACCGTCCCCCAGGGCGACTACCGGGTACGGCCCCTGCGCACCGGGGACTGCCCGCCGATCGGCGACGGGGCCGCCGCGGTCGTCCTCGCCGCCGGGGACCTCGCGCGGCGACTGTGCCCGCGCCCCGCCTGGATCACCGGCATCGACCACCGCATCGAGGCCCACGGCCTGGGCCTGCGCGACCTCACCGACTCCCCGTCCACCCGCATCGCCGCCCGGCACGCCGGCGTCTTCGACGCCCCGGTGGACACCGCCGAACTCCACGCCCCCTTCTCCTCCCAGGAGATCGTGCTCCGCAAGGCCCTCGGACTCGGCGACGGCGTCACCGTCAACCCCTCCGGCGGAGCCCTCGCCGCCAACCCGATGATGGCCGCCGGCCTCATCCGCATCGGCGAGGCGGCCGCCCGCATCCACCGCGGCGCGTCCGACCGGGCCGTCGCCCACGCCACCTCCGGCCCCTGCCTCCAGCAGAACCTGGTCGCCGTCCTGGAAGGGGACCGCGCATGAGCACCTCCGGCACCACCGGCAAGGAGCCCGTGGCCGTCGTCGGAATCGGCCAGACCAAGCACGTCGCCGCCCGCCACGACGTCTCCATCGCCGGACTCGTCCGGGAAGCGGCGGCGCGCGCCCTCGCCGACGCCGAACTGACCTGGGCCGACATCGACGCGGTCGTCATCGGCAAGGCCCCCGACTTCTTCGAGGGCGTGATGATGCCGGAGCTGTACCTGGCCGACGCGCTCGGCGCCGTCGGCAAACCCATGCTCCGGGTGCACACGGCCGGTTCGGTCGGCGGCTCCACCGCCCTCGTCGCCTCCAACCTGGTCGCCGCCCGCGTCCACCGCACGGTCCTCACCCTCGCCTTCGAGAAACAGTCCGAATCGAACGCCATGTGGGGTCTCTCCCTGCCCGTGCCCTTCCAGCAGCCGCTGCTGGCCGGGGCCGGCGGCTTCTTCGCCCCGCACGTGCGCGCGTACATGCGGCGCACCGGCGCGCCCGACACGGTCGGATCACTGGTGGCGTACAAGGACCGGCGCAACGCCCTGAAGAACCCCTACGCCCACCTCCACGAGCACGGCATCACCCTGGAGAAGGTGCAGGCCTCGCCGATGCTGTGGGACCCGATCCGCTACTCCGAGACCTGCCCCTCCTCGGACGGGGCCTGCGCCATGGTCCTCACCGACCGGGCGGGCGCGGCCCGTTCGCCGCACCCGCCCGCCTGGGTCCACGGCGGGGCCATGCGCAGCGAGCCGACCCTCTTCGCCGGGAAGGACTTCGTCTCCCCGCAGGCGGGCAAGGACTGCGCCGCAGACGTCTACCGCCAGGCCGGGATCACCGACCCGCGCCGGGAGATAGACGCGGTGGAGATGTACGTGCCCTTCTCCTGGTACGAGCCGATGTGGCTGGAGAACCTCGGCTTCGCCGAGGAGGGCGAGGGCTGGAAGCTCACCGAGGCCGGAGTCACCGAACTCGACGGCGACCTGCCCGTCAACCCGTCCGGCGGCGTGCTGTCCACCAACCCCATCGGGGCCTCCGGCATGATCCGCTTCGCCGAGGCGGCCCTCCAGGTGCGCGGCCGCGCCGGAGAGCACCAGGTGCCGGGAGCCCGCCGGGCCATGGGACACGCCTACGGCGGCGGCTCGCAGTTCTTCGCGATGTGGCTGGTGGGGGCCGAGGAACCGGACCGCTGACCGCCTGCGGCCCCCGCAGCGGGGGTGCCGGACCGGTCACGGGTGACGCACCGTGGCCTGTGCGACACCCGCCGCGGTGGATAACCTGACCCCGGACGACGTACCGGGAGGAGCACGCACGTGGCCGAGAGCATGACTTCACAGCCCCTCGCTGGCTGGGGCAAGCCGGACCTCGATCTCAGCGGGGCGGACTGGCAGTCGAGCAGCCGGGGGGCGGGTGACGTCCAGATCGCCTTCGTGGAGGGGTTCATCGCGATGCGCAACAGCGAGCGCCCCGAGAGCCCGTCGCTGATCTTCTCGCCGGACGAGTGGCACACGTTCGTACGGGGAGCGCGCGGCGGGGAGTTCGACCTCACCTAGCACGGCCGGCGGACACGGCGCGGTACCACCGGGCGGGTGGGGGACACCCCCCCCGGTGGACCGCCGCCGGTGTCCGCCCGCCCACCGGGAGGGCCGTCGGTAGGGTGGAGGCATGAGCGGAGAGAGCGACCTGCGGAAACTACTGAGCGGCATGCGGCCCGAGCTCAACGAGGGCGAGTACGTGTTCTGCACCGTCCCCGGCACCGAGGTCCCCGCCGGGACCACCCCCGTCGCCACCGTGCTGGAGCCCGAGGGCCTCACCCTCGTCCTGCGCCGGGAGGACGCCGACGCGGCCGGACTCCCGTACGACTACACGGCCGGGTGGATCACCCTGCGGGTGCACTCCGCACTCGACGCCGTCGGCCTCACCGCCGCCTTCGCGTCCGAGCTCGGCGCACACGGCCTGAGCTGCAACGTCATCGCCGGCTACCACCACGACCACCTCTTCGTGGCGGCCGACCGGGCGGCCGAGGCGGTGGCCCTCCTCGAAGGGCTCGCGGCCCGCTCACTACCGCACTGACGCACCCGCGCAGGAGAAGATCGGATTCTTTCCGACAGTGGGATCCACCGGCCCGCGCGCGGGCGTACGCTGAACCCCCCGAACAGGCCTGGGGGGTACCAGCCATGACGGACCGCCGGACCCGCATACGGCGCACAATGGTCGAACGCGAGGCCGAACTCGCCATCGTCGACGAAGCACTGGACCAACTCACCGGCCCCACCCCGGACGCGGGCGGCGCACTGCTCGCCTTCTCCGGACCCGCCGGCCTCGGCAAGACCACCCTCCTCGCCGAGCTCCGCCGCCGCGCCCACGCCCGCTCCTGCACCGTCCTCACCGCCCGCGGCGGCGAACAGGAACAGACCCAGCCCTTCCACGTCGCCCGCCAGCTCATCCAGCCCCAGCTCGCCGGCACCTCCGAGCACGAGCTGCGCGCCGCCCTCGGGAGCTGGTACTCCATCGTCGGCCCCGCCCTCGGCCTCTGCGCCCCCGAGCAGGGCGCCCCGCCCGACCCCCAGGGCCTGCGCGACGGCCTCGACTGGGTGCTCACCCACCTCGTCGTCAAACGGGCCCCCGTCACCCTCGTCCTCGACGACGCCCACTGGGCCGATCCCGAGTCGCTCGGCTGGCTCGCCGCCTTCGCCCCGCGCGCCGAGCACCTCCCGCTGCTGCTGGTCGTCGCCTACCGCCCCGACGAACTCCCCGCGGACGCCGACGCCTTCCGCACCCTCCCCGGCCGGGCCGGACAGCGCCCGCTGCCCCTCGCCCCGCTCACCCCGGCCGCCGTCGCGGACCTCGTCCGCGACGCCCTCGGTGACCACGCCGAGGACGACTTCTGCCGCGAGGCCTGGGCCGTCACCGCCGGCAACCCCTTCGAGGCCGTCGAGCTCACCGCCAAGGTCCGCGGCACCGGCCTGCGGCCCGTCGCGGCCAACGCCCCGCAGCTGGCCGACCTCGCCGCCGCCCAGCGCGGCAGCGGACTCGTCGCCCGCCTGGAACGCCTCGGCCCCTCGACCGTCCGCTTCGCCTGGGCCTGCGCCGTGCTCGGCACCGCCATCCCGCAGGACATCGCCGCCCGCGTCGCCGCCCTCGGCATCGAGGAGGCCGCGTCCGCCACCTGGCGGCTGCGCGAGGCCCGCATCCTGTCGGCCGGCGGGGCGGCGTCCGAGCAGGAGCCGGAGACCGGCCTGGAGTTCGTGCACCCGCTCATCGCCACCGCCATCTACCGCGCCATCCCCGACGCGCTCCGCGTCGCCCTCCACGGCAAGGCCGCCGCGGCCGTCGTCGACGCCGGCCTCGGCCCGTCCGCCGCCGCCCGCCACCTGCTGGAGACCCACCCCGAGAACGACCCCTGGGTGGTCCGCGTCCTGCGCGAGGCCGCCGCCGAGAATCTCCGGGCCGGCGCCCCCGAGGCAGCCCGCCGCCAGCTCGCCCGCGCGCTGCGGGAGCCGCCCGACTTCGACGAACGTGCCGCCCTGCTCTACGAACTGGGCTGCGCCTCCCTGCTCACCGAGCCCGCCACCACCGTCAACCACCTGCGGGCCGCCCTCGCCGAGCCCTTCGACGACCCGGCCCTGCGCCAGGGCATCGTCATCCGCCTCGCCCAGGTGCTCTCGCACAGCGACCGGCTCGCCGAGGCCTCGGAATCCCTCGCCCGGGAGATTCCCCACACCGCCGACGTCCGCGCCCGGCTGCGCCTGCAGTCCGAACAGTTCATGTGGGACGCCTTCAACGCCGCCGAGACCGACTCCCCGGCCCGCTCCCGGCGCCTCGCCAAACTCGCCGACCGTCTCACCGGCCGCGACCTCACCGAGCGGTACGTCATCGGGCTGCGCGCCTGGGACGCCTGCCTGCGCGGAGAACCGGTGGACGTGGTGCTGCACCACGCCGGACGCGTCCTGGAACAGCCGTTCAGCTGGGCCCACGAGGACCGGGGCTTCGAGGTCCCGGTCCTGGTCGCCATGGTCCACATGTACGCCGACCGGCCCGGACGCGCGGAAGAGCTCTTCGAGGCGGGCACCGCCGAGTTCGAGCGGCAGGGCTGGCGCGGGGCACACCTCTCCTTCGCCTACAGCCTGCGCGCCTACGTCCGCTTCCGCCGCGGACGGCTGACGGAGGCCGAGGACCTGGCCCGGTCCGGGCTGCGGCTCGCCGAGCGCGTCGGCCGGCGCACCCCCGTGCACTGGTACGCCATCGCCATCCTCATCACCACCCTGCTCGCGCGGGGCCGCGCCGACGAGGCCTGGGACCTCGCCCGGGAGCACGAGTTCGGCAGCCCGTTCCCGGCCGCCGTCGTCTTCCCGGACTCCCAGACCGTCTACGCCGAACTCCTCCTGGCCCGCGGTGAGGTACGGGTGGCGGCCGCCGAACTCGAAGCGGTGGACCGCCGCCTGACCCCGCGCGGGATCCAGAACCCGGCATGGTGCCCCTGGCAGCTCCACCTGGCCCGGGCCGTGGCCGAGGAGGATCCCGCCCGGGCGCGTGACCTCGCCGCCGACGCCGTCCGGCGGGCCCGCGCCTTCGGCGCTCCCTCGGCGATCGGACAGGCCCTGCGCGTGGCGGCCCAGGTCGCCCCGGAGGCGGAGCGCCCCGCCCTGCTGCGCGAGGCGGTCACCCTGCTCTCCGCCTCACCCGCCGGCTACGAGCTGGCCCAGGCCCTGGCGGCCCTCGGCACCGAGCTGCGCGACGCCGACCTGCTGACGGCGGCCGTCGTCACGGCCCGCGAGTGCGGCGCGGACGGCCTGGTGGCCCGGACGACGGACACCCTGCTCGGACTGGGCGCCGCCTGTCCCCGCGAGGCGTCCTCGCCGGACGGGCTCACCGAGGAGGAGCTGCTGGCGGCCCGGCGCGCGGCCGCCGGGCACGGACCGGACGACCCGGTCCCGCCCGGCCGCGACCCCGACTGGGACCTGTCCGCGGCCTGCCGCAAACTCGGCACGAACCTCCAGGGCCTCCCGGCCGCACTGGAGGCGTACGCAGGCTAGGCCGCCGCTTGAGGATCCGCAGGAGACGGCACGGGCCGGATCAGGGCAAGCGGCCGGGACCGTGATCCACGGCAGCCGGGTGACGGTGCCCGCCCGGTGGGCCCGGCGGTGGGTGCCGCCCGCGGTGAGCGGGCGCGCCGCCTCTGGCGGACCGGGGCCCGTGGCCCCGGACGGGCGCCCGCCGGGGCGATCGCCCGGACCCTGCTCCCGAGCCCGAGCCCGAGCCCAAGATCCAAGATCCGAGATCCGAGGCCCGAGGCCCGAGGCTCGAGGCCCCCGGGAACGGGCCGAGGCCCCGGGCCGGGCCCCCGGGAAGCGGCCCCGTGGTTTCGGGGCCGGATCCCGCCCAGCGCCCCGCACGCCACCGGCGACACCGCACTCGCGCCGCACCGGTTCACCCCCGTCCCACCCGTCCGAGCGCTCGGCCGGGCGCGGTGGCGGGATGCGGGGCCCCCGGACCGGAAAACCCGCGCGGCCACGTACCATGGCCGCATGTCCTTCCTCCGCCGCCACCGCGCCGCCACACCCGCCGGCCCGGACTTCGACGTCCTGGCCATGGACCCGGGGGACTGGCCGGGCAATCTCGGGGCCGGGCTGCTGCCCGCCCCCGACGGCAGCTGCCAGGGTGTCTTCCTCCGCTACGACCTGTTCGGCGGACGCGGCCCCGCGATGATCATCGGGAACCTCCCGGAGGGCTCCCCGGCCCGGGACCTCGGCGACGGCGAGGTGCCCTTCGAGGTGGCCCAGCTCCTCGACGCGCTGGAGAACGACGAGGACGTCGAGGTCACCGGCGTCGAGGACTGCCCCGTCATGCAGGGCGACAACCTCCTCATCGTCCGGAAGATCAAGCTTTCGGAGTCCCGCATCTCCTGCGTCCAGTTCGACCGCAGCGACAACGTGCTGGTCACCATCGCCAGCTGGGATCGCCCGATCACCGACGACCTCTACGCCCTCCTGAAGCCGCTCCCCGCCGAGCTCTTCCAGCAGGGCTGACCCCCCGGGCCGGCCGGATCCGGGCACGGACCGGCCGGCCGGGAGGCCCCCGGCCGCCTCACGCGGCGGCGATGTCGTTCGCCGCCACGTAGCCGAAGGTCATCGCGGGACCGATCGTCGACCCCGCCCCCGCGTAGCTGCGGCCCATCACCGCGGCACTGGCGTTGCCCGCCGCGTACAGCCCGCGGATCACCGAGCCGTCCGGCCGCAGGGCCCGGGCCCGTGCGTCGGTGACGATGCCGCCCTTCGTCCCCAGGTCGCCCGGCACGATCCGGAAGGCGTGGAACGGCGGGACCCACACCGGCGCGAGGCACGAGTTCGGATGCACGGCGGGGTCCGTGTAGTAGTGGTCGTAGGCGCTGGCACCCCGGTGGAAGTCGGCGTCCGTCCCGTTCCACGCCTGCGCGTTGAAGCGGTTCAGCGTCGCCCGCAGCGCACCGGCCGGGACCCCGATCTGACCGGCCAGCGCGTCCCAGGTCCACGCCTTCTTCGCCGCGCCCGCCGCGTACCACGCGTCCGGGAAGGGGAGCGTCGGCAGGATGTCCTTGAAGAGGTACCTGTTGCGGTAGTTCTGGTCCACGATCAGCCACGCCGGGATGTGCGAGCCCGGCGCCGCACGGTCCCTGTCGTACATCACGTGCACCACGTCGCTGTACGGCGCCGCCTCGTTGACGAACCGGGTCCCGTTCGCGTTCACGATCAGCCCGCCCGGAAGGGTCCGCTCGGCGAGGCAGAAGTACGGCTCGCCCGGCAGCGGGATCGACGGCCCCCACCACGCGTCGTCCATCAGCGCCAGCGAGGCCCCCGCGCGCTGCCCCGCCAGGATCCCGTCGCCCGTGTTCTCCTTCGCGCCCACCGACCACTGGGTCCCGATCGGCTGCTGCTGGTACTGGGCGCGCATCGCCGCGTTGTGCTCGAAACCGCCCGACCCGATGACCACCCCGCGCCGGGCCCGGACGACACCCCGTACGCCCGCCCTCTCGACCACCACCCCGGTGACGGCGCCGCCCTCCTGCACCAGGTCGACCAGCGGACTGCCCAGCCACACCGGGACCCCGGCGCGCTGCAGTCCGGCCCGCAGGCCCGCCGCCAGTGCCTGGCCCATGGTCAGCGGCTTCTCACCGCGCAGCGCCGCCTTCGTACCGCGCGCGAGGCATTCCGCGGAGACGGCCAGCCCCTTGGCGCTCACCGCCGCCAGGTTCAGCCACTTGTAGTCCTGGCTGAAGACCACCATCCCGGCCGGGACCGGCATGTACGCCGGGTTCAGGCGGGCCAGTTCCGGTCCGAGCACGTTGCCGTCGATCTGGTCGGGCTCGATGGAGCGGCCGTTCGGCAGTCCGCCCGGAAGGCCGGGGTAGTAGTCGCTGTACCCGTCCATGAAGCGGAACCGCAGCGGGCTCGCGGCCATCACGAAGTCCAGCATCCGGGGGCCGTTGGCCAGGAACGCGGCCTGGCGGTCGGCGGGCACCTCGGGGCCCACCACCGCCGAGAGGTACGTCGCCGCCTTCTGCGGGGTGTCGGGCACCCCGGCCGCGAGGATCACCGAGTTGTTGGGCAGCCAGATGCCGGCTCCGGAACGGGCGGCGGACCCCCCGAAGGTGGCGGCCTTCTCGACGACCAGCACGCTCAGAGCGCGGTGCGCCGCCGTGAGCGCGGCCGTCATCCCGGCGGCGCCGGAGCCGACCACGACGACGTCGTACTCGCCGAGCGGCGGGCCGTCCTGGGCGCTGTCGGCGCGGGCGGTGGCGGACGTCGGGACGGTGGCGGCAAGGGCCCCGGCCCCCGCACCGGCGAGGACCGCACGTCTCGAAGGGAGTGCGTCGGACGGTGTGCGTGAAGCGCTCGCGGACATGGGCAGGCTCCAGCGGCAGGGGGCAGAGGGCGTGACTCGGCATGTCTGATGCTCAGTCAGAAAAGGTGTTCGGGGGATCATGGGATGTCAAGGCATCCGACACCCGCGCCCAGGGTCCCGCCGCTCAGCCCTCCGCCGGCCTGCGGGCGTCCAGCTCCTTCACGTGCCGCTTGAGGGCCACCGTCCGGTAGCTCTCCTCCACCCACTCGCACAGCACGTGCACCGGGGGCGTGCCCTTCTCCGCGAGCGGCACCGACACCCACCCGGACCTGCCCAGACCGTAACCGGTGGGCTCCGCACCCGGTGCGGCCATGGCGTGCCCGTGCAGCACGTCGTCCTTCAGCTTGACCGACAGCCCGGGCGTCTGCGGCCCGTCGGTGTTCCCCGGGAACACGAAGATCTTCCTGTTCACCTTGACCACGCAGTCCTCGGGGCTCCACGGGAACTCCTCGACCGCCTCCGGCAGGCCGAGGGCGAACTCCCGCACCGCCTCCCACGTGCGCACTCCGGACCTCATCAGCGCCTCCCGTCCGATCGTCCCCTCCCACGCCAACGGAGCCCCGGGCGCAGGGCGGGCAGGGAAACGGGCGAAGTCCCGTGGCGGTGGGAGCCACGGGACTTCGCGTTCGGGGGAGCGGTTCAGCGCGTGCCGACCGCCGCGCGGACCGCCCTGCGCGCCATGCCCGCGTCGTCGTGCAGACGACGGAGCAGCAGCCGCTGCTCCTCGCCGGAGGACAGCGCACCCGAGGGCAGCGGCTGGGCCGGGGCGGCAGCCAGCATCGAGCGCTGCACCGCCGTCTCGGACATCCGGATCTCCCGGGTCAGCACCAGCATCAGATTGACCAGGAAGGCGTCCCGGGCGGCCGGCCCGGCCGCCTGGGCGAGCCGGCTGATCTGCGCCCGGGCGGCCGGGGCGTCGCCGAGGACCGTCCACAGGGTGGCGAGGTCGTAGCCCGGCAGGTACCAGCCCGCGTGCTCCCAGTCGAGCAGCACCGGTCCGGCGGGGGAGAGCAGCAGGTTCGACAGCAGCGCGTCACCGTGGTTGAACTGCAGTGCCGTGCCCGACAGCTTGACCCCGTGCAGGAGCTTCTGGAGGTCGCCGAGGTCGCGGTCGGTGAGCAGCCCCAGCTCGTAGTCCCGTGCGATGCGGCGGGCGTAGTTCATCGGCGTACCGAACAGCTCGGCCGGAGGCTGCCACTGGTTGACCCGGCAGACCGCTCCGAGGGCCGCCCGCAGGTCCACCCGCGGGGGCGGCTCCACCGGGTGCCGCTGGAGGGCGGCGACCCGTCCCGCCATCCGTTCGACGACGAGGGTGCAGTTCTCGGGGTCCGCCGCGATCAGCCGCGGTACCCGGACCGGAGGGCGGTGCCGGACGAACGCCCGGTACGCCGCTATTTCGTGGCGGTAGCGCTCACGCCATTCCGGCGAGTGGTCCAGTAAAACCTTCGCGACGGCGGTCAGGCGCCCGGTGGTGCCCACCAGGAGCACCGAGCGGCCGCTGCGCCGAAGCACCTGCACGGGTGCGAACTCCGGACAGATCCGCTGCACCGAGGCCAGCGCGGTGCGCAACTGCGCTCCCTGCGGACCCGAGAGGTCGAGTCTTCCGCTGACGGGCTGCGATCCGGCTCCCGGCATGCGCCGGGGCCGCACGACGCCCTGCGCCACGCCGGCCGGGCGGCCGGGTTCGAGGTAGGGGCCGCCGCCGGCCGGGAGCGTGCGGTGCGGCCGGACCGGGGCGGACACGGAGGACGTTGCTGCGTACATGATGTATACGGATCCCTTCGTGCGCCGACGAGTTGCGTACGCCACCCCGCCGATCCCCTGCTTCACCCTGGGGAGTTCCGCCGGTGACCGGGGCGGGGAGGCGCATTCCTACCTGACACCAGGCGCGAGGTGGCGAACCATCGGGCGTGCCCTGGCGAAGCCTGGCGAATAGTCGCTGGGCATCTGACGGGGGGCTACTGTCAACTCAGCCGAGAACCTGGGGGCTTGACGTGAGCAAAGGTCCAAACACCCGCCTGAACGACCTGTTCGGCCTGGCCGGCTGGTCGAAGGGCGAACTGGCGAGGATGGTGAACCGGCAGGCGGCGGCCATGGGCCACCCGCAGCTGGCCACCGACACCTCGCGGGTGCGGCGCTGGATCGACATGGGGGAGAGCCCCCGCGAACCGGTGCCCACGGTACTGGCAGCACTGTTCACCGAGCGGCTCGGTCGTGTCGTGACCATCGAGGACCTCGGGTTCGTACGGCAGCGGCGCACCACCGGACGGCAGCCTGACGGGGCTCGCGAGAACCCCGACGGCATGCCCTGGGCGCCCGAACGCACAGCCGCGGTCCTCACCGAATTCACGGGAATGGACCTCATGCTCAACCGTCGCGGTCTGATGGGCGCGGGCGCGGTGCTCACCGCCGGCTCAGCCCTCACCAACGCCATGTACGACTGGCTCCACACCGACCCCGCCGTGGCGAAGGCGGCACCCCTGCGCGTCGGGGACACCCTCCAGGCCGACCAGGCGGGCTTCGACCGCTACGAGGCGGCCCCCATCGGCTCCCAGGAGATCGAGGCCCTGGAGCGCTCCGTGGAGGTGTTCCGCGCCTGGGACGCCTCCCGCGGCGGCGGCCTCCAGCGCAAGGCCGTCGTGGGCCAGTTGAACGAGGTGGGCGGCATGCTGGCCTACCACCACCCGGACCACCTCCAGCGACGGCTCTGGGGGGTGGCGGCCAACCTGGCGGTGCTCGCCGGCTGGATGTCGCACGACGTCGGTCTCGAACCGACCGCGCAGAAGTACTTCGTCATCGCGGCGCACGCGGCCCGCGAAGGCGGCGACCGGCCGCGCGCCGGGGAGGCCCTGTCCCGCGCCGCCCGCCAGATGGTCCACCTCGGCAAGCCGAACGAGGCCCTGGACCTGATGAAGCTCGCCAAGTCCGGCTCGGGCGAGCAGACCCTGCCGCGCACCCGGGCCATGCTGCACACCATCGAGGCCTGGGCGCAGGCCGCCATGGGCAAGGGGCAGGCCATGCGCCGCACCCTGGGCGAGGCCGAGGAGCTCTTCGTCTCCGACAAGGGGGACGTGCCGCCGCCCAGCTGGATGCAGCACTTCGACGAGGCGGACCTGCACGGCATGCAGGCCCTCGCCTACCGGACCCTCGCCGACCACGACGCCGCCGCGGCGCCGGTCGCGGCCCGGCACGCCAAGGAGGCCCTGCGGCTGCGGGGTGAGGGCTACCAGCGCTCCCAGATCTTCGACTACATCTCGATGGCCTCGGCCTGCTTCATCGCCGACGAGCCGGAACAGGCGGACCGTTATGCCCGGCTGGCCCTCGTCTCGATGAACGAGACCTCCTCGCACCGGACCTGGGACCGGCTGCGCGAGATGTACCGGCTGACGGCCCAGTACGCGGGGTACGCGCGCATCGAGGACCTGCGCCAGGAGATCAAGCTGGCCCTCCCCGACAGCCCGGCTCCGGGCCGTGCCGCGGGGGTGTAGCCCCTCGGCGGCCCTCGCGCGCGTCCGGCGGCCCGCCCGCCCGGGGGCGTCGTCCCCACCGGGCCGGATACGGGTACGGACACGGGACGGGACGCGGAGACGGGAAAGGCCGCGCCGTCCGGCGCGGCCCAGAAGCCCCGTACGACCGGCCTGGTACCGGCCGGTGTGCCGCTCCTACCCGCCGACGCGGGCCACGAGCACGCAGGCGTCGTCCTCCCGCTCGCCGTCCGCGAACTCCTCGACGACGAGCCGGACGCAGTCCTGCGCCGACCGGGCCGCCGAGAGTCGGGGCGCCATCGCCAGCAGCCGTTCGGTGCCGTCCGTCCGGCTGAACTCGATGCTGCGCGGCGTCAGTCCGTCGGTGTGCAGGACCAACAGGTCGCCTGCTTGCAGTTGTTCCTCGGCCTGTCCGTACGAGGCACCCGTGGTCGCCCCCAGGAGCACGCCCTCCGGGGGCGTCAGGGAGCGTCCCGTGCCGCGTCGGAACAGCAGGGGGGCCGGGTGTCCCGCCTGGGCCCAGGACAGCGTGCGGCGGGCGGGGTCGTAGCGGCAGCAGACGGCCGAGCCGAGGGCGGGCTGGACCGAGGCTTCCAGCAGCTGGTTGAGCCAGCCCATCAGGGGGCCCGGCTCGATGCCGGCCATGGCCATGCCGCGCAGGGCGCCCAGCATCATCGCCATGCCGGAGGTGGCGGTCACCCCGTGCCCGGTCAGGTCGCCGACCGTCAGCATCGAGCTTCCGTCGGGGAGTTCGAGTGCGTCGTACCAGTCGCCGCCGATCAGGGCGCTCGTGGCGGAAGGGAGGTAGTGCGCGGCGACGTCCAGCGAGCCGGCGTCGCTGTGCGGGAACCGCAGGGAGCCGCGCCACGGGGGGAGCACGGCTTCCTGCAGCTCGACCGCCAGCCGGTGCTCGGTCTGCGCGATCTCCAGCCGGCGCTGCAGCGAGTCACGGGACTCGCGCACCGCACGCTGGCTCCTGCGCAGTTCACTCACGTCGCGGAGCACCGCCCACATGGAGGCGGCGCAGCCGTCGGAGTCGAGCACCGGCTCGCCCCTCATGTGCAGCGTCCTGACCCGGCCGTCGGCCCGGACGATGCGGAACTCGCCGTCGATCGGCCTGCCGTCCACCAGGCAGGCGGTGACCCACGCGGTGAGCAGCGGCTGGTCCTCGGAGAAGAGGGTGGAGCCCAGTTCGTCCAGGGGGAGCGCCCCGGACTCGGGGGACCGGCCGAAGATCTGGAAGAGCTCGTCGGACCAGATGACCTCGTCGGTCAGCAGGTTCCACTCGGCGCTGCCGACCCGGGTCTGTGCCTCGGGCACGGTCTCGGGGGCGGGCTGCGGGAAGTCGACGGGCTCGGGCGCGGGCGGCAGGCCCTCCTTGAGCTGGCCGAGGTGCTCGCGGAGGTCGTCGAGATGATGGACGGCCAGGTCGCACAGGGCGCGCTGCCAGCGGCCCTGCGCGTCGTCGTCGTCCACGACGGTGTCGCGGCGGACGGCGTCCACGTCACCCCGCAGTCGCCGGGTCTGCGAGATCAGCGCGTCCACGGATCCCGGCTCGGGCGGTTGCGCGGGACGGTCCGCGAACAGGTGGGACGGCATGAGAACTCCGATACAGGCGCGGCACGGCCAAGTCTGAAGGAAGGACCGGTAACGACTGTTGCACAGGCAGCGACAGTGTGTAAGGCGTTTGGCAACATCCGCTACGTTCTTGCTTTCGGCATATGCCTAGGGCCTTGCGAGGGCTTTCGGGGCGTGCGAACGAATCCGGTCATGGCCCTTTCCGGTGCGGGCCGCACACCAGCCGGTCCCGGATCCGGGACGGCGGAACGGGCGGCCGGAATCGTGCCATCCGCCCCCGGCCGGTCGATCGTACGGACGAACAACGGCAAGCGCCCCGGCGGACGAGATCACCCGGGCGGTGGTTCACCGCGCCGGTCGCAATACCCCCGAACGAGTGACCCCTTCGCGGGGCGGGACGGCGGGAACGGGGCTTCCCACCACGCCACGCCGTCGCTACTCTACGTGCCGGTAACGACGGGGGAGGTCCGCACAGGCGGATCCGCACAGCGTGGGGAAGACGACCGATGACCGGGCTGCGCGCCACGAACCCCGCCGGGCCCAGCCGGCGTTCCTTCCTCACCCACCTCGTCGCGGCGCCGACCCTCGCCCTGGTCACCCGTGTTGGCGCCGACGCCCTGGCCCCGCAGTCCGCCCACGCCGTGGTGCCCAGCCTCCCCGCGATCGCCGACGTCATCGACCTCGGCGACCTGTTCATCCTCGCCGGCGCCCCGACCTCCGCCCTGCTGGCACTCTCCGTGGAGGCCGACGGCACCGTCCGCTTCCGGCTGCCGCGCGAGGAGGTCGGCCAGGGCCTGACCACCGCCGTGGCCCTGCTGGTCGCGGAGGAACTCGACGCCCCGCCCGCCGACGTCCGGGTGGAACTGGACGACGCCCGCCCCGAGCTGCTCTTCAACCAGCTCACCGGATCGTCCAACTCCATCCGCTCCCTGTACGGGCCGGTCCGCCAGTGCGCCGCGACCGCCCGGGCCCGCCTCGTCGCCGCGGCCGCCCGCCGCTGGCAGCTGCCCCCGCACTCCCTCACCACCGCCGACGGCGCCGTCCGCGCGCCCGACGGCCGCACCGCCCGCTACGGGGAGCTCGCCGCGGCCGCCGCCGACCCCGCACTCGTCGTCCCGGCCGCCACCCCCAAGAAGGCGGCGCAGCACACCCTCGTGGGCAGGCCGGCGAACCGGATCGACGCCCGCGCCATGGTCACCGGCGCCCAGCAGTACACCCTCGACCTCGACGTGCCCGGTGCGAAGCCGTGCGTGCTGCGTCGGCCCCCCACCTTCGGCGGCACCGTCGTCTCCGTCGCCAACCTCGCCGCGGTCCGGGCCATGCCCGGTGTCCTCGACGTGGTGACCGTGCCCACCGGCGTGGCCGTCGTCGCGGAGACCTTCGGCCAGGCCATCGACGCCAAGTCGGCGCTCCGGGTCACCTGGGGGCCGGGCCCCGCGGACCGGCTGTCCGACCCCGAGATCCGCGCCGGACTGCGGGCGGCCACGGCGCCCCTGGTGGTGCCGCCGCTGCTGACGCCCTACGTGGACGCCGAGTTCGACTTCGCCTTCGTCAGCCACGCACCGATGGAGACCAACTGCGCCGTCGCGGACGTGCGTGCGGACCGGGCCGAGATCTGGTCCGGCCTCAAGTCCCCCATCGTGGCCCGCCAGACCATCGCGGCGGAGCTCGGCCTGCCCGTGGACCGGGTCACCGTGCACGTGGTCCAGGCCGGCGGCTCCTTCGGCCGCAGGCTCTTCTTCGACGCGGCCCTGGAGGCCGCCCGCGTCTCGAAGGTCTGCCGCCGGCCGGTCAAGGTGATGTGGACGCGCGTGGACGACACCCGGCACGGCCGGATGCGCCCCGCGACCCACCACAAGATCCGGGCCACGCACCTGCTGGGCGAGGTGCTCAGCTTCGAGCACCGGGTCGCCGCCGCCGAGACCGACTTCCGGCACGGCCTCGGCGAGATCATCACCGCCACCGCCGCCCACCTCCCGCTCGGCATCGGCAACGCCACCCTCGCCCAGACCCTCTTCCACACCACCGTGAAGTCCCCCTACCACTTCGGCCTCACCACCCAGGTCCTCACCGAAGTGCCGACCGGCATCCCCACCGGCTCCTGGCGCTCGGTGTACTCAGCCAACACCCGCGGCGCCGAGGAGATCGTGGTCGACGAACTCGCCGCGCGCACCGGCCGCGACCCGTACCGCTTCCGGCGGACCTTCCTCAAGACCGACGCCCAGCGCGCCGTGCTGGACAAGGCGGCGACCGAGGGCCGCTGGGGCCGGACCATGCCGCCCGGCTGCGCGCAGGGCATCGCTTTCCACGAGGAGTACAAGTCCCGTACCGCCTGCCTCGTGGAGGTCGACACCCGGGACCCGCAGCACGTCCGCGTCACCAAGGCGGTGATCGCCGTGGACGTGGGCCTGCCGGTCAACCCGCGGGGGCTGGAGGCCCAGATGATCGGCGGCCTCACCGACGCCCTCTCCACGACCCTGCGGGCCGGGCTGCACATCGACAAGGGGCTGCCACTGGAGGGGAGTTACAGCCAGTTCCACTGGGCGCAGCAGCGCGACACCCCCCGCGACGTACGCGTCTTCGTCCTGCCCGCCACCGGTGAGGAGCCCGGCGGCGCCGGGGAGCTGGGCGTGCCCGCCGCCGTCGGCGCCATCGCCAACGCCTGGGCCCGCGCGACCGGTGCGAAGCCGCGCAGCTTCCCCCTCGACTTCGACGTCGACTTCACCCCCTACCCCCGCTAGCCCCGGAGCCAGGAGTACGCCGTGCCCTCGCACACCTTCACCGTCAACGGGCGGAGCGTCACCGTCGACGCCCCCGACGATCTCCCCCTGCTCTGGGTGCTGCGCGACATGCTGGGCGTCCGCGGCCCCAAGTACGGCTGCGGGGTGGACGTCTGCAAGGCCTGCACCAGCCACCTCGACGGCGAGGACGTCCGCCCGTGCGTCGTTCCGGTCTCGGCGTGCGCGGGACGGACGGTCACCACGATCGAGGGCCTGGCGGACGGTGACGTACTGCACCCCGTGCAGGAGGCCTGGCTCGAACAGGACGTCGCCCAGTGCGGGTTCTGCCAGCCCGGACAGATCATGGCCGCCGTGGCCCTGCTCCGGCGCACGAGCTCCCCCACCGACGAGGACATCGACGCCATCGCCAACATCTGCCGCTGCGGCACCTACTTCCGCATCCGGGAGGCCATCCGCAGCGCCGCCGCGCGGATGTGAGCGGCGGCGGGTCCCGGTCTTTCCCCCGTGGAGACCGGGACCCTGCCGCACACGGCCCACGCTATGCGGCCGCGGACCCGCGCGCAGGTTTCGCCCTGCCCCGTGACCGGCCGGCAGGGGGTACCGCACCGCACAGTGTCCGTCCCCGGGGTGGTTGAATGCGGCGGTGTCCCGGTCCGACGACGTCCTCAAGCTCCACCGACTCGCCCACACGGGCGGATCGGCCGCCCTCGTGGAATGGCTCACCGCCCGACTCGGCGGATGGGCCGGGGTCGTCGGCCCCGGGGCGGAACCGGGCCCGGCGCTGCCCGAGGCCGCCGCCCGGGGCACCGCCGAGATGTCCGCCCGCGGCGTGCGGTCCGCGGTGTTGTACGGGGCCGACGCGGCCACCCTGCTGTTCGCCCTGGACGCGGGCCGCGCGCTGGCCGCCGTACTGCCCCTGCCGCATCACCCGGACGCCCCCACCCTGCTGGCCGACGCCGCCGTACCGCTGGAACTCGTCCTGCGGGCCGAGGAGGGCGAGCGGCGGGAGGAGCGGGCCGCGCTCGCCGAGGCGCGGGCCCGTGAGGCCGTCCTGCACCTGCTGATGAACGGGCGGCTCTCCACCGCCCACCAGATCGCCGAGGCCCTGCGGCCGTCGCTGCCCGACCCCATGCGCATGTACGTCGCCGAGTGCCGGGCCGGGGAGCGCGCCGAAGTCACCCGGCTCTGCGCGGAACTGACGGGCGGCCGGGCCTGGATCGTGCGCTGCCCGGTCTACGTCCGGCACCTGATCGTGCTGGTCCCGGCCGGCCCCGGCGCCTGCGCCGAGGACGACGCCCTGGCCGCGGCCCTGACCGCGGTGGCCCCGGACTGCGCGGTCGGGGTCAGCGGGGAACTGGGACTGGGCCGGGCCCAGGCCGCCTACACCCAGGCCTTCCACGCCCTGGCGGTCGCCCGCGGCCGCAGCGAACGCCACGCCCGCTTCGGCCCCGGACCGGAGCTGGAGCTCGCTGCCCACGAGGCGGGTGCGGGATGGGCCGCGGCCCTGCTCGCGCCGCTCCACACGTACGAGCCGCGGCGGCCCCAGGACCCCGGCGCGCAGGAACTGCGCGCGACCCTGCACGCCTGGCTGAACTTCACCTCGCACGCGACCCGGCTGCTGAAGATCCACCGCAACACCCTCGCCGCCCGGCTCCGGCTGGTGGAGACCCTGCTGGACGTGGACCTCGGCCGGCTGGCCGACCAGGCCGCCCTGTCGCTCGCCCTGCGGCTGACCGGCGGCGCGCCGCGGGGGAGCGGGGCGGCCGCCCCGGCGGCCGCACCCGGTCTCGACGAGGTGCTCGGCGATCCCCGGCTGACCGCCTGGGCCGCCTCCCACCTGGGCCGGCTGACCGCACCCGGCGCCCCGGCGGGGGCCCGCGCCACCGTGCGCGCCTGGCTGGACCACGAGGCTCGGCTCGTCCCGGCCGCCGCCGCGATGGGGGTCTCGGTGCCGGCCGCCCGCAAGCGGCTGGCCCGGATCGAGGCCCTGCTGGAGCGCTCACTCCTCCAGTCCCCGAGCGCCCGCCACGACCTGTGGCTGGCGCACCGGGCGGAGGAGCTCGCCCCGTGACACCCGCCCCAGAAGGGCTGATGTCGGGGCGAAATGCACGATCATGCCCGAATGAGGCGCATCAATGCGAAACGCGTGCTGGTCGGTGAACCCCTCGACAGCGCGCGGCTGGGCGAGACACTGCTGCCCAAACGTCTCGCCCTGCCGATCTTCTGCAGCGACCCGCTCTCCTCGGTGGCCTACGCCACCGAGGAGATCCTGCTGATCCTCGCCCTCGGCGGCGTCGCGCTGCTCCACCTCACCTGGTACGCGGCCGCCGCCATCGTGTTCCTGCTCGTCGTCGTCATCGCCTCGTACCGGCAGACCTGCCACGCCTATCCCGGCGGAGGCGGCGCCTACGTCGTCAGCGCCGAGAACCTGGGCCCGACCGCCGCCCTCACCGCGGCCAGTGCCCTCCTCGTCGACTACGTGATGACCGTGGCCGTCTCCGTCGTCTCGGGGGTCTCGGCCATCACCTCCGCCGTTCCCTCCCTCAGCGACCACGAAGTGGTCATGTCCGTCGCCTTCGTGGTCCTGCTGACCGTCATGAACCTGCGCGGCGTCCGGGAGTCGGGCCGGATCTTCGCCATCCCCACCTACGGCTTCGTGCTCGTCATCTACCTGATGTTCGCCGTGGCCGCCGTACGCCTGGGGACCGGTCAGACCATCCGCGCCGAGTCCGCCGACCTGCCGATCATCGCCACCGAGACGTACACCGGCCTCGCCGTGGTCTTCCTCGCCATGCGCGCCTTCGCCTCCGGCTGCACCGCGCTCACCGGCGTCGAGGCCATCAGCAACGGCGTCCCCGCCTTCCGCAAGCCCAAGGCGAGGAACGCGGCGACCACGCTCGCCGCCATGGGCTTCCTCTCGGTGACCATGTTCGCCGGCATCACCGCCCTCGCCATGACCTACCAGGTGCACGTCGCCGCGGACCCCACCGAACTGGGCCTGCCCCCGGGCACGCCCACCTCCACCGCCCTCGCCCAGATCGGCCGCGCCACCTTCGGCAGCTGGCACTTCCTCTTCTACCTGCTGCAGGCCGTCACCGCCGGGGTCCTGATCCTCGCCGCGAACACCGCCTTCAACGGCTTCCCGATGCTCGCGTCCATCCTCGCCAAGGACCGCTACGCGCCCCGCCAGCTCTACAACCGCGGCGACCGGCTCGTCTACTCCAACGGGGTCGTGCTCCTCGCGCTCGTCGCGATCGCCCTCATCGTGGCCTTCGACGCCGAACTGACCCGGCTCATCCAGCTCTACATCATCGGCGTCTTCGTCTCCTTCACCCTCTCCCAGTCCGGCATGGTCCGGCACTGGCGCAAGGAGCTCGCCTCCCCCTCCACACCGCGCGAGGAACGGGTCCACATCCACCGCAGGCTCGCCATCAACGCCGTCGGCGCCACCATGACCGCCGTCGTCCTGGTCATCGTCCTCGTCACCAAGTTCACGCACGGCGCCTGGCTGGTCGTCATCGCCATGCCCGTCCTGTTCTTCGGCATGAAGGGGGTCCGCCGCCACTACGAACAGGTCGCACGGCAGGTCGACGTTGCCCCCGACGCCCGGCCGCGCAGACCGGCCCGCCACCACGTCGTCGTCCTCGTCGCCGCCGTGCACGCCCCCACCCTCAAGGCCATCGGCTACGCCCAGGGGCTGCGCCCCGACAGCCTGACGGCCGTGACGGTCGCGGCGGACGAGGCGGAGGCCGCCCGGCTGCGCGCGGCATGGGAGGCGCACGACCCGGGCCTGCCGCTGACGATCCTCCACTCCCCGTACCGCGAGGTCGTCGGTCCGGTCCTGGCGTACGTGCAGGAACAGGCCGCCGCCGGCGCCGCCGACATGCTGTCCGTCGTCATCCCCGAGTACGTCGTGGGCCACTGGTGGGAGCAGCCCCTGCACAACCAGAACGCGCTGCGGCTCAAGGCCCGCCTGCTCTTCACCCCCGGAGTGGCCGTCATCGACGTCCCGTACCTGCTGGAATCGGCCCGCCCCGCCCGGGCCGGGCGGCCGGAGGACTGACCCCGCCCCGGACCGCGGGCGTCCGCTACCGTGGGCGGAGCACTGCACCCGCAGTGCTCTCGTCCCCCCGCACCGGACCGTGCCGGGCCGCACCCAGAACCAGGACCCCCATGCGCCAGAACCCCCAGCGCCGCGCCGCCCTCCTCGACGCGGCCATCGAAGTCCTGGCGCGCGAGGGCTCCCGGGGCCTGACCCTGCGCGCGGTGGACAAGGAGGCCGCGGTCCCCACCGGCACCACCACGAACTACTTCGCCGACCGCTCCCAGCTCCTCGTCGAGATCCTGCACCGCACCAGGGAACGCCTGGTCCCCGACCCCGCCGACCTGGCCCCTCCGCTCGACACCGCCGTCCTCCTCGGCCGGCTCCTGGAGCGGATGCGGCGCGAGCGCAGCGTCCACATCGCGATGCTGGAGCTGCGGCTGGAGGCCACCCGCCGCCCGGAGCTGCGCACCGAGCTCGCCGGCTTCCAGGGCGCCGAGCTCGAGGCGAACATCGCCTGGCACCTCGACCAGGGCCTGCCCGGGGACCGGCAGGGCGTGGTGCTGCTCTACCTGGCGATGCTCGGCCTGATCGTGGACGACCTGACCGTGCCGGAGCTGCTGGAACCGCATGCGGTGGAGGGCCTCATCGAGACGATGGTCGGGCGACTCCTCCCGCGGGACGCCACGGACTGACTATCGTGCCCGTGGGGGAGTACCGGTGTCCCGGAGGACCGTGGGGAGTGCGGGTATGTCGAACACGACCGAGGAACGGGTCCGCGGGATCCAGTGGCTGGCCGACTGGGGCGAATGGCTCGTCGGCCTGACCTTCGCCCGGGGCATAGGCCCCGAGGAGCTCGCCGTCCGGCTCGGCGCGCTGCCGGGCCCGCTTCCCGGACCGCTGGGTTCCCGCGACGCCTGGAGCATGGTCACCGAGACCGCCGAGGGCGACGGCGTGGCCAGGGTCGGCACCTGGGGAGCCTGGTCCTTCGCCGTCGAGCACGGGATGCCGGCCGGCGCGGAACGGCTCGCCGAGGTCTCCCGCGGAGGCGCCGAGGCCGTCCACCTCGACCCCCAGCCGGACCACCCGCCCAAACTGTTCGCGTACGCCCAGGACGGGGAGCTGGTCTGCTGCTTCGGCCTCGGCGAGGAGTGCTGGCGCGGCGGCCACCGGCCGGACCACCTCCTGCCCGAGCTGGTCGCGGCGGGGATCCTGACCCCGGACGGCGCGAGCGCCCGGCCCGGCGAGGAACCGGACGAGGACGGCGAGCGCCGCACCCTCGCCGTGCTGGAACGCCGCTTCGGCCTGGCCCTGCCCCGCCACCTGATCGAGGACGCCATGCTGCCCGCGTACGTGACCTGCACCGCATAGCGGGGGCGGGATCCGGTGATCTTATGCTCAGGTTTACGCGAGTCCGCTTGGCTTTGCGCCCCGCAAGCCACTTTGATGGCTCTGCCAGGCCTCGTACCGGAGCACAGGGGGACCAGCCATGGCCACCGAGCACAGTCAGAAGGACAGCACGCCCACCCTGATCGGTTCCGTGCAGCGCGCCCTGCGCCTCCTGGAGGCGATGTCCGCCGAGAACGGGGCGACCGCCAAGAGGCTCGCCAGACTCACGGGGATCCCCCTGCCCACCGTCTACCACCTGCTGCGCACCCTCAGCCACGAGGGATACGTGCAGCGCGAAGGCGGTGCGTTCCGTCTCGCGGACGATCTTCCGTTGGCCTCGTGATCAGATTGCGACGCGTTCCGGCCAAGCTCTGACGCCCTTCCTGGCACGTTCCAGCGGAAAATGCCAGAACGCCTTTTCACCCTGCGGAACTTGAGTAAGTTCCCTCCTGTCGCGCCGCACTACCGTGCACACCGCACGTCCGGCCGGGAGGGGAGCCCGCGTGCCCGGGATCGACGAATGCCTGCTCGAAGCCATGGCCCTGCCTGGTGCGCGCGGGGCCGCGCTGGTCGACTGGAGCAGCGGGCTCGCCCTCGGCACCGTGGGGGAGTCGCCCGTGGGCGACCACGAGACCACCGCGGCCGAGACGGCCGAGCTGGCCCGGGCGGCCGCCGAGTACGAGTCCTTCGCCCCGGCTGACACGGGCCCCGCCGCCGACGGCCCGCCCGTGGAGGACCTGATCGTCACCACCCGCAACGGATACCACGTCCTGCGCTTCGTCGAGACCAGCTTCGACAGCAGCGTCTTCCTGCACCTCTGGCTCGACCGGGCCGACGGGAACCTCGCCCTCGCCCGGCACAGACTGCGCGCCCTGGCCGAGGGGCTGGTGCTCAGATGACCGCCTCGGCCACCGCCCCGAACGCCTTCGCCGCCGTGTCCCCCCTGCTCACCCGGCTCGCCGCCGAACGCGCCACCGGAGCCCTGCTCCGCGACCGGGGCACCCT
This sequence comes from Streptomyces manipurensis, assembly GCF_049570255.1. Classification (NCBI taxonomy): domain Bacteria; kingdom Bacillati; phylum Actinomycetota; class Actinomycetes; order Kitasatosporales; family Streptomycetaceae; genus Streptomyces; species Streptomyces manipurensis. The sequence goes on along the minus strand of NZ_CP186950.1, from coordinate 773,727 downwards.
CTTCCTGGAGGACGGCCGGATCGTGCACGCCGAGAGCCCGGCCACCCCCGGCCTCGACGTCCTGCTCACCACCGGCGGCGGCCTCACCCCCGAACGCTGGCGGGAAGCGGTCGACCGGGCCGGCGCCCGCCGTCAGGTGGCCCGCTTCCTCGTGGACAGCGGCGGACTCGCCGGTGGGGAGCTGGAGATATGCCACCTCGCGGCGATATTCGACGCCGCGTTCTTCGCCCTCTCCCCGGGCACGGGCCCCTCCCGCTTCCGCCGCGGAGCCACCCACTGGATCGGCTCCGTCCGCTCCGTTCCGGCCGCGGCCGTCGAGCGCGAGACCCGGCGGCGCAGGGAACTCCTCGACGCGGTCTGGCCCTACCCCCAGCTCGACACCTCGCCCGTGGTGCCCCGGGCGGCCGCACCCGGCCAGACGGTCACCGCCCGGCAGCGGCTCCTGCTCGGCCAGGCCGACGGCCTGCGCACCCCGGCGGACCTGGCCTGGGTCCTGGGCCGGCCGGCCTTCCACACGCTGCTCGACGTACGGCGCCTCGCGGCGGCCGGACTCGTCGAGACCCCGCACAGCCCGCCCCCGCCGCCGGCTGTTCCCCCCCTGCCCGACTGGATGACCGAGGCCCAATCCCCGGACGTGGCCCTGCTCCGCCGGTTACGCGACGCACTGGAGGCAAGCCTGTGAGGCTCCCGCTGCGACCGGCCCTGCGTGCCGACCGCTCCGAGAGGAGGCAGCCCGAAAGGAGTAAGGCCGACATGAGTACGGTGCCCCCCGAGGCGGAGGCCGAGATACTCGCCGAGCTCCGCCGGCTGCGTGCCCGCGTTCCCCAGCTCACCGGCGCGCTCGCCGCCAGCACCGACGGCTTCGTCCTCGCCCAGGACAGCGCCGCGGCCGAGGTGGAGGCCGTCGCCGCGCTGACCGCCGCCGCCCTCGGCGTCGCCCAGCGGCTCAGCGACAGCACCGGCCAGGGTGCCTTCCGCGAGCTCCTGGTGCGCGGGGAGGACGGATACGTGGCCACCTACGCGGCGGGCCTGGCGGCCGTCCTCACCCTGACCGCGGAACCCCGCATCAACGTCGGGCGCCTCCACCTGGAGGCCCGCCGCTCCAGCCTGCGCATCGCCGAACTCATCGAGCACACCCTGGGCCGCCGCGGCGCCGCGCCCGGGTGAGCCGCGCCCGCACCGTTCGCCGCACCACGGCGCACGGAAGCGTCCGGCCGCACCGGGCCGGAACACGAACACAGTCGACCGAACGTCCATCACCCAGCCAACGAACACCCGAGAAAGAGGTAACTCCCATGGTCAACGTGGAGACCGCACTGAAGGAAGCCACCACCGTCATCGAGGGCGCCATCGGCGCGGCCCTCGTCGACTACGGCAGCGGCATGGCCCTCGGCACCATCGGGGGCGGGAAGGACCTGGACCTCGCCGTCGCCGCGGCCGGCAACACCGACGTGGTCCGCGCCAAGGTCCGCACGATGGAGATGCTCGGCCTCAACGACGAGATCGAGGACATCCTGATCACCCTCGGCACGCAGTACCACCTGATCCGGCTGATGAAGGGGCGCGGCTCGGCCGGCTTCTTCCTCTACCTGGCGCTCGACAAGAAGCGGGCCAACCTGGCCATGGCCAGGCACCAGCTCAAGAAGATCGAGACCGACCTCGAGATCTGACGGGGCACCCCCGCGGGGACCGCTCCGGGCGGGCCCCACCGTACCGTCGAGGTGGCGGGCGGCTGAATTCTTTGCCGTCCGCCCCGGCGATCAGTTCGATGTGCCCCATATCGGTGGAGTTTATAACTCTGTTACAGAGTAAGATGCTGTGAGCTGATCATCGAAAAAGCATAAAACGCTGGAGAAACCGCCACCCATGCCCCCGCGCCTGAGCATCGTCGTCCCCGTCTACAACGTCGAGCTCTACCTCGACGAGTGCCTGGAATCCATCGCCGCTCAGACGTTCGGCGACTTCGAGGCGATCCTCGTGGACGACGGCTCCACGGACACCAGCGCCGTCATAGCCAAGGCCTTCGCCGCGCGCGACAAGCGCTTCCGGGTCGTCATGCAGGAGAACGCCGGCCTCGGCGCCGCCCGCAACACCGGCGCCCGCCACATGCACCCGGACAGCGAGTACCTGGCCTTCGTCGACAGTGACGACACGATGCCGGACTACGCCTACCAGAGGCTGATCGAGACCCTCGACGAGACCGGATCGGACTTCGCCGGCGGCAACGTCAAGCGCTTCCGCTCGGTCGGCATGAACCAGTCGTGGGGCCACCGCGCCGCCTTCGCGCGGACCCAGCTGAAGACCCACATCTCCAAGTTCCCGGCGCTGGTCACCGACCGCACCGCGTGGAACAAGGTCTACCGGCGCACCTTCTGGGACGAGCACGGCTTCCAGTACCCGGAGGGCATCCTCTACGAGGACGCCCCGGTGAGCATCCCGGCCCACTACTTCGCCTCCAGCGTCGACATCCTCAGCGAGTGCGTCTACCACTGGCGCGTCCGCGAGACCGGCGAGCGCTCCATCACCCAGCGCTCCACCGACCCGGTCTCCCTCATCGACCGCGTCACCTCCGTGCGCCTGGTCCGCGAGTCCCTCAAGGCCAAGCAGGGCGCCAAGTACGTCCGCTACCTGCGCGACTACGACTACAACGTGCTGAGCGAGGAACTCCCGCTCATCTACAAGTACGTGGGTGAGGGCGGCGCCGACTTCCGTGCCGCCTTCGTCAAGGAGGTCGGCGGCCTCGTCCGCGAGATCGGCACCGCGCCCTGGTCCGACCTGACCGTGGCCGACCGCCTCAAGGCCTACCTGGCCGGCGAGGGCCGGGTCGAGGACTTCATCGCGCTCACGGACCACCAGCGCGACTACAGCTACAGCGTGCCGGTCAAGGGCCTCGCCCGCCCCCAGGCGGACTACCCCTTCCTCCAGGGCCGCCCGCCGGTCCCCGCCAAGATCCTCACCCTCGGCCCCCGCGAGCGCCGGGTCGTCAGCCGCCTGGAGCAGGCGGCCTGGGCCGACGGCAAGCTGCTCCTGCGCGGCTACGCCCTCCCCGGCCACCTCGGCGCCGAGAGCCGCCTCGGCTCCCGCAAGATGCTGATCTTCCGCGAGGGCGGCAAGCGCCGTCGCTCCGTCGTCAGCGCGCGCACGGTCGCCTCCCCGATGGCCACCGTGAACGCACCGCACCTCGCGCTGCGCCACGCCGACTGGGCCGGTTTCACCGCCGTCGTCGACCCCGCCATCTTCCAGTCCGGCGGCAAGTGGCACGACGGCACCTGGACCACCTCCATCGCCGTCACCGGTGCCGGCGGCCTGCACCGCGCCCGTCTGCGCGGCGGTGAGCACGACACAGGCCAGAACCCGCCGCCGTTCTGGGTCGCCCCCGACGTCCGGATCGTCCCGGCCGTCTCCGGCGCCCTGACCATCCAGGTCGAGGTCGCCCGCGCCCGCGCCCTGGACGTCCGTCCCGCCGGCGGCGACGCCGTCGAGATCAGCGGCGAGCTGTCGGCCGGGGTCGGCACCGCCACCCTGCGGGCCGTGCACGTCACCAGCGGCACCGTCCGCACCTTCCCGGTGGAGTCCGCGGCCGCGTCCACCGGCGGCAGCACCCCCTTCACCGCCCGGGTGCCGCTGGCCGACCTGGCCGCCGTACCGGACCGCGTGTCCGAGCCGGGCGAGTGGAACCCGGAGCCGTGGAGCCTGTCCGTGGTCGGCGCCGACGGCACCGAGCACCGGCTGGTCCACGACGAGCGCGGCGGCTTCACCGGCCTGGTCCTGCCGCTGCCCGGCGAGAGCTCCGGCCGCTCCCTGTTCGCCAAGCGCGGCAACACCGGCCACCTCGCGCTGTCCGTCCAGCCCTCCCCGCCGCTGATCGACGAGGTCAAGGCCGAGGACGGCACCGTCAGCCTGCGCGGCCGCTTCACCGCCCCGACCGACGAGCCCTACGAGCTGGTCGTGCACAACGCGCACGGCCACGAGTTCAGCTGGCCCGTCACCCGGGACGGCGACACCTTCGAGACCACCTTCCAGCCGATGCTCCCGGAGGCGTACGCCGGCCGCACCACGCTGCCCGAGGGCCGCTGGTGGCCCACGCTGCGCCCGGCCGCCCAGGGCGGAACCACCGCCGGCCTGCTCGGCGTGGACCGCGGCGCCCCGGTGCAGATGGCGCCCGGCCTGCTCTTCTCCGGCCCCCACGCGTTCAGCACGCAGGGCCGCCGGATGCGGATCGAGACCCGCTTTTACGACCGCATGGTGATCGTCGCCGACCCGCTGCTCAGCCCGCACGACCGCTCCCGCTACACCCAGCGCGTCGCCCGCTACGAGACCTACCCGGCACAGCGCGCCCTGCCGGTCAAGGACGTCGTCCTCTACAGCGCCTTCCACGGGCAGGGCTCCGGCGACTCGCCGCGCGCCGTCCACGAGGAGCTGCTGCGCCGCGGCGAGAAGCTGGAGCACGTCTGGCTGGTCCGCGACGGCCGCACCGAGGTCCCGGAGACCGCCCGCGCCGTGCAGTACGAGAGCGTGGAGTACTGGGAACTCCTGGCCCGTGCCCGCTACTTCGTGACCAACGACACGGTCCCGCGCCAGTTCCGGCGCCGCCCCGGCCAGGTCGTCCTGCAGACCTGGCACGGCACGCCGATCAAGCAGATCGGGCACGACTTCGTGCACGACTACTACACGAGCCCCGAGGTCCTCGAAGGACTCGCGCACGACAGCGCCCAGTGGACGCTGCTGGCCTCGCCCAGCAGCTTCGCCACGCCGCTCCTCAAGCGCGCCCTCGGCTACGACGGCGAGGTCATCGAGGCCGGCAGCCCGCGCACGGACGCGCTGGTACGGCCGGACGCGGAGCGGATCGCCGAGGTCAAGCGGCGGCTGGGCCTGCCCGAGGGCAAGAAGGTCGTCCTCTACATGCCCACGTGGCGAGAGAACAACGAGGGCTGGTCCGGCGGCTACAAGCTGGACCTGCGGATCGACCTGGACGCGGCCCGCCGTGAACTGGGCGAGGACCACGTCCTGCTGGTCCGCGGCCACCACCACGTCACGGAGCAGGTCCGCGACGGGGTCCGCGACGGCTTCGTGGTCGACGTGTCGCGCTGGCCGGACGCCACCGATCTCCTGCTCGTCGCCGACGTGCTGATCTCGGACTACTCCTCGGTGCTGTTCGACTTCGCGCTGACCGACCGGCCGATCCTGCTCTTCACCTACGACCTGGACCACTACCGCAGCACGCTGCGCGGGTTCAACTTCGACCTGGTGGAGAAGGCCCCCGGCCCGATGCTTGCGGACTCCGCGAGCCTGGTCGAGGCCGTGCGGAACGCCGAGGCGCTGGGCGCGGAGTACGCAGGTGCGCGCGCCGCGTTCCGCGAGGAGTTCTGCGACCTGGACGACGGCAACGCCGCCGCGCGCGTCGTCGACCGGATGCTCGCGCAGGGCGCCGGCCCCGCCAAGTAGCCCGAACGGGCGAAATTCCCCGCCGCCGCAGGACCGGCCCCGGACCCACCGATGACTTTCGGGTCCGGGGCCGGTCTGCAGGTGAGGAGCGGTAACCACCGCCCACGCACCGGCCCGGAGGCAGAGATGAGCGGCAACGGATTCACCACGTGTCTGTGGTTCGACGGCAACGCGGAGGAGGCGGCCGACTTCTACCTGTCGGTGTTCAAGGACGGCAGGCTGGGCCGGATCGGCCGGTACAACGAGGCGGGTCCCGGCCGGGCCGGTTCGGTGATGGTCGTCGAGTTCGAGATCAACGGCCAGAAGTTCGTCGGTCTCAACGGCGGCCCGCAGTTCACCTTCAGCGAGGCGATCTCCTTCCAGATCCACTGCGCCGACGAGGCCGAGGCGGACCACTACTGGGACGTGCTGACCGCGGACGGCGGCGAGGAGGGCCAGTGCGGCTGGGTCAAGGACCGGTTCGGGCTGTCCTGGCAGGTGATCCCGCCGGGCGCGATCGACCTGGTGGCCGACCCGGACCCCGCACGGGCCGCCCGCGCCACCGCCGTCATGATGGGGATGAAGAAGCTGGACGTCGCGGAGATGCGCCGCGCGGCCGACGCCGGGTGAGCGGACGCGGGCGCCGGCCCGCCGTGCTCAGCCGCCGGCCGCGATCCTGGCCAGCAGCTCCGGCACCGCGGTCCCGATCGGCTCGCGGACGATCTCGTCGGCGAGCGGGTCGTACGGGGTCTCCTCCGCGTTCACGATGATCAGCCGGGCCCCGGCCTCCGCGGCCATCCCGGCCAGCGACGCGGCGGGCTGCACCTGGAGGGTGGAGCCGACGGCGACGAACACCTGGCACCCCTTGGCCACGGCGACGGCCTGCGCCAGCACCTCGGGGTCCAGGCGCTGTCCGAACATCACGGTGGCCGGCTTCAGGATCCCGCCGCACGCGCGGCAGGCGGGATCCGGTTCCCCCTGCGCCAGCCGGGCCAGCGCCTCGTCCATGTCCGACCGGGCGTGGCAGGCCGTGCACACCACCGAGCGCGCGCTGCCGTGCAGTTCGAAGACCTTCCGTGCGGGCACACCGGCGAGCTGGTGCAGCCCGTCCACGTTCTGGGTGAGGACCCGTACCGGGGTGCCGGAGCGTTCCAGTCCGGCCACGGCGAGGTGTGCGGCGTTCGGCCGGGCGCCCAGCGCGCCGATCTCGGCCCGCATCAGCCAGGACCGCCGCCGGATCTCCGGATCGGCCATGTAGTACTCGTAGGTCACGAGCTTCTCGGCGTCGGGGTCCCGCCGCCACAGCCCCTGGGGGCCCCGGTAGTCGGGGATCCCGGAGTCCGTGGACATCCCGGCCCCACTGAACACTGCGACGAGCGGCTTTCCCATGGACCGGACCCTACGTACGACCGCCGCCCGCCCGCGACCCGATTAAGCGGGCCACGGTGCGCGTACGGGAAGGGTGGGTCCGCGGTGAATCGCCGCGCCCACAGGAGTGAGATCCGGGCCGCGCCCTCCCGGTGGACCGGCGGGGCGGGTACAGAGCGCACATGAACCTGACCCCTCGCACCCTCGGTGCCCTGCTGCTCGCCGGGCTCGCGCTGCCCGCCCTGGCCCCCGCTCCCGCCCTCGCCGCGCCGGCCGCCTTCCGGGAGGGGCACACCGCCGCGGAGATCGGCCGGTTCCTCACGCGCTTCTACGGCGACCACGGGCCCTCCGCGCACGACCGCCGCCACCACGTCTCCCAGGTCCTCAAGGACCGGCAGAAGGAGAACGCCGGCAGCGACGTCCTGCTCTGCGTGCAGGAGCGGCCGCAGGAGCGGCCGCAGGAGCGGCCGCAGGAGCGGCCGCAGGACATCGGTGTCGGACCGGTCACCGTCGCGCAGTCCGCCGGGGTGGGCTGGGCCACCGTCACCACCCACTGGGGCGGCGACCGCACCGACACCTTCACCGCGTACGTGCGCCTGGACACCAGGCCCATCCGGGTCGACGACGTGATCTGCGCGGGCTGACCGGCCGTTGGGCGTTCCCGGCCGACCGGGCACCCCTGTGCACAACGCCCGTATCTGGTACAACACCGCCATGACGGGATTCGTGATCACCGGGGCGAGCGGCGCCGACATGGAGATGATGCGGGCCTGGGCCGAGGAGGAGGGCTGGAACCCGGGGGAGTCGGACCGGTTCGCCTTCGCGGTCGCCGACCCGGAGGGCTTCCTCGTGGGACGGCTCGACGGTGAACCCGTCGCCTGCATCTCGGCCGTCCGCTACGGGTCGGACTTCGGGTTCATCGGCCTCTACATCGCCCGGCCCGCCTTCCGCGGCCGAGGATACGGGATGCGCCTGTGGCGCGCCGGGACCGACCGCCTCGACGGACGGCTCGTCGGGCTGGACGGGGTCGTCGCACAGCAGGCCAACTACCGTGCATCGGGCTTCCGCCGGGCCTGGAACAACGTACGTCTGGAGGGGGTGCCCGCCGCCGGTGACGACACCGGGTCCGACTCCGGCGGAGCCGGGATCGTGGACGCGGCCACCCTCCCCTTCGCCCTCCTCGCGGCCTACGACCGGCGGTTCTTCCCCGCGCCGCGGGACGCCTTCCTGGCCGCCTGGACCGGGCTGCCCGGCCGGACGGCCCTCGCGGCCGTGCGCGACGGCCGGGTCGAGGGTCTGGGCGTGATCCGGCCGTGCAGCGGCGCGCACCGCATCGGTCCGCTGTACGCGGCCGACGCGCGGACGGCGGCCGCCCTGCTGCGGGGGCTCTGCCGGCGGGCCGGCGGCGGACCGGTGTCCGTGGACGTGCCGGATGCGAACCCCGAGGCGGTCCGCCTTCTCGAGGGGCTGGGTCTGGTGGCCACCTTCGAGGCCGCCCGCATGTACACGGGGCCGGCGCCCGAGGTGGCCATGGCGGAGATGTTCGGTGTGGCCAGCCTCGAGCTGGGCTGACAACAGAGGCGCGTACGGGCCCGGCGCGCACCCCGGTGGTGCGGTGCGGGCCGGACGGCGGTCGCACGGCGCCGTCCGGCCCGTCCCCTCCCGCGGGCCCGGGTCCTCCCGGGTCAGAAGTCGAACAGGGCACCCGTGGTGTTCCGCAGGCCGCACGGGTTGGCGAAGGTGTAGGCGTAGCTGAACCGCTGCCCCTGCCAGACCCCGTCCGCCGTCACCGTCATCGGGTTCCACTCGCGGGTGCACACGGCGTCGGCCGCCGGGGCGGCGAGCGGGTCCAACTGGGCTCCGGCGGCTCGTAATTCGCGACACGCGGCGCCGGGGTTCGGGTGGGTCCCCCCGGGCGTCGGCGCGCAGACCAGTGTCACCGCGCGCAGGACCGTGCCGGTGTCGGCGTCCGCCCCGGCGCTCACGCTCAGGACGAGCGCGGACGGCGCGTACAGGCTCTCCGTGCCGGCCGGTGCGGCGCCGGCCGTGCCGGGCCAGGCCAGCGCGGTGAGCGCGGTGAGCGCCATGGCGGCGGAACCGAGTCCGAGACCCCTTGCGATGGACCGCATTGCGAACACTCCCTTGGGTTGGTGTTTCGGATAGCGGACAGAGTCTTGCCGACGCGGGCCGCGAACGCCCGTCCCCCCCTCTCGTTTTACGTCACCCATCGTGTGCGGATGAGTGCAGACAGCAGCGGTGGGGTGGTGCTGACCAGTGCGGGAAGAGTCGCCCGAATCGGCCGAACACCGACACGAAACCTCCCCGAAACCTTCGGAACGGGCCGCGCGGCGCATTCCGGAGCACGCCGCGGCCCCGGCGCACCGCCCGTGGGTGCGCCGGAGTGGTCCGTCCTCGGGGAACCCCTCGGACCGTCCTCGGGGCCGGGCCCTAGCCGGCCGCGCTCAGCCGGGGGGCGTAGAGGTCCATCAGCCGGGTGCGCGTCTGCTGGAGGCGCATCGCGAGGACGCGCCCGACCCAGTGCCCGACGGCCGAGCCGAAGGCGGGATCGGCGTCCATCAGCATCCGGACCGCCGCGGCGTCGAACTCGTACGCGCGCACGGGCGTCATCGCCTCCGCGCCGAGCTGCCACACGTACGGCGGGAACAGCCAGGACCAGCCCACCAGCTCCCCGGGGCCGAGGTTCTCCACCGGGGCCGGCCGGCGGCCCGCCACCGGGACCTCCAGGGTCACCGTCCCGGAGCGCACGATCCAGAAGGCGTCCGCACGGTTCCCCTCGTCGAAGATCCGCGCGTTCTCCGGGAAATTGACCTCACGGGCCTGCGACATCAGCCGTCCGCGGTGCTCCGTGGACAGGACGGCGGCGATTCGGATGGGGGAAGGTGTGCTCACGACGGCCTCCGATCGGACCCCCCGCGACGCTCCTGCTCTCCCAGTGTCGCCGACGCGGGCCGGATTTCGACCCCGCCGGGAACGGGTTTCTGCCCGGCATGCCCCGGCCCCGGGCTCCACGCCCCCCGCGGCGCTCAGTCCTCCCCGTTCGCCTCCATGCAGGCCAGCTCCATCGCGTCCAGGACCGCCTCGTGGCTGCGACCGCTGAGCTCGGCCACGTTCTCGATCTGCGCCGTGGCCCAGGCCGCCAAGGTCATCACCAGCACACGCAGGCCGTCCGTGCCGTGCTGGGCCAGCACCGAGTCGGCGACGATCATCGCCTCCTCGGGGACCTGTTCGGGCGGCTCCAGGCCGGCGAGGCCGCGCAGCATGACGAGGGTGCGGCGGGAGATCTCGGGCGTCATCCCCGCCAGCCGCATGTCCTCTTCTTCGTCCATCCGCCCCGCCTTCCGCAGCCGTGCCCGGTTATCAGGGCACGGTAGAGGGGGCGTCGCCCCGCGCGCGGGCGTTTCGCCAGGGTGACGCTGCGTGAGCGGGCGCGGAAGGCCGGAACCCGCACCCCGGTGGGAGCGCCGGGGCGCAGGCGCCGCACCTCCCGCGAAACCGTTCCCGCGTTCGCCTTCCGTCGGGGGAGACCCGCCGGTAACTTGACCCGCGGCTGCCGCCCCGCCCGGGCGGCCGAACCCCGGCGGGAGCACGATGAAGTCCCTGTTACGCGCCGCCCTGTGCGCCCTCCTGCTCACGGTCGGCACGCTGCCCGCGCACGCGGCCCCGGCCCCGGAGGCCGCCCCGGCGGGCGCGGCCGCCGCCGAGGCGTGGACCCCGCCGCTGTCCACCCGCGGCCGCTACGTCGTCGACGCCGCGGGCAACCGCTTCCGCCTGCGCTCCGGGAACTGGGACGGCGCCCAGGGCTCCTGGAACGGCTCGGGCGACCGCAACGACCCCGCCACGCACCACAGCGGCCAGAACGCCAACGGCATCCCGCTCGGCCTGGACCGGGTCCCGATGGCGACCCTGCTCGCCGACTTCCGCGCCCTGGGCCTCAACAGCATCCGGCTGCCGTTCTCGAACGAGATGCTGCGCACCACCACCCCGGTCCCGGACGCGGCCGTCGCCGCCAACCCCGCACTGCGCGGCCGCACCCCGCTCCAGGTCTTCGACGCGGTCGTCGCGGCCCTCACCGACGCCGGCTTCGCGGTGATCCTCAACAACCACACCGTCACCACCCGCTGGTGCTGCGGCCTCGACGGCAACGAACGCTGGAACAGCGGCCGCACCACCGCGCAGTGGGCCGACGACTGGGTCTTCCTCGCCCGCCGCTACCGCGAGAACCCGCGGGTGGTCGGCGCCGACCTCTACAACGAGGTCCGCCGCGACGTCCTCGACGACCCCAACTGGGGCCTCGGCGACCACCACGACTGGCACGCGGCAGCCCAGGAGGCCGCGGACCGCATCCTGACGGAGGCCAACCCGAACCTGCTGATCGTCGTCGAGGGCATCAACTGGTTCGGCCTCCCCGTGGACGGCTTCCCGCACGGCCGCCCCACCCTCACCCCGGTCCGCACCCTGTCCCACACGCTGGTCACCTCGCACAAGCTCGTCTACTCCGCGCACTTCTACGGCTACACCGGCCCCCGGCACAGCGGCGCGACCGGCATCGGCGAGACCAGCGACCTGCGCTACCAGGACATGACCGCGGAGCAACTGGAACAGACCCTCTACGACCAGGCGTTCTTCGTCTCCGCGGAGACCGGCGCACATTTCACCGCCCCCGTGTGGATCAGCGAGTTCGGCATCGGGGCCGACGAGGGCGGGGCCGCCCCGCGCACCTGGTTCGAACGCCTCACCGGCCATCTGACCCGCACCGACGCCGACTTCGCGTACTGGCCGCTCGTCGGCTGGAGCACCACCGCGACGGGCGCCCCCGGCGGCGACACCTGGGCCCTGCTCCGCTACGACACGGCCGGCCGCCGCTCCGGCGTACCGGACCCGGGTGACTGGCGCACCGCACGCTGGTCCGGGCTGGTCGCCACCCCCGGCCGCCAGGGACCCGTACCGGCCGCGACCGCCTGGTACCAGCTGACCACGGACCACCGGGACCACAACGCCTCGCTGCTCACCCGGGCCGCGGGCGACTGGGACGGCGGGGCCCGCAAGGCGGTCTGCCCCGACGGCTCCCGCCTCACCGGGCTGAGCCACACCGGAGGCCGCGGCCTGTGCGTCGACTCGGGGCTGCGCGCCGCGTCCGGCGGGCACACGGTGGTCCGCGACGAGAGGTACGTCCCGGCGGGCGGGGACTGGGCCGGCGGATACACGAAGTACCAGTGCCCGCAGGGCCAGTTCCTGACCGGGTACAGCCTGCGCGGCGCGAGGGTCTCCGCGGCGCTGTGCGCCCCGGCCCGTACCGTCCTCCCCGCGGGTGGCCGCACCCTGTGGTTCGACCGCGGAGACAACCGCCCCGAGGGCGCTCCCGGAGCGGACTACGCCGCCGGCCACTACAAGGGCCAGTGCGCCGCCACCGAGTACGTGGCGGGCATCGCCTTCACGACCCGGTTCGCCGCGCGGCCCTCTCCGGCCGCGCTGCTGTGCCGTCCGCTGCCGGGCCCCGACGCGCCGTAGCGCGCGCCGCGACGGCCAGGGCGACCAGGACCAGGGCCGCCGCCACCGCGAAGGTGACGCGGGTGGCGGCGGCCACGGCCCCGGGGGAGGCCGTCGCCACGTCCGTCCCCGCGGCGGCGGCGTGCGCGAAGACCGCGCCCATGACGGACGCACCGGTGACGAGCCCGAGGTCGCGCGAGAGGTTCAGCGTGCCGGAGACCACTCCCCGCCGGTCGGGCGGCACGTCCGCCATCACCCCGAGGCCGAGGACGGTGGCACGGGACGCGCCCCAGCGGTCCGCCAGTTGCCCGGCGGGCACCCCGGGCATCTCCAGGAGCACGCTGTCGCGTCTGGAGTCCGGCGGGCGCCGGCCCAGTCTGGAACTGCTGCTCCCGCTCGCCGCCGCCTACCGGGTCCCCCTGGACGAGCTGGTGGGCGCCCCCGAAGTCGGCGACCCCCGGGTGCGGCTGACGCCCCGGACCCTGCCGGGCGGCGGCACGGTCGTCCCCCTCACCCGCGGGCCCGGACCGCTCCAGGCCTTCAAGATGCTCATCCCCCACCGCGGCAGCGAGCCGGACCCGCGGACCCACGAGGGCTACGAGTGGCTGTACGTGCTGGACGGGCGGCTCCGCCTCGTCCTCGGGGCGCACGACCTGGTCCTCGGGCCGGGCGAGGCCGCCGAGTTCGACACCCGGCTGCCGCACTGGTTCACGAGCGCCGACGAGGGGAGGCCGGTGGAGATCCTCAGCCTGTTCGGCAGGCAGGGGGAGCGGATGCACGTCCGGGCCCGGCCCAAGGCCTGAGACCGGGCCCGGTTCTGGCGCGATTTCGTGGCCGAAATACGTCAGGTGGGGTGAATCGGGGGCCGAACCGATCTAAGGTGCGCCCATAAGCATCGTCGCGGACACCTGTTCGGCGGTTTCCGGCCATGCCCCGCCAGTGGCGCCTTCCGGCCGCACCGCACACCCAACTGGGGGGTTCATGCGTACATCCCGAGGGCCGGCGGCCGCGGCCGCGGTCGCCCTGGCCCTGGCCGGCACCGGTGCGGGCCTCGGCCTCGCGCCGCAGGCGGCGGCCATCACCCCGCCCGTCTCCTTCACCGCGGACGCCCTGCCGACCTGGCAGCCCGACGGGGTCGTCTGGGCCCTCGCCGAGGCGGGCGGCCAGATCTTCGCCGGCGGCACCTTCTCCACCGTGCGCCCGCCCACGGGCGGCTCCGGCAGCGAGCAGGACGCCGTGAACTTCGTGGCCCTGGACGCCGCGACGGGCGCTCCGACCGCCTGCCGACTGTCCTTCACCGTCGGCTCCGGCACGGCCACCGTCCGCGCCCTCGCCCTCTCGCCCGACAAGAAGACCCTCTACGCCGGCGGCTACTTCGGAGCCGTCAACGGCACCGCCGTCTCCAGCCTCGCCGCCGTCGACGTGGCGAGCTGCACGGTGAAGACCGGCTTCCGCCCCGCCTTCGCCGCCACCGTCCGGGCCCTCGCCGTCACCGGCGACACGGTCTACGCGGGCGGCGACTTCCTCACCGTCGCAGGCCAGCCGCGGCAGCGCTTCGCCGCCGTCGGCGCGGCCGACGGGTCCCTGAAGCCCTTCACCGCCGACGCCGACGAGCCCGGACGCGCCGTCGAGGTCACCCCCGACGGCAGGAACGTCGTCCTCGGCGGCGACTTCTTCACCGTCAACGGGACCAACACGCACGCGCTGGCCGTCGTCGACGCGACGAGCGGCGCCCTCGCCAAGTCCTACCCGGGCTTCATCGAGACCAACTCCGTCGTCAAGGACATCGCGACCGACGCGACCGGCTTCTACACCGCCAACGAGGGCACCGGCGGCGGCGTCTTCGACGGCCGGATCGCGCTCGACCTCCCCGGCTTCGGCCAGCGCTGGCGCGACACCTGCCTGGGAGCCACCCAGGCCGTCCTGCCGCACGAGAACGTCCTCTACAGCGCCTCGCACGCCCACGACTGCGCCGCAATGGGGGAGTTCCCCGACGGCCGGCGCCACCACCTGCTCGCCCAGCCGACCACGAGCACCGGCAAGCTGGGCTGGTCCCCCGACACCAACGACGGCATCGGCGAGGGCATCGGCCCGCGCGTGATGACGGTCGGCGCGAAGAACGGGGTGGAGTACCTCTGGGTCGGCGGTGAGTTCACCACCGTCAACGGGGCGGCGCAGCAGAGCCTGACGCGGTTCGCCTCCACCGGGGACACCGGCGCGCCCACCGTGCCCGTGGCCAGTGCGGTCAGCTTCACCCCGGGCGAGGCCGAGGTGCGCTGGCGCACCAGCCTCGACCTCGACGACAGCGCGCTGACCTACCGGATCTACCGCAACGGCGCGGCCACCCCGATCGCCACGGTCACCGCCGACTCCCTCTTCTTCTCACGCCCGCAGGCCTCCTGGAAGGACACCACCGTCTCGGCGGGCCAGTCCTACACCTACCGGGTGACGGCCACCGACGCGGCCGGCAACACCAGCGCCCTGTCCGCCACGGCGAGCGTGACCGTCCCCACCCGGGCCGAGAGCTACCCGACCCGGGTCCGCGCCGACGGGGCGCAGCTCTACTGGCGCTACGACGACGCGGTCCTGCCCTACGCCGCCGACTCCTCCGCCGGCGGCAACCAGAACGGCGTGCACTGGAACGCCCCCGCCCTGCGCCAGACGCCCGGCGCGGTCTCCGGCGCGAGCACGGCGATCGGTTTCAACGGCACCGACTCCCGGATCTTCGCCGACAAGCGGCAGACGGTGGGCAGCGCCTACACCATCGAGACCTGGTTCCGGACGAACACCACCCGCGGCGGCAAGCTCTTCGGGTTCGGCAGCAACCAGGACCGCGGCAGCTACCAGTACGACAAGCACTTGTACATGACCAACGACGGCCGCGTGGTCTTCGGCGCCTACACCGGCGTCACCCGCACCATCGCCACCGGCGCCGCGTACAACGACAACAAGTGGCACCACGTCGTCGCCACGCAGGGCCCCGGCGGGATGACCCTCTATGTGGACGGCGTCCAGCGGGGCACCCTGGCCGTCACCACGCACGAGAACTACTCGGGCTACTGGCACGCGGGCGGCGACAGCCTCGGCGGCTGGCCCGACCGGCCGACCAGCGACCACTGGGCCGGGCAGCTCGACGAGAGCGCCGTCTACCCGAGCGTCCTCAGCGCGGCGCAGGTGCAGAACCACTACGCCCTCGCCACCGCCCCGGCGGACTCGGTGGTCCGCGTCACCGCCGGCGAGGACACCTACGCCAACGCCGGCGCCCCCGGCACCAACTACGGCACCTCCGGCTCCCTCGCCGTGCGCGGCACCTCGTTCTACGCGAGCTACCTGCGCTTCGACCTGCCGGCCGCGCCGGCCGGCACCGTGCTGAAGTCGGCCGTCCTCAGCGTCAAGACGAGCACGATGAGCGGCGCCGGGACCACGGACACCGTCTCGGTCGTCCCGGTCACCGGCTCCTGGAGCGAGGGAGGGACCACCTACAACAACCGTCCCTCCCTGGGCGGTCCCGCCGTGGGGTCCTTCGCGGGGATCCCGGACGGGTCGGCCGTCCACACCGCCTCGCTGACCACCGCCACCGTCGCCGCGGAACTCGGCGGGAGCTACAACCTGGCGCTCGGCAGCAGCGGGACCGACGCCCTGTGGCTGTGGTCCTCCGAGGCGCAGGCGGCCGAGGGGACGCCGCAGCTGACGCTGACCTTCGGCGCGCCCTGACCCACCCGGGGCACAGGTACGGAGAGGGGCCCCTCCACGGCCGGCGAGAGCCGCGACCGTGGAGGGGCCCCTTCCCTGTCGATGCCGGCCGAACACACGACGGTGACCGTCCGCGGCGCGGGCGGTCCCGGTGCGACGGAAACCGGACAGGCCCGCCGGAAGTCGTTCCCGACGTGCCCGACACATCCCCTACTGACCAGTACCTTTCTCGGTGCGCGTTTCCGGATGGGGGTTGAATTCACGCCGTTGTTCTTTCTGTGCGCATGATGTGAGGGGCGCCCTTTTCCGAAATGCGGGGCGCCTCGGCAGTGCCCGTGGGCCCTTGAGCCCCCGTCGGATCAGTGCCGCAGCGTTGACCCGTAAGTAACTTGCCGCTAGTTTCGCTACGGCCACCGAACGGCTCGAATTCTCTTGCGAGCCTGCGCGCGACCCATGCCTTCCTTCGGAACTTTCGTTGACGAAAAACCATCCCCGGTAATGCATCGCATATTCGGAGAATTATGACGTCGGCAGAGAACGTCCAGGATCTGGTCATCGGATTGACTCCTTTCGGCGAGCCCGACGCGCGGCTCGCGGCCGCCGTCACCCGCGGTGGGGGGCTCGGCGTGATGGACCTCGGAACCGGGGACCGCGCGGCCCGCACGGCATGGGCGGACCTGCGCAGGTGGCTCCCGGACCGCCACGGGATTCGCGTCGGAGCGCAGTGCCGATTACCCGTCGACGAGCTCGCCCACGACGCGTTGCCGCACACGGTGGTGATCGGTGCCGGGGCCGCCTGGAGCCCCCGGGACCTGCCGCGGGGCGTGCGGGTGCTGGCCGAGGTGACCAGTGCGGACGAGGCCCGGACCGCCCTGGACGCGGGCGCCCACGGGCTGATCGCCCGCGGCAGCGAATGCGGTGGACGGGTCGGAGAACTCGGCACCATCACCCTGCTCCCGCAGGTGCTCGACCTCGCCGGCCCCGGCGGCCCCCCGGTCTGGGCCTGCGGGGGCATGGCACCGGGTACGGCCGCCGCCGCCGTGATGGGCGGCGCGGCGGGCGTGGTGCTGGACACCCAGCTTGCGCTCCTGGCCGAATCCGCGGTCCCCGCGTCCGTCGCGGCCGTCCTGCGCGGCATGGACGGCTCCGAGACCACCCTCCTGGCCGGCCACCGGTTCCTCCACCGCCGTGCGCGTGGAACCGCGGCCGGGGACGGCCTGCCCGACGACCCGGAGCGGGTGGCCTCCCTGCTCGGCGGCCGGGGTGCGGAAGGCCGGCTGCTTCCCGTCGGCCAGGACGCCTTTCTCGCCGACCGGTTCGCCGAACGGTACGGGGACGCCGCGGGAGCCGTCCGTGCCGTCACCGAAGCGGTGCGGGCCGCCGTCGCGGGACACGGCGCCACGGACCTCCTGCGCCCGGGATCGGCCATGAGCCGCGCCCTGGGCACCCGCCTTCCGATCGCCCAGGGCCCCATGACGCGCGTCAGCGACGGCGTCCCCTTCGCCCGGGCGGTGGCCGAGGACGGGGCCCTGCCGTTCCTGGCCCTGGCCCTCGCCGGTCGTGACCAGGCCCACGCCCTGCTGGCCGAGGCCGGGGCCGCGCTGGCCGGCCGGCCGTGGGGGGTGGGCGTGCTCGGATTCGCCCCGGAGGAGACCCGCACCGCGCAACTGGAGGCCGTACGCGCCCACCGGCCCACCCACGTGATCATCGCCGGGGGCAGGCCCTCGCAGGCACGGTCCCTGGAAGCCGACGGCATCAAGGCCTTCCTGCACGTGCCGTCACCGGGGCTCCTGCGCCAGTACCTGGAACAGGGCGCCAGGCGGTTCGTCTTCGAAGGAGCCGAATGCGGCGGCCACGTCGGGCCGCGCAACAGCTTCCCGCTCTGGGAGGCCCAGCTCGCCGTGCTCGGCGACTGGCTGGACCGGGAGCCGGACGGCGCGGCCGGTCTCGAGGTCCTGCTGGCCGGCGGGATCCACGACGCCCGTTCCGCGGCCATGGCCGCCACCCTCGCGGCCCCCCTGGCCGCTCGCGGCTGCGCCGTGGGTGTGCTGATGGGCACGGCCTACCTCTTCACCGACGAAGCGGTCGCCTGCGGTGCGATCCAGCCGCTGTTCCAGCGGCAGGTCCTCGCCGCCGAGCGGACCGCGCTGCTGCACACCGCCCCCGGGCACGCCACCCGCTGCGTGCCCAGCCCGTTCACCGACGGTTTCCGCGACCTGGAGGAGGAGCTGCGTTCCGAGGGCCTCGCGGGACGTGAGGTGTGGGAGCGGCTGGAGCGTCTGAACGTCGGCCGGTTGCGCATCGCCAGCAAGGGCGTCGAGCGTGGTGCCGCCGGAGCCCTGACACCCGTGGACGAGGCGCGCCAGTACGCCGAGGGGATGTTCATGGCGGGGGAGGCCGCCGTGTTGCGCACGGCCACCACGACCGTCGCCGCCCTGCACACGGCCGTCGGCGACGGAGCCGCGGAATTCCTCGAACGGCGTTCCGCCGGCCTCCGCGGCGTCCTCGGAGCGGACCCCGCCGCCGCAGGCGCCGAGGCCTCCGTACCCGCCCCGCTGGACGTGGCGATCGTGGGGATGGCCTGCATGTTCCCGAAGGCGCCCGACCTGGCCGCGTTCTGGGCACTCGTCCTCGACGGACAGGACGCGGTGACCGAAGTGCCCCCGGAGCGCTGGGACCCCGACGTGCACCATTCCGCCGAACCGGGGGCGGCCAGCGCCTCCAAGTGGGGCGGATTCCTGCCCCGCATCCCCTTCGACCCGCTGCGCTACGGAATACCTCCCACCTCCCTGGGCAGCATCGAGCCCGTGCAGCTCCTGGCGCTGGAGGCCTCCCGGCGTGCTCTGGAGGACGCCGGATACGGGGACGCGGGCAGGGACTTCGACCGCACCCGGGCCGGCGTGGTGTTCGGCGCCGAGGCGGGCAGCGACCTGTCCAACGCCACCACCCTGCGGGCCGTCCTCCCCTCCTACTACGGCCGTGTCCCCGCCGCACTGGACGAGCAGCTGCCGCAGCTCACCGAGGACACCTTCCCCGGCATGCTCGCCAACGTCGTCTCCGGCCGGGTGGCCAACCGCCTCGACCTGAGGGGCACCAACTTCACCGTCGACGCCGCCTGCGCCTCCTCCCTGGCCGCCGTCGACGTCGCCTGCAAGGAACTGCTGCTCGGCACCAGCGACATGATGCTGTGCGGAGGCGCCGACCTGCACAACGGCATCAACGACTACGCCCTGTTCACCTCCGTCCACGCGCTCTCGCCCACCGGCCGGTCGAGGCCCTTCGACGACGGATCCGACGGGATCGTCCTGGGGGAGGGCGTCGCCTGCGTCGTCCTCAAGCGCCTCGCGGACGCCGAACGCGACGGCGACCGCGTGTACGGCGTCATCAAGGGGGTCGGCAGCTCCAGCGACGGCCGGTCCCTCGGGCTGACCGCCCCGCGTCCGGAAGGCCAGCGGGCGGCCCTGGACCGGGCCTACCGCAGTGCCGGCGTGTCGCCCGCACAGGTCACCCTCGTGGAGGCACACGGCACCGGGACCGTCGTCGGCGACCGCACCGAACTGGGCGTGCTCACCGACGTGTTCAGCCGGGCGGGAGCACCGAGCGGCGCCTGCGTCCTGGGATCGGTCAAGTCGCAGATCGGCCACACCAAGTGCGCGGCGGGACTGGCCGGGCTCATCAAGACGACCCTCGCCCTGCACACCGGCATCCGGCCCCCCACCCTGCACCTGGAACGTCCGGTCGCCGTCTGGAAGGAGGGCGAGAGCCCGTTCGTCTTCCACCAGGAGGCGCTGCCCTGGTCCGCCCCTCCCGAGCGGCGCTTCGCCGGCGTGAGCGCCTTCGGCTTCGGCGGAACCAACTTCCACGTCGTCCTCGCGGCGCACGGCGACGGACCGCCGCCGCTCCACGCCCGGGACGCCTGGCCGGCAGAGCTGTTCGTCCTGCGGGGCACGACACCGGCAGCCGCCCGCCGCGCCGCCGCCGACCTGCTCGACCTCGCCACCGAGGCCGAAGCGGGCACCACCGCCTGGCGGTTGCGCGACCTGGCCGTCACGGCCTCCCGCCGCGCGGCCGGGGCACAGGGGCCCGTACAGGCCGCCTTCGTCGCGCACGATCCGGCCGAACTGTGCGCGCGGCTGCGGCAGTCGCTCGACAGCCTCGACGGCCTCGAGTCCTCCGACCCAGCCG
Source organism: Streptomyces manipurensis (assembly GCF_049570255.1). Lineage (NCBI taxonomy): Bacteria > Bacillati > Actinomycetota > Actinomycetes > Kitasatosporales > Streptomycetaceae > Streptomyces > Streptomyces manipurensis. The sequence goes on along the minus strand of NZ_CP186950.1, from coordinate 753,549 downwards.
ACGGAGAACGACAGGCGCGCCCCGGGGCCGTGACGACCGGTGCACCGCCGCTGGGGATACACCTGCGGGCGGGCGAGGCCGCCGAGCCCGGCCTCACGGCGTTCCTGTTCCCCGGACAGGGAAGCCAGCGCCCCGGGATGTCCGCCCACCTGCTCACCTGCTTCCCGGACCTGGTCCGGTTCCCGGACGGTGGCGGCTCGCCCGTTCCGGATGCCCTCTACCCGCCCACCGCCTTCGACGACGCGGCCCGGGAGCGGGCCCGGCGGGCCCTGACCGACACCAGAGCGGCCCAGCCCGCCCTGGGGCTCGTCGAACTCGCAACGTACGAGGTCCTCACCCGGGCCGGTGTCCGCCCCGACCTCGCCGCCGGCCACAGCTACGGCGAACTGGCCGCGCTGTGTGCCGCCGGCGTCGTCGACCCCGACGCGCTGCCCGGCCTGAGCGCCGCCCGCGCGGCGGCCGTGCTCGGCGCGACCGGGGAGGACCCCGGGACGATGGCCGCCGTCGCCGCGACACCCGAGGACGTGGAACGGGCCTTCGGCGGGCGGCTCCCGGAGGGCCTGGTCGTCGCCAACCACAACGCTCCCCGGCAGAGCGTGCTCTCCGGCCCGACCGCCGCCGTCGACGCGGCGATCCGTCATCTGCGCGAAGCCGGTCTCGGCGCGCAGCGGCTCCAGGTCGCCTGCGCGTTCCACAGTCCGGTGCTCGCCGCCGCGGGCCCCGTCTTCCGGCGCGATCTCGCCGCGCACGCCCTGCGCGCACCCGAGTTCCCGGTCTGGGCCAACCGGACCGCCCGCCCCTACCCGGCCGATCCCGACGCCGTACGCGACGAACTCGCCGCCCAGATCGGGTCCCCGGTCCGCTTCGTGGCGCAGATCGAGGCGATGTACGAGGCCGGCGCGCGCACCTTCGTCGAAGTGGGGCCCGGGCGCGTCCTGACCCGGCTCGTGGCGGACATCCTCGCCGGACGTCCCCACCGCGTCGTCGCCTGCGAGCCACGGGCCGGCAGCGGCCTCCCGCACCTCCTGGACGCGCTCGCGCAACTGGCCGCCGCCGGGCTGCCGGTGGTCACGGACTGGATGTTCCAGGGCCGGGACGCCGTGGACATCGACCGCACACCCGCACCCCGCCGCCCCGGATGGACGGTGGACGGGCACCTCGTCCGCACCGCCTCGGGCGAGACGATCCCGGGCGGCCTGGCCCCGGCCCGACGAGTGGTGGAGACCCCCATGACGACCGATCCCGACCGGCTCCCGGACGCCGCCGCCGGCACCGCCGACGCCCTCGTCGCCGAGTTCCTCCGGACGAGCCGCGACATGGTCGCCGCGCAACGCGACGTCCTGCTCGCCTTCCTCGGCGCCGATCCGCTGGCGAGACCCCTCACGCTCCCGGGTACGAGAGCTCTTCCGGCCGCGACCGCGTCGTACGGCGAACCGTACGGGCTGCCGGAGCCCTCGGCGCCCGCCGCGGCCCACCCGGCACCGGGGACGCACACCACGGCCCCGCCGCGCGCACCCGCACCCGTGCCCGCGGCCGGATCCGGAACCGGACCCGGCGGCGAGGCAGCCCTCACCGAGGAGGGGGTGCTGCGCACGGTGCTGGAACTCATCAGCGAGCGCACGGGCTACCCGCTGGACATGGTGGAACCCGACCTCGACCTGGAGGCCGACCTCAGCGTCGACTCCATCAAACGCGCCGAGATAGCCGGTGAACTCGCCCGCCGCCTGGGCGCCTTCGACGACTCCGCCGGGCCCGCACTGGACGACGCGGAGCTGGAGGAGCTCACCCGCGCCCGGACGGCGTCGGCCATCGCCCGGTGGATGGTCGCACGGGCCACCGGTTCCGCCGCGGGCCGGGCACCCGACGCGGCCGCCGCCGCGCAGCCCGAGGCCGCGGCGGCCACCGCACCGGACGCCGGTCAGGACGACCGGCCCCTCGTCGCGGCTCCGCAGCGCTTCACCATGCTCCCCGTCCCCCTGCCCGCGCGGGCCGCCGCGGCCGGACCGGCGCAGCTCGCGGGCAGGCGGTACGCCCTCGTCGGCGACGGCACCGGCGCCCTCCACGGCGTCGCGGCGGAACTGTCCGCCCGGCTGGCCCTCGCGGAGGCCGATCCGGTCCTCCTCACCCCCGAACAGGTCGCGCGCCAGGAGCCGGGACCGCTGGACGGCGCCGTCCTCCTCACGGTGCTCGGGGACGACGACGCCCCGTTCCTGCCGACCGGATTCCCGCTCGTGCGGGACGTCCTGCGGCGCGGTCCCCGAGAGCTGCTCGTCCCGCGCACGGCGACCGGGATCCGGGGCGCCGGGATGGACGGGCTCCTCCGCACGGCGGCACGGGAGTACCCGGCGGTGAAGGTACGCGGCGTCGGGCTGGATCCGGGGGTCCCCGTCACGCCCGCCGGGGCGGCGGACGCCGTGCTGGCCGAACTCCTCGCGGACGACGCCGTACCGGTGGTCCTGCGCACCCCCACCGGGAGGTTCGCACCGGAACTCACCGCAGCCCCGCTCGGCGCCCTCGGCACCACGGGAGCCGGTCCCGCAGGGGAGGGCGCCGCCGAAGCGGCAGCCCTGGGCCTGGACCGGGACAGCGTCGTCGTGGTCGTCGGCGGGGCCCGCGGGATCGCCGCGCACTGCGCGGGTGCCCTCGCGACCGCCTCCCGGTGCCGGATCGAACTCCTCGGGCGCACACCGGCACCGCACGGACCCGAGGACGCGGAGACCTCCGGCGCCCCGGACCGGGCGGCCCTCCGGGCCGTGCTCGCGGGCACCGGCCGGTACACCACCCCCGCCGAGATCGCCCGCGCCGCCGACCTGATCCTGGCCCAGCGCGAGGTGACCGCGACCCTGGACGCCCTGAGTGCCGCGGGCAGCCGGGTCCGCTACCGCAGCGTGGACTGCCGGGACGCCCCGGCCGTGCTCCAGGCGGTCAAGGAGATCCACTCCGAGCACGGACGCATCGACGGGGTGATCCACGCCGCGGGCATCATCGAGGACCAGCTGATCGAGGAGAAGTCCCCCGCGTCGTTCGACCAGGTGTACGGCACCAAGACCGACAGCGCCGCGGCACTGCTCACCGCCCTGGAACAACTGCCGCGCACCCCCTCCTTCACCGTGCTGTTCGGCAGCATCGCCGCCGTACTCGGCAACCGGGGCCAGGCCGACTACGCGGCGGCCAACGACGCACTGGAGACGCTGGGCGCCGCCTGGGCCCAACGGACCGGACGCCGTGCGCTGACCGTGCACTGGGGCCCGTGGGCGCCCTCCGCGCACCACACCGGCATGGTCGGCCCCGAACTGGCCCGGCACTACGCCCGGCGGGGGATCAACCTCATCGACCCCGAGGCGGGCGGACTGACCCTGCTGCAGGAGCTCGCCTGGGGCGAGCCGGCCACCCGCGCGGTCGTGTACACCGCCTCGGAGTGGTGAGATGACCCCCCGCGACCACGACGGCACCCCCCACACCCCGGTCGCCATCACCGGCATGGCGGTGCTGCTGCCCGGGGCGCCCGACCTGGAGACGTACTGGCACAACCTCCGCACCGGTGTCGACGCGATCGGCGACGTCCCCGCGGGACGCTGGGACCCCGACTACTACCACCCGGGAAGCGCCTCCGAACCGCCGGCCGCCGACCGGGTGTACTGCCGGCGCGGCGGCTTCGTGGACTCCCTGGCCGACGTCGACGTCACCCGGTTCGGCGTCATGCCGCACTCGGTGCCCGGCACCGAACCCGACCAGCTGATCGCCCTCCACGTCGCCGCTCGTGCCCTCGCGGACGCGGGCGGCCCGGAGCGGCTGCCGGACCGCGACAGGGTCGGCATCGTGCTCGGCCGGGGCGGCTACCTCACCCCCGGACTGGTCCGGCTCGACCAGCGCGTCCGCACCGCACGCCAGCTGACCCGCACCCTCGGCGACCTCGTGCCCGGTCTGAGTCCGGAGCAACTGGAGCGCGTACGGACCGCGTTCACGGAACGCCTCGGACCGGACCGGCCGGAGGACGCCATCGGCCTGGTGCCCAACCTGGCCGCGTCCCGGGTCGCCAACCGCCTGGACCTGCGCGGCCCGGCCTACACGATCGACGCCGCATGCGCCTCGTCCCTGCTCGCCGTCGACCAGGCGGTGGCCGCGCTCGCCTCCGGGCGCTGCGACGTCATGCTCGCCGGGGGAGTGCACCACTGCCACGACATCACGCTGTGGAGCGTGTTCTCGCAGCTGCGGGCGCTCTCCCCGAGCGAGCGCATCCGCCCCTTCCACCGCGGCGCCGACGGCATCCTCATCGGCGAGGGCACCGGCGTGGTGGTCCTCAAGCGGCTGAGCGACGCCGAGCGCGACGGCGACCGCGTCTACGCCGTGATCCGGGCCACCGGTGTCAGCAGCGACGGCCGCACCTCGGGGCTGGTCAATCCGGACCCGGCCGGGCAGACCCGCGCGGTCCGCGCGGCCTGGCGGGCGGCCGGCCTGGACCCCGCCGAGCCCGGCTCCCTCGGGCTGCTGGAAGCCCACGGCACCGCGACCCCGGCGGGTGACGCCGCCGAACTCGCCACGCTCCGCGCGGTGTTCGGCCCGCCCGCGGCGAGCGTGACGGACCCGGGCGACCGGCCCGTGATCGGCTCGGTGAAATCCATGATCGGGCACGCGATGCCCGCGGCCGGGGTCGCCGGACTGGTCAAGGCCGCCCTCGCCGTCCACCACGGCACGCTCCTGCCCACCCTGCACTGCGAGGAGCCGCACCCGGCGCTCGCCGCCACCCGCTTCCGCTCCCTGGCCGAGGCCACCCCCTGGACCGGACCGCCCGGACGCCCCCGCCGGGCCGCCGTCAACGCGTTCGGCTTCGGAGGCATCAACGCACACGTCGTACTCGAGCAGGCACCCGCCACCGCCGGTACGCCCGCTCTGCCCGCCAACCCGCCGGCCCGCCGGGCCACCGTCGCGGAGGGCGAACGCGTGCTGCTCCTGGGCGCGGCCACACCCGAGGCGCTCCGCGCCCTGCTGGAGGACACCGACCCCCTCGCCGCACCCGGCACCCCCGACGCCGGGCCCGCGCGTCTGGGCATCGTCGACCCGACACCCAAGCGGCTCGCACTGGCCCGGCGCGTCGTCGGGCAGGGCACGCCGTGGCACGGCCGCAACGACGTCTGGTTCGCCCCACAAGCCCTGCTCGGCTCCGGACGGGGCCGGACGGCGTTCCTCTTCCCCGGACTGGAAGGAGAGTTCACGCCCCAGGTCGACGACGTCGCCGACCACTTCGGGCTGCCCCGGCCGGCCCTCGGAGCACCCGGTGCGGACCCCCGGGGCAGCCTGGGCCGGCACGGGCTCGGCGTCGTCGCCGTCGGACGACTCCTCGACCGGGCCCTGCGCCGGCTGGGCATCGTCCCCGACGCCGTCGCCGGACACAGCGTCGGCGAGTGGACCGCCATGGTCGTCGGCGGGCTCTACGAGGAGCACGCCGTCGACGCCCTCGTGCACACCCTCGACCCCGAGACGGTCCGGGCCGCCGACCTCGCCTACGCCGCGGTGGGCGCCCACGCCGACCGGGTCGCCCTGGCCCTGGCCGACGGCGGCCCCCCGTCCGTCGTCCTCTCGCACGACAACGCACCGAACCAGTCGATGGTGTGCGGACCGCCCGCCGACGTCGAAGCCTTCGCCACCCGGCTGCGCGCCGACGGAATCCTCGTGCGCACCCTGCCGTTCCGGTCCGGATTCCACACCCCGATGCTCGAACCGTGCCTGGAGCCCTTCAAGAAGGCCGCCGACGCGATGAGACTGCGCCCCCCGCACGTCCCCGTCTGGTCCGGCACCACCGCGGCGCCCTTCCCCGCCGGCGAAGCCGCCGTCCGCGCGCTGTTCGTCCGCCACCTCCTCGAGCCGGTCCGCTTCCGCGCCCTGACCGAGGCCCTGTACGGGGCCGGCGTCCGGGCCTTCGTCCAGGTCGGCCCCGGACAGCTCGGCTCCCTCGTCGGCGACACCCTGGCCGGGCGGGACCACCTCGTCGTCGCCGCCAACTCCCCGCACCGCAGCGGCGTGGCGCAGCTGCGTCGGGTCGCCGTCGCCCTGTGGACGATCGGCGCGCCCAGCGACCCCCGCGCACTGGACGCGCCCCGCCCGGACCGCCGCCCCGGGTCCGCCCCCGCTCCGGACCCGGCGCCCCGGCCCGTCCGCCTCGACCTGGGCAGCGCGCTGGTCGACCTGCCGCCGGACCCCCGGCTCGTGACCGCGCTCGGCGAGGACCCGGCCGTCGCCCTGGAGCCCGCGCTGTCCTCCTCACCGGTGGCGGCCGAGCTGGCGGCCCTGCTCCGGGAGACCGCGCGGACCACCGCGACCCTGATCGCCGCGGCGGGCACGGCCCGACCGGCCGCGGTACCGCCCCGCCCCGCCCCGGAAGCCCCGCGGCCGGCACCGCGGCGACCTGCCGCCGATCCGTCCCCCGTCCTCCTGCGCGAGAACGTACGCGTCAGCGCGGAGCGGATGCCGTACCTGCTCGACCACTGCTTCTTCCCGCAGCGCGCCGGATGGCCCGACGTCGCCGACCGGTGGCCCGTGGTGCCGGCCACCACCATCGTGGCGCACCTGATGGAGGCGGCCGAGCGCTCCGCACCGGGCCGCGTGGCCGTGGCGGTGCACGACGCCTGCTTCGACCGGTGGCTCACGGCCGCCGGTGCCGTGGACGTGCCCGTCACCGTGACCCGGCAGGAACCGGACCGGGTGGCGGTCTCCTTCGGCCCCGACGCCCGCGCGGTGGTGGAGCTCGCGGACCGCCACCCCGACCCGCCGCCCGCTCCGGAGCCCCCCGACCCCGGATCGGAGCGCGTCCCCGCGCACACCGCCGAGCAGATCTACCGCGAGCGGTGGATGTTCCACGGCCCGTCCTACCAGGGCGTGACGCGCCTGTCCGCGATCGGGGAGCGGCACGTCCGCGCCACACTGACCACCCCGCCCGCACCGGGCGCCCTCCTGGACAACGTCGGACAGGTGCTCGGGTACTGGATCATGGCCACGCACGAGCGGCGCACGGTGGTCTTCCCGGTCCGCATGCGGCAGATGCGCTTCTTCGGCCCGCACCCGGCCCCCGGCACCCCCGTGGAGTGCCTGATCCGGATCGTGTCCCTGACCGACACCCTGCTCGAGGCGGACGCGGTGCTCACGGTCGCCGGACGGGTGTGGGCGCGGCTCACCGGCTGGCAGGACCGCCGCTTCGACAACGACCCCCACACCCGGCCCGTCGAGCGGTTCCCCGACCGCAACACCCTCTCCACCGCCCGCCCCGGCGGCTGGTCCCTGGTCCACGAGCGCTGGCCCGATCTCGCCTCACGGGAACTGATCATGCGCAACGTGCTGGGCGACCCCGAACGCACCCGGTACGCCGAACGCCCGCCCCGGGGCCGCCGGCAGTGGCTGCTCGGCCGGATCGCCGCCAAGGACGCGGTGCGCCGCCTGCTCTGGGAGGGCGGCGAGGGACCCGTGTACCCGGCCGAGTTGGTCGTGCACAACGACGCCTCGGGCCGGCCGTACGTCACCGGGCGCCACGGCCGGGAACTGCCGCCCCTGGAGGTGTCGATAGCCCACTGCGCCGAAGCCGGCGTGGCCTACGCCCGGCGCACGCCACCGCACGGCGAGGGAGCGGGCGGGCGGGGCGCGGGCGGCCCGGGCATCGACATCCAGGAGATCGACGAGCCCGCCGACGCGACCGTCGCCACCGCCCTCACGGAGGCCGAACGCGAGCTGCTGGCCGCCCGGCAGGGGACGGACGCGGGTGCGCGGGCCCTGTGGTTCACCCGCTTCTGGGCGGCGAAGGAGGCCGTCGCCAAGGCCGAGGGCACCGGGTTCGCCGGCCGGCCGCGCGACTTCGAGGTGACCCGTGCCCGCGCCGACCGGCTGACCGTGACGGTGCGCCCGTCCCCCGGCCCGTCCGGTGGCCCGTCGACCTCCTCCCGCACGTACCAGGTGTCGTGCGAGCGGGTCGGCAATCCGCCCGGACTGCCTCCGCGCGCGTACGTCGTGGCCTGGACCACCGGCCCGGACCCGGACCCCCCGGGCGCGGCCCCCCTCCGTGACGAAAGGGACCAGACGTGACCACCACCCGGCCCAACGCCCCCGCACCCGGCGGCTCCGTGCGTGCCGACGAGTCGGCGGTCCTCACCGACCTGACCGGCATGATCGAGAAGGTGATGGGGGAGTACGGGCTCGACGACACCGAGATCACGGCGGAGACCCGGTTCGGCCGCGACCTCGAACTGGAGAGCATCGACCTGGTGACGCTCGCGGGGCTGCTGGAGGAACGCTACGGCCGATCGGTCAACTTCGCCGAGTTCGTGGCCTCGATGGAGCTGGAGGAGATCATCGAGCTCAGCGTGGGCCGGCTCGTCGCGCACGTCTGCCGGTGCCTGAGGGCCGAAGGGCAGGCCGGGGCATGACGATCGTCGACACCGGCGAGGTCCGACTGCACGTCCAGCGCCTGGCGGCGCACCCCACGGCCGCGGACACGGGCCCGGTCGGCACGGTCGTCCTGCTCCACGGGCTGCTGACCGACAGCCTGGCCAGCTATTACTTCACCGTCGCCCCCGCCTTCGCGGCAGCCGGCCTGGACGTGGTCATGTACGACCACCGCGGGCACGGCCGCAGCGGGCGGCCGCCGCGGGGCTACGGGCTCGAGGCCTTCGTCGACGACCTGGACCTGCTCCTGGACCGGCTCGGCGTGCGGACCCCCGTACACCTGGTGGGCAACTCCTACGGCGGGACGGTCGCCTTCGGTCTCGCACGCAGGCGGCCGGAGCGGGTGGCCAGCATGGTGGTCGTCGAATCGGAACCGGCGACCGCGGCCTGGGCAGTCAAGCTCGCCGGGCTGCTGGACCGGGTCCGCCGCGAGATGAGCGTGAACGAGGACGGCGCCCTCGCCTGGATAGCCACCCACCACGGCGGCCACACCGCCCGGCTGGCGAAGTCCGCCGGGCGGCTCGTCCGCGACACCACCCTCGCCCGTGACATCCCGGCGAGTGCGGTCCTGGACGACGACGACATCCGCGCGATCGGCTGCCCGGTCCTCGCCCTGTACGGCGCCGACTCCGACCTGGCCGACCAGGCACCCCGCATGCGGGCGCTGTTGCCGCACTGCGAGACCCAACTGCTCCCCGGCCACCGGCACTCGGTCCTGGTGGAAGCACCCGACCGGGTGCGCACGCTGGTCCTCGACTGGGTCGGCCGGCACTCCCGGCCCCCTGCCGCCGCCCGGGGGAGGGCCCGGTGAGCCGCTTCCTGTTCGTGGTGCCGCCCCTGGTCGGGCACATCAACCCGGCCGTGGGAGTCGCCGCCGCGCTCGCGTCCCGCGGACACCGGGTGGCCTGGGCGGGCCGACCCGACCTGGTACACGGCCTCGCGGGCCCGGACGCGGACGTGTACGCCTGCACGATCCCCGGCGAAGCCCCGGGCGGGGACGCCGGGCCGGACACCTCCCGGCCCGCCGACATCCGGGGGCCGGAGGCCCTGCGGTTCCTGTGGGAGCGCTTCCTCGTCCCGCTGGCCGAGGCGATGGCCCCGGGCGTGCGACGGGCCGTCGAGGCCTTCCGGCCGGACGTGGTCGTCGCCGACCAGCAGGCACTGGCGGGTGCCCTCGTGGCGGAGGACCTCCGGCTCCCCTGGGCGACCTCGGCGACCACCTCGGCCGAGCTCACGGACGCCCTGGCGTCGATGCCCCGGGTCGACGCCTGGTGCCGGGCACGGCTGAGCGACCTGCGCGCCAGGATCGGCGATCCGGCCGGGAGCGGCGACCCGCGCTTCTCCCCCCACCTCGTCCTCGTCTTCAGCACCCCGGAGCTGGCGGGCGGTGCCGCCCGGGGCCGCGATCAGGTGCGCTGGGTCGGACCGTCCCTGACGTCCCGGCCCTCCCCGGCCGCCTTCCCCTGGGAACGCCTCGATTCCCGACGCGCCCTGGTCCTGGTCACCCTGGGCACGGCCAACACCGATGTGGGGGCACGCTTCCTGACCCGGTCGGCCGACGCCCTGCGGGCCCGGGCCGACCGGGTGCAGGCCGTCGTCGTGGACCCGGCGGGCGCACTCGGCACCACCCCGCCCTCCGACAACGTCATCGCCCTGCCCACCGTCCCCCAGCTCGACCTGCTGGCACGCACCGACGCCGTCGTCTGCCACGGCGGGCACAACACCGTGTGCGAGGCGTTGTGGCACGGGGTTCCCCTCGTGGTCGCACCCATCCGGGACGACCAGCCGATCGTGGCCGCCCAGGTGGCCGGCGCCGGGGCGGGCGTCCGGGTCCGCTTCGGACGGGCCGACGCCGACACGATCGGCAGGGCCGTCGACACCGTCCTGCACGACCCCGGTCCACGGGCCGCCGCCGACACGATCGCGCGCGCCTTCCGCGACGCGGGCGGCGCCCCGGAGGCCGCACGCCATCTGGAACGACTGGCCGACGGCCGGAAGGACAGGGCATGAACGCCGTTTCCCGCGAGGCCCGCAGGCTCCGGGTGGCCGCGCTGCGCGAGGCCTACGCCAAGGAGCTCGCCGACGGCACCGCCGTCTTCTTCGCCGAGCGCGCCACCGCCTGCCCCTGGTGCGCATCGCCCCGGATCCGCGGGCACCTGCGGACCACGGACCTGTTCCAGCACAAGCCCGGCCACTTCACCCTCGACCGCTGCGAGGACTGCGGCCACGTCTTCCAGAACCCCCGGCTCAACGACCGGGGACTCGCCTTCTACTACCGCGACTTCTACGACGGCATCGGCGAGGAGCAGCTGGGCAGCCTCTTCGCCGGGCGTACGGCGTCCTACCGCTCCCGGGCCGCATCGGTGAAACCGCACCTCACGGGCCGCGCCGAGTGGCTGGACGTCGGCACCGGGCACGGACACTTCTGCCACAGTGCCGCCGCCGTGCTCCCGGAGGTCGCCTTCGACGGGCTGGACCGCTCCGACGGAGCGGAGCTCGCGGAAGGCGCCGGCCGCGTGCGCCGCGGCCACCGGGGCTCGTTCCCCGAACTGGCCGGGAGTCTCGCCGGCTCCTACGACGTCGTGAGCATGTTCCACTACCTGGAACATTCCACCGCTCCCCAGCGCGAACTGGAAGCCGCCCACACCGTCCTGAGGCCCGGAGGGCTGCTGGTCATCGACGTACCGGATCCCGAGAGCCGGTTCGCCCGGCTCCTGGGCCGCTGGTGGCTGCCCTGGCTCCAGCCGCAGCACCTTCACCTGGCGCCGGTGGCCAACATGCGCCGACGGCTGGCCGAGACCGGTTTCACGGTCGTGGCCGAGGAACACGGGCAGGCACACGACGCGGTCGACCTGCTGGCCGCCGTATGGATCGCGCTGAACGCCGTCGCCCCGCGGGAGGACCTGCCGTGGCTGTCCCCACCGCCCGGGCTTTTGCGGCGGGCGCTGCGTACCGCGGTGCTGGTCACCGGGGTACCGCTGCTGCTGGCGGCGACCCTGGCGGACCGGCTCACGGCACGGCTGTTCGCGGGCCGTCTGCGGCTGACCAACGCGTACCGCCTGATCGCCCGGAGGGAGGCCTAGCCTGCCGCCGCGCCCGCACGGGGACCGGGGGACGGGGACTGCCATCGGACCTCGCCGTCCTGGAGGTGCCCGGTCGGCCGGAGTCCGCAGGCCCGCGCGACCGCGGCCGACGCGGCGTGCTCCGGATGGACGTGGGCGATCAGACGCTCCACGGGGAGGCCCTCCAGCCAGGCGGCGAGCGCACGGGCCGCCTCCGAGGCGAAGCCCCTGCCCTGCCACGGCACACCGACGACCCAGGCCAGCTCGGCGAGGCCGGCCGCCGGAGTGACGGTCGCCTGGACCGTACCCACCAGGTCGCCCGGACCGCGCAGCCGCAGCACCCAGTTCGCCCAGACCACCGCCGGGTCGGGGGAGCCCGCGGCGAGCCGTTCGTAGCGGGCGCGCAGCGCGTCGCGCGACAGGGGCGCGCCGCCGGTGAAGGCGTGCAGGGCGGGATCGGCGAGGACCCGGCTCATCTCGTCGGCGTGCTCCACCGCGAGCGGGAGCAGGTCCAGTCGCGCGGTGGCGAGGGCGACCGGCCGCACCGGGGGCCGGCGCACCTTCGCGGCCGCTCCGGCCCGGGGCACGCCGTCCACGGACAGGCAGATGCCGAGCACCCGGTCGTAGCCGGTCCAGCCGTTCACGCGGCCGTGGTTGTTGCTGATCTGCACGCGCCGGCGCGGCGCGTCCACGGCGGAGACCAGGTGGAGGTGGACGGTGCCGGCCACGCGCGCCAGCACGATGTCACCGACCTCGACCCGGTCCGGGTCGGCCGGTGCCACCCGGACCTTCTGCCGGCTGTGCACCAGCGGCGCCATCGAACCGCCGGTCGGCCGGAACTCCACCGTCTCCCCGCGGCCGATACGGTCCGCCTGCGCGTCGAGCATGCCCATCGGGCCAGTCTCGCCGCGCACACGCCTCCCCGGCCACCGGATTACGGCCCCGCCGGCGCGGGCCCGCCACGCTCACCGCGGAGGCTCCACCTCCAGGAACCGGCGCCCGCGCGGCCCCCGGTACATCAGGCACACCCAGCCCAGGCCCTCCAGCACGGCCGCACAGGCGGCGAGCCCCTCCTGCTCCTCCCCGGCCGCACCACCGCCCGGCGGACCCTGCCAGGTCACCTCCGCCCGGCCCGGGTCCGCACCCGCCGCCACCCGGTACCCCGTACGCGTCCGGCGCCCGTCCGTACCCACGGCCGACGGGGTGATCCCCGCCGCCTCCAGGGCCAGGGCCACCGCGCGCGGGAGCTGCCGGAGCTCCCACGGCGCCGGGACCGACACCCCGGCCGGGCCGTTGACCAGCCGGCGGATCTGCAACAGGCCCTCGTGGGCGGTGCGCAGCTCGGCCGCGCGCACCTCGGCCGCGGGCCGGCCGGAGGGCCCGGCGGGCTCCTCCGGGCCGTCGCCGGTCGCCGGCTCGAAGCCCCGGTTCTGAGCCGTCATCACCCATCACCACCCGCACGCCGCGCCGAACTGAGTACGTCGTGCCCAACGGCCTGAGTACCCGCCCCGATTCCCCGGAGCGCCGGAGCCGGTCGAATGGGGGCATGACTTCCGACGCCCGGGGCACCGCGACCGCCCGCCCGCGCATGCAGCACGTGACCACCGCCGGTTCGGCGCTCGCCGTGGCCCTGGTCCCGCTCGTGGTCGGCGTCCTGTTCGCCAAGGCGATGGCCGCCGACCCGATGACCCCGGTCAACGCCCTCATCGCGGGCGGCGGTCAGCGGGCGGCCCTCCCGCGCGGCGAGTGGAAGCGGCGCGGGCACACCACCCTGCACCGGCTGCGCACGGCCCGTCGCGACACGGTCCGCCGGTGCGCCCGCGCCCGCCGCCCCGTCAGCCCGAGGTGACCAGGGGCTCCTGGAGCTCGGTCACCCACTGCTCGGGGTCCTCGGGGCAGGCGAGGGTCAGCTCGCGGGTGTAGCCGGCCGAGCGGTGGCCGTGCGCGTCGATCCACCGCGCGAGGGCCTGCGCGGTGGGCAGTACGCCGTCCATCGCACCGCGGTGCACGACGGTCGCCGCCCGTTCCACGGCCGGCAGCGTGACGATCCGCACCGCGCCGCCGAGGTCCTCCTCGCGGACCGAGGCCGCCACCGGCAGCCCGGCGTGGACCAGGACCGCGGCCTCGTGTTCCGCGCCCGGCGCGTCCTCGTAGTGGGAGACGCTGGGACCGCACGGAGCGACCCCCGCCTCCTCCAGCCGGCGGCACAGCTCGTCGTAGAGCGGGGCGATCACCTCCGAGACGTCCCCGGGTTCGAAGCTCGCGGCCGTTGCGGTCAGACGGGCGAGCCGGACGGGCGGAAGACTCTTGACGACGATGTCGTCGGCAGGCATGGATCCCTCGTTCTCGATGGTCCGGAGCCTCGCCTCGACCTGCACCAGCCGGGCCGCGGCAGCGGCCACGGCGGCCTCCAGCTCGGCCTGCCGCAGTCGCAGCATGCCGCGCAGCTCCTCCACCGCCACCTTCTCGCCGAGGACGGTTCCCACCTGTTCCAGGCTGAAGCCGAGTTCCTTGAGCGCGATGACACGGTTGAGTCGGGCGAGCTGCCCCGCCTCGTAGTAGCGGTAGCCGGTGAACGGGTCGACACGCGCCGGGCGCAGCAGTCCGAGCGCGTCGTAGTGACGCAGCATGCGGACCGACACCCGGCCGTGCTTGGCGAAGTCTCCGATGGTGAACATGACGGGCTCCACTACAAGGTCTGACACAGGGAGAGGGTCAAGCATCGCACCTCGGTGGGGAGGGGAGACGGGGAGAGGGGCGCGGATCAGTGCCCGTACTGCCGCAGGCACAGGTCGACGATCGACGGCGGGACGACCCCCGCTCCGTCGGCCGCCGCGCACATCTCGTCCATCCGGGCGGGCGGGGCCGGCGGGCGGCGCGGATGTCCGCCGGCCGGCCCGGCCGCGCGGGTGTGCCGTGGGTGCGGCACGGCCTTCTCGCGGGCGCGCCGCGGGGCGGGGTCCGGGGCCGGGCGGTCCACTGCCGCGGCGCTGCCGGACGCCGGGCCCCGGCCCGGTTCCGGCACGGGTGTCCCGCGCGGCTCCCCGACGGCCGCCGGGGGCAGTTGCCCCAGGGGCAGGGCGGTCCCCGCAGAGGGGTCCTCGGGTGCGCCCAGGGGCGGTACGGACCCGTGCGCGGGCACCGGAGCCGGATCCCGGGGGCCGACGGACACACAGCCCGCGCTCGCGAGGAGCGCGACGAGGGAGAGGGGCAGGGGCACGGCCCGGCGTAACTGCATCCGACCACCTTGCCGCACGCCGGGCCGTCCCGGGTTCCCCTCCTCACGCGTCCGGGTGACGGTGGGTGACACCGGCGCCGGCGGGCGGCCGGTGCGCAGGGCGTCGGCGTGGCCCACCGCCCACCACGCCCGCAGAGCGGACGAAACGTGTCGGACCGGACGGAAGGCTTGACCCCGCCGCCGGGGGCGGCAAGAGTGCGCCCGATCAGGAACCACTGCTGGAGCCGCACCCCGGAGTTGCCTCGGATGTCCATATCGGTCCGCACACCGCTCGCGCCGGTCCCGGGCGGCGGCTTCCCGCTGCCCGGTACGCACGAGGTCCCCGGGACGCACCCCGGCCAGGGTCCCACCACCCGGCGGCGCGGAGCCTGACCGGCCGGGCGGGGGCCGGCACCGCACCGCCGCGCCGGCCCCCGCTCCCGCCGGGACTGCCATGTCCCAGAACCACGAACCGAGTCGGCCCGTCCCCCAGGACGCCCCGCTCGTCCGCCCGTACGTCTCCGCCCCGCCCCCGGCTCCGCCCGCGCGGCCGGTTCCCGCCTGGCCGCAGGCGGGGCCGCTCGCCTTCCCCGGACCCGCGGCCGGCGCCGACGGCCCTCCCGCCGCCCCGCCGTCCGCCGACTCGCCGACCGCCCCGCAGCGGCCGCGCGAAGCGGACCGTTCCCCCGCGCGGGGCCGTCGCGGCCGCCGGGCGGCGCTCGCCGCCGCCGTCCTCGGGTCGGCGCTGGTCGGCGTCCTGCTGCTCCTGCCGGACGACGCGCAGCCGGAGCCCTCCCGCGCCGGGCCGCCCGCCGAACTGTCCGTGCCGGCCCTGCCCGCCCGCAGCCCGGACGAGAGCCCCGCGGCGACGGCCGGGAGCCCCGCCCCCCGGCCGGCTCCGGACCGGCCCCAGGCGTCACCGTCGGCGGGTGCCACCCGGGACCCGAGGCCGTCGGCCGAGGCGGCCGCGCCCACCGCCGGCCCGTCGGCCGACCGCGAGACCCTGCGCATGGGGGACTCCGGCCCGGAGGTGCGGGCCCTGCAGCAGATGCTGTACGGCCAGGGGTTCACCTACGTCTCGGTGACCGGGATCTACGACGGCCAGACCAAGCGCGGGGTCGGCCAGCTCCAGCGCGACCGTTCCATCAAGGGCGACCCGCAGGGCGTCTACGGCCCGGCCACCCGCGCGGCGATGGAGTGACGGCGACGGGTGACGGCTGCCGCCGCGGGGGCTTGGTACCGGCGGTCAGCGGCCTCCCGCGACCCGCAGGACCGTCCCGGTCGTGTACGACGCGTCCGGGGACAGCAGCCAGGCGATCGCGGCGGCGATCTCCTCGGGCCGCCCGGGCCGCCGGAGCGGGGTCGCGGCCCCGATCCGGGCCGGCCGGCCCGGATCGCCCATCGCGGCGTGCATGTCGGTCTCGATGGTGCCGGGCGCCACGGCGTTGACCCGGATCCCGTCCGGGCCCAGTTCCTTGGACAGGCCCACCGTCAGCGCGTCCGTGGCCGCCTTGGTCGCCGCGTAGTGCACGTACTCGTCGGGGCTGCCCACGGTCGCGGCGGCGGAGGACACGTTCACGATCGCCCCGCCGCCGGACGCGGCCATGTCCCGGGCGGCCCGGCGGCAGCAGAGCAGGTATCCGAGGAGGTTCACCTCGACCACGCGCCGCAGGTCCTCGGTCCGGGCGTCGACGAGCCGGCCGAGCGGCCCCGTCACCCCCGCGTTGTTCACCAGGCCCGTCACCACGCCGAGTTCGGCTCCGGCGATGTCGAAGAGCCGCTCGACGGCGCACTCCTCGGAGAGGTCTCCGCGCACGGGCACGCAGCGGGCACCGGCGGCCCGCACCCGCTCCGCCACGGCCTCGGCCGAGGCGTCGTCGCGGGCGTAGGCCATCACCAGGTCGTGCCCGTCCTCCGCGAGCCGCAGACAGGTCGCCGCCCCGATCCCCCTGCTGCCCCCGGTGACGACGGTGACCGGACGACGTGACATATGAGCCTCCAGAGCGACGTGGAGCGGCAGGCTAACACCGTGATAATTGCTGGACCAGCGGAAATGGCGGAACGGAGAGTGGTCTCGCCGGCGTGCCCCATCACCAGCCGCCGGCCTTGTACCTGACGAACCGTTGGAGCCGAACATGTCGACCTTGCGCGTCACCGCAGAACAACTGACCGTCCACGAGCACCCGAACGCCGACGCCCTGGAGCTCGCCCAGGTCGGCCTCTACCGGGCCGTCATCGCCAAGGGTGCCTACCGCAGCGGTGACTTCGCGCTCTACATACCCGAACAGGCCGTCCTGCCCGCCGACCTCATCGAGGAACTGGGCCTCACCGGACGGCTCGCGGGCGGCTCCGCCGACCGGGTCAAGGCGGTCCGGCTGCGCGGCGAGCTCTCCCAGGGACTGGTGTGCAGCCCGCGCGCCCTCGCGGACGTCGACCTCGCCCGGGCGGCCGAGGAGGGCACGGACTTCGCGGAGCTGCTGGGCATCACCAAATGGGCGCCGCCCATACCGACGAATATGAGCGGTGACGTAGAGGCGGCCGCCGATCTGATGCCGTGGGTCGACATCGAGAACCTCCAGCGCTACCCGCAGATCTTCGAGCCCGGCGAGCAGGTCGTCCTCACGGAGAAGCTCCACGGCACCGCCTCACTGTTCACGTACGTGGTCGACGGCGGCCGGTGCATCGTCTCCTCCAAGGGCTTCGGGTCCAAGGGCCTGGCGCTCAAGGAGGACGAGCGCAACCTCTACTGGCGGGCCGTGCGCGGCCACGGCGTACCGGAGGTCGCGGCCGCCCTCGCCGAGCGGCTGGGCGCCTCCAGGGTCGGCATCTTCGGCGAGGTGTACGGGGCGGGCGTCCAGGACCTGGGGTACGGGACCGACGTGCGGACCGCGGACACCCCGCCCGGATACGCCGTCTTCGACGTCTCCGCCGAGATCGACGGACAGGTCCGCTGGCTGGACCCGGCGGCCGTCCTGACCGGGGGCGAACTGCCGCTCGTCCCGAAGCTGTACGAGGGCCCCTACGACCTCGACACGGTGCTGGAGCACGCCACCGGCCGGGAGACGGTCTCCGGGCGGGCCGTGCACCTGCGGGAGGGCGTGGTCATCCGGCCGGCCGCGGAGCGCTACAGCCCGGTCGTCGGCGGCCGCGCCATCGCCAAGGCCGTCAGCCCCGCCTACCTGACCCGCAAGGGCGGTACGGAGTACGAGTGACCGACGGGCCGGCCGGCGCCGAGCCCCCCACCCGGGACCGCGGCGCCCGCGGCGCCCCGACCGGCCGTACCGCCGACGGCGTGGTGGGATGGGCCGGGGCGGGGACCACCACACACGGAGAGGTCGGTACATGTCCCAGGCGGGCCGGAGCGGTCGGGAAACCATGCGGGCGATGGCGTACGAGACGTACGGCGGGACGGAGGTGCTTTCCGAGATCCGCCTCCCGATGCCGAAGGTCGGGCCCGGCGAGGTCCTGGTCCGCGTCAGGTGCGCCGCGGTGAACCCCGTCGACTGGAAGATCATGGCCGGGGGCCTGGACCCCCTCATGGACGTCGTCTTCCCGGTGATCCCGGGCTGGGACGTCTCCGGGACCGTGGAGCGGGTCGGCATCGACTGTCCCGAGTACGCCGAGGGCGACGAGGTCATGGCCTACGCCCGCAAGGACTACGTGCACGGCGGGACCTTCGCCGAGTTCGTCACCGTGCCGGTCCGCGCCCTCGCGCACAAGCCGGCCTCGCTCGACTGGGCGCAGGCGGCCGGCCTTCCGCTCGCCGGGCTCACCGCCTACCAGCTCCTGACCCGCCTGCGCACCGGCGAGGCCGACACCGTGCTCATCCACGGCGCCGCGGGCGGCGTCGGCTCCTTCGGGGTCCAGATCGCCCGCGCGCTGGGCGCCCGGGTCATCGGCACGGCCTCCCCGCGCAACCACGACCGCGTACGCGAACTGGGCGGCGAGCCCGTCGAGTACGGCGACGGCCTCGCGGACCGGGTCCGCGCCCTCGTGCCGGACGGGCCGACCGTCGTGGCCGACTTCGTCGGCGGCGTCGGAGCGGTCACCCGGGAGGTCCTCCACGACGACGGCCGGCACGCCTCCATCGCGGACCCCAGCGTCCTCGGGTCCGGCGGCGAGTGGATCTGGGTCCGGCCCGTCGCCGAAGACCTCGCCGAGCTGGCCCGGCTCGCCGACAGCGGCCGGCTGACGGTCCCCGTCGCCAGGACCTTCCCGCTGTCGGAGCTCCCGGCCGCCTTCGAGCTCAGCCAGGGCGGCCACACCCCGGGCAAGATCGTCATCGAGGTCTGACCGGCTGCCGGCCTCCCGCTGTTCGCGGGCCCCGGCCTCCGGCCTCCGGTTTCAGACCAGGTCCGGCACCTCACCGCCCGCGGCCCACGACACCTCCACCCCGTGCAGGCCGGCCCGCCAGCGGGCGGTCACCGCGGCCACCGCCGCCGCGTCCGGCGGCGCCGCTCCCAGCCCGATCGCGTAGCGCTCGCGCCCCGGTCCGCTCCCGAAGGGCCGGGGCCAGGCGTGCGCGTCGGTGACCCCGGCCTCCTCCAGCGCTCCCAGCAGTGCCCGCAGCCGCCCGCGCACCCGTCCCCGCAGCTCCTCGAACCCG
Organism: Streptomyces manipurensis; assembly: GCF_049570255.1. Classification (NCBI taxonomy): domain Bacteria; kingdom Bacillati; phylum Actinomycetota; class Actinomycetes; order Kitasatosporales; family Streptomycetaceae; genus Streptomyces; species Streptomyces manipurensis. Next base: position 734,237 of record NZ_CP186950.1, on the reverse strand, counting down.
GCCTCGCGGCCGTCCCGTACCGTCACCACCACCCACGCGGAGTGCCGGCGGTGCAGCGGTGGCGCGACCGGATCCGGGACGCCCCGCCCGGGAGCGTCCTCCAGCCCCTCCAGCAGCTCCCAGGCCGCGTACAGTTCCTGCACCAGCAGGTCGCGCAGGCCCGCCGACACCTGGCCCGAGCAACTGCGCACCGGCTCCGACGGGGTGAGCACCACCACCGGCTCCGCCCCCGCCGCCGGGGCCGCCCCGACGAGTGTCACCGGGTCGCGCCAGTCCCAGGCGGCCCACCTGCCGAAGAACTCCCGCAGCAGCTCCACCGGCGGCAGCGGCCCCACCTCACGGACCGTCCGCGCGGCGAGGACCGACCAGGCGAGCCCGGGCAGCCCCCCGAACGGCGCCGCGTCCAGCCCGCGGGCCCGCGCCCACGCCTTCACCCACCGTGCCAGGGCCGCGAACGCCGCATGGTCCGCGCCCACGGCCTCCCGTACGGCGTCGGCGTCGCTCACCGCACTCAGGGCCACGGCGGCGGCCCCGCCCAGCGCAGCCCGCCGGGCCACCGCTCCTGCCGGATCCGCCTCCCCGGCGGCGACCAGCACCAGGTCCACCGACAGCTCCCCGACCCGGAACCGCAGGCCCGGCACCCGGGCGCCGGTGACCTCGCGCATCCGTGCCGCCTCCGGCAGCGCCGAGGCCAGCCGGCGGCGCACCTCGCCGGTGTCCGGGTCGCCGGGCAGCACGGCCACCAGGTCCAGATCGGCGCCCGGCAGGGCGCAGCCCATGCGGCGCGAGCCGGCCAGGTGCACCCGCGCGCCGTCGAGGGCCTCCCGCACCCGCGCCGTCACCGACGCGGCGGCGGCGTCCGCAGCGGCTGCGGTGTCCGCGGTGTCGGTGGTGTCCGTGGTGTCGGTGGTGTCCGTGGTGTCCGTCGGGCACTCCGTGCCGGGAGGGCCCGGCCGCCGCCCGGACTCCTCCACCCAGCGCACCTCACCCGTGCCCAGCGCCACCGTGGCCCGGACCCGCATCGGGCCGTCCCCGCGGCGTGAGAGCACGGCGAGCTCCCCGACCCGCACGGTCGGCACGGCCGCGATCCGCTCCGCGAAGGCCTGGACCGCCCGCTGCGGATCACCGCTGCGGCCCAGCGTCAGATGCGGGGTGTAGCCCTCGTCGCGCCCGCGGCACCCGGGGAAGGGCTCCACCAGCGTGCTGCGGAGCTCCTGCCACGGCGCCTCGCCGGCTGCCGCCGGATCCAGCCACACCGTGGCGTCCTCACGGTGGCCGAAGGCGTGCACCCCCTCCAGCCGGGCGTCGAACGGCGCGGTCCGCGCGGCCGCTTCCGCCAGCAGCGGCAGCGCCTCCGGGAAGGCGGACTCCGGCACGAAGCCGAAGAGCAGGTTCACGTGCGCGGGCCAGCGGCCGGCCTGCGGGTCGTGCGCCCGGCGCAGTTCGTCCACCGCGGCGGGGAGTCCCGGGGGCAGCCAGGCCACGGCCGTCCGCGCCGTGGCGGGCAGGTCGAGCCGGGTCGGCGCGTCACCGGACGCCCCGAACTCCACCGTGGCCTCCACCCCGAAGTGGTCGGAGACGAACAGCCCGCCCTCGGCCGGCGCGTCCCCGCGCAGCGCCGCCCGGGTCACCCGGGCCGCCGTGGCGCCGAGCAGGATCCGGTCCAGCCGGGACGCCCGGCCGGTCAGCGAGCCGACCGCGGCCAGCGGGTTGTGCACCGGGTCGAAGGTCGGTGTGGCGTCCGACGCCCCGTGCGCCTCGCACCAGGCGTCCCGCATCCCGAGGGCGACGGCGGGCCCCGCGGCGCCGTGCCGGCCGTCGTTGAAGTCGCCGAGCAGCGCCACCGCCGCCCCGACACCGCCCAGCCCCTCGGCGAGCCCGCCCAGTTCGGCCTCCCTCCGGGCGGCGCCGTCCTGCGCGTGGTCGCTGGTCAGGTGGGTCGCGGCGACGACCAGCGGGCCGGTGGCCGTGTCCACCGTCACGGCGCTGACCGCCTTGTGCGGGCCGAGCGCGTGCAGGCCCGCCTCGCGCACCGGCAGCCGGCTCAGCACCAGCAGCCCGTACTCGGCCACGTCGCGGCAGCCCGGGTCCGTGCCGAGGGTGTAGCCCTCCCGCACCCACGGCTGCGCCAACAGCAGCGTGAGCAGCTGCGGTTCGACCTCCTGGAGGGCGATGACGTCGGCGTCCGCGGCGGCCAGGTCCGCCAGCAGGAGCGGCCTGCGTCGGCCGGTGGCGATGAGCGGCGCGTCGTAGCGGTCCCAGAGGGTGTTCCAGGTGAGCATCCGGACCGCGTCCGCGCCCGCACCGGTACGCGGGCCCGGCCGTGCCGGGCGCCAGGCGCCGCCGCCCGACGCGTCCCAGGCGTACGGGGTCCGTGCGGTGAAGAAGGGGGCCCGCAGCAGCCGCGCGTCGCGGACCCGGCCGGCGGAGGTGGCGTCGATCCGGTCGACGCCGGTGGTCCGGTCCCACACGAGCTCGCCGTCGGCCTCGACGAACAGCACCCGGTGCCAGGGGATGTCGCCGCCGGGGACGAAGGACGGCAGCGGCACCCGCTTGGGCGCCGCCCCGCGCTGCAGCAGCCCGAGGACGAACCGCGCCGGATCGAAGCGGGGGTCCCAGCGGACCTGGTGGTAGAGCTGCTCACTGGTGCGCATCGGAAGCCCCGAGGGTGCCGGGCGCGCGGAGCACGTCGGTCACGGCGGCCGCGCCGAGGGAGCCCGCGGTGTCCTCGACCGTGCCGGCCGGGCCGACGTACCAGGTGCGGTGCGTCCCGCCCGCGTACGGCGGGCCGAAGCGGTGCAGCTGCGAGGTCAGCACCCGTTCCGGTACGGGATGGGTGCGCACGGCGTTGCGCCGTCGCAGTTCGGGCTCGTCGACCAGCACGACGACGTCCGTGACCAGGGCGTCGCGGCGGCGCGCGACCGCACCGGCGGGTTCGCGCTGCCGGCCGGTGAGCGAGGTCGCGTCCCACACCACGGTGCCGCCCGCGCGCAGGGCGGCCTCCAGCCGGTGCAGCCCTTCCGCCACCACCTCCGCGTTGGCCCGCTGGTCGGCCCGGGACCCCCGGGCGCCGCGCAGGTCGTCGAGGCTGACGCAGGTGGACACACCGGGCAGGTCCCGGCCGAAGGTGCTCTTGCCGCTGCCCGAGGGACCGCACAGCCGCACCAGCCGGGGAAACGATCCGTCACGCCACTGCCAGCTCGCGGCCACCGCCTCCTCCACCAGGCCGTCGCCCGCGAGCGGGCCGCACCCGCCCACGCGACCCCGCCCGACCGCGCGCCGCACCTCGGCCCAGCACCGGTCCGCGGCGTCCGCGCCCAGCCCGGCCAGGGCCTCCCGCAGCCCGGTCCGCAAGGGCCCCAGCGGATCGGGGCCGAACAGTCCCGCCTCCTCGGCACAGAGCGCGGACCACTCCACGCACTCCCGCTCGGTCGCACCCTCGGCGAATGCCCCCGCGAGCGCGTGCAGCACCCCGAGGTCCGCCGCGGCCGCCATCCGCACCAGCCCGGCACGCCGCTCCTCGTCGGGGAACTCCCGCGTCAGGTACGGGTACAGGCCCACCAGGTCAGCGACCTGCCGGGCGAGCCGCATCCCGGCCGGTCCGGCCGCGAGGCGGGCCATGACCCGGGCCCGCGGAGCGCGGTGCAGCAGGGCCGCCAGCACACCCGCGAGCCGGGCGTCCCCGGTCCGGCCCGATCCGTCGATCAGGGCCGTCACCTCGGACACCTCCTCCGCCACCGCGTCGGCGCCGGGGCCCTCGCCGGTGACCGGCGCCCCCGGCAGCAGGTCCGCGCCCACGGCGGCGGACAGCGCCGCGACGTCCGGCCCGGCCCCCGAGCGGACCGCCCACAACGGGGCCGCCGCACCGAGGCCGTTGGGCACGACCTCGGCGAACATCCAGTGCGTGTCCGTCCGTACGTGTCCCGCGCGCACCCACTTCGCCACGCGGGAGCCGAAGTCCGCCCGGGTGAAACCGTCCGTCGTCCGGACGACGTACCCCTCCTGCCTGCCGGTGTCGAGCCGCAGCCCGCGCAGCGTGCGCTCGTCGAAGCGGCCGCGCCACAGCACGCGCGGCACGGGCACCCCGAGGCCGTGCAGGAAGCGCACGGTCCGGTCCCAGTCCAGGCAGTTCTCCCCGTCCCACACCGAGAACCCGTAGAACCAGCTGTCCAGGTCCTCGTAGGGGATCGAGTGCCGGGCGTGGAGGTTCTCCCCGCACACCCGCCACCCGGCCGGGATCCCGGGGCCGATGCGGCCCTGGAGGGCCTTGACCCAGGCCCGGGACGGATGGTGGCCGGAGTCCAGGGAACGGGCGTGCAGACCGTCCGCGTACAGGGTGGTGTTCTCCCCGTCGAGCTTCTCGGTCACCACCACCTCGCGGCCGGCGAGGCCTGCCGGCCCGGTGCTCCGGACGTCGTCCACCGAGGCCCCCGGGGACCAGGGAAGGTGCGGCGTACGGGGGTAGGAGGTGCGCATGGTCCGCTCCGGGTCGACGACGGCGTGCCCGGTCACTGTAGGTATCGGCGCGTCGCCCCCTCCACCCATTTCAGCGGCAGAGCGCGACGATCTCCGGCGCCACCGTGCCCTTCGCCGCCCGGCACAGGGGACCCATGTCGTACGAACGCCCTGGCACCGGAGCGGACTTCGGCCGGGCCGCCGGACGGCCGGCGGTTCCCGTGCGCGCTGCGGTGCGTTTCTTCCCCGCCGCCTTCGCGGTCCGTACGGGTTGGGCCGCGGCGGGGGTGCGCGGCCGCTCCGCCCGCCGGGAGGGGACCGGCCGGTGCGGCGCCGCCGCCGGTAGGGGCACGGCGGCCGCCTCCGCGGCGGGCGGTGGCGCGGAGGCGGGCAGCGAACCCAGGGGCAGCGCGGCAGGGGCCGCGGTCGCCGGTGCGGTACGGGCCGCCGCGGGCGCCGGACGGGGTGCCTCCGGCGCGGGCCCGGGACGCACCGTCACGCATCCGGCCGCCAGGGTGAGGGCGGCGAGGGTCAGGGGCAGGGCCCGGCGCAGCTGCATCCGCCCAGCCTGCCGCACCACCGGGGCACCGGCCGAACCCCCTCACACGGTCGGGTGATACGGACCGGCGTCCGCCGGCCGCGGGGCGGCCCGTTTGGCCCGGGGCGGGCACGTAGGCGATGCTCCCCCCATGTTTTCGACAGTGCAGAACGTGGCGGTCGACTGCGCCGACGCCTACGCGTTGGCCCGGTTCTGGAGCGGGGTGACGGGCCGTCCGCTGGATCCGGAGGCGCGCCCAGGGGACCGGGAGGTCCAGGTCCCGCTCGGGGAGGGCCCCGTGCTCCACTTCAACGAGGTGCCCGAGGCGAAGACCGTCAAGAACCGGATCCACCTGTGCCTGCGCCCCGACACCTCCCGCGACCCGGAGGTGGACCGGCTGCTGGGCCTCGGCGCCTCCTTCGTCGCCGACCACCGGGAGCCCGACGGCGCGGGATGGGTCGTCCTCGCCGATCCCGAGGGCAACGAATTCTGCGTACTGCGCAGCGAGTCCGACCGCCGGGGACCCCACGGGTGATGCGGGGCGGGCCTCAGGCCCGGACCCGGCCCCGCGCCGCCACCCGTAGCACGTGCTCCACCGGGCCGCGGCGCAGCGGGCTGTCGGCCCACACCCGCTGCCAGGCCCAGGTGAGGGCCAGCGCGGTGGCACTGAAGACGATCCAGGCGGACCAGGACGCCGCCCCGTGGGCCGGCCCTGCCAGCACCAGGGCGTGCACCACGTACGCGCTGAGCGCCATCGCCCCCAGGACGGTCAGCGGACGCAGCAGGCGGGCCCCGGCCCCCTTGCGGGCGGCGAGCGCGCACAGGCCGATCAGCGCGCAGCCCACCCCGGCGTTGCCCAGGGTCTCGAGCGGCGTCTGGCTGTAGGGGTCGGCCACCAGCAGCCAGTACCAGGAGGTGCTGGGGACGGCGCCGAACTGGCTCCGCAGCACCTCCTGGACCGGATCGACGGCGGCCAGCGCCTCCGGGTGGTGCACCGCTATCGTCTCCAGCAGCCGCTGCCGTACGCCGAAGACGTGGGTCGCGAGCCAGGCCGATCCGTACCCGGCGAGCGCCGCCGCCGTGCCCCACAGGGCCATCCGCAGGGCCACCGCCTTCTCCCGCACGTCGCCCAGACGGGCCAGGGCCATGCCGGCCAGGACGTAGGGGAGGTAGGTCGCCACCGGGTACGCCCCGGTGAGCAGCAGCTCGCACAGCACCTCGCCGAGCCCCGACCAGCTGGTCAGGTCCGCGGCCTCCGGGACCAGACCGCGCCCGGAGGACTCGTAGCCGAAGACCGGGCCCAGCAGGAAGGACAGCACCGGCCCGGCGGCCACCGACAGGCCCGCGACGGCCGCGAGCGCCGGTGCGGACAGCCGGGCGAAGGGCTCCGCCGCCAGGAAGTACACGGCGAAGAACGCCAGGATGACCAGGATCCCGGGCCACAACGACGCCAGGCACAGGCCGAGTACGGCCAGCAGGGCGCTGCGGATCAGCAGCGGACGCCACCGCGCCGCCCAGCCGGTGGGCTGCAGCGCCGGGTCGACGCCGCGCTGGGCGAGGACGATGGAGTAGCCGGCGAGGAGGGTGAACAGCGCCGGAGCGCGTCCGTCGGCCGCGACGAGCAGGTAGCCGGCGCCCTCGGGCTGCGGGCCGGGACCCACGTGCACCGCGAACATGCCGAGCACGGCGATGCCGCGCACGGCGTCCACCCCGGCGAGCCTGCCTCCGCCCGTGGCCCGGGCCTCGTTCCCGGTTCCGCCTCCCGCGCCGTCGCTTCCGCCGCTGCCCTTCCGGTCCTCGCCGGCCGCGCCTGCGGCGGCCCGGCCCGCTGCCGTTCCCGCCCGCGGGGGCCCGCCCGCCGCCGCCGTGTCCGTTCCCGCCCCTGCCACCGTTCCCGCTCCCGTGGTTGCCACCGCCGCGACGTCCGTCGCCGCCCCCGCGTGTCCCGTACCGCTCACGCCTCGCACGTCACCTTGTCACGCGGCGTGTAACGGGTCTTCATCGTCTCCCGCTTGACCTCGCGGCCGCCCTGCTGGAAAACCCGGTCGACGGCCACGTCGAAGCCGACCAGCGGGGTCTGCGGCTCGCACTTCGGGCCCTTGCCGGAGCGCTCGGCGGGTTGCACGACGTTCGTCCGCGGGCCGTGGTCGGCGCGTATCGCCTCGTACTTCTTCGTGCCGAGGAAGGTGATGGTGACGGAGGTGTCCGTGGCCTCCGCCTTGATGTAGAGGGCCTTGCCGGAGTCGTTGGTGAAGCGCAGGTCGAGGCTGCCCCAGGCCACGGTGGCCTCCCGGCCCTCCGGATAGCGCTCGATGTAGAAGGAGTGGGCGCCGTACTCGACGGGCTTGACCCCGGCGAAGAACACGGCGTTGAAGACGGTGGTGGCCACCGCGGACACCCCGCCGCCCGAAGCCTTCTCGTACTGGCCGTTGTTGATGATGAGCCCGTCCACGAAGCCGTTCTCCTTGGTGCGTTCACCGACGGTGCGGTTGAAGCTCCAGGTCTCGTCGGGCAGCACCAGCGAGCCGTCGATCAGCTCCGCGGCCCGCCCGATGTTGGTCGTGCGGTAGGCGGCCCGCTCGAACCCGACGGTGAACGAGGACACCTCCTCCTTGATCCCTAGCCGGTCGACGGTCTCGCGCGACAGCCGGGGAGCGGCCGCCTCGGTGGCCAGCTCGCCCGTGCGCGCGGCGGCGTTCCCACCGGTCAGGAGCGGCAACAGGGCCGTGCTCAGGGCCTGTTCGGAGACCTTCCGGCCCGCCTTGCCCTCCTCCGCGACCGTGACCCTGCCGGAAGCGTCCAGCCGCAGCCCGGCCTCGACCGGTGGCGGGACCGCCTGCCGCAGCGGCCCCGCCACCGCCGGATCGGCCAGCAGCGCCGCCGCGTCGACCCCGGGGACGAGCCGGCCCCGGCCGTCGTCCTTCAGGCTCAGGTGCTTCGACAGGATCGCGGGGGAGAGGGGCAGGCGCTTCCCGGACACCGTGAGGGTGACCGGCGCGGACAGGGCCGGCTCGGCGAACTCGCGCAGGGCCCGCTCCGTTTCCTCCCGGCCGACCTTCGGCTCGGTCCGCCGGACGGGCAGGGTGACCGGCTCGCCGCCCGCACGGAGATAGCCGGCGCGCAGGGCGTCCAGCGCGCCGTCCACGTCCACACCGGTCCCGGTGACCGGAGTCACGGCACGGGCCTTGCCCTTCTCGAAGAGCACGGAGCCCTCTCGCACGGGGGTGGCGGTGGACTTCGCCAGGGCGTCGAGGGAGCCGCGCGCGGCCCGCTCGTCGAGGCGGACCGCGGGCCGTACCTCCGGGTCGCCGGAGGTGAAGAGACGGCGGATCACGGTGAACGGGGCCGAGCCCGAGGGGGCCGCCCGCTCGACCGTCGCCGCGCTGTCCAGGGACAGGCCGAGGGCCGCGGGGGAGGCCCGTTCGGTGCGCTCGCCGATGCGCAGCGCGAGCGAGGCCGACGCGGCCGGACCGAGCTCGCGGTCCAGGGTCCGGGCGGCCTCCGCCCGGCCCATCCCGCCTATGGGGACACCGCGGACCTTCGTGCCCGGCGCGACCTCGTCGCCCGTCAGGAGGAGCCCGGCTGCGTACAGTCCGCCGAAGCCGACGGCCGCGGCGCCCGCGGCCAGGCCCCCGATCCGGGCCGCCGTCCGCCGCTTCGCGCCGTCCGGCCGGGTGCTCCTGTGGGAGGCGCGTCGCATGTGGGGGTCTCTCCTCGGTGCGCTCGCAGACGTGGTCGCGGTGCGGCGCTGTGACGTGGGGGGAAGCTGGTCGGACCGGCGGGGTCAAGCCCGCCGGTCCGCGTCCGCACGCTACCAAGGACGGCATAACCAGGTAATAAGGAGGTATAGGAGTGGCAAAGCCCGGGAGTCGCCTTCGGCGGCGGAGCGCCGTAACCCCTGGGACCCGGCCGCAGTTGCACAGCCGGCGGGTCCACCCAGGGCGAACGGAGTCCGATGCCGCAGCTGACCGACCACGGCGAGACCGACACGACCGGCACGACCGACCTGACGGAGACGACCGGCACGACCGACCTGCCGGGGGTCACCGACGCGTCCGGGACCGCCGCCGCGGCGGACGGCACCGGCCGCGCGCCCGCGTGCTCCGTCCGGCCCGACCCGGCCGACCGGACCGTCCCGGTGGGCCGCACCGGTGACGAGGCCGGCAGCCGGGGCGCGGGGACGTGGATGACCCCCGAGGAGTACGGCGCCTCGCGCGCCGCCGTCTGGACGGCCGCCGTCGTCCTCGTCACCGACACCGACGGCCGGGTCCTCGTCCAGAGCGTCGACTACCGGGCCGACCGGCTGCTTCCCGGCGGTGCCGTGGACGTGGGCGAGGCGCCGTCCGCGGCGGCCGCGCGCGAACTGCGCGAGGAACTCGGGGTCGACGGCCGATGGCCGCGCGGCCTCGCCGTGGACTGGATCGCGGCCGAAACCCCCGGATTCCCGCCGGAGATGCGCTTCCCCGGCGAGATCCTGCACGTCTACGACGGCGGCACCTGGTGCCCCGACCGCATCGCGGCCGTCCGCCTCCCGGACCAGGAGATCACCGGAATCGACTTCGCCGAACCGGCCGACCTGCCCGCCCTGATGGACCCCGGCGACGCCCGGCGCACCCTCTCCGCGCTGCGCGCCCGCATCAACGGCTGCGGCACCGCACTCCTGGAGGGCGGCCGCCCCACCGCGCCGACCGCCCTCGACCGGCTCGGCGTACTCCGCACCCGCCGGACCCCGCAGCACGGCACCTGGCACCGCGGGCCGGTCCCCGGGCACCTGCCCGTCCGGGACCGTTGCGCCTGGCTGTTCGCCCCGGACGGCCGGGTCCTGCTGCTGATCGACCGGGACACCGGCGCGGCCCTGCTGCCGCTCCCCGGGGCGGGGCCCGTGGGCGCCGAGCCCGTCGCACTCGGCCACCGCCGCACGGACGAGGACGTCCACGTCCGGACCGCGGCCCGGCTCACCGGCCTGCCGCCGGCCCGGGACCCGGCGTACGCCCGCCTGCTGGCCACCCCCGAGCAGGTCCGCGAGCTGAACGACTGGGGGCGGGCGGGCGAGGACGAACTCGCGTCCGTCCACGAGGCCCGCTCCGCGCTGGGGCTGCCCGTCCCCGAGCGGACGCCGCCCGTGGAGCTTCCCGAGCAGGGACTGTGCTGGTGACGCACCGGCAGGTCCGGGGCCGTCCGCGGGCGGCTGCCATCGCCGTGGCGGCGAAATCCGGCCCGAGCGGTCCGCGGTCCCGCAGCATGGGGCCATGAGCGACAGCGCGATCACGTACACCCTCTACATCCAGGCCGATCCCTCGAGGGTCTGGCAGGCACTCACCGATCCGGCGTTCACCCGCCGGTACTGGGGCCTGAGCTTCGAGACCGACTGGGCCGTGGGATCGGCGATGGACTGGGTCGAGCGCGGGGCCCGCACCAGCGACCCCGCGCAGGTGGTCCTGGGGTGCGTCCCGGACCGCCTCCTCTCCTACACCTGGCACACCTTCACGCCGCAGTGGGCGGCCGCGGTGGGCATCGGCGAGGAACTGCGGGCGGAGCTCGCGCGGGCACCCCGCACGAAGGTGACGTACGAGATCGAACCGGTGGGCGACGTCCTCGCCCGACTCACCGTCCGGCACGAGGGGTTCGAGCCGGGCGGCACCCTCATCGGCATGTGCGGTCAGGCCTGGCCCCTGCTCGCGTCGAGCCTCAAGACGCTGCTGGAGACCGGCGCCCCGCTGCCCGAACCGGACGGGACCCCCCCGAGCTGACGGCGCCGGGCGGGGCGGCGCACGGCCCTCCCGGCGTGTGCCGCCGCCCGCCGCCCACCCGCCCGAACGGAGATCCTGGGCTGGGAACATCGTGCCGAACGCGCCCACGCCTGCACCGGTGACCCCACCGGCCCGCCTCCGTGCGCGAGTTCACCGCGGCGGTGGCCGCCCGGACCGGCAGCGCGCCTCCGCGCACGTGCCGTCCGAGCCGGGACGGCACCCTGACCACCGCCGTCCGGCGCGGATCGTGTGGAATGGTGCCATGCGCAGAGGGAAGCAGAATCGGTTCGCCCGGGGCGGGCGCGGGCCGCTCACGGTCAGGCCGGCCGCCGCCGGCCGCGCCGCGTCCTCCGTCGGCCGCGCCCGGCCCGAGTCGGCCGGCGCCGGGCCGGTCCGGGAGGTGACCGGACGGTGAACGCCCTGGAAGACCCCTCCGCGGCGGGTCCCGACCCCGACGAGCCGCCCGAGCACTGGCGCTACGCCCGCCACCTGGAAGCCCTGGCGCAGGCACCCGACGGCAGCGCCGAGGCGCGGGCCGTGGCCGGTGTGCTGCGCGATCCCGACCGGGTGATGGCCGAGGCCGCCGTGGTCACCCACCTCGACCGCCGCGCGCTGCGCCTCCTCGAGGACGAGGACTTCGCCGCGTGGGCCGTGGCCATGGCCGCCGAGATCGCGGGCCGGCCCTTCCCCGAGCGCAGGCTGAGGGAGTGGGCCCTGCTCAAGGCCATCACCAACGGCGAGCCCTGGTCCGCCGGGGCGCTGACCGGCGCGACCGACTGGTGCCAGCGCACCGCGGCGCGGACCCTCACCTCGTGCGAGGCGCTGAACGTGCTCGCCGAGGGCGCCCGGACACGCCGGGTCCGCAACGAGGCCGCCCAGCGCCTGCGAGGCCGTACCCCGGCCTGAGACCGGGCACACCACACCTCCTGCCCGCACCCAGGCCTGTGTGCTCCGGGGCCTGCGTGGCCCTGCCACGGCGAGCCCGCACCGGTCTCGCCGGCCCGGGTGGGCGTGGTGCTGCGGTCGGTCGTGTTGCGGGTGTGCTGTCGCGAGCCCGCACCGGTCTCGCTGACTCGGGTGGGCGTGGTGTGTCCGGGGTGCCGCGGTCGGTCCTGGGCGGCCCGGCGCGCGTACGGGACCGGCGCCGCGGTGCGAGGCCTGCGGCGGTCCACCGGCCGGTCCGCCCGCCTGCGGACCCGTGTTGGTGGCCTGCCGATGCGCCGCAGCGGTACGGCCCCCTTCGCGGTCCGGGCGCGCTCCGGGCGGTGTCCGCCCCGCCCGACCCCGCGAGGCCCCTCACCTCGCCGCGTTGTCGGGCCTCCCGGGCACGTCCGGTGCGCGGGCCGACGCAGGCCGTGCGCGGCACGGCGCCGGACGCCACCGGGCGGGCGGCGGCTCCGGGCGGCCGACCCCCTAGGCTGACCGGGTGACCAGCCCCCAGCTCGCCCGTGCCCACGCCTTCATGGCGGCCTTCGCCCGGCGCCAGGCCGCCCGGACCGTCGAACTGCCCGGCGGGTTCGCCGCGTACGACGACGCGTACGCGCACTCCCGCGCCAACAACCACGTCGTCATCGAGGCCGCCGTGGACCCCGAGACGGTCCCCGCCCTCGCCGACGAGGCACTCGCGCGCTTCCCCCACCGGCTGGTGTCCGTCCTCGACGAGGACACGGCGCGCGCCTGCGCCGAGCCGCTCGTCCGCGCCGGCTACACCCACTCCGCGTACCTGGTGATGCTGCACACCGGGCCGGTTCCGGACGCCGGAGCCGCGGGGGAGGTGGACCTCGACGCGCTGCGGGACCCGCTGACACGGCGCTGGCGGGGCATCCTGCCCGAGGTCGACGCGGAGGTCGTCCGCCACCTCGTCGACCGGCGCGCGGCCCGCCACCGCGGGGCGGACGTCGTACGGTTCATCGGCTCCCGTGCCGAGGACGGCGAGGTCGCCTCGTGGGCCGACCTCTACCTCGACCCGGCGACCGGTACGGCCCAGATCGAGGACCTGATGACCGCGGAGGCGCACTTCCGGAAGGGCCACGCCGACGAGGTCCTCGCCACCGCGCTGCGCACGGCCGCGGACCACGGCTGCGGTACGTGCTTCCTGACGGCCGACGCTGCGGACTGGCCGCGCCACTGGTACGAGCGGCGCGGCTTCACCGTCATCGGCCGTACGCACGCCTTCGAGCGCGGCTGAGCCGCCCGCCCGAGGGCCCGGCGCGCACCGCCCTCAGATGCCGCGGCGCACCCGGGCCGCGCGGCGGGCTTCGGCCTGCTGCCGGGCCTCCAGCGTCTTGCGGGACTCCTTGCCCCGGCCCGGCCGGCCCGGCCGGGTGCCCATGCCGCGGAACCCGAGCTCCGTACCGGACGGCCGGCCCTGGGCGTCGGCCGGCGCGGCCCCGGCGAGCGGGACGCCGGGGGCGGCCTTCGCGCCGGTGATCCGGCTGAGGGCGGCCTCGCCCGAGCGCACCTGGGTGATCGTCGGACGGATCCGGGCGTCGGCCATCAGCCGCACCATGTCGCGGCGCTGGTTCGGGGTGACCAGTGTGACGACCTTCCCGGACTCGCCGGCGCGGGCGGTGCGCCCGCCCCGGTGCAGGTAGTCCTTGTGGTCGGCGGGCGGGTCGACGTTGACGACGAGGTCGAGGTCGTCGACGTGGATGCCGCGCGCCGCCACGTTGGTCGCGACGAGGACCTTCAGCTCGCCGCTCTTGAACTGCGCCAGGGTGCGCGTGCGCTGGTGCTGGGCCTTGCCGCTGTGCAGCCCCTCGGCCCGTACGCCCATGGCGCGCAGGTGCTTCACGAACTGGTCGACGCCGTGCTTGGTGTCGAGGAACATCAGGACCCGCTTGTCGCGGGCGGCGATCTCGGTCGCCGCCGAGACCTTGTCGGCCGCGTGGATGTGCAGCACGTGGTGGTCCATGGTGGTCACGGCGCCCGCCTGCGGGTCGACCGAGTGCGAGACCGGGTCCTTGAGGTAGCTCCGCACCAGCTGGTCGACGTTGCGGTCCAGGGTCGCCGAGAACAGCATCCGCTGCCCCGCGTGGTGCACCTGGTCGAGGATCTCCGTGACCTGCGGCATGAAGCCCATGTCGCACATCTGGTCCGCCTCGTCGAGCACGGTGATCCGGACCCGCTCCAGGTGCACGTCCCGCCGGCCCACCAGGTCGCTGAGCCGGCCCGGCGTGGCCACCACGACCTCGGCGCCGGTGCGCAGGGCGCTCACCTGGCGTCCGATGGACAGACCGCCGACGACGGTGGCCATGCGCAGCCGCAGAGCCGCCGCGTACGGTTCCAGCGCCTCGGTCACCTGCTGCGCCAGTTCGCGCGTCGGTACGAGGACCAGCGCGAGCGGCCGCTTCGGATCGGCCGTCCGGCCCGCCGTCCGGGCCAGCAGGGCCAGGCCGAAGGCGAGGGTCTTGCCGGAACCGGTCCTGCCGCGGCCGAGGACGTCCCGGCCCGCGAGGGCGTTGGGAAGCGTCGCCGCCTGGATCGGGAACGGCTTCGTCACCGAGAGGGAGGCCAGGGTCTCCGCCAGCTCCACGGGCAGGTCGAGCTCGGAGAACGACTCCACCGGCGGCAGGGCCGGCGACTTCGGCTCGGGCATCGCGAACTCACCCTGCGGCCCGGTGCTCCGGGGGGCCTTGGCCGGGGTCCTGGACCCGGGCCGGGCGGCGCCCTTCACACCGAAGCGTCCATGAGCTGACGGGTTCCTCATGCAGGGCCTTTCGAAGCGGGGAGAAGCGTGGAGCAGATGGTCAACCGCCCATGGTACCAGCGGGCCCCGGGCCGCCCGGGGCGTCCAGTTCGCCGGAGCGCACCTGGGCGCAGTGGGCGCGCACCTCTCCGGCGGCGCGCCCGAACCAGTCGGCGATCACGGCCACCTCGTCGGGGGTGTAGTCGGCGAAGAGGGCTCCGAGCCGGTCGTAGAAGGGCTGGTAGACCGCGAAGACGCGGGCGGCCGCAGCCGGCTCCGCCACCACCCGTACCCGGCGCCGGTCGGCGGGATCGGTCTGCCGGCGCGCGTACCCGGCCCGTTCGAGGCGGTTGAGCACGCCGGTGACGGCTCCGGTGGTGATGTCCACCAGCTCGGCGAGGTCGCCGGCGGCGAGCGGGTTCTCCCCGGCGCCCAGGATGTGCCCGAGGCAGGTCAGGTCGGTGACGTTCAGGCCGAGCCGCTGGGCCACCTCCTGCTGTCCGACGATGCCCAGGGCGACGAACTGGTCCATGCGTGAAAGCGCCTCCTCGGCGGTGGCCGAGGGGCGGGGCTTGCCTTGCACGCGCAATCTCCTTAGCATCTAAGTTAAGTACGTGAGATACTTACCTCGCTAAATAAGCATCTCTTTCTCCGAGCCTACTGGGGCCCGTCCCTTCAGGGGGAATCATGAGCGCGCACGGTCATGTCGACCTCGGCCACACGGTGGCCGGCTGGACCGGCACCACTCTCGCCCTGCTGGGCTTCGCCGGTGCGGGGGCCGCCGTCTGCGCGGCCTGGACGCCCGGCATCTGGATCGGCCTCGGCGTCGTCGCCCTGGCGGGCGCCGTCACCTGGCTGCTGCACCTCGCCGGATGGGGCAAGCCGAGCGGGCCGCGCCCCGAGGCCGAATGGGACTGGCGCGTCCGCGACGTCTCGGCCCGCACCGGGCACGCCGACTGCCTCGGCTGCCGGATGAGCGCCCCGCACCGGGCCGCCGCTGCCGCCCCGCGACCCCACCCGCAGGTGGCCCTGCCCGGCGCCGCAGGGGCGCCCGAGCAGGCCTGACGTCCGCCCGGTCCCTCTTTCCGTGGACAAGGCGGTCGCAAGTTCGAAGGCGCGGCGCGCCCCGGTTGGACGCGTTCGGCGTGTGCCGTGCGGGAGCGTTGGGCAGGATCGAGACGGCCGCGCGTGCGGCCCGCAGTGGAACGTTGAGAAGGAACAGCCAGATGGCAACAGGCATCGTGAAGTGGTTCAACTCGGAGAAGGGGTTCGGCTTCATCCAGCAGGACGACGGCGGCCCCGACGTGTTCGTGCACTTCTCCGCGATCCAGGGCACCGGCTTCAAGTCGCTGGAGGAGAACGCCCGGGTCGAGTACCAGGTCACCCAGGGCCCGAAGGGTCCCCAGGCCGAGCAGGTGTCCACCCTCGCCTGATCCCCTTCGCGTGCCTCGCCCGTGAACGAAGGCCCCGCCGGTCCCGCCGGCGGGGCCTTCGCATGCCCGGCTCCGGCCCCGGCCCCCTTCACGGACGGTGGCCGCCGGCCCGGTGAAGGGCCAGGAGCATCGGCCACAGGTCCTCCGCCAGCTCGGCCGGGGCCGCCTCGACCTCCCCGTGCAGCCAGTCCGCGAACACCCCGGTGAACGCGGCGGCGACGGCCGAGCCGACGAGTTCGGGCCGCGGGGCGCCCACGGCCGCCCGTTCGGCGCGCGCCCGGGCCCGCAGCTCCCGGTGGAGGCGGTCCCCGAGTGGACCGCCGCCGCCCGGCAGGAGCAGCGTGCGGTACAGGGCCCCGCGGGCGGCCGCCTCCGCGAGGAACGCTGCCAGGGCCTCCGGCGGCCGGGTCGGCGGGAGCGCGGCGGGCCCGGTCTGCCAGGCGTGCAGGGCGTCGACGGCGGCGTGGACCACGTCGGCGCAGGCGTCGACGGCGAGCGCGGTGAGGTCCTCGTAGTGCAGGTAGAAGGTCGCGCGCCCGACCCCGGCGCGGCGGACCACCGCCGAGACGCTGACCTCCGCCAGGGGCCGGTCGGCGCACTCCGCCAGCAGGCCCTCGCGCAGCCGGCCCTTGGTGCGCGCCGTCCGCGGGTCCTCCGTCCGGGAGGGGTGCGAGGGCTGCCCGGGCTGTCCGGGGTGCGCGGTCATCCGGCGATCAGCGCGGCGCCGAGCGCGAGGGCGCCGGGCAGTGCCTGGGCGACGAGGATGCGCCGGTTGGCGGTCGCGGCCCCGAACACCCCGGCCACGACCACGCACACGAGGAAGAACACCTGCGTGGCGAGCGAGCCGATGACGAGCGCCCAGACGAGCCCGGCGGCGAGGAAGCCGTTGTAGAGGCCCTGGTTCGCGGCCAGCGGAGCGGTCAGCCGGGCCGTGTCCGCGTCGAAGCCGGACAGCGCCCGGCCCGGCGGCCGCTGCCACAGGAACATCTCCAGGACCAGGAAGTACACGTGCAGGGCGGCGACGAGGCCGGTCAGGATCTGCGCGACCGTGTGCATGGCATCTCCACTTCTCGGGCGGACGGCGGGGCGGTGGGGGTGGCGTGGGCCGGGGCGTCGGAGGGCGTGTCACCCCGCCGACTTCCTGGACAACTGTACAGGAAATCGGCGACGGGTCGGCGGGCCGCCGCGGCTACGCCGGCCCCGTGAACGACCCGCGCCCCGCTCCGCTACCGGCCGGACTCCTCCACGACGACTTCGGCACCGGCCGCCACCGCGAGAGCTCCCTCGTGCGGCACGCGCTCGGCAGCAGGCACGAGGAGGCGCTCGTCGCCGGCCTGGCGGGCGGGATCGGCTTCATGTACTTCGTCTTCGAGTACGCCGGCCGCCCGCCTTTGCCGACGATCGTGGCGCCGGCCCACCCGGACCCCTGGGTCCCCGCCGCCCTCGACCGGCTGCGGGTCCCGTACGAGGTCGGGCAGAGCTCCCGGCCGCGCTGGGACCGGGTGCACGCGGCCCTCGACGCCGGCCGGCCGGTGTTCTGCACCGTCGACCGGTCGGGGCTCCCGTGGCACGAGGCGGGTGACGAGATGGCGGGCGCGGACCCGTACACCGTGGTCCTGGCCGGGCACACCGGCGACACCCTCTGGGTGGAGGACGGGGACCGGGAGCCCCACCGGATCTCGGAGGAGGAGTTCGGTGCCGCCTGGTCCGGGCACGGCAAGGGGCGCCACCGGATGATCGTGCCCACCGGGCCGTCCGGCGGCTGCTGGTCCGCCGTCGCGGGTCTGGCCCGGGCCGCGGACCCGGACGCGGACGCCGAGGCCCGGGGGCATCTCTTCGACGAGTGTGCGGCGCTGGTGGACTCGGCGCCGGCGCTGGAGCGCCGCGCGGTCACGCTGTTCTGAGGTCCCCGCCTCCGGCCGCTTTCCTGGGGTGTGCGGGGCTCGCGGCTCAGAGGTGGGCTTCCAGGAAGGCCATGAGTTCCTCGCGGTCCATCGGCCCGGCCTGGCTCGCGACGGCCTCGCCCTCCTTGACCAGCACCACGGTCGGCGCCCCGGTCACGCCGTAGCGCCGGGTCGTCCCCGGGCAGCGGGTCATGTCCGTGCGCACGGCGGTGAGCCGTGGCCCGTACTCCGCCGACACCTCCCCTACCAGGGCGTCCATCGCCCGGCAGGCCTCCAGGGCCTTCGGCCAGCCGCCGCAGAAGTAGGCCAGGACCGGTCCGGTCGTCATCGACAGGACGAAGTCGAACTCCTGGTCCTCCAGGGGCCGGTGCACCCGATGCGCCATGCGTGTAGCTCCTCGTTCCCGCGGCCCCCGTCCGAAGGCCGCACCCCATCATCGCCCCCGGCCCGGGGCTTGCTGTCAGTGCGGCCTGTGAAGCTGACCGGCATGGACGACAGGATGCTCCGGCGCCGCGTGTACGGCGCCGACCACGAGGACCCCGACCCCGGCCCGCGCCCGGGCCGTGTCTACGGCGAGCTGGTCGGCGGCCCGCTCGACGGGCTCCTCCTGGACATCACGGACTGGAGCCCGGCGCAGCTCGCCGAGGAGGCCCGGCTGCCCACGGAGATTGGGCGCTACGGGGCGGGCGGACGGGCCCACTACCGTCGCCGCGCCGGTGGTCCCGAGCGCTGGGACTGGACCGGCGACAGCCGCTGACCCCGCACGGCAGGGCCTGCGGGCGCGGGGCCTCAGCGCTCCCCGGCCTCCCGGCTCACCTTGCGGGCCCACAGGACCAGCGGGACCTGGAGGGGCAGACGGCCGATCGCCGCGGCCCGGAACGCCGGGGAGCGGTGCCGCGCGTCGGCGGCCATCTTCACGTTCGCCGGGAACACGCCCACGAAGAAGGCCGCGGCGGCCAGCGCGGCGGCCTTCCGCGTGCGCGGGTGGGCGACCCCGGCGGCCAGGGCCAGCTCGGCCACCCCGCTGGCGTAGGTCCACCGGCGCGGGCCGCCCGGCAGTGACCGGGGCACGATCGCGTCGAACTGCCGGGGCGCGACGGCATGGGCGACCGCCGCCCCGGCCAGCAGACCGGACAGCAGCAGGGGCGAGGAGACGCGGGGCATCGGAGATCCTCTCGGAGGGGCCTGGGACGGGCGATCCTACTCGTGAGTAGACCCGCGTGTGAGGCCCCGGCCGACCGATGGCCCCGCCGAGGCACCCTTGGCAGCACCGGTGCGCGCTGCGAGGGTGGGACCACGCGGACACCGGGGGACGGGGGCACGGGATGACGCAGTGGCGGCTCTGGCACGGGGACGTCCTGGTCGGCGAGCTCGCCGAGTACGGCTGTGATCAGCCGTTCTTCCTGGCGACCTTCACTCCGGGACCGGGCTGGGAGAGCGTGCGGGGGCTGTTCGAGGCGTGGGCGGCCTACAGGGGCCCGGACCCGGACGGGACCAGGTTCGTCGCCCTGACCAAGCCGATTCACGACCTGAGGCTCAGCCTGGCTCCGGCCGACGGCCGGCACCCTTCGCTGCGGCTCTTCGAGAACTGCATGCTGAAGATCGACGGGGCCGAGGCCCGCCTGCGCTACTGACACGGCGACGGCCGCCCTCCGGGGCACATCCGCGTCCATCCGTCCGGGAAAAAAATCCCCCGAAAAAATTTCCCGAGGTCTGTCGATCCCGGTCGCCCCCGTTCGACGCAGGGGTGAGAGGCGGGAAGGGCCCGCCCACCGAGACCGAGGAGCCACCATGCCGCGCTTCCTGACGATGATCCGCATCAACGAGCAGGACCTGCCGCCCAACGAGTTCCCGCCCGAGTTCGAGCAGCGCATGGGTGCGCTCCTGGAGGAGATCACCAACGCCGGGGTCATGCTCGACACCGCCGGGCTGCTCCCGACCTCCGAGGCGACCCGTCTCAGCTGGTCCGGCGGGAAGATCGGCTACACCGACGGGCCCTTCACCGAGACCAAGGAGGTCGTCGGGGGCTACTCCCTCACCCAGTGCAAGGACAAGGCCGAGGCCATCGAGTGGACCCGGCGGTTCCTGGAGATCCACCCCGCCGACTGGAACGTCAGCGCCGAGGTCCGCGAGATCCAGGAGATGTGACCGCGGGACGCGGCGGCCCGTGCGTCGAGGCCGGTTCGCCGCGTCCGGTGCGCACGCGCCGCGTCTGCCCGGGTGGTGTCGGCCCGCCTCGTGTTTGCCCTGCTCCGTCACGGCTGCTCTGATGGGTGGCCGTGACGGCAGTGAGTACGGCCCAGGCGGTCGAAGCGGTGTTCAGGATCGAGTCGGCGCGGATCATCGCCGCCGTGACCCGCATCGTCCGGGACGTCGGCATCGCCGAGGAGATCGCCCAGGACGCCCTGGTCGCCGCGCTGGAGCAGTGGCCCGGGTCGGGCATCCCGGACCGCCCGGGCGCCTGGCTCACCGCCACCGCCAAACACCGTGCGATCGACCTCGTCCGCCGCAAGGAGACGTACGCGCGCAAACTCGCCGAGGTCGGCCGGAGTCTGGAGGACGTCCCGCCGCCCGCCGAACCGGCCGACCCCGAGGACATCGACGACGACCTGCTGCGGCTGATCTTCACCGCCTGCCATCCGCTCCTCGCCACCGAGGCCCGCATCGCGCTCACCCTGCGCCTCATGGGCGGACTCACCACCCAGGAGATCGCCCGTGCCTTCCTGGCGTCGGAGGCCACCGTCGCACAGCGCATCGTGCGGGCGAAACGAGCCCTGGCCAAGGCGGACGTCCCCTTCGAGGTGCCCTACGGCGCCGACCGCGACGCCCGGCTCTCGTCGGTCCTGGAGGTCATCTACCTGATCTTCAACGAGGGTTACTCGGCCACCTCCGGCGACGACCTGGTCCGTCCCGCCCTGTGCGAGGACGCCCTGCGGCTGGCGCGCGTCCTGGCCGGCCTCATGCCCGAGGAGCCCGAGGTGCACGGCCTCACCGCCCTGCTGGAGTTCCAGGCCTCCCGGATCGCCACCCGTACCGGCCCCGACGGCGAGCCGGTGCTGCTCGCCGACCAGAACCGGGCCCGCTGGAACCGTCTCCTCATCGCCCGCGGAGCCCGGGCCATGGGCCGTGCCGGCAACGGCCCCTACTCCGTGCAGGCGGCCATCGCCGGATGTCACGCTGCCGCCGTCCGCTACGAGGAAACGGACTGGTCCCGGATCGCGGTTCTCTACGGGCGGCTCGTGCGGCTGACCCCGTCCCCCGTGGTGGAACTCAACCGGGCGGTCGCGGTGTCCATGGCCGAGGGGCCGGCGGCGGCGCTCCCCCTGGTGGACGCCCTGGCGGCGGAGCCGGCCCTGGCCTCCTACCACCTGCTCCCGAGCGTCCGCGGCGACCTGCTGGAGCGGCTCGGCAGGACCGCCGAGGCCCGCGACGAGTACGAACGCGCCGCCTCGCTCACCCGCAACGCCCGGGAGCGCGCCCTCCTGCAGCGGAGGGCGGCCCGCCTCTGAACCACCGGCCCGCGCACCCCGCCGAGGCCGGCGGGCACGTGCGCTCCACCCGCCCCGCGCGTCAGCCGCGACGGGCGGCCCCGGCCACGTCCAGCGGGCTCCCCACGGGGCGGCGCGGCGCGGTCAGCGCGACGGGCCGCCGGAAACCTCCGGTGCGGGCCACCTCCCGGACCGTCAGGCGCAGCGCCTCCTGGAAGTCGCCCATGCTGCGGCGTGCCGCCGGGGTGTCCACGTGGATCGAGTTCATGTGCATGCCGTCCGCGTCCCGCTGGAACCACGAACAGGCCCCGTTGGCGCGCGCCGACCACACGTGCGTGGTCGGCCGCCAGTCGTCGTGCCGCTCGGCGCCGGGGCACTTGCGCATGTCGATGTACGAGAAGAAGTTCACCGGGTAAGGCCAGGAACCGGAGGCGAACTCCACCGGCGCCAGCAGTTCCCACGCCCGCACGAACGGCACGTCGAGGTGCGCCATCATCTCGCCGAAACCGGCCCGCACCGACGCCATCACCTGCGCGAAGTCCCGTCCGGGCGAGGCGTCGAACTCGATGGGCAGGGTGTTCACGAACCAGCCCACCGAATGCGCCCAGGTGTCCCGGCCGCGTTCGCTGACGGGCATCAGCCCGCGGTAGACGCCTGGCCCGCCGGCCTCCCGCAGACAGACCGCGACCGAGGCGAGCATCCCCATGAACGCCCGGCCCCCCGCCTCCCGGCAGGTCTTCTCGAACACCTCGGCCTCGGCGGCGTCCAGCAGGGTCGACGCCTCGTTCACGATCGGGTACATCCGGCCCGGCTCCACCCCGAGGTCCAGGGGAAGCCGGGGGAAGAACTCCCCGGCCGGCCCCATGAAGGACTTCCAGTGACCCAGGCGCGGATCGTCCGCGTCGATGGCCAGGTAGTCGCGGCGCTGCTCCTCGGCGAAGTCGAGGTAGCTGGGGGCGGGCGGCAGTGCGGCGGCACCGCCGCCGCACAGGGCCTCGTACGCGGTCTCCACCTCGTGGACGACGATCGGCATCGACATGCCGTCGCAGACGATGTGGTCGAAGGCCAGGTAGACCGTCGACGACTCCTCCCGGACCACCGCACCCATGACGAAGAGCGGCCAGGACAGGGTGTCGATGCTCCGCTTGAAGCGGTCCGACAGGAAGGCCACCAGCTCCTCGGAGGTCGCGAACTCGCCCACCGGTTCCGGCCGGAGGGTCAGCCCGGCCGGGTCGAACGGCTCGCACGCCACCTCGCCGGCCAGCCGGCTGAACGCGCACCGCAGCACCTCGTGGCGGCGTACGAACAACAGCAGGGCCTGTGCGAGCGCCGGCTCGTCCAGCGGACCGTCCACTTCGAAGGTGACCGCGATCCACGACGCGACGGGGTCGTCCGCCCCCCGGCTCACCTCCGCCACCGTGAAGTGCTTGTCCTGGTTGAAGGACGCCTTCCGGCCCGCCGGGTCGCCCTCGCCGCCGCCCTGCGCCGCGTGTCCGAGCCGCCATTCGACCACCCGGCCGGGTGCCATCCGGTGCATTTCCAGAGGAAACTGCCGCATTCCGTCATCCCTTCGTCCCCCTGGCCAACCCCCAGGCCCTAACGACCCCCGGGCCGGGGAGGTGACGGAATCACCCGTGCGGGACGGATCACACGGCGCTACTCGGTGTGCAGGGCGGCCGCGATCGTCATGCGGGCCGCCGACCGGGCGGGGACCAGCGCCCCGGCGACCGCGATCGCGACACCGGCCAGCAGCAGCCCGGCCACGTGCGGGGCGCTCCAGACGTCCTTCATCGCCTCCGGGAAGGTGATCACCTCCACGTCGTCCACGACCAGCCGGTGCGCGAGCACGCCCAGCGGGAGGCCCAACAGCCCCCCGGCCAGCCCCGGAACGGCGACGGAGGCCACCGTCATCGCCACCACCTGGCGCGGGGTCATGCCGATCGACTTCAGCATGCCCAGCTAGCGGCGGCGTTCCCGGACGCTCAGGAGAACGGTGTTGAAGACACCGAGCGAGGCGACGACACCGATCAGCACGGTGAACACCGACGCGAACGCGACGACCGTCGTCGTCCCCGCGTTGCGGCCGTCCGGCACCGACGCGCGCAGGGCCGGATCGACGGCCTCGGCCGCCGCCGCCGCCGCGGACACCGTCGCCACCGCGGACACCCGCCGTCAGCTGGCGGCCCTCACCCCGCGCGAACGCGAGGTGCTGACCCTGATGGGCCACGGGCGCTCCAACTCCGAGCTGGCGCACGAGCTGACCCTCAGCGAAGCCACCGTCAAGACGCACGTGGCCCGGATCTTCGCCAAGCTGTCGCTGCGCGACCGTGCCCAGGCCGTGGTCCTCGCCTACGAGACCGGCCTGGTGGCCCCGGGCTCCGTCACGCCGGAGCGGCAGGCGCCCCCGGCGGGGTCCGGCCCCCGGCGCTGACGGCTGCCTCGTCCGCGCCGGCCTCGGTCAGGGCGCGTGCCAGGGCCTCGGCGTACGGCTGGGGCCGGCGCCGACGGGGCAGGACCAGGCCGATGTGCCGGGCGGGACGCGGCGGGTGGACGGGTACGACCACCAGCTCCGTCCCCGGAGCCAGGGCGACCCGGGGGACCAGCGAAACCCCGACCCCGGCGGCGACCAGCGTCTGCGCGAAGAAGTAGTCGGTGGTGGACGCCCCCACCCGCAGCTCGAATCCTGCCTGGCCGGCGTACCGGCGCAGGAACGCCTCCGTCTTCAGGCAGCCCAGCACCCAGCGCTCGGCGGCCAGTTCACCGAGCTCCAGACCGTCGCGGCCGGCCAGCCGGTGCCCCCGGGGCAGCACCAGCGACAACGGGTCCTCCCGCAGCGGCACCCAGTCCAGGGCCGGACGCTCGTCCGGCCGCACCGGAGGCGGCCCGTCGAAGTGGTAGGCCAGCGCAAGATCCGCCACCCCGCGCCGCACCAGCGGCACGGCGTCCTCCGGCTCGGCCTCCCGCACGGTCAGCTCCACCTCGGGATGCGCGGCCACGAACCGGGACAGCGCGGCCGGCAGCAGCCGGCGGCCACCGCTCGTGAAGGTGGCGACGGTGAGGCGGGGCCGTTCCGCGGTGAGCCGGTCGATCGCGCCGCGGACCCGGTCCAGTTCGGCGGAGATCGTCTCCGCCGTCTCCACCAGCAGCCGCCCGGGTTCGGTGAGGGTGACCCCGCGCGTGCTGCGCACCGCCACCGGGTGGCCGAGGGTGCGTTCGAGCGCGGCGATGTGCTGGGAGACGGCGGACGGGGTCAGCAGGAGCGCTCCGGCCGCCTTGTTGAAGCTGCCGTGTTCGGCCACGGCCCGCAGCACACGGAGCCGCTGCACATCGATCATCAGTTTTCCTTACGACCGGTTCAGCGGGTGATCGGTTCCGCTGGGGACGATACAGCGGGAGAGTCGGACCCATGAAGCGGATTCTCGTCATCGGCGGCAGCAGGTACTTCGGCAGGACCCTCGTCACCCGCGTACGCGACGCGGGGCACGAGGTGACGGTCCTCAACCGGGGCTCCGGCTCACCGCCCCCGGGAGCGGGCCACCTCGTCGCCGACCGCGACGACGAGGAGCGGCTGCGGGAGGTGCTGGGCCCGCGCGACTTCGACGTGGTCGTCGACCAGGTCTGCTACACCCCGCACCAGGCCGCGATCGCCCGCCGGGTGTTCGCGGGCCGGACCGGCCGCTACGTGATGACCTCGACGATGGAGGTGTACGACCCCGCGACGCTCCCGGCCCCGGTCCCGGCAGCGGGCTCGGTCCCGTTCCCGGACCGCGTCGCCGTCCCCGCCCCCGTCGGCGAGGAGTCCCTGCGGCCGCTGCTGCGGGACCCGGCGGGCGCCGCGCGGCGGGACGCGGACCCCGCGTACGCCTACGCCGAAGGGAAGCGGCAGGCCGAGTCGGTGTTCCTGCACGAGCCGCCCTTCCCGTACGTCAGCGTCCGGACGGCACACGTACTCGGCGGCGGGCGGGCGGAGTTCACCGGGCGGCTGGCGCATTACGTGGAGCGGATCGGCGGCGGATCGCCCGTCGACGTCCACGAGGCCCCGTACGCCACCTCGTTCATCCACCACCACGAGATCGCCGCATTCCTGCACTGGACGGCGGAAGGGACCTTCACCGGGCCCGTCAACGCCGCCTCGCACGAGGCCCACGACGTGCGCGCACTGTGCCGCACCGTCGAGGCACGGCTCGGGCGGCGGGCTCGCCTGCGGACCGTCCCGGCCGGCGCACCCGCCTCCCCCTTCTCCTTCGACCGCCCCTACGCCATGGACAACGGCCGCGCCACGGCGCTCGGTTTCCGCTTCGGACGGGTCGGCGACTGGCTGCCCGAGGCCGTGGACGAGACCGCCCGCGGCGCCTGACGGGGGCAGGTAGGGGCCGGCCGCGGCGGCCCGGGCGGGCTCCCGGCCGGCCCCGCCCGGCGGGCGGAACCGGATCCCGCGGGCCTTCGTCTGAGACCCCGTGTGGAGGAGTCGAAGGATCGTAGCCCTGCTGTTCGCCCTGCTCGCGACGCAGGTGGCGGCGCTGGTCGGCCCCGCGTACGCCTGCGGATGCGGGGCGATGGTGTCCGACGGGCAGTCCCGGATCGGGGTGGACCGAGAGACGTCCGTCGTGCGCTGGGACGGGCGGACGGAGGACATCGTCATGCGGTTCACCGTCCGCGGGGACGCCCGCCGGGCCGCATGGATCATGCCGGTGCCCGGCCGGGCCACGGTGGCGCTCGGCGACGGCGCCCTCTTCGACGAACTCCGTGACCTGACCCGGCCCGAGCACCGGAGCCGCAGCTACTTCTGGCCGCGCGACCGCGACTGGCCCTTCTCCTCCGGCACCCGCGACGGGGCGGGCGCCGCGGCCCCGCCCGCCGCCGCCCCGGTCGGCGTCGTGGGCCGCGAGCAGCTCGGCGACTTCGACGTCGCACGGCTCACCGCCACGGACCCGGACGCCCTGAGGAACTGGCTCGAGAGCAACGGCTTCGAGCTCTCCGACCGGCTCGCCACCGAGGTCCGGCCGTACGTGGACCAGCGGTGGGAGTACGTGGCGGTACGCCTCGCCCCCCGCGAACCGGGCACGGTGCTGCGGGGCGACCTGGACCCGCTGCGGATCAGCTTCGCCAGCGACCGGCTGGTCTACCCCATGCGGCTCTCCCGCATGGCCCGCACACCGCAGTCCCTCGGCCTGTACGTGCTGGCCGACCACCGCATGGAGCCCGCCTCCGCCATCGGCGGAGCCGCGCCGAAGGTGACCTTCGCCGGCCCCGTGCGGCCGGAGAGCGGCCCGCTGTCCACCCTCGTCGCCGGGAAGCCGACGTTCCTGACGGCGATCGACCAGGAGTTCCCGGAGCCGGGGCGGATCCACGCCGACCACGAACTGCGCGCCGCGGCCGCGGACACCCCGTACCGCCGCACGGTCTTCCACGACGAACTGCTCACCGTGGGCGGCGTGCCGGCCTGGCTGCTGACCGTCACCGGTGTCGCCGTCGCGGTGGCCGGATCGTCCTTCTCCTTGGTCCGGGCCCGCCGCCGGCGCACCATGGCCGTACCGGTGGCCGGGCCCGGGGCCGGAGCCGTCTGAGCGGGGCGTTCCGCCGACGCCGGCCGGGAGCGGCCCGGCCGGGTGGCGCGGCAGCCGCTACGGGCGCAGTCCCGCGAGGAGGGCGGCGGCCACCGCCCGGTCGGCGGGCCCGGGGTTCCAGTCGGCGTTCATCGGGCTGACCGCGATCCGCCCGGCGCCCACCGCCTCCACGTCACTGCCCCGGGCGGCCGGCCGCAGGGCCACCTTCACCGTCACCCTCCAGGTGCCGTCGCCGGCGTCGGTGAAGTCCGGCTCCAGGAGGGTCTGGGCGTCCTGGAAGGTCGCGGAGACCCCGGAGGCCCGGCCGCGGCCGTCCGCGCCCACCACCGGATGGTTGACGTTCAGCCCGGTCCCCGCGGGCAGCAGCGGCCCGGACCGTGCGCGTGACCGCAGCCGGTCGATGAGCTTCACGGCGAAGTCCAGCGTCGGGTCCATCGCGTTGACGGTGGTCACCGGGTCGGGAGCGGACAGGCCGCCGGTGCTCAGGGCGATGGCCGGAACACCGTTCTCCAGCGCCGCGACGGCGCCGCCGACCGTGCCGGAGTGGGTGGCGAGGCCCGCCACGTTCGGGCCGAAGTTGGTGCCCGAGACGACCAGGTCGGGAGCGCGTCCGGCGAAGACCTCGGACAGGCCGAAGGCGACGGAGTCGCCGGGGGTGCCGTCGACGGCCCAGACCTTCGGCGCGGGGTGCCTCACCGCGAGGGCCGGACCGCTCAGCACCTTCGTGCCGGTGCCGCTCTGGTTGGTGAGCGGGGCCACGATCGTGACGTCGTGCCCGGCGGCGGTCAGCCGGTCGAAGGCCTTGCGGATGCCGGGCGCGTCGTAGCCGTCGTCGTTGGTGAGCAGGATCCGCAACGGCCCGCGGGAGGCCGGCCCCTGGAGCGGTGGGAGCGCGGAGGCCGGCGCCGTACCGGCCAGGGCGGGCGCGCACAGCAGCAGGGCGGCCAGCGACAGGACTCTTGTGCGTCTCACGGGTTCTCCTTGGGCGACGAGAGGGGCACGGGGGGAGGAAGAAGGCGGAGGGAGGGGGGAACGGGGGGCGGGCCGGGGACGGCAGTCAGCGCACGCTGCGGATCGGGAGGATGGCGAGCGCGCCGATCAGGGACAGCGCCCCGCCGACCAGGAACAGCGGGGTGTAGCCGCCGAAGGTCGTCACGACGGCCGAGGCGACGAAGGGCGCGACGATCTGCGGGCCGGCGTTCGCGACGTTGAGCACGCCCATGTCGCGCGCGGCGTCCTCGGCCCGGGGCAGCACGAGGGTCACGAGCGCGGTGTCCACGGCCATGAAGCAGCCGAAGGCCAGTCCGTTGAGCGCGCTGAAGAGGAGCATGCCGGCCCAGGTCGGGCTGATCACCGGGATCACCATCACGACGCCCGCGAGTGCCGCCGACACCCCGACGAACACCTTGCGGCGGTCCCAGCGGTCGGACAGCAGCCCGCCCAGCAGGGTGGAGAGCGCCATCGCCGTCATCGACACGGGGGTGAGGACGGCCATCGCCGCGGGAGGCGTGAGCCCTGCGGGGAGGGCGATGTGGTCGTCGAGGACGTAGAGCTGGTAGCCGACGACGGAGAAGTAGCCGAGGACCATCAGGGCCCGGCCGATGAACGCCCACCGGAAGTCGTGGTGGGCCAGGGAGGAGAGGAAGGCGGCGAGTTGGGCGCGGACCGGCACCGCGGGCCGGTCGGCGGCCGGCCACGTACGCGGTACGTCCTTGCACCATCCGGTGAGCAGCAGCGCGGCCGCGGCGACGAGCGCCCCGAAGAGGAGGTAGCCGGTGCGCAGGTGCTCGGCGGTCTGTGCGGCCACGAGCACACCGACCGTCCCGCCGAGCGGCAGCCCGAGTCCCACCAGGGCGGAGGCGGTGCCGCGCCGGGCCGCCGATATCCGGTCGGGCACGATCGCGGTGACGGCCGCCTGGTAGACGTTCATGGTGGCCTGCACCAGGCACCAGGCGATGCCGACGAGCAGCGCGGTGGTGACGCTGCCGAGCAGGGCGAGGCCGGCGAGCGAGGCCAGGGCCCCGCCCAGGATCCAGGGGTTGCGACGGCCGCTGCGGTCGGAGAGCGCGCCGGCGATCGGGTTGCAGGCGGTCGCGAAGACCGCGCTCACGCCCCCGATCAGGCCGAGGACGGCGACCTTGTCATCGGGCGCGATGGCGGCGATGTGTGTCGGCAGGAGGACGGATCCCACGCCCATGTAGACGGCCATCATCGCGGAGTTGGCGACGAGCAGCAGGAGCATGAGCCCGCGCCGGCGAGGGGGTTCGGGGACGGGAGGGACGGGCGGATCGACGACTTCGTGCGTGGCCATGACGACTCCTCGGGGACGGAGCGGGACGGTGGCGGGGTGGGGGAGGGGAGAGTGCCGCGGGGCGGGGTGGGGGAGGGGAGAGTGCCGCGGGGCGGGGCGCAGGGGCGGCGGGCTGCCGCGGGGCATGCGGGAGGGCGGCCGGAACACGGCGTGGAACGGTGAGTGCGGTGGCTTGTTACACGTGTCACCAAGTGCGATGGGCATGTTCTAGCACCGGATTCCAGCCACCGCCAGGCCCTGGGGGGCTTTGTTGCGCGGATCGTGACCGCTCTTTCGCATGCGATGCCGTCACGTGTAACCAGCCAGCGGCCCCGCTGGGCAGCGCGAATGTCGACCTGGCCCGCGCAGCGCAGGGGTCGCTGTCGCGCGACGGCAATACGCCGTGCCGCACGGCGCGCGACGCCGCCGAGGTGCCGTACGTCCGTGCCCGTCCCGAGCCCGCGGACCGGGAGTGCTGCCTCCGGCGAGGCCGTCTGACTCGTGTAACTTGGCAGGGGAGATACCGCGCACGAGAACGCCGAGGGGGCGTCATGGCCAGAGACGCGCAGGTCCCGGCGTCGATCACCAGTGCCGATGTGGCCCGGCTCGCCGGGGTGTCACGTGCCACGGTGTCCTTCGTCCTCAACGACACCCAGGGCCACCGGGTCAGCGCGGGCACCCGCGACCGCGTGCTCGAGGCCGCCCGCCGCCTGGGGTACGTACCGCACGCCGCGGCCCGCTCCCTGCGCGCCGGCCGCAGCAACCTCGTCCTGATGCCCGCGTCCATCTCCGCGGTGGGCCGTCTGGTCAGCGACTGGGTCGACGACCTGCAGAGCGGACTCGACCGGCTCGGCTACACCGCCGTGCTCCACGCCGGCCGCTTCTCGGACCCGCTCGACGCCGCCCGGGCCTGGGCCGAACTGCGCCCCGCCGCCGTCGTCACCCTGGACGGCGACCGCCTGACCTCGCGGGCCGCCGACCTGCTGACCCGGGCCGGCGTACGGGGCCTGCTGGCCTTCGCGGTCCACCCCGTCGACGGCGTGCACACGGTCGGCTTCGACCACGCGCACATCGGTGCCACCGCGGCCGCGCACCTGGTGGCCCGCGGCCGGACCCGCATCGGCGTCGTCGTGCCGAAGGAACGCGGCCTGGACACCATGGCCCGGCCACGCCTCGCCGGCGCCGAATCCGTCGCGGCCCGCCACCTGGCCACCGTCACCCCGGTGGAGCTGGCCTACAGCCGGGACTCCGCCCGCACCCTGGCCCGCAGCTGGCGCCGCCTGGGCCTGGACGCGGTGTTCGCCTACAACGACGAGTACGCGGCGCTGCTGCTCCACGCGCTCCAGGCCGAGGGGATCGCCGTACCGGACGAGGTCGCCGTCGTCGGCTGCGACGACCTGGTGCTCGCGGAGCTCCAGCACCCCCCGCTCACCACGGTCCGCCTCGAACTGCCCTCGGCGGCGCGGATCGCCGCGGTCGTGCACCAGCTGATCGAGACCGGTACGGCCGCGCAGGTGCCCTCGGTGGAGCCCGTCCTGGTGCAGCGCCTGAGTTCCTGACGGCCCGGCTCAGCACCCCGGTCCGCGGGAGCCCGCGGATGCTAGCTTCGTCCCCGTGGCGGAGCACCGGAACGAAACCAGAGCGGCCTACGACGGGGTCGTCGAGCTGTACGCCTCGCTGTTCGCCGGCCGGCTGGAGGACCAGCCGTTCTCGCGGACCATGCTGGGCACCTTCGCCGAGCTGGTGCGCGCCACGGGCAACCTCAGGACCGCCGACGTCGGTTGCGGACCCGGACACCTGACGGCGATGCTCCACGACCTGGGTCTGGACGCCTTCGGGCTGGACCTCTCCCCGGGCATGGTGGGACATGCCCGGCGGGCCCATCCGGCGCTGCGGTTCGACGAGGCGTCCATGGAGGCCCTGCCGGTCGAGGACGGCGCGCTCGGCGGTGTGCTCGCCCACTACTCGACGATCCACACACCGCCGGAGGAGCTCCCCGCCCTGCTCGCCGAGCTGACGCGGGTCCTGGCCCCCGGCGGGCTGCTGCTGGCCTCGTTCTTCGCCGCGGAGGGCCCGGAGCCGGTCCGCTTCGACCACAAGGTGACCCCGGCCTACAGCTGGCCCGTGGACCGGTTCGCGGACCTGATGGCCGGCGCGCGGCTCGTCCCGTTCGCCCGTCTCCTCCACGACCCGGCATCCGAACGCGGCTTCCTCGACGCCCATGTGCTGGCCCGACGACCCTGATGGGTAAGGGGGCTTCGCGGCCCCGGGCGGCTCGCGCCGGCCGAGGCCATGCTCCTGGCACGGGGCGCTGCGCCGCTCGCCTGCCGAGGCTCGTCCCGCACACCGCATGCTCAGGGCCTGATGGCGTGATCGAGGCGTGATCAGTGAGCGCAGCCGTCCCGGTGCCGAGCGGTATGTCCTGTTCGATGTCGATGGGACGTTGATGGATGCCGTGGACAACCAGCGCCTGGTCTGGCGCACGTGGGCGGAGCAGTACGGACTCGATCCCGACGAGGTCCACCGAGTGGCGCTGCGGACGAGGCCGACGGAGGCGTTCGCACAGGTCGCCCCGGACCGGGACCCTCACGAGTGCCTGGCCGCACTGCACGAGCTGGAGGACGAGGACGTCCGGGCCGGCTCGTATGCGGCCTTCGACGGCGCCTCGGAACTGCTGAACGCCTTGGAGCCCGGGGGCTGGGCCCTGGTGACCTCGAACTACGAGCACCGGGTACGTGGACGGTTCGCGCGGACGGGCCTGCCGGTCCCGGAGGTTGTCGTGGACGCGGCCGCCGTGGCGGACGGCAAGCCGTCGCCGGTGCCGTATCTGCAGGCGGCCGCGCAACTCGGTGCCCAGCCGTGGGACTGCCTGGTCATCGAGGACGCCCCCTCCGGGGTGCAGTCCGGGCTGCGCGCCGGGATGACGGTGTGGGGCGTCAACACCCCCACGGCGGTCGACGGTGTGCACCGCCACTTCGCCCGTCTGCGGGAGGCAGCCCCAGCGATCCTCGCCTTCGCGTCCGGGGTCCTTCAGAGGTCCGTGGCGCCCGGGTAGTGGCGCCGAAGTTCGGCGAGCACCCGCTCGTCGGCAGCCCTGACATCCCACAGGGCACGGTGCCACCCGGCCGCCGCGGCCGGCGGTCCAGGGCCCCGGACGGCCGCGGTCGGACGGGAGGGCGCCGTCAGGTGCGGGGTGTGAGTCTGGCGGCCAGGAAGGCGACGCTCTCCTGCACGATCGGGGTGATGTCCGGGGCGCCGAGGAAGATGTGGTCCGCGCCGTCCACCGGCCGGAGGGCGACCTCGCCCCCGGCGGCCTCCAGGGCGGCGGCAAGGGCTTCGCTCTGGCTGTAGGGGACCAGGCCGTCCCGGGTTCCGTGGACGAGGAGGAAGGGCGGGGGGCTGGAGCCGGCCGCGTGGGTCACGGGGCTGGCCGCCCGGGCCAGGTCCGGGCGGTCGGCCACGGAGGCGCCGAGCAGGGCCACGTACGGGTCCGGGAACTCCACGCCCGGCGGCAGCGCCGGCATGGGATGGTCGGCCAGGGAGACCAGGTCGGACACCCCGTACCAGTCGACGACGGCGAGGACCCCCGTGTCGCCGGAGCCGACTCCCTCGGTGCCCTCCAGCCCGGGCCCGCCCGGGCCGACGAGACCGGCGAGGGCGGCCAGGTGGCCGCCGGCGGACTCGCCCCACACGCCGATCCGGTCCGGGTCGATGCCGAGTTCCCCGGCGAAGGCGCGGACGTAGCGGATGGCGGCCTTCACGTCGTGCAGCTGCGCGGGGAAGGGCGCTTCGAGGCTGTGCCGGTAGTCGACGGAGACGAGGGCGAGCCCGGCGGCCAGGACGGAACCGTGGAGCAGCTCGGCCGGCACGGTCGGCGGCGGGTAGCGGCGGTCGCCGTCCAGCCAGCCGCCGCCGTGGATCCAGACGACGGCGGGGAAGGGGCCGTCGCCCGCCGGGAGCTGGACGTCGAGCAGGCGCGGACGGTAGCCGGGCGTGGTGGCGTAGGTGATCCCGTCGAAGCGGCGCACCCCGTCCGCGCCCGTCACGGGCGGCACGGGCGGCCGGTACGGCGGGGGAGGCCAGGCCGTCTCGGCGATGTCGAACACGGCCGGAGG
This sequence comes from Streptomyces manipurensis, assembly GCF_049570255.1. NCBI lineage: Bacteria > Bacillati > Actinomycetota > Actinomycetes > Kitasatosporales > Streptomycetaceae > Streptomyces > Streptomyces manipurensis. The sequence goes on along the minus strand of NZ_CP186950.1, from coordinate 701,009 downwards.
AGATTGCGTCATGGCGGCCCTTCCAGGTCGGCGGTTCCGGCGGGGCGGACACGGCCGGAAGCCGTCCACCCCGCGCACGCATGCTCAGTTACACGTGTAAGCAAGACTCTAGCGACGCCCTTTCCCTCCCGGCAAGCATGTGGATACGCCAGAGAGGCGAGTCGTTACACGAGACACCCGCGCGGCGGCGGACCGTCGACGGCACGGTCGGGCGCCGTGGGCCGGCCGCGTGGGATCCTGTGGTCATGACGTCCGGCGTGACGGCAGCGGTGTGGGCGGCGGGACAGGTCGCCCGGGTCCGTGACGACCCCGCCGGGCGGACCGCCCTGATGGGGCGCTGCTACTCCGGCCCGTTCGGCCGGGCGCCGCGCCACCTGCCGTTCCGCAGGGCGGCGCTCTCGTTCATGGGCTGGCAGGTACGCCGGGGCGTGCTGCGGCCGGAGACCTCCGACCGGCCCGGCAGCCCGTGGTGGCGGGCGGTGAACGAGCGCATCCTCCGCGACGGCTGCGAGGCCGTCGGTCTCAGCGGCGGGCTGCCCGGACCGGCCTCCTCGCCCACGGTCGCGAGCTGGCTGTCCTTCGTCGCCCGCCCCACCGCACGTGCCTGGTACCGGGCGCACAACGGGAGCGTGGTCGCCGCCTACCTCGACCACCGCGCTCTGGCGGAGGCGGAGAACGAGGCCGAGCGGTTCTTCCTGAACGTCGTGCTCTGCCGGGTGCTCTACGCCCACGCCCTCGTCGCCGCGCCCCGCCTCTCCCTGGGCCCGCTGCGTCCGCTCGCGCCCCTCCTCGGCGATCCGAGGCTCGGCATGACCGGGATCTTCCTGCAGCTGTCCCGCGTGCTCCCCGACGAGTACCCCCTCCGTGGCTCGGTCCGCTCCCACCTGGAGCGGGAGATCGGCTTCGGCCGCCTCCTCGACTACGGCGTGATCGTCCCGCGGCTGGAGCAGCTCTACACGTGGTCGGCCGGGGAGCTCCCGGCCCCGGGCCTGCTGGGCTGCGTCCGGGACGGGGCGCCCGTCTACGCCTGGCCGTACGAGGACCGCGGGGTCTGGGAACCCCGGCCCTCGCCGGCCCTGCGTCTCGTCCACCGTGCCCTCCCGCCGGCCCGGTCCGCCCGCTCCGGCCCGTAGCGGTCGTCCTCGGGGCAACGGGCGCTCGCCATCGGGGGGTTCGCGGTCACCTGCCGTCGGGCGGGACGGGAGTGGCCTGGTGGTAGTACATCCGCCAGGTCCCGGACGTCCCCTCGCTGTGCCAGAGCGAGCTGCGCCGTGCCCGGTTCCCGTTCAGCGTGGTCTCGTACGTGAGGTGCACCAGCCCGGGCGCCAGCAGGACGCCGGTGAAGGCCGAGGGCTCGTAGCGCGGACCGGTTTCCGCCGCCCCGTCCATGTCGGGCATCGCCGCGAGCATCTCGTCGCAGGTCCACCGCCGCCCCGAAGCGCCGACCTCCGTGAAGTCCGGGTGCAGCAACTCCCGTGCGAGCGAGCGCGAACCGCGTACGACGGGGTCCATGAGGCGGAGCTCGCCCGCGATCGCTGCGCGCACGTCATCGGCTTCCCGGTCCCGGTCCATGCGGGCATCCTCCTCCACACCGCCGGGTCCGCCGCAACCGGGTTGCCGCGCCCCGTTACGCAGGGGCCCAGGTAGCCGGTCGTTCCGCCCGGCCCGGGGCCGCTTCAGGCGGACGGCTGCTGGGCGGGGCACCCTCCGTAGACGTACGGCTCGATCTCGTCGCCCTTCCTGTCATACAGGTGGAAGCAGTCGCCGTTGACCCACACCGTCAGCCAGGCGGGCCCGAGGCGGACCTCGAAGGGCTCGTCCCCGAGCCGCGTTCCGGGCCACGCGCCGCTTTCCGAAGAGGTGTGCGTGAGGACGACACCGGTCTCTCCCGGCACGATCCGATGCACGTCGCCCCAGGGCTCCAGGATCAGCTCCAGCGGCTCCTCGCCGTCGTTGCCGACCACCAGCCGGGCTTCTCTCGCCACGGACACGTCCCTTCCCTCGGCGCGCTCCTCAGCGTACGCAGCCCGATGCCCACCGGACTCAGCGCATCGGTGGGGGCACCGTGTAGTTCGGGACCGACGGGTCCTTGGGGTCGAAGGGCGGTGGCTTCCAGGGCGACGGAGGGGGCGGGGCGGATGCCGACGGGGAGCCCGAGCCCGCGCCCGCCGACCCCGCCGTACCGCCCGAACCCGCCGTACCGCCCGTGCCCGTGCCCGTGCCCGCCGTGCTCGGGCGCGGTGACGGGTCCCCGGATGCCGTCGGGCCCGGTTCCGCCGCCGGCGGCGAGCCGGACGGGCCCGACGGAGCCGGGCTGCCCGAGGGGGAAGGGGCCGACGGGGACGAGGCCGGTGCCGGGTCGTCCCGCCCGTCCGCGCCGCCGGAGCAGCCGGCCAGCAGCAGGGCCGCCGCCAACGCCACCGCCGCACCGGGGACCGCGCTCCTGGAACCCACGTCCACCACCCACCCCTGCCGTACGGACCCTCCGCCCGCGCACGGCGATCCTACGGGCAGCCGCCCGGGCGGCCGGGACCGCCGGCCGATCCGGCTCAGCCCCGGGCGACCGCACCGGGCAGGACGACGGTGACCCCGCGGCCCGGCGACGTGCCCATCGCGGCGAGCGCCGCCGGCGCCGCGTCCAGCGGGATCGTCGCGGTCACCAGCAGTTCCGGCCGCAGTGCCCCGCTGCGGACCAGCTCCATCATCGGCGGGTACGCGTGGGCCGCCATCCCGTGGCTGCCGAGGATCTCCAGCTCCCAGCCGATCACGCGCTCCATCGGCAGGGCCGCCGCGCCCGCCGCCGCGGGCAGCAGACCCACCTGTACGTGGCGGCCGCGGCGGCGCAGCCCGTCCACCGAGGCCGCCGCCGTCACGGGCGAACCCAGTGCGTCCAGCGAGAGGTGCGCGCCCCCGCCGGTCAGCTCCCGCACCGCCGCCGCAGGATCCACGGCCGACGGGTCCACGCAGTGCGCCGCGCCGAACTTCCGCGCCAGCTCCAGGGCTTCCGGTGAGGTGTCCACGGCGATCACCCGCGCCCCGGCCGCGGCCGCGATCATCACGGCGGACAGGCCGACCCCGCCGCAGCCGTACACGCCGACCCACTCACCCGCGGCCGCCCGGCCCTGCGCCACCACCGCGCGGAACGCCGTCGCGAAGCGGCAGCCGAGCGAGGCCGCCGTCGCGTACGAGAGCTCCTCGGGCACCGCCACCAGGTTCACGTCGGCGTGGTCCAGCGCCACGTACTCGGCGAAGGACCCCCAGTGGGTGAAACCGGGCTGTGTCTGGCGGGCGCACACCTGGTGGTCGCCGGCCGCGCACTGGGCGCAGCTCCCGCAGGCGCAGACGAAGGGCACGGTGACCCGGTCGCCCTTCCGCCAGTTCACCACCCCCGTTCCCACGGCCTCGACCACGCCCGCGAGTTCGTGCCCGGGGACGTGCGGGAGCACGATGCCGGGGTCGTGTCCCATCCAGCCGTGCCAGTCGCTGCGGCACAGGCCGGTCGCCTCCACCCGGACGACCACCCCGCCCGGCGCGGGGCGCGGGTCGGGCAGCTCCCTGACCTCGGCCGGGCCGCCGTACCGTTCGAAGACCACCGCTCGCATGGATCCCGCCCTCCGCTCGACTGGGCGGCACGCTACCCGCCCTCAGGGCGCCCCGTCGCCGGAGCGGGCGAGGGACAGCACCCCGGCGCAGATCAGGACCACGCCGAGCAGCTGGGGGAGCAGCCACCAGTCGGAGCGCAGGTGTTCCTCGTAGAGGATCACGCCGAGCGCGACGCTGACGCTCGCGTCGCCGAGGGTGAGCGCCGGCTGCGAGGCGACCAGGGGGCCGCCCTGCATGGCGTGTTCGAGCAGGAGCAGGGCGCAGATGCCGCTCGCGCCGAAGGCGTACGTCTCCCAGGTGGTCAGGAACGCCCCGAGGCCCTGCTCGTCGAGGACGTGCACGGCCGACTTCATCAGGGCGGCGGTGAGGGCGTAGCAGACGGCGGTGGCGGCGCCCAGGCAGCCGGCCCGGGACCGGCCGGGCGGGCGGCGCAGTCCGGCCACCGCCAGCAGGGCGACCACGACGGCGCACGCGGCGAGCGCCACCACCCACCGCGAGGGCGGTACGTCCGTACGGTTGCCCGCGGGGGAGGCGGCCACCAGGGCGATCCCGAGGCCCGCCACCACCCCGGCGACGGCCAGCCACAGCGCGCCCGGCAGCCGTTGCCGGGTCAGCAGCGAGGCGATCAGCAGGGCCAGCGGGAGTTCCAGCACGAACAGCGGCTGTACGAGGGCCAGTGCGCCCGTGGCCAGCGCCGCGGCCTGTCCCACCCCGGCGGCGATCACGGCCAGGATGCCGCCGATCCACACCGGGCGGCGCAGCAGGTCCAGGACGAGCCCGGGACGGAAGCCGTCGCTCTGCGGCACGGTGAGGGCGGCGCGCCGCTGGAGCACCGTGGCCAGGGCGTTGCTGAACGCCGCGAACAGCGCGAAGAGGACCGGCAGGACGACGCCCATGCCCTGATCCTCACCGGGTCCGGCTTCGACCGGGGCAGCGACACCGGGCGGCGCTCCACGCGTCCCCGGCTTTCCCCCGTCCGGAGCCCTCCGGGAGCCCCGAGGAGGGCTCCGGGAGCCCTCGACGTCCTCCCGGAGCCCTCCTCGGGGCTCAGCGGTGGCCGGCCGCCCTGCGCAGGGCCAGGTCGGCGAGGGCGCGCGGTGCGCCGGCCTGGCCCCGGATCCCGGGGAAGGCGTTGACGTCGACGATCAGCGGGCTGCCGGTGCCGGTGCCGATGAGGTCCACGCCGTAGACGTCCAGGGCGAACACCGCGCCCACCTCGCGGACGAGGTCGGCCCAGCCGGCCGGCAGCGCGTCCACCGCGAGCGGCCGCGTGGGCCCGCGCCCCTGCGGCGAGAGCTCGGAGCGGCGCAGGGCGGCGAAGACCTGGTCGCCGACGGCCCACAGCTTGTGGTCCCAGCCGCTGTTCGGGGCGTACTCCTGGACCACGACGGGCTCCTCGGGCCAGTCCCGGGCCAGCACGGCCAGTGCGGCGGCGTCGTCGGCGCGGGCGACCAGGTCACCGCGGCGGCTGCGCCGGCTCTTGACGACCACGGGCGCGGAGGGCCGGGCGGTGCGGGCCCACGCGGCCAGCGGGCCGACGCAGAGGGTCTCGGCGAAGGGCAGCCCGGCCCGTACGGCGAGCTCCGCCATGGCCGTGCGGTCCTGTACGCGTGCGGTGGCGGCGGCGGAGTTCACCACGGGCGCCCCGCGCTCCTCCAGGCTCCGGGCGAGCTCCAGGGCCCGCGCAGTGCGCGACTTCAGCAGGTACACGTCGGCCGTCCGCGCCGGCACCTCTCCGGCCGACGCCGGGTCGAGGGCCACCACCGTGTGCTCCGGGGCGAGCAGGGCGGCCGTGTCCGCCAGCAGGGGGTGGCCGGGCTCCGGGGTGATCAGGCCGATCCTCATACGGTGTCCCCCGCCCCGGCCGCTGCCTGCGCCGGAATCGACGGGGCGGCAGGAATCGACGGGGCGGAAGGGATGGGCGTGGCGGCTGGGATCGACGGTGCCGACGGGATCGACGGTGCCGCCGCACGTGCCGAGCCGCCCGCGTTCGCCAGCTCCAGCACGGCCCGGGCCACCCGTGCGGCCGCGTCCGGCACCTGACGGAAGCTCGGGAAGTCGTTGACGTCGACGACCACCGGCCCGTCGGGCCCCAGCAGCACGTCCACCCCGTACAGGTCGAGCCCGTACACGGCCCCGACCTGCGCGGCGATCGCGGCGACCTCGGACGTCAGCGGTACGCGCCGCTCCCGCACCGCGGGGTCGGGGTGCAGGGGGGAGCAGCGCTCCGTCGCGAACAGCTCGCCGCCGACCGCGTACACCTTGACGTCCGTGCCCGAGTTGGGGACGTACGGCTGGGCGATGAGCATGCCCTCGCCCGCCAGCAGGGGCAGCAGCGACTCCAGCCGCCCCGGGGAGGACACCAGGTGCACGGCCCGGCCCGAGCTGCCGTCCGCGGGCTTGACCACGAGCGGGTACTCGGCCGCCGGTATCTCCCGGAGCAGCGCGGGGTGGGCCACGGCGTACGTCGCGGGCAGCGGCAGCCCGCGGACGCGTCCGATCGCCGCCGCCAGTGCCTTGTCGCGCACGCCCCGGATGGAGCGGGCGTCGTTGACGGTGGTCGTGCCGGCCGCGGCGGCGGCTTCGAGCAGAGTCAGCCCCGGCCCCCCGGAGACGGTCTTCAGCACCCACGCGTCGTGCGCGGACGCGTCGATCAGACCGGTCATGCGCAGGAGCGAGCCGCCCGGCCGCACGACGTCCACCTGGTGGCCCCAGGAGGTCAGCTGCCGGATCACCTCGTTCGGCATGCCGTCGTGGCGGTAGTGCTCCTCCACCAGGAAGCAGAGCCTCATCGACCTTCCCCATGTTCCCCGGACGTCCGCCGATTCCGCCCGGCGAGTTGTGACGTCACAGGATGTCATGAACCGCAATGTGATGATCGGTCCGGTGTGGGCCTGCCCGGCGCGGGGCGGGAACGGCCCCGCGCGGAAAACCAGGTGAACCACGCGGACGGCCGTTGCTACGTTGGCCGCGTGCCGAAGCTGAATCAGATCATCGCAGTGGAAAAGGGCGTCAAGTCCAAGTCCCTCCAGGAGCTCACCCAGGCTCACCACGACGTGCAGAAGCCCGCCCTGCTGGCCGGCATCTCGCGTACGTACCAGCCCAAGGACGAGGAGGGCGAGCAGCTGCCGCCCGAGTCCACCCGGGTGCAGATCAAGGCGGAGGACGTGCTGCGCTCGACGGCGGCCACGCTGACCCGGCTGTTCGACGTGACGGCGACCAAGGACTGGGCGAACCGCAGCGCGTCCGCCGACGTGGTCGTGGACGGAACGGTCCTGCTCCCGCAGGTGCCCGTGCCCTATCTGCTCTTCCTGGAGAAGCAGCTCACCGACCTGCACACCTTCGTGCGCAAGCTGCCGGTGCTGGACGCCTCCGAGGCGTGGAGCGCGGACCCGTCCACCGACGCCTGGAAGACGGACCCCGTCCGCACGATCCGCACCAAAAAGGTGCCCCGCAACCACGTCAAGGCCGAGGCGACCGACAAGCACCCGGCGCAGGTCGAGGTCTACTACGAGGACGTCCCCGTCGGCTACTGGACGACCGTGAAGTTCTCCGGCGCCCTGCCCGCCCGCCGGGTGAACGAGCTGCTGGAGCGTGTCGAGAAGCTCCAGCAGGCCGTGAAGTTCGCCCGCGAGGAGGCCAACAGCACCGAGGTCACCGACCAGCGGATCGGTGACGCGGTGTTCGGCTACCTGTTCCGGTAGCCCCACGATCGCCCCCCGTTCGAGCGCGGGGGGTGCGCGGAAGCGCGCAAGCTGAAACTGATGTTGAAGCTGACATGGGGTGTCAGTTGGGGGTTCGAATCCCTCCCCCGGCACTACGCGCCGGGGTGGCCCAAGCCTGGCAGAGGCGGCCCCGTAAATCTCAGATTCTCGCTCCAGTCTCAGTATTCGCCGCCGAACACCGGATCGACCGAGCGCGGACGATCATCGACGGATGGGGGTTCAAGTCCCCCCTGCGCCTCTCCTCGTGGCGCGGTAGTTCAAAGGCAGAACACGTCGACCTCAGAATGATCCGCGACTCTTCAACGTGCCGGTGTGCGCAATTGGGTGGCACACAGGAGCCCGGGAGCTGGATATGCTCCCGGGCTCCGTCACGTCCGCCGTCACGTCCGGCCGTCACTTCCCGCGACCCGGTGCGCGACCCGGCCCGGAGATCACCGGCCGGGCCGCGCACCGGTCCGTCACACCGGCACGGACACGAAGGTCTTGCCGGACTCGTTCTCGACCAGGACCGCCTTGACGTCCGCCGGGTCCACGGCCGCCGAACCGTCCAACGCCGCGCCCTTGCCCTCGCCCTTCTCCGGCGTCTGGCCGCCGACGACCCAGCTGCCCGCCGTCGTGCGCTTGCCGTCCTTGGCCACCACGACCAGGCGGCACCGCTCGCCCGGCGGCACGCCCGTGACCGCGGCGCGCAGCCGCACCCACTCCGTCGCGGGCGTCATCTGGACGGTGAGCCGCGCACCGGTGGACGGATCGGTCGCGGAGAGGTTGCGCGTCCCCTTGGGAGGCGGCGAGGGGTCCGCCGACGCCGTCGGCGCAGGCGGCACGGGCAGTGCCACGGCCCCCTGATCCCCGGAGCCCAGCTGCGTGCCGGCCCAGAACACCGCCGCCAGCGAAGCGGCGACGGCGAGCCCCGTGAGCCCCGCACGCCGGCGCTGCGCACCGGTCCGCTCGCCGCGCATCTGCCGCAGGGTGCGCTGGAGCATCAGGTCCCCGCCCTGCGGGGGCCCGTCGAGGAACGCCTCCTCGGGCACCTCTCCCAGGGCCGCTTCCATCTCGCGCAAGGCGGCCACCTCCTCCCGGCACCGCACGCATCCGCCCATGTGTTCCTCGACCCGGCGGGCCTCCTCGGCGTCCAGGACGCCGAGCACGTAGGGACCGAGCAGTTCCTCCTCGTGCCGCTGCCCGTTCATGCCACCACCTCACGCAGTCCGGACGGCTGCTGGGGCGGCCTGCCCGATCGTCTTCCCTGTCTGTCGGTGCCCTCCCGCAGGCCGTCGTCCCTGAAGACGTCCCGCAGAGCCTTGAGCGCGTAGTGCGAACGCGATTTGACCGTACCCGCCGGGATCCCGAGGGTGTCGGCGGCCTCCGCCACGCTGAGCTGCCGGTAGTACAACTCCTTCAGCACGTCCCGGTGTTCCGGCGACAGCCGGTCCAGTGCCCCCAGGACGGTCATGCTGTCCACCACCGCATCGGCGTGGTCGGCCTCCACCGGGGGAGCGGCCGCGGAACCGGAGACCTCCGGCGGCCGGGCGGCCTTGGCGCGGTACCGGTCGGTGATGATGTTGCGGGCCACGGTGAGCAGCCAGCCGCGCACCGAGCCCTTCCCGTTCACGAGGACCTCGGAGTGCCGCCAGGCACGGATGAGGGTCTCCTGGACGACGTCCTCGGCGGCGGCCCGGTCCCCGGTCAACCGGGTGGCGTAGGCGAGCAGCGCGTTGCCGTGCTCCTCGTACACCGATCTGATCAGTGCCTCGTCGGTCGAGCCCCGCCGACTTCGGGGCCACAGTGGTCCGGCCATCTCACCCTCTCCGTCTTTCTCGCTCAGGTGGTGCGGTCGGAACACGCCACCGGAGCCCAGCCGGTTCATGTGAGCTGCGTCACTCCGGTGTGCCCGTACGGCGGGACGCCGCTCAGGTGCGGCAGTGACGGCCCGAGTTCAGGCAGTCGACCAGGGCGGCCATCTGCCGGTCGGTCATCGCGTTGACGAACATGGCGTGGTCCGTGGCCGGGCTGTGCCGCTGCTCCGGGAAGGAGTCGACGGCCACCGGGGCCCCCGCAGGCAGCTCGTAGGCGAGGGAGAGACGCAGCTCCGGCACCGGGAAGGTGCCCGCCGGGCAGACGCCGGCTGCCGACGGGAAGCGCAGGTGCGAACGGTGCCCGGGGCTGGTGGTGTCCAGGCCGTTCCAGCAGCTGGGGAAGACCAGGGTCCGGGTGAGGCGGTCGCCCTCGGGGCAGCGCGGATAGCGGGTCGTCGACCGCTCGGGGGAGCCGGAGCAGCCCCACCGGGCGCGGACGTTGCTCTGGTCGGCGGCCGTGCGGGCGACGGCGTCACCGGTCATCGCGTGCAGGAAGGGCGGCATCGGCACCACCTCGGCCACCGGATTGCCCCGGTACTCCACGCGGACGGAGGCCTCGGGCAGGATCTCGCCGCTGTTGCCGTGTCCCGCGGAGGTCTCGTGCGGGAGGATGCCGGGCCGCTCCGGGCGGCGCAGGACGGGCCAGTAGTAGGTCGAACGGTCCCCGCCGGTACAGCTGGTGGCCGCGGCGGCCAGGGTGGCCTCGACCGAGAGGGCGTTCGTGGAGAGGTTCCCCACGTACGCGTGCGTGTGGTGGGCGCCGGACCGCAGACCGGGCGAGACCACCACGTTGTCCTCGTTGTAGTGCCTCTCCTCGTTGCGGCCGCACGCGACCACCATGGATCCCGGCGACCCCGCGCCGGCGGTGGCGGCCGGCGCCGCCGGTCCCACCGGGACGTCGCGTATGTCCACGTAGTCGGAGGGTTCGGGCCCGCCGGAGGACGGTGCCGCACGGGTGCCGTCCGAACGCGAGGCCCCCACGGCCGCGGCCGTCAGCCCGCCGCCCAGGACCACGCAGACGACGAGGGCCAGCAGTCGGTGTTCCATCCACATGGCGGTCACCGTCTCCGGTGGATCCGCCGACGTCAACCTGGCATCCGCATGCCGGCCCGGGACCGGCCCGGGACCGGCCCGGACACCGGCCCGGACACCGGTCCGGCGACCCGCGCGCACTCCCGTCCCGGACCCGCGCGCACTCCCGTCCCGGGCCCCGTCCGCCGGCCCCCGGACGGGGCCCGCGCGGCCGCCCGGGGCGCGGCTCGTTCGCCCGGGCGAATTCCCGGGGCGCGCGGGCGGACCCCGGGCGCCCCGGGCCCGTACCCGCGGAGCTTCCGCCGCGGCACGCACCGGAGTTGTCCTTGCGGCGGCTTGCCGACCGGAGCCGGCGGAGCGCACAGTGGGCCGCATGACACACGCCGCGACCCCCGCCGAGCTGCTGCGCGCCTTCGCTCGTACCCGCGCCTCCCTGGACGGCGCCGAGGTCGTCTTCTGGTGGACCGGGGACATCCACTCGTGGGCCCCGGGCGAGCCCTACCGGCGGCTCTTCGGCTTCGAAGGGGTCAACGTCGCACGCCTGGTGGCGGACGGGAACGGCGAGGGCTACCGGCTCCTCGCCCGCGAGGCGGCGTTCTACCTCGACCCCCGCACCCGGGAGATCCTCGGGACCTGGCAAAACAAGCCGGTGGTGCACGTCTGGAACGACCCGGCCAGCCTCGTGCTGCGCCCCTTCCCCGTACCGCTGACCGAGCTGGGCGACCAGGTCTGCTTCAGCCTGGAGATCCCCCTGTCCCACCCCTCGCCGCTGCCCGTCGCGCAGTACCCGCGGAACTCGGCCGAGGACACCTACCGGGCCCTGGAACTCTTCCAGTTCTTCGCACCCGCCACCGTTCTGGCCACCGACGCGGTCAGCGTGCCCTCGACCATGTCCTGGACCCGGATGTCCCCGTGGCTGCCGTGGATGGAGCAGGGTCCGCGCCCCGGCGGCCTCACCTTCCACTGTCGCGGCCGCAAGCTCGACTCCTGGGCGCAGGTGCCCGGACGCACCCGCGAGCACATTGCCGCCCACCGTCCCGAGTTCGCCCACGCCCCGCAGGAGTGGACCGAACCGAACGAGACCAGCTGGACCCACTTCCGCAGGCTGCACCCGCCCCACTGAGGTCCGCCCCGCCGAGGCTCCCTGGGGAGCCGCGCCGAGGGCCCTGCCGGGGGCCGTGCCGGGGTCGTACCGAGGGCCGCGCCGAGGGTCCCGACGAGGGTCGTCATTTCGCCGCGCCCCTCGAAACGCCTGTTCAGGGCCGGTGCCGAGGGGCCCTCGGGGGGAGTGGCGGGGGGCGGACAAGGGTTTTCCCCGTATCGAGTTCACCGTCGCGTTGCCTACTGTCTGCCCACCGGCGATCTTCCCCGGCCCGGGCGGTCGACACTCCAACCCCACATGGCGTGTAGGCCCGCGGACCCGGCGGAGAGAGCCGGGACGCCGTTGCCCCTGCCTCGCCGTTGCGGCCGGGACAGCGTGGCGCGCGGCGGCGGCCGGGGCGAGACCGACCAACTCGCTCCCGGCCCCGCGGCCGCCGGAACCACCCCCACACTGCACCGACCGGCCGCTCCGGCATGTCCGGAAACGGCCCTCGAAAGGGATCACGTGCACGCAACGAGACGCAGGCTCATATCCGTCGTGGCCATGTCCGTCACCCTGCTCGCCGGCACCGCGACCGCCTCGGTGGCCGTGGCCGTCGAGAACCCGGCCGCGGCCCCCGCGGCCGCGGTCGCCGCCACGGCGCCCGTGGAGAACCTGATCGTCGGATACAAGTCCTCGGCCACCGAGGCCAGCTCCAACACGGCTGCCGCCGACGACGCCGCCGCCAAGGGGAAGAAGGCCGGCAAGAAGGCGAAGTTCGACCGCCGTCTGGGCACCGGAGCCGCTCTGGTGAACCTGGGCGGGACCGTCGCCCCGGCCGAGGCCGCCGACGTGATGGCCCAGTTCCGTGCCGACCCGGACGTCGCCTACGTGGAGCCGGACACCCGCGCCTACGCCATGGCCGTCACGCCGAACGACACCGACTACGCCAAGCAGTGGGACCTCTTCGAGCCCACCGCCGGCATGAACGTCCCCGGCGCCTGGGACAAGACCACCGGCTCCGGCGTCACCGTCGCCGTGATCGACACCGGTTACGTCGCCCACTCGGACGTCGCCCCGAACATCGTCGCCGGCTACGACTTCATCAGCAGCTCCGCGTACGCCCGTGACGGCGGCGGCCGCGACAGCAACCCCGCCGACGAGGGCGACTGGAACGCCACCGACGGCGAGTGCGGCCTCAACTCCAAGGCCAGCAACTCCTCCTGGCACGGCACCCACGTCGCGGGCACCATCGCCGCCGCCACGAACAACTCCAAGGGCGTCGCCGGTATCGCCTACGGCGCGAAGATCCAGCCCGTCCGCGTGCTCGGCAAGTGCGGCGGCTCCACCTCGGACATCGTCGACGCCATCACCTGGGCCTCCGGCGGTTCCGTGTCCGGTGTCCCGGCCAACGCCACCCCGGCCAAGGTCATCAACATGAGCCTCGGTGGCCCCGGCGCCTGCGGCACCAGCTACCAGAACGCCATCAACGCCGCCGTCGCCCGCGGTACGACCGTCGTCGTCGCGGCCGGCAACAGCAACGCGGACGCCGCCGGCTACTCGCCCGCCAGCTGCAACAACGTGATCAACGTTGCGTCGACCAACCGCGCCGGCGACCGCTCGTACTACTCGAACTACGGCTCGGTCATCGACATCTCGGCCCCGGGCGGTGAGACCCGCCGCGCCACCGACACGCCCGGCACCGTCACCACTCCCGAGAACGCGATCCTCTCGACCCTGAACGCGGGCACCACCACCCCGGGCGCCGAGAACTACAAGCCGTACCAGGGCACCAGCATGGCCGCCCCGCACATCGCGGGCCTCGCCGCGCTGATGAAGTCCGCGAACTCCTCGCTGACCCCCGCCCAGATCGAGACGGCGATCAAGAACAACGCCCGTCCGCTCGCCGGCACCTGCACCGGCGGCTGCGGCTCCGGCCTCGCCGACGCCACCGCGACCGTCGCCGCCGTGACCTCGACCCAGCCCGCCCCGGCCTTCGAGAACACCACGGACGTCGCCATCGGGGACAACACCACCGTGGAGAGCGCGATCACCGTCAGCGGACGGACCGGCAACGCCCCGGCCGCCCTCAAGGTCGGCGTGAACATCGTCCACAGCTACATCGGTGACCTCAAGGTCGACCTGGTCGCCCCGGACGGCTCCGTCTACACGGTCCACAACCGGACCGGCGGCAGCGCCGACAACATCAACCAGGTCTTCACCGTGAACGCCTCCTCCGAGGCCGCCAACGGCACCTGGAAGCTCCGGGTCAACGACAACGCCGGCGGCGACACCGGCAAGATCGACTCCTGGAACCTCACCTTCTGACCCCTTCGGACCGACTTGGCCCGGAGCGCCAACTCGGCGTGACGGAGCGATAGTACGGACCAATGGAATCCCCGGGCCTGCCGATACCCCGCGTATCGGCAGGTCCGCCGGGTTTTCCTGCCCCCCGGACTGATTCCTGCGTCACAATCCGGGTCCCACCGGCGTCCGACCTCGTATTCTCGCCTCTCACAGGAAGGGCACAGGAGCTGGGGACTGGAAGGCTGGTGGCTGTGCGTGGTGGCGGCGACGGGGCACGCTGACACAAGTGTCGGACACGGTGAACTCATCAAGGCGGTCGACCGCGCGCTGACCACGCACGGCCGGGCCCACCTCACCGGACCCGCCGGAGCGGGCAAGACGGAGGTCGTGCGCGTCGTCGCGGCGGCCGCCGAGGCACGCGACGAGACCGTGCTCCACCTGGCCCCCGAGGCCGCGGACCAGTGGATACCCGAGGCCTCCGCCGCGGCCCTCCTCGCCACCGTCCCCGCCGCCGCCCTGGAACGGCTCTCCGGCCCCCAGCGCACCGCCGTCGCCCTGCTGCGCCGGGAGGCCGACGCCCCGCGCGCCGGCCGCGACCACATCGCGCTGCGCCTCGCCGTCGTCGAGGTCCTGCGCACCCTCGCCGCCCAACGGCCCGTCCTGCTCGTCCTCGACAACGTCCAGTGGCTCGACGCCGAGAGCACCGACCTGCTGCGCTTCGCCCTGCGCCTGACCCCGCCCCGCGTCCGCGTCCTCGCGGCCGAGTGCGTCCAGGGCGCGACCCCCGTCGGCGAACCCCTCTGCGGCCCCGGCGCCCCCGTGATCCGGGTGCCCCCGCTCGGTGCGGACGAACTGGCCGAACTCCTCATGCGCCACGGCCTGCCCGCCCGCCTCGCCGGACGCGTCCACCAGGCCAGCGGCGGCAACCCCCGTCTCGCCCTCGCCCTCGGACACTCCCTCGCCGAGGCCGCCGAGGCCCGCGACGGCAGCGCCCACCACGCCGACCCCCTGCCCTTCTCCGGACAGGCCCGCGAAGTGGCCCGCCGGCTCCTCGCCGGAGCCTCCGCCCCTGCCCGCCGCACCCTGCTGCTCGCCGCCCTCGCCTCCCGTCCCACCGTCTCCCTGCTGCGCCGGGCCGGCCGTCCCGACGCCGAGGCCGAGCTGGCCGAGGCCGAGCGGGCCGCGCTGGTCAGGGTCGGCGCGGACGGCACCGTCGAGTTCGCCGCCGGAGCCCTGCCCACCGCCCTCGCGGCCGACGCGGGCTGGCCCGAGCGCGCCGCCGGGCACGCCGCCCTGGCCACCGCCGTCGACGACCCCGTGCAGGCCGTACGGCACCGGGCGCTCGCCGTCGACACCCCCGACCAGTGGCTGGCCGCGAAGATCAGCGACGCCTCCGCCGTCTGCCGGCGCAAGGGCCAGCGAGCCCTCGCCGCCGAGCTGGGCCTGCTCGCCGCCGAACGCACACCGTCCTGGCTGCCCGGCGAGGAACTGGCCCGGCTGGTCACCGCGGCGGAGGACGCGGGCTGGTCCGGCCGCGCCGACCTCGCCCGCCGCGCCGCCCGGGCCGTCCTGGCCCGGGACGCCTCGCCCGCCGACCGGGTCCGCGCCCGCCTCGCGGTGATCGACGCCGCCGGGCAGGCCCTCGGCACCCTGGAGGAGACCTTCGCCCACGCCATGGACGAGGCCGCCGGCGACCCCTCGCTGCAGGCCGCCGTCCAGCTGCGCATCGCCTGGAAACACAACCTCAGCGACGGCGACCCCGTACGCTCCCGCGACGCCGCGGCCACGGCCGGAGCCCTCGCCGCGCTCGGCGGCGACCAGACCGCCGAAGCCATGGCCCTGACCGTACGGGCCCGCATGGGCCGCATCCTCGGCGACGCGGGCGCCGAGGAGATCCTGGCCGAGGCGCTCGCCCTGCCCGCACCTGAGGTGCCCCTCGGCATGCGCAACGCCCCCCAGTACCTCGCCGTCCGGCACGCCCTCTTCGACGACCGGCTCACGGACGCCCGCCGCCAGCTGATGCTGCTGCTCCCCGCCGTGCAGCGCACCGGCTCCGCCGAGGACGTCTTCGAGGTCCTGCGCAGCCTCACCGAGACCGAACTGCGCAGCGGCCGCTGCGAAGCCGCCTCCGCACACGCCCGCCGGGCCCTGGAGCTGACCATCGAGGCGGGCCTCTCGCCGGGGCCCGCCTGGTACGTGGCCGCCATGGCGGAGACCATGGGCGGCAGCTTCGCACGCGCCGAGGGATACGCCCGGCGCGGCATCCAGGCCTCCCAGGAGGAGCAGGACCAGGTCTTCCTCTCCCGCAGCCTGCACGCGCTCGGCGTCGTCGAACTGGCCACGGGGGAGGCCGCGAAGGCCGTGGCCACCCTGCGCCGGGTCGCCGAACTGGAGGCCGCCCAGCAGGTGGTGGACCCGTCGATCCTGCGCTGGCACGGTGAGCTGGCCGAGGCCCTGACCGCCGCCGACGCGCCGGGCGAGGCCGCCGCCCTGCTGGACTCCGTACGCCCGGTCGCCCTGCGGCTCGGCCGGACCGGGGTGCTCGCCGCACTGGACCGGGCCACCGCCCTGTGCCTGTCGGCCCGGGGCGAGGCCGACGCGGCCGTGAGCCTGCTGGAGGACACGGCGCACCGCTTCGAAGCCCTCGGCCTGCCGCTGGAACGCGGCAGGACGCTGCTGGCGCTCGCCCGGGTCGAGCGCCGCCGCAGACGCCGGGCGCCGGCCCGTACGGCGCTCCGCGCGGCCTCCGAGGTGTTCGAACGGGCGGGGGCCGGCCCCTGGGCGGACCTGGCCCGGGAACCGGCCGCGGGCGACGGGGCCGGCGACGGGGGTTCCCCGTCCGCCGTCCTGACCGAGGCCGAGGCCCGCCTCGCGCTGCTGGTCAGCCAGGGGGCCAGCAACCAGGAGGCCGCGGCCAAGCTGTTCCTCAGCGTCAAGACGGTGGAGGCCCGGCTGACCCGGATCTACCAGAAGCTCGACGTACGCTCACGGGCCCAGCTGGCCACCGCGCTGCGCACGCGGTGACCGGCCGGGCCGTGCGGCGGGTCAGCAGCCCAGGTTGTTGCCCGGGGTGACGCCCAGCAGCTGGGTGAAGCTCTGGTACTTGGAGATGCGGCTCTGCACCTGGGCGGGGTTGCCGCCGTTGCACTCCAGGGCGCCGTTGATCGACCGGATGGTCTCGCCGAAGCCCGCGCCGTTGACCATGGCGGCGTGGGCCGTCATGGTGCCCGGACCGTTCTGGGTGTTCCAGTACCAGAGGGCCGTCTTCATCGCGACCGCCGGGTCCTGCTCCACCAGGTACGGGTTGGCGAGCAGGTTGATGCCGAGGGCGTCGCCGGCCGCCTTGTAGTTGAAGTTCCAGCTGAGCTGGATCGGCCCGCGGCCGTAGTACGCCGCCTGGCCTGCCGGACAGCCGTACGGCTGCGTCGCGTCGCAGTAGTGGGGGTAGTTGGCGGTGTTCTGCTCCACGATGTGGACGAGCCCGCCCGTCTCGTGCGAGACGTTCGCGAGGAAGGCGGCGGCCTCCCGGCGCTTGGTGGTGTCGTCGCCGGTCTTGGCGAAGCCCGGGTAGGCGGACAGCGCGGAGACCAGGCCGTTGTACGTGTAGAAGGGGTTCCGGTTCGGGAACATCTGGTTGAACTGGGCCTCGGAGACCACGAATCCGGACGGGTCGGGATCCGGGTCCTGGCCGCCACCGCCGCCGCAGACGCCCTGGTCGGCCCAGACGCCCCACTGTCCGGTGGTGCCCGGGGTCTCGCCCTGGGTCCACCACTTGGCCTGCCAGTTGCGGCCGCCGTGGGAGGCGCTCATGCCGCCCGTGTAGACGGCGGACGAGGCCCAGGGGGAGGCGCAGGGGGCCGCGGCGGAGGCGGTCGAGGAGGGGAGTGCGACGGCGAGGCCGATCGTCACGGCCGCGGCGGCGGCCAGGGAGAAGGCGCGGCGGCGAAGCGCACGTATCACGTAACTGCTCCTTCGGTGGGGGGACTTGCCGTGGGGGCAACAGCGCCCACTGAAGCGAAATGGTCTGAACCTGTCAAGGTCTAGACCAAAGGAAAGCGCCGGTGGTACGCGTGACGCGTACCACCGGCGCGGAATCCGCCCCGATCAGCTGCCGGCGGAGAGGTTGCCGGAGAGCACCGGGATGTTGCTGGCGATGTGCGACAGGGCCTCGTCGCCCTTCGCCTGGGTGGAGTTCTCGGCGCACTGCTGGTTCTGCGGGTTGGACAGGACGTTGACGTCCTGGACACCGATGTTGGCGAGGATCGCGACCAGGGACTGGGCGTTGACCTTCGCCGGCAGGCCGACGCAGAGCTTGTTCAGGGAGCCCTGGATGGCGCTGAGCTGCGGGCTCTGGTCGCCGCGGGTCTCCTGGTTGCCGTAGATCTGCGCGGCGTCGTTGCCGTTGACGGTGGAGACGCCTCCGTCGTTGCCGATGGCCATCGCCGGGGCGGCGACTGCGGCGCCCGCACCGAGCACGGCGGCGGTGGCGGCGGCGGTGGCCATGAACTTCTTGAGCATGTGGGGAATCCTTAGATCGCGCTGTCGCATGTGATGGCTGTCCACGGCGGGGACGCGCTGATCAACTGGCGACGGCGCCAAGGGTTATGCCCCCTCACCCGAGTGGCCCAATGGCGGACGGGCCCGGGTGATGCCCCGCCGCCCGGCGGCGGGGCACGATCGCCCGGTCGGCGGGTCAGCCGCTCTTGCGACGGACCTTCTTGTTCTTGCCGCTCGCGGCGCTGCTGGAGCCCTGCACCTTGGCCCGGTTCTGGTGCGACTGCTGCGCGTGGGCCTTCGCCGTGTTGCGGTCCAGGGCCTCCCGGAAGCGGCGCTTGGCCGCCTCCGCCGGGGACTCGTCCTGCGGGGTGTCTGCTTCGTCGGCCATGCGTCCTCCTGGAGTGATCAAGCTGCCCCAGTCTGTCAGCCGGTGTGCGGGCTGACCAGCGGGTTCCGGGATACTCCAAGGAGGGCTTGGGGAGGTCATAAGATTGGGTTATGGGGTCATAAGGCGACACCGGGTGCTGGGTTAGGCTTACCTTCGTTTAGGGTTCCCTTTGATCCACCCAGATCCGCCTTGCCGTCGCTCGAAGGGAACCCCTGCCATGCCTCGCCCTCTGCGGGTAGCAATCGTCGGAGCCGGCCCCGCCGGCATCTACGCCGCCGACGCGCTGCTGAAGTCCGAGGCCGCCGTCGAGCCCGGTGTGTCCATCGACCTCTTCGAGCGGATGCCCGCGCCCTTCGGTCTGATCCGGTACGGAGTCGCTCCCGACCACCCGCGCATCAAGGGCATCATCACCGCGCTGCACCAGGTGCTCGACAAGCCCCAGGTCCGCCTCTTCGGCAACGTCGACTACCCGAACGACATCAACCTCGACGAGCTGCGCTCCTTCTACGACGCGGTGATCTTCTCCACGGGCGCCACGGCCGACCGCGCGCTCGACATCCCGGGCGTCGAGCTCGACGGTTCCTACGGCGCCGCCGACTTCGTCTCCTGGTACGACGGCCACCCCGACGTCCCGCGCACCTGGCCCCTGGAGGCCGAGAAGGTCGCGGTGCTCGGCGTCGGCAACGTCGCCCTGGACGTCGCGCGCGTCCTCGCCAAGACGGCCGACGAACTGCTGCCGACGGAGATCCCGGCCAACGTCTACGACGGCCTCAAGGCCAACAAGGCCCTCGAGGTCCACGTCTTCGGGCGCCGCGGACCGGCCCAGGCCAAGTTCAGCCCCATGGAGCTGCGCGAGCTGGACCACTCGCCCAACATCGAGGTCATCGTCAACCCCGAGGACATCGACTACGACGAGGGCTCCATAGCGACCCGCCGCGCCAACAAGCAGGCCGACATGGTCGCCAAGACCCTGGAGAACTGGGCGATCCGCGACATCGGCGAGCGGCCCCACAAGCTGTTCCTGCACTTCTTCGAGTCGCCGGCCGAGATCCTCGGCGAGGACGGCAAGGTCGTCGGCCTGCGCACCGAGCGCACCGAGCTCGACGGCACCGGCAACGTCAAGGGCACCGGCGTGTTCACCGACTGGGACGTGCAGTCCGTCTACCGCGCGGTCGGCTACCTCTCCGACGAGCTGCCCAAGCTCCCCTGGGACGTGGAGTCGGGCACCGTCCCGGACGAGGGCGGCCGGGTGATCGACGCCGGTGGCCCCATGCAGTCCACGTACGTGACCGGCTGGATCCGCCGCGGCCCGATCGGCCTGATCGGCCACACGAAGGGCGACGCGAACGAGACCGTCGCGAACCTGCTCGCCGACCACGCCGAGGGCCGTCTCGCGACCCCGGTCACGCCGGAGCCGGCCGCCGTGGAGTCCTTCCTCGCCGAGCGCAGCATCCGCTACACCACCTGGGAGGGCTGGTACCGGCTCGACGCCGCGGAGAAGGCCCTCGGTGAGCCGCAGGGCCGTGAGCGCGTGAAGATCGTCGAGCGCGACGAGATGCTCGACGCGAGCGGCGCCTGACCGGCGAGCGGAGCCTGACCGGCGAGGGGCCGGCACCCGACGGGTGCCGGCCCCTCGCCGGTCCCGGCCGCCCCGGCCTCCTTCGGCCCGTCCGGGAAATCCCGGCCCGGCCCGGGAACGGCCGCCCCCGTCCCTGCGTCTCCGCCGGCAGGAGGGTTGCCGGACGGACCGGGAGGCCCGTACGACGGCTGGAGGGGCGGGGCTGTGCCGGAGCGCCGAGGGGTGGGAGCGGGGCTGGTGGCCCTCGCGGTGGGGCTGCCGCTGCTGGTGGCCGCGGTCGTCATGGCGGTGGTGTTCACCGGGACCGGCGCGGTGGGGCGCAGCCCCCTGCACCGGGCGGTCGACGGCTACCTCGAGGCGGTGGGAGGCGGCGGGCCCGCGCCGGACGCGGAACCGGGCGGCGGATGCCCCGGCGGCGCTCCAGATCCCGCCGACACCCTGCACGGCCTCGCCCCCCGCTTCGGGCACCGCATCGTCTCGTCCACCGAGAGCGGTGACGGCGCCGCCGTCAACGTGGACCTGACCCCGGCGGGCGGAGAGCCGGTCGCGGTGGTCCTGGAGCTGCGCCGGACGGGTGGCCGCTGGGACGTCTGCGCGGCCTCCACGGGCCGGCTGGAGATCGACCCGTTCTGAGTCCGGGGGTGCGGCCGGGAGCGGGCGGCCGCTCAGGATCCGGCGTCCCGCTCCAGGGAGCCCCGGACGAAGGCGGCCTGACCGGCGTGCTGGAGGTCGTCGGCGAGCACGCTGACCAGGCGCACCCCGAGGGTGACCGGCGGCTTCCAGCGCTCGTCGACCACCCGGTCGAGATCGGCGGCTCCGAGGCCCCGTACGAAGCGCAGGGTCGCCTCGTGCACCTCGTCGTAGTAGCCGAGCAGCAGCTCGCCGGAGTCCACCCGGACCGATCCGGCCTCCTCGGCCGTGTGCCCGTAGCCGGTGGCCCCGGCGGGCAGCGGGAGGGCGAACCGGTCGGCCCAGCCGCCGGTGAGCCACACCTGTTCCCGGTCGGCGGCGGCCGCGACGTGGTCGTCCTGGATGCGGGTCAGGTGCCAGACCAGCCAGGTGATCGAGTTCGCGGCGGGATCGGTGCGGGCGTTCAGGAGCGGCGCCGGGAGGTCCTCCACGGCCTCGTGCACGACCTCCCGGATACGACCGAACCCGTCTGCGATGACGTCCGTAGCCTTCATGCTCCCCACCATGCAAGGTGCGGCGGTCCGCCCGGCGCGAGCGACACGCGCCGGGCGGACCGCCGCACCGCGGCCGTTCGGGTCAGCGGGTGGCGCCGGCCTTCTCGGGGGCGGTGGCCCCGGTGGAGGTCCCGGCCTCCGCGAGCGTGCCGGCGGCCTGCGTCGCGGGCCGTGCCGGGGTGCCGGCCGGGGCGGCCGCGGGGGTGGAGCCGTGCCCGGCGCGCAGCCCGAACCAGCCGATCAGGCCGACCAGGGCGAAGGCCACGGCCCCGATCCCGAAGGTGAGGGTGAAGCCGGACTCGGCGGGCAGCGGGGGGACGCCCGCGGGCAGGTGCCCGATGGTCTTGGAGGCCAGGATTGTGGTCACGACGGCGCTGCCGATGGCGCTGCCCGTGGAACGGGAGATCGAGTTGATGCCGTTGGCGATGCCGCTCTGGTGGGGCGGGACACTGGACATGATCACGGCGGGCATGGCGGCGTACCCGAAGCTCACCGCGGCTCCGACCACCAGGCCGGATCCGATCACGGAGAAGGCGTTCCCGTGGTCGAGGACCAGCCAGCCGAAGCCGACCGCGCCGAGCACGGCGGCCAGGCCCAGGGCGGCGCGCGGGCCGCGGTGGCGCACGATCTGACCGCCGATGGGCGAGGCGAGCAGCGAGACGATGGCGCTGGGCAGCAGGAACTGCACGGAGGCGCGCAGGATCGACGCGTCGAAGCCGTAGCCGGTCAGCGCCTCGGGCATCTGGACCAGGTAGGAGACGCCCAGGAAGCTGGCGAACATCCCGAAGCCGACGAGCACGCCGGCCAGGTTCGCCATGAGGACCGGGCGGTGGACGAACATCTTCATGTCCACGAGGGGCTCGGCGACCTTCAGCTCGGTCACGACCCAGACGGCGGCCATGACGGCGGCGCCGGCGAAGCTGCCCAGCGTGCGACCGGAGGTCCAGCCCCACTCGTGGCCCTGGGAGATGCCGAGGAGCAGCAGCAGGAGGGCGGTGCCGAGGGTCAGGGCGCCCAGTACGTCGGTGCGTCCGCCCGTCTTGTGGCGGGTGGCGGGCACCAGGACGAGGACCGCGAGCAGGGCGAGAAGCGCGAGGCCGGTGGCCATCCAGAAGGCGTTGCGGTAGTCGGCGTCGGGGCCGGAGGTGAGCAGTCCCGTGGCCACCAGCGCGAGCCCGCTGCCGAACGCGAGCGTGCCGCTGACCAGGGCCATCGCGCCGGGCAGCTTCTGCGGGCGGACCTCTTCGCGCAGGACGGAGAGCGCCAGCGGGAAGATCGCGGTGGCGGCGCCCTGGAGCACCCGGCCCGCGATCAGCAGCGGCAGCGAGGAGGCCAGCGCCGTCAGCACCGAACCGGCCACCATCACGCCGAGCACGGCGACGAGGGTGGGCTTCTTGCCGTGCTGGTCGCCGAACCGGCCCAGGAGCGGGGTGAAGACGGCCGCCGACAGCAGGGTGGCGGTGGTCACCCAGCTCACCCCGGCGGTGGAGGCGCCGAGGTCCTCGCGGATCAGGCCGAGGATCGGGACCGGCAGGGTTTGCATCATCGACACGACCATGGCGGCGAGGCTCAGGGCGAAGACGACGACCGTCTCGTTCCCGGCCCCGGAGACCGGGGACGCGGGGGAGGGGGAGCTCATGACTGGGGGACCTTTTCCGTGTTCGGAGCGAAGAGCTTCGGAACCGTGATGTTTGATGTCATCAAGTAACTCGGCCGACGGTAGACGTGGATATTTCAGGGAGTCAAGTAAACAATTGATAATGTCAAGCATTCTGGGTAGGCTCCCGGCATGAGCGACACCGCCCCGCCCGCCCCCACCAAGCTCGAGCTGCTGGAACTGCTCGCCGCGATCGGCACCGCCCAGTGGCGCGAGTTCGCCGCCGCGGCCGCGCAGCACGGCCTCACCTCCACCCAGGCCCGCGTCCTCGCCCAGCTCGACGGACCGGTCCCCATGCGGGGGCTCGCGACCCTCCTGGTGTGCGACGCGTCCAACGTGACCGGCATCGTGGACCGGCTGGAGGCCCGGGGGCTGGTTCGCCGGGAGCCATCCCCCGCCGACCGCCGCGTCAAGAACGTCGTCGCCACCGACGCGGGCCGGCAGGTCATCCGCGTGGTCCGGGAGGAGATGCAGGCCATCCACGGCGCGCTGGACACCCTCGACGAGGACGAGAGTGCGACCCTCTACGCCCTGCTGGGCCGGCTGCGCCCCTCCTTGGAGAAGGGTGCCCGAGCGTGACCCTTCCCGGAACGGTGACCGTCCTGCACGCGGCGGAGCGGATCGCGGCCGTCTGGAAGAACGGCGGGGGAGTGACCCGCGAGATCGCCGCCGGGCCCGAGGGTGCGGGCATGGACGACTTCCGGTGGCGGGTCAGTCTCGCCGAGGTGGCCGCAGACGGTCCGTTCTCGGTGTTCCCCGGCGTGGACCGCACCCTGACCCTCGTCGAGGGGGAGGGGATGGATCTGCGCGTGGGGGAGGTGCGCCGGCTCGTCGACGAGCGGTTCGCGCCGCAGGACTTCGCCGGGGACGAGCCGACCGGCTGCCGGCTGCTCGGCGGCCCGGTGGTCAACCTCAACGTGATGCACCGGCGGGGCGTGGCGGCGGACACCGCCGTCGTCCGGGGACGGCTCGGCCTCGCCGCCGGACCGGGCGAGACCCTGCTCGTGGTCGCCCTGGACGGGCCCGCCGTCCTGGACCGCGCCGACGGCCCCCGCCACGAGCTGGGCCGCCACGACGCGGTGCTCGCGCAGGGCCCCTTCACCGGCCGGGTGCGGACCCCGGGCCGCGTGGCCGTGGTGCGCCTGGGCGCCTCTTAGGACCCCGCCCGGCGGATCGGGGCCGGGGCCCGCCCGGGTCAGGCCGACGCCCGCCGTACCAGTGCCGTGGTCGTGATCACCGCACCGGGCGGGGTGCGTCGACCGGCTCCGCCGCCCAGGGTTTCCATCAGCAGCCGGGCCATCGTGCGTCCCATGCCCTCTATGTCCTGCCGCACGGTCGTCAACGGCGGGTCGGCGCTCTCCGCCAGCGGTTGCGCGTCGTCGAAGCCCACCACGGCCACGTCCCCCGGCACGCTGCGGCCGCGTTCGCGCAGCACCCGCAGGGCGCCCGTCGCCATCAGGTCGTTGCCGGCGAAGACGCCGTCGATCGAGCCGTCGCGGTCCAGCAGTTCGCCCATCGCACGGGCCCCGCCCGCCGGGGTGAAGTCCCCCACGGCCACCAACTCGGCCTCCGTGGAAGGGAGTACGTCACGGTAGCCGCTCAACCGGTCCGCCGCCGAGGTCTGATCGAGCGGGCCGCAGATGTGCGCGATCCGCCGCCTGCCCTGTGCCAGCAGATGACGTACGGCGTCCCGCGCACCGCCCCGGTTGTCCGCGTCGACGTACGCCACACCCGCGTCCTCGCCGGGCCCGGCCGTCCAGCAGGGCCGGCCGCCGTAGACCGTCGGCATGCCGATGCGGCGGGTGATGGCCGGCAGCGGATCGTCCGTGTGCAGCGAGAACGCGAGCGCGCCGTCCACGTGGCCGCCCGCCAGGTAGCGCTCGATGCGGTCGTAGTCGCCCCGGTCCTCCACCAGCAGCAGCACGAGTTGGGTGTCGTGCGCGGTCAACTCCTTGCTGATGCCGCGGACCTGACGGGAGAAGAAGGGATCGGAGAAGATCCGGGCCTCGGGCTCGGCGATGATCACCGCCACGGCTCCGGTGCGCCGCGTGACGAGGGTGCGGGCCGCGTGGTTCGGGACATAGCCCAGGTCCCGGATCGCCGTGCGCACCCGCTCCACCAGATGCGCCCGGACCCCGTCACCGCCGTTGACGACACGGGACGCCGTGGCCCGCGAGACCCCCGCGTGCGCCGCGACGGCCTCCAGGGTGGGACGGCTGCCGGGACGCTGTTCGGGCACGGGAGTTCCTCCAGGGTGTCCACGGACGGTGACCTCGACCGACAGCAGCGTAACCGGTGGACGCACCGCGGCGCCGGGTCATCACGGCAGCGGACCGTGCCCGTCCGGAACCTCTTCCTGCGCCGCCGGCGGCCCGGGGGGTGTCCCGTCGCCGAAGGGCCTGCCGCCCAGCGCCGCCCGGCCGTGCGGTTCCAGCCAGCCGGACAGGTCCGGCCCGGCCGGGACCACACCCGTGGGATTGATGTCCTCGTGCACCAGGCAGTAGTGCCGCTTGATGTGTTCGAAGTCCACGGTGTCGCCGAAGCCGGGGGTCTGGAACAGGTCCCGCGCGTAGGCCCACAGGACCGGCATCTCGGTCGGCTTGCTCCGGTTGCACTTGAAGTGGCCGTGGTAGACGGCGTCGAGGCGCACCAGCGTGGTGAACAGCCGGACGTCGGCCTCGGTGAGGGTGTCGCCGACCGGGTATCGGGAGGCGCCGAGCCGCTCGGAGAGCAGGTCCAGCAGGCCGAACAGCCGCTCGTACGCGGCCTCGTACGCCTCCTGGGACCCCGCGAACCCTGCCCGGTACACGCCGTTGTTCACGTCCTCGTACACCGCCGAGTCGATCGCGTCGATCTCGGGGCGGAGCGCCGGGGGATACAGCGCCGGTGCCCCCTCGCGGTGGAAGGCCGTCCACTCCCGCGACATGTCGACCGTGATCTGCGCGAAGTCGTTGGTCACCACCGCGCCGGTCGGCACGTCCACGATCGCCGGCACCGTGATGCCGCCGGGGTAGCCGGGATCGCGTGCCAGGTACGCCTCGCGGAGCCGTTCGATGCCGAGTACGGGGTCGCGCCCGCCCGGATCCAGGGAGAAGTCCCAGCTGCGGTCGTCGTGGGTCGGGGCGGCGACCGCCGGCGGTGATCCGGTCCGTGAGGTACCGGCTGTCCCGGGTGTACTCCCGGCCGGGGCTGACGTACGTCACCGGAACGGAACCCTACGAATGGGACTGGCTGTAGTGCCGGGAGAACTCCTCGCGATAGCCCGGCTCGGCCGCGTACCGGCCCTCGTCGAAGTCCGGAGCGGCCTTGATCTGTTCCTTGGTCCGGCCCACGTGGACCGTCTCCCCGGCCGTGTCGATGCGCTCGATGACACCCGCGGGCAGCAGCACCCGCTTCCCGAAGATCCAGACGCCCGTGTCGACCACGATGTGGGCGGCGTCGACCCCGTCGGAGTGCTTGTCGATCTTCCCGATGTGCCCGTCGGAGGCCTCGACCCTGTAACCGACCAGGTCGAGGCCCGGCGCGTAGCCGGACGTCGGGGAGTGGCCCCAGATCTGTTCCTCGGACATCGCACATGCCTCTTTCCGTGTCGACGATCGCGTGCACCGGCCCTCGCGGCCGGGCGGGCTCGCCCGTACGGGACGCCTCGCCACAAAAGGGTCGCCCACACCCGCCCGTCCGGCTCGGCGGACCGGCCGCGCGGTCAGCCCAGGGCGGGCGAGTGCCGCGCTGCGGTCCGGTCCGGGGCCTCCCGCGTGAACAGCTGCACGGCGCAGGCGCTGCGCAGGGCCTCCAGCGTGCGCGCCTGCCGTTCCGCACGCCGGATCAGCTCGTCCAGCAGTGCCACGTCGAGCCGTGGATCCGTGCGGGCGAGGCTGCGCAGCGAACGCCAGCAGGCCGCCTTTCCCTCCACCCCCACCAGCATCGCCTCCAGCTCCATGACATCGCTCAACGGCGAGCGGGACAGCAGCCTCCCGTTGAACTTGAGCAGGCCCGCCCGCTCGGCGATCCGTCCGGCCACCGCCCGGGTGCGCAGCACCGGCACCCCGAGGGCGTCCATGAGGGCCCGCAGGCTCGCCCGGTCCTGCGCCACGTCCTCGGCGAGGGAGACCAGGGACGCCTCGAAGGGGCCGCCGCGGTGGGCGCGTGCGGCCCTGCGCAGGAGGGCCACCCCGGCGTTCGCACCCGTCAGGTGATCGTTGAGGTAGATGCCGAGGAAGGAGCCGGCCGGGCCCGTGGGCGGCCGGGGGCTGCGCTTCACGGGGTGTCGTTCCCTTCCCGGCGCACCGAGTGCTGCCGGCGGGGAGTCGGGGCGCGGTCGCCCTCCGGTGCCGTCCAGCGGGTCCGGGGGCCGCCGGGGCCCTCCGTGCCGGCGGGCCGGTCGAGCCGGCTCGCCTCGTCCGTGTCCGCGGCCCGGGTGGTCCCGGCCGGCCCTCGGGAGCCGTTGCCGCCGGGCTCGGGCTCGTGGTGGTGCGGGGCCCGGTGCCGGGCCTGCTCGTCGTCGCCGTGCAGCGGTACGCCGCCTGCGCCGCCCTGGTCGTCCATGACGGGTCCTCCCGGTTCGGTGGCCCCCCTCGGTCGGCGCGTGCCCGGTGGCCGGTACGGGAAACCTCCGCCCGGACCGGGCGGCCCGGCGGGGGCGCCGCTCAGGCGCGGGCCGTCGTCGCGGCCAGGGCGTCCACGACGTCGGTGAGCCGCCCGCGCAGGCCGTGGGAGGCGCGCTGCCGCGCGGCCCCGTCGCCCTCCGCCCGCAGCCGGTCGAGCAGCGCGTCCACGTACGGCAGGTCGCCCGCCGCGCACAGACCCGGCGCGGCCCGTTCGCGGAGCCGTTCGACGAGGTCCCACGCCGGCATCCGGGCTCCCCCGACCGGTTCGAGCCCCTCACCGCCGAGCCCGTGGACGGCGGCGAGCCGGTGCGCCTCGCGCAGCCGGCCGCACTCCAGGGTGGGCGCGGGCCTGCCCTCGCGGGCCTCCTCGCCCAGCACGGCCGCGAGGCCCCGGACGAGCACCGCCAGCAGGACGACGCCGTCCAGGCGGGCGTTCACGTCGGCGACGCGGATCTCCAGCGTCGGCACGTGCTCCGACGGCCGGGCGTACCAGTAGATCATCCGCCGGTCCAGCAGGGCCCCGCACCGCACCAGGTCGCCCGCGATCCGCTCGTACGCGGCCTCGTCCAGGACCGGGGCCGGACCGACCGTGGGCCAGTTCGCGTGCTGCACCGCCCGCCAGCTGGCGTGGCCGGTGTCCCGGCCGCGGTCGAAGGGGGAGTTCGCGGTCATCGCCTGGAGGGTGGGCAGCCAGGGCCGGATCCGGTTGGCGAGGTCCAGGGCCGCCGCCCGCGAGGTCACCCCGACGTGCACGTGGCACCCGCACACGACCTGGTCGTAGTCCCCGAAGGCGGAGGCGAAGCGCACGGCCATCCGCCGGTAGCGGTCGTCCGGTGTCAGGGTCAGCGGTCCCTCGGGCGGTATCACGGGTGTCCCGGACGCCACGAGCAGACAGTCCTCGCCCGCCGCCGCCCGGACCAGCCCGGCCCGCAGCCAGGCCAGTTCGGCCCGCAGGACGGCGGTGCTCGCCGTCGGGCTGGTGCACGTTTCCACCTGCGCCGTGAACAGCTCCGGCTGCACCAGGGGTCCGAGGGCGCGGGCGGCCGCCTCGATCACGCGCGGCGCACGGCCCACCGGCGCCCGCGTGCGGCGGTCGACCAGCAGGAACTCCTCCTCGACTCCCATGGTCAGCCGGGCCGCGGCCGGCGGATGCGCGTGGGCGGCCGGCGGGAGCGGATCGTGTGCGAGCCCGGGAGTCGCCGGGGACAGGACCAGTGCCATCGGGAGTCCTTTCGGCCGGGTGACGCCGACGGCCGGTCGGCGGGCCGGTGGGCCCGGGCCGGTGCCGGACGCTCCCCCCGAAGGGCGCTTACCCGCGGCGGAACCCCGTACGCCGAGGGCGCTCAGAGTTCCGGGATGAAGGGGAGGTAGTCCGTCTCCGGACCGGAGGGGATCACCGCGTAGCTGCTCTCGGGAAGTTCGTTCCACACACCGGGGAGGTCTCCCAAGGGCTCTGAGACCACGATACGCGTCTCGTCCGAGACCTCCCTGAGGTAGTCCAGCTCCGGGTAGAGGTCCCGTACGGTGTCGGCCCTGCTGCTGTAGAACAGCGAGCGGGACCGGCCCTGACTGGAGTAGCGGAAGGCCCAGACCGTCTCGCCGTCGCTGACCGCCACCGTCATCTGCAGTGGCTCGGCCACCCCGTGCTCCTTGCCGAGGCGCTCCACCAGCCCGGCCATCCTGGCCACGGCGCCCGGCGGATCCTGGTCCAGCCCGAAGGTCACCGCGAGGTAGAACATCACCTCCGAGTCGGTGGACCCCTCGATGTACGGGAAGAGCGCCGGGTCGACGGCCATGCACAGGTCGCGCTGGAGCCGCTGGAAGTCCCCCACGGCGCCGTTGTGCATCCACAGCCAGCGCCCGTGGCGGAAGGGGTGGCAGTTGGTCTGCTGGATCGCCGAGCCCGTGGAGGCCCGGACGTGCGCGAAGAAGAGGGGCGAGCGGACGTGCGCCGCGAGCTCCTGGAGGTTGCGGTTGTTCCAGGCGGGCCCGATGTCGCGGAAGACCGCCGGGGTGCCGTTGCCGTCGGCGCTGTACCAGCCGAGCCCGAAGCCGTCGCCGTTGGTCGACTCGACACCCATGCGCGAGCGCAGGCTCTGGTTGATCAAGGAGTGCTCCGGGCGGTAGAGCACGGTGTCGAGGAGGACGGGCGTACCCGAGTAGGCGAGCCAGCGACACATGCGCACCATCCCTTTCGCGGCCTGCTCCGAGCCTAACCCGGGCCGCCGCGGGAGCGCGCGTACCGCCGGCGGCGTGCCATCCTCGACCTATGAAGGGCGACGCCGTGCCGCCCGACGAGGGCGCCCCTCCCCAGGTGCTCGCGTTGGCCAAGGTCGTGGCCAGGCTCCGCGCGGAGATCGCCGACCTGGAGGGTGTCGCCACGACCACCGCCGTCGTCGAGCGGGCCAAGGGAGTG
The DNA here is from genome assembly GCF_049570255.1 of Streptomyces manipurensis. Taxonomy (NCBI): domain Bacteria; kingdom Bacillati; phylum Actinomycetota; class Actinomycetes; order Kitasatosporales; family Streptomycetaceae; genus Streptomyces; species Streptomyces manipurensis. The sequence goes on along the minus strand of NZ_CP186950.1, from coordinate 671,077 downwards.
GTGATGGCCCGGACGGGCCTGTCCGCCGACGCCGCCCACGAGCTGCTCACCGAGCGGGGCACCCGCGGCGGCCGGACCCTCCTGGAGGAGTGCTGGCTCGTCCTCGGCCAGGTCGGACCCGGCCCGGGGGCCGTCGTCCTCCAGGGCCTGCCGTCCTCCCCGCTCGGCCTGGAGGACGTCGAGCATCCCGAGCCCGCCGCCCGGTACGCCGCAGGACAGCGCCCCGTGCTGACCCGGCTCGCCGAGGGCCTGGCCGAGGCGGGCGGCGCCGGCGACGTGGCGGAGCTGCTGCGGGCGGTGCTCGGCGGACCGGCGGGCGTGGACGGGGTGATGATCTACAGCCGCAACCCCGCGGGCAGCCTGGACCTGGCCGGCCACGCCGGCGTCGGGGAGACCCTGGCCGAGCGGTGGCGCCACGTCCCGCCGCTCGGCGGGATCGCCGCCTTCGAGGCCCTCGCCTCCGGGCACCCGGTGTGGCTGGAGGAACCGGACCTCGACGCCCGCCGCTACCTCCTGATCGGCGACCCCCCGGAGCGCTGGCCCTCGCGGGCCTGGCTGCCCGCGCCGGCCCACGGACCGGCACGGGTCGCCGTGGGCTTCCTGCGGACCACGCCGGACCGGTTCGACGCGGACACCCGGACCCTGCTGGGCCGGGCGGTGCGGCTGTGCGGGGCGCTGCTGCGCACCGCCGGCGAGCCCGAGGGCGCGGCCCCCGGAGCCGACGCCGACGCCGTCGAATCCGTCCAGCGGATCCTGGACGTGCTCTCCGGACCCGCCGTCCTGCTCACCCCGCTGCGCTCGCGGAGCGGGGAGATCGAGGACTACCGGATCGACGCGGCGGCACCCGGATCGGTCGACGTCGTCGGGCGCAGGGGCAAGGAACTCGTCGGCCGCAGGGTCCTGGAGACCTACCCCACCGTGTCGGGCGGCGCGCTGTGGCAGGGGTACGCCGACACGCTGGCCACCGGAGCCGTGTACGAGGGGGAGCCCTTCACGTACCAGGAGGTGGGAGCCGGTTTCCCGCAGGAGTCGGTGTACTCGGTCCGGGCCACCCGCCTGGACGGGCGCCTGGTGGTCTCCTGGATCCGCCACGACACCAGCGAGCGGGAGGTCCGCCGGCTCGCCGACATGCAGCGCCTGGGCAATCTCGGCTGGGCCGTGTGGAACCTGACGGAGGACACCGTCGTCTGGTCCGACCAGGTGTACACGATCTTCGGCCGGGATCCGGCCGCGGGACCGATCGGGCTGGAGGAACTGCCCCGGCACGTGCTCGCCGAGGACCGGGCGAGGCTGGGCGAGGCCCTGCACCGGCTGCTGGGCGGCGGGCAGCGGGCCGCGGACCAGCCCTTCCGGATCACCACCGCACAGGGCGTGCGGCACCTGCGGATCGTCGTGGAGGCCCGGGTGGACGCCGAGGGCACCCCCGTCGAAGTGCACGGCTTCTTCCAGGACCTCAGCGCGCTGCGCGACGCCGAACTGGCGCTGCGCGAGAGCGAGCGCGCCGTCCTCGTCCAGCGCGGCATGCTCCAGGCCGAGCACGCCCTCGCCGCCCGGCTCCAGGACACCCTCCTGCCGGTCCCCGAACAGTCCGTCGAGCTGGCCGGGCTGTGCGTGGACGTGGCCTACGTGACCTCCGACAGCGGGGTGAACGTCGGCGGCGACTGGTACAGCGCCATCGAGCTGCCCGACGGGTGCGGACTGTTCGTCGTCGGCGACGTGGCCGGCCACGGGCTGGCCGCCGTCGGGACCATGGCCCAGCTGCGGTTCACCGCGAAGGGCATGACCATCACCGGATCCCCCCTGACCGCCGTGCTGCGGCGGCTGAACCACCTGCTGCTCCACTCCGGTCCGGGCCCCTCCGCGACCGCGACCATGGTGATGGCCCGGTACCACCCGGAGGACCACAGCCTGGCGTGGGCCCGGGCCGGCCATCTGCCGCCGCTGCTGATCCGCGAGGACCGGGCGACCTTCCTCCCGCAGCCCGAGGGCGCCCTGCTGGGCGCGGCGTTCGACTCCGTCTACGGGCAGGCCTCCGTGGACCTCCGGCCCGGCGACGACCTGCTGCTCTACACCGACGGGCTCGTGGAGGAGCCGGGCGAGGAGCTCGGCGCCGGACTGGACCGGCTCGCCGACACCGCCCGCGGGCTGCTGCGGGAGGGCTACGGCGAAACCCTCGCCCGGACCCTCGCGGCCCTGCGCGTGGGCAACAGGGACGACATCTGCGTCCTGCACCTCCACGTCCCGGACGGCTGACCGCCGGGGGAGCCCGTCAGCGAGCGGCGCCGACCGCGTCCCGGGGGGCGGAGCCGGCCGCGGGGTCCGCGCCGTCGGGGTCGTGCGGACCGGTGCGGTGGCGCGGCCGGCCGTCGGGCCGGCGTCCGCCCAGGTCCTTCAGGCGCATGGCGGGGCGCTCCACGCAGTGCCAGGAGACCACCGCCAGCAGGAACGCGACCGTGAGGCTCAGGGCGAGATAGGGCAGCAGCCCCCAGCGCGTGAATCCGAAGACGGCGAGTGCCTGCTCCACCACGAAACCGTAGATGTAGACGCCGTACGAATAGTCGTTGCGCGCGCCGATCCTGCGGAACGGAGCAGGCAGGCGGATCGCCAGCCACACCAGGAAATAGGCGAAGGCCGGGATGCCGACCACGAAGAGGTATCCGAAGCGCGCACTGGCCAGCAGCGTCACCAGGGAAAGGAATCCGAGCACGTCACTGACGGGAATGCGCTCCCGGTACAGCTCGATGACGGTGCCCAGGACGAAGGCGAACGTGAGGTAGAGGGCGAACGCGGGATGCGTGTGGCCCAGCAGCGGGATCTCCACCAGCCGGGAGTACGAGGAGTCGAAGGGGCCCGCCCAGAAGGGCTCGGTCGCCGCCTCGCGGACGAGGAGCAGGGCGAGCACGAGCGCGATCAGGAGCACGGCCCGCCGTGCGCGTGCGAGGACGCCGGTCACGGCCAGCAACGCCACACCCAGGTAGCAGAGCACCTCGTAGTGGAGCGACCAGAGCGCGCCGTTGATCCCGGGGTCGTGCGCGATGCCGTTCTGCGTGGCATCGGTGACCACGCTGGAGACGTCGGCCTGGCGGATCCGGATCGCGCTGTTCGAGAGGAGGTAGTCGACCGGGCCGCCGTCGCGCCGCGCGAACCCGTCGAGGCTTCCGTGCAGTTTCCAGTACATGAGCGGAGCGATGACGAGCGCCGTCACGAAGAGGCAGGCCCACAGTCCCGGCAGGAGGCGCAGTGCGCGGTGCCACAGGAACCGTCCCAGCCCCAGGCGCATTCCGCTGCGGGTGACGAGGATTCCCGAGAGGACGAAAAATCCGTAGACCGACCATTTACCGAAGTCGACCTGCCCCTGGGTGAATCCGTGGCCGAATTCGGGTTCTCCGAAACCCAGGATGCGGGAATGGGAGACGATCACGGCTGCCGCGAGGACGAGCCGGATGACATTCATGCTGTTGTTCCGCCCGGTCAACAGCTCGGCGACGGTGCCGTGAGACCAACGGACCTTCCGCCACGTCGTGCGGCTCTCCACGAAAACGCCCGCCCCTGTTCTGATGTGCTGCGCAAAGTTCGGCAGGGTGCGAAGCCTCGGGCTCACCCCAAAAGCCCGACTGTATGATGAACGGATCTTCCGCGGCAACCTGGGGTCCCGTGGGACCCCAGGCAGCCGGTGCTCCTCAGGTGTTCAGCAGGCGGTTGAAGAACGAGCGGTACTGCTGCAGCGACACCCGGAGGTCCTCCGTCGCGACCTGTTCACCGCGGCCCCACTGCGCCTCCAGCCCCTGCTTGCGGGTGGAGAAGGTGCCGGCCAGCGCCTGCATGACCTCGGCCACCAGGGTGTCCGCGGACCGTACGGCCTCCTGCGGGTCGTCGACGAACCGGCCCTGGATCTCGCTCCACGTCCTGCGGTACTCCTCCGTCTCCTTGGTGCCGAGCAGCGGCTCGTGGTCGGCCGCGCCCGGTCCGGCCGGGGCGTCCTGCCGGGTGCTCCCGTCCGCCGCCGAGCCGGCCGGGGGCTCCCCGTCGAGGTCGGTCGTGGCCTCGCCGGGGTAGACGGCGGCCGCCGCGCGCCCGCCCTCGCGGTCCGGGCCGGTGCCCGGGAGCCCTTCGGCCCCGCGCTCCCGGTCCGGCTCGACCGCCGGGTCGGCTGCGCCGGCCGTGCCCGAGTTCATGATGTCTTCCGTGGTGGGGCCGGGACCGTCGGTGTCCCGGACCGGCGGACTTCCGTGCGTACGCATGTCACCTGCTCCTCTGGTCCGTCAGCAGTTCCTCGAACAGGGCGCGGTAGTGCACCATCGCCCCGCGCAGCTCCTCCGTCGTCGCTCCTCCGTCACCGCTGCGCACCTTGACGTCGTGCGCGGCGCGGTAGTGGTCCAGCGTGCGTCCGTGCTCGACGGACAGGTGGCGGAGCCGGTCCTCGTACCCCTCGGTGGGGTAGCCGCGCTCGCCCATGAGCCGGGAGACCAGCTCGTCCGCCTCCGCCACGGAGCTTGCCGGGCGGTCCACGAAGTGTTCCTGGACGCCGCTCCACGCGTCGGCGTACTGACGCCGGCGCTCGGCGGGGAGTTCCTTCAGATCGAGTTCGTCGTGTCGCTGTTCGCGTGCCCGCAGGTCCCGCTCCGCGGCCCGCGTGCCGCCCTCTTCCTGCACGGTGCGCTCGTACTCCGGGCCGAAGCGCTTGCGCAGGTGCCGTCGTCGGGCTGACGTCCACAGTGCCGCGACGATCGCGATCACGACGATCGCCGCGATGACGATTCCCACGACGAGTGTGGTGGTGGACATGTCCGGCCTCCGTTCCGGGGCCCTCGTGAGTGTGTGGTGTGCTCACGCGGCTGCCCGGGTTGCGGGGGACCAAACCCGGGGCGCGGCCGGGCGCGCCGGTCCGCGTCGGCCGCGCCCCGGCCGGTCAGTGCCCGAAGTCGAACCAGTTGACGTTCACGAAGTCCGCCGGCTGGCCGCTGGTGAAGGTCAGGTACACGTCGTGGGTCCCGGTGACCGCCGAGATGTTCGCCGGCACCGTGCGCCAGCTCTGCCAGCCGCCGGTGCCGGAGAGGGAGAAGCTGCCGATCGGGGGCGCGGTGCGGCTGTCCAGCCGGACCTCGACGAGCCCGCCGACCCCGTCCGCGGCTCCGCTCGCCACCCGGCCGTGGAACTGCCGGGCGGGCGTGGAGCCGAAGTCCACCCCCTTGAAGAGCGCCCAGTCGCCGTTGGCGAGCGAGGCCAGGTTCTGGCCGCCTCCCGTGTCGGTGGTGGACTCCCGGGCCGTGCCGCCCTGGTCGTCGTACGACTCGGCCTGGATGGCGGCGTACGCGTCGCGGTTGCCGGCCGGCGGAGTGGTGGGCGGTGTGGTCGGGGGAGTCGTGCCGCCGGTGGAGCGTACGGACACGTAGTCGACGAGCATGGGGTGCCCGGGCACGGTGCCCGCGTCCGGTCCGCCGCCGAAGGCGTCGGGGAAGCCGCCGCCCATGGCCACGTTCAGGATGACGAAGTAGCCGTGGTTCGTGGCGTCGGCCCAGGTCGCCGCGGGCACCTGGTCGGCGCGGACGGTGTGGTAGGTGAACCCGTCCACCGAGAAGCGCAGCTGCTCGACCGCGGTCGACCGGTCCCACTCGACGGCGTACGTGTGGAAGCCGGCCTGGCAGGTCGCGCCGGGGCAGACGCGCTGGCCGCCGATGCCGGTGGTCTCGTTGCAGGGGCCGCCCGGGCTCGTGCCGCAGTGCATCGTCGCCCAGACGGTGTTGATGCCCTGGACGTTCTCCATGATGTCGATCTCGCCGATGCCGGGCCAGTTCCACCAGTTCCCCCGGTAGGGGGCGCCGAGCATCCAGAAGGCGGGCCAGTAGCCCTTGGCGGCGGGGCCCGTCACGTTCGGCATCTGGATGCGGGCCTCGGTGCGGAGCGTGCCGCCGGCCGGGGGCCGGAAGTCGGAGCGGCGGGTCTCGACGCGCCCCGAGGTCCAGTTGCCCGCCGCGTCCCGCCTGGGCGTGATGCGCAGGTTGCCCGCCCCGTCGAGGGAGACGTTGGAGGGGTCGGCGGTCATCGTCTCTATCTCGCCGGTCCCGAAGTTGGCGGGCCCGCCCGGGTAGCTGGTCCCCGTCGTGTACTGCCAGTCGGCCGTGTTCACCCCCGACCCGGCGGCGCCGTCGAAGTCGTCCAGGAACACCTGGGTCCAGCCGGTCGGTGCGGGGGGCGCCGCGGCGTCGGCGGTGCGGGTGACCCCCGCGGTGGCGGCGGCGACGAGCGCCGCCGTGCCGAGGGCGGCCACCAGGGCCCGCCGGACGGTGGTGCGTTTCCTGCCGGGTGTCTCGCTCATGGGTGCCCTCTCTGGTGCGCGCGGTGAGGCGCGGTGCGGGGGGAAGAGCCGGGTCCACCGTTCTGAGAGCGCTCTCAGAACGGCGCCGCTGGACACTGTGCTCCGCGGCCCCGCGGCCGTCAAGGGTTGGAACCGTGAAAGGGCTCCGGGCGATGGGGAGTTCAAGGAGTGAACGCGGGCGGTGCGGGTCTCCGTCCGCCCTGCCGCCTGCGGCGGCGGACGGAGACCGCGCTGCTCACCCGAACGGACCAGGCCGCCGTGTTCCGGCGGGGCGGGTTTCAGCGGGGCGGTCCGATGACCTCTTCGGCGCCCGGCAGGTCGTGCACGGACGCGGCCTTCCCGGTCAGCGGCAGCAACCCGGACAGCGGACACGCCCCGGGCATCTCATGGTCCACCTCCCACTGCCCGAGCTTGTTCCCGCCGGTGCGGTCGACGGTGCAGACGGCGTAGAGCCGGCCGGCGCAGCCCCGGCACAGCAGGGGGCCCTGGTGCTTCACGGGGCACCTGCCAGGGGGTCGCGGCCCGAACTCCGCGCGGAGCGCGGCCCGGTGGGCACCCCGGGGCCGTCGTGCCCCGGAGTGCCGGGTCCGCCGGGCGCTTGTAGCGTCGGTCGCGTCAGGAGTCGTCGGGATCCGAAAGGATTCCGCAGGCCGGTCCGCGCGGGCGGAACACCGTCCGTCCGCGCGCCGAGCCACCCGTGTGCCGCCCGCGTCGGGGCAGACCCGGTCAGCCCCTCGCGACGCGACAGGGCGCACGCGCAGCCCCCGTGAGAGAGGCCGTGCCGATGTCGAACGATGTCCCGATAGCGAGCCTGCTGCGTGTGGAGAGGGGCGTCGCCGCCCCCGAGGAACTGGCCGCGATCGCGGTCGTCGTCGCGTGTCACGCGCACCGCACCTCCCTCGACCGGGACCAGGACCGGGCGCGGGGCGGGGCGCGCGGCGGACCGGACGGATCCGGCGGCCGGCGCCGCACCGTCCGGTCGGCCGCCGGCTGCTGGGCGGGCTGCTGGACCTGCCGCTGAACCCCGTCCGCCGGCCGCGCGCACGGCCGGCGGACGGGGGGACGAAGTGGTCACGCCCGGTGCAGCACCGTCGAGAGGACCTCGCGCAGCGTCCCCGCGGGATCGGCCACGGCGCCCTCCGAGCGCCACGCCACGAACCCGTCCGGCCGTACGAGGACCGCGCCCTCGGCGCCCGTGCCGTGCACCTCGGTCCAGGACGCCGACTCCTCGAGCAGGTCGGCACCCGGCCCCGAGCCGATGGTGTAGGCCTCCAGCCCGATCGGCAGCTGACCGGCCACGCGCTGCGCGGCCGCCCGCCACGGCGTCCCCGCGCCGCTCAGCAGCACGAAGGAGCGCTCGTACAGGTCCAGGGTGGAGATCCGCGCCCCGTCCCTGGTCACCCACATGTGCGGGGCCCTGGTGCCGGTGTCGCCCGTCATCCGCAGCGACTCCGGGATCACGGGCAGGTCCGGACGCGCGCCGACGAGCGCGCCCTCGGTGTAGCGGTAGCCCATGGCGGTGGTGAGGACCCCGCTGCCGGGGCCGCCGCCCATGGTGGGCGGAGGCACGTACCCCGGGTGGCTGTGCTCGGCCGAACGGGCCGACGCCCGCTCGCTGGTGGCCCGGGCCACGGGCAGGCGCTCCGCCTGGTAGGTGTCGAGCAGGCCCGCGCCGGCCGATCCGTTCAGCACCGCGGCGATCTTCCACGCCAGGTTGTGCGCGTCCTGGATGCCGGTGTTGGAGCCGAAGGCACCCGTCGGGCACATCTCGTGGGCCGCGTCACCGGCCAGGAACACCCGTCCGGACGAGTAGCGCTCCGCCACCCGTTCGGCCGCGTGCCACGGGGCCTTGCCGCCGATCTCCACGTCCAGGTCGGGCACGCCGATCGCCTCGCGGATCTGCTGGGTGCACCGCTCGTCGGTGAAGTCCTCCATGGTCTCGCCCTGCTCCGGGTGCCACGGCGCGTGGAAGACCCACTGCGTGTCGTTGTCCACCGGCAGCAGTGCACCGTCCGCCCCCGGCCGCATCAGGTAGCAGACGATGAAGCGCAGGTCGCCGAGCACCTCGATGAGCTGCCGCGAGCGGAAGGTGACGCTCACGTTGTGGAACAGCTCGCCGTTGCCCGTCTGCGGGATCCGCAGGGCCTCCCGCACGGGGCTGCGCGGGCCGTCCGCGGCGATCAGGAAGTCCGCGCGCACGGTGACGTGCTCGCCGGACCTGCGGTCCTTCACCACCGCGTTCACTCCGGTGGAGTCCTGGTCGAAACTCATCAGTTCGGTGGAGAAGCGGATGTCGGCGCCCATGGCCGCGCTCTGCTCCGCCAGCACCGGCTCGATGTTGTTCTGGCTGCACAGGCACCAGCCGGTCGGGCTGAACCGGGCGATCGCCCCGCTCGGATCGACCGACTTGACCAGCCACTTGTGCGCGTCGGCGTCGGTCAGGGACCGGGTCTGCAGAATGCCCTGAACGCCCTCCAGTACGGACGCCGCCCGGCGGATCGCGGGTTCCGCCCCTGCCGTGCGGAACAGCTCCATCGTCCGGGCGTTGATGCCACGGCCGCGCGGGTGCGCGGAGGTCCCGGAGTGCTTCTCGACCAGCAGGTGCCTCACTCCGTGGCGGCTCAGGAAAAGCGAGGTGGACAGGCCCACGAGGGAGCCGCCCACGACGAGAACCGGTACGCGAACATCGGCGTTGTCTTCCATCAGCTGCGGGCTCCTGGTTTCTGTGTGGGGGAGTGGACTCTTTATGCCCCCGATCCGGGATCAGGCCCGGTTGATTCGCCGGTTGTCACCCGCTTGATCCCGACATGTAGCGCTATGACGTGACCCGGATGACGATGAGCGACAGCGGCTCCCCCTGAGACATGCCGACGTGCCGTTCCCCGACCCGGGGCGGCCGCCGGGCCGGGCGGACGCCACCGGTGACGGACGAGGGGTCCGTACGCGATGGATCTCCACCCCCTCATGAAGGAGTGAGTAGATGACAACCACCCTGTCCGAACGGGTGTCGCAGTCAGCCTTCGACGGCTCCATGCTCCGGGTCGTCCTCCTGATGGATCTCCACGAGGGGACCCAGCAGCAGTTCTTCGAGGCGTACGAAAAGCTCCGCAACGACATCGCGTCGGTCCCGGGCCACATCAGCGACCAGCTGTGCCAGTCCTTCGAGAACCCCTCGCAGTGGCTCATCACCAGCGAGTGGGAGAGCGCCCCGCAGTACCTCGCCTGGGTCAACAGCGAGCACCACGCCGAGCAGGTGAGGCCGCTCGGCGCCTGCGCCCGCTCCATGCGCCCGCTGAAGTTCACCGTCCTGCGCGAGACCGGCCGCGGCTACGACCAGGCGTCCCGGCCGTCCACCGCGCGCCTCCAGGCCACCCCCCGCCTCGGCGCCGGCATCGTCCGGCACGCCCTCACCTTCACGGTGAAGCCGGGCAGCGAGGAGAACGTCGCGGCCATCCTCTCCAGCTACGCCTCCCCGGCCGCCCGCGTCGACGACCACACCCGCCTGTGCCGCACCTCGCTGTTCATGCACGGCAACCGGGTCGTCCGGACCGTGGAGGTCCAGGGCGACCTGATGGCAGCCCTGCGCCACGTCTCCGAGCAGCCCGAGGTGCGCGCCGTCGAGGAGGCCATCAACCCCTACCTCGAGAAGGACCGCGACCTCGGCGACCCGGAGTCCGCGCGGATGTTCTTCATGCGCGCCGCTCTCCCCGCGGTCCACCACATCGCCGCTTCCGAGACCGAGACCGGCGAGGTGGAACGGCACGCCGTCTTCTACCCGGCGAAGGCGGGCTGCGGTCAGACCCTCGCCGAGTTCCTCGCCAGGCAGGACGAGGAGGCGGCGCAGCACCCCGGCAGCCCCGTCCGCAGCAGCAGCATCTTCCAGCGCGACGACATCGTCGTCCGGCTGATCGACGTACACGGCCCCCTCGACGCCGAGCCCGACGCCGTCTTCGGCATCGCGGGACCCCACAAGGCCGAGGTGCTCGCCCGTCTGACGGCCGCTCCCGGCGAGCGCATCCGGCCCGAGCAGCACACCATGAGCCTCATCACCGACCGCCGGGCACCGGCCGAGTCGTGATCCGCCCGGCCGACGGCCCGTCCCCGGCCCCGCTCCCGCCCCCGAACCCCACCCCGATCCCCGTCGGGGCTCTCCCCACACGCCTGGAGGAACCCGCCATGACCCAACAGCGCCCACGCATCGTGGACCTCAGCGAGACGCCGCCGAACCGTCGGCGCGGCGGAGACCTGAGAGCTGTGCTCACCCCGACCTCGGTGGGCTCCACCAGCGGCTTCATGGGCCTGGCCGTCATGGCCCCCGGGGAGTCCATCGCCGAGCACTACCACCCGTACTCCGAGGAGTTCGTGTACGTGGTCGCCGGGCGGCTGGAGGTCGACCTCGACGGCGAGGCCCACCCGCTGCGCACCGACCAGGGGCTGCTCGTCCCGCTGAACGTGCGCCACCGCTTCCGCAACGTCGGCGACACCGAGGCCCGCATGGTCTTCCACCTCGGCCCGCTGGCCCCGCGCCCCGAACTGGGCCACGTGGACACGGAGGAGGCTCCGAACCCGGAGGGCACCGCCTGGGAGCAGCCGCCGGACCGTACGGGGGTCGTCTCGTGACCCGCCGGCGGGTGGCCGTCACCGGAGTGGGCGTGGTCGCGCCCGGCGGCATCGGCGTCCGCGACTTCTGGGACCTGCTGTCCAACGGACGCACGGCGACACGCGGCATCAGCCTCTTCGACCCGACGGGATTCCGCTCCCGGATAGCCGCGGAGGTCGACTTCGACCCCGCCGCCCACGGCCTCGACGAGGAGGCCGCCGCCCGGGCGGACCGGTACATCCAGTTCGCCCTGGTCGCCGCCCGCGAGGCGGTGCGCGACGCGGGACTCGACCTCGGCACGGATGACGCGTGGCGGACCGGTGTCTCCCTCGGCACGGCCGTGGGCGGCACCACCCGCCTGGAGCACGACTACGTCGCCGTCAGCCAGTCCGGTTCCTGGTGGGATGTCGACCACAAGCTGGCCGGCGCCCACCTGCACCGGGCGTTCACCCCCGCCACGCTCGCCTCTGCCGTCGCGGAGGAGACCGGGGCGCGGGGCCCCGTACAGACGGTCTCCACCGGCTGCACCTCGGGGCTGGACGCCATCGGCTACGCCGTCCACTCCATCGCGGAGGGCCGGATGGACGTGTGCATCGCCGGCGCCTCCGACTCCCCGATATCGCCCATCACGGTGGCCTGCTTCGACGCGATCAAGGCCACCTCCCCGAACAACGACGACCCCGCCCACGCCTCCCGGCCCTTCGACGCCGACCGGGACGGGTTCGTCCTCGGAGAGGGTGGTGCCGTCCTGGTCCTCGAGGAACTGGAACGGGCCCGGGCCCGCGGCGCCACCGTCTACTGCGAGATCGGCGGCTACGCCACCTTCGGCAACGCCCACCACATGACCGGGCTGACCACCGAGGGCCTGGAGATGGCCAGGGCCATCGAGACCGCACTCACGCAGGCCGGCATCGGCGCCCACGAGATCGACTACGTCAACGCGCACGGTTCCGGGACCAAGCAGAACGACCGCCACGAGACCGCGGCGGTCAAGCGGGTCCTCGGCGACCACGCCTACAAGACGCCGATGACCTCCATCAAGTCCATGGTGGGGCACTCCCTCGGCGCCATCGGGGCGATCGAACTCGCGGCCTGCGTCCTCGCCATGGTCCACCAGGTGGTGCCGCCGACCGCGAACTACGAGACCCCGGACCCCGAATGCGACCTGGACTACGTGCCCAAGGTCGCCCGGGAACGGAAGCTGCGCAGCGTGCTCTCCGTGGGCAGCGGCTTCGGCGGCTTCCAGTCCGCCGTGGTCATGACCCGGCCGAAGGAGGAGGTCTCGTGACCAGCCGTACGGTCATCACGGGCATCGGGGTCGTCGCCCCCAACGGCATCGGAGCCGACGCCTTCTGGAAGGCGACCCAGTCCGGTACCAGCGTGCTCGACCGCGTCACCAGGGCGGGCTGCGAACACCTGCCGCTGCGCGTCGCGGGCGAGGTCAGGGGCTTCGACCCGGGCTCCCTGGTCGAGGACAAGTTCCTCGTCCAGACCGACCGCTTCACCCACCACGCCCTCGCCGCGGCCGACCTCGCCCTGGAGGACGCCCGGCTCGGCCGGGCCGACTACGAGGACGACCCCTTCTCCGTGGGCGTCGTCACCGCCGCCGGCTCCGGCGGCGGCGAGTTCGGGCAGCGCGAGCTCCAGCACCTCTGGGAGCAGGGGCCGCGCTTCGTGGGCCCGTACCAGTCGATCGCCTGGTTCTACGCCGCGAGCACCGGGCAGATCTCCATCCGCCGCGGGCTGAAGGGCCCCTGCGGGGTGGTGTGCAGCGACGAGGCGGGCGGACTGGACGCCTTCGCGCACGCCGACCGGGGGATCCGGCAGGGCAGCGCCGCCATGCTGGTCGGTGCGACGGAGGCACCCCTCGCGCCCTACTCCATCGTCTGCCAGATGGAGTACGAGGGCCTCAGCACCCGGGACGACCCCGAGCGGGCCTACCGGCCGTTCACCGAGCGGGCCTGCGGCTTCGTCCCCGCGGAGGGCGGTGCCATGTTCGTCGTCGAGGACGAGGCGGCCGCCCGTCGGCGCGGTGCCACCGTGCGGGCGGTGGTCGCCGGCCACGCCGCGACCTTCACCGGGACCAGACGCCCGGACGAGAACGGCGAGGGCCTGGCCCACGCCGTCCGGGGCGCCCTCCGGCAGGCCGGCTGCGCCCCCGAGGACATCGACGTCGTCTTCGCCGACGCCCTCGGGACCCCGGAGGCCGACCGGGCGGAGGCCGCGGCCCTCCACGCCGCCCTCGGCCGACACGGACGGACGGTGCCGGTCACGGCGCCCAAGTCCGGTACGGGCCGGGCCTACTGCGCCGCGCCCGCCCTCGACACGGCGGCCGCGGTCCTGGCCCTCGAGCACGGGATCGTCCCGCCGACCCCGAACGTCTACGACGTCTGCCACGACATCGACGTCGTCACGGGCGGCGCCCGCCCCGCACCGCTGCGCACCGCGCTCGTCCTGAGCCGGGGCCGGATGGGGTCGAACGCCGCGCTCGTCGTCCGCAAGGGCTTCCCCGCGGAAGCCTGAACCGGCGGACCCGAACGGCTGCCCGCCCCGTAGTGAGGAGAGCACGCACATGTCCGACCGACTGACCCTGGAGGAGCTGGCGGCCCTGATGAAGACCGCCGGCATCACCGTCGACCCCATCGAGCTGGAGTCCCGTCCGGACTCCTCCTTCGACGAGTTCGGCCTCGATTCGCTGGGCCTGCTCGGCGTCGTGGGCGAACTGGAGAACCGGCGCGGACGGGCCCTGCCCACCGACGCCGACCGCTGCAGGACCCCCGGGGAATTCCTCGACCTCGTCAACAACAGCCTGATGACCGGAGCCTGACATGGCAGGACACACCGAGAACGAGATCACCGTCAACGCGCCCGTGGAGCTGGTCTGGGAGATGACCAACGACCTCCCCAACTGGCCCCACCTGTTCAGCGAGTACGCCTCGCTGGAGGTCCTCGACCGGCAGGGCGACACCACCACCTTCCGCCTCACCATGCACCCCGACGAGAACGGCACGGTGTGGAGCTGGGTCTCGGAACGCACCGTCGACCGCGAGGGCCTGACGGTCCGTGCGCGCCGGGTGGAGACGGGCCCCTTCGCGCACATGGACATCCACTGGCAGTACTTCGCGGTGCCCGGCGGCACCCGGATGAAGTGGACCCAGGACTTCGCGATGAAGCCGGACGCGCCGGTCGACGACGCGTGGATGACCGACAACATCAACCGCAACTCCCCGATCCAGATGGCCCTCATCCGGGACAAGATCGAGCAGCGCGAGCGCGAGGGCCGCGGCGCCGCCGTCGGCAGCGCCTGACCGCCACGGCCGTGTCCGACCGCAACGAAAGGCAAGCACGCGGATGAAGCAGATGCACCGGGCGCTCATCGTCGCCCGCATGGCCCCCGGGTCGGCCCCCGACATCGCCGAACTGTTCGCCGACTCGGACGCCGGAGAACTGCCGGAGCTCGTCGGGGTCACGCGCCGGAGCCTCTTCCAGTTCGGCGACGTCTACATGCACCTGATCGAGGCGGACCGGCCGCCCGGCCCGGCCATCGCGAAGGTGACCGAGCACCCGGAGTTCCGGCGGCTGAGCGACAGCCTCACCGCGTACATCAGCCCGCACGACCCGGAGACCTGGCGCAGTCCGAAGGACGCGATGGCCCACGAGTTCTACCGCTGGGAGTACCCCGGCGCGAAGTGACCCGGCGGCCCGGACGGGACCCGCACACCGGAGTGTGCGGGTCCCGCCGTGCGTCGCCCGCCCGTCCGCCGACCCCGCGCGCGTGGCCGCCCCTCCGCCGGCCCGGTGCGCACGTACAGAGACCCGTACAGAGAGCAGGGACCGGTATGAACCCCACCGACCCGAACCACTTCCCGAAGGACCCGGCCCGGCCGCACGACGGCCACCACCCCAGGGCCTCGCTGCACGCCCTCGTCCTGTCCGGGTCCTCCCGCTCCGGATCGGTCAACGCCCGGCTCGCGGCCCTGGTCGCCACCGAGGTGGGCAAGGCCGGTGTCGTCGCCGAGCCCGCCGCGATCGGCGACTTCCCCATGCCCATGTACGACGGCGACACGGAGGCCGGGGAGGGCCTGCCGGCCGGGGCCGAGGAGCTCTGCAAGCGGATCGAGGCCGCCCAGGCGCTGATCATCGCCTCGCCCGAGTACAACGCCTCCGTGCCGGGCGTCGTGAAAAACGCCGTCGACTGGGTCTCCCGCTACCGTCCGCAGCCGTTCAAGGACAAGCAGACGCTCCTGGTCTCGGCCTCGCCGTCGATGGTCGGCGGCAACCGCGGGCTGTGGGCCCTGCGGGTCCCGCTGGAGCACCTCGGCGCCCGCGTCTACCCGGACATGTTCAGCCTGGCCAACGCCCACCACGCGTTCACCGAGGTCGGAGCCCTGAGCGACCCGGCACTCGGGCAGCGGCTGACGGAGACGGTCGGCTCCTTCCTCGACCTCGTCGAGGCCGACACCCGCTACCTGTGCCTGCAGCGGCGCTGGTACGAGTTCCTCGGCGACCGCACCGACGCCCCGGTCACCGCACGCGCCCAGGACTGATCATCATCGGCCACCGGGGGTGAGCTATGTTTGAGCCGCAGTGACGTGAGAAGGAGGCCCTCCGGTGTCATCGGGGCAGCAGGCACGCGCCCAGGCGGCTGCGATCACGCCGAGCGACCAGTCGTCCGAGGAGGTCCGCCCCCCGGCCGACCGGCTCCTCGCGCTCTTCGACGGCCGGCGGCTCTCGCCGGGCCAGCGCCGCATCGCCCAGTACCTCATCGACCACCTCACCGAGGCCGCGTTCCTCTCGATCACCGAACTCGCCGAACGGGTCGGCGTGAGCCAGCCCTCGGTCACCCGCTTCGCCTCCTCCCTCGGCTTCAGCGGCTATCCGGCCCTGCGGGACGTCCTCCAGCCGATCGCCCTGAGCGCCGTCGCCGGGGTCACCGACACCCGTGAGCAGATCCGGCGCAACGAGCTGCAGGCCGCCGTCGACGCCGAGATCGAGAACCTGGAGAACGTGCGCCGGCTGCTCGCCGACACCAACCAGGTGCTCGACATCGGCCGCGAGCTGGCCGCGTCCGTGCCGCTGACCGTCCTCGGCCTGCGGATCTCGGTCTCCCTGGCGGAGTACTTCGCCTACGCCGCCCGGCGCATCCACCCCGACGTACGCCTGGTCACCCGCGGCGGCAGCGTGGCCTTCGACGCGCTGCTGCAGTCCCGGGCCGCCGGCGGCACCTGGGTGCTGGCCTTCGCCATGCCGCGGCACGCGAAGGAGACCCTGTCGGCCATCCGCGCCGCGCGCAGCACGGGGCTGCGGGTGGTGCTGATCACGGACCCCACGCTCGGGCCGCTGGTGGACGAGGCGGACGTGGCGCTGACGGCGGCGACCGGATCCCGGCTGGTCTTCGACTCGTACGCGGCGCCGGGCATGCTGTCGGCGGCCCTGCTGCAGGCGATGGCGGACGCGGATCCCGAGCGGACGCAGGCCCGGCTGGAGGACTACGAGCACGTGGCCGACCAGCACGGCTTCTTTCTCTAGCCCCGTCCGTCGCGGTTCCACCAGGGGATATTCAGCCTTTCTGGTGCATGAAATTTTTCATACTCTTGCTTACTCGACGGTATATATGTTTACTGACGGCGGCGCTCCTGATCCGCCAGATGCCAAGGAGGACCCCACGTCCTCCCGAACGCACCGCGGCACGACGAACCTCCTCACGTCGCGACCGCGGGTCGAGTCCAGGCTTCGGATCCTGCAGAGCGCCCCTGGCGGCCTCGGTCAACCCCTGGGCCGGGGCCGCCCCTCAGAACGTCTCGATCAGAGCTTCGACACCATTCGGAAGTGACGAGAATGCCCCAGACGGCCACGTTTACGCTCAGCCCGGACTGGCCCTTGCAGGTCAAGGCGCCCGGGACGCACGACTGGGAGCGCAGCGCCACCCGCTGGCTGCGGGACCTGCTCCCGGCCCGCTACGGCGGCTACCTGACGCTGACCCGTCACCACGCACTTCTCGCCCGGCACGTCCAGCTCCAGCTCCAGCACGAGATGCGGGCGGTGCGGGCGGCCCTCCAGACCAGCCGCGCCGAACTGCCGACGATGGGCATAGCCGAGTCGGTCATCGAGAACTCGATCCGCATGTACGCCCTCGAACTCGAACAGCTCGGCCGCCTCAGCCGCGGCGCACGCCTGGTCTCCGACGCCCTCCTGGCGGGCACCCCGGCCCAGCGCCGCCGCTGAGGGCGCCGGACCGGCTCCCGGATCAGCCGCGCGCCCGGGTTCCGGATCGGCCGCGCGGAAGACTCACCGCGGCCGCCAGGAGCGCAGGCGGGCCGCCGTGTCGAAGACGCTCGCGCGGAGCGACCGGATGTCGGTGATGAGGTCGCGCCACTGCTCGTAGGAGCCCTCCACCGCCTCGCCGGACGCCTCGATGTACGCGACGGCCACCCCGTAGGCGAAGTACTCGTTCGACTCGGGCAGCGGCCGGAGCAGCACGATCGCGTCGAGCAGGGCGGCCGCGCGCCAGTAGGCGTCGGGGGTGTCCACTTCCAGGCTGGGCGTGTTCACCCGGTGCCGGGCCACGGCGGCGACGAGGGCGGAGTGGTCGGCGACCTCCACGTCCTTGAACAGCGCCTCCTGCCGCTCCAGCAGCCACCGGTGATCGATGTGCAGTTCCACGCCTCCGAGTATCCCCGTCCGCGGCCCGGCAGTTGGGCGTTTCGGGCCGAGCGGGGACAGCCGGGGCGTCCGGGGGCTGCCCGGGTGCGGGAAGGACCGGCAGGGCCGATCCGGGTCCTGCGGCCGCGCCGGCCCCGGTGTCCGACGGGTTCAAGCCGCAGGCTCTCACGGGGAGTTGGGGTCACAGCCCGGAACACGGCCCCTCGGGGTCGCGAAACCCGCGAGATCCGGCCAGTGCAAAAGTGTTCCGCAGCGGCCGTTTGCCTCCTACGGTCGTGCAGCACAGGTCCGGACCGGGAGGCAGCGTGAAGAGCGAGAGCGACATCGACACCGACCAGCTGGTGACGGTGATGAAGGCGGTCGACGAGGCGGGCAGGCTCTTCGAGGAGGCGCTCGCCGCCTACGAGACGCGGGGCCTCAAGCGCACGGGCGGCGACTTCGAAGTGGCCGGAGGGGCCGTCCAGACGCTCCAGGGGGCCGAGGAGATGGCCCTGGGGGCCCGCAGGTTCCTCGCCGAGCTCGCCGTCCTCCTGGGCTACGCCACCGCGGGCGTCGAGGGCCGGGCGGGCGGCAGGGCGGCGGACGTCCGCGCCGGATTCACCGGCATCGGAGGGGGCGGGGCCCGGATGGCGCGCCCGTTGCTCGCGCCGACGCGGCAGGGGCTGCGGCTGCTGCTGGAGACCGAATTCTTCGAGCCCGCGTTCAGGGCGGAGCTGGAGGAGGTCCTGGCGGCCGAGAAGGCCACCTACCCCGACCCGGCGGCCTTCCGCGTCCGCGGGCCGGCGGCCGGCCGCGGAGCCACCGTCGGCCGAACGCCCTGATCCCCCGGGATGCCGGGCCGGGCGGACCGGGCGAGGGTGGGGGCATGCATCATGCACCCGTCGTCGTGCACCGGATCCTCCCGTCGGGGGGCCGTCAGGTGACCCTGCGGACAGCGGGCCGGGAGGAACCCCTGGGCCTGGCCCGCTCGGACCGCGACGTCATCGAGTTCCTGCGGCGGGCCGGAGTGCCGGACCCCGACGACGCGGTCCTCGGCGGCGCCGGGCTGGTCGAGTGGGAGTCGGACGGCCCGCACGCCTACGAGGCCGACCCGCCGGCCGGGGACCTCCCCTGAGGGCCGCGAAAAGGGCGTCCCGGGCGGCGGTCGCACCGCCGGACTCCTAAGGAATCAGACATTCCGCCCCCGGCTCCTCCTGATTGTCGTACTGACGTACATTGGCCCCCGGCCCCACGGGCCGGTACGGGCGAAAAGGCACAGGTGCGGGCAGGAGTGGGCAGGACATGGCGCGACGCGGACGTGCGGAAGCCGACCGAGGTGTCCTTCCCGCGGAGGGCGCGGTGCCCGGTTCCGGGATTGCCGAGGCGGCCGACGCGGGACATCTGGCGCCCGGCTGGCTGCGCCTCGGCCGGGACGGCCGGCTGACGGCCTACGCGAGCTGCGCCGAGGGACTGGTGCGCTGGACCGAGTCGCTGCCCGGCTCGGACGTCTGGTCCGGCCCCGAGCTGTTCCCCGTGGACGGCTGGCCCGGCCGGTTCACCCTGGCGCAGGACCACAACGGGTTCGTCTGGTTCGCCGCGAACCTCCACCGGGACACCGCTCCGGGCGGCCGGGAGCTGGTCGTCGCCGCCCAGTACCAGACCGGACGCCCGCTCGGCGACTGGCGGTCGCTGGGCAACCCGTTCCCCGAGCGCGGGGAGGAACCCCAGCCCGAACCGGGGGAGCCGGTCGTCCTGCCCGACGGGGCCGGTGCGCTCCACGTCCTGGCCACCCGCTTCGGCTCCGGCGTGCGGGGCCGCACCAGAGGGCCCGACGGAGCCTGGGGCACGTGGCAGGACTATCAGGGCAAATGGGTACGAGGGGCCGTCGCGCCCTTCGTGACCTCGCAGGGGCGCGCGGAGTTCCTCGCTCCCTTCCGCGGCGGCGCCTCGTACTGGAGCCAGGGGGCTCCCGACGGCGGCTTCCGATGGCTGGGCCGGATGAAGACCGATGTGGTCGAGGGCAGCTACAGCTCCCACGAGACCGGGCCCGGCAGCGGCACCTACTTCTGGCGCCACCCCGCGGACGGCAGCGTCGTCGCCCATCGCCCGCGGGCCGCCGCGGGGCGGCCACCCGCCTTCATGCCGCTGGGCGGCGCCGGCGGCGTCGGACCGGTGGGTGTGACCCGGGCGCGGATCAACGGCTACGACTGCACCGTGCTGCTGCAGAGGGGGGCCGAGGGCCACCCGGAGATCGCGGCCTATCCGACGGAGGGTGAGCAGTACGGCGCCTGGTGGGCTCCGGTGGGGGACCGTTGTGCCGGTTTGCCTGCCATCGCCCGTGATGCCCGGGGTTCCGTCACGATCGCGATGCTCGACACGGACGGCGGGCTGAGAATCGCCCGCCAGGACCCGGCGGACCAGGGCCTCGCCTTCCTTCCCTGGACGCGGGTCGGGTGACCTTCCTCACCGCCCGCCCTGTGCTCCGCTCCCGGAGTGACCGGTTGCCCGTGTGCCGCCCCGGGCCGGGGGGAGTTGGCGCGTTCCGTGCGGTTCCGCTGCCATCGCACCTTCGCGTATGTGAAGGTTCGAGGTGCTTGCGAGCTTGTGAATAGTTGCTCGCCGTTCAAGAGTTGGCCTACGCTGCGGACACCCTGTGAGGTTCGCATAAGTGTGCGGTGGGGGTCACGGGGCGGGTCGGAAATGCGGGGAGCGGTGGTGACCGGATTCAGGGGCGGGTCTGGCGGCATGCCGTGCCCGCTCCCTGCGCGCCCTGGGAAGTGTGTCTACCAAGGAGTTTGCTGAGTGGCAGGTATGCCCCGCCTGAGCGTCGTCGTGCCCTTCATGGACGTCGAGATCTATCTCCAGGAGTGTCTGGAGTCGATAGCCAGGCAGACGTTCCGCGACCTCGAAGTGATCATGGTCGACGACGGCTCCACCGACTCCTCCACGGCGATAGCCTCGGACTTCGCCCGCCGGGACCCGAGGTTCCGCCTCATCCGGCAGGAGTCCATGGGCCCGGGCCACGCCCGCAACGTCGGCATCCGTGCCGCTCACCCCCAGGCCGAGTTCCTCGCGTTCGTGGACGGTGACGACGTCATCCCCGAGTACGCCTACGAGTTGCTCGTGCGGACGCTGGAGGGATCCGGCTCCGACTTCGTCTCCGGCAACGTCCAGATGATGAACTCCACCAAGCGGTGGCAGTCGCCCCTGCACAAGGCGCCCATGCGGGCCGCCAAGCGCGGCACGCACATCACCAAGGTGCCCGACCTCATCTACGACCGCACCGTCTGGAACAAGGTATTCCGCCGGTCCTTCTGGGACTACCACTACATCGCCTTCCCCGAAGGCGTCATGTACGAGGACTCCTG
The DNA here is from genome assembly GCF_049570255.1 of Streptomyces manipurensis. Lineage (NCBI taxonomy): Bacteria > Bacillati > Actinomycetota > Actinomycetes > Kitasatosporales > Streptomycetaceae > Streptomyces > Streptomyces manipurensis. Next base: position 650,151 of record NZ_CP186950.1, on the reverse strand, counting down.
GGTCAACATGTTCGCCCACTTCCGGGCGGCCAAGGTCGACATCCTCACCGACATCGTCTACTTCTGGCGCCGGCGCGAGGGCGGCGCCGCGCCCTCCATCACCCAGCGCCACACCGAGTTCAGCAACCTCCAGGACCGCGTCTCCGCGGTGCAGTCGGTCAGCCGCTTCCTCGCCGGCCACCGCGCGAGGTCCTACTCCGACCACAAGCGCAAGTACGACCTCGCCTGCCTCAAGTCCGACCTGATGCTGCACCTGAAGGTGCTCCCGGACGCGGACGAGGAGTACCGCGAGGCCTTCATGCAGTGGGCGAACGACTTCCTCGACGAGGCCGACCCCGACATCATCGGCGAACTGCCCGCCGACGCCCGGGTGAAGTGGCTGCTGGTGCGCGAAGGACGGCTCAAGGAGCTGCTGGACGTCGTCGAGTTCGAACGCAAGGGCGGCCCGCTGCCCGTGCAGCGACGCTTCCACCGCTACCTCAACTACCCCTACCTCGGCGACCGTTCGGTCGGCCTGGACCGCAGCGCCTACCGGCTGGACAAGGAACTGTCCCTGCACGGCTCCCTGTCGCGGGCCGAGTGGGACGACGGCCACCACCTGACCCTCGAAGGCTCCGCCTACGTCCGCTTCATCAACGTGCACAAGCGGCACATGTCGATGAAGGCCATCGCGCTGCGCAACAAGAAGCAGGGCCGGGTCGTCGTCGCCAAGGCGAAGTCCACCTACTACCCGCAGGCCACCGAGTACTCCCAGCAGGCCCGTTACTGCTACGACTGGTCGGGCTTCCAGGTCCGCTTCGACACCTCCCGCCTCAAGCGCAAGGGCGAGTGGACCGAGGGCACCTGGGACGTCGCCGCCGGCGTCCTCAGCCGCGGGCTCTTCCGCTACAAGGGCCTGGTCCGCGGCGGGGCCGGCAGCGCCGCCAACCCGCCCTACCAGTACGTGGACAAGAACACCCGTGTGGTGCCGCTCTTCCTCCAGGGCAAGCTCAAGCTCCGCGTCGAGATCGTCCGGTGCCGGATCACCCAGCACCGGATGGTCGGCGACAACCTCGAACTCCGCGGCGTCTACCTGGGTCCCAAGCTCCCCGAGTGGGGCAAGTTCCGGGTCACCAGCATGAACGGCGCCGGCCGCCACGACGCGTGGGTCAACTTCCAGCCCGGCGGCGAGGGCTGGTACACCTTCGTCACCCGCATCCCGATCAAGGCCCTCGTCCCGGGCCACCGCACCAACTCCTCCGACGGGGTCCCCGAGACGTGGAACACCGGGGCGAACGGCTGGAAGACCACCTTCCACGTCGAGGGCCGCAAGGCGCCCATCTACCCCGTCATGGCCGAGGACGCCACCGACGGCCACTACCGGGTGCCGGGCGGGTTGCAGACCGACGGCGGCGACCGCGAGGTCTTCGTGCACCGCAACGGCTCCGGCTACGTGGTGCTGTTCGAGCGCGACACCCTCCCGCTGGCCAAGACGGCCACCTGGCGCGAGGACGGCTCCCTCGAGGTCGTCGTCGACTACGCGGCGCAGGACATGCTCGACACCGCCCAGTTCGCCGCGGCGCACGTCGTCGTGCGTTCCCGCGCCCACGGCGCGGAGCGCGTCGTCCCGGTCGTCTGGCGCGGAGACGAGTTCCGCTTCGTCGTCACCCCCGCCGCGATGCGCACCCTGGCCGGAGCAATTCCGCTCGCCTCCGGCCGCTGGGACTTCTTCCTGCGCCGGCACGACCCCTCCGCCGTCACACCGGAGAACCGCTCCCCCGACCTCATGATCAAGATGACGCAGGAGCTCATCCCCACCCTGCCGCGCGACATGACCAGCAACGAGCGCCGCTACGAGCTCCAGTCGGAGGCGTACGACCGCCTCTCGCTCCTGGTGCACTCGGCCATGCCCGACGAGGCCCGCGGCCCGTACCGGCAGAAGCTGCTCCGCACCAAGAGCTACCCGGAGGCCCGCCGCAAGCCCGTGATGCGGGCGGTGCTCTTCGACGCCTTCAAGGGCACCCAGTACTCCGACAGCCCGCGCGCTCTGCACGAGGAGATGGTCCGCCGCGGTCTCGACCTCGAGCACCTGTGGGTGGTCCGCGACGACCAGGTGGACGTCCCGCCCACCGCGCGCCCCGTGCGCATGTGGTCGCCCGACTGGTACGAGGCGATGGCGCGGGCGCAGTACGTCGTCGCCAACAACCACCTCCCCGACTGGTTCGAGAAGCGCGAGGGCCAGGTCGTCGTGCAGACCTGGCACGGCACCCCGCTCAAGCGCATCGGCCACGACATCGAGGCCGTGCACTTCGCCGACAAGCGGTACCTCGAACGCGTGGAGAAGGAGGTGCAGAACTGGGACATGCTGGTGTCCCCGAACAGCTTCAGCACCCCGATCCTCAAGCGCGCCTTCCAGTTCCCCGGCGAGATGGTCGAGAGCGGATACCCGCGCAACGACGTCCTGCGCCGTGCCGACTCCGCCCACCGGGCGGCGGAGGTGCGCCGCCGCATCGGCCTGCCGCCGGGCAGGAAGGTCATCATGTACGCGCCGACCTGGCGCGACGACCAGTTCTACGCCCCGGGCAAGTACAAGCTCGACTTCCGCATCGACCTCGACGACGCCCGCGCCCGGCTCGGCAGCGACCACGTCCTCCTGGTGCGCCGCCACCCCAACGTGGTGGACCCGGTGCCCGGCGCCGGCGACGGATTCGTCTTCGACGTGTCCGACTACCCGGACATGGCGGACCTCTCCCTCATCGCCGACGTGATGATCACGGACTACTCCTCCCTGATGTTCGACTTCGTCAACACCGGGCGGCCGATCCTGTTCTTCACCTACGACCTGGACCACTACCGGGACACACTGCGCGGCTTCTACTTCGACTTCGAGCAGTCCGCCCCGGGCCCGCTCGTGTTCAGCTCCCCGGAGCTGATCGGCGCGATCCGCAACATCGACCGCATCCAGCAGGGTTACGCCGCCCGGTACCGCTGGTTCCAGCAGGAGTTCTGCGACCTCGACGACGGCTACGCTTCCGCCCGGCTGGCCGACCGGATCCTGATCGCCGGCGGGGACCTCGACCCGGCCCGGGCGCAGGCCCCGGCCGTGGGTACGGTCGACACCCGCGGGGCCGGCCGCGGCGGCCCCGTCGCGGGGCAGGCAGGACCGTGGAACGGCGGCACCCTCGGCCAGGTGCCGCGCCAGCCGGTGAGAAGAATGGATTCCGAGCATGTCTAAGACAGCCCAGAGCACCCGTCGCGTCTTCACCGGCGTGGACGCGTCCGGAGCGGTCCCGATCGAGTACAAGTTCTCCCACGCGAGGAACGGCAACCGCCACCTCGTCGTCGTCTTCGCGAACCGCTACGCGCCCGCGGAGTACGGCTGGCTGAACGGCAAGCTCGACCTGCTCCGGGCCAACATCCTGTGGGTCCGCGACCTGTTCGACGGCGCGAACACCTACTACCTGTGCAAGGGGATGGACTTCTCCCTGGAGCAGTCCGTCGCCGGGCTCATCTCGCGCGTCATGAACGCGCTGGGCCTCTCGCCGGAACAGGTGACCATGTTCGGCAGCTCGAAGGGCGGCAGCGCCGCCCTGTTCTTCGGGCTGAAGTACGGCTTCCGTAACATCGTGGCCAGCGTGCCCCAGTTCCAGATCGGCACCCGCGTCAAGGAGGGCAACCCCGAGGCGGTCCGCGTGATGATGGGCGAGGCCACGGAGCACAACGTGCGCGTCCTCGACTCGGTCCTTCCCGACCTGGTGCACAGCGGCGCCAACCGCTCGGCGAACATCTACCTGATCACCTCGCCCCAGGACGAGCAGTACGCGCGCCAGGTCGAGCCGTACGTCGGCCTCTTCCAGGGCCATGAGAACTTCAACTTCGTCTACAACGACTCTCCCCTCATCACCGACCACGGGAAAGTCACCCTGCGCAACCTCCCCACCCTGATGGGGCTCCTGAACCTCCTCGTCGACGGCATCACGCCCCGCATCGGCATGGTCCGCAACGGCTACGAGGAGCCGGAGCGGGACAAGTCGGCCATCGAGGCCTACCTCACCCAGACCTCCCTGGTGCAGGGCGACACCTTCCCCCGCCCCGTGGTGCTGACCCCCGCGCCGGAAGAGCGGCTGCCGGCCAACCAGGTCCGCTTCGCGGGCACCGCCGCGGGCGCCGTACGGGTCAGCTTCTGGGAGGACGGCAAGCACAAGGGGTCCGCGCCCGTCGCGGCGGACGGCACCTGGGTCTGGGAGCGCACCAACCCCTGGCCCAAGGGCCGGCACGTTGTGAGGCTCTTCGCCGCGGACGCCAACAACTACCAGACCGAGCGGACCGAGTTGGTCTTCACAGCCGTGGAGAACGCCACACCGCCCCTGCCCGAGTACGAGCAGGCACCCCCGCCGCCGCCCCCGCCGACGCAGCGCCTGGTCCTGTCCGTGACGGCCCCGTCCGCCCACCAGCAGGTCCCCGGACCCGCAGTGGGCTTCGCGGGCTACGCTCCCGGAGCCGTCCGGGTGGACTTCCACGAGGGCGGGGCGAGCCTGGGCACGTGCGAGGTCAGGCCGGACGGGAGCTGGACCTGGGAGCCCGGCTGGGCGTGGAACGAGGGCGACCACTTCGTCGAGGCCATAGCCGTCGACGCCGCCGGGAACGCGTCCCCGTGGGCGGCCGTCCCCTTCAGCCTGGTGAACACCTACTCCGCACCCGCCCAGGGCGGCTACTTCAGCCCGAGGTACTGACCTCGGGCTGCGGGCCGGGGGACGCGGTCTCCGCGGCCGGCCGGGCCACCCGCATCACCAGCGCGAAGTGGTCGGAGACCTCGGTCTCCACCACCTCGCACCCGGCCCGCGGCAGGGCCGTGAACAGGTAGTCGATCTTCGTGCCGTCCCGGTGGGTGGCGCGCCCCTTGCGCGAGCTGCCCTTCTGGTCGCACTCGTGGTAGTCCGTGTAGGCCTCGGACGGCCAGATCCAGGCGGACTTGTTGCGGTCGCCCGTGGGCGGCGGGGAGTTGAAGTCCCCGCCGAAGACGGTCCTGCCGTCCGTCGAGGCCGCGGCGAGCAGCGAGCCCAGCTGGTCGTCGCGGAAGTCCCAGTCCGGGTGCGCGTCGTCGCTCTCCCGCAGGGACAGGTGCGCGCTGCACACCCGCAGCCCCTGGGCCTGGACGCGCGCGCACAGGATCCCGCGGTGCAGCCCCACCGTCGGCTGCTCCGACGGGATCACCTCCGCGTCGGTGAACGGGGACGCCGCCAGCAGGCCGTACCCGGCGCGCCCGTTGCCCTCGCCGGTGCAGTCGACGTCGCTGCGGCCGCCCGAGGCGTCCACGACGGCGTACGGCTCGAAGAGGGAGTGCCACTCCGGACCCAGCCGCAGCGCCGCGGACTTCAGGTCCTCCGAACACACCTCCTGCAGCAGCAGGACGCGCACCGCCGATTTCCCGACCAGGTCGCGCACCTGCTGGAACTTCTCCTTCGGGCTGCCCGTCCCCTCGCAGCTCCACTGCTGCACCCCGCACATGTTCCACGTCGCCACGGAGACCTCGTCCGGCTTCCCGCCGCCCGCGCCGGCCACCGAGGCCGGCGCCTGCGGAGAGGTGCACGCCGCCGACGCCAGCAGGCCCAGCACGGCCGCGGCGCCGCCGATCCGCCGGCGCAGCGGCGCCGCCCGCCCGGTCCCCTCGTGTCTCTGCATGCGGACATCATTGGGTATGCGCCGGTCAGGAGCCCAATCGGGCCCCTGCTGAGCGCCGGGAGCCACCGCATAGGGTGGCCCGGTGACGAACGAAGCTGCGCGCGCGCACGACGACCGGGTGCTGTACGGATGCATGGGCCTCGGCGGGAGCTGGGACCCGGACCCCTACGGCCCGCAGGACATCGACGCCGCCGAAGCGGCCGTCCGGGCCGCCCTCGACAGCGGGATCACGGCCTTCGACCACGCCGACATCTACCGCCACGGCAAGTCCGAGGCCGTGTTCGGCGAGGTCCTCGCGCGCACCCCCGGCCTTCGCGAACGGATCACCCTCCAGAGCAAGTGCGGGATCCGGCTCGGCGGCGAGGACCGTCCCGGGATGTACGACCTGCGCGCCGGGACCATCACCCGGCGGGTGGAGGAGAGCCTGACCCGGCTGCGGACCGACGTGCTCGACGTGCTCCTCCTGCACCGCCCCGACCCCCTGGCCGACCCGGACGCCGTCGCGCAGGCCCTGCACTCCCTCCACCGGCAGGGCCTCGTCAGGGCCTTCGGCGTGTCCAACATGGGCGCCGCGCAGATCGCCCACCTCCAGGCCCGGCTGGACGTGCCGCTCGTCGCCAACCAGCTGGAGATGAGCCTGCACAGCCGCGACTGGGTCGAGGCCGGGGTCCTGCTGAACACCCCCGACTCCGCCCGCAACGGCTTCCCCTTCGGGACGCTGGAGCACTGCCGCGACCACGGGATCCGCCTCCAGGCCTGGGGCTCGCTGGCACAGGGCCGGTTCACCGGCCGCCAGCAGACCCCCGCCGAGCACGCCACCGCGCAGCTGCTGGCCGAGCTGGCCCGGCACAAGGACACCACGCCCGAGACCGTGCTGCTGTGGTGGCTGATGCGGCACCCCGCCGGCATCGCGCCGGTCATCGGCACCGCCCGGCCCGAGCGCATCCACGCCTGCCGGGACGCGGTCCTGCGCGAGCCCGACCTCACCCACGAGGAGTGGTACGAGCTGTGGGTCACCGCCCGCGGGGTACCGCTGCCCTGAGCCGGCGAACCGGTCCCGCGGTGCGGGGGTTACCCTCACCGCGGGCCGACCGGCCCGCCGGGTGGGACCCGTACGAGCGGTCAACGAGGCTTGCGCCATGACCACTTACCCGAAGAAGACCCTGCTCCTGGCCCTCGCCACCGCCTCGGTGGCAGCCGTCGCCGCCACCCCGGCAGCCGTCGCCGCCCCGGCCGCGGACCGCACCGCGGCACCCGCCGCCCGCCTCGACTGGAAGCCCTGCGCCAAGGAGGGCGGCCCCGCCGCCCAGGAGTGCGCCCTGCTCCCCGTCCCCCTCGACCACGCCGACCCCCGCGGTCCGCAGATCCACGTGGCCGTCTCCCGGATCCGCACCGACCGCCACGCGGCCCGGCGCGGCACCCTCGTCGTCCTGCCCGGAGGCCCCGGCGGCTCCGGGGTGCAGCGCCTGACCCAGAAGGGCGCCGCCCTCCAGCGCGAACTGGGCGGGGCCTACGACCTCGTCGCGTTCGATCCGCGCGGCGTGGGCGGCAGCACCACCGCGAGCTGCGCCCTCGCCCCCGAGGACCGCCGCCTGACCAGCCTGCGGTCGTGGCCCGGCCCCGACGGGGACGTCACGGAGAACACCGCCCCCTCCCGGCGCACGGCCGAGGCCTGCGCCCGCAACGGCGGGCCCGTGCTGGCGAGCTTCACCACCGCCAACCAGGTCCGCGACCTCGACCGGCTGCGCGAGGCCCTCGGCGAGCGCAGGATCTCCGCCTGGGGGACCTCGTACGGGGCGTACGTGGGAGTCGTGTACGCGCAGAAGTACCCGTGGCGCACCGACCGTTGGGTCCTCGACAGCGTCGGCGACCCCGACCCGGCGCGGGTCGCCCGGGGCTGGCTGGCGAACATGTCGCAGGGCGCCGCGGACCGCTTCCCGGACTTCGCCGCCTGGGCCGCCCACCCCGACCGGACGGCCGGTAGCCTCGGACGTGGCGACGGGGCCTCCCCAGGGCCCCGCGCACCGCTTCGGGATCGGGGAGGACTACGGTGGGCCGCCGGTTCGGATGGCTGTGGGCGGCCTACGCGGTCAACGCCTTCGGCACCTGGCTCGCCTTCGACGCGTTCGCCCTCGTTGCGATCCTCGTCCTGCACGCGGGCCCCGCCGAGGTGTCGCTGCTCACGGCGACCGGGCTCGCCGTCGGCACCGCGGCCGCCGTCCCGCTCGGGCCCTGGGTGGAGTTCCGCCGCAAACGCCCCGTGATGATCGCGATGGACCTGACCCGGTGCGCGGCGCTCGCCAGCATCCCCGTCGCGTACGTCCTCGGCGTGCTCGGGCTGGCCCAGCTCGTGGTGGTGTCCGTCGTCGTCAGCGCTGCGGGCATCGCGTTCGGCGCGGCCGCCGGCGCCTACCTCACGTCGCTCGTACCGGCGGAGGACCTGCTCGTCGCGAACGGGCGCTTCGAGTCCACGAACTGGACTGCCACCGTGCTCGGACCGCCCCTCGGCACGGCCGCGATCGGGCTGTTCGGCCCCGTGGTCACCCTGGCCGCCGACGCCGTCAGCCACCTGCTCTCGGCGGCGGGCCTGCGCGCGATCGGCGGCGGCGAGCCCCCGCCGCCGGCCCGGACCGGCCGGAGCGGAGGGGGCGGAGAGAGCGGACGGAGCGGCGGCAGCGGCCGGCTCCGGCGTGGCGAGCTGCTCGAAGGCTGGCGGTACATCCTGACCCACCCGGCCCTGCGCCCCCTGTTCTTCAACACCGTCCTGGTCAACGCCCTGATCATGGCCACCGCACCGCTGCTCGCCGTCCTCATGCTCGGCGACCTCGGGTTCGCGCCGTGGCAGTACGGCCTCGCCTTCGGCCTGCCCTGCCTCGGCGGCATCCTGGGCGCCCGGCTGGCCCGTCCGCTCGTCACCCGGTTCGGACGGCACCGGGTTTTGCGCACCGCCGGGACGCTGCGCGCCTGCTGGTCGCTCGGGCTGGTCCTCGTCGGGCCCGGTGCCGGAGGGCTGCTGCTCGTCATCGTCGTCGAGTTCGCCCTGATCACCTGCACGGGCGTGTTCAATCCGGTCTTCGCCACCCACCGCCTCGAACAGGTCCCGGCCGACCGTACCGCGCGCACCCTGGCCGCCTGGTCGGTCAGCGGCAAGACCGCCGTCGCCGCCCTGACCGCGCTGTGGGGTCTGCTGGCCGGCCTCACCGGGCCGCGGGCGGCGATCGGCGCCGCCGGTCTGCTGATGCTGTTCACGCCGCTGCTGCTGCCCCGGCGCGAGGGGTGAACGCCCGCCGGACCGGCCGGTTTCCGGCCGGTTCCGTCCCACCGTCATCCGTACTTGCGGGTACTGCGGCCGAATGGCGCCGGATTTGATAGTTCTGGACTGGTCCGGTGTGAGAAAGCTGCGGGAAGGACAGGGCATGTTCGATCCACTGCGCCCGAAAACCGTGCTGTGCCCCTTCTGCAAGGCCACCGCCGCCGACGGCGCGGGGCGGACGCTCCGGGCCGGATCCGGATTCCTCTCGGTGACCTGGCACGCCCGCAACTGCCCGCACTACGCGGCCGACCGCATCCTCGCCGAGAAGGAGGGCTGAGCCCCCCGGCCCGCCCCCGCCCTCCCCGCTACCCGCCGGCCGGGGCCTGCGTGCCCACCCGGTCCGCCTCGCGGGCGGCCCGCCTGCGCAGGGCGTCCTCGTCGGTGTCCGCGTCGTACGAGATCAGCTTCGGCAGCAGCGCAGCCAGCACCGCCACCGAGGCCACGCAGGCCAGACCGCCGCTCCAGACGGCCGTCCGGGTCCCGGTCCAGCCCGCCATCGTGCCCGCCCGCACCTGGCCGAGCTGCGGACCGACGCTGTACGACAGCACCTCGATGCCCGCCAGCCGGCCCCGCAGTTCCTCGGGGATGGTCTGGTTCCAGATGGTGGCGCGGCCGAGCCCGCTCAGCATGTCGCCCGCACCCGCCACCGCGAGGCACACCAGCACCAGCCAGATCCCCGGCACCACCCCGGCCGCCACGATCGCCAGCCCCCACGCCGTGGCACCGAGGACCACCAGCAGCCCGTGCCGGCGCACCCGCGACACCCAGCCGCTGGTCAGCCCCAGCAGCAGGGATCCCACGGCGCCCGCCGCGTACATCAGGCCCAGTGCCCAGGTCGCGTCGAGCTCGTCCGCGAGGAAGGGGAAGATCGTGTTCGGGAAGGCGAAGAACATCGCCGCCAGGTCCACCGCGTACGTCCCCAGCAGCACCGGCCTGCTCCACGCGTACCGCGCCCCCTCCGCGATGCCGCGCAGCGACGGCCGTTCGGCGTTCTCGACCGGCGGCGCCGGGCTGAGTCGCAGGCACAGGACCACCGAGACGGCGAAGCCCACGACCGTGACCGCGTACGCGGAAGCGGAACCGGCGTACGCGACGACCAGCCCCGCCACCGACGGACCCGCGATCGCGCCGAACTGGTAACGGAGCCCGTTCAGCGCGGCGGCCGCGCTCAGCTGGTCGTGCGGCACGATCCGCGCCATCAGCGAGTCCAGCGCCGGACGCTGGAGCCCGGCCAGGGCCGACACGCCGGCCGCGACCACGTACAGCGGCCACAGCAGCGGATCCGGCAGCAGCGCGTTCACCAGCAGCACCACCGCCAGGACCCCGAGCCCCGCCTCGGTCAGCAGGATCATCCGCCGCCGGTCCACGGCGTCGGCGAGGGCGCCCCCGTACAGCCCGCAGACCACCAGCGGAACCAGCTCCACGGCCCCCATCGCCCCGACCGCCAGCGGCGAGTCCGTCAGGTGCTTGATCTGCAGCGGCAGCGCGATCATCGCCATGAAGGAGCCGAAGTAGGTGACCGTCCCCTGGTAGAACAGCAGCCGGAAATCACGGCTGGACCGCCACGGGGCGAGGTCGGGCAGGACGGCGGTCCATCGGGAAGTGCTCACGACAGGCCATCGTCGGCGCCGCCCGCTTGCTCCGGCAAACGGTTTTCGGCGTGAGGAGGGCCCGCCCGCGGCGGAGCACCGGGGCCGGGCGGCTGCAGCGGACGGCCCGTACGCCCGCCCCGGACGGGCGAACCCACGCCGCCGCGCGTGGCATCCCGGCCCCGCCGTGGCACCCATGGACCATGCCGCAGCCCGTGTCACCCCTGCTCCGCACGGCCGCGTCGTACGCCTGGCGCCTGCTCGTCGTCGGGGCCGCCGTGTACGTGGTCTTCGCCGTGCTCGGCCGTTTCCACGAGATCGCCGTGGCCGTCTTCCTCGGGCTGGTCGTCACCGCTCTGCTCTGGACGCCGACCCGGGGCCTCGCCCGCGCCGTGCCCCGCCCGCTCGCCGTCACTCTCTGCCTGCTCGGCAGCACGGTGCTGCTGCTGGGCGTGCTGACCCTGGTCGGCGAGGCCGTCGCGGGGGAGAGCACGACCCTGGTCAGGGAGTTCCGGGAAGGGCTCGTCAGCATCGAGCGATGGCTGGAACAGCCGCCCTTCCGGCTGAGCCCGCGCGCCCTGTCCGACGTGCAGGCCAAAGCCGCCGAGTACCTGTCCACCCACCGCTCCACCCTGCTCAGCCAGGCCGTCAGCGGAGCCGACCGGCTGGTGCACGTCCTGACCGTCCTGGCCCTCGCCGTCTTCTGCTCCGTCCTCTTCCTGCACGGCGGGGACCGGCAGTGGACCTGGTTCTGCGCCCAGCTGCCGGAATCGGCCCGCGACCGGGTGGCGATCGCCGGCCGCGCGGCCTGGCGCACCTTCACCGCCTACACCCACGGCATCGTGGTGGTCGCGGCGACGAACGCCGTCCTCGTCGGCCTCGCCCTGTGGCTCCTCGGCGTCCCGCTCGCCGTGCCGCTGGCCCTGCTGGAGTTCTTCGCGGCCTTCGTCCCCCTCATCGGATCACCCGTCGCCCTCGCGATCGCCGCCGTCGTGGCGCTGGCCGCCAAGGGTCCGCTCGTCGCGGCCGTGGTGGTCGCGCTGATCGTGGTCATCGGCCAGATCGAGGGTCACCTCCTGCACCCCCTGGTGATGAGCCGCGCCGTCCGGCTCCACCCCCTCGTCGTGGCGATCTCGGTCGTCGCGGGGGCCATCGCCGCCGGGGTGGTCGGGGCCGTGGTCGCCGTACCGCTGGTCTCCGTGACCTGGTCGGTCCACTCGGCCCTGCGCGAGGCCCGCCTCGGATCCCGCCTCATGTCCGGCGACTGACCGGCCGGCCACCTGCCTGCCCGCCCACCCACAGGCGGGCCGCACGGCGGCCCGCCGTTTCCTGCACAATCGCCTGATGAGCGAAGCAGACCCCTACCTGTGGCTGGAAGACGTATCCGGCGAGGCCGCCCTCGCCTGGGTCCGGGAGCGCAACGCCGAGACCGTGGACGCGCTGACCGGTGCGCCCGGGTTCAAGGTGCTCGAACAGGAGATGCGCGAGGTCCTGGACGACGACGGCCGGATCCCCTACGTCATCCGCCGCGGCGGCCACCTCTACAACTTCTGGCAGGACGCCGACCACGTCCGCGGACTGTGGCGGCGGACCACCCTGGAGGAGTACCGCACCGAACGGCCCCGCTGGGAGGTGCTCCTCGACCTCGACGCGCTCGCCGGGGCGGAGGACGAGAAGTGGGCCTGGGCGGGCAGCCGCGTCCTGGCCCCCGAACACCGCCGCGCCCTGGTGCTGCTGTCCCGGGACGGCGCGGACGCCTGCGTGGTGCGCGAGTTCGACCTGACGACCCTGGAGTTCGTCGAGGACGGGTTCACCCTCCCCGAGGCCAAGACCCGGATCGGCTGGATCGACGACGACAGCGTCTGGCTCGGGACGGACTTCGGCCCCGGCTCGATGTCCTCCTCCGGCTACCCGCTCCAGGTCCGCCGCTGGCGGCGCGGCACCCCGCCGCAGGACGCCGAGCTCGTCTACGAGGGCCGGCCGTCGGACCTGTCCGCCTCCGCATGGCACGACGACACCCCCGGCTTCGCCCGCGACTTCGTCCACCGGCAGATCGACTTCTGGAACCAGGAGCTCTTCCTCCTGCCCGAGGACCCGGCCGCCCCGCCCGTCAGGATCGACGTACCGGAGGACGCCTCCGCGTCCGTGCACCGCGAATGGCTGACCGTCAGCGTCAAGTCGCCGTGGCTCGGCCACCCCGCGGGCAGCCTCCTCGCCTTCGAGCTCGACCCCTTCCTCGCGGGGGAGCGCCGGGCCGAGGTGCTGTTCACCCCGGACGAGCGCACCGCGCTCGCCGGATACAGCTGGACCCGCCACCACCTGATCCTCGGCACCCGCGCGGACGTCTCCTCCGCGATGGAGCTGCTCACCCCCGGCCCGGACGGCTGGAGCCGCGCCCCGCTGCCGGGCGTGCCGCCCCTCTCCACCGCCTCCGTCACCTGCACCGACCCGGACGTGGGCGACGAGTACTTCCACCTCGTCACCGGCTTCCTCCAGCCCTCCACCCTCCACCGGGGCACGGCCGGGGAATCCGGCACCGAGCGCGTCAAGCAGGGCCCGGCACTCTTCGACACCGCCGGCCTCTGTGTGCGGCAGCACTTCGCGACCTCCGCGGACGGCACCCGCGTGCCGTACTTCGTCGTCGGCCCCGAGGACCGCCCCGGCCCCGGCCCCACCCTGCTCTACGGGTACGGCGGCTTCGAGGTCTCCATGGTCCCGCAGTACAGCGCGGTCACCGGCCGGGCCTGGCTCGCCCGCGGCGGCACCTACGTGGTCGCCGGCATCCGGGGCGGGCGGGAGTACGGTCCGGCCTGGCACCGGGCGGCGCTCGGTGCGGACCGGGTCCGCGCCTACGAGGACTTCGCCGCCGTCGCCCGCGACCTGATCGCCCGCGACATCACCACCCCGGCCCAACTGGGCATCGAGGGCGGCAGCAACGGCGGCCTGCTCATGGGGGCCATGCTCACCCGCGAACCGGAGCTCTTCGGGGCGGTCGTCGCCCACGTGCCCCTCCTGGACATGCTCCGCTTCCACAAGCTGCTCGCCGGAGCCAGCTGGATCGCCGAGTACGGGGACCCGGACGACCCCGCCGACCGGCCCCACCTGGAGCGGATCTCCCCGTACCACCAGGTCGCGGCCGACGGGCCCGCGTACCCGCCGCTGCTGCTGCTCACCTCCACCCGCGACGACCGGGTCCACCCCGGCCACGCCCGCAAGATGGCCGCGCGGCTGCGGGAGTTCGGGCACCCGGTGCTCTTCCACGAACACCTCGGAGGCGGCCACGCGGGGGCCACCGACCACCGCCAGACCGCCTTCAACGAGGCGCTCGTCCACACCTTCCTCTGGGAGCGCCTGACCCCGCCGGCCTGACCGGGGGCAGGCGGACCGGGGGCGGGCGGGGGCGGGCGGGGGAGCGGCGCGGGGGAGCGCACACTCCCCGCCCGCCCCCGGACGGACATCACCTGGCTGACCGGTGACGACGCCGCCATCGGGCGGCTGTGTCTGCCCCGGATCGACCTGTGCGTCATCGGCAGCGCCTTCCACCTGATGGACCGCACCCGCGTGCTGGACGACCTGGACCCGCTCCTCGGGCACCGGGCCGGGATCGCGACCGTCACCCCCGCTGGACCGGCCCGGAGAACCGGAACCACCCTGGCGGGCCGTGGTCGACGAGGTGCGCGAGCGGTTTCTCGGCCCCGGCGCGCCGCCCGGCGAGCCCCCCCGCGGAGTACTGGGAGACGCTGGGCGATCTGCTCGCGAAGTCGGCGTTCTCCCACGTCGAGACCCACGTCTGGGAGCAGCCGATCCGCTGCACCGCGGAACAACTGGCCGGGCTCCAGCTCTCGTTCCCGTACTCGTGCCCCGCCGTGCTCGGTGCGCGCGCGGACGCCTTCGAGGCCGCGCTGTGCCGGGCGCTGCTGGAGCACGACCCGGGTGACGCCTTCGAGTGGACCCTGCGGGTCGGGGGCCGTCTTCGCCACCAGGCCGCGGCGCTGACCCGGCGCGGTGCGCGGCCGCGGGGCGGGCGGGGCCGTTCAGCCGAGCGGGCCTCCCGCGGGAGCCGAGCCGTCCAGCTCGGCGAGGAGTTCGCGCTCGCGGGCGGCGCTCAGGCCGGCCCGCCGCGGGCGGTCCAGGCCCTGGGCCCGCTCCCACTCCAGCAGGTCCGCCAGCATCTCCGCGCGCGGCCGGTGCCGCAGTCCCGCCGCGTGTGCGGCGGCACCGCTGCGGGCGCAGAAACCGGCCCACTGCGGGTCCGCCATCCACATGGCCATCGACTCGGGCCCCATGAACTGCCCGACGCCCCGGTCCAGCAGCCACTGCGGGTCCGCCTCCGCCACCGCTCCGGTGTGCCCGGCCGCGCGCCGCGACAGCTCCACCCACGTGCCGAAGGGCACGACCGGGCCGACCGCGTTGTAGGTGCCGGTCGTGCCCTCCCCGGCCAGGTCCAGCAGCCAGCCCGCGAGATCGCGCACGTCCACGGCCTGCGTGGGGAGACCGGGAGAGTGCGGCACCAGCATCGGCTGCCCGGCCGGCCGTGCGGCGCGGGCCACCCAGTACCCCGACCGTCCGCTCCCGTCGCCGGGACCGGCGATCAGGCCGGGCCGGGCGATCACGAGCCGGTCACCCACGGCCGCGCGCGACGCCGCCTCACAGGCCACCTTGGCCTCGCCGTACTCCTCCCGTTCCACCCGGCCGGTGGCGGCCGGGGCCAGCAGCGGCGCCGACTCGTCGGCCCCGACCGTGCCGTGGTCGGCGTAGGCGCTGATGGAGGAGACGTACGTCCAGTGCCGGGCCCGGTCGGCGAGCCGCGTGAGCGCGTCCAGCACGAAGTCCGGCTGCCAGGACACCTCCACCACGGCGTCCCAGTCCCGGCCGAGCAGGTCCGCGTAGGCGGACGACTCGCCCCGGTCGGCCGCCACCAGCCGTGCCCCTGCGGCGACTTCGCCGCTCTCGCCGCGCGCCAGACAGGTCACGTCGTGCCCGCGGCGCAGGGCCTGCCGGGTGATCTCACGGCCCAGCCATGCCGTCCCGCCCAGTATCAGAAGATCCATACCGCCACCCCAGCACATCCCGGCGGCGCCCGGGACCCCCTTCGCGCTCGGCGAAGGAGCCCGGCGCGGAGGGTTCCGGCGCCGGTTCAGAGGTCGCGCCGCATGCAGACCCGCGGCCACCGGTCCAGACCGTGGGCCGCCTCGCGCGCGCGGATCCTCCGCAGGCCGGGGGTGAGCTCGTGCTCCTCCACGAGGCGGAAGCCGCAGCGCGTGTAGTAGGGGGCGTTCCACGGCACCTCGGCGAACGTGGTCAGCGTCAGCGCGGCCGCCCCTTCGCCCACGGCGTACCGCGCGAGGTGTTCCAGCAGGGACCGGCCGATGCCCCGGCGGGCGTGGTCCGGGTGGACGGACACCTGCTCGACGTGGAGGCTGCCTTCCTCGACGCGTTCGGCGAGGAGGTAGGCGACCGGGGTGTCGGCGGCGTCGACCGCGGTCCAGGCCAGCCCCGCGGCCCGGTGGGCGGCGAGCTCGGCCGTCGTGGGCGGCTCGTCGTCGGCGATCTCCGGCATCCCGACCTCCCGGAAGCAGAGCCCGGCGGCTCTCTCGATGTCCTGGAGGGCCGTCAGTTCGTCCTGGCGCACGGGCCGTATGGGTCGTACAGGCCGTATGGGTCGTACGGGTCGTATGGGCATGCGGGCATTGTGCTTGCCCGGCCCCGGGGCGGCACCCGGGATTCCGCGCTGCGGGCGTCGGCGTCGGCGTCGGCGGAGTGCTCCGTACGAGTTCTCTTCCGGTGCCCGTTCGGACGCAGGGCCGAGTGCATGATCATCGGGTTGGCCCTCCATCGGTTTGATACGGCTATGCCACGAATGCGACGGACACGACCGACCACGGCGTGGGGCGCCGTGGCTGCGGTGACGGGGACCATGCTGGTCGTCGCCGCAGCCCCGGGCCGGGCGCCCGGAGGGGACAGCGCGGACCCGACCGCCACCGACCGGCCGCGGGAGGCGGCGGTCACCCTGCTGGTGGGGCGGGTCCTGGACGAAGGCCCCGCCGCGGCGTCGGGGCCCTGCGCGGCCCGGGTGTTCCGCCCCGGACTGTGCAGCGGCTGGCAGGAGCGGCGCGTACGGGCCACCGCGGGCGGCGCGGGCTCCGTACTCCGGGAGCCCACGCTCGACCGCACGGCGCATCCCGCGCGGGCCGGCGAACCGCCCACCGACCCCGGCGGCCCGCTGGAGATCGCCCTCGCGCAGCCGGGCCGGATCACCGACGTCACCGTCCAGGACGGGCGCGGCCGCCGGCTGGCCGGAGCCCTCGGCGCCGACGGCGAACGCTGGGCCAACAGCGAGCCGCTGCGGGCCGGGGAGACCTACACGGTGCAGGTCGGCGCCCAGGACGCGGCCGGCACGCCGGTCGGCGTGACCATGGCCTTCCGGACCACGCCGCCCGCCGACGGGGGCCGGCTCACCGTCGAGTTCGGGCCCGGTCCCGGCACCTACGGCGCGGGGGAGATCGTGACGGCCGAGCTGAGCCGGCCGGTGCCCGCCGCCGACCCGGTCGCCCGGGCCCGGCTGGAACAGGCGCTGGAGGTGTCCTCCGAGCCCCACGTCGAGGGCGCCTGGCACTGGGTCGACGCGTCGACCCTGCACTTCCGGCCGCGCACCTACTGGCCCGCCCACACCCGGGTCCGCGTGCGCAGCGGCCTGGACGGCGTCGAGTTCGGCGAGCACGGATACGGCGGCCCCTCCGAGGACCTGCGCTTCACCATCGGGGACCGGATCGAGGCCGTCACCGACTCCGCCACGCACCGGATGACCGTACGCCGCAACGGCCGGGTGATCAGGACCATTCCCGTCACCACCGGCAAGGCAGGCTTCCGCACCCGCAGCGGCATCAAGGTCGTGCTGCGCAAGGAGCAGAAGGTCCGCATGCGCGGGGACAGCGTCGGCATCGCGCGCGGCACCAAGGAGTTCTACGACCTGCCCGTCTCCTACGCGACCCGCGTGACGTGGAGCGGCGAGTACATCCACGCGGCGCCCTGGTCGGTCGAGGCGCAGGGCGAGGAGAACGTCAGCCACGGCTGCACGGGCATGAGCACCGAGAACGCCGCCTGGTTCTTCGACACGGTCCGCGAGGGCGACATCGTGGAGGTGGTCAACAGCGGCGGGGAGCCGATGGCCCCCTTCGACAACGGCTTCGGCGACTGGAACGTGGACTGGCGGTCCTGGCTGGCCGGCAGCGCCCTGACGGACGTCGACACCGCACCCGCGCAGACCCCGCTCACCCCGACCCGGCTGCACCCCACCACCTGAGCCCCGCCCTGTCCTACGATCAACTCATGATCAAGGGAGTGATGTTCGACTTCTCCGGCACGCTGCTGCGCATCGAGTCGACCGAGGAGTGGCTCCGGGCCACCCTGGAACGGACCGGAGTGCGGCTGTCCGACGCCGAGTTCGCGGACGCGGTGCGGCGCCTCACGGAGTACGGAGCCCTCCCGGGCGGGCCCGCGCCGGTGCGGGTGCCCCCACACCTGGCGGCCGCGTGGGCCGAGCGCGACGTGAGCGCGGCCCTCCACCGCGCCGCCTACGGGGGCCTGGCCGAGGCGGCGGGCCTGCCCGCGCCCGGCCTGGTGCAGCCGCTGTACGAGCGCCACATGAGCCCCGAGGCCTGGCAGCCGTACCCGGACACCGGGCCGACACTGCGCGCCCTGCGCCGGCGGGGCGTACCGGTGGCCGTCGTGAGCAACATCGGCTGGGACCTGCGGCCGGTCTTCCGCGCGCACGGACTGGACGAGCTGGTGGACGCGTACGTGCTGTCCTTCGAGCTGGGCACGCAGAAGCCCGACCCGCGGATGTTCCGCGCCGCCTGCGACCGGCTGGGCCTGCCGCCGGCCGAGGTGCTGATGGTCGGCGACGACCGCACCGCGGACGGCGCGGCCCGCGAGCTGGGCTGCCCCGTCCACTTCGTCGACCACCTCCCGGTCACCCACCGCCCGACCGCCCTGACCCCCCTCCTGAACCTGCTCCCCGAGTAGCCACAGGCCGGCCCGCCGCGCCGGTCTGGCAGGATCGGCCCGACCGCAGAGGGCGGGCGCGAAGGGTTGGGTGCACAGGTGGATGGCATGGTCTGGCTGCCGTACGACGAGCACCGTCTCGCCACCGTCGGGGTGCGGGGCCGCGCGGCCCGCGTCCTCGTCGAGCAGGGGCTGCCGGCGGATTGCCACCGCATGTTCGTCCGTGACCGGGACAGGGAGCTCGCTGTCCGCGAGCTGCCCGCCGGGCGGGCGGTGTTCCTCGGCGCGTTCGACGACGGCGTCAACACCTACTGGCTGCTGACCGGCAGTGGCGAGGTGTGGATGGTCAGGGGGTACGACGCCGCGGAGGAGCAGTACGGGCTGGTCAGCACATCGGTGGACCACCTCGTCGAGGTGCTGCGGATCTGGGAGGGGTTCCTCCACTCCGGCAGGAGCGACGAGGACGACGACTACGAGGACTGGGCGGCGGGCGTCATCGAGCGGGCCCGACGGGCGGATCCGCCGGTCTTCACCGACGAGGACTCGTGGTGGTCGCGCGTGTTCGAAGAAGTCGAGCTGGGCGTGCTCGGGCCCGTGCAGGCCGACGGGAGCGCCGGGGGCCGGGGTGTGTCCTGAGGATCTTGCCCTCGGCATGTCAGGGTGGTCGTCCCGACTGCCCGTGCTGCAAAGCCCCGCGCTGCCCGCGGTCTTCGGCCTCAGCTCGCCGGCCCGAGCTCCTCCGGGAGGGCGGCCACCACGAGGGCGACGGCTTCCTCCGGCGTCTCGGTGCGCGCAACCAGCCCGCCTTTGTTCCGCACCCCGTACAGCCCCTCGTCGTACGGGCGGATGCCGTACCCGACCCGCGCCTTCCAGACCTCCTCGACACTGGTGGAGAACCAGAGGTCGAAGTGACTGTTGACCGGCATCAGCCGGCGGAGCACCGGTTGGGCGTACGCCGCCGCCAGCAGCGCGTGGGGGCGTGGGTGCCGGTCGTCCGGCGGGATGTGGATGCGGTCGAGCTTGGCGCACCACGTCAACTCGACCTCACCGAACGGCTCCCGCTCGTGGTCGAGGGCCCAGGGCCTGAAGCGGATGAACGGGGTGCGCGCTCTGGTCTCCTCGAGGCCCGCGCCGCCCGTCCACGCCGCTGTCGCTCTGACCGCTTCGGCCAGGTCTGCGGTCCACCCACAGGCCAGACGTGTGCCCTTGTCCAGGAGGTTCACCTGGAAAGTCCGACGCCCATCTCCGGGCGGATACACCAGCACGCGCCGACCGCTCCTCGCGTTGACGTACTCAGCGAGGCGACCCCATTTCCTGTCCGACTCGGGCAGGCCAAGCCCGAGTCCCTCGGCCGTACGCCCCAGCGCAGCCCGGAGGGCTCCGTCATCGTCCCAGCCACCCTCGCCAAGCCCCGCCCCGAAGTTCATCGCACCAGTGTGGCCGAATCGCTCCGGCCTGACGACCGCCGAGATCCACCTCGCGGCGGACAGCCGCTGCCGCCCGCTGTGCTTTGTCCTCACCCCGGGGCAGACCAACGACGTACCCGCCCCGCCTGTCCGCGAGCACCCGAGCGGGCGCAGAAGCGC
Source organism: Streptomyces manipurensis (assembly GCF_049570255.1). Lineage (NCBI taxonomy): Bacteria > Bacillati > Actinomycetota > Actinomycetes > Kitasatosporales > Streptomycetaceae > Streptomyces > Streptomyces manipurensis. Next base: position 629,998 of record NZ_CP186950.1, on the reverse strand, counting down.
CCTGGGGTCTGGCCGGGCGGTCTCCGTAACGCGGTCGACGGGCCTGGCCGCCGCAGCAGTCGTCATCCGGCTTCGGACATGATCGACCCGCCAGCTCCTAGTCGGGCTGGAGGACGGAGAGGACGTTGCCGGCGGGGTCCTTGAACCAGGCGATCGCCGGGCCCCCGTCCCCGCGGGCGATGCCCTTCGCGTCCTGGCCGAAACCCTCGTATCGCTCGAAGACCACCCCGCGGGCCGCCAGGCCGTCTACGGCTTCGTCGACGTCGGGGACGGGGAAGTTCAGCACGGTGAACGTGGCGGGGGAGTGGCCCTCCTTCGGGTAGAGGAGGACGGTGGTGCCGCCCTGGAGGTTCAGGACCAGCATTCCGTTCTCCTCGGAGACCCGCAGGCCCAGGATCGAGCTGTAGAAGTCCCGCACGTTCTCGATCGAGTCCACCGAGAATCCGCTGAACGCCTCGCTGGCTCCCAGCATGGTGTGTCGCTCCCTCCGTCCGCCCGGCGCGCCCGGTGCGGCCGCACGCGGCCCTGCACGGTCCATGGTCCCCCCGATCCGGGAGGGGCGCACGGCGCGGCCGCCGGCGCCGGTGGGCCGGATCACACGGGGCGGCGGCGGGGGCGTGACATCGCTCACGACCGGCCAGGCCGACGATTGCGACGTCGCACGTCAGGCGCCTCCGAAAGGGACAAATCTCCTCATTCCCGGCAATCAAGTCGACTCGTTTCATTTGTCGCTTGACGGTGTGTCAGGGCAAGACACGCGATACATAATCGGCCCCGGTCGTCTCCGGAAGCAGTGGAGCCGAGGGGTGCCGACCGACCTCCCCTCGGCGGAACCCCGCACCGGACCGATCCTCAAGGCCTTGTCGATGCCCCTGCCCAGCCGCACCCGCCTCGCGGCCCTGTTCGTCGCGCTGACCGTCGGCGCCCTGGGCGTGACGACCTGGGCCTCCGGACACGGCAGCGCGCAGCCGCAGGTCGCTCCCGAAGCCGCGGTCCGCCCCAGCGTCACCGAGGGCTCCGTCGTCCAGCTCGTCGCCCACCCCGACGACGACCTGTTCTTCATGAACCCCGACCTCAGCCGCTCCATAGCCACCGGCGTCAAGGTCACCACCGTCTACCTCACGTCCGGCGAGTCCGACGGCAGGAACGAGGCCCACAGCCCGCACCTGGAGGACCCCGCGGCCCCCGCCGACCGCGCCGCCTACGCGGAAGCCCGCCAGAACGGCATACGCGCCGCCTACGCCGAGATGGCCACCGGCAGCCGGACCAGCGCCTGGCGGCGAGCGGCCGTCCCCACCGCCGGCGGCGGGAGCGCCGAGGTCGACGTCCTCCTGGCCCGGCCCGAGGTCAACCTGGTGTGGATGCAGCTGCGCGAGGCCCGCAGCATCTCCGGCGACAACCCCGACAGCCTGCGCGGCCTATGGGACGCCAAGGTCCCCGCGCTCGGCTCCCAGCTGACCTCCGGGACACCGGTCCGGGCCCCGTTCTCGTACACCAAGGACCAGGCCGTGGACGCGATAGCGGGCGTCCTCGAGCGCTACCGGCCGACCACCGTACGGACGCAGGACCCGACCCCCGGCCGGGCCGAGGGCGGCGGCGCCTTCCACGACCACCAGGACCACATGTACGGCGCCCGCTTCGTGCAGGCGGCCACCGAGCGCTACGCCCGCTCCGCCGGGCGGCCCCACTTCACCGTCCAGAACTATGTGAGCTACCCCAACAGCGCCCTGCCGCCGGTCCTCGACCCGCGGACGGCCGAGGAGAAGCTCGGCTACCTCAAGACCTACGCCTGGACGGACCGCGAGGACTGGTGCGGCAGCCCGGCCGGCTGCGGCGACCGCAAGACCGCGACCCGGCCCACCGGAGCCGGCTGGAACCGGGCCATCCGCTACAGCCGGGGCGAAGGCACCACCTGGATGACCGAGGGCGTCCCCGGCCGGCTGTGGGCCTTCGCCGTCCTGGACGGCCGGATGGCGTACTGGTCGCGCAGCGGCCCCCGGGGCTCCTGGGAGGGCCCGAACCTCCTGCCCGGCACCGGCATGGACACCGGCGCGACGGCGGCCCGGCTCCCCGACGGCAGGATCGCCGTGTTCGGCACCCGCACCACCCTCGGCGCCACGCCCCAGGCGTACGGCCGCACCGTCGTCTACGCCGTCCAGGCCGCGCCCGGCGGAGCCTTCGGGCCCTGGCAGTCGCTCGGCACCCCGGACACCGCGGACATCTCCGGGACCTCCGCCATCAGCGCCCCGGCCGTCTCCGTCGACGCCGACGGCCGGATGACCGCGTACGTACGCGATTCGCGGCGCACCCTGCGCCTGCGCACCCAGACCTCCCCGGGAGGGACCTTCGGCGCCTGGCAGTCCCTCGGCGGCAAGGGCCTCCAGGGCGACCCGGTCACCGCGACCGACGCCGCCGGGCGCACCCACGTGTACGCGGCCACGGCCACGTCGGTCCTCGCCTGGACCCGGCCCGCCCCCGGCGCCCCGCTCGGCGGGCCGTTCCCGACCGGGCTGCCCACCGGCACCGGTCCGCTCTCCGCCGCCCCGGAGGGCGGGGGCGTCCGGCTGTACTTCCGGCTCCCCGGCACCGGGACCGTCGCCACCACCCTGGCCACGTCGGACGCACCGGCGCCGCGGTTCTCCCCGGTCACCGAAGCGGGCGGAGCGGGCGGCTACGGCGGTGTCGGCGCCGCGGGCCCCCTGCTCGCCGGCCGGGCCGGAGCCGGCACGGTCGGCGTCACGACCACGGCACCGGCCACGGCGGCGGGGTCGGGGTCGGCGTCGGCCGGCGCGCCGGTCTGGCGCGAGTCCCAGATGCTCTTCACCGGCTCGCCCGCCGCGGTGGCCGAGCCGGACGGCACGGCGGTCGCCGCGGCGCTCGGCCTGGACGCGGGCCTGCACGTCCTGTCCGCCCCCTCGCCGGGATCCGAGCCGGTGAACAGCCGCCCGCCCCTCCCGTGGCACCGCGCGGTCACGGCCAGGACGACCGCGCAGGCCGCGGCACCGGACACGGCCGCCGCGGCGGAGCACCGCCCGTAGACCCGGACCGTCCCGCCCCCCCCGCTGCCCTCCCCGCCCGCCGCTGCCCGTCCCTCCGGTGGCAGGACCGGACGCGTCGGGTGAGGATGACGGGCGAGCGGCGCAGGCCGGGCCGCGGCCCGGCGCAGGCAGGTCCACCATCGCCGAACGGGGCTCCCATGACGCCACGCTCCCTCCCCTGCGGACCCACGCGAACGGGCACCGCCCGCACCGTGGCCTCGCTCGCCGTCCTGTCCGCGCTCGCCGCGGGATGCGTACGGGAGACCGCGCCGGACTGGGGCTACCCCGAACTCGGCAAGACCCTCGCCGCACTGTCCCGGGCCCTGGAGGACGGCTGCGACGAGGCAGTCCCGGAGAGCTGCGTGGAGGACCTGGACCGGCTCGGCGGGCTCGCCGAGCGCGCCTTCGGCGAGGTCCTCGACCACGAACTCCTCGACCACGGGTACGTCGCGGCCATGAACGAGCTGGACCGGGCGCGCGAGGCCCGCGCGATCGCCGCCCGGGAGGCCCGGGCCCGTAGCGATCCGCACTTCCCGCCGTTCTCCCGCGCGGTGGCCGCCGAGCGGCTCGCCTACCGCGACCTCCTCGACGCCCTGCGGGCCGCGCGCACCGCCCCGCCGGCCGGGGACGCCAGGGACCCCCTCTGACACACCTCGTCCGACCCTCCGCAGGGCCCGGCCGGGTTGTGGCCTAGGAAGTGTCGTCGAAGTGGCGTCGGCCGCCCGGAGGGCGACCAGACGGGACTTTGACGACACGACCTAGCCCCGCGCGGGCGGGGTCGGCAGCCCGTGGCGGTCCAGTGCGGCCAGGGCGAGGACGACGATCGAGCCCGTCCAGGCGAGCGGTGCGACCGAGGAGGCCCGCCCCTCCCGGTCCACCTTCTCCGGCAGCTCGCCGAGCGCGTTCCGCTTCGACAGGACCCAGTCCACGACCCGCCCGGCCTGTGCGGGCCGCCCCGTCCCGGCCCACGCCAGCGCGAAGAAGGACGTGCTCGGCGTCCACGCGTTCCCGCCCCAGGGCGCGTCGGGATCGGTCCCGGGCGTCAGCCCGCCCGTCGGCAGGAGCAGCGCCCGGTACGAGGCGTCCAGCGCCCGGGCCAGGCCCGCGGGCGCCCGGTTGAAGGGCGGTGCCATGAACGCCACCGCGCTGTCGTGACCGTGGCGGCCGTCGATGGTCCGCTGGTAGCCGAGCGGGGCGAAGCGCGCCGCGATCCCCGCGGAGAGCCGCCCCGCGGCGAGGTCCCAGCGTGCCGCGTCCTGCGGCCGCCCGGCCTGCCGGGCGAGGTCCGCCGAGGCGCGGAGCCCGGCGAGCAGGGGAGCGGCCGTGCCGATGTTGGGCGTGGCCGTGGCCAGCTCCCAGTAGTCCGGGGACGGCGGCGGCAGGCCGTCCGCCCGCAGGGAGTCCGCCGCGTGGTCGGCGGCCCGGCGGACCATCGGGTACAGGGCGAGCAGCCGGGCGCGCCGGTCCGCCCGCGGAGCCTGCTGGTACCACTGCCAGGCGGCCCACGGCACCCAGCCGTCGGCGTCGAGCTGCCACCGCCTGGCGTCCGGCGGGCCGGACCCGTCGAGCAGGGTCCGCGCCTCCCAGGAGCCGTCCCGGCGCTGGGTCGCCGCGCTGTAGCGCAGGATCCGGTAGGCCTCTGCGTCGTGGCCGGTGTGTGCGAACGCGGCGGCGACGAAGCTGGAGTCCCGCGGCCACGAGTACTTCCATCCGTCGGTCCACCCGGCGGCGAGGGCGCCGTTCGGCCGGAGCAGGGCCCGCATGGACAGCAGGGCCCGCGCGGCCGCCTCGCGCCGCGCCGGCGTGGCGCCCGGGACCGTGCCCGCGGCCAGCCAGGCCCGGCTGCGTCCGATCTGTGCCAGCGCCGCGGGATCGTCGGCGGGTACGACGACGGAGGCCGTCGCGTTCTCCGGGAGGTACGTCCACCGGCCGTCGGGCAGCCGCAGGACGTTGCTCCGCTCGACGTACCGGGCGCCCTGCGCGGTCGACGCCGCGACGCCCTCGGCGGAGGCCGCGTTGGCGAGCAGCCCGACGGTGGGGGCGGCCAGCATCGACACCGGGGAGGGGACCCCGGGCACGGCGCCCCTGGCCGGATGCCCCGCCTGCCCGGCGGAGTGCACCGCCCGCCCGTCGCCGGACGGCCGCCCCGCGGGGGCGCCGGGAGCGCACAGGGCGGCGGTCACGCCCCCGAGGGCCGCCGTGACACACGCCCACCGGACGAACAGGACACGGGGCATCGGGGACTCCCTCCGTCGGGCCGCCGGACGCGGGGACCCGGATCCCCATCCTCGGAGAGCGGGTGGGGCGCCGCCACGGAACGCCCGCCGCCCGGGTGAGCCCCGTACGCCCCGCTCGCCTGGTGGACCCCGCACGCCTCGTGGACCCCGTACCCCCGCACGCCCCGCGCACCGCGTACGCCCCGCGCACCGCGGACACCGCGTACGTCCGGCGCCGCTTCCCCGCCCGGCGGTCCCCGGATGCCGATCCCCGGATGCCGGGCCCGCCGGGCCGTGCGCATCATGGGAATCCGCGCCCCGCCGTCACCCCGAGGACGGCGGGCGCTCCCGGCCTCCCCTCCGGCCGGCCCGCGCTGCGAAGGGGTGGTGGATGAGTACGGCTGCGATCGAGGGCGAGGACGAGGACCTCCGCACCCCCGCCTCCGGCTCCGGCCGCGCGGCCCGCCGCCGCCCCGGCCCCCGCGGCGTCCTGCCCGGCATCGGCGCGGTCCTGGTCGCGGCCGCCGGAGGCCTCCTCGCCGTCGGCTGCTTCCTCGGCCTCTACCTGCGCCCGACGTCCGACGACTGGTGCGCCGCGGCCAAGGCCCGCGACCTCGGGGTCCTCGGCATCACGTCCGACTTCTACACCACCCAGAACGGCAGGATCACCAACGCCTTCCTCAGCGGGATCGTCTACGGCGACGGCTTCCTCGGCACCAGACTTCTCCCGACCGTCATCGTGGTCGCGTTCACCGCGGGCCTCGTGCTGCTGGGCCGGGAGCTGACCCGGCTCCTCGGCGGCAGACCGCGCCCGCTGCTCCTGACCGCCGCCGCCCTGGTCGTCCAGGCGCTGCTCTTCTACGCGGGCACCCGCACCTACCAGGTGCTGCTGTGGGCCCCGGCCACCATCTCCCACACCGTGCCCGCGGTCATCGGGGTGTGGGCGCTGCTGCTGGGCGTGTGGACCGTCCGGCAGCCCCGCGCGCCCGCCCGCGCCGCCGGCTTCGCGGCGGCCTTCCTCGTCGGCTTCGCCATGGGCACCCTCAGCGAACCGTTCGCCCTCGTCAGCGGTCTGCTCGCCGCCGCGGTCGCGCTGCTCGCGCTGCCCCGGCGGGGGCTCACCCGCGACGGACGCCCCGCCACCTGGTGCCTGCTCTGGTGCGCCGGGCTGCTGTGCGGCCTCGTCGTGCTCTACACCTCACCCGGTGCCCGCTGGCGGCGCGCCCAGCAGCCGGAGAAGGAGTCCCTGCTCTCCTCGGGCGAGCTGCACGCCACCATCGAGGACTGGCTGCGCATGTGGGACACCGTCACCGGCCAGTGGGCCTACCTCGGGGCCGCCGCGGTCGGCGTCCTCCTCGGCCTCGGGCAGGCCCTGCGCCGCGGGCGGGGCGCACACGCCCCCGTCCGCCCGCGGCGGGGCCGCACCGTCCCGCGCCCGGCGCTGGTGGCCCTGCTGCTGCTCCCCGTACCGGTCCTGCTCCTCGGCTCGTTCGCGGTGGTCGTCGGGCTGCGCAGCGGCTACGGCCCGGACGGCTGGACGTACGCCCGCACCTGGACCAGCCACCTCGCCCTGATGGAACTGGCGCTCTGCGGTTACGGCGTGCTGCTCGGCACCTGGGGCGGGCGGTGGACCGCCGCCCGCACGCGGAGCGCGGGCACCGTCCTCACCGCGGCCGCGGCGGCGGCCGGCTGCCTCACCCTCGCCTCCGTGGCCGTCCTCGTGCCGGCCGTCCGGGACCTGACGACGACGACCGTCACCCGCGCCGTCGCCTGGGACGCCCAGAACGCCCGCATCCGCGCGGAGATCGCCCGCGGAGCGACGGACGTGGGCTACCGGCCGCTCCCCATCGGGAACCTCGCCGAACCCTTCTACACCCGCGCCTACGACCGGGACTGGGTCGCCGCCTGCGTGGCGCGCTGGTACGGCGTCGACCGGATCCACCGCCGCTGAACGACGCGCATCCCGCGCCGGCCGTTTCGCGGTGCGCCCGACGGGAGGGCGGATCAGGTGGCAGGGTGGGGGCATGTGCGGCCGATACGTCTCCACCCGTAGCCCCGAAGACCTCTCCGGCCTCTTCCAGGCCGCGCCCCCGGACCCGGGGGAGGCACTGGAGCCGAGCTGGAACGTCGCCCCCACCGACACGGTGTGGGCCGTCCTGGAGCGGGCGGACCGGGGCAGCGGGCTGCTGGAGCGCCGGCTGCGGCCGCTGCGCTGGGGCCTGGTGCCCTCCTGGTCCAAGAGCCCCTCCGGCGGAGCCAAGATGATCAACGCGCGGGTGGAGACCGTCCACGAGAAGCCGGCCTACCGGCGCGCCTTCGCCAAGCGTCGCTGCCTGCTGCCGGCCGACGGCTTCTACGAGTGGGAGTCCGTACCGGCCTCCGGCACGGCGAAGGCCTACAAGCAGCCCTACTTCATCCGCCCCGAGGGCGGCGAGGTGATGGCGATGGCCGGACTGTACGAGTTCTGGCGCGACCCCGCCGTCCCCGACGACGATCCCACGGCCTGGTGGGCGACCTGCACCGTCATCACCACCGAGGCCACCGACTCGGCCGGCCGGGTGCACCCCCGGATGCCGCTCGCGCTGGCCCCGGCCGACTACGAGGCCTGGCTGGACCCCTCCCACCAGGACGCGGACGAGCTGCGCGCCCTGCTCGCCGCACCCGCCGGCGGCAGACTCGACGTCCGGGCGGTCTCCACCGCCGTCAACAACGTCCGCAACAACGGCCCCGAGCTCCTCGACCTCCCGGACGGGACCCCGGGTCCGGGCCGCTGACCCGGTACGGCATCGCGTTCAGAGCCTGATCCGGGCGGCCACCGGCAGGTGGTCGCTGCCCGTCGCCGGCAGCGACCGGATGCCCGTCACCGTCACCGAGCGGGCCAGGACCTGGTCGATGCGGGAGACCGGGAAGGCGGCGGGCCAGCTGAGGGCGAACCCCCGCCGGGGCGCGTCCAGCAGCGCCGTGACCGGGGCGAGTCCGCGGTCGTCCACCGTACTGTTGAGGTCGCCGAGCAGCACCACCCGCTCGACCTCCTCGGCGGCGACGGCCGCGCCCAGCCGGGCGGCGCCGGCGTCCCGCAGCCCGGAGGCGAACCCGCCGGCCCGGATCCGGACCGACGGCAGGTGGGCGACGTACACGGCGACCTCGCCCCGCGCGGTGCCCACCACGGCCCGCAGGCCCCGGTTCCAGTCCTCGCCGATGCCGGCCGGCCTGATGTCCAGGCGCCGGACGCCCGTCAGCGGACGCTTCGACCAGAGCCCGACCGTGCCCTCGACCGCGTGGTGCGGGTACTCCCCGGCGAGGGCCGCGGTGTAGGCGGGGAGCGCGGCCGGGGTCAGCTCCTCCAGTGCGATGAGGTCCGGTGCGGCCGCGGCCACGGCGGCCGCGGTGCCGGCCGGGTCCGGATTGTCGTCGGCGACGTTGTGCTGGACCACCACGAGGTCGTCCGCGGCTCCGGGGTCCGCCGGCAGCAGCAGCGGGCCGAATCGCGCGCCCCAGACGGCGGCGGGCAGCAGCAGGACGACCAGGGCGACGGCGGAGCGACGCACCAGGGCCGTCACGAACAGGACCGGCACGACGAGGCCGAGCCAGGGCAGGAACGCCTCCAGCAGACTGCCGAGACCGCCCGCGTCCGGTACCGCGGGGTGGAAGGCCGTCAGCCCCGCGGCCGCGACGGCCACCGCCGCCGGAACACGGCCGCGGACCAGGGGCGAGCGGCCCCGGGCGTCCGGCCCCCGCCACCTTCCGCCGCCGTGGTGGCGCGCACCCCCACCCGTTCCGTCCACCGGCCTCCCGCCCGCGCCCCGCTGCCGTTCCTCCGGACCCGCGCCCGCGCGCTCACACGTACCGGGGTCGCCGGGTACGACGCCGGAGCGGGCGCCCGGGTTCCCGGACGGGGCGTGTGCGAGAGTGACGGCCGGGGCCGCAGGGGGCGGCCCGGAACGAGGACCGGGAGAGCCGCGATGAGAGCTGCCGGTGTCGGCGCGGAGGCCGCGAGGGTCGCCGTCGTGACGAGCACGGTGGGCGAGCACGAGGACGCGGACCTGCCGCTGATCGTGGAGGCGCTGCGCGCCGCGGGACTGGACGCGCGGTCGGTCGCGTGGGACGCCGCCGACGCGCAGTGGGAGCGGTACGACCTCGCGGTCATCCGCTCGACCTGGGACTACGCCGGACGCCTGGAGGAGTTCCTGGCCTGGGCCGACGCCGCGGCCCGGGTCACCCGGCTGTGGAACCCGGCGGCGACGGTGCGCTGGAACAGCGACAAGCGCTACCTGCTGGAGCTGGCCGCCCGCGGGGTCCCCGTGGTGCCGACGCGGTTCGTGGAACCGGGCGCGCCCTGGGCCGAGGATGACTTCGAGGCCGGGCGGGCGGTGGTCGTCAAGCCGTCCGTGTCCGCCGGCGCCCGGGACACCGCGCGCTACGAGCCGGGACAGCTGGCGGACGCGGCACGCCACGTGCGCATGCTGCGGGAGCAGGGGCGCACGGCCATGGTCCAGCCGTACCTGCGGCGGGTGGAGGAGGGGGAGCGGGCGCTGGTGTTCTTCGGGGGAGCGTTCAGTCACGCCATCCGCAAGGGGCCCCTGCTGACCGAGCCGGGCGTGGTCGACAACGCCCGGGTCGCGCATCCGGGCGTCGCCCCGTACCGGCCCACCGCCGCGGAGCTCGATACGGCGCGGGCGGCGCTCGCGGCGGTCCCCGGTCCCGACGGACCGCTGTTCGCCCGGGTGGACCTGGCGCTGGGCGCGGAGGGGGAACCGGTGGTGATGGAACTGGAGCTCATCGAGCCGAACCTGTTCCTGGGAACGGACCCGCACGGCCTCGGCAGGCTCGTCGCCGCGGTCACGGCCGCGGTCGCCGGGGAGCCCGGGAAACCGGGGGAGGCCGTGGCCGGGGAGGCCACGGCCTGAGGGCCCTACGCTCCCGTCACCCCAGGCGGCGGCGCAGCCGCCGACGGCGCAGGAGCAGGCCGACGCCCGCCCCGGCCAGGGCGGTCACGGCCACGCCCGCCGTGGTCCACCAGACGGCGTCCCCTTCCGCGGCGCTCGACGCCGTCGGGGCCGGCGCCGGGGAGGACGGCGGCACCGCGGACTGGGCGGACGCGGACTGCGCGCCCGACGCGGTGGTGGGCGCCGGGGCGGGGGCGGAGGCGACCGGTGTCGGGGCCCCGGTCGTCCCGGTGCCGCCGGCGGTGCCGGGGGCCGGGTCCACCACGGGCACGCCGACCTCGAGCTCGCCGTGTCCGAGTGCCGGGAAGCCGACGTCGACGCTGACCTTCCACGAACCTGGCGGCAGCACCTCGGCCGTGGTCCATCCGGCCGGCGCGGCGGCCGGGTCGCGGACCAGGACCCACGGTCCGAGGGTGCGGGTGCCGTCGACGCTCACCGCGTTCACGGTGGCGGACACCGCCTCGTCGACGGCGTCCCCGTCGTTCTCCCAGGTGATCTCGGTGGTGACGTGGCCCGCCCGCTGCCCGGTCACCACCACCTTCAGGGTGTCGCCGTGGGCGTGGGCCACGGAGGGAAGCAGGAAGAGGAGGCCGAGTGCGGTCACGGCGGCCGAGAGAGCGATTCGTATGCGCATCGTCGAGGTGCTCCGGTCGAGATGAGGGGAACCGGCGGACGGCCGCGCGGGGCGGCCGTCCGCCGGGGCGGGTTCACGGCGTCACGGGTGCGCGGGGCGGCGGCGCTCGCAGGGGAGCCGCCGCCCCGTGACCCTCGGGCCGATGCTCAGCCGGCCTTCTGGAGGTTCCAGGCCTGGGCGGCGCGGCCGTCCGCACGCTGGAGGTCGAGCAGCCAGTTCCCCCAGTAGGGGCGGTTGCTGACGGTGAGGGCGAAGCCGCCGCTCGGGTCCGTCACCGTCACCGCGCTGCCGCGGGTCGTGATCTTCCACGCCTGCGCGGCCTTGGCCTTGTCGCAGGGCTGCTGGGCCACCCACATGCCCGCGGCGGGTGCGGCGCCGGGCTGCAGGCACTTGCCCGATACGGCGGACCGGATGCGGACCTGGCCGTTGCCGGCGTCGTCGAAGTACCACTGCTGCTGGGCGTAGCCGTTGGTGCGGCCGCCGACCAGTACGGCGCCGTCGGCGGTGCGGCCGCCCCAGATCTCGGCCGCCATGCCGGTGCTGCCGTTGCCGAGCACGTAGCGGCTGCCCGGGGTGGTCGCCCCGCCGCCGCCACCGGTCGTACGGAAGGAGGCGGCCTTGCCGGGCCCGCTGTCCTTGCCGGAGCCGTCACGGGCGGAGACCGTCACCGTGTACGCGGTGTTGGGCTTGAGGTTGTAGATGCGCAGCACCGTGGACTGGACCCACGTCAGGTGCTTGCCGTTCAGCATCACCTGGTACCAGGCGGTGCCCTCGACCTTGGGCCAGCTCACCACGACGGAGTCGGCCTTGATGTCGCCGGCCGTGGCGGTGGGGCCGCCGGAGGGCTTCTTCGTCGGCGTCGGGGACGGCTTCTTGGTCGGCGTCGGGTTCGGGTTGGGACCGGGGTCGGTGCCGCCGCCGCCCTTCGTGCGCATCAGGAACTGGTTGTCGGCGATGTTCCAGTGCGTGGCCAGATAGCTTCCGGCCTTGGGACTGGTGTGGAAGTAGTCGTCGTGGTTGCAGTCCAGGATGTTCTCCGACGCCTGGTTGGTGCAGATGTTGCGCATCTGCGGGTAGTATGGCGTGTCGGAGTAGCACATGACGTCGAACTCGTCGGTGCAGTGGGCGCCACGACTGGTGTTGGGCGCGCTGTTGTTCACGGCGCCCAGGTTGTGCCCGAGCTCGTGCGCGGCGGTGTGGCCGCCCCAGCAGCCGGAGTCCGTACGCCCGTAGGACGGGCCGAAGTTGCTCTGGTTGGCCTGGCCGGGACGCTCGTCGCCGGCGAAGGTGCCGATGCCGCAGTACACCTTGCTGTCCGCGAAGATCATGTACTTGCGGTCGCGGCGGTCGAGCCCCTTGGCGGCGAGTGCGCGGTTGGTCGCGCTGAACTCGGCCAGGTCCGAGGAGGAGAGCTCGATGTTGAGCACCGTGGGGGTGCAGTCCGCGGCCGTCACGTAGCGGATGTGGCGTACGCCGCCGGTCTCCTTGGCGCTGTTCGCGTAGATGAGGTCGGCGTCGGCCGCCCACTTGCGGAAGGAGGCGAGGTACTGGGAGTAGCGGTCCTGGCCGGGTGCGTGGACGTACACCACCTGGACGCGGTTGCCGGTGCTGCCGTCCCCGTCGCACTGGACGGTCTGGCCCGCGGGGCCCGCGGCGACGGCCTGCGTGCCTTCGGCGGCGGCCGGTTCGGGCGCGGTGGCCTTGGTCGCCTCGCCGTCGGCGGCGGGCGCGTCCTGTGCCCGGCCGCCGCCTTCCTTGGTGGCGGGGTCGGCGGACGCGGGGCTGGCCGGGTCGGCCGCGGGGGCCGTCTCCTTGACCGCCGGCGGCACGTCCTTCGATATGTCGATGCCCTTGGGCGGGGCGTCGGGGCCGTGGCTGCAGAGCCCGCTGTCGGTCTTGTACACGCCTGCGCACCGGTCGCCCTTGGGCGCCGGCTCCAGGCCGTCGTAGACCATGCCGCGCGCGCTCTCGTTGGCGGGTGCGGCGGTGAGGGGCTCCGGTTCCTGGTCGCGATGGGGGGCCGCGGCCGGGGCGGAGGCGCTGGGGGCGGCGGCCGCTTCCACGGTGTCCGCAGCCTGGGCGCCGTCGCCGATTCCGGAGTAGGCGATGCCCGCGGCGAGCATTCCCGCGGCCGCCAGGGCGGCGGTGGCGAGCACCAACCGCCGCGGTTTGCGGCGGTGGTCGGCGGTCGGGCGTCTACGACGTCCTGTCATGGGCACCTCAAATCGTTGTCGGATGACTGGGTGCGCGGAAGCCTGCCAGACGGACGCGCCGGAGAATTCGGACAAACGGGGGCGCGCGTCGAGAAATCATTCCGTTACCTGTCGGCTTGATTTGACGAACAGTCAATTGGCAATAAAAAAAGGCCAGTTACGCGCGTCGCACCCCAATGGTCCAGGCCTTTCGGGACTGGTTGTTATCAAATCGAGATATGGGGTGAAGGCTTGTTGACGGGAATTCAGTCAGTAATTCACCTAATTGCTACCTGGTGAATTGCCTCGGTCACGACCGGTGAGGAGCGAGTCCTTCCGCTCGCCGCCGTCCCGCCCGCCGAAGCGGCGCCGAACGGCGGCCGATTGAGGAAGAACTGAGGTTTAGCCCCAGGTCCGCCGCAGCGCGGGGCGGCGGAGGGGCGCGGTGCTCAGGCGGCGCCGAGGGCGACCGGATCGAGGCGCGCCAGCCGCTCGAGGTCGGTGAGGATGTCCAGCGCCGTGATACGGCCGTCCCGCACCGTGAAGGCCATGACCGACAGGGCCCTGCCCTCCGCCATCGCGAGGACGCCCGGCAGCCCGTTGACGAGGACCGGGTGCGCGGCCTCCGCGAACCGGGCGAAGGTGACGGCCTGCGAGGCGACCTCGGCCGCACCGCGGCGCACCAGGCCGGGACGCAGCGCGCCACCGTCGGAGCGGGCCACGACGTCCGGGTCCAGGAGGGCCATCAGGGCCTCGAAGTCCCCGCCGCGCGAGGCGGAAAGGAAGGCGTCCACGATCGCCCGCAGCCGTTCACGGTCCGGGGCGGGTGAGGGCACGGCGCCCTGGACCCGGCGGCGGGCCCGGCTCGCCAGCTGACGGGTCGCCGCGGCGCCGCGCCCCAGTACGGGGGCGATCTCGTCGAAGGGCACGGCGAACAGGTCGTGCAGGACGAAGGCCAGCCGCTCGGCCGGCGTCAGGGTTTCCAGGACCACCATCAGGGCGATGCCCACCGAGTCCGCCAGGAGCACCTCCTGTTCGGGATCGAGCCCGTCCGCGCGGCTGACGACCGGGTCGGGCAGCCGCACCCGCCCGTCCTCCCCGTGCAGCGGATCCTCGCGCCGGGTGGTCCGCGAACGCAGCATGTCCAGGCACAACCGGCCGACCACGGTGGTCAGCCAGCCGCCCAGGTTCTCCACCGCGCCGGTGTCCGAACGGCTCAGCCTGATCCAGGCCTCCTGCACGGCGTCCTCGGACTCGGCCAGCGAGCCCAGCATCCGGTAGGCGACGGCCCGCAGATGGGGCCGGTGCTCCTCGAAACGCCGTGCCAGCTCCTCGTTCCCGCCCACTCGTCACGTCCCCGTTCGCGCGATGCGTCAGTCCCCCCGCGGACGATAGCCGCCCCACCGGCACCCGTGGCCCCGCCCGTCGCAACGACCGCCGGGGCGGGGCAGCCTGCGGGCCCGGTCAGCGGGCGTCGTCGATGCCCTCGCGCGCCGCGAGGCGGAACTCCTTCACCGCCTCGTAGAGGGCGCGCTCCCGCTCCGCGGCGAGCGCGAGGTCCTCCGCCCTGCGGGAGGTGTCCCCGGCCCGGGCGGCCTCGGCCAACCGCCGCATGACGGAGGAGAGTCCGGCCGAGGCGTTCGTCACCCGCTCCGCCGCCTCCGCGAGGGGCGCGGGACCTTCGATGATGACGAGCTCGCACGCCCGGTGCACCTCGCGGGCCAGGGTGACGAACCGGCTCGTCCTCTCGTCGAGGGCGGGCAGGTCGGGCTGGTCCGACCGCAGCGCGTCGAGGACGGCGTCCATGGCGATGTCGCGGTCGTGCAGGGCGCTGAGGTAGCCGACGTACGCCTCGCGGCGGTGCTGGCGGCTCCACTGGGCGTACTGGGACCTGGCCTGGGCGCGGCCGTTGACGATCGCGGCCCCGAGCGTCGTCACGGAGCCGACGGCGGCGCCGAGCAGTGCGGCGAGTCCTGAGTCCATGCACCCCAGTCTGCCGTGCCCGCCCCCTCCGCCGGCATGAGGGGGCGGGATCGACGGACGGTGGTGCGGGCCCGCCCGTCGCAACGACCGCCGGGGCGGGGCGGTTTCGGTGCGCCGCGGGACCGTGCGGCCCGTGCGGTCCGGCTCGGGGGGGCTCAGGCGGCGCCGGAGGGGGTGGCCGCGCGAGCCGGGACGAGGAACTCCCGGAGGTCGACGATCCGGTAGCCCTCCTCCTCCGCCGCATCGATGACGAGGGGCAGGGCCTCGGCGTCGAGGACGACGCCGTCGCCGTTGCTGCCGACGTGCATCTGGATGATCGCCCCGGGACCGAGCGCGTCGATGGCCCGGCCCGCCGCGGCCGCCGCCGTCATCCCGCCCTGCGGGCCGAGGTAGCCGTTGGTGTCGGCGGTGAACTCGATCGCCGCGTAGCCGAGGTCGTTGACGTCGGCCACGGACTCCTCGGTCGTCGAGCTGTAGGGGAAACGGAAGAACGGCAGCGGCTCCGTGCCGGACGCCCGCCGGATCGCGGCGTCGGCGCGCCGCACCTCCTCCGCACGTTCCTGCGTGCCGAGGTCGTCGAAGAAGGGGTGGCTGTAGGAGTGGTTGCCCAGCCCGTGCGCGGCGCCCATCGCGCGCACCGCGGCGGGGTGCGCGTCGGCGAACGCGCCCGTAGGGAAGAAGGTGGCGGGCAGTCCGCGCCGCCGCAGGACCTCCAGCACCTCGGCGATCCCGGCCTCGTCCCAGGCGGCGTTGAAGGTGAGCGCCACCTCCCTGCGGGACGTGGGCAGTCTGCGGATCTCCTCGCCGAGCAGGGAGGCCGGCGGCCGCGGGCCGCCGCCGGCCTCGGTGCCGGTGCCGGTGTCGGCGGCCGCTCGCGCCGGGCCGGCGGCCGCGCCGTACGCCAGGCGGGCGGAGGCCGGTACGGCTCCCGCGGCCAGCAGTGCCGCCAGCGCGGTCCGTCGTCGCATCCCTGCCACTGTCGCTCCCTCGTCTCACCGCGCCGTCGCCCGGGCCCGGCGGCCGTGAGGAGGTGGTGCGGCGACCGGACGCCCGAGCGTCCAGTCGACTATGCGACGGAGCCGCCCGCAGCGGGCGCAGCCCGGGCGGGGCACTCGGGTGACGCGTTCACGGGCGGCGGCGCAGGCGGGTCGTGAGGTGGTGCTGGAGGGGCCGGCCGACGGCGGCCATGTCGTGGAGGACCGTCATCCGGTCCCCCTCCACCGTGTAGCGCCGCCGGGTCGCGGTGACCTCCTTGGCCAGCGGGGTCAGCGACACGTCCTTCGTCTCGATCACGAACTCCGCGCCGGACGCCCGCCCCACACAGGTCTCGACGATGCCGGTGGGGTGGGCGAGGACCACCTCCAGCGTGGCGTCGGGAGTGACCCGCCACCACCCCGCCTCCCGCCCGGCGGGCCGCACCGCGGCTCCGGAACCGTCGATCAGCCACGCACGCGCCTCGTAACGCAGGAAAGGCCGTCCGTCATGGCTGAAGGTGACCTCCTGCTCGTAGCGGAAGTCCGCCTCCAGCGTCGGGTACTCACCCTCCCCGCTGCCGTGCCAGCGTCCCAGCAGGGGCAGGACGGGCCCCAGCAGCGGATGCGGGTCGGGACCCTCGCCGAGGACGTGGCTGTCGGGATACGGATTGTCCTGCACCGGCTCGAACATGTGCACCTTGTCTTCTGTCTGGCCGTCCGGCCGTCTGTCCGGCCGTCCGCCGGGATGTCGCAGCGCCCGGACCGCAGCCTACTGCCGCGCCCGCGGACGCCCGCCCGCGGACGCCCGCCCGCGGACGCCCGCCCGGGCCGTCGGGTCAGGGCCGGTGGCCGAGGCCGCCACGGCCGGCCAGGTCGGCCAGGAGCTCCCGGGCCGTGCGGGCCCCGGAGGCCATGGCGCCCTGGACGGATCCGGTGGCCCGGTGGTCCCCGCACACGTACAGCCCCTCCGCCACCCGGCCGGTACGGCTCAGCTTCAGCGGCGGCGCCATCGCGGGCAGCGCCGCCGGCACGGTGACCGCCGCCACGGGCTGCCAGCGGTCCGCGTCCGTCCCGTACGCCTCGGAGAGCACGGGCAGCAGCGCCGCCGCGCGCCCCGGCGCGTCGGGGCCCAGCACCGACGTGGACACCAACGCGCGACGGTCGTCCGCGTACGAGGGGCAGACCTCCGTCAGCACGCAGGAGTTGAGGAAGCGCCGCCGGCTGTCGAGGAGCAGCGTGGGCTCGCGCAGCGGCGAGGTGCTGCTCGCGTGGTAGTACGTGGTCACCGTGCGCGTGGGGACGGAGTCGAGCGCGGGCAGCAGCCGGGCGGCCGCGGGCGCGTCGGTCGCGACGACCACGGCCGCGGCCTCGACGCGCGAACCCTCGGACAGCGTGACGCCTCCGGGATCGACCGCCGCCACCGCCGCCTCCAGCGTGAGCGCCCCGGCCGGCAGTCCCCGCGCGAGCTGCTCCGGTACCGCCCCGATGCCCGCCGCGGGCAGCGTGAGGCTGCCCCGGATCATGCTGCGCCACGTCAGGTGGAGCATCCGGCTGGACGTCTCCAGCCCGTCCTCCAGGAACACCCCGGCCAGGAACGGCCACAGCACCCCCTCCACGGTCTCCTCGGGAACCCCCCAGCGCGCCAGCTCCTGACGTGTCGTCCGCTCGGGGAGCGCCCGCAGCGCGCGCACGGGGGCGAGGGCGTCGGTGGCGCTCAGCGCACCGAGCGAGGCGGCGCCGCGCGCCGTGGTGTGCCGGCCGGTGAGCATGCGCAGGGCGTCCCCGGGCCGGCGGCTGGGATCCGCGTACCGGACCCGCCCGCGCGGAGTGTGCACGAGCACGCCCGGCGTGAACGGGTGCAGCCGCAGCGCGGCCAGCTCGATGCGGCGTTTCACCTGCGGGTAGGAGGTGTTGAACACCTGGAACCCGCGGTCCAGCAGGAACCCGTCCGCGCGGTCGGTGCGCATCCGCCCGCCCACCCCGTCCGACGCCTCCAGCACGCGCACCGGCGTGCCCGCGCGGGCCAGGTCCAGGGCGCAGGCCAGCCCGGCCACCCCCGCTCCGACGACGACCACCGGGCCCGCTGTGCTTCGCTTCGCCATTGACCGACCTTCTCCTCCGACGGCTGCTGGGACGACTGTTCCACGACCGGCCGCCCGGCACGGGGACCCCGAACGGCCGGGTCGCGCCCCGCCGCGACCGGCGGCCGGGTGGGTCTTCCGGTGGGATTCGCCGGATTACCCCGGCGCGGCCGTCTACGGTACGGACATGCCGTGCTGCCTGCCGCGGTCACACGAGGAGGTTCCTGTGTCATCACCCTGCGACCCCCGGTACGCTCCCGCCGGCGACGTGGGCGGGGCGCTCATGGTGATCGACTCGCGGCTGCGGGCCGTCTACGAGGGCAGGGTCGGCGCGGATGCCGAAGCCGAGGCGGAACAGCGGCTGCTGACCGACCAGTTCGCCGCCTCCATGGCACCCGGCGAGGCCCGCGACCTGCTGGACGGCGCGTGCACTCTCATCTACATGTTCATGACCTGGCTGCGGAAGGCGTACGAGGCGCACGACCGGGACGCCATCGAGCACGTGGTGCCCGACCTCGTCGCCACCATGCGCATGATGCCGCGGAGCGTGCGCCCCGAGGCCATCCCCACCATGGCGGGCATGGTGGTCGCGGCGGGCACCGGCCTCAGCCCCAACCTGTGGCGCAAGCAGTACGGGGAATGGACCCAGGAGGAGATGAACCCCCTGGAGGCCACGGCCTTCCTGCTGGCAGAGCACATCAACCGCCTGACCGACGACCGCGACTACGCCACCCGCATGATCACCCGCGCCCTGTCCACCGCCGAGCAGACCTGACCCGCCCGCCCGGCGGACGGTGCGTCCTGCGGGGAAGGGGTCGGGCGGGTGCTCAACCCGGCGGGGTGCGCCGGGGTCTTGTCGGGAGAGGGTGCCGCGCCGCTTCCGCGGGCGGCGCAGACGACAAGGAGCAACCGCATGAGGTTACGGAAGACCGCGCGGTCGGTGGTGACGGCACTTGCGGTGGCCGCGGTGACGGCCACCGTCCTCGCGTCCCCGGCGCAGGCCTCCCAGGCCCCGCCGGCGGGCCATGAGGCCACACGGCGCGCCATGGACGCGGAGGTCGCGGCCGGGATCCCGGGGATCACCGCCCAGGCGCGCGACGCGCACGGCGTCTGGCAGGCGACCTCCGGCGTCGGCGACCGCAGGAGCGGGGCACCGCGCGCCGTGGACGACCGGTTCCGGGCGGGCAGCATCACCAAGACGTTCGTCGCGACCGTCCTGCTCCAGATGGAGGGGGAGCACAGGCTCGACCTCGACGACACCGTGGAGCGCCATCTGCCCGGCCTGGTACGGGGCAACGGAAACGACGGCCGCACCGTCACCGTGCGCCAACTCCTGAACCACACCAGCGGCCTCTACGACTACCTCGCCGACGAGGAGTACCTCGACACCTATCTGCGCGGCGACGGCTACCTCCGGCACCGCTACGACACCCTCTCACCCCGCAAGCATGTGAAGGTGGCCCTCTCCCACGCGCCGCTGTTCCCGCCCGGCGAGCGGTTCTCCTACTCGAACACCAACTACGTCCTGGCCGGCCTGATCATCGAGAAGGCGGGCGGCCGCACCTACGAGGCCGAGGTCCGCGACCGCATCATCCGCCCGCTGGGCCTGCGCGCGACCTCCAACCCCGGCAACAGCATCCACATCCCCCGCCCCAGCAGCCGCAGTTACTCCCAGCTGTTCCCCGCCGATCCCGACCGGATCGACGACGTCACCGAGATGAACGGTTCGCAGGGCTGGGCGGACGGCGACCTGATCACCACCACCGGCGACCTCAACCGCTTCTACCGCGCCCTGCTGCGCGGCGCGTTGCTCTCCCCGGAGCAGCTCGCGGCGATGAAGACCACCGTCGGCGTCCCGGGGAGCGCCGACACGGGCTACGGCCTCGGCATCACGCGGTTCCGTACGAGCTGCGGCACCACCCTCTGGGGCCACGGCGGGGGCATGGTGGGGTCCACCTCCCTCGCCGTCTCCACCGAGGACGGCCGGCACCAGCTCGCCTACAACCGCAACGGCGACTGGGACACGGGCTCCCCCCTCGCGATCACGGAAGCCGAGTACTGCCCCGCGCAGCCGGTCCCCGCGACCCCTCCCGCACCGACCGCCCCTCCCGCCCCCGTGCACCCCGCGGCCCCCACCCGTTGAAGCGCCCTCGCCCGCCGGCCCGGCGCCCGGAGCCGTACCGACGCGCCGCCGGGTGCCGCCGGGCGGCTTCGGAGCCGCCGCCTGGATACTGAGGTGGTGCCGCCGATGCCGTCCACACCGCCCGAGCCCTCCGCCGGACCCCCCGAGCCGATAACGGCGGACCCGCCCCACCACACGGACCGCCCCCTGCTCACCCAGTCCTGGCTGGACCTGACCTTCCTGCACTGGGCGGCCGCCCCGGCCACTGTCGCGCCCCTGCTCCCCGCGGGCACCGTGCCGGACACGTACGAAGGGCTCACGTACGTCGGTCTGGTCGCGTTCCGGATGCACCGCGTCGGCTGGTTCCGCCTGCCCGGTGTCCCCTACCTCGGCTCGTTCCCCGAGACCAACGTCCGGCTCTACTCGGTGGACGCCCGCGGCCGCCGCGGCGTGGTCTTCCGCTCCCTCGACGCCTCCCGTCTGATCCCCGTCGTCGCCGCCCGGTCGGCCTTCCGCCTGCCCTACGTCTGGTCGCGGATGTCGGTCCGCCGCGACGGCCCCACGCTGACGTACACCAGCAGGCGCAGGTGGCCCGGACCGCGGGGCGCGCACAGCACGATCAGCGTGCGCGTCGGCGAGCCGATCCCGGAGCCGACCGGACTCGAACACTTCCTCACCGCGCGATGGGGCCTGCACAGCGCGTTCGCGGGCCGTCTGCTGTACCTCCCGAACACCCACCCGCGCTGGGCGCTGCACCGCGCCGAGCTCCTGGGCTGCGACGAGGACCTGATCGCGGCCGCGGGCCTGCCCGCGCCGGTCGGGGCGCCCGTGAGCGTGCTGTACTCCCCGGGGGTCCCGGTCCGCTTCGACCGTCCCCGCCGGGGTCCGGCGGCTCGCTGACGGGTGCCCGCGCGGTCACCCGGGGTGATTTCGGGGGTCCTGGGCGGTGAGGCGGCCCACAGGACGCAGGTCACATACGAGAGCGGTTAGTGGGCCGCGAGACACCTTTGGTGCCCTTTTTGGAGGGTTTCGTCCGGGGTCGTTGGGCCTGTAGGTGCCGGGTCGGGTAGTAGGCGGGGTCTTTGCCAGGGGGTGGGGGGTGTCGGTAGAACGGGATGTGTCGCCGGGCGGCACGGGTGCTTCACCCGCCGCCCGCGTTCCTCTCCCCCTCGTGTGAGTGGTTCACGCATGTCCTCGGTGTGCGTGCGGCCGTCCTTGTTCCCGTCGGAAGGTTCCTCCGTGTCCCACGCTGTCATCCGCCGCATCGCCGCTTCGAAGAAGACCCTCGTCGGTTCCGTGCTCGCCCTGGGTGTCGCCGGTTCCATGCTGGCCGCGGTTCCCGCGCAGGCGGCCCCGACGAGCGCCAAGGCGATCGCCCAGCAGATGATCAAGGACCCGGCGCAGTTCGCGGCGTTCAACAACATCGTTTCCCGTGAGAGCGGCTGGAACCACACCGCCACGAACGCCTCCTCGGGCGCCTACGGTCTGGTCCAGGCCCTGCCGGCCTCGAAGATGGCCTCCGCGGGTGCCGACTGGAAGACCAACCCGGCCACCCAGATCAAGTGGGGCCTGGACTACATGAACGAGCGCTACGGCAGCCCCGTGGCCGCCTGGAACTTCTGGCAGGCCAACCACTGGTACTAGGCCACCAGCGGCAGCACCAGCAGCACCAGCAGTACGTGAGGACGCCCGGCCGGGACCACCCCGGCCGGGCGTCCGCGCGTACGGGCGCGCCGCTTGCGATGTCTTGTCATGGTCGCATCCAAGGTGCTCGGCCCCTTCCGGGCGAGCCGACTTGCCGCCACCGCGTGAAGGGGCCCGCAACCCGCTTCGTACACTCCTGCGGTGGACGCGAGGGATGCGATGGATGCGATGCGGTGCACGTACTGCGGTGCCGTCGGCCTGGAACCCGGCTTCGTCGAGGACGCCGGCGAGGGGGCCCGGGGCTACGCCCGCTGGATAGCGGGCCCACTGGAGCGCGGCCTGTTCGGCGGCGCGAGGAGGATGGGCAGACCCCGCCGCCGCATCGAGGCCTTCCGCTGCCCCCGCTGTGCCCATCTGGAACTCTTCGCCACCGAGCCCGTCTGACCGCCGGTCCCGCGCGTCCGGCGGGGGCGTCCGGCGGCCGTCCGGATGACCGGGCGGGTCCCTTCCGGTGACGGGTGGCCGGGCGCGGGCGGATCGGGGCCCGCGGCGGGTACGCCGTCCTCGCGAACCCGCAACGCCGAGCCACGCCGAGGAGACCGACCATGTACGCAGCAGTCCGGCGCTACGAAGGCGTGACCGATCCGGCCGCGGCCGGCCGGATCGTCGACGAGCGGTTCGTGCCGATCATGCAGCGCGTGCCGGGATTCGTGGCCTACTACTGGGTCGACGCCGGAGACGGCGTGATGGTGTCGACCAGCGTCTTCCGGGACCGCGCGGGTGCGCAGGCGTCGATCGGCCGCGCGGCGGACTTCGTGCGGGACCACCTCGCGCCGTTCCTCCCGAACCCACCGCAGGTCACCGCCGGTGAGGTCGTCGCGTACGCCTGGCGCGACTGAACCGGCCGCCGGCCGCGTCCCCCTGCGTCGGGGTGTCCGGGGTGTCCGGGGTGTCCGCGGAAACGATCGTTTCGTTGCGTCGACGGTCGTTTCCGTGATCTAGTGACCGCGCAGGTCAGGGGCCCACCCCGACCCGCGCCCCCCGCACGTCCACCAGGAGGGTCGATGCACGACGGCTCCACGGGCCACGAGGACCGCTCCGCCACCGTGAACGACCTGGCGCTCCTGCTCTCCCGCGCCGGCCTCGACCGGTCCCACCCGGGCGACCTGAAGAGGCTCTCCTACCAGACCTCCCTCTCCGAAGCGGACGTCCGGAGCCTGCTGGACGGCGCGGAGCTGGACGTTCCGGAGGTCGGGCACCGGGAAGTGGCCCGCAGGATCCAGTTCCTGATCGAGACCCGCCTGTGCACCGAGGAGGACCCCGGCGGCACGGTACGGACCCGGCAGTACACGGTGCCCGAGATCGCCGCCGGGATCGGCGTGACCCCGCAGTGGCTCAACACCCTGCTCACCCAGCGCAAGCAGAGCTCGCCGAACCTCAAGCACAGCACCGCCCTCGCCCGGTTCTTCGGCGTGCCGCTGAACTTCCTCACCGACGAGCCGGCCGAGGCACTGCTGCGCGTGCTGCGGAGCGAGGCCGGGCAGCAGCTCGACGCCCACCTCTCCCTGTGGCCCCGGGCCATCAGCAACCGCTACGCGCTCCAGGTGCAGCGCCGGCTCGGTGACGTGGAGCTCGACGCCTCCATGGAACGGGCCCTGATGCTCTTCGTCGACGGACTCGCGCGGGAGGGCTCCACCCGCTCCCGACCACGGGGCGACGGCCCCCGCGATGCGCAGGCCCCGCATGGGGCAGAGTTCTAGCGGCACATGGGGAGCGGGACAGGAGGCGGCTGGTCGTCAGCCGCCGGAACGGACTCGGCGGGAACGGTCCGCGGGCCGAGGCAGCAGTGGGGGGAACGCACATGAGCAAGCGAAAGATGGTCAAGCTCCGCAACGAGGTGCTCGCGGGACTGGGCCGGCCCGTCCCGTCGGACCCCGACGACCTCTTCGAGTCCCTCAGGGCCGTCCTGGAACGCATGGTCAACGAGGCCGGGACCGGGCAGTACCGCCCGGTCAGGCTGCTCTTCCGGGAGTTCCCCGAAGGGACCGCGAGCGGACTGACGCTCTTCTTCGACGACCGCCTCGTCATCGTCGTCGAGCGGCACACCACCACCCTGCACCAGCTCGTGATCTTCGCGCACGAGATGTGGCACGCCCTCATGGGACAGTGCCGCGCCCACGGGACGAGCATCGACGAGATCTCCGCCGCCGCCCGCTCCTTCGGGGGCGAGCTGGCGGACAGCGACGTCCTCGCCCTCGCCGCGCGCACGCACTTCCAGACCCGTGAGGAGAACGACGCCGAGGCCTTCGGCCTGCTCCTCGGGAGCAGCTGCCGCGAGATCCTCGAAGCGGGCGCCGGCCCCGTTCCGCCGACGGGTCTGGCCGCCCGTATCCAGTCCAGCATGGGCCGGGGATTCTGACGATGGACGGACCGGACTACTACATACCCGCGTTCGTGCTGGCCGTCGCCCTGCTCGTGCGGCTGCCGTCGCTGTGGCAGAACCGGCACTCGCCGATGTCGCGGGCCATCTTCGTGATCATCGCGGCGTCGGCCGCCGGTTTCGTCTTCGCGGCGCCCCCGACCGTGGAACGCGTCAACCGGCTGACCGGGGTCCCCAACATCTCCGCCCTGATCGTCTACTCGTTCCTGTCGTGCCTGTCCTGCGCCTCGCTGGTGCTCCTCATCCACTGGCGCGGCGGCCGGACGGTCACACGCCAGACCCGCCTGTGGATCGCCACCACCGGCTGCATCCTGCTGACCTTCTGCGTTCTGTTCTCCCTGAGCGACGTCCCCGTGGAACGTCCGCGCGACCTCGACACCTTCTACTCGACCACCCCGTTCATCCGCGAGATGATCGTCCTCTACCTCACCGCGCACGCCGCCACCGCCATCGTCGTGATGACGAAGTGCTGGCGGTGGTCCAAGGAGCTGAGGGACCTCAAGGCCGGATGGACCCGGTGGGGGCTGCTCATCCTCGTGACGGCCTTCGGGCTGGGCCTCGCCTTCGCCCTGCTCAAGTTCGTTGCCGTCGGGGCCCGCTGGGCCGGCACCGACGCCTGGGACGGTCTCAGCACGGAGGTCGCACCGCCCCTCGCGGGACTGGGGGCCGGCATGACCACGGTGGGCTTCCTGGTGCCCGTGGTCGGCCCCCGGCTCGAGTCGACGTACGACGCCTGGCGCGCCTACCGCCGCATGGAGCCGCTGTGGCGGGCCCTCGACCCCTGGGGGAGCGGCGCACGCATGAGGATCCCCCTCACCTCGTCCGCCGAGATGCGCGCGACGCTCCGCGCCACCGAGATCGCGGACCGGCTCCTGCGCCTCGCACCCTCCTTCGACATCACCCACCAGGAGGCCGCCGAACGCTACGCGGCCGCCAAGGGGTACGGGCAGGAGGCCGTCCAGTTCGTGACCGAGGCCTTCAGGATCAGGGCCGCCCTCCTCACCGCCCCCACCCCCGTCGCGCCGGCGGCGGCCGGGCGTCCGAAGGAAGCCGCGCCGGCCCCCGGCGGCCCGGAGCAGGCCCCGGCTCCCGGAGCCCACCCGGCTCCCACCGCAGGCATGCCCTCCGTCCGCATCTCCGGAATCGACGGGCTCGCCCGGCTCAGCCGCCACTTCTCCGAGATCCACGCGACCGGCCTGACGGTGGGTGCCGACGAGCCCACCGGGGCCGGAGGACGCAGGTGAGTGCGGGGGACGCCTTCCTCTGCGCGGCCACCGGACTGTTCGTGGCGACCCTCATCAAGGTGCGGGCGCTGCGGAAGAACCCCGGGGACCCGCTCCTGCGGGCCGTCTGCGCCATGCTCTTCGTCGCCGCCCTGCTCTTCGTGGCGGCGGCCCCGGAGCACATCGCCGTGATGAACGACGTGATCGGCGTCCCCAACGCCGCCGCCCCGGTGGTGTACTGCATCATGACCGCACTCGCCGGGATCATCATCGTCCTGCTGATCCACTGGCGGGGCAACGAGGACGAGCGCCGCACCCGGCGCCAGACCCGCCTGTGCCTGACGGCCTACGCGGCCGTCATGGCGGCCATCCCCGTCCTCTTCCTGCTCGGCGACGCCCCCGTCGAACGCCTCCGCGACCTGGACACCTACTACGCGAACACGCCGTACATCCGCGAGATGATCGTGCTCTACCTGGCCGCGCACAGCGTCGCCGCCGCCACCATGACCTTCCTGTGCTGGAGCTGGTCGCGGCAGGTGCCGGGGATCCTCCGCGCCGGACTGCTCACCATCGCCGCCGGAGCCACCGGCACCTTCGCCTACGACGTGCTCAAGTACACCGCCGTCGTGGCCCGTTGGCTGGGCGAGGACCTCGACTGGCTGAGCAGCCGGGCGGCCTTCGCCGTCGCCGGCGTGTCCGCCTTCCTGGTCGCCGCGGGATTCCTCATCCCGCCCGTCGGAGAGGGCGCCGTCTCCTCCTGGAAGGCCCTGCGGCGCCTCCGGCAACTGCGCCCGCTCTGGCTGGAGATCCGCCCCGAGATACCCCCCACGAGCCCGCGGAGCATGCCCTGGTGGAGGTCCGTGTTCCTGCGCCTCACCCAGCGGGAGAGGGACATCCACGACGTGGTGCACCGGTTGGGTCCGTACTTCGACGCCGCGACGGGCAGGGCGGTCTACGCCGCGGCCCTGGCCGAACACCGTGAGCGCAGCCGCGCACGGGAGGAGGCCGACGCCGCGGTGATCGCCGCCGCGGTCATCGCGAAGGGCTCCGCCGGGCCGCCGTTCGGCCCCGGGGGCAGGTGGGTGGTGACCTCCCTGGAGGATCCCCAGGACCTGGTCCGCATGTCCCACGCACTGGCGCGTTCCCCACGGGTACGGGCCGTCCGCGGGTCCGCCGCGCTCCCCGGCCCCGCCCGGGCCTGAGCAGCCGTACCCTCCCGGTACCCGCTCCACGCGCCGAACAGGGGCCCCGCCGACAACGGCCGAAAAGCGACGGCGGACACTACGGACACTGACGACATGTCACCGGACAGCAACACCAGGGGGTTTACCATGCACCTTGCCGCACCGTTCGAGCTTCCCAACGGGTCCCGGCTGCCCAACCGCGTGGCGAAAGCGGCCATGGAGGAGAGCCTCGCCGTCCAGCCCGGACAGCTCCCGGGCCCCGGGATCGAGGCGTTGTACCGGCGATGGGCCGACGGCGGGGCAGGCTTGATCATCACCGGGAACGTCATGGTCGACAGACGGGCCCTGACCTCGCCCCAGACCATCGTCCTGGACTCGGCCACCCCCCTGGAGCCCTTCCGGCGCTGGGCCGAGGCCGCCGGCTCGGCGGGCGGCCAGGTCTGGATGCAGATCAACCACCCGGGCCGCCAGATCCGCGCCGACCTGCCGGGGGTGGCCTGGGCGCCGTCCGAGGTCCCCGTCCGCCTCGGCAGGCACACCGGGGCCTTCGCCCGCCCCCGCGCCATGGACGAGGCCGACATCGCGGCGACCGTCGCACGGTTCGCCACCACCGCCCACCTCGCGGAGCGGGCGGGCTTCCACGGCGTACAGATCCACGCCGCCCACGGCTACCTCCTCAGCCAGTTCCTCTCGCCGCTGGTCAACCGGCGCACCGACCGCTGGGGAGGCAGCCCCGAGAACCGGGCCCGGCTGCTCGTCGAGATCGTCAGGGCGGTGCGGGCCCGGGTGTCCCCGGGGTTCGCCGTGGGAATCAAGATCAACACGGCCGACTTCCAGCGCGGCGGCTTCGCCGTCGAGGACGTGGCCCGGGTCCTGGAACTCGTCGAGGGGCTCGGCGTCGACCTCGTGGAACTCTCGGGCGGCACCGTCGAGAGCGCCGCGACCATGGGCCGCACGGCCGACGAGACCACTCTGGACCGGGAGGCGTACTTCCTGTCCCTCGCGGAGCGGCTCGTCGCCACCTCCTCCGTCCCCCTCATGCTGACCGGGGGCATCTGCAGCAGGGCCACCGCCGAACGCGTCCTCGCACGGGGCTTCGCGGTGGCCGGCATCGCCACCGCCCTCGCCCTGCGCCCCGACCTGGCGGCGCGGTGGACGGCGGGGGAGGAACTCCACGTCCCGCCGCCGCGCCTCGGCTGGAAGGACCAGGACCTGGCCAGCGCCGCGATACTGGCCGTCGTACGGGCCCACATGAGCCGCATCGCCCGCGGCCGGGCCGGCCGTCCCCGGACCCCCACGCGCCTGATCTTCGTACGGGACGTCCGGCGCGCCCGGGCCGCCGTGCGGGCGTACGGGGCCTGGCTCGGGGCCCACCCCGCACCGGACGCGGGCGACCCCGCCCCGGACGCCCTGGCCGGCGACCCCGCCGGAATGCCCTAGAGGCTGCCTTCCGGATCGCGCCGGATCACGCCGGATCACGCAGGTTCCCCGGGGCCCGCTCCCCGGTCCGTCCTGATCCCCTCCCAGCGGTCCCTTCCGCTGCGCTCCGCAGGACAGGACCGGCCCGCCCGCACAGCGTGCCGGTCCCGGCGCACCGCCCCGCCGCACGCCCCGCTTCCACCAACCCGTCGCCCGACCCCGGCCCGACAGAGATCCCGCCGGCAGAAAGCAGGACCACATGTCACCCGCCGCCCACCACCGTGCCCGCCGAGTCCTGGTACTCGGGGGCGGGCTGTCCGGCACGCTGGCCGCGGCAGCCCTCGCACCGCACTGCGACAGCGTCGTCATCGTGGAGCGGTACACCCTGCCGGACGCCCCCGTTCCGCGCCGGGGGCTCCCGCAGGCCCGCCACGCGCACATGCTCTGGTCCGGGGGCGCGGACGCGATCGAGTCCCTCCTCCCCGGCACGACGGCCCTGTGGACCGGCGCCGGTGCCCGCAGGATCTCCCTGCCCAACGGGATGGTCTCCCTGTCCCCCGGCGGGTGGTACCGGCGGTGCTGGCCGGAGGTGCAGTACCTCGTCAGCGCCGGCCGCGACCTCATCGACTGGGGCATACGCACCCGGCTCCTGGAGGACCCGAAGGTCACCGTCGTTCCCGGGACGGAGACCCTGCGGCTGCTCGGCACCGCCACCCGCATCACCGGAGCGGCCGTCCGCCGCCCCGACGGCACCACGGAGGACCTGGAGGCCGACCTCGTCGTCGACGCCACGGGCCGCGGCTCCCGCGCCACCCGCTGGCTCGCCGCCCTCGGAGTCGCCGAGGTCCCCGAGACCGTCATCGACGCGGGCGTCACCTACGCCAGCCGCCGCTACCGCGCACCGCGGGTGCCCGAGGACTGGCCCGTCATCAACGTCCAGGCGGACTCCCGCCTCCCGGTCCCCGGCAAGGCCGCCACGATCCTCCCCATCGAGGGATCGCAGTGGCTGGTCAGCGTCTCCGGCACCCGGGGCGGCGAACCCGGCGGTGACGAGGCGCGGTTCGCCGAGTTCACCGAGCAGCTCCGCAGCCCCCTGATCGCCCAGTACCTCGCCCGGGCCGAACCGCTCGGCCCGGTGACGGTCACCCGCACCACGGCCAACCGCCGCCGGCACTTCGAGAAGGTCCGGATGCCCGACGGTTTCCTCGCCATCGGGGATGCGGCCACGTCGCTCAACCCGGTCTACGGCCACGGGATGTCGGTCGCCGCGCAGAGCGCGCGGGCGCTGCGCGACCTGGCCGCGCAACGGGACATCACCGCACCGGGGTTCGCCCGGCGCGCCCAGCGCGCGATGGGCCGGCCCGCGGCTGCGGCCTGGATGCTCGGCGCCGACCAGGACATCCTCTTCCCCGGCGCGGAGGGCAGGCGCCCGACCTTCGCCGACCGGCTGGCCGGCCGCTACGTGCACCGCCTCATCAGGACCGCGTGCTCCGACCTCACCGTGGTCCGCGCCCTGACCGACGTCATGACCCTCCAGCGGGGCGCCGGAGCCCTGGCCCGTCCCGGGGTCCTGCTGGCCGCGGCCCGCGGCCCGCGCCTGCCCGCACTCGAAGGGCCCGCCCTCACCCCCGACGAGGAGCGGGTCCGGGACGCCCCGGGCCGGGACACGGCGTACGGGAGCGAGGCCGTCCCGCGTCCCTGACCCCCGGCCGGCCCTCGGTCCGCCCGCGCCCTGCCCGGTGCGGACAGGGGCGGACAGCAGTGGACGGTCTGCGGCTCCCGCCGGGCCTGGGAAGTGGACAGTGCCCGGGGCGAGTCTGGGTGCCGTGACCGCCGGACGCACGCCGTCCGGCACCGTACCCGGCCGGACGCACCGGCAGCCCGGCCCCACCTCCCGAGGAGCACCACCATGACGTCGTCCCGCCCCACCCGAGCCATGACCGTGCTGATGGCCGCCGCGGCCCTCTGCGCCGCCACCGCGACCACCGCCACCGCCGCGGTGCCCGCCTCCCCGGCCGCCCAGGACGCGGGGCGGCGCACACCGAAGATCGTCGCCGACTGGGCCCGCGCCTGGAACGGAAGCGACCCCCGCGCGCTCGGCGCGCTGTTCACCGCCGACGGCGTCTACGTCGACAGGGCCGTGGGCGCCACCTTCCGCGGCCGCAAGGAGATCTCCGGCTGGAAGGCCCGCGCCGACCGCCTCATCGACGACGTCCACGTCACCGTGCGCACCACTCGCCGCGACGGTGACCGCATCACCGTCGACGCCGTCTACTCGGGCCGGCTCAAGGGCGCGCCCAAGCCCTTCGCCGTACCGATGACCACCGTCCTGGACCTCGACGGCAGCCGCTGCCGGATCGCCTCCGACGAGGACCACTACAGCCTCGCCGCCGTCCTCGCCCAGTCCGGCCTGCCCGCCGAATGGACCCCGCCCGCCACCCCCTGACCGGCGGCGTCCGGGCCCCGGGCCCCGGACCGTCTCCGTACACTGGCTGGCATGGCATGCCGCATCAGTGAACTCGTCCTGGACTGCGCCGATCCCGAGCGGCTCGCCCTCTTCTGGAGCGAGGTCCTCGGCTACGTGGAACTCGGCCGCGACGACGACGGAAGCATCGAGATCGGGCCGCCGGACGCCGGCTTCGGCGGCCCGCAGCCCACGCTGGTCCTCAGCCCGGGCGCCGCCCCGCGGACCGGGAAGCTGCGGCTGCACATCGACGTCAACGCCACCGACCGCGACCAGGACGCCGAGCTGGAGCGGCTGCTCGCGCTCGGCGCGAGGCGCGCGGACGTCGGCCAGGACGGCACCGAGAACTGGCACGTCCTCGCCGACCCGGAAGGCAACGAGTTCTGCCTGCTGCGCCGCAGGCTGAACCCCTGACCCGGGGCCGGCGCCACCTCGGGGGCGCCGGCCCCGGACCGGCTACGCCCGGCCGCGGGTCTCCGTCCGCGTCCAGTCCCGGTAGGCCTCGGAGGCGGGCAGGTCCGGGAGGACGATCCACTGCGGCACCTCGTACGGGTGGTGGGCGTGCACCCACTCCGCCAGCCGGTCCAGGACGTCCGCGGCGGTCTGGTACGAGACCCGGTACTCCCGGGTGTGCCGGACCTCTCCCTGCCACCAGTAGAACGAGGTCATCCGGGCGTCGACGTGCGCTCCGGCGGCCAGCCGGGCCGTCACCGCGGCCTGCGCCAGCTCGTACGCCTTCGACTCGTCGTCCACCGTCGTCTGCGCGATCACGATCCCACCGTCCGGCACGCTCCGCCGCCTCCCGCTCGAACCAGGCCCCCGGACTTTCGGGGACGGCCGGAGTATCACCGACGATTCCGGCACCTGCCAAGCCGCCCCACCGACACCCGCGGAGCCCCTCCTCCGCGGCGCGTTTATTCGCTGGTGCGCCGCTCGGGCGGGCTTGTAGCGTGGCGTTGCGACCGCGCCTTCCGATGCGCTCGGCTGCGGCTACTTCCTTCTGACACCCAAGTGACGCCGCGGCCATCCTGGATCTCGGCAGGCGCGGGCGCTCCCACCCGGTGTGCCGTCAGGCCCGGGCCCTTCCCTTTCGTCCCTCTCCTTCCGGGGGTCTTCCTGCCTCGTCACACCCCACGCGTCTCCAAGGTCTGGTCCGAGATGCTCGTGGCCCCGCACGTGTCCGCGGCCGCGGCCCGCCCGCTGCCCCCCGCGCTCCTGCACCACAGGCTCTCCGGGCAGGAGGTGCGCACGTACGAGGGAGGGCCGGGCTTCACCAGGGAGCCGCGCGAGGAGCTCTTCCTCCTGGCGGTCGCGGACTTCGTCGGCCAGGCCACGTACTACGAGAGCGGCGAGGAGCGGGACTCGCGGTACGTCCGCCTCGTCGGACGGCTCGCCGTCGAGGATCCGGACTGGACCGCCGGCCTGCTGCGCTGGCTCCGGGCCGAGGGCAACCTGCGCACCGCGCCGCTCGTGGGGGCCGCCGCCTTCGTACGGGCCCGGCTGGAGGCGGGGGCCTGCGGCGGTCCGTCCAACCGGTCCGTGATCGACTCGGTGCTCCAGCGCGCCGACGAGCCCGGAGAGCTCCTCGCGTACTGGATGTCGGCCTACGGGCGACGGGTGCCGCAGCCGGTCAGGCGCGGGATCGCCGACGCCGTTCGGCGGCTCTACACCTCCCGGTCCCTGCTCAAGTACGACACCGCGTCCAAGGACCTGCGCTTCGGCGACGTGCTCAACCTCGTGCACGCGGCCCCTGCCCCGGACAAGCCCTGGCAGGGGGAGCTCTTCCGGTACGCGCTGGACCGGCGCCATCACCCGGAGCGGGCCGTACCGCCTGCCTCCGACCGCCTGCTGACCGCCCATCAGGAGCTGGTGGACTCGCCCGCCGGCGAGCGGCGCGCGCTGGTGACGGGGCCGGGCGGCGCGGAGCGGCTGGCCGCGGCCGGCATGACCTGGGAGGCCCTGGCCGGGTGGCTGGGCGGGCCGCTGGACGCGCCGGTCTGGGAAGCGGTGATCCCGGCCATGGGGCCGATGGCGCTGCTGCGGAACCTGCGCAACTTCGACCGGGCGGGCGTGTCGGACGAGGCCGCAGCCCGGGTCGTGGCCCGGCTCTCGGACGAGGCCGAGGTCGCCCGGTCCCGGCAGTTCCCCTTCCGCTACCTCGCGGCCCGGCGGCACGCGCCGGCGCAGCGCTGGGCCGAGGCCCTGGAGCGGGCGCTGCACCACTCCCTGGCCCACGTCCCGGCCCTCCCGGGCCGGAGCCTGATCCTCGTGGACCGCTCGGACTCGATGTTCTTCGACACCTTCTCCGAGCGGTCGGAGCTGACCCGGGCGGACGCGGCGGCCGTGTTCGGCGCCGCGCTCGCGGTGCGGGCCGAGCACGCCGACCTGGTCGAGTTCGGCTGGAGCAGCGCCGAGGTGCCCTTCGGGCGGGGAGAGGGAGTACTCGACGTGGTCAAGCGGTTCCACCGGCTCGGCGGCACCCACACCACGAAGGCGGTACGCACCCACTACCGGGAGCACGACCGGGTCCTGATCGTCACCGACGAGCAGAGCGCCCCCGACGTCACCGGCCGCCGCTCGGGCGGGCGTGACGGCGTGCCGCCCGACCCGGTCCCGGCCGGCGTACCCGTCTACACCTGGAACCTGGCGGGCTACCGGCCCGCGCACGGGCCCACGGGGCCGGACCGGCACACCTTCGGCGGGCTGACGGACGCGGCCTTCCGGATGGTCGGC
Organism: Streptomyces manipurensis; assembly: GCF_049570255.1. Taxonomy (NCBI): domain Bacteria; kingdom Bacillati; phylum Actinomycetota; class Actinomycetes; order Kitasatosporales; family Streptomycetaceae; genus Streptomyces; species Streptomyces manipurensis. The sequence goes on along the minus strand of NZ_CP186950.1, from coordinate 596,705 downwards.
CTGATCGAGGCGGGGCGCGAGGCCGTCTGGCCGTGGTGCGGGGAATAGCTCCGGAGCACCTTCCGTTCAGGGGTATAGTTGAATCGTAAACAACCTTGGAAGGGGAGCGAGCCATGCAGTTCGGGATCTTCACCGTCGGTGACGTCACGGCCGATCCGACGACCGGACGCACGCCCGGCGAGCACGAGCGGATCAAGGCGATGCTCGCCATCGCCCAGAAGGCCGAGGAGGTCGGCCTCGACGTCTTCGCCACCGGCGAGCACCACAACCCGCCGTTCGTCCCCTCCTCGCCGACGACGATGCTCGGCTACATCGCCGCACGGACCGAGAACCTGATCCTGTCCACCTCCACCACGCTGATCACCACGAACGACCCGGTGAAGATCGCCGAGGACTTCGCGATGCTCCAGCACGTCGCGGACGGCCGCGTCGACGTCATGATGGGCCGCGGCAACACCGGGCCGGTCTACCCCTGGTTCGGCAAGGACATCCGCGACGGCATCGACCTCGCCATCGAGAACTACGCGCTGCTGCGCCGCCTCTGGGACGAGGACACCGTCACCTGGAAGGGCAAGTTCCGCACCCCGCTGCAGTCCTTCACCTCCACCCCGCGCCCGCTCGACGGCGTCGCGCCCTTCGTGTGGCACGGCTCCATCCGCTCGCCCGAGATCGCCGAGCAGGCCGCCTACTACGGCGACGGCTTCTTCCACAACAACATCTTCTGGCCCGCCTCCCACACCCGGCAGATGGTGAACCTGTACCGGCAGCGCTATGCCCACTACGGGCACGGCACCCCCGAGCAGGCCATCGTCGGCCTCGGCGGCCAGGTGTTCATGCGCAAGAACTCCCAGGACGCGGTCCGCGAGTTCCGCCCGTACTTCGACAACGCGCCGGTATACGGCCACGGCCCGTCCCTGGAGGAGTTCACCTCGCAGACACCGCTGACCGTCGGCTCCCCGCAGCAGGTCATCGAACGGACGCTCTCCTTCCGGGAGTACGCGGGCGACTACCAGCGCCAGCTGTTCCTGATGGACCACGCGGGGCTGCCCCTGAAGACCGTCCTGGAACAGCTCGACCTGCTCGGCGAAGAGGTCGTTCCCGTGCTCCGCAAGGAGTTCGCGAACCTGCGCCCGGCGGGCGTGCCGGACGCACCGACCCACGCCGCCCGGGTGGCCGCCGCCCAGGGGACCCCGGCCGGCAGGACCGAGCAGCAGCAGACCCCGCAGCAGGAGGCACGGGCATGAAGATCGTCGTCGTTTCGGCGGGACTGAGTACGCCCTCCTCCACGCGGCTGCTGGCCGACCGGCTCGCCGCGGCCGTCCGGGAGCACGTGGACGCCGAACTCGAAGTGATCGAACTGAGGGAACTGGCGACCGAGATCGCCCGGCACTTCGTGACCGGCTTCCCGCCCGCCCGGCTGGCCGCAGCACTCGACGCGGTCGCCGCCGCGGACGGCCTGATCGCCGTGACACCGGTGTTCGCCGGCTCGTACAGCGGCCTGTTCAAGTCCTTCTTCGACCTCATCGACAAGGACTCCCTCACCGGCAAGCCGGTCCTCCTCGGCGCCACGGGCGGCACGGCCCGGCACTCCCTGGTCACCGAACACGCCCTGCGCCCGCTCTTCACCTACCTCCGCGCGCTCGTCCTCCCGACCGCCGTGTACGCGGCCTCCGAGGACTGGGGCGACGAGGGGCTGGCCCGGCGGATCGCCCGCGCGGGCGCGGAACTGGCGCGCTTCACCGGGCCGTCCGTCGGCGGGGCCGCTCCCGTCACGGATCCGGACGGCGCCGCCATCGCCCCCGACGTCGACACCGCCGCCGCGATCTCACCGCCCCGGTCCCGTACGGGAGCGATCACCTCGGTCGACCCGGCCGACGGCTTCGCCGTCGTACCCTTCGAACAGCGGCTCGCCGCCCTGAGGGTGTAGGGCCCCGCCCCTTCACGTCGCGTCGCCGACGGGCACGGCCAGTCGGCCGGCGACGGCGGTCAGGGCGGCCCCCAGGGGGACCGCGACCCGCGTGACGGCCAGCCCGTCACCGCGGGTCGGATCCCTGTTGACGATCAGCACCGGCTTGCCGGCCCGGGCGGCCTCGCGGACGAAGCGCAGCCCCGACATCACCGTCAGCGACGAGCCGAGGACCAGCAGCGAAGCGGCCCCCGCCACCAGCCCGCGGCAGTGTGCGACCCGCTGCGGCGGAACGTTCTCGCCGAAGAAGACCACGTCCGGCTTCAGCACCCCGCCACAGGCCTCGCAGGGCACCACCCGGAAGTCCGCGACCTGCTCGTCGGTGAGGTCGGCGTCGCCGTCCGGGTTCAGCGCGGCGGCCACCGGCGCGAAACCCGGATTCGCCGCCTCCAGCCGCACGGCCAGCGCGTGCCGGGACACCACGGCGTCGCAGGACAGGCAGACGACCCGCTCCAGGCTCCCGTGGAGCTCGACCACCTCGGCACTGCCGGCGGCCTGGTGCAGCCCGTCGACGTTCTGGGTGATCACCCCGGACAGCAGGCCGTGCCTCCCGAACGCCGCCACCGCACGGTGCCCGGCGTTGGGCCGCGCCCTCCGGAAGGTGCGCCGCCCCAGGTGGCTGCGGGCCCAGTACCGGCGCCTGGCCGCGGGCCCGGACACGAAGTCCTGGTAGGTCATCGGGGTGTGCCGGCCGAGGCTCCCGCCCTCGCCCCGGTAGGCGGGGATGCCCGACTCCGTGGACAGGCCCGCCCCGCTCAGCACCAGCACGCCTCCGGCGCCCAGCACTTCGGCGACCGGCTCCAGATCGGTGGTGCCGGGAGGCAGCCCCTCGGGAGGGGTCCAGGTCAGAGTGGGCCGCATGCGCATGCGGCCAGCCTACGGAACGGACCGGCGCAGCGGCGGCCCCGCGTCCTGGCCGCCGCGTACCCTCGACCGCATGCCCCGCTCCCCGAAGAACGCCCGCCGGCTCGTCGCCGACGGCGACACCTACCTGTGGACGGTCCGCCACGGCCACCGCGTCACGGACGACGGGGGCTGCCGGCAGACGCTCGCCCTGTGGCCGGAGCCGTCCGGCAGCGGCGGCTCGCTGCGCCTCCTCTTCGACGAGGGGCCCGGCCGGTACGTCTCCGGCTTCACCACGGGCTCGGGGGAGGTGGGCCAGGTCGGCGTCGGCTCCCTGAACCTCCACGAGCCGGGCACCGTCCGGTTCCTCCTCGACACCGCGCGGGCCCGCGGGTGGCACCCGGGGGAGCGGCGGGAGACCAGGCTCGACGGGTGGACCTTCCTCGCCGAGGCGGTCGCGGCACGGGACTGACACCGGGCGGCGCCCGGCGTACACCGTCGCCGGCAGCCACGGGCCGCGCTCCGTGGGCAGGATTCGGACAATCCGCGCCCGATGCCGCCGGCGGGTGCGCAGGAGCGCCGTTCGCGGGCAGGCGGAAGCCATCCGCAGGGACGCGCCGCACGGGCGGCGCTCCCGCACAAGGAGGTCGCACCATGCTGATCACCGTCATCCGCACCGGCGGGTTCGCGGGCCGCGAGCGGACCGCTTCCGTCGAGACCGAGTGCCGCCCCGACGGACCCGCACTGGAGGCGCTGGCCGAACGCGCCCTCGCCGAGGAGACCCCGGTGGCCCGCACACCCGTCCCGGACGCCTTCGGCTACGTGGTCCACGTCGACGGCAAGGTGGTGGAGCTGCAGGACCCCCACCTGACCGAGGCCCAACAGCAGCTGGTCGACGCGGTCCTGGCCGAAGCCGGGTGAGCCGCGCCGCGTGAGCCGCGGTGCCGGGCCGTGTCCCTGCGGCCCGGCCCGGCACCACCTCGGCGCCCTACCGCGCCGAGGCCAGCCGCTCCCGTACGGCCGCCAGCGCGGCGTCGATGTCCCGGGTCCCGGTCGTCACGCACAGCGTGTAGACGACGTCCTCGACCCGCCCCGGCGCCGGCGCGTCCCGCCCCGCGTCCCGCAGCGCCGACCTGGTCTCGTACTCCTCCACCAGCCGGACCAGCACATCGGGGTGAGCCATCATCACGAATCCGCTCCTTCACACAGGTCGCCTACACCGGGGCCGGACGCCACCGCCACCCGCATGCCCCCGACCGCCCGTCCCATGCGCCCCGCGCACCCCCGCAACCGCCCGTGTCCCCGCCCCCCGTACACAAGGGGGCGGGGACACGGCGCCGTCAGCCGGCCGGGAGGGCCGCCGCGACCGAGGCCGGCACCGGGGCCAGGCCGGCCGGTCGGCTCGTGAAGACGCCCCGGCCCCGGGTCCGCCCGCGCAGCCCGGACGCGTAGCCGAACAGCTCCGCCAGCGGCACCACGGCCGTGACCACGGCGGTGCCCGCCTCCGCGGTCGACCCGCGGACCCGGCCGCGGCGCGCCGCGAGATCACCGAGGACACCGCCGACGGCCTCCTCCGGCACGCTCACCGTCACCTCGGCGACCGGCTCCAGCAGTTCGACGGTGCTCAGGCGCAGCGCCTCGCGCAGACCGAACCGTCCCGCCGCCCGGAACGCCATCTCCGAGGAGTCCTTGGAGTGCGTGGACCCGTCGGTCAGCGTGACGCGCAGCCCCGTCACCGGGAACCCGCCGAGCGGGCCCTCGGCCAGGGCGTCCCGGCAGCCCGCCTCCACGGCGCGCGCGTACTCCTGCGGCACACGGCCGCCGACCACCGTCGAGCGGAACTCGAAGGCCGTGCCCTCCAGCGGTTCGACGTCCAGCACGACATGCGCGAACTGGCCCGCGCCACCGTCCTGTTTGACGTGCCGGTGGACCAGGCCGGTCACCCCGCGCACCACGGTCTCCCGGTACGAGACCTGCGGCCGGCCCACGACGACCTCCACCCCGTGGCCGCGGCGGATCTTCTCCACCGCCACCTCCAGGTGCAGTTCGCCCAGCCCCGACAGCACCGTCTGACCCGTTTCCGGATCGGACCGCACCACCAGCGAGGGGTCCTCCTCGGCGAGCCGCGCCAGCGCCGACGCCAGCCGCCCGGTGTCGGCGTTGACGCGGGCCTCGACCGCGACCGAGACCACCGGTTCGGCCACGGACGGCGGTTCGAGGAGCAGCGGGGCCCCGGGCGCGCACAGGGTCGTGCCCGCGCGGGCCGCCTTCAGCCCGACCACCGCGACGATGTCACCCGCCACCGCCTCCTCCCGCTCCTCGTGCCGGTCGGCCTGCACCCGCAGGATCCGCCCGACGCGCTCGGTGCGGCCGGTGGCCGCGTCCAGTACCGTCGCCCCCTTGCGCAGGGTGCCCGCGTACACCCGCAGGTGCGTGAGCCGGCCCGTCGCCGTCGCCGTGACCTTGAAGGCGAGGGCGGTGAAGGGCTCCGACTGGTCGGGGGCGCGTTCCTGCTCCGCCCCGTCCGCGGTTCCCCGGACCGGCGGCATGTCGGACGGCGCCGGCAGGTACGCGACGACCGCGTCCAGCAGCGGCTCGATCCCGCGGTTGCGGTAGGCCGATCCGCACAGCACCACGACACCGTCCCCGCTCAGCGTCAGCTCCCGCAGCGCCCGGGACAGGGTGGCGTCGCCCAGCGCGTTGTCCGCGCAGAACTCCTCCAGGGCGCCCGCGTGGAGCTCCGCCACCGTCTCCTCCAGCAGCCTGCGGCGCCGGCCGGCCTCCTCGCGCAGCGCCTCGGGCACGGGGCCCGACACGACGGTGTCCGCGCCCGCGGGCCAGTGCAGCGCCCGCATGGCCACCAGGTCGACCACGCCGGTGAAGGAGTCCTCCCGGCCGATCGGGAGCTGCACCACGAGGGGTACGGCGCCCAGCCGGTCGCAAAGGGACCGGACCGCCGTGTCGAGATCGGCGCCCGCCCGGTCCAGCTTGTTGACGAACGCGATCCGCGGCACACCGTGCCGGTCCGCCTGCCGCCACACGGTCTCGCTCTGCGGCTCGACCCCGGCGACGGCGTCGAACACCGCGACGGCCCCGTCCAGGACCCGCAGGGAGCGTTCGACCTCGTCGGAGAAGTCGACGTGCCCCGGGGTGTCGATCAGGTTGACCCGGTGCCCGTCCCAGGTGCAGCTCACCGCGGCGGCGAAGATGGTGATGCCGCGGTCGCGCTCCTGCGGGTCGTAGTCGGTGACGGTGGTACCGGTGTGCACCTCGCCCCGCTTGTGGATGGTGCCCGTCGCGAAGAGGACGCGTTCGGTGAGGGTGGTCTTCCCGGCGTCCACGTGGGCGAGGATGCCCAGGTTGCGGATGGTGGAGGAGGGAACGGTGGTGCGGAGTCGCCCGTTGGCGCGCATGGCCCGAGGCCTTTCGAGTGGGGAGAGGGAGAGGGCGGCGCGAATGTCCCGGACGCGGGGCACAGTCCCCCGTACGCACACCACCGAGCCGCCGGGGCGCCCGGGACGAGCCGGGCGGCACGGGGCCGCGGAAGCGGGACGACGGGGTGACGGAACCCGAAAGGGCGTCAGGGGTGAAGGAGGAGCAGGCCGGTCAGGGCCACGGCACTCCTAGCGGTGACGGCCGCGCAGCCGGCACCGGGCGTCACGAGACACCGGGATCACGTCGTACCGGGACGGGGGAGCGACAGCGGCGGTGCGGTACGTGCGCATGGCGGCTGCTCCCCTTCTCATCGGACTCGGCACGGGACGCGCGGCGTTCGGCCGCGGCGCGTACGGCGAGTTTAGGGAGCCGGACCCGTCCGGGGCACCGCATTTTCGAACGCCCCGCAAAACGCCCCGCCGGTGCGGGCTTCCTCCGCCGCCCGCCGCCCGCCGCCCGCCGCCCGCCGCCCGCCGCCCGCCGCGCGGCCGTCAGTCCCGGCCTGCCGCCGGCAGCCGCAGGACCAGCCGGGCGCCGCCCCGCGCGGACGGCTCCGCCGTCAGGCTGCCCCCGTGATGGGCACTCAGGTCCCGGGCGATGGCCAGGCCCAGGCCGGCTCCGCCGTGGTCGCGGCTGCGCGAGTCGTCGAGCCGCGTGAAACGCTCGAAGACCCGCTCCCGGTCGGCCTCCGGGATCCCCGGCCCGTCGTCCGCGACCTCCAGGACCGCCACACGACCCGCGGACCCGCCCGTCGTGCGCAGCGTCACCTCCACGCGCCGGTCGGCGAAACGCTGCGCGTTGTCGACGAGGTTGGTGACGATCCGGCCCAGCCACAGGGCGACGGCGCTCACCTCCACGTCGGCGGCCAGGTCCACCCGTACGGGCACCCGGTCCCCGACGCGCGCGTCCACCACCTCCCGCACCAGCGCGGACAGGTCCAGCGGTACGGCCGTCACGGGTTGGGCGGCATCGATGCGGGCGAGCAGCAGCAGGTCCGCCGCGAGCCGCTGGAGCCGTTCGACGTCCTCCAGCGCACCACCGATCAGCTCGGGCCACAGCTCCGGGTCGCGCACGGCGAGGGCCACTTCCAGCTGTGTCCGCAGCACGGTGATCGGGCTGCGCAGCTCGTGCGAGGCGTCCGCGATGAACTGCCGCTGGCGGCGCCCGGAGGCCTCCAGCCGGTCCAGGGTGGCGTTCATGGTCGCCGCCAGCCGGGCGACCTCGTCGTGCGTGGCGGGCACCGGAACCCGGCGGTGCAGCTCCCGGTCGGAGATCCCGGCGACCTCGGCGCGGATGGCCTCCACCGGCCGCAGGGCGTGCCCGGTGACCCGCCAGGTCACGAGGGCAACGGTGGCCAGCAGCAGCGGTACGCCGATGACCAGCGCGGCCGTCGTCGTGTCGTCGGCGGCGTCGACACCGCGCAGGGAGGCGCCCGCGTACACGGTGGCCGGACCGTCCGGGGTGTCCACGACGACCTGGACCACCCGCTGCCGGTGCTGGTCGTCGACCGGAGGGACGTACCAGGTGTGGGCCCGCGGGCCCGGCGGGCCCGGCAGGGCCGGGGGCAGGGCGGCCACGGCGCCCAGGTTCGGGCTGGCGAACAGCAGTCGCCCGTCGGCGCCCACCACCTGCACGAACTCCACGCCGCGGGCGGGCAGTCGGGCCCGGTTCAGCTTGCCCGCCACGACCAGCTGCGCCACGGTGTCGGCCTGCCGCCGGGCGTCCTGCTCGGCGTTCCGCAGCAGGTTGGCCTCCAGCAGCCCCAGCAGGGCGAACGAGGCGACGGACAGGGCCGCGGCCACCACCAGGCTCGCCGCCACCGTGGCCCGCGCCCGTACGGTGGCCGGCCACAGCCTGCGCAACACCGGCCAGCGGGTCGCGGCCGCGCCCGGGAGCGCCGCCAGCGCGCGGGCCGCCCGCCGCAGCAGGGCCGGCGGCTCAGCCACCGTCGGCCGCCAGCCGGTACCCGGCGCCGCGCACGGTCTCCAGCGCGGCCCGCCCGAACGGCGCGTCGATCTTCCGGCGCACGGCACTGACGTGCACCTCGACGACGTTGGCATCGCCGTCGAAGGCGCTGTCCCACACCTGCTCCAGGATGTCCCGCTTGGGCACCACCTCGCCGGAGCGCCGGGCCAGGTACTCCAGCACCGCGAACTCCCGCGCGGTCAGCCGGATCTCCGTGCCGCCGCGCGAGCACGCGTGGGCGGCCGGGTCGAGCAGCAGGTCGCCGAACCGCATCACCTGCGGCCGGCGTCCGCCGGCGCGGCGGCCGAGCGCCCGCAGCCGGGCCACGAGGACGAGGTAGGAGAAGGGCTTGGACAGGAAGTCGTCCGCGCCGGTGTCCAGCGCCTCCGCCTCGTCGTACTCGCCGTCCTTGGCGGTCAGCATCAGGATCCCCGACTCGTTGCCGGCCGCGCGCAGCCTGGCACAGATCCGGTAGCCGTTCAGGCCCGGCAGCATGATGTCGAGCACGATCAGGTCGTAGTCGTGCTCGGTCGCCATCCACAGCCCCTGGGTCCCGTCGTGGGCCACGTCCACCGAGAACCCCTCCGACTGCAGCCCGCGCTGCAGGGCCACCGCCAGCCGCCGTTCGTCCTCCACCACCAGTACGCGCATGCCGAACAGGATCGCAGGGCCGCACCGGGCGCGGCTGAAGAGGTCTTCAGGTGGCTTCAGCGGGGCTTCAGCTTCGGCCGCGCATGCTCTGGCACGAGCCCGGCACCGTGCCCGGCCGTCCCGAGGAGCCGCCGCATGTCCGAACCCGTACCGCCCACGGAACCGTCCGTGCCGCCCGCACGGCCGGACCCGTCCCCGCCGGCCGTACCGCCCGTGCCGTCCGCACCCTCCGGGAAGGAACCCGGAGCCGGCGGCCGGCGCGGGTTCCCGGGCCGCTTCGTCCCCCCGGGCCGGAGCGCCCGGTGGGTCGCGGCCGGGGCCGCCGTCGTCGTCGTGGGCGGCGTGGTGACCGCCGTGGCCGTCGCGCACCACGACCACCACGGGCGGGGCCCGCACGCCGTCCGCTTCGAGGCCGGTCCGGGGCCCTTCGGGCACGGGCCGCGGGCCGCCGGGCCGGGCGAGCAGCGCGCGATCCCGGGGCAGCGCGACCGCTCCGACCGCCCCGCCGCCCCGGACCGTCCGGGCGCCCCCGACCGTGCCGACGGGGACGGCGGCCGTGCCGAGCGGGCTCCGGCGCCGGTGCCCTCGCTGCCCGCGGGCGAAGCGGCCGAGAAGGCCGCCGCGGCCGTGACCGGCGGCAAGGTGGTCTCCCTGCGCGTGGTCGGGCAGGAGGGCGGCGGCAGCGCCTGGCGCGCCGTGGTCCTCGGCCCCGACGGCGTCCGGCACGCGGTCACCGTGTCGGGAACGGACGGGTCGGTCACCGGAAACACCGTCACCGGCAACACCGTCAAGGGCAGCGACACCGCCACCGGCGGCTGACCGGGACCCACCCGGCCGACGCGACGCGGAGCCGCGCTCAGCCGGCCTTGCCCGCGGGCACCGCGGCCCGCAGCGGCGGGGCGGGCTGCGGGGAACCCTGGAGGGCCAGGGCGGCGAGCACGACCAGCGAGTCCGTCCAGCCCAGGGGCGCCACCGCGGAGGGCAGGCCGTCCCCGTTCACCGTCTCGGGCAGCTCGCCCAGCCCGTTCCGCTTGGACAGCACCCAGTCGAGCACCCGGCCCGCCCGCGCCCGCTCGCCCGTACCGGCCCACGCGAGCGCGAAGAAGCTCGTACTGGCGGTCCAGGCGTACGGACCCCAGCTGAAGGAGGGGTCGTCGCCCGGGGTGAGGCCGCCGTTCGGCAGGAGCAGCGCCCGGTACGTGGAGTCCAGCGCCTCGCCGAGCCCCGCCGGGGCGGCGTTGAAGGGCGGCGCCATGAACGCCACCGCGCTGTCCCGGCCGTGCTCCCCGTCGACCGTCCGCTGGTATCCCAGCGGGGCGAACGCGGCGGCGATCCCCGCCGACAGCCGCCCGGCCGCGTCGGACCACCGCCGCGCGTCGTCCTGCCTGCCCAGCCGTGCGGCGAGGTCGGCGGACGCGTTGAGCCCGGCCAGCAGCGGCGCCGCCGTACCGATGTTGGTGCTCGTCGTGCCCAGCTCCCAGTAGTCAGGGGACGCTGGCGGCAGCCCGTCCGGTCCGAGCGCGCCCACGGTGTGGTCGGCCGCCCTGCGGACCATCGGGTAGAGCGCGCGCAGCCGTTCGTCCCGCCCCGCGGCCGGGGCCGTCCGGTACCACTGCCATGTCGCCCACGGCACCCAGCCGTTGCCGTCCAGCTGCCACTCGCGCCCGTCCGGCGGCCCGGCGCCGTCCAGGGTGGTGCGCGCCTCCCACGTCCCGTCGGCCCGCTGGGTGCGCGCGTCGTAGCGCAGGATCCGGTACGCCTCCTCGTCGTGCCCGGTCGCGGCGAACGCGGCGGCCGCGAAGGCCCCGTCACGGGGCCAGGAGTAGGCCCACGCGGGCGACCAGGCCGCGGCGAACGCGCCGTTCGGCTTCAGCAGCGCACGCATCGACAGCAGGGCGCGCTCCGCGGCCGCCCGCCGCTGGCCGGTGCCACCGGGCACCCGGCCCGCCGCCAGCCAGGCCCGGCTCTCCGCCACCTGCGCCAGCGCCCCGGGATCGTCGGCCTCGACCACGGTGGACACGGACGCGCCCTCGGGGAGGTAGCGCCACCGGCCGGACGGCAGCCGCAGCACGTTGCTGCCCTCGACGTAGGAGGCACCGACGGCGAAGGAGGGCAGCACGGCCTCGGTGTGCACCCCGTTGGCGAGCAGGCCCGAGGTCCGCGCGGCGCGCACGGAGACGGGCACGTAGCAGGGCTCGCGTTCCCCGCACCGTTCGCCGCCGGTGGGGTTCACGTGGAAGGCGAGCCGGGAGGTCTCGGCGTGCCAGCCGCCCCAGTGGGAACGGTCGTAGTTCCAGCTGACCGGCGTCCCTGCCGCGGGCCGGGTGGTGCCGTACCAGGCGATCGGCCCGCTCTCCGCGGTCACCGCCCTGACGAACAGGTGGTAGGTGGTGCCCGGGACCACGGCGGCGTCGACCGGGAACTCCACCCAGCCGGCCCCCGGACCGCCGAGGGCGGCCAGGTGCAGGGTCCTGGAGGCGATCACCGAGGCCGGATCGTCGCGCACCCGCCGGATCTCGGCGGTCACCGACCCGGTCGCCGCCCCGCTGCCCAGCCAGACGGCGACCCGCGTGAGCCGCGCCCCGTCCACCGTGAACTCCTGGGACGCCGCGTTGTTGCCGGCCTTCACGCTGAACAGCGCGGTCTCGTGGGCGCTCTGCCCGTCGTACGCGGCCGCGGCCGCGGTGTCGGTGTCGGGGAGGGCGGCGGGCACACCCGTCAGCGCCAGGGAGAGCAGGGCGGGCAGGAGGGTCCTCGCGAACGCCATCGGGTACTGGCCCTTCCGTTGCTGGGCGGCGCGCGGCGAGTGCCGGGGCGCCGGGAGCTGCACCCACCATGCAGCCATCCGGCACCGGGGAGCACGGAGTGGGGACGTGTCCCACCGGATGGGGCCGTACCTACATCCGATCGTGTGACAGGAAGTGCGGCCCGTGCGCCGGGAGTACGCCGCCCCGGCCCGGCCGAAGCGCACGTCAGGGGGTGCCGGACACCCCACCGGAGGGGCGTACGCGGGCGGGCCGGGGCGCGCACCGAGGCGGATGCGCTTCCTCCGGAAGATTTCCGCGGACCGGCTTGCACGATCGGGCTCGATTTCCGATGGGGTGGTGACAAGGAGCGCCCGACGCTCCGCGGCTGCCGGTCCGGGGGGAGGCACGCCGCCCCGCGCCCACTCCACCTGGAAGGTTCCACTTCGCCGTGAACGCTGCCGAGACGCCCGCCCTCGCCCCGTCGGCCCCCGCTCCGCGCGCCGTCGCCGCCGACGGGCCCCGGGCGCCCGGACGCCCCCCGGGCCCGGGAGGAGGCAGAGCCACCGGCGGGCCACCCGCAGCCCCGCGCCGCGCCGGGACTCCGGCACGGCACCGCCAGGTCCCCGCCGCCCCCGCGGACGGCGACGAACAGCTGTGGGGGAGCGCATGAACGAAGGCGAACTCGACCCGTCCGGGGACCGCGCGGTCTCCAGCGAACTGGCCGGCGTACTGCCGGTGGAGTTCGCCGCGTTCCACTCCCAGCAGCACCGCGCCTACCTGCGCTACGCCCACCTCCAGCTCGGCAACCGCAAGGACGCGGAAGAGGTCGTCGACGATGTCTTCACCTTCCTGCTGAAGGTGTGGTGCCAGGCGCTGAAGGAAGCGAGCCTGCACGGCTTCGCCTGGGCCGTGCTCCGCGAGCACGTCGAACGCAGACTGGCCGTCCTGGGCCGGCAGGTGGCGATGGTGGAGACGGCCTGGTTCGCCGCGCTGCGCCGCTCCTCCCGGGAACGCCTGGAACTGCTGGAGTCCAAACTCGGGCTCTACGCGGCGATCGCCGGGTTGTCCGAGCGGCAGTACGACGTGGTGCTCCTCGCCTTCCTGCTGGGCAACGACTCCGACACCGTCGCCCGCATGATGGGGATCTCGCCGGCCACGGTCCGCTCGCACATCCGCGGCGCGCGCCGCACCCTGTCCCGCAAGCTCGGGGTGGAATGGATCCCCGGAGAGGAGAAGGACCAGTGAGCGACGTGCCACGCCACCGCGACATGCCGCTGCGCGGACTGGACGCGGCCCTGGAGGACGCGGCCGTGCTCGCCGAGGAGTACGCCGGCTACGACGAAGGGGCCGCCCGGCGCCGGATCGCCCGCCGGATCGCCGCCGACCGCGCCCGGCACGGCCGGGGCGGCGGCCCCTGCGGCGGGCCCCCGCCGGCCCGCGGCCGGAGCGTACCCGCCGAGTCCGACGCCCTGGTCCTCGACGCGGCCTGCCACGTGCGGGCCGCCCGCGGGCTCGACGACCTCGCCTGGTCCCTGGTGGAGAGCCGGGACTTCGCCGCCCTCGCCCTCGACGCCGACTCCTGGCCCCACGGACCCGACTCCGCACTGCTCTTCGGCTGCATGCTCCACCTGGCCGACCGCACGGAGGGCGCCCGGTTCTGGTTCCAGTACGCCGCCGGCGCCGGCTCGCGGACCGCAGCCCGCTGCCTCTACCTGTACCACCTGGCCCGTGCCGAGGCCGCGACCGCCCGGCACTGGAAGCACCAGGCGGGCACCCTCCCGGCCGACGAGCACCTGCCCGTGCTGCCCCGTATCCCGGAGGACCTGGAGGGCGCCCTCGGCGCCTCCGTCATCTGGACCTCCCCGCCCATCACCACCCAGGACCTCACCACCCTCACCGGGGGACCGGGCCGGGCCGGGCGGCCGCCGGTGCGGCTGCCCGCCCGGCTGCACCGGGCCGTCACCGCCCGGCCCCCGCTGGAACACCCCGACCTGGGTGAGGTCTTCACCCCCGGGCCGCAGGTCGCCGTCGCCGTCGCCCGCAACGCCCGCCTCGACCCGCTGCACCTCACCGAGGCGGCCGGAGCCTGGGCCCTGGGCGCACTGCGGCCGCCCGGCCCACCGCCCACGGCCCCGCGCCCGCCTGGGGAACGCCCCGCGCCCGTGGCCCTGGAGTCCGTCCACCACGCACTGCGGGTGCTGGAGGTCGTCAACCGCTTCTCCGGCGGGGTGAACCTCACCCAGATCGCCCGCGAGACCGGACTGCCGCAACTCGCCCTCCTCCGGGCCGTGGAGCAGCTGATCCGCGCCGACCTGGCCACCCCGGTCGGGCCTGACGCGTACGTCCCCGGCAACGCCCTGCTGCCCGTCGACCCGCCGGGCGGCCGGGGGCACGGGCACCTGCGCGAAACCCTGGCCTGGGTGCGGGACACGGTCGGCGCCGCCGTCTACGTCGCCCGGTACACCGACGGCGAGGTGTCCATCACCCAGTACGCGGACGGTCCCGCCGCACCCGCGGTCGAGGAATGGGTCGACTTCCGCGCGGCCGCGCACGCCACCGCGGTGGGCAAGGCCCTGCTGACCCAGCTCGGACCCGACGAGCGCCGCGACCACCTGTCCCGCTACCGGCCCAGCCGCTTCACCCACCACACCCTCACCAGCCGGCGGGCCCTCTTCCACCAGCTGGACACCAGGCCGCCCCACGCCCCCCTCCTCGACCTCCAGGAGTACGCGCTCGGCACGCTGTGCGCGGCGGTGCCCATCACGGCCGGGCCGAACCCGGAATGCCTGGCCCTGTCCATCCCGGTGCCGGACCCGGGCCGGCTCAAGCAGGCCGCGCGGATCCTGCAGTCCGAGGCGGCCGCGGTCCTGCTCGCGCTCATCGTCGCCGGCAGCGCCCGCACCCCGGCGGCGGACCCGCCACGGGACGCCCCGGGCGGGACGGCGCAGAACGACGGCGCCGCCGCCCCGCTCCGCCAGGCCGTCCCCGCCCTCCCCGACGCCTTCTAGCGCTGTGGCCGGAGGGGTTCCCGTGCGCCGGTCCGCACCGCACCGCGGACCGGCCGCGTCCTCAGTCCGCCGCGGGCCGTCCCGCGCGGGACGTGCGGCCGAGGAGCGCGGCGGTCGCCCGGACGTGGGGGTGCCCGTCCCCCAGCACCTCCGCGCGCAGCGGCAGCAGCTCCCGCAGCCGTGTCCGGGCCGCCGCGCCCCGCCCCGCCGCGAGCTCCCAGACGGCCAGTTCGTGGCAGGCCAGGAGAGTGGCCGGATGCCGGTCGCCCTGCACCCCGCGCCGCAGCGCGAGCAGCACCGCCAGCTGGTCCGCGGCGAGGCCCGGATCGCCCGCGGCGCCGGTGCAACGGGCCAGCTCCTGGCGTGAGTCGAGGGTGTGCGGATGGTCGCCGCCGAGCAGCCGGGTCCGGGCCGCGCACACGTCGCCCAGCAGCCGGGCGGCCGTCGCCGGCTCTCCGGCGCCGCCGATGTGCCGGGCGAGCTCGTGCTCGGTGGCCAGGGTGCCGGGATGGTCCGCGCCCAGCACCCGCAGCCGGACCGCGAGCAGCTCCTCCAGCATCCCCAGCGCCGTTGCCCCGCAGCCGCTCTCCGCCGTCCAGTGGGCCAGGGCGTGGCGGGCCTCCAGGGTGACCGGGTGGGACATCCCCAGCATCCGGCCGCGCAGCCGCACCAGGTCCCGGAACTCCGCGGCCGCCGCCCGCGGCTCGCCCGCCTCGCCGGTCCAGCGGGCCAGCAGCCCGCGGGTCAGGAGGCTCTCCGGATGGTCGGGTCCCAGCCCGCGCTCGAAGGCGGCGAGCAGGCCCACCAGGACCCGGCGGGCCTCCCGGGGCCTGCCCGCTTCGCCCAGGGCCTCGGCCCTGTCGCGCTTCGCCGTGAGCCGGCGCCGGTCGAGGAGGTGCGCATCGTCCCGTTCCACACTCACGTCCATGTCTCGTGACGGCAGAGAACACGCTGTCCGACGGCAGCGCGCAAGCCTACGGGCGGCGGCCCGCCGACGAGAAGGAGGCTTCTGCCCCCATGGCGGAAAAGACCCGGTCCAGCGGGTCGTTTCGGTGCGGGTGCGGACCGTACGGGAAGACCTCCCGGGCCCGGTCCAGCTCCTCGGGCCGCGGCGGGCGGGGCGCCTGCGGGGCGAGGCCGACGAACAGCGGCCGGGCGCCGGCGCGTTCGTAGGCGGCGAGCTTGTGGTGTCCGTCGAGGAGGTAGCCCGCCCGGCTGTCCACGGTGGGGAACAGCACCACCAGCGCCGGCAGGGCGCCCCCGGCGCGGATGAGGTCCCCGTACCGGCGCACCGCCGCGTGGTCGGACGGCGGCCGGAAATCGGTGGTCACCAAGGCGAGTTCCTCGTCGGCGTACCGGCCCTCGGTCCGGCGGCCGTCGGGGCGGACGACCCGCAGCAGATCCGGAGCCACCGCCGCCGTCATCACGTACCGTCCCGGGGCCAGCAGCGACAGCAGGGGCCGTAGCCGCCCCGGATCCGGCGGACCGACGAGGCCGGTGACCGGATCGGGGACCAGGCCGGGCGCGCCCAGCCAGGCGGCGAGCGACCTGACCTCGGCGATGCCGGGCGCCCCCGCACCGGCGCGGGCCGCCAGCCGGCCGAGGCTGCCGCAGCCGTCACCGGCTTCCAGCAGCGCCGGATCGCCGGCCAGCAGGAGCAGGCTGCCGTCCGCGTCCCCCGTCACCTCCACGGCGCCGAGTCCGTCGGGGACGTCGACGCACACGGAGGACGGGGGCGGGGGCGAGGGCGGGGGTGGCTTGCGGATCACCGGCCGATCCTACGGCCGCCCCTCGCGCCGCTCAGCAGACCGGCACCCCGGGCACCTGGTTCTCGGGGCTGCTGAGGTAGATGTTGGTCATGTAGCCGCCGTACTGGGGCAGGTGGGCCCACCAGTCGTTGAGGTACGGCGGCTGGCTGACCTGCTGCCCGCGCTTCTGGCAGCCCACCAGGACCTCCACTCCGGCGGGCAGCGTGGTCATCGCGCCGGAGGCGGTCGTCGCCTGGGTGCGGACCCGGACCCCGCTGCCCCAGGTGCCGATCCACGTACCGGCGGGACGGGAGGCGCCGGGCACGTTCAGGGAACGGGTCAGCCGCCCGATGTCCGTGTAGGCCTTGCCGTACGAGGTCCCGCCGGGGTGCAGGGTGAAGACGGCCACGATGGAACGGTCGCCCGTGCCCACCACACCGGTGGTGTGCAGTGCCGGACGGGAGAGGTCCACGGCGTCGGCGCCCGCCGGCGCCGGGGCGGCTCCCTCCGGTTCGGCGGCTGTGGCCGCCGCCTTGGCGGTCGTCGCCGTGCAGCCGCCCGAACTGAAGCCCGACCAGCCCTGCTTGACCGCCCAGGGCCGGTTGAAGGAACCGGCGATCCCGAAGTGCTGGTCGTAGCCGTCGGTGGCGCAGCGGGTGGACTGCCGCAGGTCGCCGAGGAGGTAGTCGCGGGTGGCCGCCGGCGCCGAGTCCAGCAGATGGCGGTAGATCTTCACGGTGTCCCGGGCCGAGAGGGCCGTGTAGCCCCAGTAGCCGGGGTGCGTGGCCGGCGGGCGGGCGGTGTCGGTCAGACCGAGCCGGGCGACCATCCGGTCGACGATCGCCCCCGAGCCGTTGTTCGCCCAGAAGGTACTCGCGGCCGTGTCGTCGCTGCCGCGCAGCATGGTGTCGATCCGGGCCCGGTCGGCGGCCGGGAGGGCGTCGGGGCTGCGGTTCCAGAGCACGTCCAGCGCGATCAGCAGCTTCACCACCGACGCCGACCTGAACTGCGCCGAGGTGTTGAGCTGTTCGGTGAAAGTGCCGGTCTGGCGGTCGAAGACGGCGACGCCGGCCGTCACACCGGCGGGCACCTCGGCCTGCGCCGCCGCCGGGCGCGGCGGCGGGGACTCGGCGAAGGCGGCGGAGGTGGTGGTCGCGGTGGTGCACACGAGCGCGGCGAGGGCGGCGGTCAGCACGCCCGCCCGCATCGTGCCGCGGGCGCTCTTCAAGGTCGTCATGATCGTCCTCGGGATCGGTGGAGCCGGTGTGTCCGGTGGAATCGGCGGAAGAGGGGAGGGAACTGAAGGCGGAGGTGGGGCCCGCGGTGGAGACCGGGGCGGCGGCCGCGGTGAAGCCGGCGAGGGCCGGAACGCCGGATGCCCCGGGGCCGCGGCGGGTCCCGGGGCATCCGGCCGGCGCGGGCCGTCCGTCAGCAGTTCGGCAGGCCCGAGTCCCGCTCGTCGTTGCCGCCGCCGACGAGGAAGATCTCGCTCATGTAGGCGGACTTGGCCATGCCGACGGCCGGGGTCTTGACCCACCAGGTGTGCCAGTACTCGCCGTAGGTCGCGCGGCCGCCCTTGACCTGGCACAGCACCCTGAGCACGCCGCCGTCGGGCGAAGTGGCGCTGACCGGGGCCTGCGGATCGGGGGCGGTGCGCAGATTGACGTTCGACCCCCAGATCGGGCACAGGAACGTGCCCGGATAGTTCCGGTCGGGGGTGCAGGGCGCCGAGTCGGCGGCCTGCGCGGACGAGGTGAGACCGGGGGAGAGGAGCAGCGCGGAGGCGAGAGCCACGGCCGCGGCACCCCTCCTGCCGGCGAGGGCGCCGGTCAGCACGTGCCCACGCCCGGCAGCCAGGCGGCGGGGTGGTCGATGTAGATGTTCGAGATGAAGCCGCCGAGCGCCGGGATGTAGGACCAGGCGTCGTTGGTGTAGCCCTCGGCGGTGACCGGGTCGCCCTTCTTCTGGCACTGCACGTAGACCGGCGTCGGCCCGGTCAGCGTGCGCACGACCGTCGCGTTCAGCCGGGCGTCGGCGCGGACCCGGACCGAGGTGCCCCAGGTGGTGAAGTTCGTACCGGGGGTTCCGCTGCCCGGGGTGCACGGCAGGCTCACACCCCGCTCGGCCAGATAGGCGACCGGGTCCATGCCCCGGGTGCTGGCCGTGGAGGAGTGCGCCTCGAAGTGCAGGTGCGGCCCGGTGGACTGGCCCTCGGAGCCCATCCGCGCGATCAGCTGACCGCTGCTCACCCGCTGGTTCACGGAGACGAGACGCTCGTACATGTGGCCGTACTCGGTGACGGTGCCGTCGTCGTGCTTGATGCGGATCCACTGGCCGTAGCCGCTGGCGGTGCCGGAGACGATGACGGTGCCGGGCCCGGTGGAGTGGATCGGCGTACCGCGGTTGTTGGCGATGTCGACGCCGTCGTGGCCGGAGTGCCACCCCTGGGTCACCGTGCCGGCCGTCGGGCAGGAGCCGGCGTAGCCGGTGGCCTTGGCGGGAGCGGCGGCGGCCTGGCCGGCCGCGAGCGGGACCAGCCCGGCCGCGGTGACCGCGGCGACGAGCAGGCCGATGGACTGGGTGCGCTTCAGTGTGCGCATGGCGGGTCTCCTTCGAGAGAGCGAGGGGTGACGAGAGGTGTGGGATCCGGACGGTGCGGTGGAACGGCGCGTCGGCGGGGCGAACCGCGTCAGCAGGTGGGAACCCCGGGCAGCCAGGCGGCCGGGTCGTCGATGTAGATGTTCGAGATCCACGCGTTGTACTTGGGCAGGTACGACCAGGCGTCGTTGGTGTAGCCCTCGGCGGTGACCGTCTCTCCGCGCGCCTGGCAGAGCACGTCCACGGCCGTGGGGCCGGGCAGCCTGCTCACGGGAGGCTTCCGGGTGCCGGGTTCGGGACGCAGGCTCACATCGGTGCCCCAGGTCATGAACCGCTTGGTGTTCGCGGGCGGCTGCCCGGTGCCGGCGATGCGCAGGGCGCCCGCGTACTGCGCGTTGAGCCGTACGTCGCTGACCATCACGAGCGTCCCCGACTCCCGGGCCTCGACCATCTTGCCGTTGCCGAGGTAGACGGCGATGTGGTGGACGCTGCCGAGGTTGGCCGGGTCCGATCCCCACAGCAGCAGATCGCCCGGCTGCAGCGGAGCGATTCCCCGGGTGCGGTCGAACCGGGCGGTGGCGCCGCTCCACCGGGCCTGGTTCCACGTCCCCTCGGGCAGGGCGATGCCCGCACCCTGCCAGGCCGCGTACTGCACCAGGTGCGAGCAGTCGAAGCCCTTCACCCGGCTGTCGTGGGCGCCGGGACCACCGCCTGGATAGTCCTGGCCGAACGTCGGCCCGTGGATCGAACCGCCGCCCCAGGAGTACGGGACCCCGATCTGCGAGCAGGCGGCGTTGACGATCGCCTGTGCCTGGGCGGACGCGTCCGCCAGGGCGCGGCAGTCGGCGGCGGCCGCTGTCGCCGCGGAGGCCGGCGCGGAGGCGGCCATCGCCGTGCCGGTACAGGTCAGGGCGGTGGCGAGGAGCAGTCCTCCCGCCGTCGCGAGGGTGCGGTGGGCGCGGTGCATGGTTTCCCCCTGGAGTGGTCGGCGCGATGTGCGCCGGTGCGGTGCGGTGCGGGTCGGTGGTGGCCGGTGCGGCCGGTGCTAGGCGGCGAGTGCGGCGCGGATCTTGGCGAGGCCGCGCATGCGGTTGCGCTGCACCGTGCCGCGGTGGGCGCCGAGCCGTTCCCCCGCCATGTCGTGGGTCAGGCCCTCGAGGTCGACGAGGATCACGGCCGCCGCCTCCTTGGGGGACAGCCCGCGCAGCAGCGCGGCCGTCACCGCCTCGGCCTCCCGGCCGGCGAAGCCGCCGTCCCAGCCGTGTTCCGGCAGCCGGTCGGTGCAGCGTTCCTGGCGCGAGGGGTGCCGCCACAGGTCGCGCAGCAGGTTCAGCGCCGCCGCACAGGTGTAGGCGTACGGCTGCTGCTGACGCGTCAGGGTGCGGGCACGGGCCCGGCGGGAGAGCCGCAGGTACGTCTCCTGCAACAGGTCGTCGGCGTCGTGCGGATTGCCGGTGAGGACCAGCAGCCGGCGCCGCAGCCTCGGCATCACGGCGGTGAACGCCTCGTCGAACTCGGCGGCGGTCATGTGGTCGGCGAAGCCCGTCCCGACGGTGCCGCTGCCGGTGCCCGTACTCGTGGTGGGTTCCTGCGTGGGCGCCGGTATCGGCGTCTGCGTCTGCGTCGTGCTGCGGGTGTACTCCACGGTGTTCCCCCGGGGTCCGGCTGTTCTCAGGCTGTGGTGGGGTTCAGGGAGGCGGGACCGTACTTGGCCGCCGGCGCGTCGGTCAGCAGCGCCCAGTACCGGTCCCCGTACGACCAGTGCCACCACTCGGTCGGGTAGTTGACGAACCCCGCGGCCGTCATGGCCCGGCCCATCGCCGCCCGGTGGGCGCGGGCGTCGGCGCCGACGTTGGGGGCGGCGGTGCGGCAGCCGCCCGCGCTCTCCTCGGGGGTGGCGTTGACCTCCGTACCGAGGGACAGTTCGACACCGTCCTCGGTGCACAGCGTCAGGTCCACCGCGCCACCGCTGACGTGCGGGGCGACCTCCGGGGGCGAGATGTAGGCGCTGGCCAGCTCGCGGATCCGGTCCGGTCCGGCGTCGGGATGGGCCGTGCGCAGCGTCGCCGCGTACTCGTCGAAGTAGCGGCGCTGCAGTGCGGGCGGCCGGAAGCCCTCCACCACGAGCAGACGCAGCCCCGCCGGCAGCGCCTCCTGGGCGAGGAGGAGCCGGCGCAGCACGTCGGCCCGCAGATGGGCGTACGAGCCGTCGTCGTCCGTCTTCCGCGTGTCGATCCGCAGTGCGGCGAACTCCCTTGCGTCGATCAGGGGTTCACCGTTCTCGGTGACACGCGTGGCGGCGACCCGTGGGTCCGAGAGAAGGATGATGTCCGTCACGCTCACAGCGTCGGGCCGGGCGTTGCAGGATCGCTGCAGATCCTCTGCAGGACGCATGCAGCGCCGGGAACGGGCCACCCGGATCGGGCGACCCGATGGTTTCGGCCACCCTGCGCTCCACATCCGCCCTCCGTGAAACCGGAGGTCCGGTGCAACGCGTTCATCTCAGTGGGGACCGACACGTTGTCCCCGACTGCGGTACGCGAAATCGGGGGACACGGTGGACGTTCGCCTTCTGGGCCCGGTCGAGGTGTGGAGCGGGGGGCGCCGGATCGCGCTGAAGGGCGCAAAACCGACGGGGATGCTCGCGGCCCTCGTCGTCTATCTCGGCGAGGTGCTGTCCGTCGAGCGGCTGGTCGATCTGGTCTGGGAGGAGGAGCCGCCCGCCACCGCGCGGGCGCTCGTCGCCTCGCACGTCTCCGGCCTGCGCCGGGTCCTGGCCGGTACGGAGGGTGCGGAGGCCATCCGGACCCGCCCGCCGGGCTACGTCGCGGAGTTCCCGTCCGAGACCGTGGACGCCCGGTGCTTCGAGAGGGCGTTCGCGGCCGGCCGGGAGGCGGCCGTACGGGGCCGGGCCGAGGAGGCCGTCGAGATCCTCCAGGCGGCGTCGCGCCTGTGGCGCGGCCGGGACGCCCTGGAAGGCCTCGGCCAGTCCTTCGCCCGTGTCGAGGCCATGCGACTCACGGAACTCCGCCTGGAGGCACAGGAGTTCCGCTTCTCCGCCGAACTGGACCTGGACCGCCGCACCGACCTCGTCTCCGAACTCGTCGCCCACGTCGCTGCCCACCCCCTCCGGGAGCGCCCGCGCGGCCAGCTGATGACCGCACTGTTCCGCACCGGCCGGATGTCCGACGCGCTGCGCTGCTACGACGAGGGGCGCCGGCTGCTCCGTACGGAACTGGGCGCGGACCCCGGCCCCGAGCTGCGGGCGCTGCACCAGGCGCTGCTGCGGGCGGACACGACGGTGCTGGGAGCGCCGGTGCCCCGGAGGGCCGCGCCCGCCGGGAGGCCGGCCGAACCCGCGGCGGCAGCCGCCCCCCGGCCGGGATCGGACTCGGACCCGGAATCGGGTCCGGGCTCCGGCGAAGAGGCGTCGGGAGTCCGCCGGGCCGACCGCTCGCACCACGGCACCGGCCATCCGGTGCCCACCCAACTCCCGCCCGACGCAGCCGACTTCATGGGGCGTGCCGAACAGACGGCCTGGGCCACCGCCCTGCTCGAGGAGGTCCGCAACCCGACGCGCACCGCGCCGCCGATCGGGGTGATCTCCGGCCGGTCGGGCACCGGCAAGACCGCCCTGGCCGTCCACGTGGGGCACCGCACCGCCGCGCTCTTCCCCGACGGACAGCTCTTCGTGGACCTGCGCGCCTCGGACTCCGAGCCGGTCCGGACCGCGGACGCCCTGGCCCGACTGCTCCGCACCCTCGGGGTGGACCCCGAGACCCCGGCGCGCGACGAGGAGGACCTCCTCGGGCTGTACCGGACGCACATCGCGCGCCGCCGGGTCCTCCTCGTCCTCGACAACGCTGTCAACGAGGCGCTGCTGCGCCCGCTGCTCCCGCCGGGCGGCGGCTCGGCCGTGCTGATCACCGCCCGCCGCCGGCTCGTCGCGCTGGAGGGGGCGGCCCACCTCGATCTGGGGGTGCCGTCCGAACCGGAGGCCCTGGACCTGCTCGCCCGGGTGGCCGGTCCGGCCCGGCCCGCGCTGGAGCCCGACCGGGCCGCCGAGATCGTCGCACTGTGCGGCCGGCTCCCGCTCGCGGTCCGCATCGCCGGCGCCCGTCTCGCCGCCCGCCCCCACTGGACGCCGGCGCGGCTGGTGTCGCGCCTGCGGGACGAGCGCCGTCGGCTGGACGAGCTGCAGGCGGGCGACCTCGAAGTCCGCGCGAGCCTGGGAATGGGCTACGCGGACCTGGCCGGGCAGGAGCAGCGCGCCCTGCGCCGCCTGGCCCTGATGGATCTGCCGGACTTCGCCGCCTGGGTGGCCGGGCCGCTGCTGGACGTGGGCGAGGACGACGCCGAGGACGCGGTCGAGCAGCTCGTGGACTGCCACTTCGTGGAGGTCGTGGGCACCGACGAGACGGGCAGGACGCGCTACCGGATCCACGACCTGGCGCGCGAGTACGCCCGGGAGCGCTGCCTCGCCGACGAGCCCCGGGAGGACCGGGAGGCGGCGGTCCGCAGGCTGGTCGACCGCTGGCTGGACATGGCCCGCACCGCGGCGGCCCACGCCCCGGGCGGCGCGTCACGCTTCCTCCCGGTCGCCGCCGCGGACGGACCGGCGCGAGCCGCGGACGGGGGGACCTCGCGGGTCACGGAGGGCCTGCAGGAGGCACCGGAGGAGGGCCCGGGCGGGCCGCCGCGGACATCGGACGATCCGGCCGCCTGGTTCGCCGCGGAGCAGCCGTGTCTGCTGGCCGCCGTCATCCACTGCGCGGACCACGGGATGTTCGACGCCGCCCGCGAGCTCGCGGCCACCCTCATGGCCGCTTCCGTGGCCCTCTACAACCGGTTCGAGGCCTGGTCGCGCTCGCACGAGGCGGCCCTGGCCGCCGTACGCCGGGGCGGGGACGCCGAGGGCGAGGCCTGGCTCCTGAACGGGCTGGGCCAACTGCGCCTGGAGCAGGACCGCTTCGACGAGGCGCACGCCTTCTTCGCCCGCGCGCTGCGCCTGTTCGAGGAGCGGTCCGTACGCACCGGCTGCGCGGGCGCGCGGGCCGGCATGGGTGCGGCCCGCCGCGAACAGGCCCGCTTCGACGAGGCGCTGCCCCTGCTGACCTCGGCGCTCGGCCTCTACCGGGAGCCGGAGGACGGCTCGGCCATGGCCCACGTGCTCTACGGCATCGGCTCCGTCCACCGGGAGCAGGGCCGCGACGACGAGGCGTGGGAGGCGATCTCCCGGGCCCACCGCCTCTACGTCGGAGCCCGGGACCGGCACGGCGAGGCGCTCGCCCTGCGCTCACTGGGTCTGTGCCACCGGGCGCGCGGGGACCTGACGGGGGCGGCGGCCCTGCTGCGGCGGTCGCTCGCCCTCTTTGAGGAGACGGACGACGTCTTCGGCGTCATGTACGCGAGCCTGTCGCTGGCCAAGGTCGAGTTCCGGCAGGGCCGGACGGCCGGGCCCCGGGAACGGCTCGACCGGTGCCTGGAGATCACCCGCAAGCGTCAGGACATGTTCGGTGAGGCGCTCGTCCTGCGCACCATCGGCGAGTGGCACCTCGCCGTGTCGGACTGGGAGGCGGCGGACGAGACCCTGGGACAGGCCCTCGGACTGTGGGACAAGCTGCAACTCCCGCTGTGGCGCGCCCGCACCCTGCGCGACCTGGCCCGCGTCGCCCTGGCCCGGGGCGGCCGGACGGCGACGGCGCGCGCGCTCGCGGAGGAGGCGTACGAGGTCTTCCGCCGGCTGGGCACCCGCGAAGCGCTGGAACCCCTGGAACCCCTGGAGCCCGTGGAACGCGTGGACCCGGGGGAGGCGCCGGGGCACTGAGGCCGCGTGCGGAGACCGGCGGCCGGCACTCATACGAGGGGCGGCCGCGCCCCGTCGCCCCGGTGACCGGCGCGGCACCCCGCCGCGCGCGACCACTGCCGGGAGAGGCCTCCACCATGAAGAACACGTCACCGCGCACGCTCCGCGCGCTGTCCACGGCTTTCCTCGTCGCCGCCGCGGCGGTGGCGGCCGGTCCCGCGACCGCCTCGGCGACGGAGCGGCCGGCACAGCCCGCGCAGCCCGCCGAGGTCGCCGCCGCGGCGATGGAGTTCACGAAGGTGCACGTCTGGGCGACCGGGGTCAACGTCCGCAACGCCGCCTCGGGGGTCCCCTTCCAGACGTGCAAGACCTTCCCGTCCCGGCAGAACTGCCAGGTCGTGGCCACGGTGTCGAGCACCACGGTGACCGCCTACTGCCAGAAGCAGGGGGAGCCCGTCAGCGACGCGGGATACAGCAGCCGGTGGTGGACGTACGTGGAGTCGCCGAGCGGCATGTGGGGCTGGGTGAACAACGTGTACATCACGGGGGACGAGCACCTGGCGCACGTCAGCGACTGCACGTTCTGACCGGGGGAACTTCCGCGAAGGTCCTGGGCGGTGCGCTCATACGGACGCGCCGCGCCGTCCGTCACCGTGCCGAACGGCAAGCGTTCACGACAGAAGGGAAAGCAATGGGGAAGCGATCCACCGGGCTGGTGGCGACGGGGCTGGCGCTCGGCGCGGCACTCTCCCTCCTCGGCGCCGCCGGAACGGCCGGGGCCGCCCAGGCCGGCACCAGCGGGCACGCGACGACCGTGCAGGCCCACAGCAACCTGCGCGCCGCGCCCAACACCGGCAGCCGGATCTGGGGCACGACGACGAAGGTGACCGAGGCCGGCGTCGAGTGCTACGCGCGCGGCCAGCGGGTCACCGCGGGCGGCTACACCACGGACGTCTGGTACCGCGGCACCGTCATCGACTACGACATCGGCCACATCTACAGCAACGTGTGGATGTGGGGAGGCAACGTGAACGTGGGCGCCGACCCCGCCCCCGGCATCCCCCTCTGCTGACCGCCCCGCCCCCGGCACCCGCCACCACCCACGCCCCGGAGCCCTCCGCCCCCCCGGAGCCCCGGGGCCCGGTCGCGTCCGGGGAGCAGATCCGACGGGCTCGCAGCCACGACCGGCCCCGGCCGGGGAAGCCGTTCGTCAGGCCGTGGGGTTGGACGCGGTGGCGTTGACCAGGTCAGCGCGCCACATGACGATCTGCGTGGTGCCGAGCCCGTGCCAGCCGGTGCCTCGGGCCACGGAGAGGCGGGGGTCCGTCGCCGTCCACCAGCTCAGCCGTTCCTCGTCCTTGGCGCCGACCTCGTAGGGCGCGGTGGTGATCGCCGCGGGCTTCCCGGCGCGGGTCCAGGCGATCAGATGGTCCAGCCAGTCGTGGTCCAGGCCGTTGCTGCCGTACTGCGTGCACGCCCACGGCGTGCACCGGCCGCTACGGCCGCGCTGGAGCCAGCGGGGACAGCAGCCGGACCGGCTCTGCTTGAGGCCCAGCGACTCGGCCCAGGAAGTGATCTGTTCCTGGGCCGCGTCCCGGTCGGCGACGGCCGCCTCGTGCCGGCGGAGTGCCACCTCGGTCCTCGCCCTCGGCGGGGCCGGCCGCCGGAGCCCGTAGGGCCAGCACACCTGTCCGCCCTGTCGGCCGAAGACGCGGGCGGCACGGGTCACCAGGGGCCGTTCGGCGCGCGGCGCGATGCAGCCGTCGCAGGGCCGGGCCCGGCAGCGGGGGCATGCGAGGGCAACGGCGGACTCGGAGTCGCGGGGAAGACAGTCGGCCACGCAGCGACCCTAGGGGCGCGCGGTGGGCGGTACGCCGCATGGACGCGCGGGGGTTCACCCTGACGGGCCTCCGTGTCCGCCCGCGTACGGACCGCGCCCCACCGGTCGGGAGCGCGGATCGCCGTGGACGGCCTCCACGAACTCGGCCAGGTCGCGGTGCGCAACGTCCCCGGCACCCGCGAAGACGCCGAACGGCTCCTGCGCGCCGACTCCGCACCGGAACTCGACACCGCCTTCGAGCAGGCCATGGCCCACGACCCGCTCGCACGCTGGGCGATCAACCACGGCATGTACGTCATGGGCGTGGACACCCCCCGCGCCTTCAGCGCCTCCTACCTCGACTACACCCTCGCCGAACGGATCCGGTGCCCCACCCTCGTGTGCGACGCCGAAGAGGACATGTTCTTCCAGGGCCGGCCCGAGCAGCTCTACGAGCACCTGACCTGCCCCAAGACCTTCATGGAGTTCACCACGGAGGAAGGCGCCGGCGCGCACTGCCGCCCCGGCGCGATGCGCCTGTCCATCGTCCGCATCTGCGACTGGCTCGACGACACCCCCGCCGCCGCGGCCTGACCGGGACCCCGTTCGACCTCGCTGCGCACGCCGATCCTATGATCGATGCCTGCCGACGGGGAGGCGCACCATGTCAGGGAATTCCGAACGGGAACCGGTTCTCGAAACGACGACCAGCGCGGATCAGAACGCGGGTTTGCGACTGAACAGCGGACCGCCGCCCGGCCCGTACGCTCCGGGCGTCACACCGCACGGCCCGTACGCCCCTGGTGTCACATTGCCGGCTGCGGGACCGTACCTCTCGGGCGGATCCCAGGACTTCGCCTCGACGCCGGCCGAGAAGAAGGCCGCGGCCGGCACGATCGAGACGGAGCTGGAGCCGAACACCAAGAAGGCCTCGGAGCACGCCGACGAAGCCACCGGCTCGGCCCAGAAGGGCTTCGACGGCTGGGACACGGCCGCCGGCCTGAAGAAGGTGGCGGAGACCTGGGACCAGCAGGTGAAGACCTTGATGGGCCGCCTCGCCGGCGAGAAGAGCGCCCTGCGCGGAGCCTCCGGCCTCTTCACCCAGAACGACACCGGCCTCAACAACCAGTTCCTGTCGCAGTCGAAGCTGAACGGCCTGTAGGGGGACCGGCGTGCCCACGTACCACGAGATCATGAACACCGACCTGGGCCTGCTGACGACGGCCGCCGCCAAGTGGGACGCGATGGCGGGCGAGATGCACAAGGTCGAGATCCGCTACGGCGAAACCGTGCAGAAGATGTCGACCGGCCAGAACTGGGTCGGTGTCAGCGCCGGCACCGCACAGAGCGGCTTCGCGGCGACCCGCTACGAGTACTCGGCCTCGCAGATCCAGGCCAAGGCCATCGCAAGCCTGCTGCGCGACGCCCACGAGCAGTTCACCGACCTGAAGAAGCGTCTCGAGAGCGCCCGGACCGACGCGATGGCCGCCGGCATGACCGTGTCCGAGCAGGGGCGCGTCGCCTTCGACTACGCCGGGCTCACCCCCGCCGAACGCAGCGCCTACCACCACGACCCCGACGGCGAGACCTCGATCCGTACCGCGGTCGCCAAGTGGCAGCAGCACATCGACGACCGGGTGAAGGCCGTCACCCAGGCGGACCAGCACGTCAAGACAGCCCTCGACGCCGCCGTGGCCGACAGCAACAAGGACAACTTCGGCAAGGGCGCCGACCAGACCCTGAGAGGGTTCAACGCCGGTGCCGAGGGCGACCTGGCGAAGGTCCCGATGCCGGGAACGGCCGACAAGGACGCCACCACCAAAACCGACGGGTGGCAGTCCGAGGGCAAGACCTCGGCGACCGGCCCCGCGGCGGGCGCCGCCGCCTACGGCCCCCAGTACGGCAAGGAGGCCTCGGCCAAGGCCTACGCCGACCTCGGCCACGCCACCGCCGAGGGCTCCCTGACCAACGGGTCCATGAAGCTCTCCGGAATCGCGGACGCCTACGCGGGAGCCCGAGCCACCGCCAACGTCGGATTCACCGACGGCGGCCTCACCGGCAAGGCCGAGGCCTCCGTGGGCGGCCGGGCCCTGGCCGAGGGCCGGGCGGAATACGGTCACATGGGCTACTACATGCGCGGCGAGGGATTCGCCGGAGCAGAGGCCGGAGTCAGCGCCGGGGCCAGCCTGAGCGGCGTCAACGCCGGCGCCAAGGCCTTCGCCGGGGCGAAGGCCACCTACGCGGGAGGCGGAGAACTCGCCGGGATCGGCGCAGGCGGCACGGCCGAGGGATGGGCCGGCGCGGGCGTCGAGGCCAAGGTGACCTTCGGCAAGGGCGAGGACGGCAAATTCCACATCGGCGGCGAGGCCGGCGTGGCCCTCGGCCTCGGCGGAAAGCTGGGCGGAGAGTTCACGGTCGACCCCGCCAAGGTCTCGGCCGCCGCGAGTGACGCGGCCAACGCCGTCGGGGACGCGGCCAACGCGGTCGGCGACGCCGCCGGCTCCGTCAAGGACGAAGTCACCAGCTGGTTCGACTGATGTACGGTGCGAAGGAAGGAAGGACCCCCATGGCCACGACGTTGCCCCTCCCGATCGAGTTCCGCCTGCCGGAGGGCTGGATCCCGGCACCCCCGGACGAGGTCGACGCACCGGCCGCCGCCTTCGTCGCCCTGCACCCGCACGCGGACGCCGGGTTCACCGCCAACATCACCATCGACGGCGACCTCCTCGCGGAGACCGAAACGCTGGAAGGCGTCGCCGACGGCGCCGTGGAGCGCCTGCGCGAGGGCACCGAGTCCGTGACGGTCCTCCAGCGCCGCGGCATCGGTTCCCCCGAGGCCCCCGGGCTCACGCAGCGGCTGGCCCTCACGGCGGTCGTCGCGGGAGTACGCCGCGACCTCGTCCAGTCGCAGGTCTACCTGGCCATGCTCGACAGCACGGACCCGAAGCGGCGCGCCGTGATCCGGATGAACCTCACCGCCACCGCGGCCCAGCACGACGGCGTCCTGGAAGACTTCCAGGACTTCCTGCGCACGGTCCGCCCGGACACCGGGGCCCGCCCGGACACCGGGGCCCGCCCGGACACCGGGCAGGAGCCCCCCGGCGGCACCCCGTGACACCGGGGGCGGATGTTGTGGTCGGGGCCGGAGCTTCGTAGGTTGGCCCGATGGGTTTCTTCGACAGACTGACCGGCACCGAGCACCCCGACCGCGCCACGGCACCCCGCTCCGCCCAGGAGGTCCGGGCGGCGCTGCTCGCGCTGAACGGGCCGGACGTTCCGTTCGTCGTGCGGGGCGGCGAGGCCGAAGGAGCCGACCTCGTGGCGGAATGGCGGATCTCGGATCCCGCCTGGCACACCTTCTTCGTCCGCACCCAGGTCAGCCGGGTCACCCAGTTCAGGATGCGTCTGGTCCCGGCGTCCCACGAGGTCCGCGTCGTCGACCGCCAGTTCGAGGTCTCGTGGATCGGCGGCACCCCCCGGTTGGCCGTGTCGGCCGAAGCCTCGCGCGGGCAGGTGAAGACGGTCTCCTGGCGCCGGTCGCTCGAACGGGGCCCCGAGGGCGGCCTGCAGGCGGAGGAGATCTACCGCTTCGACACCGCGGACCTCAAGGACCCGCTGCGCACCGCGGTCCTCGGCGCGGGCTGGACCTGGCGCGGAGCCCTCTTCAAGCTCTGACCCCTCCCCGGCTCACCGTGCCCGCGCCCGTCACCCGTGGCCCCCGAGCCGTGGCCCCCGGGCCCGGCCCGACCTCATCCAGGAGTCGCCGATGTCCGTCCGCCGCGTCGTACCCAACGTCCGTTCGCAGGCCGCAGGGGAAAGCCGGGATTTCTACGGCCTGCTCGGATTCGAGGAGGTCATGAACCACGGGTGGATCATGACGATGGCCTCCCCGGCCACTCCGGTCGCGCAGATCAGCTTCACGACCGGAGACAGGACGGCACCGGTCACCCCCGACATGAGCGTCGAGGTGGACGACGTGGACGCGGTGTACGAGGCCGTGCGGGGGAGCGGCGCCGAGATCGTCCATCCCCTGCAGGACGAGGATTGGGGGGTGCGCCGGTTCTTCGTCCGCGACCCCAACGGCCTGGTGGTCAACGTCCTGGGCCACCGCTGACCGGAGTGCGCGTCCGGCCGGCGCCCTGCCGGTCTCGTCCTCCTCGGACCCGGCAGGGCGCTTCGGCGGCGGCCGGTTCAGGGGGCCCGTCCCCGGGGGTTCGTCTCGGCGGTCAGTCCCGGCGGGCGACCCGGACGAGCCGGTCGATGACGGCCGCTGCCTCCTCCGGGTGGCGCCGGAGCCTGCGGCCGAGGTGATCCTGGACGGCTTCCCGGACGCAGTGTTGCACCGCGATGTTGCCCAACCGTTCGCTCGCGCAGCCGTCGAACTCGGGATCGTCCAGCTTCACCGACACGACCGCCGTCAGGCCCTCGAGGATCCCATCGGTGTCGAAGTCCGGATCCTCGGGCGTCAGCAGCCCCCGCTCCCGCGCGTACGCGGTGAGGGCCGCCGCCACCCCGGCGCGGAAGCCCCACACGTGTGCACCGCGGGTGGTGGCAGAGCTGTTGGCGAAGCTCTCGACCCGGCCCCCGGGCCCGTCGTACCAGCGGAAGGCGATGTCCATCACCCCCTCCATCCTGGGATCCTCCCGTTCGAAGGAAACGGGTTCCATGGCGGCGGACGCGGTGGTGCGGCCGTCGCGCAGGTCGAGGAAGTCGACGAAGTCCCGCGTCCCGCCCGGGAAGTGGAGCCGTACCGAACGGGCCTCGTCCGGGTCGCGCAGATCGGTCAGGGAGATGTCCAGGCCCCGGTTGAGGAAGGCCAGCTCCCTGAACCGCTCCACCAGCGCGTCGAAGGAGAACTCCACGCTGTCGAAGATCTCGGCGTCCGGCCAGAAGACGAGCGTGGTTCCGCTCGCGGTGGCCTTCCCCGCCTCGGCGAGCGGGGTGGTCGCCAGGCCGCGCGCGTACTCCTGGACCCAGCGGACCCCCTCACGCCGCACCTCGGCCGTCATCCGGTGCGACAGGGCGTTGACGACGCCGGGCCCCACGTCGTACGCCTGGAGCGCCATGTCGCGGCCGCGGCCTTTCCTGACCCCGGTACGGAACCGGGTGAGCAGGGCTTCGAGCCCCGGACCGTCGCCCGCGTCCCCGCTCTCGGAGAGGGGGATGCCCGGCCCGTCGTCGGCGACGCGCACGCCGCCGTCGGGGGTCAGCGTGACGTCGACGGAGGTGGCACGGCCCGCCAGGACCTCGTTCACCGCCCGGTACGCGACCTCGAAGACCATCTGGTGCAGGCCGCGTGGGCCCGTGCTGCCGATGTACATCCCGGGCCGCTTCCGAACGGCTTCCCACCCCTCCAGCACCTGGATGTGGCTGGCGTCGTACATGGTGGCTTCCTCGCTCACGATGTCCCCTCCGGTGGTGTCGAGCAGTACCTACAAGGCTAGGGGGATTCCGGGAAAACACCAGGTCAGAGCCCTTTCCGCGAAGCTCCGGGCGGGGCGGTGGGGAGCCGCCCGGCGGGCGTCGGCCCGGAGTGCGGGCCCAGGCTCCGGAGCGCGGCAGCGGTCTCGCCGAGGGCGTGGACGGGCCCTTCCCGAGCGCTCCCGGGGCCCCGTTCTCAAGTGGTTCGGGCGCCTGGCTCGGCGGGGCCGTACGAACACCGCGCGCACCCAACGTCCGTACGCCGGGCAGGTCGTCGGGATCCCGCTCGCCGATTTCTTGATCGCTCCGGGCAACCGATCATGCCCTCCGTTGGTCGTACAGGGGTCGGGTGTGCTGGAACGCCCGAAACACACGTGAACACGAGGGGGACCATCCTGATGCGGTTGAACCGCACGCACAGCACGCACAGCACGCACAGCACGGCAGTTCGGCGGATCGGAGCGGCTCTGGCCGCCGGTACGGTCGTGCTCGGCGCCGCGACCGCCGCCCAGGCGGCGCCGGTACCGACTCCGGGGACGCCGGGCACCGGGGCCGGCCGGCAGGGCCTGAACCAGCCCGCGGGCACGCCGGATTCCTTCGGCGGTCTCGCCGTTTCCGAGGAGCTCCTCGACACCACGGTCGAGAACGGCCAGAAGCAGAACCTCCGTCTGGGCTTCAAGGTCATCGCCGACAAGCCCGTCCAGGGTGCGGAGCTGGGCGTCCACCTGCCGCCCGGCCTGGAACTGAACCCGGCGGAACGGCCTTCGAACTGCGAGCACTTCAAGGTCGACCCGGTGCGGGAGTACCACGACGAGTACCTGTTCTGCAGCTTCACCGGCACCTTCGAGCCCGGCAAGCACTACCGGCTCGACACGGGCCTGAACGTCACCGCCACCCCCGAGCTGTGGCGCGACTCCCTCTACGTCACCTGGACCCCGGGCGGCAAGCCGATCTACAAGCCGGAGCAGGGCGGGGTCAAGGGAACCGCCGCCGCCCTGAAGGTCGCACCGTCCGAACCGTTCAAGGACTGGGGCTTCTGGGGTCGTGAGGTCGCGGTCGGAAACCCGGCGAACCAGGTCGACTTCACCGTGAACGGGGCGACCGGCAGCGGCCCGGCCGGCGGCCAGGCGCTGCTCAACCCGGGCTGGCAGATCAAGGGCACGGGATCGGTCGCCGTCACGGCCCTCGAAGCCAACGTGGTGGAGACCGAGTTCGTGCTGCCGCCCGGCATCACCTTCGCCGGCGGCCGCACGGGCCCCGAAGGACGCCGGGTGGCGGGCGGCACCGGCGGCTCGGTCAAGGGCATCTTCAAGATCGAGTCGTGGGTCAAGCCGGGCACCTACCACGGCGAGTACCGGTACAAGGTCGACCGCGGCGCCGGCTTCCCCCCGATGGTCGACATCGACCGTGACCTCGGCAACAACAAGGCCGCGCTCACCATCACCGTCACCCCGGCCGAGGGAACGCAGCCCAGCCCGACGGCCTCGGCCTCGGCCTCCCCGAGCCCGTCCGCCTCGGCGACGCCCACGGCCACGGCCTCGGCGACCACCACCACGGCCACCGGCAACACCCCGGGCCCGAACGGCGGTACCGGCGGCAACCTGGCCAACACCGGGTCCGTCGCCCTGACCGCGGGCGGCCTCGCCGCCGCGGCCGTGACGCTGGGCGCAGCCCTGTACGCCACGGCCCGCCGCCGCCGCTCGGCCTAGCGGCACACCGTACGGGACCCGCCGCCGGCCGCCGCTCTCAGGGGCGGCGGCCGGTCCAGGCCACCAGGCGGTCGATGGCCGGGGCCTGGGGGTCCACCTCCACCACGTCGCCGAAGGGGATCCGCCCGCCGCGGGGCTCGGCCGGCAGCGCCCGCCGTACCACGGCGATCACGCGCTCGATGAGCGCCGGGTCCCAGGCGGGGTCCTGTCCGGTGGCCCTGGCCAGGTCCCACGTGTGCACCGTGAGCTCGTGGGTGTAGACGGCCGCGGCGGCCGCGCCCGGCAGGACGCCCATCGGCAGGCGCAGCTGCCGGCCGAGGACGCCCGGATCCGACCACACCTCCGCGACCTCGCGCGCGCCCGGCCCCCAGGCCGCCGCCCAGCCGCCGTCGGCGATCTCGTCGGCGAAGGACGGGACGCTGAACGGGTCCTCGCCGCGCCCGATCACCGCGATCCGGCGTACGACGGCGACGAGGTGGCTCGACAGGCGCCGTACGTCGAACTCCTCGCACGGAGTCGGTGCGTCGTACTGCCCGGGCCGGACGGCGGCCAGCGTACGGCCGGCCAGTGCGACCGCCGCGGCCAGGTCGGTACGCGGGTCGACGGAGGAGGGGACGGCGTCGGTGCGGGTGCTGCCGGTGGAGTCGGACGGGGTCGGGATGAGCTGCTCGGTCGTGTTCATGAGGCGATCCTGCAAGCAAAAGTGGCCATCTCCTGGCCTGTTTCCCCAAGAGAATGAGAGCCCCGGCCGGGCCCCGGCACCCCGGCACCCACGTGAGGAGGAAAGAGGCACATGAGAGCCGACCGGCTGGTGGCGACCCTGCTCTTCCTCCAGGAACGCGGCCGGGTCACCGTCCCCGAAGTGGCCGCCGAACTGGAGGTGTCCGAGCGCACCGCGCGCCGGGACCTGGAGGCCCTGGCAGCAGCGGGCATCCCCGTCTACTCGCAGCGGGGCCGCGGCGGCGGCTGGTCCCTCGTCGGCGGGGCCCGTACCAACCTCACCGGACTGACCGCCGACGAGACCCGGGCGCTGTTCCTCGCCACCGGCCCCCTCTCGGCCACCCCCGAACTGCGCACCACACTGCGCAAACTGGTCCGGGCCCTCCCGCCCACCCTCCAGGAGCAGGCCAGGGCCGCGACCCGCGCGGGGGTCGTCGACGCCACCGACTGGGCCCGCCGCGCCGTCACCGCGGACGGCGCCCACCGCGCCGTGCTCCAGAGCGCCGTCGTGGACGGGATCCGCGTCCGCCTCGGGTACGCGGGCGTCGGGAAGCCGGCCGGCGAACGCACCGTAGATCCCCTCGGACTCGTGGCCAAGGCGGGCGTGGACTACCTGGTCGCCGGCACGGACCAGGGCCTGCGCACCTTCCGGCTCAGCCGGGTCACCTCCGTCGAGCCGACCGGCGAACCGGTGGTCCGGCCGCCCGGCTTCGACCTCGCCACGGTGTGGGAGGAGCTTTCCGGAGCCTTCCAGGACGGCATGCACGCGGTGACCGCCCGGGCCCGCGTCCACCCCGACGCGCTGGGCCTGCTGCAACGGTTCCTCGGCGGCCGCGTCCGCGTCGGAGGCCCGCTGCCCGACGGCTGGACCGAGGTGCGGGTGGACGGTCCGGCGGCCAAGGCGCTGGCGGGCCATCTGGCCGGGCTGGGAGCGCGCGTCGAGGTGCTGGAGCCGCCCGAGGTGCGCCAGTGGCTGGCCCGGATCGGCGCCGAACTGACGGGGACGTACGCGGGGGATGACCTCTGAGCGGGGGGCTCGGGTCAGGGGTTCAGGCGGCCGTAGGCGGCGCGGGCATGGGCGATGCGGGCGGCTGCCGTGCCGGTGGCGGCCGCCGCGAGCAGCGTGGCGATGCGTACGGGGTCGTGCGGGGCGGCCCAGGTGATCTCGCCGATGGGCGGGGCACCGAAGGCGTTGAGGACCGCCCAGCACAGTAGCGCCGTACCCGGTGCGGCGGCGAGGCGGGCGCCGGTGCTGGCGAGGGCGACCACGAGCGAGAGGACGACGAGGCCGGCGGTGGTGCCACCCTGGCGGCCGACGAGGTCGAAGGAGACCACGACGGCCAGTGTCGCCGCCGTGCTCACCGCGCACACCGAGGAGGTCGCGGACAGCTCGGGGACGGGACGGCGGCCGAAGTGCACCGGCTTCCATTCGAGCATCGCTGTCTCCCTCTCCGGAGCCCCGCCGTTGGAGCCCCCGCCATAGTCCACTACCGCGGGTGGTGGTCAGGACGACCGTACGGCGGCCTGGTCCAGGCGATCGGCGAGGGCCGCGGCGAACTCCTCTGCGCGGGACAGCTGGGTTCGGAGCCGGTCGACCTGCTCGGTGGCCGACCGCTCGTACGCGCGGACCCGGTCCAGCATCGCGCCGTTCGGCGTCCACCGGCTCGGCGCCGGAGTCGAGCCGGTCGGTGGCCTCGAGGAGGTCGCGCATCTGATCCAGGGTGAAGCCGAGCGGCTTCATACGGCGGATGACCATCAGCCGGGCGACGTCGGACTCGGTGTAGAGGCGGAAACCGCCCTGGGAGCGCGCCGAGGGGGTGACGAGACCGGTCTCCTCGTAGTGCCGGATCGTGCGCAGGGACAGCTCGGTGCGCGTGGCGACCTCGCCGATCTGCATGTGCCTGTCGTCCACGCCCGTGCTTCCTGCTCGTTCCGGTGACCGCGGGCTCGGGCCCGCTCGTCCGACGTGACCCCACCCCGATCCCTACCCTCACGTCAGGGCAGAGTTGCCGGTCCAGGAGCCAGACCGTGTCGTCCCTCCCCTCCCGGACGTCGTGCCGACGGCGTCCGTCCTCTGGTGCAGATCCGAATCGCCGCAAGAGTGAGCGTGCGCAAGCCCACGACGCCCGTCGCCGCCCCCTGCCCGCCGTGACGCTCCACCGTTCCGCGTGAGCCTGGCCGCTCCTGCCTGGGTCGCAAGAGCGCGGGCCGCGGCTCCACCCCCAGCTCGTTCCGGCCCGTGTCCCGTGGGGCCGTCCGCGGAACGCCGTCCCCCGCCGCACGGCTGCGCGGTCTGCGCCCGGACTGGCTGACCGATCCGAAGGTCTGGCGCACCGAGGTCCTGGCGGGCCTGGTCGTCGCCCTCGCACTCATCCCCGAGGCGATCTCGTTCTCGATCATCGCCGGTGTGGATCCGGCGATCGGACTGTTCACCTCGTTCACGATGGCCGTGGTCATCTCGATCGTCGGCGGCCGCCGCGCGATGATCTCCGCCGCCACCGGAGCCGTCGCACTCGTGATCGCACCCCTGAACCGTGAGCACGGCTTCGGCCACCTGGTCGCCGCGGTCATCCTGGCCGGCGTCTTCCAGATCGTGCTGGGCGCGCTCGGCGTGGCGAAGCTGATGCGCTTCGTCCCCCGCTCGGTGATGGTCGGCTTCGTCAACTCCCTCGCGATCCTGATCTTCATGGCCCAGGTCCCCGAGATGACGGACGTCCCCAGGCCGGTGTATCCCCTGATCGCGGCCGGCCTCGCACTGCTGGTGTTCTTCCCGAAGGTCTCCACGGTGATCCCGGCCCCGCTGGTCTCCATCGCCGGCCGGCCGGTGAGATCACGGTCATGGTCGTCACGGTCGTCTGCGTGGTCGCCACCCACAACCTCGCCGTCGGCGTCGTCGTCGTCGGCTCCGTCACCGCGATGGTCATCTTCGCCCAGCGCGTCGCCCACCTCGCCGAGGCCACGGCCGCCACCGCCCCCGACGGCAGCGGCGTGCGGTACACGGTGACGGGCGAGATGTTCTTCGCCTCCTCCAACGACCTCGTCGGCCGCTTCGCCTACGCGTCGGACCCCGACAAGGTCGTCATCGACCTCTCCCGGGCACAGGTCTGGGACGCCTCCTCCGTCGCCGCCCTCGACGCCGTCGTGGCGAGGAACGCCCAGCGCGGCAAAACCGTCGACCTCGTGGGCCTCAACCGCTCCAGTGCCGAGCTCCTTGGCAGGCTCACCGGCGAACTCGCCGGCCACTGACCGGCGGGGGCGGCCGCAGCATGCCGCTGCGGCCGCCCCGCCGGTTCGATGGCCTCGACGCAACCCGGTGACCCGGTGACCCGGTGACCCGTCAGCCCCGGCCGTTGTCGGACGGAGGGCGTCGCACCGGGACAAGGGCGGCGCCCGAAGCGGGTGTTACCGGCCGTTCTACGGAGGTCGACGGTGCGTGACGGAGCCGGCCCGGCCGCGCGCCGCCCGCGGATCGCGGGGGAGCGTGGCGCAGACCTTGCGGTCCTCCCGGCGGGCGGAGCCGCGCCGTCCCGGAGGCCCGTGCGCATCGGCCGGAGTGCCCGAATCCGCATCGCCTCCGGCGCCGCACGCCTTCTGCCGCGGCTGACGCCGCCGCCACGGACCGTTCCGCCGGACTTCCGCGGCACGTACCGGAGCAGGGCGGGCCCGGACCGCCTGACCGAATTCCATCCCGTGGGATCGCTGGCCGAATGTGGAGCCGCAGTGTTGTCGAGGAATCGGCACCGGGACATGATCACTTCCCGTACGACCTGATGGCCCATTCGAGAGCCGGTGCAGGAGCAGCGAAATACCAAGCGGTTTTGCTCTCTTGCCGTTGCCGTTGCCGGACGCATCGAGGCAGGAGCGGGAGTCGGTGACATGTCGGCTCCGGCAGCTCCTTTTCGCCGCCGCGCCGAAGCCGTGCGCTCTCCTGTTTCACTTTTCAATGAAAGGAATTCCGGGGTTCCATGTACAAACGACGTTCAGGGTTACTCGCCCTCACCACCGCCGGCATCGTGCTGTCCACCGCCGGCCTCACGCCGTCCGTCAGCCACGCAGCCGCCGGTCCGGGCGAGGAGAAGGGCTCCTACGCCGACAGCAACGGCCTCACAGCGGACGACATCAGGCTCATCAACGCGCTCAACGAGGAGGCCCTGGAGCTGGGTCGGACCGGCAAGACCCCTGGTGCGGGCCTGCCGAGCGCCACCGAGTCGCTCAGGGGCTCCGCCGCCGTCGACAGCAGGGTGACGCCGCCCGCCGAGCCGCTGGACCGCATGCCCGACGCGTACCGGGCCTATGGCGACCGGGCCACCACCGGCATCAGCAACTACATACGCAAGTGGCAGCAGGCCTACAGCCACCGCGACGGTCAGATACGGCAGATGACCGAACAGCAGCGGGAGCAGCTGTCGTACGGGTGCGTCGGTGTCACCTGGGTGAATTCAGGTCCCTACCCGACGAACAAACTGGCCTTCGCGTCCTTCGACGAGGAGAAGCACCGGCGCGCTCTGGAGAACGGCAGCCCCCGACCGGGCGAAACACGGGCGGAGTTCGAGGGGCGCGTCGCCAAGCAGAGCTTCGACGAGACAAAGGGATTCAACCGTGCCCGGGACGTGGCGTCCGTCATGAACAAGGCCCTGGAAAGCGCTCACGACGAGAGCACCTACCTGAGCAACCTCAAGGCCGAACTCGCGAAGAACGACGACGCCCTCGCCGCCGAGGACAGCCGCTCGAACTTCTACGCGGCCCTGCGGAACACGCCGTCCTTCAAGGACCGGAACGGGGGCAACCACGACCCGTCCAAGATGAAGGCGGTCATCTACTCGAAGCACTTCTGGAGCGGGCAGGACCCCTTCAGCTCCGCCGACAAGCGCAAGTACGGCGACCCCGAGGCCTTCCGTCCCCACCCGAGCACGGGCCTCGTCGACATGGCGAAGGACAGGAACACCTCCCGCAGCCCCGCCAAGCCGGGCGAGAGCTACGTCAACTTCGACTACGGCTGGTTCGGCGACCAGAAGGAATCGAACCCCGACAACACCGTGTGGACGCACGCCAACCACTACCACTCGCCGGAAGGCGGCATGGGGCCCATGCAGGTGTACGAGAGCAAGTTCCGCAGCTGGTCGGCCGGATACGCGGACTTCGACCGCGGGACGTACGTCGTCACCTTCATACCGAAGAGCTGGAACACCGCGCCCGCCAAGGTGAAGCAGGGTTGGCCGTAACCGCTCGCCCCCTCAGGCGTCGAAGCGGCGGCCGGGCCCGCAGTGCGCGTATCGACCTGGCCGCCGCGTCCCTTGATCGTTTAGGGTGACGCAATGTTCGAAGGACAACGAGTGAGGCTTCGGGCGCTGCGTCCCGAGGACGCGGAACACCATCTTCGATGGCGCAACGACCCGGAAGTGGTGCGCTGGGCCGCGGCGGGCGACCCGTGTTTCGGCCCGGTCACCGCGGAGGCGGTCGGCCTCGGCTTCGACACCATGCTGCGCCTGAACCCGAGGGAGTCGGCCGTGTTCACGGTCGAGGACCTGGCAGGCGGAAGCGTGATCGGCATGGTCGACTACCGGGATCTGGACCCCTACGCCGGCGTGGCCACGCTCGGAGTCACCATCGGCGAGCGGGAGTTCTGGGGCCGCGGCCACGGCAGTGAGGCGCTGCGGCTGCTCGTGGACCACCTGTTCGGCGCGTACGGGCTGCACCGGCTGGAACTGGACACCTGGAGCGGCAACGAACGCGCCGTCCGCGCCTTCACCGCGCTCGGCTTCCGCGAAGAGGGCCGCCGCCGGTCGGCCGTACTGATGGACGGCAGGCGCTACGACAGCGTGCTCTTCGGGATGCTGAGGGAGGAATGGGCGAGCCCGGCCCGACGCCGTGACGGCGTGACCGTGTGAGGCCCGGCCTCGACGCTCAGTGCGCCCCACCACTCCCTGTCGGGGATCAGGTCCTCGATCCATTCCTGGCCCTGCATGGCCCACCCCGGGGCGAGGAACACCGGGCGGCAGCGGACGTGGTCACCGTTCTGCCGGCCGCGCAGGACGAGCCCCAGACCGAGGAGACACGGCTCCCCGCGGGCCCCGAAGCGCAGCCCGTCGACGTACTCGGGCAGATCCGGATCCTCGAGTGTCGGCACGGTCGCGTCGATCCACGGTTCGCGTTCGGACGGCAGCCGTCCGACCAGAGGAACGCCGTCGAGGCTGACCTGTGGGCCCCCGGCAGGCGTCCACGGCCACCAACCCCAAGAACCCACCCCTGACCGAATCGTGTACGCGGGGACCATTCTCCCAAGGCGACCCGTCCGCGGAACCACCCCCGTCTGCCGAGTGAGTGCCCCGGCAGCACCCGTACCCGGCCGGTACCTCAGAACGGCGGCTCGTCGGACCACAGCCGTGCCGTCGGTACGAGCGGCGGGGTAGGGGTGGCTGCCGCGGGCAGGAGAAGGGCCAGGGCTTCCTCGACGCGGCCGAGGTCGACGAGGTGGCCGGCGAGGTCATGGCTGTTCCCGTGGTCGTGCTGCCGGAGGACGGCAACGGCTTCCTCGGCGCGCCCGGCACGGGCGAGGAGGTCGGCAAGGTGCTCCGCTGCGTACCAGGTGCCGCCCTCGGGGTGCGCCCGGGCCCGAGCGACCGCCTCGTCGACCCCGCCACAGGCTGCGATCAGCGGCAGTCGCATCCAGTACAGCTCCCATGCGGGCACACCCCCTCGCCGGGCGTCGAGGGCATCGAGGTGGGCCAGGCCGTCGGCGGGGCGACCCTGATCCAGACACAGCTCGGACCAGGCGTGGAGGATCGCGTCGTCGTTGTGGTGGGTGTCGGACAGGGAGCGCATCACGGCGATCGCCTCGTCGGGCCGTCCGTGCCGTGCCAGGAGCTGCGCGAGTTCCCACTTCACGTTCGCGGAGTCGCCGGCCTGCCGGTAGACGTCGATCGCGCCCGTCACGTCGCCGCCCTCCTCCAACAGCACCGCCAGCCGCCGCAGAGCCTCCCTGTGGCCCTCGGTCGCCGCGTAGTCGCGCAGTTCCCCGATCCGGCCATGCCGGGACAACAGGTCCGCGAGCTGATCGCGGCCGCTGACCGAGGTGAGCTGTCGGCGTCGGAGCAGGGCGATCGCCTCCTCGATCCGGCCCTGGCGCTCGCGGATCGTGGCGAGCAGGCCGATCGCGGTGTCCGGGTCGAGGCCGCGGCAGCACCACGGGTCGTCGCAGCAGTGATCGAACCTGATCCGTCCGACGAGCAGCTCTGCCGCCTCCTCGTCACGGCCGGCCGGGCCGGCGACGTCCACCAGGGCGGCGGCCAGTGCCCCGTCGTCCACGTACGGCACGAGCAGCTCGAACGCCTCCTCGGCGCGGCCGTACCGGGCGAGCAGGCGCGTGTAGGTCCCCAGTGCCATCGGGTGTCCGGCCTTCATGCGGTGCCGGATCATCTCGATCGCCTCGTCTACGTGGCCCCAGTCCTCCAGCAGCTCGGCCGCGGCGGCAACAGCCGTCCACCAACCCGTCGCCACGTACGGGGCGAGCACCCCCACCGCGTCGGCTTCCCGCCCCCGCGCGTGCAGCACTCGCGCCCACGCCAGCGCGCAGAACCAGTCACCCCCCGCGGCCTGCGATTCCACCACGTCGGCATGGCCCCGCTCCAGCAGCCGCGACACCAGCTCCGGCGGTATGCAGCCGGACCACGTCCGGGCCCGGTATTCGAGATCACGAACATCCACGGCCCAGCACGATAGCGCTCACCACCGACAGGTGCGCGGGTGCCTGGCCGTCCAACTCCCCCTCGGCCCACCGGCAACGGACGCTCAGATCACGTCCCGGGGTGGCTGCGGGTAGCTGATCTCGGCGATGTCCCTGGCGAGGTCTGCGAGGGTGACCTCCGGGCTCAGCGAGGACACGAGTGTCTGGCTCAGCGGGCGCAAGGCGTACACGTCGCGCACCGCTTCCAGGGCCACGGGAACCTCGTAGTAGTCCTCGGCGAAGCGCTGGAAGGCCTCCGGCGAACGGTCGACCAGGAGCGCGAACAGACCCGCGGCCCCGTCGGGGTCGGGAGCCCCGGCGGGGAAGTCGATCACGCCGTGCCGCCACCTGTCGTCCGTCGCCTCGCGCCACAGGCAGGCCGTCACGACGGGGACGTCGTCCTCGTCGGTGAACGCCGGTTCTTCGACGTACGGCCTGAAGACCTCCGGCACCTCGTCGATCGCCCCCGGCCAGGGCTCGCCGTCGTTGCCGTACGGGCTCATCGGCGCTTCGTGGTCGAACCCGCGGATGTACGCCCCGGCCGCCGAGAACACGATGGAGTACTCGTCTCCCGACCCGTTGCGCATCGACGCCATCTCTTCGCCGTCGGCCCAGCCGGAGTCGAAGGAGTAGTACCGGTCTTCCCACTCCGGGCTCAGGATCGCGTCGAGCATCGCCAACGAGCGGCACAGGTCGCGCAGGTCGGCAATGGAAGGAAGCCGGCGGGCCACGTCATGGACAGTCACGTGCCCATTCAACCGAACGTCTCTGACACCCGGAGCCTCCGATCCGGGTGTGGCCGGTGGGGCGTTCCGGCGTTGGGTCCCTCGGGTCCCTCGGGTCCCCTGGGGTGCGTGAGGTGCTTCGCGCCCGTTGGCGCATTTTGTGTACCGCGATCGACCGGGGTCGTCCCCGCCCCTATGCTTCTACACGCGTGTAGATTTTCCGTCGGACGATCTTCGCGCGCTGATCCGTCGGCATGCCCGCATGTCGGTAACGGTGGGCGGAAGCATGCCCGTTGACGGATGGACATATCGGCTGACTGCTCTTCAGGGAGGGGCTTCCATGGCTTCGATCGATCTCGACAAGGTGCTGGACAAGGCGTGGGCGGACAAGAGCGTGGCGGAGGTCCTGGCGGCCCCCGTGGACGCGCTCAAGGGTGTCAGTGAGCGGCAGGGGGAGCTGCTGAAGGAGGCGTTCGGGGTCAAGACCGTCGCGGACCTGGCCGACCTGAAGTTCGCTCGCTGGGCCCAGGCGCTCGCCGCGCTCGACGCCGCGAAGTAGGACCCGCGCCGTCGGCGCACCGCCTGCGCCCCGGTGGCATGCCGCCGGGGCGCAGGCCTCTGCGGACCGGGGTCGAGTGGGCGGGTCGACGATTGTCGGCGGCCCGGTCGTGGGTGCGGTCCGCGAGGTCGGTGCCACCCCGGCAACAGCCTGGCCGGCGGACTGTGCCGCCGGCCTCGATCACCGGCCGCGACCGCCCGAGGGGGCGGATCGTGGCCCATGGACCAACCCCACCCTTCGTGGGTCGCCGGGAGCTCAAATGGCCGACACGTGGATCCGCATCGCCCTGGCCGCTTCCGGAGTGGTCGTCACCATGGCGGGCGCCGTCATGTACGTCCTTCCCGGCCCCGGCCCCGGCCCCGGCCCCGGTCTCCCGGTCCTGCTCGTCGGGCTCGCGCTGCTCGCCGCCGGGGTGATCGCCCTGGGGGTCGACCACCCGCGCCGGTGAGGCGGTGGGTGTCCGGGCCCGGTCCGGTGTCGCCGTGCGCGCCCGGCCGCCCCTCTCGGTGTTCCTCGACGCCCCGCCCCGACTGCTAGTTTCTACAGTGTTGTAGAAATCAGCGGGTCGGTGCCCGGGCGACCGGAGGACGACGTGCGCTCCGCCGCCCGTCCAAGAGGGCCCCGAACCCCCTTGAGCGAGAGGAACGTTCATGACTGACACCCTGTACCCGGGTGACGAGATCGGTCTCGGCCGGTCCCTGCAGGGCGGCGCCTACATCCTGACCCTGCAGAGCGACGGGAACCTGGTCCTCTCCGAGCCGACCGGCACCGTGTGGGCCACCGACACCCACGAGCAGGGTGTCCAGCGGGCCGTGCTCCAGCACGACGGCAACTTCGTGCTCTACACCGACGACGGCCCCGTGTGGGCCACCGGCACCGACGGCAGTGAAGTCGGCCGACTCGTCGTCCAGGCCGACCGCAACGTCGTGCTGTACGCCGGCGACGGCACCCCGCTGTGGGCCTCGAACACCAACACCGACGACCCGGTCCAGGCCGAGGAGCCGTACGAGGCGGCCCCGGTCGCCGAAGAGGTGCCGGAGTACGTCCCGGAGCCGCGTACGTACACCGTGGAACCCGGCGACACCCTCTGGGACGTCGCCGAACGCTTCTACGGCGACGGGAACCGCCACCGCGACATCGCC
The DNA here is from genome assembly GCF_049570255.1 of Streptomyces manipurensis. Classification (NCBI taxonomy): domain Bacteria; kingdom Bacillati; phylum Actinomycetota; class Actinomycetes; order Kitasatosporales; family Streptomycetaceae; genus Streptomyces; species Streptomyces manipurensis. Next base: position 552,120 of record NZ_CP186950.1, on the reverse strand, counting down.
GCCGCCAACGGCATCGACGACCCGGACCTGGTGGACGCCGGCCAGGTGCTGAGCGTTCCCTGACCCGGTCGGGCACCGGGCTCCTCCGGGCGGGGCAACCAGCCCTCGCGCGGGAACCGCCGCCGGACGGTTCCCGCAGAGGCGGACCTAGATGAACTCGCAGTGCACCTCGTCATCACCAGGGCCGTAGACCGGAGCCCCGGGGACCGGGGTGTTGTTCGAACCACCGCTGACGTACACCGCGGAGATCCAGCCCAGCGTGCGCTTCGGAGTGATGACCTGCACCCAGTACGTGTTGGTGTACGGGCCGTCCGTCACCCGCCCCGCGTTGCCCCCGTCCATCTGGCAGTACGCCTCGACCCGCACGTTGGTCAGCCGCTCCGTGGTCGCCAGCGAGCAGGAGGCGCTCTGGCAGGTGCGCACCCGTACGTCGGAGGCCCACACGTGCACGGACCCGCTCGGCGGGTGCGCGGCCGCCGGCTGCGCACCCACCAACAGGACCGACGCGACGGCCATGAACAGCCCCGCGAGTGACCGCAGGCCGGCGGTGCCGAAGCGTCCGCGCCGGCGCGTTGTCGATATCGAGTGCGTCATCGTGCGTTCCCTCTTCCGAGATGTGCCGCGCGCGGCGGGTGCCGGGCGCTTCCGACCTCCTGACGGGAACCGGGCACGTCCCGTATGAGCCTCACGCCGGGGCAATCGCCCGCCGGCCTCCGCGCACGACGGCTCGGCGGGCGGGCACGCTCAGAGGGCGCAGGCCGTCTGCCGCCTCACCGCTTCACGCAGAGCGCGCTCTCGCCGAGGGAGTGCGTGCGCCAGCGCGCCGGATCGCCGAGGTGCCGGGTCACCTCGGGGGCCGGCCCGAGGATCGGGTTGCCCGCGATCAGCGTGTCGCCCGGACGCAGCAGCCGGTGCAGGTGGGCGACGACCTCCAGGGTCGGGGTGAAACCGTCGAAGAAGGCCAGGTCGTGCGTGCCGGCGCCGAGGCCGGTCAGGACCTCCTCGGCCGTGCCGGGCCGTTCGGTCATCCGGTCTCCGAAGCCGTGGCGGGCGATCTGTTCCCGGGCCAGCCGGACGTGGTCCGGGTCCATCTCGACGGTGTCGACGTGCGTGAGGGGTGCCGCGTCCGCCATCGCCATGGCCGTGTAACCGAGCGCCGTGCCCACCTCCACGATCCGCAGCGCGCCCGCCGAGGCCGCCACGGTCGCGGGCAACGAGCCCTCCCCGTACGCGTACGCGCCACAGCGGTGCGCGCGCCGGTGGCGGCGGGTGGCCTCCTGCACCCCGGCGAAGGCGTCAGTTACCTCCAGGGGGTGCCGCACGGCCGCGATCACCGCCACCGCGGCGGTCCGCAGCCGGTTCCACCCGTCGGCGCGATCCGCTGTCCTCGGCCTCATCGTCGTCTGCTCCCAGGGGACGCGGGCGGGCCTGTCCGGCCCGCCGCTCTGCGCGCATGGACACCGCAGGGGGAGCGCAGTTCCTGGACATCGCCGAAGTGGCGGCCGCGACGGGCGTCGCCCCGTCCGCCCTGCGGTACTACGCACGACTCGGCCTGCTGGCGCCCGAGGGCCGGCACGGCCTGCGCCGGACCCATCGCCCGGAGGCCGTCGACCGGGTGGCCCTGATCGTGGCCGCCCGGGCCAGCGGGTTCTCCCTGGCCGAGCTGAGGGAACGGCTGGAGGCGGCGCCGGGCGAGGTGCGCCCGTACCTGTACGGCCGGATCGACGTGCTCGCCCGGCGCATCGCGGCCATGCAGGAGGCCCGCGCACGGATCAGCCACGCCCTGACCTGCACGCACCCGTCCCTGCTCGACTGCCCGACCTTCCGCGCGGGCCTGCGCGACCTGCTGCCGTAGCGCTGTCACGCCTTGCGCCCGCCCCTACGGTCCGTGCCACCCGGCCGCGCCGCGCCGCCGCGGTGGGGCGACAGCGCTCGCGGCGGGGCCCGGGTTTCGGTGGGGGGTCAGGGGGCGATCGGCAGCTGGCGCTTGTGCTCGGTCAGGCGGTAGCGGCGGACGATCGCGGTGAGGGCGGCCTCGTCGACGGGACGGCCCTCCAGGAAGTCGTCGATCTGGTCGTACGTCACGCCGAGCGCGTCCTCGTCGGGCAGGCCCGGCTTCAGGGTCTCCAGGTCCGCGGTCGGGGTCTTGTGCACCAGCGAGGACGGCGCGCCCAGAACGTCCGCCGTCGCCCGGACCCGCCGCTTGGTCAGACCGGTGAGCGGGACCACGTCGGCGGCGCCGTCGCCGAACTTGGTGAAGAAGCCCGAGACGGCCTCGGCGGCGTGGTCCGTGCCGACCACCAGGCCGTCGTGTGCGCCGGCCACCGCGTACTGGGCGATCATGCGCTGCCGGGCCTTGATGTTGCCGTGGACGAAGTCCTGGTGGTGCGCGTCGCGGAAGACGGTACCGCCGGCGACCGCGGCCTCCAGGGCGGCGTCGCTCGCGCCCTTGATGTCGACGGTGAGGACCCGGTCGGCCCGGATGAACTCCAGCGCCAGCTGGGCGTCGGCCTCGTCGGCCTGGGCGCCGTAGGGCAGCCTCATCGCGTAGAACGTCGCGTCGTGCCCGGCGGCGCGGACCCGCTCGACGGCGAGCTGGCACAGGCGGCCGGCGGTCGTGGAGTCGACGCCGCCGCTGATGCCGAGCACCAGCGCCCGCAGGCCGGTGGAGGTCAGCCGGTCGGCGAGGAAGGCCACCCGGCGCTCGATCTCCTGCTCGACGTCGAAGGACGTGCTGACCTGGAGATCACGGGCTATCTCCTGCTGCAGGGACATGGACGCCAGGTCGGTCACGTTCGCTCCTCTTTCGGGCCCGCGGGCAAGGATCGGTGTCGCGCCGGGGCCGGAGCCGGCGGCGCGTGCATGGGGGGCCGGAAGCACTCTAGAGGAATGCCGCGCGGCGCCCCTGACCAGGGCCTCCCGTCGTGGGCCCCGTGGGCGGGCCCGGAGTGTGGTCCCGGCCCCGTGCTCAGGCCGCGGCGAGGAGGGCGGGCAGGTCGCGCATGTCGTCGAAGAGCACGGTGCCCGGCCCCCGGAGCCGTTCGGCCGGGGTCAGCCCGCCCGCGTAGCCGAAGGACCGCATGCCCGCGGCACGGGCGGCCTCGACGCCGGGCGCGCTGTCCTCGACCACCACGCATGCCGCGGGGTCGACGCCCATCCGCCGGGCCGCGTACCGGAACAGGTCCGGGGCCGGCTTGCCCCGTGCGACCTCGGTGGCACTGAAGATGCGGCCCGCGAAGCGGTCGTAGAGCCCCGTGCGGCCCAGGGTGTGCCGCATCTTCTCGTGGGATCCGCTGGAGGCGACGCAGGTCGGCAGGGTGATCGCGGCCAGTGCCTCGGGCAGGCCGTCGACCGGGGACAGCCCTGCGTCGACGGCATCCCGGTGCAGCAGCGCGAACCGCCGGTCCCAGAGGTCGGCCGTCTCCTCCCCGAGCCGGACGGCGATCTGCTCGCGGACCGAGGCGCTGGAGCGGCCGATGAACCGGTCGACGACCTCGTCCTCGGTCAGGGGCCATCCCAGCTCGGCGCCCAGGGCGACCTGGACGCGTGCCGCGATGCGCTCGCTGTCGACGAGCACGCCGTCGCAGTCGAATATGACGAGTTCCACCGGCTTGATCATGTACGCAGCATAGGCCGGACGGTCAGCCCGGCCCCGCCCCCGGGGACCGGGAGCGCCCGGCCTGCTGCGGCGGTCAGGACGAGGCCGCCAGGCGGCGCCGGAGTTCCTCGTCCGGGACGTCCTCGAGAGGGGTGAGGAAGACCCACAGGTGCCCGGAGGGGTCCCTCAGGACGACGGTCCGGTCGCCGTGGAACATGTCCGTCGGCGGCTGCAGGATCTGCGCCCCGGCGGCCTCCGCCCGCTCCGCGAGGGCGTCGACGTCCGGTACGAAGACGTGCAGCGTCACGGACGTGCCGCCGCCGAGCGCGGCGGGGGAGGCGAACAAGGCCGCCTCCGCCGCTGTCCCTCCGGCCTACCTGTCGGTAGCTTGATCCGCGGTTCCCCGGTTTCGACGGCAGAGGAGCGGTGCGTGGCCGACCACGACCTGAGCGGATTCACCCGGAGCACGTTCACCCACGCGGGAGCGACCCGGGAGCTGCTGCGCACGGGGTCCGGCCCCGCCGTGATCGTGATGGCCGAGATCCCCGGCATCACCCCCAAGGTGCTGGAGTTCGCCGAACGCGTGGCGGCCGTCGGCTGTACGGCGGTCCTGCCGGTCCTGTTCGGCGAACCGGGCCGCGACCCCGACCCCCGTTCCGCCGGGTGGCCCCGCGCCGGCCGCTACCTCGCGTCGACCCTGTGGCAGGTGTGCGTGAGCCGGGAGTTCACCCTGCTCGCCACCGGCCGTGCCTCGCGCGTGGTGGACTGGCTGCGCGCCCTCGCCGCCGACGAGCACGAACGGTGCGGCGGCCCCGGCGTGGGCGCCGTCGGAATGTGCCTGACGGGCGGGTTCGCCCTGGCCATGGCGGTGGACGAACGGCTCGTCGCACCCGTGCTGTCCCAGCCGTCGCTGCCCCTCGCGCTGACCCCGCGCCGCGCCGGCGCCATCGACATCGGACCCGAGGCGCTCGCCGCCGTCCGCGGGCGCTGCGAGCGCGACGGGCTCCGGGTGATGGGGCTGCGCTTCCGCGGCGACCGCCTCGTGCCCGCCGAGCGGTTCGCCCTGCTGCGGCGCGAACTCGGCGACGCCTTCGTCGCCGTCGAGCTGGACGACGACGCCGCCAACCCCGAGAGCGTCCTCGCCCCGCACTCCGTCCTCACCGAGCACCTCGTCGACGAACCCGGACAGTCCACGCGGCAGGCCCTGGACGCCGTCCTGGACCTCTTCCGCACCCGGCTGCTGGAGGAGGGTCCCGCCGGTACGGCGTGAGCTCGCGCGCCGGGTGGGTGGGCGCGTTGCGTAGGCCGACGGCGAGCAGGGTGGCAATCTGGGGCATATCGCCCAGTTCGTGCGCTTTGGTGGTCCGTTTCCCCTGGCCGCCGACGCCCGAACCCGAAGGTCCTTCCCGGCGGACCCGCTGCCGAGCCGGTCCGGAGGGAAGTCGCCCCGAGACGCAGCCGGAGGGCTCATGGCCACCAGGAAGAACCTCACCGCCAACCGGGAATCCCTCGTCCACAAGGTCCGGTTCGCGGCGAGCCGGCCGCACCGCATCGCCCCGTACCTCAAGCGCGCCGCCCGCGACCGCTGGCTGGCCTTCCGGCACCCCGACCACGTGAGCTACTACCGCGCGGTCATGGCGTCGGACACCCGGCGCAACCCCGAGGCCGCCGTCGGCAGCCAGACGCACGAACGCTGGCTGGCCCTGGGCAAGATGCAGTTCGACTACCTCCTGGCGCACGGTCTGCGGCCCGGTGCGCGCATGCTCGACATCGGGTGCGGCAACCTCCGCGCCGGCTGGCGCTTCATCGAGTACCTCGACGCGGGCCATTACTACGGCATCGACATCTCGCCCGACATCCTCATCGCGGCGAAGAAGACCCTCACCGACCGCGGGCTCCAGGGCAAGGTGCCGCACCTGACCATCACCCGGAACCTGACGCTGGACTTCCTGCCCGACGGCTACTTCGACGTCGTCCACGCCCACAGCGTCTTCTCCCACTCGCCGATCGAGGTCATCGAGGAGTGCTTCGCCCACGTGGGCCGCGTCCTGGCGCCCGGTGGCCACTTCGACTTCACCTTCGACCGCACCACCGGGACCGAACACCAGGTCCTGCGGGAGGACTTCTACTACCGCACCCAGACCCTCGTCGACCTCGCGGCCCGGCACGGGCTGGCCGCCCGCTTCATGGACGACTGGGAGCGGCTGGGTCACGGGCAGTCGAAGATCCGCATCAGCGTGGCCGTGGCGGAGGGCGGTGCGGGCACCGGCACCGGCACCGGTACCGACCCGGACGCCGACGGCGCCGGGGTCGTCGTCCGCTGACCGGGCCCGGCCGCGGCGGCCCGCGGCGCGGTCAGGAGATGGCGTACCACTGGCTGGCCCAGCCGGTGTTGATCGTGCTGGTGGACTGGTCGGCCAGGTTCACGGTGGCGGGCAGCGCGGTCTGGCCGGTCAGGAGCGTGCTGTAGCGGAGGTTCGGGGGCGTCAGTCCCGCGTTGACGGAGATGCCCGCGCCGGTGGACTTCAGGGTCAGCAGGTTGGTGGTCCAGTTGCCGTTCAGCAGCAGCGCGATGAAGTAGGTGCCGGCGGGCGCCGTGAACGGCTTGGAGAGGGCCAGCGGCTTGGCGATGGCGTCGGTCATCAGCTGCGACGAGATGTCCGGGGTGGCGGCGACCAGAGTGCCCTTGGCGTCGTACACGCCGAGGTAGCAGTTCGACAGCTGGGCGTTGGGGTCGATCCCGGCCAGCCCGAGCCAGATGTTGGACCAGGTGATCTGCTCGCGCAGGACGATGCGGACCAGAGTGACCCGTCCGCCGACCCCGGCCGAGGTCTGGGCGGTCACGTGGCCCGCGTCGTTGGGGTCGCCCGTCCAGGCGAGCAGGTTCTGGTCCTGCGGGCGGGGACCGTCGAAGCCGGACCCGCCGCTCTGTCCGGCGGGCGCCGGCGGTACGGACGCGGTCGCGGCGGAGCCGGACGGAGCAGCCGGGCCCTTCTTCTCCTGCGCGGTGCAGCCGGTCAGGGCGAGCAGCGCCGCGAGCGCGGTGACCAGGGCGGTCGCGGAGCTGCGGGTACGGGTGCGGGCGTGGGTGCGCATGGTCCCCCCATGACGTGCGGATGTGCTGACCGTATGATCACACGGCCCGCCGGAGCGGTCCGGGACCGGGAGACCGCCGGACGCCTCCCCGGCCCCGGAGACCCCCGCGTCCGGGCGCATCGCGCGGCCGGGCTCGGGCGGACTCGGTCAGGCGCGGCAGCGCAGCATCTCCAGCGGCGGGTTGTCCATGAGGTCCGCCCAGAACTCCGCGCCGAACGCGCGCAGACCCGCTGGCGACACCTCCACCGGCACCCACGTCGGCTCGCCGAACCCGGCGGCCCGGAGCGCGTTCACGTAGACCTCGCGGCGCGGACGGTTGGTGAGGAAGCTGATCGGGTGGCCTTCGAGCAGCGCCGTGATCCGCACGCGCGGCCCGGTGCCGGCCTCCTCGCCCGTCGGCTCGCAGCGGAAGCCGTACTTGTCCAGGGGAGGGCCGTCGAAGCGGAAGTCGGGAGACTGGTTGAAGACGAAGAACTCGGCACCCGGCTTCAGGCTCCGGTGCACGTTGCGGCACATCCGTTCCACGGTGGCCACGTCCTCCGCGTAGTTGAGCAGCTGCACGGCGACGGCGACGTCGAAGGGCTGCTCGAACGACCGCAGTTCGGCCGCGTCTCCCACCTCGTAGCGGACGCCCAGCGGATCGTTGTGCTCCAGCTGCCGGGCGACCGAGACCATCTCCCGCGAGATGTCGATCCCGAGGACGTCCGCGGCGCCGCGCCGCTTGAACTCGCGGCTGTAGAAGCCGGTCCCGGACGCCAGGTCCAGGACGGACTTCCCGCGTACGTCCCCGACCATGGCGAGGAAGCTGGGCACTTCCCCGTACCGGGCCAGTGGCAGGACCTTGAACCCCTCGAAGGCCTCGCCGATCTCGTCGTACTGCTGCACGCCCATGCTGCGCTCTCCTCCCCGTGTCCGGCCGTGTCCGGGAGGGCGGTTCCCACTCCCGGGGTCGCCGCGGCCGCTCACCGGCAGTCTCCACGAACGCCCGCGGGCCGCCGTATTGGAGGAAGGCCCGAAGATCGTCACCGGGCCCCGGCCGCCCCTACGGACCGCCGGGCGTACGGACCGCCGCGCGTACGGGCCACTGCGCCTACGGGCCACCGCACGGGCGGGGTGGGCCGTCGGCGCGGTCAGGCCGGCCGTGCGCCGTCGGCCGCCACCGGTGCCAGGCGGTGGGCGTCGCCGTGGGGGACGACCAGGCCGGCGGTCGGCGGGGCGAAGTGGGTGCCCAGGACCAGGGTGTCCGTACCGGAGAGCGAGGCCAGCAGTGCACGGCGGGAGGCCTCGGACAGCGCGGGGTCGATGTCCACGCAGGCGCCGATCGAGGGGTGGGCGAGCTGGATCGGGTGGTGGATGCAGTCCCCGGTGATCAGGGCGGTCCGCCGTCCGTCGCCCACCTCGACGGCGACATGGCCGGGGGTGTGCCCGGATGTCGGGACCAGCCGCAGGTTCGGGGCGAGCTCCGCACCCCCGGCGGGGACGTCGACCAGGTCGAGGAGACCCGCCTCCTCCACCGGGACCACGGAGTCGAGGAACATCTGCCGGCGTGCCTCGTCCATGGCGTGCCCCGCCCAGAACTCCCGTTCGGCGCGCGAGGTGACGTAACGGGCGCGGGGGAAGGTGGGGCGCCATTCTCCGTCCACGAGGCGGGTGTTCCAGCCGACGTGGTCGGCGTGCAGGTGGGTGAGGACCACCAGGTCCACCGACTCCGGAGGGAAACCGGCGGCGGTGAGGCGGTCGAGGTAGTCGGTGTCGAGGCGGTGCCAGGCGGGATTCGCCCGCTCCTTCCCGTTGCCGATCCCGGTGTCCACCAGGACCCGCAGGCCGGCCACGGAGAAGGCGAAGGTGTGGCTGGCCAGGCGCAGTACGCCGCTGTCGTCGGCGAAGTGGGGCCGCAGCCAGTCCTCTTCGGTGACGAGCGGTGCGGTGGCGCCGGGGAGGAGCCAGGCTCCGGTGGCGGGCGGCAGGGCCGTCTCGTCGACGCGGTGGATGGTGACGTCGCCCACGGTCCAGAACGGTGCCGTGGTGAGGGCGGTGCTCATGGTGGATCTGCTCCCCTTCGTCGTGCCGCGTGCTGCGTGCCGCGTGCTCGGCGCCGTGTGGGCTGCCGCCAACGGCGTTCACGAGCAGCGGTTTTGATGCCTAACGCAATGGGATTGCGTTAGTTCACCCTAGGGTCCCGGGCTGGGCTAACGCAAACGCTTCGCTTTAGCTGTCCTGTTGTCGACGGTCGCCGGTACCGCGATCGGCCGGCCGGACCGCGGCGCAGCAGGCGAGCCCGATCAGGAGCATCACCACGGGGAAGGCCGGAGCCGCCCGGGTGGCGGTGGTGGGGGTGTCGCCGATGTGGGCCTGGAGGAGGACTCCGGTCGCGGCGCTGCCGAGCGCCCCGCCGAGCTGCCGCGTCGTGTTGAACACCCCGGAGGCGGCGCCGACCAGGGCGGGTTCCGGCGTACGGGTGGCGATCCCGGCCAGCGGCGCGAAGCCCAGCGCCGCGAGGGCCCGACGAACAGGGGGACCGTGGCCGCTCCTGCGGCCAGCGGGCTGTACCCGAGGTCGCTCTGCAGGTAGATCATCAGGGGCAGGAACAGCCCGCCCATGGCGGCCCCCATGGCCCCGCCCGCGGTGTCCGCGGCGGAGAAGTCCCGGTGGTGGAACAGCCGCAGCGGCACGAGCGGTTCACGGGTGTTGCGGTGCTGCCACCACACGAATGCCGCCAGACACAGGACCCCGAAGGCGAGGATCGTGGCGATGGTGACCAGGCCGGCCAGTCGGGCAGCAGCCGGGCCGCGGCGATCCAGCCGATGACGCCGACGGGAATGTTGACCAGGAAGATGCCGCGCCAGCCGGCCCAGGTGATCAGCAGCCCGCCGATCACGGGACCGGCGGCCATCGCGGCGCCGCCGACCGCGCCCCACACCCCCAGGGCCCGGCCGCGGCGTTCGGCGGGGAAGAGGTGGACGATCAACGCCATGGTCCGGGGCGCGATCAGCGCGGCGGCCAGCCCCTGGACGACGCGGGCGGCGATCAGCACCGGGGCGCCGGGGGCGAGCGCGCAGACGAGCGAGGCCGTGACGAAGCCCGCCAGGGCGGTGAGGAAGATCCGCTTGGGCCCCGACATCGCCGAGGCGTACTGCTTCACCCTGGTGCGGGGGTTGTCGCCCGCCGAGCTGACGGCCCGGCTCGAGGGGCGACCGGAGGCGCCGCTGCGCGGGATCGACGCGGTCGTCGACGCCGCGTTCGCCCAGTACGGCCTGGGGGACGTCGAGCGTCAGCTGGTCGCCATGGCGACCGTGGGGGACCGGACGCTGCTGATCGAGCCCAACGGCTACCTCGGCGTCACCGAGGACCGGGTCCTGCCGGCCTCCGCCGGGGCGCACTGGGTCTCGCACTTCGTCAACATCAACGCCGTCGGCACCTTCCTCTGGGCGGAGGACCGGGTCCTGCGGCTGTGCTTCGACCCCATGTTCCCGGAGGACCGATGGGGCACCACACCCGACGCACTCCTCGACGTCATGGAGCGGATGGGCTTCCCCCTCGACGAGGAGACCCCGGAGGAGGACCTCTCCGCACCGGCCGCGTTCGCGCTGGCCGAGCACCTGACCGGCATCGCGGTCACTCCGGAGCTGCTCCGGGACACGACGTTCGCCTGCGCCACCCTCCGGCTCCACTGACGACCGGGCCGAACGCCTGCTAGAGGCTGAGGGTCAGCAGGATCGCGACGGCCGGCGGGACCGGCGCGATCCGGCCCGCCCAGCGGTACGCGGTGGCCAGGGCGGGCCGTCGGACGGACACCCGGGAGGCCGCGGCGAGCAGGGGGGTGGTCGTCCAGGAAGCCCACCAGCACGCCACGATCACGTCGACGGTCCGGGGGCTCACGTGCGAGGCCATCGGGGCCAGTCCCCCGAGGAGCAGAGCCACCGGGACCAGGGCCGCGGTCGCGGCCGTGGTCCACATCGACACCTTGCGGTGGGCCGGGGTTCCGGCGGGGATCGCGGCGGCCAGTGCGGCCGTGGTCTCGTACATGCGTCCAGCCAAGCGGATCCGCCGCCGGTCCGCCTGCGCCCGCGTACTCAGGTCCGGCCGGTTCCCGTACTCATCGGCGCCCGTGATGGGATGGCCCGATGATCGCCACAGTGCTCTGGGAGCGCGCACTGCACCAGCGGGGTCGCAACTCCGCCTTCGCCGTCGGACCGGACTGCGTCGTCCTGCACGAACGGCACACCCGGCTGGTCTGCCTGGAGCGCGCCGACGGCACGGTGCGCTGGGACGTCCCGCTCGGCACCTGGCCGCGCGGGATCGCCCTCGCGGGGGACCGGGTGCTGGTGTTGCCGCAGACACCGAACAACCTGCTGTCCTGCATCGACCTGCGGACGGGCGCCACGCTGTGGAGCGCCCCGACAACGAGGTGGACAGGGAACCTCACGGTGCACGCGGACACCGTGGTGATCGGCGGGTGGCGCGGCTACACCCCGATGAGCGGCCTGGACCTCGCGGACGGGAGCGTGAGGTGGACGACGACGTCGCCCGTGACGTCCGTACGGACCCTCGCGTGGGCCGGCGGGGTGCTGACCGGCAGCGGCTGCGAGGCGGTTCACCTCGATCCCGCCGACGGGAGCGAGCTGGCGCGGTGGCGGCTGCCGGACGAGCTCGCGGGGCCCGACGCACGGACGTTCGTCCCGGTGGACGCGGAGCGGGTGGTGGCGGTCTGCCAGGACGCGTCACGGTCGTCGCTGGTGACCTTCGGGACCGGCGCGGACGAGCCCGTCCGGCTCGGGTCCTACGACCGGTTCTGGGAGGTCGGGTACGTCCGCGGGACGGTCTGGATGCTGCGGTCGGGCAGCGGGTTCCTCTCGGTGGATCCCGCCGACGGTACGCCGCGCTGGTCCCTCGCGGCGGACCGTCGGATGGTGGGCGACCTCCTGCCGTACGCCGACGGCCTGCTGGTGGGGGACGCCAACGGCGGCATCCGGCGGCTGGGGCCCGACGGCCGGACCGTGGAGGGGTGTTCCCTGCCGGTGCCGCGTCTGGACGCGCTGGGGGCCGGGGGCGACGGCGGGCTGTTCTTCGCGGCGAAGGGCACCTTCGGCTCCTTCACCGTCACCCCGGCCCCTCGGCGGGATCCCGTGTAGACGCCTCAGCCCTCCGCCAGGGCCAGGAGGAAGCGCGTCTCCGCGTCGTCCCGCCCCGCACACACGCGCGGGACCGCGATGAGCGCGGCCAGTACCCGGCACCAACCCGCCACCCGGCGGGGGGACATGCCGGGTACCAGCGCCGCCAGCTCCTCGATCCTCCGCTCCAGCACGGCCGCGTCCGTGACCCCCTCCAGCACCCAGTCCACGGCGTCGAAGTCCGGGTCGCCCCACGTCGGCCTCGGATCGATCGCCACCATGCGGCCTCCCGGACCGGAGAGCACGTTCGCCGGATGGAGATCACCGTGCACGAGGGCCACGGGCCCACCGGCCGCGAGTTCCAGGGCGGCCGTACGCGCCTGAGCGAGCACCGTCGGGACGGCCACGCCGCTCGCGCGGGCCGCCGCCACCCTGCGATCGGTCAGGTCGAAGAGGAAGCCGATCCTGTGGGAGAGGGGCCGCAGCACCGAGTGCTCTCCCGGTGCGGGAGCCGCACCCCGCAGGTCCCGAAGCAGGGCCGCGACCTCGGGCACGCTCCAGGAGAGCTCCCGGACCTGCACTCCCGGTTCCACGTCCTCCAGCAGCAGGGCCCCGGCCGCGGGGTCCGCCTCCAGCAGCGTGACGACCGAAGGGACCTCCGCCCAGGCGCGCAGGGCCTCGGCCTCCTCACGGGCGATCGAGGGCTCCGGCGTGAGCTTCAGCCACACCGGGGCGCCGGAGTCGCGCCGCACGCAGCGGAACACCCGCGAGGTGCCTCCGCCTCCCGCCCCCACCGGATCCAGCTCCCAGCGCTCGGCGAGTTCACCGACCCGTGCGGGCAACGCGTCGCACCAGCCGAGCACATCGGCACCGAACCGGACGGCGAATCGTTCCCGCACCTCGGAGGGCACACGGGCCAGCTCGTTCAACTCGTTCCCCGCAGGTAGGCGATGAAGATCCTTTGCATCCTAGGGACACCGCCCGTGCCCGCCCCGCGAGGGGCGGTCCCGTCGGGCAGGCCCTAGACGCAACGGATTCGCGTTAGGGTGGGGCGGTGAGCAGGCAGATGGTGCGACCCGGCGGGCGCAGCGCGCTGGTGCAGGCCGCCGTGCACGCCGCCGTGCGCGAACTCACCTCCGAGATGGGCCGGGACGCCCTGACCGTCCCGCTGATCGCGCAGCGGGCGGGTGTGACCCCCTCGACCGTCTACCGGCGCTGGGGGGACCTCCGGGAACTGCTCTCGGACGTGGCGGTCGAGCGGCTGCGCCCCGACACCGCCCCCCGCGACCACGGCTGCCTCGCGGCCGATCTGACCGCCTGGGCCGAGCAGTTCCTCGACGAGATGGCCTCCCCGACGGGCCGGACGTACATCCGCGACGCCCTGCTGGGCGACCCCGACGGCGGCAACGCGGGCCGGTGCTCCGCGTACGCGGCCGAACACGTGGGCGTGGTCCTCGCCCGCGCGGGCGAGCGCGGGGAGGGGGCCGGTGTGCCCGATGTCGAAACGGTGCTCGACCGCGTCGTCGCCCCGCTGATGTACCGGATCCTCTTCCGCCCGGAGGGCCTGGAGCCCGCCTACGCGCGCCGGCTCGTCGCGGAGCTGCTCGGGACGTCCGACGGCCGATCGTCCGGGACGTCCGACGGCTGATCCTCCGGGCCGCCCGTGCGGCCGGCGTCGGGCCGCGCGGGCGCGGTGAAGATCCGGTCCAGGTGGTGGTGCAGGACCGCCACCGCCGAACCGGCGTCGCGCTGGCCCACCAGGATGCTCGTGCCCAGGGTCGCCGTCATGGCGAGCAGGCTGATCGCCTCCGTGCGGGCGTCGGCGTCCGGATCCGCCAGGCCCTCGTCCTGCGCCGTGCGCAGCAGTCCGGTCAGGGCGTCCTCGGCGGCGTTCGGATTGTCGATGAACGGGGTTGCGGCCAAGGCCTCGTCGGTCACCGACAGGATCGAGTAGGAGCTGTACAGGAGGTGGAAGGTGCGGCCCTCCTCGTCGGTGGGGAGCGAGGCGAGGAGGATCGCCTCGACGGTCGCGCGCGGCCCGGGGGCCGGTCCCGCGGCGGCGAGGCGGGCGCCCACCCGGGCGCTGAACCGGTCGGTGAGGTGCTGGAGTCCGTAGAAGAGGAGCTTCTCCTTCGTCTGGAAGTAGTACTGCACCAGCCGGAGTGACACTCCGGCCTCGGCCGCCACGTCCCGCATGCCGACGGCGTGCAGTCCGCGTCGTCCGGCGACCCGCACGAGCGCCTGGGCGATCTGGCTCCTGCGCTCCTCGTGGTCCACGCGCTTCGGCATGTGTCCTGTCTCCGCCCGTCGGTGGTGGCTTCGCGGTCCGGCCCGCGGAAGCTTCATGGTACCGCCGTACCATCTTTATGGTACGTTCGTATTACGAAGAATGGATCTTCCAGGAGGTACCCCGTGCCCGAGAAGACACCCCGTCCGTCCGCCCGCCGCGACGTCGGCCGCTACGTGAACGACACTTTGCGCGACCGGTACTTCGCCGCGTGCGACGCGCTCTACGCGATGGGGGCGCCGGCCCGCCACGAGACGGACGTCGAGACGAGCTTCGGGACCACGCACGTCTACCGCTACGGTCCCGACGACCCGGCCGCCGAGTCCCGTACGCCGGTCGTCCTCATCCACGGCGCGGGCTACTGCTCGGCGATGTGGTACCCCAACACCCCCGCCCTGAGCGCCGAACGGCCCGTCTACGCCCTCGACACCCCGGGCGACGCCGGACGCAGCGTGCACCGCGAGCCCATGTGGCAGCCCGAGCGTGCCGCGCAGTGGCTCGACGAGGCACTCGACGGCCTCGGCCTCGACCGCGTCCACCTCGTGGGCTCCTCCTACGGCGGCTGGCTGGTGCTCAACCAGGCGCACCTGCGGCCGGGCCGGCTCGTCTCCGTCACCCTCCTCGACCCGGGCGGCCTGGAGAAGGTCGGACTGCGCTTCTTCGCCTGGGTGTTCGTGAGCCTCTTCGCCAGCTTCGCCCCGCAGGCGATGCGCCCGCGCCTGGCGGCCTGGCTGGAGCAGCCGGTCATCGTCGTACCCGAACTGCGCAGGTGGGTCCAGGCGGGAGCGCGGGCGTTCCGCATCCGCCGGCCCGCGCCGCGCCCGCTGACCGACGACGCGCTGGGCTCCGTCCGCACCCCGCTCTACCTCGTCATGGGCAAGCGCAGTCTGCTGGTGCACCCCGAGCGCCAGCTGGAACGCGTCCCGCGCCTGGTCCCCGGGGCCCGCGCCGAGATCATCGCGGCCACCGGCCACGGACCGCAGATCGACCACCCCGACGTGGTCAACGCCCGGTTGCTGGCCTTCATGGACGACGTGGACGCGGTGGCCGCGGCGCCGGACCGCCGCGGCGCGCCCGGGGCGTAGGGGAACAGGGGGACAGGGGGAGCGGAGGCGCGCGGCCCCCCGGTCGGAGGGAGGGGGCGGGTCAGCGTTCGGTGAGTTCGGACGGGGCCTCCTGGACGACCCAGCCGTTGCCGTCCGGGTCCTCGAAGGTCATGAAGGAGTTCCAGGTCCCGCCCCTGCCGTCCTCCCAGCCGCCGGGCCCGAGGTGCCGGACCGGGGACACCCGGACCCCCCGCTCCACCAGCCCCGCCCGGGCGGCCTCGATGTCCGTGACGCACACCTGGAGTCCGTGCAGGGTGCCCGGCTCCATCGTCTTCGCCCCGGGCGGCGTCACCATCCCCTCCAGAAGGGCGATGGAACACCGCGAACCGGGCGGGGTGAGCTGGATGATGCGGACGCCGGGGGAGACCTCGTCGTCGAGGTCGACGGCGAAGCCGATGCGCTCGGCGTAGAACTCCTTGGCGCGGTCCATGTCCGTGACGGGGACGGGGACGACTTCGATGGTCCAGTTCACGGGCGGTCTCCTCCGGAGAGGTCGGTGGGTTCGGCCGGGGCGGTTCCACGGTCGCCCAGGCCGGGTCGCCTGCGCACGCCGAAACGCCCGGCGGGGCCGGATTTTCCTCCGGCCCGTCGGCGGGTCGCCCACCCGTTCGACGCGGCCGGCCCGTCCGCCGTGGGCGAGGGCGTGACCGAGGGCGGCAGGGCGGTCTCGGTCACGCCGTGGCGAGCACCCCCGTGGATCGCCACGGCGTGAGCGAGACCGCCCTGGTGCCGTCAGTCGAGCGGCGTCCCGGTGGTGCGGAACCGGGCGACGCGTTCCGCGGGGACGATGGTGGGCAGCAGGACGTTCCACAGGTCGGCGACCCGTTCGTGCAGGTCGGCACGGCGGGTGCGGACGTGTGAGGTGACCTGGATGCCGGTGAAGGCCCCCACGAGCAGCACGGACAGTGCGTCCACGTCGAGCGACGGGTGGATGTCCCCCTGCCGCTGCGCCGGTCCCAGGCAGCTGCGGCAGGTAGCGATCCAGGTGTCGTACGGGGTGGCGTCCGGGCTCGTGAAGGAGCCGAACTCGATGACCAGGCGGATGCCGGCGCGGATCCGTGCGTCGGTGCGCAGCCCGTGCGCCATCCGGTGGGTGAGGTCGATGGCGGTCTGGAGCCCCAGGCCCTCGGCGTCCGGGACGTGTGCGGCGACCTGGAACTGCTCGTCCATCAGGGTGCGGGCGAGTGCCTCCTTGGACGGGAAGTGGAAGTAGAGGGCGCCCTTGGTGACCCCCGCGTGCCGGACGACGTCGCTGAGGCTGGTGCCCTCGAACCCGGACTCGTCGAAGGCGATGGCCGCGCCGTCGAGGATGGCCTGCCGGGTGATCTCGGCCCGTTCCTGTCTGGCCCTCGCCACGTCTTCTCCTCCTCCTCCGGTAGGCCGGCGGAGCGCTGCCCGCCGCGGTGTGACGTCAATGTAGTCAGCTAAAGCGAAAGAAAACCAGTCGACAGGTACTTTTATGTGGAATGCGTGAGCGGTTCGCTTCCGTGTGTGCCGTTTGCGTGCCGGTTCCGGGTCGCGCGGGTTCTGCCGGATGTCCGAACACGACTGAAATGCGGTCGGGTTGCCTCCGGGCGGTAGGGGTGCGGTGCTGGAACGCGTCGGCCCGGACCCCGCTGCGGTGCGGGGTCCGGGCCGGTGGGTCGTGGGCGGCCGCGTCCTCGCCTCGGCGCCGCGGGCGCCGCCGACACCCGCTCCGGCGGGGGAGCCGCCCCTCCTGGGTGCGTTGGTGCGTTGGTGCGACGCATGCACGATGGCGAGTTCCGCGAGTTGTACCCGCATGCGCAGTCGCTCGGGCTGAGGCTCCTGGACGCGCTTCTCCCGCCGCGCTTGAGCAACTCCCCGGATATGCCGCCGTGGTTGGCGGCCGCGAACCTGTCGGGTCCGATCTGGGGCGGGAGGTTGTCGATCAGTCGTCGGACGGGTGGACCACCTCGACGCCCTGGTCACGCAGGACTTCGACGGCCGGCGAGTCGGCGGGGGCGTCCGTCACCACGAGGGCGATCTCCTCCATGGAGCAGATGCGGCCCAGCGCCGAGCGGCCGATCTTGTCGGCGGTCGCGACCAGGATGACGCGCTGCGCGGAGGCGACGGCCGCCCGCTTCACCTGGACGTCGTCGAGGTTGTAGGCGGTGGCCCCCTGCACGGGGTCCACGCCGCAGCAGCCGAGGACGAAGGTGTCGAAGCACAGGTCCTTGAACGTCTGCACGGGTGTCTGGCCGTAGAAGGACAGCTCCTCGGGGCGTACCTGCCCGCCGGGCAGCACCAGCTGGATGCCCGAGTGCGCGGACAGGGTGAAGGCCGCGTGCAGCGACAGGGGTGCGACGGTGAACTGGCGTCCCGCCATGGCCTTTGCGATGGCGACAGCCGTCGTGCCGGTGTCCAGAGCCACCGTCTCGCCGTCGGTGAGCAGGTCGACCACGGCGCGGGCGAGCCTCTCCTTGGCCTGCGCCCCGGACATGGCCCGGATCGCGTAGGGCGGTTCGACGCCGCCGGGCAGGCTGCTCACCGCGCCTCCGCGCACCCGGCGCAGCGCGCCCCGGGACTCCAGGACCTCGAGGTCCCGGCGGACGGTCATCTCCGACGCCCCGGTGGCGCGGGCGAGCTCGGCCACGGTCGCGCGGTTCTGCCGCATCAGCAGGCCCACGACGAACTTGTGCCTCTCCATCACGTTCATGTGTCTGCTTTTAGCACAGACAGGGGCCGCGGGGCGGGGGACCGCACATTCCGAACATCGATTCTGTTGAAACGAACAATGAGAATGTGTAGTGTGATCGGCAGAGTGTGAACTACTGCCCTTGATGAACGCCAATCATGTTCATTCAGTCGTGATCGATGAGGAGAGCCATGACCGCCACTCGTGAGGCCGATCTGCCAGAAGGAGGGAAGCCCCTCCTCACCACCGTCGCGATCGTCGCCTCGTGTCTGGCGTTCGTGGTGATCGGTGCGCTCCAGGCGCTCTACGGTCCGGCGATCCCCGCGCTGCGCGACGAGTTCGGCATCAGCCCGGCCGTGGCCGGGCTCAGCCTCAGCGCCCACTTCGTCGGCGCCCTCCTCGGCGTGCTCGTCTACCACCTCCTGCGGGGCCGGCCGAACAACCGGGTGCTGCTCGGCGGCTCGTACGCGCTCATGGCGATCGGCGCGGCCGCCTTCGCCTTCTCCCCGACCTGGGTCCTCGCCCTCACCGGCACCTTCGTGATCGGACTCGGCTTCGGCGGCATCGACTACGGTCTCAACCAGCTCTTCGCCGTCGGGTTCGGCCACCGCAGCACTGCCATGCTCAACCTGCTGAACGGGCACTTCGGCATCGGCGCCATCGCCGGGCCCGCCCTGATCGGCTGGCTGGGAGCCGACAGCTACCCGGAGATCTTCATCGGCACCGGGGTGATCAGCCTGCTGATCCTCTTCACCCTCGGCGGCGTCGCCGCCAGGGAGCCCGCCCCCGCCCCGGTGGAGGGCGGCTCGACGGGCGGTGCCCGGGTGCTCCCGATCATCGCGGTGTTCATCGGGATCTACGTCCTGCACGTCGCCATCGAGACCGGCGTCGGCGGCTGGGAGCCCACCCACCTGAAGGCCGTCGGCTACGGCGCCGCCACCGCGGCGACCGCGACCTCCGCCTACTGGGCCGCCATGACCATCGGCCGGTTCGTCGTCGCCCCCATCAGCCTGCGCTGGTCCGCGCCGTCCATCCTCATCGTGTGCTGCGTGGGCATGGCGGGCTTCCTCCTCCTCGCCACCATCCCCGCCCTCGCCCCGTACGCGTACTTCGGCGTCGGCCTGATGATCGCGCCGATCTTCCCGACCTGCCTGCCCTGGCTCAACCGCGCCGTGCCCCAGGTGGCGGTCGCCGGCGCCTGCGTCATCGCCGCCTCGATGATCGGCGGCGTCGCCTTCCCGCCCCTGCTCGGCGCCGTCATCGACACGATGGACATCAAGACCGTACCGCTGCTGCTCTTCCTGCTCGCCGTGGTCTGCGGCGTGCTCAGCCTCTGGCTGCGCCGCAACGCCCCCGATCCCGGGGGTGTGGTCCGCCCGGGCGAGCCGGGACGCGCGGAATCCGTCCCCACCCTCTGACCCCCCGCCCGCCGAAGCCGGACCCGCTCGCAGGTCCGGCCCCGCACCCGGGATCCGGACCCGTCCGGGGTCCCGTGCGCAGAACGTGAGGTACCGAAGGATGAAAGCCGTCCTCTTCGACATGTTCGGTGTCATCGCCCGCGTCCAGTCGTCCCGGTCCAAGGCCGTCCTGGAACGCACGGCAGGTGGCGACCGCGACCGCTTCTGGGCGGCCTACTGGTCCGAGCGGCCCGCCTACGACCGGGGCGAGGTCACCGGCCCCGGCTACTGGCAGGCGGTCTTCGCCCGGCTGGGCGCCCCCCTCGACGCCCGGCTGACCGAGGAACTGACCGCAGCGGACCTCGCGAGCTGGAGCGAGGTCGACCCGAACGCCGTGGAGCTCCTCGGCCGGCTCGCCGACCGCGGTCACGTACTCGGGCTCCTCTCCAACATCCCCGAGGACCTCGCCGTCCACTACGAGACCTCCCACCCGTGGCTGGCACGGTTCACCGTCCGCGGACTGTCCTGCCGGATCGGCAGCGCCAAGCCCGAACCCGCCGCCTACGCGTGGTGCGTCCGCGAACTCGGGCTCGCCCCCGAGGAGATCCTGTTCGTCGACGACCGGGCCGAGAACGTGCACGCCGCGGAACGGCTCGGCCTGCGGGGGCACGTGTTCACCTCGGTCGAACGGCTGCGGGACCTCCTGGGGACGGCGTAGCCGTGACCCCGCGTCTTCCCCTTCCGCCGCCCCGAAGCGACCGCCCCCGCAGGCGTCAGGGTTCGATCAGGCCGACACGGATGGCGTAGCGGGTGAGTTCCAGGCGGTCGCGCAGGCCCAGTTTCTGCAGCAGGTTAGCGCGGTGGCGCTCCACCGTCTTGGCGCTGATGACCAGGATGTCGCCGATCTCCTTGGACGTGTGACCCTCCGCCACCAGCTTCAGGATCTCCTCCTCGCGTTCGGTGATGGGCCGCTGCGGCAGGGCCTCGCCGGTACGGGCGCGGTCGAGGTAGGTGCGGACGAGCGTGCTCTCGGCGCCCGGGTAGATGAACGGCTCGTCGCGCAGCGCCGCGCGGCAGGCCTCCACCAGGTCCCGGTCGGCCACCGACTTCAGGACGTACCCGCTGGCGCCGGCCCTCAGCGCCTCGAAGAAGTACTGCTCGTTGTCGTACATGGTCAGCATCAGGATCCGCAGCCCGGGACGCAGCCGCGAGAGTTCGCGGGCGGCCTGCAGTCCCGTCTGCCGCGGCATCGCGATGTCGAGGATGGCCAGGTCCAGGTCCGGGTCCTGCCGGGCGCGGGCGACGGCCTCCGCGCCGTCGTCGGCCTCCGCGACGACCGCCAGGTCGGGCTGGGCGTCGAGGATGAGCCGTACGCCGCTGCGTACGAGCGCGTGGTCGTCGGCGAGCAGGATGCGGGCCGTTGCGGTCATGGACGGGACCCCCCGTGGTGGTCTGCGGTGACGTCGAGGCGGACTTCGGTGCCGCCGGCCGGCCCGGCTCCGACGACGAGCTCGGCGCCGATCAGCAGGGCGCGCTCCCGCATGCCCCGGATCCCGGCGCCCTCCGGCGCGTCCCCGAGCCCCCGGCCGTCGTCGCGCACCAGCAGGCCCGTTCCGCCGCCCGGCACCGGCCGCAGGTGAACCTCCACCCGGGTGGCCCCGGAGTGCCGTGCGGCGTTCGTCAGCCCCTCCTGCGCGACCCGGTACAGCACCAGTTCCGTGGCCCCGTCCAGCGGCGGCAGTCCGGGTGTGATGTGCGCGCTCACGCTCAGGCGGGTGGTGGTGAACTCGGCGGCCAGGGAGCGCAGGGCACTGTGCAGGCCCAGCTCCTCCAAAACGCCCGGCCGCAGCCGACGGGCGATGCGGCGGATCTCGTCGAGGCTGGCCCGGGTGGTCTCCTGCGCCTGGTGCAGCTCGCCGCGGACCGGCTCGGGGACCCGGTCCGCGGCGTGCTTGAGCTGGAGCAGCACGGCCGTCAGGGTCTGGCCGATCTCGTCGTGCAGCTCCTGCGCGATGCGCTGGCGCTCGCCCTCCAGGGCGGACAGGACCCGGCCGCTGCTGGTGGCACGTTCCGCCTCCAGCCGGTCGAGCATGGTGTTGAACGTCGCGGTCAGCTCGGCGATCTCGCCCTCCCCGGTGACCTGCGGCCGGTTCCCCGGCCGGAGCAGGTCGACGGTGGCCATGGCGCGGCTGAGCCGCCCGAGCGGCGCCAGCCCGATCCGCAGCAGCACCGCGTTCGCGACGAGCATCGCGCCCAGACCGGCGACGAGCACGATCGCCTCGCCGAACAGGACGGGCGTGGAGACGGTGACCGGGCCGAGCAGCAACAGGACCGCGACGACGAGCACGGCGGCGTTCAGCAGGAAAATCCGCCAGTACAGCGACATCGCTCCCACACCTCTCGGGCCTTCCCCGCTCCTCGGCACTTGTCCTGACCTGCGGCGGAACCTACTTCCCCGCTCCATCCTGGCCAGCGGGGCCCTCGGGTGTCCATCCGTGCCGACACCCATATTCCCGCTCTTCGGAACATGGCAGCATGAGGCCCGCCCGCACCGATTCCGCCTGCCTGGATCCCGGTGCGCGCCGCACCACCGTCACATGGTTCACAACACAAGGGGGATGGCCTGTGCCTGCTCCACGGATGCGTACGACACCACTGCCCGGCATCGGTGTCCAGTACGACCTCACCACCCGCGAACACCGCAACCTGTCGGTCATCGCACACCGGGACGGCACCCGTTCGGTCAACCTGTACCGGGCGGACGATCCGGACGCCTGCGCGGAGTCGCTGCACCTGACGGGCCCGGAGACGGCCTCGCTCATCGACGCACTGATGCCGGCCCACCACAGCCCGAACCTGCTGCACACCACCGACCTGGGCCTCGTGGCCGAACGGGTCGAACTCTCCGCGCACTCGCACTGGAACGGCCGCCTCCTCGGCGAGACCAGGATGCGCACCAAGACCGGCGTCTCGATCGTGGCGGTGCTCCGCCGCGCCGAGGCCCGCCCCTCGCCCGCCCCGGACTTCCGCCTCGCCGGCGGGGACACCCTCATCCTGATCGGCACCCGCGAAGGCGTCGACGCCGCCGCCGAGATACTCGGTCGGGAGTGATCGCGTGCACTCTGCCGTCTTCCTCATCGAGTTCGGAGCGATCATCCTCGGCCTGGGTCTCCTCGGCCGGGTGGCTGGCCGCCTGAAGTTCTCGCCCATCCCCCTGTACCTGCTCGCCGGCCTCGCGTTCGGCACCGGCGGCCTCCTGCCGCTGGGCGCCAGCGAGGAGTTCGTGGCCATCGGCGCCGAGATCGGCGTCATCCTCCTGCTGCTGATGCTCGGGCTGGAGTACACCGCCAGCGACCTCGTCTCGAACCTCAAGACCCAGTACCCGGCGGGCCTGGTCGACTTCACCCTCAACGCCCTGCCCGGGGCGGCCGCGGCCCTCCTGCTGGGCTGGGGACCGGTCGCCGCCGTCGTCCTGGCCGGCGTCACCTGGATCTCGTCCTCCGGGGTCATCGCCAAGGTCATGGGAGACCTCGGCCGGATCGGCAACCGGGAGACCCCGGTCATCCTCAGCATCCTCGTCCTCGAGGACCTGGCCATGGCCGTCTACCTGCCGATCATCACGGCGCTGCTCGCCGGTGTGAGCCTGGCGGCCGGCAGCCTCACCCTGGCCATCGCGCTCGGGGTCGCGGGCGCCGTCCTGTTCGTCGCCGTCCGCTACGGCCGGCTGATCTCCCGCTTCGTCTCCAGCGACGATCCCGAGAAGCTCCTCCTGGTGGTCCTCGGCCTGACCCTGCTGGTGGCCGGTATCGCCCAGCAGCTCCAGGTCTCCGCCGCGGTCGGCGCGTTCCTGGTCGGCATCGCGCTGTCCGGCGAGGTCGCGGAGGGCACCCACACGCTGCTCAGCCCGCTGCGCGACCTGTTCGCCGCCGTGTTCTTCGTCTTCTTCGGCCTGCACACGGACCCCGCGAGCATCCCGCCGGTGCTGCTGCCCGCCCTGGCGCTCGCCCTCGTCACGGCCGCTACGAAGATCGCCACCGGCTACTGGGCCGCCAAACGGGCCGGGATCGGCGTCAAGGGCCGCTGGCGGGCGGGCGGCACGCTCGTCGCCCGCGGCGAGTTCTCCATCGTCATCGCCGGCCTCGCCGTCACGGCCGGAATCGAACCGGCGCTGGGTCCGCTCGCCACCGCCTACGTGCTCATCCTGGTCGTGGTCGGCCCGCTGACGGCCCGCTACACCCAGCCGATCGCCGCCTGGATCGGCGACCGGCGGGCGGCCGGCCGCACGGCCGACCCGGAACCGCTGCCCGCCGAACCGCTGCCGGAACCGGTCTCCCGCGAGCACTGAGCCCGCACCCCGGGCTGCGGCCGGCCCGCCGGCCCGCCTCAGGGGAGCCGCCGTCCGTCGTGGCCGGGCGCGCCGTCGCGTCCCACCACGACGGCCGCCGCGACCAGCCCCGCCGCCAGCAGCAGCCCGTGGGGCAGGACGGCGCCCGCCACGACGGCGGCGAGGGCGAGCAGCAGCGCCAGGGCCGGGGCGGCCCGGAAGCGGCCCGGCCGGGGGGCCCGTTCCCGGTGCCGGTCCTCCTGGCATCCTCGGTGGGGCATCGCTGCTCCTCTCCTGCCCGCTCGTCACCGCGGTGGGCACATCCGTCACGGGAGTGCTTCCACCCCACCATCACCCGAGCCGGCGGCCCCGCACATCGGGGCCGCCACCCATCTTCGGCCCCGCGCCGGACGGCCGTCAGCGGTCGAAGGGGCTGTCACCGCCGGGCTCCGTGTCCCGTGCCTCGCGGTCGACCACCAGCATGCCGAGGAAGAACAGCCCGCCCAGCAGGAGCATGCCGGCCACGATCACCACGGACCCCCGGGCCTCTCCCGGCGGCACCAGGCAGAACAGCGCCACGAGCGTCCACACCAGGGCGCGGACGGCCACCGGCAGTTCGAGGCGGCCGAGGTCGAAGGCGCCCGTACGGCGGTCCAGGCGGGAGCGCACGCCCAGGTACAGGACGATCGTGGCGCCGTAGATCAGCGCGGGCAGGATCGTCGACGCCGTGATGAGCTCCAGCAGCGCGGCCCCCGGCAGCGCGACCAGCAGGACCACCCCGAGTCCGAGGATCAGCAGGGTCGCCGGGACCGGCGTGCCCGTACGGGGGCGACGCGGCGCATCACCCGGTGCGCGGGGAAACGCGCGTCGCGCGACATCGCGTAGACCCGCCGTGAACAGGAGACCATCACCACGGTGCCGGCCCCGAAGAAGGCGAAGACGACCGCGACGAGGAGCCCCTTCTCGGCCGCCGGACCGAGCCGGTCGCGCAGGATGGCAGCCACCGGGGAGCCGTCGGCGCAGATGCGCGGTACGTCCTCGATCGCGACGGTCAGCGCGACGAGGAAGAGCATGCCGAGGACACCGGCCGCCACGACCGATCCCACGATGGCGCGCGGCACGCTGCGGTGGGGGTCCTTGGCCTCCTCCGCCAGGTTGGCCGCCGAGTCGAAGCCGACCAGCGTGGCCAGCCCCATGATCATCGCGGCCATCAGCCCGCCGCCGATCGCGAAGCAGCCGGGCTCGTGCGCCGCGACGCCGCGGGAGGTGAGGTTGGCGGTCCCCCCGTCGCCCGCGACGAGGACGGCGACGACCAGCGCGACCGCCACGACCGCGACCAGCGCCAGTTCGACGCCCACCGCCGTGGAGTTGATCCAGCCGACCAGCCGACCAGCCGACCAGCCGCGTCGACGCGATGGCGACGACGGCCTGGAGCCCCAGCACCACCAGCGTGATCAGGCGCGCCACCCCCTCGCCGCCGCCGCGCACCGCCGGGCGCGACGCACCCGACGGGGCACGAACGGCGGACGCACCCCGCGGGACGGCGTGCCCTCCCGCGCACTGCCGTGCGCCCCCGTGTGCCCCTTCGGCGCGGACGGCCGTCGCCGTACGGTTCCGGGCCATGAGCGGATACACGATGGAACCGGCCACGCCGTTGGAAATCAGCCTCCGGACCCTGCCGCCCTCCGACCGCTGGTCACCCGCGTTCGCCGTACCGGCACCGGTCTGCCGCTTCGAGAACTTCCTCGGGGCCGACCGGGCCGCCGCCCTGCTGGAGTACGCCACGGCGCGGGAGGAGGAGTTCACGGCGGGGACGGTCCTGGACCCCCTCACCGGACAGGTGTCCCGCAAGGGACGCGACTCGCTGGTCCTGCCCGTGACCAGCGAGGTGTTCAGCGCACACCTCGCCGACTGTCTGCCGCTCGTCCAGGAAGTACTCGGCCACCGGGCGGCGCTCACCCGCTCGCTGACGGTCCTGACGGCGCACGGCGAAGGCGGCCACTTCGGCATCCACACCGACGCCTCGCGCGTCCGGGACGTCAGCACGGCCGTCTCCGCCGTCTACTACCTGCACCGCACGCCCCGCGGCTTCGGCGGCGGACAGCTCCGCCTGTACGACACCGTGGTGCGCGACGGCCGGGCCCGGCCCGCGGAGTCCTACCGCACCGTTGAGCCGGACCACGACACCATCGTCTTCTTCCCGGCCGGGGCCTTCCACGAGGTCGTCCCGTCCACCTGCCCCAGCGGGCGGTTCGCGGACCACCGGTTCACCCTGACGACGTGGATCTCGGCCGACGAGTCCCCGGCCGGGCCCCCGGAACCGGCCCCGCCCCGGATCTGGCGGTGGCTCTCGGACGCTGCCGAAGGCACCCGCCCGCTCCACGACGTCACCCAGGACCACGACGGGGCCAGGCCCGTACCGCTCCCGCCGTCCGACCCGGCCACCCGCCTGGCCTTCCCGGACACCGGCCCGACCGGCCGGGCGTAGGCCCGAGGTCTCCGCCCGCGGCGGCGCGGAGAACGCCCGCACGGGGCCGTGACCTCCGGCCCCGGCGGTCGTTGAGCCGGGTGGTCAGCGAAGTGACACGGCCGGGCTCCGGGACACCCTCCCGGAGCCTCGTGCCGTCCCGGCCCCGCCGCAGGCGCTGCGCCCCCGGATAATCCCGTGCCCTCCGCGCCCCGCGGATGCAGACTCGCCCCATGGCGGACATGGACGCGTTCCGGGAGGCGGTCGGCGGCTGGGCGAGCGGCGGCCCCGGCGGGCCGGCTGCCGGTCTCGCGGTGGACCTGGGTCTGCGCACCGCCGTCCTGGTCGAGGGGCTCAGCGACCTGGCGGCCGTCGAGACCCTGGCCGCGCAGCGCGGCAGGGACCTGGCCGCCGAGGGCGTCTGCGTGGTGTCGATGGGCGGGGCGATGGGCGTCGGCCGGTACGCCGGCCTGCTCGGGCCGCCCGGCCTCGGACTGCGGCTGACCGGCCTGTGCGACGCGCGCGAGCGGCCGTTCTACGACCGCGGACTGCGGCGGGCCGGGGCGTCCACCGAGGGGATCCACGTGTGCGCCGCGGACCTGGAGGACGAACTCGTCCGCGCCCTCGGCACCGGGCGGGTGGAGGAGATCGTGCGGGCCGAGGGGGACGGCCGCGCCTGGGACACCTTCCTGCGCCAGCCCGCGCAGCACGGCCGTCCGCGCGACCGGCAGCTGCGGCGTTTCCTCGGTACCAAGAAGGGCCGCAAGATCCGCTACGGGCACCTCCTCGTCGCGGCCCTGGACCCCGGCCGCGTGCCGGCCCCGCTCTCGGCCCTCTTCGCCGGGCTCTGACCCGGGGTCCCGTCCGCGCCGAACGGTCGGCCGAAGGTGAAGGCGCGCGGGGCGGGACCGTGGGCGTGGAGGTGCTCCAGCCGCTCGACCCCGTCCCGCCAGACGGGTGTCGCGCCCTCGGAGACCCACCAGAAGACGTGGGTCGGGTGCGCCGTCCGCTCGAACCAGTCGGCACGCCTGTTCAGCGCCGTACGGTGCAGTCCGCGGTAGACGGCGTCGAAGGCACTGCCCAGGTCCGTCCAGAGGGAGAGGGTCGTGGCCAGGGCGGTGGTCCGCGCCGTACGGCCCTTGTCGTACCAGGCCGGTACGGCGAACTCGCCCCAGGCACCCCAGTCCAGGTCGAAGTGCGCGCCCCGGCCGCCGTCCGCGGCCTCCGCGTGACCGAGGTGGCCGGGGTGCCGGCCGATGGTCCGGTAGACGCGCTCGCCGCTCTCGTGGAGTTCGCGGGTGAGGGGCCCGGGATCGGCGAGCGGCGACTTCAGGACGCCGAACGTGTACAGGGCAAGCAGGGGCATACGGCTCTCCGTGGTCCGGGGCGGTGGGTGGGGGCGAGGTGAAGGTAGCCGCCCGCACGGGCGGTGTCGAAGTTGCGACTTCCGTGCAGAAATGGCCTCTTGACGGTCCGTCGGGCGGGTCCGCCGGAAATCCGGGTGCCGGAACCGGGCCGGCCTCCCTACCCTCGGCCCATGCGTCAAGAACCGGTTCTGCTCAACGTCATCGATGTGGAAGCCACCTGCTGGGACGGACAGCCGCCGCCCGGCTCCGTGCACGAGATCATCGAGATCGGACTCACCGTCGTCGACCTCTCGGCGGGGAGCCGCGTGTCCCGCAACCGGCTGCTGGTCCGCCCCGTCCGGTCGACCGTGAGCGACTTCTGCACCGAACTCACCGGCCTGACGCAGGCCGAGGTGGAGGGCGGAGTCCCCTTCGCCGAGGCGTGCCGAATCCTCGTCGAGGAGTACGGGGCGGGGGAGCGCCCGTGGGCGAGCTGGGGCGACTACGACCGTCTGCAGTTCGCCCGGCAGAGCCGCGCCGACGGGGTGGCCTATCCCTTCGGCCGTCCCACCGAGCGCACGCACACGAACGCCAAGGCAGTGTTCGCCGAGGCCCACGGGCTGCGCCGGAAGCCCGGCATGAGCCAGGCCCTGCGGCTGGCCGGACTGCCGCTCGAAGGACGCCATCACAGCGGGGAGGACGACGCGTGGAACATCGCCGCACTCGTCCTCGGCCTGGTCGGCCGCGGGGCGTGGCCGGCCACGGACGCCGCCCCTGCTCCGTACGGTCCTGTGCGGAGCTGACGGCCCGCGACCGATCCCGGAGGGCGCACCGCTCCGACCGCTTAGGGTGGTGCGGATCGGCTTGTCGGCCGGTGGTGGGGTGTGGTGGGGATCGGGTGGGTGTGGTGGGGGGCGTGTCCGGGGTGTCCGGGGTGTTCGCGGGTGGGGTGTTCGAGCCGTTGCAGGGGGACGATCCTGCGGTGGTGGGGGGTTTCCGGCTGGTGGCGCGGCTGGGTGCGGGTGGTATGGGGCGGGTGTATCTGTCGCATACGGCCGGTGGGCGTCCGGTGGCGTTGAAGGTGGTGCGGGCGGAGCTGGCGGAGGACGTGTCGTTCCGGCGGCGGTTCCGGCGGGAGGTGGAGGCGGCGCGGCGGGTGCGGGGGGCGTACACGGCGGAGCTGATCGACGCGGACGCGGAGGGGGTGCCGCCGTGGCTGGCGACGGTGTACGTGCCGGGGCCGTCGTTGTCGGACGCGGTGGAGCGGCGGGGGCCGTTGCCGGTGGCGGCGGTGCTGTGGCTGATGGCGGGGGTGGCCGAGGCGTTGCAGGTGATCCATCGGGCGGGGGTGGTGCACCGGGATCTGAAGCCGTCGAACGTGCTGCTGGCGGCGGACGGGCCGCGGGTGATCGATTTCGGGATCTCGCTGGCGTCGGGGACGACGGCGGCGACCGCGACGGGTGATGCGATCGGCACGCCGCAGTACATGGCTCCGGAGCAGGCGCTGGCCGGGGAGACCTCGGCGGCCACGGACGTGTTCGCGCTGGGTCAGACGGCGGCGTACGCGTTGCTGGGGGAGGCGTTGTACGGGGGCGGGCCGGCGGTGGCGGTGCTGTTCCGGATCGTTCACGAGAGCCCGGACCTGACCCGGCTGCCCGCGCAGGTACGGCCGTTGATCGCCCGCTGCCTGGCCGCCGACCCCGCCGACCGGGCCACCCCCGCCGAGATCATCCGCTGGTGCCGGCAACGGCTGGGCAAGGACGCCGACGCGGGCGGCGGTCCGGCGGTGTGGCGGGAGGTGGCCGGACCCGAGGTGACCGTCCCGGCACCCCTCCCGGAGCCGCCCGCAACCTCCCGCCACACCCTGGCCCTCGCCGACCGGTCCCCGCAGCGGCTCCCGGAGCCCGCGGCCGGGGAACCCGCGCCGCCGGGGCGCCCGACGCGCGGGCGGCGCACCGCGCTGATCGCCGCGGCGGCGGTGGCCGTCGCCGCCCTCACCACGGCCGGAATCGTCCGCTACGTCGCCGAACCCGCGGACGGAGCCCCCGGAGGAGCGGCCGCGGGAGCCGGTCCGACCGGCCGGACCGAACCGTCCGCCGGTACGGCCGGGAGCCGGAATCCCGCGTCCGCCGCCGCGGGCACGGGCACCACGCCCTCCCCGAAGGCCGTGCAACACGCCGGGCTGCGGCTGGACGAGAAGGGGTCGGTCGGCCTGACGGACCCGGTGGCGCGCGCCGACCGGACGGGGGACGTCCGCCTGTCCTGCGACGAGGACCCCGCCTGCGTCCTGGAGAGCGACACCGGTGTGATCACCCTGCTCTCCGGCCCGTCCGACACCGGATCACCCGACGTGTGCCGGCATCACGCCCGCACCTCCACCTCGCGCAGCGCCAAACTGGCCGCGGCCGCCGCCGGCAGCCAGCTCTGCGTGGGGACCCCGTCCGGAGGGACCGCCCTGCTGGTGCTGCGCATCAAGGCGACGTCGCAGTCGAAGGGCGCCAGGTTCGTCACGGCCGACCTCACCGTCTGGTCACCTCCGTCCTGACCGCACGGGCCCCGTCGGCCCCGCGGGCCGTCCGGCCGGCCGGAGACTGCGGCTACGCCAGTTCCTTCCGCATCACCGTGCACATCGTTTCGCGGCGGCGCAGTGATCCGTCCGGCGCCTGCTCGTCCCACGCGTCCGGCCGGCGGTCGTAGGCGCGGTATCCCAGCCGTTCGTACAGCGCAGGGGCCCGGGGATTGTCCTCCTCCACGGCCAGTTCGGCGCGGCGCAGCCCGCGGGCCCTGATGTGCTGTTCGGCGGCTCCGACGAGGAACGTGCCGATCCCGCACGACTGCAGGGCCGGATGGACCGCCGGCTGCCACAGCGTGCCGACCCCGTCCTGGACCCGATGGTCGACGCCGAACACTCGGCACGCAAAGCCGTTTTCCCGGCCCGGGCGTCCCGTCGATCGCCCCGGGCAACGATTGGATCTCGGATCGGCCGCCGCCGTGGCGTGACGGGGCCTGTGCCGTTGACCGGTCATGGATACAGACAGCGCGCGGTTCGCGGAGGCGCCGCTCGAGGGTGACTACTGGCTGGACTCGCCGGTCCACGGTGACACGTGCGGCGGGTGCCTGGAACTGCGGAGGGCCGACGGAGCGTCATCCGAGGAGCCTCGTCATGGCGGATGGGCGGCCGGTAGCGCCAGGGAATGGATGGTGGCCGTGTCCGTCGTCACCGTCGTGGTGGCGGCGGTCCTGGCCGTGTTGTCGGAGTGATCGCCCGCGACACGCCGAGCGCCGACCTGCGGGTCGACGGCCCGAGGTGCCGGAGCGCGCCGGTGTCCGCTGTGGGGGAGGGGCGGCGGGGGCCCTGCCGCCGGCCTTCCCGAGCGCCAACTCGCAGCCGGAGCAAGGGAGTTGTGGTGCATGTCCGAACGGGTGAACCGGAGTCCCGCAAGGGTGCGCGGCAGCGGCGTGTTGGCGGCGGAAGCACCTGGAGTGGCGGCCGGGCGGAGGTGACGGGGAGGGCCTCCGACCGCTGTTAGGGTGACGTGTGCCCGTCAAGAACGGGTCTTTCGCGTCATTCGCATTCTGATTTGCAACGGGGTAGAACGTGAAACTTCGTCATGTCCGCGCGGTCGCCGTCTTCGGTATCGCCGTCGTCGCCCTCACCGGCGCCCGCGGTTCCCACGGCGGCAGCTGCGGCGGCGGCAGCAGCCACAGTTCCGGGTCGGGCTCCAGCGGCTCCAGCAGCACCAGCGGCGGCACCACGGGCGGCAGCCACGACAACGAGACGACGAGCAGCAGCAGTGGCAGCAGCTCGGGCGGTACGACGGTCTCCGGCGCGTCCGGCAAGGACAAGGCCGAGCGGGACATCAGGATCGACGCCTGCAAGCTGGACGCCGCGGGCAAGAACCTGGTCGCCAAGCTCACCGTGACCAACAGCGGTTCGCTGGACCAGACCTACAACATCACCATGAAGTTCCGCGGGGACGCCGCCGCGACCGCGAGCAACGCCCAGGCCAGGGTCAGCGGATTCACGGTCAAGGCCGGCGCGTCCCGGCAGACCGAGGCCACGACGCCGTACACCGGCAAGGGCGACGGCAGCGAGTTCAAGGAGTGCGTCGTCGCGAGCGCGTCGAAGAGCTCGCTCTGACACGAGCCCCCGCCGGGCCCCTGTGACGGGCCCGGCGGGGTGTTCGGGGGCGGGTGCGGGCCCGGCGCGATGAGCGCCGGGCCCGCACCCGTACCGTGCCGGTCGCGAGATCAGTCGGTGCCGGACTCCATCGCGGCCCGGTCCAGCATCTCGTCGTCACCGGAGACCTCGCCCCGCGAGGCGATGGCCTCCGCGCCGCCCTCCTGGAGGGTGCCGATCAGGCCGGTGGCGGCCGCCTGGGCGGCGCCGATGGCGGGGTGCGCGGTGCCGATCAGGCCGAGCGAGGCGTACTGCTCCAACTTGGCGCGCGAGTCGGCGATGTCGAGGTTGCGCATGGTGAGCTGGCCGATCCGGTCCACCGGGCCGAAGGCCGAGTCCTCGGTGCGCTCCATCGAGAGCTTGTCCGGGTGGTAGCTGAAGGCCGGGCCCGTGGTGTCGAGGATCGAGTAGTCCTCGCCCCGCCGCAGCCGCAGCGTCACCTCGCCGGTGACCGCCGCGCCGACCCAGCGCTGCAGGGACTCGCGGACCATCAGGGCCTGCGGGTCCAGCCAGCGGCCCTCGTACATCAGCCGGCCGAGGCGCCGGCCCTCGTTGTGGTACTGGGCGAGCGTGTCCTCGTTGTGGATCGCGTTGACGAGGCGCTCGTAGGCCGCGTGCAGCAGGGCCATGCCGGGCGCCTCGTAGATGCCGCGGCTCTTGGCCTCGATGATCCGGTTCTCGATCTGGTCCGACATGCCCATGCCGTGCCGGCCGCCGATGGCGTTGGCCTCCATCACCAGGGCGACGGAGGAGTCGAACTCCTTGCCGTTGATCGTCACGGGGCGGCCCTGGTCGAAGCCGATCGTCACGTCCTCGGCCGCGATCTCGACCGACGGGTCCCAGAAGCGGACGCCCATGATCGGCTGGACGGTCTCCACGCCGGTGTCCAGGTGCTCCAGGGTCTTGGCCTCGTGCGTGGCGCCCCAGATGTTGGCGTCGGTGGAGTACGCCTTTTCGGCGCTGTCGCGGTAGGGCAGGTCGTGGGCCAGGAGCCACTCCGACATCTCCTTGCGGCCGCCCAGCTCGGTCACGAAGTCCGCGTCCAGCCACGGCTTGTAGATCCGCAGGTGGGGGTTGGCGAGCAGGCCGTAGCGGTAGAACCGCTCGATGTCGTTGCCCTTGAAGGTCGACCCGTCGCCCCAGATCTGGACGTTGTCCTCGAGCATCGCCCGCACGAGCAGGGTGCCGGTGACGGCGCGGCCGAGCGGGGTCGTGTTGAAGTACGCGCGCCCGCCCGAGCGGATGTGGAACGCACCGCAGGTGAGTGCGGCAAGGCCCTCCTCGACCAGCGCCGTGCGGCAGTCGACCAGGCGCGCGATCTCGGCACCGTAGGTCTTGGCGCGCCCGGGCACCGAAGCGATGTCGGGCTCGTCGTACTGGCCGATGTCGGCGGTGTAGGTGCAGGGGATGGCGCCCTTGTCGCGCATCCACGCGACCGCGACGGAGGTGTCGAGGCCGCCCGAGAAGGCGATGCCGACGCGCTCGTCGACCGGAAGGGAGGTGAGGACCTTAGACATGGGATGAGTATGCATTGATCTGCATTTTCATGCAAGGCCGCAGCTCCGACAGGGGAGGATCCCCGGCGGGGCGGCCGCCCCGTGCCTCCGCACGACGATCCGGTGAGCCCAGCGTCACCGCGCGGGTGCGGAGGGTCGCCGCGACGGCCGGGGGCAGTGAACCGGCCGGAACGGAGCGGGTGCGTCCGCCCGTCGGTGCCGCGGCCGGGGCGGTCGCTCGCGGGTTCCGGTCAATGTGGCGCCCGGGGGATTCCCGGCGGCCGGCCTCCGGAGCGGGGGAGGGGCTGATGGGCGGTCGTGCGCGGGTTTCCCCCGCGGTTCCGGATCCGGCCACCGGCCGGGGCCGGAGAAGGGTTCGGGGGTGTTGTCCATATCGAGCGCTTCCCCGCCGCCCGGGCCGCGTGATGGCATGTCCATGCCCAAATTCGGAGGGCTTCCCCAGTGAATGGAGACAACCGGATGGCACTTCGCAGAACAGCCGTCGCCGCCGCGGTCGCCGCCCTGTCCGCGCTGACCCTGCCCGCCCATGCGGACAACGGCCCCACGCCGCCCGGAAGAATCACCGTGGACGTCGTCGGGGTCAATGGCTCGGGCTGTCCCCAGGGGACCGCCTCCGTGGCCACGGCCTCCGACAACACCGCGTTCACCGTCACGTACAGCAACTACCTCGCCCAGACCGGGGCCGGCTCCGGCGGCACCGAGTTCCGCAAGAACTGCCAGCTCGCCCTCCAGGTGCACGTGCCCCAGGGCTTCACCTACGCGATCGCCCGCGCCGACTACCGGGGCTTCGCCCACCTCCAGCGCGGCGCCTTCGGGCAGGAGCGCGCGAACTACTACTTCCAGGGCATGGCCCAGACGGCCCGCTCGACCCACCAGTTCAACGGCCCGTACAGCGACAACTGGCAGGCGAGCGACCAGACGGAGTACTCCGACCTGGTCTGGGCCCCGTGCGGCGAGGAGCGCAACCTCAAC
Source organism: Streptomyces manipurensis (assembly GCF_049570255.1). NCBI lineage: Bacteria > Bacillati > Actinomycetota > Actinomycetes > Kitasatosporales > Streptomycetaceae > Streptomyces > Streptomyces manipurensis. The sequence continues at coordinate 518,063 of NZ_CP186950.1, read as the reverse complement.
GTCAACACCGAACTGCGGGTCTACGCGGGAACGTCCAGCCCGCAGGCGCTCAGCTTCATGAGCATGGACTCCACGGACGGCAGCGTCAGCACGATCTACCACTTCGAGTGGAAGCACTGTCCCGCGGCCTGACGCGGTGGTGAGCGCAGGAATCCCGACCCACAGCCAGGAGTGACAACGATGTCCGCTTCCCTGTCCCGTGCCCTGCTCGCGGCGGGTGCCGCCGCCGCCCTGATCGCCACCGCGACCCCGGCCGGAGCCGCCGGCGTCCCCTCCCCGATCGTCGCGCCGCCCGACAAGATCGTGATCGAACTCGCCACCGTCAACGGATCCGGCTGTCGCGAGGGCACCGCGGAGGTCGCCGTCGCCCCGGACAACACTGCTTTTACCGTCACCTACAGTGAATACCTGGCCCAGGTCGGCCCGGGCGCCCCGCCCACCGCATTCCGCAAGAACTGCCAGCTCAATCTCCGCGTGCACGTCCCCTCCGGATTCACCTACGCCATCGTCCAGGCGGATTACCGGGGATTCGCGTTCCTCCAGCCCGGGGCATGGGGGCAGGAACGCGCGAACTACTACTTCCAGGGAATGCCGCAGACCTCCCAGCGGACCCACACGTTCAACGGGCCGCTGAACGACAACTGGCAGGCGACGGACAGGACGGAGTACGCCGATCTCGTCTGGGCGCCGTGCGGCGAAAAACGCAATTTCAACATCAACACGGAACTCCGCGTGAATGCCGGCACGTCCAATCCGCAGACCACCAGCTTCATGGCGATGGACTCCACCGACGCGAGCGTCAGCACCCTGTACCACCTCGCCTGGCGGGTCTGTCCGACCCCCTGAGCCCGCGCCGCTCCCGCCGCCGCCCGCCGTACGCGCCCCCGCCGGGCCCGTGCGCACGGGACGGCGGCGGCAGCCGCCCGGGCGCCCCGGGCCGCGGCGGCGCGAAGGCGGCCGTGGCGGGTCCGGGGCGGCCGGCATGGCATCGTGGCCCCATGGTGGTCACAGTTCGCCCGGCATCGGTATTCGGTGACGTCCATGCCGTGCTCGGTCCGAAGTCGCCCGGGGCCGACGTCTGCTGGTGCCTGAGCCACCGGCTCCCCTCCGCGCGGAACAAGGCCCTCCGAGGCCCGGCCCGCGGGGAGTACGTGGCCGGGCTCTGCCGCGCCGACCCGCCGCCCGGGGTCATCGCCCGCGAGGGCGACGAGGCCGTGGGCTGGGCCGCGGTGGCCCCCCGCGCGGACACCGCGTACGCACGCAGCCGCACCATCCCGCACGTGGACGACCTCCCGGTCTGGTGCCTGTGGTGCATCCGGGTCCGCCCCGGCCACCGGGGCAAGGGGATCTCGCACGCCCTGATCGCCGGCGCGGTCGACTTCGCCCGCGCGCAGGGCGCCCCGGCGATCGAGGCCTACCCCCTGGACCTGCCGCCCGGCGGCGGGGACCGGGCCGACACGACCATGGCGTACCCGGGGATCCGCGCGAACTTCGAGCGGGCCGGATTCACCCGCGCCGCGGCCACCACCTCGGTGCTGGCGGGCCACCCCCGTGTCCTGATGCGGCTGGACCTGCGCTGACGGATCCGCCGGAGCCTCCCGCCCCGGGTCCGGGGACCGGGGACGGGCGGCTCCGGGCGGCCTCAGAGCGTGGAGCGCTCCACCGGGATCCACAGCTCGGCGTCCGCCCGGGCCCCGTCCGCCGACAGCCGGGTCCGCAGGATCTCGGGCCCCGGCCGGCTGCGGTAGGGGTTCGACGGGAACCACTGGGTGAACACGTCCCGCCACATGTACTGCAGCGTCTGCGGGAAGGCCCCGGAGCTCTCGAAGACCGCCCAGGTCCCGGCCGGGACGGCGAGGGCGTCCAGGTCCTCGGGAGCCTCGGCGCCCGTCACCACCCCGTGGTAGTAGTCGAGTTCGGTGCCCTCGGCGCGGCTGCCGTCGAGCTTGTCGCTCGCCGAGAGGATCCCCTGCGGATCCTGGTCGGAGAGGCTCTCGATGCGCCGCACCGTCTCCGGGTCGATCCCCCTGATGAACGAGGCGATGGCCGGGTTCATGCCCTCGTGCACGAGGGGGACCCGGGCCCTGAGCCCCACGACACGGAACGCGTCCTTCTCCACGATCCGGTACTGCATGCTGCTGCTCCCTTCCACGACGAGACGGAAGGACATCCGGGGCTGTGACTGCAGCCGCGCACCGGCCCGCCTGACCTCGCCGGGGCCGACGCCGTGCATGGCGCGGAACGCGCGCGCGAACGCCTCCCCGGAGGTGTAGCCGTACCGCACCGCGATCTCCAGCAGGGTCCGCTCGCCCGCGAGCACCTCGGCACCCGCGACGGTCAGCCGCCGGCGCCGGACGTACTCCGACAACGGCATTCCCGCCAGGGCGGAGAACAGCCGCCGGAAGTGGTACTCCGACGTCACCGCGATCCTGGCCAGGTCGGCCGCCTCGATCCGCTGGTCGAGGCGGCTCTCGATGTGCTCCATGGCCTGGTTCAACCGCTCCAGCACCCGGGCCTCCTTCCCTTTCCGCTGCTCACGTTAGGAGCGGGGGCCACGGGCGGACCCGACATCTCGTGCCCGTTCCGGTCGGGTGCGCGGGACGGGGGACCGGCGGGTCACGCCCCCCGGCCCGGCGCCCAGTCGCGGGCGAGCAGCCCGAGCAGCACCTCGTCCAGGAACTCGCCCATCACCCAGGCGGAGGACCGCAGGACGCCCTCGCGGACGAAGCCGTTGCGTTCGGCGGCCCGCAGCATCGCCGCGTTGTCCGCCAGGGTCTCGACCTGCAGCCGGTGCAGTCCGCGCACGACGAAGCCGTAGTGGCACAGCACGGCGACGACGTCGGTGCCGTACCCCTTGCCGCGGCAGGACGGCAGCAGCCCCAGGCCGAGGTGCGCGAACCGGTTGTGGTTGTCGATCCCCCAGAGGGTCGCCTCGCCGACCAGGGTCCCGCCCTCCAGCTCGACCACGGAGAAGGGCACGTACCCCTGCGCCTTCTCGTCCACGACGAGCCGCGGGTCCTTCGTGCCGGGCGTCAGCGGCCGCCACGGGGCGCTCTCGGCCCGCGACGCGTTGACCACGTCATCGTAGAGCTCGGTCCGCAGGACCGGGACGTCCTCGTCGTGCCGGGCCCGCAGCCCGACCTTGTCACCTCGCAGCATGCGAGCTTCCTATCCGACCGGGCGGGAGGGCGGCAAACCGATTTGGCGGCCCGTCCACGCTTCGCGGACGCGGTCGCGGAGCCAGAGGTGCCCGGGGTCGGCGTCGTTGCGCGGGTGCCAGGCCATGCCGACGGTCAGCGGGGGCAGTTCCAGCGGGATCTCGAACGTGCTCAAACCGAGCACCTCCCGGTGATACGCCGCGGAGTCGGCCGGCACCAGGCCGACGAGGTCCGATTCCCGGCACAGCAGGAGCGCGGCGCACCAGCCCGGCACGACGGCCACCACCCGGCGTCGCAGGCCCAGTTCGGCCAGCCGGTCGTCGATCGGACCCCGGACCCGCCCCTGCCGCGACACCCCGATGTGGTCGGCCGCGGCGAAGGCCCGGGCGCTGACCGCCGTCCGTGCGGCGAGGGGGTGGCCGGCTCGTACGGCGCCCAGGACGCGGGTCCGGCCGAGCGCCTCGACGCGGGTCTCCGGATCGGCGTGGCCGATGACGCCGATCTCCAGGTCCAGCCGTCCTTCGCGCAGGGCCGGGGTCCCCTCCCAGGCCTCGGGCATGAAGCGCAGGGTGACGCCCGGGGCCTGCCCGGCGACGGCGGCGACCAGCCGCGGCGCGAGCCCCACCAGCACCGCCTCGCCCGCCTGGACGGTGAACTCCCGTGCCAGCAGCGCCGGGTCGGTCACCGGCTCGGGGACCAGCAGCGCGTGCGCCTGGCTGACGAGGGCGCGCACCCGCGGGCGGAGCTCCACGGCGCGCGGGGTCGGGACGAGCCGCCTCCCGGCGCGCACGAGGACGGGATCGCCCAGGGCGGCACGGATCCGGCCCAGCGTCCGGCTCATGGCGGGCGCCGAGACGTGCAGGCGGGCGGCCGCCGCGGTGACGCTCTCCTCCTCCAGCAGGGCGTCGAGGGCCACGAGCAGATTGAGGTCCAGCTGTCTGCCGATCCCGTCCACGGGCTGTGTCCCCCCTCACACGCCGGTCGGCCCGTCCCCCGGGCGACCAGTGTCATTCCGCCTGACGCAATGACACCTTGTCCATTGTGCACTGGAGTCAATCGGCAAGGCCCCGCAGGCTCGGGGCCATGACACAGAACACCGCACACACCACTGCCACCCCGCGCCCCGGGAACGGGGACGTCCTCGCCGTGGCGAGCCAGACCGGGGCCACGGTCACCTTCTTCGACGCGACGGACCACCGCCGGCTCGGCGTGCTGGAGGTCCCGGGCGAGCCGCACGAGCTCTGCTTCGACCCGGTCCGGCGCCGGCTCTACGCCACCGTCACCTACCGCTCCGGCTACTACCACGCCCACACGGGCCAGGCGCACGAGCTCGTGGTGATCGACGCGGACCGGCGCAGGATCGTCGACGTCCTCGACCTCTCCCCGGAACGCGCGCCGCACGGCATCGCCCTCGACCCCTCGGGCGACCTGCTGTGGGTGAGCGTGGAGGGTCACGGCACGCGGGAGGGGGCGCTGCTCGCGCTGGACGCGGACTCCCTCGCCCCCGTGCGCCGGGTGCCGGTCGCGGCGCCCGGCCCGCACTGGTTCGCGCTCGGCCCGGACGGCGGCCGCGCGTACACCGCGAACAAGGAGGCGACGTTCCTCTCGTCCGTCGCCACCGACGGCACGGGTCCGGTCGGCCGGATCCCCGTACCGGGGAGCGAGGGCATCGCGGTCTCACGTGACGGGCGGTACGTCTACGCGGCCGCCCCCAAGGGCGACTTCGGGGTGCCGGGCGCGGTGCCCGGGGCCGGGGTGCGCGTGGTCGACGCCGCCTCGGGAGCCGTCCTCCGCACCCACCGTACGGACGGCTTCGTCTTCCCCGTGCACGTCACGTCCACGGACCTGGTCCTCGCCGGTGAACTGCGTATGCCGGCGGGCGGGCCGGGACTCGGCGGCCAGGCGCCGGGCCTGCTGCACGTGTACGGGCCGGACGGCAGCGAACGCGGCAGCGTGGAGGTGGGGGCCTTCCCCCTGACGATCACCTCCTCGCCGGACGGCCGGCACGCCTACGTCGCCGCGGTGACCTCCAGCACCGTGACGGTGGTGGACCTGGCGAGGACGGTGCCGGTGGCCACCCTCCACGTCGACCGCACGGGGGAGGCGGGGGCCCACGGACTCGCCTACGTCCCGGCCCCCGGCGCCTGAGGGGACGTCCACCCGCGCCCCGGCCGCGTCCGCACCGGATTCCCTCGCGTCCCGGCCGGCCGGACAGCGGCCGGCCGGGACGCGGGGAGGTGGCCCGTCGGGGCCGGTCAGGCCAGGTCGAAGCGGTCCAGGGTCATCACCTTGTCCCAGGCCGCGACGAAGTCACGGACGAACTTGGCCCCGGCGTCCGCGGAGCCGTAGACCTCCGCGAGGGCGCGGAGCTGGGAGTTGGCGCCGAAGACGAGGTCCACGGCGGTGGCCGACCACCTGAACTCGCCGGTGGAGGCGTCGCGGCCCTCGAACACGTTCTCCGCCGTGGCGGACGCCTTCCACTCGGTCCCCATGTCGAGCAGGTTCACGAAGAAGTCGTTCGTCAGTGTGCCGGGGCGGTCGGTGAGGACACCGTGCCGGGATCCCTCGAAACCGGTGTCCAGGACCCGCATGCCGCCGATGAGGACGGTCATCTCGGGAGCGGTCAGGGTCAGCATGTTGGCCCGGTCGAGCAGCAGCGTCTCCGGGGACAGCTTCTCCCCGGCCCGCAGGTAGTTGCGGAACCCGTCCGCGTGGGGTTCGAGCACCGCGAACGACTCGACGTCGGTCAGGTCCTGCGAGGCGTCCGTGCGGCCCGGAGCGAAGGGCACCGTGATGTCGTGCCCGGCGTTCTTCGCGGCCTGCTCCACGGCGGCGCAGCCGCCCAGGACGATCAGGTCGGCGAGGGAGATCTTCTTCCCGCCCGTCTGCCCGCCGTTGAAGTCCTGCTGGATCCGCTCCAGCGCCGCCACCGTGTCGGACACCTCCGGCAGGGCGTTGGACTGCCAGTCCTTCTGCGGCGCCAGACGGATCCGCGCCCCGTTGGCCCCGCCGCGCTTGTCGGTGCCGCGGAAGCTCGCGGCCGAGGCCCACGCGGTGGTGACCAGCTGGGAGAGGGACAGGCCCGACGCCAGGACGGTGCCCTTGAGGGCGGCGACCTCCCCGCCTCCCACGAGCTCGTGGTCGACCGCGGGGACCGGGTCCTGCCACAGCTGCGGCTCGGGGATCCACGGGCCGAGGTAGCGGGAGACCGGCCCCATGTCACGGTGCAGCAGCTTGTACCAGGCCCGGGCGAACGCGTCCGCCAGCTTCTCCGGGTTCTCGTGGAAGCTCCTGGCGATGGGCCCGTAGACCGGGTCCAGCTTCAGCGAGAGGTCCGTCGTCAGCATCATGGGGGCGTGCCGCTTCGACGGGTCGTGCGCGTCCGGCACGGTGTCCCGGGCCGCCGGGTCCGTGGGCGTCCACTGCTTCGCCCCGGCCGGGCTGGTCGTCAGCTCCCACTCGTAGCGGAACAGGTTGTCCAGGTAGCCGTTGTCCCACTTGGTCGGCTCGGTGGTCCAGGCGCCCTCCAGCCCGCTGGTGAGGGCGTCGACGCCCGAGCCGGTGCCGTAGGTGTTCTTCCAGCCGAGGCCCTGCTGCTCGACGGGGGCGGCCTCCGGCTCGGGGCCCAGGTAGCTCGGGTCGACCGCGCCGTGGCACTTGCCGAAGGTGTGGCCGCCGACGATGAGGGCGACCGTCTCCTCGTCGTTCATCGCCATGCGCCCGAAGGTCTCGCGGATGTCCCGGGCCGCGGCGACGGGGTCCGGGTTCCCGTTCGGACCCTCCGGGTTGACGTAGATCAGTCCCATCTGCACGGCGCCGAAAGGACCGGAGAGTTCGCGGTCGCCGCTGTAGCGCTGGTCCCCGAGCCAGGCGTCCTCCGGTCCCCAGAAGATCTCCTCCGGCTCCCAGATGTCCTCGCGCCCGAATCCGAATCCGAAGGTCTTGAAGCCCATGGATTCCATCGCGCAGTTTCCGGCGAAGACGAGCAGGTCGGCCCAGGAGATCCGCTGACCGTACTTCTGCTTCACCGGCCACAGCAGTCGGCGCGCCTTGTCCAGGCTGGCGTTGTCCGGCCAGCTGTTGAGGGGCGCGAAGCGCTGGGCGCCGGAGCCGCCGCCGCCCCGCCCGTCCTCGATGCGGTACGTGCCCGCCGCGTGCCAGCTCATCCGGATGAAGAGCGGTCCGTAGTGCCCGTAGTCCGCGGGCCACCAGTCCTGCGAGGCCGTCATCACCTCGAAGACGTCCCGCTTCAGCGCGTCGACGTCCAGCTTCGCGAACTCTGCCGCGTAGTCGAAGCCCTCGTCCATCGGGGAGGCCTGCGCCGCGTGCTGGTGGAGGACCTGGAGGTCCAGCTGGTTCGGCCACCAGTCGCGGTTCGTCCTGGGGCGGTCCGGCGCGGGGGCCGGGGAGGGGATTGCCGGGTTCTCGCTTTCGCTGCCGGGCACGTCCGTCCTTCTTCCTGTCGCACTGTCTTCGTCCGCCGGGGGCGCCCGTCCGTGACACCGCTGTATTGCGGTGTCACGGACGCGCGACTCGGCGTCCAAATGGTCGCGCACAGTCCGCCGTACAGCTGAGAGAACACGCAGGGCTCGTGCGGCTGCGTGCCGGTGCCTTTTCCGGCGACGGGAATTCAGTGGAATGCAGAAGGAATTCGGATGATCGCAATTTCGTGCCGCGGCACGTCCGGCGGGTGTCCGCCGGACGTGGTCAGAGGCCGGCCACCTTGCCGCTCGCCGACAGCTCGTACACCAGGGTGACGGCGCGGTGGCCGCCCGGGGGCAGCGCCAGGTCCCAGCGGACGATGCCCTCGTCGTCGACCGCGTCGGGCGCCGGGGAACAGGCCTCCTTGCGCAGCCGCACCTCCACCGCCGACACCTCGGAGACCGGGATCCGCTCCCGCAGGACGACCACCCGGTCGTCCTCCTCCCCGGGCGCGGAGAACCGCGACAGCGACAGCCTGACCGTACGCGTGACCACCGTGCGCTGGGTGAACCCCGAGGAGTCGCGGGACTCCTCGGTCTCGCGGACCACCCGGTGGTCGTCGCGGCTGCCGAAGGCCAGCTCGGCCGCGGCCCCCGGAGCGGTGAAGTCGAGCGTCCCGCGCCCGCTGAAGCCGCTGCCGCGGACCAGGTCCACGGGACCGGCGAGCAGCGCGTGCCCCGACCGGTTCTCGAACCGCACCACCTGCGTGACCAGGGGCGACAGCTCGGGCGCGCAGGCGTACTCGCTGCCCGCGTCCGTGGTGAACGCGGACACCGGCACCCGGTGCGCCCGCCCGTCCGACGGCACGGACACCGGGGCGGGCGAGACGAGCACCCGCGCCTCCCCGCCGTCGTCCACCCCGGGCAGTCCGACCACCGGCGTCGCCGGGCCGAGGTCCCCGATCTCCTCCTCGCGCAGCTCCACGTCGACCGTGCGGCGCTCCGCCGCCGTCCGGTCCTTCAGCGTCAGGCGGTCCTCGTCCAGCCGCGGCGGATCGGTGGCGAGGGAGGAGCGTGCCGTGGACAGGGTCAGCCGTACGCCGGACCAGTCCTCGCCGGTGCGCTGCCAGACCACGGCGTCGGTCTCCAGGGTCAGCGCGTCCGCGTCGAGCACGGCCCGGTAGGCGGGGCGCCAGAGTGCGCACGGGACGAGGTGGCCCAGGCGCAGACCGGCCGGGCCGGCCCCGGCGGACTCCACCGTCAGCTCGATGTGGCCGACCAGCTCTGCCGGTTCCTCCTCGGCGAGGGTCATGGCACGCCGCGTGCGGTCGAGTTCGTCCGCGAGGTCGGTCAGCCGGGCCTCCACGGTGCGCAGTTGCTCGCCGTGGGTGTCGCGTTCCCGGTCCACCCGGTCGAGTTCGCGGGCCCAGCGCGGACCTTCGCTCTCCCCGGAGCCGGCTCCCTCGCCGATCTCCCGGAGCAGGTCGGCGGCGAGGCGGCCGAGCAGGTCCAGACGGGCGTGCAGCCGGTCGCGGCGCCGCCCCAGGGTGCCCTGTTCCTCCTCCAGGGCGTGGACGCGCAGACGGAGTGCGGAGTCCTCGCCGGCCGAGGGCACCGGGCCGCGCGGCGTCCAGTCGCGGACGATCCGTACGTCGAGGACGGTGGCGGTGTGGTCGGCGGTCAGCTCGGCGTGCAGGGTGCGGTCGACGGCCAGCGCGCTGACGGGGCCCAGGCGCAGGCGCTGCACGCCGGGCTCCAGGTCGAGCACGGCGGTGCGTTCGACGTGGGCGCGGTCCTCCAGGCAGGTGACGGCTGTGACGGGGAGGGCGATCGGCTTCGGGGCCGTGGACATGGTGTGTCAGCTCCTGCGGTTGCCGCCGACCAGGGCCTTGCCGGCCGGTATGCGGATTTCGTAGCGGCCTTCGAGGGCGGTGGTGCCGCCCGCGGGCAGGTCCACCCGCCACAGACGGGTGCCCGGGGTGTGGTGCTCCGGCCCGGCGCCGGGCTCGGGCGTCGTCCAGTCGGCCCGCTCCTCGATGCGGACGTCCGTCTCGGAGGTGACGGGCACCCGCTCGCGGACCTCGACGGTGACGGGCCTCGCGAGCCGGTTGGCCAGCTCCACGTGGACGCGGTGGTCCAGCACGGTGGTGTTGTTGCGCAGGCCCGCGGTCGACTCCAGCAGGCTGGTCCGGCGGGTGACGCGGACGCCCTCGGCCGGGCCGAGGCCCACGCGGCTGACGCCGCCCGGGGCGAGCGTGGGCAGCGCCGCGGTCAGCAGGAAGTCGCCGTCCACGCTGACCTCCACGGGCCCGGCCAGCAGCGCCCGGTCGGTGGCGTTGGAGAGCACGAGCGTCGCGTAGACGACCGGCTCCACGGACGGCACGCACAGGTACTCGGTGCGCAGGCCGACCGGGATCTCCGCGACGGTGACGGTGTGCCAGGTGCCGTCCGAGGGGATGTCGGCGCGGGCCGCCGCGTCGAAGCGGTGGTCGAAGGAGCCGGCCGACTCGCGCGGCCGCACGGCGTACCCGGGCAGCGGCAGCGCGCCCACCGCCTCGGCGCGCCGCCGCTGGGCGGCCGCGACCGGGTCGGCGGACGCACCGGGGAACAGCCGGCCCCGGCGGGCGGCCGACTCGTCGGGGCCGGCCAGGACCAGTGCGGCGTAGTCGAGTTCCGCGCCGCTGGGCTGCGGCGGACCCGGCAGCGGAGCGGGGGCGGGCCGCGGCGCGGACGGCTGGGCGGACGGCGCCGCCGCGCGGGCACGGGCGGCCGGAGCGCCGGAGAAGCCCCGGCCGGCGCCGGGCCTGGCCGGCATCTGCGACAGCATCGGCTGGGCGAGGTCGGGAAGGGAGCCGCCGCCGAAGGCTCCGGGCGGCGGTCCGCCGGGCGCCGCGGGGGCGGTGGGCGGCGCGCCGTAGGCCTGGGGCGCGGGTGCCGGCACGGGCGGCGGGGGAGCCACGGGCGCGGAGGCGGTGACCGCGGGTGCGTGCGGGGCGGTACGGGGACCCGCGGCCCGGTAGCCGGCGAACAGGTCGGCGAGGCCGGCCGGAGGCTCGCGCCAGCCGGCCGGGGCCGGGTCGGGCTGCCGACGCCCGATGCGGACGGACCGCAGCCGCGGCAGGTCGGTACGGCGCCGGAGGTCGGCGGTGGCCAGGGCGATGCGCACGCCGGTCCAGTCCTCGCCGGTGCGCTGGGCCACCGAGGCGCGCAGCACCAGCTCGCCGGTGCCGTCGCCCTGACGGTGCGTCAGTCGGTACGCCGGCACCCAGACGGCGCCCGGAACTCCGTACTCCAGCTCCAGCCGGACCTCGGAACCGGCGGCGCCGGGCGCCGTGACGTCGAGGGTCAGGAGCGCGGAGACGGTGGTCTCCACGTCCTCCTGCGGTGCGTCGGTGGAGGCGCGGGCGAGGCGGTCGGTGGCGACGTCGAGCGCGTGCTCGGCCCCGCGCACCTCCTCCTCCAGCTCGACGAGGCGGGCGTGCAGGCCCGTCAGCCGTTCCTCGACGAAGTCAGCGAGCTCCAGCCACGCGTCGACCGGGGTGCGCCGGTGCTGCGGGTCCTCGGGCACGGGCACGGGAGGCACCGGGCGCAGGGCACCGGTCTCCGCGATCAGGACCCGCTGGCGGTCCCGGCGGCCCCGCGACGCGGCGCACGCCTCCCGCAGCCGGTCGACCTCGCGCCGCAGCGCGTGCGCGTCCTCGGCCTCCAGCGGTTCGGCCTCGACCTCCACGCGGGCCTCGGTGACCCGGGTGCCGGAGGTGCCGAGCACCGCGGCCCGCAGCGAGCCGGGATCCAGCGAACGGGGAAGCCCCGTCACCCGTACCCGGCCGTCCGGCGGGACCACACCCCGGACCAGGCGGCGGCAGAGCGCGCCCTGCGCGTACACCACCACCGAGTCCAGGGTCGAAGCCCACCTCTGCGCCGTACCAACCGTCATGTGCTCCGCCCCCGTCGCGTTCGTGCTGAGCGAAGCCTACGCTGCGCAGGTCCGGGCCGGTGCGTCACGTCCGGGCGACGGCCTCCAGCGGGCTCAGCGCGGCCGCCCGCCGGGCGGGAAAGGCGGCCGCCGCGGCTCCGACGGCGAGGGACAGCAGCACCACGAGCAGCAGCGTCCCCCAGGGCGGCGCGAAGGAGTAGTGCGGCAGGGCCCCGCTCGCGAGCGAGCCGACCGCCCAGGCGCCGAACAGGCCGCCCGCCAGGCCCAGCAGGGTGCCGAAGGCGGCGACGGTCACCGCCTCCAGACGGACCGTGCGGCGGATGCCGGCCCGGTCCATGCCGACGGCGCGCAGCACGCCGATCTCCCGCGTGCGCTCCGCGACCGACATGGCAAGGGTGTTGACGATGCCGAGGGCGGAGATCACGGCGCCGATCGCGAGCAGCCCGTACATCAGGGTCAGCAGCTCGCCCAGGGAGCCTGCGGCCTCCGCCACGATCTGCCCGCGGTCCTTGACCTGCACCAGGGGGCTGTTGCCGACGGCGGCGCGCAGCCGGTCGGCGGTGGCCCGCGACACCGCGCCGTCCTCGGTGCGGACGAGGACCCGCTGGACCGAGCCGGGCACGAAGGAGTCCTGCTGGACCTCGGACCGGGCGCCCAGCAGGTCGCCGGCGGTGGGGTTGTCCTCGTAGACGCCGACGACGGTGAACGTCCGCGGTTCCTGGACCCGGCCGATCCGGCCGTCGAGGCGGCTGCCGAGGCCCAGGTGCTGTGCGCGGGCCACGCTGCGGGAGACGGCGATCCGGCCGGGCGCGAGGTCCTTCGCGGAGCCCTCGGCGAAGTCCAGCCGCATGACGGCGCCGACGCCGGCGGGGTCGACGCCCGCGATCGGCCGGACCCCGCCGGCGCCGAACAGGACGGAGTCGGCCACGGCCACCGCCGTCCGCACGCCGGGGACGGCGGCCACCCGCTGCTCGGCGGCGGGATCGACGGAGGTCATGGAGGTGCGGCTGCCGATCACGTAGTCGGCGGCGAGGCCGGCCGCCGCCTGCCGGTCGAGGGCCCGGGCGCCGGAGTGGCCGATGACGGACAGTCCGGCCACCAGCGCGGTGCTGATCATCAGCGCGGAGGCGGTGGCGGCGGTGCGCCGCGGGTCGCGCAGCGCGTTCCGGCGGGCCAGCCGGCCGGCGAGTCCGAAGCGGTCGGTCAGCGGCGCGACCAGCCGTACGGCCGGAGCCGCGAGCGCCGGTGCCAGCAGGACGAGGGCCACGACGAGGAGGGCGCAGCCGGCCATAGCGCTGCGCAGGTTCTCCTCGGAGGCGTCCTCGGCCCGCGTGAGCGAGACCAGCAGGGCGCCGCCCGCGGTGAGCAGGAGCGCTCCCGCCGCCGCCCGGGCCCGTGCGGCGGCGGAGCCGGGAGGCCGCTCGGACGCCCGCAGCGCTTCGAGGGGCGCCACCTTCGCCGCCCTGCGGGACGGCAGCCAGGCGGCGAGCAGCGTCACGCCGACGCCCACGGCGAGCGCCGCCACGACGGGGAGCGGCCCGATGACGAGGGGGCCGCGCGGGAGTACGTCCTCGGGGGTGCTGAGGAGAGCGGGCAGGACGGAGGCGATGCCCAGGCCGAGCAGGAAGCCGGCCGCCGACGCGGCGAGGCCGACGAGGAAGGCCTCCCAGAGGACGGAGCGCACCACCTGGCGGCGGGTGGCGCCGATGGCGCGGAGCAGGGCGATCTCACGGGTCCGCCGCGCGACGAGCATGGTGAAGGTGTTCACGATGAGGAACGAGCCGATGAAGAGCGAGACCCCGGCGAAGACCATCGGCAGCTTCCGGTGGCCCCGCGTCAGGGTGTCGAGGTAGGCGGCCTGTTGTGCCGCCTGGGCGGCCCCGCTGGTGGTCTCGGCCCGGCCGGCGGGCAGGGCGGCGGTGACCTGTTCGGACAGCCGGCGCAGGTCCGTGCCGGGTGCGGCCGACAGGTCCACGGAGGTGTACTGCCCCGGGGAGGAGAAGAGCTGCTGGGCGGTCGCCCTGTCGAACACGGCGAGCGTGCCGCCGGCGGTCACCCGGCTGTCCCGGGTCGAGACGATCCCGACGAGCCGCTTGTGCAGGACGGGACCGTCGGTGGCCAGGGTGACGGTGTCGCCGATCCGGTAGCCGCCCGCGTCGGCGGTGCCGCGGTCCACGGCGAGTTCGTCCGCGGTGCGGGGCGCACGGCCTTCGACCAGCGGATGGCGCCGGTCGGTGCCGTCCTCGCCCGGCAGGTGGGCGGCGGCCAGGTTCGCCCAGGCCTTGCCGGCCCGCAGCGGCCTGCCGTCCGCCGTGTTGAGGGTCGCCGAGCCGTCGACGGAGGGGCGGACGGTGACACCGGGGATCCCGGCCAGCTTCCGTACGAGGGCGTCGTCGAGGACGCCGGGGCCCTCCTCGGGCGCGGCACCGGGCGCGGCGGCCTTCGGGGTCACGGTGAGGGCGATGCCGGCGAAGTCCCGGGAGGCGGCGGCCCGGTGGGCGGCCGCGGAGGACTCGGCGAAGACGAGGGTGCCGCAGACGAACGCGACCCCCAGGCAGACGGCGAGGACGGTCATGGCCAGACGCGCCGTGTGGGCCAGGACGTTGCGCAGGGCTGTTCTCAGCATGGAGGGCTTTCGGGACGTGGAGGGACGGGGAGGGGCAGGGAGGGGCGGGGAGACGGTGGTACGGGGGCGCGAGCGGTCAGCCCACCGGGGTGCCGGGGCCGAGGGCCTTCATCCGGTCCAGGACCCGCTCCGGGGTGGGGCGGGCCATCTCGTCGACCAGCCGGCCGTCGGAGAGGAAGACCACCCGGTCCGCGTAGCCCGCGGCGACCGGATCGTGCGTCACCATCACCACGGTCTGGCCGAGTTCGCGCACGGAGTCGCGCAGGAAGCCGAGGATCTCCGCCCCGGTGTGCGAGTCGAGGTTCCCGGTGGGCTCGTCGCCGAAGACGATCGCGGGCCGTGACACCAGGGCGCGGGCGACGGCCACCCGCTGCTGCTGCCCGCCGGAGAGCTGCCCCGGCCGGTGCCCGAGGCGGCCGGACAGCCCGGCCATGGTGACCACCCGCTCCAGCCAGGCCGGGTCGGGACGGCGGCCGGCGATGGCCAGGGGCAGGGTGATGTTCTCCAGCGCCGTCAGCGTCGGCAGCAGGTTGAAGGCCTGGAAGATGAAGCCGATGCGGTCGCGCCGCAGTGCGGTGAGCTGCCGGTCGTCGAGCGCGCCCAGTTCGGTGGTGCCGATGCGGACCGACCCGGAGTCGGCGGCGTCGAGCCCGGCGGCGCAGTGCATCAGGGTGGACTTGCCGCAGCCGGAGGGCCCCATGATGGCGGTGAACTCGCCCTCCCGGAAGCCGATGCTGACCCGGTCCAGGGCCACGACACGGGTGTCACCGCTGCCGTAGGACTTCGTCAGGCCGGTGGTGGAGGCGGCGGTCGGGGTGGTCGTCGGACGCGGAGCGGACGCGTCGAAGGGTGCGGTGGTCACGGGCGGGGGACTCCTCGGCGAAGTGCGGATCGGTGCACTTCGAAGGTGTCCGGGCGGTGTATCGGGACCTGGGCCGGCGTGTATCGGTTTCCGCGCCGGTGTGCGGCGGTTCTGCCCGGCCGCCACCGGCCATGCCCCCGCCCAGACCCTTCCTCAGGACGGCAGGCGCAGGGTGGCGACGGCGCCGCCGTCCGGGGCGTTGCCCAGGAGCAGGTCCGCGCCGAGCAGCCGGGCCTGGCCCAGGGCGATCGTCAGACCCAGCCCGTGGCCGGTGCCGCGCTCCGCCGCGCCCGTGTGGAAGCGGCGGGGGCCGTCGCGCAGCAGCTCCGGGGGGAAGCCGGGCCCGTGGTCGCGCACGACGATCGTGTGCCCGTCGACGGCGACCTCGACCGGGGCCGAGCCGTGCCGGTGCGCGTTGGCGACGAGGTTGCCGACGATCCGTTCGAGACGGCGCGGGTCGGTCTCGACCGTGGCGTCCCCCGAACCCCCGTCCGTGACGGTGACCTCCGCGCCGAGTCCGGTGCGCGCCGCGGCGGCCCGGACGACCTCACCCAGCGGCACGTGCGTACGGACGGGCTGCTCGGCGCCCGCGTCCAGCCGGGAGATCTCCAGCAGGTCCTCCACCAGGCCGCGCAGATCGCGCACCCGGGCCCTGATCAGGTCCTCGGTCTCCCCGGGCGGCAGCAGGTCGGTCGCGGCGAGCAGACCGCCGACGGGGGTGCGCAGTTCGTGGGCGACGTCGGCGGTGAAACGGCGTTCGGCGCGCAGCCGGTGGCCGAGGCTCTCCGCCATGAGGTCGACGGTGGCGGCGATGCCGACCACCTCGTCGCCGCCCCCGACCGGTCCGGTCCGCGCGTCGAGGTCGCCGCCGGCGATCCGGACCGCGGTGTCGGAGACCCGGCGCAGCCGGCGGCCGAGCAGTCCCGCCCCGTAGACGGCCAGCGGCACGGCGGCGGCGAGGGCGGCCAGCGAGGCCACCGCCATGCTCGCGTCCAGCCGGCGCAGGCCGTGGAGCTCCGCGCTCATGTTGACCTGGACGGCCAGCACCGGGCTCCCGGGCCCCGCGACCCGCTGGGCGCCCCAGACGCTCGGCCCCACGTTGTTCTCGACGTATCCGTCGTAGGCCGTGCGCCGGGAGCCGTCCGCCGGGCTGCGCAACGCGGTCGGCAGGCCCTCGGGGTCGAGCTCGGCGCCGTCCGGCAGCGTGCCGGTGCGCCGGTAGGTCTCCATGGCCGCGTACACGTCGTTGAACGCGCGCATCCGGGCCCGGTCGCGGATGTCGTGCGCGGTCCACACGTGGACCAGTACGCCCACCGTCACCGCGACCAGGCAGGCCGTGGCGGCGGCCAGGGCGGCGATCTTCCGGCGCAGGGAGGGGCGGGGCAGGCCGCGGGAGGGGCGGGGCCGGCGGGGGACGGGCACGGGATCAGCGCCGGAACTTGTAGCCGAAGCCGCGGACCGTCTCGATCCGGTCGCGGCCCACCTTCCGGCGCAGCCGCTGCACGCACAGGTCGACGACCCGGCTGTCGCCGTCCCACCCGTAGTCCCAGACCTCGCGCAGCAGGGTGTGCCGCTCCCGTACGACGCCGGGGTGCGCGGCGAACTCCAGCAGCAGCTTCAGCTCGGTGGGGGTCAGGGCCACCGGGGCCCCGGCGAGGGTCACCTCCAGGCCCCCGGTGTCGATGGCCAGATCGCCGAAGACCAGCAGATCCTCCGCGGCGGGCCCGGCCGGCGGCTCCTCGGGGCCAGTGCCCTCGTGCGCCGCCGGGACCGGCGCGTAGGTCGCACGGCGCAGCAGGGAACGGATGCGGGCCACGAGGACGTAGGTGTCGACGGGCTTGACCACGTAGTCGTCCGCACCGGCCTCCAGGCCCGCGACCACGTCCAGGCCGTCACCGCGGGCGGACATCATCAGGACCGGCACGAGGCTGGTCTCGCGCACCCGGCGGCAGAGCCCGATGCCGTCCAGGCCGGGCAGCATCACGTCCAGGACCAGCAGGTCGAACGCCTCGTCGCGGAAGAGTTCCAGTCCGGTGAGGCCGTCGGCCGCGGAGTGCATCTCGTAGCCGTAGCGTTCCAGGGCGACGGTGAAGGAGTGGCGCATCAGCTCGTCGTCCTCGACCAGCAGCACGCGGACCGGGCGCGGCGCGGCAGGGGCGGGAGCGGACGAGGACACGGGGCGGACTCCTTTTCGGGCGTGTCGGGGTCCGTGCGCGGACCGGGGACCCGAGGGAACGATACGGCAGGCCACGGGCCCGTCCCGGCGCCGCCGTACGCCCGCGGGCCCGGCCCTCCCTCTCCGTCGCCGAGGTGAAAGCACAGTTCAGGGCCGGTTTCGTCGCGGGCATCGGCCGGTCGTGCGAGGTGCTGCGGGAGCCGGTGCGCGGCCGCCGCCGCAGGCCATCGACCGGGAACCGAGCGCTCACCGATACACGACGGATACGGAGCGCGCCCTCCGGAAGCGCTGTGTCGAACGGCCGTTCGGGTCGGGGTGCCCCTCCGGGCCGCCCCCGACCGGCAGGGGCCGACAGGAGCGCCCGTCCGGAGAGAACATGGTCGAGTGCGAAAGGTTTCCGTCACGGAGCAGGAGGCCGGCCGCCGCGCGCTGCGCGAGGCCCTGGTCGCCGCCTGCGCCGACGCGGGAGCCTCCGTCGCCATGCTCTACCTGCCCGACCCCGATCCCACCCGCCGCGTCCTGCACCTCACGCTCGTGACCGGCCTCTCGCGCGAGTTCGCGGCACCGTGGTCCCGGGTCGGCCTCGACGACCCCGTCCCCGTCGCCGACGCGGTCCGTGAGGGCCGGCCCGTCTGGCTCGCCGGCCAGGAGGCCGTCGCCCGCCGCTACCCGCGCCTCGGCCTCGTCCTCCCGTACGACTTCGCCCTGGCCGCCACACCCCTCGGCGCGCACGGCACTGCCCCGACGGGAGCCGGGCTCGTCCTCCTGTGGCCCGGGGCCCACGGGCCGGACCTGGAGGACGCGGAACAGAAGGCCCTCGAAGCGGGCCGCGGCCGCCTGACGCGCATCCTGGTCCGCGCCTCCGGCGACGGGTGCCCGATCCTGCCCGCGGCGCGCCCCGTCCTGGTGCGGCCCCTCCCGCCGCCCACGCCCGGACCCGCGGAGGCCGCGGCCGCCATGGCCTTCGTCCGGCGCCTGCCCGGAGCCAGCTGCGCGCTCGACCTCAACGGCACCATCACGTTCATCACCCCCGAAGCGGCCGACCTGCTCGGCACGCCCGTCTCCGACCTGCTGGGCTCCCTGCCCTGGGAGGCCCTGCCCTGGATGGACACGCCCACCATCGAGAACCACTACCGGGCCGCCGCCATGAGCAGACTGCCGCGCAGCTTCACCACCCCGCGGCCCGGCGGCGAGCCGGTGCGCTTCGACCTGTACCCCGACAACACCGGCATCAGCGTCCGCATCACCGCCGCCGGGGACCTGGCCGTCTCACCGGAGCCCTTCCCACCGGGCGCCCCCGGGGAGCCCGCCCCCAGCCGCGCCACCGCCCTCTACCCGCTGATGCTCCTCGCCGCCACCCTCACCGAGGCCGCCCACGCCCGGGACGTCGTGGAGAAGGCCGCCGACCAGATCGTCCCCTCGCTCGGGGCGCACGCCATGGCCCTGCTGGCGGAGGAGGACGGACGGCTGCGGATCGTCGGCCACCGCGGCTACACCGCCGCGCACATGGCGGACCTCGACGGCACACCCGTCCGGGCCGACAGCGCCACCACCCACATCATGCGCACCGCGACGCCCCTGTTCTACGGCGACCGGGACGAATTCCTGGGCGCCCACCCGGACGCGGTCATCGAGGGCGGCATGGAGGCCTGGGCGTTCCTGCCGCTGATCGCCTCCAACCGCACCGTCGGCCTGCTCATCCTGGCCTATTCCCACCCGCACGTCTTCGCGCCCGGCGAACGCGCCGTCCTGACCTCCATCGCCGGACTCATCGCCCAGGCCCTGGACCGCGCCCGCCTCTACGACTCCACCCACCAGCTCGCCCGCAGCCTCCAGACCGGACTGCTGCCCCGCGTGCTGCCCCGCGTCCCCCGCCTCGACGTCGCCGCCCGCTACCTGCCCGCCGCCCGCGGCCTGGACATCGGCGGCGACTTCTACGACCTCATCCGCATCGACGACACCCACGCGGCAGCCGCCATCGGCGACGTCCAGGGCCACAACGTGAACGCCGCCGCCCTCATGGGGCAGGTCCGCACCGCCGTCCACGCGGGCGCGGGCGCACCGCCCGCCGAGGTCCTCGCCCGGACCAACCGGCTCGTCACCGACCTCGAACCCGGCCTGTTCACCAGCTGCCTGTACGTCCACATCGACCTCGCGGGACACACCGCGCAGCTCGCCTCGGCCGGGCACCCGCCGCCGCTCCTGCGCCACGCCCGCGGCGCCACCGACCTCCTGCGCCCGCCGCCGGGACTGCTCCTCGGCATCGACCCCGAGGCCGCGTACACGGCCGGCGAGGTCCCCTTCGGCCCCGGCGACCTCCTCGTCCTCTACACCGACGGCCTCGTCGAGACCCCCGGCCGGGACATCGAGGAGGCCATCGCCGACGTGGCCCGCCGCATCGACGCGGCCCCGGCCGCCCGGCCGCTGGGCGCCCTGGCCGACGAGCTCGTCGAGCACGCACCGGGGGGCGCGCCCCGCACGGACGACATCGCCCTGCTGCTCCTGCGCGCCACGAGCCCCAAGAAGAACGGAGTGTGACCACCGGTCACCAGGCCCCCTCGCCCCCCGCGGCGCTGGGGAGTGTGCACTCCGTGGAACAGAGCCTGCCGCACCGGGGCCGCCCATTCCACGCTGTGGCAATGCAGATAATGGGTCCCGGCCGGCCCGTCCCCGTTCCGCCGGCCCCGATCCGATAGGTACGTCCCGTGCGACTCTCCGTCAGTGACCGGCGCCGGCTGAAGGAGCTCCTCCAGCAGCGCCGGGCCGCCATCGACCCCGTGACCGCGGGGTTCCCGCTACGGACCCCCGGCCCCGGGCGGCGCGCCGCGGGCCTGAGCCAGGAGCAGATGGACGAGCTGCTGACCCGGACCCGGGGCACCTACAACCGCTTCGAGAACGGCCAGCTCGCCAACGCGGGCGGGGAGTTCCTGACCGCGGTCGCAAGGACCCTCGGGCTCGACGAGCAGGAGTGGGCCTTCCTGTGGCGGCTGATCCGCAAGGAGAACCCGCCCACCCCGCTGCACCACGGGTCGGGCATGTCGGTCGCGGGCGTCTGGCAGCAGGCCATGGACGCGATCGGCGGAGCCATCGCCTACCTGCACGACGCGGAGTGGAACGTCCTCGCCCACAACGAAGAGTTCCCCCGCCTCTTCCCGCGGGGCGAGGCGCCCTCCAACATCATGCGCTGGATGCTCCTCGACCCCGAGGCCCGCACCCGGGTCCTCCTGCACTGGGAGACGCACTGGGCCCCGGCCGTCATGCCCCATCTGCGGCACGCGGCGGAGCTCCGGCCGGGCAGCGCCGCCCTCGCCCGGCTGGAACGCGACGTCCTCGACGACCCGGTGGCGGGCGGGATCTACCGGGCCGCGGCCTGCGTCCCCGTACCCCACGTCGACGGCGCCGACCTGCCCATCCGGCACGCACTCCACGGCCCCGGCCGGGCGACCACCTGCCTCGCGGAGCCGGTCGCCGCGCCGGGGGCCCGGATCATGCTGCTCTTCTACACGCCGGACGAAGCACCCGGCGCGGCCGCTTCCTAGCGGCCGCTGTCCGTGAACGACGGCGAGGCGTCGCGCTGGTGCGGCACCGGTGCCGGAAACGGCGCGGGCGTCCGGGACTCGCCCTGGCGCAGCTCCACCGTCCGGGTCGGTGCGGGGACGGAGATCCCCTCCGTCCTGAAGCGCTCGTGCAGCCGCTTGATGAACTCGTGCTTGATCCGGTACTGGTCGCTGAACTCGCCGACGCCCAGGATCACCGTGAAGTTGATCCGGGAGTCCGCGAACGTGTGGAAGCGAACGGCCCCTTCGTGCTCGGGGACCGCGCCGTTCACGTCGGCCATCACCCCGTCCACGACCTCCAGCGTGACCCGCTCCACGTGCTCGAGGTCGCTCTCGTACCCCACGCCGACCTGGACCAGGATCGACAACTGGGCCTCGGGCTGGGAGAAGTTGGTCATGTTGGTCTTGGCGAGGCGCCCGTTGGGGATGATGACGAGGTTGTTCGACAGGTTCCGCACCACCGTGTTGCGCCAGTTGATGTCGACCACGTAGCCCTCCTCCCCGCTGCTGAGCCGGATGTAGTCACCGGGCTGCACGGTCTTCGAGGCCAGGATGTGCACGCCCGCGAAGAGGTTGGCCAGGGTGTCCTGGAGCGCCAGGGCCACCGCCAGACCGCCCACGCCCAGCGCGGTGACCAGGGGCGCGATGGACACGCCCATCGTCTCCAGGGCCACCAGGAAGCCCATCACGAGGACCACGATCCGGGTGATGTTGACGAAGATGGTCGCCGAGCCGGCCACGCCGGTGCGCGCGGCCGCCACCGACTGGACCAGGCCCGCGATGACCCGCGCCGCGCTGATCGTGGCGATCAGCACGAGCAGTGCCGTCAGGGACTGGCTGACGAAGCCGGAGACCCGCGAGGTGAGCGGGAGGGCCGTCGCGGCCACCGCGGCACCCGCGATGAGGGCGGCCCCCGGCGCGATGGTGCGCAGGGCGTCGACGATGACGTCGTCCCCGCGCCACCGGGTCCGTTCCGCGTGCCGGCCCAGCCAGCGCAGGAGGGCGCGCAGCACGAGCCCCGCGACGGCCCCCGCGGCGAGGGCGATACCGGCCACCAGCCAGTCGTGGAGGACGAGGTCCCGGGTCAACGGACGGCCTCCGCTTCGCGACGTCGGCCCGGGGGAGTGGCGGCGGCCGCGACCGGCCGTCGTATGAGGTGTGTCGTCACCTTGTCACCTGTCAGTTCGTCGTGCAGAAAGCCGCGTTCGGGCGTGTGTACGCATTCCGGAACGGGCTGCCATCCTGCCCCATGACGGGGCGTCGCTCCGCACGCGGGCCCGGCTGCCGCGGGCCGCGGACGGGAGCCGGCCCGCGGCGGACCGGCGGCCGGCCACGGGCCGGGCGTCAGCGCCGGACGCCCACGTGCTCCAGCACCGCCCGGACCTCCGCCGCGATGGCGCTCTCGTTCCGCTCGAACTCGGGCCCGGTGAGCTGCTGCGGATCGGCCGGCAGGCCGGTGAGGACCGGCGTGTGCAGGTGGCCGCCGGGCAGCTGCGGGGCGAGCTCGCCCCGCAGCCGGTTGGAGCGGTACGCGACCTCGTTGGACAGGTATCCGCCGCCGCCCCCCGCCACGGCCCGCGATCCGGGTGTGGGACCGCCGGCCCGGTCGACGGGCGTGGTGCCACCGGCGGGGATCTCCGTCACGGCGGTGTTCAGGAGTACCGGGTAGGGGCTCTGGACGGCGTCCGTCACGGCGGCCGCGGGAAGCGTGGTCGGGATGAACTCGGGGCCCGGGCCCATGCCGGGGGCGGTCACCGGGCGCTCGCGGGTGCCCCCGGAGAGCACCTGCCGGTTGTCGGGATACGGGTCGGCGGAGCGGGCCCGGCCGGCCCAGGCCTCCAGGGTGAACTTCCCCGGGTAGCCCTGGCTGACGGTGGTCACGGCGTGGGCCTGCGCGGGGCCGGCGGCCAGGCGGGGCGCGAACGCCCGCTCCACCATGCCGGCGTCGAAGTCCGCGTAGCGCACGGGGAGCACGACGGCCCGGATCTCGGCGGGACTGCCGTCGGCCAGGGTCACACGGCGGCCGTTGAGCCGGAGCACGGCGGAGCCCGAGGGGTTGGCGCGGCGTATCTCGGCGTCGAGCCCGAAGGGGTCGAACCCGCTGACGAACACCCGCCGCACACCGGGCGCGGGCCGGAAGGCGTTGTTCACGAGGCCGCGGGAGGCGTCCTCGAAGCGGGCCCGCAGCGCCGCCCGGTCGACGGTGAACTCCGGCTGCCAGCGGGCGATCGCCGCGGTCATCGCCAGCCGCGCCCAGTACAGCGGGCGGTCGTCGCCCGGGGCGAGGTCGCCCCCGGGCCGCTGTCCCTGGGCGCGCCGCACCGAGGCCTGCCACAGGGACTCGCCCCAGGAGTCGGCCAGCCGGCCGGCCTCGGCCGGGGTGCGGGCCGAGCACAGGCCGGCGGGGAAACGCCGTACGAAGTCCCCGAGCCCGCCGCGTTCGACGAGCGAGGCGGTCCTGGGATCCGCCAGCCGGGCCTGTTCGGCGTCGAGCGGCGCGGAGGCGGAGGTGCGGCACCCCTCCGGGCCCGCCGCGTGCGCGGACGGGGCGACGGACAGGGGCAGGACGGTGGCGAGGAGGGCGGCGGCCGATGCCGCGCGCCGTAAGAGCATCATGCGGGGTGACCCTACTGAGCGGGTCCCGGCCCCACCAGACGCTCCGACAGCCCGCGCCGCATCTGGCTCAACTCGTGCGCTCGACGGGCCTGTTCCCTCGTCCCGGCGCCCGGACTGACAAACGTCATGCCGTTCTTGTGAGACGGATCCTCCTGTGGGGTGAGGGCCCGTCAGCACGAACCGGCGAGGATGGATCCATCCGCACCAGGCCTTTCGGCCGACGAGCCACAGGAGCGCCATGACCACCGCCCGCCCGGCCCGCATCCGACCGAACCTCCGGCCCTCGGGGGACGAGGAGGGACGTGCCCCCCGCTCGGGGCGCCGGGCGACCCGGCTGGCCGTACTGGCCTCGGCCACGGTCCTGTCGGTGGCCGCCCTCGCGGTGCCCGCCCAGGCCGTCGCTCCCGGCAGTGCCGCCGGCCCCGCCGCCGTCCAGGCGGAGTACGGGCAGCAGGGCCTCGACCGCGCGGCGCTGCGCGCGTCCCTCGAGGCCGTCCACACCGCCGGCATGTACGGCGTCCACTCCTCGGTCCGCAACGGATCGGCGACCTGGCGCGGAGCGGCCGGATTCGCCGACATCGACACCAAGCGGCCCATGCAGCCGTACTTCGAGCAGCGCATCGGCAGCATCACCAAGACCTTCACCGCCGTCGCCGTGCTCCAGCAGGTACAGGCCGGCCGGATCGAACTCGACGCCCCCGTGGGCCGCTACCTCCCCCGGCTGATCGACGGCGAGCGCGGCCGGCAGGTCACCGTGCGGATGCTGCTGAACCACACCAGCGGGATCGGCGACTACATACTCCCCGCCTTCCCCGGCCTGATCGAGGACCCCGGAAAGACCCTGGAGGCCAACCGCTTCCGCCACATCGAGCCGGAGGAACTCGTCCGGCTCGGGCTCGCCGCGCAACCGGCGGCCCCGCGCGGCACGTACGCCTACTCCAACACCAACTACATCATCGCCGGGCTGCTGCTGGAGAAGGTCACCGGCGAGGACGCCGAGGCCCACATCACGCGCAACGTGATCCGCAAGGCGGGCCTGAAGCACACCTACTTCCCGCGCACGGCCCGCATCACGGGCCCGCACGCGAAGATGTACGAGTCGATGTACGGGACCATCGAACCGGCGCGGGACTTCAGCGTCTACGACATGTCCTGGGCCGGCACGGCGGGCGCGATGGTGTCCACCATGGACGACCTGAACGACTTCTACCGCAAGCTCCTCGGCGGCAGGCTGCTGCGCCCCGCCGAACTGCGGGAGATGAAGACCACCGTGCCCGCCTCCGAGGCCGAGCCCGGCCAGGAGGCCCCCTTCCACTACGGCCTCGGGCTCTACTCGCTCAGGATGCCCAACGGCACCACCTACTGGGGCCACGACGGAGGGGTGTTCGGAGCGGGCACCTGGGCCCTGTCCACCGAGGACGGCAAGCGGCAGGTGGCCGTCGCGAACAACCTGATGAAGTACGAGCGCTTCGACGAGCAGAACCAGCCCAAGCCGAACCCGATCGGAGCGGCGCTGCTCGGCTACGTCGACGGCGCCCTGCTCGGGGGCCGCGTCCCGGCCCCGGCCCCGCTCACCGAGCGCGCCCCGGCCCCGCTGACCGGTCCGGTGCCGGCGCCGCATTCCCTCGCCTTCCCGCAGCAGCTGCTGCGCTAGGGAGTGTCCGGCCGCCGCGGTCCCGCGACGGCCGGACACCGTGGCGTTCACCGGCCGGCTTCGAGGCGGACCAGCATCTTCCCGGTGTTGGCGCCGCCGAGCACGCCGAGGAAGGCCCCGGCCGCCCGTTCGATGCCGTCCACCACGGTCTGCTCGGTGCGCAGCGTGCCGTCGGCCAGCCAGCCCGAGGCCTTCCCGATCCATTCCGGGAACAGGTCGAAGTGGCTGGAGACCAGCATGCCCCGCAGGGTCGCCTCCTGGGCCGCCCGGAAGAGGTTGTCGGGTCCGGGCACGGGCGCGGTGGCGTTGTACCCGCTGATCGCACCGACCATGGCGATCCGCCCGCCGGGACGGATCGCGCCGATCGCCGCCCGGAGGTGGTCGCCGCCCACGGCGTCGAGGTACACGTCGACGCCCTCGGGGGCGGCCACCGCCAGCCGGCCGGCCAGGTCGCCCTGACGGTGGTCCAGGGCCGCGTCGTAGCCGAAGACGTCCAGCAGCTTGCCCGTCTTGTGCGGACCGCCCGCCGAGCCGATCACCCGGGAGGCGCCCAACTGCCGGGCCGGCTGACCGGCGACGCTGCCGACAGCCCCCGCGGCCGCCGAGACGAGGACCACGCCGCCGGCCGCGACCGGAGCCGTCCGGGTCAGTGCCGCGTACGCGGTGAGGCCGGTGGTGCCCAGGACGCCCAGGTGGTCCTCGGGCCGGGCGACCGTGGTGTCGACGACCGTGGCCGCCGCCGCGTCCAGGACGGCGTACTCGCGCCAGCCGAGGAAGTGCGAGACGGTCGCGCCGACCGGCACGGCCTGCGAGCGGGAGGCGACGACCTCGCCGACCGCCCCGCCCTCCAGGGCGGCGCCGAGGGCGAAGGGCGGCATGTCGACTGGAGCTGGGAGCTGCTCGCTCCCCCCGAGCGGGCCGTGCTGCGCCGACTGGCCGTGTTCAGCGGCGGGTTCACCCTGGAGTCCGCCGAGGCCGTGGCCGCCGCGGGCGACACCGCTGCCGAGGACGTCCTCGACCTGGTGACCCGGCTCGTGGACTGTTCGCTGCTCGTCGCCCCTCCGGCGACCGGGCACCATGACGGGGTCGCCGCCGGAGGGCCGCGCTACCGGATGCCGGAGTCGGTGAGGACGTACGGCCTGGAGTGGCTGGCGGAGGCGGGCGAGGCAGGGGCCGTACGGACCCGGCACGCCGAACACGTCGCCGAACGGGCCTCGGCACACCCCCATGGACCCGAACAGCCCCTCTGGCTGGACCGGTTGGACGCCGAGACGCTCAACCTGTGGTCGGCGCTGGACCTCGCGGTCGCGACCGGGGCCGGCAGGGTCGCCCTGCGCCTGGTCAACGCCGCCTCGTGGTACTGGTTCCTGCGCGGCCGGATCGGTGACGCGCGGCGGGCCCCGGCCCGTGCCCTGGAGCGCGCGGACGGACTCCCCGGCGACGGGGACGGGGACACCGGCGGCGCGGGCCCGCGGGAGGCCGCCGGTGCACGGGCCCGGCTGGCCGCGTTCACCGTACTCGCCGGGCAGGCACGGCCGTTCGCGCCCGGGGTCGAGGCCTTCGTCGGCGCAGACCTGCGCGGCAGGTGGCTGCTGGAGTTCGCCCGCCTCGGCTTCGCCGACGCGTGCGGCGACGCCGACGACAGCGCCCTCGACGAACTGCCCTGCCTGTTCCGGGACCTCGGCGACCGCTGGGGCGAAGCGGTGGCGCTGAGCTGCCTCGCCACCCGCGCGCTGTACCGGGGCGACCTCGCGGAGCTGCGCCGCAACGCCGGTGCCGCGGCCGCCGCCTTCGGTGAACTGGGCGATCGGTGGGGCCTGTTGCAGTCCTCGGAACAGCTCGGGATCCTCGCGGAGATCGGCGGGGACTATCCGGAGGCCGCGAGGCTGCACCGGGACGGACTGCACGGCGCCCGGGAACTGCGGTTGTGGACCCAGGTGTCCTTCCTGCTGGCGCGCCTGGGCCGGACCGCCCTGCTGACCGGGGACCACGCGCGGGCCGACGCACTGCACGAGGAGGCCAGGGCCCTGGCCGCCGAGCAGTCGCACCGGCCCGCCGAACAGTTCGCCGAGATCGGGCTGGCGCTCGGCGCCCGCCGACGGGGCGACCTCGACGCCGCCGCGACCCGGCTGCTGCCGTGGCTCGACGGGAACCGCAGGCTCGGCGCGGATTCGGGCCACGCGCTGATCCTGCCGCAGCTGGGCTACGTGGCGGAGCTGCGCGGTGACGCCGAACGGGCGTACGCCCTGCACCGCGACGGCCTGGTGGCGGCCCGCCGGTCGGGTGACCCGCGCGCCCTCGCCCTGGCCTTCGAGGGCCTGGCGGGTGCCGCGTCCGCGGCCGCCGTACCGTGGGACCCTGCCGGACGTGCTGCCGGGGCGGCGGGTCTGCTCGGCACGGCGGCCGTGCTGCGCGATTCCCTCGGGACGCCGCTGCCACCGGCGGAGCGGGAGGACGCGGACCGGGCGACCGCACGGCTGCGCTCGGTCCTGGGCGACGAGGTGTTCGGCGCGGAGTTCGCCCGCGGGCGTACGGCGGCGCCGGACGCCCAGGGGCCGTGTCCGCCGACCCCGGCGGCATGAGGCCGCGGCCGGGCCGGGGGTGGGGTGCTCACCTCCTTCGACGGGGCCGGGCGCACGCAGCGGCCGGACCGACGGGCCGTCGGCCGGTGGGGCCCGGGGGAAGTCAGGGGGATGACACGGCGGCCGGTGTCCGGCCGCGGGGGGCGCAGAGCAGACGCCGGGGAGTCACCGCATCAGGTGGCGCGTCCGTAGCGGACGGCGGAACTCCAGATTCGCTCCAGGCGCACCCGGGTGCCGGGGCGCGGGGCGTGCCAGATCTTGTCGTGGCCGGCGTAGATGCCCACGTGCGACATGGTCGAGCCGCTGGGGAAGAAGACGAGGTCACCGGCGACGCGGTCGGCCTCGGGGATGTGCGTCGTGTGCTTGTACTGCTGCTCGGCCGTGCGGGGGAGCCGCTTCCCGGCCTTCTTGAACGCGTAGAGCGTCAGGCCCGAGCAGTCGAAGCGTTTGGGTCCGGTGGCGCCGTACGCGTACGGCGAGCCCTGTTTGGAGGCGGCCACCTCGACGGCTCTGGCTCCATAGGACGGGGCTGCGTGTGCCTGGGCTTCCGGGCCGGTCAGTGCGCCGGCCGCCAGCAGCAGCATGAAGAAGATGGCGCGTGCTCTGGGGCAACAGCTCAGAGGAAGGGCCTCCGTGGGGCCCTCTCGGAAGTCGGTCCTGCTGCAGGACATCGTGATACCTCCGCAATCGGGTTGGCAGGCGACGGTTCAGCTCAGTGGCCTGGGTCCTGTTCTCGGTGGCATGCGTCGTTGCTCTGACGGCGGACCAGTTTTCTCCGACGTTCTGCGCCCGGCCGCATCGGACACGGCGTGGTTTGTCCCGATTTTACGTTCGATTAAAGATCATCCGATGGAACGATCATGGCATCGGCGCGCCCGGGATTCCGGCCGGCGGCGCTCACGGTCCGGCCGGGCCGGTCCGGGCCGTGAGGGGCTCCGTACGCCGTCGGGAGCGCACCGGGAACGGACCCGGGCGGCCCGGCGCGGCCGGACCGCCACAAGGCCGCCGCGCAGCCCGCGACGGCCTCAACCGCCGTGCTGCACGCGGGATTTCGACGCGGGGTTCAGCGAGTGTGGGAGTGGTACGCGCGCATCGCGAGCGGCATGAAGACGGCCGCGATGCCCGCCGCCCAGACCAGCGACCAGAGGACGGAGGACCCCACCGGCGTGCCGAGCAGCAACGCGCGGAAGGCATCGGACAGATAGGTGACCGGATTGACGTTCACCCAGGCCTGGAGCCATCCCGGCATCGTGTCGACCTCGGCGAAGGCACTGCTGGTGAAGGTCAGGGGAAAGATGAACGTGAAGGCGAAGACCTGTACCTTCTCCGGGTCTCCGGCGAGCATGCCGATCAGCACCGCCGTCCACGAGACGGCCGCCGCGAAGACCATGAGCAGCGCCGTCGCACCGAGGAACCCCGCGGCGCTGCCGGTGAGCTCGAAGCCCAGGACGGTCCCCAGCGCGATCATCAGGAGCATCGCCCAGAGCTGCTTGGCGAGGTCGGCGGCGATACGGCCGAACAGCGGGGCCGAGCGCGCGATCGGCAGACTGCGCAGCCGGTCGAAGACGCCCTTGGTCAGGTCGGTGTTCAACGCCATCGCGGTGTAGGTGCTCATGAACAGGGTGTTCTGCACGATGATCCCGGCCAGCGCGTACTGGAGGTACGCCTGCGGGGACCCCGCCATCTGGCCGCCGAAGACGTACGTGAACAGGAACACGAACATGATCGGCGTGATGCTGTAGTCGACCAGCTCCAGCGGGTTGTGCTTCACCGAGACCAGGCTGCGCCAGGCCATGGTCGCGGTCTGCCGCAGGGCCGCCGCCGGCCGCACCCGGCCCCCGCGCCCCAGGCTCCCGGTGAGCACCGCGCCGGTCACGAGGGGCTCCCCGAAGGAGCGAACCGGCCGTCGGGGTCGGCGTCCGGCTCCGCCCCCGCCTCCTGCCCGTCGGGACCGGCCGGGTCCTGCGGCCGCGCCCGGTGCCCGGTCAGGGCGATGAACACCTCGTCGAGGGAGGAGCGGCGCAGCGTGAGCTCCCCGACGGCGATGCCCTCCTGGTCCAGCCGCCGCACGACCCGTGGCATGAGCGCCGGATCGTTGACCGGGGCGAGGATGCCGTCGCCCTCGGTCTTCGCCTGCGGCCCGGCCTCCTGCGCCACCAGGAGGCGGGCCGCGGCGAGGTCCGCCGCGTGCACCGGGCGCAGGTACAGGACCTGGCCGCCGACCTGGGCCTTCAGCTCGTCCGGGGTGCCGCCGGCGATCACCCGGCCGTTGTCGATCACCACGATGCTGTCGGCCAGCCGGTCCGCCTCGTCCAGGTACTGGGTGGTCAGCAGGGTGGTCATGCCCTCCGCCACCAGGCCCCGGATCATGTCCCACACCTCGCCCCGGCTGTGCGGGTCCAGCCCCGTGGTCGGCTCGTCCAGGAAGAGCACCTGCGGCCGCCCGACCAGGCTGGCCGCGAGGTCCAGCCGTCGGCGCATGCCGCCGGAGTAGGTCTTCACGGCGCGGCCCGCCGCGTACTCCAGGTGGAAGCGGTCGAGCAGTTCGGCGGCGCGGGCCCGTGCCCCGCCCCGCGTCAGACCGAGGAGGCGCCCGATCATCAGCAGGTTCTCCGTGCCGGTCATGTTCTCGTCCACGGCCGCGTACTGCCCGGTCAGCCCGATCAGGGAACGGACCCGCCCGGCCTCGCGCACCACGTCGTGGCCGCCGACCTCGGCCCGGCCCCCGTCCGGCCGCATCAGCGTCGCGAAGATCCGCACCGCCGTCGTCTTCCCGGCGCCGTTGGGGCCGAGCAGGCCGAGCACCGTCCCCGCCGGCACCTCCAGGTCCACCCCGTCCAGCGCCCGGGTCTCCTTGAACCGCTTGGCCAGGCCCTCGGCCCGGATCGCACAGGTCACGGGATCACCTCGCTCCGCCGCGGAATCGGCATCCCTTCCACTGTGCCGTACACCACCGACACCCGGCCCGCGCAGCCCGCCCGGCACCCCGTCCCGCCGCCGCCCGCACCCGCCACCCTGCCTCCGATGTGCTGAACCGGCCCGCCGGGGCGCGTCGGGCCGCCGCCGAACGGGCAAGCAGCACGCGTGACCCCGACCGACCTGCTCCCGGCGTCCCCGTCACGCGCCGCCGCCCGCCGGGCCCTCGTCGCCGGTTCGGCCGGCAACCTCGTCGAGTGGTACGAGTTCGGTGTCTACGGCTGCTTCGCCACCGTCCTCGCGAGCCGGTTCTTCACCCCGCCCGGCAGCGGGACGGCGCCCGCCGACCACGTCGAGGCCCTGGTCGCCACGTACGCCTCCTTCGCGCTCGCCTTCTTCTTCCGGCCCGTCGGAGCCCTGCTCTTCGGCCGGCTCGGCGACCGCCTCGGCCGCCGCACCACCCTCGTCCTCGTCATCGGCCTGATGACGCTCGCCACCTTCCTCATCGGCCTCCTGCCCACGCGCGCCGACATCGGGGCGGCGGCCCCCTGGCTCCTCACCCTCCTGCGCGCCCTGCAGGGGATCTCCGCGGGCGGGGAGTTCGGCGGCGCCGTGGCCCTGATGACGGAGGCGGCCCCACCCGGCCGCCGCGGCCTCTACGGTGCGTGGCAGTCCTTCACCGTCGCCCTCGGGCTGCTGGCCGGCGCCGGCACGGCCGCGGCCCTGGCGGCGGCGCTGCCCGCCGCCGCCCTGCACGCCTGGGGCTGGCGGATCCCCTTCCTGCTGGCCCTGCCGCTGGGCCTGGCCGTGCTCTGGCTGCGCACCTCCTTGGAGGAACCGCCCGCCCCGCCGCCCGGCCATACGGGAATGCCGCCCCCGGTGGGCGGCCCGCCGCCCGCCCGGGCCGCCACCGGGGGGCCGCCCCGCCGGGGAGAGACGGCCCGCGCCGTCGTCCTCGGCATCGGCCGGATCATGGGCTGGTCCGCGGCCGGGTACACCTTCCTCGTCGTCCTGCCGTCCTACCTGCACGCCACGCTCGGGGCCTCCCTCCGGGACGCCCTGCTGGCCACTGCCCTCGCCAATCTGGGCTTCGCCGCCACGATCCTGCCCGCAGGCCTGCTCAGCGACCGGATCGGGCGGCGCCCCGTGATGCTGGCCGGCGCGCTCGGCGTCGTCGTCCTCGCCCTGCCCCTGCTCGACGTGCTCCGGGCGCCCGGCACCCCCGCGCACCTGCGCGCCGCCGCCGTACTCGCCGCGGGCGCGCTGGTCGGCCTGCTCGCCGGTCCCGGCCCGGCCATGCTCGCCGAGATGTTCCCGCGGCGGGTCCGGTGCACCGCGCTCGGACTCTCCTACGCCCTGGCGAACGCGGTGTTCTCGGGCTGCGCCGGGCTCGTCGTCACCGCACTCACCGCCCGGACGGGGGACACCGCCGTCCCCGCCCACTACGCCGCCGGAGCCTGCGCCCTCAGCGCCCTCGCGCTGTCCACCCTGCGCGGGACCGACCACCGGGAGCCGCTGCGATGAGAGTGATCGGCCTGATGTCCGGGACCTCGCACGACGCCGTCGACGCGGCGGCCTGCGACCTCGAACCGTACGGGGGAGCGGAGGACCCCGCACTGGCCCTGACCCCGCTGGGGATGCTCAGCGCGCCGTACCCGCCCGAGCTGCGCGACGCCCTCACCAAGGCCCTGCCCCCGGCCTCCACCGGGCTCGCGGACGTGTGCCGCCTGGACACCGGGATCGGGCAGGCCCTCGCCCGTGCCGCCGTCCGCACCGACCGTGAACTGTGCGCCGGCCGGGCCGAGTTGATCGCCTCGCACGGCCAGACGGTGTACCACTGGGCGGAGCACGGCCGGGTGCGCGGCACGCTCCAGATCGGAGAGCCGGCCTGGATCGCCGAAGCCACCGGACTGCCCGTGGTCTCGGGCTTCCGCCCCCGGGACGTCGCCGCCGGCGGCCAGGGCGCGCCCCTGGTGGCCCTGGTCGACCTGATGCTGTTGCGCGGCCGCCCCGGCGTGCCCGCCGCGCTGAACATCGGGGGAATCGCCAACGTCACCGTCGTCCGGCGGGACGGCGGACCCGTCGCCTTCGACACCGGCCCGGGCAACGCGCTGATGGACGCCGCGGTGCACCGGCTCACCGGCGGCCGGACCGCCTTCGACGAGGACGGGGCGCTCGCCGCCGCCGGACGCGTGCACGAGGACCTGCTGGCCCGGTTCCTCGCGGAGCCCTACTACCGGCTCCCGGCACCGCGCACCACCGGCAAGGAACTCTTCCACGCCGGCTACCTGCACGACCGGCTCGCGGAGTTCGCCCCGCTGCCCCCGCAGGACCTGCTCGCCACGCTCACCCGCCTCACCGCCCGCACCGTCGCCGACGCGCTGCGGTCCCTGGGAGCCACGGAGGTGTTCGCCTCGGGCGGCGGCGTGCGCAATCCGACGCTGATGCGGATGCTCCGCTCCGAGCTGGGCGGCACGCGGCTGCGCGGCTCGGCGCACCTGGGCCTGCCCGCCGCGGCGAAGGAGGCCTACGCGTTCGCCGTGCTCGGCCACCTCACCGTGCACGGCCTCCCCGGCAACGTCCCGGCCTGCACCGGCGCCGTCGGCCCGCGCGTGCTCGGCTCGATCACCCCGGGCAGCCGGCCGCTGGTGCTCCCCCCGGTGCAGGCCGCCGCCCCGCGGGCGCTCACCGTACGGGCGGCCCCCCACCCGCTGCCCGGGCACCCGGAGTCCGGGCACCCGGGCACGGGCCCGCACGGACCCGCCGGAACGGCCCGCGTCAGCGGGTGAGGACGACGAGCTGCCGGGTGGCCCGGGTCATCGCCACGTAGCGGTCCACCGCCCCCGCGACGCCACCGCCGAACGACTCCGGGTCCACGAGGACGACCAGGTCGAACTCCAGCCCCTTCGCCAGCGAGGGGGTGAGCGCCCGGACCCGGGGCCGCGGCCGGAAGGGGGCGGTACCCGCTCCGCCGGCACCGCTCGCGATGACGCACGCGACCCCGTCGGCGTGCCCGGCGAGCCAGTCGTCCAGCACCCGGTCCAGGTCCCGGACGGCCCCGTGCGCCACCGGCACACCGCTGCTGCGGACGGACACCGGCACGTTCGCGTCCGGGAGCACCGCCCGGATCACTGGTTCGGCCCGCTCCATCACCTCCCGCGGGGTGCGGTAGTTGACGGTCAGCGAAGCGACCTCGATCCGGTCGAGCCCGATCCGCTCCAGCCGTTCCCGCCAGGACTCGGTGAACCCGTACCTCGCCTGGGCGCGGTCGCCGACGACGGTGAAACTGCGCGAAGGACACCGCAGCAGCAGCATCTGCCATTCCGCGTCGGTCAGTTCCTGCGCCTCGTCCACGACCACGTGCGCGAACGGTCCGGCCGGCAGGTCCGGGTCCGCGTCCGGCAGGGCCGCCTCGTCGACGAGGCCGTCCTGGAGGTCCCGACCGCGCAGCATCGTCACCGCGCCCTCCCCGTCGTCGTCGGCGGCGAGCACGTCGTCGATCACGTCGGCCATGCGTGCGCGTTCGGCGGCGAGCGCGGCGGCGCGCCGCCGCCCCCGCCGGGCCGCCTGCGGATCGCCGAGCCGCTGCCGCGCCGCGTCCAGCAGCGGCAGGTCCGGCACCGTCCACGCCCCCGTGTCCGGCCGCCGGAGCCTGCGCACCTCGTCCGGAGCCAGCCAGGGGGCGCAGCGCCGCAGGTAGGCCGGTACGGACCACAGGTCCGCGACCAGATCGGCCGCCTCCAGCAGCGGCCACGCCCCGTCGAGGGTCTCCGTCAGCTCCTCCTCGTGCCGCAGGAAGCGCCGGAACTGCTCCGGCGGAACGTCCTCGTCGCCGAGCTTGTCCAGGAGGATCGAGACCAGTTCCTCCAGGATCGGCTCGCGCGCCTCGTTGTGCGGGGTCCCGGACACGGCCTCGAAGGCGTCGGCCCAGTCGTCGGCGGTCAGCCGGACGTCGCCCCACGGCGTGGAGACCGTCATCGACCGGGCCGGCGGCTCCTCGTAGAGGGCGACGGCCTTCTCCACCGCCTTCACCATGTCCGCGGACGACTTCAGCCGGGCCACCTCCGGGTCGGGCTCCGCCGCGGCGGTCGCCCCCTCCGCGACGAGGTCGCGCACGGTGCAGGTCCGCACGCCCTCCTCGCCGAGGCTCGGCAGGACGTCCGCGACGTAGTTCAGGTAGGGCTGGTGCGGGCCGACGAACAGCACGCCGCCCCGGCGGTGTCCCAGGCGCGGGTCGGAGTAGAGCAGGTGCGCGGTGCGGTGCAGGGCCACGACCGTCTTGCCCGTGCCCGGGCAGCCGTCGACGACGAGCGCCCCGCGGGACCCGGCCCGGATGACGGCGTCCTGGTCGGCCTGGATGGTGCCGAGCACGTCCCGCATCCGCTCCGAACGGTCCCCGCCCAGGCTGGCGATGAAGGCGGACTGGTCGTCGAGGGCGGCATGTCCCTCGAACCCCTCGGCGGAGAAGACCTCGTCCCAGTAGTCGCCGATCCGGCCCCGCGTCCAGCGGTACCGGCGGCGGCTGGCGAGGCCCATCGGAGCGGCGTGGGTCGCCGCGAAGAAGGGCTCGGCGGCGGGGGAGCGCCAGTCGATCAGCAGCCGTCGCCCCTCGCCGTCGGTCAGCCCGAGACGTCCGACGTAGACGGGGTCGGAGCCGTCCGCGCCGACCATCCGGCCCAGGCACAGGTCGAGTCCGAAGCGCCGCAGCGTGCGCAGCCGGGCCGTCAGCCGGTGGATCTCCGCGTCGCGGTCCATCGCCTCCCGGCCCAGGCCCCCGGGCGCCCGGCGCAACACCTCCAGACGGCCGGACAGTTCGGCGACGCTCTCCCGCAGGCTCCGCTCCAGCCGGGCGAAGTGCCGTTCGTCGCCGGCGATCAGCACGGGGTCCGCCTTGGGCGCGAGGCGCTCGGGCAGGTCGAAAGCACTCGTCGTCACAAGGCTCGGGGCGGCGGTCCCTCCCATGGTCGCGTCCTCGGAGCATTCTTCGGCCGGCAACGGCGCACGCACGTCGTGGATCCTCGTTTCCGCAGGTTGTGGGCTTGAGCCGCGATTCTGCGGTACGACGGGGGCCTTGCCGCAAGCCCCCCTGTGCGCTATAAGTTGAGAGTGGCGAGAGGTGGTTCTTCCCTCCGCCGTCCCTCCCGGAGCCGCTCCGGTCCCCTCAGTTCCAGCCCAGTTCGGTGTACCGCCGGCCCGCGCGGATTCCCTCGACGGCCACCCGGGTGTACGGCACGACCGG
Source organism: Streptomyces manipurensis (assembly GCF_049570255.1). Classification (NCBI taxonomy): domain Bacteria; kingdom Bacillati; phylum Actinomycetota; class Actinomycetes; order Kitasatosporales; family Streptomycetaceae; genus Streptomyces; species Streptomyces manipurensis. The sequence goes on along the minus strand of NZ_CP186950.1, from coordinate 482,319 downwards.
CTCCGGCAGGGCGTCGGGCGGCCACCAGCCCCAGGACAGGCACTTGTCCGGCTCGCGCACCACGGGCGTGCCCTCGAAGCGGTCCGCACGGAAGACCATCTGGACGCGGGGGAGCCTGCCGGGGCCGTCCACGACGTGCACCACGTGGACCAGTTCCACGCCGGCCGGGTCGATCGCCAGACCCGCCTCCTCCCACGCCTCCCGCACCAGGCGGCCCACCGCGGGCTCCTTGTCCTGTGCGCGCGGTGACGCGGGGTCGACCGGCTCCGGCGGACCGGGTCACGGCCGGGTGGGGGTCAGGCGATCCCCACCGTGTACGCGGCACGGTACCCGTTCGCCTCGGGCCGCGGGGCCAGCGTGGTGGCGGCCCCGGCGGCGCGGTAGCGGTCGTCGCGGGCGTTGGGGTGCTCGGGAGCCCGGCGGCGCGAGTAGGGCGGGCGCGCGTACACGGCGACGAGCAGCTCCTCAGGGAAGAAGAACTGCGAGGTCGTCTCGGAGCGGCCGTCGGGGCGCACCTTGAAGTGGAAGTGCGGGGCCAGCCCCGCGTACCAGCCGGGCACGATCGTCCGGAACGTGCAGCGGCCGGCGGCGTCGGTGACCTGCGTGCCGCGCAGGAAGGTGTCCCCGTCCGCGGAGTAGGCGCCCGCGGGGTCGGCGTGCCAGAGGTCGACGGCTGCGTCGGCGACCGGCCGGCAGCCCGCGGACGCCCGCACCACGGTCAGGTCGAGGCGGAACGGCACACCGCCGACCCCCTCGGTGATGTCGGAGCGGACCCGGTCCAGGTCGAGGTAGTACGGGCCGGCGCCGGACTCCAGGGTGAGGACGCAGGCGGGGGTGGCGGCGGGGGACGGCCCGTCCGACGCGGCGGACAGCCCGGCGGGCCGGGCCGAGGCGTCGCCCGCCGGGCCGGGCGCCTGCGGGCGGGAGCAGGCGGCGGCCAGCGCCGCGACCCCGGCCGATCCGGCGGCGAGCAGCAGGGTGCGGCGGCTCGTCGGGCGACTGCCGTTCTCGGTCATGCGAACCTCCCGCGCGGCGCGCGGCCGTCGCGGGGGACGGCGGCCGACCGCGCCCACCGTGCCGGAGCGCGGGCGCCCGGGCCATCACCGACACACCTGGCCGCGGAGACCTCACCGCCGTGGACCAACGGCCCTGTGACGGCGGGCCGGACGGGGCCGCCGGCCTTCTTCCACGTCCTGGGAATCCCTTCAGAAGTTGAAGCACTGGGGCAGGGGAAATGGTGGGGAAAAGGCAGCGGAAAGGTTGAATTGCGCGAGTACGGTCAGCGATGGCAACGTTGCCATCCCGTTAACAATTCACTTCTTGACGAAGACCTCCTTGCCCAGTTGACTGCCTCTACCTCGGCCGCAAGGACACGGCCTCGTCAGGGAGGTTTACATCGTGAACGCGCATCTGAGGCGTGTCGTCATATCCGCCGTCGCCGGGTCCGTCATCGCGTCGCTCGCAGCCTGCGGAGGCGGGGGCGGAGAGGGAGCGGACGGATCGGAAAAGGGCGACGCCATCAAGGTCGGTCTGCTCCTCCCCGAGGACCAGACCGCCCGCTACGAGAAGTTCGACAAGCCGCTCATCGAAAAGGAAGTCGGCAAACTCACCCGCGGCAAGGGCGAAGTGGTCTACGCCAATGCCAAGCAGGATGCGGTCGCGCAGAATTCCCAGATCGCCGCGATGATCGCCAAAAAGGTGGACGTCCTGATCATCGACGCGGTCGATTCCAAGGCCGTCGCCGGCTCGATCGCGAAGGCCAAGGAAGCCGGCATCCCCGTCGTCGCCTACGACCGGCTGGCCGAGGGCCCGATCGACGCCTACACCTCCTTCGACAACGAGGACGTGGGCCAGCTCCAGGCCAAGGCCCTGCTCGACGCGCTGGGTGCCAAGGCCGACAGCGGCCAGATCGTCATGATGAACGGCTCGGTCACCGACCCGAACGCCAAGCAGTTCAAGGCCGCCGCCCACGCCGTCCTCGACGGCAAGGTGACCATCGGCAAGGAGTACGACACCGTCGACTGGAAGCCGGAGAACGCCACCGCCAACATGGCGGCCGCGCTCTCCGCGCTCGGCAAGGGCCGGGTCGTGGGCGTCTACTCGGCCAACGACGGAATGGCGGGCGGCATCGTCGCGGCCCTCAAGGCGGCCGGGGTCACCAGCCTGCCCCCGATCACCGGCCAGGACGCCGAACTCGCGGGCGTGCAGCGCATCGTGGCGGGCGAGCAGCACATGAGCGTGTACAAGAGGTACGCGCCGGAGGCGGCGGCCGCCGCCGAGATGGCCGTCGCCCTCGCCAAGGGCCAGAAGATCGACGGCATCATCAACGAGCTCGTCGACAGCCCGACCACCAAGCGGGTGCCGTCCGTGCTGGTCCCCGGTGTCGTGCTCACCCGGAGCAACATCAAGTCCACCGTGATCGACGACGGGGTCTACACGGTCGAGGAGATCTGCACCGACCGGCTCAGGGCGGCCTGCGCGGAGATCGGCCTGACCTGAGTCCCGCGCGGACGCCGGTGCCCGGGACGGGCCGGCGGGACGGGGGCGGCGCGAGGTCCCGTGGCTCGGGGTCGGGGGCTTCGCGCCGCGGGTGCCGGCCGCTCCCGGGCGGCACCGGGGTGACGGCCGGTCGGGCCGTCACCCGTCGATGGTGGGGTGCGGCCGCGCGCCGCGCCGCACGCCACGCCGTCGCTGCTCCGCGCAGGCCGCCGGCCGTCGCCCGAGCGGCTCGCACCCGCGCCGCTCCCACGGGCCGACGGGGAGGGACGTCACAGGTACGGACCCTTATGGACCTCTTGCTCCGCATGTCACTCTGGCCCGGCGTACCGGGTCACCCCCCACCTGCCGCCGGCCCGGTCCACCGACCGACACGGACCACGCCCATGCCCCTGCCGTTCCCGCCCCGTGCCGTTCCCGCCGTCCTCGCCGTCCTCGCCGGCGCCGTCGTCGCCCTGCTGGCGGCGTGCGGACCGTCCGCCGCCGCCGGCGGCCCGGCCACCGTCACCCACCGGTCCGCGCCGCCCACCGCCGCGCCGGCCGCCCCGCCGGGGTCGCCGGCCGCGCCCGTTCCCGCTTCCGGACCCGCCTCCGCCCCGGTGCCCGCTCCCCGCCCCGCCTTGCTGTCCATACCGTCCGCAGGCGTGTCGGGGCTGCGCGTGGAGCCGTACGAGGGGACCACCGACGACGTGCCGGGGACCCGCATCCAGGACCGCGGGCTGGCCGCCAGCCCGTACGGGGCCGGCGGCGGCGTCGGCCCCGGCCAGGTAGGCAACTACCTGGTCACCGCGCACCGGCTGTCCGCGGGCGGACCGCTGCGCGACCTGCCCGCGGTGCGGGAGGGCGACACGGTGTCGGTCACCGCGGGGGGCGTCAAGTACACCTACGAGATCGTGGCCACCCGCACCACGTCCTTCCGGTCGCAGCGCTCGCTCGACGAGCAGCGGGCCGCGGTGCCCGGCTCGCCGGGAGCCGCCCCGACGCAGGCCATGATCACGATCTCCACCTGCGCCACCCCCGAGGACCACGCGGTGGGCAACTTCTGGAGCGACGCGCAGGGCAACCCCGAGCACCGCATCGACAAGATCGGCGTCCTGCGCGGCACCGCCCCGGCTCCCTAGGTCGCCGCGTCACCCGGCCGGCAGGATCCGGGCCAGGACCAGGACGGTGTCGTCGCTCGCCCCGTCGGGGAGCAGGTCCGCCAGGATGCGGTCGGCGCTCTCCTCCAGCGGGCCGGTCGCCGTGCGCAGCTGCTCCCGCAGCGCGTCCAGACCGGCCTGGATGTCCGCGCCGCGGGCCTCGACCAGGCCGTCGGTGTACAGCGCCAGGACGGCGCCCTCCGGGAGCTCGACGTCCACGGACCGGAAGGGGACGCCGCCGACCCCGAGCGGAATCCCCAGCCCCTCGCCGACGGCGCGGACGCTGCCGTCGGGGTGGCGCACCAGGGCCGGCGGGTGCCCGGCGTTGGCGACGCGGGCGCGCCCGGTGCGCGGGTCGTGGACGAGGTACAGGCAGGTGGCCAGCTCGATGCCCGACTCCTGGGCGCACCGGTCCAGTTCGGCGAGCAGGCTGCCCGGGTCGGGGACGTGGGTGGCCAGCGCCTTGGCGGTGATGCGCAGTCGGCCCATGGAGGCGGCGGCGGGCACGCCGTGGCCCATCACGTCACCGACGACGAGGGCGACCCGTCCGTCCGGCAGGTGGATCACGTCGTACCAGTCGCCCCCGACCTCGGTGATCCGGCTGCCCGGCAGGTAGCGGTGCGCGACGGCCACCCGGGGCCCGGAGCTGACGGCGCTGGGGAGCAGCGCGCGCTGGAGGGTCAGCGCGATGTCCTGGACCCGGCCGTAGAGGCGCGCGTTGTCCAGGCAGAGCGCGGCGCGGGAGGAGAGCTCGCCGGCCAGGGTGACGTCCTGCTCGGTGAAGGACGGCCGGGCCCCGCCCCGGCCGAACATGGTGATGCCCTGGACGGTGCCCCGTGCGATCAGCGGGGCGATGACGATGCACCGCAGCCCGCTCTCCAGCAGCAGGCGCGCCCGGCTCTGGTGTGCGGCGGTCCGGGTGGCGAACCCCTCGTCCACGAGGACGTGGAGGGGGCGCCCGGTGTTCAGCATCTCGTGGATGCCGGAGCCCGGCGGGTACGTGATCAGCTCCCGGCCGCCGACGAGCTCGGGGCCGGGAGGAGGGAGCACCGTGCCGGCCGCGATCCGCCGGGTGACCAGCGGCAGGGCCGGGTCGAAGGGCTGCGTCTCGTCGATCCACTCGACCAGCTCCACCACGGCGCCGTCGCAGAATCCGGGCACCACGGCGTCGACCAGCTCCCGCGCGGTGACCTGCACGTCCAGGGTGGTGCCCACCCGGGCCGCGGCCCGGTCCAGCAGGTCCAGCCGCTGCCGGGCGGCCGTGGCCTCCAGGAGCGCCTGTTCGCGGTCGGTGACATCCACGAGCAGGCCGCCCACACCGGGCCGGGTGTCGCCCGCGCCGCTCAGCGGGAAGAAGCTGACCGACCGCACCTGGTCGCGGTCGGGCCGGCCCGGGGTGCGCAGCCCGACCAGCGCGCCCACCAGCGGGCGGCCGTGCTCGGCGACGGCCCGCAGCATCCGGTCGTACTCGCCCCCGTCGGAAGTGATCATGATGTCGGTCATGCGCCGCCCCAGGTGCTCCCGGACGGGCAGGCCGTCCATGTCGGCCAGGACCTGGTTGAGGTGGACGTAGCGCAGCTCGTCGTCGAGCATGACCAGGCCGATCGGGCAGGTCTCGAAGAGGGCGTCCAGGAAGACCAGGTTCGTCTTGACCCGGTCGAGCTCGTCACCCCGGCTCGCCAGGCCCATGACCACCGAGTCGCCGGTGGCACCCGTCACCGGGAAGACGCGGAAGCCGCAGTCGAAGACCCCGGTGTCCCGGTGCCGCGCGGGGAGCCGGGCGCGCCAGTACCCCAGGCTGCGGCCGCGTTCCACCAGGCGGGAGGCCCCGCCGGGGTCCCCGGGGGCCGGTTCGGGGAACAGCAGCGAAGCGGGGCGGGAGAGCACCTCGGAGGCCTCGTAGCCGAAGAGGTGGCGGGCTCCGGGGCCCCAGTAGCGCAGCCGTTCGTCGGCGTCGACGCCGAAGACGGCCACGGGCACGTGCTCCAGCAGGGAACCGGGCTCGGACCGGATCGGACCAGGGCTGTCCGTGCCCCCGGGCCGGTCCGATGGCATGGCAACCCCTTTCGGTCGAGGTCTCCACTCATTGTGCCCGCGGATGCGGGGGTGGACCCGGCGATGGGGCGCGTGGCCTGGTGGTGTCCGGCCGGACGGGTCGCGGAGAGATCGGCTACCGAGCGGTAATTCCGGCCAAATCCCGGAATCGGGGTGGCATGCTCCTGACACTTCACGGCGGCTGTGGGACTCTCCCCGCACGCACTCCGCACCCCCTGAGAGGCCCAGCGCCTCGCCCACCCCCACCAGCACGTGGCATGGAGGAGCGCACCATGAGGCACATCGCCCGCACCACCCGCAGCACCCTGACCACCCGCACGGCACGGAGCGCCGCGACCGCGGCCCTCGTCGTCGCGGCGGCCTTCGCCGGCACCGCGACCGCCGTCGCGGCCGGCCCCGCCGCCGACCTGAAGGTCGACGGCGTGATGGTGGTCGCCGGCAACAGCTGCAGCTGGACCAACGCCACCACCAGCGCGGCGCCGCCCAGCGCCCTGACGGTCGACCGCGCCACGGTCAACGCGCCGGGAGGCAACCTCGCCTGCGGCGGGGGCATCGCCGCGACGCTCAACAACAGTCCCGCGTTCACCTTCGACGACGCCGCGGGCACGGCGCGGACCGACCTGATCGACGTCACCGGGAAACTGAGCTTCATCTCCTGTCGCTACAAGGCGACGAACATCGTGTGGGACCGCGACGCGACGACCCGGAAGTACGTCAACCGGGCCTTCACCGCCGCCAAGACCTCGGGCAGCTTCCTGTGTCCCGGCTCGGTGGCCACCCCGGCCGGTGACGCCTCGATGCTCTTCCGCTGATACGGAACGCCGCGGGTCGCCCCGGCCCCGGGTGCGACCCGCGGCGCGCCGGTCTCAGGGCCGGCCGGTCAGGTAGCCGCCCATCGTCGTGAAGTACTCCGCGGCCGGCAGTTCGCGGCCGTCCTCGGTCCGGACGCGGGTGATGGCCAGGCCGTGGTTGCGGCCGGTACGGGCGTCCGCCCCCGCGACGATCACCACGCCCTCGCCCTCGCGGTAGAAGATGCGGCCGGGCGTGCCGCCGTACCGGCCCTCCGAGACGCGGGCGGCCAGCACGTCCAGCCGTCGGCCCCGGTGGAAGGTGAAGGCGCTCGGATAGGGCTCGGACTGGGCCCTGACCAGGCGGTCCAGGTCCTCCGCGGGCCAGGTCCAGTCGATCCGGCTGTCCTCCACGGACCGCTTGTGGAAGAAGCTGGCCCGGCTGCGGTCCTGCCGGGTGAAGTCGGTGCGCCCCGCGGCGATCAGGTCGAGCGCGCCGACCGTGACCGGGCCGATCAGGTCGACGGTCCGGTGGAAGAGGTCGGTGGCGGTGTCCCTGGGCCCGACGGGCACGGCCTCCTGGCGCACGATGTCCCCGGCGTCGAGCTCCTCGTTCATCATGTGCGCCGTGACGCCGACCTCCGTCTCCCCGTTGATCAGGGCCCAGATCAGGGGCGAGAAACCGGCGTACTTCGGCAGCAGCGAGTCGTGGACGTTCAGGGTGCCGTGACGGGGCAGGCCGAAGACGCGCGGGGGGAGCCAGGTGCGCCAGTTGTTGGCGACGATGATGTCGGGATCCGCCTCCTCGAGGCGCTCGAACAGCTCGTCGTCGTCCGGCCGGTTGCGCAGGACCACCGGGACGCCGTGCTCCTCGGCGAGATCGGCGACCGAGTCGCTCCAGATCTTCTCGTAGACGTGCTCGCTCTTGGGGTGCGTCACGACCAGCACCACGTCGTGCTCGGAGTCCAGGAGGGCTCGCAGGGTGCGGTGCCCCCAGGTCTGGTAACCGAACATGACGACCCGCATGGGCTTCCTCCTCGAAGCAGGGGCTGGATGCGGTCGAGTAAAGCAAGGCTTGCCTAAGCGTGCAATGGCGCCTTCTTGTGCGAGAGTTGACGGCCCGTCGGCGATCCCTGCAGCGTCGTCTGCCCGTTTTGTCTATCGACAGCCCCCACCAAATGAGCTTAGCCTTGCCTAAGTTCCGGGTCCCGGCTCCGTCGGCGTGCCCGGCTTCCGGGCATCGCCTCCCCTCCGCCGACCCCGCTGCTTCCCGATGCCCGACCGACCGCCGCGCGCCCGCCCGGCGCGGCGGCTGCCCCCACGCACGATGGGAGTGACATGGCACAGGCTCGTCCTGGCGACGCCCCGGTGGTCCACGATCTGATTGGCATCGGCTTCGGGCCGTCCAACGTGGCCATGGCGATCGCGGTCAGCGAGTACAACGCACGTGTCGACCGGCAGGAGGTGATGACCGCTCACTTCTTCGAACAGCAGCCGCGCTTCGGCTGGCACCGGGGAATGCTCATCGACGACGCGACCATGCAGGTGTCCTTCCTCAAGGACCTGGTGACGCTCCGCAACCCGGCCAGCGACTTCAGCTTCCTCTGCTACCTCAAGAGCAGGGGGCGGCTGATCGACTTCATCAACCACAAGAACCTCTTCCCGTTACGGGTCGAGTTCCACGACTACTTCGAGTGGGCCGCGGACCAGGTCGACGACATGGTGTCCTACGGCCACGAGGTCGTGGGAGTCACCCCCGTCGTCCGGGACGGAACGGTCGAACACCTGGACGTGACGGTCCGGTCGGCGGAGGGGCTCGCCCTCCACCGCGCCCGCAACCTGGTCATCGGCACCGGCCTGCGCCCCCTCATGCCGGAAGGGGTCGAGCGCACCGACCGCGTCTGGCACAACTGCGACCTGCTCTCCAAGGTCGAGGCCCTCGAAGGCACCGCGCCCTCCCGGTTCGTCGTGGTCGGCGCCGGACAGAGCGCCGCCGAGAACGTCGCCTACCTGCACCGCCGTTTCCCCCGGGCCGAGGTCTGCGCGGTCTTCTCCCGGTACGGCTACAGCCCCGCCGACGACAGCAGCTTCGCCAACCGGATCTTCGACCCGGAGGCGGTGGACGAGTTCTTCGCCGCCCCGGAGGACGTCAAGCGCAGGCTCATGGACTACCACGGCAACACCAACTACTCGGTGGTCGACATCGACCTGATCGAGGAGCTGTACCGGCAGATGTACCAGGAGAAGGTCCTCGGCACCGAGCGGCTGCGCTTCCTCAACGTCTCCCGCCTGACCGGCGTCCGGGAATCGCGGGCCACGGTGCACGCCACCGTGCAGTCCCTCGTCACCGGCGAGGAGACCTCCCTGGACGCGGACGTCGTGGTCTTCGCCACCGGATACCGCCCCGCCGACCCGCTCGGCCTGCTCGGCGAGGTCGCCGACCGCTGCCTGCGCGACGGGGCCGGCCGCGTCCGCGTCGAGCGCGACTACCGCATCGCCACCGACCCCGCCCTGCGGTGCGGGATCTACGTACAGGGCGGCACCGAGCACACGCACGGCATCACGTCGTCCCTGCTGTCCAACACCGCCATCAGGGTCGGGGAGATCCTGGACTCGCTGGTCGGCCGGGGCCGCAAGGCCGGCGCCGACGAGGCCCGGACCGTGGCGGACGGTTCGGGCAGCGCGGCCCGCTAGCAGGGCCGCGGTGGCAGTTCCGCCGAGCGTGCTTCCGCCGGGAGATCGAAGGGTAACGTACAGCGACATGGGCACGATTGCAGTCGAGCGCCCCGCGCCCAAGGGCACAACGGCGCTCCGTCGGCGGCGAGTTGTAGGGTCCCTCACGCTCATCACGATCCTTCTGGGCGCGGTGGTGGTGTCGTTGGCCGTCGGCGCCCGCGCACTGGGCCCGGGGGAGGTGTGGCACGGTCTGACGGCCGCGCCCGACCCGGACCAGCGGCTCACCGACATCAGACTCATCGTGCAGACGGTGCGCGTGCCCCGTACGGTGCTCGCGGTCGTGGCGGGCGTGGCCCTGGGGGTCGCAGGTGCGCTCATCCAGGGCTGCACCCGCAACCCGATCGCCGACACCGGACTGCTCGGAGTCAACTCGGGGGCCTCGTTCGCGGTGGTGACGGTCATCGCGGCGTTCGGGTTCGCCGATCCCTTCCAGTACGTCTGGTTCGCCTTCCTCGGGGCGGCGGTCGCCGGCGTCGTCGTGTTCGGACTGGCCAGCATCGGGCACGGGGCCGGCAACCCGCTGACCCTCGCCCTGGCCGGGCAGGGGGTCACCGTGTTCCTGGCGGCCATGACCACGGCGGTCGCGCTGTCGGACCAGGCGTCGCTGAACGCCCTGCGCTTCTGGAACGCCGGCTCGGTGGCCGGCGTCGGCTTCGGCGTCATCTGGCCGGTGACCGCGTTCGTCGCCGCCGGGCTGGTGCTGGCCCTCACCACGCTGCCCGCCGTCAACCTGCTCAACCTCGGCGACGACGTGGCACGCGGCCTCGGGGTCAACATCGCGCTGACCCGGGCCGTCGGCATCGTCGCCATCACCCTGCTGGCCGGGGCGGCGACGGCGGCGTGCGGCCCCATCGCCTTCCTCGGCCTCATGGTGGCCCACGTGGCACGCCGGCTGACCGGGCCGGACTACCGCTGGCTCGTGCCGTACGCGGGCCTGCTGGGTGCGATCGTCCTCCTGGTCTGCGACATCGCGGGCCGCCTGGTGGTGCGGCCGGGAGAGCTGGACGCGGGGGTCGTCGTGGCGCTGCTCGGCGCCCCGTCCTTCGCGTTCATGGTGTGGCGCGGAAAGTTCAAGAGCGCATGAGCGGGGTCGAGATGAAGACGGCCATCAGTCCGGCCGGGGCCACGTCGGTGGTGGCGCCCGGAGTGCGGCTCGGTACGGTGTCGTTCGTGTGGCGGCCGTGGCCGGTGTGCGTGACGCTGCTGCTGGCGGCGGCCACCTTCCTGGTCTTCTGCCTGTCCATCGGCGTCGGGGAGTTCCCGATCGGCCTGTCCCGGGTGGTCGCCACGATCCTGGGCGGCGGGGAGCAGGTGGACGAGTTCGTCGTCATGGACCTGCGGATGCCGCGCGCCCTCGCCGGGCTCGTCGTCGGTGTCGCGCTCGGCGTGTCCGGGGCCGTCACCCAGTCCGTCGCCCGCAACCCCCTGGCCAGCCCGGACATCCTGGGCATCACCGGCGGCGCCGGCGCGGTCGCCGTCTTCCTGGTGACGGTCTCCGGCGGGACGGCGGCCGTGGTCGTCAACTCCGTGGGTCTTTCCGGCGCCGCTCTCGCGGGTGGTCTCGGCACCGGTCTGCTCGTGTACTTCCTGGCCTGGCGACGGGGCATCGACGGCTTCCGGCTGATCCTCATCGGCATCTCGGTGAGCGCCGTCATGGAGGCCGTGACGACCTGGTTGCTGGTCCAGGCCGACATCCGGGACGTGGCCCGGGCGCAGGCCTGGCTGATCGGGTCGCTGGACAACCGGTCGTGGGAGGACATCGGGGTCGCGCTGTGGTGCACGGCCGTCCTGGTGGTGGTCGTGGCGGCCGCCGCCTTCCAGTTCCGGCCCCTGCACCTCGGGGACGAGGTGGCCGCCGGGCTCGGCGTCCGGTACACGGCCGTACGGGCGGTCCTGCTGCTGTGCGCGGTCCTGCTGGCGGGCGTGGCCGTGAGTGCGGCGGGTCCGGTCCCCTTCGTCGCGCTCGTGGCCCCGCAGGTGGCGATGAGGCTGGTGAAATCCCCCACGCCGCCGCTGGTGGCCTCGGGGGCGGTGGGGGCGCTGCTGCTGATCGGCGCCGACCTGGTCGCCCGTACGGCGCTGCCGATCACCCTTCCGGTGGGTGTCGTCACCGCCGCCGTCGGCGGTCCCTTCCTCATCTACCTCCTGGTGCGGGCGAACCTGCGCTGACCCCCTCCGTCCCCGGCCGGGCGGCCGGGCTCCGCCCGCGGGGCGGGCGCGTCCCGGCCCGACCGACCGTCCCGTCCCGCATCCCTGCGCCAGAACCTGCACCTCATCACACGCCGACATCGGGGGAACCAGTGGCCGTTCAGCACATCACGCACGCCGCGTCCGGGACCGGTGGCACCGCACGCCTCGTGGCGCGGGGTGTCACGGTCGGGTACGGCGCCCGCAGCGTCATCGACGACCTGCACGTGGAGATCCCGCCCGGAGTGATCACCACGATCATCGGGTCCAACGGCTGCGGCAAGTCGACGCTGTTGCGCACCCTTTCCCGCCTGCTCAAACCGACCAGTGGTCAGGTCGTCCTGGACGGCGACGACATCGCGACGCTCCGGACCCGGGACGTGGCCAAGAAGATGGGGCTGCTGCCCCAGACGCCCGTCGCCCCCGAGGGGCTCACCGTGGCCGACCTGGTCGCGCGAGGCCGGCATCCGCACCAGAGCTGGCTGCGGCAGTGGTCCTCCGACGACGCCGCCGTGGTGGAGCGGGCCCTCGCGATGACCGGGGTCTCCGACCTCGCGGACCGGCCCGTGGACGCCCTGTCCGGCGGTCAGCGCCAGCGGGTGTGGATCTCCATGACCCTGGCCCAGGGCACCGACCTGCTGCTCCTCGACGAGCCGACGACGTACCTGGACCTGGCGCACGCGATCGACGTGCTGGACCTCGTGGACGACCTGCACGAGGCGGGGTGCACGGTGGTCATGGTGCTGCACGACCTCAACCTGGCCACCCGGTACAGCGACAACCTCGTGGTCATGAAGGCGGGCTCGATCCTGGCCCAGGGCCACCCCCGGGAGGTGATCACCGCCGAGCTGCTGCTGGAGGCGTTCGGGCTGCGCGCCAAGGTGATCGACGACCCGGTGGGGGACCGGCCGCTGATCGTCCCGATCGGCCGCACCCACGTCGACCTCGGGTGAGCCGCACAAAGTTCCACCCCAAGTAAGGCTAGGCTAGCCTCAGTTGGGTGCGGTAGGGTTTGCCTGCCCTCGGGCGGGAACGGCAATGGATGGCACGAAAGCAAGGGATTGCGGATGCTTCTCCGGCACACGGTGCGTACGAACTCCCGGCGGCGACTGGTGGCGGCACTGTCCGCCGCGGCCCTGGGCGCCGGCCTCCTGGCCGGGTGCGGTTCCGGCTCCACGGACCAGGCGGACAAGAAGAGCGACGGCACCCCCGCCGCGGCCGGCACCTTCCCGGCCACCGTCGAGCACGCGTTCGGCACCACGAAGGTGGCCAAGGCCCCCCAGCGGGTCGTCTCGGTGGGCTACACCGACGACCAGGCCGTCCTGGCCCTCGGCATCAAGCCGGTCGGCATGGTCGACCAGTACCCGAACCCGCCCGGCACCTCCCCCGACATCAACACCCAGTGGCCGTGGGTGAAGGACAAGTGGGGGGACACCCGCCCCGAGGTCGTCATGAACAACGGCGACACCGGCCCCAACTACGAGAAGATCGCCGCACTGCGCCCCGACCTGATCATCGCGGTCTACTCCGAGATCGACCAGGCGGCCTACGACAAGCTCTCCAAGATCGCCCCGACCGTCGGGCGGACCAAGGCCGAGAAGGAGCCGTTCAGCGCCCCCTGGCAGGACAACGCCCTGCACATCTCCAAGGCGCTGGGCCAGGAGGCCAAGGGCGCCGAACTGATCAAGGGCATCCAGGACAAGCTCGACGCCGCCAAGAAGGCGCACCCCGCGTTCGCCGGCCAGAAGGCCGTCGCGCTCTCCTGGTACAAGGACGCCGCGGCCCCCTTCACCTCCACCGACGTCCGCGGCCGCCTGGTCACCGGCATCGGCTACACCTACCAGACCGAGATCGACAAGATCGCGGGCGGCAAGTTCTACACCACGCTCTCGCCGGAGCGCATGGACCTGATCGACGTGGACCGCATCTTCGTCATCAACGACCAGGCCGACACCGACGCCCTGAAGAAGTCCGAGCTGTTCGCCAACCTGCCCGCCGTCAAGAACGGCAAGGTCTCCTACCTGCTGGACAGCGAGGGCCCGGCGGTCGGCGCGGCGATGTCCCAGGGCACCCTGCTCTCCCTGCCCTACGCCATCGACGAGCTCGTCAAGTCGGCCGGTTAGGTGTGAGCGGCACCGACATGCGGGTCGCCCCGCCGACGTCGACCCTGCGCACGACCACCGGACGCGAGGCCGCCCGGTGGGTACGGTCCCACTGCCGCGAACGGCCGTGGCTGACGGCCGCCACCGTGCTCACGACCGTCGGCGGAGCGGCGCTGCAGGTCCTGCCGCTGCTCCTGCTCGGCCGGGTCGTGGACGGGGTGGTCGCGGGCGGACCGCGCTCCGTCCTGGTCACGACCGGGGTGCTCATGGTGGCCGCCGCGACCCTCGGCGCGGCGGCCACCGCCCTGTCGACGTACCTCGTGGGGCGGCTGGGCGCCGACCTGCTCGCCACCCTGCGCGAAGGCGCCGTCCGCGCGGTACTGGGCATGCCCAGCGCGCGGATCGAGCAGGTCGGCCGCGGCGACGTGCTGTCCCGGGTCGGCGACGACGTCGCCGTGCTGTCCCGGGGCATCCGCACGGCCGTGCCCACCGTGTTCTCCGCGGGCGTCCTCGTCGCCATCGCCACGCTCGGCATGTTCGGCCTGGACTGGCGCCTCGGCCTGGCCGGCGCCGGAGCCCTCCCCGCCTACGCCTTCGCCCTGCGCTGGTACCTGCCCCGGTCCGCCCCGCTCTACCGCCGCCAGCGGGCCGTCCAGGCCGACCGGGCACAGGCGCTGATCAGCGGTCTGAACGGGATCGACACCGTCCGCGCCTACCGCCTCGAGGGGGCCGTGCGCGAGAAGGTCACCACGGAGTCCTGGCGGGTGCGCGAGCTCGGCATCGAGGTGTTCCGGCTCTTCGGCCGCTTCGTCGGCAGGGAGAACCGGGCCGAGTTCATCGGACTGGTCCTCATCATCGTCGTGGGGTACGCCCTGCTCGAGGCCGACGCCGCCACCCTCGGCGAGGTGTCCGCGGCCCCGCTCCTCTTCCACCGGCTGTTCACCCCGCTCGGCTCCATCATGTTCACCTTCGACGAGGCGCAGAAGTCGGGCGCGAGTCTGACCCGGCTGGTCGGGGTGCTGGGGGAGTCCGCGCAGGAACGGCTGGTGGGCACCCCGGCCGAGGCACCGCCCGGCGGAGCGCCCTACCCCGTGACGCCCTACCCCGTGACGGTCAAGGGCCTCACCTTCGCCTATCCCGACACCGAGGAACCGGTCCTGCACGACGTGGACCTGACCATCCCGGCGGGCGGCTCCCTCGCGCTCGTCGGGGCGACCGGCGCCGGCAAGTCCACCCTGGCGGCCCTGATCGCCGGCATCGGCACCCCCGGGGCCGGGTCCGTGCGCATCGGCACCACCGACCTGGCGGACCTGGACGAGGCGGGCGCGCGGGCCATGGTGAGCATCCTGACCCAGGAGACCCACGTGTTCTCCGGTCCGCTCGCCGACGACCTGCGGCTGGCCGCACCCGCCGCCACCGACGCCGAGCTGACGGACGCCCTGCGCACCGTCGGCGCTCTCGCCTGGGTGGAAGCCCTGCCCGACGGCCTGCGCACGGCGGTCGGCGAGGGCGGCGAGCGCCTCGACGTCACCAAGGTCGCCCAGATCGCCCTGGCCCGGCTGGTCCTGGGCGCCGCCCCGGTCGTGGTGCTCGACGAGTCCACCGCCGAGGCGGGCAGCGAGGGGGCGGCGGAGCTGGAACGGGCCGTCCTCGCCGCCTGCGCCGGACGTACCACCCTGTTCGTCGCCCACCGGCTCACCCAGGCGATGGCCGCGGACCGGATCGCCGTACTCGACGCCGGACGCGTCGTGGAACAGGGCACTCACGAGGAACTGGTCGCCCTGGGCGGCCGGTACGCACGCCTGTGGCGGGCCTGGCGCGAGGGCGGCTAGCCGCGCCCCCGCCCGTCCGCCCCACCCCGAACCCCCGCTGGACGAACCGCTGACCCGGAAAGGGTGTTGAGGCTTCGATGACGGAACCGACCGCTCGTCGCGTGCGGCTTTCTCCCACCCGTCTGGCCGGAGTGCGCCGCAGAACCGGTGACCACGGCGACCGGACCATCGCCGAGGCCTGCTCCATCGGGCTGGCCTACTGGGCGACGGGCAGCAGCCCCCGCGGCATGCGGCTCACCGCCGCCACCCCGTTCACCGAGGTCCTCGCGGCCGTGGACGAGGGCCTGCGGGGGGACACCGGCTGGGAGGTAGGCGCCGACGCACGGACCATCACCGTCCCCGAGGGGATCGCCCCCGACGACGCGCAGCTCGCCCTCGACGACCTGGCCGACTTCCCCGACCGGACCCTCGGCACCATCGCCGCCGCCTCCCCGGCGGCCAGGATGCAGACCCTGGCCGAGTGGAACGACACCACGGCCGACCGGAACCGCCCGACCGTCGTGGAGATGTTCCGCGAGCAGGCGCGCATCCGGCCCGACGCCGTCGCCGTCGTCGACGAACACCGCTCACTGACCTACCGTCAGGCCGCCGAGCTCTCCGCCCAGCTGACCCACCACCTCATCGACCGCGGAATCACCGCCGAGCAGGTCGTCGGCATCTCCCTCGGCCGCTCCGCCGACATGGTGATCGGGCTGCTCGGCGTCCTCCAGGCAGGCGCCGCGTTCGTCCCGCTCGACCCGCAGTGGCCCGCCGCCCGCCGCGCCGTCGTCATCGAGGACGCGGGGGTCGTCCTCCAGCTGAACACCTCCGGCGCACACGACCCCGGCGAACCGGAGGCCGTCCGCGTCGACCTCGGCGACTGGGGCTTCGGCTCCCTCCCCGGCGACGCCCCGCCGGTCACCGTCCCCGGCGCCGCCCTCGCGTACGTCATCTTCACCTCGGGCTCCACCGGCCGCCCCAAGGGCGCGATGATCCGCCACGAGGCCATCAGCGAACGCCTGTTGTGGCAGTCCGCCGAGATCCTGGGCTTCGGACCCGACGACGCCGCGCTGTTCAAGGCGCCGCTCTCCTTCGACATCTCCGTCAACGAGATCTTCCTCCCGCTCGTGTCCGGCGGGCGGCTCGTCGTCCTGCGCCCGGGCGGCGAACGGGACCCGCAGCACCTGCTGGGCGTCATCGCCGAGCAACGCGTCACCTTCACCTACCTGGTCTCCTCCATGCTGGACGTGCTCCTGGAGATAGCGGGGGACTCCGGACGGCTGGACAGCCTGCGGCACGTGTGGTGCGGGGGCGAGGTGCTCACTCCCGAGCTCTACGAACGCTTCCGCACCCGGCTCGACATACCCATGTACCACGGCTACGGCCCCGCCGAGACCACCATCGGCGTCTCCCACGTCATCTACCGCGGCGCCGCGGAACGCCTGTCGACGTCCATCGGCAAGGCCAACCCCAACACCCAGCTGTACGTCCTCGACGACGAACTGCGCCCCGTCCCCGTCGGCGTGGGCGGCGAGCTGTACGTCGGCGGCTTCCTCCTCGGGCGCGGCTACGCGGGAGCGCCCGGCCTGACCGCGTCCCGGTTCGTCGCCAACCCCTTCGCCGCCGACGGCTCCCGGCTGTACCGGACCGGCGACCTCGCCCGCTACACCCCCGACGGGTCCCTGGACTTCCTCGGCCGCGCCGACAACCAGATCAAGATCCGCGGCATGAGGCTGGAGACCGAGGACGTCGAGGCCGGCCTCGCGGAGCACCCCGGCGTACGGCACGGCTGCGTCGTGGCGCGCACGAACTCGGCCGGCGGGACGTACCTGGTCGGATACGTGATCCCGGCCGCCGGGAGCGAGGACCTGCGGGCGCAGGACGTCCGGGTGTGGGCCGCCGCGCACATGGTCGACTACATGGTGCCCGCCCACATCGTGGTGATGAAGGAGTTCCCGCTCACCGCGAACGGCAAGCTCGACCGCGGGGCGCTCCCCGAGCCCGACACCGCCACCGGCGTGCTCCGCGCACCCGTCGGCGAGAACGAACGCATCGTGTGCGCGGCGGCAGCGGCCGTGCTCTGCCTCGACGAGGTCGGCGCCGACCAGGACTTCTTCGCCCTCGGCGGCGACAGCATCCTGGCGATCTCCCTGCTCGGCGCCCTGCGCGAGGCGGGCCTGCACGTCACACCGCGGCAGATCTTCACCAACGGCGTGCTCGGCTCGCTGGCGGCCGTGGCCGGCCGGGCGGACGCGGCGGCCGCCGACCGCGGCGACGTCGCGACGGGAGCCGTCACCGGATCCCCGATCCTGCGGTGGCTCGGGGAGACCACCGACGCCGTCGACGGATTCGTGCAGTCGGTCGTGCTGAACACCCCTGCGGAACTCACCGCGGACGCCCTCGGGGAGATCCTGGACGCCGTGGTCGCACGCCACGACATGCTGCGCGCCCGGCTGGTCCGCGGTGACCGCTGGGGCTTCGAGGTCCCGCCCGCCGACCGCGACGGGGCCGGCGCCTCCTGGCAGGAGAGCGACGCACCGCTCGACGCGTGCGTGGCCCTCGCCACCGACGGCCTGGACCCCGAGGGCGGGGTCGTGCTGCGGGCGGTCTGGCGCCGCACCGCACGCCAGCTGGTCCTGGTCGCCCACCACGTCGTGGTCGACGGCGTGTCCTGGCGGATCCTCATGGAGGACCTCGCCGCGGCGTGGCAGCGGTCCGTCGCCGGCGAGCCGGTCGAACCGCCCCGGGCGGGAACCTCGTTCCGGCGCTGGACGCAGTTACTGGAGCGCACCTCCTTCGACACGGACCTCGAGTACTTCTCGCGGCCCCTGCCCGGACCGGACGCACGACTGGGCCGGCGCCCCCTGTCCGCGGACGACACCGTCGCCCGGGAGCGCACCACGACCGTCCGCATCGGCCCCGAGGCCACGGCGGCCCTGCTGGGGGACGTCCCCGCGCGGTTCCACGCCGGGCCCAACGACGTGCTGCTCACCGCGCTCGCCGTGGCCCTCGCCCGCTGGCGCCGCGCCCGCGGACAGGACCAGACGTACTCCCTCGTCGAGCTCGAGGGCCACGGCCGCGAACCCCACCTCGTGGCCGGCGCGGCGGGATTCGAGCCCGAACTCTCGCGCACCGTGGGATGGTTCACCACCCTCTTCCCGGTGACCGTGGACCCCGGGCCGACGGACGACCCCACCGACCCCGCCCACCTCGCCACCGCGCTCAAGGCGGTCAAGGAGGACCTCGCCCGGGTGCCGGGCAACGGCCTGCCCTACGGCGCCCTGCGCCACCTGGGGGGCGCCGCCTTCGACGCGCCCCCGCCGCAGGTGCTCTTCAACTACCTCGGCCGCTTCGACGCCGGATCCTCGGGGGACTGGGAACTCACCGGCACGACCGGCCAGCTGGGCGAGAGGCGCGATCCGCGGATGCGTCTCCCGCGCGCCCTGGAGTTCAACGCCATCGCCGAACCCGCCGCCGCGGGCGGCTACGAACTGGTCACCGCCGTCTCCTGGCCCGAGGGCCTCTTCACCGACGGGGACATCGAGATCCTCGGCGGCTGGTTCCACGAGGCCCTGACCGGACTGGCCGCGCTGGAGGGCGGCGGCCACTCGCCCAGCGACTTCCCCCTCGTGCCCCTCACCCAGGCCGACGTCGACGACCTGGACGGACCGGCCCTGCGGGACGTCCTCCCGCTCACCCCGCTCCAGGAAGGCCTCTACTTCCACTCGGTCTACGACGACGACTCCGCGGGCAGCTACGTCGAACAGCAACTGCTCACCCTCGAAGGGGACGTGGACCCCGAACGGCTCGCGGCCGCCACCACCCGGCTGCTCGCCCTCTTCCCGAACCTCGCCGCCCGCTTCACCGCCCTCGCCGACGGCCGCGTCGTGTCCGTCCTGGAGAGCGGGGTACGCGCCCCGTTCACCGTCCTGGACCGCCCCGGCGCGACCGACCAGGATATCCGCGACCTCGCCGAACGGGACCGCCGCGCCGGATTCGACCTCGCCGCGGGCCCGCTGATGCGCTTCACCCTCGTCCGCGCCGGGACCGGCCGCACCGTCCTGGTGCAGACCGTCCACCACATCGTCGCCGACGGCTGGTCGGTCCCCCCGATGCTGCGCGCGCTGCTCGCCGAGTACCACGCCCCGGGAAGCGTCTACCCGACCGGCGGATTCGCCGACTACCTGCACTGGCTGGCCGCACGCGACGAGAACGAGAGCGACCGCGTCTGGCGCGAGCAGCTCGCCGGCCTCCCCGGCCCCTCGCTGGTCGCCGAGGGCCACACCCCCTCCGACCGGTTCGCCGACGCCTTCACGCAACCCGCGACGGACCTCGACGCCGCCGTCCGCGCGGCGGGCGTACCGCTGAGCGTCGCCGTGCACACCGCATGGGCGGTCACCCTCGGAGACCTCCTGCACCGCCGGGACGTCGTCTTCGGGTCCACCGTCTCCGGGCGCGACGCTGACGTCCCCGGCATCGCGGACATGGTCGGCCTGTTCATCAACACCGTCCCCGTACGCGCCCGGTGGACCGCGGACGACACGGTCCGCGACCTGCTCGCCTCGGTACGCGAGCACCAGAGCGCGGTCCTGCCCCACCAGCACGTCTCCCTCGCCCGTACCGGCCGCCACGCGGGAACCGGCCCGCTCTTCGACACCTTGGTGGTCTTCGACGTCGCCACCGACACGGCCGCCCTCCGCGAGCCCGGCCACACCCTGGCCGTCACCTGCGTCGCCAACGAGGGCGCCCCGCACTACCCCCTGACCCTCGTCGTGGAACGCACCGCGACGGGCCGCCCGCGGTTCAACCTGATCCACGACGGCGCCCTGCTGCGGGAAGCCGGCGCCCGGCGGATCCTGGACACCTTCACCCGCACCCTCGACGACCTCCTCACCCGGCCCGACACCCCGGTCGACGACCTGCGCCCCGGAACCACCCGGCCCCCCGCACCCGTCGCCCCGGCCACCCTGGACGCCCTCTTCGACGCCGCCGCGTGCCGGGACCCGGCCGCCACCGCCGTCACCCACTGCGAGCTCGACGGCGCGACCCGCTCCCTGGCCTACGCCGAACTCGCCGACGCCAAGAACGCCCTCGCCGCCCGGCTGCGCGCCGCCGGCGTCCGCCCAGGCGAACGCGTCGCGGTGGCCCTCCCGCGCTCCCTCGAACAGGTCGTCGGCCTCGTCGCCGTCGTCACCGCCGGCGGCGCCTACGTCCCCCTCGACCTCGCCTACCCCGACGAGCGGCTGGAGTACGTCCTCGCCGACGCGGCACCCCGGGTCGTCCTCGTCGGCCGCGACCAGCGCGACCGCTTCGCGCGGCTGCTCGACCGGACGGGCCTGCCGGCCCGCGTCGTCGTCCACGACGACCCCGCCGACGACCCCCACCACGACAGCCCGGTCACCCCGGACGCCCCCGTCCGGGCGACCCGCCCGAACGACCCGGCCTACGTCATCTACACCTCCGGCTCCACGGGCCGCCCCAAGGGCGTCGTCGTGGCGCACTCCAGCGTGGTGACCCTGCTCGCCCACACCCGTCCCGGCATGGGCTTCGGCCCCGACGACGTCTGGGTCCAGTTCCACTCGTACTCCTTCGACTTCGCGGTCTGGGAGCTGTGGGGCGCCCTGGTGCACGGCGGCGAACTGCTCGTCCCGGACTACGGCCTGACCCGCTCCCCGGCCGACTTCCACCGGCTGGTGCGCGAGCGCGGCGTGACCGTCCTCAACCAGACGCCCTCGGCCTTCCACCAGTTCACCGAGGCCGACCGGCAGGCCGGCGGGCCGGCACTGCCCGCGCTGCGCCTGATCGTCTTCGGAGGGGAGGCCCTGGACCCGGTCCGGCTGCGCGGCTGGGTCGAACGGCACGGGACCGAAGCGCCCCGGCTGGTCAACATGTACGGCATCACCGAGACCACCGTCCACGTCACCCACCGGGTCCTGACCGACGAGGACGTCCGCCGCGACGACGCCGCCAGTCCGATCGGCGGCCCGCTCCCGGGCCTCGTCACCCACCTGCTCGACGACCGGCTGCGCCCCGTGCCACCGGGCCGGACGGGCGCCGTCTACGTCGCCGGCGACCAGGTGTCGCTCGGCTACCTCGGCCGGGCAGGGCTCACCGCGAGCCGCTTCGTGGCCGACCCCTTCGCCGGCGACGGGGCCCGCATGTACCACACCGGCGACCTCGCGCGCCGCACCCTCGACGGCGACCTGGAGTTCCTGGGCCGCGCCGACGACCAGGTGCAGCTCAAGGGCTTCCGCATCGAACCCGGCGAGGTGGAGTCCGCGATCCGCGCTCTCGACGGCGTGGTCGACGCCGCCGTCACCGTCGCGGACACCGGCGACCACCTGGTCGCCCACGTGGTGGGCGTCGTGCCCGACGACCTCACCGGCCTGCTCTCCGCCCGCCTGCCCGCGCACATGGTGCCCGGCCGGACGGTCCGGGCCGACGCCCTGCCGCTGACGGTGAACGGCAAGCTGGACCGCAAGGCGCTGGCCGAACGCGCCCGCGCCCAGGGCCCCGACGACGGCCCGGCACCGGCCGGCCGGAGCGGGCCGCGCGGGGCCGGCCCCGCGCTCGCCGCCCTGACCGACGTGTTCGCGCAGAGCCTGCCCGCCACCTCCGTCGACCCCGACACCGACTTCTTCCGGGCCGGCGGCGACAGCATCCTCGCGATCACCGTCGTCAACCGGGCCCGGGCCCTCGGCCTCGCCATCAGCCCGCGGGACGTCTTCCTGCTGCGGACGCCCCGCGCCCTCGCCGCGCACCTGGCCGCCGCCGCCCCGCCGGCCGCCCTCCCCGCGACCGCCGCCGAGACCCACCAGGACGGCCCCTTCACCCCCACCCCCATCATCCTGCGCCAACGCGCCCTGGGCGGCTCACTGGAGCGCTTCGCCCAGGCCAGGACACTGACCGCCCCCGACGGCACAGGCCACGCCGACGCCGAGCGCGCCGCCCGTGCCGTCGTGGCCGCCCACCCCGTCCTGCGGCTGCGCCTGAACACCGAGCACGGCGTGTGGTCGCCGAGCACCGGCCCCGCCCCCGGGACCACGGTCGTCCGCACGGACGCGGCGGACCCGGCCGCCGCGGCGGACGAGGCAGCCGGCCGGCTCGACCCCGCGACCGGGGACGTCATCGCGTTCTCGTGGCTGGAGGCGACCCACACCCTCGTGGTCACCGCACACCACCTCGCCGTGGACGCCGTCTCCTGGCTGATCCTCCTGGACGACCTGGACACCGCGATGCGCGGCACGGACCCGGCCCCGCCGACCACCCCGTACGCCGCCTACGCGGACGCCCTCGCCGCCGCCTCCGGCCGGCTCACCGACGGCCTCGGTCACTGGACCACCACCCTCCAGGCACCCCCGCTGCTCCCCGCCGTCCGGGCCCCGCGCGACACCACGGCGGTGCTCCCGCCCGCGACGAGCGACCTCGTGACCCGTACGGCGCCCACCGCGCTGGGCGTGGACCTCACCGAGCTGCTGTGCGGAGCCCTGCGCACCGCGCTCACCCACGTCCAGCCCGTACCCACCGACCTCGCGATCGACCTCGAACGGCACGGCCGGGTACCGGCCCTCCCGCACCACGACTACACCCGTACGGTCGGCTGGTTCACCGCCGTCGCACCCGTACGCCTCACCCCGCACACCGACCCGGTCGCGGCGGCCCGCGAGGCCGCCGCACGCCGCACCGACGAGCCCGCGCACGTCGCGTACGGCCAGCTCAGGTACCTCAACCCGCAGACCGCCCCGCTGCTGCGGGCCCACCCCCAGGTGCTGTTCAACTACCTCGGCCGGGGCGACGAGTCCCAGGTCCCGCAGATCACCGGCGGCGACCCCGCGAGCCCGTACGCCGTCGAGGTCAACGCCTGGACCGACGCCGCCACCGGCCGCCTGCACGCCGCGTTCACCCTCGCCGAGGGCGTGCCGGACGAGATCACCGCACACTGGCTGCGCGCCCTGGAGGACATCGCCCGGGCCGCCGCCACCGCCGAACGCACGGCACCCGTCACCCCCCTCCAGCGGGGCCTGTACTTCCAGGCCCAACTGGCCGGTCCGGCCAGACACTACGTCGCCCAGAGCTGGTTCACCTTCGACCGCCGCCTCGAGCCCGCGGCCCTGGCCGAGGCCATGGCACGGGTGATCGCGCGGCACCCCGCCGTGGGCGCCGGATTCACCACCGACGACCGGGGGAACCCGGTCCAGGTCCTCGCCGCCGGCCGGCGCGTACCCGTGCGCACCCTCACCCTGGCCGGCGACGACGAGATCGAAGCGCTCCTCGCCCGCGACCGCGACACCGGCTTCGACACCGGGCAGCCACCGCTGATCCGGCTGACCGTGGTCCGGCTGCCCGGAGACCGCGACGGGCTCCTCCTCAGCTACCACCTGCTGCTCTGGGACGGCTGGTCCCGCGAGATCGTCCTGCGCGACCTCTTCGCCCACTACGAGGCCGTCCTCGCCGGCGACGCACCCGTCCCGGAACCGGCCGCCCCCGCCTTCGAGGACCACGCGCGGGCGCTCGCCGCCAAGGACCCCGCCGTCTCGGAGCGCTTCTGGGCCGAGCACCTCGCCGGCCTGCCCGGCCCCACCCTGCTCGCCGGACCCGCACCCGCCCTCGCCGACGACCTGCCGAGCACCCTCGTCCACACCCTGACCGCCGAAGCGTCAGGGCTGCTGCGCGACGCGGCGAGGACCCACGGCGTCACCCTCAACTCCGTGCTGACCGGCGCCTTCGGCCTCCTGCTGGCCGCGCGCACCGGCCGCAGTGACGCCGTCTTCGGCGTGACCGTCTCCGGCCGTCAGGGCGAGGGGCTCGCCGACGTCGTCGGCGTCCTGCTCAACACCGTCCCCCAGTGGACGCGCCCCCGGCCCGCGGACACGGCACGCGACTACCTGTCCGCCGTACAGCGGGCCCGGGCCGAGGCGATGGAACACGAACACCTCGGACTCGGCGAGATCCAGCGGGCCGCCGGACACGACACCCTCTTCGACAACCTCTTCGTGCTCCAGAACTTCCTGGACATGGACGCGTTCGCCGCGATGAACACCCGCCACGGCATCACCTCGGTCCGCGCCGACGACTCCACCCACTACCCCTTCACCTGGGTGGTCACCCCGGGCGAGCGGCTCACGGTCAAACTGGAGTTCCGCGACCACGACACCCCGGCGGCGCGCACGCTCCTCGACGACTACCTGAAGGTGCTCGACGACCTGGCCCGCTCCACCGGCCCGCTGGGCGCGCTGCCCGGCCTCGGGCCCGACCCCCTGACCACCGGCCGCACGGACATCGGCACCGACACCGTCGTCGACCGCTTCGACCGGGCCGCCGACCGCGACCCGCAGCGGACCGCCCTCGTCGCGGACGGCAGCACCCTCACGTTCGCCGGCCTCCGCGACCGCAGCCGCGCCGTCGCCGGGGTGCTCGCCGCACGGGGCATCGGACCCGAGCGGACCGTGGGCCTCGCGATCCCCCGCTCCCTCGACTCCATCGTGGCGCTCTTCGCCGTCCTGCGCACCGGCGCCGCCTACGTCCCGCTCGAACTGGACCACCCCGACGAACGCATCGCCGCGATCGTCGACGACGCCCGCCCCGACGTGATCCTCACCGTGAGCGCCGTCTCCCCGCGGCTCACCGGCGAACTCGTCGAGCTGGACCGGCCCCTGCCCGCGGCCGAGCCCCTCACGACCTTCGCGCCGGACGACCCGCACCGCCTGCGCCACCCCGCCTACACGATCTACACCTCGGGATCCACGGGGCGCCCGAAGGGCGTGGTCACCGAGTACGCCGGCCTGACCAACATGCTGGTCAACCACCAGCGCCGGATCTTCGAGCCGGTCCTCGCCGACCACGGCCACCGGGTCTTCCGCATCGCCCACACGGTGTCCTTCGCCTTCGACATGTCGTGGGAGGAGCTGCTCTGGCTCGCCGACGGCCACGAGGTGCACATCTGCGACGAGGAACTCCGCCGGGACGCGCCACGGCTGGTGGACTACTGCCTCGCGCACGCCATCGACGTGATCAACGTGACCCCGACCTACGCCCAGCAGCTCGTCGCCGAGGGACTGCTCGACGACCCGGGACGCCGGCCCCCGCTCGTGCTCCTGGGCGGCGAGGCCGTCACCCCGACCCTGTGGCAGCGCCTCGCCGACACCGGGGGGACGGTCGGCTACAACCTGTACGGGCCCACCGAATACACCATCAACACCCTCGGCGTCGGCACCTTCGAGTGCCAGGACCCCGTGGTGGGCGTCGCCATCGACAACACCGACGTCCATGTCCTCGACCCCTGGCTGCGGCCCGTCCCGGACGGAGTCCCGGGCGAGCTGTACGTGGCCGGCATCGGCATCGCCCGTGGCTACCTGGGACAGCCCGCCCAGACCGCCCACCGGTTCGTCGCCTGCCCCTTCGGGCCGCCCGGCGAGCGGATGTACCGTACGGGCGACCTGGTGCTGCGGCGCCCGGACGGGAACCTGATGTACCTGGGCCGCACCGACCAGCAGGTCAAGATCCGCGGCCACCGGGTCGAACTCGGCGAGGTGGAGGCCGCGTTCGCCGCGCACCCCGCCGTCCGGTTCGCGGCCGCCGTGGCCCAGCCCGACCCGCAGGTCGACGGAGCCCACCGGCTGGCCGCCTACCTCGTGCTGGAAGGTGCCGAGCTGGCCGAGGTCGCCGCCGAAGTCGGCGCCGCGCTCCCGGACTTCCTGCGCCCGACCCACTACGCCCGGGTCGAGGTCATCCCGCTGACGGTGAACGGCAAGGCCGACACCAAGGCGCTGCCCGAGGCCAGGCCGCTCGGCGCGCTGACCACGGGCGGCGAGCGGGGCCCGCGGCCCGGGACGGAGACGACCGTCTGCGAGTTCTTCGCGGAGGCACTGGACCTGGACGACGACGAGGTGAGCGCCGTCAGCGACTTCGTGTCGCTCGGAGGCCACTCCATGCTGGCGGTTCGGCTGATCGGCCTGCTTCGCCGCGAGTACGGTCCTGTGGTCACGATCCGCGACCTGTTCACCCTGCGCACCCCGGAAGCGATTGCCCGCCACCTCGATGACAACTCCTGACACGCAGCGGCCCCGCACGGGGTCCGACATCCTCCGCACCGCCCTGCGCCGCAACGTCGGTGCCATGACCGGGGGCACCGTCCTCATGGGCCTCTACCAGGCCGGTGAGACCGCCTTCCCCATCGCGCTCGGCCTGATCGTCGAGCACGCCCTCCAGGACCGGAGCCCCGACGCGCTCGTCGTCTCGATCGGCGTGCTCGCCGTCATCATCACGACCGTCTCGCTGTCCTGGCGCTTCGGCATGCGCATCCTGCAGAAGGCCAACACCACCGAGGCGCACCGCTGGCGGGTCGGGGTCGCCGACTGCGGCCTCCAGCCGGTGGCCCGGGACGTGGACCTCAAGTCCGGCGAGGTGCTGACCATCGCCACCGAGGACGCCGACCAGACCGCCGACATCATCGAGGTGGTGCCCCTGCTGGTCAGCTCCCTGGTCGCGGTCCTGGTCGCGGCCGTCGCACTGGGCCTGGCCGATATCAGACTCGGCCTGCTCGTGATCGTCGGCACGGTCGCGATCCTGTCGGTGCTCAGCGTGCTGTCCCGCAGGATCGGTTCCAGCACCCGTGAGCAGCAGGCCCGGGTGGCCCGGGCCGGCGCCAAGGTGGCCGACCTGATCACCGGCCTGCGCCCGCTGCACGGATTCGGCGGCAACCTCGCGGCCTTCCGGTCCTACCGCGAGGTCAGCACGGAGGCCAAGCGCCAGGCGGTCACCGTGGCCGTGGCGAACGGGGCGTACGCGGGCACCGCCATGGCGCTCAACGCGGTGCTGGCCGTCTCGGTGACCCTCACGGCGGGCTGGCTCGCCTTCGAGGGCCGGATCGGCATCGGCGAACTGGTCATGGCCGTGGGGCTGGCGCAGTTCATCATGGAACCGCTGAAGATGTTCTCGGACATGCCGAAGTACGTGATGATGGCCCGCGCCTCGGCCGACCGCATGGCCCTGGTCCTCGCCGCGCCCCCGCTGATGACACCGGGCACGGGCCGCCCGGAACCGGGCGGCGACCTGGAGCTGGACGGGGTCCGCCACGGGGCCCTGCGCGCCCTGACGTTCCGGGTGCGGGCGGGGGAGTTCGTGGCCGTCGCCGCGTACCGGCCGGGTGAGGCGGCCGACCTCGCCGCGGTCCTGTCCGTGACGGTCCCGCCGGCCGCGTACGAGGGCACGGTGCGGGTGGGCGGCCGGGAGATCGCCGGCCTGTCGGTCGAAGCGGTCCGTGAGCACCTGCTGGTGAACCCGTACGAAGGGGAGATCTTCGCGGGAACCCTGCGCACGAACATCGACCCGACGGGGACCAGCGCGTCCGTCGCCGAAGCGGTGGAGGCGTCGATGCTGACCGATGTCGTCGCCCTGCACCGGGAGGGCCTGGACTACGGGGTCCGGGACCGCGGCGCGAACCTCTCCGGCGGGCAGCGCCAGCGCCTGTCGCTGGCCAGGGCCCTCGCGGCGGACAGCGACGTCCTCGTCCTGCACGACCCGACGACGGCCGTCGACGCCGTGACCGAGCAGCTCATCGCGCGCAACGTGGCCGCACTGCGCCGGGGCCGCACTACCCTCGTGATCACCAGCAGTCCGGCCCTGCTGGACGCCGCCGACCGGGTCCTGGTCCTGGACGACGGCGTCATCAGCGCCGAGGACACCCACCGCAACCTCCTCGCCACCGACGAGGACTACTGCCTGGCGGTGGCGCGCTGAGGCCCGCCGCTCAGGCCGGGTCCCGGGAGAGCACCCAGGCCACGTCCCTGGTCAGGGCGTGCCGCCAGCCGGCCCGGTCGTGCCCCGACGGGGACCGGGACGCGCGGACGGCCGCCCCTGCCTCCCCGGCGAGGGACTCGACCGCCGCGCAGTGGGGCAGCATCCCGGTCTCGTGCTCGCCCACGTCGAAGGCGATCCGCAGGCCGGACAGGTCGGGGCGCTCCCGCAGCATCGCGGCGACGGCGCCCCCGGCCGGCCCGGCCAGCGGATCGGTGAGGTCCGCGGCGCCGGGGGTCCACCAGAACGACCCGGACTGGCAGGTGACCCGGGAGACGAGCTCGGGGAAGCGCAGGGACGCGTACACCGCGCTGAGACCGCCGAGGCTCTGGCCCGCGACGACCAGCCGGCCGGTGTCGGCCGGCAGGCCCGCCTCCGTGACGAGCGGCAGCAGCTCCTCCCGTACGGCCTCCCACAGTTCGGGACGGCAGGCGAACTCCGCCTCCCGGTCCCGGGTCGGCAGGAAGACGAGGGTGACCGGCGGCAGGTCGCCGCGGGCAACGGCCGTGTCGAAGGCGGTCACGGCCGGGTGCAGGTAGAGCCAGTCGTCGCCGTCGAGGAGCAGCACGACGGGTCCGCCGCCGCCCGCGGCGTGGACGCGTACGGTGCGCCGCCCGCCGAGGCGTCCGCCCGTCCAGCGCAGCCGGGTCCGGGGGAGGGGCAGCACCTCGTCCGGTCCGGTGGCCGGCCAGTGCGGCTGGTCCGGGGCGTCGGGCGTGGCCGTGACCGACCGGTCGGCGCCCGCCCCGGCCGGGTTGAAGGGGTCGGCGCGGCCCGCGCCGCCGACCAGGAACCAGTACGTCACCCGCAGCCGCGGCGGCATGGGCACCTCGGCGTACCAGCAGTCGGTGGCTCCCCACCTGCGCAGGGGCACGGGCCCCGACCAGCTCTCGAAGTCCAGGGTGGCGGGGGAGCCGCGCCACAGGAAGAGCGTCGTCCACCCGGCGCCGTCACGGACGGCCGCGGGGGCTCCGGCCGCCCCCCAGAAGTCCTCGGTACCGGGCTCCGCGGGCATTCCGTACGCGGCGAACGGATGCTCGGGGGCCGCAACACGGCCGGGGGCGGGGTCGGTCGGGCGCATGCGGATCTCCTTGTGAGCGGCAAGGGGAAAGGCTAAGCTCGTCGTAATTAGGCGAGCCTAACCTAATCGCATCGCTCCCGGGAGGCATCGACGTGAGCACCAACCCGTTCGACGACACCGAAGGCCGCTTCCTCGTCCTCGTCAACGCGGAGGACCAGCACTCCCTCTGGCCGTCCTTCGCCGAGGTCCCCGGTGGCTGGACCGTCGCCTTCGGGGAGGATACCCGCGCGGCGTGCCTCGCGTACGTCGAGGCCAACTGGACCGATCTGCGGCCCCGTTCCCTCGTCACCTCCACCGAAGCCTGACCCCCCGCCACCCGGCCGGCGCCGCCCGCACCCACAGGACCCCGCCGATGCTCTGCACCAGGCTGACCAACGCCCGCTTCCTCACCATGGACCCGGACCACCCGGTCGCCCACGAACTGGGCATCTGGCGGGGCCGGATCGTCGGCCTGGACGACGCCGTGGCCGCGCTCCCCGCCCGGGAGGTCGTCGACCTCCAGGGCGCCACCGTGCTGCCCGGATTCATCGACGCACACGTCCACCTGGCCTGGACCGGCTTCACGCAGAGCACCCCGAGCATCGCCGGCCTCACCCGCGTCGACGACGTACTGGCCGCCGTGGCGCGGGCCGTGGCCCGCAAGAACACGCCCGGAGCGTGGGTGAGCATCGTCGGCTACGACCAGCGGGCCCTGGGCCGCCACCTGACCGCCGTCGAACTCGACCGGGTCGCCGCGGGGCACAAGCTCTACCTGCTCCACGAGTCCGGCCACGGCTGCGTCGTCAACACCGCCGTCCTGGACCTCCTGCCCGCGGACCTCCCGCACGAGAACGGCTTCCTCGCCGAGGCCGCGATGGGCGCCGCCCGCGCCCTGCGGCTCCCCCACTCCCAGGAGGACCTGGCCGAGGCGATCGGCCGGGCCGCCCGCACCTGCCTCGCCGAGGGCATCACCGCCTGCGCCGAGGCCGGCATCGGCGGCACCCTCTTCGGCCACAGCCCGGTCGAGCTGGGCGCCTACCAACTCGCCCGGGAGAAGGGCCTGCTGCCGCTGCGGGTGCAGCTGATGGTGTCCTCGGACCGGCTCCGCCCCGTCGCCGCCCACGAGGCCGACGGCATCCCCCGGTCCCTCGACCTCGGCCTGCGGACCGGCTTCGGAGGCGACTGGCTCTCCGTCGGCGCCCTCAAGGTCTTCACCGACGGCGGCATGATGGCCCGCACCGCGGCCCTGAGCGCCCCCTACGAAGGACTCGACCACGCAGGGCAGTTGCAGGACGACCCCGAGGTCCTCACCCGGACCATCGTCGACGGCCACCTCGCCGGATGGCAGCTCGCCGTCCACGCCATCGGCGACCGCGCCGCCGACGTCGCCCTGGACGCCCTGGAACGGGCCCAGCGCCTGCGCCCGCGCCCCGGCGCCCGCCACCGCATCGAACACGCGGGCCTGATCCGCCCCGACCAGCTCCCGCGCTTCGCCCGGCTGGGCCTCAGCGCCGTCGTCCAGCCCAACTTCCTGCGCTACTTCGGCGACGACTACGCCGCGATCATGGGACCGGAGCGGGCCCCGTGGATGTACCGGGGGCGCGGGTTCCTCGACCACGGCATCAACCTCGTCGGGAGCTCCGACCGGCCGGTGACGGACGGATCGCCGCTGCGGGCCGTCCAGTTCATGGCCGAGCGCACCTCCACGTCGGGCAGCCTGATCGGACCGGACGAGGCCGTCACCGTGGAGGAGGCCCTGCACGCCTACACCGTCGCCGCCGCCCACGCCTGCAACTGGGACGCAGAAGCGGGCAGCCTCACCCCCGGCAAGCGGGCCGACCTCGTCGTGCTCGGCGACGACCCGCGGCGCGTGGAGGTCTCCCGCATCGGCGACATCGAGGTGGTGGCGACGTACGTGGACGGGCGCGAGAGCGGCAAGCCCGCGGCCTGATCCCCGCGGCGCAGGGGAGAAGGCCGGACCCCGCCGGCGGCTCAGGCGGCGCCGAACCACTTCCCCAGGGCGTCCGACAGGCCCTGCTGGTCCTCGCCCGCCCAGGCCACGTGCCCGTCCGGCCGGAGCAGCACCGCGGGCACGTCCGGATCCGCCACCACGTCGACGACGTGGTCGACCCGGTCGGCCCGGCCGTCCACGGACAGCCGCCCGGTCCGGTCGAGCAGCAGCCCCCGGCCGGCGTGCATCAGCGCGTAGAGGCGGCGGCCGTCGGAGAGCTCGGTGTCCCGCATCCGCCTCCCGAGCAGCTCGTGTCCCTCGCCGAGGTCGTAGCGCACCCCGATCGCGGTGATCTTCTCGATCAGGTGGCGGTTCACCTCCTCGAAGTCCATCAACTCCGACAGCAGCCGACGCA
Source organism: Streptomyces manipurensis (assembly GCF_049570255.1). Taxonomy (NCBI): domain Bacteria; kingdom Bacillati; phylum Actinomycetota; class Actinomycetes; order Kitasatosporales; family Streptomycetaceae; genus Streptomyces; species Streptomyces manipurensis. The sequence continues at coordinate 450,784 of NZ_CP186950.1, read as the reverse complement.
CCGCCTGCGGACCCGGCTCGGTCGACATGAGCTGCATCTGCGCGCGGGTGTTGTCCAGCACGGCGGCGGCCACCGGGTGCCGTTCGGCGTGGTAGCTGTCCAGCAGCCCTTCCGGGGCCCGGCCGTTCACCTCCGCCGCCAGCTTCCAGCCCAGGTTGAAGGCGTCCTGCACGCCGAGGTTCAGGCCCTGGCCGCCGGTCGGCGGGTGGATGTGCGCGGCGTCCCCGGCCAGCAGCACCCGGCCCACCCGGTAGTGCTCGGCGAGCCGGGTGGCGTCGCCGAAACGGGAGAGCCAGCGCGGCGAGTGGACCCCGAAGTCGGTGCCCGCGAACGCCTTCAGCTGCTTCTTGAAGTCGTCGAGGGTCGGCGCCGCCGTACGGTCCTCGGACACCCCGTCGGCGGGAACGATCACGCGGTACAGCCCGTCGCCCTCGGGGACGGCGCCGAACCGCTTGTGGGTCCTGTGCACCTCGGCCACCACGGCCGCCAGGGTCTCCGGAGCCACCCCGATCCGCATCTCGCCGAGCAGGGTCTCCACCGTGGAGGGCTCGCCGGGGAAGGCGACGCCGAGCAGCTTGCGCACCGTACTGCGGCCGCCGTCGCAGCCGACGGCGTACCGGGCGCGCAGGCGCGTGCCGTCGGCCAGGGCGACGTCCACCCCGTTCGGGTCCTGGTGCAGCCCGGTGACCTCCCGGCCGCGCCGGATCTCCACGCCGAGCTCGACCGCGCGCTCGGTCAGCAGCCGTTCGGTGACCACCTGCGGGACGGCGAACACGTACGGGTGGGAGGTGTCGAGCCGGTCCGGCCACGCCGTGCCGATGCCGGCGAAGAAGCCCCCGACCGCGAACTTCTCGCCGTGCGGCAGGAAGCGCTCCAGCAGGCCCCGCTGGTCCATCACCTCGACGCTGCGCGCGTGCAGGCCGCGGGCCTTGGAATGCGGCGTCGGTCCGCTCTCCTTCTCCAGCACGACCACCCGCACACCCTGCAGCCGCAGTTCACAGGCCAGCATCAGACCGGTCGGGCCGCCACCGGCCACGATCACGTCGATCAACACAACTCTCCGTCCGGGGTTCCCGTTCTTTTCGGACGGCGATTGTGCGTCACCGAGGGGGCCTTGCCACAAGCCCCCCTGTGCGCTATAAGTTGAGAGTGGCAAGGAGTGGGTACGCCTCCTTGCCTTTCGTGTTTCTCAGCCGGTTCGTGCGTCCCCGGCCGGCCGGTCCGGTCCCGCGGCGGCCTCGATCTGGGCGAGCTGCGGGCGTCACCCCCGGCCGTCGTCCACCAGGCACTCGGCGCCCCCCGCCGGCACCCGCTCGGGACGCTCGCCCGCGGCCGGGGCGCGGAGGTCGCCGCGGGCCGACTCAACCCGGTGGACCAGGTCCGTCACCAACGTGGCGATCCGCGGCCACAGGGCCTCGGGGAGGCCGTGGCCCATCCCGTCGATCACCACCAGTTCCGCCCCCGCGATCGCCTCCGCGGTCGCCCGTCCTCCGCTCACCTCGCACATCGGGTCGTCCGCCCCGTGGATCACCAGCGTCGGCACCGCCAGCTCCCGCAGCCGCGCCGTCCGGTCGCCCGAGGCGAGCGAGGCCACGGCCTGGCGGGTGACGCCCACGGGGTCGTGGTCGCGGTCGTACGAGCGGCCCGCCCGGTCGGCGGCCGCGGCCTCGTCGAACGGGAAGGCCGACGCCTCGAGGGCCCTGCCGATCCTGACGGTCCGTGCGATCACCTCCTCGCGGTTCGCCGGCGACGGCCCGCCGAAGGCCAGAAGCGCGTCGGGCCGGGCCCGGCCCACCACGGGATCACCCGTTGTGGACATCACCGACGTCAGGGAGCGGACCCGGCCGGGGTGCTCGATCGCGGCCGTCTGGGCGATGGCACCGCCCAGCGAGGCCCCCACGACGTGGGCGCCGTCCAGCCCGAGCGCGTCGAGGAGTCCGACGCAGTCGGCCGCCATGTCGGAGAGGGTGTACGCGGCCGAGGAGGTGTCACCGCCCAGCGCCGCCACGAAGTCGGGCGGGGGAGCGTCGCGGAAGTGCGTGGACAGCCCGGTGTCGCGGTTGTCGAAGCGGATCACCTGCACGCCCCGCCCGACCAGCTCGGCGCAGAAGCCGTCCGGCCAGCCGATCATCTGCGCCCCGATGCCCATCACCAGCAGGACGGGAGGTGCCAGAGGGTCACCGAGGCGCTCGTACGCCACCTCGATCCCGGCCGGTCCGACGTTCACGGCCCGCTCTTCGCCCACGGTCGCACCACTCCCTCTGCTCGGGACACGCTGTGCCGGACAGCCTGCCCCACCGGGCTCCCGATGCCGCCCAGGCGCGCTGCCCGGGGCCGCGGCTCCGGGCACGGCACGGCGCGGCTCAGCCCGGCCCGCCGAGCCGCAGCCGGGCGGCGTCCCTGCTGGGCGGCGCCCCGAACTGGCGGCTGTACTCGCGGCTGAACTGCGAGGGGCTGTCGTACCCGACCCGGTGGGCGACCCCCGTGACGTCACCGGGGCGGGTGGCGAGCAGCAGACGGGCCTCCTGGAGCCGGATCTGCTTCTGGAACCGGATCGGGCTCATCGAGGTGACGGCCTGGAAGTTGCGGTAGAAGGCGGACTGGCTCATCCCGGACCTGCGGGCCAGCTCCTCCACCCGGAAGGGCTCCGCGTAGTTCCCGCGGATCCACGCGACGGCCCGCGCCACATGGGTGAGGCTGCTGTCGGCGAGCCCCAGCTGGCGTACGGCGGCCCCCTGTTCGCCGGTGATCAGCCGCCACAGGATCTCCCGTTTGACCAGGGGCGCGAGCACCGTCCGGTCGCGCGGGGCGTCGAGCAGCCGCAGCAGCCGGACCACGGCGTCCAGGAGTGACGCGGGCGCGTCGCAGACGGCCAGGGCGGGCACGGGGCCGCCCCGGACCTGCCGCGCGCCGTCCGGGCCGGCGTGCAGCAGCAGCTCGGCCACCGCGGCGGGCTCCAGCACCAGGCCGAACCCCAGCGCCGGGCGCTCGGGGCTCACCCGCAGGAACTGCCCGGTGACCGGCAGGTCCACCGAGGCCACCAGGTACTGGCCGGGGCCGTACTCCAGGACCCGGTCGCCCAGGGCCAGGCGTTTGGTGCCCTGGGCGATCACCGCCAGCACGGTTCCGGTCATGGCGGGTTCGGCGGGGGCCGACCGTTCCACCCGGGACACGAGCACGCCCTCGACGGCGGTGGTCGCATCGGGGCGCGCGTGCCGTTCGAGGAGGGTCCGCAGCTCGTCCAGGTCCATGCCCCCAGTGCAGCACAGTCCCCGGCCCGCGCTCTCCGGAACGGGAGGATCGTGCAGGTCCCCGACCGGATCGTGCTACGTCTTCGCAGGTCGGACGGGTCCCATGGATACATCGGATCCCACCGGATTCCCACCGGGTCCACTGCGGTCCACTGCGGGACCCACCCTTTCGACGTGTGGAGGACAGTCATGAAGGTCGCCGTCGTCACCGGCGCCAGCTCCGGAATCGGCCGGAGCGCCGCCGTACGCATCGCGGAACGCGGCATCGGGGTGATCCTCACCTACGGCAGCAACCCGCAGGGCGCGCAGGACACCGTGGACACCATCCGCACGGCGGGTGGCAGCGCGGTCGCCCTGCACCTGGACCTCGGGGACAGTGCCGGCTTCGGGTCCTTCCGCGACGCCGTCGCCCTGGCCCTCCACGACACCTGGGGCCGCGAGACGTTCGACTTCCTGGTCAACAATGCCGGTTTCGCCCACGCCGCACCGATCGCGGACATGGCCGAGGAGGACTTCGACCGGCTGGCGAGCGTCCTCCTCAAGGGCCCCTACTTCCTGACCCAGCGTCTCCTGCCGCTGCTGGCCGACGGCGGCGCCGTCGTCAACGTCAGCAGCAACTCGGCGACCACGGCCGCCCCCGAGCCCGGCTACTCCGCGTACGCGGCGATGAAGGGCGCCCTGAACGTGCTGACCGGCTACATGGCGAAGGAGTTCAGCCCCCGGGGCATCCGCGTCAACGCCGTCTCTCCCGGCGCCACCCGCACCCGCCTCTCCGACGACGCCTTCACCCGGTTCCCCGAGGTCATCCCGGAGCTGGCCGCCCGCACCGCCTTCGGCCGCGTCGGAGAACCCGACGACATCGGAGAAATGATCGCCGTACTCGTCGGCGACGAGAGCCGGTGGGTCACCGCGCAGAACATCGAGGTCTCCGGGGGCTACGGGCTGTAGGCCGGCCGGGCCGGCCGCCGGGGGCCGACATCGGGGCTCGCGGAACCCGCCGACGCTTGACGGGGCCCGCCGGAGATGCGACAAAGTCCATGAGGCAGACCACCCCCGGCCCACGGCCCGGCGGCACGGAGCTCCCGCGCCGCCCGGACCCGCACCGGGCCACGACGTCCCCACGAGGTGTTCGTGCCCGGCTCGCGGACGCGTCGGGCGGCACCGCCCGCGCGCATCTGCCCCACTCGGTGCACCACGACGATTGGAACCCCGATTTGACCGCCTTGCCCGGATCGCGTGTGCCGGGACGGACCTGGACGGTCCGACTCACCGGCCACGCCGATCACACCGTGTCCGTCTCCTGCAGCACCGCGGCGTGCCGGATGCCGGCCCGCTCCAAGGACACCACGGGCATGCGGCGCTTCGCCGCGGACCACGCCAGGGCCCACGCCCGGCTCGCCGGGGTCCGCCCCAACGCCGACTGCAGCTGCGGCGGCGCGCAGTGCGCGCTGCACGAGGCACGCGTCCCGTGCGGCGGTTCCGCCCTGCTGGTCCTCGTCCACAACCCCGCGGTCGGCCAGGTGTGGACGCTGGCGGAGGTGTGCCAGGCCTGCGCCCGGCAGATCCCGCACACCACCGTCCTCGCCACGGGAAGCCCCGCCGCCGCGGCCCCGGCGCCGCAGGGGGCCGTCGGCGTGCCGCCGGCCCCCAGGGCCGCGGTCCCGGGCGGGTTCTCCTCGCCCGAGGCCTCTCCTGAGCCCTCCACGGCCCGCAAGGCCCGCCGCCCCCAGCGCCCCCAGCACCGTCGTCAGGGCTGAGAGGCCGCTGCCGTACCGATCATGGAGTCTGTCGATCGAACGGGAGTCTCGGTCAGGTGATCGCGGGCCCTGCCCGGTATGGGAGCAGGGGCTGGCGGTACACGGGGAAAATCCAGGGGAGGGGACGGCCGCGGGCTGCTACGGTCGGGCGCCATGAGCTGGCTTCCCGATGACTTCGTCCACCCTGTCCTGATACCGCTGCCGGGCGGTGGCCATCACCTGCGGCCGATCCGGGAGGCTGACACCCCGCTCGACTATCCGGCTGTGATGGGTTCGCGCGAGCGGCTGTGGACCATCTTCGGCCCGGCCTGGGGCTGGCCCGCAGCCACCATGACCTACGAGGCCGACCAGGCCGACCTGTTGCGGCACGAGAAGGAGATCGCCGCACACCAGTCCTTCAACTACGCGCTGTTCGACGCGGCGGAGACAGCTCTGCTCGGCTGTGTCTACATCGACCCACCGGAGAAGGCCGGCGCGGACGGCGAGATCTCCTGGTGGGTGGTGGACGAGCTGGTGGGCAGCAAGGTCGAGCAGGCCCTCGACGCGCTGGTGCCGCAGTGGATCGCCGCCGACTGGCCGTTCGAGCAGCCGCGCTTCCTCGGCCGCGAGATCTCCTGGTCGGACTGGCTCGCCCTGCCGGAGCATCCCGACACGTAAGCGGTCGTTGTCGTGCGGTTGCCTCGCGCACGCGCACGACAACGCGGCCGGCCCTCCGGACCGGGTGCGCCGGCTTCCGTCGGACATGACGGACGCGGAGTGGAACATCGGCGACCGGGAGGCCGCGGCGGTCCTGCTGATGCGGCTGCGCCGTCTGCACCACGACGTCACCCTCGTGAGGGCCGACGGCGGCTACACCGGCTGCTGGAACGGCGGCGATCCACGGGTCGCGGCCCGCTTCGGGCCAAGGAGATCGCGGTGGAGCCGGGCCTTGACGCGACGCCGACGAAGGTCGAGGGAACAGGGGCCGCCGGTTGCTCTCCCGCCCCTCCGGCATTCCCAGGACCGACGCCACCGCGCACCGCTCGATCACGGAGCTTCCGCGGCGGGGGCCCGGATCAGGCCTGCGGCAGGACCGCCACCGGCGGCGGGAGCACCGCGGGCCGGTCGAGGAACGCGAGCACGGCGCGTTTCTCCGGGAGGTACACCTCGGGCAGGTCGATCTCCGGCAGGGTGATCTCGCCCTGATGCACGAAGCCGAGCCTGCTCGACAGGGCGAGGGCCTTGGCGTTGCGGGCGTCGGGCTCGCCCACCGCGCGCAGGACCGCCGGGTCGCGGAAGGTGAACCGGAGCAGCGAGCCGATCAGCGTCCTGCTGAACCCGGGACGCGGCCGGCCCTGCACCGGGGCCAGCATCAGGTGGACGCCGATGTCGCCCTCGCGCACCTCGTAGCACTCGCTGACGCGGTCGGCCTCCGGCTCGTAGGTCTGGAACAGCGCCACCGGTTCGTCGTCCAACCGCACCATGAAGGCGTGGTGGGTGTCGCGGCGGTCCACGTCCTCGTAGATCTCCTGGACCAGTTCCCGGCTGATGCCGTTCATGCCCCAGAACTGCGCACGCTCCTCCAGCACCCAGGAGTGCAGCACGGCGGAGTCCGCGGCGGGGTCGACCGGCGTGAACCGGACGGTGCCGAAGCCTTCGACGGTCTCGGTCATGACGTCCGCGCGCGGGGAGACGAGGGCGGTGGACTCGGGTCTCATACGGGTTCCGGTTTCTGTTCGGAGGCACGGCAGCGGGCACGGGAGGCGACCCGTGCGGTGCCCGGGTTAGGGTGCCCTAACTATAGGGCTCGCCGGGTGGGCGGCCGTCCGGGGGGCCCGGCTCACCCTCCCCGGTCCTGCCGGGAGTCCCAGAAATCCGCTTGCGTCTCCCGTGGGGGGAGGGGCGAGGCTGGGGGCATGCAGACGCATCTGATGCACCGACCGGCCACCCGCCCGAGGATCCGGGCGATGCGGTTCGGGCTGTACGCGGATCCGCAGGGGCTGGCATGGGTGGAGGGACTCGTCGCCCGGGCCGCCGAGGGCCGCCGCGCCCGGATCGTCGCCGTGGACACCGTCCGCACGTACCCCCACAGCGGCCGGGCGACGGCCGAGCTCTACGAGGACCTGGCGGAGCAGTGGGCCTTCGAACACCCCGGTGAGGACAGCGGAGGACGCGAAGCGGTCGAGCTGCGCGTCCGGCTGGAATGCTCCCGCCGGACCTGGCGGGCGATCCGCCGGAGGGTGCTCGCCACGCTCTGCCCGCAGGGAACGGCCCCGCACACCTGCCGGGTGCCCTGGTGTGGGGTCTGACCTGGGAAAAGGGAGGTGACAGGAGGTGACGGGACGACATAGGTTCCCCCCTGGCCCGCCGTCCGGCGCGCCTCCTCGTCCTCGACGACCCATGGGGGGTCCCCAGCATGCCCGCAGTTCCTGCCGTGCCCGAGGGGAAGGGCGCGCGGCTGAGCGCGCCCGTCGGCCTGGCGATCGCGCTCACCGCGCTGTTCGCGCTCGTCATCGGCTTCGACGCGTACGCCGTGTACGCCGACTGGAACGTCCGCGCGCTCGCGGACCGGGCCCTCGCGGACCCGTCCGCGGCCGTGTACGCCGACCTGGAACGCGGCTACGGCCTCATGGACCGGGCCGGTACGCATCAGCGCCGGATCGCGATCCTGACGGGGATCGTGTTCGTCGTCTGGTTCCACCGCACCCGCACGAACGCCGAGGCCTTCGCCCCGGGGGCGGACCGGCTCCGGCCCGGCTGGGCGATCGGCGGCTGGTTCGTGCCGCTCGCCAACTTCTGGCTGCCGTACCGGATCGCCGTGGCCACCTGGGGGTCGAGCACGCCGCTCGCCGGCGACGGGGGACGGGCCGCCGGGCGGCTCCCCCTGATGCCGGTCAACCTGTGGTGGGGGTCCTTCGTCCTGTCCAAGGTCGTCGCCTGGTACGGGGGCCGGTCCTACGGCGGTGCCGAAAGCCTCGAGGAGGTGCGCGACGCGGCCACGACGGTCCTGGTCGGCGACGTCGTCGACATCGTCGCGGCCGTCCTCGCCGTCGTCTACGTCCGCAGGCTGACGGCCCTGCAGCACGCGCGGATCGCGCAGGGACCCCGCGGCGTCGCCGAGACCCCCGTCCCGATGGCGCAACGGCTGCCCGACTGACCCGGAGGCCCGTCGGCGGCCGGCCGGGGCGGCCGCGGTCAGCTGCCGGGCCGGACCACCACCGCTACCACCTCGACCGGCGGGCTGTGGCGGAAGTGGAGGACGAAGGGCACGATCTCGCCCGCCTCCCACTCGCTCGTCACCCGCATCATGACGCTCACGTCGAAGGGCGACATCGCCAGGGTGCCGCCCGCGGGCACGGCCGCCGAAGCCGTTATCCGCATGGCGTCGGCGCCGCGCCCGGAGCTCTCGTGCCGGCTCAGCATCACCCTCTCGACCGACGGGGACGGGGAGGTCACCTTCGTCAACCGGTCCTCCCCGCGGCCGATGTTGGTGACGTCGAAGAAGGCGGCCGTGTCCGTGCTGTTGCCGTAGGGCAGGAACACCCGGCCGTTGGCGACGGCGATCTGCGGCGGGCCCCCCGCCGCGCCCGAGGCGGTCCACACGGTCAGGCCTGCCAGCGCCACCGAGCACGCGACGAGCGGCGCGAGCACCGACGGTATCGCCTCGCGCATCCGCCGGCGCGACGGCCACCAGCCGCTGTCGTTCCGCACCACACCCGATCCGTTCATCGCGCCGCACCTCCCGCTCCGAGCTCCGTCCCGGCCCGGAACCTCTTCCCCGGCCGGCCGGACGGTGGCGACGGATGCCAGGCCCGCAATCGGAGGCTGTTGCCCACCACCAGCAGGGAGCTGACGGACATCGCCGCGGCCGCGACCATCGGGTTCAGCCATCCCACCGCGGCCAGCGGCACCGTCACCACGTTGTAGCCGAAGGCCCAGACGAGGTTCGTACGGATCGTCGCCAGCGTGCGCCCGGCCAGCTGCACGGCGTCCGCGACCGCCTCGATGTCGCCGCGCACCAGCGTGACGTCGGCCGCGCCGATCGCCGCGTCCGTGCCACTGCCCATCGCGATGCCGAGGTCGGCCCCGGCCAGGGCGCCCGCGTCGTTGACCCCGTCGCCGATCACCGCGACCCGGCGGCCCCGCTCCCGCAGGTCCGCCACCAGCCGCGCCTTGTCCTCGGGCGAGCAGCCGGCGTGCACCTCGGTGATGCCGAGCTGCGCGGCCACCCGCACCGCCGTCGCCTCGCGGTCGCCGGTGGCGAGGACCGGCTCCACGCCCAGCCGCCGCAGCCGGTCCACGGCGCGGTAGCTGCCGGGGCGCAGCACGTCGCCCACCGCGATCAGGGCCTGGTCGGCGCCGTCCACCCGGACCAGGACCGGCGTGTGCGCCGCCGCCTCGGCGTCGGCCAGCGCCCGGTCCAGGGACGGGTGCAGATCGGCCCCCGCGGCCCGTACCTCGACACGGCGACCGTCCACCACCCCGGTCACCCCGACCCCGGCCGTCGCCCGGAAGCCGCTCACCGCCGCCGCCGGACGGTGGGGCAGCTGCTGCCGCCCGTGGGCGAACACCGCCCGGCCCAGCGGGTGTTCGGAGCCCTGCTCCACCCCGGCCGCCAGCCACAGCGCCTCTTCCGCCCCGATCCCGTCGGCCACGGCCGTCACCCGGGCCACGGTCATACGGCCGGCGGTCAGCGTGCCCGTCTTGTCCAGGACCACGGTGTCGACGTGACGCAGCGTCTCCAGCGCCCGGGGCCCGCCGACCAGCACACCCAGCTGCGCCCCCCGGCCCGTCGCCGCCATCAGCGCGGTCGGCGTCGCCAGCCCGAGCGCGCACGGGCAGGCCACGACCAGGATCGCCACGCACGCCGTGACCGCCGCCTGCGGATCCGCCCCGGCGCCGAGCCAGAAGCCGAGGACCGTGACCGCGAGGGCCAGCACCACCGGCACGAACACACCCGCCACCGTGTCCGCCACGCGCTGCGCGCGGGCCTTCCCGGCCTGCGCCTCCGTGACCATGCGGGTGATCCGGGCGAGCTGGGTGTCCGCACCCACCGCCGCGGCCCGTACGACGAGCAGGCCGCCGGAGTTGACGGCGCCGCCCACCACCGGCCGTCCGGGACCGACCTCGACCGGCTCGCTCTCGCCCGTCACCAGGGACAGGTCGACGGCCGAACTCCCCGAGGCCACCACCCCGTCCGTCGCGACCCGTTCGCCGGGCCGCACGACGAACTCCTGCCCCACCCGCAGCCGTTCCACGGGGACGAGCCGCTCGACGCCGTCCTCCCGCACCGTCACGTCCTTGACGGCCAGTCCGGCCAGCGACCGCAGAGCCTCGCCGGTGCCGCGCCGCGCCCGGGACTCCAGGAACCGGCCGGTCAGCACGAACAGCGGCACGCCGACGGCCGCTTCCAGGTACACGTGCGCGACGTCCCCGCCGGCCGTGGGCAGCAGGGTGAACGGCATCCGCATCCCCGGGTCGCCCGCCCCGCCGAGGAACAGCGCGTACGCCGACCAGGAGAAGGAAGCGGCCACGCCGAGGGAGACCAGGGTGTCCATCGTCGCGGCCGCGTGGCGCAGCCCGCGCACGGCCCGGACGTGGAACGGCCACGCGCCCCAGACGGCGACCGGCGCCGCCAGCACGAAGCACAGCCACTGCCAGTTGCGGAACTGCAGGACGGGGACCATCGACAGCACCAGGACCGGCACCGACAGCAGCGCGGTGACGATCAGCCTCTCGCGCGCCTCGCGGACCGCGGGCTCCTCGGCCTCCTCCGCCGGAGCGCGCACCTCCCCGGCGCGGGGCGGGGCGGGCAGTTCCGCGCTGTAGCCCGCCTTCTCGATCGCCGCGACGAGGTCCTCCGCGGTGATCTCCGCGGGATGGCTGACCCTGGCCCGCCCGGTGGCGAGGTTGACGGTGGCGCTCACCCCGTCGATCCGGGCCAGCCGCTTCTCGACCCTGCTCACACAGGCGGCGCAGGTCATGCCGCCGACGACCAGGTCCGTGGACTCCTGAACGCCGGTCCCCCCGGCGCTCACCGTCCGGCCCCCGTGCCGGTGTGACCGTGCGGCCGCAGCTCGCCGTCGAACGCGGGTCCTGCGGGGTCCGTCGCGTGCATGCCGGGAGCCACCGGGCCGGCCAGCGAGCCCACCCCGTACGCCCCGCCGAACAGCAGGGCGAGGAGCACCAGGAAGCCGGCCAGGGCCGGTGGCGGCGCCCACCGCAGCAGGGCGGTGGGCGCGGGGGGCGGGGACTCGGGCCGGTCCGTCATCGTCACTCCGGATTCTCGTACTCGGTTCCAGGCGGACGAGGTGCCGGTGAGACGGGCGGTGGCACTCCCTCCGGGGAGGTGGTCGTGCCGGGGGCGCAGGAAGTTCCCGCGGATTTTCCGTCCGGATCCGGCGCGGGGCCGGATCGCGGGAGCGGGTCGGTGTCAGTGGGGGAGCGGGCCGTAGAGCCAGTTGCCCGGGAGCTCCGGGTCGGTCCCGGTGAAGTACTCGCTGAACGCCCGCGTGAGCTCGTCGCGGCTGATGCGGCCGGTGCCGTCGCGGTCGAGGCGGGTGAAGGCGGTCGCGGCCGCGTCCCCGGTCACGCCGTACGCGCCCAGCCAGCGGGTGAACTCGTCCGGCCGCAGGTGCTGGTCGCCGTCGGAGTCCATCGCCGTGAACACCTCGTCGACGATGGCCATGATGGTCCTCTCGAAGCCCGTCTCCCGGCACACGGCGTCCCAGGCGGTGACGAACTCCTCCTCGTCGAGTTCCGCGTCCGTGCCCCGCCCGAGCTGGGCCGACATCCGCGCCCAGTTCTCGTCGTACTCGGCCTGCAGCTTCCGTGCCGCGGGGGAGCCGCTGTCCTGTCCGGCGGCCTCCGTCAGACGCTGTACGAGCTCGTCGTAGTCCGCCTTGGTGACCCTGCCGTCGCCGTCACGGTCGAACAGGGCGAACCGGTTGTGCAGCTTGGCCGCGATCAGAACATCCACGCCGTACGCCCACTTCCCTCGAAGGTGATGACTTCTCCCACCGAGAACGATCCGCCTCCGTCTCCGTCACGGACCGTCAGACCTCCCGCCAGCGGGCCAGGGCCCACGAGAACACCCCGAACAGGGCCAGTCCCAGGGCCACCGCCACCAGCAGCCACGGACCGGCCGCGGTACCGGTGAACGACCTCAGCGTGTCGTCGATCCCCTTGGACTGCGCCGGGTCGTAACGCACCGCCGCGTACAGGACGAAGGCGCCGGCCGCCGCGAACACGGCACCGCGGGCCAGGCCGCCCGCCACCCCCAGGAACTCGACCCCCTTGCGCCAGTGCTGCGGGACCCCGCCCATCGAGAGGTGCTTGCGGAAGGTGCGGCGAGCCGCCTGGACGCCGATGACGACGCCGGCGACCGCTATCCCGATCCCCGCGGCGCCCACCAGGAACTGTCCGGCCGGCAGATCGAGCGCCTTCGCCGTCACGTCACGCGACTGCGCGTCCCCGGAGCTTCCGCCGCCGCCCGCCGCGAACGTGAGCACCGAGTACGCGACCGTGGCGTAGAAGACGGTCCTCCCGGCCGCGGCCAGACGCTTCGTCGGCTTGCCGCCGTCCGGCCCGGCGGCACCGGTCAGCGCCTCCGACAGGCGCCACAGCATCATGCACACGAAGCCCAGGCCCACCGCCCAGATCAGCGCGCCGCCGAACGGAGTGCCCGCGAGCTCCTGGAGGGCGCCCTGGCGGTCGGCCTCCTGGGCCCCGGGGTCGCCGAAGGCCACGCGCAGGGCCAGCGTTCCGATCAGCACGTACAGCACGCCGCGCGTCGCCAGGCCGCAGCGCGCCGTGATCTCCCGGGCCCGGCCGCCACGGCCGGCCGCCCGGATCCCCTTGCTCGCGGTCACACTCGTCATCGTGCTCAGACCTCGCCCCGCCACGAACCGGTCGCCACCCCGCGCGACTCGATGAACAGCTTGAACCGCTTCAGGTCACCCGCGACCTGCCGCTTGACGAAGCCCAGCCTGTCGGCGGCGTTCTCCGCCAGCCCTTCGGGCACCCAGTTCATGTGCAGGACCACCTTGGTGGTCGTGGCGTCGATCGGCTGGAAGGTGACCAGACCCGCCTGGCGCGCCTCGCCGTCCACGGTCATCCACGCGACCCGCTGGTCCGGGAGCTGTTCGGTGATCTGCGCGTCGAACTCCCGCTGCACACCGTTCACGTTCGTCACCCAGTGCGTGAGGGTGTCGGTGCGCTGGTCGATGCGTTCGACGCCCTCCATGAAGGCGGGGAAGTCCTCGAACTGCGTCCACTGGTTGTAGGCGGTGCGTACGGGGACGTTGACCTCGACGTACTCCTCGACGTGCGACATGCCCATCCCTTCCGCGCCCCGCCGGCCCCGCATCCCGTGATGCCGGTCGCCGCCGTCGGGCGCCTCGACCGCCCGGCTACCCGCCGTCGGGGACGCCATGCACGGCCGTCCGCTCCCGGTGGCTCCGGAGCACGTGCGTCACCCGCCGGATTTCCGTCGGCGTGCCGCCTGCATGGTGCGGACGGAACCGGGTAGACGCGGGTTCTCGGGAGAGGAAGCAGCGACCGGCCCGGACGCCCGTCCTGGCCGCGCACGGATCCGGATCGGAGACGGTCATGATCGTTCTTGGCGTCATTCTCCTGGTGGTCGGTTGGCTACTGGGCATATCGATCCTCTGGACCATCGGCATCATCCTGCTCGTCATCGGGCTCATCCTCTGGATCCTCGGAGCCGTGGGCCACGCGGTGGGCGGACGCAAGCACTACTACTGACGTCCGGCCCCACTGACGTCCGGCCCCACTGACGGCCGGCCTCCGTGACGCCCGGCCCGGTCCTTCCGGCCGCGCCAGCGGCTCCGCCCGGGACGACGGGGACGGGACGGGGGCGACACCAGTTGCGCTGTCACCCCCGTCCCGTCGTCTCCGGCCGGATCACGGCTCCAGCAGGATCACGGCCTTCCCCCGGACGTGGCCCGCCCTGAGGTCGCGGATCGCGTCCGGGACCTCCTCCAGCCGGTAGCCGCGGTGGACCGCGGGGGAGACCGAACCCGCCTCCAGCAGCGCCGTGAGGGCCTCCAGGTCGGCGGCCTTCACCAAGGAGGTGAGCGGGCGCAGCCGGTGGGAGACGAACGGCGACAGCAGCAGCGCCCCCAGGCTCCTTTCGTTCCCGCCGAGCCAGCGCCCGCCGCCCTCCCCGCCGACGATGACGAGGGTCCCGCGCGGGGTGAGGGCGCCCCGCAGCCGGGAGAGGGGGCGATTGCCCGCGATGTCCAGCACCAGATCGTGGCGGCGGCTTCCGTCGACGGGGTCCTGCGCCGCGTAGTCGAGCACCTCGTCCGCGCCGAGGGACCGTACGAAGTCGGCCTTGCCGGCGCTGCACACGCCGGTGACGTGCGCCCCGAAGGACTTGGCCAGCTGTACGGCGAACGAGCCCACGCCTCCCGAGGCGCCGAGGACCAGGACCGATTGCCCGGGCCGGACCCGGCCGGTCTCCCGCAGGGCCGTCAGCGCGCTGCACCCGGACACGGGTACGGCGGCGGCCTGCTCGAAGGTGAGGTTGCGGGGTTTCGGCGCGAGGGCCCCCTCCTTGGCGCACGCGTACTCGGCGAACGACCCCTCGCCGCTGCCGTACACCTCGTCGCCGGGCCGGAACCGGGTGACGCCGGGGCCGACCGCCTCCACCCGTCCGGCGAGGTCCATGCCGCGTATGCGGGCCCGGGGCGCCCGCAGGCCCGTGACGGCGCGCACCGCGTACGGCATGCCGGCCATCAGGTGCCACACGCCCTGGTCCACGCCCGCCGCGTGGACCCGCACGAGCACGCGGCCGGGGCCCGGGACCGGCCGGTCCGTCTCCTCCGGGCGGAGGACCTCGGGGGGCCCGTACACGTCCTGCACCATCGCCTTCACGATTCTTCTCCTTCGGTCTCGGAATACTGGAACACCGCGTCGAGCGGTACCGCGAACACGCGGGCGATCTGGAAGGCCTTCTCCAGGGAGGGCGAGTACCGGCCCTGTTCGATGGCGATCACGGTCTGCCGGGTCACCCCGATCCGGCGGGCCAGCTCGGCCTGGGTCATCTCGCCGTGGGCGAAGCGCAGGGCACGGATCGAGTTCGTCACCTGCGTGGGCCTCACCATGTCTGGAAGCCCACCCGGTAGGCGGCGATCTTCGCCATGGAGCCGAGCAGCGCCGACAGGACGAAGGCGAGGTAGACGGCGTTGGCGATCCAGAACTGGTCCGCCTCGGTCATCGCCAGCACCAGGGCCGCCACGCCGCCGATCGCGGTGAAGGACTGTCCTACGTGCTCGCCGAAGCGGCTGATCTCCCGGTCGCGCTGGTCGCGGGTCCTGTCCTCCTCCGGGGTGAGGAGCGCGACGGTGATGTGCAGCGCGATGGACGCGACGATGGCCGCGCCGACCGTCCAGAGCAGGGCGGCCGCGTAGGGGACCTCGGTGAGGGGCTCACCGCCGGCCCGGCCGAGGACGACGGCCAGGTACGTCCCGTACGACGCGAGCGTGACCACGATCATGATCCACGCGCGTTTCTCCTCGACTGCCACGACCGCTCCCCATGTAAAGAAAACCTGACACGCTCAATGTCAAGCATCCGGGACATGGTGTCAAGTCTTCTTTACATGGCCGGGTGGTGGCGGGTGCCCCCGAAGGGCCGATCGGCTGTCCGTTCGTGTCGCCGCGTCTACGGCGGGGCCGCACGTGGAACCGTTCCTGCATGACCGAAAGTGCGTCCCCGTACATCTCCTCGCCCCGGGTCGTCGTCCTGGCCGTCCAGCCGGGCGACCCGCCGTTCCGCATCGTGGAAGTCGATGGGGAGATGGTCGGGGTGGCCACCTCGATGACCGACGTACTCCTGGTCGCCGCGAGCGCGGGTATCACCGTCCACGACCTCGACGACCCGGAGAGCGTCCGGTGGGTGGGCGGCGGCAAGTTCACCTGGAGGCCGCACTAGCGGACCGCCGTGGCCGGGCCCCGGCGGTCCGCGGATCGGCTCAGGGGCCGAGCACCAGGTCGGCGCGCGCGGCGCCCGGAGCGACGAGACGGGCGTTCGCCTCGTCCGAGCGGGCCACCCACGCGGCGGCCCGCTCCCGCTCCCTGCCGTGGCGGACGTGACGCTCGATCAGCCGGTCCACGCGCAGCGCGTCGTCGGGGGCCAGGAACCACACCTCGTCCAGCAGCGGCCGGACCCCCGCCCACCCGCCCGCCTCGTGCAGCAGGTAGTTCCCCTCGGTGATCACCAGCGGGACGTCCGCGGCCACGGGAACGCTGCCCGCGACCGGCTCCTCCAGGCAGCGGTCGAAAGCGGGGGCGTAGACCACTCCGTCCTGCTGCTCCCGCAGGCGCCGCAGCAGCGCCGTGTACCCGGCCGCGTCGAAGGTGTCCGGGGCGCCCTTGCGGTCGGCGCGCCCCAGCCGGACGAGCTCCGCCTGCGCGAGGTGGAAGCCGTCCATCGGTACGACGGCCGCGAGCCCGGGGCCGAGGGCCCGCGCCAGGGAAGCGGCCAGCGTCGACTTGCCGGCCCCGGGCGGCCCCGCGATCCCGAGGATCCGCCGCCCGCCCGCCCCCGCCAGGGTCCGGGCCCGCCGCTCCAGCTCCGCTCGGTCCATCGCCCCATCCTGCCCGCGCGGCGCCCGGCTCCGCCACCGGCCCGCGCCCGGGGAGGACGGCTCAGGAGAAGGGCGTCCGGTCCGGGTCGGGACGGCAGGTCGCGCCCGGGGGCGGCAGGGTCCCGTCGACGAGGTAGCGGGTCTCGTACGCGCTGACGCAGCTGCTGGCGTTGTTGAACAGCGCGGTGTGGCCGTACCCGTCGTTCGTGAGCAGCCGTGCGTCCGCCAGCTCCCGGACCATGGCCTGAGAGCCGGAGTACGGGGTGGAGGGGTCGTACCGGGTGCCGATCACCAGGACGGGGTGCGCGGTGGGCCGGTTCCACGGGCCGTCGTACCCGTCCGCCGCGACGGCCGGCCAGGCGGCGCAGGGCGCGGTCGCCCAGGTCCAGTAGCGTCCGGGGTCGCCCGCCCTGCGGGCGCTGTCCTCCTCCAGGCGGTGGTAGGCCGCCGGGTCCCTCGGGTTGGGGCTGTCGGCGCACCAGACGGCCGACGCCTGCTCCTCGCCCAGGTACGGACCGGGCTCCGCGACGGGCGGCGGAGGCGGGTACACGGGGTCCTCGGGGACGCGGCCCTGCGAGAGGGACTGGAGCCGCGCCGCGAGGTTCTTCCACCCGGGGTCGACGATGTACAGGCCGCTCACCGTGTCGGCGACCGTCCGCGCGTACGTCCAGGACCCCACGGGACGCTCCCGCAGCTCCCGCATCAGCCGCTCGTACTTGTCGCGGGTGGCCTGGGGGCTTCCCGCCGAGAACGCGCAGCGCGTGGCCGGGGCGGACCCGCACAGGGCCAGGAAGCGGTCCAGGGTGGCCGCGGCGGACAGGTCCGAGCCCATGCGCAGCTGGGTCGTCGCGCGCGGCTCGCCCGGTTCGGCGGCGTCGGTCCAGGCCGACGGCGCGATGTTGCTGTCGAGGACCATGGCGCGGACCTTGTCGGGGAAGAGGTTGGCGTAGGTGGCGCCCAGGATCGTGCCGTACGAGACGCCGAGGTAGTTGAGCTGCGGCTCTCCGACCGACCGGCGGAGCAGGTCGAGGTCGCGTGCGGTGTCGGCGGTCGACACGTGGCGCAGCAGCTCGGGGTCGCGCTTCTCGCACCGCCGCGCGAGGTCCTCGTACGCGTCGGCCCAGGCCTGCCGCTCCTGCTCGCCCACCGGGAAGCCCTCGCTCTTCCCGGCCGCCCAGGCGCGGGCCTCCTCCGGGCTGTCGAAGCAGTTCACGGCGGTGCTGTTCCCGATGCCGCGGGGATCCCAGCTGACGATGTCGAAGCGTTCGCGCACCTCCTGCGGGAGGGAGTTGTAGTTCTGCGGGACCTGGACGGTCCCGGGTCCGCCGGGCCCGCCGGGGTTCACGAACAGGGTGCCGACGCGCCTGTCCGGATCGGTCGCCTGCCGCCGGACGACGGCGAGGTCGATGGTGCGGCCCGCCGGCTCGGCGTGGTCCAGGGGCACCTTCGCCGTGGCGCAGTCGTACGGGCTGCCGGGCCGGCAGGGGCTCCAGTCCAGCCGCGGGACGGTCGCGGACGGCGCCGGGGAGGGGGCCGGTGAGGGCGGCGGGGACGGTGCGGCCGGCAGCGCCGAGGCGGACGCGGGTGCGGTGAGCAGCGCCGCGCAGGCCAGTGCGGCGGTGAGGACCGCCGTACGGCGCCTGCGGCCGGTCGTGGGACCCGGTGTCGTGGGACCTGGTACGGACATGGCCCGTCCTCCTCCGTCACGTCGAGGGGCACGGTCCGGTCCGGCGGCCGATGCCGCCGCATCGGTACACACGCCTCCTGCACACCACCAAACCGCGATCCGGGGGCCCGCGCGAGCCGGGTGCGCTACCTGCTGCGAATCTCCCGCCCGCGTTCCCCGGCCCGCGACCGGCGGCCGCAGGGCGGAGGTAGGTTGGACGGATGATCGATTTTCTCCGGGGAGCCCCGGTCGCCGGCAGTCTCGACGTCGTCTGGCACGCGGGCTGGCCCTCGCCGAAGCACGACCCGGCCCCGGAGATCCAGGTCCACGCCTACACCGAGCACACGGTGATCCTGCGCCAGAACAAGTCGGTGCACTACGAAGCCCCGTTCCTCTTCCTCCTCTTCGGCGAGGACCGGGCGCTGCTGCTCGACACCGGCGCCACCGCGGACCCGTCCCACTTCCCGCTGCGGGAGACCGTCGACCGGCTCGTCGACCGGTGGCTCGAACGCCATCCGCGGCCCGAATACGCCCTGGTCGTGGCCCACACCCACGGGCACGGCGACCACGTCGCCGCGGACGGGCAGTTCGCGGACCGCCCCCGCACCACCGTCGTCGGGCCGAACCTGGACGAGGTCACGGAGTACTTCGGCCTCGCCGACTGGCCCCATCGCACCGGTGAACTGGACCTGGGCGGGCGCGTGCTCGACCTGATCCCCGGCCCCGGACACCACCGGGCCGCCCTGGTCCTCCACGACCGCCACACCGGCCTGCTGCTGACCGGCGACTCCCTGTACCCCGGGCGCCTCTACGTCGAGGACCGCGCGGCGTACTCGGCCACCGTCGACCGGCTGCTGGACTTCTGCGCCACCCGCCCTGTCCGGCACGTCCTCGGCTGCCACATCGAGATGACCGGTACGGAGGGCCGGGACTACCCGATCGGCACCACCCACCAGCCGGACGAACCCCCGCTGCAGCTCACCACCGGCCATCTGCGCGCCCTGCGCGAGGCCCTCGACGAGACGGCGGGCCTGCACGGGAGCCATCCCCGCGGCAGCTTCGTCCTGGTGTACCGGGACTGACGGCGGCGGGGGTCAGGCGGCCCGCCTCCGGTCGTAGGCCTTGTTGGCGATGCGCCAGCCGTCGCCGGTCCGCACCAGCAGGAACACGTCGGTGAAGGTGTCGGCCCCGTGCCACAGCGTCATGGCCGCGGTCGCGACCGTGCCGTGCACGTCGACCGAGTCCACTCGCCGGGAGCGGGCCGCCTCGTCCGCGGCCGGCCGCCCGTCGAACAGCGCGCAGTAGTCGTCCAGGCGCCACGAGACGAACGCCCCGTCGCGGACCCCCTCGACGTGCGCGGTGGGCAGGAAGGCCGCGCGGAAGTGCGCCGGGTCCCCGGTCGCGTGCCCTTGCACGTACGCGCGCAGCGGTGCCAGCACGGCGTCGTCCACCGCGGGGACGGTCGCGGCCAGGGCGATGTCCGCGTCGGGGCCCGCCGGAGATCCGGCCAGCTCGGCCGCGCTGCGCAGCGGGA
This sequence comes from Streptomyces manipurensis, assembly GCF_049570255.1. NCBI lineage: Bacteria > Bacillati > Actinomycetota > Actinomycetes > Kitasatosporales > Streptomycetaceae > Streptomyces > Streptomyces manipurensis. The sequence goes on along the minus strand of NZ_CP186950.1, from coordinate 430,983 downwards.
GCCGCGACGCGGCGGCCAGCAGGGCCGTGTCCTTCGCCAGCGCGCCGACGGTGAACTCGGCGGGGCCGTGCTGCGCCGCCCGTCCCGAGTCGGAGTCCGGGTCCGGGCCCGCGCCGAGGAAGGCGCGCTTGCGGCCGACGAGCCGGCCCAGTTGCCCCCGTTCGAGCACGTCCAGGACCTGCGGACGGGACAGGCCCAGCGCGTCCGCCTGCTGCAACGCGTCGCGCAGGGCGAGGACGGAACCGGCGAGGGTGGCGTTGGCGACCAGCTTCAGGGCCGCCGCCGTGGCCGCGTCGGCGACGCTCCGTACGCCGCCCAGCGTCCGCAGGACCGGCAGGGCCCGCTCCAGGGCCTCGGGAGCCGCCGCCGTGAGGATCTCCAGGCCGCCGGAGGCCGCGGTGGCCACCGAGCCGAGCACCGGTGCGTGCACGTACGCCGGGCCGGTCCGCCGGGCCAGCTCCGCGGCCTCGGCGGGCGCGATGGTGGCGGTGTTGAGGACCACGGCGCCGGGCCGCAGCGCCCCGTGGACGCGGTCGAGGACCTCGCGGCAGGCCCGTCCGTCGAACAGCGCCAGGACGACGACGTCGGCCGCCGCGACGGCCCCGGCGGGATCGCCGGCGGTGGCGCAGCCGTCCGGCGCCGCGCGTCCGGAGCGGGTCCAGCCGATGACGTGGTGGCCGTGGCCGGAGAGGCGCGCGGCGAAGGCGGAGCCCATCCGGCCCAGGCCCAGGACGGCGGTGGTGCGGGGTGTGATCATGACCCCACGGTGGGCCACCCGCACCTCTGCGACAAGCGCAATTCTCGCAGTCCCCCACTGCGGACCCCGCATATCTCCAGGTCATACTGGCGGCATGGACCTGACGGTGTGGCGGACTTTCGTGACGGTGTGCCGGCTCGGATCGCTGTCGGCGGCCGCGGCCGAGCTCGGACACACCCAGTCGGCGGTCTCCCGGCAGATCGCCGGCCTGGAACGGCAGCTCGGTGTGCCGCTGGTGCGGCGCCATGCGCGCGGGGTCCGTGCCACGGAGGCCGGGGAGGTGTTCCGCCACCACGCGCTCATCGCCCTCAACGAGGCGGACCGTGCCGTGCGCGCCGTACGGGAGGCACGCGACGGCGCGGCGAACCGGCCGCTGGCCGTGGGCGCGACGCCCTCCCTGGCCGCCGGGATCGTCCCGGCCGCGATCCGCACCCTGCTGGACCGGACCGGTCCCGTGCGCTGGAGCCTGTCACCCGCACTGAGCGCACGGCTCCACGACCGGGTGGTGGCCGGAGAGCTGGACCTCGCCGTCGTCACCGACGCACCCCCGGGCCTCGCGGACCATCCGCGCGTGGCACGGCGCTTCCTGGGCACGGACGAGATGGTCGTGGCCCTGCCCGCAGGACATCGGCTCGCCGGGCAGGGGCCGGTGTCCCTGCGGGAGCTGGCGGACGAGACCTGGGCCGAGGACAACGAGGGCTCCGCGCAGCTGCTGCGCCGGCACGCCGCACGCGCCGGCGCCGAGGTCCGCATCGACCTCGCCGCGGCCGACCTGCCCGGCAAGACGGCCCTGGTCGCGACCGGCCACGCCGTCGCCCTGGTCCCGGGCGTCCTCACCGGGGCACTGCGCTCGGATGTCACCACGGTCGCCCTCGTGGATCCCCCCACCCGCGGCGTCTACGCGATCACACCGGTCCACGCCCCGCACCCGGCCGCGGCGCCGCTGTGCGAGGACCTCGCGGCGGAGTTCGCCGCGACCCGCACGGCCACCGCGCACCCCGGTCCGTCCTGACCGGCGAGTCCCGCGGTTCAGCCCTCGCGCTCCATCACCCTGCGGGCCGCCTCGGCCTCCGCCGCGGGCGGTGACAGCTCGTCGAGCGTGTCGAGCTCGGCGTCCGACTCCAGCTCCCGCTCCCAGGCGGAGGCGAGCCGCTCCCGCTCCTCGGGGGACCGCTGGGCGACGGCCTCGCGGTGCTGCGGGTCCAGAGCCGCGAGGAAACGCCCGACCTGGTCCGTCGGCATGCCGTACTCCTTCTCGCGATGCGGGGTACGGCGGCTTCCGCGCCGCCGCGCGCCCCAGCATCCCGGGCGGGCCGCCACCCGGCGGCCCGACACGACGCGCCGTCACCCGAATGCCGCCGGCGGCCCGTACGAGGGCGTCGTACGGGCCGCCGCGAGCGCGTCCGGTCCGGCTACGGGGCCATCTCGTACGCCCCGGCGAGCGCCTCCACACGGGCCCAGACACGGGCCGAGCGGTCCTCGTCGACCACCGGGCGGCGCACCGCGGCCAGCGCCCACTCCTGCTGCGCCACGGTGGCGGAGTCCTTGCCGTGCAGCTCGACGGCGTGGCCGGAGAAGTCCCTGACCAGGACGGAGAACAGCTCGTCGAGCACGGACTCGTCGAGGCCGGTCAGGCGCGCCTGCTCCAGGATCAGCTGGCCGTGCACCACCAGCGCGAACAGCTGGCCCACCGACAGCAGGAAGTCGAGGTCCCGGCTCTGCTGCTCGTCGGGGGCGACGGTCGCCACGAACTCGGCCAGCGCGTCGGCCTGTTCGCGGAAGCGGGCGACGTTGGGCACGGCCGCGTACGCGTCGTAGGCCGGACGCCAGTCGTGGAAGCGTACGGAGCCCAGCCCGCGGGCCGGTCCCTGACGGAACAGGAACTCGTCGTCGGCCGAGTCCAGCCGGGTCGGCACGGGCGCGTACTCGGCCGGCTCCAGCAGGTGGTTGCGCATGAACTTCAGGATCAGCGCCAGGTTGACGTGGACCGTGCCCTCCAGCTTCGGCAGCCCGCGGATCTCGACGGCCGCCTGCGCGAAGTAGTTGTCCTTCTCGAAGCCCTTCGCCGCGATGACGTCCCACATGAGGTCGATGACCTTCTCGCCCTCCGTGGTCACCTTCATCTTCGTCATCGGGTTGAAGAGGAGGTAGCGGCGGTCGTCGGGCCCGGCCGAGCGGAAGTAGTCCACGGCGCGGTCGCTGAACAGCTTCATGCCGACCAGCCGGACGTACGCGTCGGCCAGCTCGCGGCGCACGTGCGGGAAGGCGGTGACCGGACGGCCGTACAGGATCCGGTTGTGGGCGTGCGTGACGGCCTCGTACATCGCGTGCTCGCAGATGCCGATCGAGGCGGTGCACAGGTTGAACTTGCCGACGTTGACGGTGTTCAGCGCGGCGTCGAAGGCGGCCCGGCCGGTGTGCAGCACGTCCTCGGCGCGCACCGGGTAGCCGTCGAGGCGGAACTCGCTGACGAACTTGGAGGAGTCGACGACGTTCTTGACGAGCGAGTACGCCGGGTGGCGGCTGTCGGCGGCGAAGAACACGTAGCCGTCGGGGCCTTCGACGTCGGTGCGGCGGCCGAAGACGGACACGAGGCCGGCGACGTTGCCGTTGCCGATGTAGTACTTGGAGCCGGTGGCGCGGAAGCCGCCGTCGGCGTCGGGCTCCAGCAGCATGTCGGTGGAGTAGATGTCGGCGCCGTGCGTCTTCTCGGAGAGGCCGAACGCGAACACCTCGCCCTCGGAGAGGAGTTCGGCGGCGCGGGTGCGGGCGGCGGCGTTCTCGCTCTGCCAGACCGGGCCGAGGCCGAGGATGGTGACCTGCCAGGCGTACCAGTAGTCCAGGCCGTAGAAGCCGAAGATCTCGTTCAGGGCGGCGATGCGCGCGGTGTCCCAGCGCTTGTCCGGACCGTCCTCGCCCACGGCGGAGGCCGGCGTCAGGAACGTCGCGAACAGGCCCTCCTTCGCGGCGAACGCGAGGAAGTCGGCCAGCCAGGCACGCGAGCGGTAGTCCTCGATGAGCTGCTGCTTGCCGCGCGCCTCGAACCAGTCGACCGTGGCGCGCAGCAGCCGCCGGGTCTCCGCGTCGAAGTGCGCGGGGTCGTAGGTGTGCGGGTGGAACAGCAGGGGGTCGGCCATGGCCATTCACCTTCCGAGGGGTGGGAGTCGGGCGAGCGGTACGTGCGGTGCGAGCGGTACGAGCCGTACGGGGTGCGGGTGGTGCGGGTGGTGCGCGGGGAGGAACGCGGTGGTGGCGGTGCGGTGTGCCCGCACGGCGGCGCCGTGGGCGCACCGCCGGTGGCGCGGCGGGGCCGGGGCCGGGGTCAGGCGGCGGGCGTGGCGGAGTCCTCCGGCGCACCGGCCGCAGGCTCCGTGAGCCGGTGGAGGGTGGCGAGGACGTCCTCGAGCCAGGCGATCGACATCCGCTCCTGGGCGATGCCGCCGCGCAGCACCACGTGCTGGAGCTCCTGACCGGTGTCGAGCGGTCTCGGTGCGTCGGGCCCGGTGAAGTCGCGCAGTTCCCCGGCGAGATAGCGGGCCAGGCGGTCGCTGTGCGCCGCGTGGTGGCGTTCGACCTCGCGGATCAGGGAGGCGGGGTCGCCGAAGGCCGCCCCGCGGATCTTCACGGCGAGGTCGTGCCGGAGGGTCTCGGGCTCGATCGGCTCCTGCAGCCACCCGGCCAGCACGGCGCGACCGGGATCGGCGACCGCGTACTCCTTCTTGTCCGGCCGGCCCTGCTGCGCGACCTCGCGGACGGTGAGCGCCCCCTCGCCGACCATGCGCCCGAGGACCCGGTAGATCTGCTGGTGGGTGGCGGTCCAGAAGTAGCCGATGGACCGGTCGAAGCGGCGCGCCAGTTCGTAGCCGGAGCCCGGCTTCTCCAGGAGGGAGACGAGGATCGCGTGTTCGAGGGCCATGCCGTGATCCTGCTATGCAACTCGTTGCACGGACAAGCGGCGGAGGTCAGGTGAGACGCGGCTCACCCGCCGGGCTCGGGACCGGACCCCGCAGGGTCCGGCCCGCGGCCGGATCTCCGCGGTGCGCTTGACGCGCGGGCGGCGGGGGACCAGCCTGGCCCGGGAGTTACCGTGCGGTAAGGGAGGGAACGGTGTCGGTGGACGGGAACAGGAACGGTCTGCGGGACGGCGACGGGCGACGACCGGAACAGGACCGGGAGGACGCGGAGACGATGTTCCAGACGGTCGCGCGCCAGGCCGAACTGGTGCGCACCGGGAAGACCAGCTCCCGCGCCCTGGTCGAGGCAGCCCTGCGCCGCACCGCACGGCTCGCCCCCGCCCTCGGCGCCTTCCGCGTGGTCCTCGCCGAGCAGGCCCTCGCCGAGGCCGACGCGCGGGACGCGCAGGAACCCCTCGGCCCCCTCCACGGCGTGCCCGTCGCGGTCAAGGACGAGCTGGACCTGACCGGCCAGGTAACCACCTTCGGCGGCTCCGCCAATCGCACCCCCGTCACCGCCGACTCCGAGGCGGTGCGCCGCCTGCGTGCGGCCGGAGCCGTGGTCATCGGCAAGACGGCCATGCCCGAGTTCGGCCAGTGGCCCTTCACCGAGTCCGCCGCCCACGGGCACACCCGCAACCCCTGGGACACCACGCGCACCCCCGGCGGATCCAGTGGCGGCAGTGCCGCCGCCGTCGCGGCCGGACTGGTCGGCGCGGCCCTCGGCGGGGACGGCGGCGGCTCCATCCGGATCCCCGCCGCCTGCTGCGGGCTCTTCGGCCTCAAGCCGCAGCGGGGCCGGGTCTCCACCGCCCCGACCCCCCACCTCTGGTACGCCCTCGGCACCATCGGGCCGCTGACCCGCACCGTCGGTGACGCCGCGCTCCTCTACGACGTCCTCGCGGGCACCACCCCCACCGACCGCTGGAGCGCCCGCCCCACCGCCACCAGTTGGGTCACGGCCCTCGAGACCCCGCCCGGCCGGCTGCGCATCGGCTACTCCGCGAAGCCCGCCGTCCCCGGGGTGCGGCCGCATCCGGAGCACGTGGGGGCACTGCTGGAGACCGTACGGGCGCTGCGCGAGCTGGGGCACGACGTGCGCGAGGTGCACCCCCGCTACCCGGACGCGACCGCACCGTTCGCGGCCCAGTTCTGCGGGGGCGTCCGGGCGGAGGCCGCCGCCGTCGAACACCCCGGGCTCCTGGAACGGCGCACCCGCAGCACCCTCGCGCTGGCCCGGCTGGTCCCCGAGTCGGCCGTGGAACGCGGCATCGCCGCGGGGGAGCGGCTGGCGGACCGGGTGGACCGGATGTTCACCACCATGGACCTGCTGCTGACGCCGGTCATCGCCGAGCGCCCGCGCCGGGTGGGCGCGCTGGACGGCGCCGGACTGCTGACCGCGCTGGCCCGCTCCCGCCCGATGGTCGCCTACACCGCGCTGTGGAACGTGACCGGGCACCCTGCGGCCTCCGTACCGGCGGGCCGCGGCGAGGACGGGCTCCCGCTCGCCGTGCAGCTCGTGGGCCGGCGGGACGACGAGGTGAGCGTGCTGCGGGTGGCCGCGCAGCTGGAAGAGGCCCGGCCGTGGGCGCAGTGGCGCCCGGACGTCCCGGTCGCGTGACCGGGAACGGCCGCCCCGGACCGTTCCCTCCGCCGGGCCCCAGTGCGACGGGGGCCCGGCGGCGGCACGGGCCGGCGGGCCCTCACCACCAGTAGGCGGGGTACCTCGGTGCCGTGCGGCGGATGCGGGAGGCTGCGTACCCGGTCAGGACGAGCAGCACGGTCGAACCGAACAGCAGCGGCACGAACCGCTCCGGGGCGGGCGTCTGAAGGACGACGATCACGGCGGTGGCGACCGCCGGCGAGTGCGGGGTACGGGCGGCCATGGTGACGGCGAGCGTCAGGCCGGCCGCGACGGCCGCCGCCCAGCCGCTGCTGCCCGCCGCCGCGAGCACGGCGTAGCCCACGGCGCTGCCCACGAGGTGCCCGACGATCACACTGCGCGGCTGGGCGAGCGGCAGGGTCGGGGCGCTGTGCACGAGGGCGGCGCTGGCGGCGAGCGGAGGTATCAGGACCGGCTCGTGGAGCATTGCGCCGATCGCGACGAGGGCCAGCAGGACGGTGGTCGCCGCCGCGATGCTGTGCAGCGCGGCGGCGGGGGTGGGCCGGGCGGGGGGCCGGCCGGGCGCGGGTGGCGCCGCAGCGGTGGGGGCAGGGGCAGGCGGGGGCTCGGGGCACAGCGCCGCGTTGGTGCTCATGTGTCGCGTTTCCGGTACGGGCGGCCGGGGCGGGCCGGGGGCAGGCAGGGCAGGGGCGCCGGGCAGGTCATTGCCGGGACGGGGCGCGGCACGGCCGAGGAGGGAGCCGGGGACGTCCGTTACGACCCTGTACGGCCCCTGCCGGACGGCTTCGGGGAGGTCGCACGACGGCCCGTGCGGGAACGGGACGGGCCGGGAGGTCCGGAACGCAGGAGCCGTCGGACGCGTGGGGCCGCGGCGCGCAGCTCCCGTACGTACCGGTCGAAGGGCGCGCCGTCGGCGCGCGGCACCGGTGCGGCGGGGGTGAACCCCGCCCGCCGGGCGACCGCGGCGGACGCGGGATTGTCCCGGTCCACCTGGATCACCGCCTGGGCCCCGCCCTCACGGGCGGCGTACCGGGCTGCCAGGAGGACCGCCCGGGTGGCCAGACCACGCCCCCGCCAGGCCGGATGAAGGCCGTAGGCGAGGTTCACCTGGCCGGGCAGCAGGCCCGCGCCCTCGAACCGCACGTCGACCGTGCCCGCGAGCACCGCGTCGGTGCCCGCCCGGATGCCGAACGCGCAGAGCGAAGCCCGCGGTGTCCCACTGCTCCCGGCAGTACCGGAAGTAGGCGACGACACCCTCCAGCGTGCCGGGACTGCCGTTCAGCCAACGGACGAGCAGCTCGTCCTCCCCGGCGAGGTGCGCCTCCGCGTCCTCCGGGGGACAGGGGACGCAGCGTGATGGTCCCGTCGGACAGCTCCACTTCGCTCGCGCTCATCCGCCGATTCTCGACGCCGTGTCCCGCGGCGCCATCGCTTTGTGCGCGGGACGGCGGCGACCGTGCGGATCCCGCCGGCCTCCGGGGGCCCGCTCCTGTCCGGCCGTCCGGCCGTCCGGCCTTGCGACAGGCGGCCGTTGCTATGCTGCGACGAGATCGGAGGGGGAACGATCACGGGCGGGCGCGCGGCGCCCGTCCCGCGCGGCGGCGTCCCCTTCCACCGCGCCCGCCCGGGGAGGGCGGGCCCACCGAGAGGACGGGCCACGCTCCATGTGGGCATCGATCATCGCGGTCCTCGGCACCCTCGCCGGCGCGCTCACCGCGGGGCTGCTCCAGCACCGGGCCGCCCGCGCCGCCCGCGCCGAAGCGCGGGCCGACGGCCACCGCCAGGACCAGCTGGGCGCCGTCACGGAGTTCGCGGCCGCCCTGGACGCGCACCGCTCGGCGATGTTCCACCGGGAGCGGCTGGCCCTGGAGGACGCCGGGGCCGAGCACCTGATGGAGGCCCAGACGAGGTCGCACGACACCCGCTCGGCGATCACCGCGCCCCACGTCCGCCTCCAGGTCCTGGTCCCCGGACTGTCCGGGCCCGCCCAGGAGGCGGCGGACGCCACGTACGCGTTGCGCCGGGCCACGGACCGCGCGGAACTGGACACGCTGCGGCGCGCCGCCAAGGAGGCCGCCGCCGCCTTCGTCACGGAGGCAGCCGCCCTGCTGCACCCCGACCACCACTGAGCCGGCCGCGCGGACCGGCTCCCTCGAGGGAAGGGACCAGGACGTGGCACTGCCGGGAAAAGGCTCTCGGCCCATCACCGTCGACGGCGTCGAGTACCGGTGCAGACTGCGCGGCCGGCCGACCTACGACCGGGGCCTCGCCCGGTCACCGGTCACCTACGCGGTCGAACGCGCCGGGAGTTCCGGCGCCGTAGCGGTCGTCACCACCCGCCACACGCACGCCGGCAATTGGCTGTGTGTCCCGGCCGTTCCCGTGCTGCCGCGCCAGGTGGCCGACGGCATCCGCGCCGCCCTCGCCCGCGGCTGGGTGCCGACGATGCCGGGGCCGCCGTTCCGGATGGAGCAGGCCGAGGTGGGCGCGGCCGGTGCGGTCGTAGACGGTGAAGTCGACGTAGTCGCCGTGGTCTCCGCCGACGCGCTGGATCCGGGCGCCGGTCATGTCGTACACCTCCAGCGTCCCCTTCTTGTCGGTCGCCACGACGACCGACCGGGCGGGGTCGGTCGGGTGGACCCGGACGACGGGGTCGTCGGCCGCGTCACCGCTGTGGGAGACCGGCGCGGTCTCCACGGTGGCGGTCACGGACACCGGGACGGACGCGGCCGCCGCCGCGGGGGTGGCGGGCACGGCCAGCAGGGCGAGGTCGGCGGCCGGCAGCGTGGCCGGACGCAGGAGGTGAAGGACGACACTGGCTTCCCTGCGATCGGGCGACCGACGCCAAGGAGGGTGGGGCGCCCCGGCGAGCGCGACGTGAACGGCAGTTGAACCGTCCGCCGGACCGGGGCCCCGGCCATTCTGCTGAGGCCCCATTCCCGGGGCGTCGGGTGCAGAGGGGGAGGGAAGGGGTTCGTGATTCCGGAGTTCTGGATTCCGTGAAGGGGCCGTGCGGCACCCGGCATTCCTTTTCGGCCTGCCGGGGCTTCGCCGCCCGGCCGGTCGCCGATATGCGGATTGCCGCAGAACCGGCCGGAAAGCGCGGCGCCCGCGGAGTTTTCCGCTGTTCCGACTTCACGTGAGAACAGCCGCCGACAGGCGCGTCGTGGGCTTTGTCGGCGGACAGGGGAAAAGGGATCAGGAGGCTGGGCGCCGCGGGGCGCTCGCCACCCCCTTCTCCCGGCCGCTCAGGGCGGCGTCCAGCGTCTCCTGGGCCGCACGCATCGCGTCGGCGTACTTCGGCTCCGACATGCGCTCCCAGGCCCGGTCCGGTGGGACGTCCTCGACCCGGCTCGTCACCCACCAGATGTTGCCGAACGGATCCCGCACCCGGCCACCACGGTCCCCCCACGCGCTGTCGGCGCACTCGGTGATCACCTGTGCCCCGTGCTCGACCGCGGCCGCCACCGCGGTGTCCGCGTCGGGCACGTAGACCCGCAGCAGCGAGGGCATCACCGGCCAGTCGGGCCGCCGGTCGAAGGCCAGCACCACCGTGTCGCCGACGCGGATCTCGCCGTGCCCGATGGTGCCGTCCTCGACCGGCACCCGCGAGATTTCCTCGCCGCCGAACGCGGCGGCGATGAAGTCGAGCAGGGCTCCGGTGTCGTCGGTGACCACCCACGGTGCGACGCTGGTGTAGCCCTCGGGCGCGTTCTGGCTCATCGGTCTCGTCCCCTCATGAGGTTTCTCGTGACGTGACGACCCTAGGACGCAAGGAGGACAGCTGCTGTCCTCGATCGCCCGGGAGGCCCCCTCCCTTTCGGCCGTGGCCCCCTCAGGAGCGGCGGCGCGGAAAGGGTTCGTTCTCCGGCGGGGCTCTAGCGGCCCGGAGGAATACTGGGGCGCGGCCGGAACGTCGGCCGGATCGGACCCCATGCCGGCCCCGGCCGGCGACGACACGGGCAAGTCGAAAGGGACTTGGTCGAGTCGTGGGGGGAAATGCCGTGCGCTTGCCGCTTTCCCGGCGGCCTCGCGATGCTTTCCGACGATCCGGCCTGCGGGCGGACGTTCAGTGCACCTTCGGCTTTCCGCTTCCACTTCTCGGGAGACACCCATGTCCGACACCGCACACACCCCTGAATTCGACCTCCAGGACCTGGAGCTCGACCTCGGCGACCTCACCGTCACCTCGATGCGGGACACCCCCGCCCTGCCCGAGGGCGGCGCGTCCTGGGGCTCCTGCTCCTGCCAGGGGTCCTCGTCCTGCGCCCAGCCGCACGACTCCGTCACCCCCCTGGCCTGATCCCCACACGAGAGGAAACCCCCATGTCCGACGCTGTACGGGCTTCAGACCCACACCTCGGCGACCTCGACCTCGATCTCGACCTGGGCGAGCTCACCGTGACCTCCATGCGGGACACGATCGCCCTCCCCGAGGGCGGGGCGTCCAACGGCGGCAGCTCGTGCTCCTGCGGCTCGTCGTCCTGCGCCCACCCGCAGTTGCCGGAACTCCCGCTGTAGCGGGTCCCGGACGCACCACCGCGCCCCCGGGCACGGCTGATCCACCGCACCGCTGATCCACCGCACCACCGCACGGCCGAACCGCCGAAGCACTGAACCACCCCGTACGACCGCTCGGCAGAACGCTTCCCGCCGTGCCCCGCGCGGCGGGAAGTCCGTGCCGGCCCCACCACAGGACGGGAACCGATGCCGCAGCAGCAGGCGCAGCCGCACCCCACGCCCGGCCCCGACGGCTACCGGGTCCGGTCCGCATCCCACGCGCTGGTCCGGGCCACCGTGCTCGCCCACCCCGCACAGCACCCGGCCGCGGCCGCCTACCGGGAGCTGCTGGCCCGCCTGCACCGGAACGACACCGCGCTGGCCGCCACCGTCGGCCCCCTCTGCGACGACCTGTACGCCGCCCGCGACGGGCACGGCGCCGACTTCCACCGCGACGTGGTCCTGCCGCTGCGCCGGGCCCTGCACAACGGCCGCGAACCCCGGCCCGTCGTACTCGCACGCCTCGCCGACCTGCCCGCCCGCCTGCCCCGGCTCCGGGCCTGGCTCACCCTGCGCGCGGACCGCGACACCCTGCTCACGGCCCTCGACGCCGCCGCGGCCCCCGCCCTCGACGCCGAGCGCGCGGCCCTCGCGGCCCTCTGCTCGGAGCCCGCCCTCGCCAAGGCGACCGCCCTGACCAGCGCGGACCTCCTGCATGCCGTGGAGCGGGCCGCCTCCGGCGCGGCCGACCGCCGGTCCCGCAAGGAGGAGCCCGGCGTGCTGCGGTACGCCCTGCGGGCCAGCACCAAGACCAGCCCGCTGTCGTGGTTCACCGCGGTCGGCTGGGGGCCGCTGGCCGATCCCCCCGCAGGCGGCCGGGCCCGCCCGGTGGCCTGCTGGGGCTCGGTGTCGCTGTTCGAGGGCGGCCCCCTGCGCTCCGTCGTACGCGTCAACCGGACCCTGACCACCGCGCTGGCCCTCGCCCTCCTCGACGCCCCGCACCGGCGCACCGCCCGGCCCCACCGCATCACCAGCACCGCACGCACCCGCGACGGCCGGGCCGCCTACTCGCGCAGCCGGCCCTCCTTCGCCGGCGGCCGCTACCTCGTACCCGGCGAGGACGAGGCCGAGGTGGCCGACGGCGGCGCGCTGCGCCTGCTGACCCGACTCGCGGAGGACCCCGTACCACTGGCGGAGCTGACGCACCGTCTGGCCGCCGCGCTCTCCACCGCGGGCGCGCCCCGGGGCACCGGCGCCACCGGAGGCGAAGCGGCCGCAGGTGGCGAGGCGGCCGCCGCCTTCCTCGACCGGCTCGTACGGGCCGGACTCCTCGTCCCGCAGGACCCCGTACCCCCGCAGGACCCCGATCCCCTGGACCGACTCGCCACCTGGGTGCGGTCCTTCGCGCCCGGCCACCCCGAGGACGCCGACCGCGCCGAACGGATCACCGAACTCGCCAGGATGACCGGCGGGTTCGCCGCCCTGCCCGCCGCCGAGCGGCCCGCCCGGCTCACCTACCTCACCCGTCGCTGGTCCGAGGAACTGGCCGCCGCCGGCCGGCCCGTCCCCACCGCCTCCGCCCCGCTGACGGTCCTGTCCGAGGACGTGGTCGCCCCGCACCCCCTGGCACTCGACGGCTTCCTCGAAGCCCACGACCACGAAGCGCTCGGCGAGGTCACCGCACTCGCCGAACTCTTCGACCTCGGCCACCTGGTCCGGCGCGGCGTCCGGGACCGCTTCGTCGCGCGCTACGGTGCGGGCGGCCGCTGCGCCCACCCGTGGGAGTTCGGTGCCGACGTCACCGCCGCCTGGGAGTCCGCCGGCCGGATCGCCCTCCTCGACCCCGCGGACCGGGACTCCTTCCCCAGCGGGACCGCGCCGCTGGCCCGGCTGCGCGCCGAACTCGCCGCCGCACTCGCGGACGCCGTCCGGGCCCCGGCCGGCGACCCGCAGCACGACAGCGGCCTCCTCCCGCACGCCGACGCCGCCCCCGACGAGGTGCTGCTGCCCCCGGACCTCCTCGAGACCCTCGGGGAGCGGCTGCCCGCCGGCATCGTCGAACGGCCCCTGAGCTACGCCTACTTCCTCCAGCGGGATCCCGGCGGACTGCTGGCCGTCAACCACGTCTACGGCGGCTGGGGCCGGTTCACCAGCCGCTTCCTCGACTTCCTGGACCCCCGCGCCACCGACGCGGTCGCCCGGGACGTCCGGCGCGGCCTCGGCCTTGGCGCCCGCGCCGCCCAGATCCGCCCCGTCGGAGGCTTCAACGCCAACCTCCACCCGCTGCTCGTCCCCGACGAGATCGGCCCGGACCGGAACCGCACCCCCCTCGCCGAGGCCGACCTGGAACTCGTCCACGACGAGGCCACCGACCAGGTCCGGATGTGCCTGCGGAGCACCGGCGAACCCCTCGACGTGCTCTACCCCGGCTTCCTCGCCCCCGTGCTGCTGCCCACCCGCATCGCCGCCCACCTCGGCGACCACCCGGCCGGGGTCGTCGACTTCCGGCCCCTCGCCCCCCGCCGGGCCCTGGCCGCACCGGGCGGCAGGGTCACCGTCGGCTCCCGGCTCCGGCACCGGCACGTCGTCCTCCAGCGCCGCCGCTGGCTGCTGCCGTCCGGCGTCGTGGCCCGGCTGCGCGCCGACCTCGCCGCCGACACCGTGCCGGGCCGGGTCCCGGCGGCCGCCGCCTCCACGTGGCGGGCCCTGCTCGGCCTGCCCGAGCAGCTCTTCCTGCACCCGGTGGCCGCGGCCCCGACCGGCCGGGCCGCCGAGGACTTCCTCGGCCGGCTGGCCCGCCCCAAACCCCACTTCGTCGACCTCGGCAACGCCCTGCACCTGCGCTGCCTGGCCCGATGGCTGTCCCGGCACCCCGACGGCGTCGTCCTCGAAGAGGCCCTGCCCGCCCCCGGCGGCCGGGGCACGCCCTCCCGCGCCGTCGAACTCGTCCTGGAGGTCCACCGGGAAGGACGCACGCGATGACCCGCCCGCCGAACCGTCAGCAGCAGGAGAGGACCGTGCCGGACATGCCGCCCCCCGAACCACGAGCGACCGCGGGGGGAGACCCGCGCGACCACGCCGCCCTGGACGTCGTCGCCTACTACCACCAGCCGGTCAAGGCCCCCCTGCTGCGCGGGGCGATGCTGCCGGCGGCGGCCGCCGCGACCGCCGCCGGCAGCACCGCCCACGTGGAGCGGCACTGGCTGCACGGCCCGCACCTGCGGCTGCGCCTGCGGGGCACCGACGCCGCCGCCGTCGCGGACACCGCCGAGGCCGCCGCCCGGACCCTGCGCGCCTGGGTGCACGCCCACCCCTCGCAGGGCGACCTCACCGAGGCCGAACTCCTCGAACGGGCCGCGGAGGCGGGGCGGGCCGAACTCCTCGCCCCGCCCTACGGGCCGGTCGTCCCCGACAACACGGTCCGGATCGAGCCCGTCGACCGCACCTCCGTACGCGGACTCCTCGGAGCGGACGGGACCGCCCTGCGGGAGGACCTGCTGCACACCGGCCTGGACGCCCTGCGGTCCGGTGCCGGTTTCCTCGGCGGGCACGGGGACACCGACCGGGCCCGGCTCCGCCTCGCGGTGTCCGCGCTCGCGGCCCACGCCTGCGCCCACCCCGGCGGCCTGGCCGGGGGCCACTGGTCCTACGTCTCGCACCTGGAGGACTTCCTCCTCCACGACGACCCGGACGGAAGACTGCGCGCCGCCTTCGAACGGCACGCGGAACGGGCCGGGGACACCGTGACCGCCCTCGTCGGACGCATCCGCGACGGCGGAGCGGAGGACTGGGAACGGGACTGGGCCGCCTTCTCGCGGAGGGCCTGGCAGCTGACCGGCGACCGCCACGCCGCCGGCGCGGACCTGCACGGCCACCCCCTCGTCTACCGGGAACGGGCGGCCGCCACCGGTGACGCGGCCGCGTACGAACGCTGGAACCAGGACATCCGCACCCGCTACAGCGAGTTCCACCGCCTGCTGCGCCGTGCCGACCCGGAGGGCGGCATGTGGAGCCGACCCGACTACCTCGTCGGCCGGGCCTGCACCAACGCCCTCTACCGGCTGCTGACCGTCTGCGACGTCCGCCCGCTGGAGCGCTACCTCGCCGCCCACCTGGTGGTCCGCGCCGTGCCCGCCCTGACCGGATGCGACTGGCGCACCGAGCTCGGCGCCGTCATCGACGCGGTGGAGGCACGGACATGACGGCACGGGACACCGGCGCGGCCGCCGCACCGGCCGATCGGCTGCGGCCCGGCACCGCCGTCACACCGCTGCGCGCCGGGCTGCACCTGCGCGGCAGGCGCGGCAGCGTCACCCTGGAGGGCAGCACCGCCGTTCCGGTGGTGTGGGGCCTGCTGGAGGAACCCCTGCGCTCCGGCGGCCTCGGCCCGTTCCGGGAGGGACTGGAACCGGGCTCGGCCCTCCACGTCGCCGTCGACACCCTGCTCGCCCGCCTCGCCGAACACGACCTCCTCGTCCCGGGGCCACCGCCCGCCGCCGACGCGGACGCCGATGCGGACCCGGCCGTGGCACGCTGGCTCGGCGCGACGGCCCGGCACCCCGCCGACGCGGCCGCCGCCGTCGCGGCCGCCCGGGCCGAGGTCCTGGCCCGCGACCCCGGCTCCCCGCTCGCGTCCGCTGCCGTACGGGCCCTGGCGGCCGGTGGCCTGCCCGTCACCCGCACCGCCGACGCGGCGCTGCCCGCCGACCGGGTCCTGCTGACCGTCCGCGGGCCGGGCCCCGGTGCCGGCCCCGGTGCCGTCCGGGCAGTCGTGGCCGGGTGTGTCGGCGGCACCGGATACGCCACCGCCCCCGGCAGCGCCGCCCAGGCGCTCGCCGACGCGGTGGCCCTGGAGGCCCGGCTCGACGGGGCAGCCCCACCCGCCGGGGCCGAGCGCGGGAAGGCCCCGGGCTCCGGCGGGGTCCCGGCCTCGTTTCCCGTCCTGCTGGCGGGCGCCGCCGCACACCGGCTGCTGTGCGCCGCGGCCGGACTGCCCGACCCGGCCGCCGAGGGCGAGGACCCGCGGCTGCTCCCCGGGATACCCGCCGTCCTCCTCGCCGAGGCCCGCCCCGCGCGCGCCGATCACCACAGCTGGCTCGGCCCCGTCCGGATCGACGCGGACCGCCTCACCGACCTCGCGCCCCCGGCCGTACTGGACGAGGCCATGCGACGCATCGCCGCCCTGGGGGAGCGGCGCTGCGGGCCCCTGCCCGGACCCGAGCCGGAGGACCTGCCGCAGCTGCCCGTCCCCCTCGCCGCCTGTACGCTGCCCGGCCCCCGGCGGGGAGCGCCCGCGACCTCGCGCACGCTGACCGGCGGCGGGCCCCGGCTCGACCTCGCCCGGCTGGAGCTCTTCTGCCGAGCCGCCGAACTGCTCCTCGGGGAGGACGCGTTCACCGTCGGAGCCGATCCGGGGCACGCCCTGGGCCGGTTCCTGCGCCACCTCGCCTCCCGCCGGTACGCCAGCCGGGTGGACCACCGCACCGCGGTCGGTCCCGCCCGGTGGTCCGCCCATCCGCAGTACCGCCACTGGTGGACCACCCTCACCGACCGGCTGGGCACCGCCGCCCGGACGGAGGTGCACCGGCTGGCCCCGCACGCGGAGGCCTACCGGGCCGTGGTCCGCCGCGCCCCGCGGGACGCGGCCCACGGCGCGGGGACGGTGCTCGGCGAGGGGATCGAGGCGACCCCCGGCGATGCCGCCGCCTTCGCCGCGCTGGCCGCCGTCACCGCCGTGGTCACGGCCGGATCCGGGTCCCCGGCAGGTGCGGGGGCCGGTACGACCGGGCTTGCCGACACCGCGGGCGGGGCCCGCCCGTCCGGCGGTGCGGTCGCCCCTCTGGCGTCCGCCGCCGCGCGCACGGCCGCCTGGGAGGACCACCGCTGGACGGGCGGCTGGCTCGCCGACCTGGCGGGGCGGGAGGAGGACCTCCGGAGCACCCTGCGGCGGCTGACCTGCGGCGGCCCCGGGGTCCCGGTCGGGGCGGCGGGCCCGCCGGACCGGCCGCCCGCCCACGCGCCGGACCGCGCATCCGACCCGGAACCCGCCGGTGTGCTGCGCGCCTTCGGGTTCACCGTGCTGCGCACCGCCGAGGAGGCCCGATGACCCGCCCCGCCGCGGCCACCGCGTCCGCCGCCCCTCCTGCCGCTGACGGGGCCCACGCCGCCGTCCCGGTGCTGGATCCCGCCGCCGCGCTGGCCGCCACCACCGGCCGGGCCGCGGTCCTGCTCACCCGGTGGACCCTGGGCCTCGCCGAGGAGCTGAGCCGCCACGCCCTGCGCCGGCCCGTGACCCTGGTCCCGGTCCGCCTCGACGGTGCGCTGACGGTGATCGGGCCGGTGCTCCGGCCCGGTGGCGCGGCCTGCCTCGTGTGCGCCGAGCACCAGCGGCTGGCGACCGCGGGCGGCCGGGTCCCGTGGCGCAGCCCAGGTCTGACCCTGGCCGGGGTGCCCTCACCGGCCCTGGCCCCGGCCGCCCTGGCCCTCGTGGCGGACCTCCTCGACGATCCGGCCCCGGACGGTGCGCCGGACGCGGCCGTCGTGCACATCGTCCACCAGGGTCGCGGCACCTGGTCCACCCACCACGTCCGGCCGGTGGGCGGCTGCGACGTGTGCCGCCCACTGCCGTCCGACACCGGCACCCCGATCGACCCGTTGCCCTCGCGGCCGCGTCCGCTGCCCGACCCCGCCGTGCTGCGCGGCCCCAACACCCGCACGACCGCCGCACGGCTGCGGGACGGGCTGTACGACGAGCGGTTCGGGCCGGTCCGGCTGCTGCGCCGCTCCGCGGACTCGGCGTTCAGCCTCACGGGGGCGGTCGTCACGGACGGCCGCACCGTCGACGACGGCGGCTACGGCCGGGCCCGCACCTTCCCCGACAGCGAGCGCATCGCCCTCTTCGAGGCCGTCGAACGGTACGCGGGCATGTGCCCGACCGGCCGCCGCACCGACCTGCGGGCCTCCTTCGCCGAGCTGGGACCCGAGCGGGCGCTGGACCCGGCACGCCTCGGCCTCCCCGACCCCGCCTTCCACGGCCACCCCGCCTCGTCCACGGTCCCCTACAGCCCCGACCTGCCGCTGCACTGGGTGCGGGGCTGGTCCCTCACCCGCCGCCGGCCGATCGCCGTCCCCGAGCACGTCGCGTACTGGGACGTGCCCGGCCCGGACCGGCCGCGCGTGGTCTACGAGTCCTCCAACGGCTGCGGTCTCGGCAACAGCCCCGAAGAGGCCGCCCTGTACGGCCTGTTCGAGGTCGCGGAACGCGACGCCTTCCTCATGGCCTGGTACGCGGGCACACCGCTGCGGCGCGTCCGGCTGCCGGACGGCGACACCGACACCCTGCTGCTGGCCGACCGGGCGGCGGCCGCCGGCTACCGGCTCCGCCTCCTGGACGCGACCAACGACTTCGGGATCCCCGCCGTCCTGGCGGTCTGCCGGCACCGGGGCGGGCAACCGGCGGCGCCCCGGATGTTCCTCGCGGCCGGCGCCCACCACGATCCGCTCGCCGCCGTCCGCTCCGCGGTCGCCGAGGTGGTCACCAACGTCCTGGAGGCGCCCCACCGTTCCCTCGCCGAGGGCGGACCGCGCGACCCGGAGCGGCTGCGTCCCCTGCTGGACCATCCGGAGCGGGTGCGGAGCCTGGACGACCACGTCGGACTGGCCACCCTGCCCGAGGCCGCCGCCCGCACGGAGTTCCTCTTCGCCGACACGCCCGAGGTGACGGTCGCCGAGGCCTGGCCAGGAGCCCCCGCGCCGGTGCCCGACCTCTCCCGGCTCCTGACCCGGACGGTGCACCGGCTGGAGCGGGCCGGACTGGAAGTGATCACCGTGGACCAGTCCGAGCCGGGACTGCGCGCGCGGTTCGGCCTGCACTGCGTGAAGACGATCGTGCCCGGCGCGCTCGCGATGACGTTCGGGCACGTCAACCGGCGCACCCTGGGGCTGCCCCGGCTGCTGGAGGTGCCGCACCGGCTGGGCCGCACCGACCGGCCCCTGCGCCACGAGGAACTGCCCCTGCACCCGCACCCCTTCCCCTGACCCGACCTCTCCTGCACCCACCCCGCGACGACGATGACGACGACGAGGACCGGACGACGTGACGACCACCCCCACCGGCACCGCGGCCGGCACCTGGCAGAGCCACCACCTCTTCCTGCACGCCGGGACCGAGGACACCGACCGCTTCCTGACCGCCGACGCGGCCCCGCTCCTGGACGCGCTCGTCGCGTCCGGCGAGGCCGCCGACTGGTTCTTCATCCGCTACGGGCAGGACGGCCCCCACGTCCGGATCCGGGTCCGTGCCACCGGGACCGCCACCGGCGGCGCCCCCTCCCGGCTCACGGACCTGCCCGGGCTGCTGGAGCGGGCCGCCCGGCGGGTGCCCCCCGTACCGGGCCCCTGGCCCTCTCGGCACGGCGAGGTCCGTGCCGTCCCCTACGCGCCCGAGACCCTGCGCTACGGCGGACCGCGGGCCCTGCCCGTGGCGGAGGCGGTCTTCGGCGCCTCCACCCGGACCGCCCTCGACGCCCTGCGCGCCCTGCCCGCCGAGAACGCCTCCGCGGCCCGTCTCACCGCCGCCGCCGACCTGGCCCACACCACGGCGTACGCCCTCGGCATGGACCGGCTCGCCGGCGCGCGCTGGCTGCGTGCCCACGCGGCGGGCTGGCGCTGGGTCACCGAGGTCCCGCTGCTGCCCGGAGCGGCCGTCCACACCCGGGTCAACACCGTCCACGCGGCGCAGCGCACGGTCCTGGGCGAGCGCGCCGCGGGCCTCCGCGACCGGCTCCGGGCGCGGACGGCGGCCGCGTGGCTGGTCCGCTGGGCGGACCGGGTCCGGGAGGCCGACGCCCTCCTCGACGGCCTGGACGGGCCGGCCCGCGAGAGCGTCTGGGGGTCGCAACTGCACATGCTGCTCAACCGGTTGGGCGTGAACCCCGACGAGGAACGGGCCGTGTGCCGGCTGGCCGCACGCACTCTGCTGGAGACCGGCGAGCCGGGCGGGTTCTTCCCGCCGGGCCACGCCGCGCCCGACGTGCAGTACCTGGAACGCAGCAAGTTCCAGATCGGCCGCGGTGAGGACTCGGCGCTGCGCCCGCTGCCCGGCCCGGCCACGACGGCCGCGGAGCCCGCCTCCACCGGGGCCCGGCCCGCCGCGGAGCCCGCCACGATCCGGCCCGCGGCCGTCGACGTCCCGCTGCCGGAGGGCCCGTTGCCCGAGGTGTCCCTCGGCGACGCCCTGCGCGCCCGAGCCTCGCTGCGCGGTGCGCTGACGGGCCCCCTCGACGCGGGCACCCTGGGCACGCTGCTGTGGAACTCCCTCGCCGGGAGCGGCCGCGGCGGAGACGGGCTGCCCGACGGTCCGGCACGCGGACCGGCCCCGCGCCCCTACCCGAGCGCGGGAGCCCTGTACACGGCACGTGTCCGCCTGCTCGTCCTGGACGTGGCCGGGCTCCCAGTCGGTACCTACGACTGCGTTCCCGAGCGCCGCGCCCTGCGCCGGGTGGGTCCGGCGGCGCCGGTCGAGGACATCGCCGCGCTGTCCACGTACCTCTCGCGCCCTCCGTCCGACCCCGACTGGATCGGCGTCGCGCAGGCTCCGGTCGTGCTCGCCCTCTACGTCGAACTCGGCCTGCTGCGCCGCCGCTACGGGCTGCGCGCCCTGCGCCTGGGCCTGCTGGAGACCGGCCACCTCGCCCAGACCCTGCTGCTCACGGCCTCGGCCCTGGGCCTGGCCGGGACCCCGCTGGGCGGCTTCCACGACGACCTGGCCCACGAACTGCTCGGCCTGCGCGACCCGGACCAGCCGCTCCAGTACCTGCTGCCGCTGGGCCGCCGGCCCGACCGGGACGACGGCTGACCGCGGCCGCGCCGTGTCACGGCGCCGCGTCACCGGGCCGCGGACGGCTCCAGGGCGAGGACACCGACGCGCTGCCCGCCGCTCGACTCGCCGGTGGGGGAGAACCCGAGGCCGAGGTAGAAGGGCTCGGGGCTGCCGGCGCCGGGTTCCCAGGTGACGTACGCGAGCCCGGCGCCGCGGCGGCGGAGCTCCTCCGTGACGGCGCGGACGGCGAAGCTGCCGTAGCCCTTGCCCTGCCGCCCGGCGTCGATGTTCAGCCGCCAGATGCCGCTGCGTCGGCCGTCGGGGTCCGCGGCCGGGTCCCAGACGATGTCGAGGAAGGCCATGACGAAGCCGACCACCTCCTCGCCGTCCACTATGGCCCGCGGCCAGGCCGCGTCGGGGTTGACGTACGCCTCGGCCAGGGACTTGACCACGGGGGAGACGAGGTGGGCCTGGTCGGGGCGGACCTGTACGGCGCACACCGCGTCGAAGTTGCCGGCGGTGACGGGCTCCAGCCTCAGGGTGTCCGGCTGCGGGTTGATCATGGCTGACATGGCCCCAGCCTAGGCCGTCCGTCAGCCGGCGACGGCGAGGGCCGCCGCGTAACCGGCGGGCGCAGGAAGGTCGGTGAGGCTCCAGCCGGGAACGGCCGCCGGCTCGGGGAGGGACCCGACGTACGGTTCGGTCAGCCCGAGGGCGAGCCCGGTTCCGGCCGCCTTGAGGCAGGCCTCCTTGCGGGCCCACAGGCGGCCGAGCGCCCCCGGCCGCAGCTCCGGTGCCAGGGACTCCAGTTCGGCCGTCTCCGCCGGGTGCAGGGAGGACAGCACGTCGGACACCGTCTGCCCGCCCGGGATCTCCTCGATGTCCACGCCCACCGGGACCGCCGAGAAGGCGAGATAGGCCAGGTCCCCGCTGTGCGACAGGGAGAAGTGCACGCCGCCGCCCACCACGGCGGGACGGCCGTGCGGTTCGCCGCAGCAGGGGCAGTCCTCGCGCATCAGCCCCACCTCCCGCGGAGCCACGCCGAGGTACCCGCCGAGGAGGATCCGGAGCCCCAGATGGGAGGCCAGGTACCGGTCGCGCAGCCCCGGCCGCACCATCCGCGAGGCCCGTTCCCGCTCCTCGGCGTCCAGCACCCGCTCCGCGTCCCGGAGCCGGTGCCCGCCCACGTCGGTGGCCGTGGTGTCCAGCGACCAGACGACGGCGGAGGCCCCCGCGGGCAGCGGACCGGTCGACGGTGCGCCGCCGCCGAGTTGGTTCACGTACTCGATCACCAGACCGAGGGTAGACCAGGCCGACGAGCAGCGCCCCGCCGTCACCCCCTTCCGGACCCCCTCCGGACCCCTCCGGCCCCGGTCCGTGCCCCCGGCCCCGTGGGGGAGGGCCCCGGCGGCGGCCCGGGTGAGTACCGTCTGCTCATGCACATCGACGGACCGGAGCAGCAGCGGGGGCACGTACTGCTCATCGCCGGGGACGCCGCGGTGCGGCGCCGCACCGTACGGCTCGCGCCCGGCGCCAACCTCGCCGCCCTGGCGATGGTTCCCGCCGCGCTGCTGCTCGGCAGCGACCTGCCCAGCGACACCGTGTACCTGGACGGCGCCCGCGACCCGAACACCGTCCTCGCGCGGCTGCGGACGGCGGCGGGCACCCGCGGTCCGCTGCTGCTCTACCTCTCGGGTCGGCTGACCGCCGACCGGCGCGGCCGACGGCTCCACCTGGCGCTCGCCGGGACGACACCGGGCACCGTCCGCTACACGGCGCTGGCCTGGGAGTGGCTCACGGGCGAGCTGCGCGACCGGCCCGCCGGGACGACCACGCTGCTCGTGGACCTCGCCGCCGACAAGGAGGCGTGGCCGCTGCTGGGGGAGTACGGCACCCTGCCCCACCCGCCCGGAGCCGCCGTGTACGGGGTCGTCGCCCCGCCCGAGGGGCCCGCCCCGGCGGCGGGCCACGGCGCGGTCAGCGGCTACACGCGCCACTGGATCGACCAGCTGCGCCGCGCCCCCGTGCGGCCCGCCGACGTCCAGCTCCACGCCCTCGCGGCGGGGGCGGCCGGGCCGGCCCCCGGCACCCTGGTCGTGCCCACCGCCCGCGACCTGGAGACCCGTCCGGCCGCGGCGCCGGCCACGGCCCGTTCCACCGCCCCCGCCGCGCCCGGCCCGGCGGACGCGCCGTCCTCCGCGGGCGCCCCGGACACCGGCCCGGCCGACCCCCGGGCCCGGCTGCACGCCCTGGCCACCGGCGGCTTGCACACCGAGGCGGCGGCCCTCGCCCGCACCTGGGAGCAGCAGGTCCTGGACACCCGCGGCCCCGGCTCCCCGGAAGCCGTCCGCTGCACCGAGATCCGCGCCGACCTGGCCCGGATGGCGGGGGACTTCGACCTGGCGACGGCGCTGTGGACCGGAGCGGTCCGCACCAGACTGGCCGGTCAGGGCGCCGCTGCCCCCGAGGTCCACGACGCGGCCGCGGGCGCGCTGTACTGCTGGACCCGGCTGAAGGATCCCGTACGGGCCGTCGCGTCCGGGGCGGACCTGCTGGAGCTGCTGCGCGCCCTGCCGCGGTTCGACCCGCAGCACCTGCGGCTCACCGAGCAGCGGCTGGAGGCGCTGCGCGCCGCCGTCCGCGACGGTGCGGCCCTGCACGGCTGACGACCCGGCGGGCTCGGGACAACGGCCCGCCCGAAGCGGGTTGTTAACCTGTGGCCAACGGTCGGTGGTGCGGGAAACCCCGGCACCCGCCCGCTCGCGCGCAGCGCGACGCGCTCCCCGAGAGGCCCCATCATGCCCGAATCCGTACCCGTGGCCGCCGGCGGAGTCGGTGTCCTGTCCGAGGGATTCGAGGCCGACCCCTACCGCCACTTCGCCCGGCTGCGCGAGCACGACCCGGTGCACCACGAACCCTCGATCGACAGCTGGTTCCTCTCCCGCCACGCGGACGTCAGACGCGTGCTCACCGACCACGACACCTTCAGCACCGCGACGCTCCAGGAACGCGCCGAACCGGTCATGCGGGCCGGGTCCTCGCCCAGATGACGGGCGCCGAGCACACCGCCAAACGGAAGATCGTCGTACGGGGCTTCACCGGCCGTGCCCTCCAGGATCAGGTGCGCGCCATCCGCTCCAACGCCGCCGAACTCCTCGCGCCCTTCCTCCCGTTGGGCCGCATCGACCTGGTCAACGACTTCGGCAGGCCCTTCGCCGTCCACGTGACCCTCGACGTCCTCGGGCTGGACAAGAGGGACTGGCGGCGGATAGCCGCCTGGCACCACGGCATCGCCGAGTTCATCACCTCGATCACCCTCACCCCCGAACGCCGCCGCCACTGCCTCGACTGCGCCGAACAGCTGGAGGCCTACCTCCTCCCCGTCATCGAGGAGCGCCGGCGCGACCCCGGCGAGGACCTCGTGTCGAGGCTGTGCGCGGCCGAGTTCGACGGCGTGGCCATGAGCGACCGGGACGTCACCGCGCTGATCCTCAACGTCCTGGTCGCCGCCGCGGAGCCCGCGGACAAGACCCTCGCCCTGCTCTTCAAGCACCTCATCGACCACCCCGCGCAGCTGGCCGCCGTCCGCCGCGACCCGGACCTGCTCCCCGCCGCCGTCGCCGAGACCCTGCGCCTGACCCCGCCGGTCCAGCTGATCCCCCGGCGGGCGGAACGCGACACCCTCTTCGGCGGGGTCCGCGTCCCGGCGGGCGCCACCGTCTTCTGCATGATCGGTGCCGCCAACCGGGACCCCGACGCCTTCACCGCCCCGGACACCTTCGACCTCCACCGCCCCGACCTCGGCACCGCCCGGTCCTTCACCGCGGCCGCCCAGCACCTCGCCTTCGGCAGCGGACTCCACCAGTGCGTGGGCGCCGCCTTCGCCCGCGCCGAGATCGAGACCGTCGCCGCGATGCTCCTGCCCCTGCTCGACGGGGTCCGGCACAGCCCGGACGCCGCCTACCGGGAGACCGGGCTGTACACCCGGGGCCCGGTCGCCCTCCCGCTCGAATTCACCCCCGTCCCGACCCCCGTCCCCGCGCCCGTCCCCGCAGCCCTCCCCACCAGACCCCCCACTCACCAGGCGAGAACGAGATGACACCGACCGACATCACCCGCGCCCTCAACGACCTGCTCTTCGCCCCGGGCACCGATCTCACCGAAGCCCTCGACCGGCACTTCACCCCCGACTACCGCCAGCGCACCAACGGAGTCTGGAGCGACCGCGCCTCCTTCGCCGAGCACATCACCCACCTGCGCTCCCTGATCCTCAGCGGCCACATAGAGGTGCACGAGGAACTCCGCGACGGCCTGCGCTACGCCGACCGGCACACCGTCACCGTCACCCAGCACAACGGCCGCACCGCCCGGATCGAGGTCCACCTCTTCGCCGAGATGTCCCCCGACGGCCGGTTCCGCCGCGTCGACGAAACCACCCTCCTGCTCAGCGGCCACCCCGACGACGGGAACCTCGGGGTCGCGAAGTGACTCGTACAGGAGGCGGGGGCACATGACCGGGCCCCCGCGCCGAACTCCGGCGCCCCCGGGCCCGGCGGTGGAACGTGGGGGAAGGAGACGGCCATGGTGTCCGTCGGAGAGAGACTCAGCCGGGCCCGCGTACGGGCCTTCATCGGCCGGGACGCGCAGCTCGAACGCTTCGAGGAGGCCCTGGCCGGGAGCCCGCAGGCGCCGTTCGCCTTCTACGTGTGCGGGCCGGGCGGCATAGGGAAGTCGACGCTGCTCAGACGTCTGGCGGACCGGGCGCGCACCGCGGGCCGGCTGCTCGTGGAGCTCGACGGGCGGTTCGTCAACCGCGACCCCGCCGACTTCGAACGTGCCGCCGGCCCGTTCCTGGACGTGCCCGGCACCGTCCTGCTCGTCGACTCCTTCGAGCACTGCCAGTGGCTGGAGAGCTGGCTGTGGCACCACTTCCTGCCCCGCGCCGCCGACGACACCCTGGTCGTCCTGGGCGGGCGGCGCCCGCCGCAGCCCCAGTGGAGCGCCGACCCCGCCTGGTCCCGGCTCCTGCACGTCACCGAACTGGAGCCGTTCTCCGAGGACCAGGCCCACAGCCTGCTCGTCTCCGCGGACATCCGCCCCGAACTGCGCGACCGGGTCCTGCGCTTCGCCGGGGGCAACCCGCTCGCCCTGTCCCTCGCCGCCGCGGCCGGCTCCGAGGGCTGCGGCCGGGAGGAGATCTGGGCCCCCTCCGCCGACGTCCTGCGCACCCTGCTCTCCGGACTGATCGGCGAGGTCCCCACCGCGGCGCACCGCCGCGCCCTGGAGGTTGCCGCACAGGCCCACTCGACCTCCGAGGAACTGCTCGCCGCCGTACTGCCCGA
This sequence comes from Streptomyces manipurensis, assembly GCF_049570255.1. Lineage (NCBI taxonomy): Bacteria > Bacillati > Actinomycetota > Actinomycetes > Kitasatosporales > Streptomycetaceae > Streptomyces > Streptomyces manipurensis. The sequence goes on along the minus strand of NZ_CP186950.1, from coordinate 404,987 downwards.
GGAGGACGCCCACCTGCTGTTCTCCTGGCTGCGGGACCTGCCCTTCATGGAATCCACCCACCGGGGACTGCACCCGCACGACGCCGCCCGCGAAACGCTCGCCGCCGACCTGCGCTGGCGCGCGCCCAACGCCTTCGAGGCGATGCGCCGCCGGCTCGCCGACGAATACCTGCGCCTCCTGCGCGAAGCGCCGGAGGAACGCGTGTGGACCGTCACCGACGAGCTCTTCTACCTCTTCCGCGAGGGGGAGGCCCTGGCCCGGGTCAGGACCTGGTCGCGCGAGGACGAGGTGCACGACCGCCCCCTGCACCCCGACGACCTCGACACGGTGCTGCGCATGGCGGAGGAGACCGAGGGAGCGTCCTCCGCCGAGCTCGTCCGCTACTGGGCACAGCGCCAGCCGCAGGCCTTCAGCGTCTACCGGCTTGTCGCCACCGGCCGGATCGTCGCCTTCACGGCACGGCTGGCACTGCCCGCGCCCCCCGACCCCCAGGACCTGGCCACCGACCCGGTCGTCGCCGCCGCCTGGCGGCACACCGACGACGACGCCCCGGTGAGCCCCGGCGAGCACATCGGCATCAGCCGCTTCTCCGTCTACCCCGAGCGCTACCAGGTCCCCTCGCGGGTCATCGACCTCAGCAGCTCCCGCGCGCAGGCGGAGTCCGCCCGCGCCCGCGGCCGCGCCTACGGCTTCGCGGTGTACCGGGACGCCGAGACCTGGGCCGGACGCGTCAAGGGCACCCTCCGCGACACCGGCGCCCGCCCGCGGGTGGGGGAGCACACGTACGGGGTGTTCTGCGTCGACTGGCGCCGCACGCCCGTGGAGCAGTGGCTGCGGCGGTTCACGTCGGCCACCGAGGCCGCGGAGGACCCGGCCGAGGGGCCGTCGCCCGTCCCGCGTTCCACGTTCGACCAGGCGGTGCGCGAGGCGCTGGCCCACTGGCGCGACGCGGGCGCCTTCGCCGCCTGCGCCCTGCTGCGCACCCGGCTCGCCGCCGATCTGGAGGACCCCGCACCGCAGTTGCGCGTCCTGCTGCGCCGGGCCGTGGACGAGCTCGCCGCCGATCCCCGCGGAGTGAGGGCCCGCGAGGCACTGACCGCCGGGTACTTCTCCGGCGCCCCCACCCAGGAGGCCGCCGCCCGGCGCCTGGGTCTCCCGTACGGCACCTACCGCCGCCATCTGCGCCAGGGCCTGGACCTGCTCTGCGAAGCGCTGTGGCAGCGGGAACTGCACGGCCCCCGGGACCCGTCGGCCACGTAGCACGGCGCCCCCGCCACCCGCGGCCCGGCGAGGCGGTCCGGCGGCCGGGTGGACAGGTGCGGACAGGGGTGGACAGCGCCCGCCCCCGCCGGACCTGGAGAGTGGACAGCGACCGGCACGAGTCTGTGCCTCATGAACGCAGCACGCACACAGACGGACCGGACGACGGCCCGGTCACCCCGGCCGCGGGCGGTGCTCGCGGCACTGGCCGCGGCCCAGTTCACCGTCATGCTGGCGACCTCCATCGTCAACGTGGCACTCCCGCAGATCCGGGACGGCGTCGGCCTGTCGGACGGGGCGACCACCTGGGTGGTCAACGCCTACGGCCTGGCGTTCGGGGCGCTGCTCCTGGCCGGCGGGCGGGTGGGCGACCTGCTCGGCCGCCGCCGGGTGCTCGTCGCCGGCCTGGCCCTCTTCGCCCTGGCCTCGCTGGCGGCGGGAGCCGCGACCTCCCCGGCCGCACTGATCGCGGCCCGCGCCCTCCAGGGCCTGGGCGCCGCGGCCATCGCCCCCGCCGCACTCGCCCTGGTGATGGAGAGCTTCCCCGCGGGCCCCGCCCGCGGCAGGGCGCTCGGCGTCTGGGGAGCGGTCTCCGGTGCGGGCGGTGCTGGCGGTGTGCTCCTCGGCGGCGCCCTGACCGAGGCCTGGGGCTGGCCGTGGATCTTCCACTCCGTCGCGCTCGCCACGACCGGTGTCCTGGTCGCCGTGGCGGTGTGCGTACCGCGTCCGCCGGGAGGCCGGGACGAGGATCCGGCGGGCCGGTTCGACCTGCTGGGCACGACCACCGTCACCCTCGCCCTCACCGGCCTGGTCTGGGGCCTGACCACGGCCCGCGGCGCCGGATGGACCGACCCCCGCGTCCTGGCCACGCTCGGCGCCTCCGCGCTGCTGCTCCTGGCCTTCGTCGTGATCGAGCGGCGCCGGCCGGACGCCCTGATCCCGCCGCGCCTCTTCCGCACCGGGCGCGTCGCCGCGGGCAACGTGCTGATGGCCCTGCTGGGGTCCGTGTGGATCGCCCTGTTCTTCTTCCTCCCCCTCTACCAGCAACAGGTGCTCGGATCAGGGCCGCTGGCCACCGGAGCCGGACAACTGCCCTTCGCCGCCGCCAACATGCTCGGATCCTCCCTCGCACCGCTCGTGGCGCGGCGGATCGGCGCCCGGGCCACGGTGACCGGCGCCCTGCTCACGGAGGCGGCCGGACTGCTGTGGCTGTCCCGGGTCAGCGCCGACGGGAGCTACCTCGTCGACGTGCTCGGCCCGAGCGTCCTGGTCGGACTCGGCCTCAGCGTCGCCTTCGTCCAGCTCACCGCCTTCGCCGTGGACGGCGTCCCGGGCAAGGACACCGGGCTGGCCGGCGGCCTGGTGAACACCACCCGGCAGGTGGGCGGTGCGATCGGGCTCGCCGCCCTGACCACCCTGGCCGGATCCGTCACCGCCGCGTCCGCCCACGAGCCACTGCGCGAAGCCCTCACCGCCGGCTACCGCTCGGCGTTCTCGGCCTCGGCGGCGGTCCTGGCGGCGGCGGCCCTCCTCGCCCTGTTCCTCACCCGCGCCGGAGCTCCGCCCGCCGTACCGCCCGCCGCGCCCGCCCCACGGCCCCTGACCCCCGAGCCGTCGAGGGCCCCCTGAACGTGGGGCGGGCGGCCCGCCCCCGCCCGGTCGTGCCCCCCTCGCGCCGGTGCCACGGACCGCCCGTCCCACACCCCCGTCCCCGCCGGACGGCCACAGACCACAGACCACCGACCACCGATCAGCACCACCCACCACCCACCACCCTTCACCGAACACCGCACGCACCACCGCACCGGACCCGCAGCGAAAGGCCCTTGCCATGACCACCGCCAAGCCCTACCTCACCGGCCACTACACCCCCGTACCCGACGAGATCACCGCGACCGAGCTCACCGTGGAGGGGACCCTGCCCCCCGAACTGACCGGCCGTCTGATCCGCAACGGCCACAACCCCAAGCCCGGCGTCACCCCCACCCACTGGTTCAAGGGCAGCGGCATGGTCCACGGCATCCGGCTGCGCGAAGGCCGCGCCGAGTGGTACCGCAACCGCTGGGTCCGTACGCCCGCCCTCGACGGCGCCCCGTACATGACCGAGCACGGCCCCGACTTGACCGCCAGCACCGCCGGCACCCACGTCATCGAACACGCCGGGCGCCTCCTCGCCCTGTGCGAGTCGAACCACCCCTTCGAGCTGACGCCGGAACTGGAGACCGTCGGAGCCTTCGACTTCGACGGCAAGCTCACCTCCGCGATGACGGCGCACCCCAAGGAGGACCCCCTCACCGGCGAACTCCACTTCTTCGGGTCCTCGCCCTTCCCGCCCTACCTCATGTACTACGTCGCCGACGCCAAGGGCGCCGTCGTCCACGCCGCCGAGATCCCGGGCGCCACGGCCTCGCTCAAGCACGACTTCGCGGTCACCCGCCACCACGTCGTCTTCATGGAGGGCAATGTCACCTTCGACCCCACCGAGCACTCGGGCATCCCGTACGGCTGGAGCGACAGCCAGCCCGCCCGCATCGGCGTCATGCCGCGCGGTCCGGAGGGCGCCCGCCACATCCGCTGGTTCTCCGTCGAGCCGGGCAACATGCTGCACGTCGGCAACGCCTACGAGGACGGCCGCGGGCGCACCGTTCTGGAGGGCCCGACCGTCGACCGCGAAGGCTTCCGGCTGTCCTGGAACTGGTGGGCCGGCGCGCCCGGCCGCGGCACCGAACCCGGGGCGCGTTCCTACACCCGCCGGTGGGTGGTCGATCCGGTCGAGGGCACGGTGGACGAGCAGATCATCGACGACCTGCCGGTGGAGTTCCCCACCCTCAACGAGGACTACCTGGGCGCGGAGAACCGCTACCAGTACGCGATCTCCTTCCCCGACGAGAAGGGCTTCGGCGGGTACGGCGTCGTCAAGTACGACCGCACCACGGGCGCCCGCCGCATCCACCAGGTCGGGGACGCCCGGATGCCCAGCGAGGCCGTCTTCGTCCCCGCCGCCGGCTCCACGGGCGAGGACGACGGCTACCTCCTGACCGTCGTCTCCGACCTCAAGCAGGACGCCTCGCAGCTCCTGGTCCTCGACGCCTCCGGCCTCGACCGGGTCGCCACCGTCCACCTGCCCCGCAGGGTTCCCGGCGGAGTCCACGGCTCCTGGATCCCCGACACCGCGCCGGACGGTCCCGCGGCCTGACCGGGACACCGTCCGGCCCCCGGACGGGGAACGCGACGGCCGCGACCGCGGGGTCCCGCGGTCGCGGCCGTCGCGTTCCCGCGCCGCGGCCGGTCCCTGCCTAGTCCGGGGGCTCCTGCGTACGACCCTCCCGGTGGTCCTGGTCCTGGTCCTGGTCCTGCGGACCGGTCCGTTCGGGATCCCCGTGCCGCTCGGCCTCCGGACCGCGCACGCCGGGCAGGTCGGGCGCCTCCGGGCCGGTGGGCGGCAGGTCGGGCGTGACCGCCTCGGGGCTCTCCGGAACGGGAGGGGGCAGGTGCGGTCGCCGGACCGAATCCATGGCGGCTCCTCGTGTGTGCGCTCGGCTTTCGTGCCGCCGCCTACCCCGAAGATCGCCCGCCATGCGGGCCGGGCGGCCTCAGCCGCTGCCCTTCGCCGCGTCCGGATGCGGCAACGTGGCCGCCTGCCCGGCGCGTACGGCCACCAGCACGGCGTCGTGCAGGGTGCGGCTCGCCTCGGCGCTCGGACACGGGACGGGACTGCCCGTCAGCGTGAACCACTCCGTGCCGCCGCTGGGCTGCACGGCGACGTGCGCCATCCCGTCGGCCTCGGTCCAGGTCGTGTGGACGTCGAGCTGCCCGGTCAGGACGGCCGACTCGTCGATGCGTACTCCACCCCGCCCGGCGTAGACGCCCTGCGTGGTCCACGATGCCCAGGTCATCCGCCCTCCAGGGTCCGCCGGGTCTCCTGCACTGCCTCACCACAGCGTCCCGCAGGTCCGCCGAGCCCGCACACCGGATCCGCGGCGGCACGGACGCGCCCGTCCCGGGGCGTCCCGCGACGGGACCGTACCCGGGCACGCCTACCCTGGTGGGGGACGGCCCGCCGCAGCGGCGGGCCCGCAGCGAGGGGGTCCGGTGAACCGGTTCGCGCGCCTGGCCGCGCGGCTCCTGGCCGCCCCGGGCGGCCTCGTGTGGGTACACGACGAGAGCGCCCCGGTCGTCGAGGTCTGGCCCGCGCGCCCGGTGGACCCCGAGGTCACCGGCCTGTGCCGGCGGGCCGCCGATCTGGGCGCCCCGCTGGCCCTGACGGGCGGGCCGGGACCGGCCTTCGCCGGCATTCCCATGATCGGCTCGGGCGGGGACCTGCTGGGCGTGCTCGCCGTCACGGACGACCCGGCCCGCACGTGGAGCGAGGACGACCTGAGCGACCTCGGCGACCTGGCGGCCGCGTGCAGCGCCCAGATGCGCCTGCGCCACCGGTCCCGCGAGGCCTGGCGGGGGCAGGTGGAGGCGGAGGAGGCCGCCGGGATCGCCGAGGCGGACGCCGAACGCATGGAGTCGCTGCTCGGACGCGCCCAGCTGCTGCTGAGGGCGGCCGAGGGGCTGGGGGACACCAGCGGCCTGGTGGAGGTCTGCGAGCGGGTGGGCGAGCTGGCCGGGGGCGACCTCAAGCCCTCCCACGTCGGGCTGCTCCTGATCGGGGAGGACGGACTGCTGCGCCGGGTCACGATGCCGGGCGGAGGGGACCCGTGGGCCGGACGCGGCGAGGAGTACCCGACCGAGGCGGACGGACCCGAGGGGCGGGCCGCCCGGGAGGGACGGACCGTGGTCGTCCGCGACCGCGGGGCCCTGGAGGAGGGGTACGGGGGCGAGGTCCTCGCCCGGTTCGACGCGCTGGGCCTGCAGACGCTGGTCTGCGTGCCGCTGCCGGCCCCGGAGGGACTCCTCGGAGTGCTGGCGCTGGGCGGGGACGTTCCGCACGCGGTGGAGCCGGCCGAACGCGCCCTGCTCGTCGTCCTGGCCGACTACACCGCCCGCGCCGTCGAACGCGCCCTCTACCTCGACGAGCGGATTTCGGTCGCGCGCAGCCTCCAGGAGGCCATGCTCTCCGGACTGCCCTTCGTCGAAGGTCTGGAGACCGCCGCCCTGTACCGGCCGGCGGCACGCCAGGACATGGTCGGCGGGGACTGGTACGACCTCTACCCGCTGCCGGGGGGCCGCGGCGCGTGGGCGGTGACGGTGGGCGACATCACCGGACACGACATGCGGGCCGCCACGATCATGGGCCAGGTGCGGAGCATGCTGCGCCAGGCCGACCACGACCACCGGGGCCGTCCCCCGCACCAGGCCGTCGAGGCACTCGTGGAGGCCTCCGGGACCCTCGGACTGCCGGCGGGCGGGACCCTCGTGCACGCCCACCTCGAGCCCCGCCGGGCCGGGCACTGGCAGCTGACGTGGACCAACGCGGGCCATCCGCCGCCCCTGCTCGTCCACCCCGACGGCGCGGCGCTGCGGGTGGAGCGCATGGAGTCCCACGACCTGCTCCTGCACCCCTCGTTGCCGCCGGTGCCGCGGACCAGCCACACCCGGCTGCTGCCCCCCGGCAGCACCCTCTTCCTCTACACCGACGGGCTGGTCGAACACCGCGACGCGGACCTCGACGACGTCACCGACCGGGCGGCGCGCCTCCTGGCCGAGGCGGGCTCCACGACCCCCCTGGGCGACGTCCTGCAGCACCTGGCCGACGTCGTGGCCCCGGCCCGTGCGGAGGACGACACGGTCCTCCTGGCCGTCCGGGTGATCGCGTGACCGGCCGCCGGAAACGCCGCGTTGCCGTGCCGGGAGCCGCCGCCCGGGGCTAATGTGACGCGGGGTCACACCTCGTACGCGCCGGTGCCGCGGGCACGGCGCCCTCCGGAAAGGCCCACGGCCATGGCTGCCCTGCTCTCCGACGACCTCAAGCGGATCATCGACGAATCCCCGGTGTTCGCCACGGTGGCGACCGTCCAGCCCGACGGGAGCCCGCAGCTGTCGGTCACCTGGATCATGCGCGACGGTGACGAGCTGCTGATCTCCACCACCGAGGGGCGGCGCAAGGAGCAGAACCTGCGCCGGGACCCGCGCATCACCGTGATGATCAACCCACCCGACGCCCCGTACACCTACGCCGAGGTCCGGGGGACCGCCGAGCTGGCCACGGAGGGCGGGCAGGAGCTCATCGACGCCCTGTCGCGGAAGTACACCGGCAAGGAGTACCGCGACTTCAACCCCCACTCGGCCGACGACGCCGCCCGCGTCGTGGTGCGCGTCGTCCCCCGCAAGGTCGTCGGCTCGCTGTAGACGCTGCCGCGGCGGGGCCCGGCCGAGCCCTCCCCGAGTCGCCCCTCGGCACGCCCCGCAGCACGATGGGTGGGGTGATGACGGTCCTGGTGGTCGGCGTACCGGAGGGCGAGCAGCTCGAACTGCTCCGCTCGGGCATCCAGCGCAATCCGCACTTCCAGGTCGTGTCGCACGCCTGCGACCCGGCTGTCGCCCTCGCGCACGCCCGCGTCCTCCTGCCCGACATCACCGTGCTCTCCCTGCCCGCCGGGCTGAACAGCATCGAGGCCGACCCGGACGTCCTGCGCGTCTTCCGCGGCGTACGGGACCTGGACCCGGCGAGCGGCGTGGTGATGCGGACCGCCGCCCCGCGGATCCCCCGGGCGGTGTCCGGACTGGCCGTCGAGGGCGCGGTTCACGTCGTCCGCGAGGGCGACTCCGAAGCGCTGATGAGGGCCCTGCGCACCATCGGGCTGCGCCGGGCCAGCTGCGATCCCGACGAGATGCCCTGACCCGAACGGCCGGACGGTCCGCCCCGCCCGGTGCCCCGCTGTCAGCCGTGGTGAGCCGCGCCCGTCCGGCCCCCGCGGGCCCGCCGCCGGGGCACCGACCCCGTCGAGGACCCGCGTCCCGGACTGCGCCGCTTCCCGGAGCGGGTTATCAAGGGAGCGAAGGCGGCCGCGGGGCACCGGCGGCCGCCCGGCCCGCGGCTGAGGAGTGCGACTCGTGGAGTTCGAGGTCAATGGCGCCCCGTGCGCGGTGGACGTGGACGACGACCCGGCCGCCGTGGAGGTGGTCCGCGACCGCCTCGGCCTCACCGGCACCAAACTGGTCTGCGCCGGCGGGGTCTGCGGCGCCTGCACGGTGCAGGTCGACGGCGAGCCCCGGGTGTCCTGCCTGACCCCCGCCGCCGCGCTGGCCGGGCGGCGGGTCACGACGGTGGAAGGCCTGGCGGACCATCCCGTGGCACGAGCCTTCGCCGGGGAGGACGCCCTCCAGTGCGGCTACTGCACCCCGGGCTTCGTGGTCGCCGCGGCGGCCTTCCACGACCGCTGGCGCTCCGCCCACCCGTCCGGCCGGCCCACGCGCGAACGGATCGCGCAGGAACTGGCGGGCCACCTGTGCCGCTGCGGCGCGTACGAGGGGATCTTCCGGGCAGTGGCCGCGGCCTGCGCGGGCGCCTACGACACGGAGCCGGCCGAAGGGGCCGAGCCCGCCGTCCCGCGCGTCGAGGCCCCGCAGAAGGCCGGGGGAGCGGCCCGCTACACCACGGACCTGCGCCCCGAAGGGCTGCTGGAGGGGCTGATCATCCGGTCCCCGCACGCCCACGCGCACGTCCGCTCCCTCACCGCCGACGACGTACCGCTCGTGCCCCTGCTGCCCCCCGACGGCGTGGTGCGCTACGTGGGACAGCCGGTGGCCGCCGTCGCCGGGCCCGACCGGGCGGCGGCCCTCGCCGCGGCCGCGCGGGTGACCGTGGACTACGAGGTGCTGCCCGCGGCCCTCGACGTACGCCGCGTCAGGACCGGGGAGGGCCCGTACGTCTACGCGGACAAGGCCGCCCGCAAGCGGGCCCCCGGCTCCGGCGAGACCCCCCAGCTCCTGCCCGCCCGGTGGCGCGGCAACCTGCGCGGCCCGTCCGCCATGAGCAGGCGCCCCGCCACGGCGGTCCGCCGCATCACCGAGGGCCGTGCCCGCAGCCCCGAGCGGGTCGTGGAGGGCGAGTTCACCACCGCCGCGCAGACGCACACCCCCCTCGAACCGCACGCCTGCCTCGCCGAATGGATCGACGGCACCCTCCACCTGGAGGTGTCCACCCAGTCGGTGCGGCACGTGGCCGAGAAGGCGGCCGAACGCTTCGGCCTGCCCCCGGACGGGGTGGTGGCCAAGGCCGTCCACGTCGGCGGGGGCTTCGGCTGCAAGATGGGCCTCACCTCGGACGTCATCGCCGCGGCGGAACTGGCCCGGCTGCACGGCGCCCCGGTACGGGTGGTCCTGGACCGGGCCGAGGAACTCGTCGACGGAGGCTACCGGCCCGGCACCCGCATCCGGCTGGCGATGGTCGCCGACGAGGCCGGAGAGCTGAGCGCCCTGGCCATCGACGCCGACCACGACGGCGGGGTTTCGGTGGGAGGCACCGTCGCGGCCCTGGCACGTTTCATGTACGGCACGTCCCCCCGCCGGCTGCGCGACTTCGACACCGTCACCCACCAGCCGCCCGGAGCCCCCTTCCGCGGACCCGGCGGCCCCACGATGTGCTGGGCGCTGGAACAGGCGGTCGACGAGATGGCCCACCGGCTCGGCGAGGACCCGATCGCCCTGCGCCGCCGCTGGGACGGCAACCCCAAGCGCCACGCCCTGTACGACTGGGCCGCGGCCCTGCCCGTCTGGTCGGGCCCGCGCGGCGGCACCGGACGGTTCCGCCGCGGCGTCGGCGTCGCGGCGGCCAACTGGCTGTACTTCCTCGACCCCGGCACCGAGGTCGAACTCACCGTCGAGGACGGCACCGTCGTCGCCCGCTGCGCCGTCCAGGACATGGGCACCGGCGCACGGACGGTCCTGCGCCGGGCCGTCGCCGCCGGACTCGGCCTGCCGGAGGCGAAGGTACGCGCCGAGATCGGCCGGAGCGACACCGTGCACGGCCCCACCTCGGGCGGCAGCCGCACCACGCCCTCTCTCGCCCCGGCCGCCGCCGACGCCGCCGACCGGCTGCGCGAGGCGCTCGGCGGCGGCGACGTCGCCGCCCGGCTCGCCACGGCGAACGGGGTACGGGTGACCGGCCGACGGCCGCGCGACCGGAGGGGTTTCGTGGTCCCCTTCACCCTCGGCGGTGTGGCCATCGGCCGCGGCTTCACCGGCTCGGTGCAGGTCAGCGAGGTGGAGGTGGACACGAGGCTCGGCCGCATCCGTCCGCTGCGCGTGTGGAGCGGCGTCGCCGCGGGCCGCATCCACGAGGACCGGCTGGCCCGCAGCCAGTGCGAGGGCGCCGTCGTCCAGGGCATCGGCTACGCCCTGTTCGAAGAACGGCGCGTCGACCCGCTCACCGGGAGGGTGCTGACCGACAACCTGGAGGACTACCGCATCCCCGGGATCGGAGACACCCCCGAGATCACCGTCCACTTCCACCAGGAGGGCTTCGACCACGTGCCCGGCGGCGGCGTCGGCCTCGGTGAGATCGCCACCCTGCCCACGGCGGCCTGCCTGGCCAACGCGGTCCACGACGCGACCGGTTGGCGCCCGTACGACATGCCGATCCGCCCCGACCGGCTCCTGGAAGGACTGGCCACGTGAGCACCGAGCCCGATCTCACCGACCTCTCCGAGGCGGTCCGCGCCCGCGGCGGGGAACTGCGCGCCGGAGGCACCGACACGACGGCCCGGCAGCGCAGCGGTGTCTCCACCGGACCGTTCACCGACCTCTCCCGGGTCGGCGGCGCGGACGGCGCGGGCGGACTGCGGGGCACGACGGCGCTGCGCGGCGGCGGGCTGCGGATCGGCGCCCTGACCACCCTCGCCGCCCTCGCCGGGGACCCCACGGTCCGCGAGGGCTGGCCGGGCCTCGCGGCGTCCGCCGCGGCCGCGGCCACCCCGCAGATCCGCGCCGCCGGCACTCTCGGCGGCAACCTGCTCCAGCGCAACCGCTGCTGCTACTACCGCAATCCGCACGTCGAGTGCTTCCAGAAGGGGGCGGCCGGCTGCCCCGCGCGCGAGGGGGACCACCACTTCGGCGTGGTCAGCGGCGACGGCCTCTGCGTCGCGCCGCATCCCTCCACCCTGGCGATGGCCCTGCTCGCCCACGACGCGCAGGCCGAGGTCCACGGCGAATCCCCGCGCGCCGTCGCGGACCTGTACGGCGACGGACGGGGACTCCACCACACCGACCACCTGCTGCCGCCGCACCGCATCCTCACCGCGGTCCGCCTCCCCGCCCCGGTGCCGGGCGAACGGGCCGCGTACCACCGGGCCACGAGCCGCGCCCACGCCGAATGGCCCCTGGTCGAGGCGACCGCCCGGCTGGCGTTCGACGGCGCCACGGTCACGCACGCCGCCGTCGCGGCGGGCGGCGTGGCCCGTGTGCCACTGAGGCTTCCGGAGGTGGAGGCCGCGCTGATCGGCCGCGAGGCCACGCCCGCGGCCCTGGCGGCGGCTGCCGCGACGGTGCTCGACCGCTGCCGGCCCCTGCCGCAGACCGGCTACAAGGCGACCCTGTTCCGGGACACCGTGCTGGAGGTCCTGGAACGGGCGGCGGCCGCCCCGGGCCGGTCCGGGACCGGGGGAGGCGCGGTGAATTCTTAGCATCAGCCGCCAACTATTGGCCCGGCCGCCGGCGGGAGGACTAGAAAGGTCGAGACCGAAGCGGACCGGACCGAAACCGGCGACGGGGTGCAGGACCTGGCACCACCCGTCGGTGGTCGGAATGTTGGCGAAGGTGGTGGATGCACGTGCGTGCGTACAGCAGAACCGAACCGAGATCAGTCAGATTAATTCCGGAGAGACCTGGTTCCAGCTCCTGCCGTCGACCACGGGAACGGCGGTGACATAAGCGCGGGGATTCTTGTTCGGCGGGGCCGAGCGCGGGGAGGTGGGATTTTCCCACCTCCCTTTGCGCATGCGGTCACCTCCCTTTCGTGACCGATTCCCGCTGCCGGTCAGAACCGTCCCCACCTGCGGATACGTACACGGTGGATGTTTCTTCGGCCTTCCGATCCCTTTCCCCTCGGGCCCTTTTCCGGCCCGTCGGAAATTTTTCAAACCGGCGCCCATCCGCAGACGTTGGGGCGCCGAAGAAGGAACGGGGCCCCCTCCCGGGCCTCGCACCGATCCCGTACGACTTCGATACACGGGATTCCCGTACCCGGGGATCCAAGGAACAGGAGCGAATGTGATAGTCAAGCGCGCCGGCCGCCTCGTGGTTCTCGCCTCCGTCCCCGCCGCGGTGTTCCTGACGATCGGCCTTTCCGGGCCGGCACTCGCGGAGGGAGGAAAGGCGTACCAGATCGATCTGGCGCAGCTCAACGAATCGGGCTCCCGCGGTACGGTCATGCTCAACCTCAAGGGCAACCAGCTGACCGTCCAGATCGAGTCCGAGGGCATGGTGCCGGGGCAGCCGTCGGCCCAGCACCTGCACGGTTCCACGAAGGGCCACGACTTCCGCTGCCCGGACGCCTCCGACGACAAGGACGGCGACGGCATCCTCAGCAACACCGAGGCCACGCACGACTACGGCGACATCAACATCTCCCTCACCACGTCCGGGGACACCAAGCCCGACAGCGGGCTCGCCGTGGACCGGATGCCCGTGGCCGACAAGAAGGGCAAGCTCCGCTACAAGCGGACGATCGCCGTCGGCCAGGACGTCGTCGAGCACATCAAGGACCTGCACGTCGTGCAGCACGGCATCGACCGCAACAAGAACGGCAAGTACGACGTGGCGGGCGCGGGCAAGAGCGAACTCGACCCGAAGCTGCCGCAGGAGGCCACCGCCCCGACCAACTGCGGGGAGGTCAAGGGCGCGGCCGTGGGCTCCCTCCCGGTCGGTGCCATCGAGACCGGCGGCGGCAGTGCGCAGGCCGCGCAGATGCCGGTGACCGTACGGGACGGGGTGGCGATGACCGCGCTCGCGACGGCCGCCGGCGCGGTGGCCCTCGGACGCAGGCGGGCCCAGGCCGTCGCCGTGCGCAGGGAGCCCACCCGAGGTGGCGCGTGAGGGCCGGCCCGGTGCGCCCGGGCGTACCCGTGTCCCGCATGCGCGGGCGGCGTACGCGGGGAGGGCTGGCGGCGGTGGCCCTGACCGGCGCGCTCCTCACCGGGTGCGGCGGGCAGGACGCGGCAGGGCCGGCGGCCCCCGCCGGGCAGGTCCAGCCGGGCGGTGCCCCGGACGCAGCGGCTCCCGCGGACGGGGGGAAGGCACCCGGCGGCGAGAGCGCGGCACCCGCGGACGGTGCGCAGGGTGGCGCCGCGGCCGGGGGCGCGGGGCGGGCGGCGCCCGCCCTGGCCCGGTCGGAACCCCAGAAGATCACCATCCCGTCCCTCAACCTGTCGAGCACCCTGGAGACGCTGCGGCAGAACACGGACGGGACCATGCAGACCCCCAAGGACCCCGCACTTGCCGGCTGGTACGAACCGGGGCCGACCCCCGGCTCCCAGGGACCGGCCGTCATCGCGGGGCACGTCACCTGGAACGGAGCGGCAGCGGTGTTCGAGAAGCTGAAGTCGATGAAGGGCGGGGACACCATCAAGGTGACCCGCAAGGACGGCAAGACGGTCACCTTCACGGTGGACCGCGTCGCCGAGTACCCCAAGGCGGAGTTCCCGACCATGGAGGTCTACAAGAACCTCGACCACGCGGGCCTGCGACTGGTCACCTGCGGCGGTGACTTCGACCCCAAGAAGCACTACTACGACAGCAACGTGGTGGTGTTCGCCCGGATGACCGGCGCCGCCTAGCCGGAGCCGGGACCGGGCGGGACGCCCGTCGGCCGCGGTCACCGCGGCCGACGGGCAAAACCGGTTGCCCCGCGGCGGGTACGGCCGGTGCAATGTGCGCCATGACCACCCTGGTGCGCCCTCCACGACGACACGGGACGCCGGTGCGGATCGGGGCCCTCGCCCCGCTGACCCGGCCGGGCTGGACCGAGGCGGGCCGCCACCTGCTCGCGGGACTCGAACTGGCCGTCCACGAGACCAATGACGGCGGTGGCATCGCGGGCCGCCCGCTGGTACTGGTGGTCCGGGACACCGCGGCCGATCCCGAGCGGGCCGCCGCGGCCGTGGCGGAGCTGGCCGGGCTGGGCGTGGCCGCCGTCGCGGGGGAGTACCACAGCGTCGTCGCCAGGGCGGCCGCGGCCCGGGCCGACGCCCTCGGTGTGCCGTTCCTCTGCTCCTCGGCGGTGCTCGACGCCCTCACCGAACGGCCGACTGACTGTGTCGCGCGGCTGGCCCCGCCGCAGTCCCGCGGCTGGAGCCTCTACGCCGACTTCCTCCTCGGCGCGAGCCACCGCCGGATCGCCGTGGCGGCCGAGCCGAGCGTCTACTGGGCTTCGGGCACCCGCATCCTGCGCGAACGCCTCTCCGCGCACGGCGCCACCCTCACCGAGCTCGACGTGCGGCGGCTCGGCCCCGCCGGAGTCCGCGACGCGCTCCTCGACGGCGGCGCGACGGCACTGCTGCTGCTGGCCGGCACCCCGGAGCCGGCGGTCCCGCTCGTCACGTGCCTGCGCCGGGAGCCGCGCCTGGCCGGCCTCCTGATCGGAGCGCCGGCCGGCCAGCCGGAGTTCGCGCAGTGGGCGGAGCTGCTCGGCCCGGACGGGTCGGCCGTCCCCTTCCTGCGCTACCTGCCCGAGGACCCCGGCCCGCTCGCCCGACGCGTCCGGACCGCCCTGCGGGAACGGCTGGGCGCCGCACCGTCGTTCGTCGGCTTCGAGGGGTACGACACGGTGACCGTCCTCGCGGCGCTGCTGCGCACCCACGGCACGGACCTCACCCGTACGGCACATGCCTGGCCGGACGTCGCCGTGGACGGCACGCGCGGGCGGATCACCTTCTCCCGTACCCCGGGCACCGGCCTGTGGCAGTGGGACGCGGCGCCGGTCCAGGTCGTCGATCGCGACCCGGCGGACCCGGACCGCTTCCGGATCCTGCACACCGGCTGAGGGGCGCCGGCCGGGCGCGCCTCAGAGATCGCCCTCGACACCCGTGACGGCGGGCGGCCCGAGGGGAGCGTCCTTCTCGGAGAACCCCAGTTCCGCGAGGGCGTCGGCCACCAGCCGTACGGCGTTCGCCTCGGCCGTCGCCCGGTCGGGTGCCTCCACCTCCAGCCGCGCCGAGAAGGTCCCGCCCTCGTGGACCGTGAGCAGTCGGACGTCCTCGGCCTCGCTCAGGTCGGTGTGGTGGGAGGCCAGCCTCCGCGCCAGCCGGGAGCGGGTCGCGGCATCGGCCTCGCTGAGGAACGTGCCGGGCACGGTGATGACGTAGGTGGTGGTCACTGCTGCCTCCTGTCGGCGGGCAAGGCGTCGGGACTCGTCGTGTGCCCCGATGATCCCGGTCGAACCCCGCCCGGCCCGTCAGGCCGGGCGGCCCGGTCGTCGGTGTCGCGCCTCCGACGGAGGACCCCTCGGGGGCCTGCCGGCAACTGTGCGCGCGCAGGCCGGAGTTCATAGCGGACGGAATGTTTGCTTCCGTAGCGATGCGGTCACCGCCGACCCTTTTCGGCCAGCGTGGAATCGATTACTCAGGGTAAGGGTGGCCGCTCGGCCCCCCTTCGCCCTCCCTGTCCCCCCTTGACCCCCTCGTCCCGCCCCTCATGCGGGGTTGACAGGAATTCACGCGGCCTTACCCCGGGTAGTGCGAAGGATTTATCGACAGGTGTCCGCAGGGCGGCAAAACAAGTCCGAAAGTGGCAGGTTTACTTTGACTCTTGATCGATGGATCGGTGAAGGTCGTTCACATGTCCGACACAAACCGAGCCGCCACCGGTGGCCCTCTGCGCTTGCGCGACTTCCGCCTGTTGCTCGCGGGAGCCGCCACCGGACAGTTCGGTGCCCAGGTGACGCTGGTGGCGCTGCCCCTCGTGGCGGTCCTCGTCCTCGACGCCCCCGCGTTCCAGGTCGGCCTGCTGACCGCCGCGGAGACCGCCGCCTTCCTGCTCGTCGGACTGCCCGCAGGGGCGCTCACCGACCGCATGCGCAAACGACCCCTGATGATCCGCGCGGACCTGGTGCGCGCCGCCGCCATGGCGAGCATCCCCGCCGCCGCGCTCGCCGACGTCCTGACGATGGCCCAGCTCTACGTGGTCGCGCTGGTCACCGGTGTGGCCACCGTGTTCTTCGACGTCGCCCACCAGAGCTACCTGCCGCAGATCCTGCCCCGCGACCAGCTCGTGGCCGGCAACGGAGCGCTGGAGACCGTCCGTTCCACCGCCCAGGTGACCGGACCGGGCCTCGGCGGCGGACTCGTCCAGCTCGTCGGAGCGCACTTCGCGGTCATCGTCGACGCCGTCGGCTACCTCCTGTCCGCCCTGTTCCTGCAGCGAGTCCGCAAGACCGAGGAGGTCCCCGAGCGCACCCCCGGCGGATCCCTGCGCAAGGAGATCGGCGAGGGCGTCCGCTTCATCCTCGGCCATCCGCTGCTGCGCGTCATCGCCCTCACCACCGGCCTCGCCAACTTCTTCACCGCCGTCCTCATGGCCACGCAGACCGTGCACCTCGTCCGCGTCGTCGGCCTGGAGGCCGGGGGGCTCGGCCTGGTGCTGTCCGCGTCGGCCGTCGGCGGGCTGCTGGGCGCCCTGTGCTCCGGACGCATCGCGGCCCGGCTCGGGCAGGCCCGGGTCATCCTGCTGTCCCTCCTCGTGACCGGTCCGTTCGCGCTGCTGTGGCCGCTGTCCGGACACGGCGTCACCGGCGCCGTCCTGTTCGCCGCCGGGTCGGGCGTCGTCTCCTTCGGCGCGGTCGTCTACAACGTCGCCCAGGTCAGCTTCCGCCAGGGCATGTGCCCGCCCCGGCTGCTCGGCCGGATGAACGCCACGCTGCGCTTCCTCATGTGGGGCACCCTCCCGCTCGGCGCCCTCCTCGGAGGCGCCCTCGCCCAGTCCTACGGCTCGCGCACCGCCCTCGTCTGGTGCGCGATCGGCATCCTGGCCGTCCCCCTGCCCCTGCTGTTCTCCCCGCTGCGCCGCATGCGGGACCTGCCCGCACCCCAGGACGAGGACACCGCCCCGGCGCAGGACACGGCACCCCGGGACCCCGCGCCGCAGGACCCCAGCGCCGCCGAGGGCGAGGCCCGTCCCGCCCCGGCCTCCACCGGCTGACCACCGTACGGCGGCCCGGCGTCCGCACCCGTCCCCGTACGGACGACGCCCACCGCCACCCCCGTCCGCGCGTCCGCGGCCACGACCGAGAAGGACCCCGTGCTCAGCATCACGAGTCAGTACCTGGCCCGCTACCGGCGCCTCGCCGGTGACGGATCCGACACCCTGCTGCCGGTCACCGGAGCACAACGCCGCTTCGTGCTGGTGCGCCGACTGGACCCGGCGGGACGCCCCGACGTGGTGCCGATGTTCTTCGCCTTCCCGCAAGGGACCGTCGACCCCGAGCGCCTGCGGACGGCGGCGTGCCGTCTCGCCGCCCGGCACACCGCCCTGCGCTCCCGGCCCGACGTCCTGCGCGGCACCCCCGTCCTGAGCGTGACCGAGCCGGACGTCACCCTCACCCGGCCGGCCCCCGCACCGGGCGAGGCACCCGCCGACACCCTCCGTCGCGCCCTGGCCGCCTGGGCCCCGCAGGGCCCCGCCCTGCGGCTCTTCCTCGTGTACGACGAGGAGCGCGAGGAGGAGATCCTCGCCGTCGCCCTGGACCACGCCGTCTGCGACGGCCGTTCGCTGGCGCGGATCGTCGACGAACTCGGCGCCGCCTACGGCGAGGAGGCCCTCGCGGCCCCGCCCGAACCGGAGGAGACGAAGGCCGAACTCGCCGCCTACCACGACGCCGTCCTGCGCCAGCTCGCCGCCGAGGAACGCGCGGAGACGCCCGCCGCGGCCGCGTACTGGGCGGACCGGCTGCGCGCCCTGCGGGCCCACGCCCCGGCCCCCCTCGCGGCCCGCGTACCCGAAGGGACGCGGCCCAGCGGCGCCGCGCAGGCCCGGCTGCCCGCCCACGACGGCGGCGTGTCCTTCCCCGGTCTCCTCGACGCCTGCCGCGCCGCGGCCCGCGAACTCTACGGCCCCGGCCTCGCCGTCCCGCTCGGCTACCCGTGGGGCGGCCGTCCCGCCGGCGCCGATCCGGTCGTCGGCTGCTTCCTCAACACCCTCGTGTTCCCCGCGGACACCGGCGACGGGCCCGGCTCGGCCGTCACCGCCGACGCCTGGTGGGACGACCTCGACCGGGCCGACGTACCGTTCGACGCCGTCGTGGCGGCCGTACGGGCCGCCGGCGCCGACTGGACCGGAGGCCTCGACGGACTGCTCACCGTCGACGACGACTCCCGCCGCCCGCCCCTCCGGCTGGCCGGCGTCGAGGGCCGCGAGGTCCACGTCGACGGCAGACCCGTCCGCGGCCCCTTCGCCGTGTCCGTCACCCAGGGGGCCGAGATCCGCCTGCGCATGGTGTGGGACCGGGCCGTGCTCGACGACGCGACCGCGCACCGGGCGTTCGACGCGCTCACCCACGCGCTGCGCCCCTCGGACCACGCCATGGACTGAGCACGCTGCCGCGCAACCGCGGCAGCAGCCCCACCCGGCGGCCCGACCGCCCGCACCTCACCGGAACCACCCGCACCTCCTGCCGGTCCGGTCACACCACGGCGCTTTCCCCGGCGTCCACCGGACCCCACCCACCGCGCGTCCCCACGCGCCCCGCGCAGGCGGCCCCGCCGGCCGCCCGGCCCAGCCCGGCCCCGCCCGCCGCGCGCCCCGAACCTCCCCCCACGGCATCCCCCCCCGCATGCACGAAACGGCACCGCGCGACCCGCGACGCCGTCCGCACGACGCCGGCCACGACCGTGACCGGCACCGCAGACCGACCCGACAACCTCAGGGATCGCCCATGCTCCCCCTCTCCTCCTCGCAGGAGATCGTCTGGCTGCACGAGCAGATGCAGCCCGGCAGTCGCGCCTACAACTTCACCGGCTCACTGGACCTGTGGGGCACCCTCGACACCGAGGCACTGCGCCGCGGCCTCGCGGCCACCCTCGCCCGCCACCCCGGACTCCGGCTCGAACTCGTCGCCTCCGCCGGGGCCGTACCCGGCCAGCGGGTCGCACCGCAGTGCGCGCCGCGGCTGCACGAGGCCGACCTCAGCACGGAGGAGGACCCCGAGGCGGCCTTCGCCCGGCTCCTGCGCACCGAGGCCGAGACACCGCTCGACACCTTCGAGGCGCCGCTGATCCGCTGGACCCTCGTCCGGCTCGCCGAGCACCACCACCGGCTGGTCCACGTCGAGCACCACCTGATCCACGACGGGCACTCCTTCGCGATCCTGCTCGACGACGTCTTCCGCGTGTACCGCGCCCACGTGCTCGGCGAGAACCCCGAACTCCCGCCCGCCTCCTCCTACGCGGACCACGTCCGCGACCAGGCCGGCGCCGCGTACGCCCCCGCATCGCTCGCATTCTGGCGCAACGAACTCCAGGACCGGCAGTACGACCTGCCGCTGCCCGGCCTGACCCGCCCCGGCGCCCGCCGCAGGCACCACGGCGGCCAGCTGCGCCAGACCATCGGCGCCGACCTCGCCGAACGCCTGCGCGGACACGCCCGCGAACGCGGCCTCACCCCCTTCAGCACCCTCCTCGGACTGTTCGCCGAGCTGCTGCGCCGGCACAGCGGGCGCTCCCGGATGGTGGTCGGGACCGCCGTCGGCAACCGCCCCCGCGGCTACGAGGACGCCGTCGGCATGTTCGTCAACACCATCCCGCTCCCGCTCGACCTGGACGCCGCCGCCCCCGCGCAGGACACCATGGACGAGGTCACCGACACCCTCATCCGCGCCCTGCCCCACCAGGACGTGCCGGTCCAGGAGCTGACCCGGGCGCTCGGCATGCACACCTCCGGCGCCGACAACCCTCTGTTCTCCGTCATGTTCAGCGCCCACGACGCGCCCCTGCCCGAGATCGACGTACCCGGCCTCGACATCACCCTCTTCGAGGGCTTCAACACCGGCACCACCCGCTTCGACCTCGACGTGGTCCTGCTCCCGGACGACCGGCGCGGCGTCACCGTCCGCCACGGCGCGCCCGGCATGACGCTGGTCTGGGACTACGACATGGACCTCTTCGGCGAGGACGTCGCCCGGATGGTCTCCGGCCGCTTCCTCGACCTGCTGCGCGCCTACCTCGACAGCCCCGGGACCCCGCTCGCGGACCTGGCACCGGCCCCCGTGGAGCAGGCCGCCGAATCCCTCCCCGTACCGGCCGACCGCGACCCGCTGGACCCCGTCGCCGCGCACCACCCCTCACTGCCCGCCCTGCTCTACGGCGCCCGCCGGCTCACCTACGGCGAACTCGACGCCCGCGTCGGCGCACTCGCCGAGAAGCTGCGCACCGCCGGGGTGACACCGGGCCGCCCCGTGGCCGTGGTCCTGCCCCGGGGGACCGACTCCGTCGTCGCCCTGCTCGCGTGCCTGCGCACCGGCGCCGTCTACTGCCCGCTGTCGCCGTCCGACCCGCCCGCCCGCCTCGCCCTGCTGCTGGAACGGCTCGCTCCGGCCCTGGTCCTCACCGGCGACGGCACCCCCGCCCTGCCGGACGGACTGCCCGCCGCCCGTCTCGACGCCCCCGAACTGCCGTCCGCGCGGGGCACCACCGAACTGCCGGGCACCGCGTACGTCATCCACACCTCGGGATCGACCGGCACCCCGAAGCCGGTCGCCGTCGGCCACGCCGCCCTGGTGCACCACATGACGGCCGCCGCCGACCGGTTCGGCCTCGTCAGCTCCGACCGGGTCCTGATGTTCGCCCAGCCGTCCTTCGACGTCGCGCTGGAAGAGGTCCTGCCGACCCTGCACGCCGGCGCCTGCCTGGTCCTGCCCGAGCACGAGGTTCCCACCGGCACGGAGCTCGCCGGACAGCTCGCCGCCGCCCGGGTGACCGTCGCCAACCTCCCCACCAGCTACTTCCTCGCCACCCGCGAGGACCTGCGCCCCGCGCTGCGCGACGCCAGCTGGACGCCGCGCCTCCTCGTCCTCGGCGGCGAACGCCTGCCCGCGCAGGCCCTGCGCGACTTCCTCGCCGACACCGACGCCACCGTCCTCAACGCGTACGGCGTCACGGAGGCGGCCATCAGCTCGACCGTCCACGAGATCTCCCGCGAGGCCCTCGCCGACGGCACCGAGATCCCCCTCGGCACCGAGCTGCCGGGCGAGCGGATCCACGTCCTCGACGCGCACCACCGCCCGCTGCCCTCCGGCGCGGTCGGCGAGCTCGCCGTCGCCGGGCCCGGCCTGGCCGCGGGCTACGCCGGAAACCCGGAGGCGACGGCCGCCCGGTTCGTCACCGTCGACGCACTCGACGGGCAGCGCGTCTACCTCACCGGGGACCTCGGCTACCGCGGCCTCGACGGCCTGCTCTACTTCCTCGGCCGACGCGACAACCAGATCAAGCTCCGCGGCCACCGCATCGAGCTGGAGGAGATCGAGGCCGCGGCGTCCGCTGTGCTGGGCGGCCGGTCCTGCGCCGTCGTCCTGGACCGGGAGGGCGCTGGCGCGCCCCGGCTCGTCGCCTTCCTCGAAGAGGGCGACGACGACAGCGCCTTCGACGAGAAGGCGCTGCACGCCGAGCTGAGCCGCCGGCTGCCCGGCCCGCTCGTGCCCGCCCGCTGGGCGCGACTGGAGACCATGCCGACCCTCGCGGGCGGGAAGCCCGACCGCGCGGCACTGTCCCGCCGCGCGGCGGCCCTCGACGCCGAGGACACCGCGACGACCGAGTCCGTGTCCGGCCCGGAAGCCGTGCCCGCCGCGGACGGCACCGTCGTCGCGGACGGTGCCACCGCTCCGGAAGCCGCCGACGGAGCCGAAGCCGGGTCCGCCGCGTCCGGCGACCCCATGACGGACCTCCTCGCCGAAGGCTGGCGCACCGTCCTCGGCCACGGCCGGTTCGACGCCCGCTCCCACTTCTTCCACAGCGGGGGCCACTCCCTGCTGGCCGCCGAGCTGGCCGCCTGGCTGGAGCCCCGGCTGGGCACCCGCCCGCCGCTGAGGGTGCTCTTCCGCAACCCCGTCCTCGCCGACCAGGCCGAAGCCCTCGCCGCCACCGCCCCCTCCACGGAGTCGTGATGATCCAGTCCCCGACCGCACCCGCCCCGTCCGCCGCATCCCACGACGCCGCCGTGTCCCACGAGGCCGGAGCGCCCAGCGTTGCCCACGGCCCCGCCGCCGAGCCGACCCGCGTGCTCGCCCGCTTCGAGGACTGGGTCAGCAGCACCCCGCAGGCCCCCGCGGTGATCGACTCCGCCCGCACCTGGACCTACCAGGACCTCGACGAGGCCGCCGGAGAGCTCGCCGCCGCCCTGGGCGACCGCGTCCGGCCCGGCGACCTGGTCGGCGTCTGCCTCGACCGGTCGGCCGCCCTCGTGGTCACCGCCGTCGCCCTCGCCCGGATCGGCGCCGTCTACCTCCCGCTCGGACCCCGCCCCGGCGAACGCCGCACCCGCGCCGTCACCGAGGACCTCGACGTCGCCTGCCTCATCGGCGACCCCGGCGTCCTGCCCGAGCAGCACCGCGAGGGCGAGCACGTCCCGCTGCCGCTGCCCGTCCACGGGGTCAACGCCCCCGCCACCGCCGTCGCGGCCTTCACCGCGGCCCCCGGCGGCAGCCGCCGCGCGCCCGAAGCCGCCCTGTACGCCGTGCTCACCTCAGGGTCCACCGGCCGCCCCAAGGCGGTCGCCGTGGGCGAGGCCTCGCTCTCCGTCGCCCTGGACTGGTACCGGGCCGAGACCGGGATCGCCCCGGGCGACCGGCAGTCCCTGCTCATCGGCGTCGCGTTCGACCCGCACCTGCTGGAACTGTGGGCCGGCCTGACCTCGGGAGCCGCCCTCGTCCCCGCCCCGGACGACACCCGCTGGGACTCCCGCGTCCTCACCGACTGGTGGCGTGACACCGGGCTGACCCACGCCGTCGCGGCCACCCCCACCGTCGAACCCCTCCTGGCCCGGCCGTGGCCGCAGGACCTGGCCCTGCGCCACCTCGTCGTGGGCGGCGACCGCATGCGCCGCCGCCCCGGCAGCGACGTCACCGCCACCGTCCACAACGCCTACGGCCCCGCCGAGGCCACCGTCGTGACCACCACCCACGCCATGCGCGCCACCGACCCGGAGGCCGGAGACACCGCGCCGCCGCCCATCGGCACCGCGCTGCCCGGCGTCACCCTGGTCGTCACGGACGACGAGGGACGCCCCGTGGCCCGCGGCGAGGAAGGCGAACTGCGCGTCGGAGGCCACTGCCTGGCCCTCGGCTACCTCGACCCCGACCTCACGGCGAGCCGCTTCACCGCGCCCGCGCCGGAGACCGGCCTGCCCGAGGCCGACCGCCTCTACCGCACCGGCGACCGCGTCCGGATGAACGCCGACGACAGCCTGGACTTCCTGGGCCGCCTCGACGACCAGGTCAAGATCAGCGGGGTGCGGATCGAACCGGCCGAGGTGGAGGCCGCCTTCGAGCAGGACCCCCGCGTGCTCGCCGCCGTCGTCACCGTGCTGCGCGACGGCGCCGGCCACGCCCGCCTGGTCGCGCACGTCCGGCCCGCCGCCGACGCCGCCCCCGAGCCGGGCGAGCTCCTCGACGCGGTCCGGCCCTGGCTCCCCGAGCAGGCCGTCCCCGCCGCCGTCCGGATCGTCGAGAACTTCCTCCTCGACGCCAACGGCAAGGTGGACCGGCCCGCCCTGGCCGCCCTGGCCCAGGCCCCGGAGACCGCGCCGGGCCCGGCCGGCGGCGCCGACGACCTCGCCTCCGCCACCGCCACCGAGCGGCTCGTCCTGACCACCGTCCGCGACCTCCTCGGAAGGCCCGAAACCGGCCTCGGCGACCACTTCTCGGACGCCGGAGGCACCTCCATCGTCGCCGCGCGGCTGCTGGAGACCCTCGAACGCGAGGCCGGCGTGCGCCTGCGCGCCCCCCAACTGCTGCGCAGCACCGACCTGCGGGCCTTCGCCGCCGTCCTCGAACAGCGCCTGACCCCGCGCCCGGAAGGAGCCTGACATGACCGCCACCGCACTGCCGACCGCGGACGCGCCGTACGCCGCCGCGCCCGCGGCGACCACCGGGCCCGCGTCCCTGCCGGCCCTCGTCGCACGGCACGCCGCCCTCACCCCCGACGCCCTCGCCGTCGTGGACGGCGACACCACCCTCACCTACGGCAGCCTGCTCCGGGCCGGGCACGCCCTCGCCGCTCGGCTGCGCGCGCACGGTGTGACCCGCGGCGACCGGGTCGCGCTGCTCACGGCGCGCTCCCACCGGACGGTCGTGGCGCAGCTCGGACTCTGGCTCGCGGGAGCCGTCTGCGTACCGCTCGACCCCGCCCAGCCCCGGCCGCGCACCGAGGCGGTCATCGCCGACGCACGGGTGACGCTCACCGTCGGCGACGCCAAGCTGCTGGACGCCACCCCGCTCCCCGGTCCCGTCCTCGCCCTGCCCGAGGAGCCCCTCGCCGACAGCGGCCCGGTGGACGGAGCCGACCCGGACGGCACGGCGTTCATCATGTTCACCTCCGGCTCCACCGGACGCCCCAAGGGCGTCCTGGTGCCGCACCGGGCCGTCGCCGAACTGGTCACCGCCCCCGACTACGTCACCGTCACCGGCCGCGACCGGGTCCTGTTCCACTCGCCCATGACCTTCGACGCCTCCACCTTCGAGGTGTGGGTCGCGCTCGCCAACGGCGCCGCGGTCGTCGTGTGCACCGAACAGCGGCCCTCCCTGGAGGACCTGGCCCGGCACGTCGAACGGCACGGCGTGACGGTGGCCTTCTTCACCACCGCCCTCTTCCACCAGCTCGCGGCCCGCCGCTCCCGCGTCTTCTCCCAGCTCCGCTCGGTCGTCGTGGGAGGCGAGGCGATGGCCGCCGCCCAGGCCCGCGAGGTGCTCACCGCCTTCCCCTGGCTGGAGCTCGTCAACGGCTACGGACCGACCGAGACGACCACCTTCGCCACCGCCCACCGGGTCACCGCGGAGGACTGCGCGGAGCAGATCCCGATCGGCAGGCCCGTCGCCGGCGCCACCGC
The DNA here is from genome assembly GCF_049570255.1 of Streptomyces manipurensis. Classification (NCBI taxonomy): domain Bacteria; kingdom Bacillati; phylum Actinomycetota; class Actinomycetes; order Kitasatosporales; family Streptomycetaceae; genus Streptomyces; species Streptomyces manipurensis. Next base: position 379,753 of record NZ_CP186950.1, on the reverse strand, counting down.
GCACGTCCTGGACGCCGACGGCAGGCCCGTCACCGACGGCGGGCGCGGCGAACTGTGGATCGGCGGCAGCAGGCTCGCCCTCGGCTACACGGGCCTTCAGGAGCTGACCGCCGAACGGTTCGTCGACCACCCGGCCGCCGCCGGGGAGCGCCTGTACCGCACGGGCGACGTCGTCTCCCTCCGGCCCGACGGCATCCTGCGCTTCCACGGCCGCAACGACGACCAGGTGAAGGTCCGCGGCTTCCGCATCGAACCGGCCGAGGTCGAACACGCCCTGCGCGAGCAGCCGGACGTGGACGACGCCGCCGTCACCGTCGAGGGCTCCGGGACCCCCGAAGCCCGCCTGGTCGCGCACGTGGTCGCCGCCCCCGGGCCCGTGCCGTCCGGCGCGGCGCTGCGCGAACGGCTCACCGCGCTCCTCCCCGCCCACCTGGTCCCCGACGTGGTGACCCTGCGGGAGCGGCTCCCCCTCACCCCGGCCGGCAAGGTCGACCGGCGCGCGCTCACCGCGGGCCCGGCCACCGGCGGCGGCCCGACCGCCGACGGCCCGGCGACCCCGATGACCCCGCTGGAACAGGCCGTCGCCGACGTGTGGGGCCAGGCGCTCGGGGTCGAGGTCACCCACCCCGACGCGGAGTTCCTCCTGCTCGGCGGACACTCGCTGCTCGCCCTCGCCGTCACCGAGGACCTGCGCGAGGAACTGGGCGTGGAGATCTCCCTCGCCGACTTCTTCGCCACCCCGAGCGTCGCCGAACAGGCGGCGCTGGTGGAACGCGCCCTGCTGGCCGCCCACCAGGACCTGCACCCCGAGACCCCGGAGCACAGCGATGTCCACTGACGCCGACGCCGCGGCCGGAGACCGCCGCCGACAGCTCCAGCAGGAGCTGCTGCGCCGGGCCCGCGCCGGCACCGCCCGGCGCGCGACCGCCGGGTCCGGCACCGGACCGGACACCGCCCGGGACACCGGTCCGGAGACCGGGCCGGACGAGCGGGCACCGCAGGACGCCACGCCCGCCGCCACCGCGACAGCGACCACCGCGGACCCACAGGGCGTTCGCGCCCCGCTCTCCCGGGCCCAGCAGCGGATGTGGCTGATGGAACGGCTGGGCGGCGCGGGCGACTCGTACCACGTCCCGTTCGCCACCCGGGTGGGCGGACCGTTCGACGTGGCCGCGTTCGCCACGGCCCTCACCTCCCTGGTCGCCCGGCACACCATCCTGCGCACCCGCTACGCGGAGCACGACGGCGAGCCCTTCCAGGAGGTGCTCCCCACCCCGCGGACGGTCCCCGTCCACGTCGTCGACAGCGAGCCGGACGACGCCCCCGGGCTGCTGCGGCGCGAGGCGGCGCGGCCCTTCGACCTGACGGCCGGCGACGGCGTGCGGGCCCTGGTCCTGCGCCACGGGCCGCAGGACCACACGGTGCTGCTGACGTTCCACCACATCGGCATGGACGGCGCCTCGCTGGAGACCGTGGCCGGTGAACTCGCCGTCCTCTACGCGGCGGCCACCGGCGCCCCGGGCCCGCAGCCCCTCGCCGAGGCACCGCAGTACGCCGACCACGCCCGCCGCGAGCACGACGGCCTGCCCGGCCTCGACGGCGAACTGGACGACTGGACCGCCCTGCTGGCCGACGCCGCCCCACCGCGGCTGCCCCGCCCGGCGACCCCCGCGCGGACCGGCTCACCGGCCGCGGCCGTGCACGACGCGCCCCTCGAACCGGGCGTCCCCGACGCCCTGCGGGCCCTGGGCGCCCAGCGGCAGGCCACCCTGTTCGCCGTGTCGCTCACCGCGGCCTTCGCCGCGCTGCACCGGCTCACCGGCGACGACGACCTCGTCATCGGAGTGGCCGGCACCCACCGCCGCGGAACCGCCATGCGCGGCCTGGTCGGCCTGTGCGTGAACACCCTGCCCGTCCGGGTGGACCTCTCCGGCGACCCGTCCTTCGCCCGGCTGCTGCGCCGCGTGAACGACGCGCTCCTGAAGGCCCAGAGCCACCGGCACATCCCGTTCGACCTGGTCCTCGAACGCCTCGGAGCCGGCGCGCGGGGCACCGACGGCACCGCGCTGGTCGGCGTCACCAGCGACGTCCTCGGCGAGCCGACCGTGCTCCGGCTGCCGGGCACCTCCGCCACGTACGTCGACGTCCCCTCCGACGGCGCGAAGTTCACGCTGTCGTACGGCCTGGAGCCGGCCGGTGACAACGGCAGCCCCCGGGTGCTCGTCCAGTACGACGCGAAGGCGCTCGACGCCGCCGCGGCGCAGGCGGCCGTACGGGACTACGCCGCCCTGCTCCACGCGGTGGCGGCCGACCCGGACCTCGCCCTGAGCGCGCTGCCCCTCCCCGAGAGGGCAGCAGCCCCCGAGGAAGCCGGGCCCGACCCCGCCGGGCCCGACCCCGCCGGGCCCGACCCGGCGGAGCCGGACGGATCCGGGGCGGAGGGCGACCGGCACCCGGCGGCCCGGGCCCTGCGCGCCCACCCGGAGGTGGCCGACGCCACGGTGGTCCGGCCGGCACAGGGGCCGGCCGTGGCCTACGCGGTGCTCCGCGACAGCGCCGGACCCTCCGGTGTCGAACTGCTCGGCCTGCTGCGCCGCACCCTCGCCCCCGGGGTGGTGCCGGCCGCGGTCACGCTCCTCGACGCACTGCCCCGTACCGCCGACGGACCGCCCGACTCCGCACGGCTGCCCGGGCCGTCCCCGCAGGACGCGCCCGGCGGGCCCCGGGGCCAGGCGGTCACGGAGGCGTTTTCCGCCGTGCTCGGGGCGCGCCCCGCGCCGGACGACGACTTCTTCGCCCTGGGCGGCCACTCCCTGAAGGCCGTACAGCTCGCGGAGCGGCTCCGCACGCACCTCGGCCTGCCGCTCACGGGCCTGGACGTCCTCCAGGCCCGCACGCCCCGGGAGCTGACCGCGCTCCTCGACGAGCGGGCGGCACGGCAGAGCGAGGCCAAGGCCGCGCGGCGGCCGGCGGCCCGCTCCCGGGAGGTCCGTCCGGGCACGGTCCTGGTCACGGGTGCGACGGGCGGCGTGGGCGCGTTCGTCGTACGCGAACTCGCCGCCGCGGGGCGTCCCGTGCTGGCGCTGGCCCGGCCCGAGTCCGCCCACCTGGTCGCGGGGGAGGGCATCGAGGTCGTCGAGGGCGACCTCGCCGACCTGGCCGGTCTGCGCGACGCCGTCGCCCGCGCGGACGCGGTCGTGCACGCCGCCTGCACGTTCACCCGTCACGAGGTGGACCTCGCGGCGACCGAGGCGATGGTCGACGCCTGGCGGCGCGGCCCGTTCGTGTTCGTCAGCAGCGTGGACGCCTACGGGCACCCCGCCACCGACCGCGTCGTCGAGGAGGCCCCGCCCCAGGGGCAGGTCAGCCCGTACGGCCGGGCCAAGCTCGACTGCGAGGACATGGTCCTGCGGGCCGCGGGGACCGGCGGACGCGGGGGCGCGAGCGCCGTGCGGTCGCCGATCGTCTGGGGCGCGCACGACCGGCTGCGCGAACAGCTGCGCTGGGGCGCCCTCGGCTCGCTCTACCAGGCGGCCCGCCAGGGCCTGCCCATCGAGCTGCCGGCTCCGGGGACCGGCGGCCACGCCTGGTACGGGGCCGCCTGGGTGCACGCCGCCGCCCTGGCCCGGGCGGTCGCCGAGTGCCTGGACCGGCCCGTGCACGGGGTCGCCAACGCGTGCAGCGGCCACGTCTCCTGGCGCGACCTCGCACAGGACCTCACGGAACTGCTCGGCACCGGCTCGGCCGTCCACCTGACCGGGACCGTCCCGCAGGACCTCGACCACCGCTGGCACTACGACAGCGTCCGGCTGGCCCGCCCGCTGCGGGCCCGGCCCGGAGAGGACCGCAGGACCGTGCTCGCGGAGATGACCGGCCCGGCGGCCGGGGCCCGGGCCTGACCCGCCCGCCGTGTCCGGAACACCCGCGGGTACTCCGGACACGGCGGCGGCCCGCCCACGTCAGGCACCCGGCGGCCCGGAGCGGCCCGCCGGGGCCGCATCCTCCGGAGGGCCTGCCCAGGGCGACCCGGCCAGGGCAGGCTCAGGGCCGTACGGTGGCCGGCAGGACGTGGGTGCCCGTCCTGTCGGTGCTCAGGCACAGCGAGCAGACGGCCGCCCCGTGGGCGGCGCACGCGGTGAGGTCGGGGCGCTCGTACGCCAGGCCGCACACGTGGCAGTCCAGGAGCAGCCCGCTCGGGTTCCCCTCGGGATCCAGCAGCGGCGCGTCGATTCCGTCGTCCTGGCGGCGCAGGTAGTAACGCCCCCGGGTCGCCACGGCCGTCAGCGGGGTCAGCACGAAGGCGATGACGGCGGCGGCCACCGGCGAGTACGGCTGGAGGGTGTCGCCCAGGAGCCCGAAGTACAGGGCGATCGAAAGCCCGGACGCGGCGACGAAGGACACCACGCCGACCGGGTTGACCGCGTACAGCATGCCGCGACGGAACTCCGGCCGGAGCGGGGACAGCTTCAGCAGGTACTTGTTGACGCCGATGTCGGTGGCCACGGTGACCACCCAGGCGATCGCGCAGTTCGAGTAGAAGCCCAGGATGCCGTTCAGGAAGCTGAACATGTCGGCCTCCATCAGGGCGAGCGCAAACGCCAGGTTGACGAGGACGAAGACCATGCGGCCGGGATAGCGCCCGGTGACTCGGGTGAAGGAGTTCGTCCAGGCCAGCGAGCCGGAGTACGCGTTGGTCACGTTGATCTTGATCTGGCTGATCACCACCAGGACCACGGCCAGCGGGATCACCAGCCAGGACGGCATCATCTCCTCGAAGGCGCCGCGGAACTGCCGGATCGGTTCGGGCGCCGCGGCCGGTCCGACCTCGGCGAGGATGCGGACGGCGAGGAAGACGCCGATGGCCTGCTTGAGCGCCCCGAGCACCACCCACCCCGGTCCGGCCATGACCACGGCCGTCCACCAGCCGCGCCGGTTCGCCGCGGTCCTGGGCGGCATGAAGCGCAGGTAGTCGATCTGCTCGCCGATCTGCGCGATCAACGACAGGCAGACCCCCGCCCCGAGCATGACCGAAGCGGTGCTGAGCGCGCCCTCGCCGTCGGTGCCGGGGTGGGCGAGGAAGCGGTCGACGCTGCCCGGGTCGGTGACGACGAGGTGGACGAGCGGGGCGACCATCAGCAGCAGCCAGATCGGGGTGGTCCACACCTGGAGCCGGGTCAGGGCCTTCATGCCGTAGACGACCAGGGGGATCACCAGCAGGGTGGACACGGCGTAGCCGAGCCAGAGGGGCAGCCCGAAGCCCAGTTCGAGGCCCTGCGCCATGATGGAGCCCTCGAGGGCGAAGAAGATGAAGGTGAAGCTGGCGAAGATGACGCTGGTGAGGACGGACCCGTAGTAGCCGAAGCCGGAACCGCGGGTGATCAGGTCGAGGTCGATGTTGTAGCGGGCACCGTAGTAGGCCAGCGGGAAGCCGGTGACGAAGATGACGACGGCGGCGACCGCGATGGCCACGAGCGCGTTGCCGGTGCCGTGGGCCAGGCCGATGCCGGCGCCGATGGAGAAGTCGGCCATGTACGCGATGCCGCCGAGGGCGGTGGTGGCCACCACCATGGGGCTCCAGCGGCGGTAGCTCCGGGGCGCGAACCGGAGGGTGTAGTCCTCCAGCGTCTCCTTCACCGCCTGCCCGGCCGCGTCCTCCGGCCCCTCTGCGGCGGCCTGTCGTGACTCGGTGGTGGTCATGCCACGCCTCCCGGTGGGCCTGGGTGCACCTGCTGCGGAGCCCCGGCGCGGCGCCGTCGACGGCACGGGGGTGAGGGACCGTCAGGTACGGTCTCCCGCACCCCTCTTACGGGCCGGGCCCACGGTCGGTCACGCTAGGCGGCAGGTGTTACCCCGGATGCGCACGGCCGTGAACACCGTGTTGCCGCGTACGGGAGCAGACGCCGGGCGGGTGCGCCGGTGGGTTCCGGGTCGGGCGGTTGCTGCGTTCGGGTGAGGGCGGGTGCGGCGGCGCGGTCGTCCCGGCGGGAGGCGTACGGGCGGGAAGGCGTAAGGGCGGCGCGCCGCCGCCCGGCCCGGTGGTCGGTGGTCCGGGCCCGGCGGCGGGCAGGGCGGGCAGGGCGGGCAGGGCGGGCGGGGACGGGTGCGGGTCAGGCGGCGACTTCGCTGGGCAGGCCGCGCGTGGTCACGACCTGGGCGCTCCCGTCGGACAGCCGGTAGGACAGGCCCACCACCGCGGTGCGTCCCGCGGCGACCTGGTCAGCGATCACCCGGGAGCGGTCCATGAGCAGGTCGACGGTGTGACGTATGTGCTCGGCGATGATGTCGTCCTCCTCCGTCAGTCCGGCGGCGCGGGCGGCCAGCACGCTCGGGGTGACCCGTTCGATGACGTCGCGCACGTATCCCGTGGCGCCGACCCCGTCGGTCAGGGCGGCGCGGGTGGCGGCGACGGCGCCGCACTTGTCGTGGCCCAGCACGACGACCAGCGGGCAGTCCAGCACGCTCACCGCGTACTCGATGCTGCCCAGGACCTCGGGGCCCGCCACGTGGCCCGCGGTACGGACGACGAAGAGGTCACCCAGACCGCGGTCGAAGATGATCTCGGCGGCGAGGCGGGAGTCGGAGCAGCCGAAGAAGGCGGCGAAGGGACGCTGCGCCGGCGCGGTCTCGGCACGGCGGGCGGCGTCCTGGTTCGGGTGCTCGGGAGCGCCCGCGATGAAGCGCTGGTTACCGGAGAGCAGCAGCTCGAAGGCCTCGGACGGGGTGGGTGTGGGAGAAGTACTCATGACCGCAGGCTACGGCCCCGACCGGCCCGCCACACCGCGAGGTCCCACGGAGGGGGAGCGGGGCGGCGGCGCGCGCCCCCGCCACCGGGCCGCGGCCGTCACGCGTCGGCCGTCACTGCTCCACCAGGTCGGGCACGATGCCGCGCAGGAGGTCGGCGCCGATCGCGCCGGCCCGTCGGAGGACGGGCACCGGTCCGGTGACGTCCACGATGGACGAGGCGACGGCCGCCTCGGTGGCCCCTCCGTCGAGGTAGACGGCGACCGAGTCACCCAGCATGTCCTGGGCCGCGTCGCAGTCCTGCGGGGAGGGCCGGCCGGTCAGGTTGGCGCTGGAGACGGCCAGCGGGCCGGTCTCGGCCAGCAGCGCGAGGGCCACCGGGTCCGACGGCATCCTCACCGCGACGGTGCCGTTGGTCTCCCCGAGGTCCCAGGTCAGCGAGGGCAGGTGGCGGGCGACGAGGGTCAGCCCGCCCGGCCAGAAGGCCTTCACCAGGGCCCACCCCTGCTCGGGGAGATCGGCCACCAGGTCGTCGAGGGCGTCGGGGGAGGCCACGAGGACCGGCGAGGGCATGGCCCGGCCCCGGCCCTTCGCCGCCAGCAGCCGGTCCACCGAGTCCGGGCGGAAGGCGTCCGCGCCGACGCCGTAGACGGTGTCGGTCGGGAGCACCACCAGCTCGCCCCGGCCCACCGCGAGGCCGGCCGCGCGCAGCCCTTCGGCCAGGCCCTCGTCCGTGGTGCAGTCATACCGAACGGCCATCGTCGCTCTCCATCCCGCCGGGCACCCGGCCCGTACCTGCCGCATTACCCCCTGCAGGGTACCGGCCCCGAGAGGCCCGCCCGTGCCGTCGCACCGGCACGCGGACCCCGGACCCGCCCGCCGGGCCATGAAGCATGCTGGTGGACAGGCCCGTTGGGCGGTGACGCGAGTGAAGAGGGGGACGTCGATGGCGATATGGGGTCTGGTGGCCGAGGCGACGGTGGGACTGGGGGAGCGCAAGCACACGGAGGCCCACGTACTGACACACGTCGAGGGCACCCGGGAAGAGGCACTGGCGGTCCTGGAGCAGCGGGCCAGGACCCATCTCCCGGAGCACCCCAGGAACCCCAGGCGCCGCCGACTCCTGCGCACCGCCGACGGGTTCCTGCTGGTCGTCGACGGCACCTGGCAGTCGCACGCCACCCGTTTCAGCGTGGCCGAGTTGCTGGAGGACTCCGACCGCCCGCTCCCGCCCGCCCGGGACGAACGGGAGATCGGGCCCGGCACCGGCACCGATCCCGGCCCCGGGGCACGGCAGTCCCCGCCGGAGCCCACCCCGGAGACCGCACCCGGTGAACCGCGTGACGAGGACGGCGTGCCGCTCCGCCCGTCCTGGCTGGGCCGGCCCGACCTGCCCTAGGGTCCGGCTGCCGGGTCGTGCCGGGCCCGCGACGGCCGGCACGCTCCGAAGAGCGGGATCACTTGCTGCGCAGGCTCCCCAGTGGCTCCGGGGTCTCCTCCAGGGCGGTGGCTGCCGCCTTCCAGCCTGCTTCGTCGCCGAGCAGCACCCCGCGCAGGTAGGCCGTGGTGAGCTGCTGGAGCAGCGCCACGCGGCCGGGGTGTTCGTCGGTGGTCTCGGCGGCACGGTGGGCGGGGATCCCGCCGAGCGAGTGCTCGGCCCCGAACAGGGTCAGCAGGCTCTTGGGGGCGGGGCTGAGCTCGTAGGGGTCGGTGAACCAGTCCGGCCCGCGGGTGGACAGGTGGGACTGGTCCCGGTCGCCGGCGACGACCAGGGCCGGGGCGGTCATGGCGTCGAACGACGGCCGCATGAAGGGGAAGTGCTCGGCGCCGAACGGGGTCAGGTCGTCGCCGAGCCCGGTCAGGGCCAGCAGCACGCCTGCCGTCACCCGGGGGTCGGACATGTCCTCGCCGGGTGTCCCGTCGGCGTCCAGGACGCGGGCGCCGAGCAGCGTGCTGACCGTCTGTGCCCCCCAGGAGTGGCCGGCCACGGCTATGCGGGTGCGGTCCACCCGCCCGGCGAGGTCCGGTACGGAGGACTCCAGGACGGCGAGCGAGTCCAGCACCGCCGTGACGTCCCGGATCCGGTGGCGCCAGATCCGTGGGGTGCGGGGGTCGTCGGCGTCGAGAGAGAGCGTCCGGGAGTCCAGGTGGGTGGGCTGGACGACGACGAAGCCGTGCGCGGCCCAGTGGTCGGCCAGCGGCGCGTAGCCGTCCATCGACCAGCCGAAGCCGTGCGAGAAGACGATCACGGGCAGATCGCGGCCGGACACCGGTGCGGAGACGCGGACGTGGAGGTCCTCGCCGCGCCCGTCGGAAGCGGGCAGCACCACCGGCTTCACGGACACCACCGCAGTGGGCGCGTCCTGCGGCGGGTGCGGGTGCGGGGCGTGGGAGTGCGAGCGCTGGGAATCGGACATGGCGGTGCCTTTCACTGGGCTGCTTCTGCGTACGGGTCCGGCGGGTGTCCGGCATCATGAATGAAGCGGAACCTTGTTCCGGAACAATACGGAACGCCGTTCCGTATTGCAAGGGTGATGAGGGAAGATGACGGCAGACGAAGCGAAGAAGACGAGGGAAGGACGGGCCGCGGTGAACGAGGGCAGCCCCCGCCAGGGAAGTTCGGCCGCATCCCGGCGCAAGGACGCGCGGCGCAACCAGCAGACCCTGCTGGAGGCCGCGGCCGCCGTCTTCGTCACCTCGGGCGTGGACGCGCCCGTACGCGAGATCGCCGCCAAGGCGGGCGTCGGCCTCGGCACGATCTACCGCCACTTCCCCCAACGGGCCGACCTCGTCATCGCCGTGTACCGCCATCAGGTCGACACCTGCGCCGAGGCCGGCCCCGACCTGCTGGCCGCCGGCCCGACGCCGTTCGCCGCGCTCGAGCAGTGGGTCGAGCTGTTCGTGGACTTCCTGGTCACCAAACACGGGCTGGCCGCGGCGATGCAGGCCGACGGCCCCGGGGCCGAGGCACTGCACGCCTACTTCCTCGACAGCCTCCTTCCCGTGTGCACCGGCCTCCTCGACGCCGCTGCCGACGCCGGCGAGATCCGGGCCGACCTCGACGCGTACCACCTCATGCGGGGCGTCGGAAACCTCTGCATCGGCGCGGACGGCGACCCCCGCTACGACCCGCGCCGCCCCGTCGCGGTGCTCCTCGCCGGGCTGCGCCGACCGTGACCCCGTGGCGGAACGGGCCGTCGCGGGCCCGGCGCGGCCGCGGGGCGCCGGCACCGGCCGGGCCGACCGTCCCCGCCCGGAGCCGGACACGGGCCACGGACGCACCGGCCCGTTCGTGTAGCGTGCCTGGTCGCGGGCGGGCAGCCGGCATCGGGGGGACAGCCCGACAGGGGGAGGGCACGACGTGAGCGAGGACCCCACGGTGGACGAGGAACGGACCCCGGCGCGCGCGGCGGAGCCGAGCTGGTCGGCGGGCCTGCACGAGCTGTGGTCCCTGGCCGACTCGGCGAAGGACGTCACGGCCCTGGCCGACCGGCTGTACGACATCCTGCTCGGGCTGCCCGGCGTCGTGGCCGTGTCGGGCAGTCGGTGGGAGGGGACCCGGCTCGCCTACCTGCGCTGGGGGACCCTCCGCAGCCCGGGCCCGCACCGGCGTGCTGGCCGCGACGGCGAGGAGGCCGCGCCCGCCCACCGGACCCCCGGCGACACCACCGAGATCACCGGCGTACCGGCGTCCACGCTGTCGGATCCCGGCTGGCCCGAGGCCGCCCCCCTGGCGGAGGCGGGCGCGCGGTCGGCCCTCGTCTGCTCCTTCCGGCTCGACTCGCAGGAATGGGCCCGCCTCACGCTCGGCCTCGCCGCACCCCAAGCCCCACAGGACGCGGCACCCGACGCCCCACAGGACGCGGCACCCGACGCCCCAAAGGACGCGGCACCCGACGCCCCGCACGACACCGCCCGGGACACCTTCCTGCGCACCGCCCTCCGCCAGGCCTGCGAGATCGTCATCGCCTGTCAGCGCCGCCTGCTGGCCCAGCGCGAGACGGAGCGGCGCCAGACCATCGACGCCTTCCTCGCCGAGGCCTCCCTCCAGATGGACGCAACCCTCGACGCCGAGGAGACCCTGCGCAGGGTGGCCCGCCTCGCCGTCCCCGCGATCGCCGAGGGCTGCGTCCTGCACCTCCTGCGCAACCGGCGGCTGGAGCCCGTGGCGACCACCCACGTCGCGGCGGGCGAGGAGCGCGGGCTGACCGGGCTGACTGGCGACCCGTGGTTCCAGGACCTGCTCCGCAGGGTCATGAAGAGCGAACAGCCCCTGGTCCTGGACAGCACGGACCTGGAGGGCGGCCCCTTCGGCCCCGGAGGCCGCGGCGCCGCACTGGACGTCCGGTCGCTCAGCGTCAGCCCGCTGCGCGCCCGCGGCCGGCTCCTGGGCACGCTCACCTTCCTCCACCAGAGCGACCGGCCGGACGCCATGTCCGCCTGGTTCCTGACCGACCTGGCCCGTAGGGCGGCCCTGGCCATCGACACCTGCCTGCTGTACGAGCAGCGCCGCCAGGACGTGGTCTCCCTCCAGAGGCACCTGCTGCCCTCCGGCCTGCCCGAGGTGCCGGGCGTCGACCTCGGAGCGGCCTACGGGGTCGCGGACGCCAGCCTGGAGGTCGGCGGCGACTTCTACGACGTGATCCGCGCCCGCGACGGGGAGTTCGCCCTCTTCGTCGGTGACGTCTGCGGCCGCGGTGCCGAGGCCGCGGCCCTGACCGGCCTGGCCCGCCACACCCTGCGCGTCCTCCTGGAGGACGGCTGCCCGCCCGAACGCGCCCTGGCCCGGCTGAACACCGTACTGCGGCAGCAGAAGGCGTCCCGCTTCCTGACGGCGACCGTCGCGAGCTGCGTGCCCGACGAGGACGGCAGCGGGGCCCTGCGGGTCCGCATCGCCTCGGCGGGCCATCCGGTGCCGCTGATCCGAAGGGCCGGCGGAACCGTGGAAGAGGTCGCGGTCGGCGGCCTGATGCTCGGAGTGTTCGACGACGCCGTGTGCAGGCCGGTCACCCGCCGGCTCGCACCGGGGGAGATGCTGGTCCTGTACACCGACGGGCTGACCGAGGCGCGTACCCAGGACGGGACGTTCTTCGAGACGCTCATGCCGTCCCGCATCGCCGCCGCGGTGCCGCCCGGCGGCGGGGGAGCCGCCCGGCTGGCGGAAGGACTCGTCGGGGCGGCCACGGCGTTCCGGCACGTCGGAGCCGACGACATGGCCGTGCTGGTGGCCGGCGTGGAAGGGGAACGATGAACGGAACGACGGACGGGCCCGCGGCCGTGGCGAGGCCAGCGGAGCACCGCCCCGGCGGCAGCGCCCTGCCCGGCGGACGGCCGGACCCCCACGCGGTGCTCGTCGTGGAGGACTCCGCCGAGGACGCGGAAGCGATAGAACGCGCCCTCGGCCGGACCCACCCGCACCTGCGCCTGGAGTTCACGGCCGACGGCGCCGGGCTCGCCGACCGGCTGGCGGCCGCGGACCGGCTGCCGGGGCTGATCCTCCTCGACCTCAACATGCCGGGGGTGAGCGGGCACGAGGTCCTCGCCTCGCTGAAGGCCGCACCGGCCCTCGCCGGGATCACCGTGGTCGTGTTCACCTCGTCCACGGCGTCCGCCGAGGTCGACGCCTGCTACGCGGCCGGAGCCGACAGCTACATCTACAAGCCGGTCAACTTCGAACTGTTCCGTACGGTCCTCAAGGGCGCGGTGGACTACTGGCAGCGGCAGGTCCCGCGAAGCTGACGCCGGGGCACCGGGGCACCGGGGCACCGGGGCACCGGGGCACCAGGGCACCGGGCCGCCCGCCCGCGCAGGAACGTCCGCCCGCGCCGGGCCGCCCGCTCCTCCTACTCGCCCAGGGTGAAGCGGAAGGCCGTGCCCCGCCCCGGCTCGCCGGTCAGCCACAGCTCCCCGCCGTGCCGCTCCACGATCCGCTTCACCACCGCGAGTCCCACGCCCGTGCCCCCGCCGCGCTCGCCCACCTGATGGAGCCGCCGGAACAACTGGAAGACCTCGCCGTGCCGTTCGACGGGAATCCCGATCCCGTTGTCCTCGACGACCACGCTGAGCACCTCAGGCCCTCCAGAGGGCGGAACCGCCGGGAGCGTGTACACCCGTACCCACCGGTCCTCGTGGTCCCCGGCGTACTTGGCGGCGTTGACGAGCAGGTTCACCAGCACCTCGTACAGCCGGTGCGGGTCGGCGTCGACGACCGGAAGGACCTCCGCCCGCTCCACCCGGACCCCGGCCTCGGCCAGCCGCTCGCCGGCGACCTCGAGCGCCCCGTCGAGTACGGAGCCCAGATCCACCGGCTCCCGCCGCAGGCCGGCCCGGCCCAGGCGGGCGTAGTGGAGCAGGGAGTTCAGCAGCTCGTCCATCCGCTCGGCCAGGCGCCGCGTCGTCGCCAGACGGCGCACCGTGACCGGGTCCAGGGAGTCCCCGGCGTCCTCCAGGGCGAAGGTCGCCGCGTTCGAGATCCCGCGCAGCGGCTCCTTCAGGTCGTGCGCCGCCGCGTGCGCGAAGGAGTCCAGGTCCAGGTTGACGGCGCGCAGCTCCTCGTTCAGGGCGGCCAGCCCGTCGGCGTGCCGCAGCAGCAGACCGCTGACGGCGCGCCAGAACTCCTCCGCCGTCGCCTCGTCCGCCGCCGTCCAGGGCAGGCTTCGGCCCCACATCTCCGCGCGGAACACGGCACTGGAACCGCGCGGCGTGAGCCGCTCCCCCCGGGGGCCCAGCCGTACGGGCAGGGCCGGATCGGCGGCCCAGCTGCGCGTGGTGGTCCGCTCCCCGCGCACCCAGGCGAGGAAGTCCCCCGTGGCGTCGAGGGCGATCAGCAGTGCTCCGGCAATCCCGGCCGGCAGGTCCTGCGCACCGGTCGCCTCCGCGAGCCGGTCCGTGCTCCACACCGAGCCCGGTGCCATGCCGGCCGCCCGGTCCCTGAGCAGGGCCACCGTTGCGTCCGGCACCGCGGCACCGGACACGGTGACCCGGCCGTCGCGCAGGACGAGCGCCGCGTCCGCGTCCAGCAGGGTGCGCAGCTCGTCCCCGTGGGCCTCCACCGAGCCGGCGAGGTCCGGCGAGACGGCGTGCAGCAGGAGCGACATGCGCCGGCGCGACTCCAGCAGCGCGTCGCGGTGCTCGCGTTCCTCCAGCGCGGTCAGCTGCAGGGAGAAGGCGACGCCGAAGAACTCGCAGGCCGACCGCAGTTCGGGACTCAGATGGACGGGGGCGTCCCCGTGGCAGGCGATCAGCCCCCACAGCGCGTCCTCGCGGAGCACGCTGACGGACATCGACGAGGAGACGCCGATGTTGCGCAGGTACTCCAGGTGGAAACCGGACACGGTCCGCAGCGTCGCCTGGGACAGGTCCAGGGGCGCGCCGGTCTTCGCGAGCAGGGGAGGGAACAGCCCGGCGCTCGGGTCCTCCACGTCCGCGATCAGCCGGATCCAGTTCTCCGTGTACAGGCGCCGTGCCTGGGGCGGGATGTCGGTCGCGGGGAACCACAGGCCGAGCCACGGTTCGCGCCCCGGGGCGAGGTCCTCCGCGATCACCTCGCCCGGCCCGTCCGCACCGTCGAAGCGGTAGACCACCACCCGGTCGAACCCGGTGAGCGCCCGCATCTCCCGTACGGCCAGATCGCAGCACTCGCCCACCGTGGACGCGGACCGCAGCCGCGCCAGGGCCCGGCGCACCCGCTGGTAGAACGGCGAGAACTCGAACGGCGCCCCTCCGCGGAACGCCTCGAACTCCAGCACGACCAGCTCGTCCAGGCGGTGCGCGGAGAGGGCCAGCCTGCGCCCGGGGGCCGCCCCCGCCGGAGCGTCCACCGGCAGCATCACCTGGCCGTTACCGGCCTCGGCCGTCGCCTCCAGCACCTCGGCCCAGGACGGCGCCCCGAGCACGGCGCCCACCGGGCCGCCGACGAGCTCCCGCGGGCCGGCCCCGAGGAGTTCGGCGCAGTTCTCCGCCGCCACGGCGATCACACCGGTACGGGGATCGGCGGCCAGCAGCGTGCCGTGCGTCTGGATCCCGCCGAGGAGGTGGATCGGCTCCCTCACGCACTCGGAGAGGTCGAACCCGCCGATCGCGGACTCGGCCTCCACCAGCCGGTCCGAAAGCCACTCGTCGTCCATCACACGTCCCCGTTCGCCGAGGCACGGTGGGCCCCGGCCGGCCACGCCCTCGCCGCCATCGTACGGGCGCTCCCTCGCGTCCCGCGTGCCGCCGGGACCAGGCCTCCTGGCCCGGACCGGCGGGAGCGACGGATCCGCCCCCGACGGCCGATACTCGTCGGATGAACGGATCAAGGGCCTCCTGGGTCAACACCACGCACGACTGGGCCGCCACCGTGGACACCGACCACCTCCGCCGGATCCGCCGCGCGCCCGCGGAGTTCGCGCCCGGCGGCCCCGGACACCTCGTCCTCGAAGTCCTCGCCTACGCCGCCGACGAGGCCGAGGGCCGGGGCGGCGGACGATGCACGGTCACACTGCACGCCGACGGCTCGGTGTCCGTGGACGACGACGGCCGCGGCACCGACACCCGGGTCGACGAGCACGGCGAGGTGGTGAGGAAACCCGTCATGGCCACCAAGGACCTCCGCTTCTTCGACCACCCGACGGAACGGCTCCCGGACGGACACCCGCGCCGCGGCATGTCCGTCGTCTCCGCGCTCAGCGAGTGGCTCGTCCACACCAACCGCCGGCTCGACGGCTCCTGGAGTCGTCGCTACGAGCACGGCGTCCCGGTGACCGACCTGCTGCCCGTGGCGGCCGACGGGACCACGGGGACCTGCGTCCGCTTCCTGCCCGACGCAGGCCTGCGCACGCCCTGGTCGCCGGCCGAGGGCGAGCCGGCGACCTGGTCCGCCCACTGGCCCGCCCTCACCGTCCACGTAGAAGACCACCGCGACGACGGCACGCGGCCGCAGCCGTGACCCCTGGCCGCCACCCGGGCACGCACCTCGGGATCCGGGGGGGCGATGAGTCGGACACCGCGTCAGCCTGCCACCCGCCCCCGGGTCCGGCTCGTACCCGGGGGCGGGTGGCGGGTACAGTCCCCTCTCGATCTTGATCGAACTCCGGGGGACGGGGCACTTCATGGCACGGCGGGACGGGTACGGGCGGCAGCCGGAGGGGTGGTCACCGGTAGGGCGCGCCGACGGGGCCCGACCGTATGGGACGCCGCCGGCGGACCGGGAACGGACGCCGCGCCACGGCTGCGTGACGGTACTGATCGCTCCCTTCGTCACGGCCGCCCGCTTCCAGCGGCCCGGCCGCGCAGACCGGCTGGCCGACCCGGCCATAGCCGGGGCCCAGGTGGCCCGTACCGGAATCGGCCTGGGCGCCACGGCCTGGCTGTTCTACGCGTACTCGCTGCGCCAGGGGGCCGAGGACGTGATCAACGACAAGATCACCGAGATGCTGATCGCCGCCGCCGTGCTGATGGTCGTCGGACCGTTGGTCGTCGGCGCCTTCGTGGCCGCGGCCCGGCCGTCGCTGCGCAGCGTCTACCGCCGACGGCTGCCGGGGCCGCTGACCGCGTTCGGCGTCCTCCTCGTCGCGGCGGCCCTGCTGGCCTTCGCCTTCAGACGCGACCTGCACGACCGGCTGTTCGGAGGAGTCGGCGACGCGGGCTTGCTCCTGACCCTGCTCATCAGTCTGACGGCACTCTTCCTGGTGCCCTTCGTCCTGACGTCCTCGGTGCTGTGCGTCCACCACGCCTTCCGGACCGCCGACATCCACGAGGTGCTGCCGCCTCTGCTCTCCCCGGTCGTCGTCGTGGCGATGTCGGTCCTCCAGGCCATCGACGGGCCACCGGTCAACGCCCCGCACAGCGTGTGGTTCCTCTTCCTCGCGGGCGCGCCGCTGTCCGTGACAGGCCTGTCCTTCTGGGAACTCCGCCGACTGCGCACCCACCACGGAATCACCCTCCGCACGGCCCTGGGCCGCTAGCAGCTAGCCTGCGCCCGTGACCGAAGAAACCGACCGGACGCACGGCTCCGGGGAGCTGCCTGACCACCACGCGGTACTGCACGGGACCGACTGGGCGTCCGTCGCCACCGCCTCCGGGACGGGAGAGCACCTGCCGACGGCACTGGTACGACTCGTCGATCCGGACCCGCTGGTGCGGCAGGCGGCCCTCGCGGATGCGTTGCGGCCGGTGAGCCACCAGAACAGCATCTACCCGGCCACCACACCGATCGCGCTCTACGTGGCGGCGATCCTGGGCCATCCGGCTCTCGCGCCGGACGCGCCCCGGAGTGACCGGCGGAGGGCGACCGGGCGACCGACCCTCCTGTCGCTGCTCGACTGGCTCGGCGACACCGCGTACGACGCCGACGACCAATGCCTGGCGCTGTGCGAACTCGACGACAGTGAGGAACTCATCGGCGGGTGCGAGGACATGCACGCGTTCCGGGACGTGAGGCCGGCTCTCTTCCACGCCGTCCGCGCGTTCCTCGATCACGACGACGTGGACGTGCGTCATACGGCGCTCACCGCCGCCCTCCCGCTCGCCGAGCATCCTGCCCTCACCGTCCACCGCAGTGAGTTGGCCGGCCACGCCCGGCGGCTCCTCGCCACCGAAGGCGATCGCCTGCGCCGTGACCGGGTCCTGGACGCGCTGCGGTCCTGGGGGCGCGATACGGGCGGCCTGGAGAACGCGGCCGACGTCGAAGCCCGCCGGCGGTACGCGGCCCGCGCAGCCGCACGCGCGGCCACGGCCGGCGACTGGCCGGGAGGGGGCTACAGCCAGTCACCGCCGTTCTGAGGCGGCCGTCCGCGTCCTCGGCCCGAAGGCGCTCGCGGGGTTCAGGCCCGGGGGTCGCGGCCTGCGGCCACGGCGCGGACGCGGTCGACCTGGAGCCCCGCGACATGGGCGAGGAACTCGAGCTCGGTCTCGCTGATCTTGACGTGCGCGACCACCGTGCCGACGCGCATGACCGCGTCCCCCACGGCGTCGTCCATGAACGCGTCGGTCTCGTCGGCGCCCGAGACCAACGTCACTGGCTTGGAAGGGTCCTTGTAGCGGGCGGCGCCCTTCCGCCGCTCGTCGGCCAGCCCCTTCATGGCGGTGCGCGCCTGCTCGGCCGTCTCGAAGGAGAAGAGGCGGAACTCCGCCCGCGTCCCGTTGGACCCACGCCCTTCGGTGTCCTTGCCGCCGACGGCGATCAGCCCGGTGCAGGCCGTCCCCGTCTCCTTGGCGCAGTGCTTGACGGCCTCGGGGCCTCCGGTCGCCCCGAGCCCGTCACCGGGGTCGCGTACGGTGCGTGCGGGCCCGTCGTCGGCGGGTCGTCGTGCCGGAGTGGTCCGGCCACCGCTCGGCGAACGGAGTGTCCGTGCCCGTACCGAACGTCCTCGCCGTCTACGCGCATCCGGACGACGAGTCCCTCGTGGCCGGGGGAGTGCTCGCCCGGCACGCGGCTGCCGGTGCCCGCACCGCCGTCGTCACGGCCACCTGGGCACCGGACAGCCACCGGGCCGCCGAACTCGCCGAGGCGCTCGCCGTCCTCGGCGCGGGGGAGCCGCGCATGCTCGGATACGCCGACCTGCGTGTCCCCGGCTCCGCCCCCGGCCGGGCCCGGTTCCTCGACGCCCCGCTGGAGGAGGCCGTGGAGCGGGTCGTCGCCCACCTGCGCGACTTCCGGCCGGACGTGGTCCTCACGCACGACGTGCACGGCTCTTCGGGGCACCCCGACCACGTCCACACCCACCACGTCACGCTGCTCGCGGCGCACGCGGCCGGCCACCCGACCGCCTACCCGCAGGCCGGTCCGCCGTGGCAGCCCACGGCCCTGTACCTCTCCGCCCACCCGGAGACCGCCGGTTCGGGCCTGGCCGCTCTGCTCGCGGGGGTGGGCAAGCGGCTGCACACGGTCCCGGACGCGACGGTCACCGCGGCGGTGGACGTCCGTCCCTGGATGGACCGGAAGTGGGCGGCGGTCCGGGCACACCGCTCGGAGACGGCCCGCGCCCGTTCGCTCCCGGCCCTGCTGAGCGGGCTGTCGCCCGCCGACCGGGAGGACGTCATCGGCACGGAGTACTTCGTCCGCCGCGATCTCCTTCCCTCGGTCGGCGGCCTGCGGGAACTGACGCCCTGACGGGCGGACGAAGGGACGGCCGCAGGGGCGGGCGTCAGCAGGCGATGGTGCCCCGGCGCAGTGCGTGGCCGCCGCTGTTGCTGTCGTCGGACCAGTACACGGGCTTGCTCCCGGCGGTGCACTCGTCGGCGCCCGCCAGGGTGAACCCCTCGTTGTTGAGGTTCGGCATGCCTGCGGGCCGGTTGTGGACGGCGGCCGTCGCGAAGGCCCCGGAGGCGTCCACCCGGAACGTGCGGTGCTGCCCGTCGCAGGTGTTGTCGCAGACCGCCCACAGGCGTCCGGCCTGCGGTTCCCACTGCAGCTCCATCACCGCGCCCATGCCGCTGCCGAAGGACGCGACCCGGGTGAAGGCCCCGGAGTCGGCGAGGACATAGCCGTGGATCGTGCCGGTGCCCTCGACACCGACGAAGAACACGCCCGCGCCGTGGGATCCGTAGCGCGCCGGATCGTACGCGGCCCCCGTCGAGGAGTCCTTGAAGCCGGCTGCGGCGAGGTGGGTGTCCGGGACCCAGGTGATGCCCTCGAAACCGAGGTTGGGGCCGACCGCCGGCAGGTCGGAGGTCAGGTTCCACTCCTTGGCGGCGGTCAGCGTGCCCCCGGTGCCGGAGACGTCGTACTTCAGGACGGACAGGCGGCTGCTCCCGGAGGTGTCGCCGTTGCGCTCGGTGGCGATGTACACGCCGGCCGCCGATCCGCCGTCCGTGAGGGTGACGCCCTCACCGTCCGGGCTGCCCGAACCACCCGGGTAGCGCAGGGTCTTGCCGGAGCTCCAGCCGCCGGCGGTGTCGGGGGTCCAGCCGCCGGAGCCGTCGCGGACCAGGCGCCAGAGCCTCCCGCTGTTCTGGGCGGCCCACAGCACGCCGCCCTCCTGGTGGAGCCCGCTCAGGTCCTGCCCGAAGACGCCGGAGGCGTCGGCGGTCGCGACGGTGCCGCCGCCGGGCCAGGCGGTCGGTGCGGTGCCCCCGCCGCCGCCCGAGCAGGAGTTCGCGGAGCCCAGGGTCACCGTGGCCGCCTTGAACGGGCCGGTGCCATCGGGGCAGCGCGACCAGGACGGGGCCGAGTGGGTGCTCCAGGCGAAGCTGTCGACCAGGGTCCCGCCGCCGGGCAGGTAGAGGCGTGCCGTGTCGTCCGAGCCGAGGCCGAACGCGCCGTGGACGTCGAAGGAGCGCGCGGCACCCGGGGCCAGGGTGGTCCCGGACGCGATCGTGTAGGACGAGCCGTCCTTGTCGTCCTTGAGGACCCAGCCGGAGAGGTCGACCGCCGATCCGCCCTTGTTGTACAGCTCGATCGAGTCCTCGACGCTTCCGGTGGTGACCACCTCGTTGATACGGACGTCGTCGGAGGGCGCGGCCTGGGCGGGGGCTGCGGTGAGCACGCCGGCCAGCGCCGATCCGAGGGCGAGCAGGAGAGCGGGTCGGAGGTGCCGGCGGGGCGCGCGTGATGCGGTCACGGTGGGTCCGTCCAGGGTTCGGGGAAGTCGGGCGCCCCGACAGTCGGGCGCGGACCGGACGGGACGACTCCCGTGGGGCGGACGGCTCGTGAACGATGGCCGAAGTTCGCGGGGCGGGACGACCGAGGGCCCGGCCCGGGCCCGCGGTCGCCGGTGGAACACCGGTCGGCCCCGTGCCCCTACCCTGATCGGATGAACGTGTTCCGCGGTGGTGACGGCCGGTCCCTGGAGATGACGAACAGCGGCACGGCGGTGTTCGTGGACGTGCTGTCGCTCGCGGTGGCGGCGCTGGCCCGCGAGCCGTGGCACTTCCGCTTCGCGGCCCTGCTGACGCTCCAGAACCAGAACGTGATGGGACGCGGGGTGGTCGGTTTCGGCCTCGCGGACCTCGACTGGGGGGACGGGCCCGAGGAGCGGGCCGCGGCGAAGGAGTTCCTGCTGAGCGTCCTCGACCTGGCGCTGTCCCGCCACCGGTGGGAGGAACTGGCCTACGAGGCCCCGCGGGCCGAGGGGCACCTGAGGGCGTACCGGGACATGGTGGAGGCCTTCGAGCCCGCCACCGCGCGGACCGGCGCGGGGGTCCTGCCCGGCCCGGAGGAGGCGGCGATGGCCTCGTGCGTACGTCACCGGGTGCTGGAGGCACTGCCGTTCTGGGAGGCGTGCGTGTTCTGCACGGCCGGGTTCGAGGCACCCGACGACCGGCCTCCCCATGACCGGTGACCGGTGACTCATGACCCGCGCCCCCGTGACCCATGACGGGCACCCGGCGCCTCCGGCGCGTCGCCGTTCCGCCCCGGCCCGCCCCGGGCCCCGTCCGCTCAGCGGCAGATCCAGTGGCTGTCGCGGATCGCGTGCCGGCGCCGCTCCCCGTCGGGGCGGGTCACCACCAGGGTGTCGTCCTCGTACGAGAGCCGGTCGCCGGCGGCGGCGAACACCGGAGCGTCCAGCTGAACCGGAAATCGGGGCGCAGCAGGAACCAGTCGATCGGCAGCATGCGGGCGAGCGGGGTGACCCCGTCGCAGTTCACCAGCACGGGCCGGGCCTCCTCGGGCGCGGTGGGGTGCGGCGACGGCCGCCGCGGACCCGAGCGTACCCGCAGGTCGCAGCGGCGCGTCAGGCCTTCAGGGCCCGGCCCGCGATGGCCAGGGTGAGGCGGCGGGGAGCCAGGCCCGCCGCCACCGCGGACAGCCTGTTGCCCAGGCCGGCGACGATGCTCGGCGGGCTGCTGCGCCGGTCCAGGGCCCGCAGGGTCGCCGTCACGACCTGTTCCGGGGTGGCCATCCGCCCCACGGCCGCGTCGTCGCTGCCCACGACGTCGAAGAACTCCGTCCGCACCGGCCCGGGGGAGACCGCCAGGACGCGCAGCGAGGACGCCCGGGTCTCGTAGGCGACGGCTTCGGTGAAGTTCAGCACGAAGGCCTTGGTCGCCCCGTAGACGGCCATCGAGGGGGTGGGCTGATAGGCGGCGGCGCTGGCGACCGTCACCAGGGCGCCCCGTCCGTCGGCGGTCATCTGCGGCAGGAACTGCCTGGTCAGCTCGGTCAGCGCGATCACGTTCAGCTGGATCATCTCGTTGATCCGCGCGGGCTCCTGGCCGGCGAACGCGCCGTGGCTGCCGAATCCCGCGTTGTTGACCAGCGTCTGCACCCGGATGCCGCGGGTATCCAGCTCCGCGTGCAGCGCGGCCGCGGCGCCCGGTGCCGAGAGGTCCGCGGCCACCACGTGCGCGCGGGTCCCGTAGCGGGCCTCCAGGTCCTCGGCCAGCCGCTCCAGCCTGTCGAGGCGCCGGGCGACGAGCACGACGTCCGCTCCGCGCCCGGCCCACTGGCGTGCGAACTCGACACCGAGGCCGGAACTGGCCCCGGTGATCAGAGCGGTGGTCCCGCGGTATGTCATAGACATCGTAGGTACTCCGTTTCGAGACTTCGGTGACACCTGGTCCATCGAATGTAGACAGAGTAAACATTGTAGTCAATGACAACATGAGAGGGGATGGTCTTGGTCCACGCCGAAACCCCCTACCACCACGGCAACCTGCGCGCGGCACTGCTGGAGCGCGCCGAGGCCGTCCTGGCGTCCCAGGGGGCCGACAGCCTCTCCCTGCGGGGCCTCGCGCGCGACCTCGGCGTCAGCCACGCGGCGCCGGGCCGGCACTTCCGGGACCGCCGGGCGCTGCTCGACGCCCTGGCCGTCACCGGCTTCCACCGGCTGAACGAGCGGATGCACGCCGAGGCCGAGGCCCCCGGCCCCGTCACCGACCGGCTGGCCGGCCTCGGGCGCGCCTACGTCGACTTCGCCGTCGCCCACGCGCCCCTGCTGAGCCTGATGTTCACCGCCAAGCACGCCGACGAGTCCACTCCCGAGCTCCGCGAGCTCGGCCACCGGAGCCTGGAGATCGCCGCCGGGCTGATCGCCGACGCCCAGCGGGAAGGTGCCGTACGGGCGGGCGATCCGGGCCGCCTCGCGCAGGTGGCGTTCTCCACCCTGCACGGCCTCGCACTCCTAGCGGTCGGCTCGCTCCTGGAGGACACCCCGCTGCCCGAGGCCACCGAGCTGGCCCTGGACGTCCTGCTGACCGGCCTCGCCGCCGGCCCGTCGACCCCGGACGTCACGGACGCCCCGGCCCCGCCGCACCCGGACGCCCCGGCCGGGAACTGACCCGGCGGGGCGCACCGCCCGGGCGCACGGCCGGGCCCCACGGCGGGCCCCGACGCCGTATCGCCCGGGCGCCCGCCGGAGCCCGTCGGAGTGCGGCTGACAGGCGCCGGTACGGCCACCGCAGATGACGGTCCGTCAGCGTTGTCGGTGGTGGCCCCTACGTTGACGTCCATGAGCCGATCCCTCCAGGCACTCGCCTACGCACGCCCGTCCGCCCTGACCGACCACCGCGGCGGCCACCTCCTCGGACTGGAGACCTCCGGCGGGCTGACCCCGGTCGGCCCCGAGGCCCACCCGCAGTTCTTCGCCGGATTCCTGAGCGCCCCCCAGGCAGCGGCCCGCGGCCTGCTCGCCGTCGCGGACGTCGCCGCCGCCCGCTACTACCAGCGCACCCTGCGGGCCTCCCTGGACCCTGTCGTCACGGCCAACGGCGACCGGCTGCGCTTCGAGTCCTTCTCCGGATGCTGTGGGGTGTACGCCCGGCTCGACGTGCTCCCCGACGGCCTCGACGGCGCCGACACCGGTCACGGCACCACCAACGTCGACGTCAACAACCCGCTGCGCGAGGCCCTTTCCCGGCTGACCGGCGACGAACCGCTGCACCTGCGCGTCGGCCCCGACGAGCTGGCCGTCACCACGCTCGACGGTCCCGTGGTGGAGAAGAAGGTGCCGCTGCCCGACCGCTGGCTGCGCGGCTTCGCCGAAGCCCAGGTGGTCACCGCCGGGTTCGACCTGCGCGCCGAGCTGTCCGCGGCCGAGGCCGTCCGCTTCCTGCGGTCCCTCCCGCGCGCCGCCGGCACGGCCGGCGGAGGCCGGCGGGCCCCGCTGTGGGTGGTGCCCGCCGGGCGCACCCTGCGCCCCACCACCCGGCCCGTCCCCGGCGCCGTCTGCCTGCCCGGCCCCGAGCGGCTCGCGGCCCTCCAGCGGGTCCTGCGGCACGCCACCGGACTGCGCGTGTACGGGCCGGCCGGCCACGACGGCGCGGCGACGGCCGCCGCCTGGGAGGTCATGCTGCCGGGCATGCGCCTGACCCTCACGCTCTCCCCGGACGCGTCCCGCGGGTTCTCCGGCGAGGGCGGCGTCCTGGAGGCGCTGGCCACCGACGAGGCGGCCGCCGACGCCGACCTGGTGGGCGTCCTGCTCGCCTGGGAGCCGCGCGTCGACGTCACCGACCTCGCCGACCAGAGCGGGCTGAGTACCGAACGGGTCCGCGCCGCCCTCGTCCGGCTCGGCACCGCGGGCCGCGTCGGGTACGACACCGCGGAGGCCGGCTACTTCCACCGCGAACTGCCCTACGACGCGGGCCGCGCCGAACGCCACAACCCCCGCCTCGTCGCGGCCCGGGCCCTCCTCGCCGACGGTGCGGTCGTCCGGCACGAGGACTCCACCGCCACCGTGCGCTCCGGCGAGCGCCGCTACCAGGTCCGCGAGGCTCCCGGCGGGGTGCTCAGCTGCACCTGCCGCTGGTGGGCCGACCACCGGGGCCGCCGCGGCCCCTGCAAGCACGCCCTGGCCGTCCGCATGGCCGCGCGCGACAGCGCCGCCCTTGCCGGAACCGCCCCGTCACCGTCCCCGTCCGCGGCCGTCCCGACCGCCACGGCACCCGCCCCGCTGAACACCGCGTCCGTGAACGCCCCGTCCGCCTCCGGAGAGATCCTGTGAACACCCTGCTCGACGCCGTCCGCGGCGGCCGCATCTACCTGGTCGCCGGCCTGGTCAACGGCCTCGACCCCGCCGAGCGCCGCGCCCGGATCCCCGAACTGGCCGCCCTGCGCAAGGAGATACGGGGCTGGGGATGGAGCCGCCGCTGGGACGAGGCGCGCACCCTGCGGGCCCTGCTCCTCGCCGGAGCGCTCTGCCACACGGGCGCCGCGGCCGCCGCCTCCTGGATCGGCGCCCGCGAGCTGCGCGACGGGCGCGACCGCGACACGGCGTTCCTCGCCCCGCTGCTCGCCGACCGGGATCCCGCGTGGCGCGCCGACGTCGCACACCGCCTCGCCGCCCGCGCCACCACCGTCCACGACGACTACCCGCTCATCCGGGCGCTGCTGGGGGGCACCGAATCCCCCGCTCCCACCGCCGAGGGGTTCGTGCACGCCTGGACGGAGCAGCTCACCGTCGACCGGACGCACGGCGGCCGCAGGGCGGGGCGCGTCCCGCGCCGCACCCTGCGCACGGCCCTGCGCGAGGAGCCGTACCTGGGCGAGCTCGTCGCGCTGCTCTTCGAGACGGCCGAGCCTGCCCCCGCCCTCGACCGCTACGACGACCCCCGCCGACCCGGCACCTGGCCCGCCGAACTGGCCCACCTGGCCGCCGAGGGCCTCGTGGAACGCCGGGTCCTCGTGGACGGCGCCGTCGCCCGGCTGCTGCGCGGCGGCCGCGCGAACGGGCTCGGCTTCTGCACCGACCTGCTCGACGTCCTCGACCTCGGCCCGGAGGAGCGGCAGGAGCGCACCGCGGACTGGACCGCCCTCGCCGCCGACGCGCCGTCCCCCGTGGCCGGCCGCGCCCAGCAGATCCTCGCCGGACTGTCCGCCGAAGGGCGCCTGCCCGCCGACCGGCTCGCCGAGATGTCCGGCGCCGTGCTCTTCCGCCCCGAGAAGAAGCTGGTCCGCGCGCAGCTGGTGCTGCTGGGCAAGGCACTGCGCCGTGCCCCCGACGACCGCCACGTCCTCCTGCCGGCCGTCACCGCCGCCTTCGGGCACGCCGACTCGGCCCTCCAGGAACGCGCCCTGCGACTCGTCACCACCCACCTGCGTGCCGGTGACGACGCCCTGCGCGCCGAGCTGGCCCCCGAGGCCGAACAGCTCGGCCCGGTGCTGCGCCGCACCGCCGCGGAACTGCTCGGCAGCCCCGTCGACGCCCCCGCCCCCGCCGCCTACGCGGAGACCCTGCCGCCCGCGCCGGACCGGCGCCCCCTGACCACCGGCGGGACGCCGTCGCCCGCCGAGACCGTCGAACGCGTGGCGGCCCTCGTGCAGTCCTCCGACGCGGCCATGACGGAGACCGAAACGGCCCTCGACCTCCTGGTCCGCCACGCCCACCGGGACCGGGCCGCCCTGGCCGCGGGTCTCCTCCCGGCCCTCGCCGACCGCTACTGGGCGGACACGGCGACCAGCCACTGCGTGGACCCCGACGCGCTGCCGGGCCTCGAGGTGGTCGCCGCGGCCGTCCTCGGGCGGGTGAGGGCGGCCGACCTGTCGCCCGACCGCATGATCGGCGGCGCCGGATTCGGCCAGGACTGCGTGCACGACGCCCTGCACCGGATCACGGTCGCCCGGCTGCGCGAAGCCGCCCTGCGGATCCTGACCGATCCGCTGCCCTTCCTCCTCGCCACGCCCACCTGGGAGTCGGGCACGCTGGAACCGCTGGACCTCGTCGAGCGCCTCGCCGCTTACCGCAGCCTGGGTGTCGCGCCGGGCCCCGTCGACTTCGCCCAGGCCCTGCTGCGCGTCCGCCGCGACCCGTCCGCCGCCGCGCCCGCGGCCGGCCTCGGCACCCCCGAAGGCCACCGCCTCGCGGCCTGGCTCACCGGCGACGGGGCCCCGGCCGTACCCACCCGGACCGTCAAGGACGCCGACACGCGCCCGCGCTTCTGGTGGGGCGGCGACCGCGAGACCGTCCCGCGCGTCATCCTGGAGAGCGCCGAACGCCTGGTGATCCAGAAGCAGTTCCCCGCCGTCTTCCACATGCTCGGACGGCCGTACACCGGGAGCGCGAACCGCTGCTGGCACTGGCGCGGCTGGACGCTCCCGCTCCTCGCGGTCATGCCCGAGGACCGCGAGACGCACGCCGTGTGGCTCCTGCCGCACCTGACCGGCTGCGCCTCCTTCGAGGAGCGCGGCGCCGGTGAACTCCTCTCCCGCCTGGCGGAACTGGGCGGTCCGGCCGGGCCCGCGCTGCACCTGGCCGTGGCGACGGGGCTGGGTGCCCGGCACACCGAGGACCGGCTCGCCGCGGTGGACGCGCTGCTCGGCCTCGCCGGCCGGGGGGAGCTGGACCCGGCGCTGGTCGGGCGGGACCTCGCCGAACTCCTCGCCCTGGGCACCGTCAAGCCGAACCGGCTGGCCGACGCGGCCCGGACGGCTGCCGCCACCGGGGCGTACGCCACCACCTGGGCGGTGCTGTCGGAGGCGCTGCCCGCGGCCCTCGCGGACGGCGCGGCACGGGGCGCGGGCGAGCTGCTGGCCGTCGCCGCCGACTGCGTCGAACAATGCGGGGCGGCGGGGCCGCTGCCGGGGGGCCTGGAAGCGGCCGCCGCCCGCACGGGCACCTCCCAGCTGGTGACCCAGGCGCGCCGACTGCGCGCGGCCCTGGAGATCGACGGCCTTGCTGCGCGGGCCTGCTGAGCGGCGGCGGTCCGACGCCGGGCGCACCCGCCTGCGGGGGCGCCCGGGCCGTCACAGGAAGTTGTTGGGCCAGATCATCGTGCGCCACATGTGGGCCACGGGCGACCCGTCGAAGCCCAGCCCCTGTTCCGGCTGCCGGAAGTGACGGCCCACGACGTCCTCGAACTCCGCGAACTCCACCTCCGCGGCCGGGTCGAAGGTGTACACGTCGTTCAGGGTGATCATGCGGGCGGACATGTACCAGCGGTGCCGGCGCGCCGTCGCGTAGGCCTCCCTGGTGTGCTCCGGGGGCTCGTACTCGGCGCCGAAGAACCCTTCGTAGGCCTGCGGGTAGCCGTACCCGACGCTGTCGTCCGGGAAGTACCGCAGGACCTCGTGCTGGCGGATCGCCCAGGCCACCTCCTCGTCCACGTACGGCTCCACGAGCTGGGCGCCCCAGTGCCCGTGATGGCTGCGCAGCAGCCCCGCCACGGAGATGTCGTGCAGCAGGCAGGCCAGCACCACCTTGTCGTCCAGCCCCTGTTCGCGGGCCCGCCGGGCGCTCTGCAGCATGTGCCGTACGGTGAACGGGTCCAGGGCGAGCCGCAGCCGGAAGTAGTCGGCGAGGGTGGGGCGTTCGGGCATCGCGGGCAGGGTGTGGTTGTCGCCCATCATGAACACCTCACCCGGGCCGAGCGCGGCCAGCAGCCGGTCTCCGGGGTGGTGTCCGTCGGTGCCGAGCGTGGCGGCCGCCGGCGGGCAGATGACTCGGACGTACTCCTGCTGGCCGTGGGACACGTACTGCCTTCCAGATCGGGGGACCGGCGGGGCGCCGGTGGCCCGATCTCAGCAGCATGATCACGACGCGCCGCGCCGTCTTCACCCGTACGGCGGAGCGCACGCCGGTAATTCACCGGGAAAGGTGGACGGCGTGCGGCGCGGCCCGCACGCCGGGTCCGTACGCCGTGGTGCGGCCCCGTGTCCGGTGGGCGCGCGGCTCGTTGGGCAGGCCATGTCGAAGATCGTGAAAGCCGCTCTCGCGGTGGCCCTGACCCTCCTGGCGGCCGGTCCCGCCGCCGCCGACGAAGTCCACCGCGACTCCCACAACGCACCGGTGGTGGCGCTGATCAGCACCGGCCAGATCGACGACCCTCTGGAGGACGTGCTCGAACACGCGCTGAACTTCGGGGGCGGACGGGGCAGCGAGTGACCCGGGGGACGGCGGGACCGCGGTGATGCGGAACGGGGCCCGCCGACACCGGCGGGCCCCGTCCTCACACGTGCGGCACGATCACAGCACGGCGACCGTGAAGGCGTTGTCCACGTAGTTGCCGCGCAGGTCGTACGTGTAGACGGTGATGGCGTCCGGGCCGCAGACGCCGTTGGGGGCCGTGCTGAAGCTGCGGCGGTTGGTGTTCGGCAGCTCGACCTGGACCACGCTGAAGGCCAGGTTGACCTCTTCGCTGACGTTCACGCAGTAGCGGCCGGTGTTGACGTGCCGCACCCAGTCGATGTTCTTCGCCCGCCGCAGCGCCCCGGAGGCGCTGACGTCCGCCGCGGCCTGGACGTAGGGCGAGGTGATCGGCATCGGGTCCGCCGCGGCGGCCGCCGCGGGAACGGCGAGTGCTCCGGTCAGGACGGCGGCGGCTGGCAGGACGGACATCAAGCGGCGCATCACTCACACTCCCGGCGAAGGCGGCCCACAGCGAGTTGCGGACGGTTCCCCCACCTTCGGCCGGAACGCACCACGGCGCGGCCGCCACGCCGACCGGGGGTGGGCCAACCGGTGCGGAAGGTCACCCGCCTGGCCCGGCGGGACCCCCCGTTCGGCCCGCCCGGCCGTCGGTTGGCCCTGCCGTCGGTCCGCCGCGCCCCGGGCGGGACCGCGGCGTACCGGCTCAGGCGGAGGCGTCCGCGAGCGACCAGCGGTGCAGCAGGTCGCCGTCCCGGGTCAGCCAGGTGCCGTCTCCCAGCGGGGTGACCTCCTCGCCGGCCGGGACCGGGTAGTCCAGCCGGCCCAGCGGGCGCAGCCCCTCCGCCCGTACGAGCCAGTGGCGGTGTTCGGGCGGCGCGTTCTCGGGGTACACCCGGCCCGGCACCAGGACGTGCCGCCCGTCCAGGACCTCGGCGCAGGAGAACTCGTCGTTCTCCGGATCGACCCCCAGTTCCGTCAGGTCGAGCAGGGCCGTCCGTTCCGCCGAGGCGAGGTCGTACACCGCCAGCTCGTCGCGGTCGTCGTCGGGGAAGACGTGCTCGGCGAACCGCTGGGTGAGTGCCCCGCCGCCCGGGAGGAACCCGGCGACGGAGTGCATCCACGTGCCGCCGAGGAACCGGAGCCCGTCGGCCGACGGCTGCGCCCACCAGGTCGACCAGCTGTGCCAGGCGGTCCAGCACGACACCCCCAGGGCGGTGCCGTCCGCACGCCAGGCCTGGACGGTTCCCGAGGTCAGCGAGCGGAGCTGCTTGCGGTCGATCACCGCGCCCGTCCCCGCGTCGAGGAGCAGCAGCGCGTCCCAGGTGTAGTCGGGCCGGGGCCCCTGGTCGTGGACGAGCGCCGCCTTGTCCCGTTCGGGTTCGACGGTGGGTACGACGACGCTCACCAGCCGTCCGTCCGGGCTGACCGACGGGGCAGCGGGCGCCCCGCCCGTCCCGTGCCAGGGGTCGTGCGGACGGGTCCAGCGGGTGCTGCCGTCGGGGCTTACGGCGCGCACCGACGCGGGCCCGGCCACCACGAAGCCGCCGTCGGCCGTCGGGGCCGCCCGCTCGCCCTCCCCGGTGCGCAGGACGTGCGCGGGACGGTCGGTCCGGCCCGCGAGGAAGTCCTCGCGGTCGTGCACCTCCGCGCGTCCGGGTGTGCGGACGAGGAGCCGCCCGCCCGGGAGCGGCTCGACGCCGCCCGGTGTCCTCGTCGTACCGCGTGCCACGACGCCGATCCGTTCGTCCCCCGTTGTGTGCATGGCTCCATGATCGCAGCCGGGGTAGGGCGCGTGCCGGCCGGTTACGCGGGCCGGTGCGGCCGCGCGGGTCGACGCCCGTTCAGAACTCGCCGTAGCGCATGCGGCCCAGGGCCGTCATCGGCCGGTCGTGGGCGGCGATGGGGGCGGGGAGGCAGGTGGAGCCGGTCAGGTAGCGGTCCACGGCCGCGGCCGCGGCCCGGCCTTCGGCGATGGCCCACACCACCAGGGACTGGCCGCGGCCCGCGTCGCCCGCCACGAACACCCCGGGGGCCCGTCCGCCGGCCGCGGCGAAGCCGGCGTCGCGCGCGAAGTTGCCGCGCTCGTCGAGCTCGAGCCCCAGCTGCTCCCGCAGTCCGCCGGCGCGTTCCGGGCCCGAGAACCCGAGGGCGAGCAGGACCAGTCCGGCCGGGACGACGTGTTCGGTGCCGGCCAGCGCGCTGCGCGAGACCGGCTCGACGGCGGTCAGCCGCAGCCCCCGCACCCGGCCCGTGGTGTCCCCGTCGAAGCGGAGGGTGGCGCGGGCGAACAGCCGGGGGTCCCGGCCGGCGTGCCCGCGCGCCTCCTCGTGGGCGTGGGAGATCCGGTACGTCCGCGGATACACGGGCCAGGGGTCGGCCTCCGGGCGGCCGGTGCCCGGCTCGGGGTTGATGTCGATCTGGACGACGGACAGCGCCCCCTGCCGCAGGGCGGTCCCCAGGCAGTCGGAGCCGGTGTCGCCGCCGCCCACGATGACCACGTGCCGGCCCTCGGCGGTGATGTCCGGTGCGGCGCAGTCCCCCTCCTGCACCCGGTTGGCGCAGGTCAGGTACTCCATGGCCTGGTGGATGCCCCGGAGCGCGCGGCCCGGGACGGGCAGCTCGCGGCGCTCGCCGGCGCCGACCGCGACCACGAGGGCGTCGCACCGGCCCCGCAGTCCGGCGGCCGGGCCGGCGTCGGTGGAGCCGCCCACGTCCGCACCCGTGACGAAGACCGTGCCCTCGGCCCGCATCTGCTCGATGCGGCGGTCCAGGCCGGCCTTCTCCATCTTGAACTCCGGTATGCCGTACCGCAGCAGGCCGCCGATCCGGTCGGCGCGCTCGTGGACCGTGACCGCGTGTCCGGCCCGGGTGAGCTGCTGCGCCGCGGCCAGCCCGGCGGGGCCGGACCCGATGACGGCCACCGTCCGGCCGCTGCTGCGCTCCGGAGGCCGGGGCACCATGCGGCCGCTGCGCAGGCCCTCGTCCGCGATGGCCTGCTCGACGTTCTTGATGGTCACCGGGTCGGCGTTGATGGCGAGGACGCAGGCGTCCTCACAGGGGGCCGGGCAGAGCCGTCCCGTGGCCTCCGGGAAGTTGTTGGTGGCGAGCAGGCGTTCGTAGGCCGCGGGCCAGTCGGCGTGTGCGGCGTACGCGTTCCACTCGGGGATCAGGTTCCCCAGGGGGCAGCCCGTGTGGCAGAAGGGGATCCCGCAGTCCATGCAGCGGTCGGCCTGACGGGCGACGAGGGGCAGCAGCGCCTGTCCCGCGTACACCTCGTGCCAGTCGTGGAGCCGTTCCCCGACGGGCCGGGCCGGGACGGGCTCGCGGGGGATCCTGAGGAAGCCGAACGGATCGGTCACGCGCCGCCTCCCTGGATCGTTCGCGTACGCGCGCTCTGTGCCGGTTCGACCAGGTTACGCCGCACGAGTCTGCGGCGTAAGGCAGAAGTCAGAGCCCCGATGCTTCTTGTAATCGTTTCAGATTCATGAAGAGAACCTTTCATTCGAAGGCTTGATGCCTTATTCGATCTACGATCCATTCACCGCTTCGTTGACCCTCCTCCGCACATGGATCACACAATGACTTCTGCACTGCCGCGCCGGCGCGCCCTGCTCGCCGCGTCCACCGCCACCGCCCTCGCCCTCCTGGTGTCCGGCTGCGGTGCGGGCGGCGCGGACGACCACCGCATCAGGGTCGGCGTCTCCGGCGACTCCCCGGAGTGGGACGTCCTCGCCGCGGAGGCCAAGAAGGAGGGCCTGACCGTCGAGACGGTCGTCTTCGACGACTACTCGCTCCCCAACAAGGCCCTCAGCGCGGGCGACATCGAGCTCAACGCCTTCCAGCACCTGGTGTTCCTCGCCCAGTCCAACACCGAGAACAAGACCGACATCGCCCCCATCGCGGCGACCACCGTCGTCCCCCTCGGCCTCTACTCCCGCAAGCACCGGCAACTCGCCGACCTCCCCGACCGGGCCGAGATCGCCCTCCCCAACGACCCCGCCAACCAGGGCCGCGCACTGCGCGTCCTGGAACAGGCCCAGCTGATCCGGCTGCGCGAGGACGCCGGCCTGTTCGCCACCCCCGACGACATCACCGCCGACCCCAAGCACCTCAAGCTCACCCCGGTCAACGCCCAGCAGACTCCCCGCACCCTCCAGGACGCCGACGCCGCCGTCATCAACGACGGAGTCGCCGAACTCGCCGGCATCAAGGCCGACACCGCCCTGTTCAAGGACGACCCCGCCGCCCCCGCGTCCGTCCCGTACCTCAACGTCATCGCCGCCCGCGCCGACCAGAAGGACAACGCCGACTACCAGAAGGTCGTCAGGCTCTACGCCTCCCGGGCCGTGCAGGACGAGGTGCGCCGCACCAGCAACGGCACCGCCCACCACGTCGAGCTGCCCGCCGCCGACCTCCAGGCCGAGGTCGAGCGCATCCAGAAGCAGCTGCGACGATGACCGCCGCCATCGAACTCCGCGACGTCACCAAGGAGTTCCCGAACGGAGCACGCGCCGTCGACGGCGTCGGCCTCACCGTCGAAGCCGGCACGGTCTGCGGAGTCGTCGGCCACAGCGGCGCCGGCAAGTCCACTCTCCTGCGCCTGGTCAACGGCCTGGAGGAGCCGACCTCGGGAAGCGTCCTGCTGGACGGCCAGGACATCGGCGCCCTCGGGGAACGCCGCCTGCGCCCCATCCGCCGCGACATCGGCATGATCTTCCAGCAGTTCAACCTCTTCCGCTCGCGCACCGTCCTCGGCAACGTCCTCTACCCGCTGCGCCTCGCCGGACTCGGCCGGGCGGCCGCCCGCGCCCGCGCCGAGGAGACGCTGGACTTCGTGGGCCTCGCCGGGCATGGCGCGCGCCACCCCGAACAGCTCTCGGGCGGCCAGCGTCAGCGCGTAGGGATCGCCCGCGCGCTCGCCACCCGCCCCAAGGTGCTCCTCTGCGACGAAGCCACCTCCGCCCTCGACCCGCAGACCACCGAAGAGGTCCTGGCACTCCTGCACCGCGTCAACCGCGAGCTGGGCGTCACCATCCTGCTCATCACCCACGAGATGGACGTCGTCCGCACCCTGTGCGACCGCGTCGCCGTGATGGAGGACGGCCGGATCGTCGAGAACGGCGAGGTCTACGAGGTCTTCGCGCGGCCCCGCCACGCGACCACCGCCGCGTTCGTCCGCTCCGCCCGGCACAGCGAGCCCGACCCCGGCCTCCTGGAACGGCTCCGCGCCCGCCACCCCGGCCGGCTGCTCACCCTGCCCGTCGCCGACGGCCGCCCCGGACTCGACGGCCTGTCGAAGCTCCTGCACGCCCACGACGTCGACTTCACCCTCGTCCACGGCGGCGTGGGCGAGGTACGCGGACGACCCCTGGGCAGCGTCACCGTGGAACTGCGCGGCGAGGCCGCCGCGGTCCAGGCCGTCGTCGACGGACTCACCGAGCCCGGCCGCGTGGAAGCGGGTGCGCGATGAAGGCCGACTGGAGCACCTTCTGGCCCAAGGTCCTCGACGCCACCGGAGAGACCGTCTACATGGTGCTGGTCACCCTGGCCCTGTCGACGGTCGGGGGCCTCGCCGTGGGCCTCACCCTCTACGCGACCCGCAAGGGCGGCATCCTGCCCAACCGGTTCGTGCACGCCGTCCTCGGCTCGCTCATCAACGTGATCCGGCCCGTCCCCTTCATCATCGCGATCGTCGCGCTCGCCCCGGTCACCCGCGGGGTCGTCGGCACCATGATCGGCACCAATGCCGCGATCTTCCCGATGACGGTGGTCGCCACCTTCGGCATTGCCCGGATCGTCGAGTCCAACCTGCTCTCCGTCGAACCCGGGGTGATCGAGGCGGCCCGCTCGATGGGCGCGAGCCCGTTGCGGATCCTGCTCACCGTCCTCGTCCCCGAGGCACTGGGCCCCCTGGTCCTCGGCCTGACCTTCATGCTGGTCGCACTGATCGACTTCTCGGCGGTCGCCGGCACGGTCGGCGGCGGAGGCGTCGGGAACCTGGCCATGACCTACGGCTACCTGCGCTTCGACACCTCGGTGATGGTGGTGACGGTCCTCGTCCTCATCGTCCTCGTCCAGTCGGCCCAGTTCCTCGGCAACGCGGTCTCCCGCAAGGTCCTGCGCCGCTGACCGGAGCCGGACCCGGCCGGGCCGGGAACCGGAACCGGAACCGGAGCCGGACCGGGCCCGGGAGCCCTCAGCCGGCGGCGTTCGGCGAGATCGCCAGGATCGCCACGTCGTCGTGCAGGCTCCGGGCGTGGCGGGGCAGGTCGGTGTCGAGGAAGTCGACCACCTCCGCCGGGCCCGGGGCCGCCCGGCCCCCTAACCGGTGCGCCAGCCGCTCCAGCAGCAGCACGTCGCCCGGGGCGAGCGGGTGGCTCCACACCGCCCGCCCGTCGGACTCCGCCAGGCTGCCCAGGCCCAGCGGCAGGCCCGGCGGGTCGTCCGGCACGCGCACCTCGCCCCCGGAGATCAGCACGGGTTCCACGTGCCCGTGGTTGGACAGCCGCACGCGCTGCGCCCCGCTGTCGTACTCGACCAGCAGCGCCGTCGAGCACAGCTCCTCGTCCGGGATCTCCTTCGCCTCGCGGGCCAGCCGGCGTTCCAGCCGGGCCGCGACCACCTCCAGGCCCACGCCCTCGTGGGCCGCCTCGCGGAAACTGCCGAGGACCGCCGCGACCGCGTGCACCGCCTGGAGGCCCTTGCCCCGTACGTCGCCGATGACGGCCCGTTCCCCGGACGGGGTGGACCGGATGTCGAACAGGTCGCCGCCCACCATGGTGCCCGCCTCGCTCGGCCGGTACAGACCGGCCGCCAGCACCTGCCCGACCTGGTGCGGGACCGGCTGCAGCAGGGTCCGCATCAGGGCCCCCCGCAACGGAGTTGGCGTGCACCGGATGACGTTCCTGCCGCCGGCGGTGCAGGGCGAGGGCCGTGGCGAGGACGCCCACGACGGCGGTGGCGATGTCGGCCGTCACACGGTGGGTCTCCCCGAGGTGCCGGGCGCCCGCGGCGAGCAACCCCTCCAGGAGGATCGCGAACACCGTCAGCCGGGGCGAAGCCCTCCAGGTCCGCGTCGACGGCGCGGGGCTCGCGCGCGCGGCTCCCCTTCACACGGGCCTCCGGACCAGAGTTCCACCGACCGTCACAGCCTGCGTAGCGGGGCGCCCCGATCGGGCCATTGCGCCGAACGCAGCGTGTTGCCCGCAGCCCCGCAGCCCCGCAGCCCTGTGGCTCCGCGCCCTCCCGGTGGTCAGCCGGTGGCCGTGACGCGCACCAGGTCGTGGTCGGAGACGGCGGGATCCAGGGGCAGGGCGTCCGCGTCGGCCGTCCGGAAGCCGGGGGAGTCCAGGAAGACGTAGTCGAGCTTCTTCGCACCGAACGTCGGCTCGCCCGAACGGCATGCGGACGCGGCGGGCGGGCACCCGGCCGCATCGAAGAACTCCCGGTCGGTCTCGTCGGCTTCGAGGAAGGACCCGATGGCGCCGTCCCCGCGCTCGGGCAGGTAGAAGCGCGACAGGGTGTCCGTGCGGGGGGAGTGGTTGAAGTCCCCGCCGAGGACGACGGAGAAGCCCTCCGCCAGCCACCGCCCGGCCTGCTCCGCCAGCCGGTCCGCCTCGGGCACGGCCAGGGTGCCGTCGTCCCAGTAGAGGTGGACCGAGCAGGACCAGGTGGGCCGGTCCGCGAGCAGGGCCAGGGCGCACGGGACCGTGATCGGCTCGCGCTCGCCCCCGACCGTCAGGTCCAGCTCGGCCGTTCCCGACAGCGGCCCGCGGACGATGACGGCGTTGCCGTAGGCGTGGCCCTCGCAGATGGCCGGATTGCCCGCGGGAAGGGTGGCCGAGTGCACACCGCTGTACCCGGCGGGGCCGAGCCGGTCGAGCAGCTCCTCGTACTGGTGCTCGCACACCTCCTGGAGGAAGAGCTGGTCGGCTCCCCAGCCGCCCGAGGGATCCGCTTCGGCGACGACCGCCGCGATCCGGCGCTCCCGGTCGTACGGGGGACCGGAGCACATGTTGCCGCAGATGTTGTAGCTGGACAGCCGGACCGTCCCGGCCGCCGCGGAGACGGCCGTGGCCGCGGGCGCGGCGAAGGACGGAGCCGGTGGAGTGGTGGCGGCGAGGAGGCTGAGGACGGAGACGAGGCCGGGGAGGGCGAGGACGGCAGGGTGTCGGCGCACACCGGTGATGCCTGCCCTGCCGGACCGTCACCCTCACATCGCTCAGAAGTCGGTGACGGCCAGCCAGATCTGCAGCTCGTGGTCTCCGTCCCCGACCAGCTCGAAGAGCTGCAGCACCAGCCGCCGGCCGTCGGCCTCCCACGCCACGGCCCATTCGCCGTCCCCCGTACGCAGGAGCGTGCCGGGGTGCGCGAGGGGTTCGCCGAACCGTTCGCGCAGCCGCCGCTCGCAGGTGTCGAGGACCTCCGCGAAGCGCTCCTGGGTCTCCTCCAGGAGGAAGGGGTACTCGGTCAGCCACGCGGCGTCGAGCCGGCTGCTCGCCACGACACGGACCGCGCCGAAGTGGGTGCGCTCCAGGTCGTGGTCGTCCAGCTCGTCGAGGTCGTACGGGTCCTCGTTGCGCTCCAGGAGGGAGCTGGGCCGGAACTCACGGGCGGGCAGGTCGAGCAGCTCCCGCACGGCCGCGCCGGGGTCGCCCTCCGTGACCGCGGGCTCGTCGACGTGGTCCCGGCCGTCGGGGCCGAGGAAGGGGGCGGGCCGCTACCGGTTCCCGGTGGGGGACGGGGGAGTACGAGCCGTCCGTCCGCAGCACCCCCCAGGCCCGCGCACCCGCCGCACGGCCCACGGAGGCACCGCCGGGGTCGAAGGCGTCGGCCCACTCGTACACGTCCCGATCGCCGGAGCCCCTGTGACGTCGAGGAACCCGCGCGTCCACTCGTTCCCGCAGCGGCCGTCGGGCAGCATCACGCCGCCCAGCCCGTTCACCCCGAAGCGCCCGGCGTCCCGGTACGCACCGCCGACCACCACCGTTCCGGCGGTGTCGGCGCAGCCCACGCCCTCCGGGGTGCGGACGACGGCCAGCCCGTACGAGAACGGCCCGGCCTCCGTGAACCGGGCGGGCACCACCGGCGCCCCGTCCGTCCCCGCGTAGCCCCACGCGCCGTCCGCACGGAAACGGGACAGGCCCTCGCCGTCGAATCCGGTGGCGTGCCCAAGCGCGGGACCGGACATCCGGCGCCCGTCCCCGTCTAGGTACCCCCAGCGGCCGTCGAGGTCCGCCGCGGGCGCCACCAGGCCGCCCTGCCCGTCCGGCCGGAACGCTCCGACCGCGCTCAGCTCCGGCGGGCGGACCACCCCCCCCCGCCGGCATCGACGAGGGCGAGGCGCGTGCCGAAGGGCTCGGGCCCGTCGACGGGGACGGCGCGGGGGACGGACGGGGCGCTGCTGGACACGGTGCCGACTCTCCTTCGGGGCCCCGCCGTACGCAGGGGCACGAGCGGTGACGCAGGTGCGCGCGGGGGCAGGTGCACAGCGTAGGCGGGGGAGCCGACAGCGGGCCGCGGAGGCGTGCGCCGGGCCCGCGCCGGGGGAGTGCGCCGGGCTTGACGGGGGCGTGCGCCGGCCGTCAGCCCTGGCAGATGCCGCGTTCGTGGTCGAAGGTGGCGGTGGCCTGCGAGTAGCGCCACTGCGGGGCCAGCAGGGAGGCGTCCAGCTGGCCGGCCGCCGCCGGGCTCTCCACGATGTAGCCGAAGTCCTGGAGCCAGGACGGGTACAGGTTCTTGGAGCCGATGTAGAAGGCGGAGCCGTCGACGGAGACCAGCTTGTGGTGCTGGGCGTACGGGTGGCCGTCGGCCCAGGTCGGCCGGTCGGAGCTGCGGAACGTCGCGAGCTGGAGGTTCGAGCACATGGCGGTGCGCGCCTTCCCGGCGTCCCCGGTGAGCGCGGTCAGGCGTCCGCGCAGGACGTCACTGACCTCGTTCAGGGACTTGATCTGCGAGTAGCCGCCGCTGCCCACCGTGCCGCGGTTGGCCGGGTCGCTGACGACGATGCGCACCTTGACGCCGCTCGCGAGCTTGGCCGCCAGCGCGTCGTAGAGGCGGATGTTGTAGCGGGGCAGCGGCGGGCAGGTGGCGTTCATGTCCTGCTGCGAGATCTCGATGTGCCGGGTGGCGGACCCGACGAGGGAGCGCAGGGCGCTCTCCTCCGGGTTGACGGTGTCGTAGTCCCGGTCGGCGTTGGTGTTGTCGTGCACGCCCACCAGGCACTTGGTGTCGGCCGCGGTCGGCAGGACGGGCGCGAACCGGGAGGCGGGGTCCCGGTCCTTGATGCCGACGCCGAGGCCGCCGACGGCCAGCACCGGCACTCCCGC
Organism: Streptomyces manipurensis; assembly: GCF_049570255.1. NCBI lineage: Bacteria > Bacillati > Actinomycetota > Actinomycetes > Kitasatosporales > Streptomycetaceae > Streptomyces > Streptomyces manipurensis. The sequence continues at coordinate 340,959 of NZ_CP186950.1, read as the reverse complement.
GCCCGGCCCGGTCGCCGGGGCGGCGGTGTCGCGCGGCAGGGTCGTCATGCAGCCGGCGCCGTTGGAGGAGGCGAACCACACGCTGGTCCAGGCCGACTTGTTGCGGCAGGTCCAGTCCCACAGGGTGTCCAGGTAGGCGCCGGCCGAGGCGGCGGCCGGTCCGGTCAGGGCGAGGTCGACGTCCGAGACGGGATGGGCGGTGTCGAGGTAGTCGCCCTTCCAGCTGTTGATGCCGCCGGTGACCACGGAGGTGCCGTCGACGACGAGCAGCTTGGAGTGGTTCCAGGAGAAGGCTGTCTTCGAGGTGGTCATCGAGGCGACGTTGAGCGTGATGTTGCGCGCGGACGGCCCGAGCTTCGCCACGAGCTCGTCGCGGTACTTCGAGGGGACGACCGTGGAGTGGTAGATGGGCGCGGCGCCGACCATGATCCGTACGTCGAGCCGGTTGCCCGCGTCGGCCGACCGCTTCAGTCCCGCGACGATGGCGTCCTGGAAACCGCCTTCGGGGAACGGCGCGAGCGTGGAGATGTCCACGCTGCGGCGGGCGGCCGCGATGTTCTCCGTCGTCTTCTCCAGCAGGCGGCGGGTGCCGGGCCGGTCGGCGCAGGTGGCGTCGCCCCAGCAGCCCGGGGTCTGCAGGAGCCAGTCGGCACCGCCCGGGACGGACGCGTCGAGCCGGTTGCCGGCGGTGCGCTCCCACACGCTGCCCTCGAGACCGGGGGACACCTGGCGCAGGGTCTGCTCGACGGCGTCGAGGTGGGGCGTGCCGCCGTCCGCGGGGGCGGCGAGTGCGCCGGAGGCGGGCAGCAGGCTGACGGCGAGAGCGAGGGCGGGTACTGCCGCGTGGCGCGGACGTATCACGGTGGTTCCTTCGTGCAGCGCAGGTGAACTGCGGGTGAAGCAAGATCGACTTGCGGAAGTTACCAGTCCGTACGAGACGTCCGGGGTCGCGGGGAACAGATCCGGCCAGCCCGTCCTTCCTCGGGTGGAACGCATGGATGCGGACACCCCGCAAGCCCACGCCGGGCGGGGGCACGGCGGTTGGCCGCAGGCCCGGGCGCGGTGCGGAACGGGTCTCCCGAAGGTCCGTCATACGGCCTCCCACCTGCGGCGATGCCGTCGAGAGATGCGGGCCGGGTGGGCCCGGCGCAGAATCGGGACTTGGGGCTCCGACGGCGGCGCTGCTGCGTCCGCCGCTTCAGCCGAAGGAAAGAGGTACCCCATGGGACACGGAACTGGCCGAACCCGGCGCCGGTGCGTCCTCGCCTGCGCGTCCTCCCTGCTGGTGATGGCGGGCACCGTCGGAACGACGGCCGTGGCCGCCGCTGCACCTTCCGCGAACTCCGGGGCACACGCGGTGCTTCCGGCGCAGAACGACCCGAACAAGGTCCTCGAACTGGTCAACCAGGCACGCGCACAAGCAGGTTGCGCGCCGCTCACCGTGGACCCCGCCCTCACCAAGGCGGCACAGGAGTACGCCAACGACACGACCACCAACCACGTCGGGTCGGACGGGTCCAGCATCCAGGACCGCATCAAGAAGGCGGGAGCGACCGGCTTCACGACCGGATCCGAGAACATAGCGTGGGGTTCCGGTGACGAGAAGGTCCACGTGGACGGCTGGCTGAAGAGCGCTTCGCACGCCGGCGCCATCAAGAACTGCAACTTCAAGCGGACGGGCGTCGCCGTGTCCGGTGACCGCATCGTGCAGGTCTTCACGGACTGAGTTCCGCACGGCCCGAGTTGCGCGCCGACCGAGTCGCGCACGGACCGGACCGCACGCCCCGGCACCCCCGGGCTTCCCGCCGCGCCCCGCGCGGGGCAGGCACCGCACCGCGATCCGCGGTGCGGTGCCTGCGAGCCGGGCGCCGCGAGCCGGGCGCCGGGCTCCCGGCGGATCCGCGTTCCCCCTCACTCCCTCGGGGACCCTCACCCTCCTCACGAAGGGAACCGCGATGGAACGGAACCCGAACCGTTGTGCGAACGAGCCCGTGGGTGGAGGCGCGATCCGGAGCCGACGCCGGCGCCGGCGTCTCGGGCTCGGCGTGGCCGCACTCCTCGCGGCCTCCATGGGCATCGCTCCCGCCGCGGCCTCCTCGGCCTCCGCGGCCGTCGTCCCCGCCGGGCCGGAGGCCGTGCCCGCGGCGCCCTCGTGCCGTCTCCTCGCGGGCAGCGGCGCGAAGCCGGCGGGAGACGCGGGCTACAAGCTCCACCTGGGCGGGTTCCCCGCGAAGCAGGCCGTCCGGGTCGACGGGCCCAGGACGAGCTTCCGGGCGGCGGTGAACGCCAAGGGCGAGCTGGACCGCGCGGGCCTGCGCCACGGCGCGTACACCGTCACGTATCAGAACAAGCGCGTGGTGTGCGTGGTGCCGCCGGCGCAGAAGCCCGGCACCGGCAGCGTGAAGGTGACCAAGGCCGAGGTGGTCGTCCTGACCCCGGCGGGCACCGCGGTCGACTGCACCAAGCCGACCACGGCCGAGTTCGACGGGAAGATCACCGCCACCGGCCCGGGCAAGGTCCGCTTCCACTGGACCCTCAGCACCAGCCCGGCGCCGACCTCACCGGGCACGGCCGACTTCCCCGCCGGGAGCAGCACGCAGACCCTGCTGCACGTGGCCGAGGTGCCGCCCGCCGCGGCCGGTGCCACCACGGTGACGGTCTACGCCACCCTGCACCTGCCCGACCAGAAGATGACCGCGCGGAGAGGCGCGGTGACCTTCACCTGTACGAAGTGACCCGCAGCACCGTGGCCGGCCCGGACGTCCGGGCCGGCCACGGCGTGCGTCGTCAGTGGCGGCTCCGGTGCCGGCCACGGTGGTGAGACTCGCCGGTTGCCAGCAGCACGAGGGCGAGCCCCAGAGGCAGAAGGAACAACAGGGTGAGTGTCATGCCTGCCGGATGCCCCGCTTCCGGCGACCGACACGTGCGGGACGGGCGATACCGCCCGGTCGGGTGGTACCTCCGCCGACCGACGGCTCAGTACCGGCCACTCGGGCCGAACTGCCCGGAGATGTTGTTCCACATGAACCCGTCCCGCCGACCGGCCGCGCCACGGGCCCACCCGAGCAGAGCCCCGAGGACCTTCTCCCGGGAGACCGTCTGCGTCTGGTAGTGGTGTTCGGCCACACCGTCCCGGTGTTCGAGCCGGAAGGTGTTGTCCTCGCGGAGCAGGACCTGGACGTGCCAACTGCCGGGTCGCTCCTCGTCCACCCGCTCCAGGACCAGGTGCGCGTTCCCCCGTCGCAGGTTCGCCGGCACGTTCACGGCTCTTCCTGTCGGCCGACGCATCGTCGCACGGGGTGGGCTGCGCCGGGGGCGTGCTGCCATTCGCTGCGGTGCGGACCCTCACACGGGTGACCATTCGGAATGGTGTCCGTATTTCTCCCGGTCGTCGTGCCAGGTTCGACCGCGGCGAACCGTGTCGGACCGTCAGGTACCGGTCCCGCGTGCGAAGTCCTCGGGCGCGGGGCCGGCGGGTGCGCGTGCCGTGCGCGGGCCGCCGCACCGGAAACCGACGGGCCCACCGCCACCGGGGGCGGGCCCGAACCGTCAAGGAGAGAACACCATGAGGACGCTCACGTGGGCAGCACGGTCGATCGCCGCAGTATCGGGGGCCGTGCTCGCCGGAGCGCTGGTCGTGCCGTCGGCGACCGCCTTCGCCGGCCCCGACCCGAAGCCAGCCGCCAAGCCCGCCCCGGCCAAGCCTGCCCCGGCCGCGCCGTCCACTACCACGGACACCGACGCGGCCAGGGAGTGTCAGACCAGCCGTGACGTGAGTTCCGCCGTGGTCGACTACTCCTCCTCCGGCCTGTTCGAGACCGTCTTCCGCACGGCGACGGACCGTCAGGGACACGCCTTCCTCAACGACAGCCGCAACCCCGGCGTGTGGATCAACCTCGGCCTCGTCGCGGGTGCGCCCTCCTGCATCTACGACACGAGCGTCGCGGTGACGGAGGAGGACCCCGGCCACCTCTTCATCACCCTCCTCGACCGCACCGGGACGCTCTACCAGGCCCGCTGCAACACCACCAGCGCCGCCCCCTTCACCCCGTCGAACACGCCCACGGCCTGCGCCCCGGGCTTCTCCGCCCTGCCGGACACCCCGGTCTAGCCGGTCCGGGGCAGGACGCCCCGCCCGACACCCCTCCACGGGCCACCACCGCACGCGGTGGTGGCCCGTTCCGTGCTTCACGGAGCGTCTCCGCGCCGCCCCGCGCCGCCGAATTTGTCCGGAGGTGACAGAACTGAACGCGGGCCTCGCCGCCGGACGTGTGCGGGACATGACGGGGGACAACGTCCAGTGGATCGAGGAGTGCCGGTGTCCAGGAAACGAACGATGAGTCTGAAGAAGAAGCTCGTGCTCTCTGTCGTCTCGGGAGCCCTCGTGGCCGGTGGGGTCGTCGCCACGATGGCGACCGGCAACGCGGCCGCCCCCGACGTCGTCTGCAAGGGGTCGACGGTGACGCTGTCGGGTGAGGCGGGTCCGCCGGCGGCGAGCAGTGGGACGTTCCCGGTGGGGACGAAGCTGAAGGTGACGAACCTGGACAACGGTCAGGCGACGACGGTGACGGTGAACGGTCCGTCCGGCAGCTGTGTCCTGTTGAACAACGCGGCGTTCGAGAAGGTGCGGGAGCCGGGGAAGAACCTCATCCGCCGTGCCCGTGTCGAACGGGTCGCGGGCGCCGGCCAGGCACCGCCTCCGGCGGCGGGTGCCGCCGGCCCGACGGCGGTGCAGGCACCGCCCGCCACCGGCGAGGTGGTCTGTCAGGGGTCGACGGTGACGTTGTCGGGTGAGGCGGGTCCGCCGGCGGCGAGCAGCGGGACGTTCCCGGTGGGGACGAAGCTGAAGGTGACGAACCTGGACAACGGTCAGGCGACGACGGTGACGGTGAACGGTCCGTCCGGCAGCTGTGTGCTCTTGAACAACGCGGCGTTCGAGAAGGTGCGGGAGCCCGGCAAGAACCTCATCCGCCGCGCGCGCATCGAACGCGTCGGCTGAGCCGTTCCCCGGGCCCCACCGGGGCCCGGGGAACACCGTGACAGGGGCGCCCGGAGGGCCTGTTCCGTCAGCCGGCGGTCATGTGGCGAGGAGCTTCGCGGCGTCGGGGGCGTAGACGGTCATCCAGTGCGGACGCAGCCGGTAGTAGATCACGTCCTTGTCCCAGTCGGAGTGGTCGCCGTAGAAGTCCTTGAGGTAGGCGAGCAGGTCCGGCCAGTCCGCGGCCGGCTCGTCGTCCTCGGGGTTGAGGATCTCCACCGTGCCGTGCGTGAACACCCCCAGGTCCTCGCCGCGCATATGGGCGACGCTGGCGGCGGGGCGGGCCGCGAGGTGGCGGGCCTTGGCGGCGCCGCGTGCCGTACCGAAGTACCACCGGCCGTGCAGGAAGTGCCCGTCCACGCCGCTGATCCGCGGCTCGCCCTTCGCCGTCACGGTGGACAGCGCCAGGGTGCACATGCCGGCCAGGATCCGGGTGAGCTGCTCGGCGGTCACGGTCCGCTCGGCGACGATCGCACGGAGGTGATCGGTGGAGCGGGACAGGGAGGCGTCGAGCAGGGCCTGGAGCTCGTCGAGTTCTTCGGGCGTCTCACGCATCGGTCCACAGTAGCCCGTCGGTTGACGACGGCGACGGCCGCGAGGAGTCGGCGCATCGGCGCCGGTCGGAAGCCCGTCCGGTGACGGTGGCGCAGGCGGTGGCGCCGGGTCCTCCTGGCCGGACCCGGGCTCCTGCCGAAGAACGCGGGCCTCCGTCCTAGCCGTCGTCCGTCTGGCCGTCGTCGTCCCTGAGCCTGCGCCACAGGCCGGTGCGGTGCAGTACGTAGAGCGCGACGGCCAGGAAGGCCACCTGCAGGCCGACGGCGAGCAGCCAGAAGACCGCCCCGCTCTCCAGCTCGTCCGTCAGGTAGGCGAAGTTCATGCCGAAGAAGCCGGTCAGGAAGGTCAGCGGCAGGAAGATCGTCGACACGATCGCGAGGCGGTTGATGACTCCGTTCTGGTCGCCGGAGACCAGGGAGGAGTACGTGCCGAACGCCCGCCGGGCCGCTTCCTGGAGCGACTCGATGTCCGTGAGCACCAGCCGCGCCGTGCGCTGGTGCTCGCGCACAAGCCGCTGGCGCTCCTCGGGGAAGTTGCCGCTCATCATCCGCCGGGTGACCGTCTCCTCCGTCACCCGGTGGTAGGGCAGGAGCGTGTGGTGCAGCCGCGCCGCCGTGCGCCGCAGCCGTGCCAGCCGGTAGACCTGCTCCGGCTGCCTTCGGCGGAACACCTCGTCCTCCAGGTCCTCCACGTCCAGCAGGGCCTGGACGGCGGACTCGCGGTAGGTTTCCAGGGCCTCGTCCAGCAGCAGGAACAGCATGGCCACGGCGTCGGCAGGGTGTTCGTTCGGGAAGCGGGCCACGAGGTTCTCGACCAGCCGGGCCGCCCCGCGGTGGACTGTGAGGAGGTACCTCTCGGTGACGACCAGGTGGACGTGGACCACCTCGCCCGCCTCGATCGCCGGCACCACGAACGCGGCGCTGTCCCCGAAGAACTCGGCCCGGGCGGATTCGCCCTCGGCGCCGAGCCACTCCAGGTCCTCGGTCTCCAGGCCGAGCAGGTGGGCGAGGGGCTGTCCGGCGGGCGTGGAGCCCTCGGGCAGTTCGACGTCGACGAGCAGGAAGGGCGAGGTGGCGAGGCGCTGACGGGCCTCGGACACAGGGGCGCGGGCCATGGTGCCGTCCGGCATGGACATCACCGATACGATCATTGACCCTCGCCCTGTGCGATCGGATGCCTGGCTTCCCAGCCTCTACGGGGCCGGGCGCGGCGCAATCCGAGGAACCGTTCGGCCCGGCAACACACCTCGAACAGGTGAGGTGCGGCCGGACGGCGGGAGCCCCGCGGCGGGCGGTCGTGCGGACCATGGTGTCGGTACGATGAACCGCCCGGAACGGGCGGGGGTACGAAGGCGGGAGGCCTGCGGCATGGCGGACGGGCACGAAGGCGGCTCGGGGCAGCACGCGCGCCGGCGCGGCCAGGGCGAACTCGAGGGCGCGGTGCTGAGCGCCCTGGGCGAGGCACCCGGCCCCGTCACCGTCGCCTGGGTGCAGGAACGCCTCGGCGGCGAGCTGGCGTACACCACGGTGATCACGATCCTGACGCGGCTGCACGCCAAGGGAGCCGTGGAACGCGAACGCGTGGGCCGCTCCTTCCGATGGACGCCCGTCGCCGACGGCGCGGGGCTCGCGGCCCTGCGCATGCGCCGGGTGCTGGACGGCGAGGAGAACCGGCACGCGGTGCTGGCCAGCTTCGTCACCGCGCTGCCCCCGGGGGACGAGCGGATGCTGCGCGACCTGCTGTCGCAGGCGGGCGAGGAGGAGGAAGACTGACGCCATGGGGGTCTTCGTCTTCCTGCCGCTCGTCCTTCCGCTCACGGCCTGGCCGATCGCACGCCTCGCCGAGCAGCATCTCCATCCGCGTACCGCCACTCGGCTGCTGACCCTGATCGCGGCCGTGCTGGCCTGCTGCAGCACCCTGTGCCTGGCCCTCGTCATGGTGGTCGGCACCGCGCAACTGCCCGGCAACCCGCTGCCGGACGGTTGGTCGGACCCGGAGGTCCGCGAGGCCGTCCCGTACGACGAGGTCGCCGGGCGTCTGGCGATTCCGGCCCTGCTGACGGTGCTGGCCTCGTGTACCACCGCCGCGCTGCGCCACCGGCGCCTGCTCCGCGCCGCGAAGGACGCCCTGCGCACGCACCGGCCCGGGCCGGTGGCGGTGCTGCCGGACGACGCCCCGTACGCGTACGCCCTGCCCGGCCGGCAGGGTGACCGCGTGGTGGTCAGCAGGGGCATGCTCGCGGCCCTCACCTCCCGTGAGCGCCGGGCCCTGTTCGCGCACGAGCGGGCCCACCTGAACGGCCGCCACCACCGCTACCTGCTGGCCGTACGGCTGGCGGCGCGGGCCAATCCGTTCCTGCGGCCGCTGTGCACCGCTGTGGCCTACACGTCCGAGCGATGGGCCGACGAGGAGGCCGCGGCCCGCGTCGGCAGCCGGCGGACGGTGGCCCGGGCGATCGGCAAGGCCGCGCTGATCTCCCGCGGCGGGCCTGCGGTGGCGGCCCAGTTCGCGGTGGCCGGGCCGGTCCCGCGCCGGGTCGCCGCGCTGCTGGGGCCGGCGCCCGCGGGCCGCGCCTGGCCGCCGGCGTTCACCACGGTCGGCCTCGCCGTGTGGGCGGCGGCGGGCGGGGCGACCGTCTCGGCGCTGTCCTCCGCGAACGCGGCCGTCACCCTCTACTTCATCCTGCACGCGGCCACGTTCTCCGCCTGAGCCGTCAGGCGGAAGACTTGTCTCCCAGGCCGGCGAGGAAGCCCTTCGCCTTGTCCACGCCGGTCTCGATGTGGCTGCTGTACTTGCCGTCGGTCTTGTCGTCGACGACGCCGGCGACCTTGTCCAGGCCCTGGGCCAGCGTGTCGCCGTGCTCGGTGGCGAGCTCGGCCGCCTTGCCGACCAGGCCCTTCAGGTTGTCGAACATGCTTCGTTCCTCTCACGGATGGGTGCGGTCGCGGGTGACCGCGGGGCACGTCGGCTGAACGACCGCCGCCCGGCGGACGACACGCACGCGCCGTGCGGTGCGCGCCGGGCGGTGCGCGCCGGGCGGTGCGGCGCGTCAGGACTCGTCGTCGCCGTCGCCCTCGTCCTCGTCGCCCTCGAAGAAGTCGCCGACCTCGTCCACGACCTCGGCGGCCACCAGCCCTCCGGCCACGCCGACCGCCAGACCGGCCGCACCGGCGGCGACGGCCGTGCCCATCCCCGGACCGGAACGCCCGTGACCACCGTGCCCGTGACCGGAGTGCCCGTGCGTGGCGTGTCCGTGCGCGTCGTGGTCCGGGTAGCCGTGGCCCTTCCGCGCGCCGTGCGCCTCGACCAGGGCCCGGATCCAGCCGTCGACCTCGGTGTTCCAGTCGGTGCGGGCCGCCTGGTCGTGGCCGACGGTGTGACGGGCGAGGGCGTCGCCCCCGCCGCCGAAGACGCCGCCGCGCTTGTCGGCCTCCAGGACCACCTCCATTCCGCCCGGGGAGGCGAGGAAGGTGATCTCGATCTCGTGGAACCGCCCCGCGTACTGCGGGGCGGGGCTGAGCTCGATCTCCTGGTAGAAGGGCAGCTGCTGGCCGGTTCCGCCGATCCGCCCGTACTCCAGGTCGGCGGACGCGAAGCCGAAGCCGAGCTGACCGAAGGCCTCCAGCACCGCTTCCTGAACGGGGAGGGGGCGGACGGAGAACGCGTCGAGGTCGCCCTTGTCCCGGGCTCCGGCGACGCCGAGCTCGGTGCGCACGCCGAGGACGATGCCGAGCGACTGCCCGTGGAGCTCGGTGACCGGGGTCTCCCACGGCAGGGTGACGGCGAACGGCACGCTGCGCTGCTCGCCCTCACGCAGGCGGAAGCCGCCGGCCACGGTGAACCGCTCGAAGACGACGCTGCCGTCGTGCTCGCCGTGTTCGGTCTCGGCCTCCACCCGGGCGACGAGTTCGAGGGTGATGTGCTCGATGTCGGCGTCGGCCCGTCCGCCGGTGAGGCGGACCTCGCCGGACAGGTTCCCGCCGGGCACGGAGCTCACCGGGTCGAGGACGGTGTCGACGGAGGGACCGCCGATGCCCATCGAGCCGAGCAGTCGTTGGAACACCATCGTGGCGTTCACTCCTTCGGTCATGCGGTCGTGGTCTGCGCGTGCGGATCCGCGCTGGAAAAATCTACACGCATGTAGAAGCATAGGAGCGGCGAGACGGCGGCGAAGCCCCGTGCCGCAGGTCGGCGTGAAAGGTACGCCGGCCGCGGGCCCGGCTTTACTTGCCCTTTGCCATCCGGTCGCGGATACTGTCCGTAACCAAACACCTGTCCGGACCCCGTGTCCGCCCGAGAAGAGAACGGAGCAGCAGACCCGCAATGGGTGAACCTCCCAGTCCCTGCCGTGCCGCGACCTGCCCGAAGAACCTTGATCCGGGAGCGGGGGTGGCACGGTGACCGAGATCCTGCTGCTGCTCCTCGCGCTGGCGTTGACGCTGGCCTGCGCGGTGTTCGTCGCCGCCGAATTCTCCCTGACCACCGTCGAGCGCGGTGAGCTCGAGCGCGCCGCGGCGGCCGGCGAGCGTGGCGCCGAGAGCGCCCTGAAGGCCGCCAAGCGGCTCACCTTCCAGCTGTCCGGCGCCCAGCTGGGCATCACCGTGACCTCGCTGGTCATCGGCATGCTCGCCGAGCCGTCCGTGTCGGCACTGCTGCGCGGCCCGCTGACCGCGGCCGGCCTGCCCGAGGGCGCCGTCGCCACCACCGCGACCCTGCTGGGCGTGGCGCTCTCCACGATCGTCCTGATGGTGGTGGGCGAGCTCGTCCCGAAGAACTGGGCGATCTCCCACCCGCTGGGCGTCGCCAAGGTCGTGGCCGGTCCGCAGCGTGCGTTCACGGCCCTGTTCGCGCCGCTGATCCGGCACCTGAACAACACCGCCAACCGCCTCGTGCGCCGCTTCGGGCTGGAGCCGGCCGAGGAGCTGGCCTCCGCCCGCACCCCCGAGGAGCTGGTGGCTCTCGCCCGGCACTCCGCCCGCGAGGGCGCGATAGAGCCCGATTCGGCCGAGCTGTTCGTGCGGACCCTGCACCTGGCCGAGCTGACCGCGGAGAACGTGATGACCCCGCGCGTGGACGTGCAGGCCCTGGAGGCCCACACCACCGCGCAGGACGCCGCGAACCTCGCCCTGGCCACCGGCATCTCCCGCTTCCCCGTCTACCGCCACACCCTCGACGAGGTCATCGGGACCGTCCACGTCCGCGACGTCCTGGCCGTCGAGGAGGACGAGCGCCGCCACACCCCCCTCACCGACCTCATGAGCGAACCGCTCCTGGTCCCGCACTCCCTCCCCGTCGACACCCTCCTGGGCAGGCTGCGCAAGGCCCGCACCATGGCCGTCGTGATCGACGAGTACGGCGGCACCGCGGGCGTGGCCACCGTCGAGGACATCGTCGAGGAGGTCGTCGGCGAGGTGCGTGACGAGCACGACCCGCTGGAGGTCCCCGACCTCATCGAGGCCCCGGAGGACAACGGCCGACGGGTCTGGGAGGCCGACGGCGGCGTCCGCCTCGACGAGCTGGAACAGATCGGTCTCGCCGCGCCCGAGGGCCCGTACGAGACCCTCGCCGGCCTGATCGCCACCCGGCTCGAGCGCATCCCCGTCGAGAGCGACACCGTCCACGTCGACGGCTGGGCATTCACCGTGCTCGACGTCGAGCACCACCGCGCCGACCGGGTGACCATCACCGCGCCCGCGCCGGCCCTGTCCGAGGAGACCGTGGAGGAGGCCCGATGACCACCGTCCAGCTGCTGATCGGTGCCCTGACCCTGGTCACCAACGCCTTCTTCGTCGGCGCCGAGTTCGCCATGATCTCCGTGCGCCGCAGCCAGATCGAGCCGGCGGCGCTCAAGGGCAACCGGCGGGCCAGGACCACCCTGTGGGGCCTGGAGCACCTGTCCGCGCTCATGGCCACCGCCCAGCTCGGCATCACCGTGTCCTCGCTGGTCCTGGGCGCCGTGGCCGAACCGGCCATCGCCCACCTGCTGGAACCGCCGTTCGCCGCGATCGGCGTGCCCGAGGCGCTGATCCACCCGATCGCCTTCGTGATCGCCCTGACCCTGGCGACGTACCTGCACATGCTGATCGGCGAGATGGTCCCCAAGAACATCGCGCTGGCCGCACCGGCCCCGACGGCGCTGCTGCTCGGACCGCCCCTGGTCGCCCTGACCCGGGCCCTGCGTCCGCTGATCTTCGGCATCAACGCCTTCGCGAACACCCTGCTGCGCCTGCTCAAGGTGGAACCGAAGGACGAGGTCGCCGCGGTCTTCACCGACGGCGAGCTCGCCCGGCTGGTGAAGGACTCCCGCGACGCCGGGCTCCTCGCCCCGGAGGACAGCGAACGCCTCCAGGACGCGCTGGAACTCGGCACCCGCAAGGTCGGCGAGATCATGATCCCGCGCGCCGACTTCGTCACCGTGGAGCAGGACATCACCCCGCGCGGACTGGAGCGCACCGCAGCCCGGCACGGCTTCTCCCGGCTGGTGGTCACGGGGACGGGCGGCAGCATCCTGGGCTTCCTCCACATCAAGGACGCCCTCGCCGCCACCGACCGGTCCGCGCCCTTCCCGCGCACGGCCCTGCACACGGTCACCCGGGTCCCGGTCGACACCCCGCTGGACGACACCATGACGGCCATGCGCGACGCGGGCACCCACCTCGCCGCCGTCACGGACGATGACGGCACCGTCGTCGGCTACGTGACCATGGAGGACGTCCTGGAGGAGCTGGTCGGCGAAGCCGCCGCCCCCGGCAGCACCCGCTAGACCTCCACCCGGCACGGCCCCGTCCCCGTTCGGCGGGGCCGTGCCGGGCAGGCGTGCCGCCCGGCTCCTATCGTGGAGGCAGGCACGTACGCGATCGAGCTCCGGGCAGGCTGTCATGGCGGAGACGGGTATCGACTACGCGGCGGTGTTCCGCGCACTGCCCGGCATGGTGGCCCTGCTCACCCCCGACCTGCGGTACGCGGACGTCAGCGACGAGTTCCTGCGCGGATCCGGCCGGACCCGCGAGCACCTCGTCGGCCGCTACCTGTTCGACGTCTTCCCCGACAACCCGGACGACCCCGCCGCCTCGGGCACGCGCAACCTCGGAGCCTCGCTGCGCCGGGTCCTCGCCACCGGCGAACCTGACACCATGGCCCTCCAGCGCTACGACGTGGAGTCCGTGGACAACCCCGGCGAGTGGGAGGAGCGCTACTGGAGCCCGGTCAACGCCCCCGTGCTCGACGCGGACGGGCGGGTCGTCCTGCTCATCCACCGGGTCGAGGAGGTGACGGCCCTGATCAAGGCCCGCTCCGGCCCCAAGGACAGCCGCACCCGGGTGCTGGAGGCCGAGCTGTACACCCGGGCCCGGGAACTCCAGGCCGTCAACGAACGGCTGCGCGAGGCCCACGCCCGCGAACGCGAGGTCGCCCTCGCCCTCCAGGCCGTGATGCTGCCCGCCCCCGGCCCCGTGGGACACCACCGCGCCGCCGTGCGCTACCGGCCCGCCGTCGGCTCCCTCAACGTCTGCGGCGACTGGTACGACCTCGTCGACCTCCCCGGCGACCGCATCGGCGTCGCCGTCGGCGACGTCGTCGGCCACGGCCTGCAGGCGGCCGGCGTCATGGGCCTGCTCCGCAGCGCCCTCAGCGCCGCCTCCCGCGTCGCCGACGGCCCGGCCCAGGCCCTGGAGGTCCTCGGTCTGTACGCCCGGTCCGTCGAGGGCGCCGAGAACACCACCGCCGTGGAGACCTGCATCGACTGGGACACCCACACCATCACCTACAGCAGCGCCGGCCACCTGCCGCCCGCCCTGCTCCACCGCGACGGGACCGTCGACTTCCTGGACGAGGCCACCGATCCGCCGCTCGGCGCCCGCCCCGAGCACGTGCCCCGGCCGCAGGCGAGCCTCACCTTCTCCGAGGGCGACACCCTGGTCCTCTACACCGACGGCCTCATCGAACGGCGCAGCGAGGACATCGACACCGGCCTCGCCCGGCTCGCCGACTCCCTCGGCCGTCACCGCGCGGCCGACCCCGAAGCCCTCGCGGACTCCCTCCTCCTCGAACTCCTCCCGGCCGGGGGCACCACCGACGACACGGCCCTCGTGATCGTCCGTCTGTGACGCCGCCCGACCGGAGCGGCTCAGACCAGCGCGTTCTTGTAGAAGATGCTCGAACGGCGGTCGCCCTCCTGCCCGGTGGCGAAGCCGATGAAGAGCCGGGGCTCGCCCCCGTCGGTGCGGTAGATCGCCAGGCCCTCGGGCTCGCGATGGTGCAGGGTGGAGCCTGCCTTGGTCAGGACGGGGCCCTGCTTCACGGCGCCCGTGTTGATGTCGACGCTGGTGACGTACGTGTTGCCGTCGCCCGTGGGAGTGCGTCGCCGGGGTACGCGTCACCGGTCAGGAAGTACATGTACGAGCCGTAGAGCGTGTAGCCCTGTGCGGTCCCCGGGATCGACGGCTGCTTGAAGTCGGCCGGCGGCGTGCCGAAGCTGCGCGTCGTGAACGCGGACAGCGGGTACACGGCGATGCGCTTGCCGGCGCTGGTGTGGTAGCGGACGATCATGCGCTCGTGCACCGGGTCCACCGAACAGGTCTACTCACTGGCCCCCGCGATCGGCCGGTACGCGGCCGAGGCGGCCGGCGAGCCGAGGGTGGTGCCGCCGCGGTAGGTGATGGGCGCGAGGGCCGTGCCGTAGCCGCCGGAGTTCGCGGCGCACTCGATCCACAGCTCGGTGTCGGAGCCGTCCGGCACCGCCGCGAAGGCCACGCCGTGGCCGAAGTCGTCGAGGTGCATGTACGACAGGTAGTTCCCGTCGAAGTCCATCTTGTTGATGCACAGGTCGCCGTCGGACTCCGCGCTGCCGCTCCGCTTCGTCGCCACGTACAGGAACTTGTTCTTCCAGTCGAACGCGAAGCTCTGCTGGACCCGCGCACCGTGCGTGTCCTTCGACCGGAACAGGTCGTACGACGGCTCGGCGAGGTCGAACCGCTTGGTCACGGCCACCGCGGCGGACGCCGACTGCGCACCGGCGCCGAGCCCCGGCGCGGCGAGCGAGACGCCGGCACCGGCCCGTATGAGGCCGCGGCGGGAAAAGCGGAAGGTGTCGTTCATGGCGGGTCGGCCTCCAGGCCCTCGCCCCGGCAGCCGTCCCGCCGGAACAGCTGGCAGGCGCCGACCACGGCTCCCTCCCACATGCCCTCCTCCCAGGCTTCGTGGCGAAGGTCCAGGAACCGGGCGGTCGCGGCCCGTCGTGGCCGGCCACCCACGCCATCCACGGGCGCAGGCGCTCCGAGGACTCCTCGATGACCCGCCACAGTTCGGAAAGGTCCGCATCCCGCGCGAAGCGGCGCAGGATCAGGTCACCGAGGTCGATCACGTGCGGCGGACGGTCCATGGAGGCAGCCTCGTACCCCCCACCGCGCGAGGCAAGGTGATTTCGAACGCAGGGCCTTCGTCGGCACCGGCGTACGCCCGCGCACGACCCCTTCGGGGAATCCGTGCTTCCGACGGGGCCCGATGCAGGTCCGTGCTGCTCAGTGGGCTGACGAGGAGCCCGTGAAGTGCCACGATGATCCGTGCTTCAACTGTCAACGTGCGAACGCGATCGGCAGCGAGGACCGCGTCGCGCAGGCCGGATCACCCCGAGAGGCGGACATCCCATGCGCGCCATACCCTTCGTATCGTCGTTAGGAACCGGCCAGGAGTCGGAGGCGGACGACGCCGTGCGGCTGTACTACAGCCGCAAGACACAGGAGATCATGCAGAAGTACGGTCCGGGCCCACGCGTCCACTTCCACGTAGGGCTCTATCCGGACGGCTTCCCGGACACCACCGTCCCCCAGAGCGCCCTCCAACGGGGCCTGTTCGAGGCGCAGGAGCGCATCGTCGAGCACTCGGCGCGCTCCTGGGGCGCGTACGACGAGCCGCCCCGCCGCCTGCTGGACATCGGCTGCGGCCTGGGAGGGACCTCCCTCTACTGGGCCGAGCAGCACGGCACATCGGTCACCGGACTCACCGTCGCCGCCGAACACATCCCCCTGGTACGTGAGTTCGCCCGCCAGGCCGGGGTCGACGGCAGAGTCCGGCCCGTCCTCGCGGACGTCCACCACCTCGACGCGAGAGCGGCGTACGACGCGGTCTACGCCAACGAGAGCAGCGGCTACACCGACCGGGAACGGCTCTTCCAGGTCGTGGCGAAGGCACTCGAACCCGGCGGCTGGTTCGGCATCCAGGAGCACTTCGCGGGCCGCTCGCAGTGGCGCGACTTCATGGACGGCTACTACCGCACCCGCCTCGGAGGCCGTGAGGAGTACCTGGCGGCGGCGGAGGCGGCCGGATTCGAGCTGGTCCAGGACGAGGACGTGACCCACGAGGTCGCGGAGTTCTGGATGCAGTCCCTGGCCTGGAACACCGCCGAGCTGGACCGCCTGCGCTCCCTCGGCGGCACCGCCGGATCCGGACCCGAGCCCGGCGCCTGGACCGCGGAGCGGCTCCAGCAGTCGACGGTCGCGCACAGCAGGTTCTTCCGGCTCTGGCGCGACCACGCGGTGGAGACACGACTGCTGCGCTTCCGGATCGGGGGCGGCCGATGACCGCCTCCCCGCGCCCCTCGCTGCTCGGCCCCTCCCTTCCGCCCTTCTACTGCCCCCTGGAGCGCGACCGGGTCCATCCCGAGGCGAAGCAGGTCGAGGCCCGCGCGGTCGAGTGGCTGGACTCCTTCGGCCTGTACCCCGATCCGGTCGAGCGTGCCTGGGGACTCGCCACCCACAGCGCCGACTTCTCCTCCCGCATCATCCCCGAGGGCGACCCGGAGGCCCTGCTGCTGTTCACCGAGTGGAACTACTGGGCCAACGCGGTCGACGACTGGCAGGACTCCGGTTCCCCCGAGGTGGGCACGGGAGCCGTCGTCGAGCACGGGGTGCGGCTCCTGCGGACCGTGGAGGACCCCGGGGCAGCCGTGCTCCCCGAAGGCCCCATGACCCGGGCCCTGCTGGACCTCGTGCACCGCACCCACGCCCTGCTCACCCCCTACGAGCTGCGCCGGTTCACTGAGGGCACCCGGGACTGGCTGCTGGGAGCGGCGTGGCGGGCCGCACGGGCGGAGAGCGGAGGTATGCCGGGCCTGAACGACTTCGTCGCGATGGGGCCCCTGGCCAACGGCACCCGCTTCTCCATGACCTGGTCGGCTGTGGCCCGCGGGGAACGGCTGCCCGCGGACCTGCTCTGCTCTCCCGCCGTCATGGCCCTCACCGACGCCGCCGGGTTCGTCGTCAGCGCGGACAACGACCTGTTCTCCTACGACAAGGACGACCATCTGGAGCCGCGCGAGATCAACCTCGTCAACGTCCTCGCCCACCGGGAACGCTGCTCGCCGGAGGAGGCGGTACCGCTCGCGGTCGCCCTGCGCGACCGGGTGATGGGGCTCTTCCTCCGGCTGCGGGAACGCATCGAGGAACGGGCCGACGACCGGCTGGACGCCCACGTACGGGCGCTGTGCCACTACGTCGCCGGCTCGATCGCCTGGCAGACGCGCGCCCCGCGGTACGCGAGCCCCCGCAACCGCAACGCCCTGCCCCGCGCGGAGGCCCGCTTCGAGATCCGGTACTCCGACGCCCCGACGGCGGACGGCACCGAGCCGCCGGCCGGGCTGCCGGCCCTCGCCTCCTGGTGGCGCCCGTTGGACGGCTGAACGGGCGGGGCCCCGTCCGCGGCAGGTGCGGACGGGGCCCCGGGGCCGAGGGACGGCTCAGCCCAGGCCGAGCAGGCGGCGCCACCAGCTCGGCCGGCGCCGGCGGGAACCCGTCGCGGGCGGGCCCGCCGGCTGCGGGGGAACCACCGCCGCCGGGACCGGCTGCGGCGGGACCGGAGCGTGCACGGGGTGTTCCGCGGGCCGGTCGGGCCCGGACTCCACGTACGCGACGGGACGCGCGGCGAATCGTACCGGCAGGGACAGCAGGTGACGGGACATCAGGGTGCCGCGCCAGCGCAGCTCGCTGGCGTCGATCGCCAGCTGGAGGTCGGGGAGCCGGTCCAACAGGACCTCGATGCCGGTGTCCGCGATGGCCCGGCCGATGTCCTGGCCCGGGCACTCGTGCGGACCGCTGCTGAAGGCGAGGTGCGAGCGGTTGCCGTGGACGGAGGCCTCCGGGTCGGGCCGGATCGCCGGGTCGACGTTGCCGGCGGCCAGGCCGAGCAGGATCATGTCCCCGGCCTTGACCTGCTGGCCCCCGACGAGGGTGTCACCGGTGGCCCAGCGTCCGATGATCGTGTTGATGGGCGGATCGTCCCAGAGGACCTGCTCCAGGGCGTCCGGCAGGGTCATGTGGCCCCCGGAGAGGCTCGCACGGAACCGCGGATCGGTCAGGACGGTCCGGAGCGTGTTGGCGATCAGGTTCGCCGTGGTCTCGTAGGCGGCGATCAGGACGACGCGCAGGTGCATCAGCACCTCGGTGTCGGTCAGGTTCGCCGGGTGTTCGAGCAGCCACGACGCGAGGTCGCGGGCGGGCTCCGTCTTGCGGTCCGCCACCAGCTGTTCCAGCGTGGCCGTGACGTAGCGGTCGCTCTCCAGCGCGGTCTCGGTGCCCTGGAGCATGTCGCGCGCCGCCTTCACGAGCCGGGGCCCGTGTTCGTCCGGGGCCCCGAGGAGCTGGGTCATGACCAGCATCGGGAGCTGCTCGGAGAAGGCCGGAACCAGGTCGGCGTACCCCTCTCCGGCGATCCGGTCCACGAGCTGGTTCGCGAAGCGGGTCACGTAGCGGCGGATGCCGCGCTTGTCGAAGCGGTCCAGGGACTCCACCACGGCCGCGCGCAGCCGCTCGTGCACCGGCCCGTCGGTGAAGTTGCACACCGGGACCCAGGACACCATGGGGCCGAGGGGGGTGTCGGCGGGCACCCGCCCCTCCCGCATGTCCCGCCAGCCGCGGGGGTCCCGCGCGAAGCGGGAGGAGGTGCGGGCCACGTCCAGGTTCTCCCGGTGGCCGAGCACCAGCCACGCGGGGAGGTCCCCGCTGACCAGCACGGGGGCCACCGGGCCGTGTTCGGCGCGCAGCTTCTCGTAGAGCGCGAGGGGATCTGCCTGGGCCTCGGGGCCGTGCAGCCGGTGGAGCCCGTCCACGGTGGCCGCCGCGTGGGCGGGGCACTGCGGGGGCGGGGTGGGGGAGGTGCTCACATTGCCTCCTGGGTGGCTGCCTGGGAGTGCAGGTAGCGCATGAGGGTCAGCAGGACGTCGCGGGAGGAGTCCCGGCGGCGGGCGTCGCAGTCGAGGATCGGGACGGTGGGGGGCAGGTCGAGGGCCTGGCGCAGCTCCTCCAGGGGGTGATGGGGCGCGCCGGGGAAGGAGTTGACGGCCACGACGAAGGGGACGCCCCGCTCCTCGAGCCGTCCGATGACGTCGAAGCTGATCTCCAGCCGACGCGTGTCGAGCAGGACGACCGCGCCGAGCGCGCCCTCGAACAGACCCCGCCACAGGAACCAGAACCGCTCCTGACCGGGCGTGCCGAACAGGTACAGCACCAGTTCGTCGTTGACGCTGATGCGGCCGAAGTCCATGGCCACGGTGGTGGTGACCTTGCGGTCGACACCGCGGGTGTCGTCGACGCCGACACCCGCCCGGGTCATCGTCTCCTCGGTGGTGAGCGGCTTGATCTCGCTGACGGCGCCCACCATCGTCGTCTTGCCGACGCCGAAGCCGCCGACGATGACGATCTTCACGGCGGCCTTGGCCGTCTGCGGGAGGACGTCCGCACCACGCGGCCCGGCGGGCGCGTCAGAGCTTCTGAAGTCCATCTATCACTGCCTCGATCAGAGCAAGGTCGGGTAGCTGCGCGGCGGGGACGGGCGGGCGTACGTGCACGCGCCGGTCCGCCATCAGGTCTCCGACGAGCACGGTGACGACGCTCACCGGCAGACCCGCGTACGCGGAGATCTCCGCCACCGACAGCGGTGAGCGGCACAGCCGCAGGATGGTCGCCTGCTCGGGCTGCATTTCGGGCAGGGCGGACGCCTTGGCCACGACCAGGGTCACCAGGTCCAGATGGACCGAGGTGGAGGGCCCGCTGCGTCCGCCCGTGATGACGTAGAGCCGTTCGGGACTGCTGTCCTCCCAGCTGGGGGGCGGCTCTTTCACGCGGGCTGCCCGTCATGTCGTGGCGGAGTGCTCAGGTGCTCCCCCATCCGGGTCACCAGGTTGCGCATCTGTGCACCCATCAGGCCCGCGTCGACGCCCTCGTCGGCGAGGACCGCCAGGTAGGAGCCGTCGCCGGCGGCCATCAGGTAGAAGAACCCGCCGTCCATCTCGATCACGACCAGGCGCATCCGCCCTTCGGAGCGCGGGAGTTCGGCGGCGACCGCCCCGGCCAGGCTCTGCAGTCCCGCGCAGGCGGCGGCCAGGCGGTCGGCCGTGTCGGTCTCCGCCCCGTACTGCGCCACGCAGAGTCCGTCGGCGGAGAGCACGATCACGTGCCGCGTCTGCGGTACGCCCGCGGCCAGGTCCTTGAGCATCCAGTCCATGCTGCTGATTCGCTGGGTCATCATCGTCTACGCCCCTTTGGTCGCTGAGTCCGGTGCGTCCTGGGCGCCCTGTGCCTCGCGGCCGCTCTCGCCGGACAGTCCGCTGTGGAACGCCTCCAGCCACATGCCGGGGCCGCTGTCGTGCGCGGAGTGCGGCTGCGCAGCGGGCCGGATGTCGGAGGTGGTGACACGGTCCTTGCGGCGTCGCTGCGGCAGACCGTTCGCGGTGCGCTCGGTCACCGGCTCGCCGGCCTCGAACGGCGCCGTGCTCGCGGCGGCCGGCTCCGGCCGCGGCGCGGGCATGGGGGCCGGCGGGCGGTCGACGGGGTGCTCGCGGGGTACGGCCGCCACGGCGCGGGGGCCGGAGGAGGAGCCGATGCCGTGGGCGAGTCCGGTCGCCGCGGCCGCCGTGGTGACCAGGTGCTGCGGCACGATGACGACGGCCCGTACGCCGCCGTACGCCGAGGAGCGCAGCGACACCTGGAAGCCGTACGCCTGGGCCAGCCGGCCGACGACCGCGAGGCCCAGCCGCGGGGTCTCCCCGAGGTCGTTGAGGTCGATGCCGGACTGGGCCTGCGCGAGCATCCGTTCGGCCCGCATGCGGGCCTCCTCGCTCATGCTCAGTCCGCCGTCCTCGATCTCCACGGCGATGCCCGACTGCACCTCGACGGCCGTGAGGTGGACGCGGGTGTGCGGCGGGGAGTACCGGGTGGCGTTGTCCAGCAGCTCGGCCAGGGTGTGGATCAGCGGCTCGACCACGGGGCCGACGACGGCGACCTCGGACACCGAGTGCAGTTCCACCCGTTGGTAGTCGATGATCCTCGACATCGCGCCGCGCATGACGCTGTACAGGGTGACCGCGCGGCTCCACTGGCGTCCGGGGCGTGCGCCGCCGAGCACCGAGATGGAGTCGGCGAGCCGGCCGATCAGCGCGGTGCCGTGGTCCAGGCGCAGGAGGTCGCCGAAGACGTCCGGGTTGCGGCCGTGCCGGTCCTCCATCTCGCGCATCTCGTGGGCCTGCTGGTGGACGATGGCCTGGACGCGGCGGGCGATGTTGACGAAGGCGCGCTGCGCGGAGTCGCGCAGGCTCTCCTCGTTGTCCACCGCGTCGACGGAGTGCGCCAGTACGGCCTGCAGGGCCGATCTGAAGCGGGGTGTCAGGTCGGTGTCGTTGCCCCAGCGGTCGCCCTGGCCGCGGCGGCCGCCCAGTGCGGTGAGCACCTCCTCGGGCAGTTCGCCCTTGCGCAGCCGCTCGATGGCTTCGGGCAGGACGACGGAGGACAGCCGGACCGCCTCGTCCTCCTGCCGGGACACCGTGTGCCGCAGGGCCGCCACCTGTGCGCGCTGGGCGGTGAGCGCCCGGCCGCGGCGCAGTGCCTCGACGAACAGCGCGGCGGTGCAGACGGCGGACAGCGCGACCAAGGCGGTGACGAGGGGCCCCGAGGAGGAGACGAGCGTCCCGGCCAGGCAGCCGAGGGCCACGGCGCCGATCGCGGACAGCGTCCGGCGCGACCCCACCGAGGGGTGGGCGGTTTCGGGGGGAATGTCTTTTTGCTCCATCGGCGTCCTCGAACTATCGAAAAGGGGGACCTTCTGACCGGTGCGCCGGAGCGTAGCTGTGTGCAACTGCCGCAGTGCAGGGTTTCGTTGGAGTTCATCGGACCGGGCGATCGGATATGCGCCATGCCCGGTGGGGCGTCCGGCCGCCGGGGGAGGTCCGGGGCGCGCCCTCGTCCTCGGAGCAGGGGAGGTCGGGGGCCTGACGCCCCGTCCGGGCAGGCGTGTGCGGTCCGGGTGGTGCGGCCGGATCCGGCCGCACCACCCGGGCGGCGGAGTGGCGCGGTGCCGGGGAATGCGCTATGCGGGCGGGTGAGCGGTGCGTACGTCCGTTCTAGGAGCGGTCCGCGACCACGTGGTGCGCGTAGGCGGCCAGCCGGGCCCGCAGTTCCTCGCGGCCGCCGCCCTCCTGTCCGGCCAGGCGCTCGACCAGGTCGGCGCGGGTCGCGGCGAGGAGCGCGTGGGCGGTGAAGTCGGCGTCCGGCAGGCCGGGGATCCGCTCCAGCGTGGAGCGGAGCAGGTCGTGCCACCGCTCGTAGTGCTCGGCCTGGTACGGGCTGCCGCCCCCGCCGTCCTCGAGGGCCAGTGCCAGCCGGCGGTTGTCGAGCTTGAAGCACAGGACGGCGTCGAGCAGGGCCGGTACGCGTTCCCGCGCGGGGGTGGTGGGTCCGAGCGGTGGCGGCCCGGTCTCCGCGGCCCGCCGTACGGGTTCGAGCCGGGCCTCGTAGAGCGCGCGCAGCAGGCCGGCGCGGTCGCCGAACGCGCGGAAGAGGGTCCCCTTGCCGACGCCCGCCTCGGCCGCGATGGCGGCCGTCGTCAGGTCCTCGGGGCTTCCCGAGCGGGAGAAGAGGGCGTCGGCGGCGGCCAGCACGGCCTGTCGGTTGCGCTCGGCGTCCTTGCGGGTCCGGCGCTCGGGTCGGTCCGGCATGCGACACCTCCGATTGAAAAACGGACCAGGGGTCCGTATTGTTCGATGCGGACCGACGGTCCGTATTGCTGAGATGGAGGATACCCATGACCCTGCCCGCCCCCGCGGCGACCTCCCCGTCCGAGCTCTACCGCCACGGCCTGCGCCTCCTGCTCGCCGGGGACATCCCCGGCTGGGTCGGACTGTGGGCCGAGGACGGGGTGATGGAGTTCCCGTTCGCGCCCCCGGGACGGCCCCGGCGACTGGAGGGGAGGGCGGCCGTCGCCGACTACATGGCGCCCTACCCCCTCACCGTCGACCTCCACGACTTCCCCGAGGAGGACCTGCGGATCCACCGGACCGAGGACCCGCGGACGATCGTGGTCGAGATGCGCGGCGTCGGCAGGCTGGTCGCGACCGGAGGCCCCTTCGACATGACGTACGTCGCCGTGGTCACCGTCGAGGACGGCCGCTTCACCTCCTACCGCGACTACTGGAACCCCCTCGCCGTCGACGGCCGGGCCCTCGGCCCGGCAGGGGGCGACCGATGACGCACGACGCTCCCGCCACCGCCACCCCCGACCGCGCCGTCACCCTCGTCATCGGCGCCACCGGAACCACCGGCAGCCGCACCTGCGCACGGCTGGTGGCCGAAGGCCACGCCGTCCGGGCCGCCGGCCGCAGGGCCACGCCGGTCCCCGGCACCGAGCCCGTCGCCTTCGACTGGTACGAGCCCGGGAGCCACGCCGGCGCCCTCCACGGGGTCGACCGCGTCTACGTGGTCCCGCCCGTCGGCGACCCGGACCCCGCCCGCGTCGTCCTGCCCTTCCTGCGGCGGGCCCGCGCCCAGGGGGTCCGCCGCGCCGTACTGCTGAGCGCCTCCTCCGTCCCGGAGGGCGGACCCGCCGTGGGCCGGGTGCACCGCGTCCTGCCCGGGATTTTCGACGAGTGGGCCGTGCTGCGGCCGTCGTGGTTCATGCAGAACTTCACCGGCGACCACCTGCACGCCGACGGCATCCGCCGCCACGGCGAGCTGCTGACCGCCGCCGGGGACGGCCGGGTCGGATTCGTCGACGCCGACGACATCGCGGCCGTCGCGGTCCGCGCCCTCACCGACCTCCGCGCGCCCTGCACCGACCTGGTGCTGACCGGGCCGGAGGCGCTGAGCCACGACGAGGTCGCCGCCGTCCTCGCCGAAGCCACCGGGCGGCCCGTGGCGCACCGGCGGCTGTCCCGCGAGGCCCTGCGCGAACGGCTTGCCGCCCTGATGCCGCCGGAGTTCGCCGGTCTGCTCGCCGACATGGACCTGGCCATCGCCGCGGGGGCGGAGGACCGCGTCACCGACTGCGTACGACGCCTCACCGGGCGGCCCCCGAACGGCCTGCACGCCGTCGTGGCCCGGGAGCTGGACCTGCCGCCCACCTCTACAGGTGCCCCGGCCGGTCCCGCCGCCGCGGAATGACCGCCCGTGTGGCGATGAATTGCGGCGCCGAGGCCGGTCCACCCTTCAGGAGCACCCCGGGAGGAGCGGCAGATGTCCGGTACGACGACTTTTGACCTCGGAGCACAGGGCCGGATCGTGGCCCGCCTGGCCGCGGCGGTCCCCGACGCCCGTCTCGGTGACCCGACGCCCTGTTCCGCGTACACGGTCGGCGACCTGCTGGACCACACCGGGGGGCTCGCCGTCGCCTTCCGTGACGCGGGTCTCAAGCGGCTGGGCCCCACCACCGACTCGGCGCCCGAGCCCGCCGCCGCGGGCCTGCCGGCCGACTGGCGCGAGGCGCTGCCCCGTGGGCTGGAGGAGCTGGCCGAGGCCTGGCGGGAGCCGGCCGCCTGGACCGAGACGACCCGGGCGGGCGGCGTGGACCTGCCGGGAGCGGTCGCGGCCGCGGTGGCGGTCGACGAGCTGGTGATCCACGGCTGGGACCTGGCCGTGGCCACGGGACAGGAGTACACACCGGACGCGGTAGCGCTGGGCGTGGCGCACGCCTTCCTCGAGGAGGCGGCCGGGGACGGCAGCGGCGGGGGAGGGATCTTCGGCCCCGTCGTCCCCGTGCCCGACGGCGCGTCGCTGCTGGACCGTGCCGTCGGCCTGAGCGGGCGCGCCCCGGACTGGAGCCCGCCCACGCCATCGTGAGCGTGGGCCGGCCGGGGGCGTCGGTGGCGTTCGGACGGCCGACGGTGGCCGCACTCGGCTTCCGGGGGGAAGGAAGAGCCGAGTGCGGCCACCGCTCTCGGGCGTCACCACACCGCTCAAAGTGAGCAACGCGCCGACACTCCGCGCTTGTCCCCTCTCCGCGACTTCAAACCTTCCTCCTGCGACGGGCCCCGGAGCACCGCGCCGCCGGCCTGTCGGGAGCAGCTCGGTCCCGCCGGCCGCTCAGTCCTGCCAGTAGAACAGCAGGGTCTGGACGTCGAGCGGCTCGCGCGCTCCGAAGTAGTAGACCCCGAGGCCGCTCACACCGATCGATCCGGTGTCCGCGTCGATCCAGCGGAACCCGGCCGCCTCCAGGGCCGCGCGGGCGGCGGGGTCGTCGTCGTCATGGTCGCCGGCGAAACGCCCCAGCGTGCTGATGAGCACCTCGCTCCGGCCGCCCTCCCCGTACCCGATGACGTGATAGGTGCCCCCGCCCTGCCGGTTGGCCTGCCCGCACGAGAGCGGCGCCCGGGGCGCCAGCCCCGCGGCGGTCAGCGCGGCCGTGGCCAGGGCCAGCTGCCGCTCCTCGTCGACCGGCTCCGGAGGCTCCGTGCACAGGCCCTCGAGGCGCCAGCGCGGGTCGCTCTGCTTCTCGCACTCGGGCGCGTACTCGTGCACGATCGCCCGGCGCAGCTCCTCGTCCAGACCGGGGACCTCCACCCGCGGCCTCCCCAGCTCCTCGTAGACCGCCCGCGTCCGCCCGGCGTCCCCGGTCAGCCCGTGCAGGGCGTACGCGGCCCAGAGCGCGGCGTCCGGCGTGGGGGCCCCGGCGAGGAACGCCAGCAGCCGGTCCGGATCGGCCGCCAGCGACTGCGCGAGGTGGGCGACGCCCGGATCGGGGTCGGCCAGGGCCTCGAGGACGTCCTCGCCCTCGGTGTGCCGCACCAGCACCCGCGCGGCCCGGTCCGCCGGCCCGTCGCCGGAGAGCTGCCCGAGCACCGCGGCGGCCCCGTGATGTTCCACGAGCACGTCCAGCCCGGCTTCCCCGGTCTTCCGGCGGTCCCGCCAGGGGCTGAACGCGAGGGCGGCCAGCCCGGCCGCGGCGGTCAGGTCCCCCAGGCCCGCGCGGGCCCGCAGCACCGCCTCCGGCATCCCGTACGCCTGCTCCTCGCGCCGCTCGTCCTCCCGCAGCCAGGGCAGCAGCTCCACCCGGTCCGCCAGCAGCTCCAGCAGCGCCTTGCGGACCGTTCCCGAGTCCCCGGTGTCACGGACGCAGGCGAACAGCTCGCCGAACCGTGCCTCGGGCACCCGCCCGGTCAGCGCCTGAGCGCAGGCCGTCCGGCGCCACCACGGCTGCGCCGGGTCGACGGCGTACCGGACGAGCCGGCCGGGGGCGCAGGCGCGCAGGCCCGTGCTGTCGATCCGTCCGGCCTCGGGCGTCAAGGTCTTGATCCGCTGCATCGGGCGAGGCTACAACGCCACCGGCGCCCGCCCCGAAGCGGTTTCCCGGCCGGCCGCCGTCAGGACGGGGGAGGTGCCTGAGCCGCGGCCGGTGCCACCTCCGCGCGCGGTACGCCGTCCCGCTCCTGGGCGTCGGAGAGCGCCGGGGCGGGCGTCCCGCCCTCGCTCCTCCGCCGGCGCCGGAGGGCGGGGAGGGCCGCCAGGCCGAAACCGATGACCGCCGCCAGGAGGTGGCCGACGGTGGTGAAGTCCGGCAGCGGTCCGTGCCATTCGGCGCCACCGAGGGGCCAGGCCAGGACGAAGGCGGCCCAGGGCAGCCGGGCCCGGCGCGGCAGCGCGAGCGTGCCGAGCGCCAGGACCGTCTGGGCGCCGTAGCTGACCCCGAAGTCCAACGCCTGCCGCACCTCCGCCGGGTACCAGCCCCGGTGCAGCGCGAAGGCGATGACGGCGGCGGTGAGCAGGGTGGCCGCGACGTGTCCGCCGAGGAAGACCGCCACGGCGCGCAGCGTCCCCCAGCGGTGTTCGGCCCAGGCCAGGAAGACGCACACCCCGAGGCCGAGGGTGAGGAAGGTGCCCACGAAGTCGGTGGACGCGACGTCCGTGAGCGTGCCGTCGAAGAACAGGGCGCTGCCGAGCAGCGCGGCGACCGGATGGTCCCGGAGGTTGTCCAGGTTGGTGCTGACGTGGCGCAGGACGGCGGCGGCCCGGTCGGCGGCCGGGCCGCGCTCGACCCAGACGTGGCCGGCCAGCAGCACGCAGACGTAGACGAGGGTGAGCGGTGCCCGGCGCGGCAGGTTCCGCATGGCACGGAGCGCTCCGCGCCAAGGAACCGGCGGGGACTGAGAGTTCATGACCTGGAATTCTCCAGGTCGGCTCGGGACCCGGCGCCGGGGGCAGGCAGAACGGCGCGGGCGCCGGAGCGAACGCGCCCGCCACGTTGCCGACGAGCATCAGGTCGTGCGGGTCCAGGGTCATGACGGGCGCGCCGGGGGAAAGGTCGAAGCGGTCCAGTTCCGCCCACAACAGGTGCGGGCTGGTGGCCAGTTCGAGGAAGTGAGGAAGTACCGCCGTCCGGCGAGATCGCAGACCGTGCGGTACTCGGTGTTGTAGGTCGCGAACCGCCCCGAGCGGTAGGGGGCGCCGAAGGGGACGGAGGCGTTGCGCGTCACGGCCAGGACGGCGGCGACGGCCTGCTGCTCGTCGGCCGGCCGGGGCGGGAGGGCGCCGAAGTAGGCGGCGCGCTGGAACCGGTCGACCGGATTGACGTTCCCCGGCAGCGGGACGTCGCTGTCGGGCGCGTCGTGCCCGAGCTCCCGCAGGGTCCTCACCTGCTCGTCCAGCAGCCGCAGTTGCTCGTCGTACGCGGGCGCGTTCGTCATGATCGTGTACTGGCGTCCGTGGTGGACGCACTGTTCGCCGCCGAGGTACTCGACGACCGCGGAGTCACCGGAGCGGTCCTCCAGTGCCACGTGGACCGTGGCCGCGAAGCCCCGCATCTCGACCGGCACCAACTGGACTGCAGCGAGCAGCTCCAAGGCCTCCGTGACGCTCCCGGCGCAGTCGAGGAGGTACTGGATCCACAGCGCGATCTGCAGGCCGGGGGGCGCCGGGTCGCGGGGTCCGGGGTCGCTCTCGTCGAGGTAGAGCATGTGCGCGGCCAGCCCGGCCTCGTTGATCCCGTCGGCCGTGCCCGCGCCGTACACGGTCGTTACCAGGCTGCCGTACCGGCTCGTCCACCGCAGCGGGTTCTCGGGAACCACCGTGTCGCCGGCGAGCCTGCCGCCGTCGCGTTCCAGCCCCCGCGGCGATCACCGCGCTCGGCCACGAGCTGCGCGCCCTGGTCGACGCGGCCGTCCGTACCACAGCCGCACCAAACACCCTGAACCGCGTGTCAGGCGGCGTACACCGGCTCACTGCGCAACTGACCGGACATCACCGCACCCGAGCTGAAGTCCCTGAGGTCGAAGAGTTCCCGGGCGGAGTGCGGATGTACAGCCTCGTCACCGGGACCGGCAGCCCGCTCTCGCCGCCCCTGCACGTGACACGACTCGACCGCGGCGCCACGGGCACCTGCGCCCTGGGCGTCGCCCACGAAGGGCCGCCCGGCTACGGACACGGCGGCATCAGCGCCATGCTGCTGGACGAGCTGATGGGCTGGGTCTGCGCCACCGCGGGAATGCCGGGTGTGACCGTCTCCCTTCAGACGCGCTACCACCGCCCCGTTCCGCTGGAATCCCCGCTGCGCGTGCTCGCCCATGTCACGGGCACCGAGGGCCGCAAGGTGTACGTGACAGGTTCGATCGCCACCGAAGAAGACCTCCCCACGGTCCTGGTGGCGGCCGAGGGAGTCTTCGTCTCACCGTGTCGACGGTCACGTATTTCCCCAGGGCAAGCGTCACGCAATTCCCCAGGTGCCCGCTGGGGGCGCCGGCCGGTGGATGTCTACGCCGCTCCGCGGGACGACCGTCGCTGCGGCAGCGCCGCACCCGCTCCTTGAGGGCTTCGGAGTCTGGTGCTTGTGAGGGCTTCGTCGGGATGGCGCAGCCCCGTCTTTCACCACAAGCGGATGAGTCATCCGCTTGTGGTACCGTCACCATCAAGCGGATGATCTATCCGGATTGCTGGGCTGGAGGAACGCATGGGGAAGACAGCTGTGGTCACGGCCGGGACCGCCGGCATCGGCTTGGAGACGGCTCTGGGACTGGCCGCCGCCGGATTCTCGGTCACCGTGGTCGGGCGCAGTGCCGACCGGGGCGCCCGGGCCGTCGACCGGATCGGCGCGGTGAACCCGGCGCGCCCTGCCCGGTTCCTGCCCGCCGATCTCGGCTCGCTCGACGGCGTGCGCGCGCTCGCTGGTCGGATAGCCGGCGACCACGCCACCTCCGGTGAACCGCTGACCGTGCTGGTGAACAACGTCGGGGCGATGTTCGCGGATCGACAGGAGCTGGACGGCGTGGAGGCGTCGTTCGTCGTCAACCATCTTTCGCCGTACCTGCTGACGGAACTGCTGCTGCCCACGCTCACGGCCGGTGCGCCGAGCAGGATCGTGAACGTGACCTCGGGTGCGGTCGGTGCCGCCAAGCGGGTGTTCGACGCCGTCGAGCCGCCCGGCGGCTACTACGGTTTCCACTGGTACGGCCGCGCCAAGCTCGCGAACCTTGCCTACACGCTCGACCTGGCGTCACGGCTCGACGGCACGGGCGTGTCGGTCTTCGCCGCCGACCCCGGGGGCGCCGCGACCGACATGACCAACGGCACTCTGACCGACCCGAAGATCGTCTCACCGGCCCTGCGGCTGCTGTGGCCGCTGGTGCGCCGCAAGTTCGAACGCTCCACCGCGGGCCCGGCATCAGAGGCCGCGAAGCCCTCCATCGTCGCCGCCACCGACGAGTCCCTGGCGGGGCGGACCGGCATCGTCATCGGCGCCACGGCACGCCCGGCGGCGCCGTTCCGCGCGGCCACCGACCCCCACGTCGCCGATGCCGTGCGCCGACTCAGCCGGCAGCACGCGCCCCTCCTGGCGCCCTGACCCGCCAGGCCCGGCCCGGCACGGGCGGCGGGGGCATCCGGATGAGCTGTCCAATTAGCATGTCCCCATGACGACGACACCACTGCGCAAGGACGCGGCCCGCAACTGGGACCGGATCGTGGCCGTCGCCCGCGAACTGGTCGACCAGGGAACGCCGTTGCAGCTCAACGACGTCGCCCGCCGCACCGGACTCGGAGTCGGCACCGTCTACCGCCACTTCGCCACGCCCGAGGCGCTCCTGGAGACCGTCGCCACCCCCCGCCTGGAGGCCCTGACCGCCCACGGCAGGCAGGCGCTGGCCGACACCGACGCCTGGCGGGCCCTGGAGAGCTTCCTGACCCGCACCGTCGAGGCGCAGGTCACCGACGCCTCACTGGCGCCGGTCGCCGCCGCTTCCGTCGACGCCCTGCCGCGCACCACGGAACTCAAGGAATCCCTGTGGTCGACAGGCACCACACTTCTCGACCGGGCCCGCGCGGCCGGGGCGGTCCGTCCCGACCTGGCCGCAACCGATCTGGTCCCGCTCGTGTGCGGCATCGCCTACGCCGTAGACGTACACGGCAGCGCTCCCGCAGACCGGATCGACACCGCCCACCGCTACCTGGCCGCATTGCTCGGCGGCCTGCGAGCCACACCAACGGCGGTGTGAGATCTCCCCTCAGCCGCCCAGGGCAATCCTTGCGCCCAGCGGCACCTCCGGCGCACCTCGGCGACCGCCTTCCCCCTGGGGAATCGTGACCGCAGGGGCGGGGAATTCCGTGACGCAGAACCGGCTGAAGGCGGGGAATCAAGTGACCGCTCACACCATCAGGGGCGATGGCTCAGCGCCGGTTTTCGTTCCGATGTTCCTCAACCCCCGGCCGCCCGGGATGTTGCCGCGCTCCGCGAGCGGCGCCACACTCTCCGTGAGGCACGTTCACCGGGGGGTAATCGTGTGGCTTCCGTTCCTGTTCCTGCCCGCTGCCCTGCTCCTGGCGGCGGGATTCCGGGCGGCTGGCCGCCCGGCGCCGCATGGAAAAGCCCCGGGCGCGCACGCCCCGGCCGTCGCGCCAGCCGCTGACGATGTACGAGGTGGCCTACCTGCGGGGCGGCACCACCGCGGTCGCGGAGACCGCGATGGCCGCGCTGCACCTCGCCGGGCGCCTGCCGATCACCGCCGACCACCGGCTCGACCTGACCGGCCGGAGCCCGCGCGACCCGGTGCAGCGCGCCGTCCTCGCCCGCAGGTCCGCCGGGAACGTCCGGCCCGCCGCCGCCGTACGGGATGAGGGGCTCGGCAGCCGTGGCCAAGGTGGCCGAGCGCCTCGTCGAGCAGGGGCTGGCCGTGGACCCGGCGCGGGAGAGGGGCGTACGCGAGGCCGACGGATTCGAGGCCGCGACGGCGATGCTCGCGGCCATCCTGGGCGTGACGGCGGTGATCTGGTCCGCCGTCACGGGCGGACCCTGGCACTGGCTCCGGCCGCTCCTGGCCTTCGCCCTGCTGCTGTGCGGGTGGGGGGTGCTCCACGTGCTGCGCGACCCGCGGCCCCGAACCCGCGGCGGCAGCGCGGCCGGCCGGGCCCTGTGCGCGAGGGCCGTGGCGGACGACTCCTGGGAACCGCGCCCCGACCACGCCACCCGCCTGCCCGCCCGCACCCGCAGGACCGTCGCGGAGGCCAGCCGGCACGGACTGGACGCCGTGACCCTGCCCGCACTCGCCCTGGCCGTGGTGGGCGGTCCCCGGCCCGTGCCCGAGCCGCCCGTACGGGCCGCGGAGGACGCCGGGGGCGCCCGCTCCCGCTCGTCCCCTCCCACGGCGGCAACACGGTCTTCGCCCCCCGTCCCTGGGCGTGTGGTGCGCGGGCTGCGCCGAGTGCGGAGGCGGCCTGTGAAAGACGGCGCGGCCCCCGCCGGGGGCGGGAGCCGCTGGGACCGGCGTCAGGCCTGGGCCCGGCGCCGCTTGCCGTACCCGGCCTCGGGACGGCCCGCGCTCATCAGGGCGAGGACGACGTCGAGGTCGTCACCCTGGTGCGGGTCGTCCGCCATGCGGTTGCGGCCGCGTGCACCGCAGCCGGTGCACTGGTGGACGATCACGTAGCCCTTTGCGGAGTGGTGCTTGACGGCCACCGGGCGCATGAGCGCGCGGCAGTCGTTGGCACGGTCTCCGGGCGAGACGTCCCATGCAGCGAGTGCAGGCAGTGCGGGCCGTGGTTGCGGTAGCTTTCGTTGATCAGCCGCACCGCCGTCCTGCCGCAGTTTCCGCAGGTGAAGCCGGTGTTTTCGGTTGTTCTGCTGATGACGCTGCTCCTCGGCGAGTCGAAGGGGTCTTCAACTCGGAGGCGCAGGGTTCCGTTCGCTCTCCCCCTGACAGGCGCAGGGTTCGCAGGCTCGACCGGGGAGTGACGAGGTTCACCGCCGCTGCGGGCGATTTACTTCCGGCTCCAGCTTCACCGGGTGCGCGAGCACCCGGATCCGGACCACGACCGGGTTTGTGTGTTTGTCCCGGCCACTGTCACGCGGGTGTGCCACGTGCCGCCGGTAGGTGTCCGTCCGGTCTCACTGCCGTGGGCGTCGTCCCCCGTCAGGCAGCGTCGGCAGAGGCATGCTTCAGCGTGATCACGCCACCTCCCTCGGGTCCGCCGTCACCTCGCGGACCGTCGGCACGGCCCCGGGGACTCCCGTCCGGGATAGGTGTTCGGTCCGGGGCGGGGAGCGGCGGTCGAGGCCCACCTGTCCACCCCGGTCGGCCGGATGAGCCGCTGTACAGGGTGCGCGCCTCGCGTGAGCGGCGCCGGAGGCGCCTTGACGGGGCGGCGCTGCCCGGACACGGAACAGACGGGTGTCGGCGCGATCAGGCCAGTGTGATCGCTTCGCCGTCCACCGAGATCCGCTGAGGGGGCAGCGGGTTTGTCGCCGGTCCGTTCTGCACGCTGCCGTCTATGATCGAAAACTCGCTGCCGTGGCAGGGGCAGCGAATGACACCGTTGGCGATCTCCGTCACTGGACAGCCCGCGTGGGTGCATGTTGCCGAGAACGCCATGAACGCACCCGCCTCGGGTTGGGTGATCACCACGCCCTCGCGCTTGAAGATCTTGCCGCCGCCTTCTGGAATGTCGGTGATTCTCGCGAGCCCAGTGCCAGCGTCCTTGCCGCCACCAGGACTGCTGGAGTTGCCGCCGCCGGTGCTGCCGGCGTCCGAGGAACCGGTGCGGTTCGGCGAGGAGGACTTGCTCGGCGACCCCGAAGTCCTGGCGCCCGAGTCCGAGGTGCCGTTGGTGAGTTTCCAGCCCGTGAGGCCGGCCCCCACAGTGAAAGCGGTGCCTGCCAGGCCGAGCACGGTGCGGCGCCGAACCATCGGGCGCCCGGGTTCGGGGCTGCGTCCTGAACCTGGCGGGATGACATCCAGCGGCTCTGCTACGGGGGTGGGCCCGGCGGGTGCGGGCTGCCGTAGAACTGGGGGGCCGGGGTGGTGATGCCCTGTGGTCCCGGACGTTGACCGGTGCGGACCGGGGGCCGGCGACGGACCGACGGGCGGTGCGGGGCTGTGCCGTTCGGCTGGCGGGCTGCCGGGCAGGTCGTTGGCGGTGTGTGACTGGATCAACCAGGCCACCCTGTCGGGCATCCAGGGTTCGGCCGACAGTGCGACCGTGGCTGTGTCCGCGCCCCCGCCGGTTCTGTTCGCGCAGGCGAGTCGGGCGAGGAGGTTCGCGACGGTGGGGCGCCGGTCGGGATCCTTGTCCAGGCAGGCGGCCACAACCTCGCGCAGATCGGGTGCAAGGGAGGCGAGGTTGGGGGCTTCGTGGACAGCGCGGTAGTGCAGGGCATGAGCGGTGCCGGTGCCGAACGGGCCGGTGCCGGTGCCGGTGTAGGCCAGCACCGCACCGAGGGCGAAGACGTCGCTGGCAGGTCCGACCGGCTGATCCGTGAGCTGTTCGGGGGACATGAAGCCGGGAGTACCGATGGTCGTGCCGGTGTGGGTCAGGGTGCCGGCCCCGCTCGCGACCGAAATGCCGAAGTCGATCACGCGCGGGCCGTCGGCAGCCAGGAGAATGTTGGAGGGTTTGAGGTCGCGGTGGACGACGCCGACGGCGTGAATCGCCTCCAGCGCCTCGGCGACCCCGGCGCCCAGGGCAAAGATGGGCGGGGCGGGCCAGGGGCCGTGCCCGGCGATCGCCTCGCTCAGGGAGACGCCGGGGACGTAAAGGGTGGCCAGCCAGGCCGGGGAGCCGTCCGCATCGGCGTCGATCACACCGGCGGTGAAGGCTCCGTTCACCCTGCGGGCGGCGGTCACCTCACGGGCGAAGCGGCGCCGGAAGTCGCCGTCCTCGGCCAGCTCCGGCCGAACCACTTTCACCGCGACAGGGCGTCCGCCGGGCGAACGCGCCAGATACACCAGGCCCATGCCACCCGCGCCAAGCCGTGCGACAAGCCGGTACCGCCCCACGAGCGGCGGATCCTCCGGCTTCAGAGCTTCGAACACTGCCATCCCACGCCCCCGCCCCTTTGGCCCCGAGGCCGCTGCCCTGGATGGATGCAACATCGTTCCCGATGGCCTCTGCAACTCCTACCACGTAGGGCGGGTCTGTCAAACGATTGTCGATGTCCCACACCCGGTGGCCACAGCGAGTCCCGTGCAGTCGTTGACACTTGCGTGTCCTGCGCGGTCGGGCGGCGCAGGATTTTCCCAGCGATTCCGAACTGTTCTCCTTCGGCCTTGATCTCCGGACATCACCCGTCCAACTCCTCTGTCAGTCAGACCAGTTCGATGCGACGCGATGTCGTTTCCTCCAGGTTGGACAGGCCTGTATCCTCCCTGCGATTCCAGGCGCCGGCCCGACCTGTATGAGCACGATGCACATGCTCGATGGCTGTGTCGGTCAGGTGTCGGTGATCGGGAAGAGGGAGTCGGCTCCGGTCATGGACAGCAGACGGCGTATCTGGGGCTGCGGGTCGCGCAGCACGATCCGCCGCCCGTTCTCCGCCGCGGTCTGCTGGGCCTCGATGAAGGCGATGAGGCCGGAGGAGTCGCAGAAGGACAGACCGGCCAGGTCGACGACGATGTCGCCGGGGCCCTCGGGCTGGACGATCGCGGCGTGCAGGGCGTTGCGCAGCATCGGGGCCCGGTCGATGTCCATCTCGCCGCCGACGTGCACCACCAGCCGGTGGTCCTCGCCGCCCACCCACGCGCCCGGCTCGCTGTTCTCTCGATCCTCCACGTCCTTCATGATGAGCCAGTGCCGTGGGTGCCACACCACCGGACCGGACCCACTCCTCCTCGAACGTGTGAACCGTCGGGGTGTCGCGTTGACGAGGGCGGTGGCCGGACACCGGCTGACGCCCGGTCAGGACCGCAGGCCACAGGGGGTTTCCCGGAGGTTTCCCGTTTCCCGTCGCAGTGGGCGACCCGCGCCTCCTCGACACCCCGGGGCCGCGGGGCGGACGCTCGGAAGGCCCGGCGGACCGCCGGCTGCGGCGCCGTACGACGAGCACGGCGCGGCCCCACGACGAACGCGCCCCGCGGGAGACCGCGACGAGGACGGGGGAACGACATGCGGATGCGGAGAACGGCGACGAAGGCTGCGGTGACGGCGCTCATGCTGCTGCTCACCTGGGCGGGAGCGGCCGGTGCCACGGCGGCGACGGCGGTCACGCCGGCCGGGGCGCCCCGGGCGGCAGCGGCGACGTGCGCGGTGCTCGCCCCGGGAGCCTCGGCGACGGCCGAAGCGGCCGTCCGGGCGGCGTGCGAACAGATCGGCGTCTGGTACACCTGGGGCGGCGGCCACGGCCCCCAGCCGGGGCCCACGTACGGCCAGGTCGACCCGAGCGACCCGGACAGCGCCCACGACCCGGAGCGGCTGGGCTTCGACTGCTCGGGCCTGGTCCGCTACGCCTACGCCCGCGCGGCCGGTGGCGACCCGCTGCCCGGCAACGCGTACCACCAGTTCCACTCGCCGCAGGTCAGCCAGCGGTTCACGGCCGCGCAGGGGACCGGACCGCTGCTGGCCGGGGACCTGCTCGCGTGGGGGTCGGGGGGCTCCGTCCACCACATCGCGATCTACCTGGGCGCCGGGAAGATGGTCGAGGCCCGTGAGTCGGGCACCCGGATCACCGTCAGCGACGTCCGGCTGGGCGGCGACTACGCGGGGGCGGTGCGCATCGCGGCGTCGGCGGGCTCCGGCACGTTCAGCACCTGGGGCACCGACGTGTGGACCCACGAGGAGGCGTCCACGAGCAGCCCGCGCGTCCACCGGTTCCCCGGTCCGACCACCGTCCGCATCGAGTGCCAGAAGCACGCGGAGACGGTGACGGCCGAGGGCTACACCAACGACGCCTGGTCCTACCTGCCCGAGTACCGGGCGTGGATCACCAACATCTACATCAGGGGCGGCGCCTGGCTGGACGGCGTACCCACCTGCCGCTGAGCGCCACCGTGCGGCACCGGCCACCGCGCCCCGAGCAGGGCACCCTTCCAGACGGCCCCGAGGGCCCCCACCGGCACGGCCGGTGGGGGCCCGTCGCCGTGCGCCTCGGATCCCCGCCTTCCGGACGGGACCACCCGTACGGCCCAGCACACCGCACGGGGCGTCCGGCCGGGGCCTGTTGATGCCGGGACCGGCGC
Organism: Streptomyces manipurensis; assembly: GCF_049570255.1. NCBI lineage: Bacteria > Bacillati > Actinomycetota > Actinomycetes > Kitasatosporales > Streptomycetaceae > Streptomyces > Streptomyces manipurensis. The sequence continues at coordinate 304,684 of NZ_CP186950.1, read as the reverse complement.
GCACGCCGTGGTACGGGATACGGGAAACCATCGGCCGCGATCGGGAAGGTGCCGCCTGTGTCTCAGGAGCAACGCAAAGGGAGGCAGAGGCTGCGGCTGCCGGTGAAGGCGGCCCTGCCGGGCCGTCACCCCCACGAGGACCGCGAGCCGGTCACCGACCGGGTGGTCTTCGGTGTGACGGCGGTCCTGACGATGTGCTTCGTCATCTGGGGCGTCGTCGCCACCGGTTCGCTGGAGACCGTCTCCGACACCCTGCTGAACGGCCTGATGCACAACGCCGGATGGGCGTTCGTCCTCGCCGCCTCCGGGTTCGTGGTCTTCGCGCTCTGGCTCGCCATCAGCCGCTACGGACGGATCGAGCTGGGCCAGGAGCACGAGAAGCCCGAGTTCAGCACCGTCTCGTGGGTCGCCATGATGTTCAGCGCCGGCATGGGCATCGGCCTCATGTTCTACGGCGTCAGCGAGCCGCTCGCGCACTTCACCGACCCGCCGCCCGGCACCGACCCCGCCGACGCCGCGGAGGCCATGCAGACGGCGCTCGCCACGACCCTCTTCCACTGGACCCTGCACCCGTGGGCCATCTACGCCGTGGTCGGCCTGGCCATCGCGTACAGCACCTTCCGGCGCCGCAGGCGGCAGACGATCAGCGCCGTCTTCGTCCCGCTCCTCGGGAAGGAACGTTCCGAAGGCGCTCCCGGCCGGGTGATCGACATCCTCGCCATCTTCGCCACGCTGTTCGGCTCCGCCACCTCCCTGGGGCTCGGCGCGCTCCAGATCGGCAGCGGCATGCACGAGGTGGGCTGGCTGGACAAGGCGGGTACGGGGCTGCTGGTCGCCATCATCTGCGTCCTGACGGTCTGCTTCGTCTTCTCCGCCGTCTCCGGCGTGGAGAAGGGCATCCAGTGGCTGTCCAACATCAACATGGTGCTGGCCGTGATCCTCGCCGTCTTCGTGTTCGTCGTCGGCCCCACCATCCTCATCCTCGACCTCATCCCCACCTCCCTGGCCGCCTACTTCGAGGAGCTGCCCCAGCTGGTCGGCCGCACCGAGGCGTCCGCCGGCGGAGGGGACGTCGCCGCGTGGCTGAGCAGCTGGACGGTCTTCTACTGGGCCTGGTGGATCTCCTGGACCCCGTTCGTCGGCATGTTCATCGCCCGCATCAGCCGGGGCCGTACGATCCGTCAGTTCGTCGGCGGCGTCATCCTGGTGCCCAGCACCGTGAGCCTGGTGTGGTTCGCCATCTTCGGCGGCACGGCGATGCAGCTGAAGGAGCAGGGCGAGCTGGGCGCCGCGACGACGCCCGAGGCGCAGCTGTTCGGGGTGCTTCAGGAGTTCCCGATCGCCGGCGTGATGAGCCTCGTCGTGATGGTCCTGGTCGGCATCTTCTTCGTGTCGGGCGCCGACGCTGCGTCGATCGTGATGGGGACCCTCTCGCAGAAGGGGTCCTTCGAACCCGCCCGGTTCATCGTCGTGTTCTGGGGCGTCGTCACCGGCGGTGTGGCGGCCGTGATGCTGCTCGTCGGCGAGGGCAAGGGCGACGCCCTCGCGGGCCTGCAGCACCTGACGATCCTCGTCGCGGCCCCGTTCGTCCTGGTGATGATCGGCATGTGCTGGGCCCTGCTGCGGGACCTCCGCAGGGATCCGCTCATCGTCCGGGTCGAACTGGCCGAGGAGGCCGTGGAGGACGCCGTGGTCGCCGGCCACGAGAAGTACGGCGACTTCGAGATCCGCATCGGCCCCGCGCACGACGAGACCCCCCGGAAGCCGAAGGACGGCGGCGAGGGCACCGACCCGGGAGCACCGCCCCCGGCCTCCTGAAGGGCCCGGTCCGGGCGGTGGCGGCCGGCCCCCGCCGCCCGGACCCCACCCCGTGCGGATCGGCCCCCGGCCGCGGCCCCGGTCCGGCCCGATCCGGAAGTGCGGGCCTAGACCCCGCCCAGCAGGTGCAGGGCCCGGTGCTCGGCGCCCACCTGGTAGGCGCCCGCCCCCAGCAGGCCCTGCTCCTGCGCCTGGCGCAGCACCGCGGCGAGTTCCGTACAGCGTGCGCACCCCGGGTCCCATCCCGGGATGAGGTGGGGGTGCCGGTTGGCCAGGTGCCGGGCGAGCCCTCTCTCCGGCCCGGCACCGCCACCCCCGGCCGCCCCGTGCGGATCCGGCTGTGCCGGACCCCGCTGGGTCCCGAGCAGGCGCGAACACTCCGGGCAGGAATCCAGTACGACGTTCATGGCACGCACCGTAACCGCAAGAGGCCCCCGACACCCGCCGGGCCGGGCGGATGCCGTACAGGCTTCGACCATGGGGACGAAGGCCGGTGACGGTGGAGCCGTCACCGCCCCCGGCTCACGTGTACACGAGCAGGTGGTCGCAGGTGTTCGTCCCGTCGTGCAGCGAGGAGTCGCTGTTGAGGACGTAGAAGGTCCTGGTGGGGCCCGTCTGCGGGGCCTTGGGGACGACGATCAGGGTCTGACCCGCCATGTCCAGGCTGAACCGCCGGACCACGTGCACGTACAGCAGCTCGAAGAGGTTCTCCGTCAGGGAGTCCAGGCGCAGGATGCGGTAGGTGCGGTCGCCCGAGCCCTGAGTGCCCGTCACCGGGGCCTGGTACTGCGCGTCGCCCCACACCGCGGGCTGGGGCGCGACCCGTCCGGACGCCTCCAGGGCCTGCAGCCGCGCCTGCGTGCTGTCGCGGATTCCGGCCATGTGGATGTGCAGCTGGTTGAGCCTGCGGGCGGTCTGCGAGTTGATCCCGAGCCCGATGTAGGGGTACTGCACGGGGACGTCACCTCCGCTGCGGGCGTTCTCCCACGCCTCGTGCCAGTAGTTCGCGACGCCGGAGGTCACGAGGAACGGGCATTCGATGCCGGTGATGCGGCAGCTCGGCACGAGGAGGTAGTTGTGCTGGTTCTGCGGTCTGCCGTGCAGGACCACGTAGTTCTGGGTGGTCTTCAGGCAGTTCGGCCGCTGTCCGCTCGGCGGCACGATTCCCTGGGTGCAGTACTGCACGTCCTGCCACAGCGGGTCGGTGTCGGCGGGGCTGCCGCAGAGGCCCTGCATGTGGTTCGGCGGGCAGGGGCTCTGGCCGCCGCCGGGGGGATTGGGGTCCGTGGGGCAGGGACAGCACGCTGCCGCCCCCGGCCCGGCGCCCGTCGCCGCGGACGCGCGGCCGCCCGCGCCGGTCAGCAGCGCCCCCGCACCCAGGGCGCCGGACAGCGCCACGAACTGACGGCGGGGCATGTCGTTCGCCTTGCCGATGGCATTCATCTGTGAGCTCCGATGGTCTACGGCCGCCGGTACGGGCCCGGGCCGGGCGGGCGGCGGCCTTCCCGCCCGGGAAGGGCCTGCTGATGCGCTCACAACGTAGGCTCCGTCCCGGCCCGGTCCCGGGAACGCGGTGGGGGAGCGCCCGGTATTACGCCGGAAGGCCGTCATGCGCAGGCCCGTGACCGGCCGCCCGGCGCCCGCGGCCCCGTCACCGGTCGGCCAGCGCGTACAGGCCCGTGACCTCGGCGCCGCGCCGGCGCTTGGCCTCGATCGTCGTCATCCCCGCGTGCAGCGCCGTCGTGCCGTGGGCGTAGGCGTCCTCGACCGGCAGGTAGTACATGAGGTTGAAGTACAGGTGGGGCACCGGGGAGCTCCGGTCGACGGCGACCGCCCGGATCCACGTGGTCCCCGCGTAGTGGTAGTACAGGCAGAAGCCGGCCATCCGCCGCCCCTCGTACGCGGCCACGACGCGCGCGTCGGTCCCCATCGTCTCCGCCTGCCGTGCGAGCAGGGCCGTCATGGCGTCGACGCCGTCCCGGTCGTGGCCGTGGCCCTGCTGGTGTCCGGCGAGCAGCGTCCCGGCGTCCGCCGCGCACTCCGCGAGGGAAGGGCGGCGTACGTCGGGGCGGGCGGCGGTGAACTCGCGGCGTTCCCGGCGGATGCCGACGCGCCGCCGCGAGGGCAGGGAGGCGAGGTAGGCCTCGAAGTCCCGCCCGGGCAGCGGGATGAGGGCGTCGTCCTCCAGGTGCACGGCCGCGTCCGGATAGAGCGGGGCGAGCCGGCCGGCGGCCCCGGCGGTGAGGTAGGGCCACCAGTGCGTGGTCGCGTTCCGGCCGGCGAGCCGCCGCGCGGCGTCGCGCAGCAGGGCCAGGCAGGCGTCACGGCGTACGGGGTCCAGGCCGGGAGCGGTCAGCGGGGTGTTGCGGTAGCCGCGCCGGGCCCCGGCGATCACCCGGGGCGGCAGGCTCCGCGGGGGCAGCAGGCCGCCGGGCCGGTAGGCGTCGTTCGGCTCGGTGTGCACGAGGTGCAGGGGAGCGGCGGCGAGCAGCGTGCCGTCGTGGTCCCGGACCAGGGCGTACGAGGTGTCGGCGGTCGGGTCGTCCTCCTCCCCGGCGAGCCACCGGTGGGAGAGGTACAGCCCGGCCGGGTGGGCGAGGCGTTCCCACTCGGCGGCGGGGACGGCGCGGACGGAGTCGACGAGCGTGGTGATCAACGGGGTTTCCTCCGGCGGTGACGGCTGGTGGCCCTCAGGGCGGGGGCGGCGGCCGCCGCGAGCAGGCAGGCCACCGCCTCGGCCCCCCAGGGCAGCAGGGGCCCGGCCTCCAGCAGCAGGGTGAACAGGGCGGGCGCGGCGACCATGCCGACCGCCCAGGAGAACTGGTACAGGCCCTGGGCGAAGCCCCCGGCGGCATCGGGGGTGAGGGTCACCGACAGCTCGCTCAGCGCCGGTCCGAGGAGGATCTCGGCGACGCTGAACAGGATGATCGCGGCGAGCAGGGCCGCCCAGGCGGTGAACGCGAGCGAGGGCAGCGCCGGAAGCATGAACGCCGTCATGGCCGCGGCCATGACGAGGTGTCCGGCGACCACGCCCCGGCGGGGTGCCTTCGGTGCGAGATGGGCGGTGATCACTGTCGAACACCCGGACACGAGGACGGTGTTGACGACGAACAGCAGGCTCGCCGCGGACGCGGGAAGACCCAGGGCGCGGGTGGTGTAGAGGGCGACGAGCACGGACAGGGCGGCCTGGGCGAGGACGTAGGGCAGGTTCACGGCCACGAGCAGGAGATAGCGCCGTGTGTGGTCGCTCCGCGCCGCCAGGTCGTCCGGTGCGGGTTCCTCGGGCTGCGGGGGAGTGGTCCGCAGGGAGGCGAAGCAGAAGGCGGCCAGCAGGTAGGTCGCGGCGTCGGCCGCGATCAGCCACCACAGGGCGCCCTTCCCGAAGACCACGAGCGCCCCGGCGGCGGCGGCCGAACCGGCGGCGAGACCGACGTTGCGCAGCGAGCCGGTGAAGGCGAACCACGCGCGCCGCTCGTCGGCTCCGGTGACGTGCGTGATCAGGGTCCGCTGGGCGGTGAAGTACATGTTGATGCCGGCCTGCACCAGCACGTGCACGGCAGCGACGTGCCACAGCCGGTCCGCGAACAGGAACAGGACGAACCCGACGGCCGACAGGACGTTCGCGGCGACCACGACCGGGCGCGGACCGATCCGGTCCATGAGGCGCCCGGCGAGGAAGGTGACGGGCAGGGCGACGGCCTGGCCCACCGTCATCGCCACGCCGACGTGCGCCGCGGGCAGGCCCTGCACATCGGTGAAGTACAGCAGTCCGAGGGGCAGCAGCATGCCGTTGCCGACGGAGTCGATCAGGTTGCCGGTGACGAAGCGGCCGTGCCCGCGCAGCGGCGGCACACCCAGGCGCGCGGCGGCGCCCGGGCGCCGGTTGGCGGTGGCAGTGCTCATGGGACCAGCAGCCGGGTGATCTTGGCCAGGACGTCGGGTCCGGGGAAGCCGGTCGCCGCGTGCAGCGCCGTGAGGGCCCGCACGGTGGCGGCCTCCTCACCCTCGGGGAGGGTGAGGACGGCGATGTCGCCGCGGGAGACGCCGTCGATGACGAGCTCGTGCACGGTGACGACGTCGACGGCCTCCCGGAGCGCGGCCCGCGCCCGCGGAGGGATCCCCTCCTCGGCGAGGAACTCCACGGCCCACCCGGCGCGCCGCACCGGACCGTGCGCGGGCGGCAGGCCGCGGGCCATGCGGGCCAGCGTGGCGTAGGTGTTGGTGCCCGATGCCGCGCAGGACAGGGTGGTCGCCCCGCCGACCCGCGGGTTCACCTCCAGGACGGTGAACCCGCCGTCCTCGTGGACCAGGTCCACGTTGACCGACCCGTGCACGCCGAGCTGCCCGCACAGCGCGACCAGGTCGCGGGCCACCGCCTCGAACGCGGCGTCGGCTTCCGGGCGGGGGCCGCACCAGCGCAGGTCGGCGAAGGTGAACACCGGCTCCGCGCCGGCGCGCCCGGTCCAGCACAGGGGGAGCACCTGGTAGGCGCCGGGCCGTCCCACGATGTCGACGCTGCACAGGTCGCCCTCGACGACCGCCTCCAGCACTGCGGAGGGCTGCGGCGGGCCGGCGAGCCAGGCGTCCAGCGCGGCCGGGGTGCGCAGGGTGCGGATGCCCGTACTCGTGGAGTCCCAGACGGGCTTCGCCATCAGCGGGTAGCCGATCCGCGCGGCCTCCGCCCGCAGGGCGTCCCGGTAGCCCGGCACCGGGAGCCCGCGGTCCGCCAGCAGGCCCGCGTCGGCGCGGAAGCCGTCCGGCACCGCCAGCCCGGCCCGCCGGCAGAGCTGCTTGGTCTCCCACTTGTCCACGAGCAGCATCGTCGACGCGAGCGGGGTCATGACCGTCGGGATGCCGACGGCCTCCAGGTAGGAGGCGGCCGCGGCGTCGCGCAGCGCGTTCTCGCAGGGCAGCGAGATCGACACGGCCGCGTCCGCTCCCCAGTCGGCGACCAGACCGGCGAGCCGGCGGGGCGTGATCCCCCGGTCGAGCCGGTGCCGGTGACCGGGGAAGTCGTCGTCGCCGGGGGTGCCGCTGGTGTGGAACAGGCCGGCCTCGATCCCCTCGGCGGCCAGGCCGCGGACCGCCTGCTGGATGTACGGGTCGGCGCGGCGGATGCCCACCGACCGCAGGAACGCGATCTTCCGCACGGGAGTCAGCCCACTTCCACTCGGGACCGGGCGACGACCGAGGCCGCCAGGTCGCCCGCACCGGCGGCGGTGGCCGCGCGGGCGAGGACGTGCCCGATCCGGCAGGCCGAGTCCGCCGGTTCGGGCACCCGGTCCCCGGGACGCAGGTGGAACTCGGAGTGCGTGCCGGGCGCCGGCGGTACGGAGGTCCGGCGCAGCACTCCGCCGTGGTCGGGCAGCAGGAAGCGGATCGCGGCGGCGCCGGAGGCCGTGGGGGTGGTTTCGGGGACCCGGCCGAGCACGGCCTGGAGGCAGGCGACGGCCTCGCTGACCCCGGTCGCGGCCTCGACCAGCTCGCACAGGTTGTCCCCGGGCAGGCGCGCGCCGGTCTCGATCACGTACGGCGTCCGGGTGCCCGGCGGGATCTTCAGCTCCGTGTGCGCGATGCCGTTGCGCACGCCGACGGCGAGCGCCGCGCGGGCCGCGGTGTCCTGCACCACCCGGGCGAGCTCCTCGTCCAGCCCCGACGGACAGGTGTGGCCGGTCTCGATGCGGTGCCGGCCGCCGGTGGTGTCCTTCCTGACCACCGGCAGCGGATGGGCCACCCCGTCGGCGACCACGGTGTCGCAGGAGTACTCGGCCCCGTCGATGTACTCCTGCAGCAGGGCCGTGGTGTCGAGCGCCAGTCCGTGCGGCCGGGCGTGCGTGAACCGCTGGGCGGCCCGGACCGCGGAGGCCAGCGCTCCGGGTCCGTCCACCACGGACACCCCCCAGGAGCCGCCCTGTTCCGCGGGCTTGACCACCAAGGGCCAGCCCAGGGCGCCCGTCGCGGCGACCCGGCCGGCCTCGTCCGGGTCACGGGCCACCGCCCAGCGGGGCGCGGGGACCCCGGCCGCGGCGAAGGCCTCGCCCATGAGCACCTTGTTGCGGGCCGCCCGGGCCAGCCGCGGGTCGTTGCCCGGCAGTCCGACCCGTTCGGCCAGCAGCGCGGCCAGCGGGGTGAACAGCTCGAAGCAGGCCACGACGCCCGCCGGTGCGTGGGTCCGGCAGAAGGCCTCCATGTCGTCCAGCGCCCTCGGGGTGTCCGTGAGGTCCGTCGCGCACACCCCTGCCAGCGCGGAGCGCAGCCACGGCGGATAGGCGTCGTGGACCTCCGCGTGGGTCGCCGCGTACAAGCGCAGTCCCAGCCGGTCGGCGGCCTCGACGAGGAAACGTCCCGCGTTCCCCATCGGCTCGATCACCAGCACTCCCGGACCGCGCGGGCCCGCACCGATAGTCATCCGCCCAGCAAACCCGCAGGTGGGACGAGGCTGCTATGGGCCTGACAAACGAAAATAACTTGCCGCAGAGCATGCCTACTTGGAGCAAATGACAAGCAACTGGTCAGTAACCGAACGGCATTTGGTGCGCATCGCCCATGGAGCCGCACAAGAGTCCCGTGGTCGGATCGCCGGGCCAGGTAAGCCCGCCACAGCGACCCGAACGGGGACCAGCACAGTGGAACGTCTGCGCCAGCAGCTCGCCGACCAGATCGCCCAGGGAGTCATCCCGCCCTACCAGTACTCCTACCCGCCCCGCTCCACCTACCGCCCCCTGCCGCAGGGCAGGTGGAGCATCCCCGAGGTCTGGGCCGCGGACCTCGCCAACCACCCCGTCCCCGAACTCAACCTGTACCTGCACGTCCCCTTCTGCGACCGCAAGTGCGGCTTCTGCAACCTCTACACGATCATCAGCACCGACGAGGACGTCTTCGACGCCTACACCGACGCGCTCTGTACGCAGCTCCAGGACCATGCCGAGATCATCCGGGCGCGCCGGCTGCGCACCGTCTACATCGGCGGCGGGACCCCCGCCCTGCTGAAGCCCCGTCACTTCGAGCAGATCTTCACCACCCTCGCCCGGATCTACCCCAACTGGCGCTCCACCGTGGAAGAAGTGGCCGTCGAGGCCACGCCGTCCTCGATCGCGGACGCCCCCGAGGAGTTCAAGGCCCTGATCGACATGGGCCTCACCCGTGCCAACGTCGGGATCCAGTCCCTGGTGCCCCGCGAGATCCGCGAGGCCGGCCGCGGCGGCGAGGACGAGGCCGTCATCCGGCGCGCGATCCGGACCGCGCACGAGCTCGGCCTCCCCGACCTCTCCACCGACCTGATCATGGGCTTCGCGGGGCAGACCCCCGAGACCTGGCGGCACAGCGTCGACGAACTGGCCGCCCTGCGGCCCACCACCATCAGCACCTACTTCCTGACGGTGCGCCCGGACGCGTGGTTCTCCAAGACCGGCGCCTACCAGTACATGTGGCAGCCCGAGCTGTACGAGCGCTACGACTACGCCCGGCAGGTCTTCCTCGACCACGGCTACGTCCAGGAGGGCTCGGTCCGCTACAAGATCCCCGGACGCGGCGGCTACGCCCAGAAGGTCCTCACCTTCCACGGGGTGCCCCTGCTCGGACTCGGCGTCGGCGCCCGCTCGTACACCAGCGTGCTCGACTACATGACCGGCAGCGTGAAGCCCTCGACCGCCGAGGTCGCCGACTACATCAGGAAGGCCGGGAACCACCAGATCGTCCCGGTCACGGGCATCGAGCTGACCGGCGAGGAGCTGGTCCGCAAGCGCCTCGTCCTCGACACCTTCGACCTGGACCTCTCCGAACTGGACCGGTTCGGCTACCAGAAGCACGCCGCCGAGTTCGAGGCGGTCCTGGACGCCGCCGAGGCCAACGGCCTCCTGCACCGGCTGGGCCGCCGCGTCCAGCTCACCCCCAAGGGCTTCAAGTACCGCGACGTGCTGTCCTGGATGTTCTACTCCGAGCGGATCAAGGGCCTGGACCGGGAGTACTACGAGGACCTCCACGCGGCGAACGCGCGCGCCCGCCGGAACATGGGGGCCACCCCCGTGCGGATCACCGGCGTGGACCTGCGCGAGGGAGCCGCGTGAGCGACCTGTACGTGGCGGCGGGCGGCGGCGGGGATCCGCTGGGCACCCTGATCGCCGCGCGCACCCTCACCCCCTCCGCCGATCCACCGGTGATCGCCACCTACGCCTGGGAACGTGCCGAGGTCAGCCCCCTCACCGAACCCCTCGGCGAACGCCACTTCGCCGGGCTCTCCCAAGGGGCCCACGGCGCACCGGCCTTCACCCCGGACACCCGGCCCCGGCCCCCGGCCGGCTCCACCCTGCCCGCCCTCGCGCGGGACCTGCCGGCCCGGCTGCTGCTGCTCGACCCCGCCGACGGACTCGCCCCGCTCGCCCGGCGGATCGGTGCCGCGGCAGCCGCCGCGGGCGGACACGTCCGCATCGTCGACATCGGCGGCGACATCCTCACGCACGGAGACGAACCCGGCCTGTGCAGCCCCTTCGGGGATGCCCTGACCCTCGCCGCCTGCCACCTGTCCGGCGTCCCGACCACCGTCCACGTCGCCGGACCGGGCCTGGACGGGGAGATCGACGAGCACACCCTGCTCGGCCGCCTCCGGGGACACGGCCACCACGACCCGACACCCGCGGCGGTCCCGGCGGCCGCCCGGGCCCTGGCCTGGCACCCGTCCGAGGCGTCCGCGCTCTGGGCCGCCGCCGTCCTGGGCGCCCGCGGCACGGCCCGCGCCGTCAGCCACACGGCCGTGCTCGGCGAAGCCTCGCCGAGGCTGTACCGCATGCCGCTGGAGGATGCCGTCGGACACAACCCGGTCGCACGCGCCCTGATCGACGCACGGCCCGCGACCCTGCAGGAGGCGGCCGACCTCTCCCACCGGCTCACCGGCATCCCCGGACTGGCGCCCGAACGGCCCCTGACACCCCGGCAGGACCCGCCGGCGGTCCTCGCCCCCCTCCCCGACCGGGAGGTGGCACTCAAGACGCTCCGCGCCGCCGCACCCGGAGCGGACCACGTCACCCTCCGGTACGCCGCACGCACCCTGGGCCTCGCCTGGACCGACATCCCGGCCCTGCGGGACGTCCTCGGCAGCGGCACCCCGCTGCTCCGGCTCTCCTGAAACCCCCGCCCGGGCCCCGGTCGCACCACCGTGCCGCCGGGGTCCGGGTGCGCCGTTTCCGGGCCCCGCCGATACAACGGGCACCGCATTCCCCAGCCGCACCGGGCACCCCACGAGCCATGAATTCCCCCGCACGGGACGCGTGGAACGCAGTCGTTGTTTTCGGTCAATGTCAGGAGATCACCCGAGAGCGGTTGAACGCACAACGATCGGTCGGTGTGCAGCTCATACGGGTGTCCGCCGGACCCTGCGGCCCACCGGAGGCATTCCGGCGCTGGTCGGTGCCGCGGCGCAGAAGTCCCTTTACGGCGGGGCGGCGGACGGGAAAGCTTTAGGGCGGCAGTGACGCACCGGCAATGTTCTCCGTGACCGCAAGGAAATGCGCTTGCATACCGTCGGGCATACCGGCGGAGCATTCTCGGAATTCATCTCCCGTATACGCGATCCAGGGAATTCGCGGGCCCCGGAACTCTCCGGGGAGCTCCCACCCGGCAGGCACACGGGCCCCTTCGGACCCCGCGCACTCCCCTGTGCTTCCTTTCTGCGCCGGTTGACCCCAGCCGGCCGCGCAACGACACCGTGCGCTCGTCGCAGCCAGTGACGCCCGTCCGACGCGGCCTCTACGTTCTTCATTACCCGAAGGCATATTCCAACCAGCGGTCCTCGCCGTTGAGAGGGACAGGGATGACGAGCCACGCAACCGAAGTCGACCTCGAAGAACTGCTCCGCCGGGCGCTGGACGCCTCCGGTGCGGGGGCGCGTTGGACCACCGACGCGGACGAGATGTGGTGCCGCCTCACACCCGTCGCCGCCACCCAGCGGGACCAGGGATGGAAACTGCACGTGTCGGCGACGTCGGCCTCCGCGCCGGCCGTCCTCGCCAAGGCCCTGGACGTCCTGCTGGGGGAGGAGTCGGCGTTCAAGTTCGCCCGGTCCCTGGACCAGGTCAGCGCGCTCAACTCCCGCGCCACACCCCGCGGGAGCTCCGGCAAGTTCCTCACCGTCTACCCCCGCTCCGACGGCGACGCCGTCCGCATCGCACGGGAACTGCACGGGGCCACCGCCGGGCTCGCCGGCCCACGGATCCTGTCGGACCAGCCCTACGCCGCGAACAGCCTGGTGCACTACCGCTACGGCGCCTTCGTGGGCCGCCGCCGGCTCTCCGACCAGGGCCTGCTCGTCTGGTACATCGAGGACCCCGACGGCAACCCCGTCGAGGACAAGCGCACCGGCCAGTACTCTCCTCCCCCCTGGGCCGTCAGCCCCTTTCCCGCCACGGTCCCCGCCCCGCCGCCCGACCGGAAGGCACCGGGCGGCCCGGTCCTCCTCGGCGGCCGCTTCTCGGTGCGGGAGGCGATCCGCCACACCAACAAGGGCGGCGTCTACCGCGGTACGGACGTCACCACCGGCGCACCCGTCGTCATCAAGGAGGCCCGCCCGCATGTGGAGGCCGACGCCTCCGGCGCCGACGTACGGGACTGGCTGCGCGCCGAGGCCCGGACCCTGGAGAAGCTCGACGGAACCGGGCTGGCACCGCGCTCCCTCGCCATGTTCGAGCACGCCGGACACCTCTTCCTGGCGCAGGAGGAAGTACCGGGCGTCCCCTTGCGCACCTGGGTCGCCGAGCACTTCCGCGACGCCGGGAGCGCCCGCTACCGCACCGACGCGCTCGACCAGGCCGCCCGCCTCGTCGACCTCGTGGCCGCGGCCCACGCCGAGGGCTGCGTCCTGCGGGACTTCACCCCCGGCAACATCATGGTCCGGCCGGACGGCGAACTCCGCCTCATCGACCTGGAACTGGCCGTCCTGAAGGGCGACGACGCCCTTCCCACGACGGTCGGAACACCCGGCTTCAGCGCTCCCGAACGACTGGCGGGCGCCCCCGTCGCACCGACCGCCGACTACTACAGCCTCGGCGCCACCGTGTGCTTCGTCCTCGCCGGCAAGGTCCCCAACCTGCTGCCCGAGGAACCCGCCACCAGGACTCCCGAGGAACGCCTCGCCGCATGGCTCACCGCCTGCGACGCGACGCTCGGCCTGCCCGCCGCCCTGCACGAGACGATCCTCGGGCTGATGCGGGACGACCCCGCCGAGCGCTGGGACCCCACCCGGGCGCGCGCCGCCCTGCGCCGCGGCACCGGCACACCGCGTCACGCAGACCCCGCCCGCGGAGCCGGCACCACCGGCCGCACCGACACACCCCGCGACCCGGTCGCGGCCGCCGTGACGGGCATCGTCGAACACCTCGTCGACACGATGACCCCGCAGGACCCCCGGCGGCTCTGGCCCGTTTCCACGATGGCGGGGGAGACCGACCCGTGCACGGTGCAGCAGGGCGCGGCCGGAGTCCTGGCCGTCCTGACCCAGCACTTCGAACTCACTGGCGACCCGCGCCTGCCCGCGGCGATATCCACCGCGGGCCACTGGATCGCGGCCCGCACCGACCCCGGATCCGTACGCCCCGGACTGCACTTCGGAGGCCGCGGCACCGCCTGGGCGCTGTACGACGCCGGCCGCGCCGTCGCGGACCGCACCCTCGTGGACCACGCGCTGGCCCTCGCCCTCGCCCCCCAGCAACCCACCCCCAGCCACGACATCACCCACGGCTCCGCGGGCAGCGGCCTGGCCGCCGCCCACCTGTGGCAACGCACGGGCGACCCGCGCCTCGCGCAGCAGGTCACGGACGCCGCCGACCGGCTGGCCGCCGCCGCGCGCCGCGAGCCGTCCGGAGTGAGCTGGCCGGTCCCCGCGGAAGCCGTCGCCGAGGAAGCCGGCAAACGCTACCTGGGCTTCGCCCACGGAACCGCCGGCATCGGCTGCTTTCTCCTCGCCGCCGCGACCGTCTCGGACCGGCCGGAATTCGCCCGGCTCGCGGTGGAGGCGGGCGAACACCTGGTCGCCCACGCCGTGCTCGTCGACGAGGCCGCCCAGTGGCCGGCCCAGGCGACGGACCCGCCCACCGCCCCGTACTGGTGCCACGGCTCGGCCGGCATCGGCACCTTCCTGGTCCGGCTCTGGCGGGCCACCGGCGACGAACGCTTCGGCGACCTGGCCCGCCGCGCCACCCGCGCCGTCGTCGAACGGGCCTCCCGCGCGGCCCTCACCCAATGCCACGGCCTGGCCGGGAACGGCGACTTCCTCCTGGACATGGCCGAGGCCACCGGGGAGCCGTCGTACCGCGCGATGGCCGAAGACCTGGCCCGCCTCGTCGTCACCGAACGGGCCGACCGCTCCGGACACGTCGTCTTCCCCAACGAATACGGGGACGTCTCGACGAGCTGGAGCGACGGATCCGCAGGAATCCTGGCCTTCCTCCTGCGGATCCGCCACCCGGAACCCCGGCGCTGGATGTTCAGGCAGCCGGTCTGAGCGGCAGGGAAGACCCTGTCGCCACGTCACAGAGAAGGAGAAAGTCATGGAGAACCGCGACCTCGAACTGCTGGCTCACCTGCACGCCCTTCCGGAGACCGACCCGGTCGGCGTCGACGGAGCCCCGTTCGCCGCGACCTGTGAGTGCGTCGGCCTGCTGACGCTCCTCAACACCGTCTGTGTGGGCATCAGCTGCGCCTGACCCGTACAGCGGGCCCTCTCGGCCCCGGACCCGGCCCCGGCAGGGCGCGGCGGGACGGTCGACGGAAGTCTCGTTGACCCCTCGCCGCACCCCCTGCGCCGCACGTAGGGAACGCCCCGTGCTCCCTCGGGCGTCCGACCGGAGCCGCACGAGAGGGTTCGAAGAACCTCCGGCCGGTGGCTGCCACGCAGCAGCCACCGGCCGGAGCACCAGCCCCCCGCCCCCGGGGGCGCACCCGGCCACCGCGCCGGCCACACCGACCGCGCCGCCTCCCCCCGAACCGGTACGCCCCGAGTCCGCAGCCCACACCCCGCAGACGAGGAACGAGCATGCAGCCGCACGCCGGTGACGACGCCCCCGCCCGGGCCCTCCTCCTGACCGACGCACCCGAGGCCCCGGACACCGACCGGTCCGCGCCCGAACCGGCGTACGCCATCAGCGCACGGGGCCTGGTGAAGTCCTACCCGGGCCCCGACGGCACCACCGTCCAGGCCGTCCGCGGCCTGGACCTCGACGTCCGCCAGGGAGAGACCTTCGCCTTCCTCGGACCCAACGGCGCCGGGAAGTCCACCACCATCGCCATGCTGTGCGCCCTGGCCCGCCCCACCGCCGGACGGGCCCTCGTCGCCGGCGCCGAGGTGCCCGGCCAGCCCGACCACGTCCGGCGGCACGTCGGAATGCTCTTCCAGCACAGCGCACTCGACCCGGACCTGACGGCCGAACAGAACCTGTACATCCACACGCGCCTCTACGGGATGGGCCGCCGCCACGCCCGCCGCCGCGTGACCGAGACCCTCGAGGCCGTCGCCCTCGCCGACCGCCGCCGCTCCCCGGTCCGCACCCTCTCCGGCGGCATGCGCCGGCGCCTGGAACTGGCCCGCGGGCTGCTGCACGAGCCCCGGATCCTCTTCCTCGACGAACCCACCACCGGACTCGACCCGCACGCCCGTGCCCAGGTCTGGGACCACCTGCGCGCCCTGCGCGACCGGCACGGCACCACCCTGTTCGTCACCACCCACTACCTGGAAGAGGCCGAGAACTGCGACCGCCTCGCCATCATCGACGGCGGCCGCCTGGTCGCTGAGGGCGCCCCCCACGCGCTGAAGGCCGCGATCGGGGACGACCGGGTGCTGCTGCGCACCGGTGACGACACCGCGGCGCAGCACGTCGTACGCGACGCCGCCCCACCGGGGGCCGTCCTCACGGCCGACACCGACGGCCTGTGCCTGCGCGTCCCCGACGGCAGCGCGTGGATCCCCCGCCTGTGCGCGGCCCTCGAAGCCCACGGCATCCCCGTACGGGCCGCGTCCGCGACTCCGCCGACCCTCGACGACGTCTTCTTCCACCACACCGGCCGCAGCATCAACACCGCCCGGCCCGCGCCGGGAACCGGGAGGACCGCATGACCTCCGGCGCGCCCCCGGCCCCCGGCACCGCGGAACACGCCGACACCGCGGGCCGGGGCCCGACGCGCGTGCGCCGCGAGCTGCGCGCGGTCCACGGCCTGGTCCACCGCGACCTCCTGCGGCTGTCCTCCCAGCCCACGCACACCGCCCTGATGCTGCTCCAGCCGGTGCTGTACCTCTTCATCCTCGGCGGCGGCCTGGCGGCCCTGATCCCCACCTCCACCCTCGGCGTGGGCTACCAGACCTACCTGTTCCCGGGCATGCTGATGATGACCGTCCAGACGCCGGCCATCATGGTCGGCATCCGGCTGATCACCGACCGCCAGAGCGGCTACCTCCGCGAACTCCTCATGGCCCCCGTCAGCCGCACCACCCTGCTCCTGGGGAGCTGCGCCGGCGGCACCACCGTCGCCGCGGTCCAGGGCACCGTGCTCCTCGCCCTGGCCGGCGCGGTGGGCCTGCCCTACGACCCGGCGCTGCTCGCGCTCCTGATGGCCGGCATGATCCTCGCGTCCTTCACCCTCACCGCCCTGTCCCTGGCCCTGGCCGTGACCCTCCAGCGGGCCGAGGTGTTCCACATGCTGCTCGGCGTGGTGATGATGCCGCTGCTGTTCCTCTCGGGCGGCTTCTTCCCGCTCGACGCCCTGCCGGGCTGGGCCCGTTCCCTGGCCGCCGTGAACCCGATCGCGTACGGGGTGGACCTGCTCCGCCGCTCGATCACGCTCCGGATGCCCGACCGGCCGGCCGTGTCCGGCATCGAGTGGTTCGGCAGCCCGCCCCCGCCGGCGCTGGAGGCCGCCGCCCTGCTGGGGGCAGGAGTCCTCGCCCTCGTCTGGGCCGCGCACCGGTTCAAGCGGCCGGACTGAGCGCGGGCCGCCGAAATTCAGGTGACCGGCGGGCGCGGCCCTCCCTACCATCGGGCGCTGCACACCCCCCGCTCCCACCCTGAACGGCCGGCCATGAAAACCCTGATCCCCGGCGTGCTCCGCGACGAGCCGCAGTTCGCCCGCCTGTTCATCGGGCAGTCGCTGTCGGTGCTGGGCGACCGCGTGGCGTTCGTGGCCGTGCCCTTCGCCGTGCTCGCGGTGGGCGGCTCCGCCTCCGACGTCGGCCTGGTCGCTGCCGCGGGGCTCGTGCCCATGCTGCTGTTCACCCTGGTGGGCGGGGTCTGGGCGGACCGCTTCCCGCGCCACCGCATCATGATGCTCTCCGACGTGGTGCGGTGCGCCGTCCAGGGGCTCATCGCCGTCCTGCTGGCGACCGGTGCCGCGGAGATCCGCCACCTGGTCCTGCTGATGATCGTGTTCGGTACGGCGGACGCGTTCTTCATGCCCGCCGCCACCGGGCTGATGCCCCTCGTGGTCGGCCCGGACCGGCTGCGGGAGGCCAACGCCCTGCGCGGGTTCGTCCAGTCGTCCGGTCTGGTGATCGGTCCGGCCCTGGCCGGCGGGCTGGTCGCCCTGGCGGGCCCCGGGGGCGCCCTGGCCCTCGACGCCCTGACCTTCGCCGTCAGCGCCGCGTTCCTGGCCCGGCTGAGGCCCCGTGAGACGGCGTCCGCGGCGGAGAAGGACACGGCCGGGGGGACGTTCCTCGAGGAGCTGCGCGCGGGCTGGGTCCAGGTGCGCAGCCGGACCTGGGTGTGGTCCGGCATGGCCGGCATGGCCGTCTACCACGTCGTCGTGCTGCCGTCGGTCTACGTCCTCGGCCCGGTCCTCGCGGCGCGCGAATGGGGCGGCGCGGCAGGCTGGTCGGTGGTGGTGGCCGCCTTCGGCGCGGGAGCCGTCCTCGGGGACGTGTGCGCCTACCGGCTGAAGGTCGCGCGCCCCATGGCCCTGGCCGCCGCGGCGCTCGCGGTGGCCTCCTGCCAGGCGGTCATCATCGGATCCGGCGCCCCCCTCGTCGTGATCGCGGTCCTCGAAGCGGTCACCGGCGTCGCCGTCTCGCTCTTCTTCGTCCTGTGGGAGACGGCGCTGCAGACCCATGTACCCGAAGCCGCCCTGTCCCGGGTGAGCTCCTACGACCACCTGCTGTCGACCGGACTCATGCCGCTCGGCCTGGCACTCGCCGGCCCGGTGTCCGCGTCCTTCGGCGTACGGCCCACCCTGTACGCGATGACGCTCCTCGCCGTCCCCGCCGCCCTCGCGCTCCTCTGCGTCCCCGCCGTACGACGCCTCCCGGCACAGGCGCCGGACCCGGCCGGCGAAGGCGTCCCCGCCACCGCACAGGCCGGCCCGGCGTCATGATCACTATCCTGGCCGCATGGCCACGCATCCACCCCAACCGCTGACCCCGGAAGCCGCCCGGGACCTGCACCGCATGCACCGGGCCGAGATCGCGCCGGGCCTGACCGAGCGGGAACTCGACGCGGTCGAGGCACGGTTCGGCTTCACCTTCTCGGCGGACCACCGGGTCTTCCTCGCCGTCGGGCTCCCGCACGGTTCGCGCAGCTGGCCCGACTGGCGGGGCGGCGACCCCGAGGACCTGGCCGGGCGGCTCTCCGCACCGGTCGACGGTGTGCTCTTCGACGTCGAACACGGCTTCTGGCACCCCGACTGGCCCGCGAAGCCCGCCGCACGCGCCGAAGCACTGCGGATCGCACGGGCCGAGCTGGCGTCCGTACCGCAGCTGGTGCCCGTATACGGTCACCGATACCTGCCGGGCACCGCGGGCGAGTCCGGGCACCCCGTGCTGTCCGTGCACCAGACCGACGTCATCTTCTACGGCAACGACCTCTCCGACTACGTCCGCCGCGAGTTCACCGGCAGGTCGAGCGGTCTGCCCGCCCGCGCGACGGTCGGCTTCTGGTCGTACTTCGTCAACGGCGGCCCCGGCATCGACGTCACCGCGCCCACACCGCACAGCCCCTGCGCCACCAGCGCGCCGGAGGCCGTCGACTACCTGCGGATGCTGGCCCTGGAGCGCCTGATCGGCCGCCGGCACCACCCCCACCAACTGGTCGAAGCAGGGCTCACGGCACTGGTCCTGGGCGTCGAGACCGAGTCGGTCCCGGTGCTCGCCGGGCTGTCACGTGCCGAACACGAGCGCGCCGAGCCGCTCTTCGGCCGGGTCCTGGCCGAACTCGCCCTGCCGGAAACCGGTGTCACCGCGGAGGCGGCCCGCTGGGAACTCGTGCGCTGGTGGCTCCGGATGATCGTCGGCGGGAGCATGGCCCCTGCGGACGGCGGTGACCTGATCACCCACGAGGGCTGGGGCGCCCTGGACCGGCCCGAGCCCCTCCGGCCGCTCGTCGAGACGGTCGAGGCCCACCACACGGCGGACGGGACCCGGCGAGGAGTGCGTGAGCGGGCGATCGTCACGGAGGCCGAACGGCTGCTCGCCGGCCCCTGGCCACCCGCGGACTGACGGAACGCGGCGCCCACGGGAGCGGAGGCCGTGGACTCGACCCGGCGGCCGGGGCGCCGCGGTCGTACGATCGGTCCATGACCAAGCATGCCGGAACCACCGGGTACGCGGCGCTGTCCCTCTGGTCGCGCGACTCCGTGCTGTCGATCGGCTCGGTGGGCTCCGTGCTCTCCATCGGCTCCGTGGGCTCCGTGCTGTCCGTCGGATCGGTCGGCAGCGCCCTCTCGGTCGGGTCGATCGGCTCCTCGCAGTCCGCCTTCTCGACGGCTTCCTGGCTCAGCCTCGGATCGGTGCTGTCCGCCCGCTCGCGCTGGTCGGTCCTGTCCTGGAACTCCCGGGGTGCCTTCCTCGCCACCGGTGCCGTCGCCGGCGGGGCCCTCGCCGCCCTGGCCTTCGCCGCGGCCGCGGGCTGGCGGGGCCGCTGAGGCGGGGGAGTCCCGGGCGGCCCGCCCGCCGCTCAGAGGAAGCGGCGCAGCGGCCGGACCGCGAGCTCGCGGGCCCGCTGGAGCAGGGAGCGGCGGCGCCAGCGCTGCGGCGCGATGCGGGCGCTCGCCCGGAGGTCCTCGTCGTAGTGCTCGTCCAGGGTCCGGGTGACGGCCGGGTCCATCACGGCGAGCATGACCTCCTCGTCGTGGTCGAGCGAGCGCCGGTTGAAGTTGGACGAGCCGATGAGGGAGACCACCCCGTCCATGGTCATGATCTTGGCGTGCATCATCGTCGGCTGGTACTGGTGGATGCGGACGCCCGCGGCGGTGAGCGCCTCGTAGTGGTGCTGGCCCGCCAGTTGGCACACCCGCTTGTCGGTGTGCGGGCCGGGCAGCAGGATCTCCACGGTCACGCCCCGGCGGGCGGTGGCGGACAGCAGCTCGACGAAGTAGTCGTCGGGGGCGAAGTAGGCGGTGGCCAGCCGCACGCGTTCCTCGGCCGATTCGAGGACGACCCGCATCAGCGTCTGCATGTCCTGCCAGCCGAAGGCGGCCGAGCCGCGCACCACCTGGACGACGGCCGACCCGGCCGGCTCGTGGCTGATGAAGCGGTCCCGGTCGTCGAAGAGTTCGGGATGGCACTCCGCCCAGTTCTGGGCGAACGCCGCGGCGACCCCGTCGACGGCCGGACCGCGCACCTCGGCGTGGGTGTCGCGCCACTCCTGCGGGTTGCGGGCGTCGCCGCACCACTCCTCCGCGATGCCGACGCCGCCGGTGAAGGCGATCTTCTCGTCGACGACGAGGACCTTGCGGTGGCAGCGGTGGTTCTGCTTCAGCGGGGAGACCAGGGCCGGCTTGCGGAACCAGGCCACGTCCACCCCGGCCGCGCCCATCCGCTCCAGCAGGTCCTGCTCGATCAGCCGGCTGCCGAAGCCGTCCAGGAGCAGCCGTACGCGCACCCCGTTGCGGGCCCGTTCGGCCAGTGCCTCGGCGAACCGGCGGGCGATCTCGCCCTTCCAGTAGACGAAGGTCATCATGTCCACGGTGTGCCGGGCCGACGCGACCGCGTCGAGCATCGCGCCGAAGATCTCGTCGCCGTTGCGGAGCGGGCGTACGGAGTTCCCCTCGGTGGCGGCGATCCCGATGAGCCGTTCCAGCCGGCGCCGGATGCGGTGGATGCGTTCCTGCGCCGCGTCGGCGCCTTCGGTCGGGCCGACCGCCGAGGCGGGGGCCCGGACACCCGGGACGGGGGACGGGGCGGCGTCGGTGGTGGTCATGCGGATCCTCCTCGGAAGGTGCTGGACGGGCCGGCGGCGGGCGCCGCGGCGCCTGACTCCCACGGGGCCCGTGCCCTCGATTCGGTCCAGGCCGCCAAGGCCTCGCCGTCGACGGTGACGATCCCGCAGGTGTCCGCGTACTCGGCGGCGGGCGCGGTGAAGGAGCTGGTGGTCACGATGACGGCGACGTCGGCCTCGTGGACCGCGAAGCAGGTGCCGCCGAAGCGCTGCAGGTCCTGCGAGCCGACCCGGTTGTCCTCGGCGTAGTGCTTGCACTGGATCACCACGCGCCGCCCGTCCGCCGTCGTGGCGAGGACGTCGGCGCCCAGGTCGCCCGCGCCGCCGACCACCTCGACCGAGGTGCACCCGTCCCGTGCGCACAGGGCGGCCACCGCGTGTTCGAAGCCGTCGGCGTCGACGGCGGCGTGGTCGAGGGCCTCACCGCCGATGTCGGGCACCTCCGCAGGCACCTCCGCGGGAGCGACCGGGTGCGGGGCACGGATCCGGCGACGGGCCGGGGCGAAGGCCCACTTCGCGAGGAGCGCCCCGAGCAGCAGGACGACCAGCGCGGTGACCGGGGCCACCGGCAGCCGGACCCCTTCCGACGGGGCGGCCTTCAGGAAGGCCGCCAGGCCCGCGACGGGGATGCCGAGCAGTCCCAGCGCGAGCACCGCGTCGCGCCCCAGGCTGCCGGGGCGGCCCATGGATCCGGCCCGCCGCACGGCCGCGGGCGCGTCCTGCTCCGGTGTGGTCATACGAGTTCCCCCTCTCGCCCCGGCCCACCGCGGTCCCTGTCCCGGCCGGTGCCGGGACGGGGACCGCGGCGGACGCCGAAGCCTGTTCGACGCCCGTATGGCCGCGATCGCGGGACTCAAACCCGGGCGGTGCCCTCCGCCCCGGTGCCCGCCGCCCCAGGGCCGTTCGCCCCGTGCGGCCCGGCGCCGCCGTCCAGCGGGACCACGACCTCGATGCGCTTCCCGCCCTGCGCGGCGGGAGTGATCGTCACGCTCCGCGTGAGACGGCGTATCAGCGGCCAGCCGAAGCCGCCCTGGCCCGTGATCGCCCCCGGCGCGGCGGACGCCGGGTCCGGGGGACGGGCGCTGGTGGCGTCGGTGACGGCTATCCGCAGACCGGTTCCCCCGGCGCACAGCGCGGCGTCGAAGGCGAGCAGCCCGCCGCCGTGCCGGACCGCGTTGGTGACCAGCTCCGAGGTCACCAGCAGGGCGTCGGTGAGCAGCGAGTCCCCGGCGGCGCTGCCGGGCCGCACGATTCCGGAGGACTCCAGAAGGGCCCGTACGAGGTCGCGCGCCTGCATGGCGTTGCGCGGCCCGCCCGGGCCCGTCCTGCTGTCGCTCGCACCGGCGTGGTGCAGCACCCTCCACCTCCTGACGGGGAACGCCGTTCAGCCCTGTCGGGGCGGGACGATCATGACGATGCCCTCGGCCACGCTGGGCGCGGTGGCGAAGGCCAGGTCGGCACCGGTGATCTCCAGGAGCCGGGCCAGCCTGCCCGGCACCGTCCCGGCCAGGACCACCGGCCGGTCCATGGCGGGCTGCAGCATGATGCTGAGCGCGGTCGAGTCGACGAAGGTCACCCCGGCGACGTCCAGGACGAACCGCGCGATCCCGGGGGCTCCGGGGTCCATCGCGGTCCGCAGGTCGGCCACGTTGTCCATGTCGAACTCACCCGCCATCACGACGATGCGCACGTCGCCTTCGGACCGGGTCTCGACGCGGCTGCGCGCCTCGGCGTACTGCGTGTCCATGCTGCTCACGGCCTTCTTCCCCGCATTTCCTCTCGCATTCCCTCGGTCACTCCCGCCTCACCGCGTCCGCGGCAGTTTGACCACGGTGACGAAGAAGTCGTCGATCTGCTGGATCGCCCGGATGAACTGGTCGAGGTCCACCGGCTTCGTCACGTAGGCGTTGGCGTGCAGCTTGTAGCTGCGCAGGATGTCCTCCTCCGCGGCCGAGGTGGTCAGGACGACCACGGGGATGTGGCTCAGCTCCGGGTCCGTCTTGATCTGCTCCAGAACCTGCCGGCCGTCGTACTTGGGCAGGTTCAGGTCGAGGAGGATCAGGTCGGGGCGCGGGGCGTTCGCGTGCTCGCCGCGGCGGTAGAGGAAGTCCAGCGCCTCCAGCCCGTCCCGCACCACGTGCAGGGTGTTCCCGATCTTGTTGTCCTCGAAGGCCTCGCGGGTCATCAGCTCGTCGCCCGCGTCGTCCTCGACGAGCAGGACTTCGGCGGGGGTGGCCTGCGGCCGCTCTGCGGGGGTGCTCATCGGCGGGTTCCTTCGGTGGGTACGGCGGCGGACGGCCCGGCGTCGGTGCCGGCCGCGGTGTCGGTCGGGCCGGCGGCGGTGGTGTCCGCCCCGTTCCCGGGGGCGGTGCCCGCGACGGGCAGGGTGAAAACGATACGGGTGCCGTCGCGGTGCTCGGTGTCGATCCGGATGCGCCCGCCCGCGTGCTCGACGATCTTCTTGCAGAGCGAGAGGCCGATGCCGGTCCCGCCGTAGGTCTCCCGGGCGTGCAGCCGCTGGAAGATGACGAAGACCTTGTCGGCGAACTCGGCCGGGACGCCGATGCCGTTGTCGGTGACGGTGAAGGTGTGGAAGCCCTCCTCCGCGCCGGGGCCCTCGAGCAGGGCGACCTCGACCCGCGGAGCACGGTCGGGCGAGCGGAACTTGACCGCGTTGCCCACCAGGTTCTGCCACAGCATCGTCAGCAGGGTGGGGTCGCCCACCACCTCCGGAAGCCGTTCGGGCCGGGTGATCTCGGCCCCGCTCTCCTCCACGGCGGCGGCGAGGTTGCGCAGGGCCCGGTCCAGGGGACCGTCCATCGCGACGGTCTCGCGCGCGTCCTGGACGCGGCCCACCCGGGAGAAGGCGAGCAGGTCGTTGATCAGCACCTGCATCCGCTTCGCACCGTCGACCGCGAAGCCGATGTACTGGGCGCCGCGCTCGTCGAGCTGGTCCCCGTAGCGCTTCTCGAGCAGCTGGCAGAAGGAGGCCACCTTGCGCAGCGGCTCCTGGAGGTCGTGCGAGGCCACGTACGCGAACTGCTCCAGCTCGGCGTTGGAGCGGCGCAGCTCCACCGCCTGCGCGTCCAGTTCGGCCGCGGTGCGGTCGAGCCGCTCCGCGGTGCGGCGCGAGGCGTTGAGCTCGGCGACGGTGCGGTGCCTCATGGCCTCCACCGCGCCGGCCAGGGCCCGGAGGTCCGAGGGGCCGCGCAGGGGGATCTCGGCGTCGAAGGCGCCGTCCGCGACGCGCCGCGAGGCGGTCCGCACGAGGGCGAGTGGGCGCAGCACCCCGACGTGGAGCAGGACGGCGAGCGCGGCGCCGGCCAGCAGGAAGGCCACGGCGATCGCGAGCAGGATGTGGTCGCGCTGCGAGCGGGCCTCACCGAAGGTGGTGCGGGCGTCGGCCTGTATCCGGTCCAGGTGTTCCTGCTGCACCGCGATGCGGCGGCGCACCTCGTCGAAGCGCTCCTTGCCGGTCTGGAGAGACGGCGGGGGAGTGCCCCGTTCGACGGAGGCGATGGCCGGCGCGGCGAACTCGTCGCGCCAGGTGCGCGCGGCCTCCTGCACGGCCGCCAGGTCCTCCTGGACGTCCGCGTCGCCGTCGAGGACCGCCGCGAGGCGCCGGGCGGCCGAGGTCTCGTTGGCCAGGCCCCGTTCGTAGGGTTCCAGGAGGGCCGGTTCCTCGGCCAGCAGGTAGCCGCGGATCCCGGTCTCCTGGTCCAGGAGCGCCGTCTCCAGCCGCAGTGCGTCCCGCTGGGCGGGCATGATCCCGTCGACGAGGCGGTTGCCGGCCGTGGTGGTGTGCGACAGGAGGGCGGCGCCGACCGCGCCCGTGCCGACGACCATCAGTGCGAGCACCGCCAGCACGGTGGTCAGCCAGGTCTGCAGGCTCGGCCCCCGGAGGTCCGGGGTCCGTCCCGGGCGGGTCTCGGGGGGCTGTGCGGGGGAGGTCACGTGGGGGAGTTCCATTCCAGGTGGAGGACGGCGACGTCGTCGGCCAGGCCGCCCCAGTCCGCGGCCAGGCCCTGCGCCGTCTGGATGAGGGAGTCGACGAACGGTTCTGCGGGCAGGTCGGCGTGCCGACGGGCGATCTCCAGGAGCCCCGCCTCGTCCAGGCGGTCGGAGCCGGGGCCGATGCGCCCCTCGATGAGGCCGTCGGTGAAGAGCATCACGGCGCCGCCCGCCTCCAGCGGGACCTCGGTGACGGGCCAGCCGGGACCCCAGCCGGGGACGATGCCCAGCGCAGGCCCTCCCGGCACCGTGCGCAGCTCCACCCCGGCGGCGGAGCGGACCAGGAAACCGGGATGGCCGGCGCGCTGCACTGACACGGCGCCGGCGCCGGCGGGACGGGTGAGGAAGACCAGGGTGGCGAAGATCTCCGGGCCGGAGCGCTCGGCGAGCAGGATCTGCTCCAGCAGTCCGAGCAGCTCGGCGCCGCGAGCGCCCGCCATCACGAAGGAACGCCAGGCCACGCGCAGGCAGACGCCGAGCGCCGCCTCGCTGGGGCCGTGGCCCGACACGTCGCCGACCACGGCGTGGGTGGCCCCGTCGGGGGTCTGGACGACGTCGTAGAAGTCCCCGCCGAGCAGGGTCTGCGCGCGTCCCGGGTGGTAGCGGGCACAGACGCTGACGGTGTCGGGTGCGTCGTCGAGCAGCAGCGGGGTGGGCAGCAGGCCGCGTTCGAGGCGTGCGTTCTCCTCGGCGCGGAGCTTGCCCGCCTGGAGGGCGACCGCGGCCAGCTCGGTGCGCTTGCGCTGGATCGCGTAGCGGATCGCCCGCATGAAGACGTCGGCCTCGAGCCGCCCCTTGACCAGGTAGTCCTGGGCGCCCGCGGCGACGGCGGTCAGGCCCGCGCGTTCCTCCGACAGGCCCGTCAGGACGACGACGGCGGACTCGGCGGACACGTCGAGGACGGTCTTCAGGCCGTCCAGGCCCTGGGCGTCGGGCAGGTGCAGGTCGAGCAGGACGCACTCGGGGGCCTCGGCCTTCAGCAGGTCCAGGGCGTCGCCGAGCGACCGGGCCCGGCCGAGCCGGACCTCGATCCCGCTGTCCTCCACGAGCTCCTCGACGAGCACGGCGTCGCCCTCGTCGTCCTCGATGAGCAGGACGTACGGCGGTACGCCGTTCCACAGCGCCAGCGAGTCGTCCGGCTGCCCGGCGGACACCTCGCGGGGCGGGGCGACCGCCTGCTGCGGTGTGCGGGCGACCGGGCGCTGGGCCCCGAGCCCGGAAATGCTCACCATGGCGTCGCGTCTGTCCTCTCTCGTCGCGGACGGCGGGACGCCCGGCGGACGCCTGGTTGCGTCGGGTAAGCCTAGAGTGATCATTTGCCGTTAGGCAATATTTAACGAACTCAATGAGTCTGACATCCCCGCGGACGGGCCGGGCAGGCACCCCCTGCCGAGGGCGCCGTCAGGCGCTGTCCGGCACCATAGACGCCCCGGGCGCCGCTTCTGCCGGGCCCCCCCGCCCCGCAGCAGGGTCCTCCTGGGCGTCCTCGCCCGGGGGCCCGCCACCGGACGCGGCCGGCCCCTCGGCAGCCTCCCGGAACGCCCCCAGACCCGTCACCAGAGCGTCCAGCGCGTCCGGCGCCATCCGCCCGAGCACCGCCGACAGCTCGCGCACCCGCACCGCCCGCCGCTCGGCCAGCAGCTCCCGCCCCCGGGGAGTGAGCCGGACCTCCACCTCGCGCCGCCGCGACGGATGGGGCGAACGCGTCAGCAGCCCCATGGCCTCCAGCCGGTCGCAGAGCCGGGTCACCGACGAGGGCCGGGCCCCGAGCACCCCGCTCAGGGTCCGCAGGTTCGCGCCCTCGGCACCCTCCACGGCGAGCAGCGCCCGCAACTGGGACGGCGACACGGCGGGCGCCACCCCGTCCTGGCCCCTGGCATGCAGCACCGCGAGGAGCTCCGCCGCGGCGACGACCGCCGCGGCCGGATCCTCGTACGCGCCGGAGCGGCCGGGGCTGGGCATGTCACCACTGTGCCATCGAACGGCGGGCGGGCGGGCCCCTACCCCCCGGCCCCGCCTGAATCCGCACCGGGACGGCCGTGCCAGTCCAGGCACACGACCATCGCGTCGTCGGCGGCGTCCCCGCCGCCCCGGTACCCCGGGAGCTCCTCCAGCAGCGCCCTCGGCACCTGCGAGGGCGGCAGCAGCCGGGTGTTCATGACCGCCCGGGTCAGAGCGTGCAGACCGTACGCCTCGCCCGCCGGGGAGACCACGTCGTACACCCCGTCGCTCAGGAAGAAGAGCCGGTCCCCGGGCAGCATCCGGAACCGCTGGCAGGTGTAGACGGTGTCCTCGAACATGCCCAGCGGCAACTGCGCCTCCAGACCGAGCTGCTCCACCGTGCCCCCGCGCAGCCGCCACATCCGTGGCGACCCGGCGTCGATGACCTCGACCTCACCGGTGTCCAGGGCGAACCGCAGCAGCAGCATCGCCAGGTGCAGACGGCCCTGGTACTGCCCGTAGAGGGCCTGGTCGGCCAGCGCCGCCTGGTCGGCGAGACCGAGACCGGCCCGCCGGGCGTTGCGCAGCGCACTGACGGCCAGGCCGGTCAGCAGCGCCGCGTCGATCCCCTCGCCCATGCCGTTGTTGACCGTCAGCGTCAGGTGGTCGGGGGAGGCCGACCAGTCGAAGCTGTCGCCGAAGATGGCGTACGCGGGCTCCAGCTGCGCCCCCAGGTCGTACTCGGGACGGGAGCAGGAACGCCCCGGCAGCAGCTGCCACTGCATCTCGGCGGCCAGGGTGAGCCGCTGCGTCCGGCGCGCCTGGAGGAAGAAGTCCGTGTCACGGTCGGCGACGAGGATCTCGTGGGCCAGCGCGTCCGCCACGTCCTGCAACGCGCCGAGGAGCCCGCCGACCCGCACACCCGCGGGGTAGCGCACGCTCAGCACCCCCAGCCGGTCGCCTCGCACGCTCACCGGCAGATGGACGGTGGTCCCGTCCGACACGGCCACCACGTGCGGCTCCTGGGAACCGAAGGCCCGGCCCTCCACGCTGTTGTACGCGGACACCGAATCGGCGGTGTAGGGCCGCGCCGTGACGGGCTGGAGGCGAGCAGAGGCGTAGTCGGCCATCAACAGCTCCGCTCCCGCCGCCCCGTGGTCGCGGGCCAGGATGCCGCGCACCACCTCGAACAGCTCGTGCGGGGCGGCCTCGCGCAGCACACGCTCGACGTCCCCTCTGCCCCCCGCACCCGCTCCGCGCTCGCCTTCGCTCACCGGACCCGCACCTGTCTCTCTCGCAACTGCCAAGATGGGGGACGACGCAGCCGCCTGTCCGCCCGGGAAGGCTGCGCGTACGTCCGGTAGGGAGTGTCACATGAGTCAGCGGCCGATCGGCTCCCCGCGGCCCGATGCGTCGGCCGTGGCGGGGATGAGCGAGCTGATCGAGCTGTTGGAAGTGGTCTGGGAACGCGGCCGCGACACCGCCAGCGCCCCGCCCGTCTCCTCGGCGCAGGCCCGGGTGCTGTTCCTCGTCGAGGCCAACGACCACCTGAACCTGCGGGAGCTCGGACGGCTGCTGGAGGCGGCCCCGCCGTCGGTCACCCGGCTCTGCGACCGCCTCCAGGCCGTCGGCTTCCTCGAACGCCAGCCCGGCGAGGACGACCGGCGCGAGGTCCTGCTGCGGCTGACACCCGCCGGCCGGACCTACCTCGAACGCCTGCGGGCCCGCCGGCAGGAGGTACTGGCCGAGGCGATGGCCGCCATGCCGGCAGCCTCCCGGGCAGCCCTGGCGACGGGGCTCGCCGACTTCTGCGCGGCGGTCGCGGGACCGCTCAGGCTGCCCTCCGCGGAGCCGTTCACCACCCGGACCGCCTGACCCGGACCGGGCGGGCAGGACAGGCGGTCGGGGGTGTGGGTCAGCCGCGTACGATCCTGCGCACGTTCTCGATGCTGCCGCAGTCCGCCGCGAGGTGCTTCTCGCGCTCCCGCAGGAACGCGGCGCCCAGTTCGGCCCGCCGCTCGTCGGGAACGTTCTCCCGCGCACCGTTGAGGATGGTCCGCTCCTCCTCGTCGAGGTGGTGGTTGACCGCCTTGACCAGGTCCTCCAGCCGCTCGTCCCACTCCTCGGAGCCCACCTCCTCCACCTCGAGGAGCTTCAGGAGCGCCTCGTTGCCCTCGGCGTGCTCCTCCGTGCCGTGTTCCACTTCCTCGTTGTCGATGTCCCGGAACCGCTTCAGCGCACCGTAGACCTCGCTCTCCTCGGCCTCACCGTGGGCGACGAGCAGCGCCGAGAACTTCTCCAGGGCCGCCGCGCGGTCGGCCTCCACGCTCCGCATCCGGCGGAACAGTTCCTCCATGGTCCGGTGGTCCTTCAGGATCAACGCGACGACGTCCTCGTCCTGACCTGCGCCCGACATGCGACCAGCCTCCTCTGTTCGGTCCCGTCACCTGCGCAGCTGCTCGCTCGCGGGTCTTTGAAACGCCGGTCCCGGCTTCCGGCCGGACCCGTCGGCCGGCGACCCCGTCCCCGCGGGCCCGGCTCGCGCAGCACCCGTCCATGCTCGGTGCCGCGTCCGCTCCCGCGGCGTGCCGCGCCGCACGGTCACCCGTCCGCCGGTCCGCCGGTCAGCGGGTGGTCGCTCCGCGGACGGCCGTCCAGCTGCCGCCCCGTACCGCGTACACCGTCAGCCGGCGTTCCGTGGTGTCCCCGTTCCCGTCGAAGGCCACCCGTCCCGTGACCCCGTCGAAGGCCAGCCGGGACACGGCCCGCGGCAGTTCGGCCCGGGCGTTGCCGGGGAGGGTGCCGCCGTGCTCCGACACGACGGACTTCACCGCCTCGATGAGGCTCCAGGTCGCGTCGTACGCGTACGGTCCGTACCAGCCGGCGGCCTCCGGGTACCCGGCCTCGCCGTAGCGGGCGAGGAAGTCCCGGCCCTTCGCCGACTCTTCGGCCGGTACCCCGATGTTGGTCGCGAGATCGCCCTCCGCCTTCGGGTTCGAGGCGGGGTACTGCTGGTCGAAGATGCCGTCGCCGCCCATCAGGGGCACGTTCACCCCCGCCTGCTTCAGCTGCTGGGAGAGCCGCGCCGCGGTGTCGTAGTACCCGCCGAAGTAGACGGCGTCGGCGCCGGCGGAGCGGGCCCGCTCGGCGAGCCCCGTGAAGGTGCGCTCGTCCGGGTCCACCCGCTCGGTGCCCACGACGGTCCCGCCCAGCTTCGTGAACTCGGCCGTGAACCCGGAGGAGAGGGCGCTCCCGTGGGCGCTCGCGTCGTCGACCACGTACAGCTTGGTCTTCCTCGCCTCGCCGTACAGGTGGCGGGCGGCGAACGGCCC
The DNA here is from genome assembly GCF_049570255.1 of Streptomyces manipurensis. NCBI lineage: Bacteria > Bacillati > Actinomycetota > Actinomycetes > Kitasatosporales > Streptomycetaceae > Streptomyces > Streptomyces manipurensis. The sequence continues at coordinate 274,401 of NZ_CP186950.1, read as the reverse complement.
CTGGTCGACGTCCGTGGCGACGGTGCGGAAATAGGTCGGGTACGGGCGGGACCTGCTGCCCGCCGCCCAGTCCGGGCCGAGCGTCAGCACCGGGTCGGTGTTGCCCGGGGACACCACGGCCAGGCCGGCCTGCGCGAGCGGCGGCACCAGGGTCTTGGCGACACCGGAGTTGAGGGGGCCGACGACCCCCAGCACCGTCTCGTCCGCCACGAACCGGGCGGCGTTGGGCGCGCCCTTGGCCGGGTCGGCCGCGTCGTCCAGCGCCTTCACCTCGAAACGCACGCCGGGCACGTGCCGGCCCTCGTTGGCGGTCCGGACGGCCAGGTCCGCGGAGTTCCTGATCCCGGCGCCCATGGCCGACATCCCGCCGCTGAGCGGTGCGTCCACCCCGATCACCACCGTGACGGAGGACGTGGCGGGCCCGCTGCCCGCCGCCCCGCCGTTGTGGCGTGCGCCGTCGTCGCGGGTGAGGGTCCAGGTGAGCACGGAGCCGGTGACGAGCGTCGCCAGGACCGTGCCCAGCACGACCGAGCGGCGGGCGAACGACCGGCGCCCGGGCGGCAGTCCCGTGCCGGACCCGGTGTCCAGGACCGTGGGAGTCGGAACGGGGACGGGAGGTGCCGTCGGGGGGCGTGGGACCGGGGACTGCTCCGGCCGGGGCACGTGCGGTGTCCTGGGGTCGGGGACGGGCGACGCGGGGCCGGACGACGCGGGGCCCGTGTCCGGAGCGGTGTCGGGCCCGCTGCCGGGCCCGTTGCCCGGATCGGGGACGTCCGGGAGGCCGGGTGCGTCCGAGGTGGCACCCAGCACGGACGCCAGCATCGCGGCCGCCTCCGCCGCGCCGACGCGCTGCGCCGGGTCCTTCGTCAGGAGCGCGTCGAGCACGGGCGCCAGCGGACCGGCGTGCACCGGCGGCCGGTGGGGGCGGGTGAACACCGCCACCGCCAGGGCGTGCAGCCCCTCCGCCTCGAACGGCGGGCACCCCTCGACGGCGTGGTACAGGGTGGCGCCGAGCGCCCACAGGTCGTTGGCGGCCGTGGGCCGCTTGCCCTCCAGCTGCTCCGGCGGCATGTAGTGGGGCGTGCCGATGACGGTCCCGCTGTGGCTGAGCCTGGTCGTGGCGTCGGCGACGTGGGCGATGCCGAAGTCGGTGAGGACGACACGGTCCTTGGTCAGGAGCACGTTGTCCGGCTTGATGTCGCGATGGACGATGCCGGCCCGGTGCGCCTCGGCCAGCGCGTCCAGCACGGCGGCGCCGATCTGCGCCACCCGCCGCACGGGCAGCCGGCCCCGGCCGCGCAGAGCGGCGGCCAGCGACTCGCCGCGGACCAGTTCCATGACGATGACGGGGGCGCCGCGGTGCTCCACGACGTCGTGGACGGTGATGATGCCCGGGTGGCTGAGAGTGACCGCCGCCCGCGCCTCGCCGGTGAACCTCCGGAGCAGCGCGGCCCGGTCCTCGTCCTCCAGGCCCGGCGGGAAGAGGATCTCCTTGACGGCGACCTCGCGCCCGAAGAGCTGCTGGTCGACGCCGCGCCAGACGCGGCCCATGCCGCCCTGGCCGATGCGTTCCACCAGCTGGTAACGGCCGGCGATGAGTTCGGGATCGTGCTCGGTCACGCGCACACTGTAGGTCCTGCTGGGCCGGTAGGGTGACGAAAAGCCGCCGCGGTCCCGACGGGCGAGACCGGGCGTCCCGGCACATCACGGGCAGACCCCGCACACCGACGACCGCGGTCCCGAGGAGGAGCTCCCCATGCACGTGGTCTTCGTGAGCCGGGTGATCGAGTGGCGTGGGCCCGCGCCCTACTACTTCGTGCCGGTGCCGGAGGAGGAGTCCGCGGACGTGCGGCAGGTGGCCGCGATGGCCACGTACGGCTGGGGCGTCGTCCCGGTCGAGGCCCGTATGGGGGAAGTCGCCTTCGAGACGTCGCTGTTCCCGAGGGACGGGGGCTACCTGCTGCCGGTCAAGAACGCCGTGCGGACGCCGCTGGGGCTGGCTGCGGGGGACGAGGTCACGGTGGAGATGACCGTCCGCCTGCCGGGTTGACGGTCGGTACGTTCCGGTTGAAGGGTGCGTGGAGCCCGCCGACCGCTGCCGCCGGTGGCCCGCAGCCGGGAGGCGGCGGTACGAGCGCCGGCGCCGGGGGATCTCCGGACACCGGGCCTGTCAGGGCCTTCCTGACCGTGACCTCCTGTGTACACGGCAGACTGCCTGTGGCATCACCAGGCCCGTGAGCGGGCGAGTGGTGTGAAGGGGAGCCCCAACGACTTCGTCGACACCTCCGCGTCCTCGAGGGCGACGGGATACGACCGGTGTGACTGTGGACGGCGCGGAGCGCCCTGACACCGTCCCGTGCGTTGGACCGGGGCGCACAGGAAGCGGACTTGTGGGTCCGGTGGAACGTGTTGATCAACCCGCCCTCCCGGACACCGCACTTCGCCGGCTGGCCGGTCCGTAGGCGGAAACGGCCGGCACGGCAGCCGGTGCCTGCCTGCTGCCTGGCCCTCAGGGCCTGCGCGCCGGTGGCGGGCCGCGCCGGCCTCGGCTCGGTACGCACCACGGACCCCGGCCCCCTCCCCGAGGGCGGGTTCCCCGCTCCATGGCTGGATGCCACAGGCGGGAGAGGCATGGCGGGAAGAGGGCCCCTCCTCGTAAAAGCAACTGGCTTGCCTTAAGGCGCGGTTGGGTCCTATGGTCTCCTAACGCGAATTATTAGCGTTTGTTGGTACGGGCGGCCCCGCCCTCCAGCCCCGAGCAGAGGGAAACCCATGTCCTCCGCTGAACTCACCCCGCCGGAAGCGGCCCGCTGGGCAGCCCGCGCCGGGCTCCCACTCCCTGCCGACCGTCATGCCGCGGTCGCAGCCACCGCCCGCCACATCCACTCCGTCGTCGCGATCCTGCGAGAGCTGGACTTCGGGGACACCCCGCCCGCTCCCTCCTACCGCGCGGAACAGGAGATGCCCGATGCAGCCGTATGAGCTGTCGCTGAGCGCAGCCGCCAACGCGATCAGGGCCCGGCAGCTGTCCCCCGTCGAGCTGGCGGACTCGGTCCTGGAGCGCCTGGAACAGGTCGAGCCCCGCCTTAACGCCTACGCCACCATCACCGCCGAGCACGCCCGCCGGGCCGCGAGCGAAGCCGCGACCGACATCGCCGCCGGCCGCCACCGCGGCCCCCTGCACGGCATCCCGATGGGGCTCAAGGACCTGATCGACGTCGCCGACACGGCTACATCGGCCGGCTCCCGCGTGCGGGCCGGCCACCGGGCACCGGCGAACAGCGCCGTCGCCTCACGTCTGTCGGCGGCCGGAGCCGTCCTGGTCGGCAAGACCCACACCCACGAGTTCGCCTACGGCCTGACCACGCCGCAGACCCACAACGCCTGGGACACCGGCCGGGTCGCCGGCGGCTCCAGCGGCGGCTCCGCCGTGGCAGTCGCCGCGGGCACCGCCACCTTCGCACTGGGCACCGACACCGGCGGATCCATCCGGGTGCCCGCCGCACTGAACGGAGTGGTCGGCCTCAAGCCCACCTACGGCCTCGTTTCCCGCCACGGCGTCACGTCCCTGTCCTGGTCCCTGGATCACGTCGGCCCGATCACCCGGACCGTCGAGGACGCTGCCCTGGTCCTGGCGGCCCTGGCCGGATACGACCCGCGCGACCCCGCGTCCCTCACCACTCCGGCCGCGGACTACCGGCTCGGCGCCGACGCGGACCTGACCGGCCTGCGCGTGGGGGTCCCCCGCACCTATTACCACGAGCACGTCGATGCGCAGGTGGAGGCCGCCGTACGGCGGGCCACCGAGCAGCTCCGGGCCCTCGGCGCGCGCCTCGTCGAGGTCGAGATCCCGATGGCCCGCTACATCCAGGCCACCCAATGGGGCCTGATGGTGCCCGAGGCCACCGCTTACCATGAGCGGACCCTGCGCACGGTCCCCGAGCTCTACCAGGCAGACGTACGCGTCCTCCTGGAGGCCGGCGAGTCGCTGCCCGCAGGGGACTACCTGCGCGCCCAGCGCGCCCGCACCCTCATGCGGCAGGAGTGGGCGCGCATGCTGCACGAGGTCGACCTGATCGCCGCCCCCACCGTCCCGGCCACCGCGGTCGCCGCCGGCCAGGAGACCATCACCTGGGCCGACGGCACTGTCGAGGGCGTCTCCGACGCATACGTACGCCTCTCTTCGCCGGCCAACATCACCGGGGTGCCGTCCCTGTCCCTCCCCGTCGGTCACGACGAGGCAGGTCTGCCGATCGGTATGCAGCTCCTCGGGCGACCGCTCGGAGAAGACGTGCTCCTGCGCGTCGGCCATGCCTACGAACAGGCACAGCCCGCCCGTTCGCTCGCGCCCGCCGCATGAACGACCACGGGCACGGCCTGCGCAGGGTGACGGCTGCCACCCCTTGCCCGGTGTCCACACGGCCCGCGGGGTGCCGTGGCCGGGGCGGCAGCCCGTCGTTCAGCCGGGCCTGCCGCACGGCGCGGGGGGAAGGTGCCGTGCGGCCGAGCCCGTACCGGAAGCCGTTCGCTTCCGATGTTCCGCGTCTGACCCGGATCCGCGCCTTCAAACACGTCCGCCCGCGGTAGATGTGAAGGAGGGTCACGGAGTGCTGCTGTTACGGGCGTTCGGCCCGCTCGTCCCCGCTCGGCCCCCGAGGGTCGGGTCCGGTCGCGGCGGACACTCCGTCAGGCGGCCGCGGGGAGCCGGGCGCACCGGCGGCAGGCACGGGCCGAGGCGGCGATCTGCGCGTGGCAGGCGAGGGCCACCGCGCCGGCCAGGAGACACAGCGGCCAGGCGGCAGCGAGCAGCGCGGCGACGCCCAGGGTGAGCGCCCCGAGGGCCAGGGCCACCGCGGCCGTGGTGCCCGCCCAGCCGACCATGACCGGCAGCCGGTCGGAAACGCTCACCCGGCGGGCCGCCCGCCCGGTGGCGGCCAGGAACAGCACGGCCGCAAGGGCCGCGGCGGCCGCGGCGCCGCCCAGGTGCGCGAGCAGGACCTGGACCGGGACGGGCAGTCCCTGCGCCGGGGGAGCGGCCGCGGCGAGGGCGTACCAGCAGGACAGCAGCAGGGGGACGAGCAGGAGGATCCTGCGGGAGGTGCGGCGGGCCTGGGCGACGGTGAGTTCGCGCTGGAAATCCGGCGCCAGCTCGGCCACGCCGCCGAACTGGCGCACCGCCTCCCGCGCCGCGTCCTCGGAGGAGGGGTGCTCGGGGGCCAGGTCCGCGGCCGCGTCGAGGAGTCCCGCGCGCAGCTCGTCCAGCATCCGCGCCTTGTCCCGGTCCGCGCCGCGCAGGACGGCGGCGAGTGCCGAGACGTGCCGTTCGACGGGGTCGGCGGGGTCGGCGGGGTCCGCGCCGTGCGGAGGCGTCGCCCCCGAGCGGCCTCGCGCGCTCATGTCGCCGTCCGCGGCCGTACCGGTTCCAGCACCGAGCCGATGGCCGCGGTGAACTCGCGCCACACCTTCCGCTCGGTGTCCAGGCTGCGCCGGCCGGCGTCGGTCAGTTCGTAGCAGCGCCGACGGCGCTCGCCGACGGACTCCCAGGTGCTGTCGAGCAGACCGAGCCGCTCCAGCCGGTTCAGCGCGGGGTAGATGGTGCCCTTGCGCAGCTCCAGGACGCCGTTGCTGCGCTCCTGGACCGCGGTGATCACGGCGTAGCCGTGCAGGGGGCCCGATTCGAGGACGGACAGCAGCAGTCCGTCCAGGTGTCCGCGTACCTCGCTGGCCTTCATGGTCAGGCAGCCTACCCAAAGCGCCGGACCGTCGTATAGGTTGCCAACCAATCCATTGGCAGTCGATCCATGAAGAGGCGGGGACCCCGGTGACCAAGTTCCTCCTGTCCGTCCACGTGCTGGCGGCGATCCTGGCGGTCGGGCCGATCGCCGTCGCGGCCTCGATGTTCCCGCGCCACACCCGCCGCCCCGCCGAGGAGGGGGAGGGGCGGCAGACGGCCGCGGTGCTGCACCGGATCTGCCGCGCCTACACGGTCCTGGGCATCGCGGTCCCGGTCTTCGGCGTCGCGACCGGCGCCCGGCTCGGTGTCCTCACCGACGCCTGGCTGCTCGCCTCGATCGTGCTCACCGCCGCCGCGGCGGCCCTGCTGGTCGTGGTGATCCTGCCCCGGCAGCAGCGGCTGCTCGGCGCCCCGGACCGGGCGGCGTCCGCCCGGCTCGCCATGAGCACGGGCGTGTTCAACCTGCTCTGGGCGATCGTCGTCGTGCTGATGATCGTCCGGCCCGGCTCCACCACGGGAGCCTGAGCCGGATGCGCCTCCTGCGGACCGCGGCCCACGTCGAAGCCGCCTCGCTGGGCCTGCTCCTGGCGAACCTCCTCACCGTCCACGCCGAAGCCGTCGCCTCCCTGGGCGGCCCCGTGCACGGCACCGCGTACCTGGTCGTCGTCCTGGCCGTCCGGCGGACGACCGCCGGAGGGACGGCGAGGGCGCAGGCCTGGATCCCCGGCATCGGCGGCCTCCTGGCCCTCCGGAGCCTGTGCCGCCGGCCGGCGGAACTCCTGCTCCCGCCGACCTGACCGGGGGCGTGGCGGTGGTGGCCGTGGTGACGGCGGGGACGGCCCTGCCCGGGCCGTGGTGGCTGTGGTGCGGCTGTTGCGGTCAGCGCGGTCAGCGCGGTCAGCGCGGGAGCGGCGGCCCGGCGGGTCAGCGGGCGGCGGCCGACCGGTCGAGGTCGTGCGGCAGCCGTGCGAGGGTGACCGTCCGCAGCAGCCACTCCACCGGCCCGTACCGGTGGCGGGCCATGAGCCGCGCACTGAGCACGAGTTGGCCGGCGTACAGCAGGAGCGCGCCGATCGTGACGGCGAGCGGGTCGAGGCGGTCGTACAGCGCCAGGCCGTACCCGGTGAAGACGAGGGCCAGGACCGCGGACTGGCTGAGGTAGTTCGTCAGGGCCATCCGGCCGGCGGGGGCGAGGACCGCCGCGACGCGCGGGCCGCGGGCGGACCGCAGGAGCAGGAGCATTCCGCATACGTACGCGGCCGTCAGGGCGGGGGCGGTGACCGTTCCCACCATCGTCCCGAACACCGGCCACCGGGGACCGAACGCGCCGCCGACCGACAGGGCCATGAAGACGTTCCCCGGCAGACCCGCGAGGACACCGAGCAGGACCACGCGGCGCAGCCGCGCGCTGGAGACCTGCCCGTCCGCGAGCAGACGCCGCTTGCCGCAGTGCAGTCCGACCAGGAAGGCCGCCACCACGAAACCGCCCAGCAGCAGTGCGGCCAGCAACTGCTCCGGCATCTGCGCGACGTTGGTCCGCACGACGGACGCCGCGTCGCCGCGGTAGCCGTCGACCAGCGCGGGGGCCCCCTGCGCGAGTTCGGCGTCCGCCTCGGCCGTCTCCGCGGCCGGCACGAGCAGGGTTCCCGCCCCGAGGAGGAGGAACGCCGCGCCGAGGAGGCCGTACACGATCCCGGCGGCGCGGAGCGCCGCTCGGGGCGAACAGCCGCGCGCGGCGACGAGGATCAGCCCGAGCAGCGCGTAGCTCACGAGGATGTCGCCGGTGTAGAGGAACACGGCGTGCAGGACCCCCAGCACGAGCAGCCCCAGCGAGCGGCGCAGCAGGCGCGGGACGGGCCGCGCCCCGGCGCGCTCGGCGGAGGCGACCTGGAGGGTGAGGCTGTAGCCGAAGAGGAACGAGAACATCAGGAAGAACTTGCCGGCGGCGAAGGTCTGCACGAGGCCTTCGACGCTCCGGTCGAGGACGGAGGAGTCCGGGTCGGGGATGGTCCCCAGGCCGTACGGGCCGGCCATCATGTGGGCGTTGACCAGCAGGATGCCGAGCAGCGCGAATCCGCGCAGGGCGTCGACCGCCTGTATCCGCCCGGGCTGTTCGCTCCGGCTGCGTGCCGCTGTGACGGGCACCGTTTCCCCCCAAGTGGTCGTGGTCGTGGTCGTGGCTGTCGCCGTGGTCGCGGTGACGCACGGCTCTGCGCCGCTCTGCGTCGCGTGGTGTCGCGCCGCCAGGAGGAGCCAACCACAGTCGGCGCGTGGCGCCGTACCCGGGACGAAGCGGGACGAGGCCGGATCACACGTGACGGCGCCGGACGACACGTGACGACGTGGGGCGGCGGCGCGGGGCCCGGCCGCGGCCTACGGGCGCACGGTGACCCCCGATGGCGCCCCGGCCTCCGGCCCCGCGTCCGCCAGAGGCATCGGGTCCGCCGGAGGCGTCGGGTCCGGCCCGGGCCCGTGGCTCGCGCGGGCGGCGCGGAGCGCGGACGTGGCCGCCGCGGCCAGGCCGACCGCCGCGATGCCCGCACCGGACACGAGCAGCGCTCCGGCCGGGCTGAAGCCGGCCACCAGCGGCCCGCCCAGCGCCGTTCCCAGGGGCACCGCCAGCACGCGGACGGCGGAACTCGCCGCGAGGGCCTGCGGCAGCAGCGCGTCGGGCGTCGAGCGCTGGAACAGGGTGGTCGACAGCGACGAGTACGGCGGCCACAGCAGCCCCGCCACCCCGAAGCAGGCCACCGAGACGGCCGTCGGGGCGCCCAGCCCCAGGGGAAGCACCAGCGCGCCGAAAGCGACGACGATGCCCACCGTCGTGGGCCACAGCCGCCACCCGGCGAGGAAACCGGTGAGCGCCGACCCGAGCACCGCACCCACGCCGAACGCCGTGTAGAACGTCGCCAGCACCCCGGCGGAGGCACCCGGGCCGCCCGACACGTGCAGCGGGAGGGCCACGTACACCGGGCCGAAGAGGAAGAAGAACGCGAAGCTCAGCGCGAGCAGTCCGGACAGGGCGGGGATGCGCCGGATCACCGTGAGCCCGGCCGTCCGCGAAGCCGCGTCGCCCTCCGGCGCGGGGACCGCGTCCCCGGGCACGGCCACCAGGAAGGTGACGGCCAGGACGAGGAACGTCGCCGCGCCCACGGCCAGCACCGTCGCCGGCCCCCCGAACGCGATCAGCAGCGTGGCCAGCGGCGGCCCCGCCACCGTCGCGACCGCCCCCACCGCGGACAGCACGGCGTTGCCCGCCAGGTGGTCCGCCTGCGGCAGCACCCTGGCGATCAGGGTGTAGACGCCCGCCTGCCCCCAGGAATGCAGCACGGAGGACAGGGCGAGCAACGCGACGTATCCCTCGATGCCCAGCACCCCGAAGGCGTGCAGCACCGGTACGGACCCCAGCGCCACCACCCGCAGGGCCGCGTCCCAGCCCACCAGCCGGGTGGGCGGTCGGTGGCGCAGGAAACGCCCCAGCAGCAGGCCGCCCACCGCCCCGGGCAGGGTGTAGGCGGCTGCCGCCAGCGCCACCCATATCCCCGGGGTCGCGGCCGGCGCCAGGTCGATCGCCAGCCAGCTCACCGCCACCACGGCCATGCCGTCGCCGAGGGACGAGACGGCGAACCCCGGGAGGACGCGCCGCAGCGTCGGATGACCGATCACCCGCCGGTACGGCGCCGACCGCGGCGCACCCTTCGGATTCGGATTCGAGCCCACGGGCCCACCCCCACACATCGTCGGATCAGAGCCACGACCCTGCCCCGGACGGCGGCGGACGAGCGCGCATTCACCGCTCGGCTCAAAGCTCACGCCCAACGCGAACGGACCGTGCGGACGGGCAGTGGGGACGGGCAGTGGGGACGGGCTGTGGGGCAGTGCCGACCCGTATTCACCATTCACCCGGGCGGCCGACAGTGGCGGCGCGATTCGGGGGCAGACGCGGGGCACACTCCCTGCTCTCGCCCAGGATTGGACGCCGTGGAGACCACCTCTCACTCCAGCGCCGCACGCCCGGATGCCTGTTGGACCACCGTCGCCCGCCAGTACCTCCCCCACGAGCGGATGCCGCTGACCACTCCCGTCACCTTCTCCTACCGGCGCCGCGACCCGCTGTGCATCCGTGCCGTCTTCCACTGCACCGGGGACAACGACGTCGTCTGGGACCTCGGCCGGGACATGCTCGCCGGAGCGACCCGCACCCTCTCCGGCGGCAGCGACGTCCTCGCCTGGCCCGAGGCCTCGGGCGACCGGCTGTGGCTGCGCCTGGGTCCCCCCGATGCGGACCAGGCGCTGCTCAGCATCGACCGGATCCTGCTGACCGCCTGGATCGAGACCACGTACCTCCTCGTCCCGCCGGGCACGGAGGAGGCCCACCTCGACTGGACCCCCCTCCACCGCCTCCTCACCCCGCACGACTGACCGCCCGCCCCCGCGCCCCCGCGCCCCTGCTACCCAGGACCGGTTGGAGACGACACCGCTGCTTCCTCCGTCCGCGCGCCGTTCGGACCACATGGACACCAGCTCCGCCTGTTTGGGCGCGGGGCGAGTCCGGTCCGAGCCTGGCGATCCGTGTTCCGTGTCAAGGAGGCGCTCCGGGGGTCGAAGGGGCCGCTGCGCAGGGCCGCCCTCCCCGACGAGGAAGCGGAGGCAGGGGCAGGGGGCGCTTTGCCGGGTCGTGCCGTACGGGCGGGTGTTGGCGGCGGAGTGGGTGGGGGAGCAGCCGGTCCGGTCAGCTTCGGCGCATTTGCGATCTGATGATCGCGGGTGTACGGAGGAAGAGGGTCAAGTGTCCCGATTCCAGCCTTTTGGGGATGATCCCCATGCCCGACGCGGGGTGGGCCCTGCTCGGGGTGCTGATCCTGCTCGGAGTTCTCGGCGCGGCCTTCGCCTGGCGGATGGCCGTCAAAGAGCCGGAACGCGAACCGAGGACCGAAGTCCTCGCCGGCATCGGTGGCGGGCTGATCACCGGGATAGCCATCGGTGTGTCGGCCCTGTTCCTGGAACAGGCCCTGGAGGAGTCCCAGCGGTACGCGACATGGCGCGCCAACGTGGAAATCGCCGCGAGCATACCGGGGTTCTCTCCGGGCGACCGGGACATCGAGGGCATCAACTTCAGCGGCACATCCCTCCACAACGCCGACCTCCGAGGAGTCGACCTGTGCCACGCCCAGCTCCGGGACACCGACTTCACCGGGGCGGACCTGAGTGGAGCCCAGCTCCAGGGGGCGAATCTGACGGGGCCAACTTCTACGAGGCCAATCTGACGGACGCCCGCCTCGACGGGGCGGAACCGCAGAGCGTCAACCTCACCCGCGCCGTGGTCAACGCCGAAGGCACCACCTTCCACGGGGCGTCCGTCGACGCCCACACGTGCCGGCCCGACGGGGTCGTCCAGGAGAAGGTCGATTCGGTGACCGTCACCAACGACGGCCAGTGGTTGGGGGGAAGCGCAGGAGCGAAGCCAGTGAGGTGACCGCCGCGGACGACCGGGACGCGGCACGCCGCAAGCGGGTGCGGCGCAGTGTCGTCGGGGGAGGGGTGGCGGGAGCCGCAGGGGCCCAGCCGCCTGAGCCGTTCAAGGTGGACGACTACACGTCCTACTCCCCGACCACGACCACGCGTCGGCTCCAGCTGTGGGAATTCGACTACGTGCCGCAGTGGAGCCACCCGTGGAGGGACCTGAGCCTGACCCTGGACGGCCACGTCGTGGTCATCACCGGGCCGCAGGGCCCCGTCGGCCGCTTCGTCCTGGGCAGGAACGACGGGGCCACTGAGCTCATCCTGGCCGCGAACCGCCTCCGGGCCCGCGCCCCCGGCCACTCGCCCGTACCCGGGAGCCACGAGGACTGACGGCCCCGCCCCCGCCCCCGACCCGGATCCGCCTGCCGCACCACACCGATGGGCGCTGCGGAGATGGGGCGGGGTGCCGGGGTCCGTCGCGTCGCCGATCACGCAGGCGGAAGCGTGGGACATGGTCCTGGACCTCGGCACGGACGATGACGACGTCGTGCGGGTCGGGGCGTGTGCAGGTTGGTCCTTCGCCATCGAATACGGTCTGGGCGGCGGTGGGGGCGGCCGGCTGTCCGAGTTCTCCGTGAACGGTGTGGAGGTCGGCTGCTGCCGGAACTGATGGCTGCGGGTGTGCTGAGCCCGGACGGCCAGGACGCGCGACCGGAGTACGAGGACCACCGCGACCGGGACCGGCGTACGCTGGCGCTCATCGAGACCCGGTTCGGGCGGTTCCTCCCCCGCGACACAGTCGTGAGCGGACGCCTGCCCGCCTTCGTCATCCGGTGATCGGCAGCAGAACGAGCACCCAGCTCACGTACCCGCTCGGCAGCCCCCGGGGAGCCATAGCACTCTTCGGTCAGCACGCGTCTCGCCAGTGCGGGGCTCGGGGTCGAAGGCGTCGAAGGCCTGCACACTACGCTTCCGAAGGTGGCGATGAACACGCTCACGCCCGCGATGAACCAGGTCCGCTTCCTCGTCCCGCGCGGCGTGACCACCGCGCCGGTCCGCGGATCAGTGGTCGTGCGCGATCACCTGGCGACGAGCAGCGACCGCAGGCCGCGCTTGTGGAACGAGGGCCACCAGTCGGGTTCGCTCTGCCGTCCTGCCGGCTTCATGTGCGGGAAGCGGCGCAGGGCGCGCTCGACGGCGATCTCGGCTTCCAGGCGGGCGAGCGGGGCGCCCAGGCAGTAGTGGACGCCGTGCCCGAAGGCCAGGTGCGAGGCGGCGCGGGCGGGGTCGAAGGTGGACGGCTCCTCGAACTGCGCGGCGTCGCGGTGCGCCGAGATGATCGAGACCCACACCCTTCCGCCCTGCGGGATCGTGACCCCGGCGATGCTGAGGTCCGCCAGCGCGAAACGTCGTACGGCCAGCGGGAAAGGGGGGTCCGTGCGCAGGGTCTCCTCGACGACGCTCCGTACGGAGAGCACTCCCCGGCGTACCGCTTCCAGGTGCTCGGGGTGGTGGAGCAGGGCCATCAGGGTGTTGCCGATGAGGTGGACGGCGTTGTCGTAGCCGGCGAAGAGGATGAGGAACGAAACCGACACCAGCTCGGATTCGGTCAGGCTGTCGCGGTCGTCCCGGGCCTCGATCATGGCCGAGAGGAGGTCGTCGGTGGGCTCCGCACGCTTGGCCTGGATGACGTCGACGAGGTGGCGGTACATGCTGCGCATGGCGGTGCGGGAGTCGGTGGCGGATCCCGGCTCGAGGGAGAGCAGGGTGTTCGTCCACGCGCGGAAGTCCTGCCGTGAGGCCGTTGGGATTCCGAGGAGTTCGCAGATGACGTTCATCGGCAGCGGGTTGGCGAGGACCTCCATCAGGTCGACGGTGCCTTCGGCAGGGGCTGCGTCGAGGAGTTCGTCGACGAGGGTTTCGATGCGGGGACGCAGATCCTCCATGCGCCGGAGGGTGAAGGCCTTCGAGACCAGCCGCCGCAGCCGCGTGTGGTCGGGGGCGTCCATGTTGAGCAGGTGGGCGTCCAGCTCGGGTGGCATCGAGGAGCGGTAGGAGTCGCTGGTGCGGGCGTTCGCCTTGTTCAGGGACAGCCGTGTGTCGGCGAGGGCGGCGCGGGCTTCGGCGTAGCCGGTGACGACCCACACCGGCTCGCCCTCCGGAGTCGTCGTTCTGTGTACGGGACCCATGCCCCGGAGCTCGGCGTAGCGGCCGTGCGGGTCCGCGAGCAGGGAGGCGTCGAAGAGGGACTGGTTCATGAGAGGGCCGAATCGTCGAGATGGGGGAGCCGCGCGTCGGAGAGGACTGCTGCCGCCACGCCGACGTGCGGCACGCCTCTGCTCCATGGACGAGCGGGCCGACTTTGCGCGGCCTGTGGCCGTCGGCCGTGTCGCGGGGTCGAAGTGCCGGGGGAATCCCGCAGCCGGTCTCGCGGCGCAGTACGCGTCCCACGTGCCGACGTACACCTCCGACGGCACGAACCGCAGCGCCGGGCCCGCACCCGCGCGCCAGGGGCGCAGGACCGACTCCGGGACGAAGCCGAGGCGCCGCCGGTCCCGCCAGGCCGCCCGTTCAAGGAGCCGCATTGCGCGGAGCATTCGTTCACGATCCGCCCGCGCCCCCTCACACCGTTCGAACAGATCGACAGACTACGCGTTGCTGCTCATTCGTCAGGCCTGTTCATGCCACGCGCTAGTGAGGTGGGGAGCGGCGCGTCCGACCGCAGAAACGGACACGGCCGCGGTCACCAGGCGACGGACCCCGACCTCAGCAGCTCCACGTACGCGCGGACGCGCAGCAGGTCATCGGGGAAGCAGCTCTCCCAGCCCAGGTCCAGCCGCATCCAGGCGGCATGCTGCCCCTCCTCCGCGACCAGCGGCTGCTCCGGGTCGCCGATCGCGGCGTAGGAGAGGGACAGCGTCTCCGGCACACCCGGGCCGAACGACCGCACTGCCACCGCGGCAGGGTGCTTCGACAAGCCCGGTCGCAGGCCGGTTTCCTCGGCCAGCTCCCGTGCCGCGCCCTCACGCGGACACTCACCCGGTTCGACCCTGCCACCCGGTGGGACCAGCCCGCGCCACGGATGCCGCACCAGCACGATCTGCTCCAGGGCGGCGTCCAGCACCCACACCTCCGCGCCCAACGGCTCCACAGCGCCAACCAGCGCAGCACGCAACCAGGCCCTGGCCCGGTCGAACTCCAGCGTCGCGCTCCCGGCATCAGCGACGGCGGCATCAAGCGGACGTTGCTCGAACTCACTACGGATCATGGCGACAGGCCATGGACCGCCACCGACACCGCCGGCCCGCAACCAAGCCCGTCGCCGCGCCGGCCGCACACACGCGAGCGGTCGCGGCCCGTTACGACAGGTGGTCCCACGTCTTCCCAGGCACTGTCTCCACGGCGCCGTCTCGACAGCCGCCATCCGGACATGACTCAGGCACGGATCCGCGCAGCCGCCCTCAGTTGTCGAACCAGACCACCAGACGGACGTTCTCCGCCCCGTGCCGTTCGGCGAGCAGAGCCATTACCGCCCAGACGTCACCCCAGTCCTCGTCGTGCACCACGTCACGTCGGGTGCGGAGCACCTCGGAGACGGGCAAGTACTTGGCCGACTCCGTGCTGTTCCAGTCGGCCCCTTCGAGCTCGGCCCAACCGATCCACGAGGGGCTGTGCGCATCCGATTCCTCTGTGAAGGACCGCGTCGTGGCGCGTGAGGCATCCTGGGGAATACCGCGCCGCGCTGCGAGTGGCTCGAAGGACCGCCCGCGGACGCCGAACAGGCAGCCGAAGGCGGCATAGGACCGGCCGTCATAGACGTGGTCCAGAGCGATTGCCGGGTGCCAGCGGAGGATCGGCTCATCGTCATCGGGCTCGGACATGTCGATGAAGCGGTTCCTGACCTCTATGTATCCATGAATGTCTGTGCCCATGACGCCGAGCCTGGCAGGTGCGTCAGGCCGACGACCAGCGAATATCGCTGCTGAGGCCAGGGATCACCCGACGCTTGATCCGCCGGGCATCCCCGAGCGGTTCGCAGGCCGGAGCCGGCCGATGCAACGTTCGTCCGCGAGCCACTCATCGGCTTCGTGGTGGGCTATGAGTGCTGCCAGGCTCGCGCGGATCTCGGGTTGCAGCTGACCGAAGGCGGCACGAAGCGTGTGAAGGTCCTCGTCGCCGGCCAGCAGGGTCAGGAGCCGGAGGACGTTGCCGCTGTTGTCCCGGGGGATCTCCAAGAGGTCGACGACTGCCAGGGTGGCGCCCTTGACGAGGTCTCGGCCGGGAAAGCGTGACAGTGCGCCGTGGACAGCCTCGTGGGCACCGTGGTCGTCCTCGGCGCGGAGGGAGGCGATCAGGGCTCTGACCGCCGCGGGGCCTTCGGTTCCGTCGACCATGTCCGCCAGTTCGAGGAATCGCTCCAAGCGGGCCTGGGCCTCGGGCCCGTACTCGGATATGTCGCCGTCCTGGACGAACCTGCCGTTGAGGAGCAGGTCTCGCTGCCATGCGTCGAAGTCGCCGAACGGCATGAATGCTCCCCCTTGCAGCCGGCCGCCGGACCGGCGGCCGCTCCGACGCAGAACCCTACCGAGCGCTCACGCCGCGGCCTCGTGGCGGGGGCCGAACGGACCCCCATCCCCTCACCGCCCTGGTCCGACCTGCGGCGCCTGGCCGGAGCGGCTGTCAGAGGCCCCTGCGAAGATCACGGCCATGGATCTCCCCACCGCCCTCGCCGGGCTCGACACCCACCCCTGGTCCACCGTCGACCACGCCTACGGCTCCGCCGAAGACCTGCCCGGACTGTTGCGCGCCTTCGCCGAGGGCGGCGAGGACGCCGAGGAGGCGCTGGGGGAGCTGTACAGCTCGATCGTGCACCAGGGCACCGTGTACGCGGCCAGCGTCATTGCCGCCCCGTACCTCGCCCGCATCGCAGCCTCCGGCCGGCAGACCGCCGACGCGCTCCGGCTGCTCGGCTGCCTCGCCGAGAGCGAGGACGAGCACGACGTCGAGCCGGGCGCCGTCCGCGCCGCCGTGACCGCCCAGTTGCCGCTGCTCGTACCGCTGCTGGACGACGCGGACGCCGCCGTCCGGCAGGCAGCGGGCTGGACGGTCGGCCACACGAGGGACACCTCCACTGCCCTGCCTGCAGTCAGAGCCCGCATGGCCGCCGAGACCGAACCCGCCGTCCGAGCCGAACTCCTCACCGCATACAGCCGGATGGACCGCCCCGGCGCCATCGCCGAGTCCGCCGCCCTGCTCGGTCCGGACACGCCCGCGCCGCTCCGCCTGGCCGCCGTGTTCGCCGCCCTGGACCCCGAACAGCCGTGGCTCCCCGCACACCACGACGCCGTCCTCGGCCTGTTGCCCGCACGCGAGACGGCAGGGTCCGGCCACGCGGACGAGCATCGGGAACCCCTGAGCGCCGTCGTCGAGCACCTGCTCGGGCGGGACACCGACGCCGGCCGCGAGAGCGCCTTCGCACTGCTCGATGCCGCAGTGCGCGACGAGCGCCCCGCGGTGCGGGACGAGGCGCTGTGGGCGGCCGACCGTGCCTGCACCCTGTCCCGCAGCGCCCCGCCGCGGCTGATGCCCGCCCTCGCCCCGCTCGCCGCCGACCGGACGGCCGCCCGGCTGCTGGGCAAGATGGGCCCGGCCGCCGCCGAGGCCGCGCCGCTCCTGATCGAGCTCGCCGCGCAGCCGGACGACGAAGCGGCCGACCAGGCCCTGGCCACGCTCGTCCTGGTGGCGCCCGAGGCCGCCGCCCCGCTGCTGGCCCGGACCCTCGGCCGGCGCCCGTACGCCCTGCAGTGCGCCGCCGGGTCCCACGCCCCCGCCGGCGCGCCCTTCCCGTACGACCCGGAACTGCTCTCCGCGGTCCGTGCGCGCCTCGCCGCCAGGGCACTGGAGCGCCCTGAAACGAGGAAGGAATGCGGCTGCCCGGCAACCGCGGACCGCGACGACACCGCCGCGCTGGTCCACCTGCTGAGGCAATGGGGCCCGCAGGCCGTCGAGGCGCTGCCCGAACTCTGCGCCACCCTGCCCCGGTTCCACCACGCCGCCACCGCCATCACCGCCGTGGCCGCGCACCTCGGGCCGCAGCAGCGCGAGCAGGCCGCGACCGCCCTGCTGGCCGAGGCCGAGAGGCTCTTCGTGGCGCGGGCGCTGTACGAGCTGACCGGCGAGACCGGGCCGCTGTTCGCCGCGGCCGAGGCGGCGATCGCCACCGGTGGGCGCGGCCGTGCCGAGGGAGCCAACGCCGTGGCCGAACTCGGCCCGGCCGCCGCCCGTATCGCCCCGGTCCTCCGGGCAGCGCTCGGACACGCCCTCGACCAGGACACCACGGCGGACGTCGAAACCGAGCTCGCCCTGGCACTCGCCCTGTGGCGGATCACCGGCGAGGCGTCCGAGGTCGTACCGGTGCTGGCCTCGGTGTTCGACCGGAGCGACGGCCTGCAGTGGTTCCGGTGGACGACGGCCCGAGCCGCCCGGGAGACCGCCGCGCTGGGCCCGGCCGGGCGGCCACTGGCCGACCGGCTCCGTGCTCTCCTCGACGACCCGGCCCAAGCGCCGTCCGCCGCCCTCGGACTGCTCGCCGTCGCCGATCCCGCCGATCCCGCGGGCCTCGACCGCACCCGGCTCGCCGAGGCGGTGCTGCACTCGGCCGAGACCCGCGCCGACGTCAAGGGCGCCTGCGAAGCCCTGCGGGCGCTCGGGTGCGCCGCCCTGACGCCGGAACAGCGCGACCGACTGGCTGCGCTCGCCGGCGGGGACCGCCGTCTGGTGCTCTTCGGGCTCGACGACACGATGATCCACGAGGACGAACGACTGCGCGCCGCGTTGGTCTCCGTCCTCGACCGGGTCGAGTGAGGCCCGGCCCGGGTCGCACCCTCCGGGTTGGCACAGCGGCGAGACCCGATTCGTGTCGGCGGTGACGCACGTATGCCGGGACCGGGGCGGGCCGGCGCCCCGCACGCTACGTACGTCACCGGACGCGGGAGCCGGTCGCAACGGTTCGCTCCGGGGCCGGGGGGACCGCGCAGTCGACTGTGAGTCGGCCAGGTCTGCACCGATGTGGCACGACCCACTGACACTCCCGCCGGAGGGACACCACGAGCATCCCGCCGTTCGCGACGGGAGCAAGGGCACCGAGCGCCCCGCATCACGCCCCGACCACCGAAACCCTGGGACCGCCACCGCACCGCGGCCGAGCCTCCACAGCGCGGCCCCCGGAGCCCGGGCCCGGTGCGCCGCGATGTCATGGACGCCCCACGCCTGCAGATTGACCCCGGACCCGAGCAAGGACGCACAATGGGAGGTTCCTACGCCTACCCCGTACTGGAAACCAGCGACCCGGTCGAGGCCCTGGCCGCGGCCGGTCGGCTGATGGAGCTGGCCGTGTCCGGACCGGGGACCCTGCTCGCCGGAGAGGTACGGGTCCACACCGCCGAGTCCGCCAGGCGGATCGCGGGGCTCCTGCCCCTCGGCTCCGTTTTCCGATCCGGCGGGGACGACCGCCCCTTCTGGACCGCGCCGGAGGCCCTGCCACGGGACCTCGAAGCCGTGGAAGCGATGCTCCCGGCCACACGGGAGCTCCCGGAGGACGTCCCGGTGGGGACGTTCGAGGCGGCCCTGGTAACAGCGGCAGGGCCGGCGCCCGGCTGGCTCTACTGGGAGCTGCCCGGCTGGCCGGCCAGGCCCGGCAGGGAGGCCGAGGTCCAGTACTGCGGGGCGCAGCTGTGCCTCAACTCCCGTGATCTGCGCCTGGACCGACCGGCGACCGGACACATGCTGTACGTCTGTACGCGGCAGGGCGATCACGAGCGTGCCGGATGGCTCGCCTCCCGGGCCGGCCTGCGGCTCATCGGACCGGCGAGCCCGTCCCTCTGACCGGCCCGCGAACCGTGCGCCGACCCGGCGTCTACGCGGTGGGCAGGAAGTCGGCGACGAGGGCGGCGAACTCCTCGGGGTCGAGGATGCGGATGCCGAGCTCTTCGGCCTTGGCGCGCTTGGAGCCGGCCTTCTCGCCCGCGACGAGGAGTGTGGTCCGCTTCGACACCGACGACGACGCCTTCCCACCCGCCCGTTCGATCAGCTCGTTCATCTCGTTGCGCGACAGCGCGCCGAGAGGGCCGGTCATGGAGCCCGTCACCACGACGGCCTCTCCGGCCAGCGGCCCGCCCGCCACCTGCTCGTCCTCCGCCGCTTCGGCAGTCGGCTTCTGCGGCTCGGTGACCTGGATCCCGACCTTCTGGGCCTGGAGCTTGTCGAGAAGCGGGGCGAGCTCCGCGAGCTCGGCCGCGACGACGCGGGCCTTCTCGGTCCCGATGCCGTCGACCCCGGCCAGCGTGTCGGCGTCGGCGGCCCGGATTGCGGCCATCGACCCGAAGTGCGCGGCGATCCGGCGGGACATCGTGCGCCCGGTGCCGCGGACGCCCAGTGCGCAGAACACCCGGTTCAGGGCGGCGCCGCGGGCGGTCTCGATCGCGGCCAGGAGGTTGGCGGCGCTGGTCTCACCCATCCGCTCCAGCCCGAGGAGCTGCTCACGGGTCAGCGTGAACAGGTCGGCGATGTCCTTGACCAGCCCGGCTTCCACCAGCTGGATCGCGCGGGTGCCGCCGAGGCCTTCGATGTCGAGCTGGTCGCGTCCGGCGGCGTAGATCACCGAGGCCACGGCCTGGCAGCTGCGGCCGCGTACGCACCGCCACCGCTGCTCGGAGGCGTCGATCGCGTCACCGCAGCGCGGGCAGGCCTCGGGGAAGACGATCGGGCTCTCCGCACCGGTGCGCTGGTCGACCAAGGGGGCCTCGACCCGGGGGATCACGTCGCCGGCCCGGTAGACGAACACCTGGTCGCCGATCATCAGCCCGCGGCGGGTGATGTCGGCCGGGTTGTGGAGCGTGGCGTAGGTGACCGTCACCCCGTCGATGACCACGGGCTCCAGGACGGCGCGCGGGGCGATGATCCCGGTCCGGCCGACGTTCCACTCCACCGCCACGAGGCGCGTCACCTTGTGCTCGGCGGCCAGCTTCCTGGCCACCGCCCACCGCGGGGCCCGCGAGCCGTTTCCGGCCTGCCGCTGGTCCTCGGCCGAGTCGGCCTTGACCACGACGCCGTCGATCCCGAACGGCAGCTCCCCGCGCAGGCCGGCGATCACGTCGATACGTTCCTGCACCTGCTCCACGGTCTCGCACCGCAGCGGGGCCGCGGCCGTGCTGGCGGCCGTGTTCGCGCCGAGCACGGCGAGCCGTTCCAGCAGGGCGGCGTGGCCGAGGTCGTCCAGGCCGACCGCGCTGTAGGCGAAGAAGGTCAGCTCGACCCGGTAGGGCCGGTCCTTGGCCCGCAGCGTGCCGGCCGCTCCGCTGCGCGGGTGCGCGAACGGGGTGGCCTCGTGGGCGAGGCGGATCCGGTTGGCCTCCTCGAACTGCGCCGTCGTCAGCAGCACCTCGCCGCGCAGCTCGACGTCGATCGGCTCGGTCAGGACCGGCGGCAGACCGAGGACGGCGTCCGCGGCGTGGGTGATGTCCTCGCCGGCCAGCCCGTCACCACGGGTGAGGACCTGCACGAGCCGCCCGGCCCGGTAGCGTGCGGCCACCGCCAGGCCGTCGAGCTTCGGCTCCACGCACCACCCGGCGACCGGGTGCCCCAGACGGCGTTCCAGCCCCGCGGCCCACTCGGCCAGCTCGTCGGCGTCGAAGACGTTGTCGAGGGAGAGCATCGGCACCGAATGCGGCACATCACCCTGAACGGCCCCGCCCGCCACCTTGCCCGTGGGCGACTCGGCGAGCACCTCGTCCGGGTGGGCTTCCTCGTAGGCCGCGATGGCACGCAGCAGCCCGTCGTACTCGTCGTCGCCGAGCGGGGTGGTCCCGTCGCCGTAGTACGCGGCCGAGGCCGCCACGGCGGTGGTCACGGCCTCGACGTAGGAGGCAGGGGAGAGCAGGGCACTGTTTTCGGTCATGAAGGTCATCATGCTGCCCACCACTGACAATGCCGTGATCACGCCGGTGTCGCGTCCGCTCCTGCGCCGAACTCTCCGGTCGATCTGCCGCCCCCCGGCGGCACCCCCGGGCCCCGGGCCGCAGACACTCCTGGTCAGCGGATGGCCCAGGCCTCGGCCGGCAGGCGGTGGTAGGCGTCGTCCAGCAGGTCGCCTGTGAGGAAGAGCGGACTGCTGAGCAAGCGGTCGCCGGCCCGCTGCACACACAGGACGACCCCGAGGGTGAGCGACCCCGCCTGCCCTCCCGGCATGGAGAACAATTCCGTGAAGGGTTCGCGTGCATCGGCACGCTCGCACAGCCACTGCTCCAGCTCCGAGGGCACCCGCGCCACCAGCGCGGTCCCCTCCACGACGATCTGCGGCCCTCGCAGGGCGTCGGCCGCGACCCCGCACAGGCCCTCTCCGGCAGCGAAGTAGAGACTCAGACCCGCCTCAAAGTGGGTGTGGCGCGCGATGCCGAGCCGGGGAACGTCCTGGTACTCGACCCCACGGGTCCAGCCGAGTGCGGACGACGCCTCGTCCGCACTCATGCCGAACCGCAACGGGCCCACGGCCACGAAGGGGTCGAGGACCCACCGCTGCCGCTCGCTGTCCGGCAGCACATCCCACATGCTCATGACGCGCAGCTTACGGCTGCCCCGGCCGGTGCTTCGTGGCCACGGCGCACGGGGTGGGGCACCTGGCGCTGGTCAGGAAAGGGCCGGCCCGGGGCGCGGTCGCCGAGTACGAACGTGGCCGGCCAGCTCTCGTGCAGGATCCGGGCCAGGAGCGGGTGCTCGGAGTCGAGGACCTCGCTGGGCCGGATCCCCCCGTCCGCCGTTTCCCGCTGCCCGCCGAGGAGGACGGGTGCCTGGAGCAGTTCCTCGCCCCACGGCTCGATGGCGTTGCCGAGCCGTCCCTCGAAGCGGTGTCCCTCCAAGGTGCCGTCGTGGACCCGGCGGGTGTAGTCCTCGATCACTTCGGCGGCCAGGCCCACCCAGGCCAGGTGGACCACGGTGCGGCCGTCGTCGAGGCGGATCGGCAGCCGGACCTTGAGGAAGTTGCCGACATCTCGGGCGACCATCACCGCGCCGGTGTCGACGGTCACCCGCTCCGCCTGCTCGGCCGGGGAGAGTTCGCCGATGAGGTGGGGCAGAAGGTGGGCGAAGCCTGGATGCTCCGGGTCCAGGGCGCCGCCGCAGTGGCAGCCGCCGCACCCACACCCGTCGGCCCCGTCGCCGTGAGCCCCCTGGCCGGCGTCTGCGGGCAGCAGCAGGGTGAAGGACCGGGCGACGGTGAAGACCGTCGGCTCCGGCAGGCCGAGCGCGGCCAGCGCGGCGGAGGCGGCCTCGTGGCGCTCGCCGTTGACCCGTACCTCAGCCTCCACGGCGCCCGGCGCACCGCCGTAGAAGACCCGAACGCCGTTGAACCAGGGCGATTCCAAGTCGGCCGTGAAGGAGTCGGCGATCTCGCGGAGTACGTCCGCCTCCACCAGCGCCTGCTGGAGCCGGGCGTTCTCCCGGTCGGCGAGCCCGTAGGCCAGCACGCCCGAGGTGATGGACTGCCATCCCGGCACACCGTGCTCGTCATCGGGGCCCCGGCGTTCGGCGAGTTCCTCATGCTCGTAGAGCAGCTCGAGCAGGCAGGCACCGGCGGAGCGGGCCCAGAGGCCGGCCGCGTCGCGTGCAGTGGTGACCACCACCACGCAGTCCACGAAGCAGGGCACGTCGGGCTGGATGCTCACGTCCGGGAAGGCGATCAGGTCGTAGTGCCGGTCGTCCCCGTGTCCCGGCGGTCCGACGGCGACCGCCCAACCGTGCGGGCTGAGTAGCGAGTTGCCCTTGAGTTCGGCGCCTGCCGTACAGCCGGGGGCGAGCTCCTCCAAGGCGTCGCGGACCAGCGAGAGGAAGTCGAGATCGGGCAGTCGGCCCGTGCGGTGCTCGGTGCGGCGCAGGCGGCGGCGTATCCAGGACATGCGGGGATCATACGGAGGAGGCGGCGCCGGTGATCCACCTGCGTCTCCGCACCGGCGTTGTGCGGCAGCGGCGGAGTGCCCGCTGCCGGAGAGCCTGCGGATCGGGCCGGGCAGGCGGTGCGAGGTGCTGACGGATGTACTTCCGGTGAGGCTTACGGCGCGCGGCTTACGGCGCCTGCACCTGCGCGGGTGCGTGCAGTGGGCAGCTGTGGAGGGCAGGCCGCCCTGGGCTAGGCGTTGAGCCACTCGCCCGGGATCAGCTCGCGCAACCGGTCGAGGTCCTCCACCTTCCGGCCGCGCGCCAGGATCGCCAGGCCGCGGTCGTCGCGCAGCAGCACGTCCGGGCCCAGGAACCACCGGATCCCGTTCCCCTCCTCCCCGATGGGATAGGCCGGAAAGTGCAACCGGGCGCAGTGCCGCTCCAGCAACTCGATGCTGTCGTCCTCGGAGTAGAGGAAGTCGCAGCACTTGCGGTCGGCCAGCACGGACTCGGAGAGCACGATCTCCACGAAGCAGAGGGACAGCTTTTCCAGCCACGCTTCCCACCGCTCGGCCGACTTGACCGCCAGGTCGGGCCGGACGAACACCGCGGGGTCGTCGTCGGTGAGCTCGTCGAGGAGGATGCCCCAGGACGCCGCGCCCTGGTTCTCGTCGCGGAAGACCAGGGCTTCCCCGGAGTCGTCCACGTAGAGCGCGGCCGGGGCGAGAAGCACGTCGTGGTTGCCGGTGAGATCCCGGCGGCGCCCGAAGAGCCGGTACGCCTCGCGCAGGGCCGCGGGCAGCCGGACGCCCAACCGTTCCTCCGCCGCGACCAGTTCCTCTTCCGGCCACCCGTCACCACTCTGCAGGGGCTCGGCCCAGTGGGCGGCGAACCCCTCGATGAAGCTCCACGCACCACTGCGGTCCTCCATGCCCCGGGCGAGCGACGCGGCCAGATCGAACTCCCGGCTCATGCCGTCATGTCGTACGCGTCGACGTCCAGGACGGCTCCCGTGGCGAGGAGGAACGAAATTCACCGACCTCTCGTCGGGCTCCACCCCCAGTACCGCCGTCATCTCCTGGGCGGACATGTGATTGCTGGACAGGGCGAAGTAGACGTATTGCTCCACGGGCATCCCGGGAACCTATCCGTCAGCGACCGCGCGCGGCACAGCGGGCGGCCGGCGGCCACGGCCATCCCCGTCGGCTCACTCCGCGGCGCCTGCGACGGCGGCGCCGAGACCGGCGGGCAGCCGGGCCACCGCGAGGGCGACGGCCTCCGGTGCCGTGGCGGCCTCGGCCAGGCAGTCGCCCTGCGGGTACTCCCGGACGCGGTACGGGCGGTCGCCGTACGCCGGGCTGATGGCCACCACCGGCGGGCAAGGGGTACCGGTACGGGCGGCGAAGCCCAGGGTCCAGTGGCTGGAGAAGGGGTACAGCTGCCGCAAGCGCGGTTCCGCGTGAGCCGCCTCCAGGAGCAGGCCGAACTCCCGGAACTCCGTCGCGGTGGCTGCCTGTTCCCGCATCAGGCGCCACTGCACGTCCACCACGGCGGCAGGGCCCCGCTCGTGTGCCGCGGCGAGCTCACCGAACTGCAGGAACGGCAACAGGGCGGTCAACTCCGCGAGGCGCTTCCCCGCTCCCCACGCCACACCCGCCCGCACGACGTCGTGGAGGTCCGGGGTCGCTCCCGTGACGAGCTCGACGCCTTCGCTCCAGCCGGCGACGTCGAACCATCGCCGTGAGGGTCTGACCCTCACGGACAGCGGTTTCCGCCCGGGATGCGAGGCGACGATCCCGGCCGACATCGCCGGCCCCCAGTCACCCGGCACCACCGCGATCTCGACGCCGAGATCCGCCGCGGCCAGCTCCAGGGCCGAGAGGAGGCCGCCCATGGCGTCCAGGTCGGGGTACGGGTCAGGCTGCGGGCCGGAGTCGGAATGCATCCTCCCAGTGTGCCGTCCCGCGAGCACGCCCCTGAACGGGGGCAGGGCCCGGGGAACTCCGGCCCGACGTCCACGTCCACGGCGCGGCCGCGGGTAGGACCCGAAAATATCCCCTCCCACCTGCGGCGGGCTGGCACGTAGCCTGAGCCCCATGCCCCGTCGTACCCCTCCCCGCCCGCTGGACGTGGAGCAGCTGTTTCCCGAGGTCGCCCCGCTCCGCAGGCGGACGGTGCGGCTGCATCCGCGCGCCGGTGCTCCGACGGTCCGGGACAGTTCGGTGGGCGGTCCGCTGCTCTGGCCGGCCGAGGAGGAGTGGCCCGTGTGTCCGGAGCACCACCGGTCTCCGATGGTGCCGGTCGTGCAGGTGCACGCGGCCGACGCCCTGGGGCTCGTACCGTTCCCGGCCGGCTGTGATCTGCTGCAGGTGCTGTGGTGCCCGCGGCGTCACGACGGCTGCTGGGTGCTTCCCGAGGTGCGCTGGCGGGACGCGGCGGCCGTCGGTGCCGTCCGCGAGGCACCGGTGGTGGATGGCGAGGTCCCGTCCGGAAGGATCCCGAGGCCGTGCGTCGTCCACCCGGAACTGGTCGACGAGTACCCGAGCTGGGATCTGCCCGAGGAGTTGTGGGATCGGCTGGAGCTGCGGTTCGAGCAGGTGGAAGCGGCGACGGGCTGGGACTACCAGCGACACCTGGCCACCGCGCCCGGGACCAAGCTGGGCGGGTACCCCGGCTGGTGCCAGGATCCGCAGTGGCCGGACTGTGCCGGGTGCGGGGAGCGGATGGAGCACCTGCTGACGGTGGAGAGCGCTGGGAGGCGGACGCCGTGTCCCGGCTGACGTGGACTCCCGTGGAGGACCAGGGGGTCCGGTACGAGGACGCCGGTCTCATGCTCGGTGACGCGGGAGGGGTCTACCTCTTCGAGTGTCGACGCTGCCCGGGCCGCCCGGTACGGGACCGCTTCGACTGTTCCTGAGCGCCGCGTGCTGCTTCCGCCTGCCGGGCGGCGGGTGAATCCGCCGTACGCAATGCGGAGCTGGTATCCGTCCGAACGCGGTGGTGCCACGGCCGCCCAGGGGCCGGCAGATCGGCTGCCATGTTCTTCTTCTCGTGGCGAATTGGCGGCGGTCTTTCGGGCAGGCGTTCTGGGTTCCGGACCGGGCCCTGGGCTGGCAGCGGCGTCCGACCATGCTCCAGAAACGTGTGGCTCGACATCCGGCCAAAGCCGGTTTGTGCGTGGCCGTCCCCGTCACGCTCCTCTTCGTGCTCCTTTCGGCGCTGTCGACCGATACCGAGAAGCCCGCAAGTCTCCTGTTCGCTGTTCTCGGCCTCACGGCAGTGTTCGAACGACTCCGGCAGCGCAGGCTCGAGCGTCTGGGGACAGGGAACGGATCCTGAACAAGACCCGGAGTCGCGTGGGTGGGGACGTACGAGGAATGAGGAGGGCGGGATGCCCAAAGACCCGAGGGCCGAGTTCTTCAACGGCCCTGGCTGGATGTGCTTGAGCATCGTGTTCTGCGGGTGGACAGCGGCCAGTGGCAGCACCGCCCCTGGCTGAGGGCAGTCGCGACCCTTTTTCTGGCGGTCTGGATCACATTGCTTGCGAGGCACCTCTTGCGGAGGGCCCGCGGCCGTGGGTCTTCGGCTCATCCGGATGAACCCGCGTCCTGAGGAGGGCGGACTGTGCGGACGGCCTGCCGCAGGTCCGTGGTCCTGGAAGGAAGCCCTCCTCACCCTGGGATGGGCACTCGTCTGCCGGCGACGCCTGAACTCACTGCCAGTAGTCCCTTGACCGAGGCGTCGTCACCACCTTGTTCGGCCACGTCTGCCGGACCCGTCCGAGCTGCTCACGCTGTTCGTCCACCCAGCAGTCCCCCGGATCCAGGGCGACGCGGACCGAAACCCCGGACTCGCCACCGTCGTCCACCGTGACGAGGGGACGGGGCACCGAGAATTGCCTGTCGAAATCAATCCGGATCTCGGTGTCGCCCGTGGCCCTCCAGCAGATTTCCCGCCTGTCGGAGAGCTCATTCAGGGCCGTTCACCAGTCGTCCATGGCTTCCGGCGACACGCACAGCCCAAGGCGCCCGCTGACGAAGACGCTCGAGATGACGAGCTCGGCATCAAGGTAGTCGTTGTACGGCGTGGCCCCGGGCCTGTTCCGCCCCAGAACGCGTACCCGAACGCTGCTGTCCGTGTCGACCAGGCAGATCAGGTCCACTGCCGCGTTCTCACCCACACGCCCTCCCGAAATCGTCAGCGTTCTCGGTCATCATGCACGAGTTGCGTTCTGGCCCTCGTAGGCGTTTCGATGGAATTTCCAAGTGCTTTGCTCGACAAGGGACTTCATGATGCGGGGGGCGAGATATTCGTGAGGTTCCAAGCCGGGGTGATACAGGTCGTGCGGAGACGGCTTTCGCGGCGTCAGACATGAGTCGACGCTGAGTGGCGCTGTGTGTCCTGAGAGGATCGGGGCATGGCTGACTCACCTCTGCACATCAATGCCCTCATCGTCGACGCCGCTGACCCTGAGCGGCTTGCGGCGTTCTGGTCGGTGTTGCTCGGCCGGCCGGTCGTGGGCCGGATGGGGCCCTATGTCTGGCTGCAGCGCGAGAACGGGCTGGGACTGGGCTTCCAGCGAACCGGCACGCCCAAGTCGGGCAAGAACCGCATGCACTTCGACATCACTTCGCCCCACCCTCCCGCCGAGCAGGCACGTGTCGAAGCGCTCGGTGGACACCGGCTGGACGAGTACGACTCCGGCGGTTTCCTGGTGATGGCGGACCCCGAGGGCAACGAGTTCTGCATCATCCCGGACGGACCCTTCGAGCTCGATGACGAGGGGCGCGCGGACTACCTCGGCTGACCGGCGTTCCCGGCGTGGAAGCGAGATCGGGGGCCGGCGAAGTGCCAACTGCCGGGATGCGGGTCGGTGTTGGGCGGACCGGGGTCTTCACGCTCCGCTTCTTCGCGGGTACGCTCCGTGCGTCATGGTGGGCACCGCGTGGAGCCCGGACGTGGGGGATGCTTCGTGATCGAGCAGGCGTACGTTCAGGCCGGTGACAAGCCCGCACCGGCGCTCAAGGAGATCAGGTACCGGATCGCGAAGGCGGTGGACGCGACCGAGGGCAGCACCGGGCTCGAACGCCTCGTGTGCTGGCTGCAGATGCCGGTCGATTCCGGGTTCGGGAAGATGATGGACAGCAACTGTCAGGGGCGCGCCAAGAAGGTCGGCGCTCTGCTCAGCCCCACGAAGGAGGGGCTGTTCACGCCCGCCGACCTCGGGTCGGTGCTCAGTGCTTCGGCCGCGTGGGCCGGCATCGACATCGCCCTGAAGGCCGAGCGTGCCGTGTACGTCAACGGTCCGGCCGACCACGTGGGCGGGACCACGAGCAAGTTCACCAGCGGATTCCACGTGATCGTCTTCCTGGCCGTCGGGAAGGACGCCGACGACCGCGTCTACTACCTGGGCCTCGACCCGGACGTCAGCGCGACGACGGAATCCCGGGCGGCGTGGAAGGCGCTGGTCGCGGGGGAGCCGGAGACGAAGCCGGAGGAGTTCACCCCGGCGAAGAGTCTGGGTGTCGTCAGGTCGATGATCCTCGGTGACGAGGAGGGCGGCTTCGGTCCGCTGGTCCGTAAGTACTACGTCGACACCAACGCGAAATTCCCCAAGATCAAGCGCTTCGGCTGAGCAGACATCCGGCGCCGGCCCCTGCTCCGCCCCCCCCGCAGTGTCTGCGGAACGGCTCGGTCCCCGCCTCGGGCGGGGACCACACCACGAAACCCCGGCGGCGTGCGAGCCGAACGGACCGCCGAGACCTCGTCCACGGTTCTCTGGCCGTGACGTCCGCAGTACGCACGGCGGGGGGTACCGGCCGGATTCGAACCGGCGTCCTCCCCTCCTGATGAGTGGGGCGCGTCCACCTCTGCGCTACGGTCCCCCCGCCGCGGTGTGCACAGCTTACGCATTCGATCCGTGGGCCTGCGCAGGAGGGTCACAGGCATCACCGCCGCGGCTCCCAGGGCCGCGAGTCCCATCAGCCCGGCGGCGTCCCGGACCACGAACGCGGTGGTCCCCAGGTCTGCGCCCAGGACCCGGAGCCCGAGGACCTTGCCGCAGGCGGCCGTGCCCGCGAGCAGGACATGCGCCGTCCTGCGGGTCCACCAGCGGATCGCCGCGGTCCGGTCCAGGGCGTGGTCCTGTCTGCCGAGCCCGGTCGAGGCGACGGCGGCCGCGACGGTGAGGACGAGCGCGGCCGGCCACATCGTGCGCCCGGTGCCGCGGACGCCCAGTGCCATGGATCGAGGCCACCCGCCTGATCACAGCCGGCCCGGCGACCTCACGCGTCCTCATCCTGACCACCTTCGACGAGGACGACCACGTCTACGGAGCGCTCCGGGCCGGCGCGAGCGGCTTCGTGGTCAAAGACATGGCCCTGGACGACATCCTCGCGGCGGTCCGCGTGGTCGCTGCCGGCGACGCACTGATCGCCCCGGGTGTGACGCGCCGTCTGATCGCCGACTTCATCGGGCGCCCCGCGACTGTCCCGGAGCGCTCACCACAGCCGGTCGAAGGCATCACCGAACGGGAACGGGAAGTGCTGGCCCTGGTCGGACGCGGCCGGTCGAACACCGAGATCGCAGAGGACCTCTTCCTCACCGTGGCCACCGCCAAGTCGCACGTGTCTCGGCTGCTCACCAAACTGGGCGCCCGCGACCGCGTCGAGCTCGTCATCACCGCCTATGAGACGGGGCTCGTCACACTGCCTCGCTGACGGTGTCCCCGGCTCCCGGATTCTCGGACACGCCCGTCGCTCACGTCTCGTGAACGAGCCGCTGCCGTTTCGGCCCCGCCCCCACCACGGCTCCGGCGCCCGCCGTCCCGTACGGCGGGGAGGTCCTCCGCGGCGTCGCGGCCTAACCACACGGGCAGGAGGATCGTGCTCCTTCGGCGCTCTGATGTGCAGTGAGGAGCGTACGGTTGCCACGGGTTCGTACGCATGGCCGATTTCCCGCGGCCGAGACAGCCGTGGCTGCGGCGGGGCGGGAGGTGGGGGAGACGTGGCCGTAGGTGATTCTGCCCGAGAGGATCACGCGGAAGCGGCCCGGGGACGGCGCGTCCGCCGTTCGATGCTGTGGGGTGCGGTCGGTGGGCTGTTGGCTGTCGCCGGGGTCGGGCTCTCGTTCGTTGTGAAGGGATGGGATCTCGGTATCAGCGCGTGGTTCACCGTCCCGTTGCCCGCTGCGGTGGCCGCGGCGGCTGCGTGGGGCGGCGCCCGGGAAGGCGGGTCCGATGGGATCCGGCGTGAAGCCCTCGTCGACTCGCTCGAACCGGGGGAAGTTCTCTTCACTGAATGCCCCGTGCGGCCCAGCCCGATCCATCCCGTGGCGCCGGACGTCCGGGACCCGTGTCACCTGCAGCTCACCAGCCGCCGGCTCCAGCTGTGGCTGGACACCGCCCTGGTGTTCAGCAGGCCCTGGCGCGAGCTGCACCTGACCGCCGAAGGAGACGACCAGGTGATCGTCCATGGTCAGGAAGGGCCCCTCATCGCCTTCTTCCTGGACAAGCCGACCACGCCGGAAGAACTCGTCCTTGCCGCAGCCCGGTTGAAAGCCCGTACGGCCCCCTGACGGATCGGCGCCCGCTGGGAGACACGCGGTCGACGCACCGTTCTCCCGTGACCGCAGCCGTACGCCGATTGCGCCTGCTCATGACGGAGGCCGACCGGTCCTGACCGCAGTCGCACGCCTTGCCGCCCGTGCCCGGGACGCCGAAGCGCGCCGCCGCGACCTGGCCGACCGGCCCCAGCCGTCGACCGACGCGGCCATTGGAGCCGATCGGGGGCAACCCCACAGTTCTCAGAGCCCTGAAGGAAGATCCGCATCGTGTCCGCCGGCCGGCTGTCCGTCATCTGCTTCGCCAACCGTGTGCTGCGGCCCCTGTCCGTTCTGGACATCGTCTGGATGGGCTGCACCGTCCCTGTGCTTGACGGCCGGCATGGGCGCCCCCTTCCCGTACTCAGGACACCTCTTGGGCGGCCGCCAGGTCTGCCTTCCGCGGCAGCCCGCCGACTCCTGGATGTGGCCCGTCGTGCCGCTCAATCGTGCTGCTCCTGGTGCGCATGGCCGTCGTATCAGCCGGTGCCGAGCGACGACTGCTACCCGGGCCGCGGCTCCTTGCGCCAGGCCCGCCTGGGGAGAAGGCTCGCACCCTCTCTGGCCTGGGCCATTACCTCAGGAGTAATCGACCCTTGCCCCGGCGGACGGGCATGTTGGTCCCCGCACGAGCGGCAACGGGCCGCATCGGGCGGGAACGAGGCGAGGTACGGATGTTCGCGGGTCGGCGTGGTGTGGTGGGAGTCGCGGTGGCGGCGGTCGTCGCGGGGGTGGCGACCTCGGCAGCGGCGCTGCCGGCCGGTGGGGAGGCCGCCGCCCGCGGCGACTGCCCGGAGGCGCGCGCCAAGGTCGAGCGGCTGGAGGGCCGGATCACCCCGAACGCCTGCGCGTTCATGCGGCGCCAGATCGCCTTCGGTGAACTGCCGACCGGCGCCCTGCCGGCCATCGGGGATCTGAGCCACCCCCGGGTCAAGGCCTATCTCGACATCTTCGACGAGGAGGCCACCCTCTGGGAGGCGGGCAGCGCTCCCCAGCGCGGCCACACCGTGATCGGCACCTCCATCACCGGATCCCTGAGGCTGGTACCCGACCTGCGCTACCGGGGCACGGACGTGGTGGTCGACGGCGGCGTCATGATGTTCGGCCAGTGGAACGAGGTCACGCTGAAGGGCCACAAGGTGGCCTACCCGCAGATCGCGCGCAATGTCCTGGGGGACGACGGCAAGAGTCTCCAGGCCCGCCGCTACTACGACCGCTACGCCCTGTTCCGGGACACGGTCCCGGAGCTGGTGCCCGGGGGCCTGTTCGAGGGGATCGCGGACTCCGGCCCGGCTGCTTCCCGGGGCCCGGCACCTGGGCGTTTGAGGGCTGCGGAGATCCCGGGCCGCCTGGCGGCATGGAACGGGGAGGACGTCGAGGCCCTGCTGGCCCGGATGGGAAACGCGCGGCTGTCGGGGCCGGGGCTGTACGCTCCGCTGGCGACGGAGGCCGGCAAGCGGGCCTACCTCCAGCGGTTCTTCGGTACGGCGGACGTCCGCTTCAAGGCCGGCCAGGTCGCCTTCGGCGGGACCACGACCTACGTCGAGTGGCACGGCACGGTCTCCGGGCCCAAGGGCAAGGACATCCCGTTCGGGATCGTGGAGCGCTTCGGCTCGGGCGGTGAGTGGGAGTTGTACTTCGACACCCTCCCGCTGGTCGCCGACCGGGTGGAGATCGGCGCGCTCTTCCAGGAGCTTGCCCAGCCCTAGCGGGGTTTTCCCGTCGTGCGGGACGCGGAGCATGGGCCGGTCCGTGGCCCTGGGAGTACGGCTGCGCCCCTGCGGGGCGTGCGTGGTGAGGCCGCTCCGCTTCCGGATCGGGGCGGCGGGGCCGGCGGGTGTTGTCGGGCCGGGCCCGGATCGCTGCCCGGGGCCGGCTGCCGGCCGGCCGCCGCATCGCGGGCGCGCGCGACCACCCCGGCTGGTTCCTCGGCGTAGGGCGGCCCGGGTGCCGAGGCCTGGAGCGGCCCGGCACTCCGGACCGGATCGGTGGCAGGCCCCGCGTCAGTGTTCCTCGTCCGGGTAGCTCCACTCGACCGCGCACGTCGCGGCGGGCGCGGCTTCCTTTGCGTACCAGGCGACGGACTTCTCGAACTCCGGGCACCACAGGTGGGCGCGGCTTACGGAGACCGGGAAGTCGGTTCCGCCGCTGACGACGTGCCTGCCGAGCTCCGGAACGATGCCGATGCTCACCTGGCCGCCGATGCTCTCGTCGCTCATCAGCTCCAGGAGCTCCTCGACGACCGCCTGTGCCTGGGCCTCGTCCTCGATGCCGGTGACGCGGAAGGTGAAGGAGATGTTCGCGGACATGCCGTGCAGCCTAGTGCTGTGGTGGGACAGGCGGACCGGTGGCGGCGCCCCGGCACGGCCGGCTCGCGTTCGCGTCCATCACGGGCCTGGTCCGCGCATCACAATCCACAGCTCTGCATCGTTCCGCGAACCCCTCCTGCAGTGGCGAGGAAATTCGTGGACGGACCTGCGGAAGCCTGCGTATTGTGTGGCTTCACGCCCTGAGACGAACGGAAGGAGGCGAGTGTCGTGCAGTCCACACTTCTCCCGCGCTCCCTCTTCCGCTGTCCAGGCGTAGTTCGTCAGTCCTGACCGGGAGCGCTTTCAAGCAGCCTGATCCCGGAGGAATCCATGACCGATACGGTCATCCGCGCGCTCTCCGCGAGCGACGCGCATCTTTTCGACGCACACCCCGACCCTCTCGGGGCCGGCGAAAGCCATCGGCGTACCCGGTTCCGCCCCGACTGGAAGCGCGTCGCTCTGCGCGACGGCGAGGTCGTCGCACGTGGTGCGTGGTGGGGCGGACCCGACGACTCGGAGCCTGTCAACATCAACTGGTTCGATGTGGCCGAGGGCGAGGAGGAGGCCGGAGCCGAACTCCTTCGCTCCGCGCCCTGGCGGGTCGAACTCGAGATCAACCTGCCCGGCGGTTGGCGGGAAGCCACTGACCTGCGCGTCGCAGCCGAGGCGCGATTCGCCGCCGCACGCGCCGCAGGGTACGAACTCCTGGTGGAACGCTTCCTGTACCGCTGGACCCCGCAGCGAGGTCTGCCCGAGCGGCCCGGACGCCTGCGCTTCAGCGCCGAACCCGACGACACCGTGTTCTTCGACGCGTTGCGCCGCATCCACTCCGTCACCCTGGACGCCCACGCGCTCAGGGCCATCGAGGAGGGCGGCCTCGACCGTGCCGCCCAGGAGGAAATCGACTTCTTCCACTGGTGCCCCTCCCCACGGGAGTGGTGGCAGATCGCGCACACGCCGGAGGGCGACCTGGCCGGCATCCACATCCCGGCCCACAACCCCTCCGGCCCGACCATCGGTTTCATCGGAGTCGTCCCGGAACAACGTGGTCGCGGCTACGCCTACGACCTCCTCGCGGAGTGCACCCACCTCCTGGTCGAGCAGGGCGCGGATTTCGTCAGCGGAGCGACGGACCAGGGCAACTTCCCCATGGCCGCGAATTTCGCCAAGGCCGGCTTCCCCGTCATACGTGAACGCATCAACTTCCACCCGCGGGCCCCGCGGCCTGGCGAGGAGTAGCACGCACTGAGGGGTCCGGCCCGAGAACGGGGCCGGGCCGGCGGAACGTGGCTGGGCCCCGACCCGGGGGGAAGGGGGTCGGGGCTCAGCACGGGGGTGTGTCCGAAGGTCTAGTGGCGGAAGGTGTCCTTGATGTCTTCCTTGGCCTGGCGGGCGTTGCCCTTGGCCTGGTCGGCGTGGCCTTCGGCGGTCATCCGCTCGTTGCCGGTCATGCGGCCCAGGGCTTCCTTGGCCTTGCCCTTGGCCTGCTCGGCGTGTGCCTTGGTCTTCTCCGTGCCCGACATCGGGACCTCCTCGTTGCTGTACCGGGTTGGTCGTGACCACTCGCCTGCTCACGATCCCGGCCGGTAAACCCGGTCGTTCTGGCGGGCCGGCGGATCGGGGCGGCCGCGCTGCGTGGCCGACGCGCATTCCGCAGGGCGGGTCTGGGTATCGGTGCCCCCGCGCCGTGCGGGGCATCGGTCGGCCGGAGGAGGGGCTGTTCCTGCTGCCCGCCTGCGTGGATAAGAACCCGTAAAAGTCGTGCGCATGGCGGGTGGGTTGGCCGGGCACTCGGTGGGTCGGAGGTTGATGACTATGGTTCCCCTGCTTCTTGTTCTGCTTCTCGTTCTGATCCTGTTCGGTGCCGGTTTCGCCATGGAGGTCCTGTGGTGGGTTGCGCTGGCGGTGCTGGTGCTCTGGCTGGTCGGCTTCGTCGCCCGTCCCAAGGGCAGTAGCGGCCGCTGGTACCGCTGGTAGCCCGGCAGCGAACCGGCTGTCGGTCGGGATCCATGGCCTGTTGCTTCCCCGAGTGGGGAAGCAACAGGCCATGGTCATGTCGGTGGCCGGGCCGGTCGTCGTGACGCAGCAGGGAGCCTGCTGACCTCCACGGGCAGCGGCCGTCCCGGTTCGTCGCCCGTGGCCATCGGCGGTGTTCCCCGGTCGGGGCCTGCCGGAGGGGCGTGGTGACGCGGCTGCAGTCGGCCACGATGCGGTCGGCCAGGGACATGGCGACGAAGCCGAGTGCGTGTGTGAGGCCCTGAAGTGGTGGATCAACTTCCTGGTCAGGCAGCTCAGATCGACCAGCACGAGCTCGTCAGAGCGCGAGCCAGAGCCGGGCAGTCGAAAGGCCCGGGAGGGGCCGGCCATCACAAGAGTGGCCGGCCCCTCCGGGCCTTTCAGCCCGCCCACACCGTGCTGCGGCGCCGCGCTCGGGTCCGCGCGCCCGCGGAGCAGGCCCGCACGTGAACGCTCAGGCCTTGTCCTGCATGCTGCTCCGCGCCGGGTTGCCCTGCTGGGCCGCCTTCGGGTCCTTCTCGGCCGCCTTGGCGCGCACGCCCTGCGCGATGCGCTCGCCGATCGACTTGTCGATGTTGGACCAGTACTGGAAGGCGCGCTCCAGGACCGGCTCGGTCACCCCGTTCAGGAGGTGCCCCACGACGTTCTCCACCAGCCGGTCGCGGGCCGCGTCGTCCAGGACCTCGCGGACCATCGTGCCCGCCTGGCCCCAGTCGTCGTCCTCGGCGTGCGACACGTAGGCACTGCGGGTGATCGCCCCGTCGGTCTCCCAGCTCGGCGGCTGCCCGTACCGCTCGGTGTCGGCCGCCGGACCGCCCTTGGAGTTCGGCGCGTACACCGGGTCGGTCGTCTTCCGGAAGGCCATCGCGCCGTCCTTGGAGTACGTGTGCACGTCCACGACCGGGGCGTTGACCGGGAGCTGCTGGTAGTTCCCGCCGATGCGGTGGCGGTGCGCGTCGGCGTACGAGAAGAGCCGGCCCAGCAGCATCCGGTCCGGGCTCGGGCCGATGCCGGGGACGAAGTTGTTCGGCTGGAACGCGGCCTGCTCGATCTCGGCGTGGTGGTCCGTGGGGTTGCGGTCCAGCGTCATCCGTCCGACCTGGATCAGCGGGTAGTCGCCGTGCGGCCACACCTTCGTCAGGTCGAACGGGTTGAACCGGTACCCCTCGGCCTCCTCGTACGGCATCACCTGCACGTACAGGGTCCAGCTCGGGAACTCCCCGTCCCTGATGTGCTCGAAGAGGTCACGCGTGTGGTAGTCGGTGTCGGCCGAGGCCATCTGATCGGCCTCGTCCTGCGTGAAGCACTCGATGCCCTGGTCGGTCTTGAAGTGGTACTTCACCCAGAACCGCTCACCGGCGGCATTGATCCACATGTACGTGTGCGAGGTGTACCCGTTCATGTGCCGCCAGGTACGCGGGATCCCGCGGTCGCCCATCAGCCAGGTCACCTGGTGGGCCGACTCGGGGGAGAGGGTCCAGAAGTCCCACTGCATGTCGTGGTCGCGGAGGTTGTTGTCGGCGCGGCGCTTCTGGGAGCGGATGAAGTGCTGGAACTTCATCGGGTCCTTGACGAAGAAGACCGGCGTGTTGTTGCCGACCATGTCGTAGTTGCCGTCGCTGGTGTAGAACTTCAGCGCGAAACCGCGCGGGTCGCGCCAGGTGTCCGGGCTCCCGCGCTCGCCCGCGACGGTCGAGAACCGGGCCAGCAGCTCGGTCCGTACGCCCGGCTGGAAGACGGCGGCCTTGGTGTAGGCGCTGACGTCATGGGTCACCTCGAAGTGACCGAAGGCGCCGCTGCCCTTGGCGTGCGGCTGCCGCTCGGGGATCCGCTCCCGGTTGAACTGGGCCATCTGCTCGATCAGGTAGGCGTCCTGGAGCAGGATCGGCCCGCCGGGACCCGCGGTGAGCGAGTGCTCGTCACTCTCGACGGGCGCGCCCGAATCGGTGGTGGTGGCCGGTGTCACGTTGGTCATGGAGCCTTCCTTTCTCGGAGCAGGACGCCGATGCGGTTCAGGAGCGTCCCCGGTGGCAGTCCCGTGAACGTCCGCTCCGCGAAGACCACCACCCGCAGCTCTACGCCTAGCCCCGTCCTGCCGATGGCAAACGCATGTACGGACAGTCACCTCGCCCGGCCTCCCGTCGACGGCCTTCCGGGTGAAACGGCGCGTGCGTGCACCTGCCGCCCGGTCGGGCTGTGTTCGGGCATGCCGCCGGTCGACGCGGAACTCCCGGAACTCCTGGACCGCGGTGTGGCGCGGTCAGGCCGCTCGGTGGAAGGTCCTCGCTGACCGGGTGTCCTGCCGGGGGCAGGCTCGCGGCCCGTTACCGAAGATCCGAGAGTGCCCGCGTACATGACGGGGCACCGATACGGCGCCCACCGCGCCCAAGAGAGTGCTGTCCGGTCCGACCGCACGCCTCGGAGCGAAGCGCCCGGCCCGCGGGGGAGACCCCCGTGCCCTCGGCTCCGCCGGGAGAACGCGTCCGCCGTCAGGCCTCCGGGACCCCGTAGGCGCCCGCTCGCCCCGCCGCCGCGGCGCCCGCCGCGGCGCGGCCGGGGAGGGCCGGGTCGGGGGCCGTCCGTAGGAGCAGCAGCTCGTGGTAGAGCGGGGCGGTCGCCGCGACCAGCAGCGCGCGGGCGTCCGTGGGGCCCGGCAGCTCGCCCCGCCCGGTGGCACGGGTGACGACCACCGCGCAGCGTGCGTAGCGGTCCTCCCAGAAGCGGGCCAGGGCGCCCGCCGCCTCGGCCGAGCGGAATCCGGCGGCGATCAGTGCCGTGGTCAGGTTGGGTCCGCCGCCTGCCAGGGCCTGGTAGACCTCCTGGTTGAGTGCGGTGAGGTCCCCCTCCAGCGATCCGGTGTCGGGCGGGCTCCACGCGTCGTCGGACGCGGCGTCGAGCACGTCGGCGAGCAGTCCGCCGACGTCGCGCCAGCGCCGGTAGACGGTGGTGCGGTGCACGCCCGCCCGTTCGGCGACCGTTTCGACGGTCAGCCCGTCGTACCCGCCCGCCATGAGCAGCTCGCCCACCGCGGCCAGCACCTGGGCCCGGACCCGGGCGCTCCGCCCGCCCGTCCGACGTCGTGGTGCGGCCGGATCCGGATGGTCCCCATGGCCGGAATTCTCGCTTGCCTGTGCGTCAACATCCATGGAACGATCTTAAAGCAACATCCGTCGCTATAAGGAGCTTTCGATGACCCTCATCCGCCACCACGCCGCCGCTCCCGCACTCTCCTCCGCCCCCGAACCCCCGGAGCCGCTCCATGACCGCACAGCTCACCGCGACTGACCTCGGCAAGTCCTACGCAGGCCGCACCGTCCTCGACTCCGTCGACTGCTCCGTCACCGACGGAACCCGCCTCGGCATCGTCGGCGAGAACGGATCCGGCAAGTCGACCCTCCTGCGCCTGCTCGCCGGAGCCGAACGCCCTGACGGCGGCACGGTCACCGTCCGCGCCGAAGGCGGCATCGGCTACCTCGCCCAGGCGGAGCACCTCCCCGCCCACCTCACCGTCCAGCAGGTCCTCGACCGCGCCCTCGCCGAACTCCGCGTCCTGGAGGACCGCCTACGCCACACCGAGGCCCGCATGGCCGACGGTGACGCCGCGGACGAGACCCTCACCGCCTACGCCGACCTCCTCACCGCCTTCGAACTGCGCGGGGGCTACGACGCCGACGCCCGCATCGAACGCGCCCTGCACGGCCTCGGACTGTTCGGACTGGCCCGTGACCGCACCGTCGGCAGCCTCTCCGGCGGCGAACAGGTCCGCCTGCGCCTGGCCGCCCTGCTGGCCTCCGCTCCCGAGATCCTGCTCCTCGACGAACCCACGAACCACCTCGACCACCCGGCCCTGACCTGGCTGGAGGAGCACCTCCGCACCCGGCGTGGCATCACCGTCGCCGTCTCCCACGACCGCCGGTTCCTGGAACGCACCACCACCGTCCTCCTGGAGGTCGGCGGCGACCCGCACCGCGCGGTCCGCTACGGCAACGGCTACGCCGGCTACCTCGCCGGCCGCGCCGCCGAGCACCGGCGCCGCTCCCAGGCCCACACCGCATGGCGCGAGGAGATCGGCCGGCTGCGGCAGTCCGCCGCCGTCACCGCTCGCAGAGTGGCTCCCGGCCGGGCCATGGAGGACGGCAACAAGATGGCCTACAACCGTGCGGCCGGACGGGTCCAGCAATCCCTGGCCGGCCGGGTCCGCAACGCCGAGGAACGTCTCGCCCGCCTGCTGGCCCACCCGGTCCCCGCACCGGCCGACCCGCTCCGCCTCACCGCCGTCCCACGCACTACTGCCACCGACACCGACACCGACACAGCCACCATTGCCGCCACCCCTGGCCCCGCCCTCACGGCGGAGGGAGTGTCACTGGCAGGCCGCCTGGCACCGGTGGACGTCGCCCTGCCGGCCGGCGGCCGTCTCCTGATCACCGGGCCGAACGGCGCCGGCAAGAGCACCCTGCTCGGCGTCCTGGCGGGCACCGTCACCCCCGACCGGGGCCGCGTCGTCCGCCACGCCCGTACCGGACTGCTGACCCAGCACAACCACCCGGGACCCGCCCGCCGCCCGCTCCTCGCGGCCTTCGCAGCGGGCCGCCCCGGCACGCCCGAGGAACACACCGAACAGCTGTTGTCGCTCGGCCTGTTCGCGCCCGGACAGCTCACCACCCCGGTCGGCACCCTCTCCGCCGGCCAGCGACAGCGGCTCGCCCTGGCCCGGCTGATCACCGAACCGGCCGACGTCCTCCTCCTGGACGAGCCGACCAACCACCTCTCGCCCGCGCTGGCAGAAGAACTCGACGAGGCCCTGGCCGCCTTCCCCGGCGCCGTCGCCGTCGTCAGCCACGACCGCCGCCTGTGCGCCCGCTGGCAGGGTGACCGCCTCATCCTTCGCGCCCCCGTCCCGGCCGCCGCCATCGCGGCCTGAACCACCCCTTCCGGAAGGCCTCCTCTTGACCCGCCTGATCCACACGTACACCCTTCCCACCCCGGGTGCCGGCCCCTACGCCCTCACCCCCGGCCCCGACGGAAACATCTGGTGCACCCTGGTCCACGCCGGCCGCATCGCCCGCCTCACCCCCGACGGCCGGACCGACGAGTTCCCCCTGGATTCCCCCGACTGCGGGCCGACCCTGATCACGACCGGCCCCGACGGCGCCCTGTGGTTCACCCGCAACCGCGACCACCGCATCGGCCGCATCACCCCCGACGGCGAAGCCCGCTCCTACCCCGTCCCCGGCTCCGGCCCAGGCCCGTACGGCATCACCGCCGGCCCTGACGGTGCCGTCTGGTTCACCACCCTGCACAGCGCGACCCTCACCCGCCTGACCCCGTCCGGCGAGCTCTCCGAACACCCGCTCCCCGACGGCTCCTTCCCGTCCTTCGCCACCACCACCGGCGACGCCCTGTGGTGCACCCTCAACCAGGGCAACGCCCTCGCCCGGACCACGGTCACCGGCGAGACCACCCTCCACCCCCTGCCCACCCCCGGCGCTGCTCCCGTCGGACTCGTCGCCGCTCCGGACGGCACCCTCTGGTTCGCCGAGATCGCCGTCGGCAGCATCGGTCACCTGACCCCCGCCGGAATCACCGAACACCCGCTGCCGGACCCCCAGTGCCGCCCGCACGCCGTGGCGGTGGCTCCTGACGGCTCCTGCTGGTACACGGCATGGGCCACCGGCCGCATCGGCCGCGTCGCCCCGGACGGCACCGTCGTGGAATTCCCCCTCCCCACCCCCGCCTGCGAACCCCACGGCCTCGCCTTCGCCCCCGACGGCACCCTGTACGTAGCCCAGGAGAACGGCGAGGTCACCCGCTGGGACGTCAGCCGGTGACGGTGCCGGCCCTGGCCGACAAGTGGGCGTGGTGGAAGCCCCGTTGCGCGCCTGAGGCGCCCGCCGCCCCCGAGGACCGGGCCCGTACCGCTCCTCAGATGGTGCGGGCAGGTGTGTCTGAGGACGTCTGGAGCAGGTCGGCGGGCATCCGGTCGACGGCGATGACGATCGCTTCGGCGGCCGTGGACACGTGATGCAGGGCGGGGCCGCCTCCCCCTTCCCTGATGGTGTAGCCGCCCGTCCCCCTGGGGGAGTCGATCGAGACGAAGGACGGGGAGAGCGGGGGCTCAGGCGTGTTGGAGAAGCCGAGGGACCGGTGGCTGGTGGAGGGGTAGAGTCCGCGGAGCACGGCTTTCGGGAGCAACCGGGTATCGCCCGTGCCGGGCCGCTCCGAGTGGCGGTGCTGCTGGTCACAGGCGGGTGGTGAACCGGCCGTCGGGCAGTTTGCGGAGCCAGCCGCGGTCGACGAGTCTGAGCAGCTTGCCGCGCAGCGGTTCCAGCTTGGACTTCACGCTGACGTCCACCCCCACCACTTCGCCGACCTCGCGGGCCATGACCGGTCTGGCGGCCTGCTGCACGGCGGTGATGATGCGCTGGTAGTCCCGCGCCAGGGTGTCCTCCTCCTGGCCCGGCTCGCGGTGCGGGATCAGCATCACCGCCTGGCCGCCCACCTGCCCCGGCAGCGGCCTGGCGGAGGCGCGTTCCTAGGCGAGCTGCCCGGCTATCCGCTCAAGAACGCTTTCGGCGACGGCGAGTTCGTCCCGTTCGGCGCGCACTTCCACCAGCTGGGTGGCCAGCTGTTCTTCGAGTTCGTCCAGTTCCGCGCGCCGCGCGGTGATCCGTTCCAGCAGCTCGGGATCCAGCATGCACCGGATCGTAGAGGGCTGTCCGGCCCCGGCGGGCAGGAACTGGAGTGCTCGCCGCTCCAGGGCTGGGAAAGGAGCCATGGCGCAGGCGCTCGGCCTTGCCGCCGCGTAGTCCACGGTCTCGTCGATGCCCTTGCACTGGGTACCGTGCAGTCAGGCGGCGAGTGCGGGTTCCTCGGGTGGGGCGGCGGGATCCGGCCCGCGGGGCTGTCCGGGGCGCGGGCCCAGGGACATCCGCCGCCCCGTCCGGATCCCGCTCAGGTGGCGTCTTCGCGGCGCCGGTACGCCCCCGAGGCGAGGCATGTATCTGTCGTGGGGCCTGGCCCGTTCGTGGAAGGGGCCCGGCCTTGTCGCGGGGTGGGGCGGGTGTCAGCTGAAGACGACGGAGCGCAGGCGCAGGCTGTTGCCGAGCCTCTGGCCGGGGGCCAGGGTGCGGAAGACGTCGCCGTCGCAGTCCGCTTCGAGGAAGACGGTGGCGGTGGATGTCGTGTAGTTGCGGGGGGCGAGGGCGGGCAGGGCCGAGCCGACCGTCTCGGGGATGTTGATGCACTGCCCGCTGTCCGGGTTGCTGAGTTCACCTCGCAGGTTGAGGCCGTTGAGGCCGACGTAGGTGTACACGAAGTCGCCGGTGGCGGCCGAGGCGGGCGAGGTCGGCAGGACCGCGGAGAGCAGGAGGGCGCCGAGGGCGGCGGCCACGGTGTTGCGCAAGCGCATGGGTTGGTCCTTCGCTGAAAGGGAGGATGTGCTGTCAGCACCCCTTTCCCCGCCCGGGACCGCCCCGGTTGCGTCTCCGTCTGCAGGAAGGTTTCACCCTCACCCGTTTGGACCTGCACGAATCCGCCGAGGGTTCGAGATCACGAGACGTACGTCAAGAACCGACAGCCGACCGCTGGCAAACGATCTACACAATAGACAACCGCCCACGACCAGCACGAGCACGCGGAAGGCCGATCACACCAGCCCTTTTACCTGCGACTTCAAGTTGGCAGAGGCTCAACCACTGCCACTCCGAGGCGATGACGTCGGCGGGGTTGTTGTCGGGGACCTCGACACGTCCCGTCAGGAGGTCGAAGGTCGCGGCCTGCCCGATGTCGTCGAGGCCGGCCCCCTCCGCCCAGGCGTGGATCACGGAGGGAAGCGCATGGATGCCCCCGGTGTCGCCGCAGATCATGCGTCTGCCGTTCGACGTGCCGTGGACGCTCCAGCGCCGCTCGTGAGGCCACGCCGTGACGTGAGACGAGTGGCGATGCGGAACGACGCTGGTGATCGTGGCATGACGCAGGGGATCGGACGGGGTGACGGCCAGGGGAAGGGACATGCCTTGTTCGGCAGCTACGGCTTGGAGTGAGCGGCAAGGCTGCCGTGGGCGGCCACGTCCGGGTAGAGGACGGCTGGATCTGGTGTGCGACTCATGATGTTTCCATCTTCAGGCCTGTGAGGTGCCGGGGAAACCTTCCTCCTCCCTCGGAGGTGCACTCATCCGTCGACGACACCTGTCACAGCCGGCCTGGGCCCCCGCCCTCCCGCAATAGCCAATCCCTGACCGAAGGAGAACGGTCAAGGAGCCGGCTGACTCGCATGCCTACTTCGCGGGAGGTCACCCGCGGCAGCGGGGCGAAGTCTTCGGGGAGCACGTCCAGCCAACTCACCACGTGGTCTCCGGCATGCAGAGTGATCAGAAATTCGCACCGAAGCTGACGGGGAACGTCCGGGCGGTGGGACAGGCTGTTCCACAAGGCCGGCCACAGGTAGTGGGTGCCGTCGGGCGCCGCATTGGCCCGCACCCACGACGGGTCCAGTCGCGCGTTCAGGCTGAGGTCCCCTGCCCGCTCCTGCAGCCTGCACAGCGAGGCCGTGTCGATGACCTTCACCTCGCGCGGCACCGGCTGATCGAATTCCATCAGCCCATGCTGCCCGACAGCACCCCACGAGGAGGAACCGACCCCCACCGGCTCGCCATGGCCGGGAGCCGACGGAGGCGGTCCGCTCACTGGTCGGCGTTCCCGGTCACGCAGGTGTGGTACGCGGAGATCACCGGCCGGCGGCCGAGCAGCACCCTGGACCGGTTGCCCGTCGAGTCCGTCTCCTGGTGGGACGCGGCGCGGTTCTGCAACGCCCTGTCCCGGCGCGCCGGCCTCACGCCCGCGTACCACTTCCGTACCGAGGCCGAAGGCATCGAGTGGGACGCGTCCGCCGAGGGGTACCGACTGCCGACCGAGGCCGAGTGGGAGCACGCCTGCCTGCCGTGCCGGGACGACCGGGCCGCGCTACGGGGAACTCGACGAGATCGGCTGGTACCGCGGCAACTCGCACGAGCGCATCCACGAGGTGGGCGGCAAACGCCCCAACCCGTGGGGGCTCCACGACATGCTCGGCAACGTCTGGGACTGGTGCTGGGACGTCTACGACCCCGAGGTCTATGGCACCTACCGGGTGCTCCGCGGCGGTGGTTGGTTCGATGAGCCCTGGAGCTGCCGGGCCTCCGTGTGTCGCTGCAGCCACCCGACGTTCCAGGTCGACGACGTGGGACTCCGCGTGGCCCGTTCCGTCGTGCGCTGATCACTGGTCCACGTCGTGTGCGGCCCGGCCCTCGCGGGGTCGACCGGGCGACGGCGTGATCCACGGGGAGTTCCGGGTCAGCAGCCGAGTACGACCGGGCCGAGGTCTGTCGGGAGACGGCGTACGGCTGCCGCCACGGCCTGGGCCGCCGTACTGAAGACGGGGTCGTCCTCGTTCGGGAAGGGGAAGTCCTCGGTGACCGCGTACCGGTCGCCGTCGCCGACCACCAGGGACGCGCCGACGGCGGCGAGGCCCGGGCGTGTCCTGGTCGAGAAGCGGAGTATCCCGTGGCCGGCGAACGGGTAGAGCCGCCGCAGCGCCGGTTCGGCGTGGGCCGCCTGGACGAGGGCCTGGTAGGCGGGCTGCCAGGCGGACTCCAGCTCACGCGCCTCGGTGAGCAGGTGCTGCCAGGCGCTCTCTGCCATGCCCGCCGGGTCGAGGTCCGGGACCTCGAAGCGGCCCGTCAGGTGGACGAACGGGGCCACCCCGCGGATGTCCTTCAGCGCGACCCCGTCATGCCAGGCCAGCGCAGCCTTGGCGACTTCCTCCAGGTCGTCTGTCGTGCCGTCGAGGAGCGTCATGTCCTCCAAGCCGTCGCCGCCCCGGATCGACCACTTCCGTTCGCGGTGAGCCGCATCGACCCCCAGGGGTCTGCGGTGC
This sequence comes from Streptomyces manipurensis, assembly GCF_049570255.1. Lineage (NCBI taxonomy): Bacteria > Bacillati > Actinomycetota > Actinomycetes > Kitasatosporales > Streptomycetaceae > Streptomyces > Streptomyces manipurensis. The sequence goes on along the minus strand of NZ_CP186950.1, from coordinate 229,436 downwards.
GGCAGGGGGCAGTGGACCTTGACACCACGCAGCGGGGCGTACTTCGGTGTGGTGAGTCGCACGCCGTCGAGGCGACCGCCCGCCGCGGCCCGAAGCGCTGCGGCGAGGCTTCCGTGCGCCGCTATGTCGGGGTAGAGGACGGCGGGGTCCCAAGCTGTGGTCACGGGCCTGATTCTGCCCCACCGGGTCGGTCACGTGTGCGAGCGTCGCTGCCGCCGAACCGGGCGTCACGGCCCGTTCCCTGCACCCCTGGGCGCGCGGGCACGGGGAAGAGCACGCCGGCGGCGTATCCGTCGAGCGGGGCCGTGCGAGCCGGGCGGGGCGACGGCGAGGTGCTCCCGGTGCTCGCCCACGGCCTGTCCCTGGCCGGCGTCCGTGAACGGCTCGAGCCGGTCGTCACCTTGGACGTCGGGTGGGCAGACCTGCACGGGTTCGCCAGTGGTCGGCGTCGCCGGGGTCGGCCAGCCATCCGGTCAGACGCTCAGCGCGTGCCCGGAAGGCGCCGGGCAGCGAGTTCTCCTCGCCGACGAGCAGTCTGAAAGCGTCCACGTCATGGGTGGTGTGATCCGTGTCGCACCAGCAGGCCACACTCACCGCCGCCTCGACGGCGAGCCGGCCCTCGCCCGTCCACACGACCCAGAGCCGGAACGCCAGCTGATCGCCCATAGCCGCACGCTCCACGACAGGAAAGGGGAGAGCGTGGTCAGAGGGACGCCGTCGAAGGCACTTCGGCTCATGGGCATGAGTTGATCATCCGCTGTTCCCGGCTCGCCTTGGACGATGCGCCGGGGGAGGGCGGGCCGCCGCGGGGTTGCGCCAGCGGTTGTCCCCAGGTGATGGGGCTATGCGTGGGTGGCGACGAAGTGGCGGAGCTGCTCGCGGGGGTCAGGGCCCTCGCCCCCTCGCCAGATCCGGTTCTCCATCTCCCCCGCGGGGATGCCGCCGAGCAGCATGTCGCGCATGGCCGTCACGGCTGCGGCCCTGGCGTGTGCGATGCGCTCACTGCTCTCAGGGGTGCCGTCGTCGGTGGCCAGGACGGCGGCCAGTTCGCGTTCCCATGCGCGGACGTTGCCCCACGCGTACATCTCCCCGTGACCTGAGCCCGGGTGCTGGAGGCCGACCAGTTCCCATCCCTGGCTCTCCGTCAGGGGAGTCTCCGCCGACACCCAGCGGCTCACCAGTTCGGCCGCGCGCGTGGCGAGTTCGGTGTCGGCTTCGTTCGTCGTGTTGTCGTTCACGGTCCCGACCCTAACCTATTTTCGTCTGATTGACGATAATGAAGGGATGCTCGGCCATCGCCCACGTCCACGTCCTGATGGACGAGAAGCCCGTGAGCACGGCTTCACTTGTGGCCTCATGTCGCGCGAGCGAAACGGTCGAGGGCCTCGAGCACGTGGGCGCGTGTCGTGTCGCTGCCGAGGTGGCCTGCGGTGCCGACGACGGTCAGCCGGGCGTCGGGCCAGGCGCGGGCGAGTTCCCATGCGGTGTCGAGCGGGCCGGCCAGGTCGAGCCTGCCGTGGACCAGTACGCCGGGGACGCCGGCGAGGCGGTGCGCATCGCGCAGGAGCGCCCCTTCCTCCAGCCAGGCGCCATGGGCGAAGTGGCGCGAGCAGATGCGGACCAGGGCCAGTTGCGCGGCCGGCGGGCGGTCGCCGTACGGGTGGGACGTGCCGTTCGTTTCGCCGGACAGGACCGCGTCCTCCCAGGCGCACCAGTCGGCTGTCGCCTTCTCCCGCACCGCGGGGTCCGGGTGTTCCATCAGCTGGGCATAGGCCGCGACGATGTCGCCGTCCCGCGGTGTGCCGTGTGCTCCTTCGAGGAAACGTTCCCACTGCTCGGGGAAGAACCGGCCCGCACCTCGGTAGAGCCAGTCGATCTCGGAGCGCCGGGTGGTGGTGACGGCTGCGATGACGATTTCCGACACCCGCTCGGGGTGGGTCTCGGCGTAGGCGAGGATCAGCGTGGATCCCCAGGAGCCCCCGTAGAGCAGCCAGCGGTCGATGCCCAGGTGGCGGCGGAGTCGCTCCATGTCGCCGATCAGGTGCCCGGTGGTGTTGTGGCGCATGTCGGTCGTGGGTTCGCTTGCGTGGGGAGTGCTGCGGCCACAGCCGCGCTGGTCGAACAGGACGACCCGGTAGCGGTCCGGGTCGAAGTACTGGCGCGCACCGGTCCCGCATCCTGATCCCGGTCCGCCGTGGACGACGAGCGCCGGCTTGCCGGCCGGGTTGCCGCAGGCCTCCCAGTACACGAGGTTGCCGTCGCCGACGTCGAGCATCCCGCTCTCGTACGGTTCGACCGGCGGGTACAGCTCGCCCATTCTCGAGACCTCCTGGCGCCCGGATGCAACGTGAACAAGGTCTTGCAGTACACAACACGACCGAGGTGACGCCGTCGGAGAGCCCGGCACCCACCTGTCGGGGGCATGCGTCGGTCAGACCGGGGGAGCGGCCGCAGATTCGAGCGGACCGCCCCCGGCTGCCGCCTGGCCGGCACCCTCCTGGGCCCTGCCGTGCGGCACGGCACCGCAGGGCACGGCAGGGCCCACGGTCGGGCGGTCAGTTGCCGCCGAGGGCCCCGAGGTCGTGCGCGTAGCGGCCGGCCGCGTCGGCGATGACGTCGATGTTGACGTCGAAGGAACGCATGTCGATGTTGGCGAGGTCGTCGCCCGGCTGGTGGTGGTTCACGTCGTACGCGATGCCCGCCCGGCCCCCGAACCTGGCCGCCTGGGCCTCCGTCTTGAGGCCGTCGGAGCCGGTGAAGGTGCCTCCCGAGGGGATGCCCGCCGCGAGGAAGGGCGCGTAGTCCGACAGGCTGATGAAGTCGGTGCCCTCGTGCGCGACGCCCTTCGCGTCGAGGAAGTCGGTGATGCCCTTCTCGATCTGAGCGCTGCCCTCGGGGCCGGGGCCCGTGCCGACGCGGTCGGAGTCGTCCCCGTCGCTGACGAAGAACGCGCCGTTCGGCGAGGCGATCGTCTCGAAGTTCAGGTAGAGCCGGATCCGCGCGCGCTGCTCCGGCGTCAGGGCGGAGAGGTACGCCTGCGAGCCCGCGACGCCGAACTCCTGTGCCGACCACCAGGCGAACCGCACCTTGTTGCCCACCTTGTCCTGGGACTTGGCGAGCTTCAGCGCGACCTGGAGGAGCCCGGCCGAGCCGGAGCCGTTGCCGTTGATGCCGGGGGTGCCGTGCTGCGAGTCGAGGTAGGAGCCGAGGAGGACGGTGTGGGCGGCGTCCCCGCCGCGGGTCTCCGCGACCACGTTGAAGCTCCGGCGGTTCTCGCGCAGTTCGTGGATGTCGAGGGTGACCGTCACCGGCCCCGCGGCGGCCTCCGCCGTCAGTGCCGCGCCGTCCTCCTGGCTGATCCCGCCGGTGGGGATGCGGGCGAGGGAGGAGTCCCCGATGGTCCCGTTGATCTTGCCGGAGGTGTTGTTGTAGACGATCGCACCGAGCGCGCCCGCCGCGTGGGCATTGCCCTGCTTGACGGCGAAGGAGCAGCCGCCGCGCTTGACCAGGGCGATCCTGCCGGTGAACGCGCCCGCCGCGAAGTCGCCCGGCTCGCAGCCGTGGGTGTTGTCGGCGTCGACGGGGACCACGGCCAGCTCCCCGGTGACCCCGCCCTCGGGGCTGCGGGCGGTGAACGCCATCAGCTGGACGGTTACCTCGCGCGGGGTGGGCGAGTCGACGGTGAGGGACTCGGCGAGGTCCTCGGTGTAGACGAAGTCGAACTCCTGGCGGGAGGTCCGGTAGCCGGCGTTGCGCAGCGCCCCCTCCACGTACGCGGCCGAGGCCTCGTGGCCCTTCGAACTCGCGACCCTGTCACCGCCGTTGTAGTCCGCGGCCGACTGGAACGCCCGCAGGTGCCGGAGGGCGTCCTTCGCCGTGGACTCCCGGACGAGTTGCGCCGCCAGGGCCGCGCCGCGGTCGGAGGCCGCCCGGCCCGGGGCTTCGGCGCCCGCGGCGGCGGGGCCGGCGAGGAGCAGCGGGGAGACGAGTGCGGCGGCGGCCAGGATGGCGGTCGCCGCGGCGGTACGACGTGCGGACATGGCTGGGTGCCCTCTCACGGCAGGTCGAACGGACCGGTCGGCAGGGCCGTGGTCGGCGGTCGACGATCGGGAAGAACGTGCGTGTCGGGAGGAGATCGAGGCACGCTAACCCTGCGGCGGGCCCCTGCCAAGGAGACGATCCGAGCCGGGCCGGGCGCCCCGATTATTGGCCGAGATGCGCGGGGCACACGGCCGAGGACGGCTCCCGGTTCACAACTTGTCTGAGTTTTCTGGGAATTGGCTGGTTCGCGCCCCTGACACCCTCTCGCGTCATCCCGTATCCATTGTCGTGAGCGCCGGTGAGCCCCACCGCGTGCCGACAGGACAGTGCGCCCGAGGGCGCCGGTAGCGCGGGGGTGGCAGACCAGTGCTGGCCAGAACCGAAAGATCCTCGGCAGATCCCGTCCACGGTCCTCCGGCGGACCCCGACTTACCCGGTTGTCCCGGGCCCGCCCTCGACCCGGCCGGCGGGGGCGGGCCGGCCGACGGGCCGACGTACCGGATCCTGGGGCCCCTGGAGGTCCACCGGGGCGGGGTGCCGTGCACGCCCACCTCACTGAAGCGGCGCGCCCTGCTCACCCTGCTGCTGTTGCACGCCAACCGCCGCTTCCCGACCTGCTCCCTGATCGGCGAGCTGTGGGACGACCGGCCGCCGCGCTCGGCCGTGGCGACCGTGCAGATGTACGTGTCCGGGCTGCGGCGCGTACTCGCCCCCGAGCACAGCCGCGGGGGCGGCGACCCCCGCAGACACCCGCTGCTGCTCACCTCCGGCAACGGCTACCTGCTGCGCGTACAGCCGGGGGAGCTGGACCTCGACCGGTTCCGCACGCTGGCCGCACGCGGCCGGGAACTGCGGGCCGCGGGCCACTGCACCGCCGCAGCAGAATCGTTTCATCGGGCCCTGGCCCTCTGGCGGGGCACCCCCTTCGGGGACCTCGGACCGGCCTGCCTGCCCGCGCACTACACCGTCCGGCTCGAAGAGGAGCGGCTCGCCCTCGTCCACGACCGGATCGGCGTCGACATCTGCACCGGCAGGGCCCGCGAGGTGGTCGGTGAGCTGGAGGAGCTGTGCGCGCGCCACCCGCTGCGCGAGGACTTCCACGAACAGCTGATGCTCGCCCTGGCCGCCGCGGGCCGCCGCGCCGAGGCCCTGCACGCCTACACCCGGGCCCGGCGCGCCGTGGTGGAGGACACCGGAATCGAACCGGGACCGGGCCTGCGAGCGGCCCAGCAGGCCCTGCTCAGCGGGGCCCGGCCCGACGACACCCGACACGACGGCTGCCGCCCGGAGGGCACGCTCCACCCCGCGGCGCTCGGTGGCTGAGGGCCGCACGGCTGCGCATCCGCCGGGCCACGGGCGCGTACGGCTGTGGCTGTGGGTGGTCACCGTACGCGCACCCGGCCGTACACCGGCTCGCGCAGACAGCGGTACGCCGGTACGCGCGCTCCGCGTACCGGCGTACTCACCCTGCCGCCTCGCCTGACCCGCCTGCCCCGCTCAGCCCCCGAGGCTCCAGTCGAGTCGCCGCCGGAAGTACACGAGGGGGTCGTCCTCCGCCACCGCGCAGCCGACCACCTCGCCCACCACGATCACGTGGTCGCCGTGCGGGAGCACCGCCCCCGTACGGCACTTCGCGTACACCGGGACGCCCGCCAGCCGCGGCACCGTCCCGTCCCAGTCCCACAGCACGTCCGCGAACTTGTCCCCGGAGCTGCCCGCGAAGGTCCGCGCCAGCGCCGCGTGGCTGCGGGCCAGCAGGTGGACGCCGAAGTGCACGTCCGGCCCCGTCGTGATCTCCCGGCAGGTCCGGGAGGTGCGCGCCAGCGCGACGAGCACCGACGGTGGGTCCGCGCTGTACGAGCAGACGGAGGAGACGAGCAGCCCCGAGGGCCGGCCGTCGCCCCGCCGGGCGGAGACCACGGCCACCCCCGAGACCAGCCGGGACATGGCCTCGGTGAACGCGGCTCCCGACACGACCCCGCCCCCGCCGGTCCCGTGCTCCGGCTGCTCCTCCCGCCCGCGCTCCCGCCTCTCCTGCCGCTTCTCCTGCTGACGGAGGTCCATCCCCGGCCCCTACGGGTGCGCCCGCTCGGCCGCGCGCAGGCAGGTGTCCCGGCGGCTGCGGGCCTCCTCGTCGTCGGTGACGGCGAGGACCGCGTCGAAGTCGGCCACCGCCTGGGCCAGGCTGCCCGCCGCCTCGTGGACGACCCCCCGGTTGAACCGGAACTCGGGCCTGGCCTCCAGCTGCACCGCCCGGTCGAAGTCGGCCAGCGCGGCCGCCAGGTCGCCTTCCACGTAGGCGAGTTCGCCCTTGATCGCCCAGGCCTCGGCCAGCTCCGGATCATGCCGCAGGGCCGCGTCCAGGGAGTCGCGGGCCTCGGCCGTACGGCCCTCCTCCCCCCACAACCGGCCCTGGAGGCACAGTAGATGGGGGTGCTCGGCGTCGACCAGCAGCCCGGCCTCGACATCGGCCAGGGCCGCCTTGGCCTCGCCCTGGTCGGCCAGCAGGCCCGCGCGGGCGAGGAGGGCCTCCAGGTTGCCCGGCTCCAGTTCGAGGGCCCGGTCGAAGTCGGCCAGCGCGCCGTCGAGGTCGCCGAGTTCGCGCCGGGCCTCGCCGCGGTTGTAGTGCACCTCCGGGAAGGGCGATTCCAGGGTGATGGCCCGCTCGTAGTCGGCGATGGCCTCCTCGATGCGGCCGAGCCGGCGCAGCATGCTCCCGCGGTTGAAGTAGTGGTCGGCGAAGTCGTGGTCCAGGTCCATGATGGACGCGTAGTCCTCGAGGGCGTCCTCCAGCCGGCCGCTCATGCCGTTGACCTGGGCGCGGTTGTAGCGCAGGCCGACGCGGTGCCAGGTCCGCTCGCCGATGCCGAGCTCCCGGTCGAGCCGCTCGATGCCCTCGTCCAGCAGCCGCAGGGCCTCGTCGGGACGGCCGGCGCGGACCTCGACCAGGGCGAGGCCGTTGCGGTTGAACACGGAGAAGAAGGCGCGTTCCTTCAGGTCCGGCAGCAGGTCCGAGATCGCGATGGCCTGGTTGACGTACGCGCGGGCCCTGCGCTCGTCGCGCAGCTCCGGCGGGAAATGGCGGGCGTACAGCATGCCCGTCTCGTAGGCGAGGCTCATGTGGTGCTTGGGCATGGTGGTCTGCGAGCGCGCCTCCTCCTGGACGGCGGCGGACTCCTCCGGCCGTCCGGCGGCGGCCAGGCACACGCCCGTCTCGCGGGTGAAGGGCCACCACAGGTCGGGCCGGACGTCGGGGCCCGTACGGTGGCGACCTTCCTCACCCATCTCGGCCGCCGCGTGGTACAGGCCCAGGTACTTGCAGCGGAGCTGGGCCCAGCGCAGGGCGTCGAGTCCGGCGCCGTCGCCGTCGCTGCCCCGCAGCAGGTGGTAGGGAAGGGTGCCCAGCCGGAGCGAGGGCTCCTCCTCGGCGCGGGCGGCGACCTCCTCGGCCCGGCGGTCGTGCAGGGCGGCGCGCTCGGGGCCGGTGAGGGCCTCGTACGCGGCGCGCAGTGCGGGCTCGTCGCTGATGCAGTCGCCGGCCACGTACCGGGCGGCGGCCTCGGCCAGGCTGCCGGACGCGGCGCCGTCGGGGGCCGGACCGTCGGGCTCGGCGCCCGCGGGGGCGCCGGGGTGGTGGACGCGGGTGGTGCGTACGGCGAGTTCCGCGGGCAGGGACACGGAGACCATGCCCGGCGGATCCTCGAGCTCCGCGGTGTCGGTGGCGACGACCAGGGTGAGGAGCTCGGCGGGGATCCGGCGCAGGGCGGCGGCGAGGAACTCGTGGTCGGTGACGTCCGCGTGCTGCACGTTCTCCACGACGAGGGTGCGCGGGCCGTCCCCGGATCCGGGGAGGGCCGCGAGCAGGAAGTCCACGATCCCGTGCGAGACGCGCAGCGAGTGCAGCCGGGCCGGGTAGCGGCTGGCCTCGCCGGGGGCGTTGGCGATCTTCTCCAGGGCACGGGTCCTCTGCGGTACGAGGGGCGCCAGTTCCGGGGTGCTCTCCTGGAGCTCGATGTAGTGGCGGGCGGCCAGTTCGGGCATGCGGCGCAGCGCCTCGGGGGCGACCTGGCGCAGCAGGGCGCCCGCCGCGGAGTAGGGGCCGCGCAGCCGCCGGTGCGCGTCGACCACGGTCAGGGGGGCGGGCAGGCCGAGTCCGGCCCGCAGACGGTCGCGTTCGCGGCGCAGGGGCGCCGCGATCCAGTAGTGGCCGGTCATCAGGACTCCTTCGTGGATACCGCGGCCTTCGGGCCGGGGCGGATACGGAGCTGGCTCCCGCGGTGCGGGAGCGGGGGAGCCGGTTCGCCCGCCACCGACGCGAGGCGCACGCCCGGGCGGGCGCGACTCGTCGCGGTGGGGGCCGAGCCGACGGGGGGCCTCCGTCAGCCGATGACGTGGCGGGTGCGGGAGGCGCGGGCGCGCAGGCGCTCCCGGGCGGCGATCCAGATCGTGAGGGCGGTCTGCCAGAAGGCCATGACGAGGAAGGCCGAGGAGTCCAGCAGCTCGACCCAGCCGGCGCCCTCGCCGCCGAAGCGGCTGACGGCCCCGGAGACCATCTCCACGAAGACGGGGGCGAGGGCCAGCAGGAAGGTGCTGAGGCTGAAGGTGTAGCCGGCCACGATCAGCCAGGAGTACCAGCGGGCGGCCCGGCGGTCGACGGGGTGCCACAGGGACTCGTCCGCCAGCCCCTCGGTGCGCCCGCGCAGCCGCAGGAAGCGGTTGCGCAACAGGCGTACGGACGTGGTGTGCAGGTCCACGCAGCCGAGCATGGTGGTGATCAGCACGTACACGTCGGTGCGCAGGTAGAGGAAGAACTGCCACAGCACCCGCAGCACGGCGGCGAAGGCCACCGCGAGGCAGACGCGGCTGGCGGTGGTCTCGGCACCGCCGGGGCCGCGGGCGGCGTCGGCGACGGTGATGAGGAGGGAGACGAGGACGACGTCGACGACCATCCCGGCGACGATCGGCAGGTAGCGCTTGCGGCGTTCCACGGCGACGAGCCCGTCCAGGGCAGTTTCGACCACGAGGAAGTAGAAGCGGTGCGACAGCCTGGTCTTGGAGCCGATGCCCAGACGCCGGGCGGCCAGGGCGTGGAAGGCCTCGTGGACGGCGATCAGGGGTATCGCGGCGACCAGCATGACCAGGCTGATGACGGCGTAGTACTCGCTGAACAGCATGTCCTGCGCGGTCGGTACCAGGTCCGGTGAGCGGATCACGCGCCAGAGCGCCCAGGCGGTGATCAGCCCGTAGCAGATCCAGGCGGGCGGGGAGAACAGGGCGCGGCCGAGCCGCTGCCAGCGCACCGGGCCCGTCTGCGCGGGCTCCTCGCCCTCCTCGCGGACGAAGCCGAGTTCGCGCAGGGCGCCGATGATGTCCTCGACGTCGACCTGTTCGCCGTACTCGGCGGCGTACCAGTCGGCGGCCTGCGACGGGGTGGCGCCGGCCTCGAGGCGGCGCACGAGCTGGGCGCCGTCGACCGGGAAGATCCCGTAGGAGTCCGTGTCGGGCCGCCCGATGGTGACCTCTTCGCCGTCCTCCAGGTAGACCAGCGGGTGGAACGGCAGGGGCGTGTCCGCCTCGCTGCGGATGCCGTGCTCCGGCATGGGGCCTCCTCGGCATGCGGTCCGGACCGGCTGCGGGCGGGGCCCGCCGCCCGGGAGACGCCGTCGTGCCGGCGGACGGGACCGAGTCGCCTCGGGTGGTCCGGGGCACGACGGCGCCGGGCCCCGGCCGCTCAGATGCCGGGGCTCAACTGACCTCGGATCAGCTGGGGTTGGTGTAGACGTCGCACGCCGAGGAGGTCAGACGGACCGGACCGGCCTTGCGGACCTGGATCTTCTTCATGGGAATCTCCTTCACATAGGTGGGTGATGCGGACGCGTCCATCCTGGCGAGGGCCGCCATCGTTTCCCCAAATCTCCGCCAAACGCCGCACGGGGCGCGCAGGGGACGCCGCGGCGACCGGACCCCGACCCAGGCCGTCAACTGCCGAGGTCACCATCGTGCGCGCAGCACACCGTCGCTGTCGGGTAGCACGGCGTGGAGCAGTGGATTGCGTCCATCGGCGTAGAGGGACAGGGCGCGCGCCGCCCGCGCATGGGCCGCCAGGGCAGCAAGCTCCCGGTACCGGGTCTCATCGACCGTCACTTCTCTGATCGTTCCGTCCTTCGATTCCCAGACGAACTCGATGTGCCACTCGGACGGCAGTGCGTTCAGGACAGCATCGACATCGGGTCGAAGGTCGGGCCAGACGGTCAGCACGGCGCGCGGGCGAAGACCAGCGCGCACCGCATCGAGGTTCTCCTCAGTGAGACGGTGCCAGCGTGAGGCGTTGACGACGGGAGTCTCTTCCAGGAGCAAGCCCTGTCGCGTTGCCAGCTCGGTGCGCACCGACGTCCAGAAGGCTTCGTCGGCGGCGTCCTTCACCTCTGGTTCCGCAGCGTAAGGGGAAGCCTCCACCGGTTCCGCGAAGAGGCCGAGTTCCCGCGTACGGGCCACGGCGTCCGTGCAGGGCCGGTCACTGCCCACGTACACGTACTGGTCCCATCCGACATGCACGGTGAAGGCGTCTCGCTCCTCCAGTCGGCACCAGGCGCCCTGCTCGCGAAGCATGACGCGGACCAGCTCCAGGGCCGCCGCCAGGGAGACCTGGGCCCCGTCGTGGTATCCGGAGAGGTCAGCCGGGAAGAGCCCGCCGAGCCCGTGCTCCTCGACCGCCGGCTGGGCGCCGAAGTGGACGAACCCGGTGACGGAGGGCTCACGGATCTCCAGCCGGTCGATGCCCGCAGCCTGCGCGAACGCGGAAACCGCTTCCAGGTAGGCGGCCTCAACCGGCCCGTGGTCGCTGACCGCCTCCTCCACACCCTGGTACGTGCCGTATGCGTCACGGTCGGTGGGGTCGTACTTCGTGATGCGGTGAACGAAGGCAGGTGGCACGCCGGCTACTCCTGGAGATGGTGGAAGGTGGCGTCAGCGTAGGTCTCCGGCTGAGGGCGCTGTTCCCCACCCCCATTCCGTGGCACACCCGACAGATCCGGTCGACGGGGCTGCTCGGGGCTGCTTCGAGCACGTGAGCACACCGACCACTTGACCTCCCCGGGCGATCCAGGGCGGAGGTGGGGGGTGGGGCCACGGACGCTGACTCGGGTGCCGGGCGGTATGCCGGGGACCTTCTCACCCACCCCCCATGGTCGCGAGTCCCTTACGATCTCCGTCCGACCCATCGCACCGCAGCGTATGCCGAGCCACTGACAACGCAGCCGTCGTGAGGCGGGGCAAGCTGTGGCGGAGCCGGGCGGGCAACGGCAGTGGGGCCCTCCTCAGGTAGCCCTCGGCGGCCGCGATGTCTCCTCCCCGGGGCGGACAGGGTCCGCCGCAGCGGATGAAGCGCGGCGGCCGTCCCCGGGGCCAGGATGCGGGGCATGACGACAGCGACCTCTCTGCTTCCGCCTCCTGCACGGGTCTGGGCTCGGCGCGCGGCCCACGCGATCGCCCTGTGTGCCGTCCCGTCGGGCTAGTGGCGTCTCGCCATGGCAGCCGGTGTCCACGTGGGATACGACGTGACCGGACCCGACACTTCGCTACGGACCGACGATGGCGCGCAGGGCGGCGAGGTGTGCCTGGTATGCCTCGTGCCCGTGCCGGGTCAGGCGTAGCCAGACGCGTTGCCGGGTGTTGCGCACGGCCTTGCGCTGCTCGACGTAGCCGGCGTCCATCAGCACGGTGACGTGCTTGCTCAGCACGGAGGCGGAGACGTCGAGCTGCCGCTGGACCACGGCGAACTCGGCCTCGCCGGCCGTGTCGAGCAACGCGCAGATACGAAGCCGGTTGGGCGCGTGGATGGTGGCGTCGAAACCGTCCATGGGGTCGGTGTCGGCGCCGCTCACGAGGTTTTCCGGTGCATGCGCACGAAGGCGAGGTGGAAGGCGATCGACACCGCGGCGCCGATGGCGGAGGCGGCGAGCAGCCACAGCGGCTCCCGGCTGGCGCGGAAGGCGAGAGCCGAGCCCACCAGCAGCGCGGGCAGCCCGATTCCGAGCGGAACGGTGGCGCGCTTGGGCAGCACGTCGAAGCGCAGCGCCACGCCGGTCTTCTTGCGCCAGTTCATGCCCGCGACCGTGAACAGCACCATGTACGCCGCGGTCATCAGCACCATGATGACGCCCCAGGCGAGGTTGGGAAGCAGCCAACGGGGACTCGCCAGCGTGCCCCCGTAGACCGGCGGTAGGGCGGCGATGTACAGCGTGAGAGTGATGGCGAACCAGCGCGGCCAGGGTGTCGCGGACAGGGCGGTGACGGATGCCCGGACCTGCTCGGTCTCGGCCAGCGCGGCGCGTGCCTGTTGCGCGGTCGGGCGAAGGGCGTCCTCGTTGGTTTCCATGACGGAAAGACTAGTGCCGTGTTTCCGATGCGGCAAGTCGAAACTTTCCGTCCTGGAAAGATTCTCCACCGGTCCGCGGCCCGCGGTCCGCCGCGCCACGTCGGGATGGTCGGCCGGCGCCACCTCGGCGACGAGAACCCGGCCGCATCGGCGTACAGCTCCAGTGCGGGACGGTGGTTTGTACCCGGACCCGGACCCGGACCTGGACCCGGACCCGGAGTTGTCGCGAGCTGCCGCGGAGCTGGCGGACTGGAAGTTCGGGGAGCCGGAGAGCTGGATCACGCCCGAGCTGCTGGTCGCCGAAGTCCGCGACACCATCGACGAGCTGAACGGGCGGCCCGACTCGACCGATCGCTGCCTCGCCGCCGTGGACGTCTTCCTGGCCGACCGGACCGAGGAGAACCGGGAAGCGGCCCGTGCCGCGTTCCTTGCCGTCCCGGAGCCGCCGCGCCGCTTCGCGCTGGGGGACATGGACCGCAAGGACTGGCCGCTCCGCGTGCTCGTGGCAGGGCCCGGCGGCCGGACGTACCTCGAGTTCGACGGAACGGTCACACAGGAGAAGTACGACGGCGCACTCGCGTACTTCGAGGAGCGAGCCCGCTGGAACACCCAGAGGGCCAACCACGTCCCTGCGGACGGACCGGTGACACCGCACGCACCGGCGATCCAGCTGAACCACTCGTATCCGGGCAAGCGGGTCGCCGATCCCGGAAAGCTCGGCCTGCGGCACGACTACCCTGCCCCGATCACGGTCGCGGACACCGCATACCCCTCCGTCGCCCACGCGTACTGGTCCCTGTCGGTCGCCGAGCCCGAGTCCCGGCACACGATCGCGGCGGCGGAGAACGCCCCCGCCGCGCGCACGCTCGCGGCCGGGCTGCCTCGTCGCGAGGACTGGGAGCACGTCCGGACCGCCGTCATGACGCACCTGCTGCGCGCCAAGTACGACCAGCACCCCGAGCTGGCCGAGGTCCTGCTGGCGACGGACGACGCCACCGTGATCTACGACGACGTGAACTCGGCCTTCTGGGGTGACAACAGCGGCCAGGGCCGCAACTGGTCGGGACGCCTGCTCGACCTCGTGCGCTCCGAACTGCGCATGCGGGGGGCAGGGATCTTCGACGTGTGAACGGGCCAGGGGGGAATCGTCCGCCCGCCATCCGGAGCCACGGACCGGGCACCCGGGCCGACGGCGCCTGCGCGAGCGAGCGGCCGAACACTGCCCCGAGGGTCACCATCAAGGACCCCGTGGACCACCACCCCTGCACCGTCAGCGAGCTGTTTCCTCGTAGACGTTGATCGGCCTCGTGGAGTGGTTGCCGACGAAGCTGAACGTGCTGCCCGCGGGAGCATCGGGCGCCGACGCCGACGTCGCCGATGGGCTACGGCATGTCCCTCGGCGGGGCCCCGATCCGCTCGATCAAGATCCTCGGGCCGTAGGTTCGTTCCCGGCGCGCCCACCGATCCGAAGACGCCCCCGGCCCGACCCTCGGGAGGCCGGCCCGCCGGAGCGGGCGCGGGCCCGCCCGGCTCAGCCCACGAGATCGGGCGCGCGCAGCATCTCGGGCGGGATGCCCCAGGCGTCGACCAGGTCGAGCGCGAGCGGCCGGACCTTGCGGCACAGGTCGTTCACCTCGCGGCTGATCGCCTTCGAGCGCTGCACGGTCAACCGCCCGTGCTCCATGAACCAGGCCCGGTCCGCCTCGATCGTCGACAGGGCGAACAGGTCGCACAGCAAGGCCAGCGCGACCTTCTCGTCGCCCTCCGGCATCGCGCGCACCTTCTCCACGAACGCCTCCGTCACCAGCCGCTCGACGTGGGCGCTGGCGAGCGCGACGACATGGTCCTGCACCTGTGAGAAGACCGCACCCGGGTCGCGCTTCTGGTCGGTTCCGTTCTTGATCCGGCGGGCCAGGCCGGCCAGCATGTGCTCCTCCCGGAAGCGGACCATGGCGAGCTGGTAGTCGGAGTCGAGCAGTCCGGCCTCCCGGTCCCATTCGTCGCCGCCGGGCAACAGATCGCGTACGCGTTCGAGCAGCTTGTGGACGGAGGTCCGTTCCAGGAGCGTCTCGACGGCGAGGCCGGTGACGAAGCGGATCATGCCCGCCTGGTCGAGGTCCTCGAAAGCGCTCGCCTGATCGGTGAGCAGCCCCTTGGCGACGAGCTGCAGAAGGACGTGGTTGTCGCCCTCGAAGGTGGTGAAGACGTCGCTGTCGGCCTTGAGCGCGGCGAACCGGTTGACCGCGAGGTATCCGGCGCCGCCGCAGGCCTCGCGGCACTCCTGGACGACCCGCGTGGCGTGCCAGGTCGCCAGCGCCTTAAGCCCCGCGGCGCGGGACTCGAGGCGCCGCCGCTCCTCGGCGTCGTCCGTGACGCCCGAGAAGACGTCGTGCAGCTGTGAGCGGACCACGTCCTGGGCGAAGTGCAGGGCGTACGTCCGGGCGATCAGCGGCAGCAACCGGCGCTGGTGCAGGCCGTAGTCGAGCAGCACCTGCTCCTCGGCGTCCGGGGCCGCCGAGAACTGCCGCCGGCGCACGGCGTACTTGGTGGCGACCGCCAGGGCGACCTTGGCGACGCCGATGCCGGCGCCCCCGACGCTGACCCGGCCCTGCACCAGCGTGCCGAGCATGGTGAAGAACCGCCGGTGGGGGTTGTCGATCGAGCTCTCGTAGACGCCCTCCGGGCTGACGTCGGCAAAACGATTGAGGAGCGCCTCGCGCGGCACCCGCACGTCGTCGAACCGGATCCGGCCGTTGTCCACGCCGTTGAGCCCCATCTTGCGGCCGTCGTCCTCGATGCGGACGCCGGGCGCGGGCTCGCCGCCGACCCGGACGGGCACGACGAAGGCGTGCACGCCGTGGGACTCCCCGGCCACCTCCAGCTGCGCGAAGACGACCGCCAGCTCGGCGTGCCGGGCCGCGTTGCCGATGTAGTCCTTGCGTGCCGCGTCACCGGGTGTGGTGATGACGAACTCCTGGCGTTCCGCGTCGTACCGGGCGACCGTGCCGAGTGCCTGCACGTTGGAGCCGTGCCCCGTCTCCGTCATCGCGAAGCAGCCCATCAGCTCGCCCGTGATCAGCCGGGGCAGCAGGGCGTCGTGGTGACGCCGGGTGCCGAGGTGCAGGATCGCGCCGCCGAACAGCCCGAACTGCACGCCGACCTTCACCAGGACCGACAGATCGCCGAAGGCCAGCGTCTCGAACGCGGCGATCGAGGCACCAACGTCGCCGCCACCCCCGTAGGAGGCCGGGAACCCCATGCCGGTCTGCCCGGTCGCGGCCATCTCGACCACGACCTCCCGCACCCGCTCGCGGAACGCGTCGAGTCCGAGTTCCTCGGCTTCTTCGAGTACGGAGGCGTACGTGGACAGGTTGGTCCGTACGAGACCGCGGATCTCCGCGTACTCGCCGTCGAGCACGGCGGACAGTGCCCGCACATCGATGTCGGGCTGTACGTATCCGGTCGTGGTGGGGCTGGAGGTGTTGTCGAGGGCCATGTGGCTTGGCTACCCCGTCGCGAAAGGATCAACCAGGGGTGACGGAGAGGCCGGCGAGCAGGGGCGACCTCCTCGGTGAGGTGGGGGAGGGGCGCCTGGCAGGAGCGTGGCGGGTGGCGCGGTGGGTTGTGATGGGGGCATGGACAGCAGTGCCGGCTATCGCCCTCTCACGAAGGTCCTCCATTGGGCCGTCGCCGTCGCGTTCGGCGCCCAGTTCGTGCTGGGCTACGCGCTGGACGCCTCGGCGTCCGGGCACGGCCGCGGCCGGGGGCCGCGGGGACGGATCCGGCCGGGGCCGAGGCCGTGGCGGCGGGTACGACGCCTTCCGCGAGGACTCCCTGCTGACGGCCCATGTGCTCCTGGGCGCCGACCCTCACGCGGTGCGAGCGTCGGCTGGCCCACCGGACGGAGGTACTGCTCTACGCGCTCACGTTCGCCGTGTACGTCGGACTGGTGCTCAAGCACCAGTTCCGCGACCGGGACGGACTGCTCCGCCGCATGCTCTGACCCCCGGCGGCCACCCTCCCGCGTTCCCGCAGAGGAGCCGTGCCGGCGCGGAGAGGGCAGGCGAGCGCCGCACGCGACCCTGATGGCGGGTGGCGCGGGCACCACCCTCGTCGCCGGCGCCGGGCTCCTGCTCGCCGCCCGCATGCGCCGGGTCGGCCCTCGGCCGCGTCCGACCCCGTGGCGTCGCGAGGGTCGTCCGCTGCTTCGTCCGTTCGGAGGACGGGACGAACAAGGAAGGTCGGTGAGATGGAGGGGTCCCCTTCCCCCTCCGTCCGCAGGAGATCCCCATGCCTACTGCCACTTCCCCCGCTGTTCTTCGTGAGCCGGAACCCGACTTCCTGGAACTGCTTCGGATCCCGGTGATGTCCAGCAGGTACGCACAGGAGCAGGAACTCTGTGTCGCCGCCTGTGGTGCCTTCTGCTTTCAGAGCGGGGGTGAGCGGCCGTCGCCGAGAGTCCGAGCCCGAGCCGAGACGCCGGCCCTTGGTTGACGGGCCGTCGGCCCTTCCGCCCTGCACATCACCCGTCCCGGGATCCGCCGACGAGGAGCCTGCGCACGCCTGGTCCACGTCTCTCAGCCGTGTCGGCCGGTACTCGGATCCCTGACACTCGCGTCCGCGGTCGGTGCGGCAACCGTCAACGCCCGGCGGCGCAGGCGCAGGGGCACTACGCCGAGGCCGAGCAGGCGCCGCCAGCAGCGCGCTCCTCCGGTGGGCGCGGCCGATCGCAGACCGACTACTCACGGGTGGTCCGCGTGGTCGCCGTCAAGGACGTACGACTCCTCCAGCGGCTGCCCGTTGAGGGCCACCTCGGTCCGCACCGGTCACCAGGAGGTTGAAGACCATCGCCCCGCCTGCCGGATGGGACGGCCGCACGACTGGCTGTGCCCCCAGAGGGCCGCGCCGTCCACCACACCGGGCCCGGCGCCACCCACGCCGGAACGGAGTGCGAACGGCCCGGCGCGGCGCGGTGGTCTCGGGCCGTCACGCCTGTGGGGGTGGTGCGGCAGGGCGTAGGGCGGGAAGGCAGCCGGGTAGGGCACCTCGTGCAGGGTGTCCTGGCGCGGTCAGGCTCGTGGCCCATCAACGCTTCGGCTGTGCCCGTGGTCTGTCCGTGGGTCGGACGGCGGGTGTGTACTGGAGGTCTGCCGCGTCGAGGGGGGAAGAGCGTGCCGAGTACGCAAGATCCTGGTGCACCCGAGCCGGAGGACGAGGCGCTGGAGTGGCTGAGCAGCAGGAAGGTCGCGAAGCTCTGGCCGGTGCGTGAGGCGTGGCTGCCGGACGCCGCGTATCGGGCGGATGTCCGCGTCCGGTCGACGAGCGGGCGGAACATGGGGACGTGGGGGTCGGGCCCGACCTCCTATTCCTTCCATCCCGGGGACGTGGCCAGGGCCACGCCGGAGTTCGCCGAAGGGCGCATCGAGATCCCGGCAGGCTGGCGCACCGACACGGCCATCGGTCGGTTTCGGGACTTCTGGTTCAAGGTGCTGGTCTACGGTGCCGCCACGGCCGCTGTTGCCCTCGTCGTGGCCGCGGTCCTGGGAGGCCTGGCCTTCATCGTGTTCGTCCTGACGGTCGACTGACGGTCGGGAGCCCTGCCGCCCGGCCGTGTCGTCTCCCCGGCAATGAGGTCCTGTGAATGACGGGTCAGGCGGCAGATCGGCGGATCGGCAGTTCATGCAGGACTGTTATAGTGCAGTTCTCCAGAAGCGGCTCAACGTAGGCAGATCTTCATTTGCCGTGCGGGATCAATTGCGTGGGGAGTGAGCGATGCGCGGCAAGAATGCCTTCGCGCTCTGCGCTGCCCTTGCTGCTTTCCTGGTCGTTTCCGTCTTTGCCCTCGGGTTTCTGACCCCGACGGTCCAGCCCGTCGAAGTCTCCGCCGGTCCGGTCTCGGCCACCGCCTCCGGGTGGCACGGCCTCGCTCCGGAAGTGCCCACGGACGACCGGGACAACGCCCGCGCCCTGAGGCTCCGGGGCTCCGGCGCCGATGACTCCGAGCCCGCTGCGCCCGCTTCCCCCACCGTGGTTGTGTTGGCCTCACCGGACCGTGCGGACAGGGTTCCGGCCGGGGTGCCGGGTGTCACCGTGGTGGTTGCCGATCCGGCTGTGGAGCAGGTTCGTCGCTGCTGAGGGCCGAGGCCTTCCGGGCCTCGTGCGGTCTGTTGGTACGCCGCGGTGCTGCGGCGGGGCGAGCCGTTCGGTGAATTGACGGCCGTCGGACGCGGCCTCGCTTTTCGTGGCCCGTTCGTTCCCGTCGCCCTTCTCGGGCTCGGCGCATCCCGGGTCTCTCTGTGATCAAAGACAGATGCTGCGCTTTTTGCTGCGCTTTTTCAGGGCGCGCCGGCGCGTCTCTTCGCGTACCCGTTTCGCGGTACGCCGGTGTGTCATTTCTTCGCTTTCACCCCAGGTAAAGGATCTGTAATGTCTCGTCTCAAGCGTCGTTCCGTGATCGGTGGGACCGTCCTCACGGTGGTCCTCGGGATCGGTGCCACGACCGGCTGCGAGTCGGTCAGCACGGCGATGGACTGCGTGCGCGTGGCGAACGCGGTCACGGCCAGCGTCAACGACCTCCAGCAGGCCGTCGGACAGGCGTCCAACAACCCCGCGGATGCCCAGAAGTCGCTCGCCGACATCGACAAGAGCCTCACCGAGATCGGCGACACCACGAAGAACGCCGACCTGGCGACCGCGACGGCCGACCTGAAGAAGGCCGTTGCCGACGTCGGGACCGCCCTGCGCGACGGCAACACGAACCCGGACATCGTCGCCGTCCAGACCGCTGCCGGGGACCTGACCAAGGTCTGCTCGCCCTGATCCCCCGGTCGGCTCGGACCCAGGAGCCGGCCGGCCCCCCTGCCGTGTGCAGAGTCCGCCGCCGGCCCGGCGTTGCCCGGTGCCGGTGGCACCTTCACCGCGATCGCCATCAGGTCTCCTCGCGGGGCCCGCAGTGAACCCCGTAACCGACACCCGCCGCGGGCGTGGCCGTCCGACATCCCCTTGACGAGGAGAAAGCATGAGCGCGAATACCAGTGGAGCGTCCGGCGGGATCGCCGGCTGGGCCACGGATCTCGTGGAGACGCTGGGCGGGCCCGGCGCGGGTATCGCCATCGCCCTGGAGAACCTGTTCCCGCCCCTGCCCAGCGAGATCATCCTGCCCCTGACCGGCTTCGCCGTGGGCCAGGGCGCGCTGAGCATGGCGTCCGCGCTGATCTGGACCACAGCGGGCTCCGTGATCGGTGCCTTCGCGCTATATCAGATCGGGCGGCTCTTCGGCAGGGAGCGGATGTACGCCCTGTGGGAGCGCCTGCCCCTGGTGAAGACCGCGGACCTGGAGAAGACGGAACGCTGGTTCGCCAAACACGGCACGAAAGCCGTGTTCTTCGGCCGCATGGTGCCGATCTTCCGCAGTCTCATCAGCGTTCCTGCGGGCCTCGAACGCATGCCGCTCCCCATATTCCTGAGCCTCACGGCCCTGGGCAGCTTCCTCTGGAACCTCGCCCTGATCATGGCCGGCTACGCGTTGGGTGCGCAGTGGGGGCTGGTCGAGCAGTACGTCGGTGTGCTCTCGAAGGTCGTCCTCGGCCTCGCCGTCCTGGGCCTGGTCCTCTTCATCGTCCGGAAGGTCCGGAGCCGCAGGGTCCCGCCCGTCCCGCCCGTGACCGCCTCCCCGGGGCCGCGGGAGCACGGTGGCTGACCGCCCGGAACGCGCCGGTGCGCGGGCCCGCCCCTCCACCCCGGACTCCGGTCCGTACAGCGGAGAGGCGGGCGGTGCGTCGAGGTCCTGGTGCGCCGCCTGGTCGGCGGATCCGTTGGCGCGGCCCGCGCTGGTCCTGATCGCCGGTGCCGTGGCCGTCATGGCGGCGGCCGCGTCCGGGGCCGGCCCGCTGCTCCACCTCGACCGGACCCTCGCGGCGGGGCTGCACGGGCTCGCAGTGGAGCACCCGTCCTGGACCCGGGCCGTCCGCATCCTGACGGACTGGGTGTGGGACCCGTGGACGGTGCGGCTGCTGATCGTCGGCGCCGTCGCGTTGCTGTGGTCGAAGCGGCGCCGGACGCAGGCCCTGTGGGTCGCGGGGACCTGTGCCGTGGAATGGGTCCTGCGCGCGGTACTGCGGTGGGCCATCGGCCGTCCGCGGCCGGTGTGGCAGGACCCCGTGGACTCGGCCTCCTTCGCCTCCATGCCCTCCGGGCACGCGATGACGATGGCCGCCGGCAGCGTGTTGCTGCTGTGGCTGGTCCGCCAGGCCCACCCGCCGCCCGCCGTCTGGATCCCGGCCGTGACGGCCGCGGCGCTCTCCGTGGCAGGGGTCGCCTTCACACGGATGTACCTGGGCGTGCACTGGCCCTCCGACACCGTCGCCGGAGTCCTCCTCGGGACCGGCCTGAGCCTGGCGTCGCTGGCCGGATGGCAGAGCGCACACCAGGCCCGCCTCGCCTGGACCACCTGGGGCCGGTGATGCGTGCAGGACGGAGGAGAGGGCAGAAGCGGGACAGCGGTCGAGGGTCCCGTGTGCGCCCAGCCGCTTTCGACCCGTCGAGCCCCCCAGGAGAGGCCGTGGCCATCACCCCCGTGCCGCCGGTGCACCGCCGCAGGGCAAGGAGTCTTGGAGCACTTCTGCTCTTCATGGCCGTGAGCTACGGGGTCGCTGCTCTCGGCGCCCTCGCCTCCGCCGATGCGGGCGCGGTGTACGGAGCCCTGGAGCGGCCCCCGTGGGCCCCACCGGCATGGCTCTTCGGGCCCGTCTGGACCGTCCTCTACGCCACGATCGGCATCGCTGCGTGGCTGGTCTGGCGCCACCCCGACCGTGCCCGCGCACGGACGGCACTGGTCTGGTGGTCCGTCCAGCTCGCGCTCAACCTCGCCTGGACCCCGCTGTTCTTCGCGGCCGGCCAGTACGGACTCGCGCTGCTGGACATCGTCCTCCTCCTGGCCGCGCTCTGTGTGACCGTGGTCCAGTTCCGGCGGACAAGCCCCCGCGCCGCGCTGCTGCTCCTGCCCTACCTGTTGTGGGTGGCCTACGCGGCCGCTCTGAACGCGTCGATCTGGCGGCTCAACGCCTGAGCCTGAACGGCGCTCTGCGGGCTGCTCCCGGAGGGTCGGGCGGAAACGCGATTCCTCGCCGCGACCAGGAGTGGATCGGGCGAGCCGGGGAACGTGGGCGCTGTGGTGGGCGTTGGTGCCACTACGAGGGCGACGCGCGGTGCCGCCCTCAGCTGACCTTGATGGGGAGCATTCATGAGCACGGCCAAGGACCTGTTCATCATCGCCATGGACCAGGAGCCGGACAGCCCCGTGGGCCAGGGCGACCTGTCACTGGCGCTCGCGGGCGCCGAGCTGATCGACCTCCTCGGCGCGCAGGTCGCATCCCTGGACGGCGACCGCATCGTGCCGGGCGCCGCCACCGAGCCGCACGACCCCCTCCTGGCCGAGGCGGCGGCGGTGCTCACCCGGCAGGTGCCGTACGAACGGGTCGAGGACTGGCTGTGGCGCCGCGGCCGGGACCTGTCGGCGACGTACCAGGCAGCCCTGGAGGAGGACGGCCAGCTCACGCGCGGGCGCCGCGGTCTGCTGCCCTTCGGCAACGACCGGCTGGAACCGGCGGACACGCCGGTCCGGCGTCGGGCGCACGGGCGCTGGGAGGAGGGCGAGCCCGTCCTGCTCTCGCTCGGCTCTGCCGTGGGTATCGGGGACGCGGAGGACGAGGCCGGAGCCGACGCCGGGGAGCCGATCGCGCCCGGGAGCCCGGACGGCGCGGTGACCACCGTCCTGGCCGTCGTCCACGACGCGGTGACGGAGCTCGCGGCCGTACGCCACAGGCGGTCCATCGAGAACGCCGCCTTCGCCAACCTCTGGCGCGGCCCGTGACCAGCACTGCGTGCGCGCGCCCGCGCGCACGGACGACCCCCGCCGCGGACCTGCGACACCGATCCGGCCCGCATCCGGGTCCCGCCCGCTTCAGCTCCGGAGCGTGCCGAGCCAGTCGGTCAGCAGGCGGTTGACCTCGTCGGGGCGTTCCTGCTGGATCCAGTGGCCGCAGCCCTCGAGGAGGTGGGACGCCGACAGGCCGGGGAGTGTGGCGGGGTAGGCGTCGATGGCGTCGGACATCCAGGCGGTGGAGGCGTCCCGGGCGCCGCCGATGAACAGCGACGGCTGCTCGACCGGCGCTCCGCGGTACGGGGCGAGGTCTTCCCAGTCGCGGTCCACGGCGCGGTAGCGGTTGAGGGCGCCGGTGAGGCCGGTCCGCTCGAACTCCCCGGCGTAGACGTCGAGGTCGTCCTCGCTCAACCAAGCGGGGAGTCGGCCGGCGGGGAAACGGTCGCGCAGCCGGCCGCCACGGGCGACGAAGTGCGGGTCGGGCTCGTCCCCGGCGGGCATGGTGTCGGCGGACAGGGCCGCGTAGAAGCCGGCGAGCCAGCTCCGGACGTCGGGCTCGATCTCGGCCTCGGCCCGGCCGGGCTCCTGGAAGTAGGAAATATAGAACTCCTGCTCGGGGCCGCCGATCCGGCCGAAGAGCTCGGTGGGCCGGGGGCCGCCGGGCGGCGCGTAGGGGACGCTCAGCAGGGCGACGGCCCGGAAGACCTCGGGGTGGAGCAGGGCGGAGGTGGCGGCGATGGGTGAGCCCCAGTCGTGGCCGACGATCACCGCGCTCTCCTCGGCGAGGGCGTGCACGACGGCGACGTTGTCCTCCACCAGGTCGAGCAGTCGGTAGGAGTCGGTCGCGGCGGGCCTGGACGAGCGGCCGTAGCCGCGCACGTCGATCGCCACGGCCCGGTACCCGGCCGCGGCGAGGGCCGGGAGCTGCCGGCGCCAGGAGTACCAGGACTCCGGGAAGCCGTGCACGAGCAGAACCAACGGGCCCGTGCCCTGCTCTGCCAGGTGCAGACGCCCGGCCGGGGCTTCGACGGTGCGGTGGCGGAGAGCGGCGGTCGGCTCGGATCGCATGGGGACTTTCTCCTCGGTTCGCGGGCGGTCGGCGGGAACCCGTCGATCATGCGACGCCGCGGCCGCTCGGCGCGATCGGCATTGCCGTTCTGGCAAGGTTGCAGGACAGGGCGGTGAAGCGGCACGAGGGCAGGAACGGTGACGATGGCGGGGGACGACGTGGCCCGGACGCTGGCGACGATGGGTCCGCGGCTGCGCCTCGTGCGCGAGCGCAGTGGCGCCACACTCGCCGATGTCAGCCGTGCGACCGGCATCTCGCCCAGCGTGCTGTCACGGATCGAGACGGGCCGGCGCAAGCCCACCCTCGAGGTGCTGCTGCAACTGGCGAAGGAGTACGGCGTCCCCCTGGACGAGCTGGCCGGCACCACGCCCACGCCGGCGGCCGGGCCCCGAAGCACGGCACGACACGGCTTCGGCGACGACAAGGCGGTGCTGCCGCTGACCCCGTACGTCGGCGGCCTGCACGCTCACAAGCACGTCCTGCCGGCCGTCGCCGAGCCGCCCGGACGGCCGCGCCAGGTGTCCCACGAGGGGTACGAATGGCTGTGCGTCCTGTACGGGAGGCTGTGGCTCGCGCTCGGCACCCAGGACCTCGTCCTGACCGCCGGGGACATCGTGGAGTTCGACACCCGCACCCCCCACGGAGTGGCGAACGCCGGATCCGCCGGACCGGTCGAGTACCTGGTCATGTTCGGGCCCCAAGGGGAACGCCCACGCCCGCGCACCCTCCAGGCCGGCTTCTGATCCGGACGGGAAGCCCGGCCTGCCGGTGGCCGGGAACATTCCGGTTTGGTTGCCCGTTTACGTACGTGTGGGATGCGGGAAGGGTCTGTGTCCCCGGGCCCGACCTGAGCCTGCGGGGAAGATCGTTCGGCTGAAGCCCCTCGGAGCCCTCCGCCGTGAGGCGACCACCCTTCCCGCCCCCACACCTCGTACCGCCCTGCCCGGCACCCCCCCCCGCCGGAATGGGCGCCGCCCCGGCCAGCCCTCCCCCCCCGGCTGGTCGGGGCCCCTCCGTCCTCCCGCCCGCGCGATGCGGCCCGAAGCACGCCGTCCCGGGCGAGGTCCTCGGGGACGGCAACGCGCGTCGGGAGCCGGCGCCTTGGATGTGTCAGGCGAAGGAGAAGCGCGCGGCGGCTTGCGTGGGGGAGGTTGACTGGCGACGTCCGGGGACGTCGTGGACGGCCGTTGCGCCCTCGGAAAGGAGCTGGTCGGTACGGGCCTGCTGCGCCATGACGGCGGCGTACGTGCCGACATCCTCGGCGGTGAGGTCCGTGCGGCCCCTCTCGGTGTACTGCTGGAGGAGGCCGGTGACGTCCGGGTCGAATCGCAGCATGGTGACGGGGACGTCGAAGCGCCGGGCGATGTCGACGAGTCGCGCACGTGCCTGTGGTGTGACGTTGGTGGACTCGGCGACCGCGGTGCGCCCGGAGGCCAGGCGGGCGTCGATCCTGCGGTCGCGTTCCTTGAAGATCTCCGCGTCGGCCGCGTCCGATGTGGCGTGCGCGGGTGAGGTGCCGAAGAGCTCCGCGCGGATCTCGTCGCTGGCCACCACGGCTTCCGCGGCGATCTGCCGCCGCTCGACCAGGGCCCGGACGAAGCTGGTCCTGCCCGAGGCCGGCGGGCCGACGAGAACGACGAGCCCTGTCGGCACCTGGACGACGGGCAGGAGAACTCCGGGGTGGAGGTGGCCCGCGCAGTCGAGCGCCTCCTCCGGGGAGCCGGCCGGCAGGGTGTCCCGGTAGCCGTCGTTGTCGGCCCGGTAGAGGGCGAAGCCCCAGGCGTGGGGTTCGCCGGTGAAACGCAGTCGGCACAGCGGCAGGCTCTCGTGCCCCGGCAACTCGGCTGCCACATAGGCGAATCCCGCGCGAAAGTTCACCGTGACGGCATCCACGAGGGGCCGGCATGCGCGGGCATGGCGGTTCAGACGCCGACGCAGCTGCTGCTGTACGGACTCCGGTGGGTTCTTCGGCACGGGCACATCCTGCCGGGTGCCGAGGCGGCCCGCCACCATCGTCGGCGCGGAGGACGGTAGCGCGCAGAGGCGGCGGCGGGCGCCGATCGACGAGGCGGGTGATGCCGCGATCCCGTGTTCAGTCGGCCGGGGTGCAGAGCCACCGTTGACGGCGAAGCGGCTGTCCGTGGGGTCCTTGCCGGGGCAGGTGACGGTGCGTACCTCGTGCTACTTGTCGGGGAGGAAGAACACGATGCTGTCGTGGTCGGGCCCCCAGTCCTGCCAGGCGCGGTCCTCCCGGGTCAGGGGGCGTCCGCCGTCGTGCATGGAGGTTGCTCCGTCGTAGACGCGCAGGGCTCCGCCTTCGAAGGGGCGGGGTGTGCGGTGCAGGTAGTGGACGAAGGTGAGCAGGCGCCTGGAAGCGAAGCCCTGGGTGCCGACGTCCTGGTGGGCGCGGTAGTAGTCGCCGAGTGCCTTCTCCACTGACGGCAGGATCTCCATGATGGCGTCGTCGACGATGGTGCCCGGCTCGAGTTTCCCGAGGGCCGTCCGGGCGAGCCGGGCCGCGGCGAGCGGCATGCCCGACGGGTCGATCCGGGTGGTCGTCTTCGGGGCCGACGGGGCGATGCGCCTCACCACCCGCGCGGCCGACGGCTCGTGGCGTCCCTGGACCAAGGTCCCCGGAGTGGGCGCACCCGAGTTCGCGGGTCACGACCTGGCCATCGCGGCAGTGGGCCCGCAGGCCCAGATCGTCGCCGTCGGGCTCGACGGCAACGTCTGGCACAACCTGATCCGCGCCGACGGCAGCCTCCAGGGCTGGGGCGCTCCGGCGGGCACCGGGACGAACCCGGCGATGGCCGGCCAGGCCGTGGCCAT
This sequence comes from Streptomyces manipurensis, assembly GCF_049570255.1. Taxonomy (NCBI): domain Bacteria; kingdom Bacillati; phylum Actinomycetota; class Actinomycetes; order Kitasatosporales; family Streptomycetaceae; genus Streptomyces; species Streptomyces manipurensis. The sequence goes on along the minus strand of NZ_CP186950.1, from coordinate 203,240 downwards.
TGCCGGTTCTTCCGCCGGCGAGAGCCGGATCCTGCCGATCGGCGCCGACGGGACCGCCGATCACACCGTACGGCGGGCTGACGGCACCTGGGACCTCTTCCGGCCGGTGCCCGTCGGCCCGGGAGGCCGGTCCGCATGCGCGGCCGGCACGATCAGCGTCGCCGCCTACCCGGACGGGACGACGCAGACCCTGATCGGCGCCCGCTGACGCGACGGGGGGGGCTTGTACGGGGCACAGCGCCGCGCAGCGCGTGCGATGGCGAGGCGCTGGTGGTGCTCCGTGCCGACCGACTCGTCGAGGTGGCGGCCCGGTCCGGAGCGGGAGTTCGACGCGGTGGACACCGAGGAAGGGCGGGCCCGCCCCGGGCTGCCGGGGAGCGGCTTGGTCCCGCTCCCGGTCGGTCACGGCTTGGGCGGGCCGGACGGACCCGGTACACCGCCGTCGTGGCGGAGGGATGGCGCCGTCACCCGGCGCGCGGCCCGTTCCCCCGCGCGGGTGAATCCGGCCGTCCGGACCCAGCCGCAGGCCGGGGGAGCGCGAAGAACGGGATGAGGGCCGGGGGAAACCCCGGTTCCTCACCGGCCGTTCGGGACTTCCGCACCGGCCGGGAGAACCTCTTCCCCATGGAGGCAAGACGATGGTGCGTGTGCTCAAGAGCCTGGCGGTGGCCGCTGCGACCGGTGCCGTGGTGATCGGTGGCGCTTCCCTGGCTGCGGCCGACGCGGGTGCGCAGGGTGTGGCCGCGGGCTCGCCGGGCGTGGGCTCGGGCAACCTGATCCAGGTGCCGATCCACATCCCGGTCAACGCCTGCGGCAACAGCGTCAGTGTCATCGGGCTGCTGAACCCGGCGTTCGGCAACACCTGCGTCAACGCCTGACCCGGCACCACCTCGAAGACCCCGGTCCGTGCTGCCGAGTAGACGCGGCGGCACGGACCGGTTCCCCGTCCGGCACCCTGCAGGAGACCGCCTTCGGGGCGCCTCGTGCGGGACGTCGTTCCGCGTGCGGGTCGGGGCGGCTGCGGGGGCTGTCGGCCCAGCCTCCGCAGCACCGTGCGGCCTGCCGCGCCCTCACCACGTGAGAACGGCGACGACCTGCTTGCCCCGGCCGGACGGGCGGGTGAAGAGGTCCGCCCCCAGTGCCCGCACGATCTTCAGACCGCGCCCGCCGGGCGCCGGCCGGTCCTCGGCGGGCCGGTGCCCGAACAGTCCGGCCGATCCGTCGCCGACCTCCACACGGGCTCGCCCGGCCTCCAGGCTCAGAGTGAGTGCGTAGGGTCCCCGGGCGTGCAGGACCGCATTGGTCACGAGCTCGGAGACGATGAGCACGATGTCGTCGGCCACTGCCGCGGGGCAGCAGTCCCCTCGGAGGGCCAGGGTGCGGGCGACGGCCTGGCGGGCGCGCAGCGGCGCCTGGGCGCCGGCCGGGAGCGGGATGTGCAGCGTTGCCGGACACGCGCGGGCTGCGATGGCGGTGTCCATGGTGACCTCTCAAGGTGACGTCGCCCCCGTGACCGAGGGCGAGGGGAACGCGCGACGGGGGCTCCGGTGATGCCGGAACCCCGCGTCGGCATACCGGTGTTACCACTTGTGGTGGCAGTTCCACTGGCCGGGAACCCAGTGGCTCACGTAGTGGCCGGGCACCCACTGCTTGCCCCAGTGCCCCTTGCCCCACCAGCCGTCATGCCAGTTCCCGTGATGGTCGCGGTAGCCCTGGTGCCACGTTCCCTGCTGCCACTTCCACTCCCAGTGCCCCTTGACCCACTGCTTGCCCCAGTGGCCCTTGACCCAGGTGCACCGGTCGTTGCGGTCATGGCGTTCGTGGCGGTCCCACCGGTCGCTGCGGTGGTCCCGGTCGCTGGTGACGGTCGAGGCCACCGCGGACGGCACCGTCGCGGCGTTCGCCGTGGCGGAGACACCCAGCACGGACGCTCCGGCCATGAGCCCCGCCGACGCTGCCCCGGCGATCAGCCGTCGTGCGCGCACGGACACGGTCATCGCACTCACCTCCTCCAGATCCTTGGTCGGTGTATTCGGTGGCTCCTCACCTTCAGGAGTCATATGTGGGCAATTCGGATCGAAGCGCCGGAAGGATTGCGTCGACTCCCCAGAAGCACTCCGAGCGCATTGCATGGGCATGGGTAGGGGCTGGCGCCGGTCGGCGGTTCACTCTTTCGGGGAAAGGGCAATCCGCCAGGCGGGCCTGTCCGAATGCCGGGTGTGATCAGCTTCCGCAACACCCTCTCCCGCACCGCGCTCGGTGCTGCGGCCGGACTCCTGGCCGCCTTCACGGCGCTCGCCGTGGCCGAGCTGCTCGCCGGCCTGGTCCGGCCGGCCGCCGGGCCGGTGACCGTGGTGGGCGGGGCCGTGATCGACCGGACTCCGGCCGCCGTGAAGGACTTCGCGATCCGCACCTTCGGGGAGAACGACAAGGCCGTCCTGCAGCTCGGCATCCTCGTCGTCCTCGCACTCATCGCGATGGGTCTGGGCGTGCTCAGCCTGTACCGGCGGCGGGCCGGTGCCGCGGGAGTGCTGCTCTTCGGGATCGTCGGCGCCGCCGCGGCCCTCAGTCGACCCGACTCGGCCGGCGTCGCAGACGTACTCCCTTCCCTCGCAGGGGCCGTCGCGGGCGCGGGCACCCTCTACCACCTCAGCTCCCGAGCGGCCCCCTACCGCCCGGATCCGGCCGGCGGGGCCGTGGACGAGGACGGGTGGAGCCGGCGCGGCTTCCTCACCGCCGCGGCCGCGACCGCCGCCGCAGCCATCGGAGCGGGTGCGCTCGGACGCTTCCTCTCCGGCCGGCAGGGCCAGGGAGCGGTCGCCTCACGTGCAGGCCTGGTCCTGCCCGCGCCGGCCTCCCCGGCTCCGGCCGCACCGGCGGGAGTCCAGCTGAAGGTGGACGGAATCAGCCCCTTCGTCACCCCGAACCGGGACTTCTACCGCGTCGACACGGCCCTGTCCGTCCCGCAGGTGGACGCCGGCACCTGGCGACTGCGGATCCACGGCAAGGGCGTCACCCGGCCCCGTACCTACACCTTCGACGAGCTCCTGGACCGTCCGCTGATCGAGCGGGACATCACCCTGACCTGCGTCTCCAACGAGGTCGGCGGCCCCTACCTGGGCACCGCCCGCTGGCTCGGCGTACCGCTGGCCGAGCTGCTGCGGGAAGCGGGCGTCCGGCCGCCGTCGAAGGGCGGCCCGGCCGACCAGCTGGTGGCCCGTTCCGTGGACGGCATGACCCTCGGCTCCCCGGTCGAGGACGTCATGGACGGCCGTGACGCGATGCTCGCGGTCGGCATGAACGGCGAACCGCTGCCCTTCGACCACGGCTTCCCCGTCCGCATGCTGGTGCCGGGCCTGTACGGATACGTGTCGGCCTGCAAGTGGATCACCGACATCGAGCTCACCACGTTCGACGCCTACGACCCGTACTGGGTGAAGCGGAAGTGGGCCCGCCGCGCACCCGTCAAGACCCAGTCCCGGATCGACACCCCCAAGCCCTTCGCCCGCCCCGCCGCAGGCACGGTCGTGGTCGCCGGGGTCGCGTGGGCCCAGAGGCGCGGCATCAGCCGCGTCGAGGTCCGCATCGACGACGGACCGTGGCGGGACGCCGACCTGGCCGTCCAGGACACCGTCGACACCTGGCGCCAGTGGTCCTACCCGTGGCAGACCGCCCCCGGCGGACACACGATCACCGTTCGTGCCACCGACGGCACCGGACAGGTCCAGACCGAAGAGCGCGCCCGGACCATCCCCGACGGAGCGAGCGGCTGGCACAGCGTCTTCGTCACCGTCCCCTAGACCTCCGGGCCGGTCCCACCACAGGGCCCGGTCCGGCAGCACCACCCCTGAACCCCCATCCATCCATCCATCGACATAAGCTCAAGGGGAGCAACCGATCATGAACGCCCTGAAGATCCGCCGTACCGCCGTCGCCGTCGCCGCAGCCGCGGTGCTGCCCTTCACCCTCGCCGCCTGCTCCGACTCCGGTGACACCAAGGCCGCCCCGACCGCGGCCGCCGGGGACCAGGCCAAGACCGGAGAGAGCACCCCGGCCGACGATGCGATGACGGGTGACAAGCCGTTCGGCGCGGCGTGTGCCGGTGTCCCGAAGGAGGGCGCGGGCTCGTTCGACGGGATGGCCAAGGACCCGGTCGCCACCGCCGCCTCGAACAACCCGGCCCTGTCCACCCTGGTCGCCGCGGTCAAGCAGGCCGGCCTGGTCGACACCCTCAACAACGCCAAGGACATCACCGTCTTCGCTCCCACGAACGACGCCTTCGCCAAGATCCCGAAGGCCGACCTCGACAAGGTCCTCGCCGACAAGGAGCAGCTGACCAAGATCCTCACCTACCACGTGGTCGGCCAGAAGCTCACCCCGCAGCAGCTGGAGAACGGCAGCTTCGAGACCCTGCAGAAGGGCATGGTCACCACCTCCGGCTCCGGAGAGGCCTACAAGGTCAACGACACCTCCAACGTCGTCTGCGGCAACGTCAAGACCGCCAACGCCAACGTCTACATCGTCGACACCGTCCTCATGCCCAAGTAGCCGGAACACGCGGCCACGGGAAACGGCCGGTGGCCCCGCGCCCTTCCGAGGGGGCGGGGCCACCGGCCTGTACGGCGCCACGGGAACAGCACCTACGCCGGACCCGGCAGGGTCCGCGGTGCTAGTTCTGGTTGATGGGCAGGGCGAGGTCGGTGACCTGGTAGCGGCTCGGGAAGGCGCCCTTGTCGGTCGCCCTGCCGGTCAGCACGTCGACCGCGTAGAGGCGGTAGGTGCCGGCGGTGCCGATGGCGGCGAACCCGCGGTTCACCCCGGTCGCGGGGCTGTAGTGGATGTCGAACCCGGCGTCCGGGTCGGCGTTGACGCCGAGCATCCCGGTGGGTGCGAGGGTTCCGGCGTTCGCGGGGGACTGCAGGGAGATCCGGTCGGCCATCGTGTCCAGGTCGAACAGCGTGGTGGCCGTGGCCGCGTTCAGGTCGTTGTTGGTGTAGGCGGCGCCGGTGACACCCGTCGCGGTCGACGGCGGCGTGGTCGGGTTCGTCAGGGTGCCGTCGACGGTCGTCGTCAGCGGGGCTGCCGGGTCGTCGATGTTGTGTCGCAGGTTCTGGCCCGTGTCGGAGATGACCCGCAGCCGGTTCGCGGCCGGGTTGAAGTCCACTCCGAACGCGGTCCCGGCGAGCGCCACCGTCAGCTGCGACACCTTCACCGCCGCCGCGTTCGTGGTGTCCAGGGTGTAGACGCCGCCGCGGTCGCCGACGCCGTACAGCTTCTCGTTCTGTACCCGGAAGTCGATGCCGACCAGCTTCGTGTCGCCGGACAGGCCGGAGACCCCGCCCAGCGACCAGGTCTTGGAGGGGTTGTTGACGGCGAACTCGACCAGGCGCTGGTCACCGGTCAGCCCGATCGCGCTCAGGCCGCCCTTGCCCTCCATCGCGGGCAGGGTCTGCGGCGGGGGGTCGGCGGCGGCGAGCGCGGGCGCCGCGCACAGGGCGGCCAGTACGACGGCGGCAGCGGCGGCGGTGGAGCGGTATCGCATGGGTACTCCCGGATCGGGCGCGTCGGCCGGGGCGGCCGATGTCTTGTCTGGGGTTTCGGCACCGAGTCCACGCCGGACAGGTGCAGCCGTGGCAGGCCACCCGCATGGCCCACACAGAACGGTCCGGACTGCTCCGACCGGGTTGCCCTCAGCGCGGTGCGCGAGCGGCGCCGACAGGAGGCACGGGGGCCGGTCCTGCGGCTCCCGGTGGGCCCGATCGCCTTCTGATCCGGTTCATCACGAGGACGAGGGCGGCCGCGGAGCCGTAGGCGAGGTCGGTCACGGCGGGGTGGTAGCCGAGGGCCGGGGCGAGGACATAGACGGCGGCGCCCGCGAGCGGGATCCCGAGCCATTCCCAGCGTCCGTCCAGGGCGACGAGGGCGATCAGGAGCAGGGCATACCAGGAATAGCCCGGGGTGAGGAGGACGAAGGACCAGCCGGTGACCAGCAGCGCGCCGCTCCACGGACGCCGCGGATCCCCGCGCCGCATCACGTACAGGGCCAGGGCCGCCACCACGGCGACCAGGACGGGGAACGCCCAGGCGTCGGGCAGCAGCAGACGCAGGAGTCCGTAGCGGGACCCGGCCGACGGATCGTCGTAGCCTTCCTCCTCGACGTAGCCGCCGAGGTAGCCGAGGACCGAACCGTGCGAGAGGAGGACGTACGGGAGGTAGGCGAGGGCGACGAAGGCCGCAGCGGGCAGGACGACGGCGGCCGCGTCCCGGACACGCCGGACCCCGGACAGCGCGCCGGGAAGGACGACGGCCGGCATGAGTTTGGTGGCGACGGCGGCGCCGATCAGCAGGCCGCCGCCCGCCCGCCGGCCCAGGGCCCGGGAGGCGACGAGGCCGAGTCCGGCGACCGCGAGGAGCACGCCCAGTACGTCGATGTGCGCGTTGTTGACCGCTTCCAGGGGGACGGCCGGGCACCAGGCCCAGTACGCCGCCTTGCGCAGGTCGTCCCCGCGCCGCCGCAGGATCAGCAGCAGCGTGGCCGTGACGCCGAGGGAGACCAGGGCGGCGCCGGTCTGGAGCGGCTCGTGCCGGGCGCCCGCGGGGGAGAGCCGGTCGACGGCCAGGAAGTACACCTCGGCGACGGGCGGGTAGATGGTGTGCACAGCGGGCCGGTTGATGCGGGTGCACCGGGACGTGCCGTCGGCAGCAGGGAGGGGTGCGAGGTCCGGGCCACCACATGCCGAGCCGGTCGGGAAGAGCCAGGGATCGCGCAGCGGAACGAGGGCCGGGTCCTGCGGGGTGTGGTCGTACGGGGAGATGCCGGCCGCCTGGACACGGCCGTCCCAGGCGTAGCGGTAGGAGTCGGTGCTGGTCCGGGGCGGCCCCAGAAGTCCGGTCACGGTGACGGCGACGGCCCCCGCCACGACCAGCACCACGGCATGCCGGCTCCGGACCCGGCGCAGCGCGAGCAGGGCGACGGTGAAGAGCGCCCAGCAGAGCAGGTACCACCCGAAGAGTCCGGCGGGGTCGTCTACGTAACCCCCGCGGGAGACCGTGAGGGCGAGCACGGTCGTGAGTGCGGCGACGGCGAGGGCGGTGGCCACGAGTGCGGCGCGCGGGGTGAGGGGACGAAGGGGTTTCACCTGCGGAAGCGTTCCAGGAATCGGCCCTGCCATGGGGCACGCCGCCTCGGACGTCCGCGTTTCGTAAGGCGTCCCGTCCCACCGCACGGCCCTCTGCGGGGGTGTGATGGGTGCATGCGCTTCACCCTGCCCCCCGGGCCGCCCGTCACGTTCAAGGCGCGCCTGCACGATGCCCGCACCGCCACCGCGATCGGCCGCTGGCTCGGCCTCGCCGTGATCGTCTGCTTCGCCACCGGCCTGCTCAGCCACTACCTCCAGCACCCGCCCGGATGGCTGGCCGACCGGCTGCCGAGCCGCCCCTCCTGGGGCTACCGGTTCACCCAGGGCCTCCACGTGGCCTCCGGCATCGCCGCCGTACCCCTGCTGCTGGCGAAGCTGTGGGCGGTCTACCCCCGGCTGTTCACCTGGCCGCCGGTACGGTCCCCGCGGCACGCCCTGGAACGGATCTCCGTGGCCGTCCTCGTCGCGGCCGCCCTGTTCCAGCTGTTCACCGGACTGCTCAACACCTTTCAGTGGTACCCGTGGCCCTTCAGCTTCGTCCCCGTGCACTACGCGGTCGCCTGGCTCCTGCTCGGAGCGCTGCTCCTGCACCTCGCCGTGCAATGGCTGCGCATCCGGGACCACTTCACCCGCCGTTCCCCCGGGACCCTGGCCCTGCCCGAGGCGGACGGACCGGACCGGCGCCGGCTCCTCCTCGGTGTCACCGCCGCGGTCGGAGCCGTCACGGTGACCACCGTCGGACAGTCCGTCACCGCCCTCGGCCCGCTCGACCTGTTCGCACCGCGCAGCCCCTCCCACGGAGTACAGGGGCTCCCGGTGAACAGGACGGCGGCAGCCGCACGCGTCACCCGGGCCTCCCTCGCCGACTGGCGGCTGACCGTGGACGGGCCGCGCCCGTACACCCTGACGCTGGAGGAGCTGCGCGCGATGCAGCAGCACGAGGTGACCCTGCCCATCGCCTGCGTCGAGGGCTGGAGCAAATCCGCCCACTGGACCGGCGTACGGGTACGGGACCTCCTGGAGCGCGCCGGCGGCGGCCCGGGCTCGCGCGCCCGGGTGGTCTCCCTCGAAGAGGCGGGCGCCTACCGGGTGATGGAGATGGGCCGGCTGTACGCGCAGGACCCGCTCACCCTGCTGGCGCTGCGCCTGAACGGCGAGGTGCTCTCCCTGGACCACGGCTATCCGGCGCGGATCATCGCACCGAACCGGCCCGGCGTGCTCCAGACCAAGTGGGTCGGCCGACTGGAGGTGGCGTGATGGGGTTCCGGCACGTGACGGGCGGACTCGGGCTGCTGTGCGCGGCATGGGGTGGATGGCTGCTGCTCCAGCAGCCCGAGCCGTGGCGGATCGCCGTGTGGCTCGGGGGCGCGGTCGTGGTGCACGACGGGTTCGTCGCGCCGCTCGTGTTCGCCGTCGGGGCCCTCGCCGCCGCTGCGGGTCTGCGCCTGCGGGCCGTCCCGCGGGCTGCGCTGATCGTGGCGGGCTCGCTGACGGCGATCGCGCTCCCCCCGCTCCTGCGACCGGGCCCCGCAGCCAACCCGACGGTGCTGCCGCTCGACTACCTGCGCAACTGGCTGCTGGCCATGGCGGCCATCGCCCTGTTCACCGTCCTGCACGCCGTCCTGCGGTCCCTGACCCGCCGGGCCTGACCGCGAACCTGCCACGAGAGCCGCCAAGCAGAACCGCCACGGAGAACCGCCAAGCAGAACCGCCGGGGCGGAGTCCGCAGCCGTGCGGACTCCGCCCCGAAGGTCTGCCCCGTGGCAGGCAGGCTCGCGGTCAGCGGGTCGGGGCCGTTCGGTGGGTCAGCGCCGTTCGGCGGGTCAGGTGCACGAAGTGCCGGCCCGCCGCCTGCCAGGTGTCGTACGGGCTCCAGCCCGAGGCCTTCGCCCCGGCGCACAGGGCGCGGGACCCGAGCCGGGCCCACCGGAAGGAGGCCCCGCGGCCGCCGGTGCCGTCCTCGACGCAGACCTCGACGCACTCGTCGACATCGGCTGCCGCCACTTCGACGAGGAGGGAACCGCCGGGTGCGGCGAGCGCGGCGGCCCGGCACAGCAGGGCGGCCGGGTCGCCGCCGATGCCGATGTTGCCGTCGATGAGCAGGACCGTGCCCCAGCCGCCCTCGCGGGGGAGCGGGTCGAAGACGGACCGGCACAGCGCGCTGCCGCCGGCCCGGACGGTGCGCGCCACCGCCTCGGGAGTGACGTCCACCCCGAGTGCGGCGTGCCCCAGTCCGGCGAGCGCGGCGACCAGGCGACCCGGCCCGCAGCCGATGTCGAGGACGGGCCCGGTGCACCGGGCCAGCACGCTACCGTCGGCCGCGTCGGGCTCCGCGCACCACCGCTCGACGTCGAGGGGGAGCAGCCAGCCGTCGTGACGCCGCAGGTAGAGCGGGCCCCGGCCGGCGCGCAGGGCGTCGGCGTACGGGTCGGCCCGCCAGGCCCGGGCGGCCGGTTCGGTGAGCTGCGCGGTCATCGCGTCACCGCACACAGGCCCGCGTGCAGGGCGGCGAAGCGGGTCCCCGGGGCGGCCGCGGCGACCCGCCGCGCGTCGGCCGGGGTGTCCACGTCGCAGAGCCCGGGCAGATCGCGCACCGCGAGCCCCGCGCCCGTCAGCCGTCGCCGCTGCACCGCGCCGGTGTGCGCCGCGGACATGGGAACGCCGAGCAGCAGGGCGGGGTCGGGTCCGGCCAGGCCGAGGGCCCAGAACCCGCCGTCGTCGGCGGGCCCGAACCAGGCGTCCGCCTTCGTGAAGTCGAGGCCCTGCGCGAGCAGGCCGGGGGAGACCTGCGGGGTGTCCATGCCGATCAGCAGGGCGGGCCCCTCGGCCAGGGAGAAGGCGGCGGCCAGCCGGACGTCCAGGCCCCCCGCGCCCTGGGCGACGACCTCGATGCCGGGCGGCACCCATGCCCCCGGCTCACCGTCGAGGACCAGGACGTGCCGGTCGGCCGGGGTGGCCAGGACCGCCGCGAGCGTGTCCTCCAACGCCGCCCGCGCCAGATCCGCAGCCTGCTCCGCGGTGAACTGCGTGGTCAGGCGTGTTTTCACCCGGCCGGGCACGGGGGCCTTGGCGATGACGAGCAGGGTGCTCATGCGGACACCCCCTCGGCCTCGAGGGGCCGGGAGACCGGCGGTTCGGCCAGGACCCGGCGCATGTCGCGTACGGCGTTCCAGGTGCCCCGCCAGGTCCCCGTGACCTTCGACTTCCCCGAACGCGGCAGGTACGGGACGTCCGTCTCGGCCACCCGCCAGCCCGCGTCGGCAGCCCGCACCACCATCTGGAGCGGGTATCCGCTGCGCCGGTCGGTCAGCTCCAGGCCGAGCAGCGCCTCACGGCGGGCGACCCGCATCGGGCCGAGATCGTGCAGGCGCAGCCCGGTACGGCGGCGCAGCATCCGTGCCAGGGCGATGTTCCCGGCCCGCGCGTGGGCCGGCCAGACACCACGGCCCTGCGGACGGCGGCGGCCGAGCAGCAGGTCCGCCTCGCCGGCGGCGACCCGTTCGGCCATCGGCGCGAGCAGACCGGGGTCCATGGAGGCGTCACAGTCGCAGAAGCAGACGAAGTCGGCGCGGGCGGCGAGCAGCCCGGCATGGCAGGCGGCGCCGAAACCGCGCCGGGCCTCGTGCACCACGGTCGCGCCGAGGGAACGGGCGATCTCGGCGGAACCGTCCGTGGAGCCGTTGTCGACGACGATGGCCCGCCATCCGGACGGCACCCGCGCCAACACCCAGGGGAGTGCCTCGGCCTCGTCGAGGCAGGGAAGTACGAGGTCCGCGCGGGGCGGACGAGCAGAAGGAGTCACCCTCCACACCGTAGGAACCGGAAGGCCGGGAAGGGCGTTTTGAGACCTTACGAAACGCGGACAGCGCGCCGCACGGCGGCAGCCACTGGTCCGCGCGGTGCGCCGCGATGCCACCCTGGGGGCATGGCAATGAGCAACGAACCCGGCCCGGGCCGGCACATCACGCCCGGCAGCACCGCTTCCGGCAGCACCGCTTCCGGCGGTGGCGCGGGCCGCGTCCTGGTCGTGGACGACGATCCGACCGTCGCGGAGATCGCGGCCGGCTACCTGGAGCGGGCCGGGTTCACCGTGCACCGGGCCGCGGACGGCCCGTCCGCCCTGGAAGCGGCGGCCCGCCACCGGCCCGACCTGGTCGTCCTCGACCTGATGCTGCCCGGCATGGACGGCCTGGAGGTCTGCCGCCGGCTGCGCGCGAACGGGAGCAGGACGCACACCCTGCCCGTGGTCATGCTCACCGCCCGCGGTGACGAGGAGGACCGGATCCTGGGCCTGGAGGTCGGCGCCGACGACTACGTGACCAAGCCCTTCAGCCCCCGCGAGCTCGTGCTGCGCGTCCGGTCGGTGCTGCGCAGGAGCTCGTCGGCCACGCCGGTCGGTGAACCGCTGCTCGAGTTCGGTGGCCTCTGCGTCGACCGCGCCGCCCGCCGCGCGACCCGGAAGGGATCGGAACTCGCCCTGACCCTCAGGGAGTTCGACCTCCTCGTGTACTTCCTGCGGCACCCGGGGCAGGTCTGCGACCGGGAGCGGCTGATGCGCGAGGTCTGGGGCTGGGAATACGGCGACCTGTCCACCGTCACCGTGCACGTCCGCAGACTCCGGGCGAAGATCGAGCAGGACCCCGCCGATCCGCAGCTGATCCGCACGGTGTGGGGCGCCGGCTACCGCTTCGAAGCGGACCCCTGCCCGCCCGAACGGGCTCCTGCCACGACGGTAACCGGAACCGGATCGGGAACGGGACCCGGAACGGGATCGGGACCCGGAACGGGATCGGGAACCGGAACGGCGGACGGCCATGCGTGACCTGCTGCTCATCGCCCTGTACGCCCTCCTCGGGGCAGCGGCCGCGGGAACGCTCGGGGCCGTCACCCTGCGCACGGTGCGCCGCCGGAGCGTCGCCGTCTCCCTCGCGGTCGTCGCCGGGGTCGCCGTGTCGGCGATGCTCGCCGGCACGCTCACCGTGGCGTGGGCCATGTTCCTGTCGCCCCACGACCTGGCCGTGGTGACCACGGTCGTCGCGATGGCCGCCGCCGTGTCGCTCGGCACCGCTCTGCTGCTCGGACGCCAGGTCGTGCTGCGCTGCCGGGAACTCGTCCGTGCCGCACACGCATTCGGCGAAGCGGGATCCTTCACACCGCCGGCCGCACCCGCACCCGCCGAACTGGCCGCGCTCAGCCGTGAGCTCGCCCTCACCGGCGAACGCCTCGCCGCCTCGCGCGAACGCGAACGGGCCCTGGAGACCTCGAGGCGCGAACTCGTCGCCTGGATCTCCCACGACCTGCGGACCCCGCTGGCCGGGCTCCGCGCCATGTCGGAAGCCCTGGAGGACGGTGTGGTGGCCGATCCCGTCCGCTACCACCGGCAGATACGCGCGGAGGTCGACCGACTCAACTCCATGGTCACCGACCTGTTCGAGCTCTCCCGCATCCATGCGGGAGCCCTTTCCCTCAGCCCCACCCGCATCTCCCTCTACGACCTCGTCGGCGACGCCCTGGCGGGCGCCGACGCCCTCGCCCGGCAGCACGGCGTGCGGCTGGCCGGAGGCACCGTCGACCCGCTGCCGGTGGAGGTCGACGGCAAGGAGATGACCCGGGTCCTGTCGAACCTCCTGGTCAACGCCATCCGTCACACCCCGGCGGACGGCACCGTCGCGATCGCAGCGGAACGCCGTGCCGACGCGGTGGTGCTGTCCGTCACCGATGCCTGCGGCGGCATCCCCGAGGAGGACCTGCCTCGCGTCTTCGACACCGGCTGGCGGGGAAGCCGCGCCCGGACGCCTCCGTCGGGCGCGGGCCTGGGTCTGGCCATCGTCCGCGGCATCGTCGAGGCGCACGCCGGGCACGCCGACGTCCACAACGTGCCCGGCGGCTGTCGCTTCGAACTGACCCTCCCGGCCCCCGCTTAGGCCCCGCGGGGCCGGGCCGGGCGACCCGATCCCGCCCACCCGGCCCCCGCGACCGGGAGAGGTGTGGGCCGACCGACAGACTCCGCCCGCCCGCCCGCCCGCCGGCCGCACCGCATCGCCTGCGCTTTCGCGGGAGGCCGCCGCCTCAGCCGAATGAGCCCGCCGACGCCCGCTGACCGGCCCGGGCGAACTCGGCCATGCCGTCCTCGAAACCGACCTCCGGACGCCAGCCCAGATCGCCCCGCAGCCTGGCGGAATCCGCGGTGATGTGCCGCACGTCCCCCAGCCGGAACTCGCCGGTCACCACCGGCGCGGGCCCCCCGTACGCCGAAGCGAGCGCCGACGCCATCTCGCCGACCGTATGCGGCTCCCCGCTGCCGGTGTTGTACGCGGTCAGCGCTCCGGCGGCCGCGCCCCCGACGGCCTCCAGGGCCACGGCGTTCGCCGATGCCACGTCCCGTACGTGCACGAAGTCCCGCCGCTGCGCCCCGTCCTCGAACACGCGCGGAGCCTCGCCGCGGGCCAGGGCGGAGCGGAAGAAGGACGCGACACCCGCGTACGGGGTGTCCCGCGGCATGCCCGGCCCGTACACGTTGTGATAGCGCAACGAGACCGCACGACCTGCCACGCAGCGGGCCCAGGACGCCACCAGGTGCTCCTGCGCCAGCTTCGTCGCGGCGTACACGTTGCGCGGATCCGTCGGCGCGCCCTCGCCGACCAGGCCCGGCGCGAGCTGCGCCCCGCAGTCGGGGCAGCACGGCTCGAAACGGCCCGCCGTCAGGTCCTCGACCCGGCGCGCTCCGGGCCGCACCGTCCCGTGCCGTCCGCACGTGTAACGGCCCTCGCCGTAGACGACCATCGAGCCCGCGAGGACGATGTCCCGCACGTCGGCGGCCGCCATCTCCGCCAGCAGGACCGCCGTTCCGAGGTCGTTGCAGCCGACGTACGCGGGAGCGTCGGCGAAGTCCTTGCCGAGGCCGACCATTGCCGCCTGGTGGCACACCGCATCCACCCCGCACAGTGCCGCACGGACCGCGTCGGCGTCCCGCACGTCGGCACGGACGAACTCCGCGTCCGGCAGCGCGGGGACATCGGGATGGGCGGCGGGGAGCAGGGCATCGAGGACGACCGGCTCGTGCCCGCGGTCCTTGAGGACGGTGACGATGTGGGAGCCGATGAACCCGGCCCCTCCGGTGACGAGTACACGCATGCCCCGGACGCTACGCACTCCCGACGGCCGGGGCGGTCTCCCACGCGCGGACGTAAGACTTCCGTCATGCGGTCCGCGGCGTGGGCCGGAGTCTCCGATCGCCCGAGTGCGCCGGGCCGCGGGCCCGGAGTCCACGCAGCGACTTCGACCGCCGCCCCTCGCCGGTTCTGCACGGGCCGACGACCTGGCCGCTCTCCGCCCGACCGGGGCCCGGGCCACGCCTGGCAGACCTGAGCGCTGGGGCGCCCGACCCTTCTGTCCCCTCGCGGATCCTGCGGCCGGGCCTGTACAGGGGGTGGACCGGTCGGCACGGCCTGGAGAGCGTCGTGGCAGCCGGCGAGATCGAGACCGGCATCCATCCGCCGGGCGTGCGGATCGCCGTCGACGGGGTGCTCCGGGACTTGCCATCCGGCTTTCGTCGGAGCCCTCGTGGTCCGCGACAGCCCGTATCCGCGGCCCGCCCGCCCGTGCGCTGCCGGCCGGCTGTTCCTCACATCGCCCCGGCAGCAGCCGTCGCTGCGGACGCCCTTGCGACGGGGCGGTGGGAACCCGTGGTGGAGTGCGGAGGCCCGCTAGGCGCCGGTCTAGATGGGCAGGCCGATCACGCCCCAGCCCCGCCGCTCCGCCTCGCCGACCACCTCGGCCCAGCCCGTCAGCAGCTCGGCGAACTCGTCGAAGCCGGCGACCCACTGGCCCGGCTCCCGCCCCGCGAGCTCCCCGTAGGGGAACCGCAGCCCCTCCAGTTCCGGGGCGGCCGCGTGCCACCTCTGCCTCAGCCGTTCCACGGTCGCCGGGCCGCGCACGATCAGCGGCCCGCTCCTCCACAGTCCCTCCAGGGAGGGGAATACCCCGGGGTCGACGTGTTCCGCGTCGACGTCGGCCCGCGGCCCCCACCAGATCAGCCCCTCCAGGAACTCGTCCAGCGCCGGCCGCAGCCCGTCCCCGGCGGCGCCCCGGACGTTCTCCCAGCACTGCGCGGCCCAGAAGTGCGGCTCGTACGAGCCGAGCGTGCCGGGGAACTCGTACCGCCCCAGCCAGTCCCGCCCGGACCCGGCGGCCGGCCACACCCACCCGTCGACGACGTCACCGTCCCCGTCGGGGTCGTCGTCCGCGTACGCCGACTCCTGCAGCACCCGCAGCCGGTCCTCCGCGGCCAGATCCGTCACGTGTGCCCAGTCGACGACCAGGACCGTTATGTCCACACCCATGCGCCGATGCTAGCCACCGGCCCGGACAGGCCTGCCACCAGGGCGTACGCGCCTCCGGTGGCCTGCCGCCCGCCGCAGAGGTGGGACTTCGCCCGCGGCCGGCGTCAGGAGGTCCGGTCGGGAGCGTCCCAACTGCGGTGGTACGCGGCCCAGTCCGGCTGTGGTCCCGGCAGCGCGGTGTGGGCGGTGCGAAGCCCGTCCAGAGCCAGGGTCAGCAGCCGGCTGCGTGCGTGGTCGTCCTGCTCGGTCCGGCGGGGGTAGCGGCTGAACATCTCCACCAGGTGCCTGAGTTCGAGCGTCGTGACGTCCTCGCGTACGGTCCCGTCGTCGTGGCCCCGTCGCAGCAGTCGTTCGGCGAGCGCTTTGGCCTGCTCGTTCGAGGCGGCCACCTCCTCGGGCACGCTGAACGTTCCGGCCAAGGTCGCGAAGGCGCCGGCCCTGGCGTCGACGGCGGCGGTGATGTAGCGCGTCAGGGCTTCCCCTCCGGTGCCCTCCGACGCCAGCGCGGCCTCCAGGTCGGCGATCGTCCGGGCGATGCAGATCGCGCACAGGTGCTGGAGGAGCTGCTCCTTGCTGCCGTAGCGGCGGTAGAGGGTCCCGATGCCCACCCCTGCCAGGGCGGCGATGTCCGCGACGGGGGCGCCGGCTCCCTGTTCGGCGAACACGGTGCGCGCCGCGTCCAGCCCCGCGGACGACGGACCTCCTGGCCCAGCGGTTCGACCACATCGTCTTCACCGGCAGCGGGAGCGTGGGCCGCATCGTGATGGGGGCAGCAGCCCGGCACCTGACCCCCGTGACGCTGGAGCTCGGCGGCAAGTCGCCGGTCTGGTTCGACGACGATGCCAGGCTCCACCGGGCCGCCCGGCGCCTGGCGTGGGCGAAGTTCACCAACGCCGGCCAGACCTGCGTCGCCCCGGACTACGTGATGACCACGCCCGGCCGGATCCCGGCGCTCGTGGACGCGCTCCAGCAGGCGATCACGGACCTGTGGGGTGCGGACCCCCGGACGAGCCGGGACTACGGGCGTATCGTCAACGAGCGGCAGTTCGACCGCCTCACCGCGCTGTTCGACGGCACGGAGGCGGTCATCGGCGGCGAGTGCGACCGGGCCGAACGCTGCATCGCCCCCGCGGTGGTGACCCTCCCCACCGCGGACCATCCGACCGTTAGCCCGGCAGCAGTCCACCCTCTGCTGCGGGAAGAGGTCTTCGGGCCCGTCCTGCCCATCCTCCTGGTCGACTCCGCCGAGCACGCCGCCCAAGTGATCAACCGCGGGGACAAACCGCTCGCCCTGTACGTCTTCACGTCGTCGGCCCGCACGCGCCGCCTGTTCGAGCAGCACACCTCGTCCGGTGCCGTGGTGCACGACGCCAGCCTCGTCCACGTTGCCGCCACGGGCCTGCCGTTCGGCGGGGTGGGTGCGAGCGGCATGGTCGCCTAGCACGGCGTGTACTCCTGGCGGTCCTTCACCGACCTCAAGCCCGTCCTGCACAAACCCCTCACGATGGACACGCTGCGCCTGGCGCAGCCGCCGTTCACCCGCCGCGGGCTGCGCCTCCTCCAGCGCCTGATGTGACGCGCAGCTCCGCGGCGTCAGCCGACCGCGGACGAGGACAGGGCCGGCCCGAAGTGTCCGGGTCGGCCCTGTCACGTGCGGTACTCGCGCTGCAACGCGGTGCCGCTCCTGTCCCTGTCTGCGAAGTCACCAGCATGCGAGGGGCTCCGCGGGTCTCCCCACGGATTTCTTCGGCACAAGGTTGGTGCAGGTTTCCCGCGGCTGGATGGGAGGGAAACATGCGCGCGAAATCCGCAGAACTCGCTGGTGGAGGAGCGTTCCCGGCAGTTCGTATCACGCGTGGAACGTATGGACGCAGGTGAACGAATGAAGGGACATACATAACATTCGCGGCTTGAGGTGGATGCTCTTCCTCAGATCGGAAGGGGTAACCCTGACATCATGTGGGCCACCGGGAAGGCGACTGCAATCGCCGTCGGGGAAGCGTCACTCGGCGTGAAGTCACCAGCGTGAGAGGGTGCGTGCTGCGCCCTCTCGCCATCACGAGGGGAGCCGGGCCGTTCCGCGCTCTCCACCTGGGAGATGTGCATGGAGCAGCAGTTGGTCCCTCCACAGGGCCGAGGCCGGCGGCGTGAGGCGGGGGAGCGGCCGGCGCTGACGAGTGGTATGACACCGTCGCAGGCCGCGGTCGTGTGCGTGGTGCTCGTCCTGGCCGTGGCGTACTGGCCGAGGCGCTGCGCGGACTGCCTGCGGCTGCCGGCCTGACGTACGACGGACTGGCGGCGAAGACCGGCCGGTCCCCGGCCACACTCAAGCGTGCGGCCTCGGGCCGGACCGCGCCGTCCCGGGAGACGGCCATGGCGTTCGTCTCGGCGTGCGGCAGCCGTCCGGCCGACCTCAACGCGGTGTGGCTCAAGGCCCGTATCGCGGAGCGCGGGCGCCTGAAGCGGCTGCGTAGCCCCCGCGCGCCGGAGCTCGAACGTCCGCTGGTAGGCGACGATCTCGCGCCGCGAGCGTGCTGCCAGCAGGTCGGCGAGCACGTCAGCGAACGGTCGGTCCGACGTGGCTTCCGCCCGCGCGGCATCGACGAGCTGCCAGAAGCAGTGGAGTGGCATGGCCCCAGAGGCCTCGGCGGTGGTCATGCCCCGCCACTGTGGCAGAGACATCTGACACTCATCCCCGCCCGGCTGTGACCGGCTGAGAAACGCAGAGACCTTGCTCACTTCGTGAACGCGACCACCAAGGGGACCGACTCCTCCGCGATGTAGTCGCATGCCGGGTAGTCGAGATGGAGATGGTGGTTCGCATCGGCTTCGGAGGCGAAGCCCGCAATGTTGCGGGCAAGGAGGTCGAGGGCTTCCCGCCCTCCCCAGATCCTCAGGATCTGCTCCTCCACGATGATCGAAGCGGTGTCGCGCTCCGGATCCTCATGGACGACGATGTCGGACAGTGACCTCTCGTAGGGAAAGGGGTCCGGGGCTTCCGAGAGAGAAGCCACCGGTGTTCCCGCTCAGCAACTGAGCCAGCACCAGCCGCCTTTGACGCGTCCTGGAAAGCTCCGGCTCGCCATCGTCCTCGCTGCACAGAACCTGCAACATCACGTCCCCTCCGTCCCGCTTGATCCTAAAGAGGTCGCCGATGGCCCGGGGCAGGGGGTTGCACATGCCGTAGCGGCATGTGGTGTGGTCGGGGCACCACAGCACGAAAGGCCCTCCCTGCGATGTACCCCACCGCGACGCCTCCCCGCGAGGTTAAGATCGGCGATGCCGCCGCCTTCGCCGGCACCACCCCGCGCGCCATCCGCCACTACCACCAGATCGGTCTGCTCCCGGAGCCCGTGCGGGGCGGAGACGGACGCCGCCGCTACGGCTACGACGACATGATCCGCCTGCTGTGGATCCGCAGGATGTCCGAGGCAGGCATCGGCCTGGACGACATGCGGGCGGCCTTCGACGAAGCCCGCGATGTCGAGGACGTCCTGGGCCGGCTGGAGGAGACCCTGGCCGCCCAGGAGGCCGAGATCCGGCGTCAGCGCACGGCGGTCCAGCGGCTGCGGGCCGTTGGCAGTCCGCTGGGCCTGCTCTCCCCGCTGGTCACGGACCGGCTCGGCCACCTTCCCTCCGGCGCGCTGCGCCCCTCCGACCTGGACACCCTGCTGGTCACGGAACGGATCTTCGGGCCGCTGGGAGCCGCGGTTCAGGCAAGCGTGTTCATCGTCCTGGCGACCCATCCCGCCCTACGGGCCGAGGCCGACCGTCTCGACGCGGCCGACGCCGCCCTCGACGACACCGTGGACCCCTACGACCCGCGGGTCGAGGAGCTCGCCGCGCAGCACTGCGCCCACCACGAGGAACTGCTTCAGGCCATCGAGGCGGCCGGGCTGGACGCGGACGAGGAGAAGCTCTTCGGGGACGACGACGCCGAGGCGGCGGGCGAGGAGGACGTCCGCATGAGTGCCTTCGAAGCGGTGACCAAGATGCCCTACGGCTTCTCCGCGGCCCGCACCCGGTGCATGGAACTGACGGCACGTCTCCTCTACGGGGACCACTCCGCGGCCGGCTGACTGCCGTCCGGCGGCCGTGCGGGGTTCCCGATCCGTCGGCCCTCACCGGCGACGAGCCTGCCGGCCGACCCCTGTCAGCCCTGCGGAGACCGGCGAAGGGCCGCGCGTTCCAGGGACCTCAGCATCGCTTCCCGGTCCGCCGGTACGTACTCTTCCGCCGCGGCAGCCGCGTCCAGCAACTCCTGGACCTCCGACCCCGTGAGGCTGCGGGCCTCGGCTGCCGCCAGGAGGTCGTCGGCACGTCCGCGGGGCAGGCCGCGTTCCGAGGCGATCAGATCGCACAGCGCCTCCTCACGCACCGCGTAACGGCTCATCCCGCAGTCGAGGCCGTCGTCGTCCAGGTCGTCCGGGTAGGGCGCGCGTGCCCAGGCACCGTTCTCGAACCAGTACACGCAGCCCAGTTCCCAGCCCTCCAGCATCTTCCGCAGACGCTCGAAAGGCAGCCAGTCCGGTGCCTGCGCCAGCATGTCGATCGTGGGTTCGTGCCACTTCACGGCACTGGACTCGTCCTGGCCGTACAGCAGGTAGCGGCCCTCGCCGAGCTGCTCGAACGTCCACCAGGTGCAGCCGCGGTCGTCGAGGTGCAGACCCTCGCCGTCGATCCACGTTCCACCGCGGCGGACGTCCTGCGCCTCTGCCTTCGCCGTGGCCTCCAGCACGGCCACCAGGGCCCAGCGTGCCCACAGCACCTCGGCCGCCGGCAGGTCCTCCGGCCGGCCAGGCCTCTCGATCGCCATTGCGTCCCCCAGTCCGTCCGGTTCGTCCGGTCCTCGTACGGCGTCCCGCGTGATCGCCGAACCGTGATCGTAGACCGCCCGGCAGGCGCCGCACCCACCGTCTGTGCCGCTGCGCGCGTGCGGTGGGAACGGCATCGCCCCTCGCGCCGTTTCTTCGGGTGTCGGCTGTGTTGAGGTGAATGGGGGGCAGCTGTGGCGATGTGGGCTGCGTCGTTACCGGCGTTCGTGTGTCTGCTGGTGCTGTGCGCGCTGGTGGAGGGTACGTGGCGGTGGCTCACGGGGCTGGGTCTGCTGCCGTGGGTCCGCAGGCGCACGGGTCGGTCGTTGTCGAGCGTGGCCTTCGACGAGTTCACGGCGACGGTGAACGGCAACAAGGCGGCAGAGCTGGAGCAGCGGCGGGTGGAGCTGCTGCGGCGGGACGACGAGAGCGACGGGGCGCCTCCGCGTTCCAGCATCGACCTCGCGAAGGGCACGGCGTTCATCGTGGTGCCGCAGGACCCGGGCGGCCCGCGCGCCGGCGCACGCGAGGCTCGGGAGGGCCAGGGATGAAGCGCGAGCGGGAGGGGACGGGCGGTCCCGCCCGGTCCATGCTGTGGGGGCGTATCGCATGCGGGTGGGCGGTCGCCTTCGCGGTGCTGCACTTCTACTGGGGCCTGGGCGGTGATGTGGGGCTGAGCGTCTCCGCCGGGCCGCTGGCCACCGAGCGTCCGCTGTGGTTCGTCGTCGCCGGCCTGTGGGGCGTGGGAGGGCTCTGCGTCCTCGGCGCCGTCCTCGCCCGGCTGCTGATCCGCTCTGACTTCCGGGGAGGCCCCGCTGCGCTGGTGAGGTGGCTGGGATGGGGCGTCGGCGCCGTCCTGCTGATGCGTGGTGTCGGCGTCGAGGTGATGCTGCTGACCGGTGCCGCGCCGCTGGACGCTTCCGTGAGCGAGGGGCAGCGGTTCTGGACGCTGGCCCTGTGGAACCCCTGGTTCATCGCCGGAGGTCTGGCCTTCGGCCTCGCCGCCCTTCGCGCCGGCAGGCACGCGGACGCGGAACCACCACCCGCGTCCGGGCCTTGAGCGCTCTGATGCTTGTGCCGCCTCCCCTGCGTCCGCCCGTGTCCCTTCCGATGGTCAGGCGAGGAGTCCGTTGAGGAGGGCAAGGAGCACGATCACGAAAGCGGCGATTCCCGCGATCTGCCAGAGGCGTTTCGGCGAGGGGCGCCCGACGACCGTGGGACGGCCGTGCGTGGGGAAGACGTAGTAGATCCTGTGCGGGTGCTCATGCACTGCCACCTTCGCGAACCGCACGTAGGCGAGTTCCGTCCGGCGCGCGATCTCCTGGTCGTGCGTCCGGAGAAGCGGTTGCAGGGTTGCTCCGAAGTCCTTCTCGACGCGGGCGCGCTCAGGATCGTCGTCAGCCAGTGTCGTCGGTGTCCACGCCGCATGCTGATCTGCGAGTTTCCGCGCCCAGGAGAGCGGTCCGGACACCGGAAGCCTGACCTCTACGGTGCTGGGCGTTCGGGTGATGATGCCTTCCGTCCATTCGACGGTCCTGCCCGTGCCCGCGCAGTGCGTGTGGGTGACCGTGCCGTCCTGGGCGCAGTCGGGGCACGGTTTGGACCCTTCGCCCTGGCAGGTGGGACACGTGACGCGGCCGCGGCCGCGGCAGGTCACGCAGGCGACACCGGGCTCACCACACTCCAGGCATCGGCCGCGGTCGGCGGTATCCGCTGCGGTGTGCGCAGGGGGTCCGGCCTGTTTCCCGGGGGTTTTCAGGGCCGAGCGGCCGTCGCCACCGCACAGCAGGCAGCAGGTGGTGTCCCGGCAGCTGTGGCAGCGTTGGCGCGGCGCGCAGCGGATCGTGCCTTCGCCTTCACAGCGCCGGCAGCGGACGACGCCGTTGCCGCACTCGCACAGGCGGTCGTCGATCGACCCCCGCCGAACCAGCTTCCGGCTGTACGGCTTGGCAGGGTCCCGGGGAGGTGGCACGCGGTGGTCGCCGAGCGTGTCGTAGACCGGGCGGTCGGAGAGGTCGAGAGGCCCGCGGTGGAGGCGCTTCTTCTCCGAGCGGGACTCGATGCTGCGTACGATCTGCCCTTTGAGGAGCGAGTGCCAGGTGAGGGCGGAAGCGCCCGGCAAGGGACCTGCGAGGGGTTTGCCTCGACTTTCGATGTGGCTCTGCACGGCCTTGAGGACTTCGTCGTCGCCCAGCACGTGTCTCCCAGCGTCCTGTGCACGGCCAGCGTGCGATCTTCGGCTGACGTGATCCAGCGGACCGAAGGGACAGTACCCAACTACCGGCCACGGCAACGGTTTTTCACGCGGCAGACACCCGGGAGGGGCGCCGACCGAGGCTCGGGGTCCCTCCCGGGTGTCTGCCCCCGGCGTGACTCGTGAGTGGTGCGTGGCGCTGTCGCGTGGACACGGCTGCTCGGCTTCGTTCACCGGGGGCGGGGGACTGGCGGTAGCCGATGTCGAGGCCGGGGGCCTCCTGCCGTACTCGTCCCCGCTGCCTCACCTGGTGCTGCTTCGGCTACCCGACCTTGCTCGTGAGGAACGTGCGGACCTCGGCTGCGAGGTTGCGCATCTCCTCGCCGGCCGCGTGCACGGTCGTGGTCTCGAAGTGCCACTCCTCGGACGGAGGCCGGTCGTGGATGCCCCACGTCAGGTGGACGTAGCCGCCCGAGTGGTGTTCCGCTGAGATGGTCAGGCCGCGCTCCAGAGAGCGCCACGCGCGCGCTCCGTCCCAGCCGCGGAAGTCCTCGGCCAACGAGAAGAGGAAGACGTCGAGGCCGTCGCCGTCCCACGTGCGCACCAGGGTCTCGACGCTCACCCGCTGTCCGCGTGCCCTCACGAGGATGTCGAGGGTGGGCTCGTCGTCGAACGGTCGTGTCGGCTCGGAGAAGAGCAGGTGGACCGGGTGTGATCCGGGGTCTCCCACCCGCACCACAGGGCTGTCTTCGATCATTCGAGCAGGTTAGAAGTCGTGGGGTGCGATGACCAAGTGCTTTCCCCGCACTGTTCCGGTGACCACGGCGGTGCAGGTGGGCCTCTACGCCGGAGCACTGCGCGACCACGGTCACGCCGAACGGGCCGAGGCCGTGATGCGTGAGGCCATGGCGGCCGACGACCGGGTCGGCCACCGCGCGTGGCTCTCCGGTCGCCGATCAGTGTGCCGCCCGGCCGGAGTCCGCCCCTGCCCCCGGGGATCTCATGGATCCCCCCTTCTGAAGGATCCACCTCGCGAGATGTCCGTCATCGTGGGGCGCCACCCGTGCAGCCGTTGCGATGTGTGCGGTTCAGGTGCGCGGAGCGGGACCGGAGGACGTCCATGGCCTCGTGGATCGAGCAGCCGAGGTGGTCCCGGAACACCGTGAGTTGCCGCTAACTTGAAGGCGCAGCTCAAAAGGGCTGGTGTGACCGGCGCTCGGGGTACTCAGGCTGGTCGTGGGCAGGAGCCCACGGAGAAGATCATCCGTCAGCGGTTGACTTCGAGGTTCGTCAGGACGAGCAGGGCTCGCAGGAGCTGGGTGGCGCTGGCGGGGTCGGTGCGGAGCTTGGTGAGGATCCGCCAGTTCTTGAGGTGGGCGAAGGCGTGCTCGACCGGTGCGCGTCCGACTGCGAGGACGCGGTTGGCGTCCTTCTGGCCTGGGGTGAGTTTGTGGGTGCGGCTGGCGGCGTAGCCGGTGACGATCACGGGGTTGAGGATGTCGTTGTCCAGGCCGCGGAAGCCGAGGTCGGCCAGCGCGCCGAGGTCGGCGGCGCGCAGGTGGGCCAGGGTGTGGTCGTGGCGGGCGGCGGTGTTGTCGTGGGTGCGGCCGGGCCGGGCGGCGGATATCCAGATCAGACGGCCGTTCTCGTCGGTCAGGGCGAGGAGGTGCAGGCCATGGCTGCGGTGCTTGCCGGAGTAGTTCCGTCGGTCGGCCTTGCCGGTGCGGCGGCGAGTGCGGATGAGGGTGCCGTCGATCAAGACCAGCTCCCCGCCCTGCTTGGCAACCTTCTTCAGGGCGCGGTCCAGGCGCGGGGCCCGGGCGGCGAGCAGTCCGATCAGCTCGTCGCGCCAGCGGCGGACGCTGGACTCGGACACGTCGTTGCCGCCCGGCCATGTCGGCCAGGCGCTGGTCGTGGCGCAGTACGGCCAGCACGATGACCGCGATCTTCCCCGGCGGCAGGATGCGCCACCTGGACCGGATCGCCTTCAGATGGCGCCTGGGCAGATCGGCGAGGTGGTTGACGGTGCGCGTGGACAGCGGCAGACGGCACTGATAGACGATCGGGCAGGTGTCCTCGGCGCGGTCTTCGGTATTCGTCACACAATTCCAACGGGCTCGGGGGGCCACCCGGTTACGCCCCTTCGGTGCCGCTCCGAGTGGCGGTGTTCCTGGTCACAGGCGGCGGTTGATGAAGCGGCCGTCGGGGAGTTTGCGCAGCCAGCCGCGATCGACGAGTCTGACCAGCTTGCCGCGCAGCGGTTCCAGCTTGGCCTTACCTGCCCGGGCATCGGCCCGGCCGAGGCGCGTTCCTCGGCGAGCTGCCCAGTTATCCGTTCAAGGACGCGTTCAGCGGTGGCGAGTTCGTCTCGCTCGGCCCGTACTCGGGCCAGCTGGGTGGCCAGCTGTTCTTCGAGTTCGTCCAGTTCCGCGCGCCGCGCGGTGATCCGTTCCAGCAGCTCGGGATCCAGCATGCACGGATCGTAGGAGACCGCCGGTCCGCAAGGGACCGAGATCGCCGGTAGACGTCGTGCCGGGCATCCCCGGCAGCTGCTCCACGTGCCCGAGCGGAAGCCTTCTTCAGAGGCAGGCCCAGCCTGCCTCTGAAGAAGGCCCGATGGGCGAAACTCAGCTGAAGACGACGGAGCGGAACCGAGCGGTCAGCGGGACGAAGGCGCCTTGGCCGACGACCCAGAAGGTGTCGCCGTCGCAGTTAGAGTCCTGGAAGACGGTGGCGACACTGGTGGTGAGATTTCGGCCGAGGAGGGCGGGCAGGTTGGCCGTGCCCTCAAGATCGATGCACACCCCGCTATCAGGGTTGCTGAGCTCCTGCTGGATCTGGACGTTGTTCAGGTCAAGGGAGACGTAGAGGAAGTCTCCCGTCGCCGCGGAGGAGGAACCCGCGGCCGACAGGACGAGTGCGAAGGCGGCGGTGACTGCGGCGAGGGCTGTACCCAGACGCATGTGAGTCCCCTGTCATGTTGGTCGAGCAATAGGCCAGCGGCCTGGCCCGGACAATAGAGGGCGCAGCACCGTCGCACCATGACCAAAACGGACTACTGTCCGCATTCAGTCGTACGGGTTGCCGCAGAACCAGACAGACGATCTACACCTCAGACAGCCGCCTGTGACCAGCCCAAGCATCCCGAGCGCCAACCACACCAGTCCTTCGACCTGCGACTTCAAGTTGGCGAAGGCTCCGTGATGGCCTTGATGGTCATGCCGTTCAGGATCTCCGTGTCCGTGAAGGAGAGGGGGCCGGCCGTCCAGGGCGCGGACGCGGGGTCTTCGCCGGGCCGGCCGGCGTCTGTGAGGGCGGCCAGCAGGCGGCCGTCCGAGAGTGCCACCGCCACGTCCGTGCCGCGGGCTGCCTTCTCCGCGAAGGCAGCGGGTGAGGTGTGGTCGAGGAGGAAGACGAAGTGCTGCGCGATGCGGGGCCGCCACCCGTCGAGCTCGCCGTCGCCGTCCAGGCGCAGGTTGGAGTTCCAGGCCGCCTGGGCGAGGACCGATACGAACAGCCCGAGGAACACCGCCTCCAGCAGTCCGTCCGCGTGCTCGATCAGAATCGCGAGGTCCTGTTTCCCGTGGCCGTGGCCGTGGAACGACAACTCTCGCGCGAAGGTGCGGAAGACGGACGCCGGATCCCGCATCTCCCGGCCGTCCAGGCGCAGGACCATGCCGTTCCGCTGCGCGAGCGCGGTCGTCTCCGAGGCCGGCCACGGGTCGGCCGGGGAGGTGAACACGCCCCAGGGCGAGCGGCGTTCCGTGAGAGTGGGCCGGGGAATCCTGGGCCGGATCCTCGCACGGCCTACTCCCGCAGCACGAGGAGTGTCCGGCCAAGGGCACCGGGCCGGGTCGTGCCGGGTCGGGCCGACCCCACGCGGGTTCTCACGGGCGCCGGGCGCGTCTACGCTTCGGCCATGGCAGCCGATCCGCCGTCGACCGATGCCGCCACCGAGTTCGTCGGGCGGGGCTGGCTCGTCGCCGCCGTACGGGACTGGGCCGCGTCGGGGTCCTCGTACCTCTTCCTCACCGGTGGGCCGGGTACGGGAAAGTCCGCCGTCGTGGACCACCTGTGGGGCCGCGACCCGGTGGCGGGCACCGCGGTCCACCGCTGCCGTACCACCAGCCGCGGCAGCGTCGACCCGGTCCGCTTCGCCGCGTCGTTCGCCGAGCAGTTCAGTACGACCGTGCCCGGTTTCGCCGATGCCCTGGTCCGCGTGGCGGGGGAGCGGTCGGGGCAGGCGGGGGCCCTGCGGCCCGCGGGGCCACTGGGACCACTGGGGCAGCCTGGGCATCCGGGGCAGCCCGGTCATCTGCGGATCGAGGGCACGGCCACCGCCGGCACGGTCCACCCGCACGCGAGCGTCATCGGCGCACAGGTTTCGCTCTCCCTCTCCCACGTCACCGCGGACGAAGCCTTCGAACAACTGGTCTGCCGCCCGCTGGAGCTCCTCGCCCCGGCGCAGCGGCCGGTCGCCGTCGTCGACGCCCTGGACGAAGCCCTCACCCACCGGGGCAGCCGTACGATCGCCGAACTCGTCCTCAGCGGCGTCGACCGGCTCCCGCTGCGGTTCGTGCTCACCACACGGTACGACCCCCGGATCACCGCGGTCGTGCGGGACCTGCCGGACGCCGTCCTGCTCGACCTCGTCGACGACGCACCGCACCCCGACGCCGACCTCCTCGCCTACGCACGCCAGCGGTTACGCGGCCCGCGGGGCGCCGGGCCGCCCCGGGAAGCCCGCGAGGCGGCGGCCCGCAGGCTGGCAGCGGCCGGCGAGGGCAACTACCTGTACGTGCTCCACCTCACCCAGGAGGTGGCCGACGGAGCCCGGACGGTGGACGAACTGGCCGCTGCTGCGCTCCCGTACGGGCTCGACGGCGTCTACCGGGAGTTCATGCGCCGGGAGCTCCGGCCGGTCGGCAGCGCGGACGCGGAGGAGCGCTGGCGTACCGCCTTCAGGCCCGTCCTCGACCTGCTGGTCGCCGCTCGGGAGGACGGATTCACCACCGGCCGCCTGGCCGACCTCCTCGACCGCACGGAACAGGAGGTCCTCGACACCGTCCGGGTCCTCGGCCAGTACCTGCGCGGCCGTGACCGGCGCGGCCCGTGGACGCTGTTCCACCGCTCCTTCGAGGAGTTCCTGCTGTCCGGGGACGATCCCCACCTCGACGCCGGCGAGGGACACCGGCGCATCGCCGACCACGCGTTCACCTCCTGGGCCGACGCGTGGGACGGCTGTGACGACCCGTACCTGCTGCAGCACCTCACGGACCACCTGCTGACCGCCGCGGAATGCACCACGGGCCGTCCCGGCCGGAGCCGGACGCTCCAGGACCGCCTGTACACCCTGGCCTCGTCCCCCGGTTACCTCGCCGCGCAGCGCGCGGTCGCCCCCGGCCGGGAGCTGCACCTGGTCACACTGCACCGCGCGCTGCGGGCCTCCCTGGCCGCCCACGCCTACCCCCGGTCGGCAGAGCTGGCGCTCCGCCTGGTGCGGGCGGGCGCGGAGGCGGACGAGGAGACCCCGGTGCAGGCCGCGCTGCGCTGGGGAGCCGCGGCGGGCGTCGCCAAGGCGCGTACCCATCCGCGGGACACCGCCCTGCTGTGGCTGCTGCTCATCGTCGCCGCCCTGGGCGCCCGGGCGCCCGACGAGGCCACCGCACCCCTGGAGGAGATCGCGGCCGGAGGCCGCCGCGTGGCCGGACAGCGCTGGGCTCCGGCGGTCGCGGCGCTGCTCGCCCCGCTCCTGCCCCGCCTCAGGCCCGAGCAGGCGGGTGCCGTGATGGACGTCGCCGACGACGACCTGCTGGGCCATCTGGCGGCGTTCCTGCTCGAGGAGGCCGGACCGGAGGCGGCCGTGCCGCCGGCCCTGCGCATCCGTGAGAACGTCGCGAGGGCCCGAGCCGTCGAAGGGATCCTCACGCGGGCGGCTCTGTCGGCGCTCACCGGCCCCATGGGAACGGACCCGGGCGGGCTGGGCCGGCTGGGTGCGCTGATCGCGGCGGGTCACCTGCCGCAGCCGGACGATGCGCGTCCCTGGGCGTCGCCGCCGGTCGAGCCGGACGTCGCCGACTCCGTCCTGCTGGTGCACGCGGCACGGGGCGAACTCGACGGGCGCCTCCCGGAACTCGCCGACCGCACGGCGCGCGCCGGCGGAGAGCTGAGTGACGCCGCCGTCCTGCTGGCACGGATCGTCCAGGCCGCGCGGCTCGGCCCGGCCGGTGCCGCCAGGGCGCGCGCGGCCGGCCGTGCCGCACTGGCCGACCCCCGCCGGGACATCCGGGGCCTGCTGCACCACACCGCCACCATGGTCCGCATCGGCGACCCGACGGCTCCCGGGCTGCTCGACGCCCTGGTCGAGGAGTTGCCCGCCTACGAGTACGACCTGCACGCCGGACACGTCGACGGCTTCCACGGCTGGTGCGGCGTCGGGTTGCGCCTGGCCGTCGTACGCCTCCTGGCCGCCGCCGGGCAGGGCGACCGGGCGCGCCGGGAGGCCGACCGGCTCGGCACGAACCATCCCGCCGAACACGTACGGGCCCTCGCGTGGATGGCCCGCGACGAGACGCGGCCCGGCCCCCGGAGTGCCCTGGTCGCCGCGGCACGGGAAGCCGCCGACCGGATCCCCCACAGCCTGTGCGCGCAGGCGTACCGGGTCCTCGCCGACGCGGACCGCCCACGCCTGGCGGACACCCTGGCCCGCACCGCGGGCCGTCGCAGGCCCGAGCCGGTGGTGTCCGGCCCCGCCCGGGCGGCGCTGGCCTGGGCCGCCCACCTGCGCGGTGACCATCGGCGCGCCGAGACCCTCGGGGCCGAGGCTGCCGCCTGGTTCAGCGCTTTGCCCCGCGACCGGCGCCGACAGCAGGACGCCGACCGCCTCGTCAAGAACCTGCTGCGGGCGCGGCTGCCCGCCGAGGCCGCCAGGGTGACCCGTACGCCGACGACTGGCGGCGAGGTCGGCCTGATGAACCTGGGCGACGTACGGGACCGGCTTGCCGCCCATGCCGAGCACACGGAACTGACCCTGCTCCGGCAGGCGGAGGGCGCCACCGCCCCGGCGGATCCGGCCGACCCGGCGGATCCGGCGGGCAAGCCCTCTCCGTACGAGCAGGCCCTGACGATGCGTGTCCGTCGGGCCGGCGAGGACCGGCAGGCCTTCGAGGAGAGTCGCGTCGCACTGCGCCGGACCGTGCAGGGGATCCTCGGGAGTCTGGCCCGGCTGCCCG
Source organism: Streptomyces manipurensis (assembly GCF_049570255.1). Classification (NCBI taxonomy): domain Bacteria; kingdom Bacillati; phylum Actinomycetota; class Actinomycetes; order Kitasatosporales; family Streptomycetaceae; genus Streptomyces; species Streptomyces manipurensis. The sequence goes on along the minus strand of NZ_CP186950.1, from coordinate 173,519 downwards.
AGGACGTCTGGATCCCCGGAGGTGCCGACGAGGAGGGGGCGGTCTGGTGTCTGCTCCAGGCCGTCGGACTGGAGTGGCCCGAGGGCAGCGCCGCGGCCTCGCGGGAGTGGAACAGGGCACTCGAGAGGGCGATGTTCAGCGCGGGCTTCGAGCACCCCGTCGGTCATCGCCCGCGCGACGTCGAGATCCGTGCCGAGGCAGACGTCCTGCTGCGCCGCAGTGTCCAGGCCGCAGCCGAACTCGCCGAGGCCTTCCACGACATCGGCGACGAGGGGGAGGCCGGAGCCCGGTTCGCCCACGCGGTCGCCGCCGCGAGGGAGATCTCGGACCCGGGGCACCGGATCCGGGCCTTCACCGAGCTGGCCGGTACGGCGGCCCGCCGGGGCCGCTACGACGATCTGCGGCTGCTCCGGCCGGAGGCCGCCCGGACGCACGGTGGATCGCTCGGGGACGTGGCCGAGACGCTGGCCGTGACGGTGCTGCGCGGAGGCCCGGACAGTGCCGGCGCCCGGCGCGCGCTGGAGGAGATCGTGGGCTCGCCGGGCCTGCCCCACCTCGACCACGTGGACCTGCTCGCCGCGCTGGCCGTCATCACTCCCGGCGCGGAGATCGAGGAGCAGCTCCTCGCGGCGGCGGGGACGGCCGAGTCCGGGCACTGAGCACCCCGGCGGCTGTGCGGCTGCCTCGTCGAGATCAGCCCGGGTCGCCCCCGAGATCGACCCCGACGGCCCGGCCGCCCTCTTCGACACTGTCGACGCGGACCGAACCCGTGAGTTCTCCCGACGCGGCCGAGCGGGCGCGGACGCCCGCCACGTAGCCGCGTACCTCCTTCACCTCGACCCCACCGCGGATCCGGGGCCCGTCCTCCGGCCGCTGTTGTTCGCCACGGAAGAGGATGGGCGCGCCGTAGACCGCCTCCAGAGTGCGCCGTAGCCCGTCCACGAGCGCGAGGAGCTCGGCGTCTCGCGGGTCGACGGGGTCCACGCCGTGCGCGTACTCGCCCAGGTCGCGCCGGAGCAGACGCAGTTCGGGTTCGAGTACGGCGACCCGCTCCGGGTCGGCGACGAGTTCTGCCTGAGCCCCCTCGAACAGCTCCGCGGGCAACGAGGTTGCTGCCGCGCGCCGTTCGCGGAAGTTCCGCAGGACCTCGCCGGCCTGGTCGTACAGGAACCGGACTCCCTCGTTCAGGGCAACGGCGGTGATACCTGCCAGTGTGATCGGATCCACGATGTCGTCCCCTCCTCTCGCGTCGCTCCATTCTGGTGCGCTCCCGCCCCTCGGCACCAGGAGTGCCCTAAGGCGCGTCCGGGCGGCTCGGCCGGGACGCGGACCGCTGTCCGGCTCCGGCTGTCCCCGGTTCCGTCGGACCAGGGTGTCTTTGCGAACGGAACCACTGCGCTGAGCGTCGGCGGCAGGCGATCGCGTGGGTTCGCATCTCGCCCGGCACGCATGCAGGGGGCGGGGTGCGGGCGCCTTTCGGCTGCCGTCTCCGCACCTGGCTGATCATCAACTGTGCAGTTGTGCGTATGATCATGAGTGGAAAGATGACGAACCGATCGCGTTGATCGCGTTTTCGATCTTCTCTCCTCTCTCCCCTTGGGTGTATCGCGCCGGGGGAAGGGGGTGGTCCACGTGATCGGATTCGACGCTACTGTGCCAGGAGGAAATTGCATATGAACATGTTCGCCCGCCGCCTCACCACCGTGGCGACCGCCGGTGCGCTGCTGCTCGGAGGGTCCGCCCTCGCCGCCTCCTCCGCCAGCGCCGCCACCATCGGCAGCGGGGCCTGCACCCACCAGATCAAGATCAACACCGACGTGTACACGGCCGTCAACTTCCGTACCGGCCCCGGCACCGGCTACACGGCCACCGGCCTGCTCGCCAAGGGCACCGATGTGTACTGGCAGTGCAACAAGGGCGACAACGGCAAGCCGGGAGCCTGGGGCTACGTCACGGTGAAGTCCGGTGCCCACAAGGGCAAGAAGGGCTGGGTCGCCGCTCAGTACATCAACGTGCCGATGCAGCTCGACTGACAACGTCCGGCACCGGTGGGCCACTCGGCCCATCCCGATCTGACCGCCACCACCGTCACCATCACCGTTTCCGCCGCCAGCCCGAGTCGCTGAGCCGGCGGTCGGTCCGGTGGGGTGCAACCCGACGGAATGGTCGCAGCGATGTCGCCGGGCTCGACCCGAGTCCGTGGCGAGGGTGTCGCGTGCATCGAGGTGGAGCTGTCGCCCCGAGCCGCCCACGCCCTGCTGGACGCACCCCCGCCCGAACTCGCCGCCACCGGGTCCTGGCAGGAACGGCTCGCGCTGACGGAACGATTCCTGAGGCGGCGGGCCGCCGGGGCCCCACCCCTGGCGGCCGAGGTGGCCGCCGCCTGGGACACCATCGTGGCCGGGCGGGGCCGCGTACGGGTCGGCGACCTCGCTGCTTCCTGCGGGTGGAGCCGCAAACGTCTCCGGAGCAGGTTCACCTCCCAGATCGGCCTGCGGAAGCACGGACGGCGGCCACCGGCCGGGAACTCGTTGTCCGGCTCGCATTCGGCACCATGGCCGCGCACACGCTGGGCGCGGCCGTCCGGCTGGGAATCGTCGAACTGATCGGCGACGGCCCGCGCACCGCCGCCGACGTCGCGCGTACCGCAGGGAACACCTGGACGGCAGCATCCGTACGGGAGAGGTCGCCTTCGACACCGTCTTCGGCACGGACTTCTTCAGCCACCTCGCCCGGTATCCCGAGCTGTCCGCCGACTTCAACACGGCCATGAGCCAGGTCGTCACCGACACCGCCACCGTCCTGCCCCGGGCCTTCGACTTCGGCCGGTACGCCCGGGTCACCGACGTCGGCGGGGGCAGCGGCACCCTCATGGCCGCCCTCCTCGCCACGTACCCGGACCTCACCGGCGTGGTCTTCGACACCGCCGACGGCCTGGCGGAGGCCGCGAAGACGCTGGCACGTCACGGGCTGGAGGAGCGCTGCTCCCTCGTGGCCGGGGACTTCTTCCACTCCGTCCCGCACGGTTCCGACGTGTACCTGGTGAAGAGCGTCCTGCACGACTGGACGGACGCCCAGGCGGTCGCGATCCTGCGCCACTGCCGGCGGGCACTGCCGCCCGGCGGCGTCGTCCTGATCGTGGAGCCGGTACGGGCCGAGGTCGTCGGTGCGGAGGACGCCGGCGTGTACCTCAGCGACCTCAACATGATGGTGGACATCGGCGGAAGGGAGCGCACCCGTGCGGACTTCGGGGAACTGTGCCGCCGGGCCGGGCTGCGCGTCACCACGGTCAGCCCGCTCCCCGATGCCGCCCCGTACTCGCTGATCGAAGCCGTCGCCGTCGCCGTCACCGGGTGACCGGTCCCCGAGTCCCCTGACTCCGGCCGGGGTTCGGGTCAGGGAACTTTCGGGGTCGGCCCGGGTGCCGTGGCACGGCCCTCGACCGAGCATCGGTGCGTGAAGACCACGAGAACCCGCTCCCCGGGCCGCTTCCTCGCCCGTGCCGTGTGGACCGCGGTGGTGCTGTCGGTGACCGCCGCGGTGTGGGCGCCCTCGGACACGGACCCCGGCCTCAGCCCCTGGTCCCTGACCGTCAGCGACTTCGCCGCCCTCGACCGCGGAGGCCCGATCGAGACGACGATGGCCGTGCTGGGCATCGCCTCCCTGGCCCTGCTCGTGGTGGCACGCGCACGGCTCGCCTCCGTGCGCGGCCTGCCGTCCGTACTGCTGGCGGTGTGGGGCGTGGGGCTCGTCGTCGCCGCGGTGGTCCCGACCGACCCGCTGGTGGCACACGTGGGCGGGCCGGCCCTCGTCCACCGCTACGCCTCGATCGCCGCGTTCGTCGCGCTGCCGGCCGCCGGACTCCTCCTGGCCCGGCGGTTCGAGGTCGATGACCACGCCCGGGGCACGGCCCGGTGGCTGCGTGCACTGGCGTGCGCGGCGCTTGCGGGCGCCGTCCTGATGGCCTACTCGGCCGGTCCGGGCGGCCGGGAGCTGATCGGCCTGGTGGAACGCCTCCTGCTCGGCTGCGAAGTGGTCCTGCTGGGCCTCCTCGGCCGGTACGTGCACACCCGTCCGACAGCGGTGCACGTGCCGCCTGCGGTCTGCCGGCCACCGTCTTCTACGCTCCGCCCATGAACAGCAACGACTGCGGATCCGCCGCGGCCGCGCCGCCCGAGGCCTACCTGCCGTTGATCGACGACCTCGCCGGGCAGCCCTTCCCCGAGGGGGTGTTCCAGGACGCCACCGGCGACGGCGGCCCCGAGCACCTGATCCGTGTCCTGCACCGGAGCAGGGACTTCTGGGACGCGGAGGACATGGACGTCTGGGAGCAGGTGGACGCGGAGCTCGGCGCCTGCCGGGACGCCCTGCTCGCGGCGTACACCGCATGCTGGGGCGACCCGCTCGTCATCGACCTCTGGGCCGGACACGAGGACATGCCCGAGCCGTTCTGCACGCTCAGCGCGGTCACCACGAGCCTGCACGCCTGGCCGCTCCCCGGAGGAGACCGCTGGCTCGGCCTGGCCATCGGCCAGGCCGACAAGGAACTCCCCATGGAACTCCTGGCCGCCGTCGGCCTGCGGACCGCGCTGGACGCCGTACGGGACGGTGCTCCCGGAGACGGCGCCTGACCCGCCGGGCAACACCGGGAAGAGTTCCCGGCGGTACGCCGGCGGGATTCGTCTCCGGTCCGCCGCCTCAGGAGCAGGAGCGAACCGCTTCGTCCCAGACGCCCGGGCTGCGGTAGTGGTTCTTGTGACCTGAGGCGAGGACCTTGCGCAGTTCGGCCGGGTGGCGGGTGTCCGCGGGGAGGTCCAGCGGGCCGAGGAGAGCCAGGGCGGCAGCCGGTTCCAGGTCGCCGTACACGTCGTGGAAGCCCGCCAGCAGGCCGCGGAAGACGGCCGCGTGCAGGGCGGGAAGCCGCACGGCGGTGCGGTACGTCGACTCCTTCACCGTCCAGGACACCGGCCCCGAACACTCCAGCACCCGACGGGCCCGAAGCAGCACGGCTTCGGACGGCTCGGCCACCACCCGGCCGATGTCGTCACCGAGGACCTCGGCGAAGGCGGTCGCGGACGTGGCAGGGTCCTCGAACCAGTCCACCCACAGCGAGTAGGTGACGGCCTCGGCGTCCCGGTCCGCCTCCAGCCGCCGACGGTAGCCGTCCCACAGCACGTCGGACGGCAGGGGACCCTCCGCACCCTCGTTCGCGGAGGCCAGCCGCACCCGATCGGCCGCATCCAGGTCCGCGGCGAACACATCACCGGCCCACGCGTGCGCCACCTGGCGGTGAGCAACGTGTCCGGCTTCTCGTCGCTCACCCACCCGTCGGGCACCTGGCTGACACCCTGGTCAGCCAGCCAACGCCGCGCTGCTCCCTCGGATCCGGTCTTCACCCGGGAAGTATGACCCGGAGCGTGCGGCGATCACGCTCCGGGCCTTGAGGAGGGGCCGTCAGGCCGCGACGAGTTCGTCCGCGAGGAACTCGTCCACGAACTTCTCCGCCCGACGGTCGAAATCGGCGTACTGCGCGTCCCGCTCGGCGCCGGCGGCCGCTTCGCCGACCAGCAGCCGGCCCTCGGCGTCGATGCGCTGGGGGCGCTCCTCCGCGTCCAGGAGCAGGCCCACGGCGGAACGGGAGAAACCGCAGTAGTACGCGATGCCGTCGCTCAGGTTGGCTTCGAGGGCGGACTGCATCGCCCCCGCGATGGGGTCGTCCGCGGTGGCGCCCGCCAGCGCCAGCCACAGCATGCGCTTGCCCGCCAGACGGGGCTTGCTGCGGCCGTAGGCGAACCCGTAGTTCCAGACGCGGTCGATCCACCCCTTGAGGACGGCGGGCACGCTCTGCCAGTACACCGGGAAGACGGCGACGACGACATCGGCATCGAGGATCCGCTGCATATGGGCGTGCGCCTCGTCCGAGTACGGCTTCTCCCGGTTGCCCCAGTCCGGCTGGTCCTCCACGTTCATCCGCGGGTCGAACCCCTCGGCGTGCAGGTCGAGCAGGTCGATGCGGTATCCGGCGGCCTCCAGCCGGGCGGCCGCGCGGCGGGCGGTGTGGGCGGTCAGGGAATCGCTGCGGTGGTGAGCGACGACCACGAGGGCGGTCCTGGCGTCACTGCTGTGCTGCGGCACGGTGTCTCCCGAAGGCTCGATCTTGTGCAGTGAGTCCAGTAAAGGCAGAGCGCCGTAGATGATCCATGGGAGAAACTCTCCAGAACATAGGAGAACGTCTACGATGGGGCCGTGGATCCCCTGAGCTCACTGCTGAGCGGCATCCGGGCCGAAGGCTCGGTCGTCAGCCATGCCGTCCTGACCGCGCCCTGGAGCATCACCTTCGCCGACGCCGCTCCGCTCACCATGGTCAGCGTGCTGCGCGGCGGCGGCACGCTGCTGCTCGCCGACGGCACGGAGCGGGCGATCGGCGCGGGCGACACGGCCGTCATCCGGGGGCCCGCGCGGTTCCGCCTCGCCGACGAGGCCGCTACCGTCCAGCGCCCCCACCCGGCCTACGAGATCAACTGCTTCACCGCGGACGCCGCGTGCGCCGGCGAGGAACTCGACGGCATCCACTGGGGCACGGGCCCGGAGGGCGCGACCGCGCTGATCGTGGGCGCGTACCGGGCCTCGGGGCACCGGCACGAACGGCTCCTGCGCGCGCTGCCGCCGGTCCTGGTCATCACCGAGGACGCCGAGGTTTGCGCCTGGCTGGAGAGTTCCGCGGCCGACGCCGCCCGGCTCTCCGCCGGTTCGCAGGCACTGATGGACCGGCTCCTGGACTGGGCCCTGGTCTGCACGCTGCGCGCCTGGTTCGACCGGGCGGGCGCCGATGCCCCGGGCTGGTACCGCGGCCTCGCCGACCCGGTCCTCGGCCCCGCCCTGCACGCCTTCCACGGGCGGCCCGCCGAGAGCTGGACGGTGGCCTCGCTGGCCGCCCAGGCAGGCGTGTCCCGGGCCCTGTTCGCCCGGCGGTTCACCGAACTGATGGGCCGCCCGCCCCTCGCCTACCTCACCGAGTGCCGCATGGACGACGCCGAGGCGCTCCTGGCCGACACCGATCTCAGCATCGCCCAGATCGCCAGGAACGTCGGCTACGCCGATGCCTTCGGCTTCAGCGCCGCCTTCAAACGCCAGAAGGGCCTCAGCCCCAGCACCTTCCGCGCCCGGGCGGCGTGAATCCAGGACTGCGACTGGAAACCGTGGACACCTCGCCTTGGGGACGGAGACGTGTCATGGCCGCGCGGCGGCGCCTACGGCCTGGTGGACGGCGCGGGCCAGGCGTGCTCCCCACAGGGAGCGGGGCCCGGCGAAGGCGTGGACCGCGGTGTCCGGGGCCGGGGCCCGTGCGGCGATGCAGACGGCGTCCGTGGGAGTGCCGGAGCAGTTGTAGCCGCCCTCCAGCAGCGCTTGGACCTTGGCTTCCGTTGCGGTGGCCACGGCGTTGACCAGGGCCGAATCGGTCAGCGCCACGGGCAGCGCGACCACGATGTTGACCGTGCCGGGCACCACCGCGGCCGGGTCTTCCGCCGGGGCCGCGGCCCACCCGCGGACCCCCAGCCCGGCGGTGGCGGTGGCCTCGACGCCGCCGTCGCAGGCGTGTCCGTACGCTCGGACGTCGGCGGCCGTCATCAGTCCCACCCCGTTTCCGTGCGCGCCTGCGTCAAGGGCCAGGGCGGCGAGGTGGCGGTCCGGGTCGGTGCGCCGGTAGCCGTGGGAGACCTGGGCGTTGAGGATCCACCGGCGTTCCCCCATGCCCCCTCCGAGCACGGCGCTGCTGATCATCCGCCAGCCCGGGCCGGCACGCCACAGCAGGCCGTGCAGGCGTTCTCCGCCCTCGGTGCGGCTGAGGACCTGCACAGGCAGCAGCCCGGCTTCGGGACGACGCGGAGAAAGAAAAGCGGGCACCGAACGAGACTCCTTGCGGGGCGGGACCGACCGATCCTACGACGCTCCGGGGGTGGTGCAGCGGCCGTGAGTACGGTGGATGTGACGCGCGTGGGGTGGTGATCTACGCGGACGAAGGGGGAGAACGTGATGGGTGGCCGCGTGGAGTGGCCGGCGGACCGTGACAAGGACGCCGCGCTGATCATCAGGACCCACTACGGGGATGAGCAGGCGTGGTCGGCCGTGAAGGAAGCGCTGCTGATGACGTGGGGCGAGGAGGACGACTTCGAGCCGTACGTTCACATCGTCGACGATCCGAAGTGGGCCGGCCTCACGCCCGCGCAGGTCCTCTCCGAGGCGTCCGCACATGCCGAGTGGCTGGGCGTGGCCCATCTCGCCGACCGCGCCTCGATGAGGGAGCGGCCCGTCACGTTGCTCGCGCTGTCCCTGAGGACGAGGGAACAGTGCGACAGTGACGAGGAGTTCGAGGAGCGCGGCGGCTCGTTCCGCGTGGTGCCGTACGGGATGCACGAGATGAACGCGAACCTGATGATCGCCAATCTGGACTTCGGTGACTTCGCGGACGTGGCCCGGGACGACCCCGAGGGAGTCTTCCGGGGATTCGCCGGCCGAGTACCGGAACGGGGTAGTGGGGGTAGTCGAGGCGCGTGAGCGCTGACGCTGCCCACGGACTTTCATGTGTCCCGATCCGCTGGTGTCCGCCTGCCGTCCGTGGCCCTCGCCGGCCTTCTGGGACACCCGCGGGAGCCGGGCCGTCCGAGAGCAAGGCAGTCGGCGGGGTGGTGACGGTGTGGCAGGGTGGTGGGGCATGTGGCCCTCGGGGCCTGTGAACGCGAAAGGGATGTGACATGAACGAGGCCGAGCTCAAGTCGCTGTTCGACGAGATCGACACGGACGGCGACGGGCGGATCAGCGTGGCCGAACTGGTGGAGGGCTTCAAGGCCGAGGGTGCCCAGGAGCAGCTCGCCGAAGAGGTCGAGAAGGCCATGCAGGCCGACGCGAACCACGACGGGGTCCTCGACTTCGAGGAGTTCCGCACCCTGCTGAAGTAGCGGCTGGGCCGGACGGCGCGCGATCGTCCGGCCCTCCGTCACTCAATGCGGTGACCGTCCGGCCGAGGGGGTGGCGGGTTCTGCGGGGTGGCTTCCGGGTCGGGCGTGGTGGTGAGCTCGGGTTCCAGGCCGTCGTTCACGGCCGTGCGGGGGCGGCCGGTGTCCGCTCGCCAGGCTTCGAAGGCGAGGGTCGTCGCGGTGACCACGGCGATCCCGAGGAGCCAGCCCCCGACCACGTCGCTCACCCAGTGCACCCCCAGCGCGACCCGGGTGTAGCCCACCCCCACCACCGCCGTGACCGCGAGAGCCCAGGGCAGCGGCCGCCAGGCGCGCGGTACGAGGGGGAGCAGGACCAGGAGGAGGACCGCGCACGAGGTGGTGGCGGCCATCGCGTGGCCGGACGGGAACGAGAAGCCGGGCGCGTGCGCGACCGGATCCGGCAGGTGCGGACGGGCCCGCTCCACCACGTTCTTGACGAGGAACCCGATCGCCGCCCCGGCGGTCGCCGTGACGCCGGCCCAGGCCGCCAGCCGCCACGCCCGACGCGTCAGGAGCCACACCACCAGCGCCGCCACCAGCAGGCGCATGGTCACCGGGTCCCACACCACACCGGTGAAGAAGTCCAGGACGCGCACCCAGGACGGGTGTTCCAGAGCGGTGCGGTGCAGCCGCTCCGCCGTGGTCCGGTCGAGCCGGTACAGCGGCTCCCAGCGTGACTCGACGAGTACGAGTGCCAGGGCGAACGGCACGGCCGCCGCCGCGGTGGCCGCGACGGCCAGCACCATTCTGCGGCCGAAGGCCGCGTCGGGCCCCGACTGCCGGGCGAGGAGCTCCCGGACGGCGGTGAGACGGCGGGCACGGGCCGTGCGCTGTGCCATGGAGGGCGACCTTCTTTCGCGAGGGGATCGGGGGGAGTGGGGAGTGGGGAGTGGGGAGTGGGTGCGGGCGGGGTCAGACGCCCGGGTCCCGGGTGACCGGGTCCCGCGTGCCCGCGCGGACGGCCTCCAGCTGCGCCGCGAAGGACAGGCCGAGGAACAGGGCCAGCGAGGTGAGGTAGGACCACAGCAGCAGGGAGACGATCGCGCTGAGGGGCCCGTACACGCTGGTGAACGAGCTGCTCGCGCCCACGTACAGGCTCAGCCCCCAGGTCGCGCCGAGCCAGAGCACCAGGTGGACCACGGCTCCGAAGGCGAGCCAGGTGTAGCCGGGTTGGGCGCGGCGCGGCGAGAGGCGGAAGATCGCACTGGTGGCGAGGACGGCCAGCAGGACGCCGACGGGCCAGCGCAGGACGTCCCAGGCCCTGATGGTGTCCGGGCCGAGGTGGTACACCTCCGCGAACGCTCGGGTCAGGTCGGAGCCGAGGACCGTGACCACGAAGCTCAGTCCCAGGGGGAGCCCGGCCAGCACCGCCATGACGAGGCCGCGTGCGTACTTGCGCAGGAAGGGCCGGTCGCGCTCGTTGCCGTAGATGCGGTTGGCCCCGCGCTCCACCTGGCACAGGCTCGTGGTGACGTTCATGAGGGAGAACAACAGGCCCAGCCACAGGGCCGCCTGGCCGCCGTCTCCGGCGTGCCGACGGCTCTCGCGCAGCGCCTCGTCGACCACCTCCCGGCTGGGGCCGCTGGTCATCCGGCTGATCGTCAGCTCGGCCACCCGCCCGATGTCCTCGGTGTGCAGGACGCTGGACAGGCCTATCGCGGCGATGGCCAGCGGGACGATCGACAGCACGGTCTGCAGGGCCAGGGCGCGGGAGTGGCTGAAGCCGTCGGCGTAGCGGAAGCGAACGAAGGAGTCACGGGCCAGCCGCCAGCCGCCGTACCGGCGCAGCGCCTCCCAGGCCTCGTCGCCGGACAGCTCGTCACCGCGCACGTCGCGTCGTTGCGGCACCTTGGTGGCGGTTCCCATGGGTCCCCTTCCTGGGGGTGTACGCAGCCCGCCCCGGCACCCCGGCATCGAGCGCGGCACGGTGAGGATCGGGTCGGCGGAGTGGGCGGGGTAGGCGGTCAGCGGTGGGCGGCGTGTGCGGGCCGCGCACCGCCGGCGGGTACGGGCGACGGCGCGTCCGCGCCGGGCGGCCGGGGCAGCCTCATCCGCAGGGCGCCCGGTTCGACGGTGACGGTGAGCCCGGTGCCCTCGCCGACGGTGTCGCCGTCCACCTCGCGGCTCTGGGGCCGTGCGAAGCGGACCTGGACCCGGGTGGCGGCGAAGTACTCCAGCGATCCCGCGGCGGCGGAAACCCGTCCGTCCGTGGTCGCCGGTCCGGCCGTCGCGGCCGGACGCCGTACGAGCCGGGAGGCCAGGTGCGCGGCCGCGGCCAGCCAGCCGGCCGGACCCTGCGGTGCGAACAGCACGACCTCCAGCCGGCCGCTGTCCGGGCGGGCCCGCGGGAGCAGCTCCACCCCGGCCTGGAGCGTGCCGACGTTGCCGATGACGACCATCCGGGCGCGGCGCCGGATCCTGCGCCCGCCGTCGATGCGGAGGGTCACGCGCATGCGGGGATCGCCCAGGTGCCGGGCCGCCGAGAGGGCGTAGGCGGGCCACCCCAGGCGTGACTTGAGGGCCGGGGAGGCGTCGCGGACCATGGCGGCGTCGAATCCGGCACCCGCCATGACGGTGAACCGGCCCGCCGCGAGACCGTCGCCCTCGACCCGGCCGACGTCGATGCCGAAGTCGTCGCCGTCCAGGGCCTCGTCGAGGGCCGTCGCCGGGTCGGTGGGGAGGCCCAGATTGCGGGCGAGCAGGTTGCCGGTGCCGCAGGGTACGAGTGCCAGCGGGACACCGGTGCCGGCGACGACGTCGGCGCAGGCCCGTACGGTGCCGTCGCCGCCACAGGCGACGACCAGGTCCGTACGGCCGGCCGCGCACTCCTCGGCGAGGTTCCCGGCGGGCCGTTCCGTGGAGGTGTCGGTCCAGCTCTGTTCGGTGAAGCCGTGGCGGTGGAGCCGGGCGCGTACCTCGGCGGTCCGTTCGTCCGGGCAGCCGTGGGGATGCCGTACGACGACCACCCTGCGGCCGCCGCTCGCCCCGTCCGGGGTCGCGCCGTCGGGCCGTGGGCCCGAAGCGGCCCGTTCGGTCCGGCCGTCGTCCCCGTCCCCGTCGTCGTCACTGGTGCGGCCGGACAGGAACACGGAACCCAGGACGAGCAGGGTCAGCGCGCCGTTGAGCAGGCCGCCCAGCACGTCGGACGGGTGGTGCATGCCGCGGTACATCCGGGACAGCCCGACCGCGGCCGGGACGAGCAGCAGCAGTGCGGCCGTGACGTACCGCCGGGAACCCCGCGTACGGGCGAGCACCAGGACCGCGAGCCCCCCGTACAGGGCGACCGACGCGCCGACGTGCCCCGACGGGAAACTGGACGTGGGCGGCGCCCCGTCCAGGTGGGGTACGTCGGGCCGCGGCCGCTCCACGACGGAGGTGACGGCGAGGAAGATCGCCGATTGGACGGCGACGGAGGCCGCGAGGAAGGCCGCCTCCGCCCACCGGGGCGCGGGCCGCCGTGCCAGCAGTACGGCCACACAGACCAGCGTCACCGCCACGACGGTCTCGGTGTTCGCAAGCAGCGACAGCCCCGCCGAGATCGCGTTGCCCACCGGGGTGCGGTGCGTCGCGAAGGCCTCGGTGAGGCCGTCTTCCAGTGTGAGCGGCCAGTGGCCGGCCCCGGTACGGGTCACCCACAGGCCCAGCAGCACCATCGAGGCCGTCTGGAGTGCCAGCAGCCATACCGGCCGGAAGCGTCTCGCGGGCCCAGCGTTCTCCGTCGTCATGGAGGGCCTTGTTGCCCGTCACGCCCCGATGATGCGCCCGCCGGGCGGCCTGATCACCCCGGCCAGGTGCCGGTGAGGCGGCGCGTGGTCGCGGCGCCCGCCCGGTCGACCGCGGCCTTCACCACGGCGAAGACCGCACCTTGCAGGGCCGCCGCGAGCAGCACCTCCCGCCAGGCACGGTTCTCGTCGGTGGGGTGGGGGGCCTCGTCGTCGTGACCGGCGATCTTCCACACCTGTTTGAACAGCGCGCCGGCCGCCAGGCCGCTGAGGGCACCCAGCGTCAGGCCGACGGGCCGGTAGGCGATCTTCGCGGTGTTCACTTCCGCCTCCGGCTCCGTCGGACGAGCAGGAGGACCACGATCACTGCGGCCCCGACAAGCAGGGGAGTGCGGTGGGACCGCGCCACGAGCACGACGTCGTCCGCCGCCGTACGCACCTCGTCCGGAGTCCGCTCGGCGGCGGCCCGCGCGATCCGTTCGGCCCGGTCGAGGACCGGGTCGGGGGTCCTGTCCTTGACCGCCCCGGCCACCTGAGCCGCCTTCTCCCGGATCCGTCCGGTCACGAGCGCGGCCTTCTCCGCCGTCTGTTCCTTCAGTTCCGCCGTCTTCTGCGCGGTCTGTTCCTTGATCTCGGCCGCCTTCTCCTGGACCTCGGCCGCCTTCGCGCGGGCCTGTGCCCCGACGTCGGCCTTGGCCGCCAGCGCCTCCACCGTCCGGCCGAGCTCCTCACGGGTGTGCTCGACCTGTTCGCGGAGCTGCTCGGGAGTGGCGGATCCTTCACCCTGGGTCCGGTCGTTCATCGGTGTGCCTTCTCCTTGATCAGGGCAACGTCGGCCTTGACGCTGTCGATGGTCTGCTCGGGTGCGGGAGCGCCGGCCGCGGCGACCTGCTTGCGGCCCGTCACGGCCAGTACGGCGGCCACGGCGCCCAGCGCCACGGCTGCCACCAGGGCGGACGCCCAGAACGGCAGGACCAGCGCGAGGGCGGCGATCCCCGCCGCCACCAGCGCCTGCGCGGCCAGGACTCCGACGAGCCCGGCGCCACCGATGAGGCCTCCGCCCCTGCCGAAACGCCTGCCCTTGCGGGTCATCTCCGCCCGCGCCAGCTGCATCTCCTCCCGCACCAGCTCCGACACCTGCTGCGACGCCCGCGAGACCAGCTCGCCCACCGATGCGTCGCTGCCGGCCGCGGGGCGGCTTCCTCCTGCGCTCATCGTGTTCCTCACCTTCCTCCGACTGCGGTGGGTGTCACACGCGCGCCTACCCCGTGCCCCGGGGCTCACCCGTGGGCTGCGGCGATCACGGAACGCGACCGGAGGCGGGGGCCCGGCCGCGGCCGGGCGCAGGGCGGGGGAGGGGCCCGCCGGGCCGTCGGGGCGAGCCCCGGCGGGCAGGGCAGGGCAGGCGGGCACGATCGGGCCGAGCCGGGCAGGCCCGGCCCGGGTCAGTTCAGGCGCAGGGCGGTGGTGATCGTCTTGCCGTCGGGCCGGGCGCTGCAGTCGACGTGCTCCGCCAGACGCTGGATGAGCGGCCAGCCGTAGCCGCCGGGGTGCTCGACCGTGCCCGTACGGGCGGCCGGGAGGCGGGGACTGGCGTCGGCGATGGACAGGCGCAGGACTCCGCCCGCGATGTCGGCGTGGAACGCGGTGACGCCGTCGCCGTGGCGGATCGCGTTGGTGACCAGCTCGGAGGTGACGAGCAGCGCGTCCGCGGCCGTGACGCTGTCGAGGCTGACACCCGCGAGGACCAGCAGCTCGCGGACGCGCTCGCGAGCCGTCGCCGCCGAGTCGGGCGGCCCGGCGGGCCGGCGGCCGGCGCCGTCCTCGTGGTGCCGATGCGACCCGTGGGGCGCTTCGGACGGCGGGGGTGGGTTCATACTCATCGCCTGCCCATGGCCGCACGGTCCGTACCGTGTCGACCCGTTCGGGGACGGGGGGTGGTGGTCAGCATGTCATCGCGGCCGCCAGGCTGTCCGCCATGCGGAACGCCCCTGCCGATCCGGTGACTTCGAACAGCCGTCGCACGGCGGTCTGCAGCGGGCCCGCGAGGACGAGCGGCACACCGGCGGCCGCGTGGGCCCGCCGGGCGTCGAGCAGCGCGTGCAGGACGGAGGAGTCCACGAAGGGAGTACCGGACAGGTCCACCACCGTGCGCGGCGGGCCGCTCGCGAGGGCCTGTGCGAGGGCACTGGCCAGCAGGGGGGCGTTGTCCTCGTCGACCTCGCCGCGCAGGCTGATGACGGTCGCGTCACGTGTGGTGGTCGTGCTGACGACCGCTTCCTCTCCGATCACCGGGACATCCTCCTACATCGGTGGCGGGCCCGGTGACCGGGTACCCGGTCGGGCGGCCGGTCCGCCACCCGCTCACCCGGACGTGTGAGTCTTCGCTCATCCGTCCCCAGGGTGCGCGGTTGCACTGTGGACGTCTCATGGAGGATGGTTGCCGGAGGACAACTGTTGTACCGAGGCCGTTCCGATGCGAGCGACGTGACCGACGTCATTGACGTGACCGACGCGATGAAGAGGTGAGGGGTCCGCGCAGCGGGCCTTCAACGTTTGGTTCCTTCCACCGAGACGACGCCGAGCCCATCCCCCGGCTCGCCCCCCGGTGGCCTGTCGTGGAGTCAGGCCCCCTACCCGGTGCTGCTCGCCGACGCCGAATCGGTTCTGGTCCACGTCAACGAGGCGGCCGGGCTCGTCTTCCCCGACGCCCGCCCCGGCGCTGCCCTGGCGGACGCGGTCCCCGGCTGGCTGGTCTCGGCGCACGCACGGTTCACCGCTCCGCTGCCCGCGCAGCGCCCGCCCGCAGGGTCCGCGCCCGTCCAGGGGCCCGTGAACGACCGTTCGTACGAGGCGCATCCGACCCCCCGCGGCGACGGCACGGTCGTGTGGTGGCTCGTCGACGACACCGACCACCGGCTTGCCCGCGAGGCCCTGTGGACCGAACGCGAACGCACCGAGTTCCTGGTCCGCTCCTCCAACCTCCTGCTGTCCTCCCTGAACCTCGACCGGTGCATGGACGTCACCGCCCAGATGGCGGCCGACCACCTCGCCGACGCGGCGCTGGTCATCGCCCCCGCGGCCGGCGCCGAACTGCCCGTCGTCTCCTGCCTGCGCGGCCGCGGTACGTCGGTGTTCCGCGCCGCGGTCGACCCGGAGGACGTACCGGGGCTCGCCGAGGCGCTCCAGGGCTTCCCGCCCGTCCCCTCCCGGTGGATCGACCCGTCCGCCGCGCCCGCCTGGCTGGTGCCGGACGGCATGGAGGCGCTCGGTTCGATCGTGATCACCCCCTTGCCGGGACACGGCGTGCCCGCGGGCGCCCTGGTGCTGCTGCGCGCCGCCGGCGAGAAGGCCTTCACGGAGGGCGAGGAGGTGTTCGCGCGCCTGTTCGCGGCCCGCGCCGGTGCCGCGATGTCGGCCGCGCGGCTCTACGCCGAGCAGGCGTCGATCACCGACACCCTGATGCGCGAGCTGCTGCCCCCCGCCCTGCACCAGGTGTCCGGGGTGGAGTACGCCGGCGGCTACCGGCCCTCCAAGGACCACGAGCGCGTCGGCGGCGACTTCTACGACGTGCACCCCGCCGCCGACGAGGGCGATGCCTCCCTGGTCGTCCTCGGGGACGTGTGCGGCAAGGGGCTGGAAGCCGCGGTGATGACCGGGAAGATCCGCAACACGCTGCACGCTCTCCTGCCGATGGCCGACGACCACCACCGCATGCTCAGCCTGCTCAACACCTCGCTTCTCAACTCCGAGAACACCCGCTTCGCCACCATGGTGCTGGCCTCCGCGACCCGGGACGGGAACGCCGTCCGGCTGCGGCTGACGAGCGCCGGACACCCGGCTCCGCTGATCCTGCGCTCCGACGGCCGGGTGGAGGAGGTCCCTACGAAGGGCACGCTGGTCGGGGCACTGCCCGAGATCACCACCGAGACGGCACGTGTGACCCTCGCTCCCGGGGATACCTGCGTGTTGTACACCGATGGGATCAGCGAGGCACGGGGAGGCCCGATGGGCGGAGCGATGTTCGGGGAGGAGCGGCTGCGCCGCGCCCTGTCGGAGTGCGCGGCCATGCCCGCCGAAGCCGTCGTGGAGCACCTCCAGATGCTCACCTCCCAGTGGGTGGGGCCGGGCCGGCACGACGACATGGCCGTCGTGGTGATCTCGGCGCCGCGCACCAACCACCTCAGCGCAGTCGACGGCCACACCCGCGGGCGGTTCACCGCGTGAGCCCGTACGAGACCCGGGCGGCGGTCGCGGCCCCTGCCCGCACCACCGTCCCTGCCCCCGTACCGGCCGCGGCCCCGGACACCGAGGAACTCCGCGTGCGGGTCTGGGAGTCGGTGATGGCGTTCGACGAGGCCTCCACGGTCGCGACACTGCTGCGCGCACTCGACGCGGGCACGGCCGCGGAGGAGATCCTGCTCGACGTCATCGCCGCCGTCCAGGGCCGCGTCGGCCGCGAGTGGGCGGCCAACCGCATCACCGTCGCCCAGGAACATGCCGCGACCGCCATCAACGACCGCGCCGTCGCCGCCGTCGTCCTGCACCCGAAGGCATGCAGGGAACCGACCCGCGGCCGGGTCACGGTGGCCTGCGTGGACGGCGAGTGGCACGCGCTGCCCGCCCGGCTCCTGGCCGAGACCCTGCGGATCCGGGGCTGGCACGTGGACTACCTCGGCGCCCAGGTGCCGGCCCACCACCTCGTCGCGCACCTGCACCGCACCGGCCCCGACGCCGTCGCCCTCTCCGGTTCCCTCGCGACCCGGCTGCCCACCGCGCACGCGACCATCACGGCCTGCCAGGCCGTCGGCACCCCCGTGATCGTCGGAGGGGCCGCCTTCGGTCCCGGAGGCCGGTACGCCCGCCTGCTGGGCGCGGACGCCTGGGCCCCCGACGCGCGGGCCGCGGCCGAGCGGCTGGCCCGCGGCCCGCTGCCGCGGCCCCGGCCTGGCCACCAGGCCATCGACGACCTGCCGCACCTGAACGACCAGGAGTAC
The DNA here is from genome assembly GCF_049570255.1 of Streptomyces manipurensis. Classification (NCBI taxonomy): domain Bacteria; kingdom Bacillati; phylum Actinomycetota; class Actinomycetes; order Kitasatosporales; family Streptomycetaceae; genus Streptomyces; species Streptomyces manipurensis. The sequence goes on along the minus strand of NZ_CP186950.1, from coordinate 155,804 downwards.
ACCCTGGTCGCCCGGAGCAGACAGCGACTGGTCCGGGCGGTGTTCTCGCAGCTGGAGGAGGCCTATCCGGCGATGCGCGGCTACACCGAGGCGCAGCGCGAGCGCACCGCCGAGGACCTCTCCCACATCGTGGAGTTCCTCGCCGCGGCCCTCTACACCGGGGACGAGAAACTGTTCTCCGGCTTCCTGCTGTGGACCGCGGAGGTCCTCGAGGCCCGCGGCGTACCGGCCGCCTCCCTGCTGCCCACCCTGGACCTCCTGGAGCGCGAACTGCATGATTTCCCCCGTACCGCCGCCACCCTGAGGGCGGGTGCCGCCCGCCTGACCCGAACCCCTCTCACCCCTGCCTGGACCGCTGAATGACACGCCTGCCCTCCGCCCCGCTCGGCCTGACGTACGCCTCCTCGCACGAGGCCGTGCGCGTCGAACTGAGCGGCGACCTCGACCACCGTCACGCCGACCGCCTGGTCGAAGCAGTGGACCGGCTGCTCGCCGCGCATCCCGGGGTGCGGGACCTGTGGCTGGACTGCAGGGGGCTGTCGGCCGTCGACTCCAGCGGCCTGGCGGCGCTGCTGATGGTCCGGCGGCGCACCGACAAGGCGGGCGCGGGGCTCCACCTCGACGGCCGCACCGTGCAGTTGAACCGCCTGCTGGAAATCACCGGCACCCTGGAGCACCTCACCGCGCCGGGAGCCGGCGGGCACTCCCTGCGCCGCACCGGTGCCACCGGCCGGCGCGGCGGCCCGACGGAGGAGAACCGGCCCACCGCGCCCTCCGGCAGCCCGGAGCCGCGCGCCTGAGCCCGCCGGCCGCGCGGTACGGGCCGGCCCAGGGGCGCGGCGCGCGGGAGCACGGCGCGCAGCGGACGGCGCGCGGGAGCACGGTGTGTGACCATCGCAGGATTCACTCGTTCGACACGGGTGTGAGCACCTCTCAGAGATTCGGTTCGGCCGCCGTCGAACAGGCCGAGGCGGTCCTTGTCGAGCACTACCCCCGACTGGTCCGGCTCGCCTACCTGACGCTCCCGGACCCGCTGGGCCGGCACACCCGTGTCCTGCTGGCCCACAAGGCCGTCCAGCACGCGCTGCCCCGCCCCGGCACACCGGCCGGGCCCGCCCCGGACGACGGCGTCCCGGACACGGCCGACCCGCATCTCACGCTGGTCCGCACCCGCGTCCTGCGCGCCGCCCTCGCCCCCTCGGGAGCCACCGGCACGATGGGGGCCGTCCGCGCTCGCTTCGGCCGGCCGCCCGCCCCGCCCTTCGTGTGGGGGCTGAGACTCTGGCCGCCCGCGGGCGGGATCGACGAGGCGGCGCAGGCACTGGGCGGCGTCGGGGCCGCCGTGCGGGCGGCGTTCGTCCTGCACCGCCTGGACGACCTCGCCCCCGACGAGGCCGTCCGCCTCCTCGGCCGCGCCGGGGCCGCCGACCCGGCCGGCGCCGTACGGGAGGCCCTCGCCCTTCCCGTCGGGGAGGAGCTCCTCCGGGCCCTGCGCCGGCCGGAGTTCGACGCCAGCGTGGTCAGCGCCCGCCCCACCGACCTGCTGCGCCGGCGCCGCAGGGCCCGGGCCTGCTGGGCCGGTCTCGGCGCCCTGGCCCTGACCGCCGGGGTGCTCTCCGTCCGTGCGGTGCCCCCGGACCCGGACATGCGGCCGGCCGCCGGCCCCGCGGCCGCCGGGGTGCTCGACCCCGCCCGGCTCCAGCGGGTGTCGTCCGAAGCCTGGGCGGACACCGCGCGCGTCGACTTCACGGCCTGGCCCGCCCGCGGCTCGCGGACCGGCGACCGCGCCCTGCTCGCGCGGGCCCTCGGCACCTGGGCCGCACCCGGCCGGGTCCCGGTCACCGCGACACCCGGCACCACGGCCGAGCCGCCCGCCCGGCCGCCCCAACTGCTGTACGCCGGCGAAGCGGACGGCCGGGCGGTGGTGTTCCTGCGCGACGGGGACCGCGTCGTGCGCTACACCGAGGCCGCCGCCGGGTCCGGCGGCCGCACCCTCGACATCACCCGCACCGACGACGCGGGCGTCACCACCGCCGCCGCGCTCACCCTGTCCCGGACGGCCGACGGGGCCTCGGCCCGCTACCTCCTCGCCCCCTGGATCGCCACCGCGGCCACCCGCGACCTGCTGCGGACGGACGACGGCGGCCGGCCGCTCGCCGTCGCCGCCGACGGCGTCACCGCCCCGGCCGCCGTGCCCCCGGCCGGAGCCGGCTGCACCTCCTGGCCCGTCCTCGAACTGACCTCCTCGGCCCGCATCGTCGAGAAGCACTCCTTCGTCCTCACCGACCTCGGCGCGCCCTCCCCGGCGCACCTCACCTACACCCCGCTGCCGGACGGCCCCGGCGCCCCCGCCCGCCAGCCCCGCGAGGTCACCGGCCCCGAGGCCCGCGCGGCCTGGGCGCCGCTGGCCTGCGGGCTCGGTGCACTGCGCAGCGGCGGGTACCGGGCCGTCAACGTCTGGGACTTCGCCGCCGCCCAGCTGCCCGACGGCGCCGGCCGTGCGGTCTGGTCCTGCACGCGGGCCTCCGGCTGGACCGGCGCCGGTGACGTCGAGGTCCGGCTCCGCGTCGGGGCCGCGGCCCCGCAGGAGGTGGCACGGGCCCGCTCCACCGCCGCGTGCGGACGGTTCGGGCAGCACCTGCTCGCCGGGTTCCGCTGGCGCTCACCGGCCGGCCGCTGGTACCTGCTGGCCGCCGGGAGCCGCCACGTCACCGGCATCGCGGCCGACGGAGCCGTCCGTACCGACACCGCCGGCCGCACCCTCGCCGCTCCGTGGACCGGTCCCGACGGTCCGGTGTCCCTGCGGGGGAGCCTGGACGGCGGCGGCACCGTCACCGCACTCGACGGAGCCGGAGGGGGGCGGGACTGACGGCTACCACCGCATGCGGACGTCCTCCGCCCAGCCCAGCAGCCCGTCGACCGCGATCCGCCGGCCCCCGTCGTCGCGTACGGTGCCCGAGTAGCGGCCGAAGCACTGGTCGGTGCGGTTGCCGAGCAGCCCGGCGTCGGTGCGGACGCGCCGTACGTGGAACGGGGTGAAGCGCAGGTCCACCTGCCCGGCCCTGCCGTCGTCGATGGTCCACGGGGCCAGCGGGTCGCCGGGCTCGAACCGCCAGACGAGCTCCTGCCCGATCTTGGTGAGGCGGCCGTCGACGCACAGCGCGTTCTCGGTCGAGCCCGTGCCCCGCGTCCACTCGCCGCCGAGCTGGATCCCCACGGTGCGGCCGTCCGTACGGCCCGAGGCCGCACCCCAGTTCCAGCGCACGCGCCGCGGCCAGCGCCCGCGCCCGTGGTCGAGAACGGCCCAGGCCCCCTCCCCGAACGGCAGGACCTCGCCGCCGACGGTCACGGTGCCGGACGCGGGGCGCGCCGTGTGCTTGGAGGTGTACTGGAAGCGCCGGTCGCTCCACGGCACGACCACCGAGAGGGTCTCGTGCCCCTCGGGCAGCGCGGCGAACAGGTCCACCTCCACGGGCACCCGACCCGGCCCGAGGCAGCGCGCCCGCAGCCTGGTCCCACCCGGCTCCGCCCCGATCTCGATGCGGACCCGGCCGCGGCCGGGCAGCTCCGGCCCCACGACGAGCGGTCCGGTGCCGTCGTGGCCGGCGACGGTGTCGGGCAACCGGGCGCCGCGGCCGGGCAGGATCGAGGTCCGTTCGAAGCCGCGCGGCCGGCCGGTCCCGAACTCCAGGACGTAGAGGGAGTCGAGCGACAGGTAGTCCAGGTCGCTGACGGTCAGCGCGACCAGGTGGGTCGGCGTCGTGACGCACCAGTACTCCCACCGCTTGGTGCGTCCCCAGCCGGGGATCGCCGACCGGTGCAGGGGCCGGCGGGACCAGCCGACGGCGGCCGGATCGAGCCGGCCGTCCGGGAGGCACAGCCCGACCGGGCCGGTGATCTCACGTTCGTACGTCGCCATGCGCGGACCCTACGGGGGAGTGCGCGCGGCGGTCGAGGGGTGTGCGGTCCCCGCCGCCGGCCCCCGCCTGGGCCGGCGGGGTCCTGGTGCGATCAAGGGGCGACGGAGGTGCGATGGAGGTGCGGGGGAGTCGCCGTCCCGGCGGACCACCGGAAGGGGTGGTGAGCGTGGCCACGACCGTACGCATGCGGCCCGGGTGCCCCGGGCGGTGGACGGCGGCCGCCGTGGCCTGCCTGGCACTCGGCCTGTTCCCCGGCACCGCCCACGCCGTGCCCGCGGCCCCGGTGCCCGCGGACCCCTGCCCGGCCGGCTGGCTGTGCGGCTGGACCGGAGCGGGGTACACGGGGGTGGCGAGCTTCGTCGCGCAGGACATGCGCACGTACCCGGAGACGACGGCGTACGTGGGCTTCAACGGCGGGGCCTCGGTGTGGAACGGCTCCGTCGGCCGGAGCCGGGACGGCGGGCGGTACGGCCGGTGCGTCACCGTGTACAACCGCACGGATTACCAGGGGCAGAGCCGGACCGTCCTGCCGGGCCAGGGCATCGCGGAGCTGCCCGCGTCCTTCGGGAACGTCCGGTCGAACCGCTTCCACACCTGCCGGCTCCCGTGAACGTGCGGCGGGAGCGACCGCCCCGTGGTCGCCCCCGCCTGTTCATCGCGGATCAGGAGTCACGCACTGCCGCTCCGCGCGCTCAGAACTGCAGCGCCCAGGAGTCGATCTTTCCGGTGTCGAGGTTCGCGTTGTCGTTCACCCGGAGCTTCCACACTCCGTTGGCGACCTCGGAGGAGGCGTTGACGGTGAAGTTCTTGATGATGTTGTCGGCGCTGCCGCCGCTGCGGTTGTGCAGGGTGTAGACGCTGCCGTCGGGCGCGACCAGGTCCACCTTGAGGTCGCCGATGTAGGTGTGCTTGATGTCGACCGCGACGGTCAGGGCCGCCGGGGCGTTGCCGGTGACCCCGCTGACGGTGACCGGGGACTCGACGGTCGCGTTGTCGGCGATGGCGTAGTCGGCGGCGTTCTCGAAGCGCTTGCCCGGCGGGACGGTGCCGCCCTCACCCACGTTGAGCAGCAGGTTCGGGGAGCCGGTGCCGGGGCTGGTCACGACGTTCGGGGTCGCGGCGGCCACCAGGGCGTCACGGACCTGTGCCGGGGTGCTGGAGGTGTTCTGCGACAGGTAGAGGGCGGCCGCACCCACCACGTGCGGGGTGGCCATGGAGGTGCCCGAGATGGTGTTGGTGGCGGTGTCGCCGGTGGCCCACGCCGAGGTGATGGAGGAGCCCGGCGCGAAGATGTCCAGGACCGTGCCGTAGTTGGAGTAGCTGGCCTTGGCGTCGGTGTTCGTGGTGGCGCCGACGGTGATGCCCTCGGCGACGCGCGCCGGGGACTTGGTGGAGGCGTTGGTGGACTCGTTGCCCGCCGCGAGGCCGTAGGTGATGCCGGACGCTATGGAGTTGCGGACGGCGGTGTCGAGCGCGGAGTCGGCGCTGCCGCCGAGCGACATGTTGGCGACGGCCGGCTTGACGGCGTTGCGGGTCACCCAGTCGATGCCCGCGACGACCTGCGCGGTGGTGCCGGAACCGTTGTTGTCGAGGACGCGCACGCCGACGATCTTGGCCTTCTTCGCGACGCCGTACGCGTTGCCCGCGACGGTGCCGGCGACGTGCGTGCCGTGGCCGTGGCCGTCCTGCGCGGTGTTGTCGTTGTCGATGGCGTCGAAGCCGTAGGAGGCGCGGCCGCCGAAATCCTGGTGGGTGATGCGGACACCGGTGTCGATGATGTATGCGGTGACGCCCTCACCGGCCTTGTCGGGGTAGGTGTAGCTCTGGTTCAGCGGGAGTGCCCGCTGGTCGATCCGGTCGAGGCCCCAGGACGGCGGGTTGGGCTGGGTGGCGTCCACGGTGAAGACGCGGTCCTGCACCACGGAGCTGACCGCGGGGTCGGCGGCGAGCTTCTTGGCCTGCGCCTCGGACACCTTGACGGAGTATCCGTTGAGCGCGGCGCTGTACGTCCGGTCGATCTGCGCGCCGTAGCGCTTCGCGACGGCCTTGCCGCTGTCGGCGGTGGAACGGGCCGCGGAGTCCTTCAGGGTCACGATGTAGCTGCCGGAGATGGTTCCGGCGGCGCCCGCGTTCTCGATGACGCCCTGGGCGCCGCTGTCGGCGGAGGCGGGCAGGGCCGCGGCCGCGCCGAGCGCGAGGGCCGCGACCGCGGTCGCGCTGATGCCGGCGAGCCTTCTGCGGGTGTGACGCATCACGGACATGTGGGGGGTCCTCCTTGTGGGTGGTGCACGTCGGGGATCGGGGCGGGGCAGGCCGACGGCAGAGCGCAGGCGTGTGCATGACAAGCCGTCAACTGGGCCTCGCCCTGGGTAGGTTGACCCACCCCAGGCCGAGCCACAAGAGGACGACGGGCGCGTAACATCCTTGCCATGCTCCGGTCATTAATCAGCAAAGCCGCGCCGCACATGACGCGGGCACGGCCGGAGAGATCGTTCGTACGGCCGGGCCCCGTGCCGCGCGGCCTCCCCTCCCGTCCGGGGGCCTGGCGCGGTCGTGGCCCGCGGGGCTCTGTTTCGCGCCGGACCGGCTGAGACGCCGCACGGGTCTTGACGGCGGCCGACCGCGCGCCGCCGCCCGGAGGTCATCGCCGCGGCCAGCGACCCCGCGCGGAACGCCCGTTGGAGCGGCGGGTTCCACCGGGTGGGGGGACCGGCGGGATCACGCCATACTGGCTCTCGCGGCCGACGTCCGCCTCGCGCGGGGCCGGGGCGCCGGCCGGGCGGGGACCGCTGGCGGCGGACGGATCCGGGCGGCGGCAGGACCCCTGAGCGCGGCGGCGCGGGGGAGCCGTGCAGGGCCCGTCACCGCCGCCCGCGGCCGAGTTGTGAAATTTTCGTGTGCGCGGCCCGCTACGGGCCCTCCCCGCGTCGCGGCGGCGGTGCGTGGCGGACCCCGCGGAAGCCGTGCGGGCCCGGCCGGCGGACGCGGTAGGCGCCGGGCGACATGCCCTCCCAGCGCGTGAAGGCACGCACGAGGGCCGTCGCCCCGCTCAGGCCGACGAGCGGGGCGATCCGGTCCAGCGGGAGCGCCGTCGTCTCCAGCAGCCTCCGGGCCCGGTCGTGCCGGGCGGCGTCGAGGAGGGCGCGCCAGGACGTGCCCTCCGCGTGCAGCGCCCTGCGCAGGCTCCGCACGCTCAGACTGAGCTCCCGGGCCGGACCCTCGGCGCCCACGTCCCCGAGTTCGGCGTGTGCCAGCCAGTCCCGGACGCGCCCGGACACCGTCGCGGCCGCGCCCAGCCGGTCCAGGAGACCGTCGGCGTACGCCCGGTGCAGGGCGTGCAGCGCCGGATCGTGGACCGGACGGTGCCGGTCGAGGTCCTCGTCGGTCACCGTCACGGCCGTCTCGGGGGCGTCGAAGGCGACGGGGCAGCCGAGGACGCGCGCGTAGGGCTCGGCCGGACCGGTGCGGGAATGGGAGAAGGACACGGCCACCGGCGTCCAGTCGTCGCCCGCGATCCAGCGGCCCGCCCGCACGATGCAGCCGACGACGGCCTCCACCTGCTGGGGGCGCATGGCCTGCGCGCCCGGCACCTGCCGGTAGCGGACGCGGCCGGTGCCGGGCGCCCCGCCGTGCCGGTGCAGGGTCACCGTGCCCATCTGGCTCACCAGGGGGTGGTAGCGCTCGGCCGCCGCCGCGGCGTCCGCGAGGCTCGCACAGGTCAGGAGGAGGTGGCCCAGGATGTGCAGGGCGCCGGGCCGCATCCGGTCGCCCATGAGGAGTCCGGCGTGCGGGGCGGCGCCCCCGGCACCGAGCACCGCGTCCCACAGGGCGTGCATCTCCGCGGACTCCAGCCGCTCCGCGGGGAGTTCCCACGGCACGGGCGCACCGGAGTCCTCGGCGGCGGCGTCCAGGACGGCCTGGGCGTAGCTGGCGGTGACGGAGGGGGACTCGAGGCGGGACACGGCCGCCAGTCAAGGGGCGCGGTCCGGCCCCGTCAAGGGCGGCCGACGGGCGGGGGGGGGCCCGAGTGCCGGGCGCCGCGACGGGCCCGGGGGGTCAACGTCCTGGCCGCCGGGGTCAATGACGGCCCCCGCGCCCGCCCGTAGGGTCGGCCCTCGGACCCCGGGGGCCGACGACGGGCCGGGGAGGCGCCGGGCGGGCTTCGGGCAGACCGCGGGGCGACACACCGCCGACCGTCCCCCGCCCCGTCGTTCAGAGGAGTACGCCGTGATCCTGTTCCTGCTGCCCGCGGGCGACTACAACCCCACCGAGGCGGCGGTGCCCTGGGCCGCGCTCAAGGACGCGGGGTTCGACGTGCGGTTCGCCACCCCCGACGGGAAGGTCGCGCTCGCCGACCCCCGGCTCACCGACCTGGGCTTCTCCTGGCTGTCGCCCTGGCTGATGACCCGCCGCGCCGAACTGGCCGCCTACCGCCGCCTCACCGAGGACCCCCGTTTCCTCGCCCCCGTCGCGTACGAGGCCGTCGACCCCGCGGACGTCACCGGCCTGTTCGTTCCGGGCGGGCACGCCACCGGCATGCGGACCCTGCTGGAGGACACCACGGCCCAGCGGCTCTTCGCCGACGTCTTCACCCGGGGGCTGCCGGTGGGAGCCGTCTGCCACGGCGTACTGCTCGCCGCCCGGGCGACCGATCCCGCCACGGGCCGGTCGGTCCTGCACGGGCGGCGCACCACCGCCCTGACGTCGCTGCTGGAGCTGACGGGCTGGAACCTCACCCGGCTCTGGCTGGGCCGCTACTACCGGACGTACCGCACCACCGTGCAGCAGGAGGTCACCGCGGCGCTCGCCGACCCCCGCCACTTCCTCGCGGGCCCGGTGCTGCCCCTGCGCGACACCGCCGCCCGCCCCGGCCGCGGTTTCGCCGTACGGGACGGCAACTACGTCTCCGCGCGCTGGCCCGGCGACTGCCACCGCCTGGCCGCGCAATACCTCGACCTGGTCCGCACCCACGCCGCGGGACCCGCGGCCCGCCGGGCCGGGTGAGCCCTGCCGGACCGTGCAGGACGAGCCGGCGACCGCCCCCGGCGGTCCCGCGGTGCCCGGTGCCCCTGCCACCTGCGACAACGCAGTTGCGAGGAGGGCGATTCCGGGTGACACTCCAAGGCTTGTCCGTATTCGAACATTCTTCACCGGGGGCCCGCACCTTGGAAGTCGCACGTCTCGTCGTCATCGCGCTCGCCATCACCGTGGCGGTCGTCTTCTACCGCCGCACCACCGGTGACGACACGAGCGGGGGTTCGTCCCGGGCCGGCCGGAAGGCCGGCCTCCTGCCGCAGTCCCGGCAGAACACCGGGCGTGCGGCGCCCGATCCCGAACTGGAGTCGGCGGAGGCCGCCGCGGCCCGGGGGAGTTGGGAACCGGCCGCCCGGCTGATGGCCGCCACCCGCGAGCGCCGCGACTGGGCGCGGCGCTCCTCCTACGCGTCCGCCCTCGGCTCCCACCGCGCCGCGCGCCCCGGCGGCTGGCTGGACGCCTGGGAGGCGGCCGCCGGGCCGGACGACCCGGACGTCGCGCTCGTACGCGCCAAGGCGACCGTCGATCTGGCCTGGAAGCAGCGGGGCGGCGGCTGGGCGAAGGACACCAGCGCCGAGCAGTTCGCCGGGTTCCACGCGACCCTCGTCCGGGCCCCGGAGGCGAACGCCCGCGCGGTCGAACTGAACCCGGACGACCCCACCCCGTACGCCAACGAGATATGGGTGGCCCTGGGACTCGGATACTCGTCCGAGGACATGCGGCAGATCTGGAAGGAGATCACCGCCCGCGACCCCCACCACTACGCCTCGCACTACGCGGCGCTGCAGTACTGGTGCGCGAAGTGGCGGGGCTCGGAAGGGCGCGCCATGTCCTTCGCCCAGGAGGCGGCCGCCTCCGCACCTCTCGGCAGCCTGCTCTCCGCCATGCCGCTCATCGCGTGGTACGAGCACCGCGACACCGGCGCCCGTACGGCCGACTTCCGCTCGCCCCACGTCATGTCCCTGGTGGACGCCGCCCTGGCCGATGTCGCCGCGGCCCCGCCGGGCCACCCGAACACCGCGGAGGTCCGTCACCTGCTGGCCTACTTCCTGGTCCGCCAGAAGCGCCACGACGCGGCGCTGGCGCAGTTCCGGCTGGTCGACGGCCATGTGGACGCCCTGCCCTGGAGGTACTGGAGCGATCCGGCGGCGGCGTTCTGCCACTGGCGCGACCGTGCCGCCCACCGGGCCCGCCGGGCCCGCGGCGCCTGAGCCCGGTCCACGGCGCCTGAGCCGGTGCCCGCCCGGGCCACCCGCCGTACCACCCCCCGCACGCCCGGTGCGGGTGACGCGCCACCACGAGGGGATGCCGACGCGATGACGCATGCCGACCGCAGGGACGAACACCCTATGGACGACCGTACGACCGACGCCGCCGACCCCCGACCGGGCACGAACCCGGACCCGGACCCGGACCCGGACCGGGCCGCTCACCGCGGATCCTCCACCTGGAATGGGGGCGCACCGAGGTCGAGGGCATGCCCCCGGGCAAGGACTTCGTCCTCCACCCCGGCGGGGGCCACCCCTGGGACTGGGGCCTGCACGGCACCCGCCACGTCCCCGGGATCCGGCCCGGGGACGTGCGGGAGCTGCTCGCGCAGGGCGCCGAGGTCGTCGTCCTCGGTCTCGGCATGCAGTCGCGACTGCAGATCGCCCCCGAGACGGTGGAACTGCTGCGCGAGGCGGGGGCGGAGGTGCACGCCGCCGCGACCCCGGAGGCCGTCGAGATCTACAACGCGCTGACGGCCGGAACCCGTCCCGTCGGAGGGCTCTTCCACTCCACCTGCTGACGCGCACGGGAGCCCGCGGTTCCCATGGTTCCCGCGGCGGGGATCCGTCACCGCGCCACGCCTGACCGGAGGACATCCGGGGGCGGCAGCGCGCGCCGCGGGCCGCCCCCGGCGTACGGGCTGCTAGTGCTGTGACCGCAATGGTCCATCGTGCCGCCAAGCCCGGCACGGCACCCACCGCGTCCTCGGGCCGTGCCCGTACGTCCCGTACGGGCCGCGCGCCTCCGCCCCGACCCGCACGCCTCCCGGGCGAAACCCCTGAGGCCGCGGCACCGGGCGGAGCCGACGGACCGGCCGGGTGCCGTCACCGGTCCCGCCGGCCACCGCACACCAGGAGAGACGCACGTGCCGACCCGCGCCCGCGGACGCCGCCTCCGCAGCGTCCTGTCCGCCACCGTCCTGACCGCCGCCGCGCTCGGCGGGCTGCTGCAGCCCGCGCAGGCCGCCGGGGACCCCGGCCCGTCCGGCGGGCACCCGCACCAGGACCGGAAGCTCCAGCAGCAGCTGGACCGGCTCGTCGCCCAGGAGGACGGCCCGCCCGGTGTGATCGCCCTGCTCACCCGCGGAGACCGTACGCAGGTGTACACCGCCGGTGTCGGCGACATCGAGACGGGCCGCCCCCCGCACCCCGACGACCACATGCGCATCGCCAGCATCGCCAAGGCCTTCAGCGGTGCCGTCGCCCTCCGCCTCGTCGACCAGGGGCGGCTCTCCCTCGACGACACCATCGGCGAACGCCTGCCCGCGCAGCCGGAGGCCTGGCACGCGGTGACCCTCCGCCAGCTCCTCCAGCACACGAGCGGCCTGCCGGACTACTCGGCCGCCCCGGACTTCCTGGAGATCCTCACCGCCGATCCGCGGCACCTCTTCGACCCGCGTCGGCTCCTCGGCTTCGTGGCCGACAAGCCGCTCCTGTTCACCCCCGGATCGTTGTACGAGTACTCCAACTCGGACAACATCGCCGTCGCGCTGATGGCCGAGGCCGTCACCGGGGCCCGCTACGAGGACCTCTTGAGGGATCTGGTCTACCGCCCCCTCGGGCTGCGCCGCACCAGCCTGCCCCTGGGCTACCGGCTCCCGCGCCCCTACCTGCACGGCTACAACGTCACGCCGCCGGCCGCGCCCGAGGACGTCAGCGAGGCCGTCGGAGCCTCCGGGGTCTGGGCCTCCGGCGGCATCGTGTCCACGCCGAGGGAGCTGGGCGCGTTCATCCGCGCGTACGGCGGCCCGGAGCTGCTCTCCGAGGAGACCCGTGAACAGCAGCTGACCTTCCGGCCGGGGGACTCCTCCGAGCCGGCCGGCCCGGGCACCAACGCCGCCGGGCTCGCGATCTTCCAGTACACCACGCGCTGCGGGGTCCTCTACGGCCACACCGGCAACTTCCCCGGCTACACCCAGCTCGCGGCCACCACCCCCGACGGCACCCGCTCGCTGACCTTCTCCATCAACACCCAGACCAACAAGGCCAACAAGCCCGCACTGCTCGCGCGCCTGCGCACCGTGCAGGAGAACTTCGCCTGCGCCCTCCTCAAGGAGAAGTGAGCCGCGGGATCCAGGGGCCCCGCGGTCCCCTGGATCCCGCGGACACCGTGCGCACCGCCGACTGTGCCCCGCGTGCTGCGGAGCACGGCCGGCGCCGCCCGTGCCGCCCGGCTAGTCGATCTTGATCGAGCTGACGCGGTCGTTCCAGCCGCTGCGCATGCCGCTCTCGTAGTGGTTGGGCCCGGTGTTGCCCGGATACCAGTAGCCCTGGCCGTCGTTGTGCTCGGCCAGGTGGGCCGTGCAGGCGCCGGTCCGGTAGGACGAGGTCTGGTCGTTGAAGCCGTAGCCGCCGAGGTTCTGCCAGAACCCGCGGTCGTAGAACCGCAGCACACGGCCCCTCAGGTCGTTGTGCTCGCCCAGTTGCAGGGGCGTCGAACAGGCCGCGAGGGCCCCGCTCGCCAGGCGGCTGCGGGCCTCTTCGGCGGCCTTGCGGTCCAGCTCCTCGACGCTCCGGAAGCAGGCGACCGCCCCCTGCCACACACCGCACGCCCGCGCGGCACCCCACCCCCGGGAGAGGTCGATCGCCGTGCCGTCGAAGGACGCCACCACGCCGCGCTGGGCGGGTTGCGCGGCGGCTGCCGGCGCACCGGCCGCCCATCCGGCCCCCGCCATCGCCGCCGCCGCGCACGCCACTGCCAGGAACTTCTGCTTCCCCACTGGTCTTCCCCTCGAGTCGACAATTGCCGTGAAGGACTTCCGACCGGCGGGCGGGCCTGCCGCACCCGCTCCGCCGCGGACACATCCTGGCGGCCGCTCGGGAGCGGCGTCTTGAAGGTTTTCGCACTGCCCACCAGGCGCCCTGCACAGCGCCATGACCGCGGTCGCGCCCGGCGTCATTGCGGGTAGTCGAAGCTCGTGACCCGGCCGTGGATCCGCTCGTGCAGGGGGTTGGCGGCCACCGGCATGCGGGCGGGGAGCAGCCGCGACGGCGGGAACCCGGTCATCCGCTTCAGCTCGCGGCTCATGTGCGCCTGGTCCGAGAACCGGCAGGCCATCGCGGTCTCCGCCGCCGAACGCCCCGCGCTGAGCAGGCGCAGCGCGCGGTGCATGCGGACGATGCGGGCGACGGCCTTCGGCGTCAGGCCGATCTCGCGGCGGAACCGGCTGTCGAACTGCCGCCATCCCCAGCCCGTCTGCTCGGCCAGCCGGCGGATGGGCACGGCCCCTCCCGAACGGTGCAGCTCCCGCCAGGCCCAGACCACCCGCGGAGAACACACCGGCCCCTCCTCCCACCAGGAGCGGAGCACGTCGTCCAGCAGCCGGAACCGCGACTCCCACGTGGGCAGACAGGCCAGCGCCTCGGCCAGCAGCTCGACCCGCCGGCCGACCAGCTCGGCGGGGTCGATGATCCGCTCGGCCCATTCGTGCATGGGCACTCCCAGCAGCGTGTACGCCGCCCAAGGGGCGAGGGTCACCTCCATCCCGTGCAGACGCCCGCCGTGTCGGCCGAGCGTGGCCCGGGTGCGCAGCGCGGACACCAGCGAGGAACCGTGCCGCAGGGGCATCCCGCCGTCGGCCGGGCCGGCTTCCGCGGTCACGTCGTGGACGCGCAGCCCGCTCTCGAAGCCGAGCACCAACGTCACCGCTCCGTCCGGCACTTCCAGCCTGGTGCGCGGCCTGGCCAGCGACAGCCGGTACCCCCGGTACTGCACGACCCCGGGACGCAGCCGCCGGTCCGGCCGGGCCCGCGCCAGCTCCCAGCCGAGGTCCGGGTCCGAGACGTAGTGGTGCACGGGTCACCTCCGCGCCCAGCGTGGCGGAGGAACCGCCCCGGGGGCTGCGGGAATTCCGGCCTGATCGCGTCGCGTACCGGTCGGTGGAACGCGCGTGACGACCAAGGAACGCTCGCCGGCGGACGCTGCGTCAGAACTGTTGCGGAGAACCAGGCATGAGGCCGTGACCCCGACAGGACCCGGCAGGGGAGGAGGGTCCCTCCGGCAGGGACCCTCGGCCCTTGGCCGCCCCCGTGCGCCCCGGGAAGAGTGGAGCCGGTGGCGCCCGGTCCTTCCCCCGGCCGGCGCGCCACCCGTCCCTGCCGGACCATCCCGGTGCCGCGTGCACCAGTACGGAGGACAGACCTGTGGAACGCACCCTCGTCGTCGGGGTCGACGGATCCCCCGAGAGCCGGGCCGCGGCCGACTGGGCGGCCCGCGAAGCCGCACGCCGCGACCTGCGCGTGCGCCTGGTCCACGCCTGGCTGTGGCAGCCGCTCTCGCTGCCCGTCGCCCAGGACCGGGCGAGGGAGGAGCGCGCGAGCGGGGACCGTCGCGCCCAGGAGGTCCTGGACGAGGCCATGTCCGAGGTGACCTGCCGGCACCCCGGGCTCACGGTCACGGCGGAGCTGGTGCCCGACGCGCCCGTACCGGCCCTGCTGCACGCCGCGCGGGACGCGGAGACGTTGGTGCTCGGGACCCGCGGGCGCGGCGCACTGGCCGGGTTCCTGCTGGGCTCCACCGGGCAGCGGCTGATCGGCTCGGCCCCGTGTCCGGTCGTCTCCGTACGCGACCGCAGCGGCGGTGCGGCGACGGGCGGGGGCGCGGTGGTCGTCGGACAGCAGGGGAGCGCCGAGGAGTCCGCCTACGTGCTGCGCTTCGCCTTCGAGGCCGCCGCCGCCCGCAGGGCGCCGCTGCGCGCGGTCCGGGCCTGGAGCCTGCCCCCGGTGTACGGCTACAGCCCCGGATCGATGTGGATCGCCGGCCGCCTGGGCGGACTGGAGCCGTACGAGCGGGCCGCGCTGGAACAGGCCCTGGAGCCCTGGCGGTTGAAGTACCCCGAGGTGGAGGTCGAGGCACGGGTGGAGCAGGACAGCGCCGGGCACGCCCTGCTGGCCGCCGCCGCGGCCGCCCGGCTGCTCGTCGTCGGCCGGCGGGCCCGCGCGTCGGCGCTGGGCGCGCGTACCGGTTCGACGGCACACGCCGTCCTCCACCACGCGACCTGCCCCGTCGCCGTCGTTCCCCACGCCTGAGCCCTGCTGCTCACCTCACGGACGGATCCGTGCGCAGGACGGGCCGACAATGCGAATGACCTGCGGTGACGGGCCGTGGCACAGTCCCGCCATGTCCAACGACATCGCCTATCCCGTCTTCCAGAGCCCCGACCCCGTGCCCGCCCTGAGCATGACCCGCCGCCTCCTGGAGCTCGGCCGTTGCGCGTACACCGACGTCTCCCTCTACGCAGAGCTGCGCTCTGTCGACGAGGTGCGGCTGCAGCGAGGAGTTGCGTGGGCCGGCGGGCGGCGTGGTTCCGCAGAGGCGCGAAGCAGGGGGGGCTAAGGGGCAGGGGGCGGGCCGGGGAGGGGCTGGCGGCCGGGCGGGGTCAGGGCGTGGCTGGCGATCACCGCGGCCTGGACCCGGCGTTCCACCCCGAGCTTGATGAACAGCCGCGAGATGATGTTCTTGACCGTCTTCTCCGCGAGGTACAACCGCTGACCGATCTCCCGGTTGGTGAGGCCCTCGCTGACCATGAGGAGGATCTCCTTCTCACGGTCGGTGAATCCCGGGAGACCCGGCGCCTGTTCCTCCTTGGGCACGTCCCCGCGCATGCGGGCCATCAGCCGGGAAGTGGCCCCGGGGTCCAGCATCGACTGCCCGGAGGCCACCGTCCGTACGGCCGTCACCAGGTCGGTGCCGGTGATCTGCTTGAGGACGTAGCCGGAGGCGCCCGCCATCACGGCGTCCAGGAGCGCCTCCTCGTCGTCGAACGAGGTGAGCATCAGGCACGCCAGCTCCGGCATCCGGGAGCGCAGCTCACGGCACACGCTCACCCCGTCGCCGTCCTGGAGCCGGACGTCCAGGACCGCCACCTGCGGGCGCAGGGCCGGGATGCGGACCAGCGCCTGCTCGGCCGTGCCGGCCTCACCCACCACCGTGAGGTCGGGCTCGGCGTCCAGCAGGTCGTGCACCCCGCGTCGGACCACCTCGTGGTCGTCGAGCAGGAACACGCGGATCGGTTCCGTCCCGGGGGAGGGGGCACTGCTGGCGGTCATCGCGCAACTCCTTCGCCTGGCACCGTCCGGGCAGGACGGACATCCGCATCCTGCCCGCCGGAAGGCCCGGCCGACCAGGGCCGATCGGCCCTGGTCGCAGGCGGTTTTCGGCCGCTGGGTACCGGCCGGTGCGCACCGGCCGGCCGCCCGGGAAAGGGACCTTCGGCCCTGCCGGAAGGACCGCAGGGCCTATCGCGAGGCGCACGGGACCCGATGGACTGTTCCCGCACGGGGAACAGCGCGGTTCGACGGAGCCGCCCGCAGCGCGGAGGACGCATGACGACCGCCTTGATCGACCTGAGGACCGTGGCACGCGACGACCGCGACCTGCGGGTCGCACTGGCCGGGGAGCTCGACTTCTACACGGCCCGGCAGGTACAGCCCCGGCTGCGCGAACTCGCCGACACCGACTGCCGCAACCTGGTCCTGGACCTGTACGGGCTCTCCTTCTGCGACAGCGCGGGCATCGAACTCCTCGTACGGCTCGACGGCCGCTGCCGCAGGGCCGGAACCCGTCTCCTCCTCTGCGACGTGCCACCCCTCGTGGCCAAGTCCATGAGAGTGCTCGGTGCCGACCGCGGCCTGCGGTTCGTCGTCTCGTGAGCGGGGAGCCGGGGCGGGGCCGGGGCCGGGGCCGGAGAGGGGACGTACGGCCCTGTCCCCGCCGGGCCGGGGCGGGGGAGGCTGGGGTACCGAAACAGTGAGGACCGGGCGGGACCGGACGGAGGCACACTTCATGGATCAGCGACGCTGGGGCCGGACCGTCCGGCTGGAGGGCACGATGCCGGTGCGGTACATGCGGGAACTCGACCGGGCCGAGGCGCTGGGCCTCCTGGCCACCGTCTCGCTGGGCCGGATCGTCTTCACCCAGCACGCGCTGCCCGCCGTCCGGCCCGTCAACCACCTCGTCGACGCCGGGGACATCGTCGTCCGGATCAGCGAAGGAGGGGCCCTCGCGTCCCTCGCGGCACCGGCCGACGTCCCCGGGGTCGTGGTCGCGTACGAGGCGGACGCCATCGACCCCGAGACGCACCTCGGGTGGAGCGTCGTCGTGACGGGCTACGCGCGGCCGGTGGCCGACACCGAGGACGCCGCCCGGTACGCCGAGACGCTCCGGCCCTGGGTGGGCCGGCCGATGACCAGGGTCCTGCGGATCCGCCCCGACCTCGTCACGGGCTTCCGCCTGGAACCCGCCCCCGCCGAACCCGTCCCGGCCACCAGCCGCTGACCCCACCCCGCCTCCCAACGCCGCGCTCCGGCCGCATCACCGCCCCGGCGGCTGACGCCGGAGCGTTCGTCCGCCCTCGGCGGCCTGTTGCCGAGCCCGGTGCCGGTCGGCCGGCCCGCCGTGACGGCCGGCCGGCCGTCACCGGGGCTCCTCGGCCGGCCCGCCTCCGGTGGCTGCGGGCCGGGCGCCGGCTCAGATGCCTTCGGTGAGGGGGGCCCGCCAGACGAGTCGGCTGCCGCCCTCCTCGGGGAGTTCGACCGTGAAACTGCCGCCCACGCTCCGGGCCCGCTCGTCGAGGTTGCGCAGGCCGCTCCTGCGCCCCTGCGGCGGAATGCCCGAGCCGTCGTCGGAGACGGTCAGCACGATCTCGCCCTGCCCGGCCTGAAGGGCCACTCCCACCCGCGTCGCCCCGGCGTGGCGGGCCGCGTTGCTGAGGAGTTCGCCGAGTACCGCCACCACGTGGTCAGCCGTCTGCGGCGGTACCTCCGTGTCGAGGAGGCCCTCCATGCTCAGCTGCGGTGGATGGCCGAGGGCGGCCGCCGCGTCCCCCACGGCACGGGCCGCGCGGGCGCGCAGGCCCGGTCCGCTCTCCCGGTCCTTGGTCCGCAGCCCGAAGATGGTCGATCGGATGATCTTGATCGTCTCGTCCAGGTCCTCGACCGCCCGGCCGACCCGCTCCGCCGCCCCCTCGTGCTCCACGAGCCGCGCGGCGCTCTGCAGGGTCATCCCGGTGGCGAACAGCCGCTGGATGGCCAGGTCGTGGAGGTCGCGGGCGATGCGGTCGCGTTCCTCCAGCAGAGCTATCTGCTCGGCGTCCCGGCGGCGCTCCGCCAGTTCCAGGGCGAGCGCCGCCTGACCCGCGAAGGCCACGAGCGGCTCCAGCTCCCCCTCGCCGAAGGCGGGTTCGCCCGCCGGACGCGACAGCAGCAGGACGCCCCGGCTCTCACCGCCCCCGGTGCCGAGCGGGACGGCCACCGCGGGCCCGAGCCGGTCCGGCCCCGGCCCGTCCGCTCCGAGCCGGTCCGCTCCGGGCGCGTGCGGCCCGGGCTCGGGCCCCTGCGCCGGGTACCGCCCGTCGTCCCACGCCCGCATGGCCGTCACCGGCTTGCCCGACCGGTGCGCGGCCCCGGAGAGCGTGCCGTCGACGGGGACCACCAGGCCCTGCCGGTCGGCGCCGTCCGTGCCGGACGCGAACTCCACCACCAGGCCGTCGACCCCCTCCACCGGCACGGCGATGTGCGCGAGCCGCGCTCCGGTGATCTCCTGCGCGCGCAGGGCGATGAGCTCCAGCACCGCGGGGCGCGAACTGCCCGACAGCAGGCTCTCGGTGATCTCCGCGTTCGCCCTCAACCACAGCTGCTGCCGCTGCGCCCCCTCGTACAGCCGGGCGTTGTCGATCGCGACACCGGCGGCCACCGACAGCGTGGAGATCACCGTCTCGTCCTCGGTGTCGAAGTCGACCCCGCCCCGCTTGTCCGTCAGGTAGAGGTTGCCGAACACCTCGTCGCGGACCCGGATCGGTACGCCGAGGAAGCTGCGCATCGGCGGGTGGTGGGCCGGGAACCCGTGGGAGGACGAGTGCGCCTTGAGGTCGGTCAGGCGTAACGGTTCGGGGTGGTGGATGACCTCACCCAGCAGGCCGTGGCCGGCGGGGAGCGGCCCGATGTCGGCGATCTCCTCCTCCGTGAGCCCCACCGTCAGGAACTGGGCGAGCCGGCGCCCGTCGGGCCCGATCACCCCCAGGGCCCCGTACTCGGCGTCCACCAGCAGCGCCGCCGCCTCCACGATCCGCCGGAGCACCTGGGCGAGATCCAGCTCCCGTCCCACCGACACGACGGCCTCCAGCAGGCTGTTCACCCGGTCGCGGGTGCCGCGCACCTCGTCGATGCGCACCTGGAGCTCGTCCAGCAGCTCGTCCAGCCGCATCCGCGGTACCCGCGTCAGCGGCACCCGCTGCAAGGGATCCCCCACAACCACGCACTTCCCCTCCGAACGCCGGTCCGTTCCCGGCCTGCGGTCAGCGTATCGACCCGCCGGGGCCCGGAGGGTGCCGTTGCGCGCGGATGCGCGCCGTGACTGACTGGTGCGGAGCACCCGGTGGACGGCGGGGAGGAGAAGGACCCGTGAGACTCGGCAAGGCGGTCTACGAGGCGGAGCTGCTGAGGCTCCAGACGGAGCTGATCAAGCTGCAGGAATGGGTACGGGCGGAGGACGCCCGGCTCGTGGTCGTCTTCGAGGGCCGTGACGCGGCGGGCAAGGGAGGCACGATCAAACGCGTCGCCGAACACCTCAACCCCCGTGTGGCGCGCATCGCCGCCCTCCCGAAACCGACGGAGCGCGAACGCACCCAGTGGTACTTCCAGCGGTACGTGGCGCACCTGCCCGCGGCCGGCGAGATCGTCCTGTTCGACCGCAGCTGGTACAACCGCGCCGGGGTCGAGCACGTCATGGGCTTCTGCACTCCCGCGGAACACCAGCTCTTCCTCCGGCAGTGCCCGGTCTTCGAACGGATGCTGGCGGACGACGGGATCCTGCTGCGCAAGTACTGGTTCTCCGTCAGCGACGCGGTCCAGGAGGAGCGCTTCCGGCGCCGCGCCGAGGATCCGCTGCGCCGCTGGAAGCTCTCGCCGATGGACCTGGAGTCCCTGACGCGCTGGGAGGCGTACTCGCGGGCGAAGGACGAGATGCTCGTCCACACGGACACGGCGCAGGCGCCGTGGTACGTGGTCGAGAGCGACGACAAGCGCAGCGCGCGGATCAACATGATCGCGCACCTGCTGTCCACGATCCCCTACGAGGACGTGGCCCTGCCGCCGCTCGTCCTTCCGGCCCGGCCTCCGTCGACCGGATACCGCAGGCCGCCCAAGGAGCTCCAGACGGTCGTGCCCGACCACGCGGCCACGCTCGGGTAGCGGCGGTCGACGGGGCGGCGCGACGGGTGGACCGGGGCGGGCCGGGGTGACGGGCAGCGCCCGGGCGTGGACGGGGGCGGTCAGCACTGGACAGTGCGGGCTCGCGGCGGAGATGGAATGTGGACACCTCGCGGCGCGAGCCTGTGCGCACATCCGTCCCCCACCCGTAGGGAGATCCGTACCGTGACCCGCACCGCAGCACTGGCGCCGCCCACCGCCTCCGGCGCGCCCCCGGCCCGTCGACCGGAGCAGGTCGACAACCGCGCCGCCTACACCGCCTTCGCCCTCGCCTACCTGCTCGGCCACGGGACCGCCGCCGCGTCCGGCGGCGAGAGCCCGTTGCTCGACCTGCCCGGCCCGCTCCCCGCGACCCTGCTCGGGACCGGACTCGTCGCGGGGATCACGCTGGCGACCCTCGCCGCGCTGCGGGTCCAGCGCACGGCCACCGCGCCGGAGGTCCTCTCCGGGAAACTCCTCGGCGCCGCCTGGATCGTCGCCTTCGCCGCGCTCGGCCTCGCCGTCACCGGCCTGGCTTCCACCCTCGGGGCCCCGGAGGTGCACACACTGCTGTGGCCCACCGGATCGGGGCTGATCGTCGGCCTGCTCTACCTCGCCGAAGGGGCCGTACGCCGCAATCCGCTGCACTACGGGCTCGGCGTCTGGCTCGCCCTGACCTCCTCGGCCGCCCTCGCCCTGGACGTCCCCGGCCCCGCCTGGGTCCTGGCCGTCGCCGGCGGCGGAGCCTACGCCGTCGCGACCGTCCTCGAACACCGCCGGCTGCGCCCGCCGGCACCGGACCGCCGGAGCTGACGCCGCGCCGCGCCGCGGCCGTCCCCTGGGGCATTGGAGTGGCCGACGGACGCCGGGCGGCGTGGTGTCCCCCCTGCCCGGCGGTGGTCCCTAGGGTCGCCGGGGGCACGGCAGCGGGCCGCGCCGAGCGAACCGGTGGGGTGAGCCGTGGAACGAACGACGGACGCGACGCGACATGGGCAGGAGCTCCCGGCAGCCCGGCAGGGGACCGGGCGGCGCGGCTGGGCGGGCCGTCTGGCGGCGGCCGTCGGCATCGCCGTCCTCTGCGCGCTCCCGGCCGGCGCGGCGGGTGCGGCGGGCCCGGACGGCCTGGCGGGCCCGGCACCGACCGGGGACGGCCGGCCAGGAGTCGCGGCACCGCTGTACGTCTCCGACTACGGCAACAACCGCGTGGTCACCCTCGCCCCCGCCGGCGGCGGACAGACCACCGTGCCCTTCGAGGGGCTAGTCCGCCCGACGGGGCTGGCGTGGGACGCCGAGGGGCGGCTGTACGTCTCCGACACCGGCAACAACCGGATCGTCGTCGGGGCCGCCGACGGCAGCGACCAGCAGGTCCTGCCGACGGACGGTCTGTCCCGCCCGCTGGGACTGGCCGTCGACCGCAACGGCGACCTCTACGTCGCGGACAGCTTCAACGACCGCGTGGTGAAGGTGTCCGCCGCGGACGGCGCCCAGACGACCGTCCCCACCACCGGCCTGCTGCACCCGTGGGGCCTGGCGCTCGACCCCGCCGGGAACCTGTACGTCGCCGACTTCGTCAACGACCAAGTCGTCAGGGTCGCGGCGGACGGCGGCGGCCAGTCCACCGTCCCGGCCACCGGCCTCTCCCAGCCCACCGGGCTGGCCCTCAACGCGGCCGGGGACCTCTACGTCTCCGACAGCGGCAACAACCGGGTGGTCAAGATCCCCGCGGACGGCAGTGGCCAGTCCACCGTCCCCACCAGCGGACTCTCCGACCCGCTGGGCCTCGCCCTCGACGGCTGCGGAAGCCTCTACATCGCCGACGGCTTCAACAACCGTGTGGTGCGGGTCCCGGAGTCCGGCGGTGGCCAGTCCACCCTCCCCTCCGCCGGGCTCAACACCCCGGCAGGACTCGCCTTCCCGCCCGGCCCGGTCCGGCCCGCCCCGTAGCGGGCAGCCCCGCGACGGCCGCTTCCCGTCCGGCCCGGCGAACGGAACATCCGTACGGTCCGGGGCCCCGAACTCCCCGGAAACGGGGGCCGGAGGCCATCCTGAGGGTCGTGCACGGCCACCGGGCCGTGCCGGCCGGCGCCCCGCAGTGCCCCGAGTGGGCGATCATGCTGGTGTGGGGAACGGCACGGGCACGAAAGGTACGTCGATGGAGGCTGTGCGGGAGGCGGAGTTCGCGAAGGTCGCGGATCTGATCGCGGCGCTGGAGAAGGGGACGAGCGGCGCACTGTGGCGCCCCGAGGGCGTCGACCGCCAGCTCGACGCCAACCTGGTGCGGCACCTGCCGGGGACCGGCGGCAAGGCGTACACGGAGGACGAGGTCGACGTGATGCTGGTCGTCGTCCTCGGCGGCGGCACCCTCACCCTCGACGGCACGCAGATCCAGCTCGCCCCCGGCTTCCTCGGGCTGCTGCCCCGCGGTACCTCCCGGGCACTGCTGGCCGGACCCGAGGGCCTGCTCGTCCTGACCGTGCACCGCAGACGCCGCGGCATGAGCATCGGCCGGTCCACCCCCGCCACGCCCCCCGAACCGTGCGCCCTGCACCTGGTGTGCGGCCGCTGCCACCGGCACGCGATCGAGGCGGACGCCCGCTTCTGCACCGGATGCGGCACCCCGCTGGAGCCCCGCTCGACGTCGTAGACCACGCCCGTGGAGCCCCGCTCCCGGGCCATCGACGCCGCGGCGGCGGTCGCCTAGGATTCCGACGCCCCATCGCACTTCGAACACTCATACCCGTTACCGGGGGTGAGGGAGTCCGGGAACCCCGCCGGAACCCGCCTCGCCACCCGACGAGTTCGGAGGTCACGTTGAGCACAGGCATACGTACAGGCTTGAGTACGGGCTTACGTACGGGCAGAGATGCGGCCGCGGGCCCGCACGCAGCCGCGCGCGGGTCCGTACGCGTCCCGCGCAGGGCCGCGGCCCTCGCCCTCGGCCTGACGGCCCTGCTGGCCCTCCCGGCGGGAACCGCGCTGGCGGCGCCCCCGACGGCCGCGGCCCCGGCGTCCCAGGCCGCCACGGCCGCCCTGTCCGTGGTCAACCCGGGCAACCGGGTCGACTACCAGTACGACAGCGTGCACCTGCAGATGACGGCCACGGGCGGCTCGGCCCCGTACACCTGGTCGGCCGTCAACCTGCCCGTGGGCACCTCGATCAACGCCTCCACGGGGCTGATCTCCGGCTTCCTGCGCGGCAGCGGGACCCGCACCGTGACGGTCACCGCCACCGACGCCTCCGGCGCCTCGGCCTCCACCGTCTTCACCTGGCGCGTGATCCGCGAGGCCTGCCCCCGCTGCTGACCGCCCCCGTCCCCGCCCCACCGGCGACCGGTGGGGCGGGCGACGCGGCGGACCGGGGCGGGGGCCCCGACGGGACCCGGCCCGGTCCACCGAACGGCCCAATGCGGGCCGGGCCCCGGGCGCCGTGCGGACCGGGCGGCCGCGGCAGCCATGACCTGGCCGGTCGGCGCGGCCGGCGTCCCGGCCGTGCATGGTGGCCGGCCTGCGGCCCCCCGCCGCCGGGATGTCGTCCCGCCCGGCCGGGGATACGTTCCGGTGCCATGACGCACATATCGGGCGAACGGCACTCCGGCCCCACCCGTCGCGCCCTTCTCCTCGCCGGCGCAGGCGCCGCGGTCGTGACGGGATGTGCCCGCGGCGGCGCCGGTGGGGCACCCGCCGCGGCCACCACCGGCTCCGTCACCCCCAGCCCCGCCGCGACCGGCATCACCCCGGGTGCGATGACGCTGTTCAAGGACCCCGGCTACAACTTCAACGGGCTCCTCGCGCTCGGCGCCTCGGGCGCCGGAGCCGCCGAGGTCGGCGAAGTCCTCACCGCGGTGAACACGATCAACCAGGCCGGACTGGGCGCGCAGACGTACGTGGAGACCTTCCGCAAGCTCGGCGACCAGCTCCTCGCCGCCCCGCCCGGAGCCCCGGCGGACGGCCAGACCAAGCGGTTCCGCGCGCTGCGCGCCGCCCAGTACTACGGCCAGGCGCTGTTCTTCGTCCTCGGCTCCGACGACCCGGGCTCCGAGGAGAAGCTGTACCAGGCGGGCCGCGGAGCCTGGGACGCCTTCTGCGACCTGTGCGAACCTGCCCCCGTGAAGGCCCGGGTGCCGTACGGAGCCACACCGCTGCCGGTGTGGTTCTTCCGGCCGGACACCTCCGACACGCCGCGCCCCACCGTGATCCTCACCAACGGCAGCGACGGCCAGAACGTCGACATGTGGACCTACGGGGTCCCCGCGGCCCTCGACCGCGGATGGAACGCGCTGGTCTACGACGGTCCCGGCCAGGGACAACTGCTCTTCGTCGACCAGGTGGTGTTCACCCCCACCTGGGAGAAGGTCGTCACGCCCCTCGTCGACTGGCTGACGGCCCGCCCCGACGTGGACCCCGGTAAGTTCGCCCTGACCGGCCTGAGCATGGCGGGCGACCTCGCGCCCCGCGCCGCGGCCTTCGAGGACCGGATCGCGGCCCTCGTCGCCATGCCCGGCTGCGTGGAACCGTGGCTGGGCTTCCCGCCCGAGATCCGGCAGATCCTCACCCCGGACAAGCAGGAGACCAACGACATCTGGAACAAGGAGGTCGTCCCCGAACTCCCCCCGGACGCGGCCGACGTGATGAAGAAGCGCTTCGAGCCGTTCTCGATCCCGGCCATGCTCGAAGCCCGTCAGGGCAAGCTCTTCACGGACTTCTACACGCCCGCCACCCGCATCCAGGCCCTGACCATCAAGGATGTCGTCGGCCGCATCAAGGCGCCCACCCTGGTCCTGGACTACGAGGGCGAGCAGTTCTACCCCGGCCAGCCGCGCCAGATGTACGACGCGCTCACCTCGCCGAAGGACTACCTCAAGCTCACCGCGGCACAGGGCGCCCAGCTGCACTGCTCCCCGATGGCGCCGCAACTGCACTGCGAGGTGGTCTTCGACTGGCTCCAGGAGACCATGGCGGCCGGCTGAACGGGCCCGGTCAGGGGACGTCCAGCCGCACGCCCGCGAGGTCGGGCATCGCGCGCAGGAAGTCGGGGACGGTGCGCAGCCGGTCCAGCGCCTGTTCGTAGGAGTCCACCCGCCGGTCGCAGTCCGCGGCGAGGGCGGCCAGCCGCTCCCGCAGATCGGTGCGCGACGCGACGAGCAGCGAGTCGTACGTGCCGAGGTCGGAGCCGATCGTGAGGTCGAGGAGGATCCCGTCGTCCCCGAGGACGTCCCCCAGCGACGGCCGTACGGGGCCCCGGAGCGCGGCGGCGAGGCGCTCGAAACGTTCCGGGCCCGGTGGGACGGCGAACACCGTGACCTCCGAGGAGGCGTCGAAGACCACGGCGCGCAGGGCGCACACCAGGTCCCGGGGGGTGGCCAGGGGGAACAGGCCCGCGCGACCGGCGTTCTCCACCTCCCACGCGGTGGGCTCGGGGCGGATCCGGACCGCCGAACGCCCGGGGACGAAGCCGTTGTCCCGGGCCTCGGCGGTCGTTCCCTCCGCGTCGATCCCGTACTCCCAGTCGACGAGGACCGGTTCGCGTCCCAGTGCCCGCGCGGCGTCGTCGCGGTAGTAGGCCGGGATCGCGTAGCGGGCCAGGCCGGCGCTCAGCCGCCAGAGCAGGCCGACGTAGACGGCGACCTCCTCCGCGTTGTTGTTGTTCACCGCCCATTCGGAGAACGGCGTCCGCCCGTCGGGCCAGTCGTCGTACAGCCCCGGCCAGTTGCGGGACACGGCCACCTCGTCGCCGGGGAGGTGGTGGAAGGCGTGGACGACGCCGTGGTCGTCGCGGAGTCGGGCGGCTTCGAACCGGATCGGGTGCACGACGTCACCCTAGGTCCTGTCGTCGAGGTCCCGGCCCGGCGCCGGTCAGCGGATCGGCCTACGCTCCTTCCGGTGCGGGGAGGGCACGGGACCGGCGGCGGCGATGCACAGCGTGCAGAAGGCGCAGCCCTTCTTCGGCCGGCTCGCCGCGTCCTCCCGCGCGTCGAGCAGGTCCAGGAACATGGAGGGGTGCCGGGGCGACACGGAGCCTGATACGGAGATCGTGCTGTTCATGATGGTTCCTCCCGGATCGGCTGATGGGGGACGCCATTCTTGCGACGCGGGACTCGGGCCCCGTCCTCCGAACGGACGATCCGGCAGGACCATCGGGACCGGTCCGCAGGTGCTGCGGACAGGGCGGCGGGGGGAGGTCCCCGCGTCGTCCGGCGGACCGTGCTTTCGGCCGACGCGGTCGACGGCGCCGCTGCCGCACCGCGGGAGGACAGGCGCGCGTGACCGTCCGCACCCTCGCGAAGGAGCGGGACCATGATCCCCACGGAGAGCCCGGCGCAGTACCAGATCCACCGGATGGCCGACCGTTACGAGGTGCGTACGCGGGAGGGCCGGATCCGGGGGGAGTACGTCCAGCCCGTGACCGAGGAGGATCGCGCCGTTCGCGAGGGCTCCCGCGGCCACCGCCGCCCGGCGAGGGTCCCGTTCCAGCCGAGATCGGTCCTCAGGTAGTCGGGCACCCAGGTGAGCTGGGAGCTCATGTGCCAGTAGGCGGCGAAGCAGCCGAGGACGGCGGAGAGGACGGTCGGGGAGAGGCCCCCCGCGTGCAGGAGACACCGTCGCGGACCTCACCGGCCTGGAGGACGACGCGGTCGCCCTCGGAAAGACCCGTGACGCCCGCACCGAGAGCGGCGACCTCGCCCGCGGTCTCATGACCGAGCGTCACCTTGCTGCCGGTCAGGGGTTGTGGTGCCGGCATGCCCTGGATGAGGTGGACGTCCGACAGGCAGACGCCGGCCGCCCGTACGCGGATCAGGACCTGGCCCGGCCCGGGCTCGGGGACGGGCACCTCCTCGACGGCGAAGCCGCCCCCTTCCGTGGTCAGCCTTCCGGCCAGCATCGTCGCCACGTCCGCCGCCCTTCCTCGTTCCCGCACCACCCCGGGCGCGCCTGCACCGAGTCACGCGCAACGACCCCGGCACGACCCCCACCGGCGGCGGGACGTGCCGGTGCGCAGGGCTGTTCGGCCGCGCGGTGACGCCGGCACGCCGTCCGCGGTCCGTGGTCGGCAGACTCACCCGGCCCGGCCCGAGCGTCGCCCCGTCCGGATCCCCGGCTGCGTCTACTGTTCCCCCATGCCGGTCGATCACAGTGCCGCCGTCCGGCGGCTCCGGTTCGCCGCCGCGGTCCTCGTCGTCGGGCTGGCCGCGGGGGCGGCGGGAGCCGCGCTGGCACTGCTCCTGCACACGGTGCAGCACCTCGCCTTCGGGTACGACAGCGGCACCTTCCTCGCCGGGGTCGAGGCCGCCTCGCCGCAGCGCCGACTGGTGTGCGTGACGCTCGCGGGCGTGGTGGCCGGTCTCGGATGGTGGCTGCTGCACCGCTACGCGCGGCCCCTGGTCGACATCGGGCAGGCGCTGCGGATGGAGTCGCCCCGCATGCCGGCGCTCACCACCACCGCCCACGCCACGCTCCAGGTGGTGACGATCGGGCTGGGCTCACCCCTGGGCCGGGAGGTGGCCCCGCGGCAGCTCGCCGCCGTCCTCGCGACCGGCATCGTCCGCAGGACCGGGCTCAGTCCGGCCCAGTGCCGCACCCTCGTGGCCTGCGCGGCCGGCGCCGGCCTCGCGGCGGTCTACGACGTACCCCTCGGCGGCGTGGTCTTCACGCTGGAGGTGCTGCTGGGCACCTGGGCCCTGCGCTCCGTCGCGCCGGCCGTACTGACCGCGGCGGTGGCCACCCTCGTCGCCCGCCTGGTGGTGCCGGACGAACCGGTCTACCAGCTGCCTGACCTGCCCTTCAGCGGTTCCCTCCTGCTGTGGGCCTTTCTGGCCGGACCGCTGGTGGGCGCGTGCGCCCACGGCTTCTCCCGGCTCATGTCGGCCGCGAGCGCACGGGCCCCGCGCGGCAACGCCCTGCTGTGGACCGCACCGGCCGCGTTCCTGGCCCTGGGCCTGCTGGCGATCCCGTTCCCGCAACTGCTGGGGAACGGGAAGGGGCCCGCCGAGGTCGCCTTCACCGGCAACCCCACGCTCGCGCTCGCGACCGTACTCCTGGTGCTGCGTACGGCGGTCGTCGCCCTGTGCCTCCGGGCCGGAGCCTACGGCGGCCTCCTGACGCCCTCGTTCGCCAACGGCGCGCTGCTCGGCATCGTGGCCGGCCGGCTCTGGGAACTGATCTGGCCGGGCACCCTCCTGGCGTCCTACGCCGTCGTGGCCGCGGGAGCGTTCCTCGCGGTGTCCCAGCGGATGCCCGTGACGGCGATCGTGCTCGCCCTGGAGTTCACCGGCTTCCAGCAGGAAGTGGTCATTCCGCTGCTTCTCGCCGTCGCCGGCGCGACCGCGACGGGTGTCCTGCTGCGCGGCGGTGCCGTACCGGCGACTACGCCGCGCGCCGGGCCGAACGGGCCGTGACCTGCGTGGGGTAGGAATCCACGATGTAGTCGTAGGCGTCCGCCACGACCTGGCCGTGCGTGCGCATCGCGCCTCTGGCCGATGCGGCGGGCGTCGGTCCGGCGGTGGTACGGGCACGGAGCGGGGCGGTGCGGTGCGCTTCCATCGTTCTCCTCCTCTCCTGCGTCCCCCGGTCCCCTCCAGCCTGCCGCCCCCCGTGCCCCGCGAACAGCGGCGCAACGGGGGACCGGGTGGAGGAACCCGACGGGCCGGGTGGAGGACACCGCCTTCGCCCGATCGGTCCTCCGGCGCCCGCACGTACCGCCACCGACGCTCCGCACGCACGACAGCGTCCGCGCGGATGAACGGAACCGACGGCGGGGAGGCGGTCCTGCTCTAGGAGTCGGAGCGCAGGCCCAGAGCGCTGTGTTGGACCACGGCGGCCGGAGCGTCGGTGCCCGCCTTGCGGTTGGTCGACTCGACCAACCGGGAACGCAGCTCCGCGGCCGGCTCGCCCAGCACGATGGCGCTGATCACCAGCTCCAGCATGACGCTGTCGTAGTCGTCGTCCGTGTTCCGGTAGCGGTCGCCGTCACGTTCCACCAGGGCGCTCACGATCCGCCGGCCACCGCCGTCGACCGGTGCGAAGGTCGCCTCGTAGACGCCGAAGCGGGTCCAGCTCCGGTGCAGGAAGGCGGTGTCGCCCTCCACGAGGACGTGCCACTTCTGGTCCATGTCCTGAGCGACGCAGCCCCGTTGGATGCGCTCCCACTCCTCGTCCGACCAGATCCGTCCGGGCAGCAGCGACATCGGTCGGGGCTTCGACATCGGCTTGAGGGCACGGCGGAACGTGGCGCGGGTCACGCGCTCATCAGCGGTCATGGAGTGATCCTACGGAACGGGGCCGAGCGCGACCGCCTGCTTTTCGGCGGCCTCGGCGGCCTGGGAGGGCTCCG
This sequence comes from Streptomyces manipurensis, assembly GCF_049570255.1. Classification (NCBI taxonomy): domain Bacteria; kingdom Bacillati; phylum Actinomycetota; class Actinomycetes; order Kitasatosporales; family Streptomycetaceae; genus Streptomyces; species Streptomyces manipurensis. The sequence continues at coordinate 126,069 of NZ_CP186950.1, read as the reverse complement.
CGACCTCGGAGGGCTCCGCGACCGAAGGCGCACCGCCGGTTCCCGCATAGTGCCTCCGCAGGACACTAAGTGGCGCTATGTTGCTCGGACATGGGCAACACCGCCGCGAAAGGTGCACCGTCATGTCTCGTCTGAACATCTCCCAACTGGCCGCCGCAGCCTCACAGAACATCGAGACGGCGGGGAAGGTCAGCCGCGACCCGGCCGTCGTGAAGGCCGCCAAGCAGTTCGCACAGGACGGCGCACAGGCGCTGCGTTCCGGTCGCGAGCTGGCGCGCGAGGCCGCGTCCTCCTGGCGCCGGCACAGCCCCGACGCCGAGGGGGACCGGGACCGATGAGCGACTTCAGCGCCGAGGCGATGGGGCTCGTGGTCCGCGAGCACCGGCTGGCCCTGACGCCCCCGATGACCCAGGAGGACCTGGCCGCGCGCGCCGAGTACGGCAAGGGCGGAGCGGTCTCGGTCTCGCGGATCGAGCGCGGGCTCATCAGCCCGGGGGAGCACCGGCTGGCCGCCCTCGCCCTCGCGCTCGGGCTCACGCCCGAGCAGCTCAAGCAGGCGGCGGAGGACCGGACCAGGTCCCTCGCGGACGAACGGGGCCGCCGCCCGGCGAAACTGCGCGACCAGGTCGCCGACACCAAGCGCCGGCACGCCGAGGTCACCGAGAGGACGGCCCAGCGGGCGAAGATCACCCAGGAGCACGTGGAGGCGTTCAACACCGTCCACGACATCGCACGCGACGGCTTCTTCATGGAGTTCGTCGCACTGGCCCAGGACATCGGCGGCGCCCCCGAGCCCGAGCGGCCGCACGAGGCGGAGGTCGACGGCACGGGGCGGATCCCGGCCGCGATCCGCATCGAGGCCATGTCCGCGGGGGTCGCCCGCGTGATCCGCGACGCGCGGGGGGCGGCGGTCGGCGGTGCGGCCGGGGCGGCGGTCGGCGGGGCCGCGGCCTACGGTGCCTTCACCGCAGCCGCGATGTTCGGCACCGCCTCCACCGGGGCCGCCATCTCGACGCTCTCCGGGGTCGCCGCGACCAACGCGGCCCTGGCCCTGCTGGGAGGCGGCACCCTGGCCGCGGGAGGCGCCGGCATGGCGGGCGGCATCCTCCTGCTGACGGGAATGGTCGCCGCCCCGGTGGCGGCGCTGGGAGCCGCCGGGTTCTACGTCCTGAGGAAGCGCCGTACCAAAGCCGAGGAGGAGCGGCTCCGCGCGGGGGTGGAGGCCGCGGAGACGGCACTGGACACGTCCCAGCAGGGCTTCGACGCCATGATCGACGTACTGGACCGCGGTACGGCCGTCATGGAGTACCTCACCGTCCACGGCATCCACGCCCTGGGCCGGTGGAAGGCGGGCCTCCCACCCCGGCCCCGGGACTGGGACGCGCTCGGCCCGGACGAGCAGGAACGGTACGGGCAGTTCGTCACCGTGGCCGGCTGCCTCCTCGCCGTCAGCAGCATCAACGTCGGCGCCCTCCTCTCGGCGGAGCCCGGCGCGCTGCGCGAGCTGAACAGGGCCAACGACGACACGCTGCGCTACGCGGACAGGACCATCAGGTCGATCGTCTGAGCCCGCTGCCGGTACGCCGTCACAGGACGACCGGCAGCGACTCCAGCCCGCGCACCAGCCGGGTACGGCGCCACCGCAGCTCCTCGGCGGGCACCGCGAGCCGGATCGCCGGGAAGCGGCTCAGCACCGCACGCAGCGCGATCTCCACCTCGGCCCGGGCGAGCGGGGCGCCGGGGCAGCGGTGGACGCCGTGCCCGAAGGACAGGTGCGGCGGGGACTTCCGGTCGAGGTCGAGCCGGTCCGGCCCGGGGAACACGGCGGGGTCGCGGTTGGCCGCACCCGGCGCGATCAGCACGGGCACGCCCTCGGGGATCTCCGTACCGCCCAGGGTGAGTCGCTCCGTGCTGTACCGGAACGTCGCGACGCCCATGGGGGAGTCGAAGCGGAGCAGCTCGTCGAGTGCCCCCGGGATGCGGTCCGGATCCTCGCGCAGCCGCGCCATCGCCTCCGGGTGCTGCAACAGCGCGAGCAGGGAGTTGCCGAGGAAGTGCGTGGTCGTCTCGTGCCCGGCGACCAGCATCAGCACGGCGAGGGAGACCACTTCGGCCTCGGTGAGCAGGCCGGCGTCGTGCCGCCCGACGAGCTCGTGCAGCAGACTCCCGTCCTCGTGCCGCCCGGACCCCACGAGCCCCGCCATGTGATCGGCGAGCCGGTGGGACGCGGCATCGATCCGTTCCGGCCGTCCGGCGGCGAACAGCTCGTCCGACCACCGCGCCACCCGGCCGCGGTCCTGCTCCGGGACGCCGAGCAGCTCACAGACCACCGTGACCGGGAGCGGGACGGCCAGGACCGCCATCAGGTCGGCCTCCGCCCCGGGTGCCCAGTGCGCGAGGAGGCCGTCGACCACGCGGGCGATGTGCGGGCGCATGCGGGCCACGCGCCCCGCCGTGAACGCCGGGGTCACGGCCCTCCGCAGCCGGGTGTGCTGCGGAGGGTCCGTGGCGAGCATGCTCCGCGAGACCGCCGGGTGCAGATCGCGCTGCGACGCCCGCCCGGCGAAGAAGCGCGCCGTGTCCTTCGAGAGCCGCGGGTCGACGAACGCCTCCCGCGCCTCCGCATGGCCGGTCACCAGATAGGCGGAGTGACCCCCCGAGCCCGTCGGTATCCTGCGGACGGGGCATTCGCCCCGAAGCCGCGCGTACGCCGGATAGGGATCCTGGAAGAACTCGGCATCCTGCAACGGGTCGTTCATGACGCCGGGACTGCTGCGTCGGCCGGGTTCCCGGCGTCGGTCGAGCGCGACATCAGCGCGGGGAGAGCAGACAGAACTCGTTGCCCTCCGGGTCGGCGAGGATCCGCCAGTGGATCCCGGACTGGTCGATGCCGGGATCGGAGGCGCCGAGAGCCCGCAGGCGGGCCTCCTCCTTCGCCGGGTCGTCGCCGCGGTAGGGGGCGACGTCCATGTGGACCCGGTTCCACCCGGACTTGGTGTCGGGGGTGCGGACGAACTCCAGGTAGGGTCCCACGCCCTGGGCGGAGCGCAGGCGCGCGCCGTCGGCCGTGACCTCGTGCAGCGTCCAGTCCATCGCTTCGTCCCAGAAGCGGGCCATGGCCGCCGGATCGGCGCAGTCGACCACGACGGCGGCGATCGGCCCGGTGTCCCGGTACAGCGGCCGGGGCTCCAGGACGCAGAACTCGTTGCCCTCCGGGTCCGCCATGACCGTCCAGGGGACATCGCCCTGACCCACGTCCGCGAGCGTGGCGCCGAGGCCCTTCAACCGGGCGACCAGCTCGGCCTGATGGGCGGCCGAAGTGGTCGCCAGATCGAGGTGCACCCGGTTCTTGCCCACCTTGGGCTCGGGGCGGGCGATGAGGTCGATGCAGACGGCCGAGGGGTCGGGGTAGGAGAAGCCCAAGGGCTCGAGGTTGGTCACCCCGGGCCCCTCACTGTCCACCCCCCACCCGAGGACCTCGGCCCAGAACCGGCCGAGCGCGGAGTCGTCATGGGCCTTCATGTTGATCTGAACAAATCGTGTTGCCATGCAGCGGATCCTAGGAGGTTGTCCCAGCAGCTGATCCGGCGGTGGCCGACGGGGACTCGTGGAGACTGCTGCGGCGAGGCGTGAGGCGGGTCATGACGACTGATCGTGAACCGCTGCGCTGAACGAGGGCCGTGGGACACACTGACGGCAGGACGGCGCCGCGGTCGGGCGCGCCCGCGGACGAGGGGGAGTTGCGTGGACAGGACGATCTCGCTGAACGAGGCACTGCGTGAGGTCCGGCAGGAGCTCTACGCAGCGCAGGGCGAGGCGACGCGTGAACAGTTCCGGTTCGAGGTGGAACAGGTTGAACTGACGCTGGAGGTGGAGTTCCGGCGGGACGGCAACGGCAAGGTGAACGTCGAAGGCGGCGCCTTCGGCTCCCAGTTCGGTGGTGAGGCAGGCGGTGGCGCCGGCAGCACGCGGCGCCAGACCCTCACCCTGACGCTCCAGGTCCATGACGAGGCACGGGGCGGTGAGCGGGTGAAGATCCGACGACCTGACGCGGGCTCCGATGCGGCAGACCACGACACGGCAGAGTCGCGCGTGGGGGACGAAGCATCGCCGGGTGGCGACCCGAGTTCGGGGCAGGGTGCCGGACTGCGGCAGTGGGAGTTGTGACGTGGACCCACAGCGCCTGGTGTGGGTTGGCACCGGCGACCCGAAGGGGTCCGGCTCCGGTTACCTGATCGGCCCACAACTGGCACTGACGGCTCTGCACGTGGTGGCGGAGGGGGGTCGGTGGGCCACGCAGGTCCGGACGCGTATCGGCCATCCCCGGTTCGGGGGCCTGGAACGGCGCCGTGCGCAGGTGTGCTGGCCCGATCCGCAGAAGGGGGCTCCTTCGCCGGACGCTCCCGACATCGCCCTGCTGTGGCTCGACGCTCCTGTGAGCACCACCGGCAAACCGGTGGCGTGGGGCCGCCCCGGCGGCACGAGGCCGGTCCCGTATCAGGGGGCCGGGTTTCCTGCGTTCGCTGCGGATGCCGGAAGCCCCGCACAGGTCGAGGCACTGCGCGGTGAGGTGTCCGCGCTGTCCACCTCGTCGGCCGGCTGGGTGCTGGACTGCCAGGTCTGGCCCGCGCCCGGTCGAGAGGGCCAGCGGCCGTGGGCCGGAGCATCGGGTTCGGCGATCTTCTGCCACGGCCGGTTGGTGGGCGTCGCGGTCGAGGACAACCGGCCCATGGAGTGGCGCCGCCTGCACGCTGCCCCCATCGAGCAGGTACTGGGCCTGCCCGACTTCAACCGGCTCGTCAGCCGCCACGGGCACCCGGGAACGTCCGACACGGTCGAGGAAGTGACCACCGCCGGCGGCACCCCGGGCACAACGGATGAGGCGTGGCCGGTCGTCGTAGGGCAGATACCCCCTGAGCCCGTTGCCCTTCAGCCGCGCCGAGCTCTGCGGAACGACATCGACGCGGCCGGATCGTCCGGGGGGTCGGTGGTTACGAGCACCGTGCTCTCCGGCGCGGGCGGGGTCGGCAAGACCCAACTGGCTGCCGCCTGCGCGACTGACGCCCTTGGACGAGGCACGGAGCTGGTGGTGTGGGCGTCGGCCGCCACGGTGCAGCGGGTCGTCGCCCAGTACGCCAAGGCCGCCGCCGACCTCCGCCTGAACGGGACGACCGGCAAAGACCAGGAGGCCGATGCCCGTGCCCTGCTGAAGTGGCTGGCCACGACATCGCGGCGCTGGCTCCTGGTCCTCGACGGCATTACCGATCCCACCGCTCTCGGTGCCTGGTGGCCCGTGAGCCGGACCGGAACCGGCCGGGTCCTCGCCACCACCCGGCTCCACGACGTCGGTCGGACGGGTGGCAGCCGACGCCGTATCGAAGTGCCCGTCTACGGCCCCGAGGAGTCCGCCTCCTACCTGCGGGACCGTCTCACCGCTGACGGCCGGGGCGATCTTCTCGACGGCCGCGCCACCGCCCTCGCCGAAGCGCTCGGTCACCTTCCCCTCGCGCTCGGCCTCGCATCCGCCCACCTGCTCAACGAAGCACTCACCTGCACGGCGTACCTGGACCTGTTCAACGAACGTGCCGCACACCCGCACCCCGCACCGTCCGAAGCGGTCGCCCCCGAAGACCACGGCCGCAGGATCGCCACCGTCGTCAAGCTCTCCCTCGACGCCGTCGAAGCCGCCGACATCACAGGTCTGGCCGTCCCCGCACTACGCCTGGCAGCCCTCCTCGACCCGGCCGGGCATCCCCACAACCTCTGGACCACCCCACTCCTGCTCGACCACCTCGCTCAGTACCACCCGGACGGCGGGCAGATCGCTGCCGGACAGACGCACGCCGTCCTGGCACTCCTGCACCGCTACGCACTCACGTCCCAGGAATCTCGTACCGGACCTCGCAGCGTGCGGATCCACCCCCTCACGGCCCACGCCGTGAGAGAGGACATCCCCGAGCCCGAATTCCCCCGTCTCGCCTCGACAGCCGCCGACGCTCTCCTCCACGTCTGGCCCGAGATCGACCAGCCCCATCGCGACCTGGCCGCCGTCCTGCGAGCCAATGCCGGATCTCTCGCGCACCACGCCGACCGTCATCTCTGGCGCTCCCGGGCCCACCCGGTCCTCAGCCGTGCCGGCCGCAGCCTCCTCGACGCAGGTCTCACCACCGCTGCCACCGCGTTTTGGCAGCAGCATCTCCTCAGCGCCGAACGGCAACTGGGCTCCGACCATGCGGACACCATTGCCGCCCGCTCCAACCTGGCCACCGCGCACGGGCGGGCGGGTCGAGACCAGGAAGCCATACATCTCGGTGAGCGGGTCGTCGCCGACCGGGAGCGATCGCTCGGCCCGGACCACCCCGACACCTTCGGCGCCCAGACCGACCTGGCCCTCTCGTACTGGCGGGCGAACCGCACCCGGGAAGCCATCGAGCTGGGCGAGCGGGTCGTCGCCGACCGAGAACGTCTCCTCGGCCCCGACCACCGCAACACGATCGCCGCCCGGAACAACCTGGCCAGCGCGTACCAGCAGGGGGGCCGTACCAGGGAAGCCGTCGAACTCGGCGAGCGGGTGGCTGCCGACTTCGAGCGGCTGCTCGGACCGGACCACCCCGACACACTCACCGCCCGCTCCAACCTGGCCATCTCGTACGACCGGGCGGGACGAACCGAAGAGGCCATAGCCGTCGAGGAGCGAGTGGTCGCGGACCGCGAGCGTCTCCTCGGTGCCGATCACCCGGACAACCTCACCACCCGGAGCAACCTGGCCAGTTCGTACTGGCGGGCGCACCGCACCAGGGAAGCCATCGAACTCGGCGAGCGGGTGGTCGCCGACTTCGAGCGGCTGCTCGGCCCCGACCACCCCGACACACTGACCACCCGGAGCAACCTGGCGACCTCCTACGAGCAGGCAGGCCGATTCCAGGAAACCGTCGAGCTGCTGGAGCAAGTGGTCGCGGATCGGGAGCGGGTTCTGCGGCCCGAGCACCCCGACACGATCGGCGCCCGTGCCAACCTGGCCTCCGCCTACGAGGAGGCGGGCCGGAGCCAGGAAGCCACTGACCTCAAACGATGGGTGCTCGCCGACCTCGAACGAGTGCTCGGCCCCGATCATCCCGGCACTCTCACCGCACGATCCAATCTGGCGGCCTCGTACCACGGAGCGGGCCGACTCGAGGAAGCCATCGGCCTCGGGGAGCGGGTCGCTGCCGACTTCGAGCGGCTGCTCGGTCCCGATCACCCCGACACCCTTACCGGCCGTGCCAACCTGGCCATCATGTACTGCCAGGCGGGCCGTGTCCGAGAGGGGATCGACCTGCTTGAGCGGGTGGTCGCGGACCGGGAGCGGGTTCTGCGCCCCGGTCACCCCGACACGATCCGCGCCCGGAAGAACCTCACCATCGCGCGGCAACGGGAGGGATAGGGCGCTCGCGACCCGATGAGCGGTCGGTGGCCCGCACCGTGGTGTGGAACAAGCCTTCCGTACGCAGGCGCGACGCTTGCGTCTCGATCCACGAGGCTTCGGTCGGCTGGACGATCTCGGTGCCTCGGGGGTTGCCCGGTGGAACGTGACAGCGCCCGGGGCCGATGACGGCCCCGGCTCACGCCCCCGCCGACCGCTGCTGCCTGCAGGGGCGATGGGCGGCGGCGCGCCACCCTGGCTCGGCCTCCCGCTCGTCGCTGCGCGGGCGCGCTACGCTCGCCGGCGCAGCGCAGTACCCACCGCGCCGATGGCGCGGCGAGCACCCTGACGGACGAGGTGGCGCCATGGCGGTTCGGGACAAGAGCGAGGTCATCGGGCCCAACGGCCTGGTGGTGCTGCACGTGGCGGTCGGCCACAAGTCATCGGTCGAGATCCGCGAACCGCGGGACCAGCTCACCCTCAGCCGCAAGGTCAACGCGGTCTCCATCCAGGTGGTGGACGATCCGAACTTCACCACGCTCAAGACCGGACAGACCCTTCCCTGGGGTGCGATCCGTGCCCAGGGGCCCGAGGGAGTCCGGATCCGCTACCGCATCCGTACGCGCGGGGACGTGACGGGGACCCCCGAATTCGACTGACACGCCGCTGGGTCATCGACGGAGCCGTGGCGCAGGAGGACGACCTCGCCGCCTCCGTACTCGTTCCCGTCGAACTCGCCGACGCCGGCCTGCTTGATCGCCTCGGCCAGCAGGCGCTGAGACCGGCGGACGGCCTGCCGTTGGCTCGGCTCGCCGAGGCCGCTGTCGGCCATGCGGGGAAGGATCTCATCCTGGACCGACAACCCCTCCGGTTCGTCGAGACGGACCCCTGGTCGAGGATTCGCTCCGCCACGAGGAGCCACACTGCGGAGAAGGCGAGGCCGTGCTCGTGGGTCACCACACCGCACGGGCAGCCCAGAGCGATCACGCGCCAGTCGGGGCCCGTAGCGCGGGGCCGCCGCTGCGGCGGGTGGGTTCGGCGTGCCGTGCCACGGCAGGAAGGCGCGGGCGACGGCCGCCGGGAGGGCAGCCGCGACCGGGCTGACCGCGCCTGCGTCAAGGTGGTGCAGGGTGGTGCGCAGGATGCGTTGGAGTCGCCGGTCCCGGTCAGTGGCCGGCACCCGGGCGGTGGCTGCCTGCCGGACCGGGAGCGGGGCCGCAAGGCGAGCCAGGACGGCGGCTGACGCTTCGGAGCCCGCGAAGCCGGCGGTGATCACGAGCCTTGTGTTCGGTCCGGGCGGGCACGCCACCTGTGGATCTATGGGACAGCGGACGCCGAACTCGTGTCCTCGCCCCGGAGGAGCGGGGCTGGGGTGTCTAGCGTTCGGAGGTGGGCGGGTCTTCGGGCGGGGTGCGGCGCGTTTCTGCGCCCTGCGGGCGGTGGTGCCAGGCCGCGTAGAGGCCGGCGAGCGCGGAGGCGTAGCCCGCGAGGGCCTCGGGGGAGACACGGCCGACGAGGATGAGGACGACGCCGGTGGCCAGGATCGCCACGAACACGACGAGATCTACGGGAAAGCGGCCACGCGCGGTACGACGACTCGGCACGATGGTTCTCCTCAGTACAGGGAAGGTCGCAGGACGTCACCACCGCGGACGTCCGCCGTGGGAGCGGCGTGCCGCGGGGTGTGGTGCGAGCGTCGCGGCGCAGCAGCGGGTGCGCCAAGGGCAACGATCTTCTTTCCGCAACGGTCAACCGGGAGAACAGCGATGACGGGTGTTGCCGACGAGGGAACCGGCGACGGGACACCGCCGGATGGGGAGGGCCGGCCGGCCCGTCGGCCGCTGAACCCGCTGAAGCCGGAGGTCTTCCGGAACCGTCCGCACAAGCGGGCGCTCGTCGAGCACCTGCGATCCCTGATCGAGGCGGCGGACCTGGCCAGCAAGCACCTCGCCCCCGGTGTGTCCCTGAGCGCCTCGGCCCTGTCGAAGAACCTGTCGGGAGACCGGCTTCCCCACCGCTCCACGGTCGAGGCGATCATCCAGCTCTGCGGGGCCGCCGAGGAGGTCCGGGCACAGTCGCTGCGCCTGCACACCGCGGCCCTGGGGGAGGCGCACCCGGCGTTCGCGGAGCGCCTGGTGCTGGCCGACGCCTACGAGGAGACGGTCCTCCTCCACGACCGGGCCCAGACTCGGCTGGCGGCAGCCCTCGGCGAGCACCGCCGCCGGCAGGCCGACTACGACGACCTCCTGGTCCGGCACGAGACGACGCTCCAGGCCCTCGCCACCGCCGAGGACGAACTCCGAACGGGGCGAGAGCAGCACCAGCGGGAGACCGCCCGTCTGAAGGACCTGCTCCGCGAGGAACAGGACGCCCGCCGGAGCGACCGCACCGCCTTCGACGGCCGGCTCGACCAGGCACGGGCCCGCCATGAGGAGCAGTTGCGAGCCAGGCAAACGCAGGAGGAGAGCCTCCGCCGCGACCTGCTCGCTCAGGAGGACAGGATCCACACCGTCCGCGGCCTGCTGGACGACTCGGCCGCCGAGGCGACGGTCCTGCGGCAGGAACGCGACCGGCTCCGCGTGGAATCCGCCCGGCTGCGGGAGGACCTGGTGGGACTTCAGGTGGAACTCGCGGCAGCCGAAGCCGGCCAGGACACACACGTCGAGGAGGGGACGCTCACCCCGGCGCTGCTGGCCGTCGGCCAGGTCCTCGACCGCTCCCCCGATGACCGGGGGAGCGGTGAAACAGCAGGCACGGCGCAGGTCGACCAAGGCGCAACCCGGCCCGGCGCCGGGGTCGGCGCCCCGCAGCCGGATCCGATGGACAGTCCCGCCGGGCTGAAGTGGGTGTCCGGGGGCACCGCCGCGTTCGGCCTGCTGCTCGTGCTCATCGGACTGTTCCTGCACACCGGTGGCCCGACGTCACAGGCCCGCCCGTCGACCGGGGTGGGGTGGCTCCTCGGCGTCGGCATTTTCCTGCTCGTGGCCGGGCTCATCGTCCTGGCAGCGCGCGACGTGCACAGCGCCCCCTCCGTCGACCCGGACGACTCGTACCCCTACACGTGCGGCTTCCCTCCTCTGATGTAGACGGCTACCGAGTCGCCGCCGGGCCGGGTGCGGCCGGAGCCCGGTGCGTGGGCCGCAGGGTGGCGAGGCGCTCCTGCGCGACGTCGACGGCCTCCCGTGAGAGGTCGTTGCACGTCCACCGGCGCTCCGACAGTTCTGCGGCGATCGCCGCCGAACCCGTGCCGCCGAACGGGTCGACCACGTGGTCGCCCGGCTGCGTGAGCAGTTCCACGAAGTACAGCGGGACCGATACCGGGTTGCGCTCCGGCTCCGGAGCCTTGCCCTCGGCCGCGCGGCGGCGGAGGTAGACGAGGTCGGCGTAGGTGTCGCCCAGCGCCAGCAGATTTCCGGACTGGTCGACCAGCGTGTTCTGGAAGCCGAGCGCGCGCCCGGTGTCCACGGGTACGTCAGGCGTGCGGGCCAGCCAGTAGAAGGTGCTCACGCAGTCGTTGAGACGTGAGGCTCCCGGTCCTCCCCAGGTGTCCCATGCCGCCATCAGGTGGGGGTTGTAGTAGTAGAGCTCCTGGAGGAGGTGCCAGCCGTGTTCGCCGACGAGCCGTGACAGTGCCGCGTAGTGCTGGACGGTGCGCACGGGGCGGTCGGCCGCCCAGGTGCAGCCGAGTTCGAGGACCACGCTGCCGTCCGGGAGCAGCACCCGCTCGCACTCCTGCATGACCTCCAGCAGCCAGTCTCCGAACCGGGGCGAGACGGGGTCGGTCGAATCGATGGTGTAAGGCCCCTGGAACCAGGGGGCGGTGACGACGAGCCGGACGCTGTCGGCCGGCAGCGAACGCAGGCAGTCGAGGGCGTCACCGCAGGTGAGGGTGCCGAGTTCCGTCGTGTGGACGGTGACGAGTGCGGGGCTGTCGGGACTGTCGGTGCGGGGGGAGGGAGGCATACGGAGTTCCGTTCGGTCACGGCGCGAAGGCCGAGCGTGGCGGGGCGGGGAGGGGCGGAGGGCGCCAGGCGGCGGTGCGGCCGGCAGTGGCACGGCGGGCCGGCTCAGGGACCGGAAGCGACGAACGCGGCGAGCCGGTCGAGCCCTTCGGCCACGTGTTCCGGGGACAGGACGCTGAACGAGAGCCGGATCTGGCGGAACCCGGCCGCACCGCCGTAGAAGTGGTGCATCGGTGTCCACAGCACCCCGAAGTCCGCGGCGCAGCGTTCCAGCGCCGCGTCGTCCGCGACGAACGGCAGGGTGACCACGACGAACATGCCGCCGCTCGGTGCGTTCCACGAGACCGGGCCGGCCCGGCCGGGCCCGGACCCACCGCCGAACCGCTCCTCCAGGCCGTCGAGAACGGCCCGCAGGTTCCTGCGGTAGACGGCGGCGACGCTTCGGGTGGCGCGTTCGAGGCTGCACCCGTTCTCGACGAGGAAGCCGCCGATCGCCGCCTGCGCGACGGTCGAGGTGTTGAGCGTCAGCATGCTCTTCAGGCGTGCCAGCTGGTCCGCGAGGACGACGGCCCCCGAGCCGTCTCCCTCCACGGGCTGGTCGGCGATCACGTAGCCGATGCGGGCGCCGGCGTAGGCCGTCTTGGAGAAGGACCCGAAGTAGAGGACCCGGCCCGTCCGGTCCAGGGACTTGAGCGTGGGCGTCCTGGGGGTGCCGGCGTGGAAGAAGGAGTACGGATTGTCCTCCAGGAGCAGGATGTCCTCGTCGTCCGCCAGGTCCACCAGTCGCTGCCGGTCCTCCGGGGTCATGCTCGCGCCGCTCGGATTGGCGAAGTCCGGCACGACGTAGCACGCGCGCGGCCGCAGCCCCTCCCGCCGGGCCCGCCGGATCTGCTCGGCGAGGTCGTCCAGATCGATGCCGTCGGGGCCCTCACGGACCGGCCGGAGGCCCATGTCGACCAGCCGCGCGGCGCCGAGGAACCCGACGTAGGCGGGTACGGCGGCCAGCACGACGTCCTTCGCGTCACGGCGCAGGGCCCGCAGGACGAGAACCATCGCCTCCTGCGCGCCCGTGGTGACCACGACGGACTCCGGGTCGACGGTCAACGCCTCGTCGATCTCCAGGTGCCTGGCGATCAGCTCGTGGATGACACCCTTGGTACGGCCGTACTGGAAGAAGACACTGCGGATCTGTTCCGGGCCGAGGCCCCGCTCCCGCGCCAGGTACTCCTCGAAGGCCCGTAGCTGGCGGGGGAGGTCGCCGGTGTCGTAGAAGCCCTCGTACGGGCGGCCCGCGGCGAACGAGACGGCCTGCGGATACCGTCCCGCGATGTCGTTGAGGAGCGTCATCGAGGTGAGGGCGGGATCCGTGACGGAGGCGTGGAGCCCCGCCGTGTCCAGCCGGAACCCGCTGCCCCGCCCCGGATCGTGACGTGCCGCGTCCAGGCCGCGCGGAGCGGTGAGGAACGCCGTCACCGGTCACCTCCCGGCGCCGGGACGGCGCACGGCCGCGCACCGGTCCTGTGCAGCGTGACGGCGTTGCGGGCCCGGATGGCCCCGGCCCGGCCGCTCTCGTCGACCATGAACTCGATCACCCCTCCTTCGAAGGCGAACATCGTGCGTGTCAGCGGTGTGCACCGGAACTCCCGGAGGTCCTCCTGGGAGTGGAGGAAGAGCTCTCCGGCCCGGACGAAGACGGAGACCTCGTCGACGCGGGTGTAGGTGCCGGTGTAGCGGGCGAGGTCGTCCGGATCCGGCGTGGTGAGCCGCGCCTCGTCGAAGCGCTCGCACAGTTCGCCGTCGACCATCAGACGGGCTGCCGGGGCGGTCGGTACGGTCGCCGTGTCCGGGAAGCCGAGGGACACGACGGACCCCTCCTCGGGCCCGTCGCCCTCGAAGCGTCCGTCGCCCGTGGCGCGGAGCGCGACGCGCCGTCCGTTGATCTCCGCCGTGAGGTCCGGGCCCTCGGCCGTCAGCCGAACCAGGCCCGTGGCCTGCCCCACGTACACGCCGACGAGGGCCCCGGGGTCTGCGGGTGCCGGGTGGCCCGTGCCCGGGGGGCCGCCGACGGGCGGCCGCCGCCGCGGGCCGGCTCCGGAGGAGTGCGCCCGCAGGATCCGGTGCAGCAGGGACCTCCCGTCGAAGCCGGGCGGGATCGCGTTGGCCAGCAGCACCGCTCCCACGCCGTCCTCGGGGAACAGGCCCAGCCAGGCTCCGTATCCGCAGATGTCACCGGCATGCCCGATGACCGTCCGCCCCTGCCACTGCCACCGGTGGAAACCGAGTGTGCTCGCGCTGCCGTCCGGGAGGAAGAGGGAGGCGTGCGCCGCGTGCGCCAGGTGCCGCGACCGCACGCTGAGCAGCCGGTCCCGTCGCCCGGCCCCGCCGTCCAGCTGCTCGGCGGCGAAGCGGCCCATGTCGACGGCCGTGGACAGGGCGAAGCCGGACGGGTAGTGGGCGACGTTGTCGGCGGTCCCCTCCTCCACCGCCTTCCCCGCGGCGTCGATCCGGTGCCCCGACGCCAGGGGGAGCGCCGCGGCCACGGCCGGATCGAACGTCGTCGAGGTCATTCCCAGCGGCCGCAGGACCAGTTCGGCGACCAGCTCGGGGAAAGGCGTCCCCGCCGCCGCGGCGGCCAGCGCCCCGGCGAGGTCGTAGCCCGGATTGCTGTAGGAGTACGCGGTTCCCGGCGGCGCCACCGGACCGTAGCCCCGCAACGACCGGAGCACCGCGTCGGGCAGGTCCGCGGGATCACTGCCGCCGGTGGGGAAGAAGTCGTGGGGGAGTCCCGCCGTGTGGCCCAGGAGCATGCGCGGGGTGATCCGCCCGACCGACGGGTAGCCGGTGCCGAGGAGCGCCGGCAGTACGTCGGCGACGGGCCGGTCGAGGTCGACCGCACCGCGATCGTGCAGGCGGAGCAGCGTGGTCGCGGTCAGCGGCTTGGTGACCGAGCCGAGCCGGAACACGGTCTCGGGCGTGACCTCGTCGGCGTCCTCCCGTGAGCTCGTACGGCCGAAGCCGCGGGAGTGCACCAGGCCGTCGGCGTTCACGACGGCCACGGCCATGCCCGGGATCCCGTGGCGGGCCCGCTCGGCCTCGATGTCGGGGCAGGACACGTCGCGCGTCATCGACGCGTCCCCTCCCTCTCCCTCGGGAACCGGCACCTACCCGACCGCCTTGGCGGTGTCGGGGCCGGAGATCCGTACGGTCATCCGCGCGAGGGCCTCGTCGGCGGCGCGCAGGGCGCCGTGCGGATCGGTGTGCTCGGTCAGCACGTAGCCCAGCCGGACCTCGATGTTCCCCTCGTGCGGCGGTGCCACCGCGTCGCCGGGCTCCACGAAGGAGCAGGCCCGGACGACGTGCGGCGCGGCGTCCGCCTCGGCCACGCCGTCCACGGCCGTCACCACTCCGGCGTCGCGGGCCAGCAGGAGCCGTGCGCAGGCCGCCCCGTCACGCTTCACCACGAGGTCGGGGTCCTCGCCCACGGCCAGTTGCAGGGCCGCCCCGGCGAGGTCGACGCCGAGGGCCCGGTGCACCAGTTCGGGGATGTAGACCCCGGGCAGGCGGGGGTTCACCTCCACGATGCGCACGCCGTCCGGGGTCCGCTTGAACTCGGTGTGGACGATTCCGGTGCGGATTCCGAGGGCACGCACGGCCTCTCGCGTCCAGTGGACCATCGCCGCGTGGTCCTCGGCCGGAAGGCGGGTCGGAACCAGCAGGGCGTCGTAGACGAACCGGGACTGCGTCGGCCCCACCGGCTCGATGGTCTGGAGTCCGTCCGTCGCGGTGACGGCTCGTACCTCGCCGTCGATCACCGCCGCCTCCAGGCTCACCAGGGGGCCCTCGAGGAACTCCTCGACGATGACGCGGTGGTAGACGGCCGGCAGGTAGCCGTACGGTTCCACGGCCCAGTCCCAGGCCTGCGGAAGCGCGTCGGCGTCGGCGAGGAGGGTGACTCCCTGGCCGCCCGAGGCGGCCACGGGCTTCAGCACGACGGGAAGGGTCAGCTCCTCCAGGGCCTTCCTCGCCTCGTCGATCGAGGAGGCCACGCGGTGGCGAGGCCCGGGCACGCCCGCCGAGGCGAAGCGGTCGCGGGTGGCGGACTTGTCCATGCACAGGCGCACCGCCTCCAGGGAGGCCCCGGGGAGGCCGAGCTCGTCGCTCAGCGCGGCGCTCAGCTCGACCAGTTCGTCCTCGTGCGTGAGGACGCCCGCGAGCCCGTGCCGGCGGGCGTAGTCGGCCAGTTCGCCTACCCACTGGAGCGGGTCCTCGTACAGGCCCGGCAGCACGTGGACGCGTTCGGCCACGGCGGGAAGCTCGGCGGGCGCCTCGCGCATGACCAGGTGGGCCGTGATGCCGAGGGAGAGGCAGGACTCCAGGACGTAGGCGCGGTAGCGCGGGTCCCAGTCCAGGATCAGAACTGCGGGCACGGTGGGGTGTCCCCTCATCGGTGGGAAACGTGGTGCGGGACCACGGAGGCGAGCATGGGCGCGTCGAAGGGTTCCGTCGCCGGGGCCGGTGTGCGGGACAGGACGTGCCCGGTGAGTGCGGCCCGCCGGACGTCGAAGTCCGTGTACGCCACGCAGAAGGACGGGTCCTCGCAGCGGTCCAGGGAGAGGACCTTCTCCAGGACGGGCGGGTCGTCGGGCTCGTAGTGCCACAGCGGGTCGGCCCGGAACCCCAGCCGACGCTTCAGGAGGTACAGCCCCGTGGCGATGTCGTGTCCGTAGAAGTTGGGGTCGGCGCCGGCCGACAGCACCTCGTAGCCGAGCTCGGCCGCGACGACTCCGACCTGGACGTACATGTAGCGGGTGATGCCGTGATCGGGGTAGTCCGGGTCGCAGGCGTAGTACGTCATCCGGAGCATGCCGTGCCCGGGCACCTTCATGCAGAGGAGCCCGGCGACCATGCGGTCGGCGTTGTAGAGGTACATGCCCACGACCGTCTCCGGGTGGGCACGGAAGTACTCCAGGTCCTCCGCGGCGTACAGCGTCCCGCGCGGCAGCGAGGCGATGTGCCGTTCGTAGAGGGCGAACCAGGTGTCCAGGCGGGAGGGGTCCACCGATTCCTCGACCACCAGCCGGTGACCGGGCTCGGTCAGGCGCACCGCGTGCCGGGTGGACTTCCGCATCCGGGGCTGGAGGGTGTTCACGTAGGCGTCGAGCGTCGGGTGGACGGGGCGGGTCCAGAACAGCCATCGGGGCTTCAGGAGGAACCCGTGCGGGGTCAGCTCGTCGTACTGCTCGCGTGTGGGGGCGACGATCCGCAGGACGTCGGCGTCGGGGTGCTCCGCGAGCGCGGCGCCGGCCGCCACGTCGGCGGCGTCGAGCACGGCGACGCGGAGGTCGTGGTGCGTCGTCAGTTCCATGAGGTGCCTCCGTCGGCCGCCGCACGCCACCAGTCGCGGCCCTCCTGCGGCAGGGTGTGGATCGGGTCCAGGTACTCGTGCCGCCGCACCAGCGCCGCGTCGTCGGACGCCTCCTGCTGCAGGTGGTAGCTCTTCGTCCAGTACGAGATGCCGCGCGTCCGGTCGTATTCGGCGACCTGGTGCACCCACCGCTTTCCGACGTAGGGCACGTCGCACACGATCCGGGGCGTCGCGAACCCGGGCAGGTAGCCCATGATGCCGTCCTGCAGTTCCTGGGCCCGGGACAGCGGAATCCGCCAGTGCTCGCTGAAGGGGATCATGTCGCAGAGGTAGAAGTAGTACGGGAGGATGCCCGCACCGTCGAGCAGGGCGAAGCAGAGGTCGAGGAGCTGCTCGCGGGAGTCGTTGACGCCGTGCATCAGCACACCCTGGTTGCGCACGTCACGGATGCCGGTCTCCAGGACCGCACGCGCGGCACGCGCCGCCAGCGGGGTGACGCTGGAGGCTGCGTTCGCGTGGGTGTGCACCGCGATCTGGACGTCCCGGTCACGAGCGACCTTCGCCAGGCGTTCCAGACCGGAGAGGACCTCCGCCGACAGCCAGTGCTGCGGCAGCGTGACGAGGGCCTTGGACGCCAGCCGGACGTCCCGGATGTTGTCCATGTCCAGCAGCTCCGACACGAAGGCCTCCAGCCGGGGCCACGGGACGTTGGCGACGTCGCCCCCGGACACCACGACGTCCCGCACGCCGGGCTGGGTCCGCAGGTACGCGGTCATGGCGGCCAGCCGGTCCTGCGGCTTCGCGGAGAACCGGGTCTTGGCCACCACCGGGGTGGACTGGCCGACCAGGTCCATGCGCGTGCAGTGCCCGCAGTACTGCGGGCAGGTCGCCACGACCTCCGCGAGGACCTTCGTGGGATAGCGGTGGGTGAGGCCCTCCACCGCCCACATCTCCTGCTCGTGCAGGGCGTCCCGGGACGCCCTGGGGTGGGAGGGCCAGTCGGTACGGCGGTCGGAGAAGACCGGCAGCATGTACCGGCGTACCGGGTCGGCGTAGAAGGCCTCGGTCAGGCTGCCGGCCCCCGCGACCGTCACCCCGCTCGCCATCGTGTTGAGCATCTGCGGCGGGACCAGCAGGGACATGGTCGCCCGCTCCGCCCGGTCCCGCTCCAGGTCGGCGTAGAACGCGTCGCCGACGAGGTCTCCCAGCACCGCACGCAACTGCTTCTCGTTGCGCACGCAGTGCAGACGCTGCCACTGGGGCGACTCCCACTCGGCGCGCGTGGTGGCGCGCCATCCCGGGAAACGCGTCCAGTCGGGTTCCACCAGCTCCTTCCTTCGATAGGTGTACGGCTGGGCCGGTGCGAGTGACACGCGGCGTGCTCCTTTCTCGGACGGCCTGACGTGCCGTCCGTCACTGCGGCTGCGGGGTCCACCAGAGGCTGAAGACCTCCAGTGGCTCCTCGCCGGTGGCGGTGACCTGGTGGGGGACCCAGGGCGGGTAGTACAGGGCGTCGCCGGGTCCGATGTCGGTCCGGGTGTCCGCGGAGACGACCGTCCCGGTGCCGGACCGGACCAGCCAGAGTTCGGCCACCGCGTGCTCGTCCCGTTCGCTGGTGGCTCCGGGCGGTACGCGGAACCGGGAGCCTTCGAACGGGGTCGGGCCCTCCGGTCCGGCGGGACCGGAGGCCGCGTACTCGACGACCATCCCGGGGACGTACCGGGCAGGGTCGAACTCCACCTTCACGGGGCCCGGCATCAGACGCTCCTCAGGATCGGCATCGGCTCGGACGGCACGGCGCCCGAAGGGTCGAGGGGGTTTCCCCACGTGGTCGTGGACGTCTCGTGGTCGACGCGGTAGACCTTGCGGCCCGCCACCGCGTTCAGGATCTGCGCGCTGCGCCACGCGGCCAGGCTGAGATTCGGGTCGGCGACGCCGTGGGTGGACTCCGACATGTTCTGGACGTAGATGCGGGCGTCGGCCGGCCCGTCCCAGCGCAGCGAGTAGTCCCGTTCGACCTCCAGTTCGCCGCGCGCGTCGAGGAGGCGGTCCGCGAGGGGGCCCATGCACGCGGGCAGGGAGCTGCGGTAGCCCGTGCAGAAGACGGCCACGTCGGCGACGTGCGCCTCCGCGCGGTCGAGGTCCCGGTCGTGCACGGACGCCACGACACGGTCCCCGTCGCGGTCCAGCCCGACGACCCGCCTGTTGGTCAGCAGGCGGTGCTGCACGGGCGCGCCGGCCAGGAAGTCCAGCTGGTAGAGGCGCCGGTAGATGGCTTCGAGGAGGGACTCGGTGATGCCGTCGCTGGCCAGGCGCTGACGGCTCAGCAGTTCCGTGCGCCGCTCGCGGGGCAGCCGGTGGAAGTGGTCCACGTAGTCCGGGGCGAACCATTCGTTCGTGAACGGGGAGTCGTCCAGGGGCTGGAACCCGGCCCGGCTGGAGATCCAGGTGAGCCGGCGCGGCAGTTCCGTGTCCGAGCGGAGGAAGTGATGGACCACCTCCGCGCCGCTCTGGCCGCCGCCGACCACCAGGACGTCCTTGCCGCGGACCTGCGGGGCGACGTGGAGGAGGTCCGCGCCGTGCAGCACCGACGGGCCCCGCAGCGCCTCGGCGAAGCCGGGCAGTACGGGTGCCCGCCCCGTGCCCAGGACCAGCGAGCCGGTGGAGTACCGGGTGCCGCCCGAGACCGCCTCGAGACGGTCCTGCCGCAGCCGTACCTCCTCCACCGGCCGGTTCCACCGCAGGCTGGACAGCTGACGGGCGACCCAGCGGTAGTACTGCTCGAACTCCTGCCGCGTGCAGCGGTCGCGGTTGGCGACCAGGGACCGGAAGAGGCGCCCGCTCTCCGCGAGGTAGTTCAGGAAGGAGAAACGACTCGTCGGGTCGACGGTGGTGACGAGATCCTTCAGGTAGGACACCTGGAGCTCGGCATCGGGCACCATCATCCCCGGGTGCCAGCGGAACTCCGGCCGGGCGTCGAGAAACCGGACGGAGAGGTTCGGTACCGGCTCGGCCAACGCGGCCAGGCTGAGGTTCGTCGGGCCGGTCCCGATCCCCACGAGATCGTGGTGTTCCACGTCGTGCATGCCACCCCCTAGGAATTCGCGGTTCGTGTGCACCGTCAGTGCGGTGCGAAGAGAGCACACGCGGTGCTCAGGTCGGCGGGGCCGTCGGGTACCGGGATGCCGTCCAGGGCCCGGTCCCAGGGCACGTCGGCGATCTCGCCCGGCAGGTTCAGCGCGGTCCACAGCTGCTGGGCCATCGCCGGTGCGACGGGGAAGAGCCCGACGGCGAAGGCCGCGGCCGCCGAAAGCTGTGCGGCGACGCCCCGGGCGTGTGCCGCGGCGAGCCCGGGAACCCCGGACTGGTGGTCGCCGTCCTGGCCGGCTTCCACCGCCTCGCGGACCAGGAGGTCGAGCAGGGTGATCGCGGAGCGCGGGGAGAACCCGGGCAGGGAGTACGCGTCCCCGACCATGTCCAGCAGACGCCGGGTGCGGGCGCGCAGTTGCTGCGCGGCCACCGGCTCGGGCGCGGTGTCCGGATCCGCGGGGGCGACCGCCCGGGCCCGGACGGCCAGGTCCCCCAGCCAGCCGTGCCAGCGCGGCAGCAGGTCACCGTGGAGGAACTCGTCGAAAGCCCGCTGGGTGAAGCTGGACTGGGCGGCGGCCGGGCGGTCCCAGCTCAGGTAGAGCCGCAGATGGTCGGCGGGAGTCCGCTCCAGTGCCTCGAGCAGCCAGATCGCGTGCTGCCGGCTGGTGGAGAACTTCAGGCCGTCGAGACGGTAGAACTCGTTGGACACCAGGGCCGTGGGGAGGACGACCGCGGGGTCCCAGGCCGAGAAGATCGCGGGGAACAGCACCGCGTGGAAGAAGCCGTTGTCGTAGCCGAAGAACTGCACGACCTGTGCGTCGCCCGTCCACCACGCGCGCCAGTCGCCGAGCTCGCCGGCGCCGGCCAGGTAACCGGCGGCCATCTCGAACCAGACGTAGATCCGCTGCTCGGTGAAGCCCTCTACGGGAGCCGGGACGCCCCAGTCGGCGGGGTGGGTGACGGCGATCTCGGGCAGTCCGTCGTCCGAGAGGCTCCGGCACAGCGCCGCGAGGTGGCCGTTCATGGCGGTCTCGCCCCAGAACTCCTCCAGCGCCTTGCGGTGGCGTTCCAGGGGCATGTAGAGGCGCTCACAGGAGCGGATCTCGCACGGTGTCGCGCAGATCGTGCAACGGGGGTCGACCAGGTCGGCGCAGTCGTTCGAGCGGCCGCACGACTCGCAGGAGTTCCCCCCGGACGCGCTGCCGCAGTGCGGGCAGCCCCCGGTCACGTAGGCCTCGTACGCCCACCGGTCGCAGGGCACGCAGTAGGGCAGCGGCCTGTTGCGGGCGACGATGTCACCGCGCTCGTACAGTGCGGCGAAGATCTCCCGGGTCAGGCCGGCGTGCAGCGGCAGGTCGCGCGGGTGCGCGACGACGTCGAGCCGGATGCCGCTGTCCGCCCAGGCCCGTTCGATGCGTTCGCCGTAGTGGTCGGCGATCTTCTCGGCGGTGGTGCCCTCGCGGACGGCGCGGGCCTCGGTGTAGCTCTGGTGGTCGTCGATCCCGGAGAGATGGGCCACGGTGGTGCCCGTACGCCGCTGGTGGCGGGCGAAGACGTCCGCAGCGAGGTAGGGGCCGGACAGGTGTCCCAGGTGGAGCTCCCCGTTGGGGGTCGGGGGCGTGGCGGTGACCAGCATGTTGCCCGTCACTGGCGTTCCTTTCGGTCCTCTGGTCGGTGGGGCGGTCCCGTGGGGTCCGCCACGTGGGTGGTCCGCGGCGCTGCCGGGGAGGCAGCGCCGCGGGCTGATGGAGCCTCAGCGGGGCATGAAGGACGGTGCGCAGACCGTCGCCGCGGAGCCTGCGGCGGCGACGCTCGCCGCACCCTGACGCAGGAGCGCGTACGCGGGGCTGACGGCCGACACCACGTCGTGCAACGGCTGGTCCACCGCTGCGACGCGCGGCAGGACGAGGTCGAGGCGCTCGGTCAGCCGTGCCCGGAGCGCGGGATCGTCCCCCTCCTGCGTGGTGATGGTGCCGCGGCACTGCGGTGCGCGGCAGTTGCACTCCATGGACCAGCCGACGTCCGCCGTGAACGTGGAGTAGTCGCAGGTCACCTCCTCGCCGGGGGCGATGTCCCGGACGGCCACGCCGAAGTCGAGACCGGTGTCCAGGACGTTCGCCGCGCAGGAGTGGTTCATCAGGAAGGCTCCCATGCAGGGCAGCAGGAGGCTTCCGTCCTCCAGCAGGTGCCCGTACTTGTCGAGCAGGCCGAACCGTTCCGCGGGGACGGCGCCCAGCTCGGCCGCGGTCCAGGTGGGGCACTTGACGCAGGGCAGCCAGACGACGGTGCCGGCCGGGATCGGCTCGGTGGCGAACAGGCCCACGTTGTCCGTCGTGCTGGGCCGGATGTCGATTCCGGAGGTCAGCACCGGGTCACGCCAGCCGCAGGACGTCGGCCAGGCGCTTCTCGATCTCCTCGACCCGGCGGTGGCTGGTGCCCATGACGAGGTAGCGCCACTTGCCGTCGAAGGCCAGGGTGTCGGCGGTGAGCACCACGCCCTCGGCCGCACCGGGCTCGAAGGCCAGCCCGGCGTCGCGGACCAGGCCGAGGCCGGCGGCGAAGTCGGGCGTGACGCCGCCGGGGCGGGAGTCGGCGAGCCAGACCGCCCGGGCGGCGCCCTCGGTGCCGAGGAACCGGCGCACGAGGAGGTCCAGGTAGGTCGCGCCGGTGCGGCGCAGGTTGCTCTCGGTGGCGAAGAGCTGTCCGTCGCCGGTGATGCCGCCGTCGATGTCGAAGGGGCCGCGGTAGCCGATCCGGTCCAGGTGACGGCCCAGGGTGAGGCCGTCGGCGGTGAGCCGGTCCACGGCGGGAGAGTTCTCCTCCAGGGGGGTGACCTGGCCGCTGAAGCTGCCGTTGGGGGTGCGCATCTCCCCGACGTGGAGCACCTGCGGGCCGGCGTCGGTGACCTCCATCTCGACGGTCACCACACGGGCGAGGTCCAGGCGCTGTTCGACGACCCAGCCGCTGGGCTGGTCGGACACGTCGGCGAGGTAGGAGTCGAGCAGGGCCTCCAGGCCCGGCAGATCCTCCTCGGACAGGAACCGCACGCCGTAGCCGTTGGAACCGCGCACCGGCTTGACCACCGCTCCGCCGTGAGCGGCGACGGTGTCCCGGACGGCCGTGAGGAGTTCCCCGCGGTCCGCCGCCACGCGGCCCGCGGCCGTACGGATCCCCAGTTCGGCGGCGACGTCGCGGAACCCGGGCTTGGTGTTGATCCGGTAGACGGCCTCCACGGCCGCGTCGGAGGGCCGGCCGTCGGCGTACCCGTCGACGGGAAGGCCGAGCTCGGCCGCGAGGTCGAGGGCGGGGCGGTCCAGCGCGAAGGGCTGGAAGCGGAGTCCGGGGGCGGCTTCGGCCAGGGCGCGCAGGTGACCGGTGAGGCCGTTCTTGCGGACGGCGTCGGTGAGGGTGATCAGGTCCTCGGAGGGGGCTGCCACCGACGTGACCGAGGAACGGGCGAACCCGAGCAGGTCACAGGCGTACTCCCACAGCGGCTCGGAGGGCGCGGTGGGGAGCACGACCACGTCGCCGGGCTGCGTGAGCCAGACCTTGCGCGGAGACACCGCGACCAGGGCCTTGGCATGGCGTGCCGTCGGGGTGGCGACCATCAGTTCGTTGACGAAGTTCCCGAAGAACATCCGGGGGTGTTCGCGCGTGGTCATGCGGTGGGTCCTTCCTGCTTGACGCCTCCGAAGACCGCGTGACCGGCCTTCATCCAGTAGGCGTCCACGTGGGCGAAGCCGGTCCGTGCCAGCCAGTTGAGCTGGTCGCCCAGGGGCGACGGCCGGTCGAGCGGGTCCGGATAGTGGTAGTGGCTCCACTCCAGCTCGTGGAACTTCTCGTAGGCGGCGGGGACGCCCGCCTCCGCGCTCTGCTCGCGGACGGCCTCGTCCCACATCCGGCGGGCCAGCTCGTGTCCGAGCGGACCGGTGGCCTCCACCAGGTCGGCGAGGACGAAGGCACCGCCGGGACGGAGCATGGCGTACACGTCCCGGAACAGCTGCTGCTTCCCTTCGCCGTCCAGGTGGTGCACGGCGAGGGAGGACACCACGGCCCAGGGGGCCCGGTCGCGTACCCGCCATGCGGAGGCGGCCAGATCGAAGTGCTCGGTGCGGAAGCGGTCCCCGAACGAGGCCAGTTCGCGGCCGGCCGTCTCGAGCATGGTGGTGCTGATGTCGAGTCCGACGACCTCCGCCTGGGGGAAGGCCTCCAGAAGCGCGGCGCTGAGCCTGCCCTGGCCGCAGCACAGGTCCAGGATGAGGGCGCCCGGCGGCGGCGTCGGGATCGCCGAGGCGATGACGGCCGCCTGTGCGGCGCGCTCGGGCACGAAGTACTCCCCGTACCTGATGAAGTCCTGGGAGTCCTGCTCGTTCCAGTCCTCTTCCGAGGCTGTCATGTCACGTCCTTTGCGTTGTGGGGGTGGGCCGGGTCCTGCGTCGTGCGGCGGTGCCCACCGCAGGGCACGGCACCGGGAGGCGGGTCAGGGTCAGGTCAGGCAGCGTCGGCGAACGACTGCCAGGCCAGCCACCGGGCCAGGTCGCCGGCCCCGGCCGGCACCTGCACGGTGTCACCGACGGAGCGGCCCGCAAGGTCGGCGACCCAGTCCCGGGTCCCGGCCGGGAAGCTGCGCACGGCCCCGTGCGTGGCGACCAGCAGGGAGCCGTCG
The DNA here is from genome assembly GCF_049570255.1 of Streptomyces manipurensis. Taxonomy (NCBI): domain Bacteria; kingdom Bacillati; phylum Actinomycetota; class Actinomycetes; order Kitasatosporales; family Streptomycetaceae; genus Streptomyces; species Streptomyces manipurensis. The sequence goes on along the minus strand of NZ_CP186950.1, from coordinate 101,584 downwards.
TCGCCGGGCGTCCACAGCAGCGGGGCGGGCGTCCGGCGCCGGATCGCGGCCGGGGGAAGGCCGGGCTCGGGATCCTGGGGGGCGATCCCGCGCATGCCGATGGCGGATACGAGCGCCAGTGCCGCGGCGTCGTCCTCGGCGAGTCCGGCGAAGGCGCGGTACTCGGCCAGCCATTCCCTGCCGAGCTGTCCGTCGGGGCCGACGGGCACCTCGGTCCACGGGCGGGGGTTGTTGAAACTGCCCGTGTACATGGCCACGTTGAAGGAGAGCGACGGCTCGGGCGTGTCCCCGACGTGCCAGATCCCGCTGCGCCAGAACATGGCCTGCCCGGCACCGGGACGCAGGGTCGTGGTGGTCAGGTGCTCGACGTCCGCCACGGCGAGGTCGGGCAGGTACTCCTCCTCGACGTTGCCCAGCGGGTCGGTGTCGGCCCGTACGTCGGTGCCCCGGGGGATCCAGTCACTGGTGTTCCAGAGGTGCATCACCTTTTTGCCCTGCAGCACCATGTGGAGGTTGGTGCACCCCTCACGGTGGATGCCGCCGGGCGTGGCCGAGTAGCGTCCGAGGAAGAGTTCCGACTCGATGTACCCGCGCGGCAGGCCCACGGTGGTGAGCAGCGGGGCGAGGCCGCCGACCAGCACCTCGAAGAGCCCCCGGTGGTACTCCTGGAGGCCGCGGGCGTAGTAGAGGACCGCTTCCGCCTCGCCTTCGACGGACCGCACGGTCCGGTCGAGCCACTGCCAGGGCGACTCCGCGGCGCCGGACCCTCCGGGCCACGCCGCGGGGTCCGGGACGAACGAGCCGTCGACGAGAAGCTTGAGGGCATCGGTGAACTCACCGGAGGCCCTCGCCCGGGCGGCCGCCAGGCCGGCCTGCCAGACGAGGTCCTGGTCCAGCTCTGCCAGATCCCAGTCGCACACCATCCAATGGACGTTCCGGTCGCCGATGGCCGGGTTGATCAGTGTTCCGCGCACTGCGCTTCCCTCCCTGTCGCAAAAGCCCCGTCGCACGCCCCGTCCAGAGCGGTCGGTTCTGGATCCCGTGAGGGCGTGGAAAAGCGGGCGATTGCCGAATTGAACCTCTTGGAACGCAGCCGGGCCCTCGGTGTCAGAAGCACCTTCCGGCCGATCGCGAGTGATCGGCGGACCCAAGAGTGAGAGTCAGGGCGGCTGAGGCCCGACGTCGTCACGCTGCTCGGTGAGTCAGCAATATCCGGAGCTATCGATTCCGAATAGCGAAGGTCCGGATGACCACAGACTACGTGATGATCACCTCTCGTCAACCCCTGGTTTTCGTCATGCGTGATGCCCCGTTTTGTGGCGGTAATAAGCACTTTGGAGCCCCCTTTTCAGCCATCTGCCGGGCACAAACGATCTCCGTTGACAACGTCAGAATTCATGTAGTTGAATCACCGGTAACAAGCTTCAAGATCAACCCGTCGCGATCGCAAAACCGATTACAGCGGCGGCGACAGGGCCCCGGCGGACCAGCGCCCACGGGCCCGAAAACAGGGGGAGAAGATGAAGGTTCCGACGCGCCGGAAAACAGGACGACGCGAATCCGCCACCCACTCGGTGATTCTCGGGCGCAGACACAGGGGCAACGGTGGGGAGTCCAAACCCCCCGCCTGCTCATGAAGCGTGTGGATGTAGCCGTCATCGGTGCGGGAATCACCGGGATTCTGACGGCCCGCGAATTGTCCACCCGTGACCCCGGCCGACAGATCGTCGTCCTCGATTCCGCAGACCTGGCCGGCGGCGCGAGCCGGCGCTCCGCAGGGCTCCACTTCCCCCGCGGCTCCACCCCGCGCGCCCGCGCCTTCGCGGCGTACAGCCACGACTACTACCGGCGCCTGCTGGCGGATCACCCGTCCTGGCCGCTCTTCCCGCTCGACGTGTCCGTCGTCGCCCACGAGAGCCGTGCCCGGGCACTGTCCGAGAAGTACCTGGGGCAGGCGCGCCTCGTCCGCGGCAGTACGCCCCCTCCCCTCGTCGGCCTGCCGGACGGCACCGCCGTCTGGGACGGCACGGGCTGTCACTACGCCGACGTCCCCGCGGTCACCGCACTCCTCGCGCGACAGCTGCGCGGACAGGTCGAGATCAGGGAGGGCGTCGAGGTCGTCGGCCTGTCGTCCGACACCGACGGCTGCACCCTCGTGCTCGGCACGGGCGCCACACTCCACGCCGACCGGATCGTCCTCGCTCCGGGACCCTGGCTGCACGCCGCCCCGTGGCGGGACCTGGTGGCACCGCTCGGAGCCCGCGTGAAGAAGATCGTCGCACTGCACGTCGAGCAGCGGCCCACGGACGACGATCCGGTCGTCGTCTTCGACGACGAGGACGCCTTCCTGCTCCCCATGGTGCGGCGCGGCCACTGGCTCTTCAGCTACACCTGCCAGGAATGGGACGTCGACCCCGACACGATCTCCACCAGCCTGACCGGCGCGCACGTCGCCGAGGCCCGCGAGCTGCTCCACCGCTACGCACCGGGCCTGCGCGCGGCCGCGGTGTCCGGGCGCGTCTTCTGCGACGCCTACAGCCCGGACGGCGCACCCCTGGTCGAGACGCTGGACCACGAACGACGCATCGTCTTCGCCGGCGCCTCGAGCGGCTCGGGCTACCGCTTCGCGCCCGCCACGGCCGCCGCCGTGGCCGACCTGCTCTCACGCTGACGCGACGGGGAGGGTCGGCCCCTGACCCTCGGCCTGCACACACACGGGATAGAGGCTTCGAAGAGCATGACCACGAACCACCAGACGACCGGTTCCGTGCGGATCGGCCAGGAGATCACCGGGATCTCCTGGAACGCATCACTCATCCACCAGCTCGAGATCCACCACAACACCGTGGACTACTCCAGCTACCAGGGCGGCACCGTCCACATGATCTCGTCCGGGGTGAACTACCTGCGCCCGCCGTCGGTGATCCTCCGGAGCATCGCCGAGGACGCACGGGACTGGAAGTACATCAACTGCTACTGCGGCCCCCTCGGGGAGTCCATCCTCCGCAGCGGGGCCCTCGTCTACGAGGAGAGCGTCAAGGGCACCCCCCTGGACGCACCCGTCGACGCGGCCCTGACCGTCGGCGCGGCCGAGGGGGTCCGGCTCGCCTTCGACTTCCTCCGCCGGGTCCGCGGAGCCGAGAAGGTGCTGGTCGCCGGACCCCAGTACTCCATCGTCCACCAGACCGTCCTCTCGGCCGGCCTGACGTTCCGGGAGGTCTTCACCGACCGTGAGGGGGTCTTCCTCCCCAGCCCGGCGGAGATCGCGGACGCGCTGGAGGCCTCGGGCGCCACCGTGCTCTTCCTCACCGAACCCAACAACCCCTCCGGCGAACAGCACTCGGAGGCGGAGTTCGACGAGATCGTCGGCATCCTGCGGCAGCGGGGGGTGTACCTCGTCCTCGACAAGGTCAGCGCCGACTTCCCCGCCCACCCGGACGTCCGGGTCCTGAACTACGGTGCGGCACTCGACCGGTACGACTACTGGGAGCGGACGCTCGTGGTCGACGGACTGGCGAAGCGGCGCGCGGTCAGCGGCCTCCGCTTCGGCTACGCCGTGGGCCCGACCGACTTCGTCGAGTTCGTCGAGAACCAGCGCTTCGGCGGCTGCCCGCCCCTCGTCGCCGTGTCGGGCATCGCACGCGACCTCGCGTACTCCGCGCACCTGCGCCGGCAGCAGCTCGGGGCGGACGGGGTCTCGGAGACCCTCTGGCAGCGCTTGAAGGGGCTCAACGACGAATCCCGCGAGCTGCTGGCGGTGAGCGACACCTCCGAGATCGAGGAGTACCGCCTCGAGCTGCGGGACATGTACCAGACCATCGCCGACAACAGGCGCCTCGCACAGGAGAGACTGCCGTGGCAGCTCGCCGCGACACCGCTGCACGCCGGATTCAACTACCTCGCCTGCATCCCCGCACCGGACGCGGCCCCGCTCGACTTCGGCCGGCGCCTCTACGACGAGGCGCGCGTCTCCAGCTTCCCGCTGGCCTGCTTCACCGGTGACACGGAGCTCGCCGCGGCCAAGAGCCCGGCAGGCGCACACTGGTTGCGGATCACCTGCGCCACCGACCGGCCCGTGTTCGAGGCCCAGGTCGAGGCGCTGCGGGCGTTCCTCGCCGACCACTGCTGAGACGTGCCACCGGACGGACGGAGCCGGGGCGGAAACGCGGACGAACGCCGAACGCGCGGAACAAGCGGAACTTCGCGGAAGAACAAGGAGCGGATGTAACCCATGGCAGCAGAAGAGACCACCTCGATCCCGGAGGCGCCGTCGAAGGCCCCGCCGCAGGGGCGCTGGCGGGGGTTGCTGACGAATCGTGACTTCATGATCGTGTGGGGCGGGTTCACCGTCTCGTCGGTGGGCACCGCGCTGTCCAACCTGGCCGTCCCGATCCTTGCGCTCGGCCTCTCCGGATCGCCCACCATGGCCGGCCTCGTCGGAGCGGCCAGGCTCGCCCCCTACCTCCTGCTCAACCTCCTGGCAGGCGTGTTCATCGACCGCTGGGACCGGCGGCGCGTCATGATCGTCGCGGATCTGGGCCGGTTCGCCGCCCTGGCGACGATCCCGGTCGCCTACGCCCTCGACAGCCTGACGATCGTGCACCTCGCCGTGGTGGCCTTCATCGAAGGGGTCGGGCACGTCTTCTCGGCGGTCTCGCACCTCTCCGCCCTGTCGAAGCTGGTACCCGAGGAGCAACTGGCCTCAGCCAACGCCCTCAACGAGGTCGCCGACTCCGCCGCCGGCGTCGGCGGCTCCGCGATCTCCGGCGCCCTCATCGGCCTGGCCCGGAACTCCACGCTCGGCGCCGTCTACAGCTACGCCGTGGACGCCGTCACGTACCTGCTGTCGGGAGCCTCGCTCCTCTTCGTACGGAAGTCGTTCCAGGAGGAACGGACGGGCGCCGAGCCCCGGTCGGTGAAGGAGGACCTGAAGGAGGGGATGTCGTTCCTGTGGCGGCAGCGCCTGCTGCGCCTCCTGATGGTCATGGTCACGTTGATCAACTTCCTGCAGGCGCCGCTCAACCTGGCCACGATCGTCCTCGCCACCGACGAACTCGGCCTCAACGCCGGTCTGATCGGCCTGATCCTCGCTGCCGTGGGCCTCGGTACGGTGGTCAGCGCGTTCGCCGCGTCCTGGCTGCGCGAGCGGATCGGCCTGCGCACCATGGCCCTCGGCTCCGTCGCCCTGTGGGCCGTCGCGGCGGCCATGATGGCGGCGGCCCCGTCACTGCTCCTCCTTGCGACCGGCCTGCTGATCACCAACCTGCTGTGGCCGATCTTCGCCGTGTCCCTGGTGACCTACCGCCTCTCCGCCACCCCCGACCACCTCCAGGGCCGCGTCAACAGTGCCTTCCGCACGCTGTCGTTCGGCGTGGAGCCGCTGGGACTGGCCATCGGCGGCGTCCTGATCGCCTCCCAGGGGCCGCGGTTCCTGTTCTGGGGGGCCGCGGTGGGACTCGCCGTCGTCTTCCTCGGCAGCATCGCCGCCTGGCGCGACACCCTTTCCGCGGACACGGCGTCCACCGCGGCGTCCACCTCGGAGCCCACCCCGGCGTCCACCTCGGTGCGGGACGCAGACTGAGCGGAGCCTGCACCGGGGGCGCGGTCGCACCCTTGCACGCGGCTTGCGGAGGACTTGCAGGGTACGGAGCGGGGCACGGCGGCTCCGGCAAGCGGACGCCAAGGCGGCGGGGGCAGATTCGTCCTGTCCACCCCTCCCTGGCCTTCGCGCAGAAGGCACTGAACGTACGGCGTGACGGCCGGGTGGGCCTGCTCTTCTCGGACCCCACCGGCAGCGGCCTCGACCCCGTCCCGCAGGTCTTCGTCGCGGGGCGGGCCCGGTGCCCGGACGAGATCATGACTGGTCCGCAGGGAGCGGAGGAGTACTGGCGCATGCTCTTCGAGCGCCAGCCGCACAGGCGTGCCTACCTCTCGGCGCCGATGCGGCCGCTGATGCAGTGGTACTTCCTGCGCCTCCTGATCACCGTCGAACCGGAGCGGGTGGTCGTACGGGAGCCGCTCGCCGAGCTGTGGCCCGGGGGCTCGTCCGGGGCCGTGACCGGTACGGAGGCGCTGGCGGGAGCCGCACAGCTCGGCCGGTTCCCCACGGCCGTGCTGGCCGCCAGGGACGCCGCCGGGGCGCCGCTGCTCGCCCGGACCCGACCACGCCCCGTCCCGGCCGGCTACCTGGTGGACGTGCCGCCCGACTGCGCCGTGGAACGGGGTCCGGCCACGCTGCTCGTGCACCGGCACGACGAGGCCCTGAACCACATGTACAACGCGTCCGTCCGCGGAGACCTGCGGCGGACCGAGGCCGGCTGGATGCTCGTTCCGTCGGCCGTGGTGGAGCCGATGGGGTCGGGACGCCCCACCGACGCGCTCCGGGTGCTGCGGCACACGAAGCGCTCCACCGACCGCTACCTGGAGCGACGGGGCCTGCGGCGGCCGAGGGTGCAGTGGGACGGCTTCCGCGCCCTGGCCACACCCGGAGCGGGCGGGACGGGAGGGGCGGGAGGGCCGGGCGGTACGGGCGGTACGGGCGGTACGGGCGTCCCGGACGGGCTCGACGGAACGGGCCGCTCGGACGAGGCGGGGGAGCGGACCCCGTGACCGGCGCCCTGCCCCGGCTCGTCGCCGTGCTCACGCGCGGCCGGAGCCTCGTGGTCCGCAGCCCCCGGGCCCCGGCGGTCCGCACCACCCGCACGCGGCCCGTCCCGTCCTCACCGCACCACTGATCCGCGGCCCGGTGCCGGCGGCCGGCCCGTCACGGCCCCTCCTGTGGTGATCCGCCCCGGTCGGCCGTGGCCAGCAGCTGGGTCGCGGCCAGCTCCCCGTAAAGGGGGTCGCCCGCCACCAGTTCGGCATGGGTGCCCATGGCGCGGACCCGGCCGGCCTCCATCACCACGATCCGGTCCGCGAGGGTCACCGTGGAGAGCCGGTGCGCCACCACCAGGACGGTCATCTCCCGCGCCACATCGGCCACGAGGTCCCGCAGCGCCAGTTCGTTGACGGCGTCCAGCTGCGAGGTCGCCTCGTCGAGGAGGAGCAGCCGTGGCCGGCGCAGCAGGGCGCGCGCGATGGCCACCCGCTGCCGTTCGCCGCCCGAGAGCTGCGATCCCCGGTGCCCGACCACCGTGTCGAGCCCCTGCGGCAGCCGGTCCACGACCGTGTCCAGCCGAGCCTGGGCCAGGACTTCGCGCAGCTGTTGTTCCGTCGCCTCCGGCGCCGCGAACAGCAGGTTCTCGCGCAGGGTGCCCGCCAGGACCGGCGCGTCCTGCTCCACGTAGCCGATCGACGCGCGGAGCCGGTCCAGCGGCCAGTCCCGTACGTCCCGGCCGTCCACCAGCACCCGCCCGCCCGACACCTCGTGGAAGCGCTCGATCAGCCCGAACACCGTGGTCTTGCCCGCACCGGACGGCCCGACGAACGCCGTCGTCCCCGGCGAGGGCACCTCGAAGGAGACCCCGTGGTGGACGTACGGGAGCCCCTCGCGGTAGCGGAAGGTGACCTCCTCGAAGGCCACCGACGCGGGCCCGCTGTCGCCGCCGCTGCCCTGCGGTACGGGCCCGGGCACCGGGGGCTCGGTCTCCATCCGTTCCGCCTCCTCGATCCGGGCGACCGCCGCGGCCCCGACCTGGTACTGCGTCGCCGCCTCCACGAGCTTGCCCACCGGCTCGATCAGATAGAAGAGGTACAGCAGGAAGGCCACCAGCGTCGCCACGGAGATCGCACCCGAGGCGACGCGCGCCCCGCCCGCGCCCAGGACCGCCAGGAACGACACCTGGATCGCCAGGCCCACCGAAGACCCGGCCACCGACTGCCATTTCGCCGAGGTGAGCCCGTGCCGCCAGGCCTGCACGGCCGCCTCGTCGACGACCGCGGCCTCCCGCGCCTCGGCGCCCGAGGCCTTGACCGTCCGGAACGCCCCGAAGACCCGTTCCAGCCGGGTCGACATCTCCCCGACGGCCTCCTGCGAACGCGTGGTCGCCCGGGAGATCTTCGGCATCACCGCCGCGAACGACGCACCGATGACGACGATCACGCCGAGGGTGACGCAGAGCAGCACCGGGTCCATCAGTCCCATCATCACGATCGTGGCGAGGAAACCGAGTCCGCCCACCACTGCGGAGACGATCGAGGTGGTGGTGACGGCGCGCAGCAGGGTGGTGTCGGAGGTGATCCGCGACATGAGGTCGCCGGGCTGGTTGCGTTCCATTTCGGGCACCCGCAGCCACAGCAGCCTTCCGATGAGGGACCGGCGCGCCGCCAGCACCACGGACTCCGCGGTGCGCTCCAGCACGTACGCGCCGACGGCCTCGATGGCGGTGCCGACCACCACCAGCGCGGTCAGGGTCACCAGGACCGCCGTGAACGGCTCCTCGCGGCCGAGGCGTTCGACCAGCTCCTTGGCGGCCAGCGGCTGGGCGATACCGGTCGCGGTCCCGACCAGGGCGAGCAGACCGCCCAGCGCGACAGCACGGCGGTGCGGCCGGAAGTGCCGGTACAGGGCCCGCCAGGCGGGCGGCGCGGGTGGCACGCTCTCGGACGGGCGGGGCTCGGACGGGCGGGGCTCGGACGGTCCGCGCTCTGCGCGGTGGATCTCCCTGGTGGTCACGGACTGGAGGACGTGCGCCGCCGGGCCGGGGTTGAGCCGGGAGCGGCACCCCGCCCCCTGACGCCGAGCCCGCCTCCGCCCGGCGCCGCCGCCCGTGCGGAGGCGCCGGGCGGCTCCGGCGAGCGGCCCCGCTGCCGCGCCGTTCCGGACCGCCCGCCATGTCATCCGCCGTACATGGAAACCCGATTCCGGGTCCCGTATTGTCGTGCTCATGGCCGCACCCATCCTGATCGTGCGCCGACACCTCGAGCACGGGCGCGCGGCGAGCGCCCTCTGTCCGTTCGCCCCCGGGGCCGCCCGCGCCGCGCTGCGCCCCGCGTAGCGCCACGTCGCCCTTCTCCTGCACCTGCACGCGGACCGGAACCGCCGGCCGGGGGTGCGCGGGGTCCCTCCCACGGATCACAGCCGTCCCCCCGTCATCCAGATGCGGGACATCGCGTCGGCCAGCGCCGGGTAGCGGGCGGCCTCGCACAGCATCTCCGACAGCACGAGCATCCCGTGGGCGGTGCTCCGCGGACTGTGGTTCTGGTGCAGCCGGACGACGGCGGCGCTGAGGGGGCGCCGGCCGAGCTGGATTCCCGCCCGCCGGACGGCGGCGGCCGTTTCCAGATCGGCCCTGCAGCCGCCGAACGGCAAGGCCTCGGTCCGGCGGACCCCCGGCGGCGCGGGGGCGTCGCGGACGTGCCGGACGTACGCCTCCGGAGGCGCCTGGCCGTTCTCGAAGACATTCCGGAATCCGGCGATGCGCAGGCTCGTATTGCGTGGGCGGAGTTCGATGTAGAGCTCCACGAACAGTCCCCGCAACTGGATGTGGAGGGGAAGGAAGGGCATTTCCCCCTCCTTGCGTCCGGCACCTCCGAAGAATCCCTGGGCGTCCTCCGCCTTCGATCGGATCGTCGAGGTCAGCGACCGGTAATCGTCGGCCGAGGCGACGGCCGGGCAGAAGAAGATCGGCATCAGCACGGGCGCCCGCCTTTCACGGGTCGGGCCCCGCAGCGGGAATTCCCCGAAGGGAATCTGGTCCCGGCCGCCCGGATCCTGCTGCGCTCGCGCACGCACCTCACCACCTTCGCCATCGCTCGGTCCGCGGCGGGTTCCGTATCCCGCCCGCTGCACCCACTTTCGGCCGTTCGGAGGTGCCCGGGAGAATTGTTGGCCTGTGTTGCTAAGAAATCGGTGTCAGCGGAAGAAGGCGGCGTTCTCGCGCGCCCATTCGTCGTACGAGCGCAGCGGGCGGCCGATGATCTCCGCTACGGACGGGCGCTGTGCGAGCGTCCAGGCCCGCAGCTCCTCCAGCCGCTCGCCGTACTCCCGCAGCGCGTACAGGGTCACGTCGATCGCGCCGTCGGGCCAGCCGAGAGCCCGCCAGACGGCCCGGCTCTCCTCGGGTGCGAGATCGGCCGTGCGGATGTCCCGGCCGAGCGCGGCGGCCAGGCTCCGGACGCGGGAGCGCGTGCTCAGGGGTGGTCCCACCGCTTCGACGACCCTCCCGGTGAGGCCGTCGCCGGTCAGGGCCGCGGCGGCCACCGCGGCGAGGTCCTCCTCGTGGACGAACGGGTAGTGGCCCCCGTCGAGGAAGGCCTCCGCGACCAGCCCTGCGCTGCGGATGCCCGCGGCCCAGTCCGCACCGGTGGCCGGATAGGTGCCCTCCACGACGGAACCCATCACCGCCGACGGGCGGATGTGGGTCCAGGGGATGCCCGAGCGCTCCACCGCCTTCTCGACGGCCAGCCAGTACCAGGTCTCCGGCGGGTTCGCCGCCTCGTACTCGGGCCCGTGGGAGGACAGCAGCACGATCCTGCGGACCGCCGTGGCCCGGGCGAGCCGGAGGACGTCCTGCACCGTGGAGGGGCGGGCACCGGCGAGGAACAGGGCCCCGACCCCGTCGAAGGCCGCGGCGGACGGCCCGGGCCGGGTGACGGAGCCCTCCACCACCTCGACCCCGTCGGGCCAGCCGGCGCACTGGCTCGGCTCGGCGAGCACCCGTACCGGCCGTCCGAGGAAACGCAGTTGCCGGGCCAGGCAGCGGCCGACGATTCCGGTCGGGCTGTTGCCCTCGTCCTTGCGCGGGCCGACGACCGTCAGCAGGCAGAGCCCTTCGGCCGACGGCGTCCTCGTGTCAGGTGCGTGTGCGTCCACGGCAAGATCCACCCTTCCTGGGTGTGAGCGGAGATCTTGCACCGTGCCCGGTGCCGGGCAGGGCTGCGGATCGCGGACGGGAAGCGTAACAGGGCCTTGGGCAAGCCGACGTGGGTCGCACGGCGCACGTGCCGTACGGCCCGAGCGGCGTCATCGCGCCCGGGACGCCTCCCTCCAGGCCCGCCCGAACAGCTCGTGCACCGGGACCGGTGACAACAGCCGCAGGAACGGCATGGCCGGCTCCGCACCGTCCGTACGGGCCCCGTGCGCGGCGAGCTTCGCGGTCTCCAGCGGCAGGTGCGGGGCCTTCAGCTCCGTCCACGGTCCGGGGACGAACGCCGTCCGCCCCGCGCGGGCCCGACGGCCCGTCTCCACCACGCCCGCCGCTTCGAGTGCGGCCTGCGCCGCCTTGTGCCGGGCCGGGGTCCAGCCGTTCCAGCGGCGCACGTTCCGGTCGGTGGGCCGCGCCAGCGCCAGCAGCTGCAGGTACAGGGCCGCCGCGTCGGCGCCCACCCCCAGCGCGGCGGAAACCTCCGCCACCAGCTCCGGGACGCCGAGCGCCGGGTTCTGTTCATATCCGCCGGGCGGGACGGGAGTGGCGGCCGCCCGGGCCAGCATCCGGTCGGGACCGTCGCCGCGGACCGCCCGGATCCGGCCGACGGCCGCCAGCAGGTCCGGCAGCTCCAGCTCCGCGCACAGCCGCTCGATCCGCTCGACCCGCTGGGGGTCGGCCAGCGCGGCCGGCCTCAGGAACACGTCGCGGCCGGGCACCGACACCACGAACAGCCCGTCGTCGTACGCGGTGGAGGCCACCGTGTCCTCGCGGTACAGCGGCCGCGGACAGGGCAGGACGACGCCCTCGTACGGGACGAAGGCCGGGTCCCCGGGCACGGCCCGGCCCAGGGCCTGGTGCCGGCCCAGCGGGATCAGGGTCCGCGGGTCGTCCATCCGCGCCCGCAGTGCGGCGTGCACCAAGGCCGCCCCGGCGACGGCCGGAGCCCCGACGGGCAGTTCGGTCAGGGCCCAGGCCACCGCGGTCGCCGGCGCCGCGTGCACGGGGTGCCGGACGAACATCGGACGGCCGGCGCCGCCGTCGCCCTCCACGTGGTGGAGGGCGATCCCGCCGTTGGCCGCGCCGATCAGGACGCCGCCCGCGGGCGGCACGTACCGGCCGGCCGCTTCCGGGCCCCCGGTGAGGGCCAGGGCCCAGCCGGCGCCCAGCCCGAGATCGGCCTCCAGCGCCGCGGCCAGTTCCTCGTCGACGTACTCCCACGACCCGAGGAGCGCCGCCCACACCTCTGCCATCCGGCCGGCGGCCGCGGTCAGCCCGCCCGGCTCCCACAGATCGGCCGGGTCGTCCGGGACGCCCGCGGCGAGCACCGCCCGGCAGCCGGCGTCGCCGAGGCGTTGGCGCAGCCCGTCGTACTCCCCGGCCCGCTGCTTGTCCGCCTTGTACGGAGCCGCCCGCAGCACCTTGAAGTGCTCGTCGCGGTCGTCGCGGTGCGGCAGTCCGCCGAGCACCAAGGCCGCGATCACCCGCCGGACACCGGTGCGCCGCACGAAGACGTCCACGGCCTCCGGCGGCGGGGCGAGGGGCCCGCGCCCGTCGAGCAGCTCCAGGAGGAGGGGAAGCCGCCGCGCGTCGTCCCGGTCGACGGCACGGACCGCCTCGCCCGCCGGTTCGTCCGCGCCGGCAGGCCGGACCCCGGAGCCGTCGGCGCGGCCGTCGGGTCCGGGGCCGGTGGCCCAGCGGGTGCCCGCGGCGGCGAACGGCTGCTCCGCCCAGGTCTCCAGCAGGGCGCGGAGGGCCGTACGGTCCCCCTCCGGGGTGGTGGCGACCACGGCGCGCCAGGCCACCGCCCCGACGGAGCCCAGCAGCGCGGTCCACGGCGCGGGTGCCGCCGGCAGGGCCAGCCGCCTGGTCTCCTCGTCGATCTCGCCGCGCAGCCGGGCCCCCGCGGCCGCGACGGCGGTCAGGGTCGCCGGATGCGGGCCGGGCACGGAGGCGCCGTACGGGCGTACCGCGGGCAGCAGCCCGCCGAGCGCGGGAGCGAGGACGCCGTCCGCGACGGGGTGCCGCAGCGCGACCGCCGGGCCCGCGCGCATGATGCCGACCCGGCGGGAGAGCTCCTCGCGGCGGCGCAGCACGTCGGCGGCGTGCAGCGCCGCCCGTACGACCCCGTCCACCACCACGGGCTCCGTCACCCCGGGCAGCAGCCGGGCGACGCGGTCCCGGACCGCGGCGTGCCCGCCGTCCGGGCCGCCCGCGGTCACCGCGGCGTCGAGGAGGGCCCGCACCGTGCCGTCCGCGACCGCGCGCAGCGCGCGGGAGGATGCGGGGTCGCGCGGTGCGAGGAAGTGCCAGAAGGCGGGAGGCGGGAAGGGGCCCACGGCGTGCCCGGGGGTCCGGGCCCGGCGCGCCCCGTCCGGGCCGGGGAAGCCGCGGGCCTCCCAGAGCAGGGAGTTGTCCTCGGTGGCGTGGCAGCGGACGGCCGCGCCGCCCGCCAGGACGGCGTCCTCGCCGCCCTCCGGCATGCGCAGGATGCCCCAGGGCCGTCGGCCCGGGCGGGAGCTGCGGTAGCGGGCGCTGCGCCCGTCGACGCCTTCGAGCAGGAAGTCGGTGGGGGAGGGGCCCGCGTACGGGGTGCGGTACAGCACCCGGCAGCCGGTGAGGCCGCCGTCCTGGCCGAGGGGGGACGCGGGGGCGTCCGGCGGGAGCGCGGCGAGGGTCAGCAGGTCCCCGAACAGGGCGGTGCCCGGCGGGAGTCCGGCGGAGCCGTGGAATTCGGGGAGCGTGTGGTCGGCGGCGCGCTCACCCGTGCCGGGATCGACGCGCTTCCAGCCCCCGACCTTGCCGAACACCCTTGAACTCCACCAGCGGGCGCCGTCGTTCATCTGGTGGTCGTGGTCGTCGATGCCGTCCCGGTCGCCGGGGCGCAGCACACGCTCCCCGTCGTGGCGTCCGCCGCCGTCCCCGCTCTCGAACTGGTAGCCGAGGCCGCCCTGGATGCTGCCCCCGTACGGACGCAGGCCGTAGCTCCGGGCGGGGGTGAAGACCTCCTCGGGGCGGCCGGACCAGAAGGCCTGGGTGCCGAAGGCGTGGTCGGGGTCGGTGGACCAGCTGACCAGGAACTGCCCGCCCGCGTAGTGGACGGTGTGGTGCACGGCGTCCGGCGGGAGGACGAAACCGGCCGCGGCCCGGACGGAGCCGGGCGCGACGGCGACCGCCTTCGAACGGCCGTAGACGGTCAGCACGGGCCAGGTGCAGGTGACCCCCGCCACCTCCTCGGGCGCAAGCGAGGCGAGGGCCTCCTCCAGGGCGGGCCAGCCCAGCTCCTCGGGGAGTCCGGAACGCAGCGCACGGGTGAGGGGGCCGGCCGGGTCGAGGGCGGCGAGGGCCTCGTCGATGCCGTCCAGGGCGGTGGCCGTGGGCCGGTCCAGCAGGCCCGCCAGCTCCTCCACGGCCTCGTCGGCGGCGGCGAGGCCGCCGCCCGCCAACGCCGCGAGCAGGCTCTCGACGCGGCCGTGCACCTCGGCGGCGATGCCCGGGTTCTCCGGGAGCCGGGTGATGGCCGTGCCGCCGCCGCGCAGCCCGGCGTGCACGGTGCCCTCCAGCCGGGGCCCGAACACGGCGTCCGCCGCGAGGGCCTTGAGGTCGCGGCGCGAGCGCTCGCCCCAGAAGCTCAGCCGGACGCCCTCGCCCGGATCGACGACGGCGATGCCCTCGGCGAGACACAGGTCGAGCAGGTCCGCGTCGAGCCCGGGCCAGCTCCAGCGGTCCTCGTGCAGGACGACCGGTGTACCGGCGGCGCGCAGCAGGGGCGCGAACCGGCCGACCAGTTCCAAGAGTTCGCCCGGCACGGGCTGCCGGGCCACCCCTCCGTACGGAACCCGGCGGTGCCCGTACGAGCGGGTGTAGCGGGCAAGCCAGCCGGCCGGCCCGTCCTGCGGCGTGATCCGCCCCGCCACGACCGCGTCGGCGGCCCCCGAGCGCAGCAGCACCCGCAGCCAGGCGGCCGCGTCGTTCTTCGACTCGGGGAACACGTCGAGCAGCGGGGCGAGGGTGGCGTCGTCCTGCGGGTGGTCGGCGAGCAGGGCCGCGACCGCGTCCAGCAGCCGGTCCGGGACGGCCTTGCCCCGGGCGGCGCCGACCGTGCGGGCCAGCACCCGGGCCTCCTCGGAGCCGTCCAGCCCGGCGGCGCGCGCGGAGGCACGGACACGGCGGGCGAGATCGGCGGGCAGCTCGCCGGGCGAGGCGGCCCACACCGCGAGCACCGCGGTGAACTCGGCGTGCGCGGCCGCCGGGTCCAACCGCTCGGCCAGCCAGGCCTGGTGTCCGCTGAGCTCCTTGACCGGGAGGGCGCCGGCCCGGGCGAGGAGCAGGAGGTTGCCCTGCCGCCAGTCCGGATCCACGGGCAGGGCGTGCTCCCGTTCCGCCGTGCGTGCCAGGGTGTAGGCCCTGCCTGCGGCACGCGCGTCCCAGGAGAGCAGCCGGTGGGCCACCGTGTCCCAGTACCAGGGCAGATGGGCCGCCGGGAGCCCGCGGGCGGGCCCGGCCAGGTCGTCCAGGGCGCGGCCGCCCTTCGGGTGGGCGCGGGAGATCCGCTCGCGGACGTCGGTGAGGACGTCGCGCGCGGCGTCCCGCGCGCCCTGTCCGTGCGAACGGGCCCAGTCCGCGTAGGCCTCGGAGTGGCCGGGATCCGACGGAAGAGGGACGGCGAAGTTCATGATCCGATCCTGGCACGCCCCACCGACACCGCCGACACGGCCTCCGTACGGTCTCCGGACGAGCCCCGCGGGGCTCGTCCGGGCCCCGGTGCCGGCCGCCGGCCTTCCGGCGCGCCGATGAGTTCGCGGGGCCGCCACGGTCTGTCCCCTGACGGACACCACCGATCCACCGGGAGCACGCCATGGGCCTCATCCACCTCGAACTGTTCGCGACCCTGGACCTCGTCGGGCAGGCGCCCGGAGGCCCCGACGAGGACCCGGTGGGGTTCCCGTTCGGAGGCTGGCAGGCGCCGCTGCTGGACGAGGCGGCCGGAGCCCAGGTGGCCGCCGCGTACGAGGGCACGGACGCCCTCCTGCTCGGCCGGCGGACCTACGACATCTTCGCCGCCTACTGGCCGCACCAGGAGGGCGGCGAGGACGCCGGCATCGCCGCCCTCTTCAACCGAGTCCCGAAGTACGTGGCCTCCCGCGGGAGGCCCGAGCTCCCGTGGGCGGGCTCCACACAGCTCGGCCCCGACCTCGCGCAGGCGGTGCGGGAGGTCCGGGACCGGCACGAGAACGTAAAGGTCGTCGGCAGCCTGAACCTGGTGCAGAGCCTGCTGCGCGAGGAGCTCTTCGACCGCATCGACCTGTGGCTGCACCCGATCGTGCTCGGCGTCGGCAAGAAGGTCTTCGACGACGGTGCGGTACCCACGAACCTGACCCTCCTCGGACCCCCGCAGGCGAGCCCGAAGGGGACCGTGTATCTGCGCTACGGGCGCTCCGGCGGCACCCCCGCCACCGGCGACATGAGCGCACCCGACCGAGGCCTGGCGAACGGCACCTGAGGCGGGGCGGCCACCGGCCCGGAGAAGGGGTATTCACAAAGGTATGCACCGGTGCATACTCGAAGGCATGGCAGACACCACCGTGAAGGTCGACTCCGAGACCCGAGACCGCTTCGCCACCCTCGCCGCCGCCCAGGGCAAGAGCGTGCGCGCCTACCTGGCGGAGCTCGCCATCGAGGAGGAGAACCAGCTCGCCCTCGGCCGCGCGACCGCCGCATTCCGGGAAGCCGTCGCACAGCCCGGCATCGCCGAGGCCTTCGACCGTGAGTTCGGCGGGCTCCCCGCGTCCTCGGGCGCGCACCGGGCGGCCTGACGTTGAACCTGCACATCGACATCCGCTGGCTCCTCGACCGGCAGGAAGAACTCCTCGGCAGGGACCTGGGCGTCTCCGACTACTCCGGACTGGTCGCCGCCGTCGCCCGGCACCGGGTGAACACCCCGGCGCTGACGAACGGCACCCCCGACGCGTACTGGCGGGCCGCCGCACTCCTGGAGCAGCTCGTCCTCCTACGCCCGCTGCCCGCCCGGAACGAGTACTTCGCCTACGGGGTCACCGTCTCCTACATCAGGGCGTCCGGCGCCGACATCGCCACGGAATTCGAGCCCTGGCGCGACCTCATCACCGACATCCGCTCCCTGCGTCTGACCGTCTACGACGTCGCCGAACGGCTCCGCACCCTGCAACCCGGATCCTGACCGGCGTCCCCGCCCGGCGGCCGACGCGGGCCGCACACCGCATGTCCGTAACTGTACGCACGGCGTCGTTCCGGACACTGGTGGCGCCGTGCCGGCCCCGGCCAGGATGGACCCGTCACAGCGCGCCGGACCGCCGCCACCGAAGGCGGGATCCGGCCGCGCACATCGGGTGCGAAGCAGGGGAGGGCCTTTCATGAACGGCACGGGGGACGGCACGGGGGCGATGGCCGGTACGGCGACGGGCATCGACACGGCGGCGGTGCCGGTGGCGGTCTACGGCGCGTACGGGCACACCGGCAGATTCGTGGTCACGGAACTGGCCGCCCGCGGATACCGGCCGGTCCTGTCCGGCCGCGACACCGCGAAGCTGACCGCCCTGGCGGACACCACCGGGCACGAGGCCCGCCCCGCCGGGACCGACGACCCCGAGGCACTCGACCGGGCCCTGGCCGGCACCACCGCGGTGATCAACTGCGCGGGCCCCTTCGCCGCGACGACGGCCCCCGTGATCGACGCGGCCCTGCGCGCCGGCATCCCGTACCTCGACGTGGCCGCGGAACTGGAGGCCAACCTCGACACCTTCGCCCAGTACGCCGAACGGGCCCGGGAGGCCGAGGCGGTCGTCGTCCCGGCGATGGCCTTCTTCGGCGGCCTGGGCGACCTCCTGGTCACCGCCGCGATGGGCGACTGGACCCGCGCCGACGAGGCCCACATCGCCTACGGCCTGAGCAACTGGCACCCCACCGAAGGGACCCGACGGTCCGGCGCCGTCTCCCGCGAACGGCGCGGCGCGCACCGGCTGCGCTACAGCGCGGGCGCCTGGGAGCGCCGCACCGACACCGCACCCACGGTCCGCTGGGACTTTCCGGAGCCGATGGGGCCCCGCCAGGTCCTCACCGAGTTCACCATGGCCGACGTCGTCACCGTCACCGACCATCTCGACATCCGTGACGTGCACACCCACATGGCCGCCGACGCCGCCCGGGACATCGCCTCGTCCGAGACGCCCGCCCCGACCGCGGCGGACG
Source organism: Streptomyces manipurensis (assembly GCF_049570255.1). Classification (NCBI taxonomy): domain Bacteria; kingdom Bacillati; phylum Actinomycetota; class Actinomycetes; order Kitasatosporales; family Streptomycetaceae; genus Streptomyces; species Streptomyces manipurensis. The sequence continues at coordinate 83,552 of NZ_CP186950.1, read as the reverse complement.
ACTCCGGCCGTTCGGACCAGACCTTCCTCGTCGACGTCATCGTCCGCTCCGGCGGTGAGGAGCGTCGTCTGACCGCCGAGGGCCGCGACATCTACGCCGTGACCGCACCCCTGGTCGTCGAGGCCCTCGACCGGGTCCTCACCGGACGCGTCCGCGCCGTCGGCGCGGCCTCCGCCGGCCGGATCTTCGACGCCCCCGACTTCCTGGCCGCCCTCGCCCCCCACATCACCCTGCGCCCGGCCGCCTGAACCGCTACGGGGCACCCCGGACCCCACGGTGCCCCGTACGCCCCGCGCCCCGCCCGCCCGTCCATCCGTACGACACGGCACGGCACGCACCAGGGAGAGAACCCTTGACCGTAACCACCACGGCCGCCCGCGGCACGAACCCTCCGAGCACCTTCCTCAGAGCCGCACTGATCCTGCAGACCCTGACCCTCTTCGCCCAGTCCGTGACCGCAGGCATGCTGCTCACCTCACCCCTCGCCGGGGAGGTGCACCACGCCGGATCACGGGTCGTGTACGGCGCGACGATGCTGTACGTGCTCGCCGCGGTCCTCGCCTGGCGTCCCGGCGGGGGATCACCGCGCCCGGTGCTGCACGCCACCGGGTTCCTGCTGCTCGCCTCGGCGCAGGTCGTCTCCGGCATCGCCCACGCGACCGCGCTCCACGTGCCCCTGGGCGTGGTGATGTTCTCCCTCAGCACCCTGGACCTCGCCCGGGCGCTCTCCCGGCGCCCGCTCAGCGGGGCGGCTCGCACCGCCGGGGGAGGGTCACCGTCCCCGGCCGGTGCTCGAAGGTGTCCATGACCAGCCATTCGTCCAGCTCGGGGTCGTAGAGGTTCTGCACCCCGAACTGGAGCACCTGCCAGAACGTGCCAGGGTCCTTCTCGTCCACGTAGATGTCGCCCAGGGCGAGCGGCAGTCGCGGGTAGTTCCCGGGCGGCAGCTGGGGGACGACCACGCCCACCCTCCAGTGGTTCACCCGGCGCTCCGGGGTGCGCCGCAGTGTCTCCGGGCCGACGAACCGCGCACCCTCGAAGGCCTTGTTCAGGTCCTCCAGGCCGAAACCGGGGATGCGGGAGCAGTCGTGCTCGGTCAGGCCGGGCCACTTGTACGTCAGCGTGTAGAGGGTGTCACGGTAGATCAGATTCGTGAACCAGATGGGGTACTGGGGGCCGCCCGCGGTCATCTGACTGTCGCCGTCCCGCCCTTCCCAGGTGAACGGCACCGTGATGTCCAGGTCCCGGACGATCCACTTGCCCTTGCCGCGGAAGTCCCGGGGGAGGCGGGGCACCGGCGGCGTCGGGGGCGCGAACTGCCGTCCGGCGGCGGCCGCCTGGCCGGACGGCGTGTCGGCCGCGGTCCGCGGCGTGGCGCCGGCCGGGGGCGGAGCCGCCAGGACCAGTGCGACGACGGCGGCGAGTGCGGCCGGCGCGGCCGCCCGACGTGTACCTCTCCAGCCCATGGTCTCCCTCGGATGTCGCATGGGGCGCTCGTGGCGCGGGGGACGAATGCGGTGACGCTGGGACACCGTCCCCGAAAACCTCCGATCCGAAACGGGCGCTCGCGGCAGCCCCTCGAGTGCACCCGCCGTCAGGCGGACGGACTGGTCACCCCGGCCGTGCGGGGTTCGAGGACGTCGTCCCCGTAGAGGTCCTGCACCCAGTTCGTCTGGTAGACGGTCTCGAGGTAGCGCTCGCCGAGGTCCGGGGCGATGGCCACCGCGGTCAGCGGCCGCTCCTGCCGGGCCAGCCAGCGGGTGGCACCGCTGACCACCGTGCCGGTGGAACCGCCGAACACGAAGCCGTGCCGGGCCAGCCGGTGGCAGGTGCGGATGGTGTCGCGCTCGCCGACGTGCACCACGTCGTCGACGAAGGAGGTGTCCAGGAGCGGAGGGCGCATGGCGGCGCCGAGGCCGGGGATCATCCGCCGCCCGGGGGCCTGCCCGAAGGTGGCGGAGCCCTCCGTGTCGACGGCGACGACGCGGACCGGGCGGTGCCAGCCGCGGAAGAACCGCGCACACCCCATGAGGGTCCCGGTGGTGCCCGCCCCGACGAAGAGGACGTCGAGGTCGGGGAAGGCGCGGGCGATGGCCGGAGCCGTCGAACGGTAGTGGGCCAGCTGGTTGTTGGGGTTGGTGTACTGGTTGAGCCATACGTAGCGGTCGTCCGAGGCGCACAGGGCCCGGACGTGATCGATGCGCGCGCCGAGCAGACCTCCGGTGGGGGAGGGGTCGGTGACGACGACCACCTGACTGCCGAGGGCCTCCATCAGGAGCCGCGTCTGCAGGTTGCAGCGGGAGTCGGTCACGCACACGAAGCGGAGGCCCTTCGCGGCCGCGATCATGCTCAGGGCCACGCCGAGGTTGCCCGAGGAGGACTCGACCAGGACGGAATCCGCCGTCAGCAGACCGTCGCGCTCCGCGGCCTCGACCATGGCGGCCGCGGCCTTGAGCTTGACGGAACCGGCGAAATTGAACCCCTCGCATTTGAGGAAGAGCCGCTGTCCGGTGATCGCCCCGAGGTCGACGTACAGGTCGTCCTGATTGAATTCCTGGGGGGTGGATATGACCTTCACGGCCACCTCCTGGTGTGCTCGCGGCGACGATCTCCGTCGTCGTCCCGTGAATTCCTCCATTACGCGGGAGCAGCCCGGCCGCGTCATGCCACTCGATCTCGGGACTTGACATCCGCCCGCAATTCGGCACCCCGCTTCCGCTTCGGCCCGCTGCCCTGCGTAGAACCGGTCTGAACTGTGGTTTTCTGGTGCAGATCACTGTGGCTGTGCGATGTCAAGCCACGACATCGAGTGGCGTGACGCGTACGTAAGCCCCGGGCCCTAATGAGAGGGAAGAACCCGAGAGCGCCCTCGGCCCCGGAAGGAATTCCGGCGGCGGAGCGCACGTGTCAGAGGTGGATGGAAATGTACGTGCCGACCGGCGACCCCGTACGAAGCGAATCCCGGACCGAATCCTGTACGGCCGACACCGCGACGGCCCTGGCCGCATTGCTGGCCGACGTCGTGGGAGTGGACCACGTCCCGGGCGACAGCGACTTCTTCCGCGATCTGGGCGCCGATTCCATGGTCATGGCTCGGTTCTGCGCCCGGGCCAGGAAGCGGCCGGACCTCCCGCCCGTGTCGATGAAGGACGTCTACCGCCACCCCACGGCCGACTCCCTGGCCGCCGCGCTCACCCGCGACGCGCCCCCGTCCACGTCCCCGCAGCCGCCCCTTCCGGCGGTCGCTCCGCCCCCGGCGGAGCGGCACACGGACCCGTCGCCGCCCAGGGCGCCCGTGCGCGCGGGCACGGCCCGGTACCTGCTGTGCGGGACCCTGCAGTTGCTCGCCTTCCTCGCCGCCACCTACGCCGCAGCCCTCGCGGCCGCCGAGGGCTACGAGTGGGCCGGCGCCGGCACGGGAGTGCTGGACGTCTACCTGCGCGCCGTCCTCGTCGGCGCCGCGGGATTCGCCGGCCTCTGCCTGGCGCCCATCGTGGCGAAGTGGACCTTGATCGGTCGTTTCACTGCGGAGGAGTTCCCCGTCTGGACCCTGCGCTACGTGCGCTGGTGGCTGGTCCGGACGCTGATCCGCACCGGCCCCGCCCGGCTCTTCGTCGCGTCGCCCCTCTACCCGGCGTACCTCAGGGCACTGGGCGCGAAGATCGGCCGCGACGTCGCGATCCTCTCCGTCCACATCCCCGTCTGCACCGACCTGCTCACCATCGGTGACGGCACCGTCATCCGCAAGGACGTCCGCTTCTCCTGCTACCGCGCCCACGACGGACTGCTCCAGACCGGACCCGTCACCCTCGGCCGGAACGTCCTCGTCGGCGAACAGAGCGTCCTCGACATCCACACCGCCATGGGCGACGGCTCCCAGCTCGGGCACGCCTCCAGCCTGCACACCGGCCAGACCGTCCCCGCCGACGCGCGCCGGCACGGATCCCCGGCCGAACCCACCGGCACCGACTTCCGTACGGTCGGCCCCGCCGCGTCCTCCACGGCCCGGAAGCTCCGCTACACCACCGGCCAGCTGCTCGTCCTCCTTCTGGTGTCCCTGCCGCTCGCCACCGGCGCCCTCGGCATCCTGGTGGCCGCGCTGCCCCACCTGCACGCGCCCTTCGGAGCGGACTCGGCGCCCGCCTTCACCAGCGGCACCTTCTACCTGGGCGCGCTGGCCGCCTCCTTCGTCCTCTTCTTCGGCTCCGCCCTCGCGGGACTGCTGGTCCAGGGCCTGCTGCCCCGCCTGCTCCGCCGGGGCCTGAAGCCGGACACGGTCTACCCGCTCCACGGCCGCCACCACGCCCTCCAGCGGGCCGTCACCCTCCTGACCAACCGGAGGCTCTACACGACCCTGTTCGGGGACAGCTCCGCGATCGTCCCCTACCTGCGCTACCTCGGCTACGACCTGGGCCGCGTCACCCAGACCGGATCCAACTTCGGGTCCGAGGTCAAGCACGACAGCCCGTTCCTCAGCTCGGTGGGCAGCGGCACGATGGTCGCCGACGGCCTCTCGCTCCTCAACGCCGAGTACTCCGCCACGTCGTTCCGGCTGACCCGGGTCGCGGTCGGGGCGCACAGCTTCCTCGGCAACCGGATCGCCTACCCCGCACACGCCCGCACCGGCGACAACTGCCTGCTGGCGACCAAGGTGATGGTCCCCGTCGACGGCGAACTGAGGGAGAACACCGGCCTGCTGGGCTCGCCGCCCTTCGCCATCCCGCGCACCGTGCTGCGCGACACCCGCTTCCGGGAGCTGGAGGGCCCCGGCGAGCTGCCCCGGCGCCTGGCCGCCAAGAACCGCCACAACGCGGTCACCGCGGGGTTGTACCTGGCGGCACGGTGGACGCACCTCTTCCTCCTCACCCTCCTCGCCCTCGGCGCGAAGGCCCTCCACCCCACCCTGGGCGTGTCGGCCATCGCCCTCGCCGCCGTCCTCGCCCTGCCCTGCACCGTCGTCCTGTTCGTCCTGGTCGAGCGGGCCAGTACGGGCTTCAAGGCCCAACGGCCCCTGTACTGCTCGATCTACGAACCGGCCTTCTGGCGTCACGAACGCTTCTGGAAGATGGCGTCGCTCCACCACATGCGCATCCTCGACGGGACGCCCTTCAAGAACGTGGTCGGCCGGTTGCAGGGCGCCCGAATCGGCAAGCGGGTCTTCGACGACGGATGCGCCTTCCCCGAGCGGACCCTCCTTGCGATCGGCGACGACTCCACCCTCAACGCGGGCACGGTCATCCAGTGCCACTCGCAGGAGGACGGCGCCTTCAAGTCCGACCGCACCGTGATCGGCGACGCCTGCACCCTCGGCGTCGGCGCGTTCGTCCACTACGGCGTCACCCTGGCCGACGGCGCCCAACTCGCCTGCGACGCCTTCCTCATGAAGGGCGAGCAGGTCCCGCCCGGGGCCCGGTGGACCGGAAACCCCGCCCGTCCGCTGACCACCGGCTGAACCCGCCCGCACACCGCCTCCCCCGCTGACGCCCGTCCGTACCGGAACCGCACCCAGGAGACACCCCATGACCCCCCACACGCCCCCGAGCAGACAGTTCTGGCACGAGGCGCTGACCGCCGGCAACGGCTTCACCCCCCTCCCGCGCTGGACCCGCACCCCGGTCGACGGCACGGCCGAGCACGAGACCGTGCTCCCGCCCGGCGAAACGGCCGCGCTGCGCCGCCTCGCGGAGGGAACGGCGACCGCGCTGGAGGCCCTGGTGCTGACCGCGCACGCGAAGGTCCTGGCGGCGCTGAGCGGCGAGCGCGAGGTGACCACCGGCTACGTCACCGCCGCCGGGGGACCGCCGCTCCCGTTCACGCTGGCGACGGACCCCTGCTCCTGGACGACACTGGCGCGGCGTACCGCCCACGCCGTCGCGCACCTGCACGAGCACCGGGACTTCCCCCTGGACGTGCTCAGGCACGAACTCGGCCTGACCGAACCGCTCTTCGAGACCGTGCTCGACCTCACCGACCTCACCGGCCGCACACACCTCACCGGCCCTGCCGCCCCGCCGCGCGAGCCGGCCGGCCACGACGGCCTCCCGGGCGCGGACACCGTCCTGCGCCTGACCGTCACCGGCCACGACGACGGCCGGCTGACCCTCCGGCTGCGCTACCGCACCGACGCCCTCGACGCCGACTGCGCCGCCCGCATCGCCGGGTACCACCGCACCGCACTCGCCCTGATGGCCGCCGCCCCGGACGCCGACCACACCGCGGGGACCCTGTTGTCGCAGGAGGAACGCCACTACCAGCTCCACGGTCTCGCCGGACCGAGCCGGGCCCTGCCGGAGCGCCGGTTCCACGAGCTCTTCGAGCAGCGCGTACGGCAGCACCCCCAGGCCGTCGCCGCGCAGCTCGGCGACCGGACGTGGACGTACGGGGAGCTCAACTCCCGTGCCAACCGGCTGGCGCACGCCCTGCGGGCCAGAGGACTGCGCGCCGAAGGCGTCGTGGCGGTGGCCATGGAACGCGACCTGGACTGGCTGGCGTCGGTCCTCGCCGTCCTCAAGGCCGGCGGCGTCTACCTGCCCGTCGAGCCGCACCTGCCCGCCGCACGCGTCCGGGCCATGCTCGACCGCGCCGGCTGCGGCATCGTGCTGACCAGGCCGGCCTCCGCGGCGAACCTCCGCTCCGCGCCCGACGCCCCCTCCGCCCCCCGGATCCTGCACGTCGACACCGCCTACGCCGAGGAACACCCCGGAACCGACCTCGGCATCGACGTGGCACCCGACCAGCTGGCCTACATCTACTTCACCTCCGGATCGACCGGGGAGCCCAAGGGCGCGATGTGCGAGCACCAGGGCATGCTCAACCACCTCTACGCGAAGATCGACGACCTGGAGATCGGCGAGGGCCAGGTGGTCGCCCAGACCGCCCCCCAGTGCTTCGACATCTCCCTCTGGCAGCTGCTCGCGGCGCTCCTCGTCGGCGGCCGGACCCTGCTGGTCGAACAGGAGACCGTCCTCGACGTCGCACGGTTCGTCGACACCGTCGCCCGCGAACGCGTCGCCGTCCTCCAGGTCGTCCCCTCCTACCTCGACGTGGTCGTCTCCCACCTCGAACGGCACCCCCGCACCCTGCCGGACCTGCGCTACGCATCGGTCACGGGCGAGCCGCTGAAGAAGGAGCTCGCCCAGCGCTGGTTCACCGCCCAGCCCCATGTCCGGCTGGTCAACGCCTACGGCCTGACCGAGACCAGCGACGACACCAACCACGAGGTCATGGACCGCGTCCCGGACACCGACCGCGTCCCGCTCGGCCGGCCCGTCAACAACGTCCACCTCTACGTCGTCGACGAGAACCTCGACCCGGTACCGCTCGGCGCACCCGGAGTCATCGCCTTCTCCGGCGTGTGCGTCGGCCGGGGCTACGTCAACGACCCCGAACACACCCGGCCGACCTACCTCACCGACCCGCACCGGGCGGGCAGCCGCCTCTACCGCAGCGGCGACCTGGGCCGCTGGCAGCCCGACGGAAAGCTCGAGTTCCTGGGCCGCCGCGACCACCAGGTCAAGATCCGCGGCTTCCGGATCGAGACCGGCGAGATCGAGAACACCCTCCTGCGCGTACCCGGTGTGCGCGACAGCGCCGTGGTCGTCGCCGAACGGCCCGACCACAGCACCCACCTCGTGGCCTTCTACAGCGCCCCGCGGCCCCTGGACACCGGCACCCTCCTGGACCGGCTGGGAGCCGCACTCCCCGCCTACATGATCCCCTCGGCCCTGCACTGGCGCGAAGCGCTCCCGCTGACCCCCAACAGCAAGATCGACCGCAAGGCGCTCACCCTCCTCGCCACCCGGCTCCCCGACCCCGAGGACGACGCACAGCCGCCACGTACCGACTCCGAGCAGCGGCTGGCCACCGCCTGGGCCCGGGTGCTCGGCGTCCCCCGCGAACGGATCGACCGGCGCGAGCACTTCTTCGACCGCGGAGGCACCTCGCTGTCGGCCGTACGGCTCGCCGTCGCCCTGGACCGCGCGGTCACCCCGGCCGACGTGAGCCGCCACCCCGTCCTCGCCGACCTCGCCCGCTTCCTCGACACCGCACCCGGCCGGGCCGCCGCCCGCTGACCGCACCCTCGCCCGCGAACCCTCCCCACCTCCGGAAAGGACAGGACCGTGACCTCCACGACCTCCACCCCCGACACGATCACCACCCCCGGCCGGCACGCCCCCGCACCCGGGTCCGCCCCCCGACCGGACCCGCGGCCCGGCACCCCCGCGGTACTGCACGTCACGACCCCCGACCCGGCGGACCTGCCCGCCTGGGCCGCCGGACACCGCGACACCCTGCGCGGCCTCGCCACCGAACACGGCGCCGTCCTCGTACGAGGCCTGGACCTGCTCGACACCGACCGGGCCGCCGCCGTCCTGACCGGCCTGACCGGCACCCTTACGGCCGACACGGAAGCCTTCGCGCCCCGCCGGGTGCTCGCCCCCGGCATCCACTCCTCCGCGGCGTGGCCCGCCGGCCAGCCCATGTGCATGCACCACGAACTCAGCTACACCCACACCCCGCCCGGCCTGCTGCTCCTGGCCTGCCCGATGGCGCCCGCCACCGGAGGAGCCACCGCGCTCGCCGATGCCGCCGCCGTCCTGGACGCCCTGCCGCCGGAGCTCGTCACCCGCTTCGAACGGGAGGGCTGGCTGCTCACCCGCACCTACGGCGAGGACATCGGCGCCACCTGGGCCGAGTCCTTCGGCACCGACGACCCCGCGCGGGTCGAGGCCTACTGCCGCGCCCACGCGATCGCGTTCGCCTGGCAGGACGACGGCGGTCTGCGGACCCGCCAGCACCGCCCCGCCGTCGTACGCCATCCCGTCACCGGCCGGCGCTGCTGGTTCAACCAGATCGCCTTCCTCAACGCGTGGACCCTCGACCCCGAGGTACGGGAGTACCTCGTCGACGTGCACGGCCCCGACGCCCTGCCCTTCGACACCCGCTTCGGGGGCGGCGACCCGATCGGCCAGGACGTCGTCGAGCTCGTCAACGGCGTGTACACCGAGCACACCGTCCGCGAGCCGTGGGTGTCCGGGGACCTCATGCTGATCGACAACATCGGCACGGCCCACGCCAGGGAGGCCTACGAGCCGCCGCGCGAGGTGCTCGTCGCCATGGCGGAGCCCCAGCCCCCGGCCCCGCTGTCCCCGGCCCCCCTGTCACCGACCGCCCGGTCCCCGATCCCCGCGGACGGCGTCCGATGACCGAGCGCCCCGCCACCCCCGACCAGCCCACGAAGCCCACGGAGCCCACCATGTCCGAGCAGTACGGCACGCCCCCGGCGATCACGGTCCCCCCGTTCGCGGTGATCTCCGGCGCCCAGGTCCAGCACACCCTCCGCGGCCGGGAACCCGACGTCGTACGCCTCGTCGAGGACACCTACCGGCTGCACTCCGAGGGGGAGTCGGTCAACCCCCCGTCGTACTTCCTGCGGTTCCCCGACCGCCCGAACGCCCGCATCATCGCGCTGCCCGCGTCGATCGGCGGCGGGGCCCGCGTCGACGGGATCAAGTGGATCTCCAGCTTCCCCGACAACGTCCGGTCCGGGATCCCCAGGGCCTCGGCGGTGCTGATCCTCAACGACCACGACACCGGCTACCCGCTCGCCTGCCTGGAGAGCTCCATCATCAGCGCCACCCGGACGGCCGCCATGGCCGCGTCGGCCGCCGCCGCGCTCAGCCGGGCCCGCGGCAGCCGTCCGACCCGCGTCGGCTTCTTCGGCACCGGTCTGATCGCCCGCTACGTGCACACCTTCCTCACGGCGACCGGCTGGACCTTCGACACCGTCGGAGTGCACGACACCAGCGCCGACAGCGCCGCCGGGTTCCGGGCCCACCTGCGGGCCGCCGGCACCGGCACCGGCCCCAGGATCGCCGTCCACGACAGCCCCGAAGAGCTGATCCGCTCCAGCGACCTGGTCGTCTTCGCCACCGTCGCCCCCCGCCCGCACGTCACCACCCCCGAATGGTTCGACCACAACCCCCTCGTCCTGCACGTGTCGCTGCGCGACCTCGCCCCCGAGATCCTGCTCGCCTCGGCCAACGTCGTGGACGACGTCGAGCACTGCCTCAAGGCCGACACCTCACCCCACCTGGCCGAACAGCTCACCGGCAGCCGCGACTTCCTCACCGGCACCCTGCACGACGTCACCACCGGCCGCGCCGTCCTGCCGGCCGACCGGCCCGTCGTCTTCTCGCCCTTCGGGCTGGGCGTCCTCGACCTGGCCCTCGGCAAGCACGTCTACGACGAACTCACCCGCACCGGGCAGCTGCACGTCATCGACGGCTTCTTCCACGAACGCCACCGCTACGGCTGAGCGCACCACCGGCCCGCCCCCCGCAGTCCGTCTGCCGTACCTAGCCCCGGCCCGCCCCCGGCGCGCCGAACGCCAGCCGGAACAGCGCTCCGCCGCCGGGGGCCGCCTGCGCCGTCAGCTCCGCCGAGTGGGCCCGCGCGATCTGCCGCGCCATCGCCAGGCCCAGCCCCGACCCCGGCAGGCGGCGGGCCGCCCCGGCCCGGTAGAAGCGGTCGAAGACGTACGGCAGGTCCTCCGCGGAGATGCCCGGCCCGTGGTCCCGTACGGTCAGCTCCGGCCCCCGGCCGGCGGCCCCCGGCACCAGCTCCACCTCCACGGGCAGCCCGGCCGGGCTGAACTTCGCCGCGTTGTCCAGCAGGTTCCCCAGCAGCCGGCTGAGCCGCGCCGGTACGCCCGCCACCACCACGGGGGCGTCCGGCACCCGCACGTGGAAGGCGACCGCCGGCCAGTGGGCGCGCGCCGCCTGCACGCAGGCCTGCGCCAGCGCGCCCAGCCGGACCTGCTCCACCAGCGGCTGAGGCTCCTCGTCGCGAGCCAGCTCGATCAGGTCGTTGACGAGCCCCGTCACCTCCCGCAGCTGCCGGCCCAGCGCGGCGGACGCCCGCTCGCGCTGGTCCGGGGTCAGCCGGTCGCCCCGCGCCAGGAGCTCGGCGTTGGTCCGCAGCGCCGTCAGCGGGGTGCGCAGCTCGTGCGAGGCGTCCGCGACCAGGCGGCGCTGGGCGGTGACCGACTGTTCGAGCTCCCCCAGCATGGTGTTGAAGCTCGACGCCAGCCGGGTGATCTCGTCCTCCCGCCCGGGCGGCGGCAGTTCGATGCGGTGCCGGGGGTCGCGGGTCGCCGCGATCCGCTCGGCCGTCGCCGTCAGGCGGGCGACCGGCGCGAGCCCGGTCCGGGTGACCCCGTACCCGAGGAGCGCCGCGAGCAGCACACCGGCCGCCGCCGTCAGCGCCAGCCACCAGGTGGCCTCCTCGATCCCGTCCTGCACCGTGTCGGCCCGCAGCGCCACCTGCAGCGCGCGGCCCCTGGCGTAGTCGGTGGTCAGCATCCGCGCCGGGTGCCCGGCCACCGTGATGTTCGTGTAGTACGGAGCCCGCCGCCCCGCGGCCACCTCCCGCGCGGCCGGCGCCACCGGCAGCAGCCCCGGCGCGGCGGGATCCTGCGCCGGGTCGGCGGCCACGACCTCCGCGCACGCGGGCGCGGCAAGGAACCGGCATTCGCCCGCCAGGGTGCCCGGCCCGGCCCCCGGATTGCGCTGGGCCGCGAGCCGCGCGGACTGGGTCAGGCTGAGGTCGAGCTGCTCGTAGAGCGCGGACCGGACCACCAGGTACGCCGCCCCGCACACCCCGAGCGCCACCAGCGCCACGGCCGCCGTCACCGACAGCGCGAGCCTGGTCCGCAGCGGACCGCGTCTGCGCCAGACCCGGCCCGACCGGCGCCGGCCGCCGCTCACGCCGCGTCCAGCCGGTAACCGACCCCGTGCACCGTGTGCACCAGCCGGGGCTCGCCCGCGGCCTCCAGCTTGCGCCGCAGGTAGCCGACGTACACGGCGAGGGAATTGGAGTCCGGCCCGAAGTCCCGACCCCACACCAGCTCCAGGATGAGCTCGCGGGGCAGCACCTGGCGGGGATGGCGCAGGAGCAGCTCCAGCAGGGCGGCCTCGGTACGGCTGAACTCCAGCGGACGCCCGCCCCGGCGCCCCGTGCGGGTCGCCGGATCCAGCACGAGGTCGGCGAAGCCCAGCGGGACGGCGCCCCCGGGGTCCGGCGCGGCCCTGCGCAGCAGCGCCCGGACCCGCGCCACCAGCTCGTCCAGGGCGAACGGCTTGACGAGGTAGTCGTCCGCGCCCGCCTCCAGGCCGTCGACGCGCTCGCTGACCGAACCGAGCGCGGTCAGCACCAGCACCGGTGTGCGGTCGCCCAGCGCCCGCAGCCGCCGGCACACCCCGAGCCCGTCCAGCACGGGCATCATCACGTCCAGGACGACCGCGTCGGGCTCCCAGAGCGCCACCTCGGACAGGGCGGCCAGCCCGTCCGCGGCGCCCCGCACCTCGTACCCCTCGACCGCGAGCCCGTCCTCGACGGCCGCCCGCACCTCGGGCTCGTCGTCCACGACGAGGATCCGCTGCGGCCCGGGGCCTCCCGTACCGCCCGAACCACCTGCGCTGCCCGTGTTTCCCGTACCGCCCGTGCTGTCCATGGAACTCATGGGGCAAAGCCTGCCAAAGCCTTCTGAGAGAACCTCTTAGAACGTTCTTAGGGCGCACCGGGAGTGTGCGCACATGACCTCCACCACACCACACACGCCGACGGCGCTCTCCGTCGTGATCGGCGCGGGCGGCACCGGCGGCCACATCTATCCCGGACTCGCCCTCGCGGAAGCCCTGCGGGCTGCCGTGCCCGGCGCCGTGGTCTCCTTCATCGGGACCGAACGCGGCCTGGAGACGGAGCTGATCCCCGGCGCCGGCCACCGGCTGCACACCGTCGACATGATTCCCTTCGACCCCGCACTGGGCACGAAGCGCTACCTGCTGCCCGCGGCACTGCTCCGCTCGGCCCACCAGGCGCGGGCCGTGATCCGGGCGCAGGGCGCCCACGTGGTCGTCGGCATGGGCGGCTACCCGAGCGCGCCCGCCGTGCTCGGCGCCCGGCTCGCCGGAGTGCCCGCCGTCATCCACGAATCGAACGCCGTCCCCGGCCGTGCCAACCGGTTCGCGGCCCGGCTCACCGCGCACGTCGCGGTGGCCTTCGACCGCAGCCGCCCCCACCTCGTGGGCGGCGACCGCGCGCTCACCACCGGCATGCCGATCTCCGCGGCCCTGGCCGCCCTCGCCGAGCTGCCCGGACCGGCCCGGGCCGCGCTGCGCGCCGACGCCCGGCGCGCCCTCGGGGTGCCCGCCGGGCGCCGCCTCGTCGTCTTCAACGGCGGCAGCCTGGGCGCCGTACGCCTCACCCGGGCCGCGGCCGGCCTGGCCGGCCTGTGGCAGCACCGGGACGACGTGCAGCTCCTGGTCAAGACCGGCCCGGCGGCGCTCCCCGACACCGTGGCCGACCTGGCCGCGTCCGGCGGCGGCCGCATCGCGCGCGCCGTCCCCTACCTGGACCGCATGGACCTCGTCTACGCGGCCGCCGACCTGGTCGTGTGCCGGGCGGGCTCCGCGACCGTCGCCGAACTGGCGGCGACCGGCGTGCCCGCGGTCCTCGTCCCCTACCCGCACGCCCCCGGCGACCACCAGACCCACAACGCGCGCGTCCTGTCCGACGCCGGGGCGGGAATCCTGCTGCCCGACGCCGAAACCACCGGCGAGCGCCTCGCCGCCCTCGTCGGCCCGCTGCTGGCCGACCCCGCCCGGCTGCCTGCCATGGCCGGCGCCGCGCACCCCGGCCCGCACGCGCGGGCCGCGGAACTCCTGGCCGCGGAGGTCCTCCGCGTCGCAGGCCTCCTCCCCGGCCGTCCCACCCCGGCCGCCCCCCGACTGGAGCGCATATGAACAACTGGACCGACCGCACCGTCCTCGTCACCGGAGCGGAGGGCTTCATCGGCTCGACGGTGGTGGACCTGCTGGCCTCCCGGGGCGCACGGGTACGCGCCTTCGTCCACTACAAGCCGTACGCGGAGAAGGGGAACCTGGCCCGCCACCTCGCCGACCCGCACGGGCCGGTGGAGATGTGGGCGGGCGACGTACGCGACGCGGGCCGCGTCAGCGACGCCGTCGCCGGCTGCGACACCGTCCTCCACCTGGCGGCGCTCATCGGGATCCCCTACAGCTACGACTCCCCGGGCGCGTACGTGCAGACGAACGTCACGGGGACGCAGAACGTGGCGGAGGCCTGCCGGCGCCACGGCGTACGACGCCTCGTGCACACCTCCACCAGCGAGGTCTACGGGACCGCGCTGACCGCACCGATCGCCGAGAGCCACCCCCTCCAGCCCCAGTCCCCGTACTCCGCGTCGAAGATCGGCGCGGACATGATGGCGCTGTCCTTCCACCACGCCTTCGACCTCCCGGTGACCGTCGTACGCCCCTTCAACACCTACGGGCCGCGGCAGTCCGCACGCGCGGTCATCCCGACGATCCTGTCCCAACTGCACGCCGGATCACGGGAGATCCGCCTCGGCTCCCTCACCCCGACCCGGGACTTCACGTACGTGACCGACACCGCGGAAGGCTTCCTCGCGGTGGCGGAGTGCGACCGGGCGCTGGGCGAGGTGGTCAACCTCGGCACCGGCGAGGAGATCTCCGTCGGCGACCTGGCCCGCGCCCTGATCACCGCATCCGGACGCGACGCCGAGGTGGTCGTGGACCCCGCGCGGCTGCGCCCCGCGGGCAGCGAGGTCCACCGCCTGCTGTCGGACAACTCCCGGGCCCGCGAATGGGCCGGCTGGCGGCCGCGGGTGGGCCTGGAGGAGGGACTGCGCCGCACCTCCGCATGGGTCGCCGAGAATCCGTCCCTGTTCGCCCCCGGCCGCTACGCGGTCTGAGTCGGTCGGACGGTCAGGCCAGGCCCGCCGCGATGGCCAGACGGGCGGCCTCCACCCGGTCGCGGACGCCGGCCTTCCCGAACAGGTTGTTGATGTGCGTCTTCACGGTGGACTCGCTGATGAACAGCCGTTCCGCGATGGCCCGGTTGGGGAGCCCCTGCCCGATGAGGGCGAGGACCTCGCGCTCCCGCTGGGTGAGGTCGGCCGGGAGGTCCGCCGGCCCGGAGCCGGCAGCGGGGGAGGGCGGGGCGGGGGCGCGCGGGACGCGGGCCGCGGCCAGCAGCCGTGCCTGGACCTCGCGGTCCAGCACCGACTGGCCGGCGGCCGCCGCGCGGATCGCCCGCGCGATGTCCTGCCGGCCGGCGTTCTTCGTGAGGTAGCCGCGGGCCCCCGCGTTCAGGGCGGCCATGATGGACTCGTCGTCCGCGAAGGTGGTGGGGACGACCACGGCGACCTCGGGATGGTCCGCGCTGAGCCGCCGGGTCGCCTCCGTGCCGTCCATGCCGGGCATCCGCAGGTCCATCAGGACCACGTCGACGGGACCGGCGGCGACCGCCGCCAGCACCGCGTGCCCGTCGGCCGCCGCCGCCACGACCTCCAGGTCGGGCAGCAGGCCCAGGACGGCCGCGAGGGGTTCGCGCACCGCGGCCTGGTCGTCGGCGACCACGACCCGGACGGGCCGCGCCGCTCCGGTGGACTCGTTCATCGGGGTACCTCCGCCCGTACCTGCCATCCTCCGCGGTCCGGACCCTCCGTCACCGGGCCCGTGGTGACGCTGCCGCCCAGGAGCGCGACCCGCTCGCGCAGGCCGACCAGCCCCAGCCCGCTGCCGGGGACCGCGGCCACCGGCAGGGTGGGCGGCGCGTTCCGGTCCGGGAACCGGGACGGAAAGCGAAACCGCGGCGACCCGGGAGTGCGGGGGGCGCCCGCGCCGCATGGGCCGGACGGGTGGCCCCCGCCGCCGGGTGGACACAGGGCGAAAGTCCCCCTGACGGGCGAGGACCGCCGGGGCGGCGGGCCGACCCGCGGGGAGGACGGCCCGGCCCGCTCGCGGGTCTTGGGCCTCTCCCGAGTCGCGGGCCGCTTCCGGTCCCGGGCCGGTCCCGGGCTCAGGAGGCGGGTGCGGCGGGGTGGCTGCGCCCGGTGGTGGACGCGAAGCCGAGCCACGTGTGGCGGTTGCCCCACCAGCACCAGCCGACCTTCGGCGCGTTCCGGCGCTCCCGGCCGTCCCGGCCGGTCCCGTTGCTGATCCAGATGGCCGGAGTACGGGCGTCCAGCGTGCCGTTGTCCTTCCGCAGCCGCGAGCCGATCGTCATGAAGCAGTGATTGCGGTCCAGGACCTCGGGCTGCTGGAGCACCCAGTGGATCCCCTCGGTGAGGACGAGGGGCGCGCGATCGGCGGCGGTGAGCGCCGGCAGCGCCTCCTCAGGGCTCCAGTTGGCCATGTCGTCGCCGCGGTCCAGGCCGTCGAGGACGTAGAAGGGGGAGTCGGGCAGGGCTGCGCCGTGGGGCGCGAAACGGTCCACGTCGGTCATGTCGACGACCACGAACCCGGGCTTGTCGTCCCGCCGCAGCAGCGGGGCCAGGGCGGACGCCGGGACGCGGTCGGGGTGCACGGCCAGCAGCGTGCCGCCGCCCGCCGGTTCGGTGCGGGCCTGCGCAGCGGTCGCGGCGAAGGACCGCAGCTCCGCCGCGGACACTCCCGCGAGCCGGTGGACCCCGAGGTCGACGAGGCGGTCCGCCTGGGCGGCGAGGGAGGGCAGAGCGGGCACGGCAGTTGTCGGTGTCTCGGTCAAGGGCACTCCTCGGATCACGATGCTTGCGGGGGACGGCGGCAGGGGGCGGGCACGGGCGGTTGCCGGGGTGCGGGGCACCGGGCACAGGGACCCGCGGCCCCGGGGAGCGTCCGGCGTGTGATCAACGCAGGAGAGGGGCACGATGTTCCCGGCCGGGAAACGGACTTGCCCCCGCTGACCTCCCCCGACCGCCGCTCCCACCCCGCCCGGGGACGGCGTTGGGCTGCACCCCATGGACACGGGGACCGGGATCGCCGGATCGGATCGTTCGGATCATGAGGCCGAAACCTGGAGCGCCACGCGTTCCTGGGCGCAGCAGCACCTCTCCGGGACGGAGCGCATCGAAGGAGTCGTGCCGCTGCGCGGCGGATGGACCTCGCGGATGCGCCGCCTCGACCTCCACAGCCCGGACGGACACCGCTCGCTGGTCCTCCGCTCGTTCGTCAAACCCTTCTACGTCCGCCACGCGGAGGGCCTGCTCACTCGCGAGGCGGACATCCTGAGCCTGCTCCGTGACACGGAGGTGCCCGCTCCCGCCCTGCTGGCGGTCGACGCGACGGCCCAGCACTGTGATCACCCGTCCCTGCTGATGTCCCTGCTGCCTGGCACCGTACGGCTGGACGACCGGGACGCCGAGCACCGTGCGGACCTGCTGGCACGGCAGCTGGCCGACATCCACGAGCTGCCGGTGAGCGAGGGGCAGCGGCCGCGCACCTACCAGGCCTGGACCTCTCCGGAGCGGGTGACCCCGCCGACGGCCACCCGGCGCCCCGAGCTCTGGCAGCGGGCCGTCGACGTCCTGCGCCGCGAGCCGCCTGCCCATCGGGGACGCTTCCTGCACCGGGATTTCCACCCCGGAAACGTGCTCTTCACCGGCACGGACGGCGGACTGCGGATCAGCGGGGTCGTCGACTGGGTGGAGACCTCCTGGGGGCCGGCCGATCTCGACGTGGCGCACTGCGCGACGGCCCTCGCCCTCCTGCACGGGGCCCCCGAGGGCATGCGCTTCGCCGACCGCTACGTCGCCGCCGGAGGAGCCCTCAGCGCAGCCGACGGCGACCATCTGTACTGGCGGCTGCTGGACGCGCTCGCCTTCGCCCCGGACGCGGAGAAGGTCGCCGTGCCCTGGCGCGAACTGGGCCGCACCGACCTGACCTCCGCCGTGCTGACCCGGAGGCTGGAGGAGTACGTGGCCGCCCTCTTCGACCGCTACGCCTGAAGCGGCGTGGAGCGGTGGGCACGGCCTGACGGCGGGCCGGGTGGGTGCAGGTACTCGAGTACGAACACGGATGCGGACAAAGGCCCGGACAGGGTTGGGTGGGGGACATGAAGAACGCTGCTGTGCCGCCCGCCGACCGTGAACCCCTGTCCGGGACGGGAAGCGAGGAGGAATGGGAGAGCCCCGCGCAGGGGTGGCAGGATCCCGGTGAGCTGCCCGGACCGCCGCCGCGGACGGGGGCGTTCGCGCTGTCCCTCGGTGTCCTCGCGGTGGTCTCGGGGCTCTGCCCGTGGCTGCCGGAGGCCTTCCCGCCGGCCGTCCGGTTCTTCCCGCTCCATCTGACCGTGCCGCTGGGGATCTGCGCGCTGGTCGCCGGCATCGGTGCCCTCCGGGACGCGCGCCGCGCGCCGGAGGCGGGGCGCGGGCGGGCACGGGCCGCGATCGCTCTCGGCGCCGTGGCCGCCGTGGTGCCCGTCGCCGTCGTCGTCTGGGGCGTCTCCGTCCTGAGCGTCTGACCCGGTCGTCCCGGCCCACCGGGGGCCGGGACCGGGATCGGGGGTCCGCCCGCCGGTGTACGGGCGCCGCCCCGCGGGCCCTCGGGGAGCCCCGTCGGCGGGAGTTCCCCGCCCCCGGCCCGGCCCGCGGGTCAGCCCTGCTCGCGCATCCCCCAGGGCGAACCGTAGGCGGTCAGCAGGTCCAGGAACGGGCGCGCCGCGAACGCCTCCGGCCCCAGCACACCCGACTGCGCCCACACCCCCTGCGCCATCAATTCCAGCGCCACCACCGGGTTCACCGCCGTCTGCCACACCACCGCCTGCGAGCCGTACTCCCGCATCGACCACTGGTTGTCCACCACGTGGTAGAGGTACACCTCCCGCGGCCGGCCGTCCCGGCTCCCCTTCACCCAGGTCCCGGCACAGGTCTTCCCCGTCATCCGATCGCCCAGCGTCGCCGGGTCCGGCAGACAGGCCGCGACCACGTCCCGCGGTGACACCCGCACCGGCGCTCCGTCCGCGCCGCGCACCGCGACCGGCTCCGTGGAGTCCAGACCCAGCGCGCGCAGGGTCTTCAGCTTGCCGATGAAGTCCTCGCCCAGCCCGTACTTGAAGGTGACCCGCCGCGCGTCCACCCAGCGCGGCACCAGCAGCACCTCCTCGTGCTCGACGTTGACGCACTCCACGGGCCCGATGCCGTCGGGGAAGTCGAACACCTCCGGCTCGCTGAACGGTTCGGTGGTGAACCAGCCCCGCTCGCGCTCGTAGACCACCGGCGGGTTCAGGCACTCCTCGATCGTCGTCCAGATGTTGAACGAGGGCGCGAATTCGTACCCCTCCACCGTCAGGTTCGCCCCGTCCCGGATCCCGATCTCCTCGATCTCGTCGAAGAGTTCGTCGGCCGCGTACCGCGCGAAGACGTCCGACAGGCCCGGCTCCACGCCCATGCCGACCAGCGCCAGCCGCCCCGACTTCTCCCACTCCTGCGCACGCGCGAACTGCTCGTCGCCGAGCTTGACCCCGCAGTCGTCGTACGGGCGGCTCGGATGCGGCCGCGACAGCGACATCGCCATGTCCAGGTAGTGGCTGCCGGCCGTCAGCGCCGCCTCGAACAACGGCATCACGAACCGCGGATCGGTGGCGTTCAGCAGCACGTCACAGCCCTCCGCCGCCAGCAGGGCGGCCACCGCCGCCTCGTCCGAGGCGTCCACCCGCCGCGCGGCGAACCTCCCGCGGGCCGCCTCCCCGAGCGCGGCCACGGCCGCCTCCGCACGGGCGAGGTCGTAGTCGGCGACCACGAAGCGGTCGAAGAAGTCCCGGCGGGCCGCGATCCGGGTGATCGCGGTCCCCACGCCGCCGGCGCCCACGAGCAGAACACGCATGACGAAAGCCTCTCTGGTTCGGCAGGGCGGGACGCGACCGTCCGCGCCCCCGTGCCACGGGATGAAAGCCGCCCGCCCGGGATAAGGTCAATGGTGTTGGCATAAGGACACCCGCACGGACGCATCGGACCGGAGGAACCGCGATGGCGAAGAAGGCGGTCCCCGAGGCGGCGCGCAGACGCCGCCGCCCCACCCGTCAGGGCACCGTCCTGTCCGAGCGCCTCATCATCGACACCGCCCTGCGCATGCTCCGCGAGCACGGCAGCGCCGGACTCTCCGCCCGTCGGCTCGGCGCCGCCCTGGGCGCCGACCCCAGCACCCTCTACCGCTACTTCGACGGCATGGACGGACTCACCCTCGCCATCGGCGAAGAACTGATCGGCCGCGCCCTGGACGCCTTCGCCGCCACCGGCGACTGGCGCCACGACCTGCGCGAACTCGGCCTGCTGATCCACGGGGCCTACCTCTCCCACCCCCAGGCCGCCGTCCTGACCGCCGGCCGCGTCACCGGGCGCCCCCGCGAGATCGCCGCCGACGAGACCGTCCTGGGCCTCCTGCGGACCGCCGGATTCCCCGACGCCGAGGCCGTCGGCATCTACCACGCGTTCATCGACCAGTCCCTGGCCTTCGCCGCGCTCGACGCGGGCGCCCTCGCCCTGGCGGAGACCTCCCGCACCTCCGACGAACGGCAGTGGGAGTCCACGTACGCCCGCCTGCCCGCCCACGAGTACCCCCACATCGCCGCCACCGCACGGCTCCTGGCGGCCCGCATGAACCACAGCGCCTACCCCCTCGCCCTGGACATGCTCCTCGACAGCGCCGCGGCCCGGCTCAGGGGCGTACGCACCACCCCGTGAACACCGCGGCCCCGCCGGTCGCCGGGCACGCCGTGCGGGCGGTCAGCCGTTGAAGCCGCTGCACTCGGTGACTTCGCCGCCCTGGCGAACGGTGTACTGGGCCGGAGGTACGTCCATGACCTGGAAGCCGCCGTTCTGCCCGATCTCGACCGTCCCGCCGAACCCGGCCGACCCGTAGATGTAGGCGGGACCCTGGGTGAAGCCGCCGCCGGAGAGGTGCACCTTGCCGTTGGGCAGGACACCCGAGACCGAGCAGGTGGCGGACGGTACCGCCGTCGTCGCGGCGACGGCGGCCGGGGCCGCGAGCAGCGACGCGGCGGCGAAGGAGCACAGGACGCAAAGGCGTGCACGCCGGTTCATGATGGTTCCCCTTCCCGGGGATCGGGGAGGCCGCGGCAGCCTGCCGTGCCCGGCCGCCGACCCGCACCTCCCGCTCCGCTCACGCTCCGGGAACGACGGGGACCGGGGCCGGGTCGGCGCGGCGGCCGTGTACCGGTCCGCCGCCCTTCCATCGTCTCCCCGCCGGTCCGCACGGGCGACCGGCGGGGAGACGATGAAAGGGAGGCGGTACCGCGGTGCCGGGTCAGCGCAGCCGGGGGATCACCTCACGGGTCTCGTCGACCTCCGGGACCGGCGCGCTGCGGCCGGGAGGCTGCGCGGGGCGTTCGTCGGCGCAGACGGTGCCCGGCGCGGGCAGGGCCCGGGTGGCGAGGTAGGCCGTCGCGAGGGCGCTCACGCACGCACTGCGGTGGTAGGCGGTGTGCCCCTCGGCGTCGAACGTCACCAGCCGCGCGTTCTCCAGGGTCCCCGCCAGTGCCACGGCATCCCCGTACGGCGTGTCGGGATCCCCGGTGGTGCCCAGCACCAGGATCGGGGCCGAGTCGGTCGCCCGGTGGGAACCCACGTACCGGCTGGGCCGCGCCTCCTGCCACTGGGCGCAGACCGGGGCGTGGTTGTGGTCGTAGGTCGGCGGGCCGAAACCGATCGCGGGCCCCAGCAGCGGCGCGGACCCCGCACCGGTCCGCACGGCACGCTCCAGCAGCGGCAGCCCGGGCGGGTAGACGCGGTCGGCGCACTCGACGACCACATTGGTGGAGAGGAAGGCGAACGTGGCGGCCGAGAGCGGGCTCAGCAGGAACGACGCCCGGCGCTCCTGCGCCGCCCGCAGCGCCGCACCCAGGCGGGGCCAGATCTCCCGCCCCGCGTTGATGTTGAACATCAGCCGGTAGGCCAGGGTGAAGCCGGTGGCCGGGCGTCCGCCGGCCCCCACGACGGGGTCGGCGTCCAGCCCGCGCACGAGCTCCCCGAACGCCTCCCGAGGCCGCCCCTCCCCGAACCCGCAGACGGCCGGGTCCTGCCCGCACCAGTCCAGGAACCGCCCGACGGCCGCGTCCAGGGCCGTGAACTGCGCCGCATCGTAGGCATAGGGCACTTCGGCGTACGTCCTCGGGTCGTAGGCCCCGTCGAGGACCATGGCCCGCACCCGCCGCGGGAACCGCGCGGCGTAGACGGTCCCGACGTACGAGCCGAAGGAACGCCCGTAGAACGACAGCGTTTCCTCGCCCAGGGCCCGCCGCAGCAGGTCGATGTCGGCGGCGTTCGCCCCCGTGCCCAGATGCGGCACCAGCGCGCCCGCCCGCTCACGGCAGGCCGCGGCGAAGTCGGCCGCCAGCCGTACGGCCTCCCGTACCGCGCCGGCCCCCGGCGCACCGCGCGCGGCGTCCACCGCGGCCGCGTACGCGCGGTCGTCCCAGCACCTGACCTGCCCGCTGCGCGCCACCCCGCGCATGTCGAACCCGACGACGTCGAAGGCGTCGCGCAGCACGGCGGGCAGGGCGTCGTAGCTGTTGCGCGCGAAGTCCACCCCGGAGCTGCCCGGCCCGCCGGGATGAAGCAACAGCACACCGGTGCGGCCGCCGCGGCCCGTCGCCGGCCGACGGGTGACCGCCAGCGCGACCGACGGCCCGTCGGGCCGGGCGTGGTCCAGCGGCACGCGGGCGGTCGCGCACTCGAAGCCGTCGCCCGGCTCACCGTCGGGACAGGGCCCCCACACCAGTACGGGCGGCCGGGCGGCCCGGGGCCCGGCGGAGGCGGGCGGGCCCGCCAGGAGGGCGGCGGTCAGGGCCAGCGCGAGGGATATCCCCCGTACCAGCGGCCTGCGCGGGGCTTCGGCCGTACGGGTCTGCATGCGGGTCCTCCGTCACGGGTGCTGCGGAACACGGGCAGGGCGCCACCGTCAGCCCCGGCCGCGGGCCCGGCCCGCCACCGCAAGCTCCTCCCTGCCTACCACCCGCTCCCGCCGCCCGCCGCGGCCGGCGGGCCAACCGGCCCCCGCCCCTCACCCACCCGTCCGGACGGCCCGAAGGCCCGTAGGCGCGCCGCTGCCCGGCACCGGACGGTTCCGGGGCCGGGCAGGGACGTCGTGCGGGCGGGACGGCTCAGGACGCGATGTCGATGTGCATGTTGAACCGCACGCCGGCGACCTTCACCAGCAGATTGCCCTGCACCTTGCGCTTGGCCAGGGTGCCGCCCACGTTCCCCTTGCCCGCCGCGGCCTTGTCCTGCGGCGGGAAGCTGTGGAAGTCGGTGAACACCCCGCCCGCGGCCAACGGAGCCGCCTGGCCCCACTCCACACGCAGCTCCTCGTAGGCGTCAGGGTCCATCGGGGACCCGCCCAGCCCCAGGTTGACGCGTTCCCCTCCCACGTAGGTCGCCGCGCACTGCTTCAGCACGGTCACGACCAGCGAGTCCTTGAGAAGGTAGTGCGTCGTGATCTTCCCCAGCAGATGGGCGGCGTCGCCGTCGAGCTTCTTCTTCCGGGCCTCCCGCGCCCCGGATTTGATCATCTCGGTGCGGTCGGTGTCGATGGACTTGTAGGCCTCGGCGTAGCCCTTGTCCTTGGTCCGGGCGATCCTGATCGTCGTGGCCCAGGTGTCCGGCGCGATCCACTCGGGGTCGAAGCCGATGGACTCGCAGTACTCCAGAAGGCTCTGGTGGGCATCCTCGTCGGTCTCGGCGTACTTCGGCATGAACGGGCGTCCCCCTCCGTCGTGCTGACGGCGTACAACGTGCCACGCGGGAGCAGCGCTGTCAGCCCGTTTCGCCGAGGTCGTGAAAGGGGGCGTGAGACGGGGCCGGTGGGGCTGCCGCCGCGGCTGCGGGGCCGCACACGGACCGGACGTCCGTACGGGCGTCGCGCACACCGGCGAGGCGAGGCGCGGCGAAGCACGGCGCGCGGTCGGCCGGCCCGCCGGCCCGTCGGGGCCTACTGGGGTGCGGCGGGGCTTCCCGGCGCAGGGTGTGCGGGGCGGGGCCGGAGGCGGGCCGCGACGACCGCGACGTCGTCCTCGGCACGGTGGGCGTCGAGCCCCGCGCACACCGCGTCCACCACGGCGGCCGGCGGAAGCCCGCCGGGGACACGCAAGGAGGTCAGCCGGGCCAGCGACACGTCGATGTCCTCGCCGCGGCGTTCCACGAGGCCGTCGGTGTAGAGCAGCAGGGTCTGCCCGGGACCGATCGGCCGGGCCAGCGCCTCGTAGCCGCCCAGCCCGGTGCCGAGCGGCGGACCGACGGGCACGTCGAGCAGGGTGCCGGTGCCGTCCTCGTCGAACAGCACGGGCGGCAGATGCCCGGCCCCGGCGTACACCGCGGTGCCGCGGGCCGGGTCGATCCGGGCCAGGAGACAGGTCGCCGGCCGTCGGCCCTCGTCCGCCGCGGACAGGGCGTCCATCTGCCGCAGCACCCGGTGCGGCGCCAGGTCGGTGGAGGCGATCTCCCGCAGGACGGCACGGTAGGCGTTCATGTCGACGGCGGCGTCCAGTCCGTGCCCCATGACGTCCCCGACGACCAGCAGGGTCCGCCCGAAGTGCAGGCGTACCGTCTCGAACCAGTCCCCGCCCACCACGGCCCGGCCGCCCAGCGGCAGATAGCGGCTGGCGACCTCCAGGTTCGGGTGCGGCCGCCCCGGCTCGGACACCAGCGCCCGCTGCAGTTCGACCGCGGACCCCTCCACGGCCGCCAGCCTGCGCGCCCAGCCGAGCTGCACACCGGCGAGCCGCACCGCGAAGTGCAGCACCGCCAGAGCGTCGTCGTCGAACCCTTCCGCAGAGCGGGCGGGGGACGGCGTGGCGGGCGGGGTGACGTGCGGGGTGATGTGCGGCGCGAGGGACCGGGCGGCCACGACCCGGCCGTACACCTCGTCCCCCGCGACCAGGGCGGCCTCGGCCAGCCGGACCGGGCCGTCAGCCGTGTCCGCGGTCCACACCCGGAGGGGGTGGTCGCCGTCCCGCGCCCGGACCGGCGTACCGGTGTCGTCCGCCGCCACCGCACCCCGCAGCAGGCGGGCCTCGCCGGCCACCGCCGTCGCCACCGGTGCGGGCGCCGCGCCGGGCTCGGCGCCCGCACCCACCGGTTCCACCGCGGCCACCGGTTCCACCGCAGCCGCGTCGCACACCGACCGGACGAGGAAGGCGGCCAGTTCCCGGCAGACCTCCGCCTCGTCGCGGGCCGCCGCCAGGTGGTCGAGGGCGGCCTCCACCGCACGCAGGCGCCACTGCGGTCTGCCCTGCCCGGACACGTTGCCTCCCTGTCGCGCCTGCCGCCCGGACGTCACCCACCGGCCGTCGCGGCTGGTCTGCCGAGGAAGGCATTCCACCAGCCGTCACCGCCGCCGGGCGGCAGGCGCGAGGCGTGTCCCGGCCCGGCTGCGCCGTCCGGCCCGCAGCGACGCGGCGTCGATGCCGGAGGGTGGCATCGACGCCAGAGGTGGCCGTTACGGCAGGGACGGTGTCAACGGGTGGTCCAGCCGCCGTCGACCGCGACGGTGGCACCGACGACGAACGAGGCACGGTCGCTGCACAGCCACGCCGCCGATTCGGCGATCTCGTCGGGGGCGGCGATGCGGGGGAGGGGCGCCGAACGCAGCAGGACCTCCTCCATTTCCGGGTTCTCCCGGAGCCAGGCGTCGATCATTTCACTGCGGGTGGAGCCGGGCGCGATGGCGTTGACCCGTATGCCCTGGGGGGCGTACTCGCAGGCTGCGGCTTTGGTCAGGCCCAGCACGGCGTGCTTCGAGGCGATGTAGCTGGCCGAGACGGGCGTGGCCACCAGGCCGGCCGTACTGCTGTTGTTGACGATGGCGCCGCCGCCCGCGGTGAGCATGGCGGGGATCTCATGGCGCATGGCGTTCCAGACCCCGCGGACGTTGGTGTCCATGACCTGGTCGTAGGCGTCCTCGTCGAGGAGGTGCAGCGGTTTGGGGGTCGTTCCGATGCCCGCGTTGTTGAAGGCCGCGTCGAGCCGTCCGTAGGCGCGGACGGCCGCGTCGACGGCGCGGGCCATGTCCTCGCTGCGGCGCACGTCCGCCACGACGTACTGCGCGCGATGCCCCGCTGCCTGCAACTCTTTCGTCAGCTGGGCGAGTTCGTGTTCGCGGCGAGCGACGAGGGTCACCGATGCGCCCTCGCGGCAGAATACGCGGGCTGCTGCCGCCCCGATGCCGGCGCTCGCGCCGGTGATCAGTGCTGACTTGCCCGCGAGTAAGGTTTCACTTCTTCCCGGCGTCACGGCGCGACGGTAACACGGTGGAATGGCCTGATGGCGAACACAGAGACCAAGACCGTACTGTTGACCGGTGCCGCGGGATTCGTCGGAACTCCCGTCGTGGCACGCCTGTTGGAGCACGGAGTCCGGGTGCGGGCCGTGGTCCACCGGGCGGAGGTGGCACCTGGCGCAGAGGCGGTACCCGCGGACCTGGCACGGCCTGGGTCGCTGGCGGGATTGTGCCGCGGGGTGGACGCCGTGGTGCACCTGGCCTCCCGGATCGGCGGAACGGAGCAGGAGTGCCGGGCGGTCAACACCGGGGGAACCGCTGCGCTGGTGGCGGAGGCCCACCGCGCGGGCGTACGACGCTTCGTGCAGTTGGGCACGGCCGCCGTCTACGGCGAAGGCCCCCACCGGGGGCCCGCCGAGGGCGGGTTGGCGGAGGCGCCGGGTTCGGTGACGAGCGCGACCCGCCTCGCCGGGGAGCGCCTGGTCCTGGCTGCCGGGGGGACGGTGGTGCGCCCCCACATGGTGTTCGGACGAGGGGACCGCTGGGTGATCCCGTCGCTGGTGTCGCTGCTGGCACGGTTGCCGCACTGGGTGGACGGCGGGCGGGCCCGCATCTCGATGCTGTCCGTCGACGCGCTGGCGGGGGCACTGGCGGAGCTGGCCCTCTCCCCGCAGGAGGCCCCTGGTGTGCTGCATGCCGCGCACCCGGAGCCCGTGACGGCGCGGGATTTGGTGTGCACGGTCACGCAAGCCCTGGGCCTGCCGCTGCCGCAGGGGGAGACGGACATGCGCGGGGCCCTGGACCTACTGGAGGGCGGCGCCGGCCCCGACGCGATGCTGCGCCGCCGACTGTCGCTGCTGGCGGTGGACCACTGGTACGACAGCAGCCGCTTGTGGGACGGCCTGAACTGCCGGCCGGGCCCGGCCTTCAGCGCGGCCTTCTCCCCGTACGCGGACTGGTACCGAGCCGAACTCACCGGATGACGGCTGCCCTTCGGAGACTGCGCACGGCCGGGCCGGCTCCGCCCCGGCGAACCGCCCGACGAACGCCAGGAGGTGCACGGTCCCTTCGCCGCGTATGGGTCAGAAGGGAGGCTCGAGATCGCCGAGGCCGTCGCTGTGTGGCCTGCAGTCCCAGGGCTCTTCCGGCACAGGCTCGAAGTCGGTGACGTCATGGCCCCATGCGGTGAGGGCCGTCCAGGCAACGCGCCGGTTGTGGTCGTCGCCGCTGGTGGCCAGGATGCGGCGTGCGTGCACGGCGAGGTGATCGCGGTGCCGGGCAAGCGCGGGATGCTCGGCGAGGATGAGCGCGGCCGGTCCGGCGGCTTCGCGCACGTCCTCGTGACCGTCCCGCAGAAACGGCGCGACGGCTTGATAGAGCATCGGGCGCAGGTCCCGGAAGGCCGCCGACGCGGTGCCGGCGGCGCGGAAGCCGGGGACGTACTGCCCGGTGCGCTCGACCATCGCGTCGGAGGCGTCGTAGGCCGTGGAAGCCAACCAGTTCAGGAACGTCGCGCGCAGGGGGACACTGCGATACGGCCGGAGGGTCATGGCGGCCGGGTGGGTGAGGATCCCGGCGACGTACCGGGCGACGGGGGCGGTGGCCTCGTAGACGGTGTGCTGATGGCCGACGAGCTCGCTCAGTTCCGCCAAGGCGGTGACCTGGACCTTGGGGTCCTGCTCCAGCAACCGCGCCAGGACTTCGGGAAGGCACTCACCGTTCCCGAAGGCCGTCCGGAGCGAACCCCAGTCGGTCTCCGCCAGGACGACCTGGCAGGGCGGCACGCCGGGCTCGCGTGTCGCCCCGGCCGACGAAGTGCGCTGGTTCACAGGTCAAACCTAGACCAGGCGGCTGGCTAGTCATGATCAGATGAAAGGGCCCGTGATGAGCCAGTACTTCGACCTCGGCGAGGAGACCCGGGTCGAGGCGGCCGACGGCTCCATCGGAAAGGTCGACAAGCACTCCGACATGTTCGGTTCCTCGTACATCGTGGTCGACACCGGCCCGTGGATCTTCGGCAAGGAGGTCCTTCTGCCGGCGGGCACGATCGACCGTGTCGACGTGGAGGAGGAGAAGATCTACGTCGGCTGGACGAAGGAGCAGATCAAGGCGGCTCCCGAGTTCGGGAAGGACAAGCACCTCGGGAATGAGGAGTACCACCGTGAGGTCGGCGGCTATTAGGGCAACCTGTCGAACCGCCTCTGAGACCTCGGCCGCCGATGGCGGAACCGGCGAGGTGCACGGGCAGTCGCCACCCCCGGAAACACCGGTCTCAGCGGGGCGGCCTGATGGGGCGGGATGTCCCGGCGAGGGGTGGCCGGGCAGGGCCCCATCGCCGGGAGAGCGCCACACGGGATACGGGGGGAGGTGGCCGGTGCGGCAGAGGTGTAACGCCGCATCGTGCCGACGGTCACGAACAGGGTGGCTCGGTGTTGACGCGGGCCCCCGTCCTGGGCTGGGGCCGCGCACTTGGAGCAATTCGGCTGCACCGAGCGGGCTTGGTGGGATCGGCGGGTGAGTGCTCCTTCCGGCATCGAGCCCCGGACTGCACGAGGGGCCCGTGTGCGGCTTCAGCCCCAGCTACCTGCTCCACAACCTCGGCAACAAACTTCCGTCCGCAAGGCGCGCCGGGCCTCCTGGAGAGCGCTGGGGCTTCGGCCGGCCCGCTGCTCCCGCGCATGCCCGGTGCGCGTGAGGTGGTTCGGCAGGGCGGGCAGCGGCTGCTCAGGGTCGGCAGGGCGATCGCGACGTGTCGCCCCCGCGCCTGAGGGGATCGTTCGCTTCATGACCGGCCTGATCGGCGTGGGGAGCGTTGACCGCGCGGGCCGGGTGCCGGAGCTCGGAGGTCGAGTCCGTACCGGTGGGCGATGGCGGCCCAGCACGGGGCCCCGGCCTCCCCGCAGCGGCGGGCAGGTCGTACGTGGGGACCTGATCGTGCGCCAGCCCCACCCTTCCAGGACGTCCTCCTCTTCGGAGGCAACGGCAACCGCCCCGCCCACCGGATTCTCTTCGCCTACGCCTCGCTGCTGAACCTGAAGAACCCCGCCGCCGCGGCCCCGTGGTGCACCGCGCTCGCCTGTCTCAACCTGCCCGACGATCACGGCGCACGCTTTCGTGCTGGGGTGGGCGGTCACGACTGGCTGCCGGCATGACCACAGTGCGCGACTGTTCGGAGCGTTCTAGCAGCTGGTGGGTGTCCCGTTGTACAGGTTGCCGTCGGTGACGCCATTGGTGACGCTTCTGAGGTAGTAGCCGCAGGTGGGGCGGTTCTTGAAGTCGAAGGTCTGTCCGGAAGTCAGGTGCCAGATCTTGTAGTTGGAGAAGGTCAGGGGTGTGCCCGGGACGGCCTTCTCGGGCTGGTGGTCTCCCAGGACGATGTAGCTGTCGGCGCCGAAGAGGGTGGCCTGGCCGTTCTTTTCGATGAAGAGGGAGCCGCCTTCCTCGATGCCCACTCCCCAGGCTTTCCCTCCGGGGGTGAGGCCGTCCCTGAGCGCGCGTGCCACGAAGGCCATGGTGCGGCCCATGCGGTCGCGGGTCACGAAGTGCGAGTCGTTGATGGTGCCGCCGTAGTTCGGCCAGTCGAAGATGCCCGTGGTGAACGTCGCGTACGAGTCGTAGGGGTCTGACAGGGCCTCGGCGGAGGTGATGCTGCCCCGGCAGGCGTCGTAGACCACGGAGCTGTTGATGTGGTGGCCGGCGCTGCCTCCGCCGGAGCCGCCGCCCTTGGCGACGACCGACTGGACGGAGGCGCGCAGGGCCGTGGATTTCCAGGCGGCGTACTCGCACTGGTCGCCGCCGGCGAAGTACACGAATTCCGCGTTGCGGATGTCGGTGTTGGCCTGCGTGTTGTTGCCGTCGCTCGCCCTGGTGAGTGTCCACGTGGTGCAGGAGTTGACACCGCTCAGCCGCATGACCGCATCGCACTCGGGCGTTCTGCTGCCGGACGAGGGTGCCGACGCCGCCAGCACCACGACGTCGAGCGAGCCGGTTCCGCCGCGGATGGCGTCGACGGCCTTGGTCATGGAGGCTGCGACGATACCGCCGGACCCGTTCATGGTGAAGGCGGGACCCGACCAGGCGGCCCGACCGGCGTCCGTGGAACTGCCGAGCCGGATGCGGCTCGCTGCGGCCTCGGCCTGACCGGCGTGGATCAACCCTCCGGCGAGGACGGCCACAGCGGCCGCGAGGCAGGCGGCCCTGCGGAGGGCGGACTGGCGCCGTCCCGGCGAGGCGGCGGTGGGCGCGGGGGAGAAGCGGCGGGGGAGCGGACTCATGGGTCCTCCGTGAGCAGTCGGTGAGGGGTACGCAGCGAAGCGGCG
Source organism: Streptomyces manipurensis (assembly GCF_049570255.1). Lineage (NCBI taxonomy): Bacteria > Bacillati > Actinomycetota > Actinomycetes > Kitasatosporales > Streptomycetaceae > Streptomyces > Streptomyces manipurensis. Next base: position 53,137 of record NZ_CP186950.1, on the reverse strand, counting down.
AAGCGGCGAAGCGGCGAAGCGGCCGCCGCGGAGCAGCACTACGGCGTGCAGCAACGGAAAGTACATCTGATGCGCTGCCCGCGATAGATGTAACGCAGAACCAGCCGCCGGAACGGGACTGTCCGCCAATTGCCTGGGACAGGGCCCCCGGATCCTCCTGGCGTCGCGAGTTCTCGGCCCGTTACCCTAATGAAACGTGAGTTACATCTAGCCAACATGGAGGTGGAGATGTAATTCTCTGGCGTGTCAGACGGTGACGCGCCCCGTTGTCACCGGCCGGTCTTCCGAGAGGGTCATCTGTGATGCCAACCCCGTGCCTTCGTCGCGTGTCGACGGCCTCCGCCCTGTCCGTGGCGCTTCTCCTGACGGTCTCGGCCTGCGGGGACGACGCCTCTGACGGTGCCGCCGAGACGCCCGCCGCCGCTTCGGTCGCCGGCGTCACGATCACCCGGGACGCTGCACTGCATGCCGCCCTGCCGGAGCAGATCCGCACGGCGGGCGTGGTGCGCGTGGCCACCGACGTGCCGTACGCCCCCTTCGAGATGTTCGTGACCGAAGGCAAGCCCGAACTGACCGGTCTCGACTACGACCTGGGTCAGGCGCTGGGCGCGAAGCTGGGCGTGAAGTTCGCCTTCACGCCCCAGAAGTTCGACGGCATCGTTCCGGCCATCCAGGCCGGGAAGTTCGACGCGGCCATGTCCGCCATGACCGACAACAAGGAGCGGCAGGCGGTCGTCGACTTCGTCGACTACTCCGTCTCCGGCTCCGGAATCATGGTGGTCAAGGGCAACCCCGAGAAGATCACGACCCTGAACGACCTGTGCGGCAAGAAGACCGCCGTCCAGGCGGCAACCAACCAGCTGGAACTCCTCCAGGAGCACCAGGCCCAATGCAAGGCCGCAGGCAAGGCGGAGATCGGCATCCAGACCTTCCCCAAGGACTCCGACGCCCAGCTCGCCCTGCGCTCCGGCAAGGTCGTCGCCCAGGTGCAGACGAAGCCCGCCGCGGGCTGGACCGCCAAGACCGCCGACAACGGCAGCGCCTTCGAGGTCGTCGACGACCCGGCCGCCGCGGGCGGCTACGGAGCCTCACCCAACGGAATCGCCGTCTCCAAGAAGCTGCCGCAGCTCAGCGACGCGATCCAGAAGGCCCTGCAGGCCCTGATCGACGACGGAACCGCCACCAAGATCTTCGACAAGTACGGTGTCGCCTCCATCGCCGTCAAGGAGGCCACCAAGAACGCGGCGGTGGACTAGAGATGACCACCACAACGGCTCCCGCGGACACCGACCGCACGGCGCCCGAGCAGCTCACGATCGTTCCGCTGCGCCACTACGGCCGCTGGATCGCGGCCCTGGCCGCCATCGCCGCCCTGGCCGGCGTCGCCGGATCGCTGGCGAAGAACGGCAATCTCCACTGGGAGATCATCGGCCGCTATCTCTTCGCCGATCTGATCTTCTCGGGCCTGATCACCACCCTGTGGCTCACCGTCGCGGCGATGGCCCTCGGGCTCGCCCTGGGCACACTGGTCGCGGTCATGCGCCTGTCGTCCAACCCCGTGCTGTACGGGATGTCCTCCCTCTTCGTCTGGTTCTTCCGGGGCACGCCTCTGTTGGTCCAGATCATCTTCTGGGGATACGCGGCCGCCCTCTACCAGTACGTGATGATCGGAATCCCCTTCACCGACATCACCTTCTTCCAGATCGAGACGAACACCCTGCTCACCCCGGCCGTCGCCGCACTGCTGGCACTCGGACTCAACGAGGCCGCCTACGCCTCGGAGATCGTCCGGGCCGGCATCCAATCGGTGGACCCCGGCCAGACCGAAGCCGCCCATTCCCTCGGCATGCGCCCGGCCCTGACGATGCGCCGGATCGTCCTCCCCCAAGCCATGCGCGTCATCATCCCGCCGATGGGCAACGAGACGATCAACATGCTCAAGATGACCGCCTTGGTGTCGATCATCTCCGCGCACGACCTCATGTCGAACATTCAGGACGTCTACGCGCAGAACTACCAGGTCATCCCGATGCTCGTGGTCGCCAGCCTCTGGTACCTCGCCCTGGTCACGCTGCTCGGCATTCCCCAGACATGGCTGGAGCGCCGCTACGGCCGCGGCAGCGGGCGCGATGGTCACCTCTCGCCGCTGCGCCGCATGTTCGCCGGATCCCTCAGCCGCGGGGGACCCGCACGTGCGAAGCGTGTGCAGAAGAACAGCAAGGAGGAGGCCCGGTGAACGTCCCCATGGTCCACGCCCAGGGCGTACGCAAACACTTCGGGAAGCTCGAAGTCCTCAAGGGCATCGACCTGACCGTCGAACGAGGCCAGGTGTGCTGCCTGCTGGGCCCCTCCGGTTCCGGCAAATCCACGCTCCTGCGCTGCATCAACCACCTCGACCGGGTCGACGGCGGGAGGCTCGCCGTCGACGGAGAGCCGGTCGGCTACCGCCAGAGCGGGCTGCGGCTCCATGAGCTGCGGGAAAGGGAAGTCGCCGAGAGACGCCGCGACATCGGCATGGTCTTCCAACGGTTCAACCTCTTCCCCCACATGACCGCCCTCGACAACGTCATGGAGGCCCCGGTCAACGTCCGCGGGGTCACCAGGACGCAGGCCAGAGCCGCCGCCCACGACCTGCTGGAGCGGGTGGGTCTCGGCGACCGGGCCGGCCACTACCCCGCGCAGCTCTCCGGCGGCCAGCAACAGCGCGTCGCCATCGCCCGGGCCCTGGCCATGGAGCCCAAGCTCATGCTCTTCGACGAGCCCACCTCGGCTCTCGACCCCGAACTCGTCGGCGACGTCCTGGACGTGATGCGCCGGCTCGCCGCCGACGGCATGACGATGGTCGTGGTGACCCACGAGATCGGCTTCGCCCGCGAAGTGGCCGACACCGCCGTGTTCATGGACGACGGCGTCGTCGTCGAAGCCGGAGATCCCCGCCGCGTCCTCGTCGAGCCAGAGCAGGAGCGCACCCGCGCGTTCCTCTCCAAGGTCCTGTGACCTCCCCCTCACGGGAGCAGCTCCGTCCCACCACACTGCTCCCGCACGCCGAAGCGCGCCTGGAAGGCTACCTCGCCGACCTGGCGCACCTGGTCGCCATCGACTCCGGCTCCTACAGCCCCGCCGGCGTCAACCGGATGGCCGACTGGACCCAGCAACGACTGCACGGCCTCGGATTCGAGGTCGAGCGCATCGCTCCGGCCGCCACCCACGGCCATCCGGTCGGCGACGTGGTCCTCGCCCGCAAACGAGGCGACCTGCCCGTCACCGAAGGCGGCAGGCGAGTCCTGCTCGTCGCCCACCTCGACACCGTGTTCGAGGACGGCACCGCCGCGATGCGACCCTTCGCACTGCAGGGCCGCATGGCCCGGGGGCCGGGCGTCAGCGACGACAAGGGCGGACTGCTCGCGGGACTCAGCGCTCTGGAGGTCCTCGAGCAGACCGGGCTGCGCCAGTATGCCGAACTGGTCTTCCTCGCCACCCCGGACGAGGAGATCGGCTCACCCGCGAGCCGCCCGGCGACGGAGGCGGCCGCCTGCGGAGCCCACTTCGCCCTCGCCCTGGAATGCGCGCGGGAGAACGGCGACGTCGTCATCGCCCGCAAGGGCGTCGCCGACTTCCGGGTGACGGTCACCGGCCGGGCCGCCCATGCCGGCATCGAGCCCGAGCGCGGAGCGAACGCCGCCCTGGCGGCCGCCCACCTTGTCGTGGCCCTCCAGGCACTCAACGGCCACTGGGACGACGTCACCGTCAACGTCGGGGTCGTCCGCGCGGGGACCCGGGCGAACATCGTCTGCCCGCAAGCCGAGTTGCAGGTCGAGGTGCGTTCGGCGACCGCCGCCGGCATCGGAGCGGCCAGGTCAGCGATCGAAGCCGCCGCCGCACGGCCCGCCGTACCCGGCACCACCGCCACGGTTCAGCAACTGGACCTGTGCCCCCCCATGGAGGACACACCCGCCTCGCGCCGCATGTTCGACCGGGCCAGGAGGATCGCCGCGGACCTCGGGGTCCCACTCGGCGGCTGCGCGACGGGCGGTGTGGGCGACGCCAACTTCATCGCGGGCATCGGAGTACCCACCCTCGACGGGCTCGGCCCGGTCGGCGGCGCCGACCACACCCCCGAGGAATGGCTCGACACCTCCACCGTCCCCGTCCGCGTCGCCCTCCTCGCGTCCCTCGTCGCCGAACTCGGCGACAGCCGCACAGGCTGACCCCCCATCCGCCCCGTACCGGCTCGATGGCGATCCCCGGCCCGGTACGGGGCCCGGCCCCGGCAGCCCGGCCCACCACGCACCCGGCTGCCGGCCCGCGCCGGGACCGCGGCAGGCCCACCCGGCCGCGGTCCCGGCCACCACCGACCCCCACCCAGGAGCCACCACATGCGCATCCCGAACGGAGCCCGCCGCACCGCACTGGCCGGCGCCACCGCACTTCTGCTCACCCTGGCCCTCGCCCCGTCGGCCAGCGCTCACACCCCCCACCATCCCGCAGACCGGGGCTCCCTCGTCCTCGTCGGCGGCGCACTGAAGGCGGACAACACCCAGGTCTACGGCGAGATCATCAAACGGGCCGGCGGCGCCTCGGCGCGAATCGGGGTGATCACCGCCTCCTCCGTCCCCGCCAGCCAGGACCCGCACGCCACCGACCCGGACAAGTGCAGCAACAGCGCATGCAACGGCGCCTACTACGCCGACCTGTTCGAGCGCCACGGCGCCGCCGACGCCCAGTGGATCCCCGTCGACCTCGACCACATCGCCAACGCCGACTCCGACGAGGTCGTCCGGCAGGTCAACTCCATGACCGGCTTCTTCTTCGGAGGCGGCGACCAGTACCGCTACGTCACCACCCTCCTCCACGGCTCCGCCCACACCGACTCCAAGGTCCTCGCCGCGATCCGCACCAAACTCGCCGCCGGCGCGGTCGTCTCCGGCACCAGCGCCGGAGCACAGATCGCCGCCGGAACCGACATGGTGACCGGAGGCGACTCCTACCAGGGCCTGCGCGACGGCAGCAGCCCGGGCTACTTCGACGATCCCACCCGGCTCGCCCACCTGCCCGCCGGCGGATTCGGCTTCCTGCACTCCGGGCTGATCGACACCCACACCGGCGCCTACGGCCGCGAAGGCAGGGCCCTGCGCCTCGCCGCCGACACCGGCCACGACCGCGTGTACGCACTGGAGGAGAACACCGCCCTCATCGTCGAAGCCCCCCGCACACCGCGCGAGAAACTGCGCGTTCTCGGCCCGCAAGGCGTCGCCATCCTCGACCTCCGGAACGCCCGGACCCGCCAGACGAACTCCGGAGCGTGGTCCCTCACCGGCGCCCGCTACACCTACCTGACCGACGGAGACCGCTACGATCCGAGCCGCTGGAGCGTCCACCCCTCACCCGACAAGCACCCACTGGTACCGACGCCCGCCTCACCCGTCCCCGCCAACACCGACGTGTTCTACTCCGCGGCCAACCCCGCCGGCGCCCCCTACTCCTTCCTGGGCACCGCGCGCGCTCTCGCAGCCACCGCCACCCAGCGCACCGCCACCGCCCGTACCTTCGAGAGCGGCCCCCGGTTCACCGTCACCTTCAGCAAGCAACCCGGATCCACCGCCTGGACCGCTGACGGCGCCACCGCACACACCGTCACCGGCCTGCGGATAGCCGTCGCCCCGGAGTGACGCCGCCCGGACCTCGCACCCGGCGAGCGGGGCCGGCCGGACCTCAGCACGATCCGGCCGGCCCTGCCCCGCCACCAGCGGCAGTAGGCTCGACCCGCCACCTCTTCACCGCTCCGAACGACCCGACATCCTGAGGGAGACCCCGCGCATGGCCCCCGGCACGCTCGCCGACGAGATCCGCCTCAAGCTGGGCGACGTCAGCCCCGCCGAACGCAAAGTCGCCCGCGTGCTCCTCGCCGGCTACCCCGCAGCCGGTTTCGAAACCATGGCCGTACTCGCCAGACGCGCAGCCGTCAGCACCCCGACCGTGCTGCGCCTGGTCAACCGCCTCGGCTACCGGGGCTTCCCCGACTTCCAGGCAGCCCTGCGAGCAGAACTCGACGAACGCAACGCCTCTCCGCTCTCCCTCTACGAAGCCACCGACTACGGCCGCACGGGCGGTCCGGACGAAAGCCTTCCCCTCCTGACGCGCGGCAGCAAGGTCTTCAGCGGCGCCGTCGCACAGACCCTCGCCGAACTCCCCCCGCACGATCTGGACCACGCGATCCGGCTGATGGCCGACGGCAAACGCCGCATCACCCTGGCCGGCGGGCGCTTCACGAACCTCCTGGCCCAGTACCTCGGCCTGCACCTCATGCAAATGCGTGACAACGTGAGGTTTCTGCCCGACCGGGATGTCGAACGCACCGCAGTGTTCACCGCCCTCAACCGGCGCGACGTCCTCGTCATCTTCGACTACCGGCGCTATGAGCAGGACAAAGTCACCATGGCCGAAGTGACACAGGCGAATGGAGGCAAGGTCGTCCTCTTCACCGACACATGGCTGTCGCCCGCCTCCACCCACGCAGACGTGGTGCTTCCGAGCCAGGTCGCGGCCCCATCCCCCTACGACAGCCTGGTGCCCACCCTCGCCGTCATCGAGACGGTCGTCGCCGGAGTACTCACCGCACTGGGAGAAGACGCCCACCAACGGCTGCGACACGGGGAGGAGACCGCCCGGCGCATGGGCCTGTACTGACCGCATCACAGTCCTCGCGAACGCTTCCTGCACAATGACGACGCCCGACGGATTTCCCCACCGGTCGTGCCGGGAGCCGAAGCCTTTCGGAGCCGTCGCCGGAGTACACAGGGCATCGACCACCGTCTTGAGGGCGCCGAGGCATCAGAAGGGGCGAAGTACAGTTCGTGGACGCCCAGGCGCGCCTGGTTTGCGGGCAGAGCCGAGACCAGCTCCTCATGGGTGAGGTTCCCCTCCAGCTCCATCGCCAGCACACCCGAGGTCTCCACGAAGCGGAGAATCACGGTATTGATCTCCCGTCGCTGACCGAAGCGCCCTCTGGGCGGGCGTCTCGGTGGCTATGTGGCGGGGGTGATTTCTGCTTGGCCGAACAGCAGAGCCCAGTCGGTGGGGAGCTGGTGGAGGATGCGGCTGGTCAGGTCGGGGCCGGCGTGGGCTGTGACGGCGGTGAAGACGGCGCCGGTGTCCCAGCGGGTGGTGGCCAGAGAGGCGCCGGAGCGTGTGGCGAGGTCCTTGATGAAGTCCCAGCCGGTCAGTGGCCGGGTGTCGGGGATCTGCGCGGTCAGCACGCGTGCCGCCTCAAGGGGCAGGCAGCGGGCCAGGTCGACGCGTTCGTCACCGGTCAGTTGACGTCCGAGTCCGGTGAGCACTACGCGGACAGCTTCTTCGGCCCGTTCACGGGTGGGGTAGGCGCCTTCGTATCGGACCTTCTCCAGCATCTGCTCGTAGGCCATCGAGCACGGCTGCTGGTGCGTGAGCGGTACGCGCGCGTCGGTGATCACTGCGGTGCATGCCTTTCAGGAGCTGTGGGAGCGCCGGGCACGTGGCACTCCCGGTCTTCGTCAGATGGGTCGGGGGCGGCCGAAGAGAAGGTCGTAGCCGACGGGGAGCCGGGGCAGGATCTGCCTTGTGAGGTCTTCGCCTGCCGTGTCGGCGACGGTGGCCGGCACGGCGCTGACGTCCCTCGTCGCGGTCTGCGCGGTGGCGCCCTCGATCCAGGCGGCGGTCGCGCGGACGAATCGCTCGGGGGGGAAAAAACGGCTCGGCGCTCTCCAGCGGGTTGAGCAGGATCATGCTGAAGCCTTCCGGCAGGGCGTGCCGCGTGCTGGGCGCGGACCTTGCCGATCAGGTGGGTGCTGAGCAGGGCGAGCACGACGCGCGCCGCACGCTCGGCCTACTCCGCGATGTCGTACTCGCCGCGTTCCTTCACACGGTCGAGGAACACTTTCCGTCGCAAGGTCATCAGCCGCCACCCCTTGGTGTTGTCGGTTCCACAGGGGGTGCGGAGGCCGGGGAGGGGGAGATCGGATGGGCCGTCCTCCGCACCGGTTCCGGACTGGTCAGCCGGAGATCTCCTTGCGGCCGGAGCCGGCACCGATGGAGACCTTGCGGGGCTTGGCGCGCTCCGCGATCGGGATGCGCAGGGTGAGAACGCCGGCCTCGTAGTCGGCCTGGATGCGCTCGGTGTCGAGGGTGTCGGCGAGCATGATCTGGCGGGAGAAGACGCCCAGCGGCCGCTCGGACAGCTCCATCTTGACGTTGTCGGCCTTGGCCGTCGGCCGTCGCTCGGCCTTGACGGTCAGCATGTTCCGCTCGACGTCGATGTCGATCGCGTCCGCGGTCACGCCGGGGACATCAAAGGCCACCACGTACTCGTCACCCTCGCGGTAGGCGTCCATCGGCATCACCGACGGCTTCGACCAGGTACCCGGACCCACCAGCTGCTGCGCCATCCGGTCCAGCTCACGGAAGGGGTCAGTGCGCATCAACATCGTGAAACACCTCCAGCAGGTTCGAACGGTTGTTGCCAATGCGCTGCACAGACCCTGTTGTAGCATGTCATCCAGTGGACGACAAACATGCCGTCGTCAAACTGATGACACTCTGAAGGAGGCGCCCGTGACCGCAGCCCATCAGCCGCCCGCGCCCGGTAGCGAGGCCCGCAGTCCGGCGTCCTTCGTGGCTGCCGCGGCAGCCCTGGTGGCCATGGACGACGCGTTGCGCGACGCCCAGAACGACATTTCCGACGCCCTCGGGCCCGGCCCCGAGCAGGCTCTGGCCTCCCTCATGTTGCTGCGGCAGGTGCGTGAGCAGCTCGCCGGCTGGGAGACCGGTCTGATCGAAACCGCCCGCGAGGCAGGCGCCAGCTGGGCAGAGCTTGCCCATCCCCTCGGTGTCGCCAGCCGCCAAGCTGCTGAACGCCGCTACCTGCGCGGCCGGCCCGGCCCCCCCGGTACCACCGGAGAGCAGCGTGTGCAGGCCACCCGCGAACGCCGTGCCGCCGACCGCACCGCCGCCACCTGGGCCCGAGCCAACGCAGCCGACCTGCGTCGCCTCGCCGGACAGATCACCGCTCTCGCCCACCTCACGCCCGAAGCGCGCTCGGCACAGGCCGCCCTGCACACCGCTCTCGGCGCCGCGGACGCCGCTGAGCTCATCGCGCCCCTGGCCGGCATGCGTCCCCACCTCGACGCCCGCCACACCGCTCTCGTCGACTCCCTGGACGTCCTCGAAGCCCACCGCCCGACGACAGCCTCCGACGAAGACTGACCCGCACACGCAGAGCCGTCCTCCGTCCGCGGTGCGCACCACCTGCGCGTCACGCCGACGAGGCCCCTGCCCGAGGCCCATCCGTACATCTGACCTTCCGCTGAAAGGACCCACAGCATGCCCAGCAGCGTCGAGACGCTGGAATTCCAGGCCGAGACCCGCCAGTTGCTCCGGCTGGTGATTCACTCGATCTACTCGAACAAGGACATCTTCCTGCGCGAGCTGATCTCGAACGCCTCCGACGCCCTGGACAAACTGCGGCTGGCATCACTGACCGATGCCAGCCTCACCGAGAACGGCACCGCCGACCTGCACATCTCGCTGGAGGTCGACAGGGACGCCCGCACCCTGACCGTCCGGGACAACGGCATCGGCATGACCCGAGATGATCTCGTGGAGCTGATCGGCACGATCGCCAAGTCCGGCACCGCCGCCCTCCTGGAGAAGATCAAGGAGTCCAAGGACGCCGCGACCACGGAGAGTCTGATCGGGCAGTTCGGCGTCGGCTTCTACTCGGCGTTCATGGTCGCCGACAAGGTCACCGTGCACACCCGGCGGGCCGGCACCGACTCCGGTACCCAGTGGGAGTCCGACGGCGAGGGCTCCTACACCATTCAGGCCGCCGACGACCTCCCCGTCGGCACCTCGGTCACCCTGCACCTCAAGCCCGCCGACAGCGAGGACGGACTCGCCGACTACCTCTCCGAATCGAAGATCCGACAGATCGTCAAGCGCTACTCGGACTTCATCCGCTGGCCGATCCGCATGGCCACCGACCGGACCGATGCCGACGGCGAAGCCACCTCCGCCCTCGACACGCTCAACTCGATGAAGGCGCTGTGGGCCCGGCCTCGAAGCGAGGTGACCGAGGACGAGTACAACGAGTTCTACCAGCAGATCAGCCACGACTGGCTGCCCCCGGCCGATACGATCCACATGCGCGCCGAAGGCACCTTCGAATACGAGGCGCTGCTCTTCATCCCCGAACAGGCCCCCTTCGACCTGTACTCCCGCGAGTCCAAGTCCGGCGTGCAGCTGTACGTCAAGCGGGTGTTCATCATGGACGACTGCGAAGCGCTCATGCCCCACTACCTGCGCTTCGTGAAGGGCGTCGTGGACGCCCACGACCTGTCGCTGAACGTCTCCCGCGAGCTCCTGCAGCACGACCGCCAGATCCAAGGCGTACGCCGACGCCTGGTCAAGAAGGTCCTCGGCGCACTCAAGGACATGCAGGCCAAGGACGCCGAGCGCTACACGAAGGTTTGGGCCCAGTTCGGCCGAGCACTGAAGGAGGGCCTGCTCGAGGACACCGACAACACCGAGGCCCTGCTGGAGCTGGTGTCGGCCGCCTCCACCCACGACCAGGAGAAGACCACCACACTGCGCGAGTACGTCGAGCGCATGAAGGAAGGTCAGGACACCATCTACTACCTGACCGGCGAGACCCGCGCCATGGTCGAGAACTCCCCCCACATGGAAGCCTTCGCCGCCAAGGGCTACGAGGTGCTCATCCTCACCGACCCCATCGACGAGGTATGGGTCGACCAGGTCCCCGCATTCGACGGCCATCGCCTGCAGTCCATCGCCAAGGGCCAGGTCGACCTCCACGACACCGCCGACGGCGGAACGGAAACCGAAGCCGACAAGGCCCAGCGCGAGCAGGACTTCGCCGCCCTGCTGCCCTGGCTGACCACCACCCTGTCCGACCACGTCAAGCAGGTACGCCTGTCCTCACGCCTGACAACCTCGGCAGCCTGCATCGTCGGCGACGCCCACGACGTCACACCCACGCTGGAAAAGATGTACCGGGCCATGGGCCAGCAGATGCCCACCGTCAAAAGGATCCTGGAACTCAACCCCACACACCCCCTGATCACCGCACTTCGCACCGCACACCACGCAGACGCCGAGGCCCCCGCTCTGACGGAGATCGCCGAGCTGATCTACGGCAGCGCTCTGCTCGCCGAAGGAGGCGACCTGCCCGACCCGGCCCGCTTCACCCGGCTCCTCACTGACCACCTGACCCGCACCCTGTAACCACAGAAGCAGCCCCGCACAGAGGAACCGTCTGTTCCGGCTTTCCGCTCGGAGCGCTGGAGCAGACGGCGCGACCGTGACCGCTGCAAGGTGGACCATGTCCCCGCGCTTCAGGAAACCGCCCAGGCCATCTGCTCTGGGCGGGATCATGGGACGGCGGGGCGGGTGCACATCGGGTCGTCATGCGCTGGCGAGATCGGCGTCCGCAACGGTTCGTGGGCGTCCCAGGCTCATGTGCTGCGTTGGTCGTGGGTGTCCTGGCGGAGCTGTTCGGTGTGCCGCGTGAGGGTGTCGATGCGTTCGGCGAGGCCGGCGTCTTCGGGCCGTAGGTACGCGCGCGTGGCGGTCAGCGGGCGGACGAGGCGGGCAGGGTCGTTATCGGCGAGTGCCAGGTTCAGCTCGCCGACCGCGTCTTGGGCATTCTCGGGCAGGTCGGTGAGGGCGGTGATCTGTCCGGCGAGGCGGCGCAGGTCCGCTGCGTTGTCGCGGGCCCATGCGGTGACGGTGCGGTCCGCAGCACGTGAATTACGGGTGGCCTGGACACGCTCCTCACCGGTGGAGCCAGGCGTGCCGGGGCGCAGTCTCAGGTAGCGGCGCTCGGCGGCCTGGCGGCTGGAGACGCCAAGGGGGCCTGCGAGGTCGGCCCAGCTGGCTCCCTGCCCGCGGGCGATTTCGATCAGTCCGCTCTCCCAGCCGGCGAGCTGTTCGCGGACCTCGCGCAACGTCAGCAGGGCCGCCAGGGCAGGGCGCGGGCCCGTGTCAGCCGGGGGCGGCTCCGCGTTCCGGGCGGCGGATCGCTGTGCGTCTTTCAAGGACTGGTTGATCGCTTCCAGCGCCGCGGCGGCGGCGAGAAAGGAGACCGGCGCGGCCGGTGCAAGGGCTTCGTTCATGGAGCTCTCCGTAACGCGTCATCCTCCAGATGACTCTGCGCTTGTCATCGCTTGGATGACATGTTACAACGGTGGCACGTTGAAGCGCATTGGCAGTCTCTGCCTGAACCAACTGGAGGTGTTTCGCGATGTTGATGCGCACCGACCCGTTCCGCGAGATGGACCGGATCCTCCAGCAGCTGGCGGGTACGTCGGGGACCTGGTCGAAGCCGTCGGTCATGCCGATGGACGCCTACCGCGACGCAGACGCGTACGTGATCGCGTTCGACCTGCCGGGTGTGAACACCGAGGCGATCGACATCGACGTCGAGCGGAACATGCTGACAGTGAAGGCGGAGCGCCGCCCGGTCCTGAAGGCCGACTCCGTGAAGATGGAACTGGCCGAGCGGCCGCTGGGTGTCTTCTCCCGTCAGATCATGCTGGCCGACACCCTGGACACCGAGCACATCGAGGCGGACTACGACGCGGGTGTCCTCACCCTGCGGATCCCGATCGCCGAGCGCGCCAAGCCCCGCAAGATCAGCATCCGCGCCGACGCCGGCCCCAAGCAGATCTCCGCCTGACGCGCACCCGTAGCCAGCGGAGGGCGGGGAAGCGCCGATCCCCCTCCGGCACCCGCCCTCCGCCCCCTTCTTTGACCTGCTTCACCCCTCTTCCCGGAGGTGATGTCGATGTCGATGCGCAGGGAGTCGTTCCTGGCCCATGTGCAGGAACGCGGCGAGTACGAAACCACTGAGGAAGCCGACCGCGTCGCCCGTGTCGTCCTGGCCCTGCTCGGCGCCCATCTGGTCGGCACGGTCCGGGCCGAGCTCGCCGCCCGGCTCCCGGAGACCTACGCCCTGATCCTCCTCAACCCACTGCAGGCTGCCGAACCGCTTTCCCCCGAACGGTTCGTCCGCGCGACCGCGGCCTGGATCGAAGGCGCCACCGAGGAGACCGCCCTGTGGGACATCGGAGCGGTCCTGTCCACCGCGGCCGCCGCGGCGGGCGACGTCCTCATCCGCGAGGTCCTTCTCCAGCTCCCGCCCGGCTACGACCTCCTCTTCGGCCATCCCCAGCCCGGCTGATCCGAGCCCGGCTGTCGCCCGCTGGGACACCGGCGCCGTACTCGCCGTCGTCACCCGACTGACGGGCCCCGACCTCCTCGCCCGCATCCTCGGCCAGCTCCCCGACGACTACGCCGTCCTCTTCGGCCAGGCACAGCTGCGCCGCCCCGAGCCCGCCGCCTGATCGGTGCCCCGGCACCCGGTACATGAAAAACGGGTCCGGGACCGCTGCTGCGGTCCCGGACCCGTCGCCTGAGGCGGAGCCTCAGTGCTTGAAGGTGCCCTTGATCTCTCCATGGCCCGGCGGGCATGTCCCTTGGCCGGCTCGCTCTGGGCTCGGCCGTCTGCCCACCAGGCAGAGCTGATCACTGCCTGCTCAGGAGAAGGTGTTGCAGCGCTGCGTATGGCCGCTCGGCGCCTTCCTGGACGAACAGGTGCCATCGCGTGGCCGGCGGCCCGGCCGTGTCAGGCCGGTTGCGTCAGCACATGGTCGGCGTGGGGCAGTTCCTGAATGTGGGCGGCTGTCCCTTCCAGCGGGAGGAGAGGGCGCAGAGGGCAGGCAGGCGGGGTGCGGTCGTGGTCGACCTTCCAGGTGGGCAGGGAGGCGGCACCGTCTTTGGTGGCGACGGCGTAGAGGGTGCCGGAGCAGCCTTGGCACACCAGCGATGCGTGGATCACGAGGGGGCCTTTCTGCTGCGGCCAATTCGGCTTGCTCTTTCCATGATCGGCGTCACCTCATCAAAACGATTCTTCCGCTTCTGGGAAACCCGCCATGCTGGGCGGCCAGGCTGTTTCCTGGGCACGGCTGGATAGCCAAGGAGGGGTGCCTCCGCAGGGCGCCGCCTCGATCATTCAAGAGGCGACGGGCCGATCTTCGGCCTCTCTTCGCGACCCGTGTCTGTTCGTTCGCCAGGTCGCTGCCATCCAGGTATCCGGAAGTTACCCTTCGCGATCCTTCTGGGGCGTGCATCGCCCCAAGGGCCTGCTCGGCGGGTGCAGGGAGGCGGTGGTGGCCTTGGCCTCGGGGTAGCCGGGACCGCCCGAGGCGGGGCCGGCTCGAGGAACGTCTCGTGGGCTTCAACGAGGTCGCCGGGGAGCATCGCTGTGTAGGCGGCGGGTGCGGCGGGCTCTATCGGGGCAGGAGGGCGCGTACGGTCTTGCCGCCTGCGGGGGACCCGGTGGCACGGGTGGAGCGGGAGAGGCGGTCGACCATGGGCCAGCCGAAGCCGCCCGTGCCGCGGTTCAGGTCGGGGGTCCGCATACGCGGCGCCTGCGGGCTCGGATCGTGGACGGCCACCTCGATGCTGTCCGGGTAGGCGGTCAGGTCCAGGTTCAGGCGCCGCCGGCGTGGCGCAGGGCGCCATTTGCCTCGGAGTGCTCTCGCAGTGGCGCTCCTGTTTGGGTTTTGGCGGTTGGTTGTGGGTGTGGGTGTTTCTGGTGGGTGTGGCGGGCCGGTGGGTCGTTCTGGTGGGTGTCGCTGTCCGTCGCTGGTTTGGCTCCCGAAGTACTTCCAACGCCAGTGGCGGGGGTTGGGCGGGGTTCAGGTGGTGCGTGTGTGGCAGCGGCATGTCTTTGGGCCGGCATGCCGCTGATCGGCTTGCGCCCGGTTGCCGTAAGCCCGGTGCGGAGCTGACGCGCGTTTTCCTAGCCCGGTTTCGTTGCCGGGTGGAGTGGGCTGGCGGTTGTGCTCGAGTTCCTCAAGGCAGCGGTCACGGTTATGAGTCCAGTCACCGGCCGGTCGTCACATGTCAGATCTCGAAATGAGGTCTTGGACGGCGCTGCGTGGGTGGCGTGTTGCGTGTGGTCGTGTGCCGGTCTGTGTGTGGGGTGGTTGCGGCAGTGAGGGGCGAGACCACTGTTTGGTGGTTATGGGTTGGTGGGGTTGGTGGTGAGGGTGGTGGTGTAGATGGGGTTGTTGTTTTGGTGGGCGGTGATGGTGGTGTGGGTGGGGGTGTGGGTGGTGGTGGTGAGGGTGGTGGGGGTGTGGAGTTCGGCGTAGGTGTGGAAGTGGGTGGTGATGGTGGTGGGGGTGTAGGGGTGGGGGTGGTGGAGGTGGTGGGTGGCTTGGCGGGCGGCTTCGATGAGGACCATGCCGGGGTGGTGGTCGTTTGTGTGTTCGAAGAGGATGGGGTGGGTGAGGTCGGGGGTGAGGGTGAATTGGTGGGGGTTGTGGGTGGGGGTGAGGATGACGTCGTGGGGGTGGTGTCGTCCGGTGGTGGTGGGGGTGAGGGGGGGTAGGGGGGTGTGGTGTCGGGTGGGGTTGGGGGTGGTGGGGGTGTGGGTGGGTGGGGTGGTGTGGGGGCGGCGGAGGCGGTTGTAGGTGGTGGGGGGGATGGTGGTGAAGTGTGCTGTGCCGTGGCCGGTGGTGTGGTTGCCGCGGTGGAGGGTGGCGTGGAGGGTGCCGGTGAGGCGGTTGCCTTTGCGGGTGAAGTCGGTGCAGGTGGCGGTGATGGTGAGGTCGGTGGGGGTGGTGCCGATGTGGAGTTGGTCGGGGTGGGTGGTGAAGTCCAGGCTCCACAGGAGGATGTGGTGGTCGAGGGGGACGCCGTAGGCGGTGTGGCAGAGGTAGAGGCCGCTTTGGCGGATGGTTTCGCCGACTTGGAGGGGGTCGTGGCGGGTGCCGTCGGGGCTGGTGAAGAAGGTGTGGGCGCGGGGCCACTGGCCGGTGAGGGTGAAGGTGTGGGGGCCGGTGCGGTGGCAGCCGGTGAGGAAGACCTCGGCGTGGGAGCGTCGGTGGACGTATTCCCTGGGGACGGTGGTGGTCAGGGTGCGGGGGGTGGTGTGCCGTGTCCAGGGTTCGCCCGCGGGGGTGAGGGGCGGGGCGGGTGTGTTGTGGCGAATCGTCAGCATGGTCATGGGACCTTCTCCCGCAGAGCCGTTCGACGGATGGGTCGGGTTGCGTTCGCGAGACGCAAGATACGTACTCTCCGGTTTCTTTTGCAAGGGATTCGGTGGGTGGGGATGTGGGGTGCCGGCGGGCCTGCCCGGGGGTGGCGGGGGGCCGGGGGTGGGGGTGCGTGGCGTGGACCAGGGAATTCGGGCGGGGTTGTGGCCGGTGTGACGGGCGGCTCGTGGCTGGTGTTCGTGGGTGGTTCTTCGGGTTGAATGCCCTGGTCCGCAAGGGCGTTGCCGTCTGGTGTTCAGGTGGGCGGGCGGGGTGGGGGTGTGTGGGGGCGGTGTCGGGGGCGGGTGGCGGGCCCGGTGTCCCGGAAACCATTGGCATGCGGGGCGGGTCGTGCCAGACTCGGGGCCGCCGCCGGTGAATCAAGAACCGGATGGGCGGTTTTGAAATGCGGGGTGTGGACGGGTTGTCGCGCCCTGTTGCCGAGTCCGCCGCCCTTGTGGAGTGTTGTTGTGATGAACCGTCGTCAGTGCCCGGTCGAGATCGATGCGGCGGGGTCGGATGTGCATGCCGAGGCTGCTTTGATCCGTGGGCGGGGGCCTGCGGTGCGGGTGGTGCTGCCGGGTGGGGTGGGTGCGTGGGCGGTGAACGGTCATGCGGAGATCCGCAGGCTGCTTGCGGATCCGCGGGTGTCGAAGGATGCCTACCGTCACTGGCCGGCGTGGATCGACGGTGAGGTCGGTGAGCGGTGGCCGCTGGCGATCTGGGTGTCGGTGCAGAACATGATCACTGCGTACGGTGCGGAGCATGCCCGGTTGCGCAGGCCGGTGGCGGGGGCGTTCACCACGCGTCGGGTGGCGTCGATGAGACCGCGGATCGAGGAGATCACCGGGGAGCTGCTGGAGTCGTTGGCGGCGGCTCGGCCGGGTGAGGTGGTGGATCTGCGGGGGCGGCTGGCGCACGAGTTGCCGACGCGGGTGGTGTTCGAGCTGTTCGGGATACCGGAGCGGTCCTGGGCCCCGCTCCACAAGATCATCAAGGGGTTCTTCGACACGGGTATCAGTGCCGAGGACGCGCAGCGCAATGCCGCGGACCTGGATGTGACGATGGCGGATCTGGTGGCCTACCGGCGTGCGCATCCGGGGGACGACCTGACCAGCGCGCTGATCGCGGCCCGCGACGGCCACGGGGACGGCCGCCCCGGCGGACACGGCCCCGGCGGAGACGGTTGCGGTGGGGAAGGCCCCGGTGGCGACGCCTCCGGTGGGGACGGCGGTTGCGGTGGGGAAGGCCCCGGCAGGGACGGTCGGGCCGCCACCGCCACCGCCACCGCCGCCGGCGGTTCGGGTTCGGGTGCGGGCGGTCAGGGCCCGGGCGGCGTCGGGGGCTTCGGCGGGGACGGCAGTGGCGTGGGTGTGGGTGGCGGGGTGGGTCCTGGTGGTGGCCGTGGCGGGGCGGCGGGGTGGGGTGGGGTGGGGCAGGGGGGCTGTCCTGTCGGCGGCGGCGGTGGTGGTGGCGGTGTGGCTGCTGGTGGTGGCGGTGTGGGGCGGGGGATGAGTGAGAAGGAGTTGCTGGACAATTTGATCTTGTTGTTCACGGCGGGTTATGAGACGTCGGCGAATTTGATCTGTACGGCGTTGCACCGGTTGCTGGCGGATCCGGGGCAGTTGGCGGCGGTGCGGCGGGGGGATGCGTCGTGGGAGGACGCGGTGGAGGAGGCGTTGCGGGTGGATGCGCCGGCGTTCTACGGGTTGCTGCGGTTCGCGGTGGAGGACATCGACATGGGGGAGGGGGTGGTGATCGGGCGGGGTGATCCGATCATCGTGTCCTTCGGTGCGGCGGGCCGGGATCCGGCGGTGCACGGTGCGGATGCGGACCGGTTCGATGTGCTGCGTCCCACGCGGGGGCAGCATCTGTCGTTCGGGTTCGGTACGCATCACTGTCTGGGGGCGGCGCTGGCGCGTGCGGAGTGCGCGATCGCGTTGCGGCGTTTCTTCGAGCGGTTCCCCGATGCGGTCCTGGCCCAGGAGACGCCCCCGGACGGTGTGGCCGGGGAGGGTGTGGTGGGTGGGTTGCCGCGGGTGGAGTCGTTCATTTCCAACGGGCTGGCGCGGCTGCCGGTGGTGCTCGGGGTGCCGGCCGGCGGTGGTGGTCGCTGACGGCTCGGGTGGGGGTCGGGTGTGGGTGGGGTGTGGGTGGTGTCGGGCGTGCTTGAAAACAATCGGACCTTCTGGTTGGTTTTAATGGGGGTGTGGATCGGCGGCAACCGGTCCGCAGGCAACGGCCCATGGACAACGGAGGCACCCGTGGCACGGCAGGAGCGTGCGGTACGTACGCGACGCGCGATCTTGGAAGCGGCGGCGGCGGTTTTCGACGAGCGTGGCTATGACGCTGCGACGATCGCGGACATCCTCTCCCGGGCGGGCGTCACCAAGGGTGCCCTGTACTTTCACTTCTCCTCCAAGCAGGAGCTGGCGCAGGGTGTGCTGGACGAGCAGTTCGCCGAGGGCGGGGTCCCGCACCGGGAGAGCAAGCTGCAGGAACTCATCGATGTGGCGATGGTTCTGGCGTTCCGGATGAAACGCGATCCGATGCTGAGTGCGGGGGCGCGGCTCTCGCTGGGGCCGGGGATGCGTGACATCTTCGGCGGGGGGTCGGTGCCGGGGTGGATCGAGTTCACCCGGACGCTGCTGCTGCAGGCCAAGGAGCAGGGCGAGCTCCTGCCGCACGTGGATCCGGCCGAGACGGCCTGGATCCTGTCCGCGTGCTGGACCGGCGCCCAGATCTACTCCCAGACCCTCAGCGACCGGGCCGACATCGAGGAGCGGGTCTCCGCCGTCTACCAGCACATCTGCCCCAGCATCGCCACCCCGGCCGTTCTGGCCCGCCTGGACATGGCCGCCGACCGCGGTGAGCGGGTCGGCGCCGAGATGGGCCTCACGCCCGGCAGCGCCGCCCTGCCCCCGCAGCCCCAGCCCGCCCTCTCCTGACCCCCTGGCCCGCCTTCCCCCGCCCCCGGCCGGTGCCCGTCAACCCCCCTGCAGGAAGCCCTCGTTCCCGCGCGGGGTCTTCGGGCCCGGAAGCCCCGGGACCGCCGCCCGGACGAGGCCTTCCTGCACGGGGGTTGCGTGCGGGGGCGGGCGCCCGTACCGCTGAGGGTCTGCCGGCCGCTCACCTGCGCAGCAGCCGCACAGCGCCGGCCCGACGGGCCTCTCGGCCGGAAGGCCGACCGGCCCAGTGGCATCCGGCCCGGCCCGGCCCGGCCCGCCCCGGTCCGGCGCGGCGCGGTCCGGCGCGGCGCGGCCCGGTCCATCGCGGTTCGGTGCGGTGCGTCGCGGTTCGGTGCGGTCCTGCGGCCGCAGGGGTGTGGATCCCCCGCTCCCTGTGCGGCCGCGCGGTTCCGGGCGCCGTGCGGGCTCCCGGAACCGCTGCGCTGCGAATCGCTGCCCCCTGCCCCCTGCGCCGCGTGCCACCGCCGCCCGTGCCCGCAGCGGGTTCTCACACAGGTCAACGAGCCGGCGGAGCCTCGGGGTTGTGGCCGTCGGGCTGGTGGTGGGCCTGCGGTCGCTGTGCCTGCCGCCACTGGGCCTGTGGCCTGCGGAGGGTGCTTGCGGCGTGCCGCCGGGCCTGCGGGGGCCGTGGGCTTCGCGCCACGGCGACAGGGGGGCGGGGGAGAGGCGGGCGGCCGGTGCTCCGGGTGTGGTGTGCGGCCCGCAGTACGGCCGTACGGCAGTCCGTGCTGGTGGTGCCGGTCCCGAGGACCTGGCCGAGCTGCGCGCCCTGCATGTGCGGACGGCCCGGTACGGGGCCCGGTCCGGCTGCGGTCCCGGTGGGACGGGCGGCTCACGGTACGGCAGTTCGCGCTGGTGGAGACCGTGTCCGAAGCCGTGCCCGGGCTGTGGCGAGAGCCGGTACGCGGCTCGGTCCGGCTGCGCCCCGGTGGGGTGGCCGCTCGCGTACGGCGGTCCGTACCGGCGCAGGCCTGCGCCGAGATGCCGTGCAGGGCAGCTCCCCGCCCCGCGCCGGAAGGCACGGAGCGCGGCCAGGTCCGGCGGGGCCTTCGGCCCGCGCCCGGGGCCCGCTCCCGGGGCCCGGGGGCCGGGGACAGCCCGTGCCGGAGGATCGAGGCCGTGCCTGCCCGGGGCTGCACCCCTGCCTGCGCCTGCGCCTGCGCCTGTGCGTCTGCCTGCCTGCCTGGTCCCGTCCCGGCCAGGGAGGCGTTCTTCCTGCCCGGTCCAGTCCTGGGCGCGGAGGCGCTCTGCCTCGCCTCGCCAGTCCAGGCCTTCCCGGGCCAGGGGGGTGGGGTGTCGGGGTGGGGCTGGGTCGGGTTCGGGTAGGGGGTGGGTGGTGTGGGGTGGTTTCCGGTGTGGCTCCAGCGGGACGCGAGTGCGGCTCCGGTGAACCGGCCGACCGTGGACCGCGAAGATCTTCAGTCCCTTGTGTGCAAACCGCGTTGGCGGTTTGTGGAGTGTCCATGGTCAAGCAGGAACGCGGTGAGCGTACGCGGGAAGCCCTGGTGCGTGCCGCGGCGGAGGTGTTCGCCGAGCAGGGGTATGTCACCGCGTCGATCGCGGCGGTCAGCCGGCATGCGGGCATCAGTGCCGGGGGGCTGCATTTCCATTTCGCGAGCAAGCCCGTTCTGGCGGGGGCGGTTCAGGACCGGGCCGCGCAGGTGCTGCGGCAGGTGACGGCGGTCGCGGGAGGGGCGGCGGCCGCGGCGGGGGTGAACTCCCTGCAGGTGCTGGTGGATTCCACGCATGCGCTGACGGCCCTGCTGGCGGGTGATGTGGTGGTGCGGGCCGGTTTCGGGCTGTGCGCGGACCCGGCGTTCGGCGGCGGGGTGGACCTGCGCCGGCAGTGGCGCCGCTGGGTGGAGGAGACCATGGCGGCCGCGGCCCGTGAGGGCTGTCTGGCCGAGGGCCTGCTGCCGCGGGACGCCGCCCGGGTGGTGGTGGCCGCCACCGTGGGGCTGGAGGTCCTCGGCGCCGGTGACGCGGAATGGGTCCACCCCCGCACCCTCACCCGGATCTGGGCCCTGCTGCTGCCGCGCCTGGCCGCCCCCGCCGTCCTGGACGCCCTGCTGCCCGGCGGCACCCCGCCCCCCGCCGGCATCCCCCGCACCCCCCACAGAGAAGACTGAACGGTCTCTTTCCGGCGGGAAAACCCGGCTTCCGCACCCCGCTCCGGCCCGCGTCAAGCCCCGCTCGAGCCCCCGCAGCGCCCCCGGGCTGCCTCACCTGCGCCCACAACTCCCAGCTCACAGCCGCATTGTGACGACCTGTCGGACACTTTCGACCGCCAAAACAGCGCGACCGGTTTGATATTGACAAACCGTCGGTCCTGTTTTCTACTGGCTGTGCGACTCATCCAAGGACAGGGGAGTACAACGTGGACATCGATGTACTGGGCGCGTTGGCCGTGCGGGAGAACGGAGTCTCCATCACGCCGACCGCCCCCAAGCCCCGGCAGGTCCTGGCGCTCCTGGCGCTGCACGCCGACCAGGTGGTGCCCGTGTCGGCGCTGATAGAGGAGCTGTGGGCGGGGGAACCGCCGCGCAGTGCCCGTACCACCCTGCAGACCTACGTCCTGCAGTTACGGGCACTGATCGCGACCGCCCTGGAGACCGCGGCCGCCCGCACCCCCGCCGGCCCCACCGTCGAGGACGGCGACGGCCTCACGGGCGACGGCGTCACCGCCCTCACCGCCGCCGGCCGCACGGACGTGATGCGTACCGACGGCCTGCGCGCGGCTGCCGGGGGCTACGGCCACCCCGCCCACCGCAGAGCCGGCGGCAACACCGGCAGCGGCAGTGGGGGCAGCGGGGGTGGGGGGCAGCGGACGGCCAAGGACATCCTGGTCACCCTCCCCGGCGGATACCTCCTCAACAGCGGCGGGGGAACCCTCGACGTCCGCGAGTTCGACCGCCTCGCCGGGACCGGCTACCGCGCCATGGACGCAGGCGACTTCCCCGGCGCGGCCCGCCTGCTGCGCGAAGCCCTCGCCCTGTGGTCCGGCCCCGCCTTCGCCGACGTCCCCGGCGGCGTCCAGCTCGACATGGAAACCCGCCGCCTGGAAGAAACCCGGCTGTGCGCCCTGGACCAGCGCATCGAAGCCGACCTGCGCCTGGGCCGCCACCGCGAACTCCTCGCCGAACTCACCGTGCTGGTCACCCGCTACCGCACCCACGAAAACCTCCACGGACAGTTCATGCTCGCCCTGCACCGCTCCGGCCGCCGCGGCGAAGCACTCGACGTCTACCAGCGGCTGCGCGCCACCCTCGTGCGCGAACTGGGCCTGGAACCCTCCGTGGCCCTCAGGCGCCTGCAGCGCTCCATCCTGATGGCCGGCCCCGAGAACCCGGCCGAGACCCACGCCGAGCCCGGCGGCGAACGCCTCGTCCGCGTCTGAAGAACGCGACGGCACGTCCAACTCCCCGGGCCCAACACCCGGTTGCCTCCCGGGCGGGCAGCCGGGAGGAGACGAACCCGGGGAGACGAACCGGGGGAGACGAACCGGGGGACGATCCGGGGGAGCCAGTCGGTGGCGAGAGGAGAGGGCGCGGTGCAGGAAAGGTCCGAACGTACCCGGAGGCGACTGGTGTGGGCCGGAGCGGAAATGTTCCACCGCAACGGATACGCCCACGCCACCCTCGGCGAGATCGCCGCCGCGGCCGGAGTGACAAAAGGCGCGCTGTACTTCCACTTCGCGTCCAAGGAAGAACTCGCCGAAGCCGTCCAGCAACGCGGCAGCGCCCTCCTGGACGACGCCGTGCGCGCCCTGCGCGAGGACGGACTCTCCCCGCTGCAGGCCCTGATCGACATCACCCACTGGCTCGCCTGGAACCTCCACGAGGAACCGGCCATCCCCGCCAGCTTCCGCATCACCAAGGAATGCGGCACCGGCGCCGGCACCCCGCCCCGCGCCTGCGCCGGCACCCGGCCGGTCGTCGTCGACTTCCACGCCGCCTGGCTCTCCGCCGTCTGCACCCTGCTGCGCCTGGCCCGCGACGCCGGGGAACTGCCCGCCTCCGGCCGCACCTGGGAAAGCGCCCAGGCCCTGGTCCAGGCAGCGGCCTGCGGCATCGAGACCATGGCGGGAACCGGCATGTCCTACGGCGAACTGCGCAGGAAAGTCGCGGCACTGTGGACCCTGCTGCTGCCCGGCCTCGTACCCGCCGGACGCGAACACCACTACCGCACCGGCGCCGAACTCATCGAGGCGGAAGCCGCACGCATCGGCTGGTAACCCCCGGACACACACCACACACCCGCACCACCCTCACCGCCACCGACACCGCCGCCGCCATCGACTCCCTCCCCGTCCGGCCGGACGAGCCCCCGGGCCGCACGGGGAGGGGCACCACCCCCGCCCCGGCCGCCCCTGCGGACCCGGCCCGCCTTCGGCGGCCCGGCAACCAGCCCCGAAGCATTCCCTCCACTTGCCCGGGCCACCCCGCCGCCGCCCGCACCCGGGTTGCCCGGCAGCCCACGGCCGACAGCCCGCGGCCCTTCGCCTGCCGTCCGGCCCCTGCCGCCTGCCGCCTGCCGCCGTCCCTGGCACGGTGCCCACGCGTGCTGCCCGGACCCCCGTACCCGGACGCACTCCCACCGTGCCACCCCGGACTCACCCAGCCCCCGGCACGCACGCCACCCCGCTCCGCCCGGGCTGGCCCGGCCCGCTCCGCTCCGCTCCGGGCCCGCCCCGGCCCACCCTGCTCCGCCCCGGCCCGCTCCGCCCCGGCCCAGGCCGGGCCGGCCGCCACAGGCTCGCTCCCCGCCGCCCGCTGCCGCCCGCCCGCGGCCGCCTTTCGGCTCCTGCGCCCGCTCGGGAACGGGCCGCCTGCCCGCAGCCGGTCCCGTCCCGCCGGCGCAACGGATCCGTACGAGGCATGCCGCAGGTTCCCCGACCGCGCGGCCCGGGCCTCCCCACGCCCTGGCGCGCAGCCCCCCACCGGTACGACCCGGGCCCTGCGGCCCCCGTCCGCACCAGCCCGTACTGCGCCCTGCCCCTGCCGGGCCTGCTCCCGTCCCCGGACCTGACGGAGCCTCCTGCCCGCCTTGCCTGTCGGCCGGTCACCCGCCCATGGGCGGCTCCGGCTCGTGCCCGGTGGGGGAGGGGCCGGTGGAGTGTCGAGGGGGCTGCCGTGTTCGACGGATCTGGCCCGGCGGATGCGGAGATGGGTGCCTGCCGGCCGTGCAGCCCGTACTTCACGAACGATCCGGCCTGCCACACCCCCAGCCCCCCCTGCTTCCGTCCCCGGCCGGTCCTGACGCCCGCACCGACACCTCCCCTCCCGATGGCCGGTCACCGCGCCCCGCTCCCCGCGGCCGCGCCGGCCCGCTCCCGCCCGTACCGCGCCCTTGTCTCGCCGACCGGCTCCCGCACCTTTCACAGACCCGCTCCCGGCTGCCTGCGCCGGCGGCTGCCGCCGGCCACCAGCTCTTCCTGAGGCCCGGTCATGCCGGAGCCCCGGCCGGGGGAGTCGCCGTGGCCGCCGCGGGCGACCGACCAGTACCGGCTCCCCGTACGCCGGTGGTGTTCGGCCCGTACCCCCCCCGGATGCGGTCGCGTGCCTTCCGGCAGGGCAGCCCCGGGCGCCGGGACACGGCTGAGCGGGGCAGCAGCCGTACCGTCACCCTGGGGGAGGAGCCCGATGCTGCGGCCGGGCCACAGCCCCGCCCCCGATCCCGGGCGGCCCGGCCCCGGTACCCCGGCTGATCACAGCGCTCCCGCCCGGGCACCCCGGGCGTCGTCCGCGCCTCCAGTGCCGCGCCGCCGTCGGCCCGCGCTCGCCCGCCCGACACACCCCGCCCCGGTCACTGCCGACGCAGGACGCAGGACGCACGCCGCAGGGCACGGGACACAGGGCGCAGGGGGCACGCCGCGGGTTCCCGGCCCCGGGCGACGGAGCGTCAGGGCCAGCCGATGTCGTCGTCCGGGAGCACCGCCGCAACCCCGACCCCGCACCCGCCCCGCACCGCCGACCGCGCCGCCGTCACCGCACCCGGGAACCCGCCCGGCCACACCGCCGGACACCCGCCCCGGGCCCTGCCCGGCGCAACCGCCGCCGCCGCGCCCACCGCGCTCACCACGCCGGATGCACACACCGATGGCCTCATCGTCGACTCCAAGGGGCGCCGGGAACACGTCACGAGCCAGGACCCCGCGGCCGGGCACCGGCCACGGACGGTGGAGAGTCTGCCTCGCCACGGTCGAGAACCACTCGAAGAACCCACCACACCCGCACGAGACACGCCTCAGCCCCGCACGAGGAACACACCAGGAACGCACGAGAGACACCCCGGAAACCATGGCAAAGGTTTGCCCGCCCCTTGCCCCCGACCCTACGCTCGGTGCCCGCTCCCGACAGATTCCTTGCCCGCCGACCCCCGGGGAACCTCATGCTGCGACAGCCCGCCTTCGGACAGCGCCTGAGAAAGCTCCGGCTGGCCCGGAACCTGTCCCAGACGGCCCTGGCCGGCCAGGGCATGTCCACCGGCTACCTCTCCCGCCTGGAATCCGGCGCCCGCCAGCCCACCGACCGCGCCGTCGACTACCTCGCCGGCCGGCTCGGCCTCACCCCCGCAGACTTCGCCGAACCCGCCACCGGCTCCCTCGCCCACGCCCTCACCCTCGCCGCCTCCACCGGATCACCCGACGCCGCCCACGCCCTCGGTCAGGCCCTGGCCGCCGAAGGCCACGAAAGCCCCGTCCTGCGCTGGCAGGCCCTCTGGCTCCTGGCCCGCGCCGCCCGCACCCAGGGCGACCACACCCTCGAACGCGACCACCTCACCCGCCTGGTCGCCCTCGGCGAAGAAGTCGGCGTCCCCGAACTCCGCGTCCGCGGCCTCACCCGCCTCGCCCGCTGCCTGCGCTCCGTCGGCGAGATCACCCCCGCCCTCGACGCCGCCGTCGAAGCCCACCGCATCGCCCTCCACGACCACCTCGGCACCGAGGACCGGGCCACCGCCCTGCTCGCCCTGGTATCCGTACAGGCCGAAGCCGGCCGCACCGCCGAAGCCCGCACCCACGCCGACGCACTCACCACCCTCGTCCAGGGCCGCCACGACGCCCTGTGGGCCGAAGCCATGTGGACCGCCGCCGCCATCCGCATGCACCAGGGCGACCACCACGGAGCCCAGACCTGCCTCGACGACGCCCTCGACCGCTTCAGCAGCCAGGAAGACCTCACCCTGTGGATCCGGCTGCGCCTGGCCGCCGGACGCCTGCACCTGCAAAAGACCCCCGCCGACCCCCCACAGGCACAGCACCGCGCGGAAGAAGCCGAAGCCGCCCTCGCCTTCGCCGGCACCCCCGCCCTGCGCCAGGACCTCACCGCCCTCAAAGCCGACCTCGCCTACGCCACCGGCCGCTACGACGACGCCCGCACCCTCCTGGGCCAACTCGCCGCCGACCAGCCCCGCATGACCTACCGCGGCCAGGTCCGCCTGGAGATCCTGCGCCACCGGCTGCTCATCCTCGCCGGCGACCCCAGCGGCATCCAGGGACTGCGCACCCTGGCCCAACAAGCCCACGCCGACGCCAACATCGACCTCGCCGCCGAGATCTGGCGCGTCCTGGCCGACGCCCTCACCGAAGCCGGCCACCCCCACCCCACACCCCACCCGGCCCACCCGGCACCCCTCCCGGCCCACCCGGCACCCCACCCGGCCCACCCGGCACCCCTCCCGGCCCACCCGGCAGCCCTCCCGGCCGCCCCCGACCCCGCCACCCACACCACCCCCGCCCCGGCCCGCAACGGCCACACCCGCACCCCCGCCGCCCCCGCCCTGGGGGGTTGAGGCAGCCTCAAGTCCCCTGGTGCAGGCTGGGCCACCACCCACACACCCAGGGGAAGGTGCCCGCCGTGCCCCCGCAGCGCACCCGCACCAGCAGCAGCACGCGGACCGTGTCCATCGCCGCCCCCGCCGACACGGTCTACCGCCTCCTCGCCGACGCCGAACGCTGGCCCCTGCTGCTGCCCGACCCCGTCCACGTCGAACGCATCGACTTCGACGGCACCCGCGAACGCCTGCGCACCTGGGACCTCACCCCCGGCGGACACATCCGCTCCCACCGCCTCCAGCGCACCCTGGACCCCCGCACCCGCACCATCACCCACACCCGCCAGGACACCACCCGCCCCGGCACACCCACCACCGGCACCTGGACCGTCCACCCCGACGGCGACAGCCGCACCCGCCTCACCCTCCACCAGCAACACCCCACCGAACCCCACCCCGAAACCGGCCCCGAAACCGGCCCCGACGCCGGCACCGACAGCCTCCTGGCCCGCCTCACCCGGCTCGCCGAACACCACCCCCACCTCGACGAACTCCTGCTCTCCTTCCACGACACCGTCCACCTCGACGGCCCCGCAGAAGTCGTCTACGACTTCCTCCACCACATCCGGCACTGGCCCGACCGCACCCCCCACATCGACCTCGCCGACGTCACCGAGGACACCCCCGGCATCCAGCTCGCCACCCTGGAGACCACCGGCCCCGACGGCCTGCCCACCACCACCCGCACCGTCCGGCTGTGCTTCCCCGCCGCCACCCGCATCGTCTTCAAGGAACTCACCACCCCCGCCCCCATCGCCGCACACACCGGCGAATGGTCCCTGACCCCCCACGCCACCGGCACCACCGTCACCTGCGCCCAGCAGATCCTGCTCCACCACCCCACCCCCACCCACCCGCACACCCCCGCCACCACCGCCGAACTCGCCCGCACCCGCCACCACCTGCGCACCCGCCTCGGCCGCACCACCACCGACACCCTGCGCCTGGCCACCTGGCGAGCCCGCACCGCCGTACGCCGCCTGCACTGACACCCCCTCACCCCGGCCAGACCCGCCCGGCACACATCCCCACCACACCGGCCCCCGCCGACACCGCCCGCCGACACCCTCCTCCGCCCCGCGACCGCACCCGCCACCCCCGGATCCGGCCCGACCCCGACGACAGCCCCCCGTCACCACCCCCACCACCCCCACCACTCCCGCCACCCCGCGACGGGCCCCGCCCAACGCCCCACGCCCCCACCACCCCACGCCCGGACGAACCCGTACGGCCTCACCCCCCGCGCACCCCCGGCCCGCCCCGTACAACCCCGGCTTCCCACGGCCCCGTACAACCCTGGCTCCCCACCCGCCGCGACCGCCCCGGGCGCGCACGCCCGCAGGAGACACCACCCGGGCGGCACGGGACCTCCCGCAGCCGACGGCCGGACGGGCCCACGGCCCCGCCCCGCAGCGCCCGTTCCCGGGCCGGGCCGCGCCCGCGTCGCGCCCGGGGCCGTGCGCCGTACGGACGCCGCCCCGCCCGCGCCGCCCCCGCCCCCGGCAGGCACCCGTACCACAGACGGCGAACGCCCGCCCCGCCCCGCGCCGTTGCCGCGGAGCCCCACGCAGGCCGCCCCACCACCACCCCGCCCCGGACACGCGAACGCCCCGGCCGCCTCACCCCGCGCATCTGCGCGGGGGCGGGCGGCCGGGGCGTCCGGCCGTGTCGGCCGGGAGCGCTCTCAGGCCGCGAACAGGTCGAACGTCGAGGTGTGCCGCGGCCCGGCGAGCACGTCCAGCGCCGGATCGACCGCCAGCATCGCCTGATGCAGCCGCTGCAGCTGCGGCGAGGGCTCCACCCCCAGGTCCTCGATGAGACGGGCCCGCAGCCTGCGGTACACATCCAGCGCGGTGGCCTGCCGCCCCGAACGGTACAGAGCCACCATCACCTGGGAGTGCAGCCCCTCGTGCTGCGGATGACGGGCGGTCAGATCCGTGAGTTCCGCGATCAGCTCACTGTGCCGGCCCAGCCGCAGATCGGCGTCGATGCGCCGCTCGACCGTCATCAGCCGGCTCTCCTCCAGCCGCATCACCTCGATGTCGAGGATCGGCCCCACCCGTACGTCGACCAGCGCGGGCCCCCGCCACAGCTCCAGCGCCTGCCGCAGCCGGCCCGCGCACACCTGGTCGTCACCGGACTCGAAAGCCGCCTGCCCCTCGCGCACCAGACGCTCGTAGTCGTGCACGTCGACACTGTCCTCGGGCACCTGCAGCAGATAGCCGCCGTGCCGGGTGGCCAGCACCTCCTTGGCACCGCCGGGGGAGCCCGGCCCCATCGCGGTGCCCAGCCGCCGCCGCAACTGCAGGATGTAGGTCTGCAACGTGGTCAGCGCGCTCTGCGGCGGCTGCGTCCCCCAGATCTCCTCCATGAGGGTGGGGACGGGTATGACACGTCCGGGATACAGCGAGAGCAGCGACAGCACCTGTCTCGGCTTTCCCGCGGTCGGAACGATGGATCCCCCGTTGACCTCGGCACTCAACGGACCCAGAACCTGAATCCTCACGGTCTCCCCTCCGCACTCGTCGATTCACCCGGTCACCCGGCATTTTCTGCCACCGGTGGCGAAGGAAATGCCCCCGTGCCGCGCACGCTAGCCGGGGTGGAGGTATTCCATCTCTTTCCTCTACCGGATTTCGAGCCGTCTTCGGTCACGGCCAGTCGATCCGCGCTCCCTGCGCCCCGCCCGCCCCACCGTCGGCCACGGCCGGCCCCGCCGCGGCCCGCGGCACGACAGGCCAGTCGATGGGCTCACCGGCCTGCGCGCCACCCCCAGCGGCCAGCACGGCAGCGCAGGCCAGAGCAGCAGTGGCAACAACGCGAACGACGTTCTTCATGACGACTCCTCCGTGGCAACCCTGTGATTCGTTCTTGGCAAGTCCTCTGCCAAGAAGACTGACGCCGACCGCTCGCGATCCGCTCGTCAACCACTCGAAAACGCCTGGAGAAACCCGCGACAACACCCCCGACCTGCACCGCATCCCACCGGAACGAAACCCGAAACGGCATTGCCGGGAGTTGCCAACGAGAACGGAACTCGAGTCTCGCCTGAGCCGACACCCACCGATATTGCCAACACCGGGAAATGCTCGGCAATGTATTGCCAAGCCGATTGGCAACCACTGGTAATCCAACGGCCGTGGACCCCACGCCCCGACATCCCCCGGAGGGAGGCCCCACCCATGGACGCACCCACCCGCACCGCACCGGCCCGCACCGCACCACCCACGGTCCGCCTCGACACCGCCCGCACCGCCCCCACACCGCACACGGCAGCCGAGCCCGCCCACCACACCACCGCACACGACCACCACCACGGCACCGCAACACCCCACCACCCCACCGCAGACGAGGACCCGCACACCCGCGCCCGCACCCACCTCGGCCGCCTCTGGGGCGTCCCCGCCACCCACACCCACCTCACCACCGGCGCGGACGACACCTTCGACACCCTCGTCCGCGACACCCCCCTCACCCCCCGCGACCGCATCTGGACCACACCCCACGAAAGCGTCGCCCGCCTGCACACCCTGCACACCCTGCGCGACCGCACCCGCTGCCGCCTGGAAGTCGTCCCCCTGCGCCCCGACGGCGACCTCGACCTGGACTGGATGCGCCACCACCTCGACGACGACGTCGCCCTCGTCTCCGTCGCCCACCTCTCACCGGCCTGCGGAACCGTCAACCCCGTCACCGCCATCGGCCGCCTCCTGGCCCCCCACCGCGCCCGCTACGCCCTCGACGCCTCCCACTCCGCCGGCCTGCTGCCCCTGGACGCCGCCGCCACCGGCTGCCACCTCCTCACCGCCGACGCCTTCCGCTTCCTCAACGGCCCCCCGGACACCGGAATCGCCTACACCACCCCCCAACCGGGCGCCCCCGCCGGCAGCACCCCGCCCCCCGCACCCCACCCCACCGCCGTCACCGCCCTGGCCGACACCCTCACCCACCACACCCCCGCCGCCACCCACCCCCACACCGACCACCTGCCCCGCCTGCGCGCCGCCCTCGCCCGCATCCCCGGCATCACCCTGCTCCCCACCGGAACCCGCCAGGCCGGCATCCTCGCCTTCCGCCACGACCACCTCGACGCCGGCACCCTGCGCCACGCCCTGGCACGCCGCGCGGTGCTCCTGTCCAAGACCGTCGCCCACGAGCACCCCCTGCACCCGGCCTCCCGCACCGGAGCACCCGCCCTCCACGCCAGCCTCCACCCCGCCACCACCGCACACGACATCGACCGCCTGGCACACACCCTGACCGAGGTACTCCACGCACACACCCACCCCACCCCCCACCCCCGCACCCCACCCACCGCCCCCGCCCTCCCCACCCCCCGCACCCCACCCGCCCGCCCCGCCACCCCCACCCCGGCCCCCGTACGCACCCTCCCCACCCCCCGCACCACCGCCACCCCCGCGCTCCGCAGCACCCCCGCGCTCCGCAGCGTCCCCGCCCCCGCAGCAGCCCTCCCCGCCCTCCCCGCCCTCCCCGCCCTCCCCGCCTTCCCTGCCGACCCCGGCTCCGCCGGTCCCGGCACCCGCACCGCCCCCTCCCTCGCCGCGGTCCCCGCCCTCGCCACCCCCACCCCGGCCACCCCCACGGCCTCCGGCGGCGGGCACCGCCCCCGCACCCCGGCACCCGCCCCCCGCCGCACCCGCACCGCGGGACGGCGCGGCCACCTCACCCTGCACCGGGCCGACCACGACACCACCCCCCACCCACCACCAGGAGGACAGCGATGACCATCAGCGACGCCCCACCCGTACGCGCCCTGGACCGCACCGCGGAACTGGCCGCCCTCAAGGCCCACGCGATCGCCGGCCCCGACGAACGCGCCACCGAACGCCAGCACGCCAGAGGCAAACTCACCGCCCGCGAACGCATCGGCCTGCTCCTGGACGCCGGATCCTTCCAGGAGATCGAAGCACTGCGCCGCCACCGCGCCACCGGCTTCGGCCTGGAGACCAAGAAGCCCTACACCGACGGCGTCGTCACCGGCTGGGGCACCGTCGAGGGCCGCACCGTGTTCGTCTTCGCCCACGACTTCCGCATCTTCGGCGGCGCCCTCGGCGAAGCCCACGCCGAGAAGATCCACAAGGTGATGGACATGGCCCTCGCCGCCGGAGCCCCGCTGGTCTCCCTCAACGACGGCGCCGGCGCCCGCATCCAGGAAGGCGTCTCCGCCCTCGCCGGCTACGGCGGCATCTTCCAGCGCAACACCAAGGCCTCCGGCGTCATCCCGCAGATCTCCGTCATGCTCGGCCCCTGCGCCGGCGGCGCCGCCTACTCACCCGCCCTCACCGACTTCGTCTTCATGGTCCGCGACACCTCCCAGATGTTCATCACCGGACCCGACGTCGTCCGCGCCGTCACCGGCGAGGAGATCACCCACAACGGCCTCGGCGGCGCCGACGTCCACGCCACCGTCTCCGGAGTCGCCGCCTTCGCCTACGAGGACGAACCCGGCTGCCTGGAAGACGTACGCCACCTGCTGTCCCTGCTCCCCGCCAACAACCGCCAGACACCCCCGCACGAGCAGGCCGACGACCCCGCCGACCGGCCCACCCCCGCCCTGTCCGCGATCGTCCCCGCCAACCCCCAGCAGTCCTACGACATCCGCCACGTCATCGAGGAAATCGTCGACGACGGCGACCACTTCGAGGTCCAGCCCGCCTGGGCCGCCAACGTCGTGTGCACACTCGCCCGCATGGACGGCCACGTCACCGGCTTCGTCGCCAACCAGCCCGCCCACCTCGCCGGCGTCCTCGACATCCACGCCAGCGAAAAAGCCGCCCGCTTCGTGCAGTTCTGCGACGCCTTCAACATCCCCCTGGTCACCCTCGTCGACGTCCCCGGCTTCCTGCCCGGCGTCGACCAGGAACACGGCGGCATCATCCGCCACGGCGCCAAACTCCTCTACGCCTACTGCAACGCCACCGTCCCGCGGATCTCCCTGGTCCTGCGCAAGGCCTACGGCGGCGCCTACATCGTCATGGACTCCCGCTCCATCGGCGCCGACCTCGCACTGGCCTGGCCCACCAACGAGATCGCCGTCATGGGCGCCGAAGGCGCCGCGAACGTCGTCTTCCGCCGCGAGATCGCCGCCGCCGCCGACCCCGACGCCATGCGCGCACAGAAGATCAAGGAATACACCGCCGAACTCATGCACCCCTACTACGCGGCCGAACGCGGCCTCGTCGACGACGTCATCGACCCCGCCCGCACCCGCGAGGCCCTCGTGGCAGCCCTCGCCATGCTCCGCCCCAAATACGCCGACCTGCCGTCCCGCAAGCACGGCAACCCGCCCGTATGAGCAGCCCCCAGGCGCACCCGACGCCCCCCACACCCCCCACACCTCCCGTGCCGGCGGCCTTCCGGATCCGCGGGCCCCGCCTGGAGGCGGAGGAGACCGCAGCCGTCCTCGCCGTCCTGACCGCCCTCCTGCAATCCGCCCCCGCCCCACCACCGGCCACCCCGCCCCCACCACCGGCCACCTGGGACCGGACCCCGCCCGCCCGGGGCCCCCGCCCCGGCAGCTGGCGCCCCCACTGACCCCAACCCACCCCACCCCGCCCGCACCGGGGGCCCGCCTCCATCACCTTTCCGCCACGCCACGAGTTGCCTGCCCCACCCTGGGGACCACACGACGGGCGACGGAAGGGACGACGATGACGGTGAAGGCGATGGACAAGGCCCCCGAGCGGCCCGTGGCCCTGGTCACCGGAGCCACCAGCGGCATCGGACTGGCCATAGCCCGCGACCTGGGCGCCCGCGGCCACCGCGTGTTCCTGTGCGCCCGCACCGAGACCAAGGTCAAGCAGACCGTCGCCGACCTCCAGGCCGAAGGCCTCACCGTCGAAGGCACCGCCGCCGACGTCCGCGACCGCACCGCCGTGCACGACCTCGTCGCCGCCGCCGTCGCCACCTACACCGACCCCGTCAGCATCCTGGTCAACAACGCCGGCCGCAGCGGAGGCGGCGCCACCGCCTCCCTCACCGACGAACTCTGGCACGACGTCATCGACACCAACCTCAACAGCGTCTTCCTCCTCACCCGCGAAGTCCTCACCAGCGGAGGCCTGTCCACCCAGCCCTGGGGCCGCATCATCAACATCGCCTCCACCGCCGGGAAACAGGGCGTCCTCCTCGGCGCCCCCTACACCGCCTCCAAACACGCCGTCATCGGCTTCACCAAAGCCCTCGGCAAAGAACTCGCCCCCACCGGCACCACCGTCAACGCCGTCTGCCCCGGCTACGTCGAAACCCCCATGGCCGCCCGCGTCCGCAGCGGCTACGCCCAGGTGTGGGACACCACCGAGGACTACGTCCGCGAACAACTCGAATCCAAGATCCCCCTCGGCCGCTACTCCACCCCCCAGGAAGTCGCCGGCCTCGTCGGCTACCTCACCACCGACCTCGCCGCCTCCATCACCGCCCAGGCCCTCAACGTCTGCGGCGGACTGGGCAACTCCTGACCCACCACACCGAAGAGGGCCCCGGACGGATCACCGTCCGGGGCCCTCGGCCACCCTCGCCACACCCGCACAACCCGCACGACCCGCACACGGCCACACGGCCAGGCGGTCACGCGGTCACACCAGCGACAGCGAACCCTCCTGCGACACCTGCCACACCAGCGCCCGGCCGCCCGTGCCCGCACCGCGCCACCGCTCCGCGAGCGCCTCCCGGACCGGCTCGCCCCACAGCAGCACGTGCCGCAGCCCCGGCAGCCGCCCGCCACCGCCCACCGCGCACCAGCGGGCGAACGCCGACGGCAGCTGCGTGGCCACCGTCACCCCCTCCCGCGCCAGCAGGCCCGCGAAGGCCCCCGCATCGCGGGCCGTCTCCCGGTCCACCACCACCGCACGGCCCCCCGACAGCAGCGGAGCCCACAACTCCCGCATCCCCACGTCCAGGCTCAGCGAATGGAAGAACGACCACACATCACCCACGCCCGCCCCCAGGGAGCCCACACAGCCGTCGACCCACCCCAGGACCTCCGCGTGACCCACCGGCCGCACCCCCAGCGCCCGCCCCGGATCCCCGCCCCGCGGCAGCGCCAGGAACGCCGTGCCCTCCGGGACCTCGCAGCCCCGCCGCGGCACCGGCCGCACCGCCACCACGAACCGGCCCACCTTCGCCACCGGGATCTCCTCGGCCAGCAGCCCGCAGTCGGAGACCACCACCGCGCAGCCGGCCTCCCGCATCAAGAACTCCTGCAGCCCCGCCTCGTGGCCCTCCTCCAGCGGAAGCACCGCCGCACCCGCCCGCAGCACCCCCACCACCGCACCCGCCACCGCGGCCGACCGACGCGCCCGCACCGCGACCGCCTCACCCGCACCGGCCCGCCCCGACAACCGCCGCGCGATGTCGTCCGCCAGCCACTCCAGCTCCAGATACGTCACCTCCCCCTCCGCGTCCCTCGCCGCGACCCGCCCCGCACCCCGGGCGGCCGCGGCGGCGAAGCGGACATCGACCCGGTCACCACGCACCGGCCACCCCCCGGACGGGTCGATCCCCATCCGCGAAAGCAGCCCCGCCAGGTCGGCGGACAACTGATCGAGCTCCGGACGATCCGGCACGGCGTTCATACGGCCTCCCGGCGACGTGACACCAACTGGGTCCCGCCGATGCTCCCGCCCCCGGCACGAGAACCGCTCAAGTCCCACCGCACCCCGACCCCGCCCCCGCACACCCCGCCCCCGCACACCCCGCCCCGCCCACCCCGCACACCTGCACCCCGCACCCCGCCCCGCGCGTCCCGCCCCCGCACACCCGGCGCCCGCACCCGCCCGCTCGAGACACGCTCGAAGAGCCGTCCACAACCACTCCAGGACCGCTCCATACGCCCTGGCCCGCCCCCCGGGCCCATGCCTACGATTCCCGCACTCACGCCGACGCCACCCGGCTCCACGCCGCGCTCCGAGCCACCACTCGTAGACGCACGCACACACAAGTGAGCCTTGTGGCTATGGCCCGTCTCGCGAGACTGGACTTGACTGTACTCATGACTCAGAACGCGCAGAACACCCAGATCACCCTCGTCATCGGCGGCAACGGCAAGACCGGCCGCCGCGTCGCCGAGAAGCTCACCGCCCAGGGACGCCAGGTCCGCATCGGCTCCCGCACCGGCGAGCCCCCCTTCGACTGGAACGAGCCCGCCACCTGGCAGAGCGCCCTCGAAGGCGTCGACCGCGTATACGTCACCTACTACCCCGACCTCGCCTTCCCCGGCGCCGCCGAACAGGTCGCCGAATTCTCCAAGACCGCCGTCGCCGCCGGCGCCCGCCGCCTGGTGCTGCTCTCCGGCCGCGGCGAGGAAGCCGCCGAGGTCAGCGAGAACAACCTCAAGGCCTCCGGAGCCGACTGGACCATCGTCCGCTCCAGCTGGTTCAACCAGAACTTCTCCGAGAGCTTCTTCCTCGAGCCCGTCCTGGCCGGCGAGATCGCCCTGCCCACCGGCGACGCCGTCGAGGCCTTCGTCGACGCCGACGACATCGCCGACGTCGTCGTCGCCGCCCTCACCGACGACAAGCACATCGGCAAGACCTACGAACTCTCCGGCCCCCGCCTGCTCAGCTACAGCGACGTCGCCGCCGAACTGTCCAAGGCCACCGGACGCGACATCAAGTACATCTCCGTCACCAACGAGGAGTACCGCGCCGTCCTGCGCGAGAACAACCTCCCCGAGGACTTCGCCGACCTCTTCACCATGATCCTCGACGGCCGCAACGCCCACCTCGTGCACGGCGTCGAAGAAGCCCTGGGCCGCAAGCCCAAGGACTTCGCCGACTTCGCCCGCGAAGCCGCCGCCACCGGCGTCTGGAACGTCTGACCACCACCGCACACCCCACCACCGGCACCCACACCGGCACCCACCCCAACACCCCCTGACCGGGCGGCGACTCTGGTACGGCCGCCGCCCGGTACACGGGGCCACCGGAGGGACCCCATGCCCGCGAACAGGACGTACTCCAGCGAAAACGGACTGCGCTCACTGCCCCCGCACTTCCACGGATTCGCCCTGATGCACATCGCGATGCGCCGCGACGCAGCCCGCCTGCGCGCCGCCGCACCCCGCTGGAACGGCGCCGGAACCCCGTGGTGGCACCACCTGCGCGAAACCATCGAATGGCACCACACCAGCGAGGACGACGTCCTGTGGCCCGCCCTGCGCCACCGCGACCGCGACTTCGACGCCCAGGCACGCGAACTCCACGACGACCACGAAGAACTCGACGCCGCCATGCACGCCGTCACCACCGCCATCACCCACCACGGCGAAGGCCTCGTCAAAGCCGCGGCCGCCTTCGAAGACATCCTGCGCGACCACCTGCGCGACGAGGAAACCATCGTCTTCCCCGTCTTCGACCGGCTCGGCGAACGCGCCTACCTCGCCGAGGAACGCAAAGTCGTCGCCAGCGCACCGATGCACGTGATGACCCGCCTGCAACCGTGGATGTTCGACGGCGCCACCCGCCAGGACCTCCACCACGTCCGCGCCACCATCCCGCCACCGGTCCGCCTCCTGGGCGCCACCGTCCTGCAACGCCGCTACACCCGCACCCTGAAGGGAATCCTCACGTGACCACCACGACCACACAATCGGTGACCCTGGTGGCCGCGACCGTGGGCACCGGCCTCATGGCCGGCCTCTACTTCGCCTTCGACATCTCCGTCATGCCCGGACTCGGCCGCGGCGACGACCACACCTACGTCACCGCCATGCGCAACATCAACGACGCCATCGACAACGGCCTGTTCGGACTGCTCTTCCTCGGCGCGTTCCTCGCCACCGGCATCGCCGCCGGCCAGGCACAACGCGGCGGCCACCGCGACACCGCACGCTGGGGCTGGCTCGCCTTCGCCCTCTACGGCCTCTCCCTCGCCGTCACCGCGATCGTCAACATCCCCCTCAACAACCAGCTCGCCCGCGCCGGAGCCGACGCCACCGCCGCCCGCACCCGCTTCGCCGGCCGCTGGACCACCGGCAACATCATCCGCACCGCCGCCTGCACCGCCGCCCTCGCCGCCCTCGGCCGCGCCCTCACCCTCCACGGCCGCCCCCAGCACCCCTGACCCCGCCCCCACCCCCCCACACCCGCGAACCGCGCCCGCTCTCCATCCGTCCCCCGCGGGAGAGCGGGCGCTTCGCCGCGCCCACCCCCGCCCGTCCGACAGGATCACCCCATGGACACCCTCACCGGCCTCCTCGAAGGCCCCAAAGCCCGCGGAGCGTTCCTCCTCAAATCCGTCTTCAACCCACCCTGGTCCCTGCGCGTCGAGGACCGCGCCCCGCTCTCCGTCGTCACCATGGTCCACGGCGACGCCTGGCTCCTGCCCGACCACGCCGACCCCGTCCGCATCCGCCCCGGAGACGTCGCCGTCGTCCGCGGCCCCGACCCCTACACCGTCGCCGACACCCCCGACACCCCCGTCCAGATCACCGTCGGCCCCGAACAGCGCTGCAGCACCCGCGAAGGCGAAGACGTCACCGACACCATGTCCCTGGGCGTACGCACCTGGGGCGACACCTTCCAGGACGCCGGCACCGCCGTCATGCTCAGCGGCACCTACCAGGCCCCCAGCGAAATCGGCCGCCGCCTCCTGGGCGCCCTGCCCACCCTCCTGGTCCGCCCCGCCGAAGCCGCCGACAACACCCTGGTCACCCTCCTGACCACGGAGATCTCCAAAGACGAACCCGGCCAGGAAATCGTCCTCGACCGCCTCCTGGACCTCCTCCTCATCGGCGTCCTGCGCACCTGGCTCGCCGCCCCCTCCAGCGGCGCCCCCGCCTGGTACCGCGCCCAGTCCGACGCCGTCGCAGGCCCCGCACTGCGCCTCCTGCACGAAAACCCCGCCCACGGCTGGACCATCGAGGAACTCGCCCTCAAAGTCGGCGTCTCCCGCGCCTGCCTCGCCCGCCGCTTCAACGACGTCGTCGGCGAACCCCCCGTCGCCTACCTCACCGGCTGGCGCCTGGCCCTGGCCGCCGACCTCCTGCGCGAACCCGACGCCACCATCGCCGGCGTCGCCCGCCGCGTCGGCTACAGCTCCGGCTTCGCCCTGTCCACCGCCTTCAAACGGGTCCGCGGCATCAGCCCCCAGGAATTCCGCACCGGAACCACCCCCGCCACCGCCCCCCAGGGCCCCCGCCGGCCCCTGCACCGTCGTCCTGCCCGCCTGACCCCGGACACCCGCCCGTCACGGGGCCACGGCCGCTACAGGGCCGCAGTCGTCACGGGGGCCACGGCCGCACCCGCCCGCCGCGCAGGCCACGGCAGGGACCCGGCCGTTACCAGGCCGCGGACCCCGCCGCGGACCCCGCCGTGGCCCCCGCCGTGGCCTCCGCCGCGGCCGGGCCCGCGGCCCGGCCCGCCACCGTCCGTGCCACCGCGGTCAGCACCAGACCACCGCCCGCCAGCCACCGCCCCTCGTACACCGGATCCACCGGCACCGGCACCGGCGGACGCAGCACCGCCCGGAACGTCCCCGCGGGCGACAGCACCACCTCCGCGTCCCGGAACCCCAGCCAGATCCCCGTCGCCGGATACCACGCCTTGTACACCGCCTCCTTCGCGGAGAAGAAGATCCGCTCCCACGGCACCGAGCCGTCCGCCGCGGCCAGGGACGCCAGAGCGGCCCGCTCACCCGCCGAGGCGATCAGCCCCAGCACCCCCCGCGGCAACGGCCCCGGCCGGCTCCGCGTCGATGCCCAGCGCCGCCACCACCCCCGCCGGCGCCGCCACCGCCGCACGGTAGCCCTCGCAGTGCGTGATGCTGCCCACCACCCCCGACGGCCACTGCGGCGCACCCCCCGGCCCCGGAAGCAACGCCACCGGCTCCCGCCCCAGCCCCGCCAGCGCCCGCCGCGCACACGCCCGCGCCGTCGCGAACTGCGCCCGCCTGCGTGCTCCCGGCGGCCCTCCATCAACGCCGCCTCCGCCGTGAACAGCACAGCGGGCGCCTCGTCGTCGAATGCCTCCGACGACGCGACGCCCGGCGGGAGAAGCTCCTCGATCATCGCGCGGCGAGTTCGGCCACCGCACCCACCGCCAGCAGCGGACGCTCCAGCGGCAGCATGTGACCCGCCCCCGGCACCGTCTCCAGACGCGCCTGCGGCAACGCCTCGGCCATCACCCGCGCCAACGCGACATCGATCACCTTGTCGGCCTCACCGTGCAGCACCACCGCCGGCACCACGACCGACGCCAGCGCACCGCGCACGTCCCAGCCCCGCGTACAGCGGAAGAACTCCGCCCGCACCCGGGGCGCCGCCGCGGCGAACATCTGCCGGTTCACGTCCCGCACCACCGCATCCACCGCGGCACCCGTCGTCGACCCCAGCAGCCGGCGCCCCAGCCACGGCACCCGCAACGCCCGCGAGAACACCGCACTGCCCATCATCTTCACCTCCCCGTCCGGGGTGTCCTGCCCGTGCGCCGCCGTACCCAGCAGCACCAGACCCCGCAGCCGGCCCGCCGACGGCGACGTCGAGGCGTAGGACAACGCGGCGAACCCGCCGCCCGAATGCCCCACCGACCACCGCCTCCCGCGCACCGGTCTCGCCCAGCACCGCCGCCAGGTCCGCACCCAGCGGCTCCACCGACACTGGAGCACGCCCCAGCGTGGACGCGCCGTGACCGCGCTGGTTGTAGAGCACCACCCGGTGCCCGGCCCGGATCAGCCGGTCCGCGACCGTCCCCCACGCCCGCCGCGAATGCGCCCAGCCGTGCACCAGGACCACGTCCCCGGCCGCCGCCGTGCCCGCCAGCGGAGCCAGCACGCTCACCGCCAGCTCCGCACCGTCGTCGGTCAGGACCCTCAGCTCGTGGGTGACCTCCCCGGCCGTCGTCACCGCCCCACCGCCGACAGCTGCCGGTTCAGCGACTCGAACGCCGCCAGAGTGCCCCGGGAGTGCTCCGCCCCCAGATCGGCCACCTTCGCCAGCACCTTCAGCCAGCCGTGCGGCCGCCCCGTGAAATGCATCGAGATCCGCGTACGTCCCCCCTCCAACGGCTCCAGCAGGAACGACGCCGACGGACCACGGAACACCCCGTCCACGTACTCGATGTCCAGCCGGCGGCCCGGCTCGACCGCCACCGTCCGCGAGGTGAAACGCAGCTTCAGACCGCCCTTGTCCACCCCCTTGGTGTGCACCGTCACCCCCACCCGGGCACCCACCGTGTCCGGCGCCCCGGACACGGCCGTGAAGGTGTTGTGCGGCACCCACCACTGGCCGGCACCGCGGAACTCCGCGACGAGCGCCTCCCACACGGCGTCCGCCGGAGCGTCGATCACCGCCTCGTCGATCAGGTCGTACGTGGTCATCGGGAAAACCCCTTTCGTCACTGGAAAAAGGGACAAGCGGCGGGGGGAGGGGGCACCGACCCCCACCCCCGCCGCCGGCACTTCACGACCGCCCACACCCCGCCGTCAGGCGAAGAAGCCCTGCCCGGGGAGTGAAGAGGTTCTGGGGGTCGAACTTCTTCTTCGCGTTCAGAACCCGCTCCACCGGTTCCCGAAGTGCCTCTTCCAGTCCCGCCGGCGACATCGGGATCGAACCCACCAGGTACCGCTTGGCACCCAGCTCCACCGCGATGTCGTACAGCCGCCGGTTCTGGTCGATCATCCCCTGGATGTTGGGCTCACCCGGGTTGGGGAAACGCAGCAGGTCGAAGAGGTAGACCACCGACTCGTTCGGCATCACCGCCAGCGGCCGCTTGATCTTCGAGGAGAAGAACGGGTAGAAGAGCAGGAACCCGCCACCGAGCGAACTCGCGTCCAGCTCCCGCTCCACCAGCTTCATGAACTGCTTGGTCTTCGACGCCGGAAGGAACATGCTCAGCCACGGCTTGGGCGTGTACCAGTGACCGCCCTCCTTCAGCACCGCCTCGTAGGCGTCCAGACGGAACATGTAGTCCCGGTAGGACACGTCCTCGATGACCGCGTCCGCCCGCACGTCCTGCAGACCGCACAGCAGCTTCTCCCGGTCCGGCGGCGTCGTGTTGTACGTCGCACCGACCTCCAGCTTGTACCGCCAGCCCGACCCGTCCGGCTTCTGCATCATCTCCCCGGCATGGACCTGGAACCGGCCCTCGGCCAGCACCTTCTCCGAGTCCGCCAGATACGCCTCGACCGTGGAGTAGAACAGGCTGAAGATCACCGAACGCTTCGGCGCCGGCACCAGCCGCACCTTCACCCGCACGATGATCCCGACCTGCCCGCCGCCCGACAGCGCCGCGTTGAACAGCTCCGGACGCACCTGCGCACTCGCCGTGACCAGCTTGCCGTCCCCGGTGACGATGTCGATCGACTGCACCGTGTCGCACAGCAGACCGTACTTCTGCACGGTCCCGCCGATACCACCGATGCTGATCGTCCCGCCCACCGAGATGTACAGGTAGTCCGGCAACGCCGGCGGCGTCTTGCCCGACTTCAGCGCCTCGTCCGTCAGCTGACCCCAGGTCACACCGGCCTCGACCACCGCGTGGTCGCCACCGATCGACAGGATCCTCGACATGCCCTTGGCATCGATGGAGATACCGCCCGGCACCCGCGCCTGCCCGTACACCGAGTGCGACTCGATGTCCTGGCCGGTACCGCCCTGCCCGTTCACCGCGACCTTGATGCCGTTGGCACGGGCGTAGTTGACGATCGTGACGATGTCCTCGACACCGCCCGGCCGCAGCACGGCCCACGGGCTCGCTCGCAGCACCGTCGAAGAGATGCCCGAAGTCGTTGGCGAACGAATCCACCACGCCCGGGGTCGTCTCCAGCGTGCCGATCAGCCCCGGCACCGGCACGACGTTCGCGCTGCCGGCGGCCTCCGCGGCCGTCGCCCAGCTCTGGCTCACGGTGTTCCAGCCGACGACCGCGACGGCCGTGGCCGCCATCCCGCCCAGGACCCGGCGACGGGACGGCTCGGCGGCAGTGCCCGCCTCGGTTCTGTGGGTGTTGCTCATCTGACTGCGTCTCCTACTGGTGAGGTACCGGCTTGGTGCTGCGCACCTGGGAAGCGAGCTGGTACTCGCTCAGATCGAGGCGCTTGGTGCCCCGGCGGAAGCGCCAGGTGTACGTCGGGAACACCGAGGTGTTGCGGCCGTTGGCGTCCAGGTACCAGCTGCGGCAGCCGCCCGACAGCCAGACCGTGCCCTCCAGGTGCTTGTCGAGCCGGTCGTTGTAGGCGTCCTGCGCCTCACGCCGCACCTCGATGCTCGCCAGCCCCCGCTTCTCGGCCTGCCGCAGCGCGTCCACCACATAGCGGACCTGCGCCTCGATCATCACCGTCTGCGAGGAATGCCCCAGCGCGGTGTTCGGGCCCAGCAGCATGAACAGGTTCGGGAACCCGGCGACGGTCGTCCGCGGTGTGTGGACCGCCTTCTCATGCTCCCCGCAGCTGCACACCGCCACGGCCCCAGATCCGCCGCGCCACCGGACGGTCGGTGGCCTGGAAACCGGTGCCCAGGATGATGGTGTCGACCTCGCGCTCGACCCCGTCCGCACCCACGATCGACTTCGCCCGCACCTCGGCGATGCCCTCGCTGACGATCTCCACGTTCGGCTGCTGGATCGCCGGGTACCAGGTGTTGGAGAACAACAGCCGCTTGCACGCCACCAGGTAGTCGGGCGTCGGCAACCCGCAGCGCCTCGTCCGCGACCGACTTCTCCAGATGGTCACTGGCCATCTTCTGGACCTTCTCGGCCAGCTTGGGCCGCTTCCAGAAGAACGCCAGGATCTCCCGGCCCCACACGTCGAAGCCCTGCTGGAACTGCTGGTAACCCGGCAGCGACCGCAACAGCGACGTGTGCAGCGCACTGTTGACCTTGTCCGGCTTGGGACCCACCCACGGGGGAGTGCGCTGGTAGAGGTCCAGATGCCCGACCTCCGGCTGGATCGCGGGAACGAACTGGATCGCCGAGGCGCCCGTACCGATCACCGCGACCCGCCGGCCCGCCAGATCGTGATCGTGATCCCAGTTCGAGGAGTGGAACACCTTCCCCTCGAAGTCCGCCAGCCCCTTGACGTCCGGCACCGCCGCCTCACTGAGGTAGCCCGTACCCGTCACCAGGAACTGCGCGGTGTACTCACCCTGGGAGGTCTCGATCCTCCAGTGCCGCTCGCCCTCGTCCCAGCGCGCGGCCACCAGCTCGTGCCCGAACCGGATGTGCGGACGCACCCCGAAACGGTCCGCGGTGTCCCGCAGATACGCATACAGCTCGTCCCGCGAGGCGAACGTCGACTTCCAGTTCGGGTTCCGGGCGAAGGAGAACGAGTACAGGTGGGACATGACGTCGCACGCACAACCCGGATAGCTGTTGTCGCGCCAGGTGCCGCCGACCTCGTCGGCCCGCTCGAACACCAGGAAGTCGTCGATGCCCGACTGCAGCAGCCGCACGGCGGTCCCCAGCCCCGAGAACCCGGTGCCGATGACCGCGACCCGCAGATGCCGGGTCGGGCCCTGACCACCGGAACGCGCCTCGGCGCCCGTACGTGCCCCGCCGTCCTTGGCCGGCTCGAGAATGCTCGTCACGTCGGCCTCCCTAGCGGCGCGTGATGGTGACGCGGAAGTTGTTGAAGAACTTGTCCTCGAGCGTGTACGCGAAGATGTCCAGGTAGCGCTCGAAACGGGAGACGACCTCCTCGCCCTCCATCGCCACCGCCTCGTCCCGGCGCTCCGCCAGCAGCACCA
This sequence comes from Streptomyces manipurensis, assembly GCF_049570255.1. Lineage (NCBI taxonomy): Bacteria > Bacillati > Actinomycetota > Actinomycetes > Kitasatosporales > Streptomycetaceae > Streptomyces > Streptomyces manipurensis. The sequence goes on along the minus strand of NZ_CP186950.1, from coordinate 8,545 downwards.
GCCACGCCCGGCAGGCCATCGCGAACGACTCGCGCTCGTTGACGATCTCGTCGATCTCGAAGAGACCCTCCGCCGCCGCACTCAGCTCGCTCAGGTGCGGGATGTGGCAGCCCTCGAACTCCGAACGCTGCAGGAACTTCAGGTCGTCCAGCAGCCCCCGGTTCATCGGCAGCGCCTCGGCCGTCATCGTGTGCAGCACGAACTTCGCACCCGGGTTCAGCGCGCCCGCGACCTGCTGGAAGAAGTACCGGTAGCGCTTGGTGCGCTCCTTCGGCGGCAGGTTGGAGGACACGAAGTGCTCCAGCGCGTTGATGCAGAACGCCGCATCGTACTTCTCGCTGTCATCGGCGACCTTGTAGTCCGCCCAGCTCTGCACCAGCGTCGTGATCCGCGGGTTGTCCAGGCCGGCGATGAACGCCTCCTGGGTACGCGACAGGGTCAGACCCACCGCCTGCTCCGCACCGTGCACGGTGGTCAGACGGTTGAGCATCGTCCCCCACCCGCAGCCGATGTCCAGCACCCGCCGCGCGTCCGGCCGGCGGCCACACCCGCGAGCTCGGCGAACTTGTCGAGCTTGCGCTCCTGCGCCTCGTCCAGGGTGGCGACCAGATCCTCGCCGTCCTCCCAGTAACCGCCGGAGTACATCATCGTGGGGCCCAGCAGGAGCCGGTAGAAATCGTTGCTGACCTCGTAGTGGTGCCTGATCGCATCGACCTCGGGGTCCACCGACTTGGGCGCGACCGTTGTCATCCTGATCCTCATTTCCTGCGTGTCCGGCGGGCCGTCGTTTTCCGAATTCGCGATGAGGAAACCCGATCGCCCGCAAAGCCCGCGCAAGACGCCCCCCGGACACCCGCCCCGCCCGTGTTGCGCGTTCCTTGCGGCCCCGGGGATTTCATCACTCTCGAAAACCAGACACGCACTGCCGAGTTGCATTGCCGAGAGAGGACCGACCCCATGTCGCTGCCCACCATCGAAGAACTGGCGAGCCAGCTCGAGGCCGTCTCGGGTGCCGCGGAGGTCAGCCCCGACGCCCCGCTCCAGCACATCGCGGACGTCGACTCGCTGGACCTGATGGAGTGGCTGTACGGATTCCAGAACCAGTACCCGCACATTCCGGCCGACGAGTCCCTCTTCGCCGACCTCGACGACACCACCACGCTCCGCGACGTCTACGCGAAGATCGTGGACCTCGTCCCGGCCCAGGCGTAGCGGGGGGTGACGTGACCGGCTTCGACATCACCGGGTGGGGCATGTCCGTACCCGAACGCATCGTCACCAGCTCCGAACTCGCGGAACGCTTCGGCGTCGACGAGCACTGGGTCGTCAGCCGCTGCGGCATCCGCGAGCGGCGGGCGGTCGACCCGGGGCAGACCACCGCCTCCCTGGCCGTCGAGGCCGGCCGGCGCGCGCTCGACAAGGCGGGCCTGACCGGCGCGGACATCGCCCACCTCATCGTCGCGACCGCCACGCCCGAGCAGCCCTCCCCGGCGACGTCCGCGTTCGTCCACCACGAACTCGGCATCGCCGGCAGCGCGCACGACGTCAACTCCGAGTGCGCGGGCTTCGTCTACGGGCTCGTCTCCGCCATGGCGCTGATCGCCCTCGACCCGCGCCCGATCCTGCTCATCGGCTCCGACACCCACACCCTGACGGCCAACCCGGCCGACCGGGACCTGTCCATCCTCGTCGGGGACGGCGCCGGAGCCATCGTCATCCAGCCCGGCCCCGAGAACCGGGTCAAGGCCTGGAACCTGGGCGCCGACGGCTCCCGCACCGGCTCCCTGAAGGTCCTCGCCGGCGGCAGCCGCATGCCCACCACCCAGGAAACCCTGGACGCGGGCCTGCACTACGCACAGATCAACGGCAACGAGATCTACCTCAACGCCGTCCGCTACACCGTGCGCACCGTCCGCGAGACCCTCGAGAGCGCCAAGGTCGACGCCGCCGACATCGACCACGTCGTCCCGCACCAGGCCAACATCCGGATCATCAACTCGATCCTCTCGCACACCGGCCTGCGCCAGGAGGCACTGATCACCAACCTCCACAAGGACGGCAACACCGCCTCGGCGTCGATCCCGATCGCCCGCGAACCCTCCAGGAGGGCCGCATCAAAACCGGCGACAAGGTCCTGCTCGCAGGCTTCGGCGCCGGAATGACCTGGGGTTCCATCCTGATGGAGTGGGGTGCTGCGGCATGAGCAAGAACGGTGCGGGCGTACGGCCCGACTCCCCGGTCGCCCTGGTCACCGGCGCCTCCGGCGGCCTCGGCCAGGCCCTGGCGCTGGAACTCGACGCGCTCGGCTGCCGGGTCGCGGTGCACTACAACAGCTCCCGCGAAGGCGCCGAAACCGTCCGGGACAAACTCACCAACCCCTCCGTCCTGGTCACCGGCGACGTCGGCTCGTGGGAGGCCACCCAGGCCATCCACGCGCAGATCACCGCCGAACTCGGACCCGTCGACGTCCTGGTCAACAACGGGGCCATCCGCAAGGACAGCCTCATGGCCATGCAGAACCCCGCCGACTGGGCACAGGTCATCCAGACCAACCTCATCGGCTCCTTCCACACCGCCCGCGCCAGCGTGCCCCACATGCTGCGCCGGAGGTGGGGCAGGGTGGTCAACGTCGTCTCGCCGTCCGGGATCATCGCCACCGCCGGCCAGACCGCCTACTCCGCGTCCAAGGCGGGCCTGATCGGCTTCACCCGCACCCTCGCCGCCGAATGCGGCCGGCGCGGCGTGACCGTCAACGCACTGTCCCCCGGATTCATGATCACCGGCATGACCAACACCCTGCCCGACCGGGTGATCGAGGGCATGGAGGACAAGGCGCCGATCCCGCGCTTCGTCACCGTCGAAGAGGTCGCCCGCAGCATCGGCCTCTTCCTCGACCAGGACTGCATGACCGGCCAGGTCCTCTCCATCGACAGCGGAGTCTCCATCACCTGAGCCCCACCGCACCCTCCCCGGCCCCGGCCCCCCACCCCCACGAGGGAGGCCGGGGCCGACCCGTACCCGCCCCGCACACCTGCCCGCCCCGCCCGCAGGCGCCCCTGACGGCCCGCCGGCCGCAAGCCTGCACAGGGCCGCGGTGGGGCAGGGCGCCCGGGCACACCAGCCGCCGCCGCGCACCAGCGCGACGGCGGCTTCCCGCCTCCCGGACCGGGATCAGGCAGCGGGGGAGGAGCCCACCCGGTGCGTCACACACCCGTGCTCGGTCAGCGAACACGGCCGCGGCACCGGCACCCGGTGGTCCATCTCGAACACCCCCATCAGCACCGGATCCAGACACGTCACCGCACGCGACGCCGGCCGCGGCTCCGGAGTGCGCAGCAACTCCAGAGACGCCGCCTCCGTCTCCGGCGCCGGATCGATTCCCAGCTCCTCCGCCAGCACCTCCCGCAACTGCTGGTAACTGCGCAGCGCCTCCGCCCGGTTGCCCGCCCTGGTGTGCGCGGCCATCCGGCACCGGTAAGCGCTCTCACGGAACGGAGCCCGGCGCACCGCCTCCTCCGCGTACCGCAGCGCATGGTGCTCGTCACCCAGCGCCGACGACGAAAGACTCGCCGTCTCCAGAGCCTTCAGACGCAGCTCCTCCAGCTGCTCGCGCACCGCGTCGACCCACTCGCCCTCGTGCGAGGGCAGGAACGAACCCCGCAGGTTCGACACCGCACCCGCCGCGAGCTGCTGCGCCACCGCGAAGGCACCCTCCGCGTACGCCTCCGCGGCCTCGCTCACCGCGGTCTCGGCGACCTCCACGTCCACCGCGGCGTCCTGCGGCACCCGCAGGATGTACCGGCCGCCCTGCGCGACCAGGGGAGTGACCCCCGGCCGGTCCTGAGGCGTCGTCACGAACGTACGCACCCGGCTCACCAGGCTCCGCAACGCCGACGCCCAGGTGTCCGGCAGGCCCTCGGGCCAGACGGTTTCGGCCAGCTGGTCACGGTCGGTACCGCCGGCCCGCTCCAGGAGCAGCCGGGCGAACGCGACCTGCGCCTGTGCGCTCGAGAGGTGTTGAGGCGGTGCTCCGTCCGGCTCGATCGTGACAAGACCTATGAGTCTGATCAGCACTATGCACTCTCCGAAACGGTCGGCTTCCGGCCGTGTCCCCCAGAAGTTTGTGCGATTCGAAGGATACCGGCGGGACTTCTCGGCATGTCAACAGCAGCCGACGAACCGTCACCACCCCACAAAACCCCAGGTCGACGCATTCCCCTTCGCAATTCGAGGACGGCTCCGGCCACGCTCCAGCCCGCCTGTGGCCGCGCTCTTGCGCCGCTATTGCGCCCCCCGAGCCTTAATGGAATTCCACTAGAGCCCGGCCGGAGAAACGACGGGGCGCCGACGGCAAGTTCTGTCTCCGCCGGACGATCGCGACGAGGAGAAACACGTGAACGCATCCGAAGCATGGGAGCGGCTCCAGCCGAAGCTGGCCTACTTCCGCGACCGCGTCCGGTCCCTGGAGTACGAGCCCAACCGCAAGAACAGCTTCGTGGCCTACACCGCCGAGCGGGACTCCGCCTACGCCGACCAGGACGGCCGCCGCCTGCTGATGATGTCCGGCTACTCCTACCTCGGCCTCGCCGGCGACGAGCGGGTCGTCTCCGCCGCCAAGGCCGCCGTCGACCGCTACGGCACCGGCAACCACGGGGTGCGCGCCCTGGCCGGCACCACCCCCCTGCACGAGGAGCTGGAGGCCGAGGTCGCCAAGGTCGCCGGCCGCGAACGCGCCCTGGTCTTCGGCTCCGGCTACGCCGCCAACGTCGGCACCGTCGGCGCCATCGTCGGCCCCGGCGACACCGTCTTCATCGACAAGTACGACCACGCCAGCATCGTCGACGGCTGCAAGCTCTCCGGCGCCACCGTCACCCGCTTCCGCCACAACGACGTCGCCCACCTCGAGCGCCGCCTGGCCGCCGCCCCCGACACCGGCGTCCGCCTCGTCATCGTCGACAGCGTCTACTCCATGGACGGCGACATCGCCCCCCTGGTCGACCTGCGCAAGGTCTGCGACGCCCACAACGCCCTCCTCATGGTCGACGAGGCCCACGCCCTCGGCGTCATCGGCGCCACCGGCAAGGGCATCGAGGAGCACTTCCACCACGAGGTCAAGGTCGACATCAAGCTCGGCACCCTTCTCCAAGGCCATCCCCTCCATGGGCGGCTGGGTCGCCGGATCCGCCGAACTCATCCACCACCTGCGCTACGCCGCCCGCCCCTTCCTCTTCTCCGCCGCCCTCGGTGGAGCACAGACCGGCGCCGCCCTGGAGTCCCTGCGCATCATGCAGCGCGAACCCCAGCGCGTGGACTTCATCCAGCGCGAGTCGGCCCGCTTCCGCGGCCTGCTCAACGACGCCGGCATCAGCACCGTCGACAGCGAGACCGCCGTGGTCCCCGTCATCGCCGGCTCCGACGAGTCCGCCTACGACCTGGCCACCACCTACCGCAAGAACGGTGCGATCGGACTGCCCGTGGTCACCCCGGCCGTCCCCAACGACCTGGCCCGGCTGCGCATCGCCACCACCGCCGCCGACACCGCCTCCGACATCACCTTCGCCGCCGAGGCCCTCATCGACTCCGCCCGCGAGTGCCGCATCATCTGACCCCCGCCCGGCACCCCGCACCCCCGGCACGCCGTACCACCCCCAGACCCCGCACCACCCAGTCCGCCCAAGGGAGCAGACATGCCTGGACCGTCCAGGGGCAGCTCGACCCAACCGCCCGTCGCCATCACCGGCATGGGCGTGGTCACCCCCGGCGGGTGCACCCCGGACGAGCTGTGGCACACGCTGCGGGCCGGCCGGTCCACCGCCGCCGCCCTCACCCACATCGACCTCAGCCGCCACCGGGTCCGCATCGGCTGCCGCGTCCGCGGCCTGGAGACCCTCACCGCACTCGTCCCGGCCAAGGACGCCCGCCGGATGGACCCCTTCGCCCACTACGGCACCGCCGCCGCCCTCGCCGCCCACGCCGACGCCGGATCACCCACCGCCGAACCCGGCCGCACCGCGATCGTCGTCGGCAACGCCGTCGGCGGACGCGCCACCAGCGACCTGGAGTCCGCCCACTTCACCGAAGGCGGCCCGGCCCGCGTCAACCCGCTCATGCCGCTGATGACCATGCCCAACGCCGCCGCCGCCCAGATCGCCATCCGGCTCGGCTGGAGCGGACCCGCCCTGACCGTCGCCCACACCTGCGCCAGCGGCGCCGACGCCATCGGCCACGCCCTGATGCTCCTGCAGACCGGCCGCGCCGACCTGGTCATCGCCGGCGGCACCGAACACACCCTCACCCCCGTCACCCTGGCCGTATTCGGCAACCTCAGCGCGGTCTCCTTCCGCAACGACGACCCCGAACACGCCTCACGCCCCTTCGACAAGGACCGCGACGGATTCGTCATGGGCGAAGGAGCCGGATTCGTCGTCCTGGAACGCCTCGAAGACGCCCGCGCCCGCGGCGCCACCACCTACGGCCTGGTCGCCGGATACGCCGCCACCGCCGACGCCCACCACCTCGCGATGCCGCTGCCCGACGGCGCCGGAGCCGCCGCCGCCATGGCCGGCGCCATCGCCGACGCCGGACTCACCCCCGCCGACATCGTCCACGTCAACGCGCACGGCACCTCCACCCCCTACAACGACCGCTCCGAAGCCGCCGCCCTCACCAAGGTCTTCGGCACCGCCCAACCCCCCGTCACCGCACCCAAGTCGGTCATCGGCCACCTCATCGGCGCCGCCGGAGCCGTCGAACTCGTCGCCACCGTGCAGGCCATGCGCCACTGCGAGGTCCCGCCCACCGCCAACCACGAACAGCAGGAGCCAGGAATGGACATCGACGTCGTCCACGGCACACCCCGCCCCGTACGCCCGGGACCCGCCCTCACCAACTCCTTCGGGTTCGGCGGCCACAACTCCTCCCTGGTGGTGACGCCGGTATGACCCTCCTGTCGCTGCCCAGCCCGGTCCGCACCCTGACCGTCACCGAACCCGAGATCACCGACTACCGAGGCGCCGCCCGCCCCGGCCTGCCCACCGCCCGCCCCGGCCAGGCGTCCCCCGTCCACACCTTCGTCCTCGCCCACACCGTCGCCGAACAGACCGTCGCCGCCCTGACCGCCGCCGAACCCGGACCCGTCTCCGTCGTCCACCTCGGCCAGGACATCCGCACCCTGCGCCCGGTCCGCCCCGGCGAACAGGTCACCGTCGCCCTCGAAGTCGCCGGCATCCGCAAGGAGCCCCGCGGCGCCCGCATCGCCCTGCACGTCCGCCTCACCGGCGAGGACGGCCCGGCACCCTTCGCCGAACTGGTCATCTCCGCCCTCCTGGTCGGCGCGAGCACCCTGGAACCCTTCGGCGACGTCACCGCCGCCCCGCCCGCCCCCGCCCCGCAGGGAGCCGGCACCCCCCAGAGCGCCGTACACCACCTGACCACCGACTGGATCAGCTCCTACGCCCACGCCTCCGGCGACCTCAACCCCATCCACCTCGACGAGGACGCCGCCCGCGCCGCCGGCTTCGACACCGTCATCGCCCACGGCATGAGCGTCGTCGCCCTCGCCGTGGAGGAGAGCGTCGACCGGTTCGCCGCCGGCGACTCCGCCCGCGTCCGCGGCCTGGGCTGCCCGTCCTCCGCCCCCGTGCCCCCCGGCGTCCCCCTCGAGATCGCCCTGCAGCCCGACACCACCGCCCGCGTCGTCCGCTTCACCGCCAAGACCCCCGCCGGCACCGCCGTGAAGTCCGGCTGGATCGAGCTCGCCGACCCCGCGAGGCAGGCCCGCGATGAGCACACCCCACACCCCGGCCCCCACCGTCGAACTCGGCCTCCTGGGCGGATTCCTCACCCAGGTCCGCGACCGCCCCCACGCCACCGCCCTGCTCTTCAACGGCCAGGAGACCACCTACCGCGAGCTGTACGAGCAGGCCGGCCGCGAACGCGACCGCCTCGCCCGCCTCGACCTCGACCCCACGACCCCCGTCGGCGTCCTCGCCGACAAGTCCCCGGCCGCCGTCGCCCTCGTCCTGGCCTGCCTGCTGTCCCACCGGCCGCTGCTGCTGCCCTCACCCGCCCTCGCCGACACCCTCCTGGCCGACCTCTTCGCCCAGGCCGGCTGCACCCACGTCCTGGCCCCCGGCGGCCAGGCGGCCCGCGTCACCCCCAACCCCGACACCCCCGCCCGCCCCCTCCCGCCCGCCGAAGCGGCCCGCACGGCCCTGATGCTCACCACCTCCGGGTCCACCAGCCTCCCCAAGATCGTCCCCCTGGGCCTGGACGCCGTCGACCGCTTCACCCGCTGGGCCGCCGGCGCCTTCACCATCGGACCCGGCCGCACCGTCCTGAACTACGCACCCCTCAACTTCGACCTCTGCCTCCTGGACGTGTGGACCTCCCTCGCCCGCGGCGCCCGCGTCGTCCTCGTCGACCCCGCCCTCGCCGCCCACGGCCGCCACCTGCGCGACCTGGTCCTGCGCCACGACGTCGACGTCATCCAGGCCGTCCCCATGGCCTTCGGACTCCTCCAGGACGCCGCCGCCAAGACCGGCGA